>NZ_CM172788.1:0-3450000 GCF_057653715.1 Rhizobium sp. WSM1328 | reverse complement strand
TTGCACAAGTTGTTCATTCTTATTGGATTGGATGGGCAGCGGAGCGGTTCCAGGAAATAGCTCCACCGTATAGACCGTACCCGAAACCGACACAGGTGGTCAGGTAGAGTATACCAAGGCGCTTGAGAGAACTATGTTGAAGGAACTCGGCAAATTGCACGCGTAACTTCGGAAGAAGCGTGACCCCATGGTAGGCAACTATTATGGGGTGGCACAGACCAGGGGGTAGCGACTGTTTATCAAAAACACAGGGCTCTGCGAAGTCGCAAGACGACGTATAGGGTCTGACGCCTGCCCGGTGCTGGAAGGTTAAGAGGAGAGGTGCAAGCTTTGAATCGAAGCCCCAGTAAACGGCGGCCGTAACTATAACGGTCCTAAGGTAGCGAAATTCCTTGTCGGGTAAGTTCCGACCTGCACGAATGGCGTAACGACTTCCCCGCTGTCTCCAACATAGACTCAGTGAAATTGAATTCCCCGTGAAGATGCGGGGTTCCTGCGGTCAGACGGAAAGACCCCGTGCACCTTTACTATAGCTTTACACTGGCATTCGTGTCGGCATGTGTAGGATAGGTGGTAGGCTTTGAAGCGGGGACGCCAGTTTCCGTGGAGCCATCCTTGAAATACCACCCTTATCGTCATGGATGTCTAACCGCGGCCCGTCATCCGGGTCCGGGACAGTGTATGGTGGGTAGTTTGACTGGGGCGGTCGCCTCCGAAAGAGTAACGGAGGCGCGCGATGGTGGGCTCAGACCGGTCGGAAATCGGTCGTCGAGTGCAATGGCATAAGCCCGCCTGACTGCGAGACTGACAAGTCGAGCAGAGACGAAAGTCGGTCATAGTGATCCGGTGGTCCCGCGTGGAAGGGCCATCGCTCAACGGATAAAAGGTACGCCGGGGATAACAGGCTGATGACCCCCAAGAGTCCATATCGACGGGGTTGTTTGGCACCTCGATGTCGGCTCATCGCATCCTGGGGCTGGAGCAGGTCCCAAGGGTTTGGCTGTTCGCCAATTAAAGCGGTACGTGAGCTGGGTTCAGAACGTCGTGAGACAGTTCGGTCCCTATCTGCCGTGGGTGTAGGAATATTGACAGGATCTGTCCCTAGTACGAGAGGACCGGGATGGACATATCTCTGGTGGACCTGTTGTCCTGCCAAGGGCATAGCAGGGTAGCTACATATGGACGGGATAACCGCTGAAGGCATCTAAGCGGGAAACCCACCTGAAAACGAGTATTCCCTATCAGAGCCGTGGAAGACGACCACGTTGATAGGCCGGGTGTGGAAGTGCGGCAACGCATGAAGCTTACCGGTACTAATAGCTCGATTGGCTTGATCGTTCTCATTGACTATGCTCATCTCAAGGCGACCGCAAAGCGGTCGTCCTGACAAGGCGAAGGCGCCAGCCTTTGCCCGGTCCCGGCGAACACGAAGTGTTCGTCCGGTTGGAGCTCTAAAACGTGTTCAAAAACGAAGTCATAGCACTTCACCAGCTTCTCAAAACATATAGTTGCGCTTTGCCGACCTGGTGGTTATGGCGGGGTGGCTGCACCCGTTCCCTTTCCGAACACGGCCGTGAAACGCCCCTGCGCCCATGGTACTTCGTCTTAAGACGCGGGAGAGTAGGTCGCTGCCAGGTCTGCAAAACGCAACTGATGTAAAACAATCTTCTCATCACAAACTCTGCGGCCCATGCCGAACAAAAAGGGCCGCTCACAAGCGGCCTTTTGTGTTACAATACATCAGCAAATCTCAATGATTTGCTCTGGCGCGGGGTGGAGCAGCCCGGTAGCTCGTCAGGCTCATAACCTGAAGGCCGCAGGTTCAAATCCTGCCCCCGCAACCAATCCTTCCCTTAGATACTCCCAAGCCCCTGCCATGCAGGGGCTTTTTGTGTTGCCAGAAGAGAGCAATATCGCTGGCGCGAAGACTTCATCTTCGCTGGCGACGGTAGCTCCTCGTCCTGCGGACCATAACCTGAAGGCCGCAGGTTCAAATCCTGCCCCCGCAACCAAACAAATAGCCGCCTTCAGGGCGGCTTTTTGTTTGGTAACGGGTCGAGGGTTTAATGCCTAATCAGGGGCCCGCAAGAAGGCAAAGCCGACGCAGCGGGACAGAAAACTACAAAGCCTGCCCCCGAAACCAAATCCTTCCTTTTAAAGATCAGCATCTACCTTCTTATCGCTGGCGGAAAAGCTTCGCTTTCCCTGGCGATGGTAGCTCCTCGTTCGCAGAGCTCACCATAACCTGAAGGGTGAGCGGTCGATCGGGCCCGCCCGATAAAACAGTCCACTGAACTGTTTAAGACCCAACGGGGCAAAGCCTCAAACCGAAACCAAATTCCATAAAAATAATACGCAAAAGCCCCGGACCGTAAAACGGCCGGGGCTTTGTTGTTTTTGCCGAATGGCGCTGCCGACCCAAGATTTGACGTTGGAACTGCTACAGCAAATTCGGCCACCTTCCGGCAACTTTCGTCAGAGCTTGCCCGTTCGATCCACGGCGCCTTTCTGGTCGGGATACTACTGCCAGATAGCATACCGCCTCCACATCGCACTTTACAACTATATAACATAGTTGCTACGTTGCTAACGATAGAGAGGCGGGCCTGCTGACTGGTTGTTTGGGCTGCCCTTAATGAAGGACGCTGCGACGATGCCTGGGACTTATGCTACTTTTTCCGACGATAGTTTTGCGGGCCGAACGGTCTTAATCACGGGCGCAGCGAGCGGGATGGGTCTTGAAACTGCAAGGGCCTTCGCCAGCAAGGGCGCGGAAGTCGTCATGGCCGATCGTGATGAGGCGGGGTTGAAGCGCTACGGTGCGGAGCTGCGCAATGACGGCACGGCTGTCCATACCGTGACGGTGGATGTCAGCAATCAGGAAAGCATCGATAGGGCTTTCGATTATTGCGACGCCAATCTCGCGCGCCTTGACAACGTCGTGACATGTGCGGCGATCATCACGGCCAAGCGTATATTCGAGCAGGATCGGGCGCATTGGCACCGCGTGCTCGACGTCAATCTGCTCGGCAGCTTCTTCGTCGTGCAGGGCGCAGTCAAACGCATGCTCGACAACCCCGATGGCGGCAACATCGTCTGCATCGCCTCGGATGCCGGCGTGCATGGCGGCGGCGGGCTGATTGCCGATACCGCCTATGCGGCATCGAAGGCCGGGACCCTGTCGATGGTCAAATCGGTGGCGCGGGAACTTGCGGGCAAGAAGATCCGCATTAATGCGCTGAACCCCGGGCCGACGGATTCCCCGATGCACTCTCATATCGACCAGTCGCTGAAGGACCGTATTGCCGGCAATCTGCCGATGCGGCGCATGGGGCGGCCGGAGGACATGGCGGCGGCAATCATGTTCCTGTGCTCGGATGCAGCCAGCTTTACCTACGGCGCCGCGCTCGATGTCGATGGCGGATCGATGTTCCGCTAGACGGGGAGGGGATAAACGTATGCAGCAGACAGCCCGCCGTTATGCCTATTCGGCCGATATTCCCGAACTCGATGATGTCGATGTGCTCGTCATCGGGGGCGGACCATCGGGATTATCGGCCGCGGTCGCGGCGGCACGTCTTGGCGTGCGGGTACGTCTTGTGGAGCGCTACGGCTTCCTCGGCGGCAATCTCACGGCGGGCCTCGTCGGCCCCTGCATGACCTCCTATTCGCTCGATGGCAGCCAGCAACTGATCCGCGGCATCTACGAAGAATTCGTTCAGCGGATGATGGCGCTCGGCGGCGCGCTGCATCCGAGTACCATCCCGGCAGGTTCGGCCTATTGCGGCTTCATCGTCTACGGCCATGACAAGGTGACCCCTTTCCAGCCTGAGGCGGCGAAGGTCGCGGCGCAGCGTATGTGCGTCGAGGCAGGAGTGGAATTGTTGCTGCACACCATGGTCGTGGATGCCATCGTCGATGACCATGATGCGGACAATCCCCGGGTGCTCGGGGTTGTTTGCGCCGGCAAGGGCGGGCTGAGGAGCGCTCGTGCGAAGGTCGTCGTCGATTGCTCGGCTGATGGCGATGTCGCCCATTATGCCGGCGTCCATACCCGTCAGGGGCGGGAAAGCGACGGCCTTTCCCAGCCGCAAACATTGTTCTTCCGCGTGCAGAACGTCGATGACCAGGTGGTGGAGGATTACATCCGCGCGCATCCGCAGGACTTTCGGCCTTTCGCCTCGATCGTCGCCAAGGCGACGGCAGAAGGCCGCTTTCCCGCGCCTCGCCGCGGCATCGGCCTCTACAAGACCATGGAACCGGGCGTCTGGCGCATCAATACCGGCCGCGTGTTGCGCCGCAATGGGGCTGACTCCCTTGAGCTCTCGCTTGCCGAGGTTGAAGGCCGCGAGCAGACAGTGGCGCTGCTCGATTTCTTCCGCGACAATCTGCCCGGCTTCGAACAGGTGGAACTGCGGGACACGGCAACCCAGATCGGCGTGCGGGAAACCCGACGGATCGATGGCGCCTACGAACTGACGCTGCAAGATTTGCATTCCGGCCGCGCCTTCGAAGATGTCGTGGCGTTGTGCGGCTATCCGCTCGATATTCACGACCCCACAGGCTCGGGCGGTGGGACCGGTGGCGCGGGGCTCGATGCCGCCAATATCTACCAGATACCTTACCGCGTCATGCTGCCACGCGTTCATGAGGGCCTGCTGGTGTCCGGCCGCGCGGTCTCGGCGACGCATGAGGCGCTCAGCGCCATTCGCGTCATGCCGCCCTGTTTTGCGCTCGGCCAGGCGGCCGGTGTTGCCGCGGCACTTTCGGTCGGCAACAGGGCAAGCCCCCGGCATGTCGACTACGCGGATTTGCGCAGGGAACTTCTGGCCCAGGGCGCCTATCTTGGCTGACGGAAGGAGAAAGCGCGGAAGCTATATACCCGTGTTTTCTCAAGTCAGGCCTTCAGATGAAGGGTCACCAGCACGGTGCATTCGGCGCCATCGGCAAAGCGGGTTGCAACGCGCAGCCAATTGCCGAAGGCGTTGAGCCGGGCCACGGCAACGCCGTCCTGTTCGCCCGGCATGGCGAATTCCGTTCCTTCGCGAACCCAGTGCATGCCGTCAGGCGAGATCTCCACCCAGCCCTTGGGTACAGTGCCGACGGGAGGCTTCAATGCTCGAATAAAGAACACGGCTTCATGCGCCCAGCCGGCCTCATAGGGTTCGCTCGCGGCGTCACCGCTCCAGCGCTCATTGCGGGTTATCACCGCCGTGATGTTTTCGGGAAGCATCAAAAATCCCCTGAAATGCAGATGGAATCGACGTAGAGAAAGGCACGCTTGGCGACATCCGTCTCGGCGAACAGGCAGAAGTTCAGCATGCACCAGAGGTTTTTCATCGCCGGAATCCGGATCGACTCGAAGCCGGACACATCGAAATTCCGGTCGTTGCACTGCAAGCCGGTCGCCTTCATGGAGGCGAGGTCGAAATCGAAGCGCATATAGCTCCAGTTCACCTTCGTCGGGATCTCGTTGTAGCAGAGCCGTTGTTCACCATCCGGCAAGTCCAGCCAGCCTTCAGGCGCCAGGTGATAGTGGCTAACGGTCTTGTCTTCCCGGCCGATGGCGGTGAAGGACGTGGTCTCACGTTTGTACTGCCATTTCTGCAGGTGCTTGCCGTCGAGTGCGTTGAGAAAGCGCAGATGTGGCATAACCCGCTCGCCGTCTCCGTCGCGATCACCGCATTGCAGGTCGAACAGGAAGCCGATCGATCGCACGTCGGTTTCCGATAGTTTCAGTTCCGTCGCCTCCGGCTTGAACGTGAAGAAAATCTCGAAGCGGATCGGCCCGCGCTTGCGGAAGGTATGGCGCTTGATTGCAACGTTCTGCGCACCGGGTTTCGCCTTTGTGGCGATTTTCAGCGCATAGGACGAATCCATACCGCCGTGGGATCCTGCATCCCAATGCCCGAGCGTTGAGAGCATGGCGCTCGAGTGCTGGGCAAAGCCGGGCAGCATGACGTCGAGGCTGTCCTCGTAATTGCCGACCAACTGTGACCAGCCGCAATGCCCGCGCGAAAAATCGTCAAAGGACAGGATGCGCGGCAGAGGATCGAAACGGCTGAGCGCCGGATCTGCGCGAAGCATGGCGAGCCTCATGGCTTCCATCATGTCGGCTGTGGAAGAGGGGACTGATGTCGTCATTATGGCGTTGACCTCACTGTATGCGGAGCCGTTTGACGGCGCCCCAATCGATTTCGATGCCGAGACCCGGCCGTGTCGGCACGTCGAGCCGGCCATTCTTCTGGCGTAGGCAGCCGGGCGCCAGATCGGCCAGGTCGCGCTTGAAGGGGCTAAGATCGCATTCGCATTCCATCACCCGGAAATTCGGAAGGGCGGCCGCCAGATGCGCGCTGGCCGTCTCGCAGATAATGCCGGACATGCCGATATGCGGGGCGTAGCCCACATCGTGCAGGGCGGCATAGTCGGCCATACGCCGTGTTTCGGATATGCCGCCGGCACGCGCGACATCCGGCTGCAGAATTGAAAGGGTTCGGTTGGCGACGAGACGCTGCGCCTGATCGGCGGTAAAGTTGCTCTCTCCGGCTGCGAGCGGCACGTCGCAGCGTTTGCGAAGTTCTACGTAGCCTTGCTCGTTTTCCGGCGCCAGCGGCTCCTCGAACCAGAAGTAGCCGTTGGCCGAAAGCGCCCTGCCGACTTCGATCGCCTGGTCCAGATCATAGGCCCAGTTGGCATCGACACAGAGTTCGATATCGTCGCCGGCGCGCTTGCGCAGCCGTTCGATGCGCCGGCAGGCTTCCCTGACGGGATTGGCCATCTTGACTTTGATGCGCGGGAATCCCTCGCCGATATAGCGCTCCAGTTCCCGATCCGCCTCAGCATCGTCGACCCAGTTTACGGCGGCGGCATAGACCTCGATCGCTTCCCGGCCGATGCCGCCAAGCAGCTTGGCGATCGGCATGCCGGCGGCCTTGCCCATGATGTCCCACAGCGCAATATCGACGCCAGCGATCGCCTCGATCAGCATGCCGCCGGCGCGGCCTGACAGCGAGCGCCGCATGGATTGCCAGAGCGCGCCGATATTGCGTGCGTCCTGTCCGATCAGCCGTGGTTTTAACGAGGTTTCGATCAGTTCCGCATAAGCCTTGGGCGAAAACCGGGCCAAAACCTCCCCGACGCCGACGATGCCGGCATCGGTGCGCACCTCGACGAGAACCATCGAGACCTTGTGATAGGTGCCCCAGGACGTGACGGTCGGTTTGGGCAGCGTCTGGCTGAGCGGATGGGCGACGACATCTGAAATGAGGATCGCCTGTCCGGTCGAACGTTGCACAGAATCCATCGGCTCTTTCGTTCCCAATGTTTTGCTCGCTGCTCTTGGTTTTGCTCGCTGCTTTGGGGCGTGTCTGTTATTCCTAGCTAGATGTTGGCGACTTGGCAACTGATAAACCTAGTTGCTAAGTTGGAAACTGCATGTTAGCTTTGTGAATATGAGGACCGAGATGACTGAAATTCCCGAAAGGAAACCCGTTTTCACCGCCAAGCCGCCCAACCCTTCGCGGTTGGCGGATGGGGTGTCCGATGCGATTGCCGCCGCACTCTTTGATGGACGCATCTCGCCTGGCGAGCCGTTGCCGCCCGAAGGGGAGATCGCCAGGGAGTTCGG
This sequence comes from Rhizobium sp. WSM1328, assembly GCF_057653715.1. Classification (NCBI taxonomy): domain Bacteria; kingdom Pseudomonadati; phylum Pseudomonadota; class Alphaproteobacteria; order Hyphomicrobiales; family Rhizobiaceae; genus Rhizobium; species Rhizobium sp. WSM1328. The sequence goes on along the minus strand of NZ_CM172788.1, from coordinate 3,442,373 downwards.
TGTCTCGAAGCCGATCGCCCGCGAGGCGCTTCGCCAGCTGACGGCAGCCGGGCTGATCTTCACCCAACAAGGCAAGGTTGCCCGCGCCAAGGCGCTGAGCGGCGACTCGATGGACAAAATCTACGGCTACGCGGTGCGTTCCAGTCTCAAGCGGCTGCGCGAAGCCAATGAAATGCGCCGCGTCGTCGAGACGGGAATTGCCCGGCTCGCTGCCGAACGTCGCGATCCGGAAGGTCTGGATATCATGCGGCAGGGCTTGGCGGGCATGCTGGCTTCCGTGCAGGAGCCTTCCGGCTTTACCGCCGCCGATATCCTGTTTCACCTTGGCCTTGCCGTGACGACGGGTAATTACATGATCCGCGTGCACATGGAGAGCATGCGTTCCGTGCAGCGCGAGGTGTCGGAATTGTTTTCACGTCGCGCCAATCGCAGCGACGCTGACTGGCGGGCAACGATTGACCGGCATCAGGCGATCTACGATGCAATTGCAGTTGGTGATGCCGATCTCGCCGAGCAAAAAATCCGGGAGCATTTCGAAGCTGCCGACATTGCCTCGCTCGAGGTGGCCGACAAGTTGAAAGATGCCGAGCGATGAGCGCCGCGCGCTTCTCACTGAAAGGCCGGCGCGTGCTGGTAACCGGTGGCAGTTCCGGCATCGGCCGGGCTGTTGCGCTTGGCCTTGCGGAGCATGGAGCGGAACTGATCCTGCATCATTTCGGCAATGAGACGGGTGCGCGTGAGGTGGCCCGGGCGACCGGCGGCACAGCGCCGGTACTGGAAGCAGACTTCACCGACGGGCGTGCGACGCGGGCTTTTGCCGATGAAGTGCTGGGAACATACGGCCCGATCGATATCCTCATTGCCAATGCCGCCATCGAACATCGGCGGCCCTGGCAGGAATTGGATGAGGCGCATGTCAACGCCCATGTGGCATCGAATTTTTCGGCGCTGCTGACGCTGACGGCAAAGCTGGTTCCACCGATGGCCGAGCGGGGCTGGGGCAGGGTCGTCGCCACAGGCAGTATCATGGCGGTGCGGCCGCGGGCGGAAACGGTTGTTTATGCGTCGCTCAAGGCGGCGCAGTTGACCGCGATCAGGTCGATTGCGCGCGAAACCGGCCATCGCGGCGTCACGCTGAATGTGGTTTCGCCGGGTGCGATCGAGATCGAAGCCAATGCCGCGCGCTACGGCGACCCGGCGTTCCGCAAAGCGGTAGCCGCCAAGATCCCTATGGGCAGGCCGGGCCAGCCGCAGGACCTGGTTGGGGCGTTTGTTTTTTTGTGCAGCGATGCTGCCAGCTACGTTACGGGTGCAAATATCCCGGTCGACGGAGGATGGTCGATCGGAGACGCGCCCGGGAACCTTCCGCACGCTGCCGGGTGAGCGGCCTGCGGCAAGGTTTTCGAGATCATGCGGCGGAACCATCCGCCGCAGCTTGCAGCCAAATTCCAGGCGAATGCCGTTTGCATTCAGTCGGTGAAGGCTGATTGCCGACGACCAAAAAGGGAGGAAACCATGAAGGCCGCATTAGCAGGTATCGCAGCATCCGCGTTGACATTGTGCATATCGACGTCTGCCGTCTTCGCGACGGATCTCCGCATGACGGTCTGGACCGGGAGCGAGGCGCATCTGAAGATGCTGAATGGCATTGCGGAGAGCTTCAAAGCCACACACCCCGATGTGAACGTGAAGTTCGAGACCGTGCCGGTCAGCGACTACACGCAGAAACTGACCTTCCAGATCGCCGGCGGCAATGCTCCCGACATAGCCTGGATGATGGAGGATGCCGCTCCGGCTTTCGAAAACGCCAATCTTCTGATGGATCTCGGCCCGACGCTCAAGGCGGCGGAAGGCTATGATTTCGACGATTTTTCGAAGCCGGCCATGGGCCTCTGGCAGAAGGATGAAACGGTCTACGGCATTCCGTTCTCCACCTCGCCTTTCATGATCTACTACAACAAGGACATGTTCGACAAAGCCGGGCTCGAAGATCCGCTGACGCTCGCCACCAAGGGCGAATGGAACATGGACAAGTTCCAGGAAGTCTCCAAGAAGCTCGCGGAAACCAATCCCGGCAAATGGGGCTTCGAGTTCAAGGATGGGGAAGGCTATGCCTCTCGCATGACCCATGCCCTTCTGCCGCCAATCCGCGCCTATGGTGGCGATATCTGGTCGAACAAGGAATGCGGCTTCGACAAGCCCGAAGCGGTCAAGGCGGTCAAGCAGCTGCATGACATGGTCTTCAAGGACAAGTCCATCGTTCCGCCGGGCGAACAGGGCGATTACTTTTCCGGCAATTCGGCGATGACGGTCAACCAGATTTCCCGCGCTTCGAAGATGGCGGAAGCCGGCTTCAAGTGGGGCATCGCACCGTTGCCCACCGGCCCAGGTGGTGAGTCACCCGTTATCGGCCAGGCCGGTCTTGTTGTGTTCGCCCAAGGCAAGAATACGGAAATCGCCGCGGAATTCGTGGCGCATATGACCAACAAGGAAAACGTCGCCACCATGGCGCAGTTCTTCCCGCCCGCCCGCAAGAGCGTTCTGCAGGCCGATGCATTCATCAACGGCAACAAGCTCGTGCCGCCCGAGATGATGAAGAATGTGGCTGCCGCCATAGAAAAGGGCCGGGTGGTTTCGGCTAACGAAAAAGCGCCACAGATCCTTGCCGCCATGGCGCCTCGCGTCGATGCCTTGTGGAAGCCGGATGCCGATGTCGATGCCGCCATCAAGGGCATCTGCGCGGCAATCCAACCGCTGCTTTGATCAGAACGAAGATGGCCGATACCGTTCATAACTCCATTCGAACCGGCCAAAAGACCTGGCTGACGTTGAAGATGAGAGAGATGATGGAGGCGTGGCTGTTTGTCAGCCCCACCCTCATCGGTTTCCTCATCTTCTTCCTCGGTCCGCTCTGCGCAGTGGTCTATTATTCAATGACCGAATGGAACCTGCTCAGCCAGCAGGCCACCTTCGTAGGCCTTGCCAATTTTCAGAATGCGCTCTTCGAAAACCCTGACTTTTGGCTGGTGGTACGCAATTCGGTTATTTTCGCGATCGGTCTCGTGCCGCTCAACATGGCGCTCGCGCTCGCTTTGGCGCTCGCCCTTTCCCGGCCGTTCTTCGGGGTCGTGTTCTTTCGCACGGTGTTTTTCGCTCCCGTCATCACCTCGGCCATCGCCTGGGCGATCGTCTGGAAATTTCTGCTGCAGGGAGAAGGCGGTTTCATCAACCAGGTACTGGCGCTGGTCGGGATCACCGGCCCAAACTGGCTGCGTGAACCGAGCTGGGCGATGGCAGCGGTCATCGTCACCCGCGTCATCAAAATGGTCGGCCTCAACATGATCCTCTATATTGCGGCGCTGCAGGCAATCCCGCGGGACTATGAAGAGGCAGCGCGTCTGGAGGGCGCCTCACGCCGGCAGATTTTCAGCATGATCACCTGGCCGTTGCTGGCGCCGACCACGCTGGTCATCATGGTCATCACGACGATCGGCTCTTTCAAGGTCTTCGATCACATATACCAGATGACCGGTGGCGGCCCGGAAAACGGCACATTGGTGCTTGCCTTCTACATCTACCAGCAGGGCTTCAAGTTCTTCAATGTCGGCTATGCCTCGGCGCTCGCGATGATCATGTTCGTGATGATCATGGCGCTGACCCTGGTGCAGGTGATGCTGCGGAGAAAGGGATCGGAGTGACCCAGCGCCAAATCCAGATCCTCTACCGCGCCTGCTGGACGATCGCACTCTTGATCGCCGCCATTCCTTTTGTTTTCCCATTCGTTTGGATGGTATCTGCCGGCTTCAAGAGCGTGACCGAGATATTCGGTGCACCGACGCTTATTCCGCGCGTTTGGCGCTGGCAGAATTTCGTCGAAGTGTTCACATACCAGCCGTTCGCGCGGCAGTATTTCAACTCGCTTTACATCGCGATCGTGGTGACGGCGCTCACCCTCATCATCTCGTCTCTGGCCGGTTATGCGCTGGCGCGTATGCGGTTTGCCGGTGCCGGGCTGCTGATGCTTTTTCTAATCTCGGCGCTCATGGTGCCGGAGGAAGTGACGATCATTCCGAACTTCTTCCTCATGCGCTGGTTTGGTTTGGTGGATACTCACTGGCCGCTGATCCTGCTGCCCACCTTCGGCCCTCATGGGGTGATGGCAACGTTTCTGATGCGCCAGTATTTCCTGGCCCTGCCCAAGGAGTTGGAAGAAGCCGGCAAGATGGACGGCCTCTCACGCTTCGGCGTCTGGTGGAAGATAGCGCTGCCGATGGCGCGTCCGGCCCTGGCTGCGGTTTCCATCATCACCTTTCTGTTCTCATGGAACCTGTTCCTGGAGCCGCTGATCTTTCTGAGCTCGCTCGACATGTTCACACTGCCTTTGGCCTTGTCGAACTTCAACGACAGCTACGGCTTGCCGCTGTGGAACCTGCAGCTTGCCGCTACAAGTCTTGCAGTGGTGCCGATCCTGATCGTCTATCTGATCGCCCAGCGGCAGATCATCGAAAGTTTTGCGCTATCAGGCGTGAAGGGATGAGGAATTTTCGTTCATGAGCAGTGTATCGCTTAAAGGCATCGAAAAACGCTTCGGCGCCGTCGAGGTCATCCGCGGCGTCGATCTCAGGATCGATCCGGGCGAGTTCGTCGTATTCGTCGGTCCGTCGGGTTGCGGCAAGTCCACCTTGCTGCGGCTGATTTCGGGGCTGGAATATCTCAGCGGCGGTGAGCTTGCGATTGGCGGCCGGGTGGTCAACGAAGTGCCGGCTTCGAAACGCGGTGTTGCCATGGTCTTCCAATCCTATGCCCTCTATCCGCACCTGACCGTCCGGGACAATATGGGTTTCGGGCTGAAGGTCCGCAAAGTTCCGGCACAGGAGCGTCAGAAGCGCGTCGATGAAGCAAGCGCCACGCTGAAGCTCGAAGCATTGCTCGATCGCTACCCCCGCGAGCTTTCCGGCGGTCAGCGGCAACGCGTCGCGATCGGCCGGGCCATCGTCGGAAATCCCGATGTCTTCCTGTTCGACGAACCGCTGTCGAACCTCGATGCAGAATTGCGCGTGCACATGCGCTCTGAAATCGCCGCGCTGCACAAGCGGCTCTCCACGACGATGATCTATGTAACGCACGACCAGATCGAAGCGATGACGCTCGCCGACAAGATCGTCGTTCTGCGCGACGGCCGCGTCGAGCAGGTCGGCTCCCCCCGGGACCTATACGAGCGGCCGGCAAATACCTTCGTGGCGCAGTTCATCGGAAGCCCAAAAATGAATCTGCTGCCTGCAGATATCGCGCCTTTGCTGACAGGCGCAACGGCAATGGATGCCGCCGCCGAGACCATCGGGATAAGGCCGGAGCATCTGACGGTCGTGGAACCTCGAGACGGGACGCTACGCGGAACCGTCGGGCTTTGTGAATATACCGGGGCAGTAACGCTGCTCCACGTCAAGCTGCCGGACGGGCACGATTGCCTCGTCCTGCACGACGGTCATGACACGAAGGCGGGAATCCAAATAGGGCTCACCGCCGATGTCTCGAAGGTGCACTTTTTCAAGGGCAACGGGCAGACAATAAAGCAGACCGAACGAGGTCGGACTGCTTGAACGTACGGCCGCTCTTGGCGCGCACGAGCCGCGGAAATCTCTTAAGAGCCGGGTTCGTCTACTCGCCCTGTCGTAAGTTGCGAAGTCGGTCGAAAAGGACGGCGAGCACGATTGCGCCACCGATAAAGCAACCTTGCCAGAACGCGTTGATGCCGAGCAAACCAAGACTGTTACGGATGACCTCGATGAGTGCGGCGCCGACCAAGGCTCCAAAGGCGGTGCCGACGCCGCCCGCCAGATTGGCGCCGCCGATAACCGCGGCGGCAATGACCTGAAGTTCCATCCCGGCGCCGATGTTTGTGGTGACGGCGCCGAGCCAGCCGGTCTGAATGATGCCGGCAACCCCCGCCGACAGGGCAGAAATCATATAGACGATGACCTTGATCCTCGGCACGGGAACGCCTGTCAGTGTCGCGGCGTGCTCATTGCCGCCGATCGCAAAGACATAGCGACCGAACTTGGTCCAGCGCAGCACGAAACCGGTAATGAGTGCCAGCACGACCATGTAAAGCACTGGATTGGCGATGCCAAAAACCCAGGCGCCGCCACCCAGCGCCAATAGTTTGTCGTGATCAGGTCCGAATTCAAAAACCACAGTGTTGTTGGATGCAACCATCGCAAGGCTGCGCGCAATCGACAACATGCCGAGCGTGACGACGAAAGGGGGGAAGCCGAGATAGGCAATCAAGACGCCGTTGAAAGCGCCGACCAAAAGAGCCGTACCGATCGAGGCGGCGATGCCGACTTCAATACTGTATCCCGCATGCATGACGACCGCCAGCACCATGCTGCACAGGCAAAGTACGGAGCCGACGGACAAATCGATGCCGCCGGTGATGATGACCAGCGTCATGCCCAGCGCGATAATTGCGACGAAGGTGACGTTGCGGGTGATGTTGTAGATGTTCTTCGCCGTCGCAAAGGAGTCCGTTGCCATCGACAGAAAAATGCAGGCTAGAATGACTGCAATCAGCACCCAGAATGTCTGGCCGCTCATGATCGTTGCAAGCCAGCTCCGTTGCTTCTGTCCGATCGTTTGGTCAAGTGTAATCGCCATCGTCGACCTTCTTCCTTCCTGTTGCAACGGATAGCATCGATCACACCTGTTCGATGGCGCCGGTGATCAGTCCCGTTACTTCCTCCGGCGAACTTGCCGCAATCTGCTTGTCGGCTACTTTTCTGCCTCGCCGCATCACGATCACACGGTCGGCGACCGAAAAGACGTCGGGCATGCGGTGGCTGATCAGGACAACGACAATGCCCCGGTCCCGCAATTGGCGGATCAGATTCAGAACCTCAGCGACCTGGCGCACGGAAATGGCTGCGGTCGGCTCGTCCATCAATACGATTTTTGCTTCCGACAGCATCGTGCGGCCGATCGCGACCGCTTGCCGCTGGCCACCTGACATTTGCTTGACGAGATCGCGCGCCCGCGTCTCGGATTTGAGCTCGCGAAATATCTCGCCGGCGCGCTTGTACATGGCCTTGTGGTCGAGGATGCGAAGAGGCCATACGCCGCGGCGCAATTCTCGTCCCAGGAACACGTTCGCTGCCGCCGTCAGATTGTTGCAGAGCGCCAAGTCCTGGTGAACGATCTCGATGCCATGCTGGCGCGCTTCCTTCGGCCGATGAAGCACGAGATCGGCGCCGTCGAGCCGCATGGTTCCATGGCTCGGCCGGAAGTTGCCGGCGATCATCTTCACCAGTGTGGACTTGCCAGCCCCGTTGTCGCCCATGAGGCCGACAACCTGCCCCGCTTCGAGTGAAAACGAAACATCGTTGACTGCCTGGATGGCACCGAAATGTTTGGAAATATTGCTGAGCTCAAGAACCGCCACCAGCCTCCTCGCCTCCCAAAACCTGCGGGCTATCCATCACACCAAACCCTGCTTGTCTTCGAGGCAAGGCTCCGGCGAGTTCTCTTTTCCAGTATCCTCCCAGGAAAAGCGATCGGGAGCATTTACGCAAAACCCTGCGACAGCGTCAACTCATTGTCCCGGCTATTGACCTTATTGTCGCAAAAATCTGTTTTGTCAGACAAATATCATTTGACGAAGGTGGCGCCCGGATATTAGCTATCAATGGGGGAGAAAGAGCATGCTGATCCTTGTGACCGGTGCGACGGGCAAGGTCGGGCGGCGCTTCATTGCTGGGCTGCTTGACGATCCGAGATTTTCCAAAGCCCGTATTCGTGCGCTTTGTCATAATCGTTTGTACGAGGCGACCGACCGTGTCGAGGTCTTCCAAGGCTCGATCGCCGATCGCGATGTCGTGGCAAAGGCGCTGGATGACGTTACCCATGTCGTGCATCTCGCCACATGCAAGGAAACGCCTGAAGACATCATGGATGTCACGGTCAAAGGTCTCTTTTGGCTGCTCGAGGAGTTCCGTGCGAGCGTCACGGCACGCCAGTTCATCCTGATCGGTGGTGATGCGGGTGTGGGACATTTCCACTATCGCCACGACGGCCCGATCACCGAGAACGCCCGCCATTGTGCCTATCCGGGAAGCTATGCGCTGTCCAAAGTCCTGGAAGAGGTGATGCTGGAGCAGTTTGGCATTCAGTATGGCCTCAATGGCTGTTGTCTACGCGCACCCTGGATCATGGAAAAGGACGATTTCAAGTATTCGCTGTCTTTTGGAGACGACGTCTTTGGCGGCCCGGACTGGAAGACGCTCGTTCCTGAAGACGCGGCAGGACGCTATGCGGCGATGGGTACGGTGCCGCTGCTCTTGGATGCCGACGGACGTGCACTGAAACGCAATTTCGTCCATGTCGACGACCTTGTGTCGGCAATATTGGCAGCGATCGACAACCCCCTGGCGGAGCGGCAGCTCTTTAATATCTGCATGGATCGACCCGTCGACTATGCTGAAGTCGCCGCCTATCTCTTGCGCACGCGCAATCTCGGCTCTGTCGACATACCGAGCCGCTTCCATTCGAATTGGATGGACAACAGCAAGGCCAAATACCTGCTGGATTGGCAGCCAAACTACGATCTCGAAATGCTTATCGACTCGGCCTGGCAATACGAGCGTTCGAAGGAGGAGCCTCGCATCGTCTGGTATCCGGGTTGATTTCGTGTGGCGGGCACGCGGTGTCCGTCTGTTTCAAGGGAGGAAACTATGAGGAAGGCATTACTACTTACAGCCGCAGTTTTAGCACTGACCGCCGGGCAGGCCTTGGCCAAGAAGCAACTCGTCATCGTCGTCAAAGGCCTCGACAATCCGTTCTTCGAAGCAATCAATCAAGGTTGCCAGAAATGGAACAAGGAGAACCCCACGGCGGAATACGAATGCTTCTACACCGGTCCGGCATCGACATCCGATGAAGCCGGCGAAGCGCAGATCGTTCAGGATATGTTGGGCAAGGCGGACACGGCTGCAATCGCAATCTCGCCGTCAAATGCAAAGCTGATCGCCCAGACCCTGAAGACGGCCAATCCGACGGTTCCGGTGATGACGCTCGATGCCGATCTCGCCGCCGAGGATGCAGCGTTGCGCAAGACCTATCTCGGCACCGACAACTATCTGATGGGCGCCCGCATCGGCGAATACATCAAGAAGGGCAAGCCGAAGGGCGGCAAGATCTGCACCATCGAAGGCAATCCGGGAGCGGACAATATTCTACGCCGCGCACAAGGAATGCGCGACACGCTTACTGGCCAGAAAGGCTTGACCGAGCTGAAAGGCGAGGGTGGCTGGACCGAGGTCGCCGGTTGCCCGGTGTTCACCAATGACGACGGTGCCAAGGGCGTTCAGGCAATGACCGATATCCTCGCGGCCAATCCCGACTTGGACGCATTCGGCATTATGGGTGGCTGGCCATTGTTCGGTGCACCGCAACCCTATCGCGACCTGTTCAAGCCGCTGGCCGACAAGATCGCCAGCAACGATTTCGTCATTGGTGCCGCCGATACGATCGGCGACGAGGTCGCCATTGCGAAGGAAGGGCTGGTGACAGCGCTCGTCGGCCAGCGGCCATTCGAGATGGGCTACAAGGCACCGTCGGTGATGATGGATCTGATTGCCGGCAAGCCGGTTGAAGATCCGGTCTTCACCGGGCTCGATGAGTGCACGAAGGATACAGTCGATACCTGCATTCAAAAGTAGGTTTCACGGTTTGGCGCACCCGGTTCAAGGGTGCGCCGAACTGCCCCACGAGACGGATCGAGAGATCCGCTGGGCTTGACGCGCCCTGAATTCCGCGCTTTGTGCCGGCGTCAATCGCAGGCGACTTCCTCGTTATTACGATTGTTTTGATCATACGTGCAGACAGTCGAAAGAATGCTGAGGCAGTAGAAATAAATGCCTGACAAAAAATCGGGAAAGCCAACGGCTACGGTCGAGGTGGAGATGGTTGACCGCTCGACCACCACAAGGCGCCCAAATTCTCCCCGCATGACTGGGGCGAGTGTTCATGTGTCTTTGGCAGGCGAGATCGGTCTGCGAATCGTGCGCGGCGACTATCCGCCGGGCACAATCCTGCCAAATGAGGCAAAATGGTCGGAAGTCTTTGACGTCAGCCGATCGGCGGTGCGCGAAGCGATCAAAATGCTGATGGCCAAGGGCCTGCTTTCTTCCCGCCCGAAAATCGGCAGTTGGGTCGAACCCAAGGAACGTTGGAACCTGCTGGATCGAGATGTCTTGGGCTGGTATGCGGCATCTCCTGATCGCGAATCCTTTCTGAGGGCCGTGCAAGAACTCAGGCATATGATCGAGCCGGAAGCGACTGCGCTTGCTGCGGAGCGCCGAACTGACGAGCAGATGACCGCGATCAGTCAGGCCCTGCACGATATGGATCAGGCGACATCGCTCCAGCAGCGAACAGAATCCGATGCGCGATTTCACATCGCGATCTTGCGCGCCTCGGGAAATGATCTGTTGGTACCGCTCGGCGTATTGATCGAATCGGCGCTGAACCACCTCTTCGCCCATGTAACGCGGGAGGAAGACAACTTGCGGTACGCGCTGAAACTTCACGAAAATATTGAGAAAAACATTCGACTGCAGCGGCCGAACATGGCGCGCAATGCAGTCCGCAAGGCGTTGGCAAATACCGACGACATCATAGCCCGGTGGTCGCGATAGATTTTGCATCCTGTCAGGATGGCGCGTTGCCGACAGCTTGATGCAGGGGAATTCAACCTCCTGCGATCCTCGGTGCCTACCCAAAACCCGCGGCTTGTGCTATTTTCCTTGGCAACCTTCGGGGGCTGAGCCATGCGTGGGCTGCTTGCATCGGTGACGTTGATTTTCACAGCGACGGTGGCCGCTGCGGGGAGCCCCTTGTTCGATGCCGTTGCCACCGGCAACACCGCCGTCGTCGAGCAGGTTCTGGCTACCGGTGCCGATGTCGACAGCCGGACACGCGATCAGGCAACACCTCTCATTAACGCCGCGCTCGGAGCCCAGCTTCCCATAGCTGAATTGCTGATCGGCAAAGGCGCCGACGTCATGGCTCGGAATTCAGGCGGCTTTACGCCGCTTCATGCCGCGGCCTTTTCCGGCAGCTTGCCGATCAGCAAACTGCTTCTCCACCACGGCGCGACGCTCGACGATGCGGCCAACAAAGCGGGTGTGACGCCGCTGATGGTCGCCGGTGAGGAAAACCACGTCGCTCTCGCCACGTTTCTTCTCGCTGAGGGGGCTGACGTCGGTCATGCGGAGGTTCATGGCTACACGCCAATCACGCGAGCGATCTGGAAGGGCAACACCGACATCGTGCGGCTTTTCAAGCGGCATGGCGCGCCTTGCCCTCCGGCCAGCCGCATTGGCGAAAAAGAATACGCGAAGTGCATGGAAATTCATGATTGAATAGGAGGCGCAGATGTATGCGGGGACCATAAGCGGTGCGCGAGGAATTGGGCATTCTATGGCGGTGATCCTTCTGGCTTTGGCAGCTGTCGGTGGATCGCGGGCTTTCGCCGACGACTCGGTAAACACGGGCTACTTCGGCGGCGTGGCGATCATGGGATACGACCCCGTCGCCTATTTCACCGAAGGCAAAGCGGTGAAAGGCTCCGAGGAATTCTCCCACGAATGGCTGGGGACGCCGTGGCTTTTCGCCAATGCCAAACACCGCGAAATGTTCATCAGCGAGCCGATCAAATATGCGCCTCAGTATGGCGGTTACTGCGCGGGCGAGGTGGCTCTGGGGTCGGTGACGATCAACGTCGATCCGGAAGCGTTCAAGATCATCGACGGCAAGCTTTACCTAATCTACGACAAGGGATCGGCCGAGGGGTTTGCCGCTCATGTGGCCGAGGCAGTGCCGAAAGCCGACAGCAACTGGCCGAAGGTCGCCGCCGATCTCGAACGGGATCAGTATCACTGACCGCGGCTATTTGACGGGCGAAAAATAGAAGACCTTGGTGGAGTTCACGTAAGCATAGCTGGTTTCTGCGGGCGAGTTTGCAGGTCTGTAGACCGGGCCGCAATCGGCTCGTCCAAATGCGTTTTCACTCTGCTCGCAAAGCATGTCGCCATTGACGAAAACCGTTCCGGTGATCATCTGCGTCGCCGAGCGGAAGGCCGCCTTGCCGTCGCGTTCGATTTGCATGAGTGCAGGGCTTCCTGAGGGCTCGGTCTTGCCCCGGAGGAGTTTACCGATGACGGTGCTTGCGATTTCTTCACCGTGCAGCCGATCCTGCTCATTGCCCTTGAAACCGAACGGCCATTCCGGCAGGCCGGCCTCGCGCAGGGCATCGAGGATAAACACCAAATCCTGCTCGTTGCGGAAATGGGCATTGCTGATACGCCAGCCCGCCAGGGAATCGCGTCCAGCCACAAAGCGAATTCCTTCGGCGACAGTTGCACGAGCGTCATCGAGGCGACCGGCACGGGCATAGGCCATAGCGAGTGGGGTAACGAAATCGCCATTTCCCGGAGAACCATCGCGCGCGCGTTCGAAGCTGTCGATGGCCTTCGTGTAGTCGCGCTGCAAATAAAACACCAGGCCGGCCGTATATCGGTTGATGGCGGAGAGGTTCGGATCGTGCCTGAGCGCCGTCTCGACGGCCGCGCCGGCTTCGGCATGATTTCCGGAGAACAGTTGAACGTATGCCAACGCCATATGAGCTTCGGCATCGGCAGGCCCAAGCGATACTGCCTGCTGCGCCGAGGCGACCGCCTGCTCGTAGCGGCGGTCGACGACTTGCATGACGGCAAGAACAGCGTATGGCGATGATAGAACCGGGTCGAGAGCCAGCGCGCGGCTTGCCTTCTCGTAGGCTCTTTTTCGCGCCAACGCGCTCTGCAGAACGTCGTCGTACGCGCTTCGCCAGACATAAGCGGTCGCATGCGCGTCGGCCGCGAAGGCCTCTGCAAAACCGGGGTCGAGCGCCTCCGCCTTGTCAAAGAGCGCCAGTGCCTCGAGCAGCCGGGAACGGCGGCCGGTGCGCGTCGCCTGCTCAGCACGAAGGTAGTAGTCGTATGCCTCGAGATTGGCGGTCGGCGGACGGGTAATCCGTTCCGCCTCGGATTGAGTGAGTTTCAGGCCGAGCGCTTCGGCAATCTGCCGGCTGAGCTCATCCTGCACAGCCATGACATCTGCCGCGGCGCGATTAAATCGGTTAGCCCACAAGTGGTCACCGCTTGCGGCATCGCTCAGCTGTGCATTGACGCGGATTTGATCGCCTATCCGTTGCACGCTGCCCTCAACGATAAAACGCACGCCGAGATCGCGTCCGATGTCGGCCAAAACGAGAGGCTTGCCTTTGTATGCAAACACCGAATTATGACCGATGACGTCAAGGTCCGAAAGCATGGTCAGATCGGCAATCAGGCTGTCTGTAATGCCATCGGTGAAATAATCCTGGCCGGCGTCGCTACTCAAATTGGCGAAAGGAAGCACCGCGACAGATGGACGTTGGGGCACAAATGGCCATTGCCATGCGAGGACAATCGCAGTGGCCGCAATCAACAGTGCTGCAAGTGTGGCTAGGACGACCGCCCGGCGGCGCGGCCGACGGGAGGCGACGACCTTGCCTGCCTCGGAGGGATCTAACAGAACACGATAGACGCGAACGGGATCGGCTATGTTCTTCAGTCGCTGCTCACCAAGAGCCGAGAAGCCGACATCAGCCTTGTGTACCGTGTGATCGAATGCGGTGCCGGATATGCAAATCCCGCCGGGCTGGGCAAGGCTCTCCAGGCGCGCCGCTATGTTGACGCCGTCTCCATGAATGTCCTCTCCTTCGACGATGACATCGCCGAGATTGACGCCGATGCGGAAAAGCATTCGCTGCTCGGGCCGCAGGGCCGCATTGCGTTCCGCCTTTTGTTGCTGGATTTTGACGGCGCAGCGCAAAGCATCCACCACGCTGTGGAACTCAACCAGAATCCCGTCGCCCATGGTCTTAATCAGGCGGCCGTGATGCGTGGCGATCTTCGGTTCGAAGAGTTCGTGGAGGTCGGTGTGGAAGCGGATACGCGTTCCCTCTTCGTCGATCTCGCTCAGGCGGCTATAACCGACCACATCCGCAATCAGGACTGCTGCAAGGCGGCGCTCCATATCAGCTCTTTCCGGGTGTCCGATCCCTTACCGATATCTTACAGCAGGTGCCGTGCCGTTGCCATTACAGTTGCCCGAAGTGGCATCACGTTCGCGGGTCACATGCTCCCGTGGAGAGGGCGTGACCTGAGGCTTGTCGCGCGTCCGCCATAACATGTGCTATTCGCCGTATCGGCTCGACAGCAGTTCCCCTCAACATAGACCAAGATCTGAACCGGTAAGTCCTGCCTTACGAAGTCCTTCCACGCGGCGGTCAAAGTCCTCGGGGTTTCGAAATGGAAGGACCCGCCGGCGGCGCTCGACAGAAAAATCAGGATTGATCCTGAGTGCCTTTTCCCAGGCCTGCCGGCTCTCCTCCGGCCGGTCGAGGTGCCCATAGCATGAGGCAAGCAGGGCGTAGGCGGTCTCCGACTGAGAGTTTTGTTGGAGCCGCTGCTCGATGGCTGCAATCGCTTGTTCATACTCGCCGAGAGAAAAGTGCGCATCGGCGCGAAATTGGAAGAGAATTTCCGGATGGTGCGGATCGAGCCGCATCGATGCATCGAGTGTTTCCAGGGCGCCGGCGGGATCGCCGGAGAATATCTGGATATGGGCCATCAGCAACAGGAGCTCGGCGGAGTTGGGCTGTAGCGCGAGGCCCTGCTGCACCTCCGCCTGCGCCCGGTCCAGTTCCCGGTTCCACATGCAAGCCATGCCCAGTGCGAAGCGGCCGTTGGGCTGTTCCTCGGCCATCTCCACGGCCTTCTGCGCGAGATCCATCCCGATCCGCAGCGAGCCTTCCGGATCGGTGCTCCAGGCGTTGACGTAGTCTAGCACGTGGGTGAAGGAAATGAGGGCCTGGGCGGCCGCATATTGCGGATCGACGGCAATGGCGTCGGCCGCCAGGCTGCGGGCGGCTCTGTTTCCGGTTCGGGTGTGGGACGACGCCTGCTCGCGGCCACGTAACAACAACTCGTAAGCGTCGACATTGAGTGCGCGCCCTTGGGCTAATCGGTCTTGGTCACCATGCGTGAGGTTCAGCCTGAGCGCGGCCACGATCTCCTGCGTGAGCTCATCCTGAACCGCGAAAATGTCGGTGAGGTCGCGATCGAACCGGCTGGCCCAGATATGTCCGCCATTGCTGGCGTCGATCAATTGGGCGGTGACACGCACGCGGTTGCCGGCCTTGCGGACGCTGCCTTCGAGGACATAGCGGACGCCGAGCGCCTTGGCCATGGCAGGCACGGAGGCCGTTACATTCTTGTAGACGAAGGATGAGTTGCGGGCGATGACGTGCAGTTCGGACAGCTTGGAGAGATCGGTGATGATGTCCTCGCTGATACCGTCGGAAAAATACTCTTGTTCGGCATCGCCGCTCATGTTGTTGAACGCCAGTATGGCGATGGACGGCTTGTCGGGAACGGCCGGAGCCGACGGCATTTCGATTGCGGGCCGCACCTGTCGTGCCGAGTTCGGCTCCGGAGTTCCGATCTGAAGTGAATAGACCTGCATCGGTTCAGCGATATTCTTGAGCTCAATTTTACCGAGATCGGTGACGGCAAGATCAAGCCGCGCTTTCACCTGGCGGTAGGCATCTTCGGAAAGACAGATGGCGCCGGGCTTGGCAATTCCTTCCAACCGCGCGGCGATGTTGACGCCGTCGCCCATCAAGTCGCCGTCGTTTTCCTCGACCACATCTCCCAGATGGATCCCGACCCGGAACTCGATGCGATGCTCTGACGGCACGCCGATATTGCGCTCGACCATGGCGGTCTGCACTTCGATCGCGCAACGCACGGCGTCGACGACGCTGCGAAACTCGATGAGGCTTCCGTCTCCCGTTCGCTTGACGACCCGGCCATTGTGCACGGCAATTGTTGGATCGACCAGGTCGCTGCGCAGCGTTCTCAACCGCGCCAGGATGCGATCCTCGTCCGCACCGGCGAGGCGGCTGTAGCCGACCACATCTGCGACCAGGATCGCCGCCAGTTTTCGCGTCACGTTCGTAAGTCCCAATTCCTCGTCGGATCAAAGTAACACAGTGTGACCGACAACGCCGCCAAATCCGATTGCCTTCGCTAAGAAGCGGTCCGGTGGCCGGTTGCTTAGACTTGAAGATAGTCGGTGAACCTTATGCGATATCTGTGGCTAAGCTCCGTCTTTTAGAGAGAAGGCAAGGACGTAGTCGCCGACGTCTTTCGAATAGGGTGCGCCGCCAACCGATATCAGGACATATTGCTTGCCTGTTTTCGGTGAGACGTAGGTCATGGGCGTTGCGCTCGAGCCGACCGGCAGGGGGTATCTCCAGAGCTCGGCACCGTTCTCGGCATCATAGGCACGGATATAATAGTCCTGGAAGCCAGCGAAGAAGACGACGCCGCCGGCGGTCGCAGACGTGCCGGCGTAGCTCGGCAGGCCCATCGGCATAGGCAGTTTGGTTTTGATCTTGAACGGCCCGAGTTCTTCGGCTGTACCGGCAGGAACCTGCCACGCGATCTTGCGCGTCTTCAGATCCACTGCAGTGACGGTGCCGAAGGGCGGTTGCGTGCAGGGAACGCGGAGCCTCGATGTCCACATCTCGGTGGCCATGGCGTAAGGCGTACCGCGCTGGGGGGCGGAGGGGCCGTGCGCGGTCGTGGTGAGGGCAAAGTCGACATACTCCTCGCGTGGGATGAGTGCGAAGAGACTGGGGACGCGGATATCGTTCATGAAGACCCTGTTGTTGGGCAGATCGACCGATACGCTTCCCCAATTGAGGCCACCCAGATTTCCCGGCTGCTGGATCGCATATTGCGTGCCGATCGGGGTGAAGTCGCCGTCATAGCGCATCTTGCGGAAGGCGATGCGACATGCCAGCTGATCGAACATCGTCAGGCCCCAGGCCGTCTGCTCCGTCACGCGCTCCGCACCGATTGTCGGCATGCCGACGGAGTAGGGCTGCGTTGGGGAGAGTTTCTCTTCCGGCACGCCGCCTTGCTGCGGCACCGGCTTCTCCTGAACTTCGGCAAGCGGCGTACCGGTTCGGCGGTCGAGGAGAAAAAGCTGCCCGCGTTTGGTGGTCTGCAGCAGAGCAGGCATGGTGGCGCCATTGCCGTCAGGCAGGTCGATCAGGATCGGTTGAGCGGGCAGATCATAGTCCCAGATGTCGTGATGCACGGTCTGGAATTTCCATTTTTCCCGACCCGTCGTCACATCGAGTGCCACCAATGTCGCATTGTATTGATCGGCGAAGGCAGGGCGATTGACGCCGTAATAATCCGGCGTGGTATTGCCGAGCGGTGCATAGATAAGGCCAAGCTTGTCGTCGAATGCGGCCGTCGTCCACATGTTGGGCGTGGCCCGCGTGTAAGTCTGGCCCTTCGGCGGGAGTTTGGTGATCTCCGGGTTGCCGAGATCCCATGCCCATTCAAGCTCGCCGGTGACGACGTTGAACGCACGAATGACGCCAGAGGGTTCGCCGACCTCCTGATTGTCCGTGACCCAGCCTCCGACGACGATCAGGTTGCGGGCAATCAGCGGCGCCGATGTCTGGAAATAATAGCCCGTCTTGACTTCGCCCATGCCCTGGGAAAGCTGCACGGTGCCATTGACTCCGAAGTCCTTGCAGGGCGTGCCGGTCCTGCTGTCGATCTCCAGGAGACGGGCATCGATCGTCGTCTGCACCAGGCGCTCATTGCAAAGACCATCGGCGGACTGGGCTTCCGTCGGCATCTTGTAGTAACCGAGGCCGCGGCAGCGTTGCCAATAAGGCGCCGTCGCCTTGGGATCGAAAGCCCAGCGGGGTTTGCCGGTATCTGCATCGAGCGCTGCGATCACATCTGTCGGCGTGCAAGTGTAGACCGTATCGCCGATCTGCAGAGGCGTGTTCTGATCGGCGCCATCGCCTTTTCCGGTGCGATATGTCCAGGCGAGATCGAGCTTGGAAACATTGCCGCGGTTGATCTGATCGAATGGGGAATAACGATCTCCTGCCGTGGAGCGGCCATAGGATGGCCAGTCGGAGGGAGAGTTGTCGCCCTTGGCGGTTTTATAGGCGGTGATGTCGGCGGAGGGGCGGATGATCCCATGCGGCACGAAGCTGAGACCGAAACCCGCGACAAAGATGAGAGCGGTCACCAAGGCGCCGCCATAAAAGAGCTTCCGGTTGGCGGCCGGGGAAAGCGATGGTGCAAAGAGAAGGGCAAAGCCCGCCAGCGCGATGGGGGACATCAAGCGGGCAAACAGCGCCCAGAAATTGAGACCCGACTCCCATAGCGCCCAGGGAAGGGTGAAAACGGCGACCAGCAGGACGATGAGCCCGCCTGCCGTCTTCCGGCGCCACAGCAGAAGCGCGGCAACCAGATAGGCAAGCCCGATGATGGCGTAATAGGGCGAGCCGCCGAGGCGCAGCAGCCAGGCGCCGCCGCCGATCAGCGCCAATCCGATAAGGGCTAGAACAATACAGAACAGGGTGGCCAGAAATTTCATAGTCTCCTCATCCAATCCGCCGCCCGATCACCTGGATTCCAACTCCGACCGTCGCATGGCCCTCGGGAAGCACAGGGCCATGGGTTGATGGTCAGAGACGCGTCTTCGGGAGAGGGCTGCTCTCTCGTTCAATTTTTACCTGATGTACCTGTGGTCACTGACACGCGGCCCCGACCCGGCAATGATGCCGCCGCCGCTCTGCGGCAACGGCTTGCCATTCCAAATCGAGTCAATACTTCTGAAAGGGGCACAGATGGTTCTCGGCGAAAAGCTTGATCTAGCGAACGGGCGACCGACAGGATTCGACTATATGCGATTACTGTTAGCCTTTTCAGTGCTTTGGATACACACGGCCCGCGTCACTTATGGCGATGACCTGTTTCTTTGGGAGTCGCCATTCCGTCCTTTTATCAAATCAGTGCTGCCCATGTTCTTTGTCCTGAGCGGTTTCCTGGTGGCCGGCAGTCTTGAACGATCGAAGACATTGATCTCCTTTCTCGGTAATCGATTTATCCGGATCTACCCCGCTCTCGCGGTAGAGGTATTGTTGGCTGCCTTTATACTCGGAGCGATCTACACTGAGTATGACCTGCGTGACTATTTCACCGATCCTCAGTTCTTTACATATCTGATGAATGTCACAGGGCACATTCACTTCAATCTCCCCGGGGTATTCCTGGATAATCCTGACGCCGCAATGGTGAACGGCCAGCTCTGGACGGTGCCTTTCGAGCTTGAGTGCTATGCCGTGATCGCCGTTCTCTTCCTGCTCGGTGTGGTCAGGCGGCGGGTGATTGCCCTTATCGCCACGCCGGCTTTGATCATAGCCTTCGGTATTGCAAGATATTGGAAACATGAAAGCGATTGGGCTACTATGCCGACGACCGCGTCTGGCAATCTGCTCATTTGTGCTTTTCTTGTGGGGGTGACCTTCTATCTCTACAAGGACAAGGTTCTTTGGGATATCCGAATTTTCCTCGCCTCTGTGGCAATGATATTGTGGGCCTACTGGTTCACCTCCTTTGGGGACTTCATTGCCATTCCGGCCATGGGGTATGTCACGGTCTTCCTTGGTCTTACCTCGCCCCGCAAGCTTGGCGTCCTGCGTGGGGCCGACTACTCCTACGGCGTCTTCCTCTATGGCTATCCGATCCAACAGGCGTTCGTGGCGCTCGGCCCCTGGGCGCATAACTGGTGGTTGAACGGCATCGTCTGCAGCATTGTTGCCGCTTGCTTTGCCGCCTTCTCGTGGAGATTTATCGAAAAGCCGGCGTTGAAATTGAGGAAACAAGTTACCTGGCTGGAAAACCTCAGTCTCCAACGCGGCGTAAAACGGCAACTGGCCGGCGCGGTCTCGAAATAGGTTTGTCGATACCGGCCTCGATGCCGGCAATTCCATCGCAGGTGCTGAACCGGCAAGGACATCAGCAGGGCTCGCTATAGCGGCGGGCCTTGTTTCGTTGTTGCGTGCCGATCACCTCAGATAAATATCCGGTCCATCGTAGCGGCCGAGTTTTCCATAGGCTGCTGCGCAACCCTGATGCCGTCGATGTCACGCTTGCCGGACGAGCGTAAGCCCGATCGTTGCCAGCGCATATGCGCTCGAGCGTAAGCCTATGGCCAAGTTCATCTTTTCAGAATCGACAAATGAACGTTCAGTTCGGCGAGAGAACGCCGGGATCTGCGTTGCTGGCTCCCGTATAAACCCCCGAGAGCTAAATCTTTCTGAGGGCAATATCCAAGGATTTCTTGGATTTAATCGGGAGAATGGCCCCACTGGATGAATAGTCGAATATTCTCCGGCGCTGTTCCGTCGATTTGCTGGACTGAAGTTAGCAATATTTTAACCGCAATAGATAAAATACTTTGATCGGACTTCGTTTCGACTTTGGGTTTTGTCATGTCATCGAGGGCTGACGGTGACTTGAAGGAGGTGTGAAGAGAGGATCAGAATAATGCTGAAGAGCACGCTCGTCGTGGTTGCCGTCTCTATCGCCGCCGGAGCAACCATTCGCGCCTCGGCCTTTGCAATCTTTGCATTTCTGGTGGTCACGTCCTTGGGCGGCGTGATCCTGCTGAAAGGTTCCTCCTTGGCGGAGGCGGTCGTTTCTTGCGTCGAAGTGCTTGTATTGATGGAGATATGCTATCTGGCGGGTCTATTCGCTTTCTCCTTGTGGCATATTCAGAAGCGCCGGAAAAGGAACGCCATTACTGAGCGCTCCCATCTCACAGGCAAGCGTCCTCATGGGTAATGACATGACCGAGGCGGCAGAATTCTCGGTTGCGCTATATGTCAGGTGTAAAGCGCGCCGCGATCTTTTAGATTCGCTTGCCACGCCTTGGTCTCTGGTTTTGCGTATGTCTTTATCGCAAAACCGCAACATAGTTTTATGCGACATGCCTTAGGAATCGACTTTGGGCAGCAAGGCGTGCCGGGAAAGCAGCGCCGACAGCGTTTTTGCCATGATCACGAAATCCAGCGCGAGCGTCCATTTGGACAAGTATTCAACGTCGAGGGAAATTCCGTTCCGATAGTTGACGTCGTTGTGCCCGCTGGTTTGCCAATGGCCAGTCAGGCCGGGACGAACGGCCATGTAGGCATAGGCATGTTCACCGTAACGCTGCAGCTCTTCCTTGGTAATGGCGCGAGGCCCGACGAGGCTCATTTGACCCAGCAACACGTTGACCAATTGCGGAAGCTTGTCGAGGCTCGACCGCCTCAAAATATCGCCGACGACCGTGACGTGCGTGTCGGTCGTTGCGTCGGACCCTGTCGTCCGAAACTTGAGGCAACCAAACTCTTTTCCCTTATAACCGATCTTGCGATGAGAATTGAAAACAGGGCCCCAATCACTTAGCGCGACGATGACCGCCGCCGACAGAAGGAGCGGCGACAGAAAGAATAAGAAACTTGCCGCAATGATAATGTCCAATGCGCGCTTCAGAATTCTGCTGATTAGACGGGGTTGTGACGAATTGAATGGACGCCTTTCCTGTCGAGCCCTGGCGAAATCCCGCCAAGGTCCGGTTGGGTTGATGCCCTGATTTTTTCCCGCCACCCGCGTCTCCGTTAGACGAATTCCAGAAATCACAGCCAAAGCTTTGTTTTAATGCAAAGTTGAAGTCTGTGACCAAGGTCATAATCATGAATAAATTCTTTATACTCTAAAGAAATTATTATGTATATTAAAAATATTACCTTTGCTTTTGGCTATATTCGGAAATGTTATTTAGTTTTATTTTAAAATTCGGTGTTGTTGTTGTACTTAGTGGATGTGTCCTTCGGATAGGCGATTGTCATAAATTGTATAAAAATTGTCATGCAGCCTCAAAGAATTGTCTGCGATAGAATTCAATATGAATTTTATGATATATAAATATGAGGATTATTCATGATAATGTATAGTTTTAACACGAAGTTTTTATTTTATTATTGTTTGACTTTCTAAGCTAACCTATTACGAATGTCGCTCCAGATAATATGTTATTTAGTCTGCGTGGAGTTGTGCGTATGGACGGGGCGATCAGCACCAGAGATAACAGAGCTAGAGGAAACGCAGCGCGAACAAGCGAAGCGGTTACTTGCGGGCCTGTAGGTATTGTTTACGACGGCCGGGCGGATTTGGATCACGAGTTCCCGTTTTACCGCTCGAGTGTTCGAAAGTTTCGCCGCGGTGAGATTATTGCCGGCGCCGGCGTTGTCCTTGACATGTTCGCCCGCGTACAGCGCGGAATGGTGAGCGCAAGCACCCCGCTTGCCGATGGACGAGAGTTCATCGTGGAAATCGTTCCGAAAGGCGGCTTGATCGGCGAATTGGAGGTGCTCCGCAAGCAGTCTCTCAGCCTGGAATATCGGGCCTCGTCGGATTGCGAACTGCATTACTTCGACGGTCGGTTGCTGCGGGACCTGTGTGCGAACGATCCGCAATTTCAGGTGAAGATCCTGTCGAAGGCGCTGGCACGTGTTTCCGAACTCGAACTGCGGATCATTTCCAATGCCGGATCGAGTCTAAGGCAGAGACTTGCCCGAACGCTGCTGCGTCTTTCTGCCCTCTACAGAATGGATGCGCAAAATAGCGGCGACGAGCTGATCATCTCCCAGCATGAGCTGGCCGCGACACTGCCGGCGTCGCGTGAAAAGGTCAACCAATGCCTGCGGCGCTTGCGCGAGAGCAAAGTGGTCGACGGGACACAGGGCAAAATCCGTATTCTCA
The DNA here is from genome assembly GCF_057653715.1 of Rhizobium sp. WSM1328. Lineage (NCBI taxonomy): Bacteria > Pseudomonadati > Pseudomonadota > Alphaproteobacteria > Hyphomicrobiales > Rhizobiaceae > Rhizobium > Rhizobium sp. WSM1328. Next base: position 3,419,598 of record NZ_CM172788.1, on the reverse strand, counting down.
ATCGGAAGGCGCTGGAGGCTTATGCCGAGGGGGCGGGTCTCGCCTGAGGCGTCGCCGCGACAAAAAAAGACGGAATGGCAGAAAGCCTCGACAGAACCCGCCGCCGGCGGGTTTTGTGTTTGATGACAGTGCGAGTTGATGGACAGGCGGAGCAGGCTGAATGATCAGGTTGGCGCTTGTCTTCATGCACGGCGTCCCAAAATCGCTGCGCATTTTGGCGCGGCATACTTAGACGTCGCTCTCGGAAGCATTCCTCCAGTATTTCCAGCCTTCACCCTGTATGAGCCCGCGATCGGACAGGTCCTTCCAGCTTCTGTAGGTGCCAGTATCGTCGTAGACGAAGTCATCCATGTCCTTGCCTGAGGAGTATACGGTATATTCTTCCGTATGTTGGGACCGGTGTGCCGCATCGGCGACCTTGTGCACGAAGGTTGACAGGAACTTGAAATGCAGAAGGGCGCCGGATACTCCGAGCGCTCCGCGCATGTCGCCCAAATTCAGGGAGAGCGGCCAGACCTGGTGCGATGACTTGAGAAACAGACGTTCACCCGCCACATAGACGAGTGGTATCTTGTTGAGCGCGGGGCCGTCCCAGAGGCGGTCGTGGAAATAGACGCGCCCGCGAACGCCGCCCTTGATCCATATCGTCCAGTTGTGTTTGTCGAAATGCGCCACATAGCCGGAGCGGTCGAAGAGATTGCAGACCTCGAGCGGGTTGCGACCGGGTTCGCATATGTTTTCGAGAACGGGATGCGGGCTGTACATGTCGATCATGACCGAGCGGAGGGAATGGCCGCCCATGGAATCCATGTAGGAAGTCAATTGATCGATCGGCCGTGTGTCGCAATGCGGATAGACCAGGAACTCGTCTGCATCGACATACAGGACCCACTTCTCCCGGCAGTGGCGGTTGATGACTTCGTTGATCCAGTCGTTTCCGAACCTCGCCGCCTTGTAGGAACCATGAGCCGAAAGAAGGGAGACATCGTCGAAGCTGGACAGCAACTCGGCCGTGCCGTCGGTCGAGCCGTTATCGATGCAGATGAAGTGCTCGAAGCCGAGATCACGATAATACTGCAGGAAGAAGGCCAGCCGGTGCCCTTCGTCGCGGATGACGCAGATGACGACGTGGCGCGCCTGCTTGAGCCCGCTGCGCAGCAGGTCATAGCGAACCTGCCGAGCCTTGAGCGACCGGCGCAGGCGGGCTTTCACGTAATGTGAGATACTGGCGGCGGAAGCCCTATAACTCATATTCTGTCCTGAACATTATCCATTCCTGGAATGAATGGATGAATACTTGCGCTTCCGTCTGCAAATCCACGGCTCGACCGGCGACGCTGAGTTCAGTCACGCGGACATTCAGGTCGGACCAACCATACATCATCATACTGCGTAGTCGCCGACCAACAGGCCTTGGACCCGCGGGTGGGGTCCGTCTTTCTCAATTGCGTGTTCGATGCGTGCCCGTATCGACCTGTATTTATACAGCATCTTACGGTCGAAGCTTATTCCGCGATACAGCGAGTTGTAAATCGGATGCGCTTTGCGCAGGTCGACGTAGACCTGGCTTTCTTTATCGGTCCATGGAAAGAAGGTTCCATGCCACGGCTTCGGATGCGCCATATAATGGACGATCGACAAGGAGGACATGTTCACCAGATGAAGGAACTGTTTGGGAAAGTTCCAGCGGTTGGATACCAGGATGAGCGATGAACCGCAGACATAATTCAATGCACCCTGATCATGTTTGCCCTCGCACGCCTCGGGATTTCTAGCGAAAAGCTCGAGAGCCTCCTGCCCGATCCAGCCGTTTCGATGAAATTTCAGGACGCCTGCGTTGAAATAGTGGCTGTCCTTTCCGGTGTCGAGGAAGTCATGGATCGCCGTGTAATCGCGCGCCGCGAAAAACCTGCCCTCGGGCACAGTGGCGCTTTCGAACGCACCGAGATCGCTGACGATCTGGGTATCCCCATCCAGGTAGATGATCTGGGTATAGTTGGAAGGCAGTATCTCGCAAAGGACCAGCTTGGCCATCGTGCTGACGCTGATGCGTCCCTGGAAATGCGAACTGTCGAGCTTGCCGAGCGAGTCCTGCAGCGCTTCGGTCGCATCGGTCAATATGACCCCACTCCTTGCGAGCAGGGCTTTCAGCTCTTCGAAATTGTCGAGATGTTCCGACATCAGAACGCAGACGTCGGTCGCAGGGCTTGCGAATTTGCGAGCCTGAAGCGCCGAGAGAATGGTTGGAAATGAATACTCGACATCCGTGACGTAGACGACGCACTGGTTGTTCATGTCATCACCTTTCCGATTGTGCGCAATACAAGTGAATCGGTATTGTCTTTGCGAGGCGAGGGACCAGTTGTGAATTGAGCCGACGGGTCTGTCATATGAAGGCCCTGTTCGGTATATATAGGCCAGTATCCAGTGCGCTGGTGCTGAATCGGTGTCTGGCTGTTGGCGGCTTTTGTATGTTTCATTGTTGAGATATTCACCATGAAGAGTGCCTTGCCTGTCATAAGGCTATGTTTCGACATGTTGTTTCGCGGTACGGCGAGTGGTGCCGGAACCCTTGTCGGAATGCGGAGGGAAGGGGGATTGTGATGTTGATCACCACACTCGGGGCAGCCGTGATTTCGATCGCTGCCGGGGCGTCCATCCGCGCCTGGGCTTTCGCGATTTTTGCAATCCTGGTGGCAATCGGCTTCGGCGGCGTGGCTTTTGCCGGCGGGTCGTCCGTGATCGCGGCCATGCTCTCCGGTATCGCTATCCTCGTAATCATGGAAATCGGCTATCTGGCAGGTGTGTTCCTGTCGGGGCTTCTGCGGCGCAGTGCCAAGCTGCGCGAAAACAATTCCGTTGCAGATAGCGTCGCGACCACCAGCGAGCGCCCGCAAGGCTGATGTCGGCATAAAATCTACAGCATAGCCTTCTGCGACTGACCTCCGACGGCGCTTGTTCGATGGACTGCTTTTACAGGCGATCCTTGAAAGATGCGGTGCGGCCGACCGGCTTCGGCCCAATGCGGGCACGTCGATGGCTCGACGAGATTGCCATCCCGCGCCGTGGCGGAGTTCCAAAGCGGGCGTCATCGTGTTGAAAACATCGGCGCTCTCATCAGAGATGTCGATGTCTCCAGCGGGGTTCGATTTGCGAGCGATCGGGTCGCGCGCCGGGGGGATGTATTGGTTGCCAGGCAGCCGGCCGCCAGACCTGCCGTGGTGCTGAACAGCAAGCCGAGATCCGTGCCGCTCCCCGATATCGCCGCCGAGGCGACCTGCGCGATGGATGCCATAACAGCGGCGTTTCCGATCGTGTGCGTCTCCCGGTTGCCTGACATGTGCCGGCCGGAGGCTCTCGCAAGGCTGTACAGGAAGGCGGCGAAGAGAAGAGTGCCGGTCAATCCGACATTAGAGAGCAACGCAGCGATAAAACTCGAGGCCCGAACCGTGCCAAGCCCGGCGCCGAAGGTGGCGGTATCGACGAATGCGATCAATGCCAGCGTGTTCCAGGCAGTGCGCTCTTCGCCGGATTGCGATTGAAGCTTGTCCGACAAGGTGGTGTTGACCAGGCCGGCTATGGAATCCCAGGCATCGGGGACAAGGCTTAGCGCGGCGATCCCGCAGGGAATCAAGAACAGCGTGATCACCAGGAAAGTCACATGCGGGGTCTTGGCTGGGCCGCTGATCAGTCGTTTCAGGCAAAACAGAACGAACATGCAGACCACGGAAATGCCGGCGATATAGGCGGTTGTCGATGTGCAGAGGATGATCGTCGGACCAATGAAAAGCGTCGCAAGCCCGGCCATACGGCTTTGGACGCGCTCCAGCCAAAGCATGAGCGTGAAGGAAAAATAGGCCAATGCGACCGCGCCATAAGTGCTTGCTTCAGGGAACGGACCGACGATGCGTTTGAAGCCACTGATCGTCTCGGCCGTATGCATCGTATAATTCGCATTCCTGATGACATCGAGCAGGTAGGACTGGTCGGTCAGGAATGTTCCGATATCAGTCAACGCCAGGGTAAAACATGCGATCGAGGCGACGATTAACTGCAGTGCGATGAAACGGGCATAGCCGAGCCTTGCAAGCCCCGAGACGACGGCAAAGCAGGCGAGGTCGCCGAGCAGATAGACGGACTGGCTGAGATTGGACGAACCCGGCGACAGGGGAGCGGCCACCGTCGACATCATGCCCGTGGCGTCTCTTGCAGAGGAGTAGACGAGGGTCGCGCCTGCAAAGATGCGCGGCAAAAAGAAAGATGATGCCACGGAAAACAGGATATAGGCGGCAAACCAGAAGCCGGGACCCGGATAGGCCATGCTGGCGAGCGTCGCCTGTGTTTGAGCCGGGCGCAACAGGGCGGCCACGACGAGAAAAAGCACGAGAAGATGGCTTGGCTGGATGCTGCTGCCGCCGAGCGCGGGCAATTGCAGAGCCGCTGCCGCTCCGAAGAGCGTCGACAGGCAAAGGGTCGTGATCGCAAAACGCGCGCCGTTGACCATGCTGAGCAGGCCAAGCAGCAGAACGATGAAGCCGATCGGTTCTATCGACATGCTTCAGATCCCGATCCGGACGGAGCGGCGGAGGCATCGGGTTTGCCGAAAACCGGCATCCGCCTTTCGGGGCGCTGCTCGAGGCGGTAGTCGCCAGTTGTCGTCGATGGTCACAACCGCCCCCTAATTCGATCTCGTCTGGGATATCCAGCCGGGAGCCGCCTGATTATCGCCTGCTACATCAGACAGCGGGACGGTCGAGCTTTGCTGCTGCGGGGCGGACTGCAACTGCAGCGGAGGCGACGGCGTCTGAAGGTCCGTATTAATGCCGATTTCGACGACATCATGCGGCCGCAAGCTGGTTGTCTCGTCCGCCTCGATATTGCGATAAGTGCCATCGTCGCTGCGACGCACGATCCTGTAGTTCTTCTGCGCTCTGCCAAGACCCGGCGTGTCCATGTTCATCTGTGCGAGTTGAGCGCTGTAGCCAGCCTGTTCGCCGAGAAGCTGAGCCACCTGAATGTCGATTGCCGCCCTGCCGATCGCGAGATTGACCTGGTTGAGCAGCTCCTGGTTTTCGCTGTTCTGCCGGTTGACGATATTGATCTTCGAGCGATCGGCTTCGCTGAGTCCCTGGCGAGCCGTGGTCAAGGCGACCTCGAGATCGATCAAGGTGCCTTGTGCATCCGCAACGCCGCGGTCGACCGAGACCTGACGGGAATTACTGACCAGGCCTTTGCTCACCAGGCTGTTGACATTATCCAGTTCCTTTTGCGCGAGCTCGATCTGCCGCCTTTGCGAATTGATCTTGGCCTCGAGCGACTGGACCTGCTGGCCGTAGAGACGGGTGAGGTCGCTCGCTGCATCGATCTGGCTTTCAATATCGACACGTCGAAGCCGCATCAGGTTCAATTCCTGCGCCTTCAGCTTGTCTACATCGGGTGTTCCGGCGAGTTCGGCAGGGATATCGAAACTTTGTTCGCCGGCGATCTCGGCGCGCAATCGCGCTTGGCGCATCAGAAGATCGCGCCGGTTGAGAATGGCCGTTCGATAGGCGCCGGCAGCCTGGATCCGGTCGCGCTCGAAGATGGTATTCTCCTCGCGGTCGCGAAGGAAGCCGCCGGCGATGCTGACGGCCTTCATGACCGTCATATCGGCCTCAAAAGCATAGCGCCCGGGGGTCTGCACGGTCCCGGTCACGAAGATCGGCGCATGCTGGGCAATTTCCACGGCGATGAATGGCTTTCCCGGCAGTTCCGCCTTTTCGGCGAGCGCAGTGGCGATCGCATCGGAAACCTGTTCCGTCGTCTTCCCGATCGCCTGCACCTGGCCAGCGATCGGGACAGCCAGATTGCCGGCATCATCGACTGTATATGTCCCGCCGAGTGCTTCCCAGCTGGCATACCGGGAATCCGAAGATCGCCACTCGACGACCCGCAGTCTCACCTGATCTTCCGGCACGAGGGTATAGTTTTCGGCATGGGCGACGCTCCAGCCGGTCACGCAGGAAAATACCAGCAAGGCAAGGGCGGCGGAGATAAAGCGGTCGGACCAGGATGTGCGCTGCATTGTCAGCTATCTCCGTTTCGTTGCTATCGACGGTGAAGGCATCTCGCGCGGCGAGGGACTACCGAATTCGAGAATGCGGGACGGAGAGGCGCGCCCGATAAGTAGATCGGACAGCGCCAGCAAATTGCCGTTCAAACGTCCCCAACGGTCGATCAAGCGATCATTGAACAATAGGCCCCGCGTATTCGCCAGGATGTTACGGCCGATCTGTGCGATGGCACGGCCCTTCGACATTGTGCCCTTCCGGATCAGGTAGACAGGATTGGCAACCTGCGAATAGCCAAGTCTTCGGCCGGGCTGGCGCCCGGATCTGACGCCGAGATGCACTCCGCGGGCGCCTTCGACACGTACGGACCTGCCGTAGCGGGCGATGGACCGGCTGAAATCGACATCCTCGAGCCAGCCGTAGAGCGGCAGCTGTTCATCGAAGGCCAGCGCGTGCTCGAGAATGGGTGAAAGGCGAACCGCCATGTTGCATCCGTAGGCGTTATAGACTTCCGTCACATGCCCGGCCTCTTCGGCCGCAGTTTCAAGAACCTGCAGGGCGTTTGACATGCTGAGGCCGCCGTCGAGGATGCCATCGGCCAGAACTTCCCCGGTGGCGATCGCCACGTCAGGGTTTGCCGCAAAGACAGCTGCCATACGTGACAGGAAGGTCGCGGCGGGAATGAAGTCGTCATCCAGGAAGATCAGAACATCCGTATCGGCGGCGGCGGCCTGGATGATCCTGTTGCGCTGAGAGGTCAGGCCACGGCTGCCGACGATGACTTCCACATCAAGGCGGTCGGCGAGCCCGGCGGCGTCGTCGATCACGGGCACGCAGACGATCAGCCGCTCGGCCTGGTCCGGCAGGGCGGTGAGATAATCGACGGTCTCCTTGAGTATCGAGGGGCGGCCTGCCGAAGCAATTCCCACCGCCATTCGCAATGGGCGGCGCGCGTGGCCTGCCACGGCTTTAGCGCCGCAAGGAACAGGCGCCGGTCCGATCGGGCTGTCCTGCCTGGTTGCTGCTGCCGAAGGTGAAGTCATGACTCTATTCTTTTCGGTGCATGGTTGATGACCGCGCCGAGGATCTCCGCGCCGACATTCCGCAGGGTCTCAATGACGTGCATGGTATCGTCGATCGAGGTGTGCCCGTGCGAGGTGACCACGAGGACACCGTCCAGTTCCGGCGCGATGGCATTGGAATCCGGCGAAGCGGAGAATGCGGAAATGTCGACGAATATGGCGTCGAACTCCTTTTTCAGGTCGGCGAAACTCAACTGCGTGCGGCGGGAACTGAGGCGAATGGCGGGCGTCACCGCTTCGACTTTGCCGAGGGGTAGGAATTTCAGCGTCGGGGTGAGGGGCAATGCCGCCGTCTGGATCAGTTCGCCGTTGTCGAGAACGTCGATGAGGCCTGTGGAACTATGGGGTGCGATCGACTTGCTGAGCGACGATTTCTGTGCGGCCGCATCGATCAGCAGCGTCTGCGCTCCTGATATCGAAGAGAGCACCGCAAGTTCGCATGCGATGGTCGATGCCCCGCCGCCGGGATTGACGGCGACGATTCCAATAACGACTCGGCGTTTGCGCCGAAGACCAACGACCGTGGCGCTCAGCTCCGCCATGCCCGGAATAACAGGATAAGCGGCTACCGTGCCGCTGCTGCTGGTACCGGCGGCGAGGAAACGCGCAGAATAATCATTGCGGGTCCTCGATGTCGCCAGCAAAGTGACAAAGGGCAGCCCACCGGCATCCGCGATCTGATTGGGCCGGACGATCCGGCGATCGCCGGCGTGCCTTATCATGGCGAGTGCGAAGCCGACGCCAAGACCAACCGCCGCCGCAAAGGCGATGATGAGCGTGCTGCGTGGTCTGGCTTTCGAAAGAGGCAGGGTCGCCCGAGAGACGATCGTGGCATCCGACACCGGGTAGGTGATGCGCTGCTTGGCTTCGGTCAGCTGATTCAAGGTATTTTCATAGAGGGTGCGGCGGGCGTCAGTCGCGCTCTGCAGTTCGGCAAGCTTGAACTGATCGCGCGGATTGCTGGTGAAGCTGGCCAGGGCACTGGCAGCTTCGGCCAATCCGCGCTGCTGCTCGCTGACGAATCTGGTCAGCCATTCGCTGTATTGCCGGGACGCACTGGCCTTCATCGCGATATTCTTCTGGATATACTGCCTGGCCAGCGTGTCGGCGATGTCGACGGCCTTCTGCGGGGTCGATGCTGCAGCCGATATCTCGATGATCGTCGAACTCCCGATCCGGCGTACTCCCATCATGTTCAGCAGCGTGGCGATCGCCCGGTCATGGATCCGCCCGTCCTCGATCTGCTGTTGTGGTTGTGTGTCACGCGGTCCTGTGCCCGCCGCTTCCTGCGATGCCGTATCCGGTTCGGAAGAAACCCCCATCAACCAGTTCTTTGCCCTGACCTGCAGCGAAGGCGTCTGATCGACAAAGTCAGGATCGGTATCGAGACCAAGAGCCGTTACCGTTCCACCGACGACATCGCTGGATTTGGCGATCTCCAACTGTCCCTCGATGAACGCGTCTTCCGCGAAAGCCCGCTGTGCTTCGGAGCCGCTGACCTGGGGGAAGATCACAAGTTGCGTGTTGGCAACGAACGTCGGTTCGGCGGTCAGCACGTAACTTCCTGCCAATACGAGGAAAGCGAAAGTCGTCGCCGCAATCCACAGCCAGCGCATTCTGAGAAAGAAGAGCATATCCCGCAAGGTGAGCGGCGAATTCCCGCCGGTGGCTGCGGCAGGCAGAGATATCGGAGAAACGCCGCTGAAGATCGTGCTTGAGGTCATGTCGTCCTAATCCAAAATGGCGAGATCACGGAGTAACCAGGTAGTGGCAGCTTGGAGGGACGGGGGAGTAGTGTGTCTTCCGATTCCAGGCCTGATTGGCGGCTCTCCCCATGAATGCTCAATACGAGCCGCGCTGGGAAAACAGAGCGGGAATGGTCTTGGCAATGATGATGAAGTCCCGGCGCAGCGACCAATTGTTGAGATAGTGAACGTCGAGGGAAACCCGGTACTCGTAACTGACATCATTGCGCCCGCTGGTCTGCCAGTGACCGGTCAGGCCCGGGCGGACGGCCATGTAGGCCCATATATGCTCGCCGTAGCGCGGCAATTCCTCGGCCGTGATCGGCCGGGGGCCGACAAGGCTCATGTCGCCACGCACGATATTGATCAGTTGGGGAAGCTCGTCGATGCTCGACCGCCTAAGGATATCACCGACGGCCGTGATCCTCGGATCGTCCTTCAGCTTGCGTGTCTCTTCCCATTCGCTTCGCGCAGCCGGGTTGTTTTGCAGCAATTCGGCAAGCTGAGCACCCGCATCAGTCTTCATCGTGCGAAACTTGAGGCATCCGAACGGCGTTCCGCCGACGCCGATGCGCGTATGGGAATAGAAGATCGGGCCGCGGTCGCTTATCTTCACGATCATCGCGACGATCAACAGAAGCGGGGAAAGCAGGATCAGCGCCGTGACTGCGATGAGAAGGTCTAGCGCGCGCTTCGACGATCTGCCTGCCGCACGAGGCCGGGACGAATGGAGATCGCCGCCTTTCGCGGAACGTCCGACACGCGACCACGCCTCGAAACTATGTGCTTCCCATGTCATCGGTGGTCTCCAAAACATTCCGATTAAGAACCGTTCAAAGTTTGCTGCGCCGCACTCTGGTTGTCTGTTACCAAGGTCATAATCCTTAACAAATTCTTTATGCTACTAACGGGCAATCGAGAATTAGGATTACACCTTGATGGCCTTATTTTCATCTAAAACGACAATCTAATCTAATTCTTGGTGATTATATGCTGATGATTCTTTATTAGTTTTGATATCATCATTTCGATTATTGCTGTTTTTTATTCACTAAGCCATTTTATTAGGCAGGCATCTTCGACTGCGTGGCTGTTTTTTGGCTTAAATGAGATTTTGATCCATTTCTATGGTGTATATTTTGTTTTGAAGTTAAATATATACTTTATCTTTACGTCATATCTCCGTGATGTTATTTGACTCTCATATTAAGGCAATATAAATGATGCAGTGCAGCATTGCCTATGGTTATCGAGTGGAGTTACGCGCATGGATGGGGCGACACACGCATCAGATCGCAGGGCCGGCATCGGCAAGGCGGCGATATCAGCTAGCAGCGGCATTCATCTGAACAGCCGCATCGTCATCGACGACGAATTCCTTTCCTGCCGGTCGAGCGTCCGGCGTTTCCGGCGCGGCGAGATTATCGCCGGGGCCGGCGTCCTCGTCGATACGTTCGCGCGCGTGCATTCGGGGGTGGTCAGCGCAAGCACGATGCTGCCCGACGGCAGGGAATTCATCGTTGAGATCATTCCAAAATCCGGCCTCATCGGCGAGCTCGAGGTTCTGCGCAGGCAGACGTTGAACCTCGAATACCGCGCCGGTTCCGCCTGCGAACTGCATTTCTTCGAAGGCCGGCTGCTGCGCGACATGTACGCCAGCGATCCCTGTTTTCGTGAAAAGGTCTTCTCCAGGGCGCTGGCGCGTATTTCAGAGCTTGAACTTCGGATCATTGCGAATGCGGCGTCGAGCCTGCAGTCGAGGCTGGCCAGTACGCTGCTGCGGCTCTCCATTGTTTATGGAAAAGATGCGGCAAACAGCGGCGACGAACTGATCATCTCGCAAAATGATCTGGCCGCGACGCTGCCGGCGTCCCGCGAGAAGGTCAATCAATGCCTGCGGCGCCTGCGGGAAGGCAAGATCATCGACGGGGGCCAGGGTAAGATCCGCATCCTCAACCGCAAGGCGCTGGAGGCTTGTGCCAACGGCGCAGTTTCGGCGAAGTGATGCGCCCGTCGCTTCCAGAGGTCCTGCGATCCGCCGCAAGCGTCGGCCGGTTTCCCGGCCCCGGCATGACAAAGATCGATCGCGTGGTCATCATCGACGACTATTCAGTCGCCAGAGGCGGTGCGACGGCGCTGGCCGTGCTGTCCGCCAAGCTTTTTCGGGAACTCGACATCCCCGTGACTTATATTTGCGGGGATGACGCCTCCAATGCGGAGCTTGTCGCCCTCGGAGTCTCAATGGTCGGGCTGAACAGCCGCGACCTGCTCAGCGCCGAACGTGCGAAGGCTTTCGTGACCGGCATTCACAATGGCGCCGCCGTCCGTATGGTCGCAAACTGGATTGCCGCAAACGACACTGCCAATACCGTCTACCATGTGCATGGCTGGCACCAGATTCTGTCTCCTGCAATTTTCAGGGCGTTGCTGCCGGTCGCCAGACGCTGCGTGGTGCACGCGCATGATTTCTTCACGGCCTGCCCCAACGGCGCCTTCTTCGACTATCAGGCGCAGGAAATCTGCCTTCGACGCCCGCTCGGCGGAAGCTGCATTGCGACAGCCTGCGACAAGAGAAGTTATTCGCACAAATTGTGGCGGGCTGCCCGCGGCTCCAATATCCTCCGGCTGCTGAAGGATCGGGCCGATTTCGGCCGGATCATCCTGCTGCACGAGAAGATGGCAAGCTTCCTCGTCGGCGCCGGATATCGGCCCGAACGATTGACGACGATCCGCAATCCCGTCGCTCCCCTATCCATCAAACGCATCGAGGCGGAGACCAACGACGAGTTCGTCTTCATCGGGCGGTTGGACGAGGAGAAGGGCATAGAGGACGCCGTGGCCGCCACGCGCAAAGCCGGCGTTCGGCTCTGCGTGATCGGGGACGGGCCGCTGATGCCGCTGGTTGCGGCTTCGGGGGATCACGTCAGGGCCGTCGGCTGGCAGTCGCATGCGGAGATCGGCCCGACCATCCGCAAGGCGCGTGCATTGTTGATGCCGTCTCGCTATCCCGAGCCATTCGGCCTCGTCGCTATCGAAGCGGCCAGGAGCGGTCTGCCGGTCATCATGTCGCGCAGCGCCTTTCTTGCCGAAGAAATGCAAAGAGCCGGCATGGCGATCGCCTGCGATACGGCTGACGAAAGCGCCTTTGCCGATACGTTGACGAGATTTAGCCAAATGCCGAGCCATGAGGTCCGCGCCATGAGCGAGCAGGCTTTCCTGAAGTCGCCGGATCTCGCCTCGACACACGAGGAATGGCGCGACGCGCTTCTTTCCGAATACCACAGCCTGATTTCGACGAATGTGGTTTCCCAGCTGACAGACGGTGTGGCGATACAAGGAGTATTGAGTTGACCCTTAAGGCAACAACCTCTCTTCCCGACGCGAGGGCATTTCTCGGCGATGCGCCTGTCATGGCGAAAAGACGTGTCACTGAGGCTGGAAGCGCGAGCGATACCAAGCAGCTTCGTGTCGCCATCGTGCATTATTGGCTCGTTTCGATGCGCGGCGGCGAGAAGGTCGTCGAAGAGCTGTGCCGGATGTTTCCGCAGGCCGACATCTTCACCCTCGTCTGCAACCGCGATCGCATCAGCGATTTTCTGAAGACGCGGAACATCCGCACGTCCTTCTTGCAGAAGATCCCAGGCGCGCAACGGCATTATACCAAGATGCTGCCGCTGATGCCCTTCGCGCTCGAGCAGTTCGATCTGCAAGACTACGATCTCGTGCTGTCGAGCGAATCCGGACCCGCCAAGGGCATCATCACGCGCGCTGACGCGCTGCATGTCTGCTACTGCCACTCGCCGATGCGTTACATCTGGGATCAGTTCCATGTTTACCGGCATGGCCTGTCCTGGTTGGGTCGCGCCTTGATGTCGATCACCGCGCCCATGCTGCGCGCCTGGGACGTGACGACGTCCTCGCGGGTCGATGTGTTCGTCGCCAATTCCGATTATGTCGCAAGCCGCATCCGCCGCTTCTACGACCGGGAATCCATCGTCATCCATCCGCCCGTTGCGACGGACGATTTTGCGGTGGGCAAGGGGAAAGGCGAATTCTATCTCTATGCGGGACAGCTGACCACCTACAAGCGGCCGGATATTGCCGTTCGCGCCTGCACCGAGGCCGGGCGGAAGCTGGTCGTGATCGGCGAGGGAGAACAACTGGCCTATCTGAAGTCGATCGCCGGACCGACCGTTGAGTTTCTCGGCCATCAGCCCTTCAACGTTCTGCGCGACCATCTGTCGCGATGCCGCGCCCTGTTGTTTCCGGGCACGGAGGATTTCGGCATCCTTCCGGTGGAAGCCATGGCATCAGGGCGGCCGGTCCTGGCTTTCGACGCCGGCGGCGCCCGGGAAACCGTTTCCTCCCCGCATGTCGGTTTTCGCTTCGCGCAGCAGACCACGGAAGCTCTATTGGAAACAATGGCGGCGTTCGAAGAGGTGGAGGACGATATCGATCCGCATGCCATCCGCGCGCACTCGCTGAAATTCTCTTCCGCCGTGTTCCGCGACCGTCTGTCCAGCCTGATCGAGCAACAACTATCCACCCATGGCGACCGATCCGCCGAGGTCTTCAGAAGACGGGCGGGCTGAGGGCAAGGAACGGAGCTGCCTGTCTTGCTGCTGCGCCGAAACCGTCTCAATTCGCCGACGAGGAATAGAAAATAGATCATGTCAAGCGTATCTCAGAGGACGGCGACGGCGAGTATCTGGACCATCAGCGGAAAATTCCTGGCGCGACTGCTCGATTTCGTCAGCCTTCTGATCCTCGCAAGGCTTTTGAGCCCAGCGGATTTCGGCCTTGTCGCCATCGCGACCTCGGTTCTGGTCATCGTCGAGACAATCCTGGACCTGCCACTGACGCAGGCCCTGATGCGTCAGCCGTCGCCTTCGGACGATATGTTTGCCACCGCCCTTACCCTCAGCCTGCTTCGAGGCGTGGCCATCAGCACGCTGATGATAATCGTCTCCTGGCCGATGGCTTTGATCTATGACGATTCCCGGCTTTTCTCTCTTGTCGCCGTGCTCTCCATCGCGCCTGCCATGCGCAGTGTGATCAGCCCGCGCATGGTTCTCTTCATGCAGCGGTTCGATTTCAAACGCGAGTTTGCACTCGATCTCATCACCAAGGGGTCGACACTGCTGTTCGGTGTCGGGGTGGCGGTCGCGACCGGCAGCTATTGGGGACTGGCGATCGGCGCGGTTGCAGGCCCGACCGCCGCGGCGATCACCTCCTATGTCTTTGCGCCGATGCGACCGAGGTTCAGCCTTTCCGAGTGGAAGCACTTTCAGGATATGATCAGCTGGAACACCGTGTCGCAGGTGCTGAGTTCGATCAACTGGCAACTGGACCGGCTGCTTTTGCCGCGCTTTACCGGCTTGTCGACGTTCGGCGCCTTCAGCGTCGCCGACAATATCGCCGCTATTCCATACCAGACCTTCGTCGGGCCATTGTTGCGTCCGCTGATGGCGGCATTCTCGACCGTCGATGACCGTCGTAATCTGATCGCTGCCTATCTGAAGGCGACGAACGCGATCACCTTCGTGGCAGCGCCCATCCTCATCACGCTCGCTTTTCTTGCCGAGCCGGCCGTGCGGATCATCGTCGGCGAGAAATGGGCATCCGCCGCGCCGATTCTGCAATGGCTGTGCATCGTCAGTCTGCTCGGTCTTCCCACGAACATGATGCCGCCATTGGCGATGGTCCTGAACAAAACCCGCTATCTCGCTCTCCGGATGTTTGCCGAGTTCGCCGTCAGGGTTCCGGTCACCATCCTGGGCATTGTCTATTTTCAGGTAGCCGGAGCGTTGGGCGCGCGGATCGTGGCGGTGCTTGTCGCCTATGTCGCATCGCTCATCATTACGCGGCAGCTGATCGGCGCGACGTTTGCCGCTCAGTTGTATGCCTTTTTACGGCCTCTGGCCGCGAGCTTGCCGATGATCGCTTTCCTGCTGTGGATCGAGCCGATGCTCTCCGCCATGCCTGTCGGCCTCAACCTTGTCGTCAGCCTGGCGCTTTGCGGCGGGGCGGCAGTAGCGATCTTCTGGGCCTTCGCGTTGCTGCTGTGGCAGGTTGTCGGAAGGCCCGACGGCATCGAGACCATCGTCGTCCAAAGGCTCATGCCGCGACGAAACGGAGTTCTCACCTTTTGATCGAGACAAGTGTAGTCCAACGATTGGTTTGGCGTTTTCGGAGGAGCAGAATGCGTTACGGGATATCTTCTAAGGCTCTGGGTTTGCTCATCGTTCTCGGTCTGGGGGCGTTGCCCGGCCAGCCCAGCGTGGCTCAGCAACCACTCAATATCAATGCGTATCAGCTAACGTTCGAGGAGAGTTTCGACAGTCTCGACGTCTCGGCCTGGGGAGAGAGAAGCTCCCGCTGGATCGCCCATACGCCCTGGAACGGCGATTTCGGTGACGCCCGTTTCACCGATCCGGCCCCCGGCTTTCCGTTTACCACCGATCAGGGAATTCTGAAGATCGAGGCGCGCAAGGAGGCCGATGGAACCTGGCGATCGGGCCTGTTGTCGTCGGTGAACCCGAAAGGCGAAGGGTTCTCGCAGCAATTCGGTTATTTCGAAGCACGGATGAAGCTGCCGCCGGGCAAGGGAGTCTGGCCAGCCTTCTGGCTCATCGGGCTCGATCGGTCGAAATACACCGCCGAAATCGACGTCCTGGAATATTATGGGCGCGCGCCCTACGAATTCAGCATGGGCTTCCATATCTGGCGTCAGAGCCAGGGCGGCCAGAACACCACTGGTGGCCATTGGCAAACCGTCCAGGACGGAATTCTGAACAGCGAATATCATACCTACGGCGTCGATATCCAAGCTGACAAGACGAGCTTTTATCTCGACCGTCAGTTCATCTGGAGCTTCGACACGCCGAAGGAGTTCCACATGCCGTTCTATCCGCTGGTGAACCTGGCACTCGGCTCGGGTTGGCCGATCGATGAAACGCCCAATCCTTCCATCCTGCTTGTCGACTATATTCACGTCTACCAGCGGAAGCCCACCGACGCGGCAAATTGAACAGCCGACGGGATAGCCGTTCCGTCGCTAAAGCGCGTCGCGATCTTTCAGATTCGCTCCTCGCGCTTTAGGTCCTTGTTTTTACGCATGTCGTTGTCGCAAAACCGCTGCACACTTTTGCGCGACATGCTCTAGCGGCCGCAGCTGAGGCCGGTTTGCGGGTCGAAGAGATGCATTGCTTCCTCGTCGAAAAGGAGGGTGAGCTTTTCATTGTCGCGGATTGGCGTGCGTGGTGGCAGGCAGGCCATCAGGCGCTGATTTCCGGCAAGGGCGGTGACGACGAGTTCCGGGCCGGTCAGCTCTGCGACTTCAAGGATTGCCTCGATCGACGGGCCGGTGCCGTCTGTGCGAAGCGCCTCGGGACGAATGCCGAGGATAAAGTCGCGGCCATTGCCGGCCGTCTCGCGGAAACGAGCGGGCAGGGGCAGGCTGACATCGGAGCCTGAAAGCGCCAGGCGACCGTCACGCGCCGTTGCCTTCAGCAGGTTCATCGGCGGCGCGCCGACGAAGGTCGCGACATAGAGCGTTGCCGGATGGTTGTAGATCTCCTCCGGCGTGCCCAGCTGCTCGATGCGGCCGTCGCGCATGACGGCGATGCGGCTTGCAAGCGTCATCGCCTCGATCTGGTCATGGGTGACATAGACGACCGTGGTCTTCAGCATCTGATGCAGCCGCTTGATCTCGGTGCGCATCTCCATGCGCAGCTTGGCGTCAAGGTTGGAGAGCGGCTCGTCGAAGAGGAATACCTCCGGCTTGCGCACCAGCGCACGGCCGATGGCGACGCGCTGGCGCTGGCCGCCGGAAAGCTGGCTCGGCTTGCGGTCGAGGAGGTTTTCGATCTGCAGGAGCTTTGCGGCGTCGCGCACGGCATTGTCGCGCTCCGGCGCCGGCACCTTGCGCATTTCCAGGCCGAAGCCGATGTTCCGGTGCACCGTCAGATTGGGATAGAGCGCGTAGGATTGAAAGACCATGGCGATATCGCGGTCCTTCGGATGCACGCTGAGCACCGAGCGGCCGCCGATCCTGACATCGCCGCTCGTCGCCTCGGCAAGGCCGGCGATGATGTTCAGCAGGGTGGACTTGCCGCAGCCGGAGGAGCCGAGCAGCACCAGGAATTCGCCGCTTTCCAATGAGATGTCGATGCCTTTCAGCGTCTCGACGTCGCCATAGGTCTTGCGGATATTCTGAATTTCGAGCGCGCTCATCGCACAGGCTCCTCGGGAGATGACGGGCCGTCATAGTCGCGGGGAAGGGTGGATATGGCGCGCGAGGCGACTGCGGTTCCCGCCTCCAGACAAGAAATCAGCGGCTCATCGCTTGCGAGCGCGGCAAGGAAGGCGGCGTTGAAGACATCGCCGGCGCCGATCGTATCGACGACCTCGACAACGGGTGCCGTCACCGAAACCAACAGGCCGTCCGGCCCGATCGCGAGAGCGCCGTCCGGGCCGCGCTTGACGACGATGATCGCACCCTCCGGCATATGCGACCTGATGTGACGGGCCGCCTCGACCGGATCGGCAATGCCGGCAAGTGTCGTTGATTCGACCTCGTTCAGCAGCGCGATACCGCTGCGGGAGAGCCATGCGCGTGTCGCTGCGCAATTCTCGTCTGTCCAGCCGTCGAGTGGCCAGCCGGTATCGAGCGCGACGGTGATGCCATGGCTGTCGGCCCAGTCAAAGAAGGCGTCATAATCCGCTGTCAGGTCATCGGTCAGGAACGAGCCGCAGAGAAGGGCGTAGCCGCCCTGCAGCCTGGCACCCTCGATGACGGCGAAGACATCTGCCAGGCTGAAACGCGGCAGGTGGCCTTTTGTCGTGAAGAAGGTGCGCTCGCCGTCCGGATGGGTGATGCCGACGGAGAGCGTCGTTTTCTCCGGACGTACCGGCCACTTGTCGGAACGGTGGCCGAAGGCTTCGCTCAGCCAGCGGCCGAACTGGTCACTGCCGATATTGGCGGAGATCTCGAATTCGACGCCAAGCGCTTGCCAGGCGAGCGCGCTGTTGCCGGCGGCTCCGCCAACCCGTAACTCGTCATGATCGACGATGATTTCCGTCCCGGCCTTCGGCCAGGGGGCGGCCGGTCCGAGGATGAGGTCGATGTTGACGTTGCCGATGACTGCAAGCGGCCGCATTCATTCGCTCCGGGTGATCTTGGTGGATCGGACCGGCGTTCCGGCATTTTCCACGCGGGCATCGGCAAAGGCGATCATCAGCCGCTGGGCGACCGGCAGCATGGCGAAGATCGCGGCAAGGCCGGTTGCCGGGGCAAAGCGGATCGTCACCGCGCCGGCGACCGCCGCTTCGCCCGAGGCGTCGAAAAGGATGACGGGGGCGCCGGTCTCGACGGCGGATGTCGCCATTGCCGTCACCAGGCCGGCCGTCTCGTCGAAGCCACGGAACAGCACGACGCCGATCTCCGGCCCCAGCATTTCCATCGGCCCGTGGCGCAACTGGCCGCCTTCGAGCGAGAAGCAGGGACGGCGCGACAGTTCCGTCAATCCGAGCGCCAGCGCCTCGGCGATACCCTGCAGCCGGCGGCCTGACGTGACGATGGTCGCGACATTTTCGAGGGCGGTGAGCGCGGCGGCGATGTCATGGTCTTCCGGCGTTTTGAGGGCGGCAATCGCGGCGTCTGGATCGTCACCGAGGGTGGCGAGGATTGCCAGATGCAGGGCGAAGGTCACCGTCAGGCTCCGGGTCGCGGCGAAGGCAAGCTCGGTGCCGCCGGTGCCGATGAGTGACGGGGCGGCGCTTGCGAGGAAGGAGCTGCCTTCGAGTGTCAGGCCGAAGGTCTCCTCGGTGCCGCCGGTTTCGTTGAACCAGCGCACGACCTCGGCGCTTTCGCCGGATTGCGAGGTGACGAAGATCGTCCTACCGGCGATCGGCAGCGGCTGGCCGAGCTGCTCGGACAGCGGCATGGCGACGGTATCAATGCCGAGGGCACGGTAGAGTGGCTCGACGGCGCGGTTGACGGCATGCGAACCGCCCATGCCGATGAGCAATAGCCGCCCGGTCCGCTTCAGCGAGGCGGCGGCCCTCGTGGCCATCGGCTGGGCCGCTTCATAGGAGGAGATCGCATCGGCATGCTGGCGGGCCATTTCGCGATCGATCGCGGCAAGTCCGGCCGGCCGGGGTCTTTCTGCTGTCATGTTCATCCCTTGACGCCGCCGCTGGTGAGCCCCGAAATCAGGGCGCGTTGCATGACAAGACCGATCAGCACCGGGGGCAGGGCGGCGAGCACGCCTGCCGTCGCGATCAGTCCGTAATCGGAAACGCGGCCGCCGGCGAGATCGGCGATGGCGACGGTCAGCGTCTTGGCGCGCTGGTCCGAGGTGAAGAGCAGCGCATAGAAGAATTCATCCCAGGCAAGCAGGAAGGCAAAGAGGCTCGACGTCGCCATCACGGGGGCGGCGAGCGGCAGCGTGATGATCCTCAACGTCTGGAACAGGCCGGCGCCGTCGATCATCGCCGCGGATTCGATCTCGCGCGGGATGGAATCGAAGCCCGATTTCATCAACCAGGTGGTGAAGGGCGCGAGAATTGTCAGATAGACGAGGGCGAGGCCGAAGACGTTGTTCAGCATGCCGAGATGGGAGAGGCCCATATAGAGCGGCACGGCGAGCGCCACCGGCGGCAACATGTAGGTGGCGATCACCATCGATAGCGACCAGCCGACCGAAGGTGTGCGCGACACAGCCCAGCCGGCCGGAATGGCGAGCGCGATGGCGGCGATCGTCGCCATGCCCGCCACCTCGATGCTGTTGCGCAGCGACGAGGTGAAGGCGGCGCCGGCGCTGTTTTCGATCGTCGAGAGCAGTACGCCGTAGCGAGAGAAATCCACCGTCTGCGGCCACCAGCGCAGCGGCTTTGCGGCAAGGTCGGCGGCCGGCGAGATGCTCATGATGAACAGCCACAGGATCGGCGCCAGGATGACGGCGGCAAGCAACAGCGCGCAGAGATGAATGAAGACAGAAAAGAGCGGGCTCTGGCGTTCCATCAGGCCGCACTCCCGGCGGTCTTGCGCACCAGAGCGGCGTAGGCGGCAGCAAGCAGCGTCACCAGCAGCGTGACGATCAATGCCAGCGATGCGCCCGAACCTGCCCGCTGGAAGGAGAAGGCTTCCTGATAGACGAGGATCGACAGCGTGCGCGTGCTGTTGGCCGGGCCGCCGCGGGTCATGACCCAGATGATGTCGAAGACCTTGAAGGCTTCGATCGTGCGCAGCACCAGGGCCACCATCAGCGGGCCGGCGAGATAGGGCAGGATGACGAAGCGGAAGCGAGCGAAAGCGCCGGCGCCGTCGACCAGCGAGGCGGCGGTGATGTCGCGCGGCACGGCCTGGAGGGCGGCCAGTGCGATCAGCGCCACCAGCGGGAAATTCTTCCAGCAGTCGGCGACGATGAGGGCCGCCAGCGCCGTGCCCGGTTCGCCGAGCCAGGAGCGGTAGGCCTCCAGCAGTCCGAGTTGGGTCAGCGCGGCGTTTAGCGCGCCGTATTCGGGATTGTAGATCAACCGCCAGAGTGTGGCGTTGACGACGGTCGGCAGTGCCCAGGGCAGGATCATCAGGGCGCGCAGCGCGGTGCGGCCGCGAAACTGCTGGTTCAGCAGCAGGGCTGCCAGAACGCCGATCGCCATTTCGGCGGCGACCGAGACGATCGCGAACCATGCGGTGGTGATCAGCGTGCGCTGGAAATTCGAGCCGGTGATCATCTTCGCGTAATTGTCGATGCCGACGAAGTTTCCTTCGGTGCCGACGAGCTTGGCATCGGTGAAGGAGAGGCCGACGGTATCGATCAGAGGCCAGCCGATGACTGATATCATGACCACGAGAAGCGGCAGCATCAAAAGCCACGCGCGCGTTGTCAGCCAAGTGCCCGACATCAAGGCGACCCTTCTTCATTATCGGTTTGGAGACCGGGCGACGGCGGGCGCCGCCCGGGGTTTCATGGCTTAATCAGAGGCCGCTATTGTCGGCCGCCGACTTCAGCGCATCTTCGGGAGAGGACTGGCCGAGCAGCGATTCCTGGATCGCCTGTTGCAGCGCGGTCGAGAGCTCCTGATATTTCGGCGTCGTCGGACGCGGATACATCGCGGCAAGGCCGATCTTGGCGGCGGAGATCAATTCTTCCTGACCCTTGGTGACATCAGGGTCCTCATAGGAGGACGCCCAGATCGGCAAGCTGAGCTTGGCATAGGCATTCTGCGTCGCCTGCGAGGTCATGAAGGTGATGTATTTCCAGGCCTCATCAGGATGCTTGCTGGCCGAGGTGATGCCGAGGCCCATCGAGCCGTTGACGGCCGAAGCCTCGCTTTTGCCGGCAACACCCGGCGCCGGCACGACGCCGACCTTGCCTGCGACCTTGCTGTCCTTCGGATCGTTGGCCATGTTGTACATGTAGGTCCAGTTCAGCGCGAAGGCGGCATCGCCGTTTTCGAAGACCTTACGGACGTCCTCTTCGAGGAATTCCTTGGAGTTCGGATTGGTGAGGCCCGAGGAATAGCTGGAGACCATGTATTTCAGTGCATCGAGGCCACCGCCGGTCTGGAAGGCCGGCTTGCCGTCCTTCAGGAAATCGCCGCCATAGGCGCTGACGAGCGTGGTGTAATCGCAGATCGCGGCTTCGGCCTGCGACCAGCTCCAGGCGATCGGCGTGGCGAGCAGGCCCTTGTCCTTGATGGTCTTTGCCTGTTCGGTCAGCTCGTCCCAGGTCTTGGGCGGAGTCTTGATGCCGGCCTTTTCGAGGATCTCCTTGTTGTAGAACAGGTATTTGGTGTCGAGGATCCACGGCATGCCGTAATATTTGCTATCATATTGCACGGTGGTCCAGGCTCCCGGCAGCACACCTTTCTTCATCTCGTCGGTGACGCGAGAGGAGACGTCGACCAGCACCTTGTTGCTGGCGTATTCTGCCGGCCAGATGACGTCGAAGAGGACAACGTCGTAACCGCCGCCGGAACCCTGCGCCAGCACCGTCTTGTCGTGCAGGCCTTCATAGGGAACGAATTCGAGATTGACCTTGATATCGGGGTTCGCCTTGGCGAAGGCGTCGGTCATGGCGCGCACATCGGCCTCGCTATAGGCGGCCTGGGCCATGAAAAGCGCGTTCAGCGTCGTTTCGGCGAAAGCATGCGGCGCAAGGGATGCGCCGATCAATGCCGCACCGAGAAGCGTCTTGTTAAGGGATTTCAGCATTGCAGCCTCCAGTTTTTGACATTTACGCATTGCCGAGGGCGGTTCTCCGCCATCGGTGTTCGAGCAAGCACGCGCGGAAAGCGTGCCGGTTCGTCGTCTCGGAGCGTCGTTGGAGCCGTTGCCCGCCTCCTGCGTTCCCTGGAACTCTCCGGTTCCTCATTAAGTCAAGTGTATTGACTTATTACTTCTTCAACATTCTATTGGAGTCAAGAGGGAATTGCACATGAATGACAGCCGCCCGATCCGGGCCAAGAGCGGCACCAATCACGAAGGCACCAGCGCACATAACCGGCGCGTGATGATCGATGCCCTGAGGATCAACGGCGCGCTTTCACGCGCCGATCTGGCGCGGGCGACGCGGCTGACCAAGCAGACGGTGTCCAATATCATCGAGGAACTCGAGCGCGACGGTCTCGTCAGTTCGCAGGAGGCGGTGAGAAGGGGCAGGGGCCAGCCCTCGACACCCTATGGCCTAGTGCCCGAGGGCGCCTTTGCGATCGGCCTGCAGATCGACCGGCATGTGACGCGGGCGGTCGCCGTCGATCTCGTCGGCAGTGTTCTCGTGCGTGATGAGGCCGGGCTACCACCTGGAGGTCCGTCGAATGGGACGAAGGTCATCCTCGACCTCGTCGCCGGCATACGCTCAAAGCTTGCCGGGGTCGTCCAGCAGTCGGAAAAGCGGCTGGTTGGCCTCGGCGCCGCCATGCCTGGGCCTTTCGGGGTTGCCGGCAGCGGTGACGATCCTTGGATGATGGAGGCCTGGCAGAAATTTCCGTTGTTGGAAACGCTGACCGCCGGCACCGGGCTCGATGTCGGCCTGCAGAACGATGCGGCGGCGGCGGCGACCGCCGAGCGCATGGTGGGAGTTGCCCACGGCCTCGACCACGCCGTCTGCCTCTTCGTCGGCTATGGCATCGGCGCCGGCCTCATTCTGAACGGCGAACTCTACCGCGGCACCAACGGCAATGCCGGCGAGATCGGCATGGCGCTGCTGTTTGCCGACGGCAAATCGACGCCGCTCGAACATCGCGCCTCGCTCGCCTCGCTCTATCAGCATCTATCGGTCGATCCCGCCGACCCTCATCTCCACGCACGTATCAACGATCTTGCCTTGAGAGGCGATCAAAGCATCGACGCCTGGGTTGAGGCGGCCGCTGTGGACCTGCGCTGGAGCATCCATCTCATCGAGACGCTGTTCGATCCGCAGACCGTCATCCTCTGCGGCAGCGCGCCGGAAGCGCTGGTGAACAGGTTGATTGCGGCAATCGGCCCATTGCTGCCCTCGATCGCCGAACGTAGTGGCCGGACGCTGCCGCGCCTGCAGTCCGGCATGGCCGATCCCTGGTCGGTGGCGCTTGGCGCTGCGGCCGGACCGATCAGCCGTGCGTTCGATCCGCGTTTTGCTGCAATTTTGAAGGATTCCCTTTGATTTGGAGGCTGAAACCGGGCGTTGCACAGCAGTGTAAGGGCAAAATGCGGCTGTTTTGCAAGTTTCGTTCCAGCTGGGCGCGCGAATAAAGGCGCTTCTTTCCAATATAATTGAACATTAAACGCGTTCTAAAATTGCGTTTATTTTAATGTAGATATATAGTATTTCAAATAGATTTGAAATCTATACAAAAGTTCTTTAAATATTTCCCGAAATGTTACGAATAATGATTGTATGACTGCTTTGTGACAACTGGAATTGGAACATTTCATGTCATGTAATATTCATTGGCGGCGGCAATTTCAACCAGCTAATAGGGCGTGCGCTGAAAGTGCGCGTCCTTTTACGTTCGAGGTTCTCATGCAAGCCAAGCTTCTCGGCGCCGTTGGCGCCCTTCTCGCTACAGCGTTTCTTGCTGGTCCCGCTGCCGCCGCCGATAAGACCAAGATCGACTTCTGGTTCGGCAATTCCGGGGACATCGCAAAGCGTGTCCAGGAGCAGTGCGATCGCTTCAACCAGTCGCAGGCCGACTACGAAGTCGTCTGCACCAGCCAGGGCAGCTATGACGCCTCCCTGCAGAACACCATCGCCGCCTTCCGCGCCGGCAAGCAGCCGACCATCGCCCAGGTCTCCGACGCCGGCACCCTCGACATCATGCTCTCCGGCGCCTACTACCCGGCAAACAAGCTGATGACCGACATGGGCTATACCGTCGACTGGAAGGACTATTTCTCCGGTATCTCCGGCTATTACGCGACATCGAAGGGCGAGATGTACTCCTTCCCCTTCAACTCCTCGACCGCTCTTCTCTACTGGAACAAGGACGCCTTCGCCAAGATCGGCAAGGATCATGCTCCGGCAACCTGGAAGGAAGCAGGCGAGGACCTCAAGGCTCTGAAGGATGCAGGCTATGCTTGCCCACTCGGCTTTGACATCTCCAACAATGAAGTCTGGCAGTACATCGAGCAGTTCGAAGCCGTCAACGGCGAAGCGATCGCCACGAAGAAGAACGGCTTTGAAGGTCTGGACGCCGAGCTGGTGTTCAACAAGAACCCGCTTCTCGTCAGCTACGTCAAGGATCTCAAGTCCTGGTACGACGACAAGCTTGTCGTCATCAAGAACAAGGCTGTCGGCCAGACCTTCGTCGAAGCCTTTGCCGCCGGCGATTGCCAGGTCATCCTGACCTCGGTCGGCGACCACGGCAATGTCGGCCGCACCGCCAAGCAAGGCATGAACTGGGACGTTGCCATGCTCCCGACCTACGGCGACGCAGCCCGTCACAGCTCTTACGTCGGCGGCGCTTCGCTCTGGGTTCTGCAGGGTCACTCCGACGCCGAATACAAGGCTGCCGCTGCCTTCTTCAACTTCATCGCAAAGCCGGAAGAAGCTCTTACCTGGTCGACCGTTACCGGCTACATCCCGGTTCGCAACTCCGGTTTCGAATATCTGAATAAGCAGGGCTTCTACGGCAAGGCGCCTTATGCCGGCCGCGAACTCGCCATTCAGAGCCTGACCGCTTCTCCGGCTGGCGATGCGGCTCCGCAGGGCATCCGCCTCGGTGGCCTGCTGCAGGTCCGCACCGAAATCGCCAATGGTCTGCAGGCAATCTTCGTTAACAATGCCGATGTCCAGGCTTCGCTCGACAGTGCTGCCGAACGCGGCAATACGCTGCTCCGTCGCTTCCAGCAGACCTACAAGAACGTTCAGCTCCCCTGATCGCTTGGATAATGAGCCGCACCCGGCCCGCGTTTTGCGCGCCGGGTGCGTCTTTGTAAGTCTCAAATTGTCGCGGATGCGGCCTCGCCGCGCACGCCTAAAGCGCGTCGCAATCTTTCCGGTTCGCTCCTCGCGCTTTAGATCTATATTTTGACGCATGTCGCTACAGCAAAACTGCTGCGCGACATGCTTTAAACCAAACCAGGACGAAAACGACCACTCATGGAAAAGCGCGTCACTTTCTCCTCGACGACGATCGGACTGCTCTTCGCATTTCCGATGCTGTTGCTGATCTTCGTCTTCTTCTACTGGCCGAGTGCGCAGGCGCTCTATTGGGCGTTCACGCTCGAGCAGCCATGGGGCGGCGGTAATGCCTGGGTCGGTTTCGACAATTTCAGACAGCTGCTCACCGATCCTGTTTATTGGGACTCGATCACCCGCAGCATGATCTTCGGCTTCAGCTCGACGGCCATTGCCATGGGGCTGGCGCTGATCCTGGCGCTTTTGACGGATCGGGAGCTGCGCGGCCACAAAGTCTATCGGTCAGTCTTCATCTGGCCTTATGCAATTGCCGCTCCCGCTCTCGGCCTCGCCTTCCGCTTCATCCTGGCGCCGGAGGCCGGCCTTCTGTCGGTTATCAACCACGTCTGGCCCGGCCTCTGGAACCCCGCACTCGACGGCAAGGACGCGATGATCGCCGTCATTGTCGCCTTCTCCTGGAAATATATCGGCTACAACTTCATCTTCTTCCTCTCGGCGCTGCAAGGCATTCCGCGCTCGCTGATCGAGGCCGCCGCAATGGACGGTTCGGGACCGATGCGCCGTATCTGGGATATCCAGCTGCCCCTGCTGACGCCGACGCTGTTCTTCCTGCTCGTCATCAACATCACCGAGAGCTTCCAGGATTCCTTCGGTATCGTCGACATCATGACGCAGGGCGGCCCGGCGCGTGCCACCGAGCTCATGGTCTACAAGATCTATTTCGACGGCTTCAGAGGTCTCGACTATTCGGGCGCCGCAGCGCAGTCCATCATCCTGATGGTGCTGGTTGTCCTACTCACCATCTTCCAGTTCCGCTTCATCGAGCGGCGGGTGCACTACAAGTGAGGTCGCGGACATGATCGAACGCACGCCGATATTCAACTTCATCTGCTATAGCCTTCTCGCGCTCGGTATGGTGATCGCGCTTTTGCCTTTCGCCATCGTCATCATCGCGTCGACGCTTGATCTGGAGACGGTCAATCGCGTGCCGCTGCCGCTGACGCCGGGCTCGCATTTCTGGGAAAACGCTGAGACCGCCTGGGTTCGCGCCGATCTCGGCAACAAGCTATTCCACAGCATCATCTTCGCCGCAACCGTCGGCGCCGGCAAGGTCATGCTGTCTTCCATGGCAGCCTTCTCGATCGTCTACTTCCGCTTCCGTGGCCGGTATGTGATTTTCTGGATCATCTTCATCACGCTGATGCTGCCGCTGGAAGTCCGCATCGTGCCGACCTATTCGATCGCGGCCAACGCCCTGCAGCCTTTCCAGACGATCCTCGACGTCACCGGCATAAGCTGGCTCGTTGCGCAGATCACCGGCATGCAGATCAAGCTCGAATGGGGTCTGCTGAATTCCTATCCCGGTCTCGTTTTGCCGCTGGTCGCAACCGCGACCGGTACCTTCCTCTACCGGCAGTTCTACCTGACGGTTCCGGACGAGCTTGCCGAGGCCTCGAAGATGGACGGATCAGGCCCGGTCCGGTTCTTCTGGGACATTCTTCTGCCGCTCTCTCGCCCAAATATGATCGCGCTCTTCACCATCATGTTCGTCTGGGCCTGGAACCAGTATCTCTGGCCGCTGCTGATCACCACCGATCCGAATTTCGGCATCGCCGTGACGCAGCTCAAGACCCTCATCCCGTCCGAATTCGGTCTGCCCGACTGGAACGTCGCCATGGCCGGAACCCTGATCATCATGTCGCCGCCATTGATCCTCGTCATTCTGATGCAGCGCTGGTTCGTACGCGGCCTTATCTCCACCGAGAAGTGAAGGAGTATTCCCTTGGCACCGATCTCCATTCGTGGCGTGAAGAAAAACTACGGCAAGACCCCCGTCGTTCACGGCGTCGATCTCGACATCCAGTCGGGCGAGTTCATCGTCATCCTCGGCCCATCCGGCTGCGGCAAGTCCACGCTGCTGCGCATGATCGCCGGCCTCGAGGAAATCACCGGTGGTGAAATCGCCATTGACGGCCGCGTCGTCAACCAGCTGGAGCCGCGCGAGCGCGGCTGTGCCATGGTGTTCCAGAACTATGCGCTTTATCCGCATATGAGCGTTGCCGAGAATATCGGCTACGCATTGAAGGTGGCCGGTGTCTCGAAGGCAGAGCGGAGCCGGCGCATCGGCGAGGTCGCCAAGGCGCTCAGCCTCGAACCCTTCCTCGAACGCCGGCCGGCCGCTCTTTCCGGCGGTCAGCGCCAGCGCGTCGCCATGGGCCGGGCGATGATTCGCGAGCCGAAGGTGTTTCTCTTCGACGAACCGCTGTCGAACCTTGACGCCAAGCTGCGCATTGCCATGCGCGCTGAAATCCGCCGCCTGCACCGCCGCCTCGGGGCCACTTCGATCTTCGTCACGCATGACCAGACCGAGGCGATGACGCTGGCCGATCGGCTGGTGGTAATGAACGGCGGCAGGGTGGAGCAGGTCGGCACGCCCGAAGAGGTCTATCATCATCCGGTCTCGCGCTTCGTTGCGGGCTTCGTCGGCACGCCGGCGATGAACCTGCTCGAGGGCACGATCAATGACGAGGGCGTCTTCGTCTACGATCAGAGCCGCATGGTGGCGCTGCCACGCGAGCGCGCCGCACCGCTGAAAGGCAAACGCGTCGTGCTCGGCATGCGTGCTGAGGCCGCCCGGCTGGTGGCCCCGGATGCGCCAGGCGCCTTGGTAGCAACGACCGATTTCATCGAAGAGCTCGGCGCAAGCCGCATCGTCCACGCCGATTTCGACGGGCTACCCTTTGCCGTGGCGCTGACTGAGGCCGTGAAGGTGAAGTCGGGCGATCCGATCGGCATCGCGATCGATTACGACCAGATCCACCTCTATGCCGCCGATACCGGCCGGATCATCGAGAAGCCTGTTATGAACAGCGCAGGCGTCGTCCACGCCTAAAGCGGTCTGCGACGTTCCTTTGCTATGATCTTGGCAGAGCGTTCGGCGGCTGAGGATGTCAGCCGCTTGCTCGACGGTGAATTGCTCTAACGGTGGATCGGGTCGATCCAAGCGACGTCTTCCGGCTTTTCGACCGGCTCGATGTCGAGGTTGACGACGACCGGTTCCTGACCTGATCGGACGAGCACGCATTCCAGCGTCTCGTCGCGGCTGGCGTTGATCTCCTGATGCGGCACATAGGGCGGAACATAGATGAAGTCGCCGGGGCCGGCCTCCGCGGTATACTCCAGATGCTCGCCCCAGCGCATGCGGGCCTTGCCCTTGACCACGTAGATGATGCTTTCGAGATCGCCGTGATGATGGGCGCCGGTCTTGGCGTTGGCATGGATCGTCACCGTGCCGGCCCAGATCTTCTCGGCCCCGGCGCGCGCATTGTTGATCGCGGTCGCGCGGTTCATGCCTGGCGTCTGCGCGGTGTTCGGATCGAGCGAATTGCCGGGAATGACCTTGACGCCATGTTCCCGCCAGTCGACGTGATGATGCTCGTGGTCGTCGCCCATGCCTTGCCTCCACCTTCGATCTGAGCAGTCTAGGCGGGCGTCGAGCAGCGGCCAAGTGGATTCACGGCTGCCCGGGGTTTCATGAGTGCGCCTGCAAGCGTTCTCGATGACTGCCGGATGCTGATATATCTGATTGGCACGAACATGCCGGCTGGTCGCCCCAGGCGGAATAGTTTTTGTCGAAAGTCGGAAAAGCTAGACGAAGTTGGACTGCACAATATGTCGGCACCTCGATAGCTTCTTTGCACAACGAAAGAGCCGAGCCGATGAGCCACCTCCCGCAGATCGATTACGACACCGCCTCGGAAGAGGTTCGTGCGGCGCATGACGAGGAAGTCAGGCTGCGCGGGCGCATGACCAACATGAAGCGGACGCTACTGCACTCGCCGGCCGCTCACCACATCTATGCCGAATGGTTCACGCTGCGCGCCGAGCTCGATCCCGCCATCAGCGACCGGGAAATCTGGATCTTCTCGCATGCGATCTCGAAGGCGGCGAAATCGAAGATCGCCATCACCTTCTTTCGCCGGGCGCTGATCAACAAGGGTTTCGATCCTGACGCGCTGGAGCTTTCCGAAGAGGAGGCGCTGCTGGACGCTTTCGGTAAGGCGATCGTTACCGATTCCAACGCCGTTCCCGCCGAAATCTGGGCGAAGCTGAAACAGCGCTACGAAACCAAGGTGCTCGTCGATCTCGTCGCCTTTGCCGGCATCATGCTTGCCACCGCCGTCTTCAACAATGTCGTCGAGGTCGATTTCGACCCCGAGCTTGAAGCTTTTGCCGAAGGCAACAGTTCATCCGCATCCTGAATTTCAAAGATCATTTGAGGGAGTCCATCATGTCTATCATCACCAAGCGCTCGCGCCTGCTCGGGACCGTTTTCGGTCTTGCGCTGGTTTTAGGCGCAACCGCCACACAGGCCGAGACGCCGGCCAATGTTCTCGTCGTTGCGCAGTCGATCGACGACGCCGTCAGTTTCGACCCGGCCGAAGGATTCGAGCTCACCACCGTGCAGTCCTTCAACAATCTCTATCAGCGACTCGTCCAGTCGAACCGCGAGGATGGCACCAAGATCGAGCCGGCGCTCGCTGCTTCCTGGGAAGCGGGCAGCGATGGCAAGAGCCTGACCTTCGCGCTCACTGACGCCAAGTTTTCTTCCGGCAATCCGGTGCGTCCCGAAGACGTGGTCTTCTCGCTGACTCGCGCCGTGAAGCTCAACAAGTCGCCGGCCTTCATCCTCAACGAACTCGGCTGGACGGCCGACAATGTCGATACTGCCGTCACGAAGGTCGACGACACGCATGTGAAGCTCACCTGGAGCGCCGATGTCGGTTCGGGCTTCGCGCTGTCGCTGCTGACGGCGCCGATCGCTTCCGTCGTCGACGAGAAGACAGTCGCCGCGGAAGCCAAGGACAATGATTTCGGCAATGCCTGGCTGAAGGTCAATTCGGCCGGCAGCGGTGCCTATACGATCGCCACCTACACGCCGCACGAAGCGCTCGTGCTGCAGGCGAATGCGAATTCCTCCGACAAGCCGAAGCTCGAAAGCGTCATCATCCGCAATGTGCCCGATGTCGGCGCCCGCCGCCTGCTCGTCGAGC
Organism: Rhizobium sp. WSM1328; assembly: GCF_057653715.1. Classification (NCBI taxonomy): domain Bacteria; kingdom Pseudomonadati; phylum Pseudomonadota; class Alphaproteobacteria; order Hyphomicrobiales; family Rhizobiaceae; genus Rhizobium; species Rhizobium sp. WSM1328. The sequence goes on along the minus strand of NZ_CM172788.1, from coordinate 3,389,039 downwards.
AAGGCGATGCCGATATCGCACGCGGCCTCTCGGCCGACCAGATCGATGCGTTGAAGGGCAAGAGCGGCATCAAGGTCCTCTCGGTCCCGTCTGCCCGCACCGATTATATCCTGCTCAACAGCAAGGCGAACGAGACGCTCGGCAAGCCGGCCTTCTGGGAAGCGGCGCGTTACCTCGTCGATTACGACGGCATTACCAAGAACCTGCTGCGTGGCCAGAGCAATGTGCACCAGGCCTTCCTGCCGGTCGGCTTCCCCGGCGCGCTGACGGACAATCCGTTCAAGCTCGACGTCGAGAAGGCGAAGAAGATCCTCGCCGACGCCGGCATCAAGACGCCGTTCAAGGTTGAATTCATCGTCTTCAACGACCAGCCGTTCCTGTCAATCGCGCAGTCGCTGCAGTCGACCTTCGCCCAGGCAGGCATCGATCTCGACATCCAGCCGGGTGTTGCGAGCGACATCTATGCCCGCGGCCGTTCCGGCAAGTTCGAGATGACGCTGCGCTACTGGATCCCGGATTATTTTGATCCGCATTCCAATGCCAGCGCCTTTGCGATCAACCGCGACAACTCCACCAACACGGCCGCCAAATATGCCGGCTGGGTGATCCCGGAGCTGACCGACGAGACGCTTGCCGCCGTTAAGGAGCAGGATGCCGCCAAGCGCGTTTCGCTCTATCAGGACCTGCAGAAGAAGATCCAGGCAAGCTCGCCCTTCGTTTTCATGCTTCAGGGCAATGACCAGGTCGTGCTAAGCGACAAGGTGAAGAACTACGCCCAGGGCCTGAACGCCGATCAGGTCTATTACGACAAGGTTGAGAAATAAGTGCCGCAGACGGCAACACCTTTGACTGCCGACACCAACGACTCCCGCCAGAGCAGACGCTGGCGGGAGTTGTCTTTCGTCCGGCCACTTCTCAAGTGGCTCTGGTCCTTTGCGCTGACTCTGTTCGGCCTGGCGCTCGTCACCTTCACCATGACGCGGCTGTCGCCGATCGATCCAGCGCTGCAGCTCGTCGGCGATCACGCGAGCCAGTCGACCTACGAGGCTGCGCGTGTCGAACTCGGGCTCGATCAGCCGCTGCCGGTGCAGTTCCTGCGTTATCTCGAAACGGCACTCTCCGGCAATTTCGGCCAGTCGATCTCGACAGGCCAGCCGGTGGCGAAAGATATCGCCCGCACCTTTCCGGCGACGATTGAGCTTGCGACCGCGGCGATCATCCTTGGTGCTGCCATCGGCCTTGCGCTCGGTATTGCGGCCGCCATGCGGCAGGGCACATGGGTGGATAGCGCTGCCCGCTTCGTGTCGCTGTTCGGTTATTCCGTGCCGATCTTCTGGCTCGGGCTGCTGATGCTTCTACTCTTCTATGCCCGCCTGCACTGGGCACCAGGGCCTGGCCGGGCGGACGTCGTCTTTCAGTACACGGTCAAGCCGATCTCCGGCTTTGCGCTGATCGATACATGGATGTCCGGCAAGACAGGTGCCTTCAGGGACGCGTTGGCGCATCTGGCGCTGCCGGCGATCGTGCTCGCCTTCCATGCGCTTGCCGCGATCTCGCGGCTGACGCGGGCGGCGATCCTCACCGAGCTCGGACAGGAATATGTGACGACGGCCCGTGCCAAGGGCGCCAGCCTTAGCCGTATTACCTTCATCCACATCATGCCCAATATAGCGGGTACGCTGCTGACCGTGATCGCGCTTTCCTATGCGAGCCTGCTCGAAGGCGCGGTGCTGACCGAGACCGTCTTTGCCTGGCCGGGCATCGGCCGTTACCTCACGACGGCGATGTTTGCCGGCGACATGCCAGCGATCCTCGGCGCCACACTCGTCGTCGGCGCGTCCTTCGTGCTGCTCAATGCGCTGACCGATCTCGGCGTCTCGCGCCTCGATGCGGGGAGGCGGCGATGAGCGTGATCGTGCATGCTCCGGTCGGCGGGCCGTCCTTCCTCAAGCGCATGCTGCGCTCACCCTCGGCGGCAGCCGGTCTTGTCGTCGTTGCCGTCATCCTGCTTGCCGCACTTCTTGCGCCAGTAATCGCCCCTTACGACCCCAACCTGCAGGAAACCGCCAACCGGTTGATGCCGCCGACCTCGGCGCATTGGTTCGGCACCGATGCCTTTGGCCGGGATATACTGTCGCGGCTGATCTATGGCGCGCGGCCGACCCTGCTGCTGGTGCTTGTCGTCGTTCTGCTGATGGCGCCGCTCGGCATCGTCGTCGGCATTCTCGCCGGTTTCTTCGGCGGGCTGACCGAACGCCTGTTGATGCGCGTCACCGATATCGTCATGTCCTTCCCGCGCCTGTTGCTCGCCTTTGCCTTCGTCGCCATCATGGGACCGGGCCTGATCAACGGCGCGCTGGCGCTGGCGCTGACAAGCTGGCCCGCCTATGCCCGGCAGGCCCGCGTCGAGACAGCGGCCCTGCGGCGCAGCGATTATCTTGCCGTCGCCGAAATGGTCGGTATCAAGGGTGTCCGGCTGCTCTGGGGGCATATCCTGCCGTTGGTGCTGCCATCCGCCATCATCCGGCTGGCGCTCGATCTCTCTGGCATCATCCTCGCTGCCGCCGGCCTCGGCTTTCTTGGCCTCGGCGTGCGTCCGCCAACGGCGGAATGGGGATCTATGGTTTCGGAAGGAACGCAGGTGATCTTCGATCAATGGTGGGTGGCGGCGGTGCCGGGTCTTGCAATCTTCATCACGTCATTCGCTTTCAACCTGCTTGCCGACGGGCTGCGCGATATCCTGGATCCACGCCATGACTGAGCCGCTTCTTTCCGTCGAGGATCTGACAATTTCCTTTCCCTCCGAGGCCGGCCTTCTCCGCGTCGTCGACGGCATCTCCTTTGCCATCGGCCGCGAGGTGGTGGCGCTCGTCGGCGAATCCGGTTCCGGCAAGTCGATGACCGGCCGCGCGATCATGGGCCTGCTGCCGCGCCAGGCGGATATCCGGGCAAGGCGGCTGGAGTTCGACGGGCAGGATCTCACAGCACTTTCGCCCTCCGGCTGGAACAGGCTGCGCGGCGCCGGCATCGGCCTCATCCTGCAGGATCCGAAATATTCGTTGAATCCGGCGCATCGGATCGGCCGGCAGGTCGAGGAGGCATTGCTGCTGCATGCCCGGCTCTCGGTTGGCGAGCGGCGCGACCGCGCTCTCGACATGCTTGACAAGGTCGGACTGCCCGATCCGAAGCGGGTCTATTCGAGTTATCCCGCAGCGCTTTCCGGCGGCATGGGGCAGCGTGCGATGATCGCCGCCATGCTGATCAACCGCCCGAAGCTTTTGATCGCCGACGAACCGACTTCGGCGCTCGATCGCGGGCTGCAGGACCAGATCCTGACGTTGCTGCGCTCGCTGACGGAAGAGCTCGGCATGGGGCTGCTGCTGATCAGCCACGATCTGCAGCAGGTTTCGCGTTATGCCGACCGGGTGATGGTGATGCGGCGGGGCAGGATCGAGGAGGAGATGGCATCCGCCGATCTCGCCAATGCGAAATCGGCCTATACCAGGGCGCTCTGGGCAGCACGGCCTTCGGCCGCCACCTACGGCACGCATCTGCCAGTCTATGGAGAAGAGCCATGACCGCGCTTTCCCTGGACAATCTTTCCGTCACTTTCCATGGCCATGGCCAGGGCGGCGGCAAAGGCTTCACCGCCGTTCGCGATGTGAGCTTCACAGTTGCATCAGGCGAGACCTTCGGGCTGATCGGCCCTTCCGGCTGCGGCAAGACGACGGTGTTGCGCGCCGTTGCCGGATTGAATATCGGCTGGCAGGGTGCCATCAGCGTGTTCGGCGAGCCGCTGCATCCGGGCCGGAAGATTACCGGCGCGCTGCGCGGCAATATCCAGATGGTGTTCCAGGATCCCTATTCCTCGCTGCATCCGCGCCATCGCATCTCGCGTATCCTGGGCGAGCCGTTGTCGCTGCGCGGCATTGCCGGCGTCGAGGAGGCGGTGCGTATCGCGCTCGATCAGGTCGGCCTCTCGGCTGCGATCGCCGGCCGCTACCCGCATCAGCTTTCCGGCGGCCAGCGCCAGCGTGTTGCCATCGCGCGGGCGCTGCTGCTGAAGCCGAAGCTGTTGTTGCTCGACGAGCCGACTTCGGCGCTGGACGTCTCGGTGCAGGCGGAAATTCTCAATCTGCTCAACGATCTGAAGGCTGCACATGGCATGACCTTCGTGCTGGTCAGCCACGACCCCGGCGTCGTCGCCCATATGTGCGACCGTGCCGTCACCATGCAGGCGGGCGGCATCGAAAGCCTGCTCGACCGCGCCGCGCTGTCTGGAAACGGCTGGGTCGAGCAGTCAAGCCTTCGCTGAGTTTCAGCCAAGCGGCAGGATCAGCACGTCGCGTGGCGGCACGACGATGCCGCCGTTACTGACATAGTCGATGGGCCAGGTCGCCTTGTCCTGCGCAAGTGCCCCCCGGGCGAGTGTCACTTCGGTCTTCTGCGCCGTTCTCGTCGGATTGACGAGCCAGAGGAAGCTGCCCTTTTCCCCCTCGTGGACGCGAGCGAAGAGGGCGGTGTTCGACAGCGTCACATGCCGCTTCTTTCCACTCCATCTCAGCAGTTCGGCAAAGAATGCGCCGTTCGCCTTTCCCTGTGTGCGGTAATAGGCAACGGAGGGATTGGTGCCGATCAGCAGCGTGCGGCCCTTGCCGTAGGTATATTCGACGACGGCAAGACGGCCGTCGGTGAAGTGGCCGCGTCCCGTTCCGCCGGTCAGCCGATAAGATTGCAGGAAGCCGCCACCGTCGACCGCCGCGCCGTCCAGATCGAAATGGATGCGGTCGCCGACATCGGGCATGAATTCGACTTCCTCCTCGCGCGCGCCGAAGATCTCGTCGAGGCCCATGTTCGGCTGGACGGTGCCGACCTGACCACGATCGCCGAAATAGCCGGGGCATGCTTCGGCAATCAGCGTGCCGCCGTTTTCGACCCAGGCTTTCAGGCTCTTTGCCTGTTCTGATGTGAACATGATCGGGTAGGGGAAATAGAGGAAATCATAGGCCGCGATGTCGTCGATATGCACCCAGTCCGGCTGCACGCCATTTTCGAGGAAGGCCCGATACGCCCCCCACATGGCTTCGGGATAGGGTTTCTCCTTGCGGTCGTGGTTCAGGAGGTAATCGAACTCCTGGGTTTCGCGAACGACAAGGATGCCGACTTCGCCGCGCACCGGCTTTGCCTCCCAGAGGGCACTTTGCGCCTTGTCGTTTGCCCATTTCGCCATGGCGCTTGCCATGTCGGAGCGCGGCGTGCGCGAGCCGTCCATGCCGTAGGAGCCGAAGGCGCCGAAGAGCGGACCGTCGAGCAGCGGGCGCCAGCGCAGATTGATCACGCCGCGGGCGCCGCCGGCAAGCGAGGTCATGCTCCAGAGACGGATGTCCTCGGGCTCGGCGACGCGGCCGTCTTCCTTGTCGCGGCCGATCACCTGCGGCTGCAGCCAGAGCGGCCCGCCCTGGCGTTCGGCATGCCAGAACGGTTTGCCGCGGGCGGCGGCACGGTTGATGTCGACGCCGTACCAGTTCTTCCAGGCTTCCGACCCCTTGCGGGCCTGGATCCAGGTGAAGCCGTAAACCTCGACCTTGGATGCGGCGAGCCAGTCGTCGCAGCCGTTGGCCGCCATGTTGGGAATTGCGCCGGATATGCCGTGGGCAACGATGGTGTTCTTCTGGTCGACGGCGCGGATGGTGTCGATGCGCCATTGCATCTGGTCGTAGAAATTGTCGCGCTTGAACTGCAGCCAATCGATGCATTCGGGGTAGGGCGCCATGTGCACCGGCGGCTCGATATCGTCCCATTCGGCAAAGCTGTAGCGGTACCAGGCTTTCGCCAGGATCTTCAGGCTGCCGTACTTCTTCTCCAGCCATTTGCGAAAGGCTGATTTGGCATAGGGGCTGTAGTCGACATCGGCGGAATAGTTGCACTCGTTCCAGACGTCATAGCCATAGATCGCCGGATGATCCTTGTAGCGGGTGGCGAGCGCGGTCAAGAACTTGCCGGCGGCTTCCTTCACTTCGGGGCAGTTCAGCGTCAGGGCGCCGGCGCCGCCACCATTGTTGGAGAAGCCGCCGGTCGCCGACGAGACGCCCATATAGGAACCGAGTTTGGTGCCGTCGGCATTGACCTGCAGCGCATGAGCATATTTGCGCACTGCCCAGTCCGGCACGGCATGGATCAATTCGGCGATGACGGTCTTGATGCCGTTTGCAGCGGCAAGGTCCATCTGACGGTCGTATTCCTCCCAATCGTAGACGCCGGGGGCGGTTTCGATCGCGCTCCACATGAACCAGTGGCGGAAGATGTTGAGGCCGTCCTGCCCGGCGGTGGCGTAGTCGCGTTCCCAATCTTCGCGGGGCGGGTTGGACTTGCGGAAATAGACGGCGCCGTAGGGCAGCTGGATATCTTTGTTGAGCATTTTCCTGTCCTTCTCTATCGATGACCGGACATGGCTTCGCCGTCCGGAAAGAAGGCTCCGGCAGTCGGCAATCGAAGATGTCGTCCGGTTGTTCTAAAAAGCGTTGATCTAGCGCGGCCCTCCGGCGAGGAGTTCCAGAGTGCGGATGAGGGCGGAATGGTCGCGTTCGCCGTCGCCATTGGCGATGGCGGCATTCATCAGCTGCTGCGTGGCGGCCGTGTTCGGCAGCGACAGATCGAGTGCGCGGGCGGCATCGACGGCAAGCGTCATGTCCTTGCGGTGCAAGCGGATGCGGAAGCCGGGCTCGAAGGTCTCCTTGACCATGCGCTCGCCATGCACTTCGAGGATGCGCGAGGAGGCAAAGCCGCCCATCAGCGCGGTGCGCACCTTGGCCGGATCGGCGCCGGCACGCTTGGCAAACAGCAGCGCTTCGGCAACCGCCTCGATCGTCAGACCGACGATGATCTGGTTGGCGACCTTCGCCGTCTGGCCGTCGCCGCTACCGCCGAGATGGGTGATGTTCTTACCCATCTTTTCGAAAAGCGGCTTGGCGCGCTCGAAAACCTGCTCCTTGCCGCCAACCATGATCGTCAGCGTGGCGGCCTTGGCGCCGACCTCACCGCCGGAAACCGGGGCATCGAGATAATCACAGCCGAGCGCCTCGATGCGTTTGGCGAAAGTCTTGGTGGCGACCGGCGAGATCGAGCTCATGTCGATAACCAGCTTGCCCTGGGAAAGGCCGGCGGCGACGCCGTCTTCGCCGAACAGAACCGCCTCGACATCTGGTGTATCCGGCAGCATCAGGATGACGATGTCGGAAGCGTGCGCCACCGCCCTGGCGCTTGTTGCGGCTTTGCAGCCCTTGTCGACAAGATGCTGCGAGGTTTCCTTCACGCGGCTCAGATGCAGCGTGTGGCCGGCGTCGATCAGGTGTTCCGCCATCGGGCGGCCCATGACGCCCAGTCCGATAAATCCGATGTTCATGCTGTCCTCGCTGACTTCAGATAGGGTTTCATCCAGCCGAGGCCTTCGCTGGTGCCGGATTTCGGCTTGTACTCGCAGCCCACCCAGCCGTCGTAGCCGAGGCGATCGAGCTCGGAGAGGATGAAACCGTAGTTGATCTCACCGGTGCCGGGTTCGCCCCGGCCGGGATTGTCAGCGATCTGGACATGGGCAATCTTCTCCTTCAGCCGGATGAAGGTGGGGATCAGGTCGCCCTGCATGATCTGCATGTGGTAGAAATCATACTGGATGTAGAGATTGTCCGAGCCGACCCGGTCGAGAATGCGTTCGGCATCAGCTGTGGTCGACAGGAAGAAGCCGGGAATATCGCGCAGGTTGATCGGCTCGACCAGCAGCTTGACGCCGACGTCGGCACAACGCTTTGCTGCATATTTCAGATTGTCGACCAGCACCGTTTCCAGCGTTTGAAGGTCTGCACCCTTCGGCACCAGCCCGGAGATGACATTCACCTGCCGGCAATCGAGCGCTGCGGCATAATCGAGCGCCTGCGCGATCCCGTTGCGGAACTCCTCTACGCGGTCCGGCAGGCAGGCGATGCCACGCTCGCCGCCGGCCCAGTCGCCTGATGGCACGTTGAAGAGCGCCTGTTTCAGGCCGCTCGCCTCCAGCGCCTCGGCGACCTTCTCCTTGGGTTCGGCATAGGGGCCGAGATATTCGAGGGCGCCGAAGCCGTCCTCTGCGGCTGCCGTGAAGCGGTCGAGAAAGGGCAGGTCCTGGTAGAGGAAGGAAAGGTTTGCGGAAAATTTCGGCACGGGATCGTCCTTAAATATTGGCAGGCGCGACGAAACGATGCCGGTGCAGCATGCGCTTGTCGCGAGGGTCGGGATTGGGAACGGCGGAGATGAGGCTCTTCGTATAGGCCTCTTTGGGAGCGGTGCAGATCTGTTCGGCCTCGCCGAGTTCGACGATTTTGCCGCGATGCATGACGGCGACGCGATCGCAGAAATAACGCACGACCGAAATGTCGTGCGAGATGAAGATAAAGCTCAGGTTCAACCGTTGACGAATATCGAGCAACAGGTCGAGGATCTGGCTGCGGATCGAGACGTCGAGTGCCGACGTTGCCTCGTCGGCGATGATGATGCGCGGATCGAGTGCAAGGGCGCGGGCGATGCCGATGCGCTGGCGCTGGCCGCCGGAGAAGGCATGCGGATAACGCTCCATGCCCATCGGATCGAGGCCGACCAGGCGCATCAGTTCGGCGACGCGGTCCTCCAGCGCCTTGCCCTTGGCCAGACCGTAGACAACAAGCGGATCGCCGATCACCTCCTTGACGGTCATGCGCGGATTGAGCGAGGCGAAAGGATCCTGGAAGACCAGGCGGACTTCGCGGTGGAAGGTGCGGAGTTCGCGCTTGGTGAGTTTCGTGACGTCGATCTCGCTACCGTCCTTGCCGCGATAGCTGATGCTGCCCGATGTCGGCTCGACGGTGCGCAGGATGAGCCGGCCGAGCGTCGTCTTGCCGGAGCCGCTTTCGCCGACGATGCCGAGGTTTTCGCCGGGATAAAGATCGAAGCTGGCGTCGTCGACGGCGCGCAGCGTATTGGCCTTGCCGTGCCAACCGTAGATCTTGCCAAGGTTGCGGACGGACAGGATCGGCTGCGGCGCATCCGGCGACAGCGCCACGGCCGGCAGCCGCCCTTCGACATGGTGGGTCAGCTTGACCGTCGAGGCCAGCAGTTGGCGGGTATAGGGATGCTCGGCGGCATGGTAAATCGCATCCACCGGTCCGTGCTCGACGATGCGGCCGAAGCGCATGACGGCAACATCATCGGCCACTTCTGCGACGATCCCCATGTCATGGGTGATGAGCAGCATGGCCATCCCGCGTTCGACCTGCAAGCGCTTGATCAGGTCAAGGATTTCGGCCTGAGTGGTGACGTCGAGCGCCGTCGTCGGTTCGTCGGCGATGAGAATGTCGGGATTGCCGGCAAGCGCCATGGCGATCATGGCGCGCTGGCGCATGCCGCCAGAGAATTCGAAGGTGTAGCGGTCGGCCATCTTGTCCGGGTTCGGGATCTCGACCTGGCGCAGCAGTTCGACGGTCCTTTCGCGGGCGGCACGATGATCGAGATTGCTGTGCAGGCGCACCGCCTCGATGATCTGCGAACCGATGGTGTGAACCGGCGACAGCGAGCTCATCGGCTCCTGGAAGATCAGGCCGATGCGGCGGCCGCGTATGGCGCGCATCGCCCGGTCGGACGGCTTCAGGGCGGCGATATCGATGACCCCGTTACCCCCGGTGACCTCGTCGCCATTGCTGAGCAGGATGCGGCCGGAAACGATGCTGCCGGGGCTGTCGACGATCTGCAGCAGTGAGCGGGCGGTGACGCTCTTGCCGGAGCCGCTTTCGCCGACGAGGCAGAGCGTCTGGCCACGCTTCAGCTCGAAGCTGACATTTTCGACGGCGTGCAGGATGTGGGTGCGCAGCCTGAAATCGATCGAGAGGTTTTCGACGGAGAGAACGACGTCGTCTGAAAGATCGGTCATGGTTTCCTCCTCAATTGTCGTAAGGGTCGGCGGCATCGCGCAGGCCGTCGCCGAAGAAATTGAAGGACAGGACGGCGACGACGACTGCGAGCGACGGCCAGATCAGGAGCCACGGCGCGGTTGCGACGGTGCGGATGTTCTGGGCGTCCTGCAGCAGCACGCCCCAGCTAACGACCGGCGGCTTGAGACCGATGCCGAGGAAGGACAGCGAGGTCTCGGCGACAATCATCGTCGGCACGGCCAGCGTCACGACCGCAAGGATATGGCTCGTCAGCGACGGCAGGATGTGGCGGAAGATCAGCCGCGCTTCGCTCGATCCGTCGAGCCGGGCGGCGACGACGAAATCCTCGCTGCGCAGTGCCAGGAACCGGCCGCGCACCTCCCGCGCCAGGCTGGTCCAGCCGAGCAGCGAGACGATGATCGTTATGACGAAATAGACATTGACCGGCGACCATGTCAGCGGGATCGCCGCCGCCAGGCCGAGCCACAGCGGGATGGTCGGCATGGCGCTGACGACCTCGATGACACGCTGGATCAGCGTATCGACCCAGCCGCCGTAGAAGCCGGAGATCGAGCCGAGCACGACACCGAGGATCAGCGACATGGCGACGCCGACGAGGCCGATCGACATGGATACGCGGGTTCCGTAGACGAGCCGCGAGAAGACGTCGCGACCGAGCCGGTCGGCGCCGAGCAGGTACATCGGATCGTTCTGGTTGAGGGGGCCGATCAGGTGGCGGTTCATCGGGATCAGGCCCCAGAGATCGTAGGCCGCGCCTTTGACGAAGAAGCCGATCGGGACGACCTTGGTGTCGTCGACGACGAAGGTGCGGCGCAGCGCCACCTTGTCGATCTCGACCTTGTAGCCCTTCACGTGGAAATTGAACTCCGAGCTGCCGTCCGGTTTCTCGACGAAGAAGCTGAAGCCCTGCGGCGGGGCATAGGTATATTGCGGCCGCGAGGTCATCGGCAAAGCCGGCGCCAGGAATTCGGCGAAGAGGCCGACCAGATAGAGGAAGAGGATGATGGCGCCGGCCACCATCGCCACCTTCTGGCGAACCAGTTTGCCGGCGACCAGCCGCCAGGGGCCGATCGCGGCGGTCGAGACGGTCTTGCCCTGTTTCAGCGGGCTGATCGAGGGACCATCGGCAACGGTGTGAAGCGGACCAGCATGGGCTCCGAAGGTTTCGTGCGTGCTCATCGCATTCCCCTCAATTGAATCGGATGCGCGGATCGAGCAGCGCCAGCAGCAGATCCGACAGCAGCATGCCGACAAGGGTCAGCGCGCTCAAAAGCAGGATGAAACTGCCGGCGAGATACATGTCCTGCGAGATCAGCGCGCGGAAAAGCAGCGGACCTGCGGTCGGAAGATTCAACACGATGGCGGTGATGGTCACGCCGGAGACGAGATGCGGCAGCACCCAGCCGATCGCCGAGACGAAGGGATTGAGCGCGATTCTGACCGGATATTTGAGGATCACCTTGTATTCCGGCAGTCCCTTGGCGCGGGCGGTGACGACATAGGGCTTGTGCAGCTCGTCGGTCAGGTTGGCGCGCAGGATGCGGATCATCGCTGCCGTTCCGGATGCGCCGATGATGATGATCGGGATCCAGAGATGGGCGAGGAAATCGCCGACCTTGGCGAGGCTCCAGGGCGCCTCGGCATACTCAGGCGAGATCAGCCCGCCGACGCTCTGGCCGAGATATTTATAGGCGACGTACATCAGCGTCAGCGCCAGGATGAAGTTCGGCACGGCAAGGCCGATGAAGCCGAGAAAGGTGAAAACGTGATCGCCGATGGAGTGGCGGCGGACGGCCGAATAGATGCCGATCGGCAAAGCCACGATCCAGACGAAGAGCAGGCTCAAGAGCGAGATCACCAGCGTCGAGCCCATGCGCGCCCAGATCAGCCCGGAGACGGGCTGGCCCCACTCGAAGGAGTAGCCGAAGTCGCCGCGGCTGACGATGCCCCAGATCCATTTCAGATATTGGACATAGAAGGGGTCGTCGAAGCCGTAGATTTCCTTCAGCCGCTCGATCTGCGCGGGATCGACGGTCTGGCCGCTGTCGCTCATGGTGGCGATCATCGAGGTCAGATAGTCACCCGGCGGCAGCTGGATGATCAGGAACGAGATCAGCGACATGCCAAACAAGGTCGGGATCATGTAGAGCACGCGCTTGAAGATATAGCCAAGCATCGAAACGTTTCTCCTCCCGTCGGGAACGCTGTGACGCGCTTCCCCCGGATCTTCACCCGCCTTCGGCCCTCCAGGCCGAAAGCGCTCCTCCGTCGCATGTCATCTCATTTCCAGGTGAGATGCAGGACCTCAAGCCGATCGATACCTGGCACCTCCACCTCGGCGCGGCCATTCCCGAGGCTGAAGCTTGCGGCGCGGTCGGCAACAACGAGCCACGCCTTCGCCACCGATCGGCCCTCCGGAATCTCCACCGAAACGGTCTGCGCTGCCAGAGGGTAATTGTCGCGGATCGGGCCTTTCATCATCATCGGATTGGTGAGATTGAAGAGGCTGAGCGCCAGACCCTCACCGTTTTCGCGCAGCGCCAGATCGACGACGCCCTTGCCTTTGACGGTGACGCGCGGCGTCTTGCCGAGCGCCCAATGGACGGTGTTGGCGATGAGCCGCGCATGATCGACGGCAAAGACCTCCCAGAAGATCTCGCCGATATTCCAGGGAATATAGACCGTGCGGCCACCCTTGCCGGTCTCACGAGCGATGACGGCAGCGCCTTTCGGGGCCTCGCGCGGATAGACCTCTTCCATCGGCAGGTCGGGAAAATCGGGGATATAGAGGAAGGGCGTCTTCGCATCGGCCGACGGTTCGGCGTGGATCAGGCGGGTGCCGCCCATGATGCGTTCGGCGCCGTCGAAACCCCGATTGATCGGGTGATTGCCGGAAAGGGCGACATAGGTGTTTTTGACGATGCCGCGCGGGCCGGAAACGTATCTGGCGCCGAGCACGTCGGCCAGACCGAATTCGTCACGCTTCTTGCCAAATTCGTCACGCAGCGACGTCTCGTAAGAGGCAATCACGCTGCCGCCGCGATCGACATATGCGCGGATCGCCGCGTTCTGCGCATCCGAAAGGCAGGAGGCGTTGGCGAGAATGATCAGCTTGAAGCGGTCGAGGGTTTCCTCGGTCAGCACCTGGTCCGAGAGCAGCTCGAAGGGCAGTCGGGCTTCGACGAGGGCGTGATAGAGACCGAGATCGTGCTTCTCGGCGGAATGCCGCTCTTCCGGCGCCCAATGGCGCAGCGTCGTCGAGGGATCGACGACAGCGATTTCGGCGGTCGGCTTCATGCTTTCCAGAACGGGCTCGACGGCTGCCTGCAGGCCGAATGCGTCGGCCACCGGCTCGACCCAGCGTTTGTCGGGCACGACACCGTTGAATTTGGTGAACCAGGCGTAGAGGCCGTGGGCAGTGCCGTCGTTGATCCAAAGCTGCATCTCCTCACCCGAGGTGACGGCATCCTTCCAGCGATATTCCTCCTCCGGGCCGATCGAGGTGATCAGCACAACCGGGCGGTCGGGGAAGGTGGCGCGGATGCGCTTGCCGTTACGGCCAGCCGACCAGCCGAGCTCCAGGCCCTTGCGGCCCTGATGGTCGACGACGAGGAAGGGGCAGTGCCTGGCGATGACCGAGAGGTCGAATTCCATCAGCGACGCGCCGCCCATGTTCGGAATGAAGCTCGCATGCGGGCGGATCGCTTTGACGGCATCGTCCCATTGCGCGATCATGTCGGTGAGCACGCGGCGGCGCCATTGCACCCAAGCCTGCCAGGCCGGATCCTCGGCATCGGGTTTTACAGGCAGGGCGTGGCCGGACATATCCTTGAAGCGGCGGGCGCTGTCTTCGCTATAATCGACGCCGTGGCCCTGCCAGCGATTGGCGAAGACCGCATCGATATCGTATTTGCGGACGATCTCCTTGACCACCTCAGGCATGAAGACGCTGTTGTAGTCGCCATAGGCATTGGTCACCCAGACATCGGGATAGGCCCAGTGGCGGCGTGGCGTGCCGTCGGCATTGATCATCACCCATTCCGGATGGGCTTTGGCGGCATCATCATGGATCGCATGCGGGTCGACGCGGGCCATGACATGCATGTCGAGCTTGCGGGCGGCGTCGACGAGCGCGCCGAAGATATCCTTGTCGCCGAGATATTTGCTCACATAGTGGTAGGGCACTTCGCTCGGATAATAGGCGATATAGCCGCCTGCGCTGAGGCAGACCGCGTTCGATTTCGTGCGTTTGAAGACATCGATCCAGAATGCCGGGTCGTATTTCTCCGGGTCGTCTTCCACGAAGGTCAGCTGGGTCCAGCGGGTCGCGGTCTTGAACCAGTCCGGCGTCCTCAGCGTGTGGGTGTTCTGTTTTCTGGCGTCGAGCATCGTCTTCATCCAATCATTGGCAAAAGAAGGCCCCCGGCGCCGACCGGCTCGTCGGGCGCCTGGTATGGCTCATGAAGTTGAAGGCCATCAGGCCTTGTAGAACTGCTCCGGCATGGTCGGAGCGGGCGTCGGCCAGCCGAAAGAGTTCGGCATGATCTTCGTGACGTTTTTCATGTTGTTCTTGACGACGCCGTATCCGTCCGGCGGCAGCGAGATGCCGAAGACATAGAAATTGTCGGCGGCGCCTTGCAGGATCTGCTTCATGACCTCGCGCTGGCCTGATGCGTCGGAGGTCGCCTTCAGCTTGTCGTAGAGCGCAAGCTGGTTCTTCGTGCTTTCCGGCGGTTCCTCAGCATTGGCATTGGCGCGGTCGCGATACCAGAGCTGCCAAGCGGGGGCATACATGGCGTTGGCATCGGTCGGCACGTAATAGCGCGGGTCGAGCATGGCGGCGACGCCGCCGTTTGCGCCGAACTGGTGGGCAGTCGCATCGAAATCACGGCCCTGACGGACGCGGGTTTCCCAGAGCGAACGGTCCATCGAGCGCATCTGTGCATCGATGCCGACCGCCTGGAACATCGGGATCACCAGCTGGAAGAGATCGAGGAAGACGGCGCGCGCCTGGTCGATCTCGAAGATGATCGTCAGGCGGCGGCCCTTTTCGTCGAGGCGGAAGTTCTGGTCGTCGCGCTTCGACACGATCTGGTCGAGCATGGCATTCGCCTTGTCGACGTCATAGGCCGTGAACTGCGTGGCGAGCTGCTCGTTGTAAAGCGGATCCTCCTTCTTGATCGACGGCTGGGCGGGCGCCCCCTGACCAACGAGCACGGCATCGATCAGCGACTGCCGGTCGAGTGCTGTCGAGAGTGCCGCACGGAAATCCTTGTTCCGGAAGAGCTTCCGCTTGGTCTCGTCATTGTGGTTCAGGTTGAAGATGAAATTCATCACATTGGCTTCGGTCGAGGTCAGTGTGTAGAAATCATAGCCGCCCTGCTCACGCGCATCGTAGAGAACCGACTTGTTGTTCGGTGTGGCGATATACTGGTCCATCAGGTCGACTTCGCCCTGCATGGCCTTCAGCAATAGAACCTGCGGGTCGGCGACCATCTGGTAGACGATACGGTCCATATAGGGCAGCTGGTTGCCCTCGGTGTCGACTTTCCAATAGTAGGGATTGCGCTCGGCAACGGCGCGTTCGGTGTTTTCGCCGGGCGCTATCGTGAACATCCAGGCATGCACGCAGGGCTTCTTCGAGGAGTTGAGGAAGAAGGCGTTGTCGTCCTGGAAACCGGCGGCCGCCTGGAAGGAGGCGATCCAGCTTTCAAAGCCGCGTTGCTTGGCGAGTTCATCGGCCTTCGGATTGTGGTCGATGTGGAACTGCTCCAGATAATGCTTCGGCGTGCGCGTCGTCTGGTCGTTGTTCGCCCAGGCGACCTGCAGCGGGAACAGGCCGTTCGGCTTGTCGAAGATGACCTTGAAGGTCTGTTCGTCGACGATCTCCAGCTTGGCCGGCTTGCCGCCAGACTTCCAATGATCCTGACCGACGAAGGCGACGCGCTTGTCGGTGAAAACGGTGTCGTACCAGAACTTGATGTCGGCGGTGGTGTAGGGATGGCCGTCCGACCATTTCATGCCCTTGCGCAGGCGGATCGTATAGACCTTGGAGTCGGCATCGCCCTCGAAGGACTCGGCGACGTTCAACGTCACGCCAGACCAGTCGGGCGTATAGCGCAGCAGCGGCTCGTAGGCCTGGTAGCGGAACAGCATCGACAGCGACCCGCCGCCGACCAGCGCCATGTTCCAGTCGCCGCCGTATTTGCCGACGCTTTCGACTGGTTTGACGACGAGCGGATTTTCAGGAAGCCGGTCCTTCAGACCCGGCAGGGCGCCGCTCGACACCTTCGTTTTCAGAATATCCGCTTCCTTGAAGTCAGCGGCGAAAACCGGCAGGGCCGGCAATATCAGGGCGGCCGACGTCCCGGCCAGAAACGCACGTCGTTTCAGCTTGATCATAGGGGATCTCCTCCAAAAACCGTGCCCTTATTCATTATTTTGCTATTGGGCTTGGGATGAGAGAAAGATTACATTTGGATATTGTTAGGTAAAGCGTTATGTTTTCGTTAGTGCGAAAATTTGCTTTTGGGATGCGGTTGATATAGCCAGCGTCCCATCAACCGAATGTAGGGGTGCCAGGTGGGAAGCAGAGGCCGGGTTACATTGCAGACCATCGCAAGGGAGGTCGGCCTGTCGAAATATGCAGTGTCGCGCTCGCTTGCCGGCAAGAGCGGCGTCAGCGAGGAAACGCGCGCGCTGATCCGCGAGACAGCGCAACGCCTCGGCTATACCAGGCCGTCCGGGCAGGGTGCTGGAGGCGAGGTCGCGGTTGTCTTTCACGATCTCGATGCCGTTAACAGTGAGCTCTACATGCAGGTGCAGAACGGCGTGCAGCGCGAGGCTCATCGGCTTGGCATGACGCTGCGCGTACGCTGGACCCATGATTCCAGCCAGTTGGAGGAGCTGGCGCGCGCTTGCGACGGGCTGATGCTCGTCGGTCCGCATGCCCGTGAGGCAGTGGCGGCGGCGAGTGCCACCGGCGTTCCGATCGTGCGTTTCGGCTGGGTGGATGCACTCGAACAGATCGACCATGTCGGCGGCACCGACCATGAGGCGGGGCAGGCGGTGGTGGAATATCTGGTCGGGCTCGGCCATCGGTCCATTGTTTACGTCTATGGCATGCCGGGCCTGCGGGGACGCCAAGAGCGGCACTACGGCGCCCGCGAAGTCGCCGAACGTTATCCTGACGTTGCGCTTCATGTTATGCAGTTCGACGAAGAGAATGGCTTCAGAGCGGCCTTCCGAGCGCTCGTGGAAAAAGGCATCCAGCCGACGGCTTTTTTCTGCGCCCATGACGGGCTGGCACTGACCGTGGTTTCCGAGTTGCTCGGTCAGGGATACCGCATTCCCGACGATATTTCGGTCGTCGGGTTCGGCGACTACTCGCCCGCAACGCAGATCTCGCCGGCGCTGACGACGGTGAGGATGGAGGGGCAGGAATGCGGGGCGGTCGGGCTGCGGCTCTTGCTCGAGCGCATCGAGAATCCACGCCTGCCCGGAATGCCGGCGCGGCGCATCATGATTGCCTCCCGCATTATCGAGCGCCGCTCGGCCGGACCCTGCAAGGCGGCGGCGAGCGTCGATGCCGCCGAGGTTTAACCGCCGAGCGAAGCAATCGCAGCCTTGACTGCGTCCGCGCCGGACTTGGTCGGCCGGTATTCCAGACCGACGGCGCCGTCGTAACCGTTGGCAAAGATCCAGCCGAGGCGTCGGGCAAGGTCGATATCGCCGGAGCCCGGTTCGTTGCGGCCGGGGTGATCGGCGACATGGACGTGGATGATACGGTCGAGACGGCCGTTCAGTACCTCCTCGGTGCGCTCGTCCATCACGGCGGAATGGTAGATGTCGTAGACGATACCGATCTCGGGGCGAGCGACGTCATCGATGATGTCGAGACCTTCGCGGGTCGAATCGAGGAAATAGCCGACATGGTCGATGCGGATGTTGAGCGGCTCGACGCCGAGGCGGACACCGCTGCCTTTGAGGATATCGGCGCCGGCTCTCAGCGTTTCGGTGAGTGCCCTGCGCTGTTCTTCGCGGGTCAAGCCTGGGAGATCGTCGCCCGCCTGGGCAATCAGCACTGGCGCGCCGAGACGCTTCGCGACACTGACGGATTCGGCAAGGCCTTTCAGCCAGGCCTGCCGATTGGCGGCGTCGGTCAGCGCGATCATCGGTTCGGCGACGAGGCTGGAGACGGCAAGGCCGGTTTCCTTCAGCGCCGCCTCGATCGCATCGAGATCCTTGTCGCTCCAGCGCCAGAATTCGATCGCCGTCAGGCCGGCCGCATGGGCGCGGCGGATGCGATCGGGAAAGCTGTCGCCCTCTTCGGCAAACAGCCACTCTATGCAGGCTGAATAACGTCGCATGAAAACTCCTCCCATCCTGTTGATGCAGGCATGCGACAGATTGGAGCCTGCCGCAAGAGGAGTTCAGGCGCTTGACGCCCGGGTTCATTGGCGGAACACTCGGCAATCAGGCCGGAATCTCCGGCCGTTTGCGGAGGAAGACATGGATCTCGGATTGAAGGGAAAGATTGCCGTCATAACAGGTGCGTCGGTCGGCATCGGGCTGGCAATCGCCGAGGGGCTGGCGGCTGAGGGCGCCGACCTCGTGCTGGCAGCGCGCGGCGGTGAGCGGCTCGTGGCGGAAGCCGCCCGTATCGCCGAGACGTACGGCGTCAGCGCCACCGCTGTCGCGGCCGATGTGGCGACGGTTGCGGGAACCGAGGCGATCATTACGGCGGCGGCCGAAAAAGGCGGCGCCGATATCCTCATCAACAATGCCGGCACCGGCTCGAACGAGACGGTGATGGAGGCGCCCGACCAGAAGTGGCAGGACTATTGGGACTTGCATGTGATGGCCGCCGTGCGGCTGGCGCGCGGCATCGCGCCGCAGATGAAGCAACGCGGCGGCGGTGTGATCCTGCACAATGCCTCGATCTGCGCCGTTCAGCCGCTCTGGTACGAGCCGATCTACAATGTCAGCAAGTCGGCGCTGATGATGTTTTCGAAGACGCTCTCGACCGAGCTCATCAAGGACAATATCCGCGTCAACTGCGTCAATGCCGGTCTGATCCTGACGCCCGACTGGATCAAGACCGCCAAACAATTGACGGCCGAGACCGGCGGCAACTGGGAAGGCTACCTGCAGAGCGTCGCCAACGAGCACGCCGCCTCCAAACGCTTCGGCACACCGGAAGAGCTGGCAAACGTCTTCGTCTTCCTGAGTTCGGAGCGCGCGAGCTATTGCATCGGCTCGACCTATTTCGTCGATGGCGGCATGCTGAAGACGATCTGACCGAGGCTGCAGGCAGAGCGCGCGGCGGCCGGTCTTTCTCAAGGCTGCCGGGCGTTTCTGTGGACGTTGCCGATACAAGCTATAAATAATAGCTATTTTGTTGTATGTTCACGCTTTTGACGCTATTTGCCTGCTATTGGCAGGATAAATACTGCAATTTCTACAGGGCGACGACGATGCTGACGAAAAAGGGAAAATACGGGCTGAAGGCGCTGGTCGACCTGGCACGGCTGGCGCCGGGCGAGACTGCCTTCATCAATGACATCGCGGCCCGCAACAATATCCCGAAGAAGTTTCTCGATACGATCCTGCTGGAACTGCGCAATGTCGGCATCCTGCGTTCGAAGAAGGGACCGGGCGGCGGTTATTCGCTGTCGCGGCCGGCAACCGAAATTCGCATCGGCCATGTCATCCGCACGCTCGACGGACCCTTAGCGCCGATCCGCTGCGCCAGCCGTACGGCTTACGAGGCCTGCGACGACTGTGCCGATCCGGAAACCTGTCAGGTGCGGCGCTCGATGACCGATGTTCGGGACGCGATCGCCGCCATTCTCGACAATATGACCCTCGAGCAGTTCGTCGCCGATGGCGGCAGCATCGACGGCGCGAGGGAAGAATTCCCGATCTCCGCCGCCAGCTGATTAGGCGCCGCCGACCTTCGACATATATTCGCCTGCGGTATGCACCAGCTTTTCCCGCGGCAGCGATAGCGCGTGAATGCGGGCGTTGCGCCAATGGCGGTCGAGATTGAGGCCGATGCCGGCCGATGTTTCCCCTGCAAGTTCGAATAGCGCGTTTGCGGTGTCGAGTGCCGTTTCCCCGGCAAGGATCGCGGCCGCGGAGGCGGAAAAATGCGCGTCCACCATCGCGGCCTCCACAGGATTGACCTGGGCAATGTCGAGTTTGCGGCCAGCACGTTCCAAGGTTGCCGCCGCCATTTCGATACGGATGGCGCGTTCGCCGATCCCGGGGAGGACGCTGGTGCTGCGATCGCCAATTGCGATCATCAGGTCGCTCCATGCGGCCCGCGCGATGCCCAGGCTGACGCCGGCCTTGAGCAGCAGGCCGAGCGAGATGGCGGTCGAATGTCCGGACGAGGGGGCAGGGGCAATCGCATCGGCATTGACATGAAGCGTGCCGACGATCGCCGTCGCCGAGCCATTGGTGCGCTGGCCGAAGCCGTCCCAATCGTCGACCACCTGCACGCCTTCCTCAGCGCCTGCGAGGTAGAGCGTCACCGGGCGGCTGGGCGGAGCGGTGGCGGCAGCGGCGATCCAGTCAGCGAAGAGAATGCCAGGTCCCTGCCGCGTGCGCCCGCTCAGGCGGTAGCCCGGACCTTCGGCGGTCAGTTCGGCCCCGTCGATGAAGGCGGCGCCCGCGAAGCGGTCACCGAGCAGCGCGCGGGCAAACAGCGATGCCTTCAAATCCTCGGCAGCCTGAGTGCGGAGCGTTTCCAGCGCAGAAAAATGACTTTCCAGCGCCTCGCCGATCGATGCATCGCCCTCGGCGATGATCGCAACGATTTCGGCGAGCAGGGCGTTCGACACGTCGAGCCCTTCATGGTCTGGCGGAACAGCGATTGCCGTCAGCCCCGATACCGACAGCGCGTCCAGCTCGGCAAAGGGCAGGATGCGGTTGATATCACGCTCGCTCGCCTGATGCCGGAATGCAGCGGCGAGGTCGCGGGCCGTGGATATCACCTCCTCTTCGCTTTCGATGCGATGCGCGGGAGGCCTCAGGCTCTGATGAAACTGCGATACCGTTCCCATTGGCCACTCTTTTTCGACAGATACAGGAGTGAGGGATTGCCCCTCAAATGATAAGGCCGGTTTTTCTACAAAACCAGAATGGTTTGGATTTTCTTACCAGCTTGATTGCCTTGTCCTTTACTCTACTTACGGTGACGTGGGGCTTCCTTGATCGAGAAATATGATGAGCGACTCTCGTGCTCGCAGCAGCGAGGTTTCGAAAATGGCGCGCCAGCCGAGACCGCGCCTGACGCTGGATATTGCCGCTATCCCAACCTATGCGATCGGCGATATTCACGGTCGGTACGATCTGCTTGTGAAAGCCGAAGCGGCGATCCTGCGGGATGGCGCGCGGCTGCCCGGGCGAAAGCTGATCGTCACGCTCGGCGACTATATCGACCGCGGCCCTGAATCGGCACAGGTCATCACCCATCTGATGGAGCCTCCGCCTGATGGATTCGACCGCATCTGCCTTGCCGGCAATCACGAAGTCGCCATGCTCGACTATATCGATGGCTGGATCTCCTATGACGATTGGATGCAGATGGGGTCGGCGGAGTCGCTCAAATCCTATGGCCTCGATCCGGAGCATCTACCGCTGGTCTTTCCCTCCGGCGCGAAGCTCGATGCCTTCATCCGCCAATCGCTGCCGCGTACGCATATCGATTTCATGCGGGCGATGCCTGTCCTGTTGGAGACCCCGAGCGTGATTTTCGTGCATGCCGGCATCAATCCGAAGCTGCGGCTCAGTGAGCAGACGGACGAGGATCTGGTCATCATCCGCCAGCGGTTTCTCGAAAGCCGGGTGCCGTTGCCGAAACTCTTCGTTCACGGTCATACGCCGAACGATGAACCCGACATACGGCCGAGGCGGCTCAATCTCGATACGCGCGCCTATCGCAGCGGCAAACTCACCGTCGCCCGCTTGTGGCAGGGCAAGGTGCATCTGTTTTCGACCTGACTTTTGTCACTGGTTCCCAAGCCTATGCGTCGATTCAAGGTGTTGCAGCGTCCTTTGCGCGTCTGAAAAGACGCGCGGCGCGCAGAGCCGGGTGGGATCGTCTCAGACGACCCCTTGCTCGACCGGCTCCGTCTTCGCTGGCTCTACAGTGGCCGGCCGCTTGCGGCGCCAGCCGCGCAGCACGACGTAGAAGACCGGCGTCAGAAACAGGCCAAAGATCGTCACGCCGAGCATGCCCGAGAAGACGGCGGTGCCGAGCGACTGGCGCATTTCGGCGCCGGGGCCGGTGGCGATGGCGAGCGGCAGAACACCGAAAATGAAGGCGAATGCCGTCATCAGGATCGGGCGCAGGCGAAGATGGCTGGCCTCGATGGCCGCCTCTACCGGCGATTTGCCCTCGTCCTCCGCCTGCCTGGCGAACTCGACGATCAGAATGGCGTTCTTGGCCGCAAGGCCGATCAGAACGATCAGGCCGATCTGCGTCAGGACATTGTTGTCCATTCCCCTCAGCGAGACCCCGATCAGCGCCGCGAGCACCGCAAGCGGGACGATGAGAATGATCGCGAGCGGCAGAACCCAGCTTTCATATTGCGCCGCCAGCGCCAGGAAGACGAAGACGACAGACAGGGCGAAGATGTAGATGGCGGTGTTGCCGGTGTGGGTCTCCTGATAGGCGAGCTCGGTCCATTCGAAGGTCGTCCCCTGCGGCAGGATTTTCGCCGCTAAGGCCTCCATCTTGGCGATGGCATCGCCCGTTGACGTTCCAGGCGTCGGATTGCCCTGAAGCGGCACCGAGACATACATGTTGTAGCGCTGGACAAGCGCCGGGCCGCTGGCATCCTGGATGTCCATCAAGGTTCCAAGCGGAACCAGCGCCCCGGTCGCCGACCGGACCTTCAGGGCGAGGATGTCTTCCCTGTCCATGCGGTACTGCCGGTCGGCCTGGGCGCGAACCTGATAGACGCGGCCGAACGCATTGAAATCGTTCACATAGGCGACGCCGAGATTGATGGAAAGGGCGTTGAAGATATTGGGGATCGGCACATTCAGGAAACGCGCCTTGTCGCGGTCGATCGCCAGGAAGTATTGCGGGCTGGCATCCGAAAATGTCGTAAAGACGCCGGTCAGCCCCTCGGTCGTTGCCGCCGCACCCATCATCTGCCGGGCGAGGCCGAGCACGCGAGTCATATCGGCGTTTTCGAGATCGGAAATCTGCATCTTGAAGCCGCCGGAATTGCCGACGCCACGCACGGATGGCGGTGGAATGGCGATGATGAAGGCTTCCTGGATGCTTTGCAGCTTTCCGTAAAGCTCGCCGATGATCTTGTTGGCGTTCTCGCCGCCTTCTTCACGTTCGGCAAAGGATTTGAATGGAACGAAGACGACGCCGGCATTTGAGGCATTGGTGAACGTCGCCCCGCTGAAGCCGGCAAATTGCACGGCATTGCCGACGCCGGGCACGGTGCGGGCGATATCGCCCACCTGTTTGACGACGGCGTCGGTACGCGCGAGCGAGGCTCCATCAGGAAGCTGTATGACGATGATTGCGTAACCCTGGTCCATGGTCGGAATAAAGCCCGCGGGAACTTTCGTGCCCATATACCATGTCGCTCCGAGCAGGCAGACGAACGTGACCATCGCGGCAGTCAAGCCCACCCAACTGCTGACCAGATGCCGAACGGTCCATGAATAGCCGGAGCTTAGCCGATCGAATCCATGATTGAAGCCGTCCGCAAGCCCTCTCCCCAGACGGGATGCGACATTCATGCGTTTGGTTTCGTGGTCATGGGCTTTCAGCAATATGCCTGCGAGTGCGGGCGACAGTGTGAGCGAATTCAATGCGGAAATTGCAGTGGTGACGGAGATCGTCACCGCGAACTGCCTGTAGAACTGGCCAGAGATTCCTGGAATGAAGGCTGTCGGGACGAACACGGCGATCAGCACCAGCGAGATGGCGACGACGGCGGTTCCGACTTCGTCCATCGTGACATGGGACGCCTGCTTCGGCGTCATGCCGCGCGCCAGATTGCGCTCGACGTTTTCCACCACCACGATCGCGTCATCCACGACGATCCCGATCGCTAGGACAAGGCCGAACAAAGTGAGCATGTTGAGCGAGAAGCCGAAGGCGAGCAGAACCGCGAAGGTGCCGATCAGCGATACCGGGATGGCAATGATCGGTATGATTGCGGTTCGCCAGGATTGCAGGAAGACAAGAACGACGATCGCCACCAGGATGGCCGCTTCTGCAATGGTTCTATAGACCTCGGTAATCGAATCCGAGATGAATTCGGTCGTGTCGTAGACGATACGATATTCCAGACCCGGCGGGAAATTCTGGGATATGTCCTTCATGAGCGTCTGGACTTGATGGGCCGTGTCCAGTGCGTTGGTTCCCGGCCGGGCGAAGATGCCGAGAGCCACTGCGGGATCGTTGTTGAGATAACTGTTGGTGACGTAATCCTGTGCGCCGAGTTCTATCCGGGCGACATCCTGCAACTGCACGAGGCGGCCCGATGTCGTCGATTTCACAATGACATATCGGAACTCGCGCACGTCGGAGAAGCGGCCGTCCGTTCGCACCGTATATTCGAATGCATTCTTGCCGGTGACGGGCGGGGCCCCGATCTTGCCGCCTGAAACCTGGACGTTCTGATCTCTCAACGCGGAGACGACGTCATCGGATGTCATCCCGTAAGCGGAGAGCTTTTCCGGATCCAGCCAGATTCGCATCGAATACTGGCGTTCGCCAAAAATCTGCACGTCGCCGACGCCGTCAAGGCGCACGAGAACGTCGCGGATGCGGTTGCGGGCGTAATTCGAGACGTAAAGCTGGTCATAGCGGTGCGATGGCGAAAGCAGGTGCACCACCATCATCAGATCCGGTGAGCTTTTGTCGGTGGTCACGCCAAGCCGCTGGACTTCCTCGGGAAGACGGGGAAGGGCGATGGAAACGCGGTTCTGGACGAGCACCTGGACCTTGTCGAGATCGGTGCCGAGCTTGAAGGTGATCGTCAGCGACATGGCGCCGTCGGCGCTGGAGTAGGAAGACATATAAAGCATGTCTTCGACGCCGTTGATCTGTTGTTCGAGCGGCGTCGAAACGGTATCGGCGATCGTCTGCGGGTCGGCACCCGGATAGGAGGTGCGCACGACGATGGTCGGCGGCGCTATCTCCGGATACTGCGATACCGGCAATTGCGTGTAGGCAATGCTGCCGACAACGAGAAAAAGGATCGAGATGACGGCCGCAAAGATCGGCCGGTCCACGAAAAAATGAGCAAATCTCATTGTCCGCTCTCCGCGCCGGCAGTTTCCGGCGGAGCGTCCTGCCGCTCCTGCGGCAGTTCGGTCATCTGAGGCGTGATCTTTGCGCCCGGCCGGGCGCGCATCAGGCCGTTGACGATGATCGTCTCGGTGCCATCAAGACCCTCGCGTATGACGCGGTAGCCGTAGAGGCGCGGTCCGGGCCTTACGGGCTTGGTCGAAACCGTGCCGTCTTCGGCGACGACATAAACGACGCGCTCATTCTGGTCCGAGCCGATGGCCTCGTCGGGGACGAGAATGGCCTGGTAGGTGTTGGAGGCTTCGACCTGTATTCGACCGAACAGGCCGGGCTGAAGGACGAGATCAGGATTGGGGAAGCGGGCACGCAGACGAATGGTGCCACTCTCATTGTCGACCCGGTTCTCGGCGAAATCGAGCTTTCCCTTGAACGGTTTGGCACTGGGATCCGAGATCGTGACGGACACATCAAGTCCGCCACCGCCCTGCTGCAGATCCTTGCCCAGTTTGCGCGCGGTGTCGGCGAAATTCAGCAGGCGGCGCTCGTCGACGTCGAAATAAAAATCGATCGGATCGAGCGAAACGATCGTCGTCAGCACAGTCTGGTCGGTCTGCACAAGGTTGCCGGCCGAGATCAGCCGGCGGTCGATGCGGCCGCTGAGCGGCGCCTTGATCTCGGTATATTCCATGTCGAGAGAGGCGCGGTCGGCTGCGGCCTGTGCGCCGCGGACATTGGCCTCGGCCGAATCGAATTCGCGGCGGCGATCATCCAGCGTCTGGGCTGACTGGCTGCCGCTCGAAGTTAGCGATTGCGTGCGCTTATATTGCGCGTCGGCAAAGACCAGGGCGGATTGCGCCGATTCGAGTGTGGCCTTTGCCTGATTGAGCGCGGTTACGAACGGCCGCTGATCGATGACGAAGAGCAGGTCGCCCTGCTTGACCAATGCGCCGTCCTGGAAATGAATTTCCTGCAGGTAACCACCGACGCGCGAGCGAACCGAGACCTCGTCGACCGGCTCGAAGCGGCCGATGAACTCGTCGCTGTCGACGACATCGCGAACGACCGGCTTGGCAACGGTGACGGGCGGGGGTGGTGGGGCGCTCTGGGCCAGTGCGGGGAGAGGCATGAATGCGGCAATACAGCCAAGCACCACCATCTGTCGAAGCGCGTAAGTCATACCGGTCCTCCAATCTCGACGGCCGATTCACTGCCGCCAACCTCAAGATGAAGTGATGCTGTTCATGTCTTGCTGCTTTGAACGAGGGCCTCTGCCCCCATGATTCCCCCGGCGTTCAATCCCTTGGAAAAGGAAGGCCGGCACGCAATGCACATCCGAAAAATCGTAACCCTATGGAATTGGACTATAAACGGCAGCGGCGAAAAATTGCAAATGCCAATTGGTAACGGTTCCGGAATCCATCAAAACTTCACAGAAGGCATCAGCTCTCGACGATCTCGTCTCTGCCGGGCGGCAGGGCGGCGAGTTCGGCCCAGTCGAGCTCCTGTTCCAGCATGTGAAAGACATCGTCGTCGATCTCGTCGGCGCGGCGCATCGCCGCCAGTCTGCGGCGTTTGGCGACGATGACGTTGCGGCGCTGCTTGTCGAGCCTGCTGACCTCGCGCGGGTGTTTCCCGTCAGCGGTGATTTCGCGTTCGGAAGTGTAGACGTCGCGCAGGATGCGAGTGGATTTGTCCTCGCCGCCGGCGAGTTCGGCAAGGGCCGCATCGATCAACGTGACGCGGGCCCTGGCGAGGTCGCGATCCAGGGAGGTGTCCGGATCGAATTTCAGGAAACGGATCAGCGGCCCGAGCGTCAGGCCCTGGACAATGAGCGTGCCGAGAACGACGGCGAGCGCGCAGAGCAGGATGATGTCGCGATCGGGGAAGTCGATCGGCAAAGCGAGCGCGGTCGCCAGCGTGACGAGGCCGCGCATGCCGCACCAGCCGGCAAGCAGGCTGGTCGCGAAGGTCGGAACGGCTTGTGTCGTGCGTCCGCGCGCGGCGAGAAAGTTGATGACGCGGTTATAGAAGAGCACCCAGGCCAGGCGGACGACGATGACGGTGACGAAGACCATGGCGGCGAAAGTGATCGCGAAATTCAGACGGCCGGGATCGAGGTCGAGGACGATCTGACGGGCCTGCAGGCCCATCAGCAGGAAAGCGAGCACGTTGAGCAGAAAGACTGCGGCTTCCCAGACCGAATAGGAATGAATGCGGTGGCGGGCCGTCTGCCGCTCGGGCATGTAGCGGGCAATCACCATCGCATAGACGACGATCGCCAGAATTGCCGAAAGGTGCAGCCGCTCGGCGATGATCCAGGTGCCGAAGGTGGCGACGAATTCGAGCAGGGTGCCGCCGAGCGTGCCGGCAAGCCTCAGGCCGACGACCATGTAGAGACGGCCCATGAGATAGCCGAGGATGAGGCCGCCAGGCACGGCGAGCGCCAGCTCCGCCAGGGCGCCGGCGAAGAAGGCGGGACTTGCGGCGGCTGCCACCGCAGCGCTGAAGATCAGTAGCGCCACGGCGTCGTTCAGGAGGCTTTCACCCTTCAGGATCACATAGGTTTGGCGCGGCAGGGTGAAGCGGTCGAGCATGGCGGTCGCGGCTGCCGCATCCGGCGGCGCGACGATGGCGCCGAGTGCCACGGCTGCGGCAAGCGGCAGGCCGGCCATCGTCACGCTGACGGTGGCGACGGCTGCGGCCGTCAGGATCACGGCAATGGCGGCGAGCGAGAATAACGGCAGCCAGTTGCGCCTCAACGTCCTCGGCGGCAGATCATAGGCGGCGTCGAAGAGCACGGGCGCGATCAGCAGCGCCAGCGCCAGCTCGGGATCGATCGCGACCTCCGGCGCCCAGGGCACGGCCGCGACGATGACGCCGGCGATCGCCAGCATTGTCGGATAAGGGATCCGGAACTTCCTGGAGAATTGCAGAAAGACGATCGCCACCAGCAGCAGCGTCAGCATGCTTTCGAAGAACGCCATAGAGCTCCCCAATGCGCACCTCCGGCGGAGGCTGTTCCTGCCGCAGAATTAGGGCGGAACTCGGCTGCGGCTACTGTCGGCGCCTGCAAGCGGCGAAAGGAGGAACCGTAGGATATGTTTGACCTGATCTGCGGCATTTTAGCCGCCGCTGCTGAATCTGCCGTCCATACCCTTGTGCGGCGCGCATGCTCAATATATCTACTGATATTATAAGTATGCTTATAAATAATGGTTACAGGTTTTCATGAACGCCACTCCGACCCTCGGTTTCCTTCTCCACGACGTCGCACGGCTGCTGCGCAAGCGGTTCGAGCAGCGCGCGAAGTGCCTTGGGCTGACCCGGTCGCAATGGCAGACGCTTGCCTATCTCTCGAACAATGAAGGCATCCATCAGGGCGGCCTTGCCGAAATCCTGGAAGTCGAGCCGATCACGCTGGTGCGCATTCTCGACAAGCTCGCCGAGCGCGGGCTGATCGAGCGCCGCCAGCACCCGACCGACCGGCGCATCTGGCTGCTCTATATGCGCGACGAGGCGCACCCGTTGCTCGCCGAAATGCGCGAGCTCGGCGACACCACCCGCGCAGAAGCGTTGCAAGGCGTTTCGGCCGAGCAGCGCGAGCTGCTTTTCCACATCCTATCCGTAATGAAGACGAACCTGGTTCAGGCATGCCGGAGCCCGGTTGACGAGAATGAGACGAACGATGGCTGATCAATCCCCCCTCCGCGTCGTTGCCGACGCCAATACCAAGACCAAGACCAAGACCAAGACTCCTGTCGAAGGAAACGAAGCGAAACAGCAGGAAACGGTAGCCGAAGCGCCTTCATCCAATTCAGCGCCGGCTGCCGCCGTGGCTGCGCCTGGCGGCAACAAGGTCCGCCGCCGGCGCAGTCCCACGCGGCCGATCCTGTTTGCCCTGCTGCCGGTGGCGCTCGTCGTCGGCGGTTATTATTACGTCAATGGCGGCCAGGTGATGTCGACCGACAACGCCTATATCCAGGCCGATATGGTCGGGCTTACCACCGATGTCTCGGGCATCGTCGACCAGATCAACGTGCATGAGAACGAGGCGGTCAAGACGGGGCAGGTGCTCTTCAGCCTGCGGTCGGATTCTTTCAAGATCGCGCTCGATGGCGCCAAGGCGCAGCTCGGCGCGCAGCGCAACCAGATCATGAATCTCAAGGCCAGCTATCAGCAGTCGCTTGCCGAGATCACGCAGGCGCAAGCCGATCTGCCTTATTATCAGGATCAGTTTGACCGGCAGCAAAACCTCGTCAACAACGGCAGCGCGACGCAGTCGGCCTATGACGAAGCCAAGCACAATCTGGAAGCCGCGCAGCAGAAGGTGACCGTCGCCAAGGCGGAAGCCGCAACGACGCTCGCCCAGCTCGGCGGCAATGCCGACCAGCCGGCCGAGGAAAACCCGCTCTACCTGCAGGCCAAGTCGAATGTCGACAATGCCCAGCGCGAACTCGACCACAGCGTCGTCAAGGCGCCGTTCGACGGCATCGTCACCAATGTCAACGCGCTGCAGGTCGGCTCTTATCTGCAGGCTTCGCAGCAAGCCTTCTCGCTTGTTGCCACCGACCATCTGTGGATCGCCGCCAGCCCGAAGGAAACCGAACTCACCTACGTCAAGCCCGGCCAGACGGCCGAGATCTATATCGACACCTATCCCGGCGTGACATGGAAGGGCAAGGTCGAGAGCATCAGCCCGGCCTCCGGCTCCAGCTTCTCGCTGCTGCCGGCGCAAAACACCACGGGCAACTGGGTGAAGGTCGTGCAGCGCATTCCGATGCGCGTCAGCATCGAGGACACCGAAGGCAAGCCGCCGCTACGTGTCGGCATGAGTACGGTGGTCGATGTCGAGACCGGCCATGCCCGCGGCCTGCCTGATTTCGTCAACAAGCTTCTGGGTCGGCCTCAGGGCAAGGATCATGAGTAACGCTTCCGCTTCTCCGGTGACGCCGATTGCCAATCGCGGTGCGATCACGGCCTGCGTCATTCTCGCCGTCATCATGCAGGCGCTGGACACGACGATCGCCAACGTGGCGCTGCCCTATATCCAGGGCAGCGTGTCGGCCTCTGCCGACCAGATCAACTGGGTGCTGACTTCCTATATCGTCGCGGCGGCAATCATGACGCCGCCGTCGGGCTTTCTCGCCGCCAAGTTCGGCCGCAAACGCGTGCTGCTCGTCGCCATTGCCGGTTTCGTGGCGGCCTCCGTTCTCTGCGGCCTGGCGCAATCGCTGAACCAGATCGTCGCCTTCCGTCTGCTGCAGGGCCTGTTTGGGGCATCGCTGGTGCCGCTTTCCCAGGGCATCCTCCTCGACATCTACACGGTCGAGGAGCGCGGCTCGGCGATGGCCCTTTTCGGCGTCTCGGTCATGGTCGGGCCGGTGCTTGGGCCCGTCATCGGCGGCTGGCTGACCGACAATATCAGCTGGCGCTGGGTGTTTTATATCAACGTGCCGATCGGCGCGCTGGCCTTCATGGGCATCGTCGTCTACGTCACCGAGACCAAGAGGGATCTGCTCGCCAAACTGGACTGGTTCGGCTTCGGGATGATGAGCCTCGGCATCGCCGCGCTGCAGCTCTTCCTCGACCGCGGCGAGCAGCTCGACTGGTTCTCGTCCGGTGAGATCATGCTCGAGGCGTTGATCTGCGCCTCAGCCTTCTATCTGCTGATCGTGCATACTCTGACGGCGGAGAAATCCTTCGTGAACCCGAAGCTGTTCCTCGATCAAAACTTCTCGATCAGCATGATCTTCATCTTCGTGGTCGGCATTACCTATCTCGCCTCACTGGCGCTGATGACGCCCTATCTGCAGACGCTGATGGGCTATCCCGTTATCACAGCCGGCATCGTCATGGGGCCGCGCGGGCTCGGCACCATGCTCTGCATGTTCATCGTCGGGCGGCTGGTCGGCAAGGTCGATACGCGCGCGTTGCTGGCGCTCGGCCTGGGGCTCACCGCATGGGCGATGTACGACATGACCGGCTGGACACCCGACGTCTCGCAATGGACGATCGTCTCGGTCGGCTTCATCCAGGGCGCCGGCCTCGGCTTTCTGTTCGTGCCGCTGACGACGATCGCTTTTTCCACGCTGCCCGCCCATATGCGCGGCGACGGCACCGGTCTCTACAACCTGTCGCGAAACATCGGCTCGGCGGTCGGCATCTCGATCGTCTCGGCGCTGATCGTCGAGAACACGCAGAGCAATCATGAATCGATCGCGGCCTATGTGACGCCGTTTAACCACGCCTTCAATGCGGTGGCGGCGCAGGGGCTGAGCCCGGTGACGGCGGCCGGCCGTGCTTCGCTCAACGAGATCATCACGCTGCAAGCGACGATCATCGCCTACATGGACGATTTCAAGCTGCTGATGCTGATGTCGCTTGCGGTCATTCCGCTGGTGCTGCTGCTGCGCAAGCCGAAGGCAGCACCCGCCGTCGACCACAGCGCCGTCATGGAATGAACTCCAGATTCGCGCAATTCCGGACGAAAAACCGCTTCGCACTTTTCCTGGAATTTTCTTATAAATTAAATAGTTGGAGCATGATGTCGCGCGAAAACCGCTTACACTTTTCGGCATCATGCTCTAGCGAAACGGCTTGCTGAGAAAACGCGATCCCTGAATGCCGAAGCGCCATGGAGCTTCGGCATTTTTCGTGATGCCGATGCGTTTTCCCGAGACGATCGGCACCGGGGCCGACGGCGCGATCGCATAGGGCGGGCGATCAAGCAGCCGGTCATTGATCCCGATATCGATGCCAAGCGCCTGGCAGAGCTTGCCGGGACCGCTGCAGAGCGACGTCAGCATATCGGTGCCGCGCCGCTCCATCATCAGAGGGATTCCCGTTTCCGGCTCCAGGGCGCGGATGAGTGCAGCCGAGCCCGGATGGCAGACGAAATTCAGACACCAGTACATGCCGTAGATGCGGTAGATATAGACATTGCCCGGCTTGCCATACATGGCGCCATTGCGCTTGGTCGGGCCGCGGAAGCTGTGCGAGGCCTCGTCATCGGGGAAATAGGCTTCGGTCTCGGAGATGCGCCCGCCGACGCCATCCACGGTCAGATGGCAGCCGAGCAGGTCGCGGGAGACGGCGATCGCATCGCGTTCGAAAAACTTCCTGAGGCTTTCGCCGGTGAGCGTGCCGGCGCCGATCGCACCTGATATCGTTCCACCATCGGTCATATCAGACGCAGATAACATTCAGCGCGCTCGCCGTCATCCCGAAACCGCTTCATGTTTTTCGGCCAAAGACATCAGCGGCCGGCATTCGGATCGCGCATCGGGATCGAGGATGATGTGACCGATACCGGGTCGCTCGCCGGAAAGGAATCTTCCAGACCCTCCTCCAGCTCTTCTTCGAGCAAAGCAGGATCCTTGCTGCGCGCGCCGTCGCCATGGGCAGGTTCGATTGCCGCAGCAAGCAGGGCCTTGGCCCGCAAGACGGCGTTTTCCGAGGTCAGTTCAGGCGTGCTCCTCAGCGTCACGGCAATGCTGTCTTCGCCCTCGCCGCCGAATTCGACGACGAAGCCGTCTTCCGTCTGGTAGACGGTGATATCGTTGAGTGCCATGGCTGTTCTCCGAGGGCGCTCTTATTAGCAAGGCGTATTTTAGTGAAGCGCGTTTTCGGAATTTTGTCGAGCGAAGACCTTTACCAGCCAGTCGATGAAGACGCGCACGCGCGGCGAAAGCTGGCGGTTGCGGGGGTAGAGCAGGGAAACCGGTGTCGGAGTCAGCGGAAAATCCTGCAATACATGGATCAGCGTTCCCTCGGCCAGGTCTTTTTCAGCGTGATAGCGCGGGATCTGAATCATGCCGAGGCCCATCCTCGCCGCTGAAATATAGCTTTCGGCGGCGTTGACCGCGACGGTGGCGGGAATGGTGACGTTACGCACCGTGCCGTCGACGATGAATTCGAGCGGCAGCAGGGTGCCCGTGCTGCTGGAGCGGAAGCCGACCATGCGATGGCCGGCAAGCCGGTGGGGATGCTGCGGCAGGCCACGGGTGGCGATATAATCGGGAGAGGCGAGTGTCACCTCATCAAGCATGGCGACGCGCCGGGCGACCATGTCGCTATCCCCAGGCGTGCCGACGCGCAGCACGCAATCGATGCCTTCGCGCACGAGATCGACTAGCCGGTCGCCCTCGCTCATGTAGAATTCAATCTCAGGATAGGTCTCCAGGAAGGACGGCAGGCTCGGCAGTACGAAATGGCGAGCGAGTGTGCCGTGCACATCGACGCGCAGCAGGCCTTTTGGCTTGGCGCCGGCGAAAGCGCCTTCGGCACCCTCGATATCGGCAAGGATCGACAGGCAGCGCTGGTAATAGGCCTCGCCGTCAAGCGTCGGACTGACATGGCGTGTTGTGCGCTGGAGCAGGCGCACGCCGAGGCGGGCCTCGAGCCCCTTTACCGCATCGGTGACGGTCGAGCGCGGCAGACCGGTGTCTTCGGCGGCAAGAGTGAAGCTGCGGCGTTCCACGACACGGCAAAACACGCGCATGGCATCAAATCTGTCCATCTGTTTGTTCGTTATTCCCGGATAGTGATGCCGAAGAATGCCAGATTATCCGCAGAAGGAAAAGGCGCATCTTCTCCTCATCGAAAACGCGCTGCGGCGCAGGATGAAGGAGAAGGACAATGGCTTCCAAAGAAAACGGCAAGGTAGCACTGGTCACCGGCGCTTCCCGCGGCATTGGAGCGGTAGTCGCCCGACGCCTCGCCAAGGACGGTTTCACCGTCGTCATCAATTATTCCGGTAATGCCGCTCCGGCCGAGGAATTGGCCCAGGAGATCGAGCAGGCCGGCGGCAGGGCGCTGACGGCGAAAGCCGATGTCAGCGATGCCGAAGCCGTCCGCCGCATGTTCGATGCCGCGGAAACCGCCTTCGGCGGTGTCGATGTGCTTATCAACAATGCCGGCATCATGATGCTCTCTTCGCTTGCGGAGGCCGATGACGCCAATTTCGATCGGCAGATCGGCGTCAATCTGAAGGGCACCTTCAATACGTTGCGCGAGGCTGCCAAGCGTCTGCGTGACGGCGGCCGGGTCGTCAACTTCTCGACCTCAGTCGTCGGCCTGAAGCTCGAAACCTACGGCGTCTATGCCGCGACCAAGGCTGCCGTGGAAACGCTGACGGCGATCATGGCCAAGGAGATGCGCGGCCGCAACATCACCGTCAACGCCGTCGCGCCCGGTCCTGTCGCCACCGACCTTTTCCTCAACGGCAAGTCGGACGAAGTCATCGCCCGCACGGCGAAGATGAACCCGCTGGAACGCCTCGGCACACCGGAAGACATCGCATCTGCAGTTGCCTTCCTCGCCGGCCCGGACGGCGGCTGGATCAACGGCCAGACGCTGCGCGCCAATGGCGGCGTGATCTGACCAAGACGGCGGCTTTCGGCCGCCGCTCATTCAAATTTTCATTTCTCAATCAGGCAATCGAATCCAGAAGGACTAGGATCATGAGCAAGCAAGTCATCGTCATCACCGGCGCTTCCAGCGGTTTCGGCGCTCTCACCGCCCGCGCCCTCGCCAAGGCCGGCCATACCGTCTATGCCGGCATGCGCGGCACGGAAGGCCGCAACGCTCCGGCCGTCGCCGATGTGGCTGAATTCGCCAGGAACAACAACGTCGATCTGCGCTCGGTCGAACTCGATGTCGCCTCCGACGCGTCGGTTGTATCAGGTATCGCCAGGATCATCACCGATGTAGGCCGCCTCGATGTCATCATCCACAATGCCGGCCATATGTCCTTCGGCCCGGCCGAAGCTTTCACGCCGGAACAGTTCGCCGAGCTCTTCGACATCAACGTGCTCTCCACCCAACGCGTCAACCGCGCGGCACTTCCGTATCTGCGCAAGCAGGGCAGGGGCCTGGTGGTCTGGGTATCGTCGTCGAGCAGCCGCGGTGGCACGCCTCCCTACCTCTCGCCCTATTTCGCCGCCAAGGCGGCGATGGATTCACTTGCCGTCTCCTATGCCGGCGAGCTGACCCGCTGGGGCATCGAGACCTCGATCATCGTGCCCGGCGCCTTCACCAAAGGCACCAACCATTTCGCCCATTCCGGCTCGCCTGATGATACGGCCCGCGCCGCCGAATACAATGAAGGACCCTACAAGGGCGTGCCGGAGCAGGCGCTGCAGGGCCTGGCAGCGCTCGAACCTGCCGACGCCGATGCCGGCGCGGTTGCCGTCGCCATCGTCGATGTCGTCGGCAAGCCCTTCGGCACCCGGCCGTTCCGCGTCCACATCGATCCGTCCGAGGACGGCGCCGAGATCGTCAACGGCGTTGCCGACCGTGTCCGGGCGGAATTGTTCCGCCGCATCGGCCTCGAGGACTTGCTGAAGCCGGCCGTCGGGAATTGAAACCCGGCCCAACCGCTGCACGCGGGAACAACCGCGCGGGGGAACATGGAGCCAAGCCGTCATCGCAAATATGTGAACGCGACTGCGGAATTTTCCCTTATAATCCTGCGGAGAGTGCGTATATCTGCTTTATCGCGAGAGAATGGAATTCCCTGCCGTTCTCTTCGCGAACCTCCAGAGCCTGCCGCGCCTTTGCTACGGTGCGACAGGCTTGATGTTCAAAGTTGAAGATTGTGGCCCGTCGAAGGTTTCCCCTGCCTTCCGGGCCGTATTTGTCTTGGCGCTCAGACGTCGTTCAGTCTCGCCTCGACCAGAAGCTTCACCAGCCAGTCTACGAAGACGCGGACCTTGTTGCTGAGGTGGCGGTTCGGCGGATAGACGACATAGAGCGGCAGCGGATCGCGACGCCAATCCGGCAGCACGCGGACGAGTTCGCCCCTTGCCATCGGCTCGCGCGCCATGAAGATCGGTACCTGCGCGATGCCGAGGCCCGTCAGCGCCGCCGTCAGATAGGTGCGGCTATCGTTGACCGAGGCGATGTAACGCGGACTAGTCTCGATCACCTCGTTGTGCCGGCGGAATTCGAAGGGCAGCGTCCGGTTGTTCTGGGCGCGGAAATAGTTGACGGTGTAATGATCCGCCTCCAGATCCTCCGGCCGCTCGGGCATGCCGAATTTCTGGATGTAGCTCGGCGAAGCACAGGTGATCATTTCGACTTCGGAGACGCGCCGCGCAATCAGCGATTGGTCGGCCGGGGTGCCGGCCCGCAGGGCGCAATCGACATTTTCCGCAAGATAATCGACCGTGCGGTCGCCGACACCGAGGTCGATACGGATATCGGGATAACGCTGATAGAAATCGCAAAGCGCCGGAACGACGATCCAATCGGCGAAAGCGCCGGCCATTTCGACACGCAGTCGTCCGCTCGGCAAGCTCTGCGAATTGGAAAGGCTGCCATCGAGCTCCTCCAGTTCCGAAATGATCTGGGCGGCGCGTTCGTAATAAAGCGCGCCGTCCGTGGTCACCATGACCCGGCGCGTGGTCCGATTCAAAAGCTTGGTGCGCAAATGCGCTTCCAGGCCCTGTATGAGATTGGTCACCGTCGCCTTGGGCATGGCGAGCATGTCGGCGGCGCGGGTGAAATTGCCCGTCTCCACGACGCGAATGAAGACGCGCATTGCCGAGAGCTGATCCATCGGTTTCAAATCCGCAGTTTGCGTTGCACCATTGTTCGAGATCTGGAACAGTGTTATCGCGTTATAGCTTCTTATTCCTTGGTTGGAATAACAATATCTTTTTTGTACAAAATGCAAGCGGCAGGCGTTGTCTGCTTGTCGGCGACACAGAAGAGACCGGAAGCATGACGGTGGAATGGAAAGATATGATGCTGGATAAGGTGGCCATCGGCCCCGTTTCCGCACGCATCTACCAGGGCGCTGATTACGGCAAGGGTCCGCCGATCGTGCTTTACCTGCATGGCGGCGCTTTTCTGGATAGCGACACACACGTCGACCGGCCGGTGGCGATGAGCCTCGCCAAGGCCGGCGCCATCGTCGTTGCCGCCGATTACAGCAGCCTTTCCGGCAATCTCTTCCCAAAGGCGCTAGAAGTTTCCTTCTCCGTTTTCACCTATCTCGCCAACAAGCGCGCCGGTCTCGGCGACCGCAAGTCGCTGCTCTTCGTTGCCGGCGAAGAGGCGGGCGGCAATGTCGCCGCCGGCGTGGCGCTGAAGGCGCGCGACCAGATGCCGGACGCGCTCGACGGCCAAGTCCTGATTTCGCCGCTGCTCGATCCCTTCATGGGCACGTCCTCGATCCGCAAGGCCGAAGCCATCGGCATGCGCCAGCGCTGGACGGAGGGCTGGAGCCACTATCTGAGCGGAGGCGGTTGCCACCCTTATGCGGCGCCTTGCCTCTGTTCGCGCATATCCGGCGTCGCGCCGGCGCTGATATTCACCGCGGAGGACGATCCTCTGCACGACGAGACAATTGGTTACGGTACCCGCCTGAAGCAGGCCGGTGTCGGTGTGCGCCAGCATGTCCTTCCCGCCGGGACGGGCTGGCCCTCGATTTATGGTGGGAAATCCGACGGAGCGCCCGACTGGCAGGAAAACGTCAGCCACCATTTCGGAAGCTTCCTTCGGGACGTAAGCGTTCAACCGCAATTGCATTGAAGAAGATCTGATATTTCGGCGGCCTTGAGCCGCAAGGAGAGTACCGATGACGTCCAGAAAGAAGCGCTGGGCCCTTGTGGGCGCCGGCATAGGCCTTATTGCGTCCGTTTCCGGCGCTGCATTGTTTTTCGAACTGCCGATGAGCACGACCGCTACGGCCGCTTCCGCCCCCGCACAGGCTCCCGCTGTGCCGGTGACGGTGGCCGTCGTTGCGGCGCACGACGTGACGGCTTGGGAAAGTTTCTCCGGCCGTCTGGAAGCCGTCGACCGGGTGCAGGTGCGTTCCCGTGTTGCCGGCGCCATCCTGTCGGTGGCTTTCCGTGAAGGGGCGCTGGTCAAGCAGGGTGACCTGCTCTTCACCATCGACCCGGCCCCCTACCAGGCGAGCGTGGCGCAGGCGCAAGGCCAGGTCGCTTCGGCCGAAGCCAAGGTCAGCCTGGCGCAGACTGAACTCGACCGCGGCCGCAGGCTTTCCGACAACCGCACCATCTCCCAGAGTGATCTCGATCAGCGCCTGAGTTCGCTGGCCGAGGCTCAGGCGGGGCTGCGTTCGGCGCAGGCCGCACTGCAGTCAGCCCAGCTCGATCTCGATTATACGCAGGTGCGAGCTCCGGTTTCCGGCCGCATCGGCAAGATCGAGGTGACCGCCGGTAACCTTGTCGCCGCCGGTTCGACCTCGCCGGCGCTGACGACGCTCGTTTCCGTCGATCCGATCTATGCGAGCTTTAACGCGAGCGAAGAGATGGTGACGCGCGCGCTTGCCCAGCTTCCGCAGACGGATAGCGCCCTGCCTGCCGTCGAGCAGATCCCGGTCGAGGTCGGCACGCTGACCGACAGCGGCACGCCGATCAAAGGCAAGCTGCAGCTGATCGACAACGAGGTCGATGCATCAAGCGGCACGATCGGCGTTCGCGCCGTCTTCGATAATCCGGGCGGGCGTCTCATCCCCGGCCAGTTCGTGCGGGTGCGCATGGGCCAGCCGAAGGCCGAGAACAAGATCGTCATCAGCGACCGCGCCGTCGGCACGGACCAGGACAAGAAGTTCGTCTTCGTCGTCGATGGCGAGAACAAGGTCGCCTATCGGCAGGTCCAGCTCGGCACGCTGGCCGACGGCCAGCGGGTGGTCGAAAGCGGCCTGAACGTCGGCGAGAAGATCGTCGTCAACGGTCTGCAGCGCATCCGTCCTGGCGCAGTCGTCGCGCCTCAGATGGAAGAGAAGGTTGCGACCGCGCAGTAAAGACTTCGCCTTCCCCTCAGGGGGAGGGCCAATACCCGAAATGATATGACCCGCCGGCGGCTCCCAAACCGCCGGAGAGGGACTTTGTATCCATGTTCACCCCGGAGAGGGCTTTGATATGAACATATCCAGATTCTTTGTCGACCGCCCGGTCTTTGCCGGTGTTCTTTCGGTCCTCATCCTGGTCGCCGGCCTGATCGGCCTGCGCGCGCTGCCGATTTCCGAATATCCGGAGGTCGTGCCGCCGTCGATCGTCGTGCGCGCCACCTATCCCGGCGCCAACCCAAGCGTCATCGCCGAAACGGTGGCAACGCCGCTCGAAGAGCAGATCAACGGCGTCGAAGGCATGCTCTATATGGCTAGCCAGGCGACATCGGACGGCGTGCTCAACGTCACCGTCACCTTCAAGCTCGGCACCGACCCTGATAAGGCGCAGCAGCTCGTGCAGAACCGCGTTTCGCAGGCCGAACCGCGCCTGCCGGCGGAAGTCCGTTCGCTCGGCATCACCACAGTCAAGAGTTCGCCCAACTTCATTATGGTCGTCAACCTCGTCTCTGACGGGAACAGTCACGACATCACCTATCTCCGCAACTACGCGACCTTGAACGTCAAGGATCGGCTCGCCCGCATTGCAGGCGTCGGTCAGGTGCAGGTCTTCGGCGCCGGCGACTATTCCATGCGTGTCTGGATCGACCCGCAGAAGGCCGCCGAGCACAATCTTGCCGCCAGCGACATCAGCAGCGCGATCAGCTCCCAGAACATCCAGGCCGCCGCCGGTATCATCGGCGCATCGCCGAGCCAACCGGGTGTGGACCTGCAGCTCAACGTCAATGCCCAGGGCCGCCTGCGCACGCCTGAGGAATTTGGCAACATCATCGTCAAGACGGGCGCCAGTGGCGAGATCACCCGCCTTCGCGATGTCGCCCGCATCGAGCTCGGTGCTGCGGACTACACCCTGCGTTCGCTGCTTGACGGCAAGCCGGCCGTCGCAGTTGCTGTGCTGCAGGCGCCGGGTTCGAACGCGATCGAGATCGCGGACAATGTGAACGCGACCATGGATCAGTTGCAGCTCGCCATGCCTGAGGGCGTCAAGTACGAGATCGTCTACGATACGACGAAATTCGTGCGTGCCTCGATCGAGAAGGTCATCGACACGCTGCTCGAGGCCATTGCGCTGGTCGTCCTCGTCGTCATCCTGTTCCTGCAGACGTGGCGCGCCTCGATCATCCCGCTGATCGCGGTTCCGGTATCGATCATCGGCACCTTCGCGGTGATGTATGTCTTCGGCTTCTCGATCAACGCGCTCAGTCTGTTCGGCCTGGTGCTTGCGATCGGTATCGTCGTCGACGACGCGATCGTGGTGGTCGAAAACGTCGAGCGCAATATCGAGCATGGCCTGTCGCCGCGGGCTGCCACCTACAAGGCAATGAAGGAAGTCTCCGGTCCGATCGTCGCGATCGCGCTGGTCCTCGTCGCGGTCTTCGTGCCGCTTGCCTTCATCTCCGGCCTGTCGGGTCAGTTTTACCGCCAGTTCGCGCTGACGATCGCAATCTCGACCGTCATCTCGGCCTTCAACTCACTCACCCTGTCTCCGGCACTGGCAGCCCTTCTCCTGAAGGGCCATGATCAGCCGAAGGATTGGCTGACGCGGTTCATGGACGCCATCTTCGGCTGGTTCTTCCGCGGCTTCAACCGTGTCTTCGGCGCGGGCTCGAATGCCTACGGCAAGGGCGTGGGCGGGCTGTTGTCGCGCAAGAGCATCGTCATGGTGATCTATCTGGCACTGGTCGGTGCGACCTACAGTCTCTTCAGTACTGTTCCCGGCGGCTTCGTGCCATCGCAGGACAAGCAGTATCTGATCGGCTTCGCCCAGCTGCCGGATGCCGCAAGCCTCGACCGCACGGAAGACGTCATCAAACGGATGACCGACATCGCGCTGGCGCAGCCGGGCGTTGCCAATGCGATCGCCTTCCCGGGCCTGTCGATCAATGGCTTCACCAACTCCTCGAATGCAGGCATCGTCTTCGTGACGCTGAAGGACTTCGAGGAGCGCAAGACGCCTGATCTCTCGGGCGGCGCAATCGCCATGGCGCTGAACCAGAAGTTCGGCGTCATCCAGGATGCCTTCATCGCCATGTTCCCGCCCCCGCCGGTCAATGGTCTCGGCACGACCGGCGGCTTCAAGCTGCAGATCGAGGATCGTGCCGGCCTCGGCAACCAGGCGCTCGACGAAGCCACGAAGGCCGTGCTTGCAAAGGCCTACCAGACGCCTGAACTCGCCGGGCTGTTCTCCAGCTTCCAGATCAACGTGCCGCAGCTCTATGCCGATCTCGACCGTGCCAAGGCCGAGCAGCTCGGGGTTTCCGTCACCGACGTCTTCCAGACGCTGCAGATCTATCTCGGTTCGCTCTATGTCAACGACTTCAACGCCTTCGGCCGCACCTACAGCGTCCGTGTGCAGGCCGATGCGAAATTCCGCGCCCAGCCGGAAGATATCGGCCAGTTGAAGGTCCGTTCGGCATCGGGTGAGATGATCCCACTTTCGGCCCTTCTGAAGGTGGAGCCGAGCACCGGTCCGGAACGCGCGAACCGCTACAACGGCTTCCTTGCCGCCGATATCAACGGCGGTCCGGCACCGGGCTTTTCGTCCGGCCAGGCGCAGGCGGCAATCGAGAAGATCCTTCACGAGACCCTGCCTGCGGGCATCGACTTCGAATGGACGGATCTGACCTATCAGCAGATCCTGGCCGGCAATTCGAGCATCGTCGTCTTCCCCCTGGCACTGTTGCTCGTCTTCCTCGTGTTGGCCGCCCAGTATGAAAGCCTGACGCTGCCGCTTGCGATCATCATGATCGTGCCGATGGGCGTGCTGGCCGCGCTGACCGGCGTCTGGCTCACCGGTGGAGACAACAACATCTTCACCCAGATCGGTCTTGTGGTGCTTGTCGGTCTATCGGCGAAGAACGCGATCCTGATCGTGGAATTCGCCCGCGAACTGGAGTTCGAGGGAAGAACACCGCGGGAGGCCGCAATCGAGGCCAGCCGCCTTCGCCTTCGCCCGATCCTCATGACCTCCCTTGCCTTCATCATGGGTGTCGTGCCGCTCGTCGTCTCTACAGGCGCCGGCGCGGAAATGCGCGCGGCCATGGGTGTCGCGGTCTTCTCCGGCATGATCGGCGTGACCTTCTTCGGCATCTTCATGACGCCGGTGTTCTACGTGCTGCTACGGCGGCTGACGGGTAACCGTCCGCTCGTCCAGCACAAGCCGGACGAACACAAGGAAGAAGAGGCGGAGGTCATCCGGCTCGCGGCGGAATAAACGGAATTCAACCTTCCTTTGTCGGGTAAATCGGGCGGGAACTTCGGTTCTCGCCCGTATCGTTTTCAAGGCATGATGCCGAAGTGCGCGCGGCCTTCGGACGACGCCCTCCAGGGCATATGACAAAAATGCGTTACGTCCGTCAAAACGGTTTGCAACGATGGGCGAGGAGACTATCAAAGACGGACAACAGTTGGGAGGACTGAATGACGAGTTCGAGAGAAGGTCATGACGGCAGGCGGATCGCCTTTCTCGGCACCGGCCTGATGGGCGCGCCGATGGCTCGCCGGCTGCTGGGCGCGGGTTTTGCCGTCACCGTCTGGAATCGCGATCTCAGCAAGGCCGAGGCGCTTGCGGAAGACGGCGCGGTCTGCGCGAAAACACCTGATGATGCCGTCTCGGGCGCCGACGTCGTCATCACCATGTTGACCAACGCCGAGGCGGTGGAGGACGTGTTGTTCGACCGCGGAGCGGTCGATGCGATGACGTCTGGCACAACGGTCATCGACATGAGTTCGATTGCCCCGCATTTCGCCCGCGACCATTCTGCAAGGCTTGCCGAACGCGGCGTCGATCACGTCGATGCGCCGGTATCAGGCGGCGTCGTCGGGGCGGAAGCGGGTACGCTTGCGATCATGGCGGGCGGTGACAAGGACGTGATCGACGGGCTTGCGGATATCTTTGCGCCGATGGGGCGGGTGACCCGCGTCGGTCCGAGCGGGGCAGGCCAGCTCGCCAAGCTTGCCAACCAGCAGATCGTCGCCGTGACGATCGGCGCCGTCGCCGAAGCGATGATGCTGATCGAAGCGGGCGGCGGCTCGCAGGCCGCCTTCCGCGACGCCATTCGCGGCGGCTTTGCCGAGAGCCGTATCCTTGAGCTGCACGGCAAGCGCATGGTCGAGCGGCAGTTTACCCCAGGCGGTTCGTCCAGCAACCAGCTGAAGGATCTGAACGCCGCCATGGAGACGGCCAAGACCCTGTCGCTGACGCTGCCGCTGACGGCGGCGGTGCATGCCGAATTCAGCGAATTCGTCGCCAATGGCAATGGCGAAAAGGATCACAGTGGCCTGCTCCTCCATCTCGAAGAGAAGAATGCCCGGCCGGGAGAAAAACAGTGACGGACAGCCATTCGCCGAAGCGGCGCCTGCGTTCGCAGGACTGGTTCGACAATCCCGATCATATCGACATGGCAGCGCTCTATCTGGAGCGCTTCATGAATTACGGCATCACGCCGGAAGAACTGCGCTCCGGCAAGCCGGTCATCGGGATTGCCCAGAGCGGCAGCGATCTCACGCCTTGCAACAGAGTGCATGTCGAGCTTGCCAAGCGGGTGCGCGACGGCATCCGCGATGCCGGCGGCATTCCGATCGAGTTTCCGACGCATCCGATCTTCGAGAATTGCAAGCGCCCGACGGCCGCACTCGACCGCAATCTCGCCTATCTCGGCCTCGTCGAAATCCTCTACGGCTATCCGCTCGACGGTGTCGTGCTGACCACCGGCTGCGACAAGACCACGCCTTCAGCGATCATGGCTGCTTCGACGGTCGATATTCCGGCGATCGTGCTCTCCGGAGGGCCGATGCTCGACGGTTGGCACGAGGGGGAGCTGGCGGGCTCCGGGACGGTGATCTGGCGGATGCGGCGGAAATATGCGGCAGGCGAGATCGATCGGGAGGAATTTCTGCAGGCGGCGCTCGATTCTGCGCCTTCCGTCGGCCACTGCAATACGATGGGCACCGCTTCGACGATGAATGCGCTGGCCGAGGCGCTCGGCCTTTCGCTGACCGGCTGTGGCGCCATTCCGGCCGCTTACCGCGAACGCGGCCAGATGGCCTACCGCACCGGGCGACGC
This sequence comes from Rhizobium sp. WSM1328, assembly GCF_057653715.1. Taxonomy (NCBI): domain Bacteria; kingdom Pseudomonadati; phylum Pseudomonadota; class Alphaproteobacteria; order Hyphomicrobiales; family Rhizobiaceae; genus Rhizobium; species Rhizobium sp. WSM1328. The sequence continues at coordinate 3,344,846 of NZ_CM172788.1, read as the reverse complement.
GCCGTCGAAATCGTGTTCGAGGATCTGAAGCCGTCGGATATCCTGACGCGCGAGGCTTTCCTGAATGCGATCCGCACCAATTCGGCGATCGGCGGCTCGACCAACGCGCAGCCGCATCTGGCCGCGATGGCGAAGCACGCCGGCGTCGAACTCTATCCCGACGATTGGCAGGTACATGGTTTCGATATCCCGCTGCTGGCCAATGTCCAGCCGGCGGGCGCCTATCTCGGAGAGCGCTTTCATCGTGCCGGCGGTACGCCGGCGATCATGTGGGAGTTGCTGCAGGCCGGAAAGCTCGCCGGCAACTGTCGCACGGTGACGGGCAGGACGATCGCCGAGAACCTAGAGGGCAAGGAAGCGCGCGACCGCGAGGTTATCAAGCCGTTCGCTGAGCCGCTGAAGGAGCGGGCGGGCTTCCTCGTTCTCAAAGGCAATCTCTTCGATTTCGCGATCATGAAGATGAGCGTGGTCTCGGAGGATTTCCGCCGGCGCTACCTTGAGGAACCCGGGCACGAAGGCGTCTTCGAGGGCAGGGCGGTGGTTTTCGACGGTTCCGAGGACTATCACAAGCGCATCAACGATCCCGAACTCGGTATCGACGAAAACACCATCCTCGCCATCCGCGGCGCCGGGCCGATCGGCTGGCCGGGTTCGGCTGAGGTCGTCAACATGCAGCCGCCGGATCATCTCCTGAAGCGCGGCATCAGCAGCCTGCCGACGATCGGCGACGGCCGCCAGTCGGGCACGGCGGACAGTCCCTCGATCCTCAACGCCTCGCCGGAGAGTGCAGCGGGAGGCGGCCTCGCCTGGCTTCGTACCGGCGATATCATCCGCATCGACTTCAACCACGGGCGCTGCGACATGCTGGTCGAGGACGCCGAGATCGAACGGCGCAAGGGCGACGGCATCCCGCCAGTGCCGGCGGATGCGACGCCGTGGCAGCAGATCTACCGCCGCTCGGTGACGCAATTGTCGGACGGCGCGGTGCTGGAGGGAGCGGCGGAATTCCGCCAGATCGCAAAAAACCCGCCGCGGCACAACCACTGATCTTAAAGGTGCCGCAGACTGCAAGTCCTTTGATCCAAAAGGGGAAAGTCGTAACGAACAGTTCACCTAGTCATTAGTTCGGTCATCAGCACAAGGCTTCATTAATGCCGGCTTGAGACCATATTGCCGTTATGCAAGCTTCTAAGGCTGGGACCGCGTTGCCAGAGATCAAAGCCACACGATCCGAACGGGAGTTCCAGGATCTTCTGCGTCGGCTCGAACTCGCTCTCGATGCATCCCAGATCGGTGTCTGGGAGCACAGCATCGAGCAGGACGGGATCTTGTGGGATGCACAGATGCATCGTCTCTACGAGACCGGCGAGACGTGCCGGCTGGTGCCGGCATCGCTTTGGTCGGATGCCATCCATCCCGATGATCGCGAGCGGGCCGAACGCGACTTCGAGCAGGCGATAACGACGCGCGGCGCCTATAATTCGCAATTTCGGATCGTGCTGCCGAGCGGTGAAATCCGCCATTTGCGTTCGCGCGCGCATTTCTATGTCGATGCGGAGGGTCTGCCTTCCTTCATCGGCGCCGAATGGGATGTGACGGCCGACATACTGCTCAACGCGGAACTGGCGCGGCAAAAGGTGGTGGCCGAGGCGAGGGCGCTGGCGCTCGAGGAAAGCAATGCCCGCATCGAGCATGTCGCCGATCATGACTATCTCACCGGCCTGCCGAACCGGCGCCTTCTCGACAAGCGGCTGGCGGAGTTGCCAGCCGACAAAAGCATCACGACGCTTGCCGTGCTGCATCTTGACCTCGACCAGTTCAAGCAGATTAACGACAGCCACGGTCATGCCGCTGGCGACGCCGTTCTCAGGGCCGCAGCACTTAGAATCACCGCCGCCATTCCTGCAAATGGCGTGGTCGCCCGCGTTGGCGGCGATGAATTCGTCATCGTACTGGTCAATTTCGCCGATCTCACTGAGCTGAAGCTGATCACCGAGGACGTCCAGCGTCGGCTGCGGAAGAAGATCCGCTTCGGCCAGGAGATGCTGCAATCCGGCGCCTCGATCGGCGTTTCCTGGAGCGGCGATCGGCGTGCGCGCAACCTGCTGGCCGAATCCGACCTGGCGCTCTACCAGGCCAAGAAGCTCGGGCGCAACCGCGTCGAATTCTTCACGCGGCAATTGCAGGAGGATCTGCGCTCCAAGCGTCGCCTCGCCGAAGAGTTGAAGCTTGGGCTGGAGCGCGGTGAGATCCTTCCCTATTATCAGCTGCAGCTCGACGCCCGGACGCGGGAGGTCATCGGCTTCGAGGCGCTGGCGCGCTGGAAACATCCGGAGAAGGGCGTGCTCGCTCCGGGGGTATTCCTGAAGATTGCCGATGAGCACGGACTTGCGGCGGAGATCGACGCGGCGATCCTCAAAAGCGTTCTCGAAGACCGGCTGTTCTGGCTGTTGCGCGGCCTTGCGGTTCCGCGCATCGCCGTCAATATCTCGGCGTCGCGGCTTGCCGATCCGGCACTGCTCGACAAGCTGAGGAAGCTCGATATCCCGCCCGGCGTGATCGTCTTCGAACTGGTCGAAACGATTTTCCTCGACGACAGCGACGAAAAACTGCTCGATCATATCGGCGGTATCAAGCAGATGGGCATCGACATCGAGATTGACGACTTCGGATCCGGTCATGCCTCGCTCATCGGTCTCGTCAAGCTGCGGCCGAAACGGCTGAAGATCGACCGGCAACTCGTCACCGAGGTCGTCAGCTCGGCCGAACAGCGGCGCGTGGTGGGTTCGATCGTGGAAATCGCCAAGGCACTCGATGTCGAGGTGATCGCCGAGGGCATCGAGACCGAGGCGCATGCCGTCGTGCTGGCGCAACTCGGCTGCGACGGCCTGCAGGGCTATGCGTTCGGTTATCCCGCACCGGCGGCGGAGACAGATCGTCTGTTCTCATCGATGACGAGCCGAATCGAAAAGCAGAAGACCGCGATGGGCAACTGAACGGCCGGCGACCCGTCCGCTGGCGACTGTCATCGCTCCCGGTTTTTGCCGCGTCGCGGAGGTGATTTTGGACGAACGCTTCTCTCGTCTTTCAAATTCGCAGGCGGTCTCTTTTCGGCGCGGCTTTTTATTCGCATCCGCAGGAAGATAATTGGCGTGCAAGTAATTTTCTTGAGCTTGCAACGGCATTGTTTCATGGTAATGCGGAAACGAAGCTTTCTGTATTGCATCGAAAAATGATTATACGCGTCGTCAAGTCCATGAGCGCGGCTCTCCATCGTTCGCAGGTGCAATCGGGAGCTGGGGCCCGACAATTGCTTTGCCGTTGCCGGGATGGACTTGCGGGACATTTAATCTAGGAAAGTCGCATGAATTCGGAATTTGCCGTTCGTTCGATGCGGCCCGGCGAACTGGAACTCGTGCTCGAATGGGCGCGTCAGGAAGGCTGGAACCCTGGCCTCGACGATTCGCTTGCATTCCTCGAGGCCGATCCGTCAGGATTTTTCGTCGGCTCCATCGGCGAAGTCCCCGTCGGTTCGATCTCGGTCGTCAAATATGGTGAGAGTTTCGCCTTCCTGGGCCTTTACATCGTCCATCCTGATTTTCGCGGCAAGGGTTATGGCAAGGCGATCTGGGAGACGGGCATTGCCAGCGCGGGAGACCGCACGATCGGTCTCGACGGCGTCGCCGCACAGCAGGACAACTACCGCAAGGCCGGCTTCGAGCCAGCCTATTCCACCATTCGCTACGGCGGCGTCGCCACCTCCTTGCCGGTCTCGACGCTTGTCGCGCAGCCGGTGCTGGATTCACGCCTCGAAGGCCTGCAGCGCTATGATTCGGCGATCTTTCCGCAGCCGCGGGATGCCTTCCTCACCTCCTGGTGCACCGGCCGCAGGGGCCGCCGTTCGGCGGTGGTGCGCAAGAGCGGCAAGATCCGCGGTTACGCCACGATCCGCCGCTGCTACGAGGGCTACAAGGTCGGCCCGCTCTTTGCCAATGATGCCGACAGCGCCGCGGCGTTGCTTGCCGAATTGATCCCCGAGGCGAAGGGGGCCGCGGTCTTCATCGATATTCCCGCAGAGAACCACGAGGCGGTCGCGCTTGCCGAAGGCATCGGTCTTCAACCGGTGTTCGAGACGACACGCATGTATCGCGGGTCGGCGCCGGCCATTCCGCTGAAGCACGTCTTCGGCGTGACGACGCTGGAGCTTGGTTAAAGCCTTTTCCCGACCGGGAAGGCTTTAATCCACGGGTGAGGCGGGCACGGTCGGCGACGAAGCTTTGGGACGGCCCTTTTCGGCGATGGCAATGCCGCCCAAGGTCAGTACCAGTGCGATTACATGGAAAGACTGCAGCTGCTCGCCGATCAGGGCGACGGAGAGCAGCGTTCCGAACACTGGCACGAGATTGATGAAGAGGCCGGCGCGGTTGGCGCCGATTGCGACGACGCCCTTGATATAGAGGATCTGTGCCACCAGCGAGGGGAAGATCGCCGTGTAGAGAGTGATGACCCAGCCGGCCTGGTCCGGCCACTGCGCGGCACCCCGGCCGGCCTCCCAGAGGAGCAGCGGCAGCGAGGTCAGCATGGCGCCGAGCGCCGGGACCGCCATCAGCGTGCGCCAGTCGAGCGGCGGCTTCCAGCGCAGGAAGATCGTGTAAACGGAATAGGCGGCAATGGCTATCAGCATGAGCCCGTCGCCGCGGTTGAGGCTGAGTTGCAGCAGCGTTGCGAGGTCGCCATGCGCGGCGGTCAGAGCGACGCCGATCAGCGTCATGCCGAAACCGAGACATTGCGCCAGCGAGATGCCGGTACGGAAGAACATGAAATTCAGCAGGAAGATCAGCATCGGGATGCCGGCCTGCTCGATGGCGACGTTGATCGCCGTCGTATATTGCACGGCCGAATAAAGCATAGCGTTGAAAAGGGTGTAGCCGATGACGCCGTAGAAGAGGAGCAGCGGCAGGTTCTTCCTCACCACCGGCCAGTCCTTCCGCAGTTGCGGTAGCGAAATTGCGGCGATCATCGCGACGGCAAGGAACCAGCGCAGGAAGGTTAGCATCATCGGGCTGATATGCCCGAGCGCGAGCTTGCCGGCGACGGAGTTGCCGCCCCAGCAGAGGGTGGCGATAACGAGGCAAATATAGGCCGTGGCTTGCAAGAGCGTTCTTCCCGTCTTTCCGCGATCGCCGAGCGCGGCGTTTTGTGACGGGAAATAGCCTGCCGGCTGCTGATTTGTCACGTAAAAAGCCCAATCTGCTGTGACAACAGGGTCGCTTTCCAAAAAACAAAGCTTTATAGATGCGCGGGTTTGAGCAGGTGCGCGGTTCCGCGCCGGTAACAGGAAGAGTTGGATGACGAACGTAGTCGTGGTCGGTTCGCAATGGGGTGACGAAGGCAAGGGCAAGATTGTCGACTGGCTTTCGGAGCGTGCGGATATTGTCGTGCGCTATCAGGGCGGACACAATGCCGGCCATACGCTCGTCATCGACGGCACGAGCTATAAGCTCTCGCTGCTGCCGTCCGGCGTCGTGCGCCCGGGCAAGATGGCCGTCATCGGCAACGGCGTCGTCGTCGATCCGCATGCGCTGATCGCCGAGATCGGCCGGCTGGAGGCACAGGGCGTGACGGTCACGCCTGACAATCTGCGCATTGCAGACAATGCGACGCTCATTCTTTCGCTGCATCGCGAGCTCGACGCGATGCGCGAGGATGCGGCGTCGAACAGCGGCACCAAGATCGGCACGACGCGCCGCGGCATCGGCCCGGCCTATGAAGACAAGGTCGGCCGCCGCGCCATCCGCGTCATGGATCTTGCCGATATCGAGAGTCTTTCCGGCAAGGTCGACCGTATTCTGACGCATCACAATGCGCTTCGCCGCGGCCTCGGCGTTGCCGAAGTCAGCCACCAGACGATCATGGACGAGCTGACCTCGATCGCCGATCGGGTGCTGCCTTTCCGTGATACGGTCTGGCTCTTCCTCGACAAGGAGCGCCGCAAGGGTGCTCGCATCCTCTTTGAAGGCGCGCAGGGCAGCCTGCTCGATATCGATCACGGCACCTATCCCTTCGTGACCTCCTCGAACACGGTGGCCGGCCAGGCGGCAGCCGGTTCCGGCATGGGGCCCGGCTCGCTCGGTTACATTCTCGGCATCACCAAGGCCTATACGACGCGCGTCGGCGAAGGCCCGTTCCCGACCGAGCTCACCGACGAAATTGGCCAGTTCCTGGGCGAGAAGGGGCATGAGTTCGGTACTGTGACGGGGCGTAAGCGCCGCTGCGGCTGGTTCGACGCGGCACTTGTGCGCCAGTCAGTCGCTACCAACGGCATCACGGGCATCGCGCTCACCAAGCTCGACGTGCTCGACGGTCTCGAGGAATTGAAGATCTGCGTCGGCTATATGCTCGACGGCGAACAGATTGATCATCTTCCCGCAAGCCAGGGAGCGCAAGCTAGGGTCGAACCGATCTACGTCACCCTGGAGGGATGGAAGGAATCGACCGTCGGCGCCCGCAGTTGGGCGGATCTGCCGGCACAGGCGATCAAATATGTTCGCCAGGTCGAAGAGCTGATCGGGGCACCCGTCGCGCTCCTTTCCACCAGCCCGGAGCGGGATGACACGATACTTGTGACCGATCCGTTTGAGGATTAAGCTCACGGGTCACTGTGGAGGATGGTTCGGTAGAGTACCGGACTTCTTGAGAAAGTACTGATGGCGGATTTTATTGCAGTCATTCGGCGGGCCGTCGACGGCCTGGCTGAAAATACCCCCGAGATGCGGGTGAAGGTCTACGAACGTGCCCGCGGCGCAGTGCAGCGGCAGCTCGAGAACATGAAGCCGCGTCCGCCGGAAGCCATGCTGCAACGCCAGCTCGAAAAGCTCGAGGCTGCCATCCGCGAAGTGGAAGGCGAACACTCCGAGGCGATGCCGCTCGACGAGCCGGTTGCAGCCGTCACCGCGTCGGAATCCTTCGAAGAGCAAGCGGTTCACGACGAAAGCGAACCGGCGCCGGAGACGGCAGTCGAGGAACCGGCATACGAAGCCTATGCGGAACCGCAGGCGGCCGAGGCCGCCGACGAGCCCGATCACGTGGAAGCCGCCGCACCGCAGCAGGCTGAGGAAGAGGTCGCTGCCGAGGAACCTCTTTCCCAGGAAACACTCGTTTCCCCTGAAACAGCCGCTCCCGCGGAAACCCCTGTTTCCGCCGAGACACCGGTTTCGCCGGAGACATCCGGTCCGGCCGAAACATACTGGCATCCCTCGCATGAGGAGGAAGCGCCGGCCGAGGAATGGCATGCCAGCGAGGCGCGCGACGTCGCTGCTGAAGACGTGCCGGCCGAACATGGCGGCTGGGAGCCGCCTGCCGCGCATCGCAGCGAGCAAGCCGACGAAGACCGTGCCGACGGGCAGCATGCCCTGGAAGCCGACGAGATCGCGGCCGAACCGGCGGCGGTGGAAAGCGAGGAGCCGGAGGCCGAGGAGGCTTACGAGCCCGTCGAGCCGTTGCAGCCGATCACCCGCGGCATAGATCATGCATCCAACCGCCTTGTAGAGCCGGTCGCCGATTTCGATCGTCCGCAGGAGTTCGTCGAGCACAGCCGCGAGGAGCCGTTGCAGGCCGAAGCTGCGGCGCATTTCGACCCCGTCTGGACCGAGCCCGTTGCCGAAACGCCGGCTCCGGCGCCCAAGGATGCGGAGACCGAATGGGCGGAAGAGGAACTCCGGCAATATTCGGAGACGGCGCCGGCGCCGATTACCGCCGATGCCTCGGCGCGCGCCTTCGAGGAGGTGATATCGAGCCTCGAAAAAGTGGCACCCGCCGCCATCATGCCGGCCGCCAAGGAAAGTTTTTCCTGGGAGACGGCCGCCTTCGACGATCTGCCGCCGATCGAGGCCGACAGCGGTAAGAAGACACCGGTTGCCTCTCATTTCGACGATGTCGATATTTTCGCGGAAGTGCACAACGGCAAGCCGGCGCCCGCTAGCGGCGCGCCGAGCGAGGACTGGCGAGAAGCGAAAGCGCTGCGCGGCTACGACCGCCGCGGCTCGGTCGCCGCTGACGACGATGACGCCAATCCGTCGATGGATATCGATCAGATTGTCGCCTCCAAGCTGCAGGGCAAGAGCTTCCGTATGGAACCGAAGCGCCGCCGCTTCGGCATCGGCACCGTGATCACGCTCATCTTCGCACTCATCCTGATTGGTGGCGGCGCCTATGCAGGCTGGACGAACAGAGAGGCATTGGTGGCGATGGTCGACGGGCTCGTCAGCTCGGCACCGTCGCAGGCGACCAGGAACGAGGCGGCAACGCCGCCGGACGGTTCGTCGACGCCTGCCCAGCCGGGCGCGGTGACGCCAGCCCAGCCGACCGCACCAGGAGCGCAGAATACTCCAGCGACGCCGGCACAGCCGAACCCGCAGGTAGCGTCAATGAACAATGACGGCGCTGCGGCCAATTCGAAATTCACCCAGCGGCTGCTGACTGATGGAACTGAGGTCGATAGCGGACCGGCGACCGTGCCGGGAACGCCGACCGCGGAAGGAAAATCGGTGGCCGAACAGAATGTCGCGGCAGCCGATACGCCGCCTGCCAGCGCGCAGGGTGATGCGGCACCCGCCGCCACGCCGACGCCGAACGGTGCGGCGGCATCGCCGCCGCAGGCCGCGCCCGTCGGTTCGTCGCAAAAGATGTTCCTCTATGAGGAGCGCATCGGCCAGAGCTCGCCGACGGCGATCGAGGGATCGGTCGTCTGGAGCGTGCAGCACGAGGCCGGCCAGGGCGGCCGGCAGGAGGCGACGGTGCAGGGCAATGTCACGGTTCCTGAGCGCAATCTCTCGGCTCTCGTCACCTTCAAACGCAATTCCGATCCGTCGCTGCCGGCAAGCCATCTCGTCGAGATCGTCTTCTCGGTGCCGCCGAATTTCGAAGGCGGCAGCATCGACAGTGTCCAGCGCATCTCGATGAAGCGCACGGAACAGGACCGCGGCGATGCGCTGATCGCGGTTCCGGCCAAGATCACCGACGATTTCCATATGATCGCGCTCAACGACTACCCTGATGCGCGCAAGGCCAATCTCGACCTGATGTCGACCCGCAACTGGATCGATATTCCGATCACCTACCGCAACGGCCGCCGCGCGCTGCTGACGATGGAAAAGGGCGGTACGGGAACGGACGCCTTCAATACTGCGATCAAGGAATGGACCGCGCTCGGAGATGTGTCGACGAGCCAATGAGGTGTTTACGCAATGCCAGCGCTCCCAGATCTTGATGGGGTGCTGAGGCTGCGGACAGAGATGAATGAAAAAGAAAAGGCGGGCCGCAAGGACCCGCCTTCTTCAATTGTATCACGCGGCAGGTTATGCCGTGGCTTCAACGACGCGGACGGCCTTGGCCCGTTCCAGGGCTTCCTTGCGAACCGCGTCCTGCACCTTTTCGAAGGCGCGGACCTCGATCTGGCGAACGCGTTCGCGACTGATGTCGAATTCGGTCGAAAGGTCTTCCAGTGTCACTGGATCTTCAGCGAGGCGGCGAGCCTCGAAGATGCGGCGTTCGCGCTCGTTCAGCACGCTCATCGCTTTCGCCAGCATGCGCCGGCGGGTGTCGAGCTCATCCTGTTCGATCAGCACGTCTTCCTGGCTGTCATGGTCGTCCACCAGCCAATCCTGCCATTGACCGCCGTCACCTTCGGCCGCCTTGATCGGCGCGTTCAGCGAGGCGTCGCCGGAGAGGCGGCGGTTCATCGAAATGACCTCCTCCTCCGAGACCTTCAGCTTGGTGGCGATCTCCGAGACGTGCTCCGGCTTCAGGTCGCCGTCATCGATTGCCTGGATGCGGCCTTTCAGCCGGCGCAGGTTGAAGAACAGGCGCTTCTGGTTGGCGGTCGTGCCCATCTTCACCAGCGACCACGAACGCAGGATATATTCCTGGATCGAGGCCTTGATCCACCACATGGCGTAGGTGGCGAGGCGGAAGCCGCGCTCGGCATCGAATTTCTTGACGGCCTGCATCAGTCCGACATTGCCTTCGGAGACGACTTCGCCGATCGGCAGGCCGTAGCCGCGATAACCCATCGCGATCTTCGCGACGAGGCGAAGATGGCTGGTGACGAGCTTGTGGGCGGCATCGCGGTCACCATGCTCGGCATAACGCTTGGCGAGCATGTATTCCTGCTGCGGCTCCAGCATCGGAAACTTGCGGATTTCGTCGAGGTAACGATTGAGACCGGCTTCACCGGCGGTAATGGACGGCAAGGTATTTCGGGCCATAGTGCACCCTCCTAAAGTGAATTCCGGTTCCCGATGGAAACGCATCGTCGCGTTAAAAAAAGCGAACCGGGACGTGCGGCTCTCTCCGAGCCCGCACTAAGTCAACATACAGATAAGTGTGGCGAAACGGCGGTTCAAGGTGCCGCTCACGCAGGTGTGAGTTGGGCAGGCGGCATTCGGAGCCCGGCTTTATCGCCGCAGCGCTTCGACCAGTTCGACCATATCATCCGGCAGCGGCACCTCAAAATGCATGATTTCGCCGGTGCGGGGATGCTCGAACTGCAGCATGAAGGCATGCAGCGCCTGGCGGCCGAAACCGTTGACGATCTTGCGGATCTCTTCGGGCAGGAGATTGGCCTTGGTCTTGAAGCCGGCGCCGTAAACCGTGTCGCCGAGCAGCGGATGGCCGATATGGGCCATATGGACACGGATCTGATGGGTGCGGCCGGTTTCGAGGCGGCACTCGACCAGCGAGGCGAACGCGGTCGCATCCGGCTTCTCATGGAAGCGCTCGACCACCTGGTAATGCGTGATCGCCTCGTCGGCGTCCTGACTGTCGGGGCGCTTGACGGCACGGCGCGTGCGGTCGCCGGTGGCGCGGCCAAGCGGGGCATCGACCATGCCCGACAGTGAGCGGGGCCGGCCCCAGACGACTGCCTGATAGGCCCGCTCCAGCGGCATGGTGCGGCCATGGTCGGCAAATTGCAGCGACAGGTGGCGATGGGCAATGTCGTTCTTGGCGACGACCATGACGCCTGTCGTGTCCTTGTCGAGACGGTGGACGATGCCGGGGCGGCGCACGCCGCCGATACCGGACAGCGTATTGCTGCAATGGTGGATCAGCGCGTTGACCAGCGTCCCTGTCCAGTTGCCGGCGCCGGGATGGACGACGAGACCGGAAGGCTTGGAGATGACGATGACGTCGTCATCCTCATGGAGGATATCGAGCGGGATGTCCTCGCCCTGCGGCGTCGGGTCTTCCGGCTCGGGCAGCGTGAGTTCGAAACTATCGCCGGTGCGCACCTTGCGCTGCGGGTCGGTGACGGGTTCGCCGCGCAGAAAAACCTGGCCGTCCTTGATCAGCGCCTTGATGCGGCTGCGCGAAAATTCCTCGCCCACCTGCGCCGTCAGCCAGGCGTCCAGCCGGCCTTCGGCGCTTTCATCGGCGGTCAGGACTTTTCTATTGCCGGCTGCTTGTTTAAAGGGGTCGCTCAAGACGCTTCTTCTCCGACGTATTTTTTTAGAACGGGACGCACAGATGACAGCAATCGAGCCAGACGACCAGGAAGAGAAGCCCCTTGATCCGGCGATGGAAAGTGTCCGGCGCAAGATGGTCCGCCTGCAGATCGTTTCCGGCGCCATCATGTTCGTGAGCCTTATGGCGGTCTTCGGCGCGGTTGTCTACAAGGTGATGCACAGCGAACCGAAGGAGACGGCGTCGGCTGTTGCCGCCTCCGGCGTGCCCTCGGATGCGCCGCTTGCGGCGACCGTTTCCTTGCCGCTCGGCTTCAAGGTGCAGTCCACCTCGTTTTCGGCCGGGCAGATCCTGTTCTACGGCGAAACGGCCGAGGGCAAGAATAAGGCGCTGGTTTACGATCTCAGGACCGGCCGCACCGTCGCCGACGTCACTGTTACGGGCAATTGAGGCCGGCATGGCCGCCGTCCCGATCGACATCGACAGCGCCGACGATCCGCGCGTCGCTGAATTCCGCGAGATCCGCGAGCGCGACCTGACAGGCCGAGAGAACCGCTTCATCGCCGAAGGCACGGTCGTGCTGCGCATGCTGGCCGAGGCGCATGCGGCAGGCCGCGGCTTTTTCGCCGAGAAGATCCTGCTGCTGCGCAACCGCGTCGAGGGCGTCCTGCCGATCCTGGAGCGGTTTCCGGCCGATGTGCCGGTCTATGTCGCCGGGGCCGATGTGCTCGACGGCGTTGTCGGTTTCCATCTGCATCGCGGCGTTCTCGCGCTCGGGAGGCGACAGGACCGCGGCGAGGCGGCACTTCTCGATGCGCTGCCGGAACGGGCGCTGGTGCTCGTCGGCTGCGGCATTTCCAATCACGACAATGCCGGCTCGATGTTCCGCAATGCGGCCGCCTTCCGTGCGGATGCAGTGCTGCTCGACGAAACCTCCTGTGATCCGCTCTACCGCAAGGCGTTGCGTGTCTCGGTCGGTTCTGTGCTGAGCGTTCCGCACCGTCGCGGCGGCAAGGCGCTGGATGTACTCGTGGCGCTTGCCGAACGGGGCTTTGCCATCTGGACGCTTTCTCCGCACGGCAAGACCGATATCCGCGCCATTCCCGCCTCGACGCGCATGGCGCTCGTCGTCGGCACTGAAGGCGAGGGGTTGCCGGAGGCGCTGCTTGCGCGGTTCCAGAGCGCGCGCATTCCGCAGTCGGAGGAACTCGACAGCCTCAATGCCGCGACGGCGACGGGGATCGCGTTGTTTTCCATGGCCTCGGCGATGGGCCGGGTCTAACGCACATCCTTTCATCGGAATCGATTTTCAGGTTCTGCGTCAATTCAAACATGTTGGCGCGCCGGGCGTCCTATGGCGCGCGCGGGGGATCGGCGATGATCGCGGCTGCCCTGTCGGCAAGGCTGACACGATCGTTCGCGTTCTTTTCCGCAGCTTCGACGAGCAGCGTGCGGATCGGTGAGGCGGGACCCTCGCTGAGTGCGGTCAGCGCCACCATATTGGCGGCGATCGAGGCGATCTCCTCGCGGATCGCACCGTCGCGTCCGGTTACGGCCTTTGCCTTTTGCAGGCGCTCGGCAAGGGCGGCGCTGCGCTTGCGGACATCCTCGCCGATCTCAGCCGTGATCATGGCGGTGTCGAACGTGGATGTGGTCGTGTCTTCGGCCGTCATTTCCGCCGGCAGCTCCGCGACCAACCCGGCAAGGCCGGCGTCGCGCAGCACCCGGTTGACCTTGCGGATCTCGGTGTTGGCGGCCTTCAACTGCTCCTTCAACTTGGCGATCTCCTGCTGGCGACGAGCGACCAGGTTTTCCTTTTCGGTGGCGGAAGCGCTCTCGCGCGCGGCCTTGTCCTCCAGGCGGATCACCATATGCTGCTGCTGCGTCAGTTTCTGTTCGGCATCCTTGGCGCGCTTCTGCAGCAGGCTGACGTCCTGGCGCAGCGTGTCGCGTTCGTCGCGTAGCGCGTTGACGCGGAATTTCAGGCTCTCCGCCTCGGTCTCGCGCGCGGCCAGGTCTATCCTCAGCCCATCGGCCTGTTCACCGAGTTTGCCCAGCCGCGTCCTCATCGTCGTCAGTTCGCTCTCCTTATTGGCAGCGGACTGCTCGGCAATATGCAGATTGGTCTTCAACTGGCTGATATAGTTCTCGTCCTTGCGAAGATGCGAGCGCTGGTCGGCCGCCTCGACATGCATCTCGCCGATCTGGGCCTGCAATTCGCCGATCTCGGCGGCAAACCTGCCGGCGTCGACGGCGAGGGCGTCGTGGCGAAGCTGGAGTGACAGGGATTTCTCGCGCTCACGCAGAAGGTCCTGGGCGGTGCGGGCGTTTTCGGCGGCATAGAGCGCGCGCACCATATCCTTCTGGGCGCGAACCTCCTGCGGGCTCAGCGGCATCGTCGCTTTCAGCCTGTTCTCCGTATACCAGACGATGCGGCGGTGAACGGCGGGCGAGACCAGAAAGACGAGAAAGGCCGCGGTCAGGAAGCCCAATCCGAACAAGAGAGCATATTCGATCACGGCGCGGCCATCGGTAAGAAGGTTGATACGAGGTCAGCCGCGATGATTAAGCACGCGTGACGCGCATGGCAAGGCCGCCGGTGGGGACGGCGGCAGATTCCAGCGGCCTTGAGGCCTCAGAAGGGGTTCCAGGTCGGCGCCTGGGTGATTTTGAGATAGCCGACATTGACGCCGAGGCGGGCGCCGACGCCGGTGCGGATCGGCACGACCAGCACGTCGTTGTTCTTGAGCAGCGTCATGCCGAAGCCGGCGATCACATATGCCGAGCCGCTGACGCCGCCGAAGCGGGCATAGATGCCGTTGACGGAAGGCAGGTCGTAGACCAGCATCATCACGCGCGAGCCTTGGCCACCGTAATCGAGGCCCAGCGAGGGTCCCTGCCAGTAGAGATTATGTTCGCCGGCGTTCTTGGTGTTCAATTGGCCTTCACCATAGGTAAGGCCGGCGATGAAGGCGCCGCCGCCTTCCTGTCCGAGGATATAGCCGTTCGGCAGGCCATATTTCTGGAAGGCACTCTCGACCACTTTGGCAAGTCCGCCGCTGGCGGAGCCGAAGAAGGAGTGGCCGGCGTCGACGATTTCCTGCATCGTGTACTGGCCGTTGTCCTGGGCGGCAGCCGGCCCGGCAACCATCAGCGAGGAGAAGATGAGGGCCGAAAGTAACCTGCAGAAGCCGATGAATCGGTGCGGAAATCGAGGGCGCATGGTGTCATCCGTTCGTCGTTTGGCTAGGAGCGGGCAACCGCTCGCGGCGATTGGTGCATTTTGCGCCGATGATCTTAACAATCGGTTTACCAAATATGGTGTCATTATGGCATCGAGTACGATCGCAAACTTCGCGCAATTTTGATGAAGCATATTCCGGGCGCAATGAAATTGCCGCCCATCAGGAGACAATGATGTCCAAGAACCCCAATCTCACCCTGTCCGGCCCAGATCTGGCCGCGCTTCTTTGCAGCCGAGTTTGCCACGATGTCATCTCGCCCGTCGGCGCGATCAACAACGGGCTGGAACTCCTGGATGAGGGCGGCGCCGATGCCGACGCGATGGACCTGATCCGCACCAGCGCGCTCAACGCTTCCGTCCGCCTGAAATTCGCACGTCTCGCTTTCGGCGCGTCGGGTTCCGTCGGCGCATCGATCGACACTGGCGAGGCCGAGCGTGCAGCCAAGGATTTCGCCGTCGCCGAGAAGAAGACCGAGGTGATCTGGAACGGACCGCGCGCGATCGTCGCCAAGAACCGTGTCAAGCTGCTGCTCAACCTCTTCCTCGTTGCCTATTCCGCCATTCCGCGCGGCGGCGTGCTTGAGGTAACGCTCGAAAATCCCGAGTTCGATGCCAAGTTCAAGCTCACGTCCAAAGGCAAGTTGATGCGCTTGCCGCCGAAATTCGTCGAGATATCGACCGGCACGATCGAGGAGGCGATCGATGCCCATTCGATCCAGCCCTATTACACCGTGCTTCTGGCGCAGGAGTGCGGAATGACGCTTGATCACAGCGCCAGCGCCGACGAACTGGTGTTCACGGCAGTGGCTGCGGCAGCCTGATTTCGGAGCGCAGACGTGCGTCGGCGCTCCGTCCGGTAACGATTCGTTAGCCTGATGGACCTATTCTCCAGGGTTGTAAGAGGCCTCTTGCTGCGACGAATGCGGGGGCAAAGGAGCGGCCATGCAAAGGTTCATGATCACCGATAATTCGGACATCGTCCGTAAGGTCGGCAAGCGCATTCTCTCCGAACTCGACTTTCTCGTCAGCGAAGCCTCCAACGCCGGCGAAGCGCTGCAGCGCTGCCAGGCGGAGCTGCCGGAATATCTGATCGTCGATTCCGGCATGGAAGGCGCCCTCGACCTCATCGCCGCCATCCGTGCCATGGAAGGCGGCAAAGAGGTCAAGATTTATTATTGCGTCGTCGAGGCGGATCTGAAGAAACTGATGGCGGGCAAACGGGCCGGTGCTACCGACTTCCTGCTGAAGCCGTTCGATCGTAAGATCCTGACCGCCGTTTTCGGAAACCGCGCGATCGCCGCCTGACCGGCAGATCTCTTTTCGCCGATATCGGCATCACTGGCGCATGATGCCGAGTGCAAGCGGTTTCAGCCGCCCTACGCTATTTCCTAAAGCGTCGCGATCTTTCAGATTCGCTTGCCACGCTTTAGGTCTTTGCTTTTCCGCATGTCTTTATCGCAAAACCGCTGCACACTTTTGCGAGACATGCTCTAGATCGAAATGACAGAGCATCTCAGGCCGATCCGGCCTGAGGTCATGTGTTGTGAGGGTGGGTTCTTATTGCCCGCAGGCAGAAACGAAAAATCCCGCCGAAAAGGCGGGATCTTCGTTTGTCCGACAAGGGGGATCGGAAAAAAATATCAGGCGGTTTCGGCGTATTCGGCACCATCCGGCTCGCGAAGAACGTAACCACGGCCCCAGACGGTCTCGATGTAGTTGGCGCCGCCTGCAGCGTTGGCGAGCTTCTTGCGGAGCTTGCAGATGAAGACGTCGATGATCTTCAGTTCCGGTTCGTCCATGCCGCCGTAGAGGTGGTTCAGGAACATTTCCTTGGTGAGGGTGGTGCCCTTGCGGAGCGAAAGCAGCTCCAGCATCTGATATTCCTTGCCCGTCAGGTGGACGCGCTGGCCCCCGACTTCGACCGTCTTGGCATCGAGGTTGACGATCAGTTCGCCGGTCATGATGACCGATTGGGCGTGGCCCTTGGAGCGACGGACGATGGCGTGGATGCGGGCGACGAGCTCGTCCTTATGGAACGGCTTGGTCATGTAGTCGTCAGCGCCGAAACCGAGGCCGCGAACCTTGTCTTCGATGCCGGCCATGCCCGACAGGATGAGGATCGGTGTCTTGACCTTGGACAGCCGAAGAGTGCGAAGCACTTCATATCCGGACATGTCGGGCAGGTTCAGATCGAGAAGGATGATGTCATAATCATACAGCTTGCCCAGATCGACGCCTTCTTCACCGAGATCGGTGGTATAAACATTAAAACTCTCTGATTTCAGCATCAACTCGATGCTCTGCGCCGTCGCGCTGTCATCCTCGATTAGAAGTACCCGCATAATTATCCCCTTTACCGCCGCCGAAAGGTGGTCTGGCCCCCTACACGATACCGAACACGCTACGTGATTTGAAAGCTGCCACGAAATGGTTAACAAATTCTAATTCACTCTGGCAAGGAGTATCGAATTTATTAAACAATTTTTCCATTTCTCTGTTTTCCAATAGGAATCTCAAAAAGGTGTTCCTCAACTTTAACATTAGGAAACAGCGCTAAGTGATTCATCCGACTCGCCAATGAAAAGGTTCGAACTTAATGCCGCGGCATTTACCGACCCTTAAATCATCGGGCCTATCATTAACGATGCCCGTAAACGAAAGGTTACCAGCGGTAGGTATTTGTTAATATCGCAGGAAATTTTTTAGCAAACCGTGTCAAAGCGGCGCGCAGGGCGGTTTCAAGTTGAGCCGGGGTCTCGCATCACGGGAGTAATGCGTATGAAGTCGCGAGAAAGTCTCGTTCGCCTGAAGGAATTTCAGGTGAACGAAAAACGACGTCAGTTGCAGCAGTTGCAGATGATGATGTCCGAATTCGAACGGATGACGAAGGATCTGGAGAGCCAGATCGTTGTCGAGGAAAAGAAGTCCGGTATTTCCGACCCGAATCACTTTGCTTATCCGACCTTCGCCAAGGCCGCGCGTCAGCGGGCCGACAACCTGCAGGTTTCGATCAAGGAACTGAAGATGCAGGAAGAGACGCTGGAAATGGCGCTCGAGGAGATGCAGGCGGAATATGCAAGGGCCACAGCGCTGGAAGAGCGTGACGGCGGCGCCAGAGCAAGGGCGTAACAGAAACGGCTGGGTGCCGGCTTTGGCGCCCTGGGATCGCCACTGAGAAGCCATGTATGATGGGCGCGCTGTCCGTTATACATGGCTTTTGGTGTTTGCCTTATGCGTCGCTCCCATGGGAAACGAGATTCGTCCCCCGCGGGGACGATTTGTCTTATGCATGTCCTGTCCCAAAACGCGCTGTGCGTTTTTGGGCGACATGCATTAATTCACGACATCCTTCCATTCCGTATGGCGTTGCGCCTGCGCCTTGAAGAAAGGGCAGAGCGGGATGATCTTCCAGCCGCCGGTGCGGGCTGCCTCCACGGCGTGGAGCGCCAGTGCCTGGCCGACACCTTTTCCGCGCAGCGCATCGGGAACGGCCGTGTGATCGATGATGACGAGCTTCGGCGATGTGCGTGAATAGGTCATCTCCGCCTCGTGCCCTTCGACCTCGGCCGCATAGCGGCCGCCGGAGGCGCCTTCCTCACTTCGAATGTCCATTGTCTTTCCTCGTAACGGATATTGTCTTAGCGGACCGTGACATGGCAGCGCGGTCGTGCCAAGCCGTAGAGGCAATACAGGCAGGAGACAGAGTGTTCATGCAAAATGTCGGATCGATAAGAGATTCAGGGCAATGAGTGCGCTTTCGATGGCTCGCCCCGTGCTTCTCGTGGCCGCGCCGTTCTTCCTGGCGCTCGGTCTCGTCTTGCCGCTGGTCCGTTTCGAGACGCTGTATTTTTTCGACAAGACGCCGTCGCTGATCGAAATCATCGTCTCGCTATGGCAAGGCGGGGACGGGCTGCTGGCGGCAATCGTCGCCCTGGTTTCGATCCTGCTCCCGTTTCTGAAGATGGTCGGCATCACCGTGGAGGCGATGGGGATCACCGCGGAAGCGACGGCCGCCGGCGGTGGGGCCGGCAGCCTGTTCTATCGTCGCGTCGTACCGCATCTGTCCAAGTGGTCGATGATGGATGTGCTGCTGGTCGCGATCGTCATTGCGGCGGCGAAGACGACGGGGCTGGCGGATGCATTCACGCAGCCGGGCCTTTGGTGCTACGCAGCCTCGTCAATGATTTCGGGCCTTCTTCATTCCCTAACGGGAGATGCGTCCGGCCCGAAATAAATGTCGTCAATGCTGGGGTGTGATCAGTGACGATATTGCTGGATGCGCGTGGTGCGCAGGCCGGCAAGACCGTGGCTGTTGATCGACGACTGCCAGGAGAGGAATTCTTCGACCGTGAGCGTGTAACGCTCGCAGGCCTCTTCCAAGCTCAACAAGCCACCGCGAACAGCCGCGACAACCTCTGCCTTCCGGCGAATCACCCAGCGCCGCGTATTGGGCGGCGGAAGATCCGCGATCGTCAGGGGGCTGCCATCGGGGCCGATGACATATTTTACTCGGGGACGTATCATTTCGGTCATTGGACTCTCTACACAACGCAAGACCACGAACCCCACTCTAGCCTGCCACATTTAAAAATTGCCTAAACCCATCGTAAGACTTTGATAACAAATTTAGACGCCCGCCCGGCTGGTGACGTCGGGCAGCGGCATGCTGCTACGTCAATTTGCAGCGCCTGCATGGGAGCCATGCGGAATAAATATTAGCTGATTTCCCGGGATGATCTGATACGTGCGGCAACATAAGAATGAGCGCAAGACGTCGTCTACGTTCGTCCCGCTGTATCGGTCCAGTTCGCGCTTTTGAGGCTTCGTGTCCTCGGGATGCGGCGAAGAAGCCGTCTTTGCTGATGCCCCGACCCGAACTTTTCGCCGCCGGCAGCAAGGCTGAGCCGAAGCTGGCTATACGAGGATACAAAGATGAAAAGACGTGGACGCGCAGTCGGCGACTGCGCTGAGGATGCTGCATTTTCGCCTTCGCAGGCCGATGGCGTCGGGGTTTCGTTTAACGACGGTAAGGAACGGCTCGGGGTGATGGCGAAGCTTGTGGGCTTCGATTTCTATCTGCTCTCGGCTTTCCCGCGGGGCGACCGCACGGATTTCGCCGAAAACCGGTTGATCAGCAATTGGCTGCAAAGCCTTGTCGGCTTTTATGACGCTGCCGATCTCTTCTATTGCGGCAGACTGGTGACCGCGATGAAGCGGGCGATCATGCCGGTCTTCTGCGAGGAGGGGTCTTTTGCGGGCAGCGCCGCCAATCAGGAAAACCGCAAACTCGACAGGCTCTTTCAGATGCACGGGCTGAAGAATACCTTCGCCTTCGCGCAGCATGATGCTGACCTGAAACAATACACCTTCGCCTTTTCAGGCAGCTGTCCTATGCCCACGCGAGAGCAGGCGATGGCGCTGCTCTCCGGCTGCATGGAGCTTCTGGATAAGGTTTCGCGTAGCGGCGGCGTGGAGGATGGTCCGTTGGAGACGCTCACCCGGCGCGAAATCGAATGCCTGCCACGAATTGATTTAGGGAATCACGCAGCAATTCAAAGTGCTACAGCGTCCTTTGCGCGTCTAAAAAGACGAGCGGCGCTGTCGGCAAGAGCAGCGACGAGATCGCAATCATTCTCGATCTCTCGTCGCATACGGTGGCGGGTTATCTGAAGAGCGCGATGTGCAAGCTCGATTCGGTCAGCCGCATGCAGACGGTCGCCGGAGCATTCCGGTACCGGCTGCTCTGAGGCAGCCGGTCCTTTCTCACAAAGCTAAAGCTTGGCAGCATGTCGCGCAAAGTGTGCATCGGTTTGCGCGACATGCGTGAAAACAACGACCGAAAGCGCGAGGAGCCGATCTGAAAGATCGCGACGCGCTTTAAAAGCCTTTTCCGCGGGTCAGCTCCGACACGACGGTTCCGGCAACGATGCGCATATCCATCCAGATCGAGAAATTCCCGACATAGTAGAGATCGCTGGCGATGCGGGCACGCGCCTTGGCCGGACGATCGGTCGGGCCGCGCAGGCCGCGCATCTGGGCAAGACCCGTCATGCCGGGACGCATCGCATGTCGCTGATGATATTCCGGTACGAGTTCTTCGTAGAGCACGCCGCCGGCGCGCATGCCGATCGCATGGCAGCGCGGACCGACGACCGACATGTGGCCCAGCAGCACGTTCAGCAACTGCGGCAACTCATCGACATTCGTACGGCGCAGAATGGCGCCGATGCGCGTGACGCGCGGATCGTTCATTACCGTCTGGGCAACGCCGGAGACGTCGCAGAGGTCGGTGCGCATGGAACGGAACTTGTAGACCTTGATGGCCTTGCAGTTCTTGCCCCAGCGGGTCTGCTTGAAGAGCACCGGCCCCGGGCTGTCGATCTTGATCAGCAGGGCGACGAACAGAAGGAAAGGGGCGAGGACGAGGAGGGCGCTCAACGACGAAACAATGTCGAACGCCCGCTTCAGGACCAGATCCAGCAACGGCGCCTGCGGCGCATCGCTGTGGATAACAGGGGTCTGGATCTTCAGGCTCGGCTGCTGGCGGCGGCTCGGCCGGAAGGACTCTGTCGAAATGCTGTTGTTTAGTTCCGTGATGCTCAAGGATCGTACTCTGTTGTCTTCGAGGGGGCGCGGCGGCAAAAGGCGATCAATGGTTTACCCTGTCACCAGGGCTGCACTTAGGTCTTGGTAACCCTACTAAAACGGAAAAATGCGACAATTGTGTAATGGTGTCCAGAGAAATATCGCATCGCAGCAAATCTTTCGCATTTGCGTTAAGTTGAGGCAAGCTCATGATATTTCGTTAATAATTGGAATTTTGTCAAAGTTTTTAGGCCTTTGGAGGGGTTCGCCGCAGGCTGGCGACGTGCCGATTCGACACGTGGGCCGTGGCTCTTAAGCGTATTTCTTAACGAAAGACGATGCGAAATTTTGCTGATGAAGATATCGATCATCGTCGAAGCCGTGCCGAAATGTGACAAAATCAAGGCAGGATTGATGGCGCGCGGCGTCTTGAAAAGATGCAGGGCAATGAATTCGCAGCCCGAATCGCTCAATCAGGCCCGATAACGCGAATCACTTCACAGCTAGAAATAGGATCGTGGCACGCTTTGAGGGGAGGCGGCTCGCTCAGTTGGGGTGCGCATGCATGAGGTCGACCGCGGATCGTAGCGGCGGGCCTGAACACGTGGCGGCGATGCAAAGGATTTGCCGCTTGCCGGTCTTCAGCGATTCCCGCGGGTGGTTACGCCGGTTCGAGGACGCGTTTCCTGCCGCCCCAGGAGATGAAGTTCGGGTTGGCGAAGTCGAAATCGGCGGCCGTTCCCGTTTTGCCGTAGGTCAGTGGCGTCCCGTCCAGCGTCACCGTCGAACCGCCGGCTGCGCGCAGCACCGCATCGCCGGCTGCGGTGTCCCATTCCATCGTGCGGGTGAAACGCGGATAGACGTCGGCCTTGCCTTCGGCCAGCAGGCAGAATTTCAGCGAGGAGCCGATATTGGTGCATTTGAAGATCGCTTGATCGGCGAGGAAGCTTCCAGTCTCCGGGCTGTTGTGGCGAAGGCTTGCAAGCGCCAGCCTGTCGTCCGGCTGTTCGCGCACCGTGATCGCGCTGCGTGCGCCAACCGTGAAATCGTCCATGACGACGAGCCTTTCGGCGTGGCCGCGTTCTCCGGAGAAGGCAAGCCCCAGCGCCGGCGCATAGACGATGCCGGCAATCGGGGCGCCGTTCTCGATATAGGCGATGTTGACGGTGAACTCCTGCCGTCCGTCGACGAATTCACGGGTGCCGTCGAGAGGGTCGACCAGGAAGAAGCCTCGGCCATCGATGTCGGGCACTTTGCCAGCGGCGACCGATTCTTCCGCCACGACGGGTATTTCGGGATAATCTCTGGCGAGATGCGCGAGGATGATGCGCTCGGCCTCCTCGTCGGCGACCGTGACCGGACTTGCATCCGCCTTCATGGCGACGGGGAAGCCTTCGCGCAGGACCGTGATGATGGCCCTGCCGGCTTCGAGCGCCGCCTTTTCAAATGTCCTCAGCATCGTCCTTTTGCCGTTCGCCACGCGGCGAGCACCCCGCTGTCGCTCGTCCGCAAACCATCCCTGTCACAACCAGATACTCAAGTTATATGGTGTTCCCCGTCATGCTCCGCATCCCTCAATACAAAGCCTGATGATGCTACCATAAATTTTCAGCCTTGTCAGACGAAGAAGCGGGCATCGCTCGTGAAATGGCATTCGTCAAAGAAGCTGCCTTGGGGTCTGAATTTGCTCCATTGTCCAATTCTGTGGAATAGCTTACGCAGCAAGCGGCGCAGGAAATCGACGGCGATATCTCCGGACGGTTAACCCAGTGGCGGTTTCTGGCTAAAAATAGGCCCTGCTCTGCCGTTTTTCTGTGGATTTTGGTTCAAAACGCGCCATTTAGGCCTGTTCAGACAAGAATCTGTAGAAGTAAATCCTTTTTGTCTTCACATTTCCAACGAAACCGCTATGCATTCGGCCTATGAGGTTCTCTGAAACGGAGAACTGAAGAACCAAAAAGAGATGCAGCATTTTCGGCTCGCATCCAGGGGAAAACGACATATGGAGTATTTCGTCCAGCAGCTCTTAAACGGGCTGACGCTCGGATCCATCTATGGCCTCGTGGCTATTGGCTATACGATGGTTTACGGCATTATCGGCATGATCAATTTCGCCCATGGCGACATCTTCATGCTTGGTGGTTTCGCCGCTCTTATCGTCTTCCTCGTCCTCACATCCATCTTCGCAGGTCTCCCGGTGGCCGTTCTGCTGCTGGCGATGCTTGTTGTCGCGATGCTGATGACGAGTTTGTGGAATTGGACGATCGAGCGCGTCGCATACCGTCCCCTGCGCGGTTCCTTCCGCCTGGCGCCGCTGATTACCGCGATCGGTATGTCGATCACGCTGTCCAACTTCATCCAGGTGACGCAGGGCCCGCGCAACAAGCCGATTCCACCGATGGTGAGCACGGTCTACCAGTTCGGCAACATCTCGGTGTCGCTGAAACAGATCATCATCATCGTGATCACCGCAGTGCTGCTGACAATCTTCTGGTACATCGTCAATCGCACCGCACTCGGCCGTGCCCAGCGCGCCACAGAGCAGGATCGCAAGATGGCGGCACTGCTTGGCGTCAACGTCGACCAGACGATCTCGATCACTTTCGTTATGGGTGCGGCACTCGCGGCCGTGGCCGGCACGATGTACCTGATGTATTATGGCGTCGCCTCGTTTAACGACGGCTTCACGCCTGGTGTGAAGGCCTTCACGGCAGCCGTTCTCGGCGGTATCGGTTCGTTGCCCGGCGCCGTCTTCGGCGGCCTGCTTATCGGCCTTATCGAGTCGCTGTGGTCGGCATACTTCACCATCGCCTACAAAGACGTCGCGACCTTTGCGATCCTGGCTTTCGTGTTGATCTTCAAGCCGACCGGCATCCTCGGGCGGCCGGAAGTCGAGAAGGTATAACGTCATGGCAAACATTGAAAATTCTGCAGGCAAGCCCGATGCCGGACTTGTCCGCAAAGGCCTTACCGAAGCTCTTTTCGCCGCCGTCCTGTCGTTCGGCATGTTCGTTCTCTATGTCGGCCTCAAGACCGACCAGAACATCAGCAACGAGTTGATCATCGTCCAGCGCTGGGGCCTGCTTGCGATCTTCGTTGCGGTCGCCGCCATCGGCCGCTTCGCCACGGTGGTTTTCCTGCGGCCGCATCTCGACAGCCGCAAGCTGGCAAAGGCGAGACAGGGCGAACTCGACATCTCGACAGAGAAGAGCTTCTTCCACCGGCATTTCCTGAAGATCGCGCTGATCGCGCTGCTGCTTTATCCCCTGGTGGTGGTGGCGATTAAGGGCCCTCAGGGCTCGCTGACATATGTCGACAATTTCGGCATCCAGATCCTGATCTATGTGATGCTCGCCTGGGGGCTGAATATCGTCGTCGGCCTCGCCGGCCTGCTCGATCTCGGCTATGTCGCCTTCTATGCCGTCGGCGCTTATTCCTACGCGCTGCTTTCGAGCTATTTCGGCCTATCCTTCTGGGTGCTGCTGCCGCTTTCGGGCATCTTCGCGGCACTCTGGGGCGTCATTCTCGGCTTCCCGGTGCTGCGCCTGCGCGGCGATTACCTCGCCATCGTGACGCTTGCCTTCGGTGAAATCATTCGTCTCGTCCTCATCAACTGGACTGACGTGACGAGGGGCACCTTCGGTATATCGAGCATCCCGAAGGCAACACTCTTCGGCATTCCTTTCGATGCGACGGCCGGCGGTTTTGCCAAGCTCTTTCACCTGCCGCCCTCCTCGGCCTACTACAAGATCTTCCTTTTCTATCTTATTCTGATGCTCTGCATGCTGACGGCCTATGTCACCATCCGGCTACGCCGCATGCCGATTGGACGCGCCTGGGAAGCTTTGCGCGAAGACGAGATCGCCTGCCGTTCGCTCGGCATCAACACGGTGACGACCAAGCTGACCGCCTTTGCGACGGGCGCGATGTTTGCCGGTTTCGCCGGCTCGTTCTTCGCCGCCCGGCAGGGCTTCGTCTCGCCGGAATCCTTTGTCTTCCTGGAATCGGCCGTCATTCTCGCCATCGTCGTTCTTGGCGGCATGGGTTCGTTGACCGGCATCGCGATTGCCGCGATCGTCATGGTCGGCGGCACCGAGTTGTTGCGCAGCATGGACTTCCTAAAACTCATCTTCGGACCCGACTTTACGCCGGAACTCTACCGCATGCTGATCTTCGGCCTCGCCATGGTCGTCGTCATGCTGTTCAAGCCGCGCGGCTTCGTCGGCTCGCGTGAGCCGACAGCCTTCCTCAGAGAGCGCAAGGCGATATCCGGAAGCTTCATCAAGGAGGGGCATGGTTGATGAGCCCCGTAACGAATACGATGTCTGACGACACTCTTCTCAAGGTCGAACACCTGTCGATGAAGTTCGGCGGCCTGATGGCCATCAACGACTTCTCCTTCGAAGCCAAGCGTGGCGATATCACCGCGCTGATCGGGCCGAACGGCGCCGGCAAGACCACCGTCTTCAACTGCATCACCGGCTTCTACAAGCCGACGATGGGCATGATCACGTTCAACCAGAAGAGCGGCAAGCAATACCTGCTGGAGCGCCTGCCGGACTTTCGCATCACCAGGGAAGCCAAGGTCGCACGCACCTTCCAGAACATCCGGCTGTTCTCCGGCCTGACCGTTCTCGAAAACCTTCTGGTTGCCCAGCACAACAAGC
Organism: Rhizobium sp. WSM1328; assembly: GCF_057653715.1. NCBI lineage: Bacteria > Pseudomonadati > Pseudomonadota > Alphaproteobacteria > Hyphomicrobiales > Rhizobiaceae > Rhizobium > Rhizobium sp. WSM1328. The sequence continues at coordinate 3,318,890 of NZ_CM172788.1, read as the reverse complement.
TGATGAAGGCATCGGGTTATACGATCCTCGGCCTTATCGGTGTCGGCCCCTACAGGCGGGAAGCGGCTGCGGCAATCGAACTCGCCCGTTTCTGGCTCGAGAAGGCCGATCTGATCGACCGCGCCGACGACCCCGCCGGCGATTTGCCCTACGGCGCCCAGCGGCGTCTCGAAATTGCCCGCGCCATGTGCACCGGTCCGGAGCTGCTCTGCCTCGATGAACCGGCTGCCGGCCTCAACCCACGGGAATCGGCAACGCTCAACGCACTGCTGAAGAGCATTCGCGCCGAAACCGGAACGTCGATCCTTCTGATCGAGCACGACATGTCCGTGGTCATGGAAATCTCCGACCACGTCGTCGTCCTCGAATACGGTCAGAAGATTTCCGATGGCACACCGGATCACGTGAAGAACGATCCGCGGGTCATCGCGGCCTATCTCGGTGTCGAGGATGAAGAAGTGGAAGAGGTGATCGCAGCCGTCGAGCAGCTCGAGGGAGGCGCAAACTGATGGGCGATGAAGTAATGACGGGTCAACCGCTCCTTCAGGTGAATAGCGTCGAAACCTATTACGGCAATATCCGGGCGCTGGCCGGCGTCGATGTCCACGTCAACAAGGGCGAGATCGTCAGCCTGATCGGCGCCAACGGCGCCGGCAAGTCGACACTGATGATGACGATCTGCGGCAGCCCGCAGGCCCGCACCGGTTCGGTGGTCTTCGAGGGCCGCGACATCACCCACATGCCGACGCATGAAATCGCCCGTCTGCGCATTGCACAGTCACCGGAAGGCCGCCGCATCTTCCCGCGCATGACGGTTCTGGAAAACCTTCAGATGGGCGCTGGCCTCGACAATCTGAAACACTTCGCCGAAGACGTCGAGAAGATCTTCACGCTCTTCCCGCGTCTCAAGGAACGTCACGCCCAGCGGGGCGGAACACTTTCGGGCGGTGAACAGCAGATGCTGTCGATCGGCCGCGCGCTGATGGCGCGCCCGAAGCTGCTGCTTCTCGACGAACCCTCGCTCGGTCTCGCGCCGCTGATCGTCAAGGGCATCTTCGAGGCGATCAAAAAGCTCAACGAGGCGGAGGGGCTGACCGTTTTCCTCGTCGAGCAGAACGCATTCGCCGCCCTCAGGCTTTCTCACCGCGCCTACGTGATGGTGAACGGCAAGGTGACGATGAGCGGCTCCGGCAAGGAGCTTCTTGCCAATCCCGAGGTCCGCGCCGCCTATCTCGAAGGCGGAAGACACTAGGTGGAAAGGAGAGTTTGACATGCAGGGACTTTTCTTCGAAGCGGATGCCGGCCCCCTTGTGGCGATCCGTGTCATCGTCTTGCTCTTAGGCTTTTGGACGGCCTGGCGCGCCGGCAAAGCGGTTGCCGAAGGCTGGGCCGACTATCCGTTGGTCATCGTCTATACATTCCTGCTCGCCTGGGCGATGCAGTTCCTGCATCATGCCCTGTTCAATGGGCCGATGCTCAACGCCTTCTACTATATCCTCGACTTTGTGACGCTGTTGGTGTTCTCGACGGCCGGCTTCCGTTACCGCCGCACCAATCAGATGGTTAACAACTATTACTGGCTGTACGAAAAAACTTCCGCGTTTTCGTGGAAGGACAAACATTGACAGTCCGTTGAAACTAGGCATGAATTGCCTTCCGAGTGGAACAGCTTTCCTGGCGCAGTCAATGGTGGGTAGTGCGCTGGGCCTTGGACCGGAACCCGCCCAAAAATTGGGAGTAATAATATGAAGAAGTCTCTTCTGTCGGCAGTGGCTCTGACGGCGATGGTCGCCTTCAGCGGCAACGCGTGGGCCGACGTTCTCATCGCTGTCGCTGGTCCACTGACTGGACCGAACGCCGCATTCGGCGCTCAGCTCCAGAAGGGTGCCGAACAGGCAGCCGCCGACATCAACGCGGCTGGCGGCATCAACGGCGAGCAGATCAAGATCGAGCTCGGCGACGACGTCTCCGACCCGAAGCAGGGCATTTCGGTCGCCAACAAGTTCGCCGCTGACGGCGTCAAGTTCGTCATCGGCCACTTCAACTCGGGCGTTTCGATCCCGGCTTCGGAAGTCTATGCCGAAAACGGCATCCTCGAAATCACCCCGGCCGCGACGAACCCGACCTTCACGGAACGGGGCCTCTGGAACACGTTCCGCACCTGCGGCCGTGACGACCAGCAGGGTGCCATCGCCGGCAAGTATCTTGCCGATCACTTCAAGGACGCCAAGATCGCTGTCGTTCACGACAAGACACCTTACGGTCAGGGCCTTGCCGACGAAACCAAGAAGGCTATGAACGCCGCCGGCGTCACCGAAGTCATTTACGAAGGCATCAATGTCGGCGACAAGGACTTCTCGGCACTCATCGCCAAGATGAAGGAAGCCGGCGTCTCGATCATCTATTGGGGTGGTCTGCACACCGAAGCCGGTCTCATCATCCGCCAGGCGGCCGACCAGGGCCTGAAGGCGACGCTGGTTTCGGGCGACGGTATCGTTTCGAACGAACTGGCCTCGATCGCTGGCGACGCCGTTGCCGGTACGCTGAACACCTTCGGCCCGGATCCGACGGCGAACCCTGCGAACAAGGAACTCGTCGAAAAGTTCAAGGCCGCTGGTTTCAATCCGGAAGCCTACACGCTCTATTCCTACGCTGCGATGCAGACGATCGCCGGAGCCGCCAAGGCTGCCGGTTCGCTGGATCCTGAGGCCGTTGCCAAGGCCATGAAGGAAAAGGGCCCGTTCCCGACCGTTCTCGGCGACATTTCGTTCGACGAAAAGGGCGACCCGAAGATTCCTGGCTACATCATGTACGAATGGAAGAAGGGTCCGGACGGCAAGTACAGCTACTTCCCGCAGGGCATGTAAGCCTCGCTCCCCTTTATGGGACATGATTATCGAAGCCCGGTTCCGACCGGGCTTCTTTCTTTTTGCGGGCGTTTCAATTTTCGCCTGGCTGGTCTAACTCTTGGCATCGTTTTGAAGCATCGAGCGGAACCGTCCATGTCCAAACCCCGCATTCTCGTCACCCGGCGCTGGCCAGCCACGGTGGAAACCGTCCTTGCTGAACGTTTCGATGTGACGTTCAATCGTGACGATATCCCGCTCGCTGAAAACGAGCTGCGGCTGGCGCTCTCGACCTTTGAAGCCGTATTGCCGACGGTTTCCGATCGGTTGCCCGCCGCCGTCTTCGACGGCGTGCCTGTTGTCACCAAGATCCTTGGCAATTTCGGCGTCGGCTACAATCACATCGATATATCCGCTGCCAAGGAGAGAGGCATTGCGGTCACAAACACGCCGGGCGTGCTGACCGACTGCACGGCCGATATCGCCATGCTGCTGCTGCTCTCCGTTGCCCGGCGTGGCGGTGAGGGCGAGCGGCAGCTACGCGCTGGTGAATGGAAGGGCTGGTGCCCGACGCATATGGTCGGCACCAAGGTGACGGGGAAGACGGTCGGCATTATCGGTTTCGGCCGGATCGGCAAGGCCTTCGCGCAACGCTGCCATTTCGGCTTCGGCATGGATGTGGTGTTCTTCAACCGCTCACCGATCAATCCGGCTGAGGCGGCGCGTTACGCCGCGCGGCAACTGCCGACGATCGAGGCTGTGCTCGCGGTGGCCGATTTCGTCTCGCTGCATTGCCCAGGTGGAGCAGAGAACCGGCACCTGATGAATGCGGCGCGGCTTGCGGCGATGAAGCCGGGCGCCTTTCTCATCAATACGGCGCGTGGCGACGTGGTGGATGAGGCGGCGCTGATTGCAGCGCTCGAGGCGGGCACGATCCGCGGCGCCGGGCTTGACGTCTACGAGGCGGAACCCGATGTGCCGGAGGCGCTGCGGCGGATGGAGAACGTTATGGTGCTGCCGCATCTCGGCAGCGCCACGGAAGAGACGCGGACCGCCATGGGTATGAAGGTGGTTGACAACGTGACGGCGTTTTTCGAGGGTAGAGATGTGCCGGATCGGGTGGTTTAGCGCCTAGAGCATGATGCCGAAAAGTGTGAGCGGTTTTCGGACGACATCATGCTCTAACTATTTAATTTAGAACAGGATTCAGATTTTAGGCCGAACAGGCCTAAAATCATCCTGTTCTAGCCTCCAATACCATCTTACATCTCGTACAGCACATGCGTGGCTTTCACGGCGGCCGAGGCCCGGTTCTCGACGCCGAGCTTCACGTAAATCTGTTCGAGGTGTTTGTTCACCGTCCGCGCCGACAGTCCCAATATTTCACCGATGTCGCGGTTGGCCTTGCCCTTGGCGATCCAGAGCAGCACTTCGGATTCGCGCTGGGTGAGCGAAAAGCGCTGGCGCAGCACCTCGTCGTCGCTGCGCTGACTGGCGGCGGTGAGGCGGAAGAGATATTCGTCAGGGCCGATTGCGCCGAGGAAGGCGAGCTGCAGCGCCGCCTGGCCGGCATGGGCGATCGAGATGATGCCGTCGCGCACCGCTGCGACGCGGTCGTGCATCCAGCCGGCGATATGGCGCACGACGATTTCCATGCCGTCGTCGCTGCCCATGGCGGCATTGACCAGCCGTGTCGCCTGCGGCGTTGACCAGTGGATGGCGCCGTCGCCCTTGACTGCCAGCAGATGACGGCCAGCCGCGTCCAGGGCGATGCGGGCGCTTTGGGCCGAGCGGGCATTGCGCAGATGGACGCGGATGCGGGCGCGCAGTTCATCGATGTTGATCGGTTTGCTGAGATAATCGACGCCGCCCGATTCCAGCGCGTGCACAACATGCTCGGTCTCGGTCAGGCCGGTCATGAAGACGACAGGCACCTGCGCTACTGTGGCGTTCGCCTTCAACCGGCGGCAGGTCTCGAAGCCATCCATGCTGGGCATCACCGCGTCGAGCAGGATAAGATCGGGCGTGATGCGCTCGACGATACCAAGGGCTGCCGCACCCGACGTGGCGATCAGCACGGAGAAGCCGGATTGTTCGAGCGCGTCAGTCATGAAGCCGAGTGCTTCGGCCGAGTCGTCGACGAGCAGAACGATGTCGCGGGGGAGGGCCGGCTCAGCCAATGGATTCCACCTTTTCGTCGAAGTCGTGCAGGAAGGTCATGAAGCCGGCGAGATCGAAGGCGGCGACATAGGCGCGAAGTTCCTCCGTGAATGGCTGATTTGCCTCCACCTTGGCAAGGTCCGAAAGCTTGGCTTCGATGCCTCTGATATAGCCGATCTCGCCGAGCCGCAGCAATTCCTGCACATGGGCAGCACCTGGGCTCAGCATCGGCGCTTCGATCTTGACAGGGACGGTTGGCATGGCATCGGCATAGATCCATGTCAGGCCGAGATGCAGGGCGAGCTTGTCGCGCAGCTGGCGGATGTCGACCGGCTTGCCGATCGCATCATTGTGGCTGTCGTCACTGTCGCTGAGAACGGCCGCATCACCGATATTGGCCGACAGCATCAGCACTGGCGCTGTCTGTCCGGCCTCGCGCAGACGCGAGACGAGCTGCCAGCCGTTCATGCCGGGCATCAGGATATCGACGAGGAAAAGGTCCGGCATGATGCCCTCGATCAGCGTCAGGCATTCGCCGCCGCCTGCCGCCGTCAGCACGATGAAATCGAGCGGCGCCAGGATCTCGCGCATCATCTCGCGGTGGTCCTCGTTATCATCGACGACGACGATCGTGCGGCGCGGGCCGTCATAACCGACGATGCGCTTCTCCTGCGGCGCTGCGGCCACTGCGCGCATGACGGCGGACAGCATCAGCCGGACGCGGAAGGTCGAGCCTTCCTCCTTCACGCTTGAAACCGAGATCTCGCCGCCGAGCGTGTTGGTCAGAAGCCGGGTGATGGTGAGGCCGAGGCCGAGCCCCGGCATTGGCCGCACGCTTTCGGCCTCGCCGCGCTGGAAGGGTTCGTAGATGCGGGGCAGGTCTTTCTCGGTGATGCCTCGGCCGGTATCGGCGACGGTAAAGGTCGCGACCTGGCTGCGATAGCCGACATCGAAGGTGACGCTGCCCTCGTCAGTGAACTTGATGGCATTGGAGAGCAGGTTGACGAGAATCTGGCGCAGGCGCTTTTCGTCGGTGCGGACGAATTGCGGCAAGGCCGGCGCGCGCTCATGGATGAAGGCGAGCCCCTTTGCCTGCGCCTGTGGCCGGAACATATCGACGATCTGGTCGAGGAAATCCTGGATGTTGATCTCGTTGGAATAGACCTGCAGGCGGCCGGCTTCGATCTTGGAAATATCGAGCAGGCCGTCGATCAGCCCGGAGAGGTGTTCGGCGCTGCGGCGGATGACCTTGATCGAGGACTGGCGCGGCGCCGGAATGGTCTCGTCGCGTTCGAGGATCTGGGCGTAGCCGAGCACGGCGTTCAGCGGCGTGCGTAATTCATGGCTGAGCCCGACGACATAGCGGCTCTTGGCGCGGTTGGCGGCCTCGGCCGTTTCCTTGGCGTTCTGCAGGGCAGCGTCGGTCTTCTTATGGGCGGCGATTTCCTTGAGCAGCAGCGTGTTCTGGCGTGAGGATTCCTCCTCGGCAACGACGCGGCTGTCATGGGCGAGCACATAGAACCAGCAGACGACGCCTGCGATCACCGAGAAGACGAAGAAGACGATGAAGATGGTGCGGTTGACGACCTCGGCCGTCTCAGGGGAGGCGGAGGCGACCTGATGGGCGATCATCGCCAGGATCGCGCCGATGGCGGTCAATGCCAGCACGACGGCGATGCCGTAGCGGCCGAGACGCGTCGTCAGCTTCTCGATGATGGTTTCAGACAGCAGCACCTTGGCGACGGTGCCGACTTGCGCATTGAAACGGGCGGCCGGCTTGCACATGTCGTGGCAGCGGCTGTCGAGCGAGCAGCAGAGCGAGCAGATCGGCGCGGCATAGGCCGGGCACCAGGCCATATCCTCCGGCTCGAAGGGATGCTCGCAGACCGAGCAGGTGATGTTCGTCAGGTTCTTCCAGCTCTGGCGCGGCTTGCGGGCGAGATAGAACTTGCCTTTCGTTGCCCAGGCGATGACAGGCGAGGCGACCAGCGCGACGACGAGGGTAATATAGGGAGCGAGCGAGGCGGCGATCTCGCCGAAGGCACCGAAATGGGCAATCAGCGACACCGTCGCCGATAGCGTCATGGCGCCGAGGCCGACCGGGTTGATGTCGTAGAGATGCGCGCGCTTGAACTCGATGCCGGGGGGAGCCAGCCCCAGCGGCTTGTTGATGAAGAGATCGGCGGAGATCGTGCAGAGCCAGGCCATGGCGATGATCGAGAAGATGCCGAGCGTCTCCTCCAGCAGCCGGTAGATGCCGAGTTCCATCAAAAGCAGGGCAATCGCGACGTTGAACACCAGCCAGATGACGCGGCCGGGATGGCTGTGGGTCAGCCGCGAGAAGAAGTTCGACCAGGCGAGCGAACCTGCATAGGCGTTCATCACATTGATCTTTAGCTGTGAGACGACGACGAAGGCCGCCATCAACAGCAACGCGGCATTGTGCCAGGGGACCATGTAGCCGAAGGCGGTCAGATACATCTGTGCCGGGTCGGCGGCGCGATCGAGGGGGACGCCCGAGGTGAAGGTCAGCACGACCAGAAATGAACCGGCAAGCAACTTGGGCGCGCCGATGATGACCCAGCCGGGGCCGGCGAGAAAGATCGCCAGGCGGTGGCGCCACTTGCGCTGCGGGTCCGGCGGCAGGAAGCGCAGGAAGTCGGCCTGTTCGCCGATCTGCGACATCAGCGCCAGGATGACGGCGGAGGCGGCGCCGAACTCCACGAGATCGAACTCGGCGACGGTGCCGGGCGGGCCGGAGGCATGACGGATGCCGGCAAAGGCGCGCCAGAGATCGAATTTTTCCCAATCCAGCAAGGCGATGAAGATGAAAGGCAGGATATTCAGCACGATCCAGAAGGGCTGGGTCATCAGCTGGAACTTGCTGATCAGCCGCACGCCGTGCGTCACCAGGGGGATCACCATGACGGCACTGATGATGTAGCCGATCCAGAGCGGGATGCCGAGGGTGAGCTCCAGCGCCCCGGACATGATCGAAGCCTCGATCGCAAACAGCATGAAGGTGAAGCTTGCATAGATCAGTGAGGTGATGGTCGAGCCGATATAGCCGAAGCCCGCGCCGCGCGTCAGAAGATCGATGTCGACGCCGTGGCGGATGGCGTAGCGGCTTATCGGCAGGCCGATCGCCAGCATGGCGATCGAGGCGACGATGATGGCGTAAAAGGCGTTGGTGGTGCCGTAGGAAAGCGTGATCGCGCCGCCGATCGCCTCCAGCGCCAGGAAGGAGATTGCGCCGATCGCCGTCTGTGAGATGCGCTGTGAGGAAAAATGGCGGGCGCTCTTGGCAGTGAAGCGCAGCGCATAATCTTCCAGCGTCTGGTTGGCGACCCAGCGATTATATTCGCGTCTTACCGGAATGATGCGTTGGCGCGCTGCCATGTCTTCCTTTCAGGCATTCCGGTTGGGCTCATCGTCTCTTCGGCAGTTTTGGCGGGATGGATGGGAAAGGCAAGAGGCGGGCACCAGCTGGTTCACAGAATGGCAATATTTTTGCAATTGATCTTTCACATAACAGCTCTAACTCTCCGGCGTTCGTTCAACTATTTCGGATATCACCATGTCTGTTTTAAGCTTTTTCCGCCTGAGCACCGCCCTCGTCTGCCTCCTTTCCATCGTGCCCTCGCTTGCCGGCGCCGAGCAGGCCACGGCGGCGAAAGCGCCTTATGCGCAGGCCGGAAACACCAACAAACGCGGTGACGCCTGCTTCTCGACGGTGGACACCAACGCTGCCGTTCGCCTCCTCTCCGGCTTCCTCGAAATCTGGACCCCGCGCACGCCTTTCGTCGATGCGGGTGTCGAAGCCCCGGCCAAGGATAATTGCCCGGCGGTTGCCAAGACGGATTGGGACGGCATTCCTTCCAGCAAGACCGACGGCCATATCCTCAACCAGGCCGTCCATGACGCCAACATCGCCTATGTCGTCAAAGCAACGCGGGCGCGGACGGCCGATCAGGCCGTCGCCGCCTATCTCGACGATCGGCGCGGCAAGAATGCCAGCATCGTCGATGGCCTCGGTCCGCTGACGGATGCCTGGAAGGCCGGCTCGAAGCAGACCACCACGATCACCGAGGTGGCGGCCGACGCGACGACGGCCAAATATGACGACAAGGGCAACAATCGCGGCGCCGGCAGCAAGCCGGACACGGAAAACAAGACCGATGCCAATCCCGACATGGGCCTTGCAATCGACTTCATCAACGCCGCAAGCGGTGACGGCTCGACGGAGCCCGCAAAACGCTATTTCAAATATGGCCGTCCCTACCGCTGGAGCCAGGACGTGTCGGTCGTTCCGACGCTGGAGCCCGCCAAGAGCGGCAAGCCGGTCGAGGATGGTGGTTTCCCGAGCGGGCATACGGCGGAAGCCTGGCGGGATGCGCTCGCCATGGCCTATCTCGTGCCGCAGCGCTTTCAGGAAATGATCACGCGCGCCAGCGAGCTGGGTGAAGACCGTATTCTCGCCGGCATGCATTCTCCGCTCGACGTGATGGGCGGCCGCATGCTCGGCACCGCCACGGTCGTCTACAATCTGAACAAGGCCGACAATGCGGCGCTGAAGAGCGATGCCTACGCCCAAGCGCAGTCATGGCTCGTCGCCAAATCAGGCGTTGCGGATGCGGGTGCGCTCGAGGTTGCCGCCCACGCGGCACCGCTCGCTGCAGACCGTTTCGCCGATCATGACGCCAATCGTGCCTACGTGCTGCAGCGCCTGAGCTACGGCCTGCCGACGATCCATGCGACCGATCAACCGGCGCGCGTGCCGCAGGGCGCCGAAGCGCTTCTCGAAACGCGTCTGCCCTATCTGGACGGCGAGCAGCGCCGCGATGTGCTGAAGACGACGGAGATCGCCTCCGGCTATCCGCTGCTCGACGATGCGGAAGGTTACGGCCGTCTCAACCTGTTTGCCGCCGCCGACGGTTACGGTGCGTTCGAACAGGACGTGACCGTGACGATGGACGCGGCAAAGGGCGGGTTCAATTCGATCGACACCTGGCGGAACGACATCACCGGCAGGGGCAGGCTGGTGAAGCGTGGCAACGGCATCCTCGGGCTGTCGGGCGCCAACAGCTATTCCGGCGGCACCATGCTGGAAGAGGGCGCGCTGGTGGCCCTGTCGTCGTCGGCCTTCGGTCGTGGCGGGCTGACGGTCAACGGTGGCTCGCTCGTTTTGGCGGCCGACAAGCCGTTGACCGTGAGCGGCGATTATCAGCAGCTCGCCAATGCCACGACGAAGCCGGCGCTCGGCGCAAACGGCGCGGGGACACTGGTCGTCGAGGGCAAGGCGGCGCTGGCCGGCGACCTCGCCGTGACGCTTGTCGACGGTTATGCCCCGACGCCCGGAACGAAGATCGAAATCCTCAAGGCGGGTGCCGTGACCGGCACCTTCGGCAAGGTCACCGTCTCCGGCCACAAGGCGAGCCTCTCCTATGGCCCGACATCCGTCACCTTGACGATCGACGGATAATTTCCGGTATCGAGATAGGGCATCCCTGCTGCGAGGATGCCCTTCCTTCTCCGGCCTGCCTGTTTGACCCCCGCGCCTACGTCATTTTGCGTATGTGTTTTTGCGCTGCAGCACCCGATAGTCCCTTAAGCAACAGTTAATCTCCGTTTCCGGCCTGTTGCGGAACAAGAAGAGGGGCTCAACCAGATGAATCTCAGAACTACTATTGCGGGCGCTGCACTCGGCGCCGTCATGGCGGCCTCGGCTGCCTTCAGCGGTGCGGTTGCCGCCGACGATACGATCAAGGTCGGCATTCTGCACTCGCTTTCCGGCACCATGGCCATCTCCGAGACCACGCTCAAGGACGCCATGCTGATGCTCATCGACGAGCAGAACAAGAAGGGCGGCCTTCTCGGCAAGAAGCTCGAGGCCGTCGTCGTCGACCCGGCTTCCGACTGGCCGCTATTTGCCGAAAAGGCACGTGAGCTGATCCAGAAGGACAAGGTTGCCGCCGTCTTCGGTTGCTGGACGTCCTCGTCGCGCAAGTCCGTTCTGCCGGTTTTCGAAGAGACCAACTCGATCCTCTTCTACCCGGTCCAGTATGAAGGCGAAGAGTCCTCGCGCAACATCTTCTACACCGGTGCTGCTCCGAACCAGCAGGCCATTCCTGCTGTCGACTACCTGATGGAAAAAGAAGGCGTCAAGCGCTTCGTTCTCGAAGGTACGGACTACGTTTATCCGCGCACGACCAACAAGATTCTCGAGGCATACCTGATTTCGAAGGGTATTCCGAAAGAAGACATCATGACCAACTACACGCCGTTCGGCTTCTCCGACTGGCAGACCGAAGTTTCCAAGATCAAGGAATTCGGTTCGACCGGCAAGAAGACCGCCGTCGTTTCCACGATCAACGGCGATGCCAACGTTCCGTTCTACAAGGAACTGGGCAACAAGGGCATCAAGGCAACCGACATCCCCGTCGTCGCCTTCTCGGTTGGCGAAGAAGAGCTTGCCGGCCTCGACACCAAGCCGCTCGTCGGCCATCTCGCTGCCTGGAACTACTTCGAGTCGGTCGAAAGCCCGGCGAACAAGAAGTTCATCAAGGACTGGCACGCTTTCACCAAGAACGACAAGCGCGTGACGAACGACCCGATGGAAGCTGCGTATATCGGCTTCAATGCATGGGTTAAGGCCGTCCAGGCTGCCGGCACGACCGATACCGACAAGGTTCTCGACACCATTATCGGCGTCAGCGTTCCGAACCTCTCCGGCGGTTATGCGACCGTCATGCCGAACCACCACATCACCAAGCCGGTGCTGATCGGTGAAATCCAGGCCGACGGCCAATTCGAAATCGTCCAGCAGACACCTGCCGTCGTCGGCGACGAATGGTCAGATTTCCTGCCTGACTCCAAGGATCTGATCTCCGATTGGCGCAAGCCGATGTCCTGCGGCAACTTCAACGTCGCTACGGGCAAGTGCGGTGGCAAGGGCTCCTGAGTACGACTCCGATCCGATGATTGCCTGAAGGATTCCGTCCGGGTTTGATCCCGGGCGGAAGCTCCGTCCCAGCGATTGCGCCGCGAGGCCAACACTATCAAGGGCGAGAAAGCCGATGTATCGCGCCATAAAGATTTTCCTCATCACGGTTTGCCTGACATTTTCGGGCCTGACATTTTCGGGCGTGATAATCTCGAGCGAAGTCCATGCCCAGGATGATATCCACGTGCTTATCGACGCGCTCGGCGTCGGCGACTTCCCGGAACGCGAAGAGGCCATCAAGGCGCTGGTCGCTTCCAAGGATCCGCATGTCAGCCAGATCCTGCAGCAGTTGAGCGACGGCCTTCTCTACGTCAATTCCGATGGCGGCCCGGTTCTTCTCCAGGGCGGTACCGATGACGAACCGACCTATTCCGATCCGATCACCGGCGAAGCCGCTGCCGATGTCGATCCGGATCTGATGACGAAGGTGAAGATCAACAACGCGCTTCGCGGCGTCATCGGCGCCGCCACCAGCCAGCTGACGCTGATGAGCCCGGACCGCTCCGCGCGGCTTGCCGCGGCGCAGGGCCTCCTGAAAGATGCCGATCCCGCCAATCTCGACCTGCTGAACTCGGCGCTTGCGGCCGAAAAGGACGCTGAGATCAAGAATACGATGGAAGCGGCGCGCGCAGTGCTGCTGCTCAAGACGGATGCGAGCGTCGAAGACAAGAAGGCTGCGATCGATACGATCGCGGCGCGCGGCAATCGCGATGCGCTGACCATCCTCACGACCACACTCGAAACCGCGCCTGACGACCTGAAGCCGGCGATCCAGGCGGATATCAGCTCCATCAATCGCAGCCTGGCGCTGTGGGATATCGTCCAGAACATCTGGTACGGATTGTCTCTCGGCTCGGTCCTGCTGCTTGCCGCGATCGGCCTTGCCATCACCTTCGGCGTCATGGGCGTCATCAACATGGCGCATGGCGAAATGGTGATGATCGGCGCCTACACCACCTATGTGGTGCAGGAATACATTACTTCCGCCTTTCCTGAACTTGCCGATTATTCGCTGGCCTTTGCCGTGCCTGCGGCCTTCGTCTTTACCGGCTTCGTCGGTCTGGTGATCGAGCGCGCCGTCATCCGCTATCTCTACGGCCGGCCGCTCGAAACGCTGCTCGCCACCTGGGGCGTGTCGCTGATCCTGCAGCAGGCGGTGCGCAGCAGCTTCGGCCCGACCAACCGCGAGGTCCGCAATCCGACCTGGATGTCCGGCGTCTTCGATCTCGGCGGGCTCTCCATCACGTGGAACCGACTGTGGATCATCGTCTTTTCGATGGTGGTCTTTGTGGCGCTGCTCCTGCTGCTCAAACGGTCCGCCTTCGGCCTGCAGATGCGTGCCGTTACGCAGAACCGGCGCATGGCGTCGTCGATGGGCATCCGCACCGGCTGGGTCGATGCCTTCACCTTCGCGCTCGGCTCGGGCATTGCCGGCATCGCCGGCGTGGCGCTCAGCCAGATCGACAATGTCTCGCCGAACCTCGGTCAATCCTACATCATCGACAGCTTCATGGTCGTCGTCTTCGGCGGTGTCGGCAATCTCTGGGGCACGCTGGTCGGTGCACTCTCGCTCGGCGTCGTCAACAAGTTCCTCGAGCCCTTCGCCGGCGCGGTGCTCGGCAAGATCCTGGTGCTCGTCCTCATCATTCTCTTCATCCAGAAGCGTCCCCGCGGGCTCTTCGCACTCAAAGGAAGGGCGGTGGAAGCATGATAACGGCCTTCCTTCTCCGATCACTCGATCGAAAGATCGTCATTGCCATCGCCCTCCTGCTTCTGGTCGCGGTTCTTGTGCCGGTCCTGAACCTGATGACGGGGCCGAGCAATCCGCTGCACGTGCCGACTTATATCATGTCGCTGTTCGGCAAGTATCTGACCTATGCGCTGCTGGCGCTGGCGCTTGATCTCGTCTGGGGCTTCTGCGGTATCCTCTCCCTCGGCCACGGTGCCTTCTTTGCGCTCGGCGGCTATGCGATGGGCATGTATCTGATGCGCCAGATCGGCACGCGCGGCAGCTACGGAGATCCTGTTCTGCCCGACTTCATGGTGTTCCTGAACTGGAAGGATCTGCCCTGGTTCTGGTTCGGCTTCAACCATTTCTGGTTTGCGGCGCTGATGGTGCTCGTCGTGCCCGGCCTGCTCGCCTTCGTCTTCGGCTGGTTTGCCTTCCGCTCACGCGTCAACGGCGTCTATCTCTCGATCATCACCCAGGCGATGACCTATGCGCTGCTGCTGGCCTTCTTCCGCAACGACATGGGCTTCGGCGGCAACAACGGCCTTACCGATTTCAAGGACATTATCGGTTTTAGCGTCCAGGCTGACGGCACGCGTGCAGTCCTCTTTGCGGCAACTGCGATCTTCCTGGCTCTATCGCTGCTGATCGCCTCGGCGATCGTGCGCTCGAAGTTCGGCAAGGTGCTGGTCGGCGTACGCGATGCCGAAAGCCGCACGCGCTTCCTCGGCTACCGCGTCGAGCATTTCAAGCTCTTCACTTTCGTCGTCTCGGCGATGATGGCCGGTATTGCCGGCGCGCTCTACGTGCCGCAGGTCGGCATCATCAATCCCGGCGAATTCGCGCCTGCCAATTCGATCGAAGTCGTCATCTGGACGGCGGTCGGTGGGCGGGCGACGCTGATAGGTCCGATCATCGGCGCGATCCTCGTCAACGGCGGCAAGACGATCTTCACCGGCCTCTTCCCGGAGTTCTGGCTGTTTGCGCTCGGCGGCCTCTTCGTTGCCGTCACGCTGTTCTTGCCCAAGGGGGTCGTTGGCACGATCGCCCAATATCTCGGCAAGCGGAAGGTCGTCTCCAAGGTGGCACCATCGGCGGCTGAGGAAGATGGCATCGAGCCGAAAATCCAGGCAGCGGAGTGAGCGCCATGATCCCCGACGACAAACCCACCAGCGTGCTTTACCTCAACGGCGTCTCGGTTTCCTTCGATGGCTTCAAGGCGCTGAATTCGCTGTCGATCGTCATCGAACCCGGCGAGCTTCGCGCCATCATCGGCCCGAACGGCGCCGGCAAGACGACGATGATGGATATCATAACCGGCAAGACCAGGCCCGACGAGGGCGAGGTGTTCTTCAACGGCACGATCGATCTTACCAAGAAGGACGAGGCCGATATCGCCCAGCTCGGCATCGGCCGCAAGTTCCAGAAGCCGACGGTCTTCGAGAGCCATACGGTGTGGGACAATCTGGAGCTGGCGCTGAACCGCCGTCGCGGCGTGTTCTCAACACTGTTCTACCGGCTTTCGGGCGAGGACAAGACGCGCATCGAGGAGATCCTCGAAACGGTGCGGCTGACGCATCGCCGTGACGAATTCGCCGCCAATCTCTCGCACGGGCAGAAGCAATGGCTGGAGATCGGCATGCTCTTGGCGCAGGAGCCGAAGCTGTTGCTGGTCGACGAGCCGGTGGCCGGCATGACCGATGCGGAGACGGCGGAAACCGCGATCCTGCTCAAGGATATCGCCAAAACCCGGTCGGTCGTCGTCGTCGAACATGACATGGGCTTCATCCGAGACCTCGGCGTCAAGGTGACCTGCCTTGCTGAGGGATCGGTGCTGGCAGAGGGATCGATCGATTTTGTGAGTTCGGATCCGAAGGTCATCGAGAACTATTTGGGGCGGTGAGGGATGATGGATACATCGGATGTTGATGGGTGTGTCACCCCTCCCCAACCCCTCCCCACAAGGGGGAGGGGCTTAACCCCGGCGCTCGCTCATCGCTACGATTGCCAGCTTTCCTATGATCTCCTGAGAAGTGGGACGGCGGCTCCGAGTTTGCCCCTCCCCCTTGTGGGGAGGGGTTGGGGAGGGGTCTTTTTTGGACCCGCAAAGATTCAGGAGACGGCATCATGCTGACAGTCGAAAACGCAAACCTCCACTACGGCGCCGCTCAGGCGCTGCGCGGCATCTCGATCAAAGCGGAGATGGGCAAGATTACCTGCGTGCTGGGGCGTAACGGCGTGGGGAAGAGTTCTCTTCTGCGCGCCGTTACCGGCCAGCATCCGCTGTCGGCCGGTACCGTCACCTTCAATGATACCAAGCTCAACGGCCTGCCACCCTTTGCCCGCGCCAAGCAGGGCATCGGCTATGTGCCGCAGGGACGCGAAATCTTTCCGCTGCTGACAGTCAAGGAAAATCTCGAAACCGGCTTTGCTCCGCTTGGCCGCCGCGACCGCAACATCCCCGATGACATCTTCAGTCTCTTCCCGGTGCTGAAGTCGATGTTGTCACGTCGCGGCGGCGATCTTTCCGGCGGGCAGCAGCAGCAGCTGGCGATCGGGCGGGCCATGGTGACGCGGCCGAGGATTCTCGTGCTCGACGAGCCGACCGAGGGCATTCAGCCATCGATCATCAAGGATATCGGCAGGGCGATCCGCTATTTGCGCGACTCCACAGGCATGGCGATCCTGCTCGTCGAGCAGTATCTCGATTTCTGCCGCGAGCTTGCCGACTATGTCTACATCATGGACCGCGGCGAAATCGTGCATGAAGGGCTTGCCGAGACGCTGGATACGCCGGAGGCCCGCCGCCACCTGACTGTCTGACCGGCAGATGCCGCATTTTGCAGCAAAGCGCGCGGCGCCTGGAAAACCTTCCGCCGCCGCCAAGGGTCTGCTCGGGGCGGCATAGGAATTGCTTGCTTTCCGTTATTCGCGCGCTTGAATGAAAACCAGGGGCGCGACCGAAAGGGACGATATGACGATCGCGGCGGCAGGCACGAGACCGCAAAGAGCGGAAGGGCGCGGGCATCTGGCGGCAAAGCTGTTCGATGGCCGCACGCGTATCCGTGAACTCTATCAGGAGGGGGCAGCGAAGATCCGCCTGCCCGATACCTTCGACGCCTCCATGGAAGCCGTCATCATCAATACTGCTGGCGGTTTGACGGGCGGCGATCGGATGGATTGGAGCGTTGATGCCGGCCCCGGCACGCGCATCGACGTCACCACTCAGGCTTGCGAGAAGATCTACAAGGCATCGGCCGGCATCGCCGAGGTGGCGACCAGCATCAAGGTCGGAGCCCAAGCCCGTGTCGACTGGCTGCCGCAGGAAACGATCCTCTTCGACCGGGCCGCACTTTTCCGCCGGCTGGATGTCGATCTTGACGAGAGCGCCGAATTTCTGGCTGTCGAAGCCGTGCTGCTCGGCCGCAAGGCGATGGGTGAGGCGGTGGTATCGGGGCTGTTCCGCGATCGCTGGCGGATCCGCCGCTCGGGTCAACTGATCCATGCCGAGGAACTCAGGCTTTCCGAAGGTGTGGCGGCACTGGCGGCGCGGCGGGCCGTGCTCGGCGGACAGGTGGCCTTTGCGACGCTGCTTTATGCCGGGCCGCTTTCAGAAGCCTATCTTAGCAAGGTCCGGCCGCTGGTCGAAGGATCGATGGGCGGTGCGAGCGCCTGGAATGGCAAACTCGTCGTCCGCCTTGCCGCAGCCGACGGCTTCTCACTCAGAAAAATCCTGATCCCGGTCATTTCCGCCTTGCGCAATGGTGCGCCTGTGCCGAAAGTCTGGAATCTATGAACGTAAGCATTCGGTCAAGCAGATGGACAAGCGATGAACCTCACTCCGAGAGAAAAAGACAAGCTGTTGATTTCCATGGCGGCGATGGTGGCGCGGCGGCGACTGGAGCGCGGCGTCAAGCTGAACTATCCCGAAGCGATCGCGCTGATCAGCGACTTCGTCGTCGAAGGCGCGCGCGATGGCCGCCCGGTTGCCGAGCTGATGGAAGCCGGCGCCCATGTGATCGGCCGCTCCCAGGTGATGGAGGGCATTGCCGAGATGATCCACGACGTGCAGGTGGAGGCGACGTTTCCTGATGGCACCAAGCTCGTCACCGTGCACGAGCCGATCCGGTGAGGAGATAGGGATGCTCGAGCTCAGGCCCAATTGCGAATGCTGCGACAAGGATCTGCCGCCTGATAGCACTGAGGCACGGATCTGCACTTATGAATGCACCTTCTGCGCCGATTGCGTGGACGGCGTGCTGAAGGGTGTCTGCCCGAACTGCGGCGGCAATCTCGTTGCGAGGCCTATTCGGCCGGCGGCGATGCTTGCCAAAAATCCGGCGTCGACGAAGCGTGTGCTAAAAGCCGAGGGCTGCGCGCCCAAGGCGGCTTAAGGAGGACGAGATGATTCCAGGCGAAATCTTTGCCGCGAGCGGCGACATCGAACTGAATGCCGGCGCGCCGACGGTGACGCTGGAGGTTTCCAATACGGGCGATCGGCCGGTGCAGGTCGGCAGCCACTATCATTTCGCCGAGACCAATGCGGGACTTTCCTTCGATCGCGCGGCGGCGCATGGCAAGCGGCTCGATATCCCGGCGGGAACGGCCGTGCGCTTCGAGCCGGGGCAGACGCGCTCGGTGACGCTGATCCCGCTTTCCGGCAAGCGCGAGGTCTACGGTTTCCGTCAGCTGGTGATGGGCAAGCTTTAAGAACAATAGGCTGGAGGAGTGCATGCGCTTGAATATCTGCCTCGTCGGGGCGGCGATGCTGCTGACGGCAGGTGCTGCCTCTGCTGAGGATGTCGATTGCAACAGTCCCAAGACGCAATCGGACATGACTGCCTGCGAGGCGGCGCGTCATGAGGCCGCCGACAAGGCTTTGAATGCGCAATACAAGAAGACCCGCGCCGTCCTGACAGCGATCGACAAGGACCTGGATGGCGACAGGAAGGGTGCAGAGCAGGCGCTGGTCAAGGCGCAGCGCGCCTGGATCGATTATCGCGACGCCGAATGCGACGCCTTCGGCTTTCAGGCCCGCGGCGGCACGATGGAGCCGATGCTGGTCGCCGGGTGTCTCGCCAACATCACGGACAAACGCACGAAAGAGCTGAAAGAGCTCGAAGATACGATGAGCAACTAGGGTGATCAGGAAAATCATGATCGTCGGCAATGGCGACATTGAGGAGGGCGGGGCTGGCATCATCGATGCCGCCGATTTCGTCATCCGCTTCAATGATTGCCGCTCCTATGGCGCCGGCGGCAGCCGCACGGATGCCGTCGCGGTCTGCAATACCGGCAGACCGGCAAAGGCGATGCTCGGCTCGCGTGAGTGGCGCACCCATCCGGGCGTGGTGTCGGCGGGCGAAATCTGGAGCGTGCGCGACCCGGAAAAATTCGCCGCGATGCGGGCACCGCTTGCCGTCTCGCATCCGGAACTCGACGATTTCTGCGACGACTATACGGATGAATTCAGTGTCTACTGCGCCGATACCGGCAAGAAGCACGTCGTCATCGGCAAGGCGGTTCACGAGTCCGTGGATGCCTCGCTTTCGGCGTTTTCTCCGTCGCCCTATGTCGTGCCGAGCAGCGGTATGATCGTCATTGCCGAGGTGCTGAACACATATGCCGAGGCCGAGGTGACGCTTGCCGGCTTCGGCCACGTCGGCTGGGAATGGCACCCATTTGCGGCCGAACGACAGCTTGTCGATAGTTATATTGCCGCTGGCCGCCTCAAGCGGCTCGGCGGAAAAACACTCGTCTCTTCCTCCCAAGGAGCCTGATAGATGCCCTACAAGATCTCGCGCGCCGCCTATGCCGGCATGTTCGGACCGACCACCGGCGACAAGGTGCGCCTTGCCGATACGGAGCTCTTCATCGAGATCGAGAAGGATTTCACCACCTATGGTGAGGAGGTGAAGTTCGGCGGCGGCAAGGTGATCCGCGACGGCATGGGCCAGAGCCAGGTGACGCGGGCGGATGGCGCGGTCGATACGGTCATCACCAATGCGGTGATCGTCGATCATTCGGGTATTTACAAGGCCGATATCGGGCTCAAGGATGGGCGCATCGTCGCGATCGGCAAGGCCGGTAATCCCGACATGCAGCCGGGTGTCAACATCATCGTCGGCCCCGGCACGGAGGCGATCGCCGCCGAAGGCAAGATCGTCACCGCTGGCGGCATGGACAGCCATATCCATTTCATCGCGCCGCAGCAGATCGAGGAAGCGCTGATGAGCGGCATGACCTGCATGCTCGGCGGCGGCACCGGACCGGCACACGGCACGCTTGCCACCACCTGCACGCCCGGTCCCTGGCATCTGGCGCGCATGATTGAAGCCGCCGACGCCTTTCCGATGAACCTTGCCTTTGCCGGCAAGGGCAATGCCTCGCTGCCGGGGGCGCTGACCGAAATGGTGCTGGCCGGCGCCACCTCGCTGAAGCTGCACGAGGATTGGGGTACGACGCCAGGCGCCATCGACTGCTGCCTGTCGGTTGCCGACGAATACGACGTGCAGGTGATGATCCATACCGACACGCTGAACGAAAGCGGCTTCGTCGAGGATACGATTGGCGCCATCAAGGGCCGCACCATCCATGCCTTCCATACGGAAGGGGCGGGCGGCGGGCACGCGCCTGACATCATCAAGATCTGCGGCCAGCCGAATGTCATTCCGTCGTCGACCAATCCGACGCGTCCCTATACGGTCAATACCATTGCCGAGCATCTCGACATGCTGATGGTCTGCCATCACCTGTCGTCGTCGATCCCCGAAGATATCGCCTTTGCCGAAAGCCGGATCCGCAAGGAGACGATCGCCGCCGAAGACATCCTGCACGATATCGGCGCCTTCTCGATCATCTCGTCCGACAGCCAGGCCATGGGCCGCGTCGGCGAGGTGGCGATCCGCACCTGGCAGACGGCTGACAAGATGAAGCGTCAGCGCGGCCGGCTGAAGGAGGAAAAGGGCGACAACGACAATTTCCGCGTCCGCCGCTATATCGCCAAATATACGATCAACCCGGCGATCGCCCATGGTCTCAGCCGTGAGATCGGCTCGGTTGAAGTCGGCAAACGTGCCGACCTCGTGCTTTGGAACCCGGCCTTCTTCGGGGTGAAGCCCGATATGGTGCTGCTCGGTGGCTCGATTGCGGCCGCCCCGATGGGCGATCCGAACGCCTCGATCCCGACGCCGCAGCCGGTACACTACCGGCCGATGTTTGCCTCCTATGGCAAGAGCCTCACCAATTCCTCCGTCACCTTCGTCAGCCAGGCCTCGCTCGATGCCGGCCTGAAGGGCCGGCTCGGCGTCGCCAAGGAGCTGGTCGCGGTGAAAAACACGCGCGGCGGCATCTCCAAGGCATCGATGATCCACAACGACCTGACACCCGAGATCGAGGTCGATCCGGAGACCTATGAGGTCAGGGCGAACGGCGAGCTGCTGACTTGCGAGCCGGCGACGGTGCTGCCGATGGCGCAGCGCTACTTCCTGTTCTAGGCCCAGGTCGGATGTGTGATGGACGGCTCCGATGAGGACAGGCATCCGCTGGTTGTTGCGGATCGTATTCCTGCTCGTGTTTTCGGCGGCCTGCGGAATCTTCATTCCCCGGCCGCTGATTGCGCCGGTCAAGGCGTCGTCTGCGGCGGTGACGCATCGGATTCTGCTGCTGTCGGGCCCGATCCATACCGATATTGCCATTCCGCTCGACGCGGAAACGCGGGCTGCCTTTTCCTTCCTTGACGATACCGGTTTTCCGCTCGGCCATCCGAATGCGGAGTGGCTCATTATCGGCTGGGGAGGTCGGGCCTTCTATCTGGAAACTCCCACATGGGCGGAACTGAAGCCGCTGCCGGTGTTGCGCGCGCTGACAATCGACCGTTCAGTGCTGCATGTGGATCTTGCCGGTCACATCACCGAGCCGCAGCCGACTGTTGCGGCATTCAATGTCAGTGACGATCAATTGGCGCAGCTGCGCAATTTTATCTCGGACAGCTTCGTGCGCGACGCGGGCGCGGTGGTGCCGATCCCGGATGCCGGTTACGGCGAGATCGACCGTTTCTTCGAGGCCAGGGGATACTTCAACGCTCTCTTCGGCTGCAACACCTGGAGCGCCGCCGCCCTGCGTTCGGCTGGGCTTCGAACCGGCTTATGGAGCCCGATTCCACAAGCATTGCGATTGTCTGTTTCTGTCTACAATTGAAGCAGCCGTAGAGCCAGTCCGCTCTTAAAGTGAATTGTGAACAGCGCTCTCCATATGGTTGTAAAAATCAGTGGAAGAACCGATGTTTTCCCCAGCTAAACCATTCTGGAACATCTGCCCCGCAGTGATCAATAAATCTCTTTTATATCAGTAATTTAAGTGTCTCTCTGCGCTGTTCGATTCAGAGATTGGAAAACTGCACCCCCTGCTAGAAAAGTTCTATCCACCGATTCGTCCGAAACCGTTCGAATCTTAACGAGTCGATTAAGACACCCGCAGCAATTGGGCTCTTATCAATGCCTGGAAACGCCGAGCAGGAAGGTTGATTCTCATGAGAAACTGGATTTCGCTGCAGGCCGATTTCGGCGATCTTCAATACCGCAAGAACGTCTACGTCTTCGCCCTGAAGATGGCTTTTCTCGCCGTTATTCTCTCGGGAGTCATTATCGCATTGACGATGCCGTCGCTCGATCTTCTCGGGTTGCTGCCGGTGACACTCGCTCATGCAATTGGCTTCAGCGCGATCTTTTCCTGGCTGATCGGCGGTACGGTTTCCGGCATGCTGTCACTGTTCGCCGGCTTTGCCATGCGCGATCTCGCGCTCTCGCGGGCGGAATTCGAAAAGCTCAGCCGCACCGATACACTTTCCGGACTGCTCAACCGGCGGGCTTTTACCGAGGCGCTTGAGAATACTGATGGCGACGCGTCCCTGGTCATTTTTGACGTCGACCGTTTCAAGACGATCAATGACCGCTTCGGCCATGGCTGCGGCGATGCCGTTATCATTGCCGTTTCGGCCATGCTCACCTCCGCCTTCGATGAGATGTCCGTCGTCGCACGGCTGGGTGGGGAGGAGTTTGGCGTCATCGTCTCCGGGGAACCGCTGGAGGCGCGGATGGAGCGCGTCGAAGGTGTCCGAGCCCGGATCGCCGGTGGCGCCATCAAGGCCGAGGGGCACGATATCCGCATCACCGTTTCCGGCGGCGTTGCCGATCTCGTCGCCGGGCGCAACAAGCAGGCGGTCTATGCCTCCGCCGACCGGGCGCTCTATCTCGCCAAGGCGCTCGGGCGCAATCGCGTCGTACACGAGCGGGAAGGTCTGCATCACGCCTGGCACGGGCTCGTCGATAAGGGCGTCGATGGCGAGGGCGGACCGGAGAGCGACAATGTGATGCAGGCTTACGGAATATAAAAACGGGACCCGAACGAAAGACCATTGGTGCTTGCATCGGGAAGAGCTATTTTGCATGGTCGTCCTCTCAGCAAAACGGACATATCATGCAGCGCGTCACCTCCTATCTTCCTGCCGGAACCCCTTCCTCCCATCCGATCGCCCAGGTCAAGCTGCCGCATGATCTACGCCATCTGCGCCGCAAGCTGCTGCATCTGGAAAATGGCGAGATGGTCATGCTCGATCTCAAGGATCCGGTGCTTTTTGCCAATGGCGATCTGCTGGTGCGCGACGACGGCGAACTGATCGAGATCCTCGCTGCCGACGAGAAGCTCTTCGAGGTTCGCGGCCGCGACCGCACGCATCTGGTCGAGCTCGCCTGGCATCTCGGCAACCGGCATCTTGCCGCGCAGATCGAGGAAGACCGCATCGTCATCCTCCGCGATCATGTCATCCGCACCATGCTGCAGGGCCTCGGCGCCGTCGTCCTCGAGATCGACGAACCATTCCAGCCGGCGCGCGGGGCCTATCATTCCCAAGGCGGGCATTCGCATGGGCATGATCACGATCACGATCACAATCATGACCACGGGCATGATCACGGCCATGACCATGATCACGAACATGGCTACGAGCACGAGCATGAACACCGCCACGATCGCGGTCATGATCATGACCACAAGCACGACTGAGCCTTGATGACCGGGGATCGCGAGCTGCAGGCATTGCTGCGCCTGACCGCATGGCTGTCACCGGCCTTTCCGATCGGCAGCTTTGCCTATTCGGGCGGGCTGGAGCGGGCGGTTGCCGACGGGCTCGTCACGGATGCTGGCTCGCTTGCGGCCTGGACCGCCACGCTGATCGGCAATGGTTCGGTCTGGAACGATGCGGTGCTTCTGGCTGAAAGCCACAGGCACCAAGTGGAAGCCGTACGCCTTGCCGAGATCGCCGTGCTTGCCGAGGCGCTTGCGGGATCACGCGAGCGCCATCAGGAAACGATGTTGCTCGGCGAGGCTTTTCTCGCAGCGGCGCGGGCCTGGCCGGACGGGGTGTTCGATCGGCTACCCGGCAAGGTCGCTTATCCCATTGCGGTCGGGGCGGTAACGGGCGCCCATGGCATAGAGCCCGAGAAGGCGCTTGCCGCCTTCCTGCATGCCTATGCCTCACAAGCGGTTTCATCAGGCATCCGCCTCGGTGTCGCGGGGCAAAGGGATGGTGTCGCCGTGCTTGCCGGTCTCGAAGACCATATCACGGAGGTCGCCCGGCGGGCGGCAGCCTCGACGCTTGACGATCTGGGTTCGGCGACGGTGCAGGCCGATATTGCCAGCCTGCGCCACGAGACGCAGGCGACGCGGCTGTTCCGTTCGTGATTGTCCGAAATTATCGCTGCGGTGAGAGCAATTCCAGCAAAAGTGCGCAGCGGTTTTGCGTCCGGAATTGCGTGAAAACCAAGAGATAGAGCGCTTCCGTGATTCGAAGAAAAACAGGCGCTCTAAGTCATTTGACGGTGGCGCGGGCGGGCGGCTTCGTTATCATCGGGGTTCGATTGGAGTTTGGAGTAAGGCATATGAAATCAAGAAACGGACCTTTGCGTGTCGGCATCGGCGGGCCGGTCGGCTCGGGCAAGACGGCGCTGACCGAAAAGCTCTGCAAGGCGATGCGCGACGACTATTCCGTCGCCGTTGTCACCAACGATATCTACACGACAGAGGATGCCGAGGCGCTGGTGCGGATGCAAGCATTGACGTCGGACCGCATCGTCGGCGTCGAGACGGGCGGCTGCCCGCATACCGCCATCCGCGAGGATGCGACGATCAATTTGCAGGCGATCGCCGGCCTCAACCAGCGAATCCCCGATCTCGACGTTGTCTTCATCGAATCCGGTGGCGACAATCTGGCGGCGACCTTTTCGCCCGATCTTGCCGATATCACCATCTATGTCATCTCGGTTTGCCAGGGCGAGGAAATCCCGCGCAAGGGAGGCCCCGGCATCACCCGATCGGACCTGCTTGTCATCAACAAGAAGGATCTGGCGCCCTATGTCGGCGCCGATCTCGAGGTCATGGACCGGGATGCGACGCGCATGCGTGCGAGCCGCCCCTTCGTCTTCTCCGACATGAAGCGCGGCGACGGCGTCAGTTCGATCGTCAGCTTCCTCAGGGAGCAGGGCGGGCTCTAGAGCATTCCGTTTTTCTCCGAATCACGGAAATGCTCTATCTCTTTGTTTTCACGCAATTCCGGACGCAAAACCGCTACGCACTTTTGCTGGAATTGCTCTAAAGCGGGATGATTTTGGCGGTCAGACCTGCCGCAGCAGGTTGACGTCGCTGATGGCGATCGCCCGGCCGCGCACCGTGACACCTTTCGTTTTCAGCGTCGAGAAGGCGCGTGAGAGCGCCTCCGGTGCGAGGCCAAGCTTGCGGGCAAGCAGGTTTTTCGGAAAGGGCAACCGCAGCGAACCGGCCGCACCGTTCCCGGCACAGTGGGTCAGCAGATAATGCGCAACGCGCTGCGGCGCGGTCTGCATCCGGTCGCTTGCCAGGCATTCCATCGTCGAGATCAGATGCAGTGACAGGCTGCGCATGATCGCCTTGCCGATCCGCGGCCGCTCCTCCAGCAACAGCCGGACCTTGGGAATGCGGAAGCATGCCAGCACGGCATGATCCATCGCCTGCGCGCCGGTGCGATAGGTTTCGTCGGCGTGGATCAGGCATTCCGCGAAGCCGTCGCCGGGCTCGCAGATGCGGATATCGGCCTGCCTGCCGTCGCCGTTGTGGCGATAGAGCCTGACATAACCGCTGAGTACGCAATAGAAATAGGCCGCCTTGTCGCCCTCCTCGAAGAGAACGTCGTGCGGGTCGCAGAGGCGAACGGTGGCGCAGGCGCGCAGGGCTTCAGCCTCGTTGTGGTCGAGCCCGGCCATGAAGGCGGCCTTGGCGAGCACAGCGGCCTCATGGCCGTTGAATGTCAGCGTCCTGTTCATCTCCCGGTCTCCTGATATGGCCGGTCTTTCCAATTCCACGTGCATGCCAGGCAAAATACGGGAGGGAGATGGCGGTGGATTTGATTTCGGTCAATCGTCAGACATGACCAAAAAACGAAACGGGCCAGGAGATCGCTCCCGGCCCGTTCCTTTCCTGGGTCTTGCTTATTCCGCCGCGAAGGGCGGCAGGCGCAGCACGTTGGTGTCGTTGCCCTTGGCGCTCTTGCGTTTGCCTTCCGGCTTTTCGATTGCGGTCAGGCGCTCCTCCAGCGAGTCGATCTCGCTTCGGTTCTCCCGAGTGACACGGGTGAGATCCTCGCGCGACAGCGGCAGCTCCTCCTCGTCCTTCCTGCCGACCAGGCGGCCGAAAGCCCAGCCGAGCAGGCGGGACAGGTCGTCCATGATCAAGAAGAAGGAGGGCACGACGACGAGCGAGAGCACAGTCGAGACGATGATGCCGCCGATCACCGCGATCGCCATCGGCGCGCGGAACGAGCCGCCTTCGCCGACACCAAGCGCGGAAGGCAGCATGCCCGCCGACATGGCGATCGAGGTCATGATGATCGGCCGGGCGCGCTTGCGGCCGGCTTCGACCATGGCCTCGACGCGCGGCATGCCCTGATGGCGCATCTCGATTGCGAAATCGACGAGCAGGATCGCGTTCTTGGTGACGACACCCATCAGCATCAGGATGCCGATCATGACAGGCATCGACAGCGGATTGCTGGTGAGGATCAGGCCGGCTGCGACGCCGCCAATGGCGAGCGGCAGTGAGAACAGGATGGTGAAGGGCTGGATCACGTCCTTGAAGAGCAGGATCAGCACCGTCAGCACCAACAGCAGGCCCATCAACATGGCGTTGACGAAACTCTGCTGCATCTCGCTTTGCACCTTGGTGTCGCCGCTTTCGGCAAGGTGCACCGTGGCCGGGATATTGGCGTCGTTGACGATCTGACGGAAGCGGGCCGAAGCCGTGTCGAGTGCTACGCCCTGCGGCAGGTCGGAACCGATCGAGACGACGCGGTAGCGGTTGTTGCGCTTGATCGAGCTTACGCCTTCCGAATAGTCGATATTGGCGACGCTCGCGAGCGGAACGGTGCCGCCGCTGGCGGTCTGGATCTTCAATGTCCGGATGGCCGCGAGATCGCGACGCATGTCGAGTGCGGCCTGGACGCGGATCGGGATCTGGCGATCGTCGAGCGAGATCTTGGCAAGGGCGGCATCGACATCGCCGATGGTGGCGACGCGGATCGTCTCGGAGATCTGCTGCGGCGTAATGCCGAGGCGGGCCGCCTCATCCATGCGCGGGTGAACCTGCAGTTCCGGACGGGGAAGGGAGCCGTCGGCGCTGACATTGGCAAGCAGCGGATCGGCGCGCAGCTTGGATTCCAGAATACCGACGGCGTCGTTCAGGTCCTTGTCGTTCTTGGAAAGGAAGTTGAAGGAGAGGTCGCGTTCGCCGCGGTCATTGAGCTTCAGGATCCGGACGTCGGGAATATCACGCAGCTTGGCGAAGACTTCCTTTTCGATATCCCACTGCGGGCGTTCACGGCCGTGGACCTCCACCTTCGGCAGTTTCGGGCCAATGACGGGGATACGGCCGATCACGTCGTTGACCATCTTCTTGACCAGCGATTGGTCGAGCTTGTCGAGTGCCAGCGTGATGGTCGCACGGCGCAGTTCGAGATCGCCCTTCGGCGATGCGCCACCGAGGACGAAGACGCTATCGACGCCGTTGATGTCCTTGACCCTGTCATAGATCGCATCCGTCGTCTTCTCGGTGTCGTCAAGGCGTGCATTGGGCGGCAGCTCGACGGAGAGAACGATGCGTGAGGCATCTTCCGGCGGCAGGAAGCTGCCGGGAACCTGCATCAGCAACAAAACGGAGCCGACCAGGAAAGCGAACGCGACAATCAGCGTCGCATAACGCGTGTACCAGCGTCCGGTGGTGCCACGTATGAGACGGGTGTATCCCCGCATCAGCAGGCCATCATTGTCGTGATGGTCTTCCATGGCGTCTTCGGCGCGCATCAGATAAGCGGCCATCATCGGGGTGATCAGTCGCGCGACCATCAGCGAGAAGAAGACGGAGAAGGCGACGGTCAGACCGAACTGGATGAAGTACTGGCCCGGGATGCCCGGCATGAAGGAAACGGGCACGAAAACGGCGATGATGGTGAAAGTGGTGGCGATGACGGCAAGGCCGATTTCATCAGCCGCCTCGATCGCCGCTCGATAGGGCGTCTTGCCCATCTTGATGTGGCGGGCGATGTTTTCGATTTCGACGATCGCATCGTCGACAAGGATACCGGTGGCGAGCGTCAGAGCGAGGAAGCTGACGAGGTTCAGGGAGAAGCCCATCATGTCCATGATCCAGAAGGTCGGGATCGCGGACAAGGGTAAGGCGATTGCCGAAATCAGCGTCGCGCGCCAGTTCCTCAGGAACAGGAAGACGACGATGACGGCGAGCAGCGCGCCTTCGAGGAGCGTATGGATGGCGGCCTCGTAGTTGCCGTAGGTGAAATAGACCGAATCGTCGATCAGTTCGATCTTCACATTCGGATTTTCGGTCCGCACCTTGTCGAGGTTCTGCGCCACGGTTTCGGCGACGCTGACCTCGCTGGCGCCCTTGGAGCGGAAAACGCCGAAGGTAACGACTGGCGTATCGTTGAAGCGCGAGAAGGATTTCGGCTCCTCATAGGTGTCCTTGATGACGCCGAGATCGGATAGTTTGACGAAGCGGCCGTTCGGCAGGCCGATCGTCGTGTTGGCGAGGTCGGCGACGTTGCGGGCGTCGCCGAGAACACGGATGGCCTGTTCGCTTCCCGCCACCTGGCCGCGGCCTGAGCCGAGGTCGATGTTGGTGCCGCGCAGCTGCTGGTTCACGCTCGCGGCGGTGATGCCGTAGGCATTGAGCTTGTCAGGGGTAAGTTCGATGCGCACTTCGCGCTCGGCGCCGCCGTAACGGTCGACACGGCCGATGCCGGCCTGGCCCTGCAGCGAACGCTTGATCGTATCGTCGACGAACCACGAAAGTTCTTCCAGCGACATGGCAGGCGAGGAAACGGCGAAGGTCTGGATCGCCTGTCCCTCGACATCGACCTTGGAGACGATTGGTGCTTCGGCCGTAGTCGGCAGATCGCTGCGGATGCGGTCGATCGCATCCTTGGTGTCCTGCACGGCTTGTTCGGTCGGCACTTCCATCCGGAACATGACGACGGTCTGCGAGCTACCGTCGGTCACCGTCGACTGGATTTCGTCGATGCCGGTGATGGAGGCCACCGCGTCTTCGATCTCCTTCGTCACCTGCATTTCGAGCTCGGCCGGCGAAGCGCCGCTCTGCGTCACGTTGATCGAAACGAGCGGCACGTCGATGTTCGGAAAACGCGTGATCGGCAGCGCGTTGAAGGACTGCATGCCGATGAACACCAACAGGCAGAAGGCCAGCAGTGGTGCAATGGGATTTCGGATGGACCAGGCTGAAAAATTCATCGGATGGTCTCTTTAGTTGGAAGCCGGGGGCTGTTCACGCACCGGCGTGATGTGGTCACCGTCGCGAACGTAAGCGCCCGCCTTGGCCACGACCTCGTCGCCGGTCTTCAATCCATCGATGACCTCGACATAGGCGCCGTCCTGGATGCCGGTCTCGATCTTGGCGAATTTCACCACGCCGTCCTCGACCTTGCGGGCGGAGGAGCCTTCGTTGCCGGTGAGTACAGCGGTCAGGGGAAGCGCTACGCCTTCAGTCTCGCGCACGGTGATCTCGGCGCTGCCATACATGCCTGAACGCGCCTTGCTGTCATCATCGATGGAGATATGGACGAGGCCAAGGCGGGTGACCGGATCGACGGTCGGCGAAACCAGGCGTACGGCGCCGGAAAGCTTCTCACGGCTGCCGGAAAGCGAAATCGTCGCCTTTTGGCCGGCCATGATCCTGACGACATCGCTTTCAGCGACCTCAGCGACAAGCTCGATATCACCGTCGCGGATGATGGTGAACAGCGGATCGCCGTTGCCGGCGGCAATGGCGCCGACCTTGGCGTTCTTCGCCGAGACCGTGCCGGCGACCGGCGTCTTCACGTCGGTGCGCGCCAGCTTCAAATCCGCATCGGCGATCTGGCTGTCGAAGACCTTGAGATCCGCTTCGGAGACCTCGATCGCCTGTTCGGCGGAGACGACGCGGGCATTGGCTGCTGCGGCGGTCGCATCGGCCTGTTCGACCTGGGCGGTGGAAACCGTGCCCTTCTTGACCATTTCCTGGGCGCGGGCCTGCTGCTGCCTTGCCTGTTCGGCATTGGCCTGCGCCTCGATGAGCTGGGCGCGCAGCTGGGCGAGGCTTGCCTCGCCCTTGGCCTTCGTCGCCATCATCTGGCTCTTTTCCAGGACCACTGCGTCATCGTTGAGCGTCGCCAACGTGCTTTCGGCCTGAACCTTGTCGCCGATATCGGCTTTCAGCGTGCGGATCGAGAGGCCTTCGACCTGCGGCTGGATATAGACTTCTTCGACGGGCTTGACCGTTCCGGTGCCGATGACACGGTCGACGAGGGTGCGGTTCACCGCAGTGGTGACGACGATCGCCGGCAGGTTCTGCTGCGGTTTTGCGACCGGCGCTTCCTGCGAAAATGCGGTGGATGCAGCAAGTGCCGCTGCAAAAAGAGTAGAGGCGCCTAGAATTCCAGTCGGCTTGCGTACCATGCGTGTTCGTCCAATCTTATGATAAGGTTGGCCGAACTCGAGCGTCTGCCACTCAGCGCGCGATCAGGCCACTGCCCTTCCTGCATTCTCAGAGGTATCCGCCGATCCTTTGCCGCCTTCATCCCTCGCCGGCAAATTCGGCTTGTAGGTGGTATCGATTTGCTCGATCTACAAGTCCGGCAGAAAACAATTCCCCATTAGGCAATAATAATTACCATTCCGACGTCAATCAATCACCGCAAGGTTATGTCAACATTACGAAGATTGATCGCGCCTCATCCCTAAGACGTTTGACGCCCGAAAAATGCGACAGTTGCAAGGCATTTTTTTCGGTTGCTGGATGCAGATGATGTAGGCCGACTGACCGGAAATCTGAATCAGCATCCAAATCAAATAGATAGAGAATGTCGTCCGAATACCGCGGACAGTTTTTGCCATCATGCTCCAGAAAATGACGAAACGCGCGGAAATCTCCCGCGCGTTTCGCTTCGCAATCCTGCCGAAACTACTTGGAAGCGGCGTCGGTGATATCGTGCGTCCAGGCGCCCGACGGCTCCTTGCTTATGATCTTCTGGTCGAGCAGCGCCTTTGCCGTGCGGGCATAGAGCGCCTCGTCCAGCTTGCCGGAGCTGTCGCCGACCAGCTTGGCGACTTCGCCCATCATGCGCTTCTGATGGTTGTCGTCCTGGCCGCCATTATCCATGACGATCTCGGCGGCTTCGTCGGGATTCTCGGTGGCATATTTCCAGCCCTTCATCGATGCGCGGACGAACTTGACCATCTTCTCCTTGAAGGCCGGATCTTTCAGCTTGTCTTCCATCGCATAGAGGCCGTCTTCAAGAAGGTCGTTGCCCATTTCCGTGTAGTTGAAGACCGTCAGTTCTTCCGGCTTGAAGCCGGCATCGATCGCCTGCCAATATTCGTTATAGGTCATGACAGAGATGCAGTCGGCCTGCTTCTGGACAAGCGGCTGCACATCGAAGCTCTGCTTCAACACGGTGACGCCGTTCGGACCGCCTTCTGTGGACAGGCCGAGCTTGTTCATCCAGGCGAAGAAGGGATACTCGTTGCCGAAGAACCAGACGCCGAGCGTGTGGCCCTTGAAGTCGGCTTCGGTCTTGATCGGGCCGTCCTTGCGGCAGACCATTTCCAGGCCCGCCTTCTGATAGGGCTGGGCGATGTTGACGAGCGGAACGCCCTTTTCGCGGGCAACCAGGGCACCGCCCATCCAGTCTACGATGACATCGGCGCCGCCGCCGGCGATCACCTGCTCGGGGGCGATATCAGGGCCGCCCGGCTTGATGTCGACGTCGAGGCCTTCCTCCTTATAGAAGCCCTTTTCCTTGGCGACGTAATAACCGCCGAACTGGCTCTGCGTGACCCATTTCAGCTGCAGCACCACCTTGTCGGCGGCCATCGCATGGGCCGATGCAAGCGACATCGCGCTCGCCATCATTGCAACCATCAACTTTCTCATTTTCTTATCCTTACCCTCTGAAGTTATGCCCGGACCCGTTTCTGGAGCCCGTGCGCGCCTAGCCACCACGGATAGACGGATGCCAGAACGTCACCGCCCGTTCGGTCAGGGCGATGATGCCATAGAAGATCGAGCCGGCCAGCGCCGCGACGGCGATTTCCGCCCAGACCATGTCGACATTCATGCGGCCGATCTCGGTGGAGATACGGAAGCCCATGCCGACGATCGGCGTCCCGAAGAATTCCGCAACGATGGCACCAATCAGCGCCAGCGTCGAGTTGATCTTCAGTGCGTTGAATATGAAGGGCATTGCCGCCGGAAGCCTGAGCTTCAGCAGCGTCTGCCAATAGCCGGAGGCATAGGTGCGCATCAGGTCACGCTCCATGCTGCCGGAGGCGGCAAGGCCGGCTACGGTATTCACCAGCATCGGGAAGAAGGTCATGATGATGACGACGGCGGCCTTCGACGGCCAGTCGAAGCCGAACCACATGACCATGACAGGGGCGACGCCGATGATCGGCAGGGCCGAAACCATGTTGCCGATCGGCAGAAGGCCGCGGCGCAGGAAGGCGATGCGGTCGGCCAGCACCGCTACGACGAAGCCACTGAGGCAGCCGGCGATATAACCGATCAGCACTGCCTTGAAGATCGTCTGCCTGACGTCCGCGCCGAGGATCGGCAGCGATGCCATGAACCGCGCGCCGATGGCGCTCGGCGGCGGCAGCAGGATGAAGGGAACGCCGGCGCCACGCGTGACCGCCTCCCAGAGAATGAGGATCCAGGCGCCGAAAATCGCCGGAATCAGAAGCTGGAGCGCCGACTTGCCGGAAGTAGTGACGGGCTGCAGTTTCGACAGCTCGGTGACGCATCGCCAGGCAAGCAGCCAGCAGGCGAAGAGCAGCAAGAAGAAAGCCCGCGTCGCCGTGCCCTCGTTGCCGGAAAGAGCGGAAAGCAGCATCCAGGCGGCGCCATGCGCGCCGATAAACAGCACGGTGGCACGATAGGCCGGCGGCTGCGGCGCTAGAGACAGCAGGGCAGCCGCGATGACGATGATGAAAATGAGGCTTGCCGTGCCGTCAGTGAGGGGGCGCGCCGCGCCCTCGCCCAGAAGCGGCAAGGCCGTCAGTGCCCCGATGCAGAGGAGGAGGGCGACCATGGCTTGCCAGGAGAAGGTCAGATGTCTCATGCCGGCCTCCCGCCCATGGCGCGGTCGACGATCTTCGCCGCGACGCCGACAATCGCAACCAGGATGCCCGCCAGCAGCGATCCGGCGACGAGGGCGGCCCAGATATCGATGGTCTGGCTGTAATAGGAGCCGGCGAGCAGCTTCGAGCCGATACCGGCGACGGCACCCGTCGGCAGCTCGCCGACGATGGCGCCGACGAGGCTGGCGGCGATCGCGACCTTCATCGAGGTGAAGAGGAAAGGGATCGAGGCTGGAACACGCAGCTTCCAGAAAGTCTGCATCGGGCTGGCATAATAGGTGCGCATCAGGTCGAGATGCATGATCTCAGGTGAACGCAACCCTTTCACCATGCCGACGGCGACCGGAAAGAAGGAGAGGTAGGTGGAGATCAGCGCCTTCGACACGAGCCGGGAGGCGTCGGAATCGAGATTGAGGAGATGTGCAACGGCATTGTCGCCGGTCAGCACGTTATAGGAGATGATCACGATCATCGGCGCGATGGCGAGGATCGGTATGGTCTGGCTCGCCACCAGCCACGGCATCAGCGAGCGGTCCATGGCGCGGTTATGGACGATCAGCACGGCGAGAAGGATGCCGAGCAGCATGCCGAAGCCGAAGCCGAGCAGGGTGGAGGAGAGCGTTACCCAGCTGTGATAGACGAGGCTGCGATTGCTTGAAAGGCTGCGCAGGAAGGTGTTCTCGTAGACGTTCTGCGCCACCTGATGCGGCGCCGGCAGGATCGGCTTCGGCTGCGCCAGAGTCTTGCCGATGAATTCGAGGGTCGTAGGTGTAACGCCGGCGCGGCCGTCCATGTCGCGCTGGAACGGCGCGTTCATGAGGATGGCGGCGATATACCAGATGACGACGAGCGCCAGCAGGATTGTGGTGACGGGGACGATCTTGTCCTTGAAGGTGTCGGGTTTCACAGCGACTGCCCCCATTGGTTGGCGTCGAACGCGCAGCCACCCCCCTCTGCCCTGCCGGGCATCTCCCCCACAAGGGGGGAGATCGGCAGGAGGGTAGCGCCTCGCTCCGTGTTAGCTCTGCAGCGAACGGAACGGCGATCCTTGTTTGGGGAAGCCGGTGCAGCATATCGATCTCCCCCCTTGTGGGGGAGATGCCCGGTAGGGCAGAGGGGGGTGGCCCCAGGGCGCACGCTCCCGCTCCTCATGCGTGCCCCGTCCTCAACCCTTCGCGGACGCGGTGGGCAATCTCTAGGAACTCGGGGGTTTCGCGGATGTCGAGCGGGCGTTCGGCCGGCAGGGTCGAGTCGATCACATCGGTCACGCGGCCCGGGCGTGGAGACATGACCACGATCTTGGTCGAGAGGTAGACCGCCTCGGGGATGGAATGAGTGACGAAGCAGATCGTCTTGTTGGTGCGGGTCCAGAGTTTCAGCAGCTCTTCGTTCAGATGGTCGCGGACGATCTCGTCCAGGGCGCCGAAGGGCTCGTCCATCAGCAGCAGGTCGGCGTCGAAGGCGAGCGCTCGGGCGATCGAGGCGCGCTGCTGCATGCCGCCGGATAGCTGCCAGGGGAATTTCTTCTCGAAGCCCGAAAGACTGACGAGATCGAGCGCTTCGGCGATGCGCCGCGTCCGGTCAGCGCCGGAATACCCCATGATCTCCAAGGGCAGGGCGATGTTGTTTTCGATGGTGCGCCAGGGATAGAGCGCCGGCGCCTGGAAGACATAGCCGTAGGCGCGGGCCTTGCGCGCCTCCTCCGGTGTCATGCCGTTAATCGAGATCTCGCCCGAGGTGCTCTTCTCGAGATCGGCGATGACACGCAGGAAGGTGGTCTTGCCGCAGCCCGACGGGCCGATGAAAGAGACGAAATCGCCCTTGCGGACATCGAGATTGACATTGCTCAGTGCGTTCACCGGGCCATCGTTGGCCTGGTAGGTGAGACAGAGATCCTTGGCGGATACGACGGAGGGTGCTTGCATCAATGCGACCAGTCTTGTTTTCGCCGCGGGAACGCGGTTTGCGTGCTATTATTACCGCCGGTTTTATCGACGACACACTCCATGGAGGATGAGGATGGACGTGACATCAAAGCCCACCTGCCATATCGTTCGCCCCAATCATGCCTATGACGGCAAGCAGGGGCTGAGCTATTTCGCAGGCATCGCCGCCGAAACGGTCGGCGCCAAGGGCATCTGCATGCATCTGTTGACGATCCCGCCCGGCGTGCGCGCCAAGGCGCATCTGCACGAGGCGCACGAGACGGCGATCTACATGCTCTCCGGCGAGGCGCATACCTGGTACGGAGACGAACTGGAACATCACGTCATCGTCCATGCCGGCGAGTTGTTCTATATCCCAGCGGGTGTGCCACACCTGCCGGCGAACCTCAGCAGCACGCCGTGCACGGCGATCATCGCGCGCACCGATCCGAACGAGCAGGAAAGCGTCGTGCTTCTGCCGGAGTTGGACGCTTTGGTGCCGGCGTGAGGTCATTGGCATAGAGGCAGCGGTCCTCGGTTGATGGCCGTATCGTCATACGCCATCGTCATACGCCGCTTGCCGGAATGCCGCTACGCGTCACCTTGCGCGGTGCAGTGATATCCTTCCACTGGGAAAGCGCCTTGCTGACAGCCGTGACCGGCTCGCGCCTGACGAATTCGCCGTGACCCTCGCGGGTCTTGATCGCACCTTCCTCGATCGCGACGACGCCGCGCGTCAGCGTATAGCGCGGCAGGCCGGTCACTTCCTTGCCTTCGAAGACGTTGTAGTCGATCGCCGACTGCTGGGCCTTGGACGAAATGGTCTTGGAACGTTGCGGGTCCCAGACGACGATGTCAGCGTCGGCGCCGACAAGGATCGCGCCCTTCTTCGGATAGATGTTGAGGATCTTGGCGATGTTGGTTGAAGTGACGGCGACGAATTCGTTCATCGTCAGCCGGCCGGTGTTGACACCATGCGTCCAGAGCATCGGCATACGGTCTTCGAGGCCGCCGGTGCCGTTCGGGATCTTGGTGAAGTCGCCGACGCCAAAACGCTTCTGCGCCGTGGTGAAGGCGCAATGGTCGGTGGCGACGACCTGCAGCGAGCCGGAGGCAAGACCTGCCCAGAGCGAATCCTGATGCTGCTTGTTGCGGAAAGGCGGCGACATCACCCGGCGGGCCGCATGATCCCAGTCGGGATTCGAATATTCGCTCTCGTCGAGCGTCAGGTGCTGGATCAGCGGTTCGCCATAGACACGCATGCCCTTTGCGCGGGCGCGGCGGATCGCCTCGTGGGCCTGTTCGCAGGAGGTGTGGACGATATAAACAGGACAGCCGGCCATGTCGGCGATCATGATGGCGCGGTTGGTGGCCTCACCCTCGACTTCCGCCGGGCGGGAGTAGGCATGCGCCTCGGGGCCGT
Organism: Rhizobium sp. WSM1328; assembly: GCF_057653715.1. NCBI lineage: Bacteria > Pseudomonadati > Pseudomonadota > Alphaproteobacteria > Hyphomicrobiales > Rhizobiaceae > Rhizobium > Rhizobium sp. WSM1328. The sequence goes on along the minus strand of NZ_CM172788.1, from coordinate 3,282,074 downwards.
TATTGCCCTCGGCAAGCAGCTTTGCCGACATCGAGGCGACGACGTCGCCATTTTCGGCATGGACGAGCGGCAGGGCGCCGAGTTCGGCGCAGCGTTGGAACGACGCGAACATCTCGTCATCGTCCACCATCAGCGCGCCCTTGTAGGCCATGAAGTGTTTGAAGGTGTTGATGCCCTTGTCGCGGACGATGGTCTCCATCTCCTTGAAGACCTGCTCGCTCCACCAGGTGACCGCCATGTGGAAGGAATAGTCGCAATTGGCGCGGGTCGATTTGTTGTCCCACATGGTCAGCGCCTCGAGCAGCGACTGGCCGGGGGCGGGCAGGGCGAAATCGACCACCATGGTCGTGCCGCCGGAAAGGGCGGCGCGCGTGCCGCTTTCGAAATCGTCGGAGGAATAAGTACCCATGAAGGGCATTTCGAGGTGGGTGTGCGGATCGATACCGCCGGGCATTACATAACAGCCGGTCGCATCCAGCGTCTCGTCGCCCGAGAGGTTCGGACCAATCTCGATGATCTTGCCGCCGTCGATTTTCACGTCAGCCTTATAGGTCAGGTCGGCGGTGACGATGGTGCCGTTCTTGATGACTGTGGTCATGATCATATCCTCAATCGTAAAACGCTAAAGCCAGGACTGCGCCGCGGCCCTTTTCAGTGCGGCGCCAATTCACGAACGCTGCGCATTCCATCAGGTCGACCCACTGTTGCGGCGCTGCATCCTTGAAATGCAGATAGTTGTTGATCCGAACGGTCAGAGCTTTTCCTGGCTCGATGGTCAGTTTCGACATCCCAGCATCGGGGTCGTCGAGACAGCTCATACAGTCGATCCAGGCGTCCATGTTGCGACCGTAGAAGTCAGGAAAGCCGAACGTCTCGGCGAAGCTGTCATGAAATTTATCATGCCCGACCAGTCGAGTGCCATCCAAGACGACCACCGCTTCGGTTGCGCTCACACCACGATCTCCGCCGTTTCCACCACGGCATGAAATAGCACATCGGCTCCCGCCATCGCCCATTCCTTGGAGATCTCTTCCGCCTCATTGTGCGAGAGCCCGCCGACGCAGGGGCACATGACCATCGTTGCCGGTGCGACCTTGGCGGCCCAGCAGGCGTCGTGGCCGGCGCCGGAGATGATGTTCATGTGGCTGTAGCCGAGTCGCTCGGCGGCATCGCGCACCGACGTGACCAGTTCCGGATCGAAGGTGATCGGCTCGAAGTGGCCGATCGCCTCGATGGAACAGCCGACGCCGAGTGCGTCGGTGATCTCAGGCGCCTTCGCCTCGATCTTTGCCCGCATACGGTCGAGCTTCTCCTTGTCGGGCGAGCGGATGTCGACGGTGAAGACCACCTTGCCCGGCAGGACGTTGCGGGAATTCGGCGAGAAGAACACCTGTCCGACGCCGCCGACGGCGCCCGGCTGTTCGCCCATCGCCACGCCCTGGACCATTTCCAGGATGCGGGCCATGGCAAGGCCGGCATTGACACGCAGGTTCATCGGCGTCGAGCCGGTATGGGCTTCCTTGCCGATCAGCGTGAATTCCAGCCACCAGAGGCCCTGGCAATGGGTGACGACGCCGATCTGCTTTTCCTCGGCTTCGAGGATCGGTCCCTGCTCGATGTGATATTCGAAATAGGCGTGCATCTTGCGGGCGCCGACCTCTTCGTCGCCGACCCAACCGATACGCTTCAATTCGTCGCCGAACAGATTGCCCTCGGGGTCCCTGCGATTATAGGCAAAGTCCAGGCTGTGCACGCCGGCGAAGACGCCTGACGCCAGCATGGCGGGGGCAAAACGCGCGCCTTCCTCATTCGTCCAATTGGTCACGACGATCGGATGTTTGGTCTTGATGCCGAGATCGTTCATGGTGCGCACGACTTCGAGAGCCGCAAGTACGCCGAGCACACCGTCATATTTGCCGCCGGTCGGCTGGGTGTCGAGATGTGAGCCGACATAGACGGGCAAGGCATCGGGATCGGTGCCGGGGCGGGTGGCGAACATCGTGCCCATGCGGTCGACGCCCATGGTCAAACCGGCATCGTCGCACCATGTCTTGAAGAGGCTGCGCCCTTGCGCATCGGCATCCGTCAGCGTCTGGCGATTGTTGCCGCCTGCTATGCCGGGGCCGATCTTCGCCATGTCCATGAGACTGTCCCAGAGACGGTCGCCATTGACGCGCATGTTCTCGCCTGGTGCTGCCACCATTTTGTATGCCCTCACCTGTTTGCGGCAGTCATGCAAGGGGCATGCCTGCCTGTTCCCGTGGTCCGTTCCTGCGCCCCCTTATTGGTTTTGTCGAGCGCCGGAAAATCGCCAGTTGCCTTTGTTTTACATCTGACGGATAATTTGACCGATTGGTAAACATTACAACTTCCACCGCCGGGCTCAAGACGAAAATCACGAAAATCGCCGATAAAAATGCGGGTAGTTGCTCAAGGAAGCGGCGAGGGTCGTCCCCAACCAAAACTTGAGCGAAGAAGTTGAATTTCAAGGGGAAACGACAGCCTGTGACCATACCGAGAGCAGCGAAAACCCTGAGGCGGACGCGAATCCAGGAAGAGAAGGAAGAGCAGATCCTGGAAGCCGCGCTCGATGTGTTTTCGGCAAGCGGCTTTCGCGGTTCGACCATCGACCAGATTGCCGAAGTGGCCGGCATGTCGAAACCCAACCTGCTCTATTATTTCCGCACCAAGGAAGCCATGCACCGGGCGCTGATCGACCGGGTGCTCTACACCTGGCTGGAGCCGCTGCGGGCCTTCGACGCCGAAGGCAATCCGGAGGCGGAAATCCGCAGCTACATCCGCCGCAAGCTGGAGATGGCACGCGATTTTCCTCGCGAGAGCCGGCTTTTCGCCAACGAGGTGCTGCAGGGCGCGCCGCATATCGAGGACGAGCTGAAGGGACCGCTGAAGGAATTGGTCGACGAGAAGGCGGAGGTCATCCGCACCTGGGCGAAGTCAGGCAAGATCGTCAAATGCGATCCCTATCACCTGATCTTCTCCATCTGGTCGACGACGCAGCATTACGCGGATTTCGACGTCCAGGTGCGCGCGGTGCTGGGGCAGGAACATTCGGGCGAAGGGCGTTTCGAGGATGCGGCGCGGTTTCTGGAACAGCTCTTCATCGGCGGGCTGCGACCGGATCCTCTCGGAGGGTGAGGGTTTTACCCGCTCCTGCGAAGCTGTACCCGGGCAAGAATATCCGTCACGCCTTCCATCGTATAAGGCTTCTGCAGCACGGGTGCATCCGAGTGGCTGTTTGCCTGGGCGATGCCTTCCCCATACCCCGTGGCAAAAACGAAGGGCACGCCATCAGCTGCCAGCCGGTCGGCAATCCCGAAACTCGTCTCATCGCCAAGATTGACATCGAGAAGCGCCAGATCGAAGGACTGGCCGGCCAGGATTTCCATCGCCTCAGTGACACTTGGTGCCGTTGCGACGTCGGCGCCCAGGCGGCGCAGGATATCCTCCCCATCCATGGCGATGATCAGATTGTTTTCCACCAGCAGCACGTTCAGGCCGGAAAGCGGTTGATCGTCGGGATTGGTCTTGGGTTCGGTTGCTCCGATCGGAACCGGATTTGACCGTTCGCTGGTCGGGCCGACGACATGTCGCGCCGGAATGCAGAAATCGGCCTCGAGCCCATCCCTGAGGTAGCGGACCTCCGCCTTGCCGCCGAGGTCATAGGGGATCGAGCGGCGGATGATCGTCGAACCGAAGCCATGGCGGGTGGGTTCGATGACGGGCGGACCATGCTTTTCGCGCCAGCCAATGCGCAGATTGCCCTCGTCGTCGCGGTGCCAGCCAAGTTGGACCGTGCCGCTGCCGGTGCCGGAAAGGCTGCCATATTTGGCGCTGTTGGTCATCAGCTCGTGGAAGACAAGGGCGGCGGTGGAAAAGGCGTGCGGTTCCAGCAGTACATCCTCGCCGCCCATCTGGATGCGTTGCGCATTTTTCCCGAGATAGGCGGCGGTCTCTGCCAGCAGCAATTGCCGGAGCGAAGCAGGCGCCCAGTGATCGCGGGTGATCTGGTCATGGGCGCGGGCGAGCGACTGGATGCGGCCCTCGAGCTGGCGGATGTAGTCGCCAAGGCCGACCGACGTTGCCTGCGACTGCCGGATGATACCGGTGATAAGGCTCAATATGTTGCGGACGCGGTGGTTCAGCTCGGCAATCAGCAGTTCCTGGCGCTCGTTTGCCGTCTGGCGCGCCATACTGACCTCGTCGGTGAGGCGCAACACCACCTCGATCAATGTGACGCGGATCGTTTCGGCGACACGGCGCTCGGCCTCGGTGAAGGGGAGGGAGCGGCCGCGCACCAGTTCCGACCAGGCTTCGAAACTCTTGCGCGGCGTCAGCCGCGGGCCATTCGGACCGTATTCCACCGGCTTGTACGGATCGCCGCCCCAGCGAACTGTGCGCACTAATTCCTGACGGAAAAGCACCACATAATCGCGCGGCGAACGCGAGATCGGAATGGCGAGCATGCCTGCTACAGCATCGTCGACCTCAAGATCCAGATAGGTTTCCGCGAGCCTGTCCACGGCATAGATGCGGCCGGCGGCGTTGCGGTTGAGGTGGCGGACGAGGGCTGCGAAGCCTCTCTCATTCGGCCCGTTACCGGCAAGTGCCAGCCGGCCGTTGATCCAGACGCCGATCCCGTCGGCAGGAATGGCGTCGGCGAGCGCCTCGATCAGCCAGGCCGGATCGTCGAGCAGGCTCGCATTGTCTGCGACGGAGGTGAGAAGCCGGTCGGCAATGCGGCGCGCCTTGGTCTCGTAGTCGAGAGCCAGTCGCCGTTCGCGGCTTTCAAGGCGCGACGCAAACATCTGGCCGAAGAGTTCGGCAGTGGAGCGGCTTTGGGCCGAAGGCAGACGCGGGCCGTAGTGATGGCAGGCAAACAGGCCCCAGAGCCTACCGTCGACAACGATCGATATGGAGAGCGAAGCGCCAACGCCCATGTTTTTCAAATATTCGATGTGGATCGGCGAGACCGAACGCAAGACCGACATGGAGAGGTCGAGCGGCCGGCCGTGCTCATCGAGCGGCGGCAGGATCGGGACCGGGACGGCGTCGACATCAGCAATGATACGGAACAGGTTGCGCTGATAAAGCGCGCGCGCCTGTACCGGAATGTCGGAAGCCGGGTAGTGCAGCCCGAGGAACGATCCGATGCCGGCCCGGGCGGCTTCCGCCACGACTTCGCCGGAACCGCTTTCGTCGAAACGATAGACCATGACCCGATCGAAACCGGTAAGCGCCCGCGCTTGTCTTGCACCCTCACGGAAGAAAGCTTCCAGTGTTTCCGTGTGATCGAGGCGGGACATCATGCTGCGCATCGAGAGTGACGCGGCGTCGTGCCTGTCTTCCTGGCAGCGCTCGCCTTCGATGATGACCTGACCTCCGTTCAGGTGCACGGCAAGGTCGAACCTGTTTTGATCGGACGTCAGAGCAATGCCGAAAATGCGCTCGACGACGTCCGAACCGCGCAACGTGGTAAGCTTGTTGCGGATTGTGTGGAGTGCTTCGGGTGTAATCAGAGAGAGAACAGGACGGCCGATCGCGTTGGCCTCTGTCACTCCGATAAACTCCGCCAGATTTGCGGAGGCGCGCATGACAATCCAGTCTGAGGATGCGGCCAATAGAAAGCCGAAGGGCTGGACGGAGCCGAGCTGGTGGATCGGCTCACGGTCGCAATTGGTGAGATCGACCGGTTCGTGCGTGCCGTTCATGGGACGGCTTCCAATTCGACTTGCCCCGCTTTGAGGAAGAGATCGAAGACATCGCGGGCTGCGGCGACAGCCGCACCCGGATCGTCCACCTCGCTCGCGTCGAGACGATCCATGAAAAGCCGTATGGCGCCCTTCGGGCCTTGCGGGCTCAGATAGCTGCTGGGCAAGTGGTCGGGCACGGCCTTGGCGAGCAGCGCGCCGCCGAGCTTGGAGCCTTCAAGGACATAGGCGGCGCCCCAGACCGCTGCTTCGCAGCGCAATACCGGTTGCGGCAGCAGCACCGGCAATCGATCATCGAGTTCCCGGATGTCGGCAGCCAATAGATGCGCCCGCCTTCGTTCCGGCCAGTCCGGCAGCAGACGGCCGATTCCTCCATTCTCAAGCGCATGTTCGACTGATGGTACGACCCGGGCATGCGCGCGCAAGAAAGCCTTGTAATCCTGGATGCGTGAGAGGTCGAAACTGCCGAAGAGAGTGTCCACCGCGGTGTGGCAATCTGCAGTTTGTGCGCGGAGGGCGCTGCGAAGTGACATGCTGGCGTTTTTCCGAGTGATATGGCGGCCGCCCACAACGGACGGTGAATGAGCGGATATACTGCGGTATCGCGTTATTTCCAGAGAAAGCCGAAGAATAACATAGGTTTCTCGTCGCTCGCAGGCGCGGCGAGCGCTTCAGCCCATCATTGCCGGCAGTCTGGCGGCGAGCGTATCGATCGCGAGCCGCACCTTCGGCAGCATGACCGGGGAGCGCAGCCACACGGCATGGGCATCGAAGACATTGGCCGGTTCCTGCTTCAATACCTGAATGAGCCGGCCTGCCAGCACCTCCTCGCGGACCAGCCAGCATGGCAGCCAGGCAAGACCGCGTCCGGCGACGGCCGCATCGGAAATCGAAGCGAGGTCGTCGAGCCGCAGTCGCGCCTTTGGCACCAGCCGCCGCCCGGGATCGGCCGCAGTCGGAAATATCCAACCCTTGTCGTCATCGCCCCGCCTGTAGACGATGCCTTCATGCCGCGGAATATCGAACACCGTTTGCGGCTCGCCATGTTTTTCCAGATAGGCGGGCGATGCGCAGACGGTCATGCGCTGGCGGGCGATCGCCCGGGCCATCAGATCCGGATTGTCCTTCAACGGCCCGTTGCGAATGACAAGATCGAAGCCGTCTTCGAGCAGGTCGACGATACGGTCGTTGAAGGAAAGGTCGAGTTCGAGGTTCGGATGTTCATCGAGCAGGCGTGCGAGGGTCGGCGCGATGCAGTGGCGGCCGAAAAGCACGGGCATCGAGATGCGCAGCCGGCCGCGCACGTCACGCCGGCCGGATTCCAGCATGGCTTCCCCGAGGCGGATTTCCTCGACCGCCCGCAGGCAGCGCTCGTAGAAGAAGCGGCCTTCCTCGGTAAGGCTCTGCATGCGTGTCGTGCGGTTGAAGAGGCGCACGCCGAGACGCTGCTCCAGACGTGCGATCGTCTTGCCGACCGCCGAACGCGTGAGATGGAGCCGCTCGGCGGCAGCCGAAAAGCCACCTGCCTCGACGGCTTCGACAAAGATCGAGATACCCTTCAGCCGTTCCATTTGTTTCCTCTTTGGAACCATTTGGGAGAATTAATATCGCAACTGGTGCGAAATATTCAACGATATCCTTGTCCTCCCTGCAATGAACAAGGAGCAAGACAATGCAGACGACACGGCAATGGCAGATCGACGCGGTTGGACCGGAGCGCCAGCTGACGATCGGCGAGCGGAGGCTCGAACCGGTTTCGGGAAACAGGGTTCTGGTCCGGACGGAAGCCGTCTCGCTCAATTTCCGCGACCGGCTGGTGCTGGAGAGCGGCATGGGGTTGCCGCTGCAATTTCCCTTCGTGCCCGCTTCCGATATGGCAGGAGTCGTCGAGGCAGTCGGACCCGAGGTCAGCCGTTTCAAGCCGGGCGATCGTGTCATCTCGACGTTTTCGCCCGACTGGATCGACGGACGCGGCTTGGGCGATGCGCGCACGCCACCTTACAAGACGCGCGGCGGCTTCTATCCCGGCGTCCTCTCGCAATACACCGTGCTTTCCGAAGAATGGTATTCGCGTGCACCTGACACGCTCGACGCGGCGCAGGCGAGCACCTTACCCTGCGCCGGGCTGACTGCCTGGTTCGCGCTGATCGAACGCGGCGGTCTGAAGGCCGGCGACAAGGTTCTGGTGCAAGGCACCGGCGGTGTGGCGCTCTTCGGTCTGCAGATCGCCAAGGCGCATGGCGCGGAGGTCTTCATCACATCAGGTAGTGCCGAGAAGCTCGGCCGCGCCGTTGCCCTCGGCGCCGATCACGCGATCAACCGCCATGAGGGCGACTGGGTTGAGCAACTCTATCAGTTGACCGGCGGCTATGGCGCCGATCACGTGCTTGAGATCGTCGGCGGCCCGCATCTCGGCCAGGCGCTGAAGGCGGTGGCGATCAATGGCCGCATTTCCGTGATCGGCGTGCTCGAGGGTTTCGAGGTTTCCGGCCCGGCCGGCCCGCTGCTGCTCAAGGCGCCGGTTGTGCAGGGCATATCCGTCGGCCATCGCCGTGCGCTGGAAGACCTCGTGCGGGCAATCGACCAGACCGGGCTGAAGCCTGTGATCGACAAGCGTTATGCCTTCAACGAATTCCCTGAGGCGCTCGATCATCTCTATCGCGGGCCCTTCGGCAAGGTGGTCGTCGAGTTCTGACGGCGGCGAATTCCCGTCTCCCCGCCGTATAATTGTAAGGGGGAGACGGGAGGCCGATCAGGCGGCAGCGGGGACGCCCTGTTCGAAGGCGAAGCCTTCATCGGCCCAGCCGGTCATGCCGCCGATCAACAGCTTGGCCTGGAGGCCAAGACTGGCGAGGCGGAAGGCAGCCTTGTCGGCGCCGTTGCAATGCGGGCCGGCGCAATAGACGACGAACAGCGTATCGCTTGCCCATGTCGACATGCGGTGTGCCGTCATCTTGCCGTGCGGCAGGTTGATCGCTCCTGGAATATGGGATTCTGCGAAGAGCTGCGGCGAGCGCACATCGAGGAGAACGAAATCGACTTTGCCGGCCGCAAAGGCGGCATGCACGTCGGAGCAATCGGTTTCGAAGGCAAGCTTGGCGGCAAAGTGAGCGACAGCGGCATCCGGAGCTGCAGCAGGTATTTGGGAAACGGGGCTTAGCATCGGTCTTCCTTTTTCTGAAGTTGCCGCCTGGTATCGCCGATGCTAGAGCTTTACGAAATTGGCCATCATGACCGACAGCGTAAAGATCATGCCAAACTCATCGCCGCAGCAGACAAAAGGACCGCTGGTCGCCGCGCTTGCCTATGACGGGCTCTGCACCTTCGAATTCGGCATCGCCTACGAGGTCTTCGGCCTGCCACGCCCTGAGATGGGCGAAGGTTGGTATCGCTTCTCGGTCTGCGGTATCGAACCGGGTCCGCTTCGCGCAGCGGGAGGGCTGACGGTCGCAGTCGACAACGGACTGGAAGTGCTTGATGAGGCGGACCTGATTGTCGTGCCCGGCTGGCGGGCAATCGATGCGCCGGTGCCGGAACCTCTCGCCGCAGCGCTCAGGGCAGCGCATCAGCGCGGCGCGCGCGTCATGTCGCTCTGCTCGGGTGTTGCGGTTCTTGCCGGATCGGGGCTGCTTGCCAACCGCAGGGCGACGACACATTGGCGTTATGTCGCCTCGATCGCCGCGCGTTATCCCGATATCGCAGTCGATGCCGACGTTCTCTACATGGACGAGGGCAGCCTGCTGACGGCGGCGGGCAGTGCTGCCGGCATCGATCTCTGCCTGCATGTGGTGCGCGGCGACTTCGGTTCGGAGGCCGCAAACAGCGTCGCCCGCCGCCTCGTCGTGCCGCCGCACCGCGAAGGCGGACAGGCGCAGTTCATTCACGCGCCGGTTCCCGAGGAACGCGAGGGCATCCGCCTCGGGCCGCTGATCGAATGGATGCGCGAAAGCTTTTCCGAGGACCAGCCGATCAGCCTGCTTGCGAAAAGAGCCGGCATGAGCATGCGCACCTTCCAGCGGCGCTTCGAAGCGACGACGGGCCTCAGCGTCGGCGAATGGCTGCTGAAGGAGAGGCTGCGCCATGCTCGCGATCTGCTGGAGAAGGAACTTGCTGTTTCGCTCGATGACATCGCCGCCGCCAGCGGCTTTGGAACACTGGCGACCATGCGGCATCACTTTCGCAGGCGACTGGGGACGAGCCCGCATGCCTATCGGAAGTCATTCGGCGGTTAGAGCATCCCATGCTTGCATTTCCTTGCCATTTCACCTAAGTGGGCGCTCTCGATGTTTCTGGAAAGGGAGCGCCACGATGACGAATATCTCAGCACGCCCCGAGAGGGTTTCGGCTTAACTCGGCCAACGGGCCGATGAATGCCGGTTGAACATCGCCGTTTTGGCGATGAAAGACCACTCATATCCAGGTTCATTATCATGGGCAATTTCATTGGGAGCGAAAGCTCCCCGATGACGTCGTCGGCACATCCGGCGGTCATCAATCGTTTCTTTTCCGGTAGCGCCTGGATCGAAGGCGCCGCTTTAGACCAACTTGACGAAATGTCCCGCCTGCCGGGTGTTATGGAAATCGCCGCCTTTCCAGATCTGCACCCCGGAAAATATGGTGCGACTGGCGTGGCATTGTTGTCGTCCCGGCTGCACCCGCTGTTGATCGGCAATGATATCGGTTGCGGCATGTCGCTCTTCGGCCTGGATCTTCCGTTGCGCAAACTGAAGATCGACAGGGCGGCGGAACGGCTTCGCCGGTTTGAAACGCAGGCGATCGGAGATGCCGCGGAACTTCTCGCGGAGGCAGGTCTGTCCACCGATCTGACACCCGGTGCGCTTGGCACGATCGGCGGCGGCAATCATTTCTGCGAGTTGCAGGCTGTGGAGGATCTCGCCGAAGGCGGATCTGCCGAGGGACTCGATGATCAGGGGCTCTATCTGCTGGTTCATTCCGGTTCGCGCTCTCTTGGTGCCACCATATTCTCGGAGATGGTGGCCGCTCATTCGGGGCTCGCAGCCGGTCTTGCTTCCGGTTCTGAGGCCGGCACCGCCTGGCTTATGCGCCATGACCAGTGCGTTGCCTGGGCATCGTTGAACCGACGACTGATCGCAGAACGGGCGGCCGCAGCGCTTCATGTCGATCTGCGTCTCATCGCCGACGTGCCGCACAATCTCATTCGCCCGTCCGATCGTGGGTTTGTGCACTACAAGGGTGCGGCAGCGGTCGTATCGGGCAAACTTGCGCCGATTGCGGGATCTCGAGCGAGCCTCAGTTATGTGGTTCGTCCGAGCGCTGGCGTTGCCCGTTCGCTGGATGGCATCTCTCACGGGGCCGGTCGCAAATATGACCGCGCCACCATGCACGGGCGTGTCGGCCGCAATCGCTCCGAACGAGAACAGCTGTTGCGCAATTCCTGGGGCGGTATCGCCATCTGCGACGATCGCTCCCTTGTCGTCGAGGAGGCGGCATCCGCATACAAGGATGCCGGGCAGGTGGTGACCGATCTGGAAAATGAGAGCCTGGTCGTGAGGCTTGCCAGCTTTCGGCCGCTTGTCACCTTCAAGAAGGCGGTTGATGAAGCGGAAGTTGAGCAGCGCCGGCGAAAACCTGAATATCGCAGGGAAGGAGGACGTGGCCATGAGCGCTATTGATCTTCTCATTACCGCAGGCAACGGCCCGGTGGAATGCCGCATGGCGCTGGCGGCGCTTCTCGGCATTCTCGAGCGGGAGGCTGTACGGCTCGGGTGCTCTTTCGAAACCAATCTTGGCCCGATGCCGGATCAGCACGGTGCAAAGTCGGCAATCGTCAGCCTCAATGGTTTCGAGGCGGAGCAGATTGCCAATGACTATTGCGGGACGATCCGTTTTACCTTCAAGAGCCAGGTGCGTCCGGGTCACAAACGGCAGAACTGGTATGTCTCGGTTCAGCGTATCGATACAAAACCGGAAGGCGGCGAGGTGACGATTGATCCAGCCGACCTGCGTTTCGAGACGCTGAGAGCCGGCGGACCGGGCGGGCAGCACCAGAATACGACCGACAGTGCGGTTCGCGTCCTGCATCGGCCTACGGGTCTTGTCGCGACCGCGCGCGATGAGCGTTCCCAGCATCGCAACAAGGCCCTGGCGCTCCGGCGTCTGGAGGCAATGCTGCGCCATCTCGAAGTGGAGAAGCAGGAGGCGGCCAAATCCGGGCGCTTCATCGCCAACCGAACCATCGAGAGAGGCAACGAAGTCAAGAGTTTCAAGCTGTGATCCGCAATCGCATGGACTGACCACAAACAGCAAACGGCGTCCTTCCGCGAAGGGCGCCGTTTTCACAGGTCACGACATGCCGCGTCTTTCCGCGGCGTTGCAGATCCCTACTCCGCCGCCTGCCGGGCCATCGGGTTGTTCGGGTGCGTGGTCCAGTTGGCATAGTTCGGATCGACCACGCGGCCGGTGCGCTTGTCGAGGGCGCCGGCGGGAAGCTGCTCCATGGTGATGCAGTTCTCGACCGGGCAGACGCTGACGCAGAGATTGCAGCCGACGCATTCCTCGTCCACCACCTCGAAATGGCGAGCGCCATCGACGAAGTTGGTGATCGCCTGGTGCGAGGTATCCTCGCAGGCGATGTAGCAGCGGCCGCATTTGATGCAGGCGTCCTGGTCGATCTTCGCCTTGGCGATGTAGTTGAGGTTGAGATATTGCCAGTCGGTGACGTTGGGCACGGCGCGGCCGGTAATGTCGTCGAGGCTGCGGTGGCCCTTTTCGTCCATCCAGTCGGAGAGGCCAGTGATCATCTCCTGGACGATCTTGAAGCCGTAGGTCATCGCCGCCGTGCAGACCTGGACGTTGCCGGAGCCGAGCACGAGGAATTCGGCCGCGTCGCGCCAGGTGGTGATGCCGCCGATGCCCGAGATCGGCAGGCCGTAGGTTTCCGGATCGCGGGCGATCTCGGCCACCATGTTGAGCGCGATCGGCTTTACCGCCGGGCCGCAATAACCGCCATGGCTGCCCTTGCCGCCGACCGTCGGGTTGGGGGCGAAGTTGTCGAGATCGACGGAGACGATCGAATTGATCGTGTTGATCAGCGAGACGGCATCGGTGCCGCCGGCCTTGGCGGCGCGGGCGGGGCGGCGGATATCGCTAATGTTGGGCGTCAGCTTGGTGATGACGGGCATGCGGGTGTACTGCTTGCACCAGCGCACGACCATCTCGATATACTCAGGCACCTGGCCGACCGCCGAGCCCATGCCGCGCTCCGACATGCCGTGCGGACAGCCGAAATTGAGCTCGATACCGTCGGCGCCGGTCTCTTCGACCAAGGGCAGGATCGCCTTCCAGGCCTCTTCCTCGCAGGGTACCATGATCGAGGCGATCAGCGCCCGGTCCGGCCAGTTCATCTTCACCTGCTTCATCTCTCGCAGGTTGGTGTAGAGGTCGCGGTCGGTGATGAGCTCGATGTTGTTCAGACCGAGCAGGCGGCGGTCGGCGCCCCAGATCGCACCGTAGCGCGGGCCGTTGACGTTGACGACGGGTGGGCCTTCCTCGCCGAGTGTCTTCCAGACCACGCCGCCCCAGCCGGCCTTGAAGGCGCGCTCGACATTGTAGGCCTTGTCGGTCGGCGGCGCAGACGCCAGCCAGAACGGGTTGGGGGACTTGATGCCGACGAAATTATTGCGGAGATCAGCCATTGTTCATTCTCCCCTTCAAGCGACCGCGACAGCCGGAGCGGCTGCTGCGGTGAGGGCACGATGGATGGATTCAGCCGCATCGCGGCCATGGGCGACGGCGGAAACCGTGAGATCGTCGCCGCCGAAGACGCAGTCGCCGCCGGCCCAGACGCCGTCGAGCGAGGTATGGCCTTCGCCATCGACAGCGATGCGGCCGGATTCCATGCGCAGCGAACCGAGACCAGAAGCGTCAAAGCTCTGACCGATCGCCTTGAAAATCTGGTCGGCGGCAATCACACCGGTTTCGCCGGTGCCGACCAGGCGGCCTTCGACAATCCTTGTATATTCCACCTCGATAGCGGCGACTTTGCCGTCCTGCGACAGGATCGATTTCGGCGCCAGCCAGTGGCGGATGATGACGCCCTTGGAGCTTGCCAGATCCTGCTCGAATTCCGACGCGTTCATGTGTTCCTTGCCACGGCGGTAACAGATCGTCACCTCCTCGGCGCCGAGCAGCTTTGCCTGCACGGCAGCGTCGATCGCCGTCATGCCGCCGCCAAGGACGACGACGCGGCGGCCGATGGCGATGTCGCTCTTGTCTTCGGCCTGGCGGAGGGCGGCGATGAAATCGACGGCGTCGTCGACGCCTGCAAGGTTCTCGCCCTCGATGCGTAGCGCGTTGACGCCGGCAAGGCCGATACCGAGGAAGACGCCGTCATATTGCGCCTGCAGATCGGAAAGCGAGAAGTCGCGGCCGAGACGCTCACCGTGCCGGACCTCGATGCCGCCGATCGCGAGGACGTAGTCGACTTCCTTCTGGGCGAAATCGTCGACCGTCTTGTAGGTGGCGATGCCGTATTCGTTGAGGCCACCGGACTTTTCCCTGGCATCATAGATGACGACGGAATGGCCGTTTACGGCCAGTCGATGGGCAGCGGCAAGGCCGGCCGGGCCGGCGCCGACAACGGCGATCGTCTTTCCGGTCGGTTCGGCTCTGGCATAGAACTGCCGGCCGGCCTGCATGGCGGCATCGGTCGCATAACGCTGCAGGCCGCCGATCTCGACCGGCCGCTCTTCAGCCGTGTTGCGCACACAGGCCTGTTCGCAGAGTTCTTCGGTGGGACAGACGCGGGCGCACATGCCGCCAAGGATGTTCTGGTCGAAGATCGTCTTTGCCGAGCCGATCGGATTGCCGGTCGAAATCTGGCGGATGAACAGCGGAATGTCGATCGAGGTGGGACAGGCCGTCATGCATGGCGCGTCGTAACAGAAATAACAGCGGTCAGCGGCGACCAGCGCCTCATGATTGTCGAGGCGCGGATGAAGATCGGAAAAATTAGCCTCATACTCGGTGGGCGAAAGCCGGCCGGCATGAATCCCCGTTTCCAGTCGTTCCATTGAAGTTCCCTCATTATTGGTAAACGGCCTGTGAGGGAAAGCGTAACTCAGGTTTAAAAATTTATCAAACGGTAAAATTTTGACGATTTTGTCTTGCTGTCTCGCAAGTAATCCACTGTTTTTGCTGGAAGAAATTAATCGCTCTATATCAGTGAAACGGCTGAGCGCGCGATGAAGGAAGGGCATCCGAAAAAAGATTCAAAAAAGTCGAATTTTTTTCGGATGGCAGGGAACCAAAGTTTGATGTCGTCGTTATTGCGATATCCGGATGGTGATCGCATCGACCCAACATGCGCGCCCCCAACCCACTATCCGGACGTACTCACGGTCCCCTCCCGGTGAGTGAAGACAGCCGGTGCGCCGCCCTCGCACCGGCTGTTTTTCCGTTTTTGGCTGTCTCCAAGGCTTTCACACTCGCTTGAAGATCTCGAATTCAGTTTCCGGAATGGTCAGACGATATTCGATGCGGCCGGGAACGAGGTTCAACTCCGCCTTGCCGTTGACCGAAGAAGGCACGACACGCTCCAGCACGGTGCGGCCGAAGCTGTTGTCGCTGAATTCGTGGACTTCCGACTGATCATGCAGCACTTCCGCCCAGGCGACTTCGATCGCTTTCCTGTCGTTGATCATGGCTTCGCGGCAATTCAGCGTGATGGACGCGGCGCCGCCTGATATCGCGCCAAAGGAGGCGGAGTTGACGATGAGTTCGTGGAGGGCGAGCCCGAGATGCACGGCGGCATTCGGCGTCAGATGAGCGTTGATCCCGTAGATCGGCATGGAGCCGGCCGTCTCCGGCCAATAGGGGGCAAACTGCTTTTCGGCGAGTTCGAAGAGATAGGCGCCACGCCAGCTCGAATCCGTGATCAGGTCCTGCGAGTTGGAAAGCGATTGCAGCCGTCCGCGGAACTTGAGGAGGAAGCTGTCGAGAGAGAGCGTGTTGCGCGCCGTCTGCGTGGCAATGCCCTGGATGATGGCGAGGAGGTTCTTCGAGCGGTGTGAGAGTTCGCGCAGCAGCGACTTCAGAACTTTTTCGCGATGCCGGCTTTCGGTGACTTCAGCCATGACGGACAAAAGTCCATATGCGCCGCGTTCGCCGGTGCGCTGGATCTTCAGTTCATAAGTGCGCCTTTCGCCGTCAACGTCGATCTCGACTTCGGCATTGTTGGGGATGCCGGTTTCCAGCACCTTGTGTTTCAGCGCTGTCAGATATCGCCCATGGGCGTCGCCGAAAAGGGCGGCGTCGCTGCTGCCGGGCGTAAAGAGTGCTGCAAAATGCGGCGGCAGATTTTCGGCGTAGAAAATCGACAGTCGGGCGTCCTGGCAGAGGATCGAAATCCCGGCGCTGCCGAGCGCGCGTTCCATCATTGCGGCTTTGCCTTCGAAGGTAAAAGGCATGCCGGACAATGGTTCAGTCGTATTCACTCGGCCGCCTTTCCTTGTGACATCTTGAACGTCGCTGAAGGGAGCGCCCTTACAGACACCGCCTGCCAACTCTAGAACAAAGCGCTGCAAAAAACCGTTAAAGCCACCGGAGCGTCCCGGTAGCACCGGAACGCCTGCTTTGGCGATTTGGTTCCGAAGGCCGGAAAATTGCGTCTCAGGCGGCTACTCTGGTCGATTCATTGAAGAAAAGAGCCTGGCTGATCAGTGCCTTGACCATGTCGGGATTGAACGGCTTGGTGACCAGGAAAGTCGGTTCCGGGCGCTCGCCGGTCAGAAGCCGTTCCGGGAAAGCGGTGATGAAGATCACCGGCACGCTCGACGTCTTGAGGATGTCGTTGACTGCGTCGATACCGGAGCTGCCATCGGCAAGCTGGATGTCGGCCAGCACCATGCTCGGCTTGGTCTTGTTGTAAAGCGCCACGGCCTCGGCATGCGTACGGGCAATGCCGGTGACGCGATGGCCGAGGCTCTCGACCATCTGCTCGATATCCATGGCGATCAGCGGTTCGTCTTCGATGATCATGATATCGGTTGCGACCTGACGGGAAATCTCCTGCGACGCGACGTCGAGCAGATGCATGACATCCTGTTCCTCGGTCTCCAGAATTTCGGCGATTTCGGCGACGCGGAAATTTTCCACGGAGGCGAGCAGGAAGGCCTGACGGGCGCGCGGCGAAACCTTGGAAAGGTTCAGCGTGGCGCGTTGCTCCCAGGCATAGGGCGAGGTCGGCTCTGGAATCTGGACTGCGGTGGAACCAAACAGTTGCGTGAACAGTTTGTAGAGTGCGACCCGGTCATTCGCCGTATCCGGAAAAATCGACAGATCGGCGATGATGGCTTCGAGAACGGCGGCGACATAAGCGTCGCCCGAAGTCTGAGTGCCGGTAAGGGCGCGGGAATAGCGGCGCAGATAAGGAAGGTGCGGCGCAATCCGAGTAGAAAGTGTCATTAATGGGCTCCTGCATACAGGCCGGCATTGGCTTCAATGAGCGGTTAACGCCGCCTTGATAAAAAAGTTCCGGAAGGGGAGGAACTTTTTTCGTCGCGCCGCATTATTCCAGCCGACGAAGAAAGGGCGTAGCGTTTTGACCCATGCAACGGCAAATGCCAGCGACATCGACAATGGAACGTTCGATGTCGATGGTTGAAATCGTGTTTGATCCCATCCACGCCCCTAGAACAGACAACCGGCGAGAAGACGAATTGATGACTACACGCAAGAAAGAAGCAGCCGATCAGCGAAAGCTGGAGCTGCGGGCAAGCGACATCCTGGACCCGAACAACCAGATCGGCGTCAGGCTGCGGTCGCTCTATTCGGCCGCACAGGATGAGGCGATTCCCGATCGTTTTCTCGACCTTCTCGAAAAGCTCGACCATGCTGAAATGATGGCTTCTGCCAAGATGGCCGAATAGGATCGCCGCATGGAAGACAAATCGCAACCCAGCTTCAAGCGGGAACTGCTGGCGGCACTCCCAAGCCTTCGCGCCTTCGCGATCTCGCTCATCGGGCGGCACGACCGTGCCGACGATCTCGTCCAGGACACCATCATGAAAGCCTGGGCCAAGCAGGATCATTTCGAGATGGGCACCAATATGAAGGCCTGGCTCTTTACGATCCTGCGCAACGAACTCTACAGCCAGATGCGCAAGAGCGGCCGCGAAGTGCAGGACAGCGACGGGCTGTTTACCGAATCGATGGCGATGCACCCCTCGCAATATGGTGCGCTCGATCTGCAGGACTTCAAGAAGGCGCTCGACCAGCTGCCGCCGGATCAACGCGAGGCAATCATCCTCGTCGGCGCCTCGGGTTTTTCCTACGAGGAGGCGGCCGAAATCTGCGGCTGCGCCGTGGGCACCATCAAGAGCCGCGTCAACCGGGCCCGCCAGCGGCTGCAGGAGTTGCTGCAGATCTCAGGCGAGGCTGATTTTGGCCCCGACGCCACCTCGGCGCCGCTGACGTCGAAGGCTTTCGCGTTCTGACAAGAGTCATATTTGGGAGGAAAGCCGGTTGCCCTTCGGGGCGCCGGCTTTTTTGCGTTTTTCGGTTATGCCATTGATATAATTGTGTGTATTCGCCCCTCATCCGGCTGCCGCCACCTTCTCCCCGCGAGCGGGCGAAGGAACATGTCGCACCCTCACCGTTCCCACCTCGCTCTCGCAGGGCACGTCCCCTCTCCCCGTTTTTACGGGGAGAGAGTTAGGGTCATATGCGCTAGGTTAAGCGAGCGTGTAGATCGTCGCATTGTTTTCGGCGTCGTCGCGGCGGCTCACAGAGGTGGCGACGACTTCGCGTGACGAGATTACAGACGGCCTGCCACAGAAGTGGTCCGCGGATGGCGGCGCAAATGGTGGCCAGGGCGATCTTCATGAGACGCCAGCGCGATGGGCTTGCCAATGGGGGGCTAGCCAGTGGGGTTGCCACATCCAGAGGGGGGAGAGTCCGGGACTTGCCCGGCAATCTGTTCGGCAATGATGGCGACGATCAGTCTGGCGTAGAGCCATGCCCGGGCCAGTTCCGGCTTCTTGGCCGGCAAGCTGTCGAGGCCGGCCAGGCTCTTGAACCGTTTGAACGCCAGCTCGATTTGCCAGCGGAAGCGATAGAGGGTGAGGATATCGGCCGGCGGGAAGGTGGCGGTCGGCAGCGAGGTCAGCAGCAGAATGTACTTCGCCGCCTCGAGACTGCGCGGATCGGGTTTTTTGCCGCGCTTGCGGGCATCCTTGAGCAGGCGCTCTTGCTCGGCTTGGGCCTGTTGCGGATCCTTGCGCCGGACAATGAGGCGCAGGACCAGCGGCGGTGGTGGCGGCGTCCCCGTCATGCCTTCGTGGACACGAACCTGCACCTCGCCTTCCTGCTCTTGCTGAGCGGCGAGTGCGGCAAACAGATCAAAGGGCTCGCCATTCGTCTGCAACAGGCGCAACGAGTTCCAGCCGGTCCGCACGATGAAGTCTGCACCGGCATCGATCACCGGCCGCAGGTCGCGCGGTCTTGCATAGTAGCGATCGGCCAGCACGATATCGCCGGGTGCGTAGGTAAGGCGCTGAAGGTTCTCGGCACCATGGATGTCGGTCAACTCAAGCTGATCGACCTGAGCCGTTGCCAGATCGTAGCCGACATGCAACCGCCATGTCGTGCGGTCAGCGCCCGGATGGCAGATCGACGTTCCATCGAGCACACGCAAGCGATATCCCGCAAAGCGCCCCGTCGGCACTTTGGCCTGTTCGGCAATCAGCGCGGCCACGATGTCGCCAAGCCAAGGCGCCGCTTTGCACAGCCGCTCGAGCAGCGATGGGTCTGACAAACGGGCGATCCCGCCCGCTTCGGCCCATGCACAGGTCTCGCGTAGCGACATGCCAAGGCCGCCATAGGCAAGTGCCAGCCGCAACAGCGTCTCGGCATTCTTGATTTCCCGCACCCGCGTAAAAGCACCGCGCAACCGCGCCGTTGCTTCCAAGTCAAAACCCGCCGGAAGCCGCTCGCGCACTTCCGGCCAATGATCCAAAACCTCAGGACGAATCTTCATCCAAAGCTTGAATCACAACCAGATTCCTTATGTCCAGGGCTAAACCTAGCGCATATGAGAGTTAGGGTGAGGGGCAGCCGCTTGCTGCGCGTCTCCTCAATCAATCCTCGCGCTTTGACCCTACCAGATTGGCCGCGACGATTGCCGCCAGAACACCGGCGGTCAGGAGCGGCTGGGCGCGGATAAGACCGAGCCCGACCGTTGCCAGCGATTCGAGCGACGCACGGCGTTCACGGGCGCGGCGTGCTTCCCGGGCGTTGATGATCGACATCGCCACCAAGGCGATGATGGCGATCAGCAGCGCGCAGGCGGCCAGGAAGAGAGCAGCGCCGACCGGGCCGTAGATGCCGGCGAGCCAGATAGCGCCGGCGGTGACGGCCAGCGCGTAGGCTGTGAGGAGGAAGAGCACGGCAAGCGCAATGAAGATGCCATTGCGCTTGGCGCGCGCAACGGTCCGGTGCACGCTTGCGCCCGTCAGCAGGCTGAGGATCGGTAAGAGCATCGCGCTTCCTCAGCGCCGGGCGAGGAAGGCGATGGCAAGGCCGAAAGCGGCCGCAGCGCCGATGGTTGCCAGCGGATGCTTGCGCACGGTCTCGCGCATTTCCGTCGTTCCACGCTCATAGCCGTGCTGCAATTCGCGCAGCAGATCCTCGCTGCGGCCGAGCAGTTCCTCATAGCCGGCACCAGCCTGGCTGCGGATTTTTTCGCCCTGATGGCGTGAACTCTTGCCGACGAGGCGCGTCAGTTCGGCGAGTTCGCCGCGCAGCGCCTCGATCTGCTCCTCGATGCCGGATTCCAAATTGTGGAAGGTGCCGTTGCGGCGGCTGCGGCCGGACTGGAAGATAGAATAGCTCATGGCTGTCTCCATTGGCTGGGGCGCGCACAAGCCCGCCTGTTTCGCACGAGGGTCACCACCGTCCGTTGCATGAATGATATCGCCCGGCATTGACCCAGATCATGCCGGAAACGTGCCGGGCGATCAAAAGTTCCGCTCGCGCGGTGCTCAGGGGCGGGAAACGGCGCTATGGGCGAGTACGAAGGGCGTGCCATCTGATGGTACCTGGTTGATCCGCAGCGCGCAGCCGAACACCGAGAGCATCGTTTCGTTCGTCAGCACTTCGCCTATGCTGCCGGCAGCGGCGAGACGGCCGGATTTCATCAGCACGATGCGGTCGGCAAAGAGCGCCGTCAGGTTGAGATCGTGCATGACAGCGATGACACCGCCGCCGCGTTCGCAGAAATTGCGGGCGAGCGTCATGATGGTCAGCTGGTGGCTGATGTCGAGGCTCGAGACCGGCTCGTCGAGCAGCAGCCAGCAGGGCTTGCCGTCGACGATGGGCTCGGCGATCTGGCAGAGCACGCGGGCAAGCTGCACGCGCTGCTGCTCGCCGCCGGAGAGTTCCTGATAGAAACGGCCTTCGAAGCCGGTCAAGTCAACGGAGGCAAGCGCTGCCGTCGCCGTCTGCTCGGCCTTGTCGGGATGCAGGTTGAGGCCTGACGTCAGGCCCATGCGGACGATCTCGCGCACGGTGAAGGGAAAGGAGATGGTGCTTGCCTGCGGCAGTACCCCACGAATGGCGGCAAGCTGCCAGGGTTTCAGCGCCTGTACTTCGTCGTCGCCGATGCGCACCGAGCCGCCATAGGCAAGTTCGCCGGAGATGGCTTTCATCGTCGTCGTCTTGCCGGAGCCGTTCGGCCCGGCAATCGCCGTCAGTTCGCCGGCCTTTGCCGCAAAAGTCACGTCGCTGATGATGGTTTTGCCGGAAAGGCGCACGGAGACGCCGGAAACTTCGATCATCTCAATGTCACTCACGGGGGTCACTCACGACATCACTCACAGGGCAAGGCGCGAACGCTGCCTCAGCAGGATCCACAGGAAGAACGGCCCGCCGACCGCCGCCGTGATGATGCCGATCGGCAGCTCGGCCGGGGCGACCAGGGTGCGCGCCAAGACATCTGCGAAGATCAGCAGGGAGCCGCCGAGAAGAGCTGCGGCCGGCAGCAGGAAACGATGGTCGGGGCCGATCGCCATGCGCAGGATATGCGGCACGACGATCCCGACGAAACCGATGCCGCCGCTGACGGCGACGGACGCGCCGGTCGCCGCAGCGACACCGACGATCGCGACATTCTTCAGCCGCTGCACCGGCACGCCCATATGAAAGGCGGCCGCCTCACCGAGCGTGATGGCATTGAGGCCGCGGGCCATGAAGGGCAGGGCGGTAAAGGACAACAGGATGATCGGGCTGGCGGCGGCGATCTTCGTCCACGTGGCGCCGGCAAGCGAGCCCATGCTCCAGAAGGTCAGGTCGCGCAGCTGCTGGTCGTTGGCCATGTAGATCAGCAGTCCCGTGATGGCGAGGGCGAGCGCGCCGAGCGCGATGCCGGCAAGCAGCATCGTCGCCACCGAGGTCTGTCCGTGACGGGTGGCGATCCTGTAGAGCAGCAGCGTCGTGACGAGGCCGCCGCCGAAAGCGGCTGTCGGCAGAGCGTAGATGCCGAGAAGCGCCTCGACCGGCGCTGCGAGACCGCCACCGAGGACGATCATGGCAACCGCGCCAAAACTTGCGCCGGAGGAGACGCCGACGAGGCCGGGATCGGCCAGCGGATTGCGGAACAGGCCTTGCATCACCGTGCCGGAAACGGCCAGCGAAGCGCCGATCAGGAAACCGAGGATCGCCCTTGGCAGGCGGATATCGAAGATGATGATCCGGTCACGCGTGCTGAGCGCCGTCTCGGAACCGGCCATGTTGCTGATGACGTCGAGGATCGAGGCATCCGAGGCGCCTGTCGTCACCGAAAACAGCATCGAGAAGACCGAGCCGACGACGAGCAACGCGATCGCCAGCAAGGCGAGCCGCGTCCTGTCGCCCGCCTGCCTGATGTCGCGGATGTCCGCCATCGGGAATCGTCGCCTTTGTTCCATCATGGCTTGCGGCAGGGCCATGATCAGCCCCCGTAGATCGCCGTGTTGAGCTCACGCGCGGCGGCCGCGGTGCGCGGGCCGAAGCCGAGCAGGTAGACGCCATCCATTCGGATGATCGCTTTTTTCTCACCTGCCGGCGTCAGTGCGATCGCCGGCTGAGCCAGCAGGTCCTCGTTCTTGGTGCCGGCGCCATCGCCGCGATTCATCATCAGGATGATGTCGGGCTTGGCTTCGATGATCGCCTCGTCCGTCAGCGGCTTGTAGCCCGGGAATGCGCCGACGGCATTGATGGCGCCGGCGAGCTTGACGATGCCATCGGCGGCCGTGCCGGTGCCCGATGCCATAATCCGGCCGTTCTGGGCGCTGAGGATGAAGAGAACGCGCTTGCGCTCGGCCTCCGGGCGCTTTTCGGCATCGGCGATCGCCGCGTCGAGATCGGCCGCGACCTTTTCTTCAAGCGCCTTCGCCTTGTCGGGCACGCCCAGCAGCGTGCCGACACGGTCGATCTTGGCGATGATGCCGTCGCGGGTAAAGGCGCTCGGCACGGACTCGAAGGGAACGCTGGCATTTTTCAGCACGGAGAGCGCCTCCTGCGGGCCCGAACCTTCGACGGCGATGATCGCCGTCGGGTTCATGGCGAGGATGCCTTCCGGCGAGAGCGCGCGCATGTAACCGACATTGGGCAGCTTCAGCGCCGCCTCCGGATAGATGCTCGTCGTGTCGCGGGCGATCAGCCGGTTTTCTTCGCCGAGCGCATAGACGATCTCGGTGATGTCGCCACCGACAGAAACCAGGCGCGACGTGTCGAGCTTCTTTTCTTCGGCGTGGGCGGCGCGAACGAAGGCAAAGCCGTCGACCGCCCGCGCCGTCGGGATCAGCGGCAGCGCCATGACGGCCGCCGTCAGGGCCAGTTCCCAAGGGCGGATCCGGCGCAGATTGTTACGCGTCGTCATCGTTGCGATCCTTATGCGGCCACGCTTGCTGCCCGCGGCAGGTTTTCGATGATCTCGCGCCACTCCGCGCGTTCGTCGGAACCTTCCTGCCGCTTGCCGAAGAACTGGATGATCATCTCGCCTTCGGCATTGTAAGCTTCCAGCGAGGTGACGTGGCCGTCGGTGGTCGGCTTGCGCACGGCCCAGGTCTCGGCGATGTGATCCTGGCGCAGATGCAGGTGGAAGGTCGGATCCATGATATTGATCCACGGTCCCATCGGCTGCACGTTGAAGATCGGGCCGGAATGGATCTGGACGATGCCGTCATTGGCGACGAAGCACATGATCGGCAGGCCGGATTTCACCGAGGCATGCATCATCTCTGCCGTCGCGCTGTTGTCGAGCTTCCAGGCATAGTCGTCGCCGACGGTGCGCACGGCCGCCTGGCGGCCGATCTTCAGGCGCTTCAGCATGCCGAAGAACTGATGCGTATCGGTGAGCTTGCTCCAGTTGTCGCGCAACTCGTCACGGCTGACGTCGGTGGTCTCATCGGCGGCGTTCGAGGTTTCAGCTTCCACAAATTCCTGCGACTGGTCTTCCAGCTTCAGCTCGGCGACGATCGCGTGATAGGCCTCGATATTCGAGCTCGGGCGCAGGTGCACCTTGTGCACGGCGTTGCCGGCCTTGTCGAAATATTGCAGGCTGAGGCGCTCCTGATCGCCATCCTTCTTGGATACAGCGAAACCATGCTCCCAGCGGCTCGGGAAGATGCGCAGGTCGATATTCTCGCCGAGAACGATCGCGGCCTGCGCGCCGCTCTTGATGTTTTCGTAGACGCCGATCTTCTCGTGCACGGCACTTTCGTTGCGCGACAGCGCCATCACTTCGCCGAGGCCGGCCACGCGTTCGAGAAGCCTCAGCGCACTGCCATCGATGCGGGTCACGCTGATGCCGGTTTCGGCGGCGACGAGGGCTGCCTCGGAAATCTTCAGCTGGGCGGCGATATCGCGCTCGCGCATCTTCGGATTGTCGGCGCGAAACGCGCGGATTTCGGCTGGCGCCGGTCTTGTCTGTTCGGTCATATCCTACCCTACTTATTGAGAATGAGCTTGCCCTGACGGGTGATCTTCAGGCGATAGACCAAGCCGTCGTGTCTAATCATGATCTCGTTCGTGCCGCGGAAAAGATCCGCGCTTTCGACGATCCGGTGCTGCGCCGCAGGCTCGCTCTGCAGCGGCACGTGCTTAAAGTTATCTGGCTTTTCAACCATCATTTCGGTTGGCAATTCCATGAGGCCGGTGATCAGGGTCCCCGGTTGTGATGACAATTATCTTGACTTTCTTACTCATAGTTTTTTAAAGACGCAATAGGAGACTATTGTAGTCAAGTTTTTGAGATTGCTGATATGAGGCCGCCTGGCGGCGGTTCGCGACAATGGCGGAGAAGATGATGACGGTTAGGTTTGCGGCTGTTGCAGCCGGCATGGTGATGGCGGTTTCAAGCGTATGCCAGGCGCAGGATGCGGCAACCGCCAAGCTGGATGTCGAACTCAACGCTCTGGCGCCATCGCAAAAGGGCTGCATGATGACTTTCGTCGCCGAGAACAATCTCCAGACCCCGATCAACAAGATCTCCTTCGAGCTCGCCTTTTTCAACGACAAGAATGCCGTCGACCGCATCACCGTGCTCGACTTCCGCGATCTGCCGCAGGGCAAGAAGCGCGTGCGCCAATTCGATATGCCGAATGTGAAGTGCGAGACGGTCACCCGCATCATCATCAACGACACGCCGGTCTGTGACGGCCCGGCGGCGGGCGAATGCATGAAGGGTCTCGTCACCCGCTCGCAGATTTCCGTTCCCTTCGAGGGCTAGAGCGGTTCAGCTTTTCACGAAAGC
Organism: Rhizobium sp. WSM1328; assembly: GCF_057653715.1. Taxonomy (NCBI): domain Bacteria; kingdom Pseudomonadati; phylum Pseudomonadota; class Alphaproteobacteria; order Hyphomicrobiales; family Rhizobiaceae; genus Rhizobium; species Rhizobium sp. WSM1328. The sequence goes on along the minus strand of NZ_CM172788.1, from coordinate 3,256,574 downwards.
GCAGAACCGCTCTAACCTTTTGTTTTTACGCAGTTCCGGACGGAAAACCGCTTCGCACTTTTCCTGGAATTGCTTTGAGAATACGCCGGGAATGAATCCCGGCGGGCATGGTCAGACTGTCCGAGGCATACAAATGGCAATTTCAGCGAAGACCAGATCGAGACAGGTGCTCATCGGGGAGCCGGACGCTGACGGCGGTCTGAACGACAACAACATGCATCCCGGCCACGAGCTTTCCGACCTGCGCAATGTGCAGCGGCAGCCGGCTGGCGAGGCGGTGGTCCATTATGCGCGTTTCGCGCAGATACCCTCCTTTCCCGATCATCCGGAGGCCGAACCGACAGCCTCTGTTCCTGCGCCGCCGATGGATGCAGCGGTAGAAAAGCAGGGAGACGAGAAGGCACCGGTGCGGAGACGGGTGGCGCTGACGTACATCTGCTCGCTGATCTTTCACGCGACACTGGCGGCTGTGCTGCTGATTGCTTTCCCCAAAGCGCCGGAGGAGGCAATCGAAGAAGCCGGTCAGGCGATGAGCGTCGTCATGTATGGCGATTCCGATATCGACCAGGCTGCTGCTGGCGAGACCGAAACGACCATCCAGCAGGAAATCATTCCCGAAGAAGTGCAGCCTGACACGATCCAGCCGACGCAAACGGCGGAAGTTCAACCGGAAACCGTGCAGCCGACCGAAGTTTCGCCCTTCGAAGCGCAGGATCCTATTCAGCAGGCGCCGGCACCGGAAGTGACGCGCGTTTCGCCCGAAACGGCCGCGGCCGTCGAGCCGGAGATTCTGGTGTCCGAGGTGCCGGCGGAGGAGTCCGTCGCGCAGCCAATGTCGACGGTTGTTCCCGAACAGCAGCAGGTGCCGCTCGACGCAGTGCCGCCATCCGAGGTACAGCCGACTGCGGTCCAGCCGAGCGAGGTGCAGCCTGCGGAAACCCCGGCGGAAGTCGCGGAGGAGACTCCACAGGGGGTGAAGCCCATAGAAACGGCAGAAATCCAGCCGAAACCGGAACAGCCGCCCGAGGTTGTAACGCCGACGCCAAAGCCGAAAGTGGCACAGGAGAAGCCCAAGCCGGTCGAGAAGAAGCGTCCGCCGCAGAAGGCCGCTGGCGACAAGGGGGAGGGGCAGCAGACTTCAACGCGTGGCGTTGCCGAAGGCAATTCATCGGCGCAATCCGACAACAGTTCGCAGGCCGCCAACGGCAATAACGGGGTGGGGACGGCCGCGACCGCAAACTATAAAGGCAAGGTCCGTAGCCGTATTCGGCGTGCGATCAGGAAGCCCCGAGGTGTCGAAGGCAGCGTTGTTGTCACCTTCTCAGTCAACGGCGGCGGCGGCCTGACCTCCGCTCGTGTCTCGCGTGGGTCCGGCGTTCCGGAGATCGATCAGCTTGCTCTCGATGCGGTGCGTCGTGCGGCACCCTTCAGCCCCCCGCCCGGTGGGCAGGCGATGACCATGTCAGCGCCTATCGAGATCGTGCCATGATAATATGATAAAAATAATCAACTTTATACTTTACTCTAAAAATCAAGTTTAATAAGGTCCACCCGCACACGCAGGAATCGTGTGACGATCAACGAGCGAACGGGTGGCATATGGCTCGCAAGGGCAAGAAGGGTTCGAACCGGGATGTCCGCGATAGCGTGGGCGAGGACGCTGGTCAGGCATCCCTCGGACGGTCCAAACTGGATGGCCGCAGTTTCCTCTATGTCGGTGGCCGTGACTGCCAGGTGGCGCATCTTCGCCAGATCTGCAGCAATTTCGGCGCTGAGCTCATCCACCATGATGGCGGTCTGCGCGAAGCGGTTTCCCGCATTGATACTCTGCTTCCCTCGGTCGACTGCGTCTTCTGCCCCATCGACTGTATCAGCCACGATGCCTGCCTGCGTGTGAAGACCGGCTGCAAGAAGTTCAGCAAGACCTTCATCCCGCTTCGCAACGGCAGCAAGTCCAGCCTGGAGCGTGCGCTGCAGACGATGAACGAACGAGACAATTCCCGATGAACGACCAGCGCCCCGACGGCTTCACCATGATCGGCCTGCATAAGCTCGCCGCGCAGACAGGCGAGGGCCTCGTGCCCGAACTCTACGAACTTTTCCAGCAGCATGCCGAACGCCAGCAGATCTACCAGAATGTGACGCTGTTCCCGACCTGGGAAGCGCGCATGCCCGGGGAAGCGACAACAAGACCGCTTGGCCCAGCAGCGGCAAACGGCGATAATGTTCTCGCCTTTCCCTTGCGTTCTGCAAGGGCGGGCAAGAGGAAGGCGTAGGGAGATTCCATGTATATCGCAATCAACCGCTTCAAGGTTGCAACCCGGAGCGAAGGCGATTTCGAGACGGTCTGGCGCAACCGCGATTCCAGCCTGCCCGAGGTGCCCGGTTTCGTCGAATTCCGCCTGTTGCGCGGCAAGGTCAACGACGAGGAAGGCTATACGCTCTATTCCTCGCACACGGTCTGGAAGAGCGAAGCTGATTTTCAGAACTGGACGAAGTCCGAGAGCTTTCGCGCGGCGCACCGCAATGCCGGCGATCACAAGGCGATCTACAAGGGGCCGCCGGTCTTCGAGGGCTTCAATGTGGTCGATGGGATTTGAGTTCTGTTGATGCGTTTTTCGCCCTCCTGTTTGGTGTGAAGGACAGGTGAGGCTTGCTCCCTCTTCTCCCCAGCGGGGAGAAGGTGGCCCGAAGGGCCGGATGAGGGGGCCACACGGCACAACATTCATGTTGCCCTTCACTCGCGGTCCGTGCATTCGCGGCTTTGCCGCTCACTCCCTCATCGCCTGCCGGCACCGACCGGGGTCGAGCCACGGGTCTCGACCCGTCCTTCGGACCCCCGCTGGGGAGAAGAGATGCGTGGTAACGTCTTCGCCCTCCTTCTCCGTCGAGTGAGAAGATCGGAGCTGTTCGTTGAGCAACGCTCCGAACCGTCGTCTCAAGTCCTGACGCGGAAGACAGCGCCTGCCGCAACGGCCAGCCAGCCAAGCATCATCGCCCAGCCGCCGGTCGGCGCGGCATAGGGGAAGAGGCCGGAGCCGGAAAAGCGCAGGGTGACGAGATCGCCCGCAAAAAGCAGCGTTCCGACAATCATCAGCAAACCGGCCAGCCAGGCGGTTCTGAGCCTGACGTTGCCGAGAGCCAATGCCAGCAGGGCAGGGGCGTGGGCAAGGCACATGGCAGATGCGGATGCCGCAAGATTGGCCTCGCCGCCGCCATGGGCAGCAAGGGCGGCAAGCGCCACGCCGGCTACGCCAAACAGGCCGGCAAAGAGATAGAGCACCGGCTCCAGACGCGCGTTCAAGCTCATGGTTGTTCCTTGTCGTCAGGGGCCTTGTTCTGCATGTGATAGGCGAGCCGTTCGACCGGTGCCCAGATGAGATCGCGCAGCTCCTGGCTCGATATCGTCTCGTCCAGGGCGCGGCGAAAACAGAGCAGCCACTCGTTGCGCTCGACAGGGCCGATCTCGGCGACGAAATGGCGGCTGCGCAGACGCGGATGGCCGCGCTTGTCGGTATAGAGCGGCGGGCTGCCGAGATAACCGGTCATATATTCGTAGAATTTCTCTTCGCTGCCCTCAAGGCTCGGCGGGTGCACGGCCCGCACGTTGCTCGCCTCCGGCAGCCTGTCCATCAGTTCGTAGAAGCGGTGCGTCAGTGCCCGCACGACAGGATCGCCGCCGATCGCCTGATATAAGGTGGTGACCTTCTCCGTCACGAAACCATCCCCATTGCCTCAACCATTCCCCGGCCTCTTCATGCACCGGTCGGAAAATGATCGCAACTGTCATCAAGTTGCCGCGGCATTTCGCGCATAATGCCGGCACGGCAGGGGTTGCGGCCGATTCTCCTTGACAAAACCGTCCGGACGGTATCTTTTATCTGCATGTCGAACGCTCATCATCGCAAGAAACAGCCCGTGCTCGTGCGCCAGCAGTTGCTGGAGGTCGCCGCGCGCCTTGCTGCCAGCGACGGCATGGCCGCCGTCACGCTCGATGCGGTTTCCGCTGCGTCCAGCGTCAGCAAGGGCGGGCTGCTGCATCACTTCCCGACGAAGAATGCGCTGCTCGATGCGCTGTTCGAGAGCCTGCTCGAAAAGTTCGACGCCGATATAGAGGAACTGATGCGCGGCGATCCGCTGCCGCAGGGGCGCTTCACCCGCGCTTATCTGAGGGCGGTATCCGGTCTCAAGGAGCGTCCCGACGATTCCAGGAGTTGGACGCAGGTGACGATCGCGCTTCTTGCCGAACCCCGGCTGCGTCTTCGTTGGCGCCAATGGGTGCAGGCGCGGGCGGAGGAATATATCGGCACAGACTCCTCCCTCGACGCGCAAGTCGTGCGTTTCGCCGCCGACGGTCTTTGGTTCGCAGATACGTTGGAAAGCCATGATATCAACGGCGTTGTGAGGCGGGATCTTATCGATCGCCTTGTCGAACTGACCGGCAAGTAATTCGAAAAGGAATTCGCCATGAGCCAGGCCGCCGTCTACGGGCTGCTGTTTGCAGCCATCGTGCTCGAGGTCATCGGCACGACCGCACTGCAGCTGTCGCAGCAGTTTACCCGCATCGGGCCGACGGCACTCGTCGTCGCCTGTTATGCGGCCGCCTTCTATTGCCTGTCGCTGACTCTGAAAAGCATCCCGGTCGGTATCGCCTATGCGATTTGGAGCGCTTTGGGAATCGTGCTGATTTCCTCGGTCGGCCTGGTGTTCTTCAAGCAGCGCCTCGACCTGCCGGCGATCGTCGGCCTTGGGCTGATCATATCGGGCGTTATGGTCGTCAATCTGTTCTCGAAGTCCGTTTCGCATTGATATTGCTGTGATATTGGCAGGCGGCTTCTCCGCCTTCGGCCGATAAATTTTCCCCTTTGTCAAAATACTGACAAAGGTCTATGTGTTCCTTGGACGTGGAGGAGACGAGGCGCAGCCAGCGCCGTTTTCCAAAGCGCTTTGAATCCTGCCTTCCCGCCTATCGATATTTCCAGGTTCTACAGGAGCACATCATGGCCATTCGCACCGTCGTCTGGGGAGAGAATATTCACGAGACTACCAATGAGATCGTCCGGGGGATCTATCCCGAGGGCATGCACACGACGATCGCCAATGCGCTGAACACCGATCCAAGTATCTCGGCGACGACAGCGACGCTGCAGGAGCCGGAGCACGGCCTCAGCGAAGCACGTCTTACTGAGACCGACGTCTTGACCTGGTGGGGCCACAAGGATCACGGCGCGGTCTCCGATGTGGTTGTCGAGCGTGTCGCCAAGCGCGTCTGGGAAGGCATGGGCCTGCTTGTGCTGCATTCCGGCCATTTCTCCAAGATCTTCAAGCGGCTGATGGGCACGCCCTGCGCGCTGAAGTGGCGCGAGGCGGGTGAGCGCGAGCGACTGTGGACGATCAACCAGCGCCATCCGATCGCCGCCGGTATCGGCGAGCATTTCGAGCTTGAGAACGAGGAAATGTATGGCGAGCAGTTCTCTGTGCCGGAACCGCTCGAAACGGTGTTCATCTCCTGGTTCCAGGGCGGCGAAGTGTTCCGCTCAGGCCTGACCTGGCGCCGCGGCGCCGGCAACATCTTCTATTTCCGCCCCGGCCACGAGACCTATCCGACCTATCATGACGTCAATGTCCAGAAGGTGCTGATCAACGGCGTGAAGTGGGCCTATAATCCCGAGGGTGCATTGAAGAGCATTACCGATGCTCCAAATGTGCCGGTAGAAAAAGCACTGGAGCCGATCGTCGAACGCGGCCCAAGACTGCACCAGGCCGGCGAAGCCGGTTACCGCTGAGGAGCATCCATGCGACTACTCGTTCTTGGCACGGGGGTGATGGCGAAAAACCAGCTCGCCCGCTTCCCCCTCATCGACGGCGTGACGGTGGTCGGCGCCGTCGACACCGATCCCGAGCGGCTTTCGGCCTTTGCCGACAAGTTCAACATCGAAAAGCGATTTCTTTCGCTGGAGGAGGCGATCGCCTGGGGTGAATTCGATGCGGCGACAAATGTCACGCCCGACCGCATCCATCACCCGACGACGATGGCGCTGATTGCTGCGGGCAAGCATGTGTTCTGCGAAAAGCCGCTGGCGGAGAACTATGCGAAGGCGCTGGAGATGACGGAGGCGGCCGAAAAGGCCGGCGTCATCAACATGGTCAACCTCACCTATCGCAACGTCGCGCCGCTGCAGCGCGCCCGCGAGATGGTGCTCGCCGGCGAGCTCGGCACGATCAGACACGTGGAAGCCTCCTATCTCCAGAGCTGGCTGGTGTCGCGCGCCTGGGGTGACTGGCGCACGGAATCGACCTGGCTGTGGCGGCTTTCCACCGGCCACGGTTCGAACGGCGTGCTTGGCGACGTCGGCATCCATATTCTCGATTTCGCCGCCTATGGCGCGGCGACCGACATCGATCACGTCTTTGCCCGGTTGAAGACGTTCAACAAGGCGCCGGGCGGCCAGATCGGCGAATATCTGCTCGATGCCAATGACAGCTTCACCATGTCCGTCGATTTTGCCAACGGTGCGCTCGGCGTCATCCATGCCAGCCGCTGGGCGACAGGGCATCTGAACGAGTTGAAGCTGCGCATTTATGGCGAGAGGGGCAGCCTTGAGGTCATCCATCGTCCCAGCGGTTCCGAGCTGCATGGCTGCCTCGGCGAGGATGTCGAAACCGCCACCTGGACGAAGATCGAGGTTGAACCGGTGGCGACCAACTACCAGCGTTTTGCCGAGGCCGTGGCAAGCGGCATCCAGCCGGACCCGAACTTCCGCCACGCCGCCAACCTGCAGAAGGTGCTCGACCTCGCGATGGTGACCGAACGCGAGCGCCGCGAGCTGAAGGTCTGATCCTGCGTCACTGACAAGCCGCCGTTCCGACGGCGGCTTTTGCAACGCATCAGCGCGTCATCGGCTTTCAGTTTGCGAGAGTTTCACGCTATGCTTCTGCATGGGCAGCTCGAGGCTCTCCTTCGGTCCGTTCGTTTACGATCCCGTGACAGGAAGCCTGTGGCGGGAAGGGAAGTCCGTTGCGACGGGACCACGGCCGGCGGCTCTGCTCGGCATGCTGCTGGAGGCTGAGGGCCGCGTCGTCACCAAGGCGGACCTGATGGATCGGGCCTGGCAGGGGCTTGCCGTGGAGGAAGGCAACCTCACGGTTCAGATTGCAACGCTCAGGAAGATTCTCGGTGCAAGGCCCGATGGCACGGAGTGGATCGTCACGGTTCCCAGGGTTGGTTATCGCCTGCCGCGCCAGGAGGATGGCGGGATGGCGCCTGCGGCGTCGCGCCCGCCTTCCGTCGCGGTTCTTCCCTTCGTCAATCTCGGCGGTGACGCCGACCAGGATTATTTGCCGATGGCGTGGTGACGGAGATCATCACCGCCCTTGCGCGTTTCCGCTCCTTTTCCGTTGTCTCGCGCCATTCCGCCTTCGTCTACAAGGGACGCAGCATCGATGTGCGACAAGTGGCTGGGGAACTCGGAGTGCGCTACGTGCTCGAAGGCAGCATCCGGCGGGAGGGCGGGCAGGTGCGTATCAATGTGCAACTAGTCGACGGTGTGACGGCGACCAATCTCTGGGCCGATCATTTTGAAGACGGCATAAGCCACATCTTCGCCTTCCAGGACCGTATCACTGAACGCGTCGCCTCGATCGTCGAGCCGGCGATCGAGATCGCCGAGATCCAGAGGTCACGACGCGACAGGCCGAACAGTCCTGCTGTCTACGATCTCTATCTGCGTGCCCTTGCCGCGATCATCGACGAGTCGATCGAAAACAATGCCGTCGCCTATGCCTTGCTGCAGGAGGCTCTCGCCATGGAGCCGGAAAATGCGATGCTGCTTTCGCATGCCGCCTGGGCGCTCGAACATCGCATGACCATGGGTTGGCCGCGGCTCGGGAAGGACGACAAGGCGGAATGCATCAGTCTTGCCCGTCGCGGGCTTCAGCATTCGGCAGGTGATCCCCGCGTAATGGCCCATTGCGGCATGGCATTGCTGCAGACTGGCAAGGATTATGAAGGCGGCATGGCTGTGCTGGAGGCCGCCGCTGCCGCCAATCCCAACGATCTTCTGGTCGCGGCCTGCTCCGGCATTGCGGCCTTGCACTGCGGCGATATCGAACATGCGCTCGAGCGCCTGCATCGCGCCGTGAAATTGGGACCCCGCGATCCGGATGCACGTTTCTCGCTGACCGGCATCGCCATGGCCGAAATCTTCCGCGGCAATTACGAGGCTGCAATTTCACACGCGTCACGTTCGCTGGCACTGAACGCCCATTTCGACCCGACCTACTGGATGCTGATCGCCGCACACGCGCATCTCGGCAATATGGAGTAGGCGCGCCAGTTCCTGCATGCGCTCGAGGCGATTGCACCTGATGTGACACTGGAAGGCATTCTGGCGGGTCAGCCGGCAAAGGATCCACAGCGTTTTGCGCCGGTTCTGGAAGGGCTGGCGCGCGCCGGGATGCGTCCGCGGCCATAGGCTTTTTGCAAGTTTTTGCAGCTTTTAACCGGAGCTTTAAGGACCCAGCCTCGTCGCTTCGGCCACGCTGATACCATCAATCAGGATGGAGGATCGGCTCATGCTTTCCAGCATGCATATTCTATCGCTCAAACAGGGCAAGCTTTACGGCGACCGAATTCCGATAGAGGCGCTGCCGCAGGGGGTCAAGCTGCCACAGCCCCTTGTCGTTCTGTTCTCGCTGATCGGCAGGTGGCGCGAGCGCACGAAAAAAGGCCCCGCCGAAGCGGGGCCGGAAGTTGCCGAGCCGCAACAGGCGGCTTCGGTTGCCTGATTATTCTATGACCTGCACCACACGGTGGGTGCGGGGTTCGACAATCACGCGTTGATTGTTGATGACCGTATAGGCATATTTCGGATTGTCAGGCACCGGTGTTACGACGACGTCTGCCGGAAGCGGCTTGCCGACGACGATCGGTTCCTCGACCACCACGGAGGCGGTCGGGGCCGGCTGCTGCTGGACATAGGTGACGACCTCGCGCGGCGGCGGATCCACAACGGCACCGGCGACACCGCCGGCCACGCCGCCAATGGCAGCACCCACGGGGCCGCCGACGATTGCGCCGGTGATGGCGCCACCGGCTGCACCGGTCACGGCTCCATCAGCGAGCGCATTGGTTGCAAGTGACGACAGCGCAAGGGCGCTGGAGACAAGTAGGACCTTGTACATTTTGCTTCTCCTCTGCTGGGGTTGCGTTTGGGTAACGACCACGCCAATCCGAGGTTCCAGCAGGAGAGAGTCACGCTTTGGAAGGCCGGTTCACATTATGTGAGGCGGCTGAAGCCTGAGTCGGGAGGCATTATTCCAGCCGCCGGCGGAAGAGCCAGGCGGCGGCGCTGAGCGTAACAGTGGCGATCAGCGCCAGCGGGATCGTCTGGTTCACCACCTCGCTCAGCGGAATATCCTTCAGGAAGACGCCTTTGACGATCACCAGGAAATAGCGCAGCGGATTGATCAGGGTCACCGGCTGCAACCATCCCGGCATGTTCTCGATCGGCGTCGCAAAGCCTGAGAGCAGCATGGCCGGAACCATGAAAAGGAAGGCGCCGAGGATCGCCTGCTGTTGCGTCATCGACAGCGCCGAGATGAAGAGGCCAAGGCCGGCGACCGAGCCGAGATAGAAGATCGCGCTGCCGTAAAGCAGGAAGAGCGAGCCGCGCAGCGGCACCTCGAAGAGGAAGACGGCGGCCAGGATATAGACGGTGATGTGGAAGAGGCCGATCATCATCGGTGGGATCAGTTTGCCGATCAGGATCTCGTGGATGCGCAGCGGCGAGACCATCAACTGGTCGAAGGTGCCGAGTTCGCGCTCGCGGGCGATCGACAGCGCCGTGACGATGAGACCGATCAGCAGCGCGATGCTGGCGATCAGGTTCGGCACCATGAACCATTGATAGGTCAGGTTCGGGTTGAACCAGTTGCGCGGCACTGTCGAGACGATGTCGGCGCCGGCACGTTTGCCGGCCGGCGTCTCGGCGGCAAGCGCCGCCCCGATCTGCGAGAGATAGCCCGCGACGATCTGCGAGGCGTTGGAGCGGCGGCCGTCGAGCACCACCTGCAGGTCGGCCGGCGCTCCCGCCTCAATATTGCGGGAAAAGTCCGGGCCGATCTCAACGGCCGCAATGGCCGTCTGGTTGTCGATCGCCACCCGGACCTCCGCCTGGCTTCCTGCAATCTCGATTTTCCGGAAGGTTGGCGAGCCATCGATGCGCTCGATCAGTTCCTGGCCCCAGTGACCGTTGTCGCGGTTGAGGATCATCACGTCGACATTGCGGACTTCGAGCGTCGCCGCATAGGAGAAGACGAGAAGCTGGACGATCGGCGGGCCGATCAGGATGGCGCGGCCCTTGGGATCACGCAGGACGGCGAGCAGTTCCTTGACGATCAGGGCGTAGAGCCTTGTCCACATCTCAACCGATCCTCTTTCTGGTGCTGCGGGCTGCAAGCACGAACATGATGGCGCCGATCGTCAGCATCACGCCGATCGCCTGCAGAAACATCGGCCAGATATCGCCGGCCAGGAACACCGTCTGCAGGCTGGGGATCAGGTAGCGCGCCGGCACGATGAAGGTGATCCACTGGATCACGGTCGGCATGGAATTGATCTCGAAGAGGAAGCCAGACAGCAGGAAAGCAGGCAGGAAGGCCGAGATCAGCGCCAACTGCGAGGCGAGGAACTGGTTCTTCGTTGCCGTCGAGATCAACAGGCCCTGGCCGAGCGCCGGAATCAGGAAGGCGGCCGACAGTGCATAGAGGGCTGCGACGGAGCCGCGGAACGGCACGCCGAAGAGGAAGACCGCAAGCAGCACGCAGAGCGTCATCGAGGTGAGGCCGAGCAGGAAATAGGGCAGGATCTTGCCGGCGAGCAGTTCGACCGCCGTCACCGGTGTCGCCATCATCGCTTCCATCGTACCCCGCTCCCATTCGCGGGCGACGACGAGCGAGGTCAAAAGCGTGCCGACCAGCGTCATGACGATGGCGATCGAGCCGGGCACGAGGAAATTGCGGCTGGTCAGTTCAGGATTGAACCAGAAGCGCTGTTCGACCGAAATGGCGGGACTGTGGGAGGCGACGTCCGCCTGCCTCTGCCGCTCCCAGTTGGCAACGGTGCCTTGGGCATAGTTCTGCACGAAATTCGCCGTGTTCGGTTCGGAGCCATCGACGATCACCTGGATATCGGGGCGGTTGCCGGCGGTGTAGCGCGTGGTGAAGTCGGCGGGGATGACGACGATGCCGCGCAGCTTGCCGAGCACGAGGTCTTCCTCGAACAGACGCCGGTCGCGGCCGATGGCCACATCGAAATAGCGCGAGGCCTGGAAACTGGCCGAGAGATCCTGCGTCAGCGGCGTCATCTCCTCGGTCACGAGGCCGATGCGGGTGCGGGTGGTATCGAGCGAGACGCCGTAGCCGAAGAGAAAGAGCAGGATCAGCGGCAGCACGAAGGCGATGAGGATGCTGCTCGGATCGCGGATCGCCTGGAAGCTTTCCTTGCGCACGAGGGCCAAGAGACGTCGCATCCGGCCGGAAGAGGTGCTCATGCTGCATCCTCCTTCTCGGATTGCTGCACCAGGGCGATGAAGGCATCCTCCATTGTCGGGTCAGGCAGCTCCTTGGTCGCGACGCGGGCCTTCAATTCATCGGGCGAACCAAGCGCGATCGAGCGGCCGCGATAGATCAGCGAGATGCGGTCGCAATATTCCGCCTCGTCCATGAAATGGGTGGTGACGAGCACGGTAACGCCCTTTTCGACCAGCGCGTTGATATGCGTCCAGAATTCGCGCCGGGTGATCGGATCGACGCCGGAGGTCGGTTCGTCGAGGAAGAGGGCGCGTGGCTCGTGCATGACGGCGCAGGCAAGCGCCAGGCGCTGCTTCAGGCCAAGCGGCAGGTCCTTGGCCGGCTGGCTGATATGGCGGCCGAAATCGAAGATGCCGGCCATCAGGTCAATGCGCTCGCGCCGGTGTCTTCCGCGAAGGCCATAGACGCCGGAGAAGAATTCGAGGTTCTGCATGACGGTCAGATCGCCATAGAGCGAGAATTTCTGCGCCATATAGCCAAGCTGGTTGCGGGCTTCGGCGGCATCGCGACGAAGGTCGAAACCGGCGACGCGGCCTTCGCCACCGGTCGGCTTCAGCAGGCCGCAGAGCATCTTGAAGGTGGTGGATTTGCCGGCGCCGTTCGGGCCGAGCAGGCCGAAGATTTCGCCGCGACGGATATCGAAGCTGATATTGTCGGCAGCGGTGAAATCGCCGAAGCGCTTGGTCAGCCCCTTGGCCTCGATCACCGGCCGGTCGTCATCGCCTTTCGTCGGCCCTTGGGCCTCGGCCAGTCTCGATCGGCCGCCAGGACCACCACCCAGCATGTCGATAAAGGCATCCTCAAAGCGCGGCGGGGCAGGGGTGAGCGTCGCGCCATCGCCGGCCGCGCCGATATCCGGTTTCTTGTCCCTGGCGGCGACGAGGCGGATCGCTTCGCCCTGGATCACGCCGTCGATGACGCCATCGGCCTGCAGAAGCCCGGCGAGCACCTGCCGGCGGCGCCCTGTCATGCCCGAGACGCGGAAAACCCGGTCGCTAACACGGCCGGTCATGTCATCAGGTTTTCCCGAAAACAGCAGCTTTCCCTGGTTCAAGAGCAGCACATGGTCGCAGGCTTCAGCCTCGTCGAGATAGGCGGTCGACCAAAGCACGCCGATGCCTTCCTTCGTCAGGTTCTCGACCATCTTCCGGAGGTCGCGGCGCGAGATCGGATCGACGCCGACGCCCGGCTCGTCGAGCAGCAGCAGGCGCGGCTTCTTCAGAAGCGCGCAGGCAAGACCAAGCTTTTGCTTCATGCCGCCGGAGAGCTTTCCGGCGAGCCTGCCGGTGAAACGCTTGAGGTCGGTAAAAGTGAGCAGTTCGTCGAAGGCGCTTGCGCGTTCGCTTTTCGGCAGGCCCCGCAGATCGGCATAGAGATCGAGGTTTTCCTGCACCGAAAGGTCCTCATAGAGACCGAAGCGCTGCGGCATGTAGCCGATCGCCGCCTGGATGCCGGCGGGGTTCTTGCGCGTGTCGAAGCCGAGAACCTCCATCGTTCCCGTGTCGGGCAGCATCAGGCCGGTCATCAGGCGGATCAGCGTCGTCTTGCCGGCGCCGTCAGGGCCGACGAGACCGGTGATTGCGCCGCTGCCAATCGTGCCGGAGACGGCGTCAAGGGCGGCTGGCGCATCGCCGAAGCGCTTGGTGACACCGTCGATCCGGACGAGCGGCTTGTCGCCCCGGCCGGTCTCGGCGGCGGTCATTGTCCGCCCGCCGTCGGCGTGGGAAAACGCACGGTAACCGGCATGCCCTGGCGCAGATCCGGGCCGGGCTTGTCGATGACGATCCTGAGGCGATAGACGAGGTCTGTCCTCAGTTCCGGCGTTTCCACCGATTTCGGAGTGAATTCGGCAACCGGCGAGATGAAGCCGATCGTGCCTTCATAGGGTTTGTCGGGCGCCGTATCGGAGGTGACCGCAACCTTCATGCCGGGATGGATGAGGCCGAGATCGGGTTCGGCAACATAAGTGCGCACCCAGACGGGTTCCGTCAGCGACAACACGAAGACGGTGTCGGCGGGGGAAACGATAGCGCCGTTCTCCCGCACACGGGAGAGCATGACGCCGTCGTTTGGCGCGCGCAGTTCGGTATCATCAAGCGAGGTGCGGGCCGAAGCGAGCGTTGCCTCCGCCGCCTTCAGCTGGGCGTCGGCAGCGGCGATATCCTCGACGCGGGAACCTTCCAGCAGTAGTTTCAACGCCTCGTTGGCGGAGTCGGAGCGTGCGGCGGCCATCGCCCTTGCAGCGGTCGCCTGATCAAGGCTCGCCTCGGAAATCGTGCCCTGCGGGCGCAACTGGCGGGCGCGGTCATAGGCGAGGTTGGCATTGCGGAGATCGGCAATACTTTCGTCATAGGCGGCGCGCGCCTGGGCGATCTCGGTCGGCCGCGGACCGGCCTTCAGCTTGTCGAGCGTTGCCTGAAGGGCTGCGACATTGGCTTCGCCCGAGCGGACCGCGAATTCATAGGGTGCGGCATCGAGCTTTGCCAGAACCGTTCCAGTTTTGACGAGGTCGCCTTCGTCGGCATGGAGTTCGGCGAGGCGGCCGCTGACGCGGAAGCCGAGCGAGACCTGGCGGATATCGACATTGCCGTAAAGGACGAATTCGCGGCTGGCCTCAGGCAACCAGCCGAGCTTTTGGGGCAGCGCGTACCACCAGGCGGCGGCACCCGCAGCAACGAGAAGAAGGATGACGAGGGGAAGGACGCGTTTCATGCTGCACTTCCTTTCGGCGGGCCGATGGCATCGACCAGCTCTGCGGCAAGGCCCCGCACGGTTTCCACCTGTTCCGGGCCGACGCCGTCCCATTCCATCTGGGCGAGCACGGCTGCATGGGCGACACGAAAGACGAGGATGCTGCCGAGAAGGGTAAAGGTGCGCAGGCGCACATGTTCCGAGGCGGGATCCTCATGAAGGATGGCGCCGATCAGCCGCCGGCCCATCTCGATCATCGGCCGCATGAGGCCCTGATAGACCCGTGTGAAGGCTTCGGTCGGTTCCATCTGCTCGCGGATCAGGAAGCGCGCCCAGGATTCGGATTCCTTGCCGACGAACAGCGTCACCATGGTCTGCAAAATCTCGGTCAGGAAATGGCGAGCCTCCGCTTCACCGAGCGATTTTCCCGCCGCGTCGAGCGCCAGCAAATGCGCGCCCACGCGCGCCCTCATGTCACCGACATGCGTATTGATCCTCATCATCAGATATTCGGCGGTGGCGATGTAGAGACCTTCCTTGCTGCCGAAATAATAGGGGATTGCCTGCAGGTTGACGCCGGCCGCTTCTGTGAGCTGGCGTGTCGAGGCGCCGTCGAAACCATAGCGGCCGAAGACGTCGAGGGCGGCGGACAGCATCTTCTGGCGCGCGATATCGGCACGGGCGGAGGCCGGTGACTGACTGTCGTGTTCTTTGATCATGACAGCTTTATAACATTGACGACAAAATAAGTCAATCGATTGATATATTCTGAGAGCAGATGTTGTCGACCGATGCCTTTGCTGATGCGAAGGTGACATCGCTCATGGCTGGATGCTTTGCCTGATTGGGGATCGAGATGTGCCGTTCAGCGGTTCAGCGTCAATTCGGACCAGGCGGTCTCAGCTGTTCTGCAATGTCCGGAAAGAAGGCAAAGAGGCCCGTGGGAACGGGCCTCTCAGGGTTCTAGGGGTAGGGAAGATGAACCAAGCCTCGGGGTCGGCTGCTAAACAGGTAGCGATACAGTATCGCTAATTTTCACGACACTAATGTGTCTGGCGCCAACCGACTGCGAAACAAAAAGCCCGCCACTTTTTCGTGATTCCTGTGACCATGTTTTGACACAAAACTGCCTTGCTCGTTCCGTATCGCCGGTTCGATGCGTATTCAGATTTATATCATCGCGCTACTGCTCAGCGCCATCATGTGGTCGATCTCGTTCGATGCGGCCCGCGAATCCTATCATGCCGCGCAAAGCGCGGGAGTGATGCCGAACCTTCATATAAACAAGAAGCTGGATCGCATTTTGTAGACTGCGATACAGCGTCCAGGTCATTGCCGATGTTGCATTCCCGGCTCGCGGCCGGGATCTATTTCCTTATGCGTTCCGAGCCCTTCCGGACAGAAAATCAAATTTCGTAAAATTTGACCGATCCGCTTAAAAGCCCTGAAAATACTGATGTGTAGAGTGGTCTCATGAAAGCGACCGAAGCGTGGACAGACGCGTCGATCGTTTGGAGCCGGGCAAACCGAACGCCCGCCGATCCGCAAACGGGGACTTCGACATGCACAGAACTTTTGCCGCCATCGCCTTGAGCCTGACCATCACTGCCGCTGCCGAGCCGGCATTCGCCATCGGCCCAGCCAGCCTTGCCCGCGACCTGATGTACACCTCCGCCATCGGCCATTCGCCCGAGGTTCCGTTGACGACCCGCGCCGGTTTCGTACGCCCCGGCGTTCCGTTCGTCCTGCGCAGCCCGGCCGAGATCGAAGGCGAGGGTTACCGGCTCAAGACCTATTCGCAGAGCCTGACCGTTGTTGTCGACTACGTGTTTTCGACGGCGGTCGAGGCGGTACAAGCGGTTGCGTTTCTGCGCTGACACCTGACTAGATTCTAGGTCGATCCGGCCTAGAATCATCCTGATCTAGGCGTCGAGTTCGCTGCGTACGTCGAGATACCAGTCGACGAAGGCCTTGACGCCGACATCCAAGGTCGTATCCGGCTTGTATCCGGTCAGCGCGACCAGCAGATCCGGGGCTGCGAAGGTGCGCGGCACGTCACCCTTCTGCATTGCCAGCATCTTGCGAATGGCAGGACGGCCGAGCGCCTTTTCCACCGTTTCGACGAAATCCATCAGGCTGACCGGCTGGCCTCCGCCAATATTGACGACACGGAAGGGCGCCTGGCGCGAGAGCGTTTCGACAGCCGTGTTTTCGAGGCGATTTTCCTCGGACGGGACGACCGCCGATAGCCTGACGATCGCCTCGATGAGATCGTCTATATAGGTGAAGTCACGGCTCATGTTGCCTTCGCCGTAGATCTCGATCGGCTGGCCTTCAAGCATGTTCTTGGTGAATTTGAACAGCGCCATGTCGGGCCGGCCCCATGGGCCATAAACGGTGAAAAAGCGAAAAGCCGTGGTCGGAATCTTGTGAAGATGGGCATAACTGTGCGCCATCAGTTCCATCGATTTCTTCGTCGCCGCATAGATGGTCAGCGGCTCGTCGGCGCGATCGGTCTCGTGAAAGGGGACGGTCGCATTGGCGCCATAGATCGATGATGTGGAGGCCAGCATCAGATGGCGGATTTCGACGCGCCGCGCAATTTCCATGATGTTCCACGAGCCTTCGACATTCGAGCGAAGATAGGCCTCTGGATTTTCCAGGCTGTAGCGCACGCCGGCCTGCGCGGCGAGATGAATCAGGATATCGGGCTTGGCCGCCAGAACCGCCGCTTCCAGCGCTGGCCGGTCCTCAAGCATTGATATGACGGGTCTGAAGGCCGGAAACTGGGAGAGTGCGGCATGGCGCATCTCCTTGAGCTTGACGTTGTAATAGGGAGTGAGTCCATCAAAGCCTGTGACGTCATGCCCTTCCTGCAGCAGGCGCCTGGCCAGATGAAAACCGATAAAGCCGGCAGTCCCTGTAATGAAGTAGCGCATTCCCACCTTTTCTCGGCTCCCTGCCGACGGCAAAGAGCCGATTCCGTATCAAGTGACCCCACTTACAAGATAAAAAGAGGCCGAGTCGATAGGCCTTTGAAAGAGAAGGCCACAGCACTGTCCCTACTGCCGGCCGCCTGTCCGCCGCTGCCTTGCCGGATGAGGACGAGACTATCGATATCGTCTGCCGGTCAGCCGCAACTCTCTGCCGTTATGCTGCGTTGCAACATGATTGCTGGCATGTTATGGCCGGCCGGTCGTCTGCAAGCAGGTCAGGATCGATGAGAGATATAGTTTATTGGATTCTCTGCGCCTTTCTGACCGTTGCCATCGCCATCGTGTCGTTACGCTATGTCACGAACTTCTGGCTTCTGTCCTTCGTCTACAGCTTTCAGGTTCACCTCGGCGTCGTGTTCGTCGCCGCCAGCCTCGTCATTCTGGCCATCAAGAGACAGATTTACGGCTTCATCCTTCTGCTTGCCTCGCTTCTTCTCGTCGCTCACGGCGTCATCATGCTGCGCGAGTTCTCGGAGGGCGACAGAGGCACCGACAGGCTGCCGCTTTTTCGTCTGATGTCGTTCAACATCGCGATCGACAACTGGAAAAACTCGACTGAAATCACCCATATGGTGATCGCGTCGAATGCCGACGTCGTCAATCTGCTCGAAGCCAAGCCGCTGACGTTCCACCTGCAGCAATTGTTCAAGGCCTATCCCTACCATATCGGTTGCGATGCCGGGAAGGATACATGCGATACGCTGGTGCTCTCCAAACGCCCATTCGTCAGCCGTCAGGTCGCAAGTATGGGTAGTCTTCGAAAAAACAGGCTTGTTATAGCAAGCGTCGACTTCGGCGGCGAAACTATCAATCTGGTTTCGGCGCACCTGACCAAACCATATTTCGACGATTTCCAGATGGCTGAATTGGAAGATCTCGGCAAAGCGCTTGGCTCGATCGACGGCCCTCTGGTGCTGTCAGGTGATTTCAACTCTTCGGCGATCGCCCCGAGCATCCAGGTTTTCCTGCGCGAGCAAAAGCTGAAAACGATCACGCCAGAACCAGCAACATGGCCGATCGGCGCCGGCGCGCTCGGGATCGCCATCGACCACATATTTGCGCGCGCGCCGCTTCAG
The DNA here is from genome assembly GCF_057653715.1 of Rhizobium sp. WSM1328. NCBI lineage: Bacteria > Pseudomonadati > Pseudomonadota > Alphaproteobacteria > Hyphomicrobiales > Rhizobiaceae > Rhizobium > Rhizobium sp. WSM1328. Next base: position 3,238,219 of record NZ_CM172788.1, on the reverse strand, counting down.
CTGACATCGCTGAAACGTCTCGATGATAATCTCGGCTCGAACCATTCGGGCCTGGTCGCCGACTTCGTTCTCGACAAGGACGGCGAAACTTCACCGGCAAAATGATGTTGCCTGGGCACGGAAATCTTGCCGGGGCCACAAATCAGAATCTGGTTCGGCCGCCTTTTTTGTCGATCATCTGAAACCTCTTGCCGTCGGTCTTCACGTTGACGCAATCGGTCTTCTTGCTGGGGAACAGGACGCACACCTGGCCATTGGTTATCTTGTAGCCATTCTTATTGCCGTCGCGATATTCGTAGCCGTTCTTGGCTTCTTTCAGTTCGGACGTACCGGGCAGGTGCTGGCGAATTTCCGACTCGTTTGCGGTTCGCATGCTTGCCGTTTCGGCAAACGCCATTCCCGGCACCATGATTGCAAGGAATCCGGCGAGGACGGGCAAGGTACGCATCAGGGGGATATCTCCGGTCATGTCTGTCGGTACATCCATTCTACGAGAACCCCAAGAGGAAATTCAACAGTGAGGAAGGTCGCGCCGGAAAAGGCCCGACCATCGCTCCGGCTGCGATTTACGTTCTTCCAAACTCATCGACGATACGGATGATGTCGTCCTCGCCGAGATAGGAGCCCGTCTGAACCTCGATGAGCTCGAGAAGAATCTTGCCGGGGTTGGCGAGGCGGTGGACTTCGCCGAGCGGGATGTAGACGCTTTCGTTCTCGCGCAGCATCCGCACGTTCTCGCCGACCGTCACCTCAGCCGTTCCCTTGACGACGATCCAGTGTTCGGAACGATGGTGGTGTTTTTGCAGCGAGAGCTTCTTGCCCGGCGTGACGAAGATACGCTTCACCTGGAAGCGGTCGCCGTTGAAGATCGAGGTATAGCCGCCCCAGGGTCGATAGGATGTCGGATGGGTTTCGGTGAATTTCGCGGTAATGGAAGAAGACGCCAGCATCTTGACCAATTGTCCGACATTCTGGCTGTCTTTGAGCGGTCCGACATAGACGGCGTCCTCGCTGGCGATAACGGCGACATCCTCCATGCCCTGGACGGCAAGATGCACACCACGGGTCATGACGAGCGAATTGCGGGTATTGACGACGGTGGTGTTTGCGGCGGCGACATTGCCGTTGTCGTCGCGGGCGCCTGATTTCCAGACAGAATCCCAGCTGCCCATGTCCGACCATTTGAACGGCGAGGGGACGACGGCTGCCTTGGAGGTCTTTTCCATGATCGCATAATCGATGGAGATATCGGGGCTCTTGGCGAAATGGTCGGCGTCGAGACGGGTGAAATCAAGGTCGCGGCTCGCCTTCGAAACGGCCTTGCTGGCCGCCTTCAGCACATCGGGTGCATATTCCTGCAGTTCGGCGATAAGTTCCGTCACCGGGAACATGAAGATGCCCGAGTTCCAGTAGAAGCCGCCGTCGGCGAGCATCTGCTCGGCCTTCTCAAGTGCCGGCTTTTCGACAAAGCGCTTGACCTTGTGCGCACCGTTTTTGAGGGCATCGCCGATCTCGATATAGCCGTAGCCTGTCGCCGGCTCAGTCGGGTTGATGCCGAAAGTGACGAGGCTGCCGTCGGCAGCGGCATCGCGGGCGATGCGGATGCAATCGAAATAGCTCTTGTCGGCGAGAATTTCGTGATCAGAGGCGAGCATCTGGATGATGGTGCCCTTGCCGAACAGCTCGCCAGCGAGCGTTGCAGCGGCGGCCACTGCTGCGGCTGTGTTGCGGGCGACCGGTTCGAGCAGTACGGCAGCGAGCGGGATGGCAAGCTCGCGTGCCTGCTCGGCGACCAGGAAGCGGAATTCCTCATTGGTGACGACGATCGGGGCTTCATAGAGCTCGGGATCGGAAACGCGTTCAAGAGTTTCCTGAAACAACGTCTTGTCGCCGACGAACTGGATGAATTGTTTCGGTGCGGTGGCACGGGAAAGCGGCCAGAGCCGCGTGCCTTTGCCGCCGGCCATGATCACGGGAACGATTTTCTGCGTCATAGGCGGGTTCCTTGAAGTAAACGGCTTGTTGGTCGCATGTTACCGGGCGCCTGCCCAGTCTGTTATTCGATTGAGCCCTGTATTCAGCAGCTCCAGGGCTGCAGCTTCGCTGCCGGCCTCCGTGTAGCAGCGCATTTCCGGGGCATTGCCGGACGGGCGGAAATGAATGATGCCGCCATCTCTCAGCGTCACCCGAAGTCCGTCGATGTCGGATTTCGTCGCTACCTCGCCGATCGGCTGCAGGAAAGCCGAGAGATTTTCGTCCGAAGCACGCAGATGTTCCATCAGTGCGGCACTCGTCTCCAGCGGAAAATTCTCCAGGCGGTCGGCGGCGGCAAAGGGCAGCTGATAGGAGGCGGCAACGGCCGAAAGCGGCTGCTTGCGGATGGCTGCGAGCGACAGGATCGCGAGCATCGGGATAAAACAATCGCGTGTCGGCAAGGCACGCACGTTCCGGCCGTTGATATCAAAGGCGGTTGCGGTCAGCAGCCCGCCATTGGCTTCAAAGCCCATGACATGATCCTTGCCAGCCGCCACGGCCTCTTCCATGCCTGAAATGACGAAGGGTGAGCCGACGCGGGTGCGCCGCACGGCGAAAGAGCCCGCGGCCTCGATGCCGGAATTGGAGGTAACCGGTGTCACCACCGTGCCGGCGTCGAGGAAATTGGCTGCCACAAGGCCGAGAAGGTCGCCGCGCAACGGCGTGCCGGTTTCGTCTGCGACCAGCGGACGGTCGCCGTCGCCATCGGTCGAGACGATCGCATCGAACTTGTGCTCGGACACCCAGCGCTTCATCAGCGTGATCGTCTCGTCTGAAACGGCTTCGGTGTCGACGGGAATGAAACTCTCCGAACGTCCAAGAGCGGTGATCTCGGCGCCGTAATGGGCGAGAACATCAACCAGCAGGTCGCGGGCGACGCTGCTGTGCTGGTAGACACCGATCTTCATGTCGGACAGCGCGCCCTGCGGAAGCAGGGCTGCATTGCGTTCGAAAAAGAGCTGCCGGCAGATCGCTTCATGCTCCTCCGTCTCGGCTGGCGCCTGCGCCACCGTTTCACCGGTTCGCTCGATCTCGGCCGCCAATGCGGTGATAGCAACCTCGTCCGATTTGTCGATCTCACCATCCGGGCGATAAAACTTGATGCCGTTGCGGTCCGCCGGAATATGCGAGCCCGTCACCATCAGGCATGCGGCCTTGCTCTCGAGACCATAGAGGGCAAGGGCGGGTGTGGGGACGGTGCCACAGTCGAAGATCCGGAAGCCGAGGGCGGCAAGCGCACCGGCACAATTTCCCGAGATTTCAGGGCTTGAATCGCGAAAATCGCGGCCGATCAGAATGACGTCGCCGGCCCGCGCCTTGCCGGTCTGCAGCAGATATTTGCCGAACGCGGTGGCGTAGAGGGCAGAGGCGCGTCCCTTGAGGTCGACGGAAAGTCCGCGAAGGCCGCTCGTGCCGAATTTCATGGGAAGACATGGCTCCGATTTCACCATCAAAGTTCTACTCAGGCCGCCTGCCGGCGTAAATACCAAAGCCATCATATAGTTAAATACGGACGACGATGCCTCGGACAGCCTCGCAATCTTCTCTCACCGAATTCTGAGGGTGTAGACCATTGCCGAGCCGGCAGGCATTGCAGCGTAGATCGATTTTGTTAGAACCGTGTGTCCGTTGTTTCGTCATATGCGAAGGATTTTCCTAGATGAGCGATACATCCATCAGTCTCGAGGGGAGCTGGAAGGCCGCGCTGGAGGGGGAGTTTTCGAGCCCCTACATGCAACAGCTCAAATCCTTCCTCGTCACGCAGAAAGAGGTCGGCAAGCGGATTTTCCCCAAGGGCAGCGAATATTTCCGCGCCCTCGATCTGACGCCGATCTCCAACGTCAAGGCCGTCATCCTCGGCCAGGATCCCTATCATGGACTTGGGCAGGCCCATGGGCTGTGTTTCAGTGTCCGGCCGGGCGTGCGCATACCGCCCTCCCTGGTCAATATCTACAAGGAGATGGAGACGGATCTTGGCATAGCGCCGGCACGTCACGGTTTTCTCGAACATTGGGCAAAGCAGGGCGTACTCCTGCTGAACAGCGTGCTGACCGTCGAGGAAGGGCAGGCGGCTGCTCATCAGGGCAAGGGGTGGGAACGCTTCACCGACGCCGTCATCCGCAAGGTCAACGATGAATGCGAATCCGTCGTCTTCATGCTCTGGGGTTCCTATGCCCAACGCAAGGCCGCCTTCGTCGACACGACGCGGCATCTCGTGCTCAGAGCGCCGCATCCCTCGCCACTTTCGGCCCATAACGGGTTTTTCGGCTGTGGGCATTTTTCGAAGGCGAATGCCTTCCTGCAGTCGCGCGGCCGTGCGCCGATCGACTGGCAATTGCCGGCCGATCCCCATGGGGCCTAAGCGGGACGCAATCTTTCAGATTCGCTGCTGCACACTTTTGCGCGACATGCTTTAGTGTGAACACAAGTCGATGTTCGTTCACTAAAAGAAGACAATGCGTTTTGCTCTGCGGGTCTGTTATACGGGCGCTTCAGCGCGCATCTTAGCCTCATCGAAAGCCCGCAACGGCGGGCATGAAAGGGGTTTGACATGCTCGATCAGATCAAGGGTCTGCACCACGTCACGTCGATGGCGCAGGACGCCCGCACCAACAACCAGTTTTTCACCCATGCGCTCGGCCTGCGCCGCGTCAAGAAGACTGTCAATTTCGACGCGCCTGATGTCTATCACCTCTATTATGGTGACGAGACCGGTGCGCCCGGCACGGTCATGACCTATTTCCCGTTCCCGAAGATGGCGCAGGGCCGTCCCGGCACCGGAGAGGTCGGCACGACGGTGTTTTCCGTTCCCAAGGGTTCGCTCGGCTTCTGGAGCGATCGCCTTGCCGCGCTTGGTGTCGGCGGCCTGAAGGCCGAGGAAAGTTTCGGCGAAATGCGGCTGAATTTTTCCGGCCCCGATGGCGATGGCTTCGCCCTCGTCGAGGTCGAGGATGATACCCGCCAGTCCTGGACACATGGCGGCATCAGCGAGGACCATGCCATTCGTGGCTTCCACTCCGTCGCCATGCGGCTGAGGGACGAGGGCGCAACGGCCGAACTCCTGAAGTTCATGGGCTATGAGGTCGCCGAGGAAAGGGACGGCGTCAGGCGGCTGATCATGCCCTCCGGCAATGGCGCGCATCTCATCGATCTCGAGACCATGCCGAACATTGCCCGCGCGCTTCCCGGCGCCGGCTCCGTCCACCATGTCGCCTTCGCCGTCGAAAACCGCGAGAAGCAGCTCGAAGTGCGCAAGGCACTGATGGACACCGGCTATCAGGTCACGCCGGTGATCGACCGCGATTATTTCTGGGCGATCTATTTCCGCACGCCGGGCGGCGTGCTGTTCGAGGTCGCGACCAATGAACCTGGCTTCGACCGCGACGAGGATACGGCTCATCTCGGCGAAGCCCTGAAACTGCCGCAGCAGCACGCCCATCTTCGCGCGCTGCTCGAGCAGCACCTGCAGCCGCTCGAAGCGTAAGGAGAGGCGATATGACCGAAACCGGATATGTGCACCGGCTGCATGCCGGTGCACCTGATAAACCCATCCTGCTGGTGCTGCACGGCACGGGTGGCGACGAGAACCAGTTTTTCGACTTCGGTCGGCACCTGCTGCCCGAAGCGACGATTCTCTCGCCGCGCGGCGATGTTTCCGAACACGGCGCGGCGCGGTTCTTTCGCCGCACCGGGGAGGGGGTCTACGACATGCCCGACCTTTCCCGGGTGACGGAGAAGATGGCCGCCTACGTCAAGGCATTCGCGGACGAGTACCAGGCTTCCAATATTCTCGGCCTGGGTTTTTCGAATGGCGCAAATATTCTTGCCAATGTCCTGATCGAGAAGGGTATCTTCGATGCCGCGGTTCTGATGCACCCGCTCATTCCGTTTCAACCCGAAGCCCAGTCGCCGCTGGCGGGAAGAAAGGTGCTGATGACGGCCGGGCAGCGAGACCCGATTGCGCCTGTCTCCATGACCGAGGCGCTGTCCGAACATCTGAAAAACCGAGGGGCGGAGGTCAGGACGGTCTGGCATCCCGGCGGTCACGAGATTGCGCCGCTCGAGATCGATGCGGTCCGCGATTTTCTCGGCCGTTATTGACGTGTGCACCGCCGCTCGGCGGGAAAATGATTGCGGGACCGGGAATGCCGGTCCCGCATCTTTGCTGGAACAATGATCCTATCGTCGTGATCGATAGGACATTAGGGGCGAGGAGGATATTTGCCCCTGATTGCCTTCATGTAGAAATTTCCCGGTGATTCCGCCATCGTCAACCCGACGACGACGCCCTTGGGAACGCCTTCATATTCTCGCCTCTGACCGTTGGTCAGATAGACCCGTAGATGCCGGCTGTCTTCGTCGTAGGTGATCGCCTCGATAAGTTTCGAATCAACCGCAGTTTCCACTTTGCACCCCGCAGTTTTGGATCTGAGATTCCTGATCAAGAAATGTCATTCACACTCGCAACGCGCCATCATCATGCTGCGCCGCGGGGGCGTCAAGCATCATCTTCTTTAACGTTTATTTTTCCCTGATGGCTCTCGTTATGGTTGATTTTTGCAGCTTTTCCGAAGGTCTCGCCTGTGGATATCCGATACCCGTGGCTCCTCCATTTGGGGAATATTAGCCGATAACGTCGCGAGAAACGCAATAATCGCCGGTTTAACGTCGGATTAACCATCATATAGCAAACTATAGCGTAATATTAACCGCAGCACCCTCCCAAGTATGAATGATTACATCCGCAAGACCTCGCCGCTGCAACGACCAATATCGGTGTTGCCGAGTCGCAGGCGCTGCGCGCTCAAATGAAGACCACGCAGGAGACTCTTGCGCTTTCAATCGGGAGCCACAAGGATGGACGATCATCCTTGCTTGATGTGCTTGATGTGCTTGATGTGCTGGATGCGCAGCGTTCGGCCGCGACCAGTCAGACCAACCTGCCGCAGGCGGTGCAGCAAATGGCGAAGGACTATGTCACTCTGAATGTGGCAATTGGTTCCGGTTACAACTTCGGTGGGCCGCGATCAGGCCAAATTCTTATGAACACTGAGCCTCATGCCGTTGCAGCGATGATAAGAGATGGATTATTTCCGACAACCCGCCATTCGGTCGGGTCTCATAAATGGGTTCCATGTTTAACTATCTAGGGCCATGGCGACAACAGATACAGATACTGGCTGGCAACCGTAAAAAACGCGCTCGGCTGACGTTTGCCGAAGGCGAATTCGCTGCGGTCTACGCGATGAGCGATGTTCACGGCTGTTATAATGAACTCGTTGAGGCACATCGCCGCATCGAGCAGGATGCCGCGCGCATTCCGGGACCGAAACTCATCGTCATGCTCGGCGATTATGTCGATCGCGGGCCCGATTCGAGCGCGGTGCTGGAGTTCCTGAGCAAGACCCCGCCGCCGGGGTTTCAACGTCTCGTCCTGTGCGGCAATCATGACGCGGAGCTGGTGAAGCTCTATCGCAAACCGGCGAGCATTCTCGAATGGCTCGGCTTTGCCGGAACGGAGACGCTGCACTCATACGGTATCGATATCGAGCATCTGCTGCAGTCGGCGGCTGGAAGCGAAACAATCGCCCGCGTCATTCGCAACATGATACCCGAACGGCATATCCAATTCCTTGAATCATTGCCGATCATGGTGCGGATGGGAAGGGTCGTCTTTGTTCATGCGGGCATCAAGCCGGGCATCGACCTCAAGAAGCAGAAGGACAGTGACCTCATGTGGATCCGTCAGCCCTTCCTGAATGAAGGGCCGCAGCTTCCTGTCCTGGTGATCCATGGGCACACCCCGGCGCGAATCCCGACATTCGGTCCGCAACGCATCGGCATCGACACTGCGGTTTCGGCGACGGGCCGGCTGACCGTGCTGACGATAAAGGGAACGCGGGTCGGAATTCTTTAAGTCGGCGAGCATGGTGTCGTCCGAAACGCTTGCACTTTCGGCATCATGCTCAAAACCAAACGCCGCGGTTTATGCTCCGCGGCGTCAGGACGATCAGATATTCAGCAGGCTATCTCAGGCGCCGGTCACGTCCTGATAAAGGTTGGTGCCGATGCCGGTATAGGTAAAGCCGTGTTTGCGGACCTCGTCGCTGCGGTAGATATTGCGCAGATCGACCAGGATCGGAGCGCGCATCGACTGCTTCAAGCGATTGAAATCGAGCGCGCGGAACTGGTTCCATTCGGTGACGATGACAAGCGCATCCGCACCAGCGGCTGCTTCATAAGGGCCGCTCGCATATTCGATGTTCTCGATCACCTTACGGGCGTTTTCCATGCCCTCGGGATCGTAGCCAACCACTTCGGCTCCGTTGTCCTGCAGGGTCTGGATGACTGCGATCGCCGGGCTGTCGCGCATATCGTCGGTGTTCGGCTTGAAGGTCAGGCCGAGGATCGCGATCTTCTTGCCGCGAATGTCTCCGCCGACGGCCGAAATGACTTTGCGTCCCATTGCCCGCTTGCGGTTGTCATTGATCGAGATCGTCGTCTCGATGAGACGCATCGGCGCGTCGTAATCCTGCGCCGTCTTGGCAAGGGCAAGCGTATCCTTGGGGAAGCACGAACCGCCGTAACCCGGGCCGGCATGCAGGAACTTGGAGCCGATACGGCCGTCGAGACCGATTCCGCGCGAAACGTCCTGGACGTTTGCGTCGACCCGTTCGCAGAGATCGGCGATCTCGTTGATGAAGGTGATCTTCATTGCGAGGAAGGCATTGGCCGCATATTTGATCAGTTCCGAGGTGCGGCGGGTGGTGAAGACCAAGGGGGCCTGGTTGAGATAGAGCGGGCGGTAGACCTCGGTCATGGTTTCGCGCGCCCGGTCGTCGTTCAGCCCGATGACGATACGGTCGGGCCGCTTGAAGTCTTCGATCGCCGCACCTTCACGCAGGAATTCCGGATTGGAAACGACGGCGACATCCGCCGCAGGATTGGTTTCGCGCATGATGCGCTCGACCTCGTCTCCCGTGCCGACCGGCACGGTCGACTTGGTGACGATGACCGTGAAGCCTTCCACATAGGTGGCAATCTCGCGTGCAGCGGCATAGACATAGGAAAGGTCTGCGTGGCCGTCGCCGCGCCGGGACGGCGTGCCGACTGCGATGAACACGACATCGGCGCTGCGGACACTTTCGCCGACATCCGTCGAAAACGACAGTCGGCCGGTGCTGGTATTTTCGGCGACCAATTGTTCCAGACCCGGCTCGTAGATCGGAATGCGGCCTTCGCGAAGGGCTTCGATCTTACTCAGATCCTTGTCGACGCAGATGACGTCGTGGCCGAAATCCGCAAAGCAAACGCCTGAAACGAGGCCGACATAGCCTGATCCAATCATCGTGATGCGCATATTTCCCTCAAATCATTAGAGTAGAACGTCATGCTGCGTCGCAGCATGAGTTCGTCATAGTTAATCTGGACGAAAAGACAATACCGAAGATCGCCTGGTACCCATATCGGAAATCGAACTCCGGGCACCGCAGCTTACCGCGCGCTGCCCCGTCGATAGCCAAAACATAGGTTTGTGTGGGCGATATGACAAGTCGAGCGGCTCGTCAGAGCAGGCTCGACTTCAATCCGGAAACTGGATCAATCAGTCTATGTCGCTGCCTCGGCTGTTATAGCCGATACCAGACGTAGGGGTCTGTTCCCGATTGAATCTTGTCCCAGCGCAGATCGGTATCGCGCCAGTTCTTGATGCTACTTTTCCGGTTGTCGAGGACGAGATCGCCCCTGTCGGTCCTGACGACGAGGACCGCATGTCCTTCACCGGAGGGCGTATATGCCGTCGCGATCCGCAAAGCGCGCGACGACCAGCCCATCGCGATTAGCCGGCTGCGCTTGGTCAACGCGAAATCTTCGCAGTCGCCGCTGCCATTTACCTTCCAGACGTCGCCATTCAGTTCGTTGCGGGAGTCGTTCCGGCCGACCATCGTGCGATTGACGGCGGTGTTGACGTCATTCAGTTGCAGCATTTGCTTGTCGGTCATCGCAACGACCGCCAAACCGTTGTTGTCGCGGCATTCGGTCGGGTTCTGGGCGCAGAACAGCACCTGGGCGAAAGGCGGAATGATCTTGCCTTTTTCAGAGATATAACTGACCGCCGAATTACCGGTCAGACCGCGGGCAAAACCTGCGGGACCGGCGGCAAATGCCGAGCACGCATTGCCTGCTGTAAGGGCCAGTGCCAGAAGTGTAACGAATGTTTTCTTCATCTCTTAAATCCCTGTCAGGACAACCGATTGAGATCAGGCTTGCCTTTTTTCTCGGTCAATGGCATGGCGATCTGATGATCTGCCAAGTATTGGGCGCAGAATATCTGTCCCGTTTCTGCTGCTTGGAAGGAGCATAGCCGGGCCTTGTCTCGATTGGCTTAAACCTTTCGCGACAATTTTAAACGATGTGGAATTCTGTTACACTTTAGCACGCAAGTGCTTGATGTTCAACTTATGTTAGTACGAGTAAATTAATCTCTTTGGTTGCAATGGCTTTGGTCGCTGCCTACTCTGGTAAACGAATTCACATGTTCTCCAACCTCATCAATAAGCGGGTCTTGCGAGAGGTTTTGCTTTTTGCCTTCATCGGCCTCGTTATATTGACGCTCATACCGTTCGGGAGCGTTACACCCTTTCCCTTCGCCTTCGCCGCGATCGGGATGTTTGTCCTCGCCATCATTTCGGGATTGCTGTTTAGAGAGCCGAGACAAAGCAGATGGGTTTTCAGTATCGCTTTGTTTCTACTCGTCGTCCTGGCGGGCTGGGCGTTCATCCAAACCACCGAACTGCCCGCCAATTGGTTGGCGAATCCCGCCTGGAATGCTGCGCGTGACCTTGCAGGTGCCCAGTCCGCGGCGATCTCGGTCGAACCGGCCGACACGCTCGCGTCGATCCTCTGGGTCGCGCTGCCTTTCGTCACGTTCCTGACCGGGCTTCTCTTATGCGATACCGATCAGCGCGCGAGGAAAGTGCTCACCGGGCTCGGGCTTACGGCGGGTATCATCGCTGTTTTCGGCCTGATGCAGTTTTTGCTGTTTCCCAAAATTTTGATCGTCGTCGAAAAACACGCCTACCTCGACAGCCTGACTGCGGTCTTCGTCAACCGTAATACTGCTGCGACCTTCCTCGGGCTTGGAACGCTGCTGATGCTGACCTTGGTCAGGGATATTACCCGAGCCTATTCGAAGTATCCGCCCGGCGAGCCGGGCCGAAACGCTCTCCTCTTGAGATCGTGGATCTATATCCTGTTCTTATGCGCATGCTTCACCGCGCTGATGCTGAGCCGCTCGCGCGCCGGGATATTTGCGACCTTTGTTGCCGCTCTCGTCTATTTTCCATGGCTTGTCATTAATTGGAACGGCTCGAGGCGTCATCTGAGACCGGCGCCAAGATGGCGTTCGCTGCTGAAGCTCCTCTCGGCGATTGCTTTCGTCGTACTGTTGCTGACCGTGTTTGCGGGCCAGGCGATTTTGCGTGCGCAAGAGCGGCGACTCGAGGATGACGATCGGTTTTGCATTCTGCCGGGCATATGGCGTGCCGTCTCGGATCATTGGTTGACGGGAACGGGGCTCGGAACCTTCCGGACCGTGTTTTCCGCCTACCGCGATCCGGCTTGCGGTATTTTTGGAGTCTTCGACCGTGCGCATAATTTCTATCTCGAAGGATTTCTGGGCCTCGGAATATTGTTCCCGATTGCGACAGTCCTTGCCTTGTCGGTGCTTGCCAGAGTGTTCTGGCACGGGCTCGCCCAAAGACGGCGTCTCAGGCACTATGTTCTTCTTGGCCTAGCGGCGACCGTTTTGGTCGCCCTTCATGCGGCGGTCGATTTTTCGCTGCAGATACCGGGTTTTGCTGTGTTTTACTCCGCCTTCCTGAGTGCGGTTGTCGCGATATGTCTCGGGCGTAGCAACGGAGAGGCGGACATGGCATATGAGCGGCCGTTAACCACGTAAAGTTTAAATGGATGGATTTTAATAAGATTTTCGGAAAAGATCGATTGTGCAGGTGCGAACGGTTGACTCTGAAACCCAAGAAATTTTATAGCGGGTGCAGCCTTCGGATTGTTGCGACGCAAGAAAAGTCGGGCCGAAGTCGTTTTTCGCTTCCTAAGGGGCTCGGCGTTGCCAGCCTGCCACAGTTAGGGGATTGTTAATCGGCTTTCAGTGTTATTGATCGGGGATTGTCTTGTATTTTGTCAGATCGCGGGGCAGTAGCTTCAAGGGCGTCAACACAGGGTATTCTATGGGTTGTTCTCGTATCGGTAGTACACGCGTCGCCATTGTTGTAGCGCTGACGACTATATTGGCAAGCTGCACGTCGTTACCAAGATCCGGTCCCGATCACAAAGACGTTGATCGAGATGCAGCGGTGAAAGTGACGACGAAGGAACGTCGTGTCGGTATCGACTACGCCCTGGTTGATCTCAGCAAGAACGTTCTGTCGTATTTTACCGCTCCCCAGCCGACCTCGTTCAAAGGGTTTGGTGGTGGCCGAGGCGGGGCGCCCGAAATTCCACTCGGTTACGGCGATGTCGTTTCGGTTGCCATCTTCGAAGCTCAGTCCGGCGGTCTCTTCATTCCGTCCGATGCAGGTAGCCGACCCGGCAATTACATCTCGCTGCCAGAGCAGACCATCGATAGAAACGGAACGATCACAATTCCCTATGCGGGTCGGGTTCCGGCTGCCGGTCGCCTGAAGGAGACCGTAGAGCAGGACGTCGAGGATCGCCTGGCGAGCCGCGCGATCGAACCGCAGGTAGTTATTACGACAACGACAAGCCGCTCCAGTCAGGTTGCCATCCTCGGCGATGTCAACAATCCGCAGCGCGTTGAGATCAGCCCGGCGGGTGAGCGTGTTCTCGATGTCATTTCCGCCGCGGGCGGTTTGACGACCAACAATATCGAAACGAATGTGACGCTGCAGCGCCGCGGCAAGACGGCAACCGTCGCCTACACCACGCTGTTGAAGAACCCGGCCGAAAATATCTATGTCGCACCGGATGATACGATCTCGATCGATCATGAGCGCCGTACCTTTCTTATGCTCGGCGCCGCAGGCACCAGTGGCCGCTTCGATTTCGAAGAGTCTAACCTGACCCTTGGAGAGGCAATCGCCAAGGCGGGCGGCCTGCGCGACGACCGCGCCGATCCGGCTCAGGTCTTGCTCTATCGTCTTGTCCCGAAGAAAACGGTTCAAGCGATGCACGTGGACACGACGAGATTTGCGAGTGAAATGGTTCCAGTGATCATCCGTGCGAACATGCGTGACCCGGCAACCTTGTTTGCTGTTCAGCAGTTCAAGATGGAAGACAAGGATATTATCTATATTTCCAATTCGGACTCTGTTGAACTGGTCAAGTTCCTTGACATCGTGAACTCGGTATCATCCACTGTTTCCGGAGTGACCGACGATGCGAATGATACCCGTAACGCGGTACAGGATCTTGGAAATTGATTGAAATAGGTCGCCGGCATCGGTCTGAATGATCGATGCCGGAGGCTTATAGCGGATTTGATGAAGGAAATTGTGGTTATGGCAAGATCGGCTGTTTATCGTAAGCTTGCATATAGCGGAATTGCCGTCGCGATGTATGTCGGCATGAATTCAAGCGCCTTTGCGGCAGCCTGCCTAGGACCGGCAAATCTGACATCCGTCGATATAAGCGGGTTTACGGCTAGCCCCGCCGTCCTGCTCGACATGTCCGATCCGTTGGTTCTGTCCTCGCGTGTTCGCGCGCTGGTCGGAAGCAGTAATGATGCGCTGTCGCCGGTGATCGAGCAGGCCAAGAAGGCTAACGCCGTACAGATGGCGGCGATCGGCTCCGGTCTCGGGCGGGCTGCAAACAGCTGCCAGGTGACGGATCCGCAATTCAAGCTAGCGATCGAAAAGGCTGTTGCCGACGCGGCGAGCGCTGATCCGAACCTGGCGCCGCTGCTTGCAGCCTTTGCAAAGGTCCTTGCCGAAGGCGGGACCGCGGCGCTCGGCCCGGGTGCAAGTGCCGCCGCCGCATCGGGCATTGGCAATGACGGGCAAGTTGGACAAACCGGGCCTGGAGCGGACGATGGTACGCCGTTCGACGGCGCTGCGACGACTGCGGGTACGCTGAAGGTTTCGAATGCCGGCTCGGATGATTCATCGTCGACTTCAACGACGACGATCGTCAGCACCGGAGCGGGAGGCCAGTCGTCTACCGACCCGACGGAGTCGACGAGTCAGAGTGTCCCGGTCATACAATAGCTGGAATTGCCCTTAGATCTTAGCGCTTGACGCCTTTGTTGGAGATCGAAATTGCTATCGCCAGATAAACTTACGCCGCGTATCGACCCCTCCCGCGATACCGGAAATGATGCTGATTTCATCGATTTCGACAAGCTCATCGCAATCGCCCGCCGACAGTGGCGGATGGTTGCGGCGTGCGGTTTCGCCTTTGCCATTCTCGGCATTGTGTATGTCTTGACTTCGGTGCCTGTCTACACCGCCGACACCAGCGTGCTGATCGACCGCAGCGATAGTCAGGTGATCAACCAGCTGGCGGCGTTCGGCCAGATGGACGATGACGAAGGTACTGTCCTCAGTCAGGTCGAGCTGTTGAAGTCCGACACCATCGCCTATGCTGTTGTCGACAAGCTGAAACTCGTCGACAATCCGGAGTTCATGGGACCGAAAAGCTCGCTTTTTTCTGTTTCAACGTTGAAATCCTTTATGAATTTTCGGTCGTGGTTTGCCGATGACGCAGCCGTCGCACCTGATCCGGAAATGAGGCGGCGAGGCGCTGCCGAGACTGTCGCAGGCAATATCGATGTCGAACGCGTCGGCCGCTCCTACGTCCTCGATGTCAGTTATACAGCGCAGTCGCCGGACCTAGCGCGTGATATCGCGGCTGGGATCGCCGACGTCTATCTGGTCGACAAGCTCAATTCGAAATACGAGGCGACGCGCCGGGCCGGCCAATGGCTGCAGGAGCGCATCGAAGAACTCCGGCAGCAGGCGCTGGACACCGACCTTGCGGTTCAGAAATTCCGCGGCGAGCATGGGCTTGTCGAGGCCGGATCCGGTACGCTGATCAGCGAGCAGCAGCTTTCCGAGATCAATACGCAATTGATCAATGCGCAGGCCGAGACGGCAAAGGCCGAGGCACGGTATGCGCGCGTCAAGTCGATCATCGACGCCAAGCAGACCGATGCGATCGTCACGGATGTGCTCGACAGCTCCATTTCCAACGACCTGCGCAAGAAATATCTGGAGGCTTCCAAGCTTGAGACCGAAATTGAGGCGCGGCTCGGTCCCGATCACGTCCAGGCGGTTCGGCTTCGTGCGGAAATGGAAGAATATAAAAGGCTCATGTTCGATGAGTTGAACCGCATCGCCGAGAGCTACCAAAGCGAGCTGCAGGTCGCAAAATCGCGGGAAAACTCTTTGCGCGACAGTGTTACACAGGCGACGGGCGTAGCCGCAACGGCTGGCGAAACGCAGGTACAGCTTCGCGAGCTCGAGCGCACGCGCGATACCTACAAGAATCTCTATCAGAGCTTCTTGACGCGCTACCAGGAAGCAATTCAGCAGCAGAGCTTTCCGATTACCGCTGCGCGCATCATCACGACGGCGGAGACGCCGACGAAGCCGAGCGCTCCGAAGAGAGCTCTCGTTGTTGCTTTCGCGATGTTCGTAGGATGTGCATTTGGCAGTGGTATAGCGGCCTTCCGCGAATTCCGAGATCGGTTCTTCCGCACCGGCGATGATGTCCGGGACGTGCTTGATGTCGAGTCTCTCGGGGTCATGCCGCTGATTGAAAATAACGTCGACGATCCGACGCTCGTTGATCCCAGCAATCCGCGAAGCATCGCCAGGGGCGGAAAGACGACGACCTATGTCGAGGAGCATCCACTCTCGGCATTTGCCGAGACGCTTCGAAGCGCCAAGATTGCGATCGACCTCAGTGCTGCCGATCAGCGCTGCAAGGTCATCGGCGTCGTGTCGAGCTTGCCTGGCGAGGGGAAGTCGACGACATCCATCAATTTCGCCAAGCTTCTGGCAATGCAGGGTGCGCGTTGCCTGCTTATCGATGGCGATATGCGCAATCCCGGTGCCACCCGGGCGATCGGCCGCCATGCCGAGGCCGGCTTGCTCGAGGCGATCGTCGACAGCCGTCCGCTCAAGGACCTGATCCTTCTCGATCCCAAGACAAAGCTGGCATTTTTGCCGACGGTGGCAAGGTATCGTGTTCCGCATTCGTCGGAACTGCTTGCCTCACGCGGCATGGATCAGCTTCTTGAAACGGCGCGTCAAAGCTTCGACTATATTATCGTCGACCTACCGCCCTTGGCGCCGGTCGTGGATGCGCGCGCTATCAATTCGAAACTCGATGCGGTGGTTTTCGTTATCGAGTGGGGAAAGACATCGCGCAAGGTCGTGCAGTCGACCCTGCTGTCCGAGCCGGAACTCTATGCGAAGTGCGTCGGTACTATCTTGACCAAGGTCGACCCGTCGCAGATGAAACTCTACCGGACATTCGGTTCGAGCGAATACTATTATAAGCGTTATTCGCGATACTATACCGAAAGCTGATGTTCCGCAGTCAGTCCGTTTCGATTACCAGGATCGCCTTCGTTATCGTCAGCGTCGTCTTGGTGGTGCTGGCCGGTCGAGAGCTCTACGCTTCGATAAGAACGGCCAGCATCTCGATCGTCGCCGAAAGGATCGAGCGTGGCGAGACCGTTGCGGATGATGTCGTGACCAAATATGCGTCGCGCAGTGTCGACGTCGTTGACGGACACTATTGCCGATCCGACATCGTGGCTGCTGGCGTAACCCTCGTTCTGGCGCAACTCGATCGGCAGAATGTCAATGTCAATTACGACGGCTGGGCCGCTGCGGCCTCGAGTGCGCGCCAATATCTGCGGCATGCGCTTTCGTGTATGCCGACGAACAGCAATTTTTGGCTTCGTCTTGCGGCTGTGCAGTCGACAATTGCGGAAGAGCCGGCCTCGATCGCGGGAATGATGAAGCGTTCGGTTGCGCTTGCGCCGTATGACCAGGTGATGATCCTGACGCGATTTTATTTCTGGAACGATTTCACCAATGCAACACTCGCCGCGGCAGCGCGCGCGCTCGATAGCGATCTCATGACCATGCTGAAACGGGGCGATCGTTGCAGGGTCAATGCCACGATAAGAGAGATCAGCCCACAGCTTCGCCCGATCTTCGATCGAAGCTGGACGAGCGTTGGAGAGGCCGCGACGGCGCGGTTCCGACAGCGCTGCAGCAAGTAAATCATCGAGACAGGTTTTTAAAGACTGTTCCGAGTTCGTTGCCAACAGGCTGAGCACCCATGGCTCTTTCTCTTGACGCGACTCAACTTGCACAAAACAACGCCCGCCGTCTTCGCTGCGGGCGTGTTTTTGATTGGCTATTGACGATCAGACTTCTGCGTCCGCGCCATTGATGTTGAGCGTCAGAACACCGGCGTCGGTGTGGCCTTCGCCGTCGGAGATTTTGTAGAACTGGATGGTTTCCGTGACGTGATCGCCCGGAGCAACATCTACTGCCAGATCATAGGTGAATGATCCATCCGCTTTTACATGGAACGTGCCATAGGTGCCGGCGACGTCGGTCGTTGCGCTCGGGTCGCCGTTTACGGTCGTGGTGCCGAACTGACGGAGGAAGAGATGACCATTGTCGCCGGCAATGTCGTTGTCCAGAGCGTTGCCGCCGATGGCGTCGCCTTCGGTGAAGCTGTAGTGGTCGTCGACCGCGATCGGCTTTACCTGGGTTACGCCCTGAATGTTCAGGGTGAACAGGCCGACATCGGTATGACCGCTGCCGTCGGAGATCTTGTACGCGACTTTCTCCTGGAGCAACTCACCATTGGTGAAGTTGACCTTGGCAGCATCGCTTAGCACATAGGTGTAGCTGCCATCGGGCTTAACGAAGAAGGTGCCGTAGTCGCCCTGGATCTCGGTGACCTGGCTGTTGCCGCTCTTGGCGCCTACGCTCGCGCCGTCGAAGGCGCGCAGGAACAAGTGTCCGTTATCGGATGAATCGTTGGAAAGCAGATTTCCTGAAATGGCGTCGGTTTCCAGGAATGTTGCACTATCGTCGGTTGCGTGAACAGCCATCAGTTCTCTCCTTGAATTATTCTTTGCTAAGTCAATTCTGACCTTTAGCGAGCTGGTCGATTAAGGATATCTTAATACAGAGAGTCAAGGGTGCAGTTAACAGCAAGTGAACATATTCGGGTGTATAGTACAATAATGACACACCTGTAACACGCATAAGGCGATGAAACGCATGGTAATTATTGCGTTAATAATAAGTGAAAGTGCAAATGGCAGATGCGGACCTCTGTTTCTTCAGAGGAGAAGAATGTTTATTCAGGGGCAATTTATAAGAATACGTTGCGGTTCTGATGCGCAGATGAGATGTTGATATAATCACTATGGGTTACAGCGTGAAAACTCAATCTTGCTTCGGCTCCCGCACCGGCGCCTGCTTTTCGACGAAGTAACTGGTGCCATGATTTTGTAACATTTGTTTATCAAGTAATGCTTCTCTCGAGGCGCAATTGGCGTAAACTAATACGCGATGCGTGGAGAGTAATTTTATTTACACTAGAGATATTTGGTAACATCGCACCTAACTGTGCGACGCAATTTTGTTGCAATGCAAAATATTCAAGAAATGAAGATGTTTTGTGGTCAGCTTAAGAATTATCGCGAGATAGAACGCATTTTAGTGTTCCATTTTAGCAGGCAGAGAGAGGTCCGCGGTTAAAAGATTTTCCAGTATCTTTGGGAGATCACGGCGTGACCGTCTACTATGTAAATTCGGCAACAGGATCCAATCAGAACAGTGGAGTGAGCGAGCAGTCGGCTTTCGCGACGCTTTCCGCTGTCGAATCCCTGAGGCTAAAGCCGGGAGACAGCGTGCTGCTTGCCGCCGGAAGCGTGTTTAACGAGCAATTCGACCTGAAATACTCCGGCACTGTCAGTTCTCCGATTACAATTGGCAGTTACGGCGTTGGCGATGCGCCGGTTATTCACAGCAGCAATGACGGTATCCACGGCTCGAAGGCTTCAAACATCATCGTGGAGAACATCAAGATTGCTGATACCGGGGGTGCGGCGATATATGCGGGAAATGTCTCCAACTGGACCGTCCGCAACGTCGAGGTCGAAAATACCGGACTTGCCGGCAAGCCCGGTTCCGTCAATTTCCAGAGCAGCCAGAACATTACCATCGAGAACAGCAAGATTTCCGGGGTAAATGGAGACGGCATCTGGATGGATAAAGTGATTGGCGTTACCATCGTTAATAATCTGGTCATCAACAGCCAGGGCGCTGCGGCAGACGCCGTTCAGTTGAACGACAGCAGCAATATCCTGATCAAGGGTAACCACCTAGAGCAGACGGAGACCAATAGCGCAAAGGGCGTCCTGGTGCTTGTTCGGGCTGTGGATGCAGCGGTCGAGGACAACACCGTGATCGGCGGCGGTTTCGGGATAGGTGCCAACGCGGGCACGAATATCGCCATCCACGACAACGACATCTCGGGATACGGCGGCTATAGTTGGTCCTACGGTATCGGCCTTGGCGATCAGGGCAATGCGACAAATTACGATATCAGTGGAAACTATATCCATGACGGCGTCTGGGGCGTGTCGATCAGCGCTGCAGGTTACCCAAGTTATACACGCACCGATATCGATATTTATGGTAATGTCTTTGACGACCTGTCGTCCTCGGCGCTGAAGGTCGACAGGCCTGCATCCGGCTCTTTCTATGATAATATCATCGACAGCGCGGTGTCGACGTTGACGATGCCGGTCGCAATTGTCCTCCAGAGCACCTTCTCGATCAACGACAATAAGACGCTGGAGCAAGCGCAGGCCGAAGTCGACGCTGCGACTGGCAACACCCAGTCCAACAATGAGCAGACGCCTACCACGCCGGTTGTGGAGCCGTATGTCGAACCGTCAACACCGACGCAGACAAGCACTCCGGCGCCCGCGGCCGAAGCGCAGGTTCCGACCGCACCCACCGTCGCCGTTCCCAGGATTGTCGCAGCCCATGACAGCCTGAAAATCTCCACGGACACGGGCAGCGCCTATCATGGCAACCTTCTCGAAAACGATAGCGCAATCAATGGAACCGTGCTGCTTCGTCGCTTCGGTGACAGTGCAGTGGATAAGCATGGCCTGACGCTGACCGGGAAATACGGCGTCATCCACGTGGAGAGCGATGGTGATTACACCTATACCGTCGATGCGGTGAAAATCGCCGGTCTCAGCGGAAAGGTCAGTGAATCCTTCCAATACAAGATTTCTGACGGCGCTTCTCACATCGATACCGACTCGCTCGGCGTGTATATCAATGTGGACGCGTTCCATAGCAGCCAAGCGTCGCACCTGCTGGTTTGAATCACGCCAAATTTAGAGAGCGCCGGCCCCGCTGTTCAACACTTGAAAGCTTGATGATGAAGGGGTGTCGGCGGTCGAAGGCCGGGGAGATGCGGATAAAAAAATATTTCCGCCGTTCATAGGAAAAATGAACTATAGATTGAATTTATAGTTAATGCCTCAGTAAACGTCGCCCATATGCGCGCCACGCGTTCATTCCTCTGCGCCGTTGTTGGGCAATTTGCGATTTTCACTTGCTTAGGTTGGTATATTTAGCGTAGCGTCAAGTCAGAATCCCTGAAACCGCTCGTTATAAATTGGAATTTTTGGTCACTTTTTGGTTGGATTCATGTAATAGGTCGTGGGCTTGCAAGCGGGTCCGGCGCCGTGTCGGGGTCCAAGGCAGTCGTGTCATTGATCGGGCGTGATGGACCCGGAGCTAGAGTGTGCGCGGGCATATTTGCTTTCGTGCGATGCGGTAAGAGAGGGATTACTTCGTGTTTCAGAGTTCAGCAGCTGATGTCAGCGAGCCATCCAAAGCATTGAGGAAATGCAAGGGGGGACTTGTCTTCATTGGAATAGCAAGCGCGCTTATCAATATCCTCTATCTTACAAGTTCATTTTTTATGCTTGAGGTGTATGACCGGGTCATCCCCAGCAAAAGCATACCCTCGCTGGCGGTCCTGGCAATACTTGCATTAATGCTTTACGTCTTCCAAGGAGCGTTCGAGGTTCTGCGAAGCAGGATGCTCGTGCGTGTTGCCGGCGCGCTTGACGAGATGGTAAACGGACGTGTGTTCCGGGCGCTGATCAAGGCTCCGTTGAAGGTCAAGATCGGCGGCGACGGGCTTCAGCCGCTGCGCGACTTCGACCAGATCAGAACCTTCCTGTCCGGCATGGGCCCGACGGCGATGTTCGATCTGCCCTGGTTGCCGTTTTATATCGTGATCTGCTTCCTCTTTCATCCGGCGATCGGATATATCGCGATCGGTGGATCGCTGGTTCTCGCCATTCTGACCTTCCTGACCAATCAGGGAACGCGTACGCTCTCAAAAAAGCAGTCTGACTCCGCCAATATGCGAAATGCCTTTGCGCAGACCTCGATCCGCAATTCCGAGGTCATTCACGCCATGGGCATGGCGGGTACGATGGCCGAGATCTGGGACCGCAAGAACAGTGAATACCGGACGATCACCCGGCAGGCATCGGATGTCGGCAATGGGTATGCCACCTTGTCGAAGATTTTCCGTATTGCTTTGCAATCGGGAACGCTCGCGACCGGCGCAATTCTGGTCATCCAAGGACAGGCTTCTTCGGGAATTATCATCGCCGGCTCGATATTGACCTCTCGCGCCCTGGCGCCTGTCGAAGCGGCGATCGGAAATTGGCGTGGTTTCGTTTCTGCCCAGCAGAGTTGGGCGCGGCTTTCGAGCCTGCTGAAAACCATTCCTGAGATTCCAGCCCCCCTTGCGCTCGCGGCTCCCACCAAGCAAGTCACCGTCGAGGGCTTGGCAAGCGGACCGCCAGCGGGCCAGCGCCTGGTCATCTCCGATGTCAGCTTCGGCTTACGGGCAGGGAGCGCGCTTGGGGTCATTGGTTACAGTGCCTCGGGTAAGTCGTCGCTGGCGCGGGCGATGATGGGCATCTGGCCGACAGTCAGAGGATCCATTCGCCTCGATGGCGCGGCACTCGACCAGTGGGACGGTGACGCACTTGGCCGGCATATTGGTTATCTCCCGCAGGATGTGGAGCTTTTCTCGGGGACCGTCGCGCAGAATATCTGCCGTTTCGCGAAGGAAATGTCGCCAGAGACGGTGGTTGCCGCAGCGAGGGCGGCGCGTGTTCACGATCTCATTCTTCGTCTGCCGAACGGTTATGAAACCGAAATCGGCGAAGGTGGTGCCGCGCTTTCAGCCGGCCAGAGGCAGCGTATCGCGCTTGCAAGAGCGCTTTACGGCGAACCATTCCTCGTCGTGCTCGACGAACCGAACTCCAATCTCGACGAGGAAGGCGAGCGGGCGCTGAGTGCCGCGATCATGAGCGTGCGTGCACGCGGCGGCATTGTCGTTGTCATCGCACATCGGTCCGGCGTTCTGGCGGTCTGCGACTTCGTGCTGATGATGCAGGATGGCCGCATGATCGCGTTCGGTCCCAAAGAGGAAGTTCTCGCAAGGGTCAGCCGGCCGGAAGCGGCGCGCACGCCGATTGCCGAGCGCGTGGCTCAGCTTAAAGTCGTGGTCGACGGCATGAATGCGGCCGAATAGGCCAGAGGGAAGATTGTGAATAAAGTTATCAGTGAATCGAAACGCTCCCTCAATCGGCATGTTGCCGTTGTCGGTGTGTTGTCGATAGCCCTCGTTTGCGGCATTGGCGGTTGGGCGGCGACGACAGAGCTTTCGAGCGCAGTCATCGGCGAGGGCGTGATCGTCGTCGACGGTGATGTCAAGAAGGTCCAGCACCTGACAGGCGGTATCGTGTCGGAATTGCTAGTCTCCGAAAACGACCATGTGACGGCAGGGCAGGTGCTGATACGGCTCGATGGGACGACGACAAGAGCGAACCTCTCGATTGTCGAAAGCACGCTCGCTCAGCTTTATGCACGCCGCGCCCGTCTGAAGGCGGAACGAATCGGCGCCGATTCGTTCGAGGTCGAGGAAAACATCAGCGATCTGACTTCCAGCACCTCCGCGGCGAAGCTTCTCGATGGCGAGCAGAAGTTGTTCGACAGTCGCAGGACGGCGCTTATCGGAATGAAGAGCCAGTTGGCATCGCGCAAGGACCAACTGGGCGAGCAGGTAAAGGGGTTGGTCGTTCAGATCAATGCCACCAACGATGCCTTGGGCTTGATCGAACAGGAGCTCGAGGGCATTGATACGCTCTACAAGAAGGGGCTCGTCACGCTTCAGCGTTTGAATACGCTCAAGCGCGCCCGCGCCGATCTCCAGGGCAATAGCGGCCAGGAAATCGCAGCTAAGGCGGAGGCCGAGGGTAAGGCAATCGAGATCGATCGCCAGTCGATCCAGCTGGATGAGGATCGTCGTTCGGAGATCGCAAAGGACCTGACCGACGTCGAGGCGCAGATCGCCGAATATGAAGAGCGCCGCGGAACGGCGCTCGATCAGCTGCACCGTCTCGACATTACCGCACCGTTGACGGGGCGAGTTCACGAACTTTCGGTTCACACCGTCAATGGTGTCATTGATCCCGGTCAGACGTTGATGCTCGTCGTTCCCGAAAATAACGAACTTATGGTCGAGGCGAAAGTCGCCACCCGCGATATTGACCAGGTTCACGTCGGCCAGTCCGTCGATGTGCGTTTCAGCGCTTTCGATCAACGCACGACGCCTGATGTGAGCGGTGAGATTACCTCGATCGCGCCCGATATCGTCAAGGATGAGCGCACAGGCATCAGTTACTATCCGCTGCGCGTCAAGCCGAAGGCTGAAAGCATTGCCAGGATGAAGACGATAAAGCTCTATCCGGGCATGCCGGCCGAGGTCTTTATCAAGATCGGCGACCGGACCGTAATATCCTATCTGACGAAGCCGCTGACCGATCAGATGCAGCACGTATTTCGCCAGGAGTGATTGGCGGCTGTTTCACGTCGTTAATATCCTCGGCGTCCCAAAGCAGCCATCCGCCAAGGTGAGGTTGGATAGTTTCGCCTTGCTCGAAAGGGCATGATCGGCCGTTTCACGAAATTGTCACAAGCCTGCTGCAAGGTCTCCCCATGATGTGTTTGCTGCCTTGGCGAGCCGGGCCGACTGCGAGGCGACCGGTTTATGGATTGGTTCTGTTTCTGGCGTGTCTGGTGATGTTTTCAGCGGTCAAAAGCGGCCATGCCGATAGTCCACAACCGCTGAAAATAGTGGCTTTCGGAACGTCCTTGACGGCCCGCGGGGGATGGCAGTCCGCTCTTGAGACAGGGCTTTCAGCCTGCCTGCAAAGGCCCGTGAAAGTCGAGAGCGTTGCAAAGAGCGGCGAGACGTCACTATGGGGCCTTGCCCAAGTTGATCGCGTCATTGCCACGCAGCCGGATATCATCCTGATTGAACTCTATGCCAACGATGCGACATTGCATCGGTTCGTGTCGCTTGCGCAAAGCCGAAAGAATATCGGCGATATCCTCGACCAGCTCCGGCAGCGCCTGCCGCAAGCGCGGATCATTGTCATGGCCATGAATCCATTTTCAGGATTGCGTGGGCTGATCCGTCCCTTTGTCGACAGTTATGTCTCAGCCCATCAGGCAGAGGCGGAAAAACGTGGTCTGGAGTTTGTCGACCACCGGCCCAACTGGGAGCGTCTGACGCCGGATGATCTGGCCACGGCGATTCCTGATGGCGGGCATCCTCAGCCCGACATGGCCTCCAAAATCATCGCGCCTGAACTCATCAAACGTATCGCCGGCAAAAATTGCGGAGAATGAAAATATTCGCTCGTCAGCGTCAAAGTCTATGACGGCTCTTGGGGGTCAGACTGTCGTAATATAGTTTTTCAGGTAGGTGACCAGCGAAGCCCGACCGGCTTCCGACGAATCTTCGTGAGATGGGCTATCCAGCTCTTCGAGCAGATAGTTCCGGAGATCGTCATCGGTGTTTGCGACATAGATGCCCGGCCGGCCCACGAGCTGGCTCACCGTGGCGAGCTGATGATCGTTTCGGTGTTCGCCGAGAGCCGCCTGGCGAGGAACGAGAATGATCGGCTTCCCAAAACGCTTGGCCGTAAGCACAGTGCCAATTCCCGCATGAGAGACGATGACACTTGCATCGCGAAAGACGTTATCAAAGTCTTTGGGCTCGATATTCTTGATCCATTTCATATTCTGTGGCGTGTAGGTGCCCTTGCCGATCTGCGCCAGAACCGGTTTCGACAGTTCGTTTGCGAACGTGTCGACAGCCTTGACGAGGCGATCAAACGGCAGCTGCGTTCCAACGGTGACAAGGATCAAAGGACAGCTCCTGCGTAATGGGGGCCATCCGGCCTCGACAGATGTTGCCATTGCGTGAGCCAGAGCGTCGCAATATGGCCGGCCAATTTACCCGATAGGGACAGCTTCTCGACATTGGCGACGCTATCGATCCAGATCGTCCGCTTGCCCGTCAATTTGCCGGCCAGCAGGCAAAAAAGGCCGGGTGCGGCACCGGTCGAGATGATGACGTCGGGCCTCTGCTTGATGACGATGGAGAAGGCGGTGAAAAAGCACCGGATCGACATGGCAATCGAGTCGCGGCTGCAATCGGGAAGGACTAGTCCGCCCCGAATGTCGTATTTTGCAAGCAGTCCGGGGATGGTCGTTGCGAAGACGATATCGCAGCCCTCGAATGCGCCGCGCATGGCCATCAGCTGTTCCCAGTGACCGCCTCCCGACGAGGCAGCGAGAACCTTCAATTTTTTCTCAGTCATAGACAGGCATCTCCTATATTTGACCGATGGATAAGGGCGAAAGCCGTTCTGTTCGAACAGCGATTGTGTCACGATAGTTCAATAGAAGTGTACCATTTTTGGCCCGGTTGATTGAAGCCTTGAAGTTCATGGACAGCCAATCACTTGTGATGTTTCAGCTGGAAGATAATAAGGGTCAGAACTCTTCCAAGGGCGCGGGCGCAAACAATATCAGAGAGCGGCATCGGGCTTGTATTCCTGGTATGCATGTCCGAGAATCCCATTAACCATGCCCGCGCCGCGTAAAACGTGGGTGAGGGCTCGCATGCCCCAATAGGGTGAAATCAAGATCGAGGGTAGCATGAAGAGCCCAAGCATAACTCTCGAGGCGCCATAGGCGCCGCGATAGATCCGGCGCTTGAGGTTGCCATGCAGGACCTCGCTGACTGCGAAGGTATTGCCGAGGCGGTATTGTCTTTGCAATACCCATTTCCAGGTCATCCGGCTAGCCGGAACGATATCATGGACAAGCGCCTTGTCAGCCCAGAAGACCTGCATGCCCCGGCGGATGGCTTGGTTGAAGAAAAGGTAATCCGTGCCCCCGGTGAAGCGCATCTTCTCTTCAAAACGCAGATTCCATGAGCGGATCAGAGGATAGTCGAACATGACGTTGTTCGATGCCGCATAAGAAATGCGTTGACCGTCCTTGTTCTTCTTGCGCTCGAACACCCTTGCCTTGATGAAATATTCCGGCGGGTTTTCGGGATAGACCGGTTGGACGGGGCCATAGACGCAATCGGCGCGGTTTTTCTCCCGTGTCTCCAGCATCGCATCCAGCCAGCCGTCAACCGGCCATTCGTCATCGTCGAGAAAGCAGAAGAGGTCGGTGCCGGGAGGTGCCGAATCCAGTGCGCGATTGCGTGCAAAGGGTATGCCCTGGTTTTGTTCGATGACGTAGATCAGGTCGTAGGCACCTGTTTGGCCAAAACTCTCTACCGTGGCCCTTGCACTGCCGGCCGCATCATTATCCACGATCACCATGGTAAGATGATAGGGGCGACCCGGATGCCTGACCTGGCGCGTCATGACGTCAAGCAGCTTGGCAATCCCGTCGAGGCGGCGATAGGTCAGCACGCCGACGGCGATCTTCAGCGGTGCGGCGCCTGCTTCTGTGCTGACGGATGAATGCGGAAAAGTCTCTTGCTGATTCATGACTGTCCTCTCCGCAGCATATTTCCCAAACGCTTACGCGCCGCCATCAAGGCCACTTCGGTCGCGGCAGCATCGCCGAACGGACCGCCAGCCACCGTATTGCGAGCTTCGCCCCGGAGCTTCAGCAGCGACGTCGTTTCGGCAATTCCGCCGGCCACCAGGCTCTTACCTAGTGCCTGCAGCCCATCATAGCGGCGTGCCAGTTCCAGCCCTGTCGCGATCATGATCCGCGGGCGCAGCATTTTTGCTCGGCTTGTGCCGGTGTAGCGGTTCGACTCATGAATGCGCTGAAACGTCAGCGGTGTTTCGACGATGGCGCCGCGGCCGAGAAAGGCAGCAGCAAACTTGATATAATTGTCGCTGAGGACGACGTCTGTCGCGACGGACATCGGCAGTATCTGGGACAGCAGATTGCGGCGGAAGCTCAGGCCCGATGTCGGAACCGGAAGCGAGGGAAAGCCACCCCTGCGAAGCGTGTCCCGCTTGTCGAACAGCGTCACTTGCAGCTCTGCGGGAGGCTGGTCGCTTTCCTCGGTCGTCACCCGGTCGAAGCACCAGTCGATTTCGTTGCGATCGTAGATCTCGGCGATACGAGCGAGTTTGCCCGGCAAAAATGCATCATCGGCATCGAGGAGAAAGAGGATATCGCCGCTTGCGGCCGCAAAACCCGCATTGAAGCTCGAGGCCTGGCCACCATTTTCCTTCAACACCGTCAGGATCTGTTCCCCGTAGGAGGCAAGGATCTCACGGGAATCGTCCGTCGATCCGTCGTCGACCACCACCACTTCGAAGTCGGGATAGGCCTGCGACAAAACGCTGTCGATGCATGGACGCAAAAAGCGACCATAATTGAAATTGTTGACGAGCACCGAGAGTTTCAAATTACTGCCTCCTGGGCCAATCGATCACCGCGCGAGCGTCTGGGGCGCATATCGGCGAATTCCAGCACGATATCCACGCATGTAGTAATATTTCCAGATAGCCCAGAAACGCTTCTTCGATTGCGGCAAGAGATAGAGCATGGCTGCCCGAAATGCCCACTGCGCGCTTTCGATCCAGATCGGTAGCGGAACTCCGCTCAGCCTCACCCCTGCAGGCACCTCGTCGGGAAAAAGCGCCGGCATGCCATAGCCAAGCCGTTCACCTCGCTTCTGTACCCAATCCTCGGTGACACTTGATGCCGGTATCCAGTGATGAACCACGGCCTCTGCGCATCGATAGGATTTGGCGCCATTTGCGGCCAGACGAATGATGATTTCCGCATCTTCGCCCATGGCAAATATCTTTCCTGGAAGAGGGCCGATATCTTCCCGGTAGCGGACGCTCGTTCCGAGCAACTCTCGCCGAATGATCGTGTTGGGACCCCAGACTTTCGTCGGGTCACACGGTCCGCTTTGCGTTTCATCGACGATCGCAAACGTGGATCCCATGGGAATCCAATCGATAAAGCGGCCCTTCGGCTCCTTTTCCCAATCGGGGACGATTCTGCCTCCGAACACGCCATAACCCGGATGGGCGATGGCGCAGTCGACGATCGCCTGCAGCCAGTTGGGTTCCGCGCGGATGTCGTCGTCCGTAAAGACAACGAGATCGCCCTTGACCCGATCCAAAGCAAAATTCAGCGCGCCGGATTTTCCGGGCTTGCGCTGCTGCAGGATGGTGATGGGAAGCTTCTCGCTGTACGATTTCAAAAGATCAAACGTATCGTCATTGCTATTGTTGTCGACAGCAATCAATTCCCATCGATCGTGGGGAAGCTCCTGGCGCACCAAGGAATCCAAAGTGTGGCGCAGCCGGCGGCTGGCGCCATTGTAAGATGCAAAGAGCACGCTGACGAATAGATCCGACATCAGTTACCAACCCTCTTGGTGAAGTCGAAAGAGAAAAGCTTCATATTTTGACTGCCTGTGCGATGTTCGAACGATCGGCTCTTACGCGGGGTTCGACCGTGTCTTGCCGAAAAACTCGCGCCTGTGACCCTCGCCGACTACCCTCAGCTTACGAAGATTGCGCAACCACCGCCGCGGTTTGGTGAGTACGCCGCGGTTGAGGAAATACTGCCGCAGCAGGCTCGGTGCCTGACTATGCGATCCGCCATGGGCGACCCGATAGACCGCCCCGCGAAAGGGAAGCTGCGTGAGCGGTGCTCCCCGTTGCGCAAGAATATCCGCTATGCGGACGTGGCTGCCCAGCATCGACTTGATCCAGTCGAGCGAAGCATCTTCAAACCGGGTCGGCAGTTGGTAGAGATCGGCGCGAATAATCAACGAGGTACCGCAAAGATGACTGAAGTCGTCGTGGCCAAACAGGAAACTACCGCCATCGTCCCAGATATAACCATGGTCGATCGTCCATCCGTTGGCGTTTCGATTCTCGGACACGTGTTGAACGATCCGAGAGCTGACAAAATCGTCGTCATCGACAATCATGAAGAAGCGACTGTCGGTGGCGGTCAACATGCCACTTAGAACGCGACGGCCTTTGTCTGCCCGGAAGGCATCAAGGAAGTCTTCCTTGCTGCCCTTTCCAAGCTCATGCAGGTCGTTCGGCGGAAAGGTGACACGCACGGCAGAGAATTTTTCCGGCAGGTCTGGCAGATCGGCGCCTTCGTTGGCCACGATGATGCCACGCCAGTCCCCATTGGTCTGGTTGGAAATTGAGGCCACGGTCTGGGTCAGATTTGCCTTCAGCCTGCTCCAGTCGCGGGCATTGTCCTGATGTCTAACCGGGATAATGAAGGTGACAAGGGTCATCGGATTACCTCCTGATCCTGCAAGCGCGCAGCGTCTCAGTCATCCGCGAGCTCCTTGCCCGGCCTGGTGACGCGCCCATTCGATT
Source organism: Rhizobium sp. WSM1328 (assembly GCF_057653715.1). Taxonomy (NCBI): domain Bacteria; kingdom Pseudomonadati; phylum Pseudomonadota; class Alphaproteobacteria; order Hyphomicrobiales; family Rhizobiaceae; genus Rhizobium; species Rhizobium sp. WSM1328. The sequence goes on along the minus strand of NZ_CM172788.1, from coordinate 3,208,353 downwards.
CCATCTTCAAGCGACGTTGCCTTGTAAGAAAGGTCCGTCCCGCCGGAGAAGGCATTCATGAAGCGGCGGATCTTTCCGTAGCTGTTGTCCAATACGGCATGCGGCCGACCAAGCAGCAGCGAGCAGATATGAACGTGCAGGCGATCGGTGACGATGGCGCGGGCGCGTGAAATCTGGCTGATGCCGCGCTCGAAGCGGTTGTGCGCCGCCGCGTCCAGCTTGCGCAATGCCACTTCGCTCGGCTTCAGTGCCAGGAAAGCCGAAGCTGCCCCCAATTTCTTGGCGATATCAACCTTGCGTTTCGACTCGGTGATCCAGTCCTCCACAGGAATATCAGAAGGGATCTTGCGATCGGTGCCGCCAACCCGTTCCGCATCCTCTCGCAGCATGGCGAGGACGGAAATCTGCGTTGCCCTGTCCGGCAGCGGCCCGATGGCGAAGGCCATGTCGGGGCATAGCCGTACGGTGCAGTCGAAGTGCTTCTCGGAAAATTCCTTCGATTCTTCGTCGCGCACGAGCAGCACGAAATTCTTATGACGCGCGATTGCGCGTGCGGATTGCTCGATGCGCTCAGGTGAACTGTAGTGAATAGACTGCGGAAACTGGACGATCTGCCGATCCGGGAAACGCTCCATGATGGCTTCGCGGAAATCCTGGTGGGAAACCCAGATGTCGCCGAAATTGCCGCCACCATGAATGAAAATCGGACCGGTCGGCACGCGCTTTTTCAGCTCATCTGCGGAGAAGTCCGTCGTTCTCGAAACATAGTCCGGGCGTTTGCCGAAGCGATCCTTCAGATAGGCCATTTCGCCCATCCAGATTGCGGAGTCGCCGCAATTGCGGATGTCGGGAAAATCGAGGATCGCAAGCGGTTCATCGCGTGAGACATAGTCTTTCAGGCAATCGTGGATCATACCATTAAGTTTTGCGATCAGCTCCGTTCTGGATTGGCTGGTCATTCTGCCTCGCTTGTTGATGTTCGTTTAGCTTTTAGGCCGACTTGGGTACGGCCATACGTTTGGCTTTTGACAGGAACTTGACAAAGATACGCTGAACTTCGGTTTCCGGGCCATTTGGCTTCTTCATCGCGAGCCAAAGGACAAAGCTGGAACCGAGATAGAGAATGCCGCCGGTGACGACGAGGATGGCCAGGTGGAGTGCCAGCGCCAGCTTGTCGGTAGGGGTGTTCAGAAGATGCGACAATCCCCAGACGCCGGCAGCCATCAAGGCAACGCTGGCAAGCGCGCGGAAGTTTGCCGCGAGCTGCTGGAAGAATGGCAGATTGATCAAGCGCTTGACCAGAAGCATGTTGACTACGGTGGAAATCAGACCCGTCAACACGCGGGCATAAACGACGCCCGGAAGCCCGGCCATCATCAGACCGGCGATGATGATGGGCACGCGGACCACCAGCATCTGCGTGTCGCGGATGAACAGCATCTTGGTATGGCCCTTTGCCATGCCCAGCGGTTGGACGAGCGAACCGAGGGTCTGCAGAGCGAAAACCGATGCGAGTGCCTGTACGATGAAGATGGCGGGAACCCACTTTTCCCCCAAGGCAAGCCGCATCATCGGATCAGCTACGACTGCCATCCCGATTCCGGCCGGAAGCGCCACCGCCGCCAGAAGCGCCTGTGCACGCTGATAGGCGGCGACAAGCCGGACCGGGTCGTTGCGGACTTTCGAAAAGCCCGGGTAAATCGTCTGGTTCAACGGCGCCGTCGCCTCGCGCGTCGGCAGAGTCGAAAGGGTGTTGCCGACGGTATAATGGCCGAGCTGCGTGGCGCCCAGCATCTTGCCAATTAACAGATACTCGACCCGCCAGTTCAGGGTGTTGACGATCTGTCCGGCCGTCAGCCAGAGCGAGAACGAAAACAATTCTCGTGCATGCCGGAAGGTCACCCGTGGCCAGAATGGCAAGACGGTGTAGGAAACGATGATATTGGTAATCTGATAGGCGAGGGTACCAAGAACGAGAGCCCAGTAGCTCTGGTAGATGGCAGCGATTGCCACCGTCACGACAAAGCCAACCAGCTTTTGCGACACGTTGAGAACGAATTCTTGCCAGAAGATCAGATCACGCTGGAGCATGACGCGACGCGGATTGGCGAGACCACTCAGGAGCAAGCTGAAACTCAAAGCAAGCATGACGCTTGTCAGCCGGGGCTCGTTATAAAATTCGGCTATTGGATAGGCACTGGCGGCAAACAGCAACGCCAAGATCGCACTTCTTGTGACGCTCAACGTCCAAACCGCACTGAAATGAACCTCGCTCGGCGCCTCGTGACGAATGAGCGCCTGGTTGAGTGAGAGTTCGGTGACGGAGCTCAAGATGACCTGGATCGTCGTTGCAATGGCAACGAGACCGAAGTCGGCCGGTGCGAGGTACCAGGCGAGAACGAAGGTGCTGAGCGCCGAGAGCCCGTTGACGATGGCGCGGGATAGGCTCAGCCACATGCTGCCTTGAATCAGTCGATCGGTAACACTGCTCATGGTCGAACGGCTCCGCACGTCAAGGATACTGACCGTCTAAGCGGGCCGAGCGCCCATCCAAAGTGCTTGCCCCCCTTGCGGGAGGAGGGAGTGTTGGTGGAGTTTGAAAGGATCATGCCTTATCGCCTCGTCATGAATCCGGTTTGCATCATCACAAGACGCTTGCCGTTTTCTTGGAAAAATCCTGCTTCAGCCGATCCAGCTCCAGCAGCATTCTGTTGTGCGCATTTATCATGGACTCGTCGGAACTCAGCTGTCCTGGTTTCTCCGCCACCCGCTGCAGCGTCTTGACCGTCGACCCGAAGACATAATTGCCAGTGAGCTGACGGATGCGGCGGTGGCGGAACGTTATGTTCTTCAAAAGGTAGGTGTTTTTCCGTACCAGTGACGCTCCTGCTTCGACGAGGTTTGACGGGCCAATCGCGTCGAAGTCGATCTCGAGATCAAGCGCACTTGCCCAATCGTACCATTTGGCTCGATTCCCCGGCGCGATCGGCCGGATAGCCCGCCAGGGAACGCGCAGCGCGTCTGAGATGATGCAGCCATGCATCGCCTCGGACACCACTTTATGCGATGCGCTGATTTCGGTCAGAACCTTTTCCACCGGCCAGCGCGGATCGATATAGTGTATGCCTGCGAGTTCGCAGGCCTTATCCCAGCTGCCGTACATGGCGCTTTCGTAATGCGGCATGAAGGAGACCGGATAACGCTTCTCGATGCTTTTCGCATCCCAGCAGCTGCGCGTGAGGATGCCCGAATCGCCGATGGCGTAGCTCGGATCGATGCCGAGGATTTCGGCTGTCTTCTTTCCGCGCACGAAATAAAACGTCCAGTTGCGATCGACTTTCGGCGGGTTGGTGTAGCCGCCATAACCCGAGCCAAAGACAATCTTTTGCATGTTCGGGTCGAAATTGTCGTAGAGGATCGAGCCGATGCCGAGAAAGAGCTGACCTTCGTCGTCATCGAAGAAGCCGGGCAGCAGACGCTCCCAGAGCCAATGGTTCAGTTCGTCGCCAAAATTCTCGTGTTTCCCCCGGTAGGCAAACATCTTCATCGTGCTTCTCCAGTCGGCAAGTGCGTCACGATCTGCGAGACCGTCTCGTCTTCGCGTGCCATGCGTCCGTAACGCGAAATGATCTTGATGTCGCTGCGGATTATCTTTGCCGGATTGCCCGCGACGAGCGAGCGCGGCGGCACGCTCTTGGTCACCACCGAGCCCGAGCCGATGACGCATTCGTCGCCGATCTCGACGCCGGGCAGAATGATGCTGCGGGCGCCGATAAAGCAGCGCTTGCCGATCCTCGTGTGAAGATAGAGCCCGCGCGTGAGATCGTGGGTCAGAATCGCCGCCTCAAAGGCGACATAAGTTTCCGCGCCGATATGCAATCCCTTCGGGTTGGTCTTGTCGAAACGCACGCTCAAGGAAAAGCTGGCCGTCGGATCGATGTCCATTCCCCAGAATTTCGTATAGTAGAGCCACTTGGCCTTCACAAATCCGTTCCGCAGTGGCCGAAATACATTCAGTCCCCACTTCGGCTTTTTTCCTGTCTGCACCATCAAGTCCGACCCCGGCTGGAAAATTCGTCTAGCACGGAACTGTAATAGTCCTCGAGCGTCCCCGTCTGACGACGTAAGTCGAAGCGTTCGGCCACCAGAAGCGGTGCCCGCGCGCTAAAGGCTGTCCACAGAGCCTGGTCGTTGAGCAGTCTTCCGACCGCCTCCGCCATTCCTGCGACATCCCGCTCCTCCACGAGATAACCAGTTTTCCCCTCTTCGATCGCTTCGCCGACGCCTCCCGAGCGAAATGCGACGACCGGAGTACCGACGGCTTCCGCCTCGAGATTTGCGAGGCCGAAAGCTTCGGCGTGACCATTGTCGAGGGTCACGCTTCCATGGAGATAAAGCTCCGCACTGGCGAGCAGATCTCTTATCTCAGTCTGCGACAGATTTTCATGGATCGTGACGCTTGGCAAGGAACGACGCGCCAGTGCTTCGATTTCCTCCTTCAAGGGACCCTGGCCGACCATGACGAATTCGACCGGAGTGCCGGCGGCGGCCACACGTGAAAGCGCATCGATCATGAAACGATGGCCCTTATAGTCGACGAAGCGGGCAATTGAAACCACGCGCCCTTTTTTTCGTGGACGAGGCTCCATTTTGAAGAGATCGAGATCGATGCCGATATGATGGCGATAGACGCGTTCGGCCGGAAAGCCGAGTGCCAGCAGCCGATCTCGGATGAAATCGGAAACGGCGATGTTCCAACTGTTCCAGCCGGCCATCTCGTTCCGGCCCTTGGCGAAGAAGCGCACCTGATTGAAGCCGCCCGGCTTTTTCGGGTCGCCGCGATAGGTGGCGTCGAAGCCGTGGAAGGTCGTGATCAGCGGCTTGCCGGCGGCCCGGGCCAACGGGCCGATGACATACCCGTTCTTGCCAAAATGGGCGTGAACGAGATCGGCTTTGCCGATCGCAGGAAAGAGGAAGGGAAGGCCGATCTGCGGGATTTTCAGTAGCAGTTCACCGGCCCGCGCAATGGGAGACCGACGGATGTCATGAACCGGAACAGTGGATTTTTTTGTATGCGCCGAAGAAATTCGCGAGCCGGCAAGAATTTCAGCTTCGAAAGAACGAAACGCTACCGCCTGGTTGAGAACAAATGCCTGGCTGGCAGGCAAAAATTTTTCCACATAAATAACGGCTTTTTTCATGAATCTGTTTGCGTCTCCGTTGTCTTGTGCATCACATCGCCTCTATTGCCCGGCGGATACCGTCGATCGCACTTCTTGGCGCATTATTTTCGTCGTAAAGATTAACGCGCTTCGTGCAAGCCGCAGCGGGATCGGCCGCTTTCTCATCGCGCTCGCCGTATTTTTCCGACATGCCCCATACTGTCACGCCTTTCAAGTCGCCATGTTCGGCCGCCACGGTGATCACGTCACTGAAAATATCGGCGTAGGATGCCGGCGTGAAGGCTTTGTCGCGGTTCAGGAAGTGGCAGGACGCGTCCAGTTCGGTGATGAAAACGCCGACACCCATGTCCTTCAGCGCCGCGCAGAAGCGCCCCATTCCTTCCGGATCGATCCGGTCGAGTCCGGGGCGGAAATGCGCCTGCAGACCCACCGCATTGATCGGCGTTTTTTTGGCGACGAGATCCTCGACGATTTTCAGGATACGCGCGCGCTTCTGTTCGAACACGTCGGATTTTTTCTCCAGATGCGTTTCGTTGAGCACCAGCGTCGCGCCGGGATTGGCCTGGTGCGCCATGTCGAAACTCATACGGATATAATCGTCGCCAAGAAGGCGTCGGAAAACACAATCCCGCAGATCCGGTGCATCATACTCCAACGGTTCGTTTACCACATCCCATGCATCGATTGAGTTCTTATAGCGAGTGACAACCTGTTTTATATGACGGTTCATGGCCGCCTGAATGGTCTTTGCGTCGTTGATGTCAGACACCCAGCCCGGGACGCGATACCAGATCAGCGTATGGCCATAAACCCTCATGTTGTTTTTGCGCGCAAATGCAACCATGCGGTCGGCGCTGCCGAAGCTGAAAACACCCGGTCTCTTTTCCGTCGAATTCCACTTCAACTCGTTTCGCGGCGTTATTGAATTGACGTTGTCGATGTAGATCTCGGCAGCGGTTGGATTGTTGATGTTTTGCAGGTCGATTGCCGATCCGAATCGGAACGACTTCCTGTCGGCAAGGACGCGCAGCCCTGCGGAGGCAGGCACCTGCGCGAGGGCCTGGCCCGCACGGACATACAACAGGGCGAGCGGAACCGAGGCGAGGAAACGTCTTCTATTCATTCTATCTCTCACTGTTAGCTTTTTTCATGTCCGCGGTGGAATTTGAAAGGCCGGGCTCGTCGGCACCGATCCATCACGGGGCCTCGCGTTCAATTCAGCAGAGTAATACAACCTCAAATATACTTTCCCGGCAGGGGATATTGTTCGCGTCTGCTAGACTTTTCAGCATATTCCAAGATATAAACCGCTCGGGGAGGGCGCTCGTGATGGAAGATTGGTCCAGCTATCTGATGAGCTATTTTCACATGGCATTTCAAAATGCCGTTTTTTTTATGGCGGCCGTTCGAAACGGTCTGTCTGTTCTCGATGACTGGCAGTTCGCAGTCCTTGTTCTCGGCATTATCGGCATCATTTTTTTCCCGTTCGCAGCGCTGGTCAGAATGTCGTGGCGGTTGCGCCGATCGGAGGTCGTCATTCGCTCGCTGAACGAAGACCTTGCGCAAGTCACGCAGGACCTCAATGTCGAGCGTGTCTGGCGTCTGGCGGGTGGGGACTGTACCGAACGGCCGAGTGCGGACAGTTTGAAAGAGCTCTACAAGATAATGGCCAGACATCACGACGATGCCAGTCACATGGCGTGATCAGCCGACGCGTGGCATGAAGCCGAAGAACCTAATGCCGATGTTCCTGACTTTCAGCCGGAGCCTGGGTATGGGGAGGCTTGGAGACTGATTCCGGTTGTGGGCTGTCGGTCTCGACTGCGGGATCCGGCAACGGCAGCCATCTTCTGCCGGAAAAATAATTTCTGGTTCTTTTCTGAGGTCCTGAAGTTGCATCCAGCGAGAGCGTGAAGTTGTAATTCCCGGGATTGAGAACCTCGCGGCTGAAGCTGATACCGGCTCCGAAGCCGTCTTCCTTGATGTCCTTCAGATTCGTGATCGCGTTCAGGGTTTCGTGAAAATCGAGCCATTGCGGCTGGCGCAGCATGATTTCGAAAATTCGCAGAATGCCGGGATCGAGCTGGCCATTTTCATCGGTCTCGGGATTGATGATTTTCACGCGCATATTGTTGATCGTGCCGGCGGCGTCGCCGCGAACGATGACGAAGATAGAGCTCGAGAGCTGATCCTTCTCGCGCTTGCCGCTCCGCTCGAAAAAGCATTCGAACGTATCGGCGTTGAAGCTCGCCGCCGCCCAATCGCTGGTTTCGATGCCGGCATTGCGCAACGCCGCACACATTGCGGCGCCGGATATCCGCCATGTCCGCAGGAAAGTCGACGCGGTCTCTACCACGGGCGGTTCGATGACATGCAATGGAAGCGTGAAGGTGGCCGGTGGTGTCGGGCGGGGAAGGGCTTTGGGGGGAGGCGGTGTGACCTCCTGGGGGAAGAGATCGAAGCCAAAATAATGGCTGACCGTCTTTAAGTGTTTCATGTTGTTGGAAAGCAGCACCGTTCCCATGATCAGCGAGAGGGAAATCGTCAGCAGCAACCAGAAGACCACGGGAATCCGCGGTTTTCCCACAGGCTGTTTCGCATATGCGGACGACGAATTATCGGGCAAGCTTGTCTTCTCCGGCGCGAGAAGGGTTTCGATCGGGCTGTCTAAATCCAGCAGTATACATTTATCCGTTAAATATCTTTGGCTTCTTGTCGGCAATTGGGCACCTTTGTGCCTCGCCATCAGGCAGGGGCTACAGATCTCGGCGCCGCCGCCGTAACACCATTTCAATCGGCAATCTCCAATGTAACTGCGGGAAATCGCAATGGCAGATAGCGGATGATCTTGCCATTCAGCCTATGAATCGTCCGCTTTTGCATAGATTTTGTTCGCTCTCATTATGGATTCCGTTGAATTTTCTAGGGTATTCCTTGGTATTATTAGGTAAAATGCCAAACTATATTATTATGTATCATGTTTATAAATAACATTAACGCAAAAGTTTTATTTTGCACTATAAAACTATAGATTATATTCTGAATATCCTTGTGATTTGGCGGATTTCAATCAAATTTTCGACGTATTCTTCGATAGGGTTGCCGCGCAATCGCCGAGGGGAGGAACATGTCCGTCGAGCTAGACGCAACCACCTATGTTCACGCCAAACCAACAACCGCGCACGCCTATATCTTGCCCGCGGTGGTCGACGTGCTGGAGAGCCATTTCGACGGTTCTCTCGAGAACGACGTCTTTGATTTGGGATGCGGTACCGGCGGGGCGGCGGCGGCTCTTGCGGGAAAAGGATATTATGTCGTCGGCGTCGATCCTTCCAGCGATGGCATCGCCAAGGCCAATGTCAATTATCCCGAATTGCCGTTGAATGTCGGCTCGGCCTATGACGACCTTTCCAGGGAATACGGCACCTTCAATGCTGTCATCAGCCTGGAAGTCGTCGAACATGTCTACGATCCGAAGGCTTTCACCTCGACGATGTACGATCTCGTCAAGCCGGGCGGCATCGCCGTGATGTCGACGCCTTATCACGGTTATCTGAAGAACCTGGCCCTGGCTGCGATGGGGAAAATGGACGATCATTTCATGCCGTTGAAGGATCATGGGCATATCAAGTTTTGGTCAAAAGACACGCTGAGCACGCTGCTGCTGGATGCCGGCTTCGACAATGTTCATTTTGAATATGTCGGAAGGATTCCCGTTTTCGCCAAGTCGATGATTGCCGTTGCGCGAAAGCCTCTTAGAGATGGCGTCGGAGCGACACTGATTTCGGAGGGCATTCGTGCGCTGCGACGGGTGCGATAGAGCACGATGCGCATCCGCGCCAGATGGTGCTGGCTACGATAATCCACAGGTTGTTTTTACTGTGTGTGCTGCTGAAAAAATTCCTTACGAAATATTTACTTTTAGTTGCATTCTTGCTTAAACTCTCCATTATACAGCCGGGCGTGCTGATAAAGCGGGAGACTTATTCACATGAAGGCTAAATCGCCGAATTCGATTGACGTTTATGTTGGCAACCGCGTGCGCGTTCGGCGAAAGACGCTCGGGATGACCCAGAACGGCTTGGCCGAACTTCTGGGCATTACCTTCCAGCAGATCCAGAAATACGAAAAGGGAACGAATAGAATAGGCGCCAGCCGTCTTCAGCGCATATCCGAGATTCTTCGCGTGCCCATCGGCTTTTTCTTCGAGAACGGCGGCGCCGGACCGATCGACGGCGCGACGAATGAATTGAACAGCTTTTTGTCCTCGAAGGAGGGGTTGGCGCTCAACAAGGCATTCATCGCCATCGAAGACCCGAATATCAGGCAAAAGCTGGTGGCGTTGGCCAAAAGCCTGGCAGTCACGGGATTGTCTGACAGCGACAATGAGTTGCAAGATTCGGTTGTGAACAGCTGAGGATGGATCGTGCTTCATCTGCAGACATTTGGCGATCTGCGGTTGATCGAGACGAATGGCGACCAGGTTCGCTATCCGATCAAGGGCCTGTTGATGATGGCCCATCTCTATGCCGGCGCGAGCCATGAGCTCAGCCGGTACGAATTGGCCCAGTTTCTGTGGAATGATGTCGAACCAGAGCTGGCGCGGCTCAATCTGCGCAAACTGCTTTCCCGCATCCGCGAGACAGACGGCGGGCGCGCCGAATTGCCCTTCGATTTCACCGCCACCACGGTTCGTCTCAACACGCAGGCAGTTTCCAGCGATCTGGATATTTTTCGCGCCGGCGGTTCGCCGCTGGAGCGGCTGAACGCAATCGCCGAATTAACCCAGCGCGGGTTCATCGGAAATATCAAACCAGCGACAAAGCTGATAGACGCCTGGATCAGGGCCCAACGGGACGCTCAGGCGCTGCAGTTGCGGCAGGCACTGCTGGACGCGTTGCCGGATGCGCAAAAGCCCGGCGCTACGCGCTCCATTTCCGGCGCCGCTCTGCAGATCCTCGAACGGGATCCGAATGACGAGCAGGTCAGAGCCTTACTGCACCGGTTATCCGGCGGTTCGTCCCTCAGCGAAAGATTGCCGAACGATGACGGCCATGCCAGGGTACAGGTGAAGCGTTCCGAGGCCGGCGGTGAGGCAACTGCCGACATCGAACGCATGTCGCCAGCGCCGCTGATCCTGCCTCGACTGGTGCTGCTTCCCCCGACATCGAAACATGCCGATGCCGGGCTTGCGCTTGCCAATGCCCTGATCGAAGACGTCACGATCGAACTCTGCGCGCTCAGAAACATTTCCATCGTAGCGCCCCATACGGCCGGCCAGATCCGCCGCGATTCCGAGAAGGCTGCTGTGGTCGCCCGTCACTCGATCGCCTATCTTCTGGATACACGGCTTTCCGAAGAGGGATTGTTCGCCCAGCTGGTTTATTTTCCCACGGACGAGATCATCTGGGCCAATCGCTTTACGATGACGCCCGATATATTGCCGCGTCAGAGACGGCTGATTGCGCAGCAGTTGACTATGTCGGTGGCCCGCGAGCTGGCTGAAAACGAGGAAGAGCGCTTACGCTTCGAAGCCAATCCTGAGGCCTATCACGCCTATCTGGTCGGCTCGAGCCTGATGAGCAAATTGACATTGCCGCATATCCGCCGGGCACGAAAAGCTTTCAAGCAGTCGCTGTCGCACAAGGCGGATTTCTCTCCGTCATTTACCGGGCTGGCGAGAACCTTCACCAGCGAGTGGCTCGTGACGGCGCAGGGTAACAATGAGCTGCTGCATCTGGCGGAGCAGAACGCGCTTCGGGCCATCGAGCGGGATCCGGCCTCGGCGGCGGGCCATCGCGAGCTTGGCGTCACCAAACTCTATCTCGGCGATGTCGATGCCAGTGTCGCCGCACTTGATCTGGCGGAACAACTCAGCCCGCATTTTGCCGATGTCATCTACAGCCATGCCGACACGCTCGTGCATGCATCCCGCCCTGGCGACGCGCTCGCCAAGATCAGAAGAGCGATTTCGCTCAATCCGATCGCGCCTGACGCCTACCTCTGGTGCGCTGCGGGAGCGAGCTTCTTCCTGGAACAGTACGAGGAGGCCATCGCCTATGTCGAGGCGATGAAAGACAAGGCGCCGGCCCATCGCATCGCCGCGGCCAGTTGCGCAATGATCGGCGATCGAAAACGGGCGCTGTTCCATCGGCAACGAGCCGAAAGCATCAACCCGGTCTTCGACGTCGAGAAGTGGCTCACCATCGTTCCCTTCAAGGAAGATTGGCAAAAAGAGCTTTATCGGGAGGGCCTGCTGAAGGCCGGTTTTTAACAATAGCTGAGGGGCGTTACATGGCAAAAGCTGTTATTATAGGAATACCTGGTGAGGCGGGTCTCTGGCTTGCCGATCTCGACGCGGGTACGGTCAAGCCTCTCAATCCGACGGGGGAATTGGCGACTGCAAACGGCCTGCGCAAGGCCGGCGGCACTTTCGTCAAGGGCGTCGACCTCGCCGTTGCGGTTTCGTCGGCGCAGGTTGCCCTTTCCGGTCACGTCGACGGCTGAGCCGGCATTCTGACGCGCCGGTCCATATATTCCGACAGGATCATGTCGCCGCGGGAAACCCTTTCCCGCGTCGAACCTCTTTTGGCCGGGTTCGGCATTACCAGGGTTGCGCGACATACCGGACTGGACGACATCGGCATCCCCGTCTGGTGCGCATACGCTCCGAATTCCCGCTCGATCGTGATTGCCCAGGGAAAGGGCCTGACCGATCTCGATGCCAAAGTCTCCACTGTCATGGAAGCCCTCGAACGGGCGGTTGCCGGCGAACCCTCCGTCGATCTCGTCCGCGGCACCTCTTCCCGTCTGCAGGAAATGGGGCACAAGACCGACACGCTGAACTGCCTCACCGCTCTTCATAAACCCGATCTCGGACCGGACGAGGAGACGGAATGGGTTGCCGGCGTCGATATCCTCACCGGCGGCGAGGTCTATATCCCCTTTGAAGCGGTGGTGCTCGACCGCACACGTGACGCGCGATACTGGATGTCGTCGGACGGCCTGGCATCGGGAAACAATGTCGAGGAGGCGATCTTCCACGGCGTCCTGGAGCGTATCGAACGTGACGCCCATGTGCTGTGGCAGGTGGGCGCGGAACCGGATCGTTATGCCGGCTGCGTCGATCCCCGCGGCTTTAAGGACGGCGCCCTGGACGGGCTGATCGACAAGATCGAAACATCGGGATTGGCGCTCAGGCTCTTCGATATCACCAGCGACATCGCGATCCCCTGTTTCACCGCCATGCTGGGCCCTGGAGATCCGATTCTGGGCCACCGGGATATTCGCCTCGTCGAGGTAACCGGCGGAACCGGCGCTCATCCGTCTCCCGTGCGCGCGGCCATTCGGGCGGTGACGGAAGCCGTGCAATCCCGGCTGACCTATATCAGTGGAGCCAGGGACGATATTTCTCCCGCAACTTTCTCACGATCGTTGCCGCCGCTGATGCGGCGGGCCTTCGATGCGGTTGCCGCACCGCCCGCTGCCGCCATCGGCAATGCCGGGGCGGCAGGACTTCGGCAACAAGATCTGGCGCACTTGCTGCAGCATGTGCTCGATGCGCTCAGAAACAGGCGGATCGCTTCGGTGATCGCCGTGCGCCTGAGCGAGGACACGCTTCCCTTCAGCGTCGTCAAGATTGTCATCCCCGAGCTCGAAAATCCGGAGGGAGCGCGCGCCCGGCGGTTTGGAACGAGGGCGCTTGCCAGGGCAATAGGGTTTTGAAGATCATTTTCGCAGGTCCCAGTCTTCCCGATGCGGCGTCGCTTGCCGGCGAGGGGATACGCATCCTGCCGCCTGCCACGCAAGGCGATGTCCTGGCTGCCGTGGAACAAGGCGCCAATGTCATCGGCCTGATTGACGGCGCCTTCGAATATGCCGCACCGGTCTGGCACAAGGAAATTCTCCATGCTCTTTCGCTGGGCGTCGCGGTTTTCGGGGCGGCAAGCATGGGCGCGCTGCGCGCTGCGGAATGCCATCCGTTCGGCATGATCGGGATCGGCCGCATTTTCGAAGATTATCGCACCGGCCGGCTGGTCGACGATGCCGCCGTCGCACTCACGCACGCGCCGAGCGCGCTGGGCAGCAAAGCGCTGACGGTACCGCTCGTCAATGTCAGCGCAACGCTCGATGTGATGGTGGATCGCGGGCTGCTGGCAAGTGGGGTGCGCCAGGAGCTCGAAGATGCCGCAAGCGCGATCTTCTTCAAGAAGCGGTCATGGCGATCGATCGTCGAGCAATGTGGAGGGCTGGCCGAGCGCGATCGTACGGATCTGCTCGCGGTACTACTGTCGAATGCCATCGATCAAAAACGCATCGATGCCTTGGCGTTGCTGAAAGCCGTGCAGGACTCCCGTGACATTCGCTCGAGTGCCGATCTGCCCTGGAAACTGCACGAAACCTCATTCCTGACGCGCCCTGCATTGTGAACCGAAGCCGGCAATAGTCACCGAGGGTTGTGTCACGCTTTTTTCACGGGCTGGATCACCTCCACACGCGTATCATTTCTTCAATTCATTGGAGAAATGGGGCATGGGCGTGACATCGGTTTTCAAGATGGATGCAGACCAAGGGGCGGAAGACGGTCTGGAAGAGCTCGTCGCGTTGGCGCGAATGATCGCCTATGCGCGACAGGTCGCTCAGGATGTCAAACTGCCGTTCGCGACGAATTGCCTCGACCTTGCGCTCGAGGCCGTGAAGCAGGAGGTGGGGGAGGGTTTGACCAGGGAACTGGCTGAATTGAGCTCTCCAGTTCCGCAAGTGAGTGTGAGAAGTCATTAGTACGGCGCGTCCGATCGGACACGCCGAGAACGCTCCACCACTTCAAACCCGCGATAACCCCGAAAATCAGCTTCGATTTTCGGGGTTATGCGTGTGGTTGCGCGCAGCCAAGCAGTCGTCAATCGAACGGAGCCGTTTATTTCAATCGCCGTGAGGCAACGCGCTGAAACGGACGCCCGGTAAGGGCCTATGGTTCGGCGTTTCGTGTCAATTGTAGGTTAGGGGAGCCCGGCTCGTTTCCGGCCGCTGGCGCTTTATTCAGAAGCTGTTCGACATCCATCTCACGGATGGTTTCGAGCGAGGGGCAAGCGGCTTCACTGACGTTGCCTCCGGGCAGGGAGGCGGCGCGATTTCGCACTCAATGTCTTCTGCACGGCCAGCCTTTCGACGACCGACCCTTCATCTTAATGGGTCAGGTTGCGCTTCTGTGCCAGCAGCAGAATGTAGTCGTCGGCGATGTCTGCGATGGCCATTGCGACTTCCGCCGGATCGCATCCCTCGACCTTCGTATTTGCAATGAACTGATAGACCGCCTTCTCGATCTGCTTCCGGCAGATCATCACGCGCTCATCGTAACCAAATTCCGGAATCTGCGATGCTATATCACTCATCAGGTCGGCTCCCTCACTACTTACAGTGACCATGACACAAATTATAAGTTGAGCAAGCAAATGCTTTATGAAGGGTTAATTCGTTGGCGAGGTGCGACCATTTCGACACAGGTCGGGGTGTGAAACAGGCTATTGGCGTGTTGAATCAGGACTGACCAACTTCGCCCAAGCGTATCGGTTGTTTCGTATCGGGAGGCTCGCCAAAGGGGATAGGTATGTCCTGCGCCGCGGGTTGTGGGTCATATTTCCATTGGCGAGTGCAGGCTTATATGCCGACCTTTGAAATGACAGACCGAATGCTGTTGGCTGAATCGATCGGTACAGGTCGCGTGGAGTTGGAAAATATCTTTATTTATCAATATATTACCTTTTTATTCGGCAGTCTTGAATTGCATCGGCAGCTTTTTCCCGCGCAATCATCCCGAGATTGTTGGGCTATCGGCTGGGACAACCTCACCAATGATGAAGGCAGTTGCCGGGTCGTTGAGAGCCCCGGGGCGGGAAGTGGCTGTCGGTAGATCTTCTGTTCCGGCGTCGAAGGTAATGCCGATGCTTTTGAAACTTTAGGCACAATAAGTTTGTATCTGTAACTGACTTTAGAAAGTAAAATTTTATCAAAAGGTAAAATTATTAATTACAGATAATGGTTGTATTTAAAAATCAATTATAAGATGACTAAGGAGTTTCATCCCGATAAT
Organism: Rhizobium sp. WSM1328; assembly: GCF_057653715.1. NCBI lineage: Bacteria > Pseudomonadati > Pseudomonadota > Alphaproteobacteria > Hyphomicrobiales > Rhizobiaceae > Rhizobium > Rhizobium sp. WSM1328. The sequence continues at coordinate 3,193,080 of NZ_CM172788.1, read as the reverse complement.
CATAAGAGGTATTATGCTTCCGTGTGGCATCGATACTTATGATGTTTTACCGGATGACAATCTCGACTTTATGACAATCTTTCTGTCTCTGCAATTCATTGCGGATCCGAAAACACCCCGAGATGAATTGAAGCGCCGGTCGAAATATTGACAAAAAAGAACCCGAGCTTTGACCTTCACTTGCCGATGATGGGGGATTTTCTGATCAAGCCGATCTCAACAGCATGATACCACTATCCAAGTAAGATCTAATTATGCTGATGCAGCGAGAACGGCGACCGCATTATGGCAATCAGCCGGGAAGCAAAGTTGAGGACCCGCCGGGGTGGTTGGCGGGTCCTCCAGTAGGAATGCTTGCACAGTGCGTACGTATGATTGCAGTTAAAATCGACATTGTCGAAGTTCATTATTGGGGTAATTCTTTTTTATGTAGATTACTCCATTTTTTAGCAATTACTATTCTGTTTTAATATAAAATTTTGTAGTACAAAATAGTGGAGATAGTCGTCAGGCCTCCTGCGAAATCGCCGCAGAGCATTCGCCAGACCGATCGATCTCAGACAAGCGGCTGAGCAATGCCTCCGTTCTAAAGCGAGACCAACCGCCAACCAACGGGAGAAGCGGGTCTATCTCGTCGAATTTCCTGAGATTCTTTTGCTTCTGTTCCCTCGCTGGCCAGACTTTCGATAACGCCCTGCGTGAGGCTCTGTTGGCTTTTGTAAAGATCAATCTGGTGAGGATGCAGGAGGCGAGCATTGGGCCATGATGATAAATGTGTCTGAGCGAGGTCGCAGCGCTGGACCAGTCTTTCAAAGCGGCAAATTTTGAAAATGCATAAAGATGCGCCGACGCGCGGGCGCAGCAGACGACAAAAGCTGGTAGAGTTTCATTATCGATGGCACCCATTTTACGGGGTTGTTTTCGGCACGGAGGTCGCGAGGATCGGGCCAGCAGTGCGATCGTACGGATAGAGGTTCGACCGGGCGAAGTCATTCAGGTTGCAGAATGGACGTTGGACCGGGCGTTTTGCATCGGCATGGGGCCGGCGTTGATGATCATCGATGGCGGGGCAGTTGTGCTCGACGAGGAGGGGCGGCCGGGTTTCGGGCTGCTGCAGCGATCGCTGGGCGCACCCGGCAAGAAAGCTGGCAATCACAGCTGTGCATCGATGGATACGGATCAGCTTCTTCACAGGTAGATGGTAGCCGTCTTTTTGGCGGCGCGCGTCACTTTGCACCGGCAATCTATCGACTACGAACAGCTGCTGGCTAGAAATATCTTTGTCGAATAACCATTGCTCCATTTATTGAAACTCAAACGTCCATCTTGGTGTAACTTCCTCGCGATCGTGTGGACTTCGGAGTTGAGAGCTTGAAGAAATCGGCAAGAAGTGAAGTAACTGTTGCTGTTGTAATCCCGGCCTACAACGCGGAACGAACTCTGGCTGAAACAATCAGCAGCGTTCGCAATCAAACGCATCATGCGCTCGATATCGTCGTGGTGGACGACGGTTCTAAGGACGATACCCTGGCTGTTGCGCAAGAAATCGTTAAAATTGATCCGCGCGTGCGAGTATTGAAACAAAGAAATTCCGGCGTCGCTGCTGCTCGAAATGCGGGTTGGCGCTCTACCCCTGCCGACCTAGTGGCATTCCTAGATGCTGATGACCTTTGGTCACCTGATAAAATTGAGCGACAATTGGTGGCATTGGAGACAGGCGGCCCACAAGTTGGGCTAGTCTACACGTGGTATGCGATGATCGACCACAAGAATTACGTCATTTACCGGAGCAATGAGATTTCTGTCGAGGGAGATGTGCTCGACGAAGTACTTGCCAAAAACTTCATCGGAAATGGAAGCTCGCCACTCGTACGACGGAATATCCTCGACGCGACGGGAGGATTTGACTCCTCACTCCAACAGCGCGAGGCGCAGGGATGTGAAGATTATCTCTTCTACTGCCTTGCCGCTGAACTCTCGCATTTTGTAGTGGTGCCGGATCATCTTGTCGGCTATCGCCAAACCCCCGACAACATGTCAGCCAACCTCACGCGAATGCTTCGGTCCTGGATTCTGGTCGCGGATGAAATGCTAAAAAGACACCCGGAAAGGGGCTTTGCAATCCGGGCCGGCCTACGCGGCTGCGGCCGGTGGCTCGCCCAGAGGGCGGTTGAACAAGGCCGATACCGCGCGCTCATCGGACTTGTGGCTACCATGTCGCGACATGATAAGCCAATTGCCGCCAAGATGCTTGTGGTCGACGCGAGATCAAAGGCAATGAAGAGCCTCAAGAAAAAGGCCCGGTCATGGCTGAAGCAGGAACCTTATTTCTCTCCAAATCCCAATCATCGCTTTGCTCTAGGAACAAAGTACGATGCGGGTTGGACGGTGGCCCCCCCCATTCTTGTCTCAGCCAAATAGCAGATTTGCAAACTCTGACTGGCTGATCCCGCGAAAGACCTCCTGTCTTTTCAATGCGAGCTTATCGGCATCCGCCCGCACCGTGCCACCGACGCAGCTTAACCCGATCCGGTAACCACATTGTTCGGCTATGTCCCGGATAGCGGGGTCGAAGTCGCCGTACGGATAAGCGACCGCCAGCACTTCTCGACCTAGACGTTTTTCAAGCATTGCTTTGGAGCCAGCAAGCTCTCGCAATAGGCTCTCCGGTGCCAGGGCAGATAAACGCACGTGCCGGACACCGTGGGCGCCCAGCGTCACGTCGCTGTTCGCGACTGCCGCAAGTTCCTCCCAAGTTAGCAGTGGAGCTGGCGATCCATAGGCCGAATCCCATATTGCCGAGCCGCCGACCCGATCGGTTGGGACAAAGAGTGAGGATGGGAAGCCGTATCGATGGAGCAGTGGGAGGGCATGCGTCATGAAATCGCGTGTAGCGTCGTCAAAGGTCAGAACTAATGTCTTTTCGGGCGGTTTGGCACCTTCATCGAAACAAGCAAGCAGCCGATCCAAAGTCATCCCGCGCCATCCGGCGTCGCGCAGGAAGGCCAGTTGAGTTTCGAAAGCCTCCGGAGACTGGCGGTATCGAGCAAGCTGTTCAGCACCGTCGTCCGAAACCTGATGATACATCAAGATCGGGACATCGTTCCAGTCGGCGGCCGCTTCCACAACTTGCCCCCCTCTCCAGCGTACTTGGCTGGCGACCTGAAGAGGCAAGGGCTGTGCCGTGTTTACTTCCACGCGTGTGGGCTCAAGGAAGCCCCCGAGCTCCACCTTCTCGAACCTTTGGATTCTATAGAGCGGACTCTTGGCTTCGACCGAGAGAGTTAAATCCGGATGCTGGTCAAACATCTCACCTATGCCGACCGCACCGAATTCATGCGGCCACCCAAATCCTGTCTCATGCGGCATATCAATCAGGAGGTTGGCGTGGGCAGTAACGAACCAACCACCCGTGCGAAGACTGCCCGCAATCTTATCGACTATCTGCTGGAGTTTTTCTCTGTTCTCGAAATAGTACAGAACTTCACTGCAGACGATGAGATCGTAAGGCCCTTCTAGCGCGTCGCTCAAAAGATCCAACTGCCGATAGGCTACCGCGGAACCATGGTCCTGAAGCGAGGCCGCTCGAGCGACTGCCGACGCCGAAATGTCGGTCGCCAGCAGGTTGTCGACGCGGGGGGCCAACATCCGTGTAAAGGTTCCTTCCGCGCAGGCCAGCTCAAGGCCGTTTGAAAAGCGCCGATCGTCCAACAACGAGAGTGTTTGAAGATATTTCACAGTCTCATAGTTGTTTCGGTAGTCCCAAGGGTCTACCTGGGAAAACAGCTCCTCCCAGTACGCCTCCGTATCGTATCTCGGCACCTCATCGCCCACTGGGCCGGTTTTTTTCGACGGCATCTCCATGGACATCTGCGTTGAGGCTGCAACCGCCCGCTGGCTTTCCTCTTCAACGATTCGATCGAATTCGGCGCGCCCGGCGTGCGCCATGCCTGATATCGAGTCGACACGTGTTGGTGTCGGCTCTTTCTTGCTCCACCAACCCGTTACTGTCTTTGCTTCGGCCCAATATGATACTTTCGCCATGAGCTTCAGCACCTGTTGAGCTACTCCGCTGTAGCTTGGCGCTGCCATGCTGGCGGCGGCGCGCCCGTCATCCTGATCAGAAAGATTGACGAAGCCATCTTCTGCCAACAAAGCTGCTGCTGGGTGGTTCAGATCGTCGAACTCCGGGCCGAACTCCCTCCTAAGTCGATTTCGTATAGCATCCGCTTCGATTGCTCCGAAGACAACAAACTCCAGTTGCCCCAGCAGCGTCGAACCTCGCCAGATGCAACAGCGCAACCGCTCAATGCCGGGCAAGATAAGGTCGACGATAGGTTGATCCAAATCAATTGGCTGTATCCTTGTTCTCCCGATCGTGGTGGGCACGTTGGTCGGCAGCTGGTCAGCGACCTTTCGCTCCAGTGAACGAACCAACAGGGAACCAAAAGCTTCTTGGGGAGCATGCCGATCAAGCCAAGCCTCTAGGTCCGGAAGCTTGTCCTGGATCTTCGACCAGAGTCCGGGCCAGATCGGCTCGTCGGGGAAGGCGCCGACCACAATCCCGTCTATCATTATTGCGCAGAACGCGTAGACATCGGCGTCAGGTGGGATAGGCTCTGCCACCCGGTCAAGCAGTTCGACAGGATTGTCGCCCTGACCTATTGAGGCGCCGACAAGCCAGATCGCGAGATACCAGCACGCCATTCCCAAAGCAGCTTTTGTTATTCCCTGGGCGAGCGCCGGCACCGGATAGGCGATGCGCGGATCGGAATGGTGGCCGCGCCGGATCACCTTAAGACCAAAATCGAGATGCTTAACCCTGTTTGACGACAGCGAACCGGCCTCTACGCTAACGTCAGCCATCAGGCCTTCGACCGGCGCAAATTCGGCGCCAGCTCGGGCGAGGCGCTGCCATAGGTCCCAGTCCTCGCACATTTTCATCTCTGGATTGAAGCCGCCGACTTCTGCAAGCCGGGACCGGCGAAGCAAGGCGGCGTGGATCGCGAAGGGGCAATATCGCGCCGCTACGGCAAACGGATTGTCCATTTTCACCGCGGGGTGAGACTGCCACCAGGGAGCACCATTTTTCAGACGGCGCCAACCGCAATGCAGAATGTCGGCCTGCGGCAAAGTGCGCGTGTGATTCAGCATGGTTTCGAGATGGAAGGGTGCCAGCGCGTCGTCAGAGTCGAGAAAGACGACCCAGTCGCCTTTCGCCTGTGCCAGTCCCGCATTGCGAGCAGCCGAAACGCCGCTCTGCTCCTGCCGTAGCACACGGAAGCGCGTATCCCGAGCCGCGAAACGGTCCGCGATCTCAGCGGTCTGATCGGTTGAACCATCATCAATGATGAAGCATTCCCAGTCGGGATGACTTTGCGCTATCAGGCTCTCCAAAGTCGAAGAAATCGTTGTTTCCGCTCCATGCGCCGGTGTGATGATGGAAACCATCGGCATAATTGTTGCTTCCTACGATAACGATCACGCTAGTGTACCGTGTCAGTTCGCGAGTATGATGATCTTTACTACTTTGAGGCAAGGTGTATTTAACCGGTGGCAAAAGTGAGCCGAAATGCCTGAACAGCTCAAGGATGATGCGCTTGATCGCGCGAAGCGACGGGACCAATACTGGCGCCGTGATCAGTGGAAGTCCTTGATCCACATCTGTCTGCAATGGAACGATTTGCTGTTAGAACTTCTGGCACGCGATCTGAAGATGAGATATCAACGGTCCGCAATTGGCCTCGGCTGGTCCTTAATGCGGCCATTGAGCCAGCTGCTGGTTTTTTCGCTGATCTTTCGTCACGTTCTGCCCCTAGATATTCCCCATTACACCACTTTCGTCTTTTCCGGCGTGTTGGCCTGGGGTTGGCTCAGCACTGCGGTACCCGCAGCGACGACTTCCATAACCGGCAGCAGCGAACTGGTGCGCCGGCCGGGCTTTCCGGTCGGCATACTTCCTGTTGTCGCAGTCATCACACAAGCAGTGCACCTTCTGCTCGCTCTGCCACTCCTCTTCATCATCTCGTTTATCGAGACCGGGGGCCTGACTTTGAGCGTCGTCGCACTTCCACTCGTCTTCCTTGCGCAGGCGCTATTCACGATGGGCCTGTCCTATCTTGTTGCGATTGCGCATGTCCACTTCCGGGATACTCAACATTTGGTAGGCGTAGTTTTGATGCTGGGTTTTTACCTGACACCCGTGTTCTACAGCCCACTTAAGGCGAGTGAGCCGATGGCGTTAATTCACACCTTGAACCCGATGGCCTGGATTCTTGAGGGCTACCGCGCCATTTTCGTCGAACACGCGTGGCCTCCCGTTGATATCTATTGGAAGACTGCGCTGATTTCTTTGCCGATGCTATTTGCTGGAATTTGGCTGGTCGAGCGTGGCAGCGCAAGCCTAGTGGACGAACTATGAGACAAGGCGCCATCACCGTCCACGACGTCGGCAAGCGCTACCGTGCGCAAGGGGGTGCACGCTCCACCACGTTGAAGGGTTACCTTTTGTCCGGACGGTCCGTGGTGCCGTCGAAAAGCTTTTGGGGCCTGCGCCACATCAGCTTCGCGGTTGCGCCAGGGCAAGCTGTCGGCGTGGTCGGGCTAAACGGGGCCGGGAAGTCCACTTTGCTGCGTCTGATCGGCGGCGTTGGTCGTCCCGACGAAGGGCAGATCAAGGTGATGGGTCGAATTGGCGCCTTGCTCGACATCGGGGCGGGCTTGACCGACGATTTGACGGGGCGCGAGAACATCTTCCTGCTGGGTGTTATCGCGGGAATGCGGCGGACCGAGGTTGCCGAGCGGTTTGACGAGATTGTAGCCTTCGCCGAGCTGGAGGCGGCCGTTGAGAACCCGGTTCGCAGTTATAGCACCGGGATGCGCATGCGCCTGGCATTCGCCGTGGCAGTCCATGTGCGCCCGGACATCTTGCTTATCGATGAGGCCCTCGCTGTAGGCGACCAAGCCTTCCAGCAGAAGTGCATTGCAAGAGTGAAGGAGATACTGAACGACGGCGCCACTATCTTCTTCGTGTCACACGACGTCTCGCAGGTAAGAGAAATCTGCGACTACGTGCTGTTCCTGAGAGGCGGACGCGTCGTGGGCTACGGACCAATCGACGAAATGCTCCCACTTTATACCTCGGCTGTCGAGGCGAAGGTCGCCAGTGTCCAGCACGAACCGTTCGGCGTTACAAAATTGCCCGTCGAGCTTGTGCCGCAGGTCAGCCGGTTCGGCAATGGCGAACTCCAGATCACAGCCGTAGCATTGCTGAACGAGCAAGGCATGCCGACAAGTACCATCGTTGCGGGCGACCGGCTGTCGATTTCACTGACCTATGTGGGCGCCACCAGAGATCGCAACGCCGTTATCGTCATCGGCATCTATGCGGCGGACGATACGTGCTGCTTCGAGACCGACAGCAAGTTGGCCGAATTCGCCCCTCTCGTAGATACGGACACGGTGCGCATCGAAACAACACTCAATCGTATCGACCTGGCGCCAGGCGACTATCGCGTTACGGTGGGCCTTTTTTCGGCAGACTGGCAGCAGGTTTACGATTATCATGCTGAAGTCTATCCTCTCGCCGTGACCGGCCCCGGCCCAAGAAAGGGTATGCTGAATCCCCCGACACAGTGGCAGCAGGTGCAGTCGCGCCCCACCGCGACCTCGCCGGACCACGGCTCATTGGGGCAGCACAGCTTGGATCCGAACTCCTGATGCGCCTTGCGGTCCGAGACATCGACATTCTTGACCTTCCGCCAGATTTTGGGCCGACTGGTGACTATCAGGGTGCACTTGTGCTGATCCGGGTCGCCGGTCGTCCGTGCGGCCAAGCTGTGATCGCCTTCGACACCGATGGCGGCAAGACGCCAATTAAGGATCGGATTCTGTCTGCGGCCAGTTCGTCGGTGTTCGAGGCTTGGCTGAGGCATCGGCTGGCCCTCCCTGACCCGTCGCCGACTCCAAATCAGCTGCCGAAAGCTTCCGTGGTGATCTGCACGCGCGATCGTACCGAAGATCTGGAGCGCTGCCTCACCGGGCTTTTGGCTATGCCCGATAAGGCCGATATTCTAGTCGTCGACAATGCCCCATCGAACGAGGCCACGCGAGATTTAGTCGGGCGCTTCGATACTGTGAGATATCTGCGCGAGCCGCGTCCTGGTCTTGACGTCGCGCGCAATACTGCCCTTCGCAACACAGAAGCAGACGTCGTCGCCTTCATCGACGACGATGCGGTCCCCGACCCGCTATGGCTTAGAACCTTGCTTCGCAATTTCGAGGACCCCCTGGTGCTGGCCGTAACCGGCCTTACTATGGCGTCCGAGCTGGAAACGGACTCGCAGATCGCCTTTCAACATTTTGGCGGTTTTTGCCGTGGTTTCAGGCGTCAGGTCTATGACGCCTACAACCTGGACCCTTTCACCGGATGGCATGCGGGTGCCGGTGTCAACATGGCATTGCGCCGAACGATCGTTGACGTGGTGGGGTGGTTCGACGAGGCCCTCGACGCTGGAACACTAAGTCTGGCTGGTGGCGACACAGACATGTTCCGGCGCGTGCTCGAAGCCGGGTATCGGATCATCTACGATCCCGAAGCTCTGAACTGGCACCGCCATCGTCGCTCAAGCAAGGAACTTCAGCAGCAGATGTATGGCTACGAGGCTGCATCGCTCGCCATCTTGACGAAGGCCCTCGTGTTCGAGGGAAACCCGCGCGCGCTCCCTCGCATGATTCGTTCGTACATCAGGCTTTTTCGGCGATTGTTTCAACCTCGACGGACACACCAATTCAGCCTGCCTTACAACGACGCCTTAACCCAGTTCAGAGGGGCTGCGAGCGGCCCGGTTCGTTATCTGAGGGCGCGGGCGCGAGCAGTGAAGGCAGGGCATAAGCGTGGTTGACATCAGCGTTATCATACCAACCCATAATCGTGCTGCCATGCTGAGATCGCTTCTGGGCAAGCTCGACGCCCAGCGAGATGGGACCCCAGCGTTCGAAGTCCTGGTTGTGGCTGATGGCTGTGAGGACGACACGTCGACAATGCTCGCGTCGCTTCGTACCCGCGTTCCGCTTCGTACCCTGTCGTTGCCGGGCGTCGGTCCGGCACTCGCCCGCAATGCGGGGTCGCAGGTCGCGAGCGGCCGTTTATTGATCTTCCTTGATGACGACATTGAGCCCGGGGAAAACTTCGTTGGGGCGCACGTCGTTGAACATCAGCGCCACCCTGGGGGCGTAGTGATGGGCCCCTATCCGCCACTTCCGCACATTGCAAGGGACCGCTTCCGCCTCAGCGCGCGCGCATGGTGGACGAGGCACTTCGAGCGCGTGTCCCTCCCTGGACATCAGTTCGCCTTTACCGATGTGCTGACAGGAAACCTTTCGCTGGATGCGGAACTATTTCACGCAATGGGCGGCCTCGATCCTCAATTCGCCCGTGCACGAGAAGACTTCGAATTTGGTCTGCGTCTGATCAAAAAGGGAGTTCCAATTCGTTTTGCTCCTGACGCATTGGGCTATCATCTCGAACATCAGACGGCGACACTGACCGGAAAGATGGTGCGCAGGCATCAAGAGGGACGCTCCGATGCCTTGATGGCTCGCAAGCACCCCGACATACAGCGGCGGCTCGAGATCCATCGGTTTGCCGGAAAAAAGGGGCGGAAAAAACGTCTGCAAAGGATCATCGCTACCCGCGCCGGTTCTGTCCTTGACCCCCTCGTCAAGGCTGGCCCCCGCGTCCTCCAAATGTTGGAAAAGGCTGGCCTTCGCAGGCTCTATGAGAAGGTAGAGCGACAGCTCAATGGATATCATTATCTTCGCGGCGCCGCGGAAGTTTTGGGTGAGGATTGGCGGCTTCCGACGGATCCGACAGCTTCCGCTGACGAAATCGAGGTGCTCGAGATCAATCTGGACCAAGGCCTTGAGGCAGCCGAAGCTATGCTGGCGGAACGCCGACCCCTCGCTGCTCGTATCGTGAATGGGACGGTACCGGTCGGCGACATGGGTCACCAGATCGGCGCCGAACCGTGGGACGCACGGCATTTCCGTCCGTGGCTGAACGGCCAGGCAATACGCGGATATCTTCCTGTGGCGCTTGCCGAATGGCAGATTCAGCCGAACAACGTCCCCCCGCATTTGTCCGACTTCACATTGAACACCCTCAATAACCCCGGTTTCCGCGCGCATATAATCGAACAGCACGTCCAATGGATGCAGGCGAAACTGAGTTCAGCACTCTATGACAATACGACCAAATCGTAGCGGCCGACGCTGCTGCGGCCGAGTGCCAGGTTCAGACGCCCTACCGCGCTCATGCCGATGCGCCTGCCGTGGGGCAGTTCCGGCTGTCGAGTACGGCACGCTCGGCGAGTGCCGCCGTCTCAGGCCTTTCGATTAGGCTTGTCCTACGGGAAGACCATCCGACAGGAAGACCACGAGCCCATCGGAGACCAGGAGCGAAACGGCATCACGGTGAGAGGTGGCGAGATCAAGATAGTGAATCGATATGAGAAAACTTATATCCTTCAGATCGGACGGAAGTGGTTCCCGCATCATCACTCTCTCAATCACGTCGTGAACATACGCCATCTGCACCTCGGACGAGAATCTCGAAAGTCATAGTTTATTCCGCGGCGTGCCTCATTTGGTCCCTGAACCAGTCGAGAGTCATCGCCACGCCCTGTTCGTAGGTGATGTTGCACGACCATTCGGGCATGACATAGTGCGCATTGGTCAAATCAGGCCGTCTGTTCGTGGGGTCCTGCGGTGGTGACGGCTCGAAGACGATCGGCACGCCGCCAACGAGCCTGGAGACATATTGCGCGACCTCGAGAACCGAAATCTCGCGATCATTGCCGACGTTCAGAGGCCCCTTATAGTCGGTTTCATTTATCCAGAAATATCGCGCGAAACCATCGACAACGTCATCGACATAGCCCCAACTGCGTGACTGAAGACCGTCACCGAACACGGTAATCGGGCGACCCGAAAGCGCCTGGGTGATGAAGTTGGAGACCGCGCGCCCATCGTCGGAGCGTGTCCGGGGACCATAGATATTGAAGGGGCGAACGATCTTGACGTCGAGCCCTTGGGTACGCTGCATCTCGAACAGCAGCGACTCAGTGCACCTTTTGCTTTCGTCGTAGGACGAGCGCGGTCCGGTGCAGTCGACCTGACCCTTGTAGGATTCCGGCTGCGGCGACACCAGAGGATCGCCATAGACTTCGGAAGAGGAGGTGAAACCGAAACGTCCGCCCTTCTTCAGCAAGTCGAGCAACCGGAATGCCCCGAGAAGATTGGCGGAGATCGTTCTCTTCGGCTCCTTCATGTACCACGGCGGCGATGCGGGGGATGCAAGGTGATAGATTTCGTCGAACTTATCCGAGGTCTGCAGCGTCTCGACATCAGATTTCACGAAGTGGAAACGGGGGTCCCGGATGTGCGCGATATTTTCGAAAAGCCCGGTCCAGAGGTTGTCAACAACGACTAGCTTCTGGACGTCCTTCCTCAGCAAAAGTCGATCGCACAAGTGGGATCCGATGAAGCCAGCCCCGCCAGAAATCAATACGCTTTTCATTGCTTCGTGCCTCGTGACTTGAGATTAAGCTGTTTGCTTATTAGTATCACCTGTAATGCATGACAATTATTTAGAAGAGTTCTAAGAATTACTCACTTATTAATGTCAATTGTTAAAAGTAACCACTTTAAGGTGTTTCTGACGAGCTGCGCTCGACAACGAGCAGCCGGGCCGGACCGGATGCTACAGATGTTCGTCGCGCGATCATCGTGACCTGCCCAATCTCGACCATCCGTTCCATGAGACGGCCGCGACCATTTGCGGTTCGATCGGAGGAATCGGCATGGTATCGAGAACCTCTCCAACGAGTTCCGGATCCAGGGAGCTGAGGTTGCCTGTGGAAAGGAGGGTTCCGAATGTGTGTTATATTTTCGAAAGGTCCGGTGCAAAGATTGTCAACAACAGCCAGTTTCTGGGTATCATTTTCGAAGTAGAAATCGTCGCATAAATGCGATCCAATGAAGCTGACCCCGTTTCTCACATCGTTTCGCCTCGTTACTTGAGAATATATTAATGTTATTACAGCGATCGACAGTTTAGTATGGGCACGAAGTCCGGGGGTGGATCGGACTTTGGTCTGAATTTCGCGCGCGCGGAAACGTCGTCATAGAAATCGACAGCGCTTCTGGTTCGGGACGCTTATCTCGGCTTCCCGCCATTCGTGGTGACGCTGGGCTTGCTGTCGATTGCCCGAGCCCGGCAGGCGTTACATCGAACAACCGTCGTCTGGCGCTGGGCAAGGGGCGCTTGGTTTTTCGAGATCGCAAAGCCGGTTCTCACCGGGTCGTTCTGGCGCGGCTGACCGGCTTCGTCCGGCGTATCAAGCCTTGATGATTGAGGTCAGCCCTCCGGGGGCGACGCAAACCGGCTCGCATCGAACAGGTCTGTCGCGGCGACCGGAATGATATCCTCACCTGACGTCGCGACATTGACCTCACGATGAACCGTGCGGGGGGAAACGCGAGGCGCGTTCAATCCCATTACTTCGCCGGGAGAATGCAGCGCCCATTTCATCAGCGCCGCGTCGGACGTCGATTCAAAGAAACTTGCTTCTTCCCAGGAAGCGGTCATGGGCAGAGAGGCGATCATATCAGCGCCCTGCTTGGAGGCCTGGTGTGCAACACGGAGGGGTTCGAAGCGGGCGTAGGCCGGCAATGCAGGCGCCGGCCTGTCCGGAAGGACATCAATTGGGCCGATCGACGCAGTCTCCAGTTTGTCATCTGCGCCGGCGTCGTGCTTGAGGGCGGGCGGGCGCATCGCCGGTATCGGAATCGGCAAAGATGAAACATCCCCAGCGGACCGTTTGTCGTCACGCTCGACCGCGCCGGTTTGCAGCGCGAGCGCATTCAATGCCCGGCTTCTGGGCGCGGGCAGAAGCGCCGTCACGAGCTTATTGTCTATGGTGTCGCCGTTCGGCCTGGCCGACGCGCTCACGTCTTCGTCTTCTCCCGCGGTGCTGGCGATCTGGATCGAGGTGGGGCCGCCGCGCTTCTTGTAGTTTGCAACCGCCTGATTGTATCCCGGCAGCGGCCTGCCATCGGCCGGGAGATGGATCGTCTGCCCATTCGGGAATATTCGAGCGAGTTCCTGCCGGGACATGCGGGGCCAGGCCCTGACATTGCCGACATCGAGATGCACGAAGGGCGATCCCGAGGTAGGGTAATATCCGACACCGCCGACCTGCATCTGCATTGCAAGCGCACGCAGCGTCGAAAGCTTCACGCCGGGAACGTAGAAGTCCATCGCCTTGCCCAGCATGTGCTGGCTCTTCTTGGCGACGCCCGTGATGCGCGAGCGGTTGCGGAGCATGTTGTTGGTGGTGGGCGAACGATAGGCGGAGACGATGTGGATGTAGTCCTTGCCGCCGCTGCGCTTGTACACCTCCCAGACCAGGTCGAGCAGCCGGGGATCCATCCGGGTCGGCTCGTTCCTTCGCCAGTCGCGCAGAAACCGATTGATCTGGGTGAGGCCCTTTGGATCGAACTTTCCGTCCCGCTTGTAGGTGATCGTGGCCCTCTCGCCTGTATGGGTAAAGAACAGCTTCAGGGCCCGATCTTCCGCCGAGGCAAATGTTGCGGAGCCGACAAGTGCGGGCAGCGCAAACAGAGCCGGCAGAATGGTCTTTGCGACGAACCGTTCCGCACGCGACAGCAGTGTGGCAATTCCGCCCAAGGCTCCGCCCGATAATCCTTGCACTGGATACTTCAACACGAACAATTCCGTCCTACACCAAACACTCGACGGTGTGCGGGAATCTCCGCATCCATCACGCTTAGTAAAGCCAGCTTATGGTCAACAAATTGCTAACGAGCGGATGCGTATGCTCGGCGAAGTGAGGATGCGCGTCATCACAAGCGCAATCGGACCCTACGCCCGCGAGAGGAGAGCATCGAGCGCATTCTGTGCTGCTCTGAAATCCCCGCCGCTCTGAAACGGTTACAACCGCTCCCAACCTTCAGTCTCCCGGAACACGCGACCTCAACTCCCGCCTAGCGGCTGACCAGAACATGCATCGACCTTAAACCCGGATCAATCAATAGGGCGGGCCAGTTGGGAATGAGGCATCCGATGCGCTTCTAACCGCCAGCCTCGTCGATCGGTGGAGACGCGACGCCTTGCCCAGAAATGCGTACCTCGGTCGGAACTGGAAAAGTTCGCTGAACAAACTCTGGCTATGTCCTTAGAAGTTTGGACTATCCTCATGGCCCTCCAACTCAGGACACCCCCTGATGTTGCCGAAACCGATCGTTCGCCGGTCGCCCGATTCATCCAGACCACTGAGCACGATGACATTGTCATCCTGCTGTATAATCTCGCTACGATAGATGCCGGCCCGAAGCGCCCGGTTTTTCGCCTGGCTTATGTTGCATTGCCCGGGCGGCGGAGTGACGTGCCAGTATCTCGTCCCTTGCCCATCCGAGTGCCATCCGCCCGAAGCTGCGAATGCTGACAGGCTGGATAGCAGTATCCCAGACGCCAATATTGCGCTGCCTAGAACCAGTTTCATGTAACCTCCGTAAGCTGCGGCAGGGCTGGTCGTCATTCTGCTTGTCCTGTTTTCAACGGACAGCCGGGTTTCCCATGGCGTCACCACATTAGGTGGCTCGCGCTAACACTGTGCTAACGCCCGCTTCGGCGGCAATTTCCGGATACTAAAAACAAAGGTTTTTTTCGACGCGGTTCGCCTTGTGCTACCGATGTCACCGCTCGGAGGAAGAGCAAGTAAAGGGAAATATTTCAATAATTTCAATGTGTTTTGTGGCGCACCCGACAGGATTCGAACCTGTGACCTTTGGAATCGGAATCCAACACTCTATCCAGCTGAGCTACGGGTGCATGCCTAAGGCGGTTTGAATCGCCTGTCCGATGGGTGGTTCTTAGCCTAGCTTGCGGCTGGCTTCAATCGCGAAATTCTCAGAAATACGGGTGCTTGCGCTTTGAAGGGTGTTTTTATCCGTCGGCCCGGGGAATGCTTACAAAAATCTCCGCCGGCCTTGCGGGCGGCGGAGTGTGTTTGTCGCGAGCTGTCGCTTTGTGGCGGTCAGATCTGCATGGCGCCGGGGCCGGGGATGGCCTTTGACGGTACCTTGCCGAGGATGATCATGCCGAGGACCTCGTCCTTGGTCACATCCTCGGTGCGGGCGTGGCCGACGACCTGGCCGTTCTTCATCACCGAGACGCGGTCGGCGAGGTCGAAGACGTCGTGGATGTCGTGGCTGATGAGGAAGATGCCGATGCCTTCCTTCTTCAGTTGCTTGATCAGCTCGCCAACCTGCGCCGTCTCCTGGGGGCCGAGCGCTGCCGTCGGCTCGTCCATGATCAGGATGCGGGCGTTGAAGAGGATCGCACGGGCGATCGCCACCGATTGCCGCTGGCCGCCCGAAAGCGCCTTCACCGGCTCCTTGAAGCGCTTGAAGTTGGGGTTGAGGCGCCCCATCACCTCGCGGGCCGAGGCTTCCATCGCCACGTCGTCGAGCGTGCCCCAGCGGGTCTTCAGCTCGCGGCCGAGATAGAGGTTGGCGGCGGCGTCGACATTGTCGGCGACGGCGAGCGTCTGGTAGATCGTCTCGATCCCGTATTTCTTGGCATCGCGCGGATTGCGGATATCGGCAGGCTCGCCGTTGATCAGGATCTCGCCGCCATCACGCTTGTAGGCGCCGGAGAGGATCTTGATGAGCGTCGACTTGCCGGCGCCGTTATGGCCGAGCAAGGCGACCACTTCGCCGGGGTAGAGATCGACCGAGGCATTGTCCACGGCGTGAATGCCGCCGAAGGAGATCGAGATGTTTTTCAGTTCCACGAGGGGAGTGCGTTGATCAGCCATGTCTGGGGCTCCTCTCACTTGGCACGGGCGCGGTAGACGGTGTCGAGCCAGACCGCCACGACAAGGACGGTGCCGACGACGACGCTCTGCAGCGGCGTATCGACATGCGCGAGCACCATGCCCGACTGCAGCGACTGCATGACGAGCGCGCCGAGCATGGCGCCGGCGATGGTGCCGGTACCGCCTGCCAGCGACGTTCCGCCAATGACGGCGGCGGCGATGGTGTAGAGCTCGTCGAGCGTACCCTGCGAGTTGGTCGCGGCATTGAGGCGGGCGGTGGAGATCGCCGCTGCAATGGCTGCGAGAATGCCCATCAGCGCGAAGATGCGCACGGTGACCCAGCGGGTCTTGATGCCGGCGAGCTCGGCCGCTTCGGGGTTGCCGCCGATTGCGAAGACGTAGCGGCCGAAGCGCAGCCTTGTCGCGATGAAGGTCATGATGATGCCGACGACGATGGCGATCAGCACCGGCACGGCGATACCGTAGGGGATATCCAGGCCGGTCTCGGGCCAGGGAATATTGTTGGTCTCGGCATATTTCTTGGCGATGTTGATCGGCCAGTAATAGCTGTTGGCGATCCAGACCGCGCCGAGGATGAGCACGCAGCTCAGGATGGCGAGGAAATATTCAGCCCACATCGGCCGGCGGGGGAAACCGAAGCGCCGGCGCTGCCGGCGCGAGCCGACGATGCTGGCGATGACGAAGAGGCAGGCGCAGATGCCGACAATCCAGCTCCAGGTGGCGCCGATCGAGCCTTCGGCACCGCCGCCCATGATGCGGAAGGTCTGGTCCATCGGCGCAACCGTCTGGCCGCTGGTGACGAGCCAGGTGGCGCCGCGCCAGACGAGCAGGCCGCCGAGCGTGACGATGAAAGAGGGAACGTTGAGGAAGGCGATGATGATGCCCTGGAAGGCGCCGATCAGGCAGCCTGCCGCCAATCCGACCAGCAGCGTGATCGCCCAGGTGAAGGGGCTGTCGAAACCGATATATTCCGGCAGGATCTTGGCCTGCGTCACGCCCATGATCATGCCGCAGAGGCCGAGCACGGAACCGACCGAAAGGTCGATGTTGCGGGTGACGATGATCAGCACCATGCCCGTCGTCATGACGGCGATGTCGGTCGTCTGGACCGAGAGGTTCCAGAGATTGCGCGGAGTCAGGAAGAGGCCGCCGGTGATGATGTGGAAGCCGATCCAGATGATGATCAGCGCGCCGATCATGCCGAGCAGACGCGTGTCGATCTCGGTGGCGCGGAAAAAGCGGGTCACCGGACTGGCTTCCGCCGCTCGCGGTCCGCTTGATGTTGTGGATTTTACCATTTCGGCCATGGGTTTGCCGTTCCCCCACTTTGTTTGGACGGACGCGCCGGCGTGCTAGAGGCTGCCATCGGCGTCATGCATCTGTTCTTCAACTCACCATCGCGATGCTTCCGGAAGCCGGTCGCGTGGCGTCGCGACACCCTTCCGGCAGGGAATGAAAACCCGCGATGGTGCGGCGAGGCGGAGAAAACTTCGTCGTTGGAATTCTCATCCGCATCCGGCGCCGCAACGGTGTTTCGCTGCGGCGCCGGCAATTCCAGTTTACAAGCCCTGGCTTACTTGCAGGCAGCGACGCTGTCGGCCTTGACGCCCTGGCACGCTTCCGCCTTGGAGATCCAGCCGGCGTCGATGACGACGTTCAGATTGTCCTTGGTGATCGCAAGCGGCTTCAGGAAGACCGACTGCATTTCGACGCCCTTGGGGCCGCCCTTGAAAGCCTGGGCGCCGTCGATCTTGCTCATGTCCTTGCCGCCGGCGAGGTCGAGAGCGATTTCAGCGGCGCGCTGGCCGAGTTCGCGGCTGTCCTTCCAGACGGAAACCGTCTGCGTGCCGAGAGCGATGCGGTTGAGGGCCGCCTTGTCACCGTCCTGGCCGGAAACCGGAACGGAGCCGGCGAGGCCCTGTGCGTCGAGAGCAGCGATCGCGCCACCGGCGGTGCCGTCATTCGAGGCGACGACGGCGTCAACCTTGTTGTTGTTGGCGGTCAGGAACTGCTCCATGTTGCGCTGAGCGTTCTCCGGCAGCCAGCCGTCGGTATAGGCTTCGCCGACATTCTTGATCTTGCCGGCGTCGATGGCGGCCTTCAGGACTTCCTGCTGGCCCGAGAACAGGAAGTCAGCATTCGGATCGGAAGACGAGCCCTTGATGAAGACGTAATTGCCTTCCGGCTTGGCCTTGAAAACGCCTTCAGCCTGCAGTCGGCCGACTTCCTTGTTGTCGAAGGTAATGTAGAAGGCAGCCGGGTTTTCGATCAGGCGGTCGTAGCCGACGACGGGGATGCCTTCAGCGGCGGCCTTCTCGATGGCCGGGCCGATCGCATCGGAATCCTGGGCGAGAATGATCAGCGCGTTGGCGCCCTGGGAGATCAGCGATTCGACGTCGGTAAGCTGCTTTGCGGCAGAAGACTGCGCGTCAGCGGAAATATACTTGGCGCCCTTGGCTTCGAGAGCCTTCTTGATGGCGGCTTCGTCCGTCTTCCAGCGTTCTTCCTGGAAATTCGACCAGGAAACACCGACGACGAGATCGGCAGCCATGGCAGCGGTATGCACGGAAACGAGGATGGCAGCACCTGCCATCAATTTCAAAATAGACTTCATAATGTCCTCCCGAGTGGATTGCGACCGGCCCAGCCCATGCTTCCTCCGGCCACCGCGAATAGCTGTCGAGAAAGGTTCGGATTTTTTTCTCGACAGTCGAGAAATTTAGTGTCAGAGATTTTTTCAACTGTCAACACTGCACTGCCAGCTTAATTTCCTTGCGAAACATCGGCTGGAGATGCAGTGGAAACCACGGGAAGAACAAGCAGGAGGAGAGGGCGGCATTCATGCTGACCAAATCGAGCACGGAGCTGGTCCGGCAGAGAAACAGCGTGCTCGTGCTGTCCGTGCTGCGTCGCCACGGTGCGCTCGCGCATACCGAAATATCCGATTTCACCGGGCTGTCGTCGGCCACCATTTCGGCGATCACCACTGAGCTGGAAAAAGCCCAGATCATCGAAAAGTCGGAACATCAGCCGGCAAGCGGCCGCGGCCGGCCACGCGTGCTGCTGCGCCAGCGGCGCGATTGCGGCTATCTTATCGTCGTCATCATCTCCTCAGATGCGGTGCAATATTCGCTGGTCGATTATGCCGGCAAGCTGATCGACCGCTTCAGTGAGGAACGTTCGCATGATCCTGCAGGCGCTGCCCGCTTCGTCGCTGCCGTGCGGGCCGGGCTTTTGCGTATTCTCGATCGTTCGAAGATCAGCCAAGAAAAGGTGCTGCTGATCTCGATCAGCAGCAAGGGGCTGGTCAATTCGACGGAGCCGGTTCTGGTATGGTCGCCGATCTTCGGCAGCGACCAGATCGATTTCGAATTGGCACTCCGGCCGGAATGGCAGGCCAAGGTGATCCTCGACAACGAGACGCTGCTGGTCGCAGCCGCGCTCGGCGCGCGTGAGGAGATGGTGAAGGGCGCCGATTTCCGTTCGCTCGCCGCCCTTTCGCTCGGCCACAGCGTCGGGCTTGGCATCGTCAGGCGCGGCAACCAGACGGGCCAGGAGATATCGGCGCCGAATTTCGGGCACATGCTGCACATGGCCAATGGTGGGCTCTGCCGCTGCGGCACCCGCGGCTGCATCGAGGCCTATGCCGGTTTCTACGCGATCCTGCGCAGCGCCTTCGAAGTGCCGCTCGATACGATCCCGGCAAAGTTCGTGCCGGTGGCGGAACTGGACAAGATCGCCGCAAAGGCGCGCCAGGGCCACCGCGTCCCCGCCTTTGCCTTCCGCCAGGCGGGGCTGGCGCTCGGCAACGGGCTGTCGCGCATGCTGAGCTTGACGGAGCGCATGCCGATCGCCATCACCGGGCCGGGCACGCGTTATTACGACCTTCTTCGGCAAGGGATCGAAGAGGGTCTCGGGCAGTCGCATATTGTGCGCATGGAAGGCATGCCCGAGATCAGGGTGGTGGCCGACGAGCAGATCCTCGTCTTCGAAGGACATCTGAACCGGGCGCTGTCTGTCATCGACGAGGATATCGTTCTCTCGGGCGTTCAGGGAATCCAGGCATCGGCGATTATTCAGGAATCGGGTTGAGGGTTTCTTTGAACCGACGTGTGGTGATTGCAGCAGCAACGGGCCAGTCGGTAGTATGCGACTTTGAGGGGTGTGCCGTGCCAGCCCCCCTCTGGCCTGCCGGCCATCTCCCCCACAGGTGGGGAGATCACAAGTGGCTAAACCTTACCGCCCGTCTAGCATTTCGTCGTGCTGTGACGCCTGTTGTCGGGCGAGCAAGCGCGGCCAGCCAATCTCCCCACCTGTGGGGGAGATGGCCGGCAGGCCAGAGGGGGGCGTTGCGGCACGCCGTTCACCAAAAGATCTCTGAAACGCGAAATGCATGGCTTCCGGCCGGGAGAGGGCCGTCAGCCGATCTTGATGAGCTTGCCTTCCTTGACGGACTGGACCGCGGCATCGGCGAGTGCCAGCGCTGCGAGGCCATCGGCGCCTGATGGAGAGATCTTGGAGCCCTTCTCGATCGCGGCGATGAAGCTGGCGATCTCGTTTGCATAGGCTTCGGTATAACGGGTCATGAAGAAGTCATGCAGCGGCGGGCGGGTGTAGCCTTCGCCGTTTGCGACTTCGATCGAGACCGGGCGCTGGTTTTCGGCCGAGACGAGGCCCTTGGAGCCGTGCGCCTCGATGCGCTGATCGTAGCCGTAGGTGGCGCGGCGGGAGTTGGAGATGATGGCCTGCTTGCCGGATTTCGTCTGCAGGATGACCGAGACGCTGTCATAGTCGCCAGCTTCGCCGATCGCCTTGTCGACGAGCACCGCGGCGGTCGCGAAAACCGACACCGGTTCTTCGCCGAGCAGGAAGCGGGCCATGTCGAAGTCATGGATCGTCATGTCGCGGAAGATACCGCCGGAGCGCTTGATGTAATCGACCGGCGGGGCGCCGGGGTCACGCGAGGTGATCGTCACCATCTCGACATCGCCGATCTTGCCTTCGTCGATGACTTTGCGCACCGCCATGAAATGCGGGTCGAAGCGGCGGTTGAAGCCGACCATCAGCTTGGCGCCGGTCTCTTCCACCACCTTGATGCAGGCCTTGACGCGGGCGACGTCGAGGTCGATCGGCTTTTCGCAGAAGATCGCCTTGCCGGCGCGGGCGAAGCGCTCGATCAGGTCGGCATGGGTATCCGTCGGCGTGCAGATGACGACGGCGTCGATATCCTTGGCTGCCTCGATCGCCTCGATGGTGCGGACCTCGCAGCCATAGGCGGAGGCGATCGCGTCGGCTGCCTGCGGAAAGGCGTCTGCGACCGCAACGAGCTTTGCATTGGCGTCGCCGCTGACAGCCTTTGCATGAACTTTGCCAATGCGGCCGGCGCCGAGAAGACCAAATCTCACTGTCATTCTAACCTCCCTTGAATTCGGAACAAATAAACCGAACTGCCAAAATTATGGAATTTTCATTCCACCTTCTGTGGACCGCGTCAAGCCCGCGGATCTTTCACATTTGCAAGATTCGAACCAGGCCTGTCCTGGTCGGATTGAACTATTCTGCCGGAGCAGGTTTTGGTCAGGGCAGAGCCGATCGCTTCTGATCCTGGCGGAAAGATGCCCGGCCTTTCAGCCAAGAGAATACTTTAATCTGACCAGGAAAGGCTCTAGAGACAATCACGGCATGGGCCGAAGGCAGTGCGACAAATGCGACCGCGGGGCAGGAATGCAACTCATAGATCCGAATCATC
Source organism: Rhizobium sp. WSM1328 (assembly GCF_057653715.1). Taxonomy (NCBI): domain Bacteria; kingdom Pseudomonadati; phylum Pseudomonadota; class Alphaproteobacteria; order Hyphomicrobiales; family Rhizobiaceae; genus Rhizobium; species Rhizobium sp. WSM1328. The sequence goes on along the minus strand of NZ_CM172788.1, from coordinate 3,171,408 downwards.
CGGCATATCGGCGCCTCTGGGTGCGAATTGCCATTGTTGCCGTCTGCTTCGGCTGGGCCGTGGTCGAACTTGTCACCGGCGATCCGTTCTGGGCGGTGCTGGCCGGCGGGGCAGGCGCCTATTCCTTCTATATATTGTTCTGGACCTTCAATCCGCAGCCTCCGGCCATCGAGCTGCCCGTGCAGCCGGACCCCGAGGACGAGGACGAACCCGCGGCGGCCGCTGAAAAACCTCCTAAGGACGGGCAGGCGGAATAGTCAGCGGCTCAATCGCCGCAGCGCTTCGTCGATCAGCAGGTTGGCCAGCATCATGCGCTTCGTCGCATTGTCGCGAAAGAGCAATTCTATGCCATCGGGATGATTGGCGCGCGTGAAGGCGCGGCGCTTTTCACGGAGCGTCAGCGGCCTACCGGCACCTTTGGTTCCGCGTGCTCATTGTCGTCGTCTGTTTTGGATGGGCGATCGTCGAATTCGTCGGCGGCGACCCTTTCTGGGCGTGCTGGCCGGCGGTGCGGGTGTCTATTCCTTCTATATGCCGATCTGGCTATATGCTGATCTGGCCTTCGATCCGGCGCCGCCCGAGACTGCAGTCGTCACACCCGATGACGCGGACGGGAACGAGCCGGCAGGTGACGAAGAGAAGAAGGCCGAATAATCAAAGCGTGCCGCGATCTTTCCGATGCGCGCCACGCTTGACGTCTGGCTTGATACTCTCGCAAAACCGACGCACGGCTTCGCGTGCAGCCAGCCCGATCCCCGGCGCATTCCCGTCCTGTCAGAGTGACAATTCCTTGGCTTGCGCGTCGATTTTTTCGCAGGCATTCCCGAATGGATCGTGCATCGGTACCAGCGGCGAAACGCCGAGCAGGAGAAGCGCCTTCAAATGTGACCAGCCACCTCCCAGCAACGGCGCAAAGGATGTCATCACGATGCGTTCCTTGCCATAGAGACGCTCGTACTCTGGAAAATTGCAGAAGTTCTCGTGATTGCTGTTCTTCAGATGGAAGGACTCGGCCTCAGCACCTTCGGCAAGGATAGCTTCGTGCGTATCGAGCATGACGGCATAGTACTCGATCGATACGTCGGCGGCGGGAGTGACCGATGCAATCGTCGTGCCGTTCACGAGGTCCTTTACCTGGATCAGAATGCCGTTCAGGTGCAGCGCATGGCCAGGCGACAGATAGAGATCCGAATGGGGTGCGTGCCCGCCCAGTGCGTGGCGTGAAACCCGGATAGGCACGACGTCCTTCTGCCAGCGCGCGCCGCTCTTCTTGAAGCTTTGGCGGCCGACCCACTTTACGGAACGCGTGCTACCGTCAGGAAGGGCAACGCGATCGCCGATGCGCAGATCCTCGACAGGCTTCTCACCGCAATCCGTGAGGATCGCCGTTCCCCGCAGGAAACATTGTGCGCCGCTCCCGCTGCCGCCACCGCCACTGGAGCCACCACTTCCGCCTGAGCCACCGCTCCCGCCAGAGCCTCCACCGGAGCCGCCCCGTCCCCAAAGCCGCCCCAGCGCATTGGCCGGAGAGGTGGTAATTGCTGCGGCCAAGGCGGCCACGCCGGCAATACGAGCTCCGGCGGCTGCGGCTACACCTAGAAAATGTCTGCGCGCAGTGTTGCGTGGTAGCTTCGGATCTTCCGTAGATGACATGTCGGCGCTCTCCTGAAAAACATTTACACCGCCCTATGTTACACTGGGTTGTATCGCATTCAATTTCGCTAAATTGCGCTAGGTCCTACCGAAAAGGGCGTAGGCATGGTCTATTGGGGTCCCGAAATACGCTATTGCCGCTGCCAAAAAGCGGAAGATTTATCTGCTACCCGAACGCGAAAGAATCAAACTGATTACCATGGCCACAGGTTGAAACGCAGGAAAAGCAGCCCATATAGAATTCGCGAATCGAGCCGGAAACGGCGGCTCTTCCAAAGCCTCGGAACGTTTGTCTGCGTTCGAGAAAGCTTCAGCTGTGCGGCAGCCGGCGCATCGCCTCGTCGATCAGCAGATTGGCGATCATCATGCGCCTGTTGGCATTGTCGCGGAAAGGCTCTGCGATGCCATCAGGATGATTGGCCTTGGCAAAGGCGCGCCGCTTCTCGTTCAGCGTCTGTTGGGTATCGGCGGCAGCGATCGCGAGTTCCGCGGCGATCTCTTCCGGAGCGATGCGGGCGAGATGGTCCGGCATGACGGGCTCGGGTGGGGGCGCAGGCGCCGGTTCCTCCGCGATCGCGGCGGCGGGATCGAGTTCCAGATTTTCGAAATAGGCCTGGCCGACGCGTTGCGAGACGGCCGAGACGCCCTCCATGACATCGAAGGCGAGCCCGGTGCCAAGACCGGAGACGCGATGGACGGCCGGCACTTCGGCGTCTTCGGCCGTCTCGTCCTCCGCCTTCAGCCGCTCGAGGACTGATTGAAATACCGACTGTCCGAACAGCATCCCGCCTTCCTTGAGAGCATTTCCGTTTTTCTTCGAACCACGGAAATGCTCTATCTCCTTGTTCACGCAATTCCTGGGAAAGTCGCTTCGCGCTTTTCCCGGCAAAACTGCTGCGCACTTTTGCTGGAATTGCTCGAGGCGCATTAAAAGAGAGCAAGATGGTGCAGGGCTTGCGGGTGTCGTCAGCCGGCCTGCTTGCGGCTCTCCTCAAGGATGATGTCGTAGAGCAGCCTTGCGCTCGGCGGCAGCGCCCGTTCCCTCGCCGTGATCATGCTGTAGGGCTTGACGTTGATGTCGAAATCGATCGGCAGCATGCGCACATCCGAGGCATTCGAGCCTTGGCTGGCAAGGAACTGGGCGACGTCGACGGCGACCGGAGCGATCGCATCGGTCTCGCAGATGATGGCGCAGGTCAGAAGCAGCGAGGAGGTGTTGACGATGTTTTCGGGCAGCGCCACGCCACGCGACAGGAAAACGTCCTCGATCGTGCGGCGCAGCAGCGTGCCGGGCGGCTGGAACACCCAGTCGTAATCCCTGACGTCGGCGAGGCTGCTCATCTTGTGCTTCATAAGCGGATGGCGGCTGCGCACGATCAGGCAAGCCCGCTCGATGCCGATCTCCGCCACCTCGAACAGGCGCGGGTTGAGATCATCGGGAATGCGGCCGATGATGAAGTCATGGCGGGCGGCGAGCAGTTCGCGGGCAAGCACATTGCTCGTCTCCACCTGGATGTTGATTTCGATGCCGGGATAAGCCTTGCGCACCTTGTTGATCGCCGGCACGACGAGGCTCATGGCCGGCGCGGTCACCGCGCCGATGAAGACCGAACCGCCCTTGCCGCTTTTCAATTCGCCAATCTCGCGGCTCGCCTCGCGCAGTTCCAGGAGGATCTTCCGAGCCCTTCGGGCAAGCGCTGCGCCGAAGGTCGTCAGAACCACGCCGCGGGCCACCCGCTCATAGAGCGACGTCTTGGTGATCGATTCCATTTCGGACAACATCCGCGATGCGGCGGGCTGCGAAATGTTCAAGACTTCCGCAGCTGCGGAAATCTGTCCGCTATCTTCGATTGCGACGATCATGCGCAGGTGATTCAGCTTAAGTCCTGCACGCAAAAGGCTGTCATCGCCGAAATTATCGCTGTGGATATCGACGTGATCCATCAAAAATGGCTCAGAAATAACCGTCATGGTTGCAGCCTCCTCGCTGCGCTCCATCAAAAGTAATACTTTTTAACGATATACCAAAATTGTTATGCACGTTAGCACTTATTCTATTTGACAGTTATAGGAATCCATACCAGTTTGCCGCCGTGTGCTGGTTGGCACTCAACACGTGTGAGATCGTGGAGGAGACCTACTTCGTTTCTCACCATCTGAAGTAACTATCCAATACGGAACCTGCCACAGTTTCGGGGCGGGCGATTTTTCGTCCGCTGCTTATTAACAAGGGAGAGAGAAATGAAATCCATTATCTCATTGATGGCTGCGGCTGCCTTCGGCGTCGCTTCGTTCGTTGCACCGGCTCTGGCCGCGGATAAGGGCACTGTCGGCATCGCAATGCCGACCAAGGCTTCTGCCCGCTGGATCGACGACGGCAACAACATCGTCAAGCAGCTCCAGGCTGCCGGTTACGGCACTGACCTGCAGTATGGCGACGACGACATTCCGAACCAGCTTTCGCAGATCGAAAACATGGTCACCAAGGGTGCCAAGGTTCTCGTCATCGCTTCGATCGACGGCACGACGCTTTCCGACGTTCTCCAGAAGGCACACGACGCCGGCATCAAGGTCATCGCTTATGACCGTCTGATCCGCGATTCGGGCAACGTCGACTACTACGCGACGTTCGACAACTTCCAGGTCGGCGTTCTGCAGGCTGGCTCCATCGTTGACGGCCTCGGCCTCAAGGACGGCAAGGGCCCGTTCAACATCGAACTGTTCGGCGGCTCGCCTGACGACAACAACGCCTTCTTCTTCTATGATGGCGCCATGTCCGTCCTGCAGCCTTACATCGACAGCGGCAAGCTCGTCGTGAAGTCCGGCCAGACCGGCATGGACAAGGTCGGCACGCTGCGTTGGGATCCGGCAACGGCCCAGGCCCGCATGGACAACCTGCTCTCGGCTAACTACACCGACGCCAAGGTCGATGCCGTTCTGTCGCCTTACGACGGTCTGTCCATCGGTATCATCTCCTCGCTGAAGGGCGTTGGTTACGGTACTGCGGCTCAGCCGCTCCCGATCGTCACCGGTCAGGACGCTGAAATCCCGTCGGTCAAGTCGATCATCGCTGGCGAACAGCACTCGACGATCTTCAAGGACACCCGCGAACTCGCCAAGGTCACTGTTGCCATGGTCGACGCTGTGATGTCCGGCAAGGATCCGGAGGTCAACGACACGAAGACCTACGACAACGGCGTCAAGGTCGTCCCGTCCTATCTGCTGAAGCCGGTTGCCGTCGACAAGACCAACTACAAGCAGATTCTCGTCGACAGCGGTTACTACTCTGAAGACAAGCTGAAGTAATGAGAAGGACCGGAGCCCGCGCTTGCGGGTTCCGGTCTTCGATTTTATGATCGCCCGGCTGGTTGACGGCTGCAGGCGCTGGAACTTTGACTATGGACAATACTATCCTCGAAATGCGGAGCATCACCAAGACGTTCCCGGGCGTCAAGGCGCTGGAGAATGTGAACCTCAAGGTTCGCCAGGGTGAAATCCACGCATTGGTGGGCGAAAACGGGGCCGGCAAATCGACCCTGATGAAGGTGCTATCCGGCGTCTATCCGACAGGAAGCTATGAAGGCGACATCATCTACGAAGGTGAGACGCGCAACTTCAAGGTCCTGAAGGACTCCGAAGAAATCGGCATCGTCATCATTCACCAGGAACTGGCGCTCGTGCCGTTGCTGTCGATCGGCGAAAACATCTTCCTTGGCAACGAGAATGCCAAGAGCGGCGTCATCAGCTGGGACGAGACATTCAACCGCACCAAGCAGCTGCTGAAGAAAGTAGGCCTGTCCGAATCTCCGAACACGCTGGTCACCGACATCGGCGTCGGCAAGCAGCAGCTCGTCGAGATCGCCAAGGCGCTGTCGAAGAGCGTCAAGCTGCTCATCCTGGACGAGCCGACCGCCTCGCTGAATGAACGCGATTCCGACGCGCTGCTCACTCTGCTCATGGAGTTCCGCAAGCAGGGCATCACCTCCATCATCATTTCCCACAAGCTGAACGAGATCCGCAAGGTCGCCGACCAGATCACGGTCCTGCGCGACGGCATGACGGTCAAGACGCTCGACTGTCACGCGGACGAGATCAGCGAAGACATCATCATCCGCAACATGGTCGGCCGCGATCTTGAAGACCGCTATCCGCCGCGTTCGGTGCCGATCGGCGAAACCATTCTCGAAGTGAAGAACTGGAACGCCTACCACCAGCAGCACCGCGACCGTCAGGTCCTGCACAATATCAACGTCACCGTACGCAAGGGCGAAGTCGTCGGCATCGCCGGCCTGATGGGGGCAGGGCGCACAGAATTCGCCATGAGCCTGTTCGGCAAGGCCTATGGCCACAAGGTTTCGGGCGAGGCGCTGATGCACGGCAAGCCGGTCGATGTCAGCACCGTGCGCAAGGCAATCGATGCCGGGCTCGCCTACGTCACCGAAGACCGCAAGCAGCTCGGCCTCGTGCTCAACGACACGATCCTGCACAACACGACGCTCGTCAATTTGGCGGCGGTGTCGAATGCGTCCGTTATCGACAGCTTCAAGGAAGCGCGGGTTGCGACCGACTATCGGTCGAAGTTGCGTATCCGTTCCTCCAGCATTTTCCAGGAGACGGTCAATCTTTCCGGCGGCAACCAGCAGAAGGTGGTGCTGTCGAAATGGCTGTTCTCCAATCCCGATATTTTGATCCTCGACGAGCCGACGCGCGGCATCGATGTTGGCGCAAAATACGAAATCTATACTATCATCAACCAGCTTGCCGCCGATGGAAAGGGCGTTCTGATGATCTCGTCGGAAATGCCCGAACTGCTCGGCACGTGTGACCGCATCTACGTGATGAACGAAGGACGCATCGTCGCGGAACTGCCGAAGGGAGAAGCAAGCCAGGAAACCATCATGCGCGCTATCATGCGCTCAGGGGAGAAGAAACAATGACGCCGATCAATCAACCCATCGCAGAGCAAGGGCGTGTCGTCTCCATCGGAGACTACGTTCGCGGCAACATCCGCGAATATGGCATGTTTATCGCGCTTATCGCGATCATGGTGTTCTTCCAGTTTTCGACCGGTGGCGTTCTCTTCAGGCCGCTCAACCTGACAAACATCATTCTGCAGAACTCGTTCATCGTCATCATGGCGCTCGGCATGCTGCTGGTGATCGTTGCCGGCCATATCGATCTTTCGGTGGGATCGGTCGTCGGCTTTATCGGCGCTATCGCCGGCGTAATGACGGTGCAATGGCACACCAATTATGTTCTGGCGGGTATCGTCTGCCTTGCCATGGGCGCGCTTGTCGGCGGCATCCAGGGCTATTTCGTCGCGTATCACAAGATCCCGTCCTTCATCGTCACGTTGGCCGGCATGCTGGTCTTCCGCGGCCTGACGCTGTTCGTGATGACGGCATCGGGGACCGGCACCAGCATCGGTCCTTTCCCGCCGGCTTTCCAGCTGATCAGCATCGGCTTCCTGCCGAACGCTTTCGATATGGGCGGCATCAACTCGACCTCGATCATTCTGACCGTTGTCGGCGCCGTAACCCTCTTCTATCTGGCATGGCGCAAGCGCCTATCGAATGAAAAGCATGGCAATGATGTCGAGCCGCTGGGCTTTTTCCTCGCCCAGAACGCCCTCGTCACGCTCGCCATTCTGGCGCTCGGCTACCAGCTGTCGATCTATCGCGGCTTCCCGAACGTGCTGATGGTCATGCTTGTTCTGGTGGCCGCCTATGCCTTCATTACCCGCCGGACGACGATCGGCCGCCGCATCTACGCCATGGGCGGCAATGAGAAGGCGACGAAGCTTTCCGGTATCAACACCGAGCGGCTGACCTTCCTGACGTTCGCAAATATGGGTCTGCTTGCCGGACTGGCCGGACTGATCGTTGCCCTGCGTCTCAACTCGGCGACGGCCAAGGGCGGCTTTGGTCTTGAACTCGACGTGATCGCGGCCTGCTTCATCGGCGGCGCATCCGCCCAGGGCGGCGTCGGCAAGGTGACCGGCGCTGTTATCGGGGCTCTGATCATGGGCATCATGAACAACGGCATGTCGATCCACGGTCTCGGCACGGACTCGCAGCAGATGGTCAAGGGTGCGGTGCTTCTCGCTGCCGTGTTCTTCGACGTCTACAATAAAAACAAGGGCTGAGCGTCTCAAGGCGTCAGCCAGGCATTCGCAGTCATATGAATGATGGATTCCGGCTCCTGATGGAGCCGGACAGGCGGAGCTTTTTCCTGTCTTCGCCGAAACGAGAAGGATCGAAGACGTGCTTATTTCACAGATCAAGGGTGCAAACGGAGAGATCATCGTCGCCGTGCGTGAGCAGGGCGGCGCTGCAAGGTCGATCAAGAACGCCGTCAGCGTCTATGCGCTGGCGATGGAAGCTGCAGACGGCGGCAAGTCTCTTGCCTCGGTCATCGAAGCGCATGGCTACGGGGACGCCGTCGATCTTGAAAAGGCCTATGCGGAAGGCCGCTTCCTTCCGCCGATCACCCATCCAGATGCCGCGCACCTGCATCTGACCGGCACCGGCCTGACGCATTTGGGCTCGGCGGCAACGCGCGATTCGATGCACAAGAAGACCACCGAAGCCGCTGAGGAAACCCTGACGGACTCGATGAAGATGTTCAAGATGGGCCTCGAGAACGGCAAGCCGAAGGCCGGCGAAAAGGGCGTCCAGCCCGAATGGTTCTACAAGGGCAACGGCTATGGCGCCGCAGCCCCTGGCGCGCCCCTCATCTCGCCCTCCTTCGCGCTCGACGGCGGTGAAGAGCCGGAGATGGCCGGCATCTACGTGATCGGCAAGGACGGCTCGCCCTTCCGTATCGGTTTTGCGCTGTCGAACGAATTTTCCGATCACGTCACCGAGCGGATCAACTATCTCTATCTCGCCCATTCGAAGCTGCGCCCGGCCAGCTTCGGCCCGGAAATCCGTGTCGGCGCTGCCCCGGAGGATATTCGCGGCACCTCGCGCATCAAGCGCGGCGACAAGGTGATCTTCGAAAAGCCGTTCCTATCCGGTGAGGCGAACATGTCGCACACCTTCGCCAATCTGGAATATCACCATTTCAAATATGGCCTCTTCCGTGCTCCGGGCGATGTGCATGTCCATATGTTCGGCACGGCGACCCTTTCCTTTGCCGACGGCGTCAAGACCGAAGAGGGCGACGTCTTCGAGATCGAAGTTGCCGAATTCGGCCTGGCGCTCCGCAATCCGCTGAAGGTGGCCGCCGAGGAAGAGATCGCCGTCAGGCAGCTCTGAATTCAAGACCTGGCCGCATCCGCCGGCCGGCTCTTTGCTCGTAAACGGTAAAGGAGGCTTGTTAAGCCCATGACCATTTATCAAAACCTGATCGCCGGCGAATGGGTCGGCTCGAACGCGACGAAGAATATCAACCCATCGGATACGAATGAGGTCGTCGGCCTCTATGCCGATGGCAGCGCAGATGACACGAGAAACGCCATTGCTGCCGCCAAGGCTGCCTTCCCAGCCTGGTCGCGCTCCGGCATCTGGGAGCGCCACGTCATCCTGAAGAAGACAGGCGACGAGATCATGGCGCGCAAGGATGAGCTCGGTGCGCTGCTTGCCCGCGAAGAAGGCAAGACGCTGCCGGAAGCCACCGGCGAGGTGATCCGCGCGTCGCAGATTTTCGAATTCTTCGCCGGCGAGGCACTGCGGCTGGCCGGTGAGGTCCTTCCGTCGGTTCGCCCGAATATCGGTGTCGAGATCACCCGCGAGGCGCTCGGCGTCATCGGCATCATTACGCCGTGGAACTTCCCGATCGCCATTCCCGCCTGGAAGATCGCGCCGGCGCTCTGCTACGGCAACACTATCGTCTTCAAGCCGGCCGAACTGGTGCCCGCCTGTTCCTGGGCGATCGTCGATATCCTGCACCGCGCCGGCCTGCCGAAAGGCGTGCTGAACCTCGTCATGGGCAAGGGCTCGGTCGTCGGCCAGGCCATGCTCGAAAGCCCCGACGTTCACGGCATCACCTTCACCGGTTCCACCGGCACCGGCAGACGCGTCGCCGCCGCCTCCATCGAGCATAACCGCAAGTTCCAGCTGGAAATGGGCGGCAAGAACCCGATGGTCGTGCTCGACGATGCCGATCTCAACGTCGCCGTCGAGGCGGCCGCCAATTCCGGCTTCTTCTCGACCGGCCAGCGTTGCACCGCTTCCTCGCGGCTGATCGTCACCGAAGGCATTCACGACAAGTTCGTCGCAGCGCTGACCGATAAGCTGAAGACGCTGGTCGTCGACAACGCCCTGAAGGCCGGCACTCATATCGGCCCCGTCGTCGATGAGCGGCAGTTGAAGACCGATACCGACTATATCGAGATCGGCAAGTCGGAAGGCGCCAAACTCGCCTTTGGCGGCGAGGTGATCTCCCGCGAAACGCCCGGCTTCTATCTGCAGCCGACGCTGTTCACCGAAGCGACCAACCAGATGCGGATCTCGCGCGAGGAGATCTTCGGGCCCGTGGTGTCGGTAATCCGGGCGAAGGATTACGACGAGGCGCTGGCGACGGCCAATGACACGCCGTTCGGCCTTTCGGCCGGCATCGCCACGACTAGCCTGAAACATGCCACGCATTTCAAGCGCAATTCCGAGGCCGGCATGGTGATGGTCAACCTGCCGACGGCAGGCGTCGATTTCCACGTGCCGTTCGGCGGCCGCAAGGGCTCGTCTTACGGCCCGCGCGAGCAGGGCAAGTACGCCGCCGAATTCTACACAACCGTCAAGACCGCCTACACCCTGGCTTGAGACAAGTGCGATAACCCGGGCCGTACGAGGCGGTCCGGCGATATCCTGAAGGATAGAGACTATGAAAAAGATAGCGGAATGGCCGCGCAGGCTGAGGTCGCAGGAATGGTACGGCGGTACGAGCCGCGACGTGATTTATCACCGCGGCTGGCTTAAGAACCAGGGTTATCCGCACGACCTGTTCGACGGCCGGCCGGTGATCGGCATCCTCAACACCTGGTCGGATATGACCCCCTGCAACGGTCATCTCAGAGAGCTCGCCGAGAAGGTGAAGGCGGGCGTATGGGAGGCCGGCGGCTTCCCGCTCGAGGTGCCGGTGTTCTCGGCATCCGAAAACACCTTCCGCCCGACCGCGATGATGTACCGCAATCTTGCCGCGTTGGCGGTAGAAGAGGCGATCCGCGGCCAGCCGATGGATGGCTGCGTATTGCTGGTGGGCTGCGACAAGACCACGCCGTCGCTTATCATGGGGGCGGCTTCCTGCGACCTGCCTTCTATCGTCGTCACAGGCGGACCGATGCTAAACGGCTATTTCCGTGGCGAACGGGTCGGCTCGGGCACGCATCTGTGGAAGTTTTCCGAAATGGTGAAGGCCGGCGAGATGACGCAGGCCGAATTCCTCGAGGCTGAGGCCTCGATGAGCCGTTCGTCGGGCACCTGCAACACCATGGGCACCGCCTCCACCATGGCTTCCATGGCCGAGGCACTCGGCATGGCTCTGTCAGGCAACGCCGCGATCCCGGGCGTCGATTCCCGCCGCAAGGTCATGGCGCAGCTGACCGGCCGGCGTATCGTGCAGATGGTCAAGGATGACCTGAAGCCCTCCGAGATCATGACGAAGCAAGCCTTCGAGAATGCCATCCGCACCAACGCGGCCATCGGCGGATCGACCAACGCCGTCATCCACCTGCTCGCCATTGCCGGCCGTGTCGGCATCGATCTTTCGCTTGACGACTGGGATCGCTGCGGCCGTGACGTCCCGACCATCGTCAACCTGATGCCGTCGGGCAAGTATCTGATGGAGGAGTTCTTCTATGCCGGCGGCCTGCCGGTGGTGCTGAAGCGCCTCGGCGAGGCGGGCCTGCTGCACAAGGATGCGCTGACGGTATCCGGCGAAACCGTCTGGGACGAGGTCAAGGACGTCGTCAACTGGAACGAAGACGTTATCCTTCCGGCCGAAAAGGCGCTGACAGCTTCGGGCGGCATCGTCGTGCTGCGCGGCAATCTCGCGCCGAAGGGCGCGGTGTTGAAGCCTTCGGCGGCTTCGCCACATCTGCTGGTGCACCGGGGCAGGGCGGTCGTGTTTGAGGACATCGACGACTACAAGGCCAAGATAAACGACGAGAACCTCGACATCGACGAAACCTGCATCATGGTCATGAAGAACTGTGGGCCGAAGGGCTATCCCGGGATGGCCGAGGTCGGCAACATGGGTCTGCCGCCGAAGGTGCTCAAGAAGGGCATCCTCGACATGGTGCGTATTTCCGACGCCCGCATGTCCGGAACTGCCTACGGTACCGTCGTGCTGCACACCTCGCCGGAAGCGGCGGTCGGCGGTCCGCTCGCAGTCGTGAAAAACGGCGACATGATCGAGCTGGATGTGCCGAACCGTCGTCTGCATCTCGACATTTCCGATGAGGAACTGGCGCGGCGGCTCGCTGAGTGGCAGCCGAACCATGATCTGCCCACATCCGGCTATGCCTTCCTGCATCAGCAGCATGTCGAAGGGGCCGATACCGGCGCCGATCTCGACTTCCTGAAGGGATGTCGTGGAAACGCGGTCGGCAAGGACAGCCATTAACAGGTGCAATCAGGACAGTGAATCGACGAAGAGGCGGGGTATCACCCCGCCTCTTTTTTTGTCCGCCGGTTCCTTGCAGGCTAATGGTGATCAGGCGTTTGAGACCACCATGCTGTGATCTTCGTCGGCGCCATGTTCGAAGAGCGCGCGGATTGCCGGCCATTTGCGGCGGAAAGCGGCGACGCAGGCGGGGTCGAAATGCGATCCGCTGCAGGCGATGATTTCCTCGTAAGCCCGCTCGATCGGCCAGGCCTGCTTGTAGGGCCGGTCGGAGCAGAGCGCTTCGAAGACGTCGGCGACGGCGACGATGCGCGCTTCGATCGGGATGGCGTCGCCGGACAGGCCCTTTGGATAGCCGGTTCCGTCCCATTTCTCATGATGGCCGGCGATGATGGCGGTCGCGACGCGGGAGAGCTCGGCGGAGCTGTTGGCCAGAATGGCGACGCCGATTGGGACATGCTCGCGCATGCGTTCGATCTCGTGCCGCTCGAGCTTGCCCGGCTTCTGCAAGATGGCATCGGGAATGGCGATCTTGCCGATATCGTGCAGGGGAGCAGCGAGATAGATATTGCGCCGCTGGATGCGATCGAGGCCGAGGCCTTCGGCGATCAGCTCGGCGATATTGGCGACGCGCTCGATATGGTCGCCGGTATTGCCGTCGCGCGAGGCCATCGCTTGGGCAAGGCACCAGATGATCTCCTGCTCGCGCATGTCGGCCTGTTCGGTGGCGTGGCGGAAGGCCATGTCCAGTGATTTCGCCCGGTCGGCAAGCGCCAGCTGGGCCTTGTGCAGGGCCATCAGGTTGAGGACGCGTGCCTGCAGTTCCAAGGGGTCGAAGGGCTTGGCGAGAAAATCCGTGGCGCCGGCCTCCAGCGCTTCCAGCCGAACCGACCGCTTCGCCTGCGAGGTGATCATCACGACGGGCACATCCTCATAACCCGGCTGGCGCCGCAGCCTGCGGATCATCTCGATACCGTTCATCTCAGGCATCATATAATCCACCAGCACAACGTCGAAATCGACCTCCCGGCAGCGGGCAAGGGCTTCGAGCGGATTGGTGAAGCTTTCGACCACACAGCCGGCGAAACCACAGACTGCGGTCTCAAGGGCGAGAAGGCTGGATTCGCTGTCGTCGACGATAAGAAGAGGCATGGACGATCCCGTTAAATCCCAGAAGCAAACAGGCTGCCCTCATCGGAGGGCGCGTTCGTCGCCTCATCCATGCCGGCAACTGAAGATCATTATGAAAGCTTGCATCATGCCGCTTCTTAAACGACGCCTGCCGAAATACACTAGGCGTCGCCGCAGACAAGCTTGTGCCTGCGGCCTTAAAATAGAGTTAGTCTGCAATGAAAAATTGACGAACGGCAATTATGACGTGTGATGGGTGTCGGAAAACAGCGGAATTTCGAGACCGTCGGTCGCTATATTCAAGTCCAACATGTTTGTTTCGCGACGAGTTCGGCAGCTATTCTACCGGCCAATCGCAGGGTGCGATAAAGCTGCATGTATGTTCAGCTCTGGCTCTGGCTTTGCATCTGTCCGCCGTCCTCGACCTTCACGGTGACCGTCAGCGTTTCGCCCGGCGTGCCGATGCGCATGCCTGAAATCGGCGCGGCATCACGATAGCAGAGGCCGGAGGCGACTCTGATGTAACGGGCATCCGGGCAGATCTCGTTGGCGGGATCGAAGCCGACCCAGCCGAGGCCGGGAATATGGGCCTCTGCCCAGGCATGGGTCGCCGCCTGTTCGATCTTTTCCTCCATCATCAAATAACCGGAGATGTAACGCGCCGGCACCTGCAGGGCGCGGGCGGCGGCGATGAAAATATGCGCATGGTCCTGACAGACGCCGCTCTTCCTCTCCAGCGCCTGCTCGGCCGTCGTCTCGGTATTGCTGGTGCCGGGCCTATAATCGACCGTTTCGTGGATCGCCGCCATCAGCGCATGCATGCGGGCGAGCTCGTTATCGCCACCGACGCCCTTGATCAGTTCCTTCACCAGCTTGCCACCCTTTGTCAGCGGTGTGTCGCGCAGGAAGAGCCAAAGCGGGCAGAAGCCGGTATGCGGACCGGTGACGCCGTTGTTGTCCCCCGTCTCGACCTCGCCTTCGGCGAGGATACGCGTCACCTCTTGTTCGCCTTCCAGCGAGACTAGATTGACGTGATTGCCGTACTGGTCGTCATATTCGACCTCCGGCGTAGCGCCCTCGACCTTCAGGGCCCAGCCGAGTACTTTTTGAGTGGAGTTCGTTGGCGGCGTCAGCCGCAGCCGTTGCAGCGAGAACTGCGCCGGTTCGTCGTAGCGGTATTCGGTGAGGTGGCTGATCTTCAGTCTCATGTTGTTATCCGCTTATACATAGAACCGGTAGCCATCGGAAATTTCCGCGCCGAGCTTGTTGTTGCGCGAGACGAAATCCTCCAGGAACTCGTGCAGGCCCTGATCCATGATATCCCGGATCGCCCTCGTCTGCAGCGTGGTGCGGATTGAATCCGCGGTATCGTGGGCAGGGAGCCGCGCCTCGTAATCCTGGGCAAGATAGCCGAGATTGCTGACGATCTTCTCGTAGCAATAGGCAAGCGAGCGTGGCATCTGGACATTCAGCGTCAAGAAGTCGGCGATGTTCATCGCCCGGTATTCGCCGTCATAGGCCCAACTATAGGCGCGGTGCGCGGAGACCGATCGCAGGATCGATTCCCACTGCACATTGTCGAGGGAGGAGCCGACGGCCGAGACCGAGGGCAGCAGCACGTAATATTTCACGTCGAGGATGCGGCTGGTATTGTCGGCCCGCTCGATGAAGGTGCCGATGCGGGCAAAATTATAGAGCTCGTTGCGCAGTGTCGAGCCATGGAAGGCACCGCGGATGAGGCCGGCGCGGCGCTTGATGACATCGATCACCTCGGGCATTTCAGCCGCCTTGACGCGCTTTTCGAGCAGCGACTTCAAGTCGATCCAGCATTCGTTGGTGGCTTCCCAGGTCTCCCGCGTCAGCGCCGTGCGCACCATGCGGGCATTGTTGCGGCCGGAATCGATGCAAGACATGACGCTCGACGGATTGGTGCGATCGCGCAGGAGATAGTCGATCGCGTCGGCGTTGGTCAGCTTGTTATGGCCCTCATCATAAGCCTCGCGCACGCCCGCACTTTGTAGAACGCCATCCCAATTGTCATCACCGGTGCTGCTGCGGGTCAGCGACATGCGCAACCCCGCATCGATCAGGCGGGCTATATTTTCGGCGCGCTCGATGTAACGAAACATCCAGTAGAGGCCGTTTGCTGTTCTTCCGAGCATCAGTCCTCCAATACCCAAGTGTCTTTGGTGCCGCCGCCCTGGCTGGAATTGACCACCAGCGAGCCCTGCTTCAGCGCTACGCGGGTGAGCCCGCCCGGAATGATCTGCACCTTGTCGGATACAAGCACATAGGGGCGAAGGTCGACATGGCGCGGCGCAATGCCCTTGTTGACGAGGATCGGCACCGTGGAGAGCGACAGCGTTGGCTGGGCGATGTAATTGTTCGGTTTGGCCTTCAGCTTTTCGGCGAAATCGGCGCGCTCCTTCTTCGATGCCGTCGGGCCGACCAGCATGCCGTAGCCGCCGGAGCCGTGCACCTCCTTGACCACCAGCTCTTCCAGGTGTTCCAGCACATATTTCAGGCTGTCGGCTTCCGAACAGCGCCAGGTCGGCACGTTTTCGAGCAGCGCCTTGCGGCCGGTATAGAATTCGACGATCTCGGGCATATAGGAGTAGATCGCCTTGTCGTCGCAAATGCCGGTGCCCGGCGCATTGGCGATGGTGATGTTGCCGGAGCGGTAGACATCCATGATGCCGGGAATGCCGAGCGCGGAATCGGACCGGAAGGTCAGGGGATCGAGGAAGTCATCGTCGACGCGGCGGTAGAGCACGTCGATCGCCTCGTAACCGCGTGTCGTCCTCATTTTCACCTTGCCGTCGATGACGCGCAGATCCGCGCCTTCGACCAGTTCGACGCCCATCATGTCGGCGAGGAACGAATGCTCGTAATACGCGGAATTGTAAATGCCCGGCGTCAGCACGGCGACGCGCGGCTTGCCCTTGCAGCCGGGAGGGGCAAGCGAGGCGAGGCTCTGACGCAGCAGGTAGGGATAATCCTCGACACGTTGCACCTTGTTCTCATGAAAGAGCTCAGGGAACATCTGCATCATGGTTTCCCGGTTTTCCAGCATGTAGCTGACACCGGAGGGCGTGCGGGCATTATCCTCCAGCACGTAAAACTGGTCCTCTCCGGTGCGCACGATGTCGGTGCCGACGATGTGGGTATAGACGCCGCCGGGCGGCCGGAAACCGATCATTTCGGGGATGAAGGTGACGTTATTCTCGATCAGCTCACGCGGAACGCGGCCGGCGCGGATGATCTCCTGCTTATGGTAGATATCGTCGAGAAAGGCGTTGAGCGCGATCACCCGCTGCTCGATGCCTTGGGCGAGCTTGCGCCATTCGCGGGCGGAGATGATGCGGGGAATGATGTCGAAGGGGATGAGCTTTTCGGAACTGTCGGCATGGCCGTAGACCGCGAAGGTGATGCCGGTCTTCCGGAAGATGTTTTCCGCATCGCGGGACTTGGCAATCAGATGCGCCCGGTCTTGGCTGTTGTACCACTCGAAGTATTTGTCGTAAGGCGGGCGAGGGCTTTCGTCCCCGGTAATCATTTCATCAAATGCCAAAAGCGCGGCTCCCCTTTTTGTTCATTTGAATACAACGCAAATGGCAATGCAAGAACCATGCGCAGTTCAGGGAAAAGATTTTGCGCTGCGGGAAACGGGTGAAAATCTGGGCATTTAAAGTGATGCGCTGCGGCATGGCGGATATTCATCCAAGGTGTCTGCGCAAAATCTGAGCATGTGACCGTTTTTCGTTCTGTCAAGGCGATCGAATATGGTCATGTGTGCGAGGCTCGCCGCCCCTTGCCGAACCGCCATCGGTCTCTGCATCAGTGAAATTTCAAATAAGCATCAACCCTTCGCTTTTGACTACAGCCGCCGGGTGGGGCTATCAGCACGGCGAACCCTCCTCTGTCGAGCCGCGCGCCCCATGTCCCTCGATCGCCTTGCCCCCGCCGTTTTCGTCCTGCTCTGGTCTACGGGCTGGGTGGTGGCGAAATATGCCTCGCTGCATTCCGAGCCCTTCACCTTTCTTTCGATACGTTATGCGCTGTCGGCGGCGGCATTCCTGGCACTCTGCCTTGTGGTGCGGGCGCAATGGCCCAGCCGGGCGAGGGCGCTGCGCGCCGTCTATTCCGGCTTCTTCCTTCATGGTTTCTATCTCGCCGGTCTCTGGTGGGCGATCGCCAATGGCGTGCCGGCCGGCATATCGGGCATCATCGCGGCGCTGCAGCCGCTGCTGACGGCAATGGCAGCTCCCTTCCTCATCGGCGAGCGGCTGCAGCAGGCACAGAAACTCGGCCTTGCCCTCGGCTTCATCGGCATTGCCATCGCCATTTCGCCGAAGCTGCTCGATCCGGCGACCGCCGATCTCACGCATGCCGCCCTGCCTCTGGCGATCAACCTCGTCGCCATGGCGTCCGTCACCTACGGCACGCTCTATCAGAAGAAACACCTGCAATCCGGCGACCTCAGAACCATCGCGACCTTGCAATATATCGGCGCGCTGATCCTCACCCTGCCGCTGTCGCTGATCTTCGAGCATCAGCATTTCGACGGCGCCGCGCAGGCCTATGGTGCGCTTGCTTGGTCGGTCTTCGGCCTGTCGATGGGCGGCGTCGGGCTGCTGCTCTATCTGATCCGCCGGGGTCAGGTGTCACGCGCCGCCTCGCTGATCTATCTGATGCCGCCAGCGGTTGCTCTCGAAGCCTTCATCGCCTTCGGGGAACCGCTGACCCTGCCGCTGATCGTCGGCACCGTGGTGGTCGTGACAGGCGTCTATCTCACGAACCGCAGGGCGTCCAGCGAGCATAGGCCTGCGGAGGTTTAGAGCGCCGCGCGTCCTTTCGGACGCCCAAAGCACGATGCGCTAGATAATAAAAAGGCCGGAGATCCCCGGCCTTTTTGCCTTTCAATCTTTCAACGATCAGGCGCGTTCGCGGCGCTGGCCGCCGCCGTTGCGGGAGCCACCGCGGTGGTTGCCGCCGTTGCCGTCGCGGCGTGGTTCGCCGGCCTGGGCCTGCTGCGGGCCGCGGTCCTCGCCGTGCTTGCGGGCCGGGCGGCCGTGGGCATGGCGGCTGTTGCCGCGGTGATGACCGCTCGGCTCACCATTGGCATGGGCGCCGTGATGGGCCGGACGCTGCGGCTTTGCAGAGGCGCGGAAATCGGAGGTCGAGGCCAGATCGTTGTCGGGGCCGAGATCCGGCGTCGTTTCACCGCGGCGCTGACCGCGGAAATCCTCGTTGCGGCTGGTCTGGCGTTCCGGACGCGGACGACGCTCCTCGCCGCCGGCGCGGACTTCGCTGCCTTCACCTTCGCGGCGCGGGCGGCGTTCCTGACGGTTGCCGCGATGCTCGGAGCGATTCTGGTCGCCACGGCCTTCGCCACGACCCTGACCTTCGCGACCCTGGCCGCCATTGCGATTGCGGTTGTTGCCGTTGCCGTTGGCGCGACGGGGGCCGCCGCTGATGTTTGCCGGCGCTTCGCCGCTTGCGACAGTGATGTCGATGCCCATCAGGCGCTCGATATCACGCAGCAGCTTGGCTTCGTCGGGAGCGCAGAAAGCGATGGCGATGCCGTCGCGGCCGGCACGCGCCGTGCGGCCGATGCGATGCACATAGGCGTCGGGCACTTCAGGCAGGTCGTAGTTGTAGACGTGGCTGACGGCCGGAATGTCGATGCCGCGGGCGGCGACGTCGGTGGCGATCAGCGTCTTGATGCTGCCGTCGCGGAAGGCCTTCAGCGCCCGCTCGCGCTGACCCTGGCTCTTGTTGCCGTGGATCGAGGCGACGGAATAGCCGATGTTTTCGAGATGCTTCATCAGCTTCTCGGCACCATGCTTGGTGCGCAGGAAGACCATGGCGCGGCCATCGGGGTTTTCGGTCAGCGACTTGCGCAGCAGCTCCGTCTTGTCGTTCTTGCCGGCGACGAAATGAACGTACTGCTCGACCTTGTCGGCAGCCTTACCTGGAGGCGTGACTTCGACCTTGACGGGATCGACGAGATATTCGCCGGCAAGATCGGCGATCGCCTTCGGCATGGTCGCCGAGAACAGCATGGTCTGACGCTTTTTCGGCACCATCTTGGCGATCTTGCGCAGATCGTGGACGAAGCCGAGGTCGAGCATCTGGTCGGCTTCGTCGAGCACGAGATAGCGAACGGCAGTCAGCGTGATCGCGCGGCGATTGATGAGGTCGAGCAGGCGGCCGGGCGTGGCGACGAGAATGTCTGTGCCCTTTTCAAGCTGAAGCTGCTGCTTGTTGATCGAGACGCCGCCGACGACGACATTGATGCGCAGCGACGACTTGCGGATGAACTTCTTCAGGCTCTCGGCGATCTGGTTCACCAGTTCGCGGGTCGGCGCAAGGATCAGCGTGCGCGTCGTGCGGTTGTCGGGGCGGCGTTCATCGGCGAGCAGCTTTTCGATAAGCGGCAGGCCGAAAGCGGCGGTCTTGCCGGTGCCGGTCTGGGCAAGGCCGATCAGGTCGCGGCCTTCGAGGAGGAGAGGAATTGAATGTTCCTGGATGGGCGTCGGCGTTTCGATGCCGAGCTGGAACAAAGTAGCGACGATCGGCTTGGAGACACCAAGCGATTCAAAATTAGTCAAGGTATAACCTTTCGGGGCGCCACAATGACTATCGCCGGAACGCACCATGCGATCCGGTTTCATTCTGGCGTCAAGAACCCCGCGTGAAGTGGGAACTTGTGAGTTGGAAAAAGCTTTCCAGCGCTTCTGGCCGCTCATGGGAGTGCGGCGCTCTATCGAAATGCGCTTTTGTCCCTTCTTCCTGCATCTGTATTTTTCAGCAGGGGCACGCTCACGCGGCGGCCGGAAGGGTGAAAGCTGACCCGCATTTGGGCTAGTTCGCGTGGAAAGTCAAGTGCGGTGCACAAGAAAGCCTCAGCCTTGGTCAGGTGAGGGCATGACGAGGACGAAGCTTTGCGATGCTGTCTCTGCGCCGTTGACGAGGATGGCGATGCGATGTTCGCCTGGATAATAGCGCCGCGTCGTGATTGGCCGCATGGCGTGACGACGCTCAATTGTATGGCTTTGCCCCGGAGCGAGCAAGATCGCCTTGCACTTGAACACCTTGGGTGAGAGCGAACCGTCGCTCTTCACATGGTGAACGGCGTAGTCGATCATCAGCGACTGCGCTCGCTCGCCTGCATTCGTCACCCGGATTTCGAAATCCAGCCCTTCGCCGAACATCACCTCGCCGTTTACGAGCCGCAGTTCGCATTCGAGCGAATCGCTGGCCGCGAAGCCGAAATTGGCGAGCGCCTGCGCGTGGCCGTTCTTCATCAGCGTGCGTGAGGCATGTTTCAGCAGCCAGCGGCGTTCGGGCGAAGCGCCTTCGATATGACTGGCGATGAACGCGGCGACCAGATCCGGGTGGTCCTTGGCGACGTCGTTCAGGCTGTTGGCCACGGAGCGGCGCACATAATCCTCCGGATCATCCATCAGCGCGGTCAGGATGGGCAGGATCGGAGCCGGATCCTTGACGAGCTGCGGCAGGCGCATCGCCCAGGGCAGGCGCGGCCGCGTTCCCTCGCTCGCCAGCCGGCGTACATGCTGGTCGGGATCGTCGACCCAGCCGGAAATGATGGCCAGCGCGCGCTGCTGGTCGCGGTGGATGAAGGGGCGGATACCGAATTCGGCGGTGAAATGCGGCGTCAGCGCCTTCAGGAGCTCGAGCCCCAGATCGAAATGATCAAGGCCGCGTGCGGCGATGAACTGATTGATCGGCAGCAGCATCCAGCCGGAGAGCCCCGGACTCCCGGCAGTGGGCAGGCTGGCCTTGAAAATGGCTGCGGCCTCCCGGAAATCACCGGGAAGCGTGGCAAACAGCGCGTCGCGGATAAGCGCCGAGCGCTCCATCAGCTCCAGCGCTCCGAGGCCATCGGTCGCCAGCATCACGAAGCGTTTTTTATCGAAAGTTGGCGCGTTGCCGGCAATGCGATCGGCCATATCGCCGACCAATGCCTCATGCAGCAGGTTCTTGAGCGGTTCCGGCATGCTGGTCCTTCCTCTCTATGCGGCCGCCGCATGCCGGCCGCATAAGGGCAACATGGTCTGCGAAACATCTGGCGATTTGCTATCGGAGAATAGAGTGATCGCACCCGCTCGAGCAATCGTGTGCAGATAGCGGAGGTGTGCGTGTGGCGCGAGTTAGCGTAGCGGTGCCGTCGATTTCCTTGGAATAAGTGTGGGGGCCGAGATCCGAATACGCTCGTCGGCGGGACTGTTGTCGCCGGCAAGAAGATCGAGAGCGTTTGCTGCAATTTGCTCAAACGGCACCCGCAACGTCGTGAGCGGCGTAGGGAGGTGGCCGACAATCGGAATGTCGTTATAGCCTACGATCGAGATGTCCTGCGGCACGGAAAGACCAAGTTTCGTCAGTCCCGACAACGCGCCGATAGCGGTATTGTCGTTGACGGCGAAAATAGCGGTTGGGCGGGGATTAAGATGCATCAGGGTTTCGACGGCCACCGCACCGGACTCGATGCCGAATGTCGAGGGAATGATGTATGAGGGATCTGCATTCAGTCCGGCCTCTTCCAAGGCGTGGCGGAAACCCTCCACGCGTCCCCGCGAACTGGAGGCATAGGATGGACCGGCGATGACGCCAATTCTGCGATGGCCGAGATCGAGGAGGTGGCGGGCGGCGAGGTACCCACCGAGCCTGTCATCGCCGACCGACGAGAGGCTGTGGCCATCCGTCCGGAGTGCCAGGACATAAGGAATACCGCGTTTTGCCAGCTCGTCCGGAAAGTCATCGTCTTCCCGCGCTGTCGAAAGAATCAGACCATCGACGCCGCGTTTCAGCAGAGACTCGGCCGCAAGCCGGTCTGCCTTTGGCTTGTCGTCGGTCGTTGCGACAATCGCGAAGCGGCCGCTACGGCTGCAGGCCTTGGCCAGTGCTTCATAAAGCATGGCCATGACCGTATCCGTCAGCCTGGGCACGATCACCCCGATTGTCATCGTGTTGCCGCGCCTGAGGCTCGCTGCGGAAACATCCCGAACGTATCCGAGCTCTTCGGCAACCTTGCGCACGCGACGCGCTGTCTCGCTGTCGGAGCGGGGAAGCCTCTCGTCCAGTATGCGGGACACGGTAGATTTGGAGACACCGGCTGCGGCAGCGACGCCGTGAATAGTGACGCGGGTCTGTCCCGGAACTTCATCCGTCTTTGAACTCATTGAGCCTTTTCCATTCGAGTCGGCAATCGGCCGTCGCCATTCTGAGCATGCACCAAAAAAGATATTGACTCCAGAGAATTCGAGAACGATATTGGGAACGTTCCCGTAAACGATCCTATATCGGTCGCGAGTGAACCGCGATCGCACGAAGGAGGAGACCAATATGCAACCGATGGATATGCGCGGGCTGAGCCCGGCCCCCGTTACCGCTTTCACCCGCGACGGTGAAGTTGATCACAAAGCCAACGCCAAACTCGCCAAATGGCTAGTTTCGATGGAAGGCGTCAAAAGCCTCGTCATCCTCGGCCATGCCGGCGAAGGCACCTTCCTCACGGAAGAGGAGCGCCTTGCTCTCATCCGCACCTATGTCGAAGCTGTCGACGGTGCCGTTCCGATCATTGCCGGGATTACCGGTGAAGGCACGAAGGTCGCCGCTGAAGAGGCGAGGAAATGCAAGGCTGCGGGTGCCACCGGCGCACTCGTCTATCCGAACCACGGCTGGCTGCGTTTCGGCTTTCAGAAGGGAGCGCCCCAGGATCGCTACAAGGCAATCTGGCAGGAGTCTGGCCTCCAGTGCATCCTGTTCCAGTATCCCGACGCCACCAAAGCATCATACGATCTCGAAACACAGCTTGCGATTGCCACACAGGAAGGCGTCGTCGCCACCAAGAACGGCGTGCGCAATATGAAGCGCTGGTATGTCGAAATTCCAGAGCTGAAGAAGGCCAATCCAAAGCTGCAGGTTCTGAGCTGCCACGATGAATGGCTGCTGCCGACCATGTTCGATGTCGACGGTCTGCTCGTCGGTTATGGCAATATTGCGCCGGAGCTGCTCATCGACCTGATCAAAGCCGGCAAGGCGCAGGACTATCCGGAAGCGCGCAAGATCTTCGAGCGCCTTCTTCCGGTGACGCGTGCCGTCTATCACCGCGGCTCTCACATGGAAGGCACCGTGGCCCTGAAACTTGGACTCGTGCACCGCGGTATCCTTGACCACGCTACGATCCGCGAGCCGCTGAAGAACCTTGGCGAAAAGGCCGAAGCAGAGATCTTCGCCGCCTTCGACGCCGCCGGAATTGGCCGCGTTGACCAGTTGCTGGCTGCCGAGTGACCTCTTTGACGCCCCTGCGCAGGTCGCAGGGGCGCATTCCGATGGGAGGAAACCATGGGAACCCGCCGAGTCAGGCTTAATAGCTTTGAAGGCCATTGCCCTGACAGGACGAACTGACACGCAGTAGCAACCATCAAGCAGGAGCGCCCCTGGCCGGGAGAGTAGTAGGCCACGGGGCGAGAAGGAGGAACCAATGAATGTCATGCAGCCTATGCCGGCTGAGACGGCGAATGCCGCTGATCGTCAGGCCGAAATCAGCGCTCGTCTGGAGCGCCTTCCCATCACCCGTGAGGTATTTTGGGCGCGCAATATCGTCGGCGCCGCAACGTTCTTCGACGGCTACACGGTCATCGCCATCGCTTATGCCATGCCCGTCCTCGTGCGCGAGTGGGGTCTGACCCCCTCGCAGACCGGCATGATCCTGTCGATGGGCTATCTGGGGCAGTTGATCGGTGCGATCCTGTTTGGCTGGCTCGCCGAGAAGGTTGGCCGGCTGAAAGTTCTTCTGTTCACCATCCTGCTCTTCGTCAGCATGGATGTCGCATGCCTGTTTGCTGCCGGGGCCGGCATGATGATGGCCTTCCGTTTCGCCCAGGGGATCGGCACCGGCGGCGAGGTCCCAGTCGCCAGCGCCTATATCAACGAGTTGATCGGATCGAAGGGGCGCGGCAAGTTCTTCCTCCTCTATGAGGTCATGTTCCTGCTGGGCCTCGTCGGCGCCGGGCTGATCGGCTACTTCATGGTACCGGTTTACGGCTGGAAGGCGATGTTCGTCGTCGGTCTCGTTCCCGCACTTATCATGATTCCTCTACGCTGGTTCCTGAAGGAATCACCGCGTTGGCTAGCTGCCAACGGCCGCTATGGCGAAGCAAACGCTATCGTTACCCGCATGGAAGAAAGTGCTCGTGCAGCCGGCAAGGAATTGCCCGAACCGAAGCTCATCCAGGCGCCGGTCCGCCGCCAGTCGGACTGGCGCGAACTCTTCCAGGGCATTTACTTGAAGCGGACACTTTCCATCTGGGTCATGTGGTTTACCGCCTATACGGTCGCCAACGGTACGATCACCTGGCTGCCGACCCTGTATCGACAGGTTTTCAACCTGCCGCTTCAAACCAGCATCTTCTATGGTTTCCTGACGTCGGTCGGCGGCGTGATCGCCGCCGTCATCTGCGCGCTGCTCATCGACAAAGTGGGACGCAAGCGCTGGTACACCGGTGCGCTGCTTCTCGCTCCCCTTCCGCTGCTGGCTCTCGCATGGCTCGGCGCGACCTCTCCTATCCAGGTTTTGGTTCTAGCCGGTCTCGCTTATGCGATCGTCCAGACCGTCACATTCTCCCTTTACCTGTACTCGGCAGAGATCTACCCGACACGCCTCAGGGCTTTGGGAACCGGAACCGGCAGTGCCTGGCTTCGCCTGGGATCATCGGCCGGCCCGATCCTCGTCGGCACGGTGATGTCTTCCATGGGCATCCAGTATGTCTTTGCGAGCTTCGCAGCCATTCTGATTGTCGGTGCAATCGTCACGATGTTGTTTGCGGTCGAAACCAAGGACCGCGTGTTGGAGGAGCTTTCTCCGTAACGGTTGAAAATGCGATCTGCTCAGCTTTGATCTGGCGGATGGAAATCCGCCAGTTTCATTTGGTCGCCGTTGAGGGCACTGGGTAGGCGCCGCCGGGAGGGTCAAGCGGCGCCGGATGCGGTTTTCGCTATCGCTGGCAGACTTTGACGCGATGGGGATTGCCCCAATCGTCGTGCAACCATTCGAAGTGGCAATAGTCCGGCCGGTAATAGGTACGGTAAACGGGGTAAGGGCGGTAAGCGGGATAGGCCGGATAGACTGGGTAGGCGGGACGGGCTGCCTCCGACAGCAGGGCGCCACCGACGACGCCGGCGGCAACGCCGCCCCAGAAGGCATCGCGTGGATGGGCATCGGCGGTGGTGGCGGTGGCGAGCGAGGCGCCGGCAAAGGTCAGCGCGATCAGGCCCGTCGCCATGGTCTTATGAAGAACGGACATGGTATTTTCCTTTCATGGGTATGGCTTCCATAAAGCCATGCCGGAGACTCGGCCCGGATCGCGGCGGCGCAATGGCCGCGCAAGCGGTTTTGGCATTAAATTTTCGTCATGATTTCAACGGATCCCGACATCGAAAGGAATTATGGCGGGCGTCCTTTCAGTCTCGTGCAAGCCGGGGCTGGTAATCTCGAATTGTCTTCAGCTTGGTGAGCTGGCTCCTAAAATTCCGCTGTCGAAATTTATGGTTAAAACCTTGTTAAAAGCCTTGGCGTTATAGTTTTTCTAGTCGATATTTCATTCATTGCGGGAGCGATATTTTTTGAAATCAGCCGGGGAACTTCTTGAGTTGGCTTGCCGCCGGATCGCTGATCTGGATACCCCGGCCTATGTCAAGAACAGCGAGCTGCGTTATGTCGCCGTCAACGAGGCCTATGCCCGTTTTCTGGGCCGCGAGATTTCCGATTTCATCGGCGGGCGCAGCCGCGAGCTCCTCGATCGCCCCGAGGAAGAGGATCGTGAGGATAAGGAACGCCGAGCGCTGGTGTTCGGCACCGAGGAAAACGCCATCTGCTTCGATGCGGCGGGCCTCAGTCATGAACGCATCCAGATCGAAAGCTTCTCGCCATCGCTGGATCGGGCCTACGTGCTCGGCATTTTTGAAGTGCGCGAACCGACGCGCCGGGCGATCGGCGATCCAGGGATCGCTAGCGATCCTGGCATGACGGGCGACGCCGGCGTCGCTGCCGATTTCGCTCGTGTGCGCGAGGCACTGGAACAGCTCGACTATCCGATTGGCATCTTTGCGGGGGATGGCCGCCCCCTGGTCGTCAATGCCGCCTATCGCAACGACGCAAAGCCTGCGGCTGTCAGCGACGCGGCCTGGCACGAGAGCGTCAATGAACTCGACCTGCTGCGCACCATTCTGGAGGACCTGCCGGTGGCAGCCTTCGTGCGCGACGAGAAGCATCGCCTCGTCTATGCCAACCAGTATTACGAGACCTTCAGCGGCCATAGCCGTTCCCGGGTGTTGGGGCTGACCGAACATGAAATGTTCGGGCTGGACGGCGGCGAGGCGATCTATCAGGAAAACCTGCTGGCGCTGGAAGGCGGCACGTCTAAGGAAATCGAAAGCCTGTTGCCGAGCAAGGACGGCCACATCTATTCCGTCCTTTCGCGCGTCAATCGCGTCGTGACAGCGGACGGACGGCCCTATGTCGTCGGCTCTTTTTCGGACATCTCGCCACTCAAGGACCGAGAGAAGGCGCTGATCGAAGCGCAGAAACACAAAGAGGTGCTGCACCGGGATATCGAGAATATCCTGCGCTCGCTGCCGGTCGGCGTGCTGATCCTCGATAACGACCACCGGATCCTCTACGTCAACGACGAGTTCTACGGCATCTGGGAGCTGCCACTCGACGATCCCTTCGACGGCCGCCCGTTCATCGACGTCATCCGCCGCAATTATGAGCTCGGTCGTTACGACGGCACTCAGACGCCCGAGGAGATCTACGATTTCCGCAAGCATCTGTTCGAGACCGAGGAGCCCGAGCCGATTGAGCTCGGCTGGGCGGGCGGCAAATCCGTCATCTTCGATAGCCGCCGTATCTCGAACGACCGGATCCTGCTGACCTATGCCGACATCACGGCCGTGCGTGAGCGGGAAAAGGAGATCCACGAGGCCCGTGCCGCGCTGGAGCGGCTCGGCGAAATGATGCGCGATGCGACCCATGCCATGCCGCAGGGCCTAGCCGTTGTTCAGGACGGCATCATCAAGATGTCCAACGAGGCGCTTTCTGACATCTTGCAGATTCCGGCCACCTATCTCGAGCCCGGCGAGGGCTGGATCGGCATGTTCGAATTTTGCGCGGCGCGTGGCGATTTCCACGATGCCGCCGGCGAAATCCTGCAGGGTTGGCGTGACAATATCGCGGCCAGGCTGCCGATTTCCACCGTCTTCCATGTCGGCGGCGAGCGCTGGGTGAACATGGATGCGACGGTCAGCAAGGGGCAGCACTGGGTGGCGCTTTTTACTGACGTCACCGAACTCAAGAGCCGCGAGGAGGAGTTGCGCCAGCTGCTGTCGCGCGCCGAGGCTGCCGACCGCGCCAAATCCGAATTCCTTGCCAATATGAGCCATGAGATCCGCACGCCGATGAACGGCGTGCTTGGGATGGCGGAGCTGCTTGCCAAGACTAATCTCGACACCCGCCAGAAGACCTTCGTCGACATCATCGTCAAGTCGGGCAACGCGCTGCTGACGATCATCAACGACATCCTCGATTTTTCGAAGATCGACGCCGGGCAGATGAAACTGCGCAAAGCTGCTTTCGATATCACCGAAGCGGTAGAGGACGTGGCGACGCTCTTGTCCTCGCACGCTGCCGAGAAGAACATCGAGCTCCTGGTGCGGGCTGCACCCGATCTGCCCGCCGCCGTAATCGGCGACGCCGGGCGTTTCCGCCAGATCGTTACCAATCTTGTCGGCAACGCCGTCAAGTTCACCGAGCGGGGCCATGTCTTCGTCGATGTCGGCTTCCAGCCGGCCGCCGGCGGCGAGATCATGGCGAGCATCCGCATCGAGGATACCGGGATCGGCATCCCGCCGGAGAAGCTTGAATCGGTCTTCGACAAATTCTCGCAGGTGGACGCCTCATCGACCCGGCGACATGAAGGAACCGGCCTCGGTCTTGCGATCACCGCCGGGCTCGTCGACCTTTTCGGCGGTTATCTCAACGTCGAAAGTGAATGGGGCAAGGGCTCTGTCTTCACCATCAACCTGCCGTTTGCGGTGGCGGCCGCCCGCCTTGAGCCGAAGCCGTTGCCGATCAACGTGCAGGGTGCGCGTATCCTCGTCGTCGATGACAATGAAGTAAACCGGCGAATCCTCACCGAGCAGCTTTCGCTCTGGGGCTTTGACGGCGTGGCCGCCGAAGGCGGCGGCACCGGGCTTGCGATCCTGGAGGCGGCGGCCGATCTCGGCGTTACCGTCGACGCTGTCGTGCTCGACTATCACATGCCTGATATGAACGGCGCCGATGTCGCGCGCCAGCTGCGCGCCGATCCCCGCTTCGTCGAATTGCCGATCATCTTCCTGACGTCGATGGATATTTCGGGCACAGAAAAGGAATTCGCAGCACTGAATGGCCACGCGCATCTGATGAAGCCGGCGCGCGCCAACGTGCTGCGCAACACCGTCGTCGAGGTGGTGCGCGCCAGCCGCGTCAAGCAGGTCTCCGAGGCCGAGATCGCCCGGCTGCAGACGGAAGCGATCGTGCCGGCGCCAGCGCCCGTGCCGCAGAAACGCGCCGCTGAATTCGTCGACGTGCTCGTTGCCGAGGACAACGAGGTCAACCAGATCGTCTTCACGCAGATCCTGCAGGGAACAGGCCTCTCCTTCCTCGTCGTCGAGAATGGCGAGGAGGCGGTCGCCGCCTGGGAGCGGTATACGCCGCGCATCATCATGATGGACGTCTCGATGCCCGTCATGAACGGCCATCAGGCGACCCAGACGATCCGCGAAAGGGAAAAGGGGCACGGCCACCGGGTGCCGATCATCGGCGTCACCGCCCATGCGCTCGAAAGTGACCGCGAGCTCTGCCTCGATGCCGGCATGGACGACTACATGTCGAAGCCGATTAGCCCCGAACTGCTCGAGGAAAAAATCCGCCAGTGGCTGGGAACGAGCGAGCAGCAGCCGGAGCGCACAAGCTACTGATCTGAACCTTCGGGAAACAGGATGCTCTCGAAATCCTGAGCGCCGTTGAGGATATGCAGGATCTCGATACGATCCTCGCCGACACGATAAAAGATCAAATAGCTGCCGTAAGGACGGCGGCGAACGGCGGTATGTTCGTAGCGTGGAACCAATGAAAAACCGTTTGGCATTTGCGCCAGACGCTCACACCGTGCCAGCAGTTCGTGAATGAAGCTTGCCGCCCGCTGCGGATCGACCTCAGCGATATAGTCGCCAATACGTTCGAGATCCGCCTCCGCCTGCGCGGTAATGAGGACGATCACGAACGATCGTCATATTTGCCTGAAAGGCGCGCGGCGACATCGCTGATGGGCTTGAAGCGGCCTGATTCCGCGTCGGCGATCCCCTGGCCGATCGCCAGATCGAGCGCCATCAGCCGTTTTTCCCGCTCCTCGACAAGCCGAACACCTTCCCGCAGAACTTCGCTGCGAGAGTTGTAACGACCCGATTTCACGAGTTCGTTCACATAGTTTTCGAGTTGCTGTCCAAGATTCGCGCTGCTGGCCATATTGGTTCCTCTCGGGCGATTATCGCACGAGGTGATAACTGTTAGCAATGCAGCCGCTTGAATCGATCGTACTTGCCGAGATTACTTGACGCCGCAGAGCATTTCGCGCTTGCCAGCAAAGCCCCTGCGGCGCTCGACGGCGAAGCCCGCGGCGATGAGATTGCGGCGCACGAAGCCGGCCGCTGCATAGGTGGCGAAAGTGCCGCCGGCTGCGCTTTTCTCACAGACGAGCCGCATCAGTTCCTGCGACCACATATCGCTATTGCGCGACGGGGCGAAGCCGTCGAGATACCAGGCGTCGAAGTCGTCTTCGGCTGCCGCGACGCCGTCCAAGGCATAGCCGCATACGACGCTGAGCGTCGTCTGGGCATCGAGATCGAGGCGCACGATACCGGCCGGTATTTCCGGCCAGGCCGCCGTCAGCACCTGACGTTCGGCGTCGATCTCCGGCCAGTGCGATAGCGCCCGGCCGATTTCTTCACCGCGCATCGGGTGCAGTTCGAAGGAGGTAAAATGTAGCTGCTGGCCGTCTGCACGGTGGAGCTTCCATTGCCGCCAGGTCTCAGCGAAGTTCAGACCGGTGCCGAAGCCGAGTTCTCCGATCCGGAATCTCTGCCGCCCGTTCCAGCGCTCTGGCAGGCCATTGCCGGCGAGAAAAACATGGCCGCATTCCAACCGCCCATCGGTCTGGCAATAAAAATGATCGCCAAAGGCGGTGGAATAGGGCATATCGCCGTCGCGCCATTCGAGCGGCTGCGGCGCGCCCGCGCCAATCTGATCGGGGTTCACGTCTGTCATGGAAAAAGCCGATAATCCTCAGCCGGTCTCAGGTCAATCGTCCTCAGAATTGCTGATCGTCGGCGGCGGTATCATGGGACTCTGGGCGGCCGTCCATGCCGAGCGCCGGGGCATCCGTGCCGTTATTGCCGACGCCGGCAGGTTGGGCGAAGGTGCAAGCGGCGGCGTGCTCGGCGCGCTGATGCCACACATGCCGGACCAGTGGTCGGAGAAGAAGCAGTTCCAGTTCGATGCGCTGGTCTCGCTCGAAGCCGAGATCGCCGCGCTCGAAGCCGAGACCGGACTTTCCGCTGGCTACCGCCGTTCCGGACGGCTGATCCCGCTGCCGAAGCCGCATCTCAACAAAATAGCGCGCGGCCATTTCGAGGACGCCGAACACCATTGGCGATCAGGCGACCGCCGTTTCCAGTGGTATGTGCTTGACAGGCCGCCGGTCGACGGCTGGATCGAGGCGTCCGCCGGCGAGAGCGGCTTCGTGCACGACACGCTCGCCGCCCGCGTTGCGCCCCGCTTGCTGATCGCGATGCACACAGCCTTCCTGCGGCGGGCAAGGCATGTCAGGCTCATGGAGCATGCCGGGGTCACCGGCCTTGATCCCGAACGCGGCATTGCCGAGGTCGGCGGCGAGACCATTGCCTTCGGGCGCTGCATCATCGCCGCCGGCCACCGGTCCTTTCCACTGCTCGAAGGCTTGACGCCGGGGCTGAAACAGCCACTCGGCCAAGCTGTGAAGGGGCAGGCGGCGCTGCTCAAGGCCGATATCGATCCTGCCTTGCCGACCATCTTCCTCGATGGGCTTTATGTCGTGGCCCATGAGGGCGGACATGCCGCGATCGGCAGCACCAGCGAGAACCGTTTCGACGATCCTACTTCCACCGATGCCCAGCTCGACGCACTGATCGACGCGGCGCGTGCGATCGTGCCGGCGCTTCGTTCCGCGCCGGTCGTCGAGCGCTGGGCGGGGCTTCGCCCGAAGGCGATCGACCGCGATCCAATGGTGGGCTGCCACCCTGACCATCCGCGCCTGATCGCGCTGACCGGCGGCTTCAAGGTCAGTTTCGGCCTCGCGCACCTGCTGGCGGAGGCGGCGATATGTATCGCAGGCGATGAACCTCACGAATTTTCGCTGCCGCAAAGCTTCGCGATTTCGAGCCATATCGCGGTGGCTTCACGTTAAACGTGAATTAGCCGCTGCTCTGCTTCGTTATTCTGTCATGCAAATCACCTATCTGCTTGCGCATCGACAGCGTCGGATCTGAACGGCGCTCACTTCCTTGATGGAGGAAATTGCATGCGCTATGCCATTTGCTTCACGCCTCCGGCGAGCGACCCGTTGTCGCTCGTGGCCGCCAATTGGCTTGGCCGAAACGTGTTTTCGGGCGATATGATGGAGCCTCCGGCAGTTCGTGGCCTCGGTATTCACGAGATCGCCTTCCATACCGCCGTGCCGCGGCGCTACGGCTTTCATGGTGTTTTGAAGGCGCCCTTTCATCTGTCCCACGACATGCCCGAATCGCAACTCCTGCGCGACCTGATGCGTTTTTCCGGAACCTTCGTTCCTTTTCGGATTCCGCGTATCGAAGTCGCCCCGCTCGGCAATTTCTACAGCCTGCTGCCGAGCACTCCCTGCGAGCAGATCCAGTATCTCGCCTCGGCGATCGTGCAGGAATTCGATCGTTTTCGCGCACCGCTCAGCGAGGCCGAGATTGAACGCAGCGATCCGGACGGGCTGTCGGCGACGCAATTTTCCAATCTGCATCGCTGGGGCAATCCCTATGTGATGGAGGAGTTCCGCTTCCATATGCCGGTGACAGGCCCCGTCAACGCGATCGACATGCCGCGCATCGAGCCGGTGTTGCGGAGGATCTTCGAGCCTGTCCTCTGCGAACCTGTCATGGTTTCCAACGTTGCCCTGATGATCGAAGAGGGCACTGGCGGTCCTTTCCGCGTTCATTCGCTGCATCCGATGGGCAAGGTCAGCGCGCGCAAAATCGCTTGAATCGGCAGATGAGCTAAAGGCTTGTGCCGTAAAGGCAAATCCGGCGGAGCAGTTTCCGTCTCGACATTCCGGCTGCGGATGCTACCGTTCCCCGTCTTTTCAGAAGGTGATTTGATGGTATCCGAGACTTATCCGCGCAATCTTGTCGGTTATGGGCGTCTGACGCCCGATCCGAAATGGCCGGACGAGGCACGCGTCGCCGTGCAGTTCGTCATCAATTACGAGGAGGGCGGCGAAAGCTCGATCCTCGACGGCGACCCGGCTTCGGAAAACCTGCTGTCGGAGATCGTCGGTGCGGCCGCCTGGCCAGGGCAGCGCAACCTCAACATGGAATCGATCTATGAGTATGGTTCGCGTGCCGGCTTCTGGCGGCTCTGGCGGATGTTCACCGATCTCAAGGTGCAGGCGACTGTCTACGGCGTGACGCTGGCGATGGCCCGCAACCCCGAGGCCGTCGCTGCGATGAAGGAGGCCGGCTGGGAGATCGCCAGCCACGGCTACCGCTGGCTGGAATACAAGGATTTTCCAGAAGAATTGGAGCGCAAGCATATCCTCGAAGCCGTGCGCCTGCACACCGAACTTACCGGCGAGCGGCCCTACGGCATGTATCAGGGCAAGCCTTCCGACAATACGCTTCGGCTGGTGCAGGAGGAGGGCGGTTTCCTCTATTCCTCCGATTCTTATGCCGACGACCTGCCTTACTGGGTGAAGGGCGTCGACGGGAAACCCTTCCTGATCATCCCCTATACGCTCGAAACCAACGACATGCGTTTTGCGACGCCGCAGGGCTTCAATGCCGGCGATCAGTTCTTCACCTATCTGAAGGACGCCTTCGATACACTTTATGAGGAAGGCAAGGCGGGCAGTCCGAAGATGATGTCGGTCGGCTTGCATTGCCGCCTCGTCGGACGTCCCGGCCGGGCGGCAGCGCTGAAGCGCTTCATCGAATATGTGCTGAAGCACGACAAGGTCTGGATTCCGCGCCGCATCGAGATCGCCGAGCATTGGCACAAGCACCATCAGCCGGAAGCGCTCTGATGATGTCGCGCGAGGATTTCGTCTCCCGCTTCGGCGGCGTCTTTGAACATTCGCCTTTCATCGCCGAGCGCGCCTATGACGCCGGCCACGTGACGGAGCCGCTGACGGCGACCGGCGTGCATGCGTCGCTAACCGCTGTCTTCCGGGCGGCAAGCCCGCAGGAGCGCCTCGGCGTGCTCAGCGCCCATCCCGACCTTGCCGGGCGCCTCGCGATAGCAGGTGAACTCACCGAAGACAGCCGGAAGGAACAGTCCGGCGCCGGTCTCGACCGCCTGAGCCCAGCCGAACATGCCCGCTTCACCGAACTCAATTCGGCCTATGTCGAAAAATTCGGCTTTCCCTTCATCATCGCCGTCAAGGGGCTCGGCAAGGACGATATCCTGTCGGCCTTCGAAACACGGATCGGCAATGGCAAGGGCGAAGAATTTGCGACCGCGACGGCGCAAGTCGAGCGGATCGCGCTGCTGCGCCTGATGACCATGCTGCCGGAGGCCGAATGAACGAGCGGCGCGCGATCGACTATCTCAATGAGATGTATGAGGCAGCATCCGAAGCGCTGTCTTTCGTCGGCGGAATGGATGGGGCGGCGTTTGCCGGGGACAAGCTCACTTTCAAGGCGGTCACCTTTTGCCACTTCACCATCGGTGCCGCGGCATCCCGCTTGCTGGTGACTCATCCGGAATTTGCGACCGAGCATCCCGATCTGCCGTGGACGAAAATCTGCGGCACGGGCAACCGTATCCTCGACGGCGTCTTCGATCTCGATCCTTCCGACATCTGGGAGGCAACGTATCGCACACTGCCGGAGCTTCTTTCGGCGATCGATGCCATCCGTCACTGGCATGCCGAAGGTGAGTGAGCGATTGCCCCCACATCTCGACATCCGTCCGCTTACGAGATCCGCCTTTGCTCCCTTCGGTGAGGTGATCGAAGCCGATCCCGCCTCGATGCGGCTCATCAATGGCGGCACGACGGAGCGTTTCCATGCACTCGCCGCCACTGAGGCGACGGGCGAGGGTGCGCGCGTCATCATCAACCTCTTTCGCGGCCAGCCGCGCAACTTCCCCTATGAAGTCACCATGATGGAGCGCCATCCTTTCGGCAGCCAGAGTTTCTCGCCGGTCTCGGGCCGTCCTTTTCTCGTCGTCGTCTCCGAGGATGAGAACGGTCGCCCGGGCAGGCCGCAAGTGTTTCTGGCGCGCGGCGATCAGGGCGTGAACTATCGCCGCAACGTCTGGCACCATCCGCTGATGGCGCTCGGCCAAGCCTCAGATTTCCTTGTCGTCGACCGTGATGGGCCGGGCAATAATCTGGAAGAATACTTCTTCGAAACCCCTTATATCATCAAAGAGCCAGCCCCATGACCGGACTGACCACACATGTTCTCGACACCGCTCTCGGCAAGCCGGCCGAGGGCTTGAGGATCGATCTTTTCCAGCTTGACGGCGAGATTCGCAGGCATCTGAAGACGGTGGAGACCAATGCCGACGGCCGGGTCGACGGCGGCCCCATCCTCATTGGCGAAAATTTTCGGGCCGGCACCTATGAACTGGTCTTCCATGCCGGCGATTATCTGAGGGCCAGCGGCACGCCGCTGCCGCATCCCGCTTTCCTCGATCTCGTGCCGATCCGCTTCGGCATTGCCGATGTCACGGCGCACTACCATGTGCCGTTGCTGATTTCGCCCTATGGCTATTCCACCTACCGAGGGAGTTAAAAAATGCGGTTTGCAGCAATTGCCGATATCCACGGAAACCATCTGGCGCTCGAGGCCGTGCTTGCGGATATTCATGCGCAGGGGATCGATGAGATCGTCAATCTCGGCGATTTCTTCAGCGGCCCGCTGGAGGCCGGCAGGACAGCAGATTTGCTGATGCCGCTTAGCCTGACCTCGGTTCGCGGCAATCACGACCGCTACCTGATCGAACAGGACCCGGCGGCGATGCATATTTCGGATGCGGCCGCCTACAGTCAATTGTCGCCGTCTCATCTTAGTTGGATCCGAAGCCTGCCGTTCGATACCGTCTATCGCGGCGAGGTCTATCTCTGCCACGCAACGCCGAAGGACGACAATCTCTACTGGCTGGAATCGGTGTCGCCGGAGGGCGTCGTCTTCTTGAAGTCGATCGAAGCGATCGAGGCGCTGGCCGAAGGCACTGACCTGCCGCTGATCCTCTGTGGCCACAGCCACATTCCCCGCGCTGTGCGCCTCTCCGATGGCCGCCTGATCGTCAATCCGGGCAGCGTCGGCTGCCCGGCCTATGACGACGAACTGCCTTATTACCACAGGGTGGAGGCTGGCCATCCGCTGGCGAGCTACGCCATTCTGGAAAAGGCGGCGGGCGGATGGACATGGCAGTTCCGAACCGTCGCCTATGACCAGATGGCGATGTCGGCACTGGCCGCCGAAAGGGGCCGTGCCGACTGGGCGGGCGCGCTGGCAGCGGGTTGGGTGAGATAGAGCATGATGCCGAAAAGTGTGTGCGGTTTTCGGGCGACATCATGCTCTAACTATTTAATTTAGAACAGGATTTGGATTTTGGGCCGGACCGGCCTAAAATCATCCTGTTCCAGTCCAGACCCGCTTGCGCGGCGGTCAGTCCTTCTTTGGTCCCGGCTTCGGCGCCGGAGGAATGATCGTTTGTGTCGGAGTTGCGGTCGGTGTTGTCGGCCTTGCCGGGGCTGCGGCGGGCGTTGCCGGTCTTGCCGGTTTTGCGCCATCGAGATTTCCAAGAAGGGATGAGATGGCATCGTCACCTTCGAAGCCGGCTTCCTTCAGCAATTTGTCGAGGATCGGTTTATTCGCCTGATAGGAGAGGAGCTGGCTGGCCAGTCCTTCGCCGAGCCCGATGCCGTTTCCGCCGGTCGCTCCGTTTCCGCGGCCGAGCATGCCGCCGGTATCGAATATCCTGATGTCGGAGATCTTCTCGATCGGCTTGACCGCTTCGGCGAGCGCCTGCGGAATGATGCGGATCCGTTCGCGGGTGATCTCGAACTCGATGATAGCAGAGCTCAACTTGTTGCGCGCGTCGTTGAGCAATGCCTCGCTCTCGGCCGCGGCCTTGCCGGTTTCGAGAATGCCCTTGGCCTTGATGATCGCCGCATCCGCCTCGGCGGTCGCGAGCGTCTTGATGGCCTCGGCCTGGTCGCTTGCCGCCTGTTTTTCGGCTTCGGCGCCGACGGTGACGGCGGTCGCTTCCGTCTCGGCTTTCTTGCGTGCGTCGATGACGGCAATCTGCTTTTCGCGTTCGGCAATCTCGATCGCCTTGGCGGTGCCGACTTTTTCCTCCGCCGCTATCGCCAGCGCGCGGGCCGTTTCCGCAGCCGCCTTCGCCTCGGATTCTTCACGGCTCTTGTTGGCAACGGCGATGGCGCTTTCCTGTGCCACGATCTGGAGGTCGCGCTTGGCTTCGGTTTCGCGTTGCTGGACGGCGCGGGCGGCGTCGATGTTGGCGCTTTCGCGAGCCTGTTTGGCAGATGCCTCGCGTTCGGCGATCGCCTGTTCGGAAGCGATGCGGGCTTCCTCCTCGGCGCGTTTTGCGGCCTGCTCCTGCTGCGCGGTTTCGGCGCGTGTCGCCGCGGATTTGTTGGCGATGTCCCGTTCCTGGCTGAGTTCGGCTTCCCGCTTGGTCCGCTCGATGGTCAGCGATTGCTGGCGGGCCTCGAGATCCTTCTGGGCGATGGCGACTTCGGTGTCGCGAACGATCTCGTTCCGCTCCTTCTTGCGTCCCTCGGTGATGCGGGTCAATGCCGCAAGGCCTTGCGCGTCGAAGAAGTTGTTGGCGTTGAAATGCTTGATATCGGTCTGGTCGAGGCGTGTCAGCGACACGGATTCGAGTTCGAGGCCGTTCGACTGGAGATCGGCGCCGACAGCTTCCTGCACGGCCTTGACGAAATCCATGCGCTGTTCCTGCAGCGCGTCGAGATTCATCGTCGCGGCCACCGAGCGAAGGCCGTCGACGAATTTCGCCTCGATCAGGATGCGGAGAGCCTCGGCGTCGTTGGTGCGGTTGCCGAGTGTCTGAGCTGCAAGCGCAATCGAGGAGGCATCGGGTTTCACGCGCACATAGAACTCGGCGCCGATATCGACGCGCATGCGGTCCTTGGTGATCAGTGCATCGCCTTCACCGCGGCGAACCTCGAGCCGCAGCGTCTTCAGGTTGACCCGGGCGGTCGAATGGAAGATCGGCAGAACGACCGAACCGCCGTCGAGCACGACCTTCTGGCCGCCGAGACCGGTGCGCACATAGGCCTCATCGCGGCTGGAGCGCGTGTAAAGAGAGGCGAGGACAAAACCGATGCCGAAGATCAGAACAATCCCAATGCCGGCTGGTAGAATAACGTCGTACATCATTGCTGCTCCCTCAAAGATTGATTGTCCGCATCGGTGGGGTCGACCGGCGCGGGAATGGCGATAAACACATTTGCCTTGTGATCGACGAGAAGAACCAAAGCGCCGATCGCGAGTGGACCTTCGCCCTTGGCGGCTCGGGCTCGAAGCACATGCCAGTTTCCATGCTGATCCTTGACGCGGACGCGGCCCGGCAATCCCTGATCGAGCGGGCCGATCGACACCTCGGCTGTCCGGCCGAGCAAGGCGTCGAGATCGACCGCATAGGTTTCGTCGTGCGGTACGATCCGCGCCACGGTTCTGCTCGACGCCCTGACCATGGGGATGGTTGCGAGCGCGGCAGGTATGACGGCTATCAAGCTTGGCAGCGGCGCCCAGAAGGCGTTGGCGACGGCCTGCAACGCAAAGCCCGTCATCGCGAAGAAGCCGAGCGTCAGCATCATGAGAATCAGTAGCGGAACACCGCCGAGATTGAGCCAGGAGAGATAAGCCAGAATGCCGTCATGGCCATGAACCTCTGGCTTTCCTAGGAATTCCGTCATCGAAAAACCCATGACCATCGCGAGCATCTCGATCGCGGTCAGGCCGACAAGGATCGCTGCGGCGATGGCGAAGGGCGCACATTCAGGGGCGAAAAGGAGTGCCATCGTGTTATTGGTTATCCGCCTTGAAGCGTGCGAGCCGGGCTTCGATTGCCTGTTCGCGGTGCAGCCGGTCGAGTTCGTCCAATTCGGAACTGTGGCCATGCTCGCCAGCGGGAACTCCGGTCAGCCGCGAGACCGCCGCAGCAGCGCGCGCAGCATCTGCACCCGGTGCGGGCTGGCTGTGACCGGCCGCTGCCTGTTCGGGATGCCGTGCGAGACTGCGTTTGAAATCAGCAAGGCGGGCGTCCGCCTCGCGGCGCGTGGCGAGCACGGCCTGCAAGGCTTTCTGGCCTTCGTCCACCTGTTCCCTAGCATCGGCCAGTGCCTTATCGAGCGCTGCGATCTGGGATTCGAGATCGATCTGGCGGGCAACGCCGGCCTTTGCCAGGTCATCCCGCTGAGACGAGACGGCGATGCGGATCTTTTGGTCGAGCGCGTTCAGGTCTTCGACGATTTCGTCTTTGCGGCTCTGGATGCGGTATTCCTCCGCACGCGCCTTGCCGAGATCGGTGCGGGCCTCATCCGCCGCTGCGTCGATCTCGCGGATCGCCTGTTCGATGACGGCAATCTTGTTGACGCCTTCCGCCTTGTCGATCGCCGCATTCGCGATGCCCGCGATCAGACGGCCCATGCGTGAGAGAATGCCTTCGTTCGTCATGTTTTCCTCCATCCGAGCGGAATTCGGCGTAACGCCAATGTGAATCTCGTAGCGATCCTGGCCTGCAACGAGATAGGCCGGAAAAATACTCTCCCATCCCCGTGAATAACCCGCGACATCGAAGGGCACGGCAACACGTCCGTGCACCGTGGCGATCGTCAGGTCCGAGGGGCCTTTGATGGCGAAGAGCTTGTCGTCGAGCGGCAGATGCAGCGGATCGGCGGTGACGCCGCGATTGGCGGCGAAATCGCGAAGGCCGAGCGTGACCAGCCTTGCCGGCAGGCCCGTCTGGTCGCGGACGGTTTCATAGGCAAGGTCATGCAGCACGACGAGATTTGCGCCGGTCCTGTCGGAGACGAGGCCGGTCAGGATTTCGATCATCCTGAGATAGGCGGCAATGGTGTCGTCCAGCGCCTGCCGGGCACTGTCGTCAGGTGTCAGCGTGTAGCGCAGCAGCGATGGATGCGGTGTCTTGCCTGTGGTAGCCATGGGTAAAACATAAAGCACCGCTTTTGTGCTTTCAAGAGGTCGCGCTAAAAATACAACCTAAGCTTAACGTGCGGTTAGAAGGACTGAGGCAGCGTCCAGTATCGAGATATTTGGGGAGCCGTTGCTACATACGTCGCTATTGGCAGCTTTACTGCCGGCCGTCGATGATCGAAGAATTCACATCGTTGATGTCGCGCTTGCCGCAGAGCGCCATGGTGATGTCCATCTCCTTGCGGATGATGCCGAGTGCCAGCGATACGCCTTCCTTGCCCATGGCGCCGAGACCATAAAGGAAGGGGCGGCCGATATAGGTACCTTTGGCGCCGAGTGCCACGGCCTTCAGCACGTCCTGGCCGGAGCGGATGCCGCCGTCGAGATGGATCTCGATACGGTCGCCGACGGCATCGACGATCTTCGGCAGCATGCTGATCGAGGAGGGGGCGCCGTCAAGCTGGCGCCCGCCATGATTGGAGACGACGATCGCATCGGCGCCGGTGTCGGCGGCTGCCTTCGCATCCTCCGGATCGAGTATGCCCTTGATGATCAGCGGGCCGCCCCATTGTTCCTTGATCCAGGCGACATCCGCCCAGGACAGCCGCGGATCGAACTGCTCGTGCGTCCATGCGGAGAGCGAGGCGATATTGGTGACATTTTTCGCATGGCCAACGATATTGCCGAAGTTGCGGCGCTTGGTCTGCAGCATGTCCAGGCACCAGAAGGGCCGGGTCGCCATCTGCCAGACGTGTTTCGGGGTGAATTTCGGCGGCGCCGACAGGCCGTTGCGCAGATCCTTATGCCGCTGGCCGAGGATCTGCAGATCGGCGGTCAACACCAGTGCCGAGCATCCGGCGGCCTTGGCGCGGTTGATGAGGTTGACGACGAAATCCTTGTCCCTCATCACGTAGAGTTGGAACCAGAAGGGGCGCGTCGTCGCTGACGCCACGTCCTCGATCGAGCAGATGCTCATCGTCGAAAGCGTGAAGGGAACGCCGAACTCCTCGGCGGCGCGTGCCGCCAGCATCTCGCCATCGGCATGTTGCATGCCGGTCAGGCCGGTTGGCGCCAGCGCCACCGGCATCGACACTTTCTGGCCGATCATCGTCGTCGCCAGTGTGCGGTTGGTCATGTCGACCATCACTCGCTGGCGCAGCTTGATCTGGCTGAAATCGCTCTCGTTCGCTGCATAGGTCGATTCCGTCCAGGCACCCGAATCCGCATAGTCGAAAAACATCTTCGGCACACGGCGCCGTGCGAGTTTTTTCAGGTCAGCGATGGTGAGCGGAGCGGCCATGAATCGAACCTTCACATCTGAATGCGACTATCGGCCATAACATGTATTTCGCGGGAGCGTTACGGGAAACTGGCCGTGCCGGGCTGCTTTCACGGTCCGAATTCGAGAGTAACAGGGCGTGTCATTGAAGCTCCTTCTTCAACGCAATGCCGGCCACATAGGTCTCGGCGATCGCTCGGTCGTCGCCCATCGTCTGCAGCAGGAAAAGTTCTTCGGGCAGCGTCTTCACCACTTCCATCTTCAGCGCCATGGCCGGTGTCGCCGTTGCATCGAGAACGACGAGATCGGCCTCGGTGCCGGGTTCCAGTGTGCCGATCCGGTCCGCCAGTGACAGGGCTTCGGCATTGCCACGCGTCATCAGGTAATAGCTTTCCAGCGGGTTCAGCCGTTCGCCGAGCAACTGCTGGATCTTGTAGGCCTCGTCCATCGTCCGCAGCATCGAATAGCTGGAACCGCCGCCGATATCGGTCGCTACCCCGATGCGAACAGGCTTTTCCCGCCGCGCCAGCGCCTTCAGCGGAAACAGGCCTGAGCCCAGGAAAAGGTTCGAGGTCGGGCAGTGGACGGCGACGGCGCCCGCCTCGCTCATCGCGTCGGCCTCGCGCTCGGACAGATGTATGCAATGGCCGAAGAGGCTTTTTGGCCCGAGCAGGCCGTAGCGGGCATAGATGTCGGTATAGTCGAGCGCGTCGGGATAGAGCTCGCAGGTGAATTTGATCTCGTCGGGGTTTTCCGAAAGATGCGTCTGGATGTGCAGGTCGGGAAATTCACGGGCAAGCGCTGATGTCGCTTCCATCTGCGCCGGTGTCGAGGTGATGGCGAAGCGCGGGGTGATGGCGACGTGGTTGCGGCCCTTGCCATGCCAGTCCGATATGACTTGGCGGGTCTCGTCATAGCCCATCTCGGGCGTGTCGAGCAGGCCCTGCGGGGCATTGCGGTCCA
Organism: Rhizobium sp. WSM1328; assembly: GCF_057653715.1. Classification (NCBI taxonomy): domain Bacteria; kingdom Pseudomonadati; phylum Pseudomonadota; class Alphaproteobacteria; order Hyphomicrobiales; family Rhizobiaceae; genus Rhizobium; species Rhizobium sp. WSM1328. The sequence goes on along the minus strand of NZ_CM172788.1, from coordinate 3,129,257 downwards.
TCATCACCTTGCCGCCGACCATGCGCATATTGCGCCTCATCGCCTCGGCAAAGAAGGCGTCGGCCGAGGTCTTGTGCACGGAGCAATAGGCAACCGCCGTCGTCGTGCCGTGGCGGATCAACTCGTCGTAGAAATGCGTGGCGATCCTTTCGGCATGGGCGCTTTCGACGAAACGGCACTCCTCGGGAAAGGTATAGGTATTCAGCCATTCGAGCAGGTTGGCGGCGTAGGAGGCAATCACCTGCATCTGCGGAAAATGCAGGTGCATGTCGATGAAGCCCGGCATGATCAGATGCGGGCGGTGGTCGATCTCGGCCGTGTCCGCGGATGCTTTTGCCTTGACGTTGGCATAGGGGCCGACCGCCGCGATCAGCCCATCTTCGACCAGCAGGCCGCCATCCTCTTCGTAAAGATAGCTTTGGCTGTCGGCGAGGCTCAGCGGCGCGCGATGGAAGGAAAGCAGGCGGCCGCGCAGGAGTGTCGTCGTCATTGTTGCTTGCCTTCGACTGCGCTCTCGAACCAGGCGACCAGCAGCTTGCGCTCGTCCGGCGTGATATCGGTGATGTTGCCGGGCGGCATGGCATGGCTGCGGCCCGCCTGTATATAGATCTCGCGGGCATGGGCGGCGATTTCCGCGTCGTTTTCGAGCATCACGCCCTTGGGCGGCCGCGCGATACCCTCATAGACCGGCTCGGCCGCGTGGCACATGGAACAGCGCGTCGAGACCAGTTGCTTGACGGCGGGGAAATGCGGATCGCCGGCGAATTGCTGGAAGGCGGGCGCGACGGCTGCCGCATCCGTTTCGCCGGTCAGCAGCTTCGGCACGGTCGAAAGCCAGATGATCAGGATGAAGAGAATGACGGTGACGATCCAGGTCCAGGTCGGCCGGCCTTTCCTGGCATGCGTCGTGTTGAACCAGTGGCGGATGGTGACGCCCATCAGAAAGACCAGAGCCGCGATCACCCAGTTGAACTGCGTACCGAAGGAGAGCGGATAATGGTTCGACAGCATGAAGAAGATGACGGGCAGCGTCAGGTAGTTGTTATGCAGCGAACGCTGCTTGGCGACCTGCCCATATTTGGGATCGGGAACCCGTCCGGCGATGAGGTCGGCGACGACGATCTTCTGGTTCGGAATGATGATCATGAAGACGTTGGCCGACATGATTGTCGCGGTGAAGGCGCCGAGATGCAGGAATGCGGCGCGGCCGGTGAAAAGCTGCGTATAGCCCCAGGCCATGAAGACGAGCACGACATAGAGCACCGCCATCAGCCCCCAGGTATTCCGCCCAAGCGGCGACTTGCAGAGCAGATCGTAGACGACCCAGCCGAGGGCAAGCGACCCTAGCGAGATCAGGATTGCGACGGGCGGGCTGATATCCAGCACATGCCGATCGATCAGGAAGAGGTCGGCGCCGCCGTAATAGACGATGCACAGCATCAGGAAGCCGGAAATCCAGGTGAAATAGCTCTCGTATTTGAACCAGGTCAGGTGCTCCGGCATCTGGGCGGGCGCCACCAGATATTTCTGGATATGATAGAAGCCGCCGCCATGGACCTGCCATTCCTCGCCATAGGCGCCGGGTGGCAGATGTGGGCGTTTCACCAGTCCGAGATCGAGCGCGATGAAATAGAAGGACGATCCGATCCAGGCGATCGCGGTAATGACATGGAACCAACGCGCCGCGAAGGCGAGCCATTCCCATGCTATGGCATATTCATACATCGAGTTCCCCTATCTTCCTCCGACTCGCGACATTGCGGAAATTTTGGCGGGGAGGGAAGAGGAGATTGAACAACTGCACACGCGCAACGACCGGCGCGGCCAAAGGAGCAATGGAATGATCACCGCGCTCTACAGCGATCAAGTCATCGCCGAAAACGCGCCGATGGACCGCCGGCTTGCCGCGCTCATCCTCTCGCGTGGGAACCGCGTCGGCTATATCGCGTCCGGTCCGGACCCGCAGCGGGCGTTTTTCGATGAGAAACGGCGTTGTTACATGACGTACGGGCTTCTTCTCGATCCTTTCGTCGATCTCGACACACTCTCCGGCGACGAGGAGATCAACCGGCTGCTTTCCTGCGACGCCATCCATCTTTCCGGCGGTCATACCGGCGATTTTCTGAGAAGGCTGCGACAAAGCGGCATGCTGGACAAGTTGCGCTCATGGGCACTGGACGATGGCATTCTCATCGGAACCAGCGCCGGGGCGATATTGATGACGCCGACAATCGCCGTCGATGCGCTCTTTTCCGGCGGTTCGCCTGATGCGGTGCAGGATGGCGCGGCTCTTGATCTCCTGCCCTTCGAATTCTTCCCGCATCTGAACGACGATCCCGGCTATCTCTCCGCGCTGCTGCGCTACAGCGAGACGACGGCAACACCCATTCTCGCGTGCCGGGACGGCGAAGGTCTCATCCTCGGCAACGGACTCGTCGAGATCTTCGGCGCTCCGCTGATGATTTCCGGCGGTTTTGCCGAAGCTGCCGATCGCAGCCGCATCGCCGATCTGCTGTCGCGTGCCTAAAAGCTGCCGAGAAGGCTGTGTATTATCCCTGCCTTATACTTGATCTGCTAATTCAGCAGGCCTTGAACTACGACGACTCGATTACAGTTATTTTGCGGGCCGCCGGAATAAAATAAGAACCGTTAGATCATCGGCGGCGCATTCATCGACGGAGAAGATGCCCATGCGCAGCATTCTGACGTGTGTGATGATTGCGTATGCGTCGTTGGCGACGGCTCACGACGCACCTTCGGGGTGGAGTTATGACCCCTATTGTTGCAACGGCGACAGTCATAATGGCGATTGCCAGATGATCCCTTCGAAAAGCGTGGCGGTGACGCCGGGCGGATATCGTGTGACGCTGCTGCCGGGCGACCATCGGCTGGTCACGCATGCTCATGTCTTCCTGTTGCCGATGACGAAGGCGATGCAATCCGGCGACAATGACTACCATCTCTGTCTGTTCCCGAATGAGGACACGCCGCGCTGTTTTTATGCGCCGGAGATGGGATATTGAGGGTGGAGCACAAGACCGGACCCGGCTCACGAACCGGGTCCGGCATGTCGTTGTCCGAAAAATAGTTTTAGGCGACATGCATCAATTGCCGGCTGCCTTCATCTCCTCCAGGATCCAGTTGCGGAAGGCCTTAATCTTGGGCACGTTGCGACGGTTTTCGGGGTAGACGAGCCAGTAGGCCTTGCCGTCGCTGCGGGTCAGTTCGAAGGGCTGATAGAGCCGGCCGAGCGCGATCTCAGCCGTATAGAAGGCCGGATGGAGAATGGCGACGCCATGGCCGGCGATCGCCGCATCGGCTTCCACCGCCTGAGAGCCGAGCTGGTTGCGCGGGCGCCGATCAAGATCCGTCTCCGTGATGCCGGCGGCCTCGAACCATTGTTTCCACCAGATGTCGCCGGCGTCGAAGAGATCGAACTTCAGGAGATCGCGCGGTTCTTTGATGCCGCCTGCCGTCTCCGCCAGCTTCGGGCTCAGCATCGGCGTGAATTCCAGGCCCATCAGCCGGTGCAGCGCCAGCCCCGGCCAGTTGCCGTCGCCCCAGCGGATGCCGACATCGATCTGCTCGCGGCCGAAGTCGATAATATCCGAACTCGCCTGAAAGCGCACAGCGATCGCCGGATGTTTCAAGTGGAAGGAGCCAAGGCGCGGCGCCAGCCACTTCGAGGCGAAGGTATGGGTCGAACTGATGGCGAGCGTGCCTTCGACGCTGTCGCGCGCCGTCGCCATGGCGTCGTGCAGCATGGCAAAAGCTTCGGTTACCTTCGGCGCCAGCCGCTCGCCGGTGTCTGTCAATGCGATCTGGCGCGGACGGCGCAGGAAGAGCGGCTCGCCGACATTCTCCTCCAGCAGTTTGATCTGATAGCTGACGGCGGTCTGCGTCATGCCGAGCTCGTTGCCTGCCTTGGTGAAACTTCCAAGCCGGGCAGCGGCCTCGAAGACGCGCAACGCATTCAGCGGGAATTGTTTCGACAGTTTCATGGATAAGTTCTCTTGATGCAAACAGACGGTCGTTCGATTGGAATTGCAGCATTTTTGGCCGCAAACTGCAACTCCTACCATCAAACCATCGAGGTGATGTCATGGATTGCTATGCTATCGAACAGAGCCCGCCGCAGCCGACCATCGGAATTTTCCGGCGCATCGGCGGCCGGCTGGCGCGGATCTGGCGCATGCCCAGCCTTGATCTCGATACGGCGCCAGATCGCGTAAAGCGCGATCTCGGCTTCCTCGACGGGCGCGATCCCTATTACGAAGACGAGCGCATGCGGTAGGCGCCAAGCGCCGTCAGGATCTCGGCGGCGGTCATTGCGGCGATCACTTCAGGGCGCTTGTCCCTGACCGCCGCGCCGCCGATCGGCAGCGTCAGCCGCTCCATCCAGCCGCGCTCACCGCCGCCTTCGCGGGAAAGCCAGCTGGCGAAGGTGGCGCGCTTGGTCGCCGAGCCGATCATACCGGCATAGGCGAGATCCGTTCTTTCAAGCGCTTCGCGGGCGACGAGGAAATCCAGCGCGTGATCGTGCGTCAGGATGACAACCGCGCCGCCGGCCGGAATAGCCTTCACCAGTGCTTCCGGCATCGGCACGAGCCGCGTCTTCGTCTCGGGAGGCAGGTTGGCGAGTTCCTCCTGCCGCGTCTCGACGACCGTCACCGATAGCGGCAACGGCGCAAGGGCTATTGCCAGCGCCCGGCCGACATGGCCGGCACCGAAAAGATAGACCTCTGGCAGACGCTCGATCTCACTGGTTAGCCTGGCTTCGATTTCGTCAGCAACCACCTGCGTCACCCGGCGAAACCGCAACTGCGTGCGCCCACCGCAGCACTGGCCGATATCAGGCCCGAGCGGGATATCCATCTCCGCCACCCCGCCGGTTCCCTCCAAGATGTCCCGCGCATTCGCGATCGCCATGAACTCGAACTGCCCGCCGCCGATCGTGCCCCACAATGCGGTTTGCGATACCAGCATGAAGGTACCGGCCTCGCGTGGGGTGGAACCTTGTGTGCCAGTGATGTCGACGAGGATGCAGTCTGGGTGGGTGGCGAGGAAGGGGTGGATGTCGGTCATGGGTGGCTGACCGATGGGTTCAGGCGTGTGTCACCCCCCTCTGTCCTGCCGGACATCTCCCCAACAAGGGGGGAGATCAGTATGAGGCGGCGGCTTCCCGGAACAAAGAAGTCGTCGCGTAGAGTCGGACTTTGGTGATGTAGCGGAAGGGTAGCGAAGCGCAGAGCGTTCCGTCTTGCTGATCTCCCCCCTTGTGGGGGAGATGTCCGGCAGGACAGAGGGGGGTATCGCTCACTCCAAGCTCTCTGCCCGTCCCGATCAACCGTCGGGGGCAACAAATGAGCCGGACGCGTTTCCATCTCCTACACCCGCTTCATCCGCTCGACTGCCATCAGCACCCGCTCCGGCGTCGCCGGGGTGTCGAGCCTCGGGCAGACCTTGTAGTTGGCGACGCTTGCCACCGCCATCGACAGCGCTTCCAGCACCGAGATCGCCAGCATCAAGGGTGGTTCGCCGACGGCCTTGGAGCGGCCGATGGTGGCCTCAGTGTTCTCGGACCATTCGGCAAGGCGCACGTTGAAGATCTTCGGACGGTCGGAGGCGAGCGGGATTTTGTAGGTCGAGGGGGCATGGGTGCGCAGCCGGCCCTTGTCGTCCCACCAGAGTTCTTCCGTCGTCAGCCAGCCCAGTCCCTGCACGAAGGCGCCTTCGACCTGGCCCATATCGATCGCCGGATTCAGCGAGCGGCCGACATCGTGGAGGATGTCGGTGCGGTCGATCAGATATTCGCCCGTTAGCGTGTCGATCGAAACCTCGGTGCAGGAGGCGCCGTAGGCGAAATAATAGAAGGGTGTGCCGCGGCCGGCCTTGCGGTCCCAGTGGATCTTCGGCGTCTTGTAGAAGCCGGCGGCGGAAAGCTGGACGCGGGCGAAATAGGCCTGCTTGATGAAATCGGGGAAGGGGATTTCGATCTCGCCGACGCGCACGCGGTTCGGCAGGAAGACGACATCGACGGCCTCAACATCCCATTTCTCGGCGGCGAAGGCTACCAGCCGTTCCTTAATCTGTCGGGCAGCGTCATAGGCGGCCATGCCGTTGAGGTCCGAGCCGGAGGACGCCGCGGTGGCCGAGGTATTCGGCACTTTGGCGGTGGTCGTCGCCGTGATCTTCACCCTGTCGATATCGACCTGGAAACTGTCGGCCAGCACTTGCGCCACCTTGGTATAGAGGCCCTGGCCCATTTCGGTGCCGCCGTGGTTCAGGTGGATCGAGCCGTCCTGGTAGATGTGGACGAGGGCGCCGGCCTGGTTGAAGGCTGTCATGGTGAAGGAGATGCCGAATTTGACCGGCGTCAGCGCGATGCCTTTTCTGATGTAGCGACTGTCGCGGTTAAAGGCGATGATGGCGTTGCGCCGCGCCCGGTATTCGGTCGTTTCCTCCAGCTCCTCGACGATGCGGGCGATGATATTGTCCTCAACCTCCTGATGGTAGGGGGTGAGTGTGCGCTCCGAACCCGGCTGGCCGTAGAAATTCAGCTTGCGGACATCCAGCGGGTCCTTGCCGACGGCATAAGCGATCTCCTCGATGAAGCGTTCGGCGCCGAGCATGCCCTGCGGCCCGCCGAAACCGCGGAAGGCGGTGTTGGAGACGGTGTGCGTCTTCAGCGGCTTCGAATTCAGATGCACATGCGGATAGAAATAGCTGGAATCTGCATGGAAGAGCGCACGGTCGGTCACCGGTCCCGAGAGGTCGGAGGAGAAACCGCAGCGCGCCGCATAAGTGGCGTGGACCGCATGGATGCGGCCTTCGGTGTCGAAGCCGAGCTCGTAATCGACGAGGAAATCATGGCGCTTGCCGGTTGCACTCATGTCTTCGTCGCGGTCTGGACGGAATTTGATCGCGCGGCCGAGCTTCTTGGCGGCGATCGCCGCAAGGGCCGCGAACTGGTTGCCCTGCGTCTCCTTGCCGCCGAAGCCGCCGCCCATGCGGCGCACATTGACGGTCACGGCGTTCGAAGGAATATCGAGCACGTGGCCGACGATGTGCTGGATCTCGCTCGGATGCTGCGTCGAAGACCAAACGGTGACCTCGTCATCCTCACCGGGGATCGCCACCGCGATATGGCCTTCGAGGTAGAAATGTTCCTGTCCACCGATGCGCATCTGACCTTTCAGACGCATGGCGGCTTTGGCCATTTCCGTGTCAGGCTCGCCGCGCCTCAGCGTCATCGGAGTGATGACGAGCGGGCTGCCATTGGCGAGCGCGCCGTCGATATCGCTCCAATGCGGCAGGTCACGATAGTCGATCTTTGCCAGCCGTGCGGCGCGGCGGGCGGCATCACGCGTCTCGGCGATGACGGCAAAGATCGGCTGGCCGTGGAATTGAACTAAAGTTTCGGCCAGCAGCGGCTCGTCATGGCTGCCGTTGGAGCTGACGTCGTTGACGCCGGGCACGTCCTTGCCGATGAAGACCCAGACCACGCCGGGATAGGCGGCGACCGCGGAAAGGTCGATGCTGAGGATTTCGGCATGCGCCCGGTCGGAGAGGCCGAGGGCGCCATGCAGCAGACCTGCGGGTTCGGGAATATCGTCGATATAATCGGCGGTTCCGGTGACATGCTTATGTGCTGAATCATGCTGCAGCGAGCCGTGCATCGGCCCCGCGATGATGGCCTTGCGGTCTTCGAAGGTGGATTTGTCCATTAGCGGTGTCCTCCTTCGCGAGGATGTGTGGTGCCGCGCGGCCCCCTCATCCGCCCTTCGGGCACCTTCTCCCCGAGGAGAGAAGGGGGAAAAGAGACGGCGCGGCAGTCGCTTCTCCCCAGCGGGGAGAAGGTGGCGGCAGCCGGATGAGGGGGGTGGCTTGCGCTGACATGTATTATCTTCATCACGCCACCTCCTCGAATCGCTTCAGTTCCGCCGGCGCTCCAACCGTCTCAAGATAGAACCGCGTCAACAGGTTCTTCGCCGTCAGCTGGCGGTATTCCGCCGTGGCGCGCCAGTCGGTCAGCGGTTGGTAGTCGGCGTCGAATGCGGACCGGGCTGCCTCGATCGTCGCTTCCGTCCATGGTTTGCCGATCAGTGCTGCCTCCACGATGCGGGCGCGTTTCGGCGTCGCCGCCATGCCGCCGAAGGCGATGCGGATGTCGGTGATCATCTCGGCCGCGTCGAGCGTCAGCAGGAAGGCGCCGAGGACGGCGGTGATGTCCTCGTCGCGGCGCTTGGTGATCTTGTACGCGGCAAAGCGATTGGTTGCTGCCGGGTAGGGCACGAAGACGCTCTCGACGAATTCGCCGGGCTTCCGATCCTGCTTGCCATAGGCGATGAAGAAATCCTCGAGCGGCATTCTGCGCTGGCCTTGCAGGGACCGCAGCGTCAGCGTCGCGCCGAGCGCGATCAGCGGCGGCGGGCTGTCGCCGATCGGCGAGCCGTTGGCGATGTTGCCGCCAATCGTGCCCATGTTGCGCACCTGCTCGCCGCCGACGCGATCGATCAACCGGCCGAGCGCCGGGATTTTCTTTGAGATTGCTTCGAAGGCCCTGGTGTAGCTGACGCCGGCGCCGATAGTGACGCCGTCTTCGTCTTCTCTGACCGACTGCAGTTCGCTGAGGTGGTTGATGAAGACCACCGGGCTCAGCCTGCGCATCTGCTTCGTCACCCAAAGGCCGACATCCGTCGCGCCGGCGACGATGATCGCGTCGGATTCCTGCGAAAGGACCTCGGCCAGTGCCTGCATCGAAGCCGGCACGATCAGCCGGTCTTCGCCATTCGCAATCCTGATCGTGCCGCTCGCCAGCATTGCCCAAAGCCGCGAGACGATTTCAGAACGCGTCCGTTCCAGCGGGTCAAAGAGTGTGCTCGGCCGCATCAGGCTCACCTGCTCGGCGGCCTTGACGATCGGCTCGTAGCCCGTGCAGCGACAGAGATTGCCCTGCAGTGCCTTTTCGATTTCTTGGCGGCTCGGCTTTTCCTTGGCGAGCCAGAGACCGTAAAGAGACATGACGAAACCAGGGGTGCAGAAGCCGCATTGCGAGCCGTGGCAATCGACCAGTGCCTGCTGCACCGGATGCAACGCGCCGTCCCTGCCGGCCAGATGCTCGACCGTTACCACATGGGTGGCGTGCAGCGAGCCCATGAAACGGATGCAGGCATTGACGGATTCATAGGCGAGTTTGCCGTCCGCCAGCCGGCCGACGAGTACGGTGCAGGCGCCGCAATCGCCTTCCGCGCATCCTTCCTTGGTACCCGTCAGGCGTCGCTTCAACCGCAAAAAATCGAGAAGCGTCTCGGTTGGCCCGACATCGGTGAGCGCGATGTCCTCGCCATTCAGAATGAAGCGGATGCTGTCGTTCATGATATTCCCGGTTGTTTTTCCAAATGGTTAAGCCGCTGTCCAGCCACCGTCAATCGAGATGTGCGTTCCGGTCACCTGCCGGGCCGCGTCGCTCGCGAGATAGAGTGATAGTGCGCCGATTTCCTCGGCCTTGACGAATTCATGCGTCGGCTGCGCCTTGAGGATGACCTCGCTCTTTACTTGTTCCTCGGTCATGCCGCGCGCCTTGGCGGTATCAGGTATCTGCTTCTCGACGAGCGGTGTCAGCACGTAGCCGGGGCAGATGGCGTTCACGGTCACGCCGAATTCGGCGAGCTCCAGCGCTGCCGTCTTCGTCAGGCCTAATATACCATGTTTGGCCGCGACATAGGCGGATTTGAAGGGGGAGGCGACGAGCCCGTGGGCCGAGGCGATGTTGATGATGCGGCCGTACTTCTTCGCCTTCATCAGCGGGATCGCGGCGCGCATGGTATGAAAGGAGCTCGACAGATTGATCGCAATGATCTGATCCCATTTCTCGATCGGGAAATCCTCGATCTTCTCGACATGCTGGATACCGGCATTGTTGACCAGGACATCGACGCCGCCGAAGGTCTTGGCGGCCGTTTCGATCAGGTCGGCGATCTCGGCGGGCTTCGTCATGTCGGCCGGATGATATAGCGCCCGGCCTTTGGACATTGATTCAAGTCGTTCGACGATCGCCTTGATTTCATCTGCCTTTCCGAAACCGTTGATGACGATGTTGTCGCCCGTTTCGGCGAAGGCAGTGGCGATCGCAAGGCCGATGCCGCTGGTGGAACCGGTGACGACGACTGTTCTGCTCATGCTGTTCTCCCTGAAATCGCGATGCTGCGTTGCAGCGTTGGCTGCGAAGTTATGCCCAAAGCCGGCGGGCTGGCAATTCCGCTTTATTCGCTTTTCTCGCCCGCATCCGTGTCCTATTGATTTGCTTCGACAATTGACATGCTGAGGGAGGGTTTTCATGAGCGGATATGTTCTGGCGATCGATCAGGGAACGACGTCGACGCGGGCGATCGTCTTCGATGGCGACATGCATGTCGCCGGCAAGGGCCAGAAGGAATTTACTCAGATCTATCCGCGCTCCGGCTGGGTCGAGCACGATCCCGAGGAGATCTGGGATTCGGCTGTCTCCACCGTCCACATGGCGCTGCGCGATGCCGGGATCGAGGCCAAAGATGTTGCAGCGCTCGGCATCACCAACCAGCGCGAGACCGTGGTCGTCTGGGAGCGCGAGACGGGCCGGCCGATCCAGAATGCCATCGTTTGGCAGGACCGGCGTACGGCAAGCTATTGCGACAATTTGAAACGACAGGATCTCGAGCGGCTGTTCACCAAGAAGACCGGCCTGATCCTCGATCCCTATTTTTCCGGCACCAAGCTCTCCTGGATGCTGGCTAACGTGAAGGGCGCGCGGGCGCGCGCCGCCAGGGGCGATCTCTGCTTCGGCACGATCGACACCTTCCTGATCTGGCGGCTGACGGGTGGCAAGAGCTTCGTCACCGATGCCACCAACGCCTCGCGCACGCTGATGTACAACATTGCCGAAAACGCGTGGGACGAGGATCTGCTCGATATTCTGAGGGTCCCCGCCGCCATGCTGCCGGAGGTCAAGGATTGCGCCGCCGATTTCGGCACGGTCGATCCTGATATTTTCGGTGCTGCTATCCCGATCCTCGGCGTGGCCGGCGACCAGCAGGCGGCAACCATTGGCCAGGCGTGTTTTGCGCCTGGCATGATGAAATCGACCTACGGCACCGGCTGCTTCGCACTGCTCAACACTGGCGCCGATATGGTGCGTTCCAAAAATCGGCTGCTGACCACCATCGCCTATCGCCTGAACGGCGAGACGACCTATGCGCTGGAGGGTTCGATCTTCATCGCGGGTGCGGCCGTGCAGTGGCTGCGGGACGGGCTCGGCATCATCGGCAAGGCCGGGGATACGAATGAACTCGCCGAGAAGGCCGATCCGACGCAGGAGGTTTATCTCGTGCCCGCCTTCACCGGCCTCGGCGCGCCGCACTGGGATGCGAAGGCGCGCGGTGCGATCTTCGGGCTGACGCGCAACAGCGGCCCGGCAGAACTCTCCCGTGCGGCGCTGGAGGCCGTCTGTTATCAGACCCGCGATCTGCTCGACGCCATGCAGAAGGACTGGAAGAACGGCACCGACGACACCGTGCTACGCGTCGACGGCGGCATGGTCGCCTCCGACTGGACGATGCAGCGTCTTGCCGATCTGCTTGACGCCCCGGTCGATCGCCCGGTGATCCTGGAGACGACGGCGCTGGGTGCAGCCTGGCTCGCAGGCAGCCGGGCGGGGGTGTGGCCGGACCGGGACGGTTTTTCGGCGACGTGGAAACGGGATCGGCGGTTCGAGCCCGAGATGGACGAGAAGGTGCGGGCGACAAAGCTCAAGGGCTGGAAGAATGCTGTCCGGCGAACACTGAGCGAGGGGTAAAGGCGATGAGAACCGCGTCGTAGCCCGCTCGTTTCCGCGAGTTGGTTCGCTATTTCTTCAACCACGGCGTCGCCGTGCTCCAGAAGATCACGTTCGCGCCGAGATAATCCCCAGCAAAGGCGGTGAATTCGGCCTTGGTGAAGGGCTTCTTCGTCACCGGGTTCTTGTAGGTCAGCGTCGGCTCCTGCACGGCCATGCCGACATAGGCGAGCTTGCCCTTGTACTTGTTGAAGAAGGGATAGGAGTTCTTCATCTGCGCCTTGCGGTTCGGCACGATATCGGGGCCGCCGAGGCCAATATTGTTCTTCGCCGCGAAGTCGAAGAGGCGGCCCATGTAATTGTGGTCGTTCTCCCATTCGCAGGGCCAGAAGTTGACGTATTGCACCACCATCGACTTGGCGAAGGCTTTCCTGGCAAAGGCGAGGTTTGCCATCTCGCCCTCGAAATAGGCATCGCAGCTATAGCCTTTCGGCTCATGCTTGGGATCGAGGTCCATCGCCGTCTCCGGCAGGTTGACGCCGTACACCTTGCCGTCGAACTTTTCGGCCAACGCCTTCAGCAGCGCCTGATAACGCTCGCGCACGGCCGGGTTCCATTGCTGCGCCACCCAGCCGAAGCCGACCGGCTTGTTTTCGCCGGGATTGTCAAACTGGGCAGTGAGACCGCCGTCATATTCCGGGTCGTTCAACATGTACCCTGGAATGTTGCGCGCCTTCGGCTCGAAGAAGCGATCCTGGACCTGGATGAAGAGTTTTTTGTTCAGGCTTTCTGCGAGTGCCAAGTCCTTCTCGATCTCCGAAAAATCATATTGGCCCTTGGCCGGTTCCAGGCTCTTCCAGTTGTAGACGATCTGGACGCCTGAGATATCCGGCCGCGAGAGCAGCGCCTTCGAGGCCTCGAGTTCGCCGGAGCTGGTGTAGATGAAATTTTCCGCGGCGGATGCTGCATGATGCAGGGAAACGAAGGCAGCGCAGGCAAACAGCAGGCTTTCAAGCGGTTTCATTTTGCGTCCTGATAGCCGCGAGTTGATCGGTGCGGCGGCAAACACATCCGATGCAAAATGGGCAACTCCGTGACATCTGCTCCAGAACCGGCGGCGTGGTTAATCGCGCGGCGCGGCCTTTGTTACCGGCAGGGTTCAGACATTTTCCAGCGCGCCGAGATGCACCTTGGCGTGGCGCTTGCGATACTCGGCAGGCGTCACACCGATCTGCCTTGCGAAAGCTCGGCGCAGCGTATCGGCATCGGCAAAGCCGCATTCGACGGCGACCTGCTTTGGCGTATGGCCTTCTTCCAGCAGCCGCCGTGCGGCGGAGATGCGCGCCGCTTCCACCCAGGCGGCGGGTGTCATGCCGACCTCGTCGCGGAACAGCCGAGCGAAGTGGCGGGGGCTCAATTCCATTCGCTGCGCCAGCGTCGCGACGCTGTGGTTGACCGCGGGATTGGCGGCGATCCAGCGCTGGACCTCCTGCAGGGCCGAGCGGCCGGCAGGTGCTGCCTCGCCTTTGCGGCTGAACTGCATCTGCCCACCCGGCCGCTTGAAGAACATCACGAGCTGGCCCGCTATCTTCATGGCGATCTCATGGCCAAGATCCTCCTCGACGAGCGCCAGCGCAAGATCGAGCCCGGCTGTGACACCGGCCGCGGTCCACAACTGGCCATCCCTCACATGGATGGCATCCGCCTCCACCGTGATGTCAGGATAGGCTTCGGCCAACCTGTCGGCGACAGCCCAGTGGGTGGTGACGCGGCGGCCGTCGAGCAGGCCGGTCGCGGCAAGCAGGAATGCGCCGCTGCAGACGGAGCCGTATCGCCTTGCCGCCGGCGCTGCCGAGCGCAGCCAGGCGACCATCGCGGCATCCGGTTGAATATCCGCCGCATTCGGACAGCCGGCGACCAGCAGCGTATCCACCGCGCCGATATTGTCGCCGATGACGTAGTCCGCCACCAGCCGAACGCCGGAGGAGCTGCGGATATGGCCATGGCCGACGGCGATCACCACGGGTCGATAGACCTCCCTGCCTGTCTGGACATTGGCTTCGGCAAAGACGTCGAGCGGTCCCGAGACATCAAGAAGCTGGACGCCCGGAACAGCGAGAATGGCAATGGTCTTCGATCTGGTCACGGCGGCGTCCTGTCGATACCGGTTTTGGCAGAAAATGACGTATTACGTCGATTTATGACATATGCACCTGTTCTAATGTGGAAGCAGGTTCAAACGCAAGGAAAAAAGCCATGACCCTGACGATCGACGGCATCAGCATTCCTAACAGCAAGCTGGCGCGCGAGGTGACGGAGGTGGTGCGAGACACTGCCTCGCCGCTGCTCTTCCACCATTCCAGCCGTGTCTATTATTTCGGCGCGCTGGCCGGCAAACAGCGCGGCCTCCGCTTCGATCCGGAGCTACTTTATACTGGCGCGATGTTCCATGACATGGGGCTCACCCACCAGCATAGCAGCGCGGATGAGCGTTTCGAGGTTGATGGCGCCAATGCGGCGCGCGATTTCCTGAAGAGCCGCGGCATTGCCCAGGCCGATATCGACACCGTCTGGACGGCGATCGCGCTGCATACGACGCCGGGCATTCCGCAGCATATGCACCCCGTCGTGGCGCTGGTGACAGTGGGTGTCGAAATGGATGTGCTAGGACTGACCTACAAGGACTACAGCGATCAGCAGCGCGAGGCGGTAGTGCATGCCCATCCGCGCGGCGATCAGTTCAAGGAACAAATCATTCAGACCTTCTATGAAGGCATCAAACACAAGCCGGAGACCACCTTCGGCAACGTCAAGGCCGATGTTCTGGCCGACAAGGATCCGCACTTCCACCGCGGCAATTTCTGCAGCGTCATTCGTTGCTCGCACTGGGCAAGCTGACCCAAAAGGGCGGTGACCCTCTCCGGTCGCCGCCCCTTTATTATCAATAGCGCTTTATTTCCCATCAATAATTTTTTGATGCGGCCTGTCGGGTAAGCGGTTACTCCTTCGTCATTCGAAAAGAGGAGTGAGCAATGCTTTATGCAATCCTTTGTTACGCCCATGAGGAAACCGTCTTCGCCTGGAGCAAGGAGGAAGAAGCTGCCGTCATGGAGAAACTCTACGCCGTGCAGGAGCCCCTTGCCGCATCCGGCAAACTCGGCCCTGTCGGCCGGCTGATGCCGACCACGGCTGCGACCACAGTGCGCAAGGGCAAGGACGAGCCTTTGGTCATTGACGGACCTTTTGCGGAAACGAAAGAGGCGCTTCTCGGCTTCTATGTGGTCGACTTTGAAACGCTCGACGAGGCGATCGCCTTCTCGAAGCAGCTTTCATCCGTCAATCCAGGTTCCACCTCTTACGAAATTCGGCCTTTCTACGTCTTCAGGCCCGGAGATGCTTCATCATGACAGACATTGCCTGGATCGACCTCGCGCTTGCATCGGCCCGCCCTAAGGCGCTCGGCGCGCTGCTGCGCTATTTCCGCAATCTCGATACCGCGGAAGAGGCGTTTCAGGAAGCCTGTCTAAGGGCGATCCGGACATGGCCGGAGAAAGGGCCACCGCGTGATCCCACAGCCTGGCTCATCTTCGTCGGCCGCAACAGCGGCATCGATGCGGTGCGCAAGCGGGCGAAGATCCAGGCTCTGCCGGATGAGGACGTCATCTCCGATACCGAGGATGCCGAAAGCGACATCGTCGAGCGGCTGGACGATTCCAACTATCGCGACGACATTCTGCGGCTGCTGTTCATCTGCTGCCATCCCGATCTACCCGCGACCCAGCAGATCGCGCTGGCGCTGCGCATCGTCTCCGGCCTTTCGGTGCCGCAGATCGCGCGTGCCTTCCTGGTTTCCGAGAGCGCTATGGAACAACGCATCACCCGGGCCAAGGCGCGCGTCGCCAAGGCCGGCGTGCCTTTCGAAACGCCGAGCCCGCAGGAGAGGGCCGAACGGCTCTCGATCGTCAGCACGATGATCTACCTGATCTTCAACGAGGGTTACAGCCAAGCCGATCCCAGGCATGAGGCGGCAGCCTTCAGCGACGAAGCGATCCGGCTAGCTCGGTTGATGCTGCATATCTTCCCGTCGGAACCGGAGTTGATGGGGCTGCTTGCGCTGATGCTCCTGCAGATCTCACGCCGGCCGGCGCGCTTCAACGCCGGAGACGAGATCGTGCTGCTCGAAGATCAGGATCGGTCGCTCTGGAACCGGCCCTTCATCAACGAGGCCTTAGCGCTACTCGACAAGGCGCTACGCCATCGTCAGCCCGCTCCTTATCAGATTCAGGCAGCCATCGCCGCTGTTCACTCCCGCGCAAAACGTGCCGAGGATACAGACTGGGTGGAGATCGATCTGCTCTATCGCGCGCTGGAGCGTCTCCAGCCGTCGCCTGTCATAACGCTCAACCGGGCCGTCGTCGTCTCCAAGCTCCAGGGTGCGCAGGATGCGCTCGACCTCATTGATCCGCTTGGCGAAAAACTCGGCGGCTATTTCTACTATCACGGCTTGCGGGGCGGGCTGCTGAAGCAGCTTGGCTTGACCAGCCAAGCGCGCGAAGCCTTCGACCGCGCCATTGCACTGGCCCATTCGGCGGCAGAGGCAGCCCATATCCGCCGACAGATCGACAAGATGCAGGAAGATGCCACGCAGCCGATCGCAAAATAAATTGCGAAGAAGCCGGCGGGCTGTCGGAACGGCGAACTTCGACACGTCCTTGTAACAACCTGACAGGAAACAGGTTTCATTCAAATGGAGAGATGTCGACATGACCGCCAGCACGCAACATGAACTCGTCCTCGTTCGCGAATTCGATGCGCCGCGCGAGAAGATCTACAAAGCATGGACCGATCCTGATCTGATGAAGCAATGGTTCGTGCCGCGTCCCTGGGGTGTGACCGAAGCGACGCTCGACGTCCGCCCCGGCGGTTCCAGCGTCATCGTCATGCATGACCCCGAGGGCAATCAGTACCCAAACCGCGGCGTCTATCTCGAGATCATCGAGAACGAGAAGATCGTCTTCACCGATGCCTATACCAGCGCCTGGGTGCCTTCCGAGAAACCTTTCTTCACAGGCGTCATCCTGCTCGAAGATCTCGGCAACGGTCGCACGAAATATACGGCCAAGGCGCTGCACTGGCGCGCGGAGGACAAGGAAGCGCACGAGAAGATGGGCTTCCACGAAGGATGGGGCAAGGCAGCGAACCAACTGGCGGAGCTGCTGGCGAAGATGTGAGCGCGGGGGCGAGGCGGCGCGGCCCTTTTCGTCATCTGCCGTGTGAAATCATTCGAGAGATGATTCCGCTCGCCCCTTGAAGTGCTTGATCCGGAATCGAAATTGGTGATCGGCGGTCTCTCCAGGTGCCGTTTGGCGCGACGTGTGCCAATCTTCCGCCATGATGGGCTATGTCTATATTCTCGCATCGAAGCGCAACGGCACGCTCTATGTTGGCGTGACGCGCGATCTGGCAGGGCGTTTGTACGAACACCAGAATGAACTGACGCCGGGCTTTACGTCGAGATATGGCGTCAAGATTTTAGTGTGGTTCGAGGAATACGACCTCCTGACGACCGCGATCACGCGTGAGAAAACGATCAAGAAATGGCCGCGGCAGTGGAAGCTCAATCTCATCGAGAGGGAGAATCCCGAATGGGAGGATATCTCGTTTCATCTTTTGGGTTTGTGAGAAGATGAGTCTCTCGTCGCGCGGACGCGCGACTGCTGGATTCCTGTGACAAGCACAGGAATGAGGGAGTTCTAGGTGTATGTGGAGTTCAACAACAATCGCCTACCCAATATGACGATAATGCTTTGAATGATAACAGATACTAGTGGCAGAGTGCATACCTCTTGCTCCCTCATTCCTGTGCTTGTCACAGGAATCCAGCAGCGCCGTGTCCACGGCGCAAAGACTCTTTGCCGTCTCGCGATGAAGTCCATTAACCGTCCGAAACACAACGCCGCCTATCGAAATTCTCGAACATTCCGTTCCAGAATTTGTATTTGCGCTCTATCCCCGGCATCCTTATCTCAACCGAGAATTCAACAGGATGCCGATGATGGAACTGGGGCTTTACACATTCGCCGACGTCAATCCCAACCCTTCCCGCAGCAAGGGCGCGGAAGCGGCCGAACGGCTGAAGCATCTTATCGAGGAAGTCGAGCTTGCCGATCAGGTGGGGCTCGACGTCTTTGGGCTCGGCGAACATCATCGGCCGGATTATGCGGCGTCGGCTCCCGCGGTCGCGCTGGCGGCCGCCGCCGTTAAGACGAAGAACATCCGGCTGACAAGTGCGGTCACCGTGCTCTCGTCCGATGATCCGGTGCGCGTCTTCCAGCAGTTTTCGACGCTCGATCTGATCTCCAACGGCCGCGCCGAAATCATGGCGGGGCGTGGCTCCTTCATCGAGTCCTTCCCGCTGTTCGGCTATAATCTCGAAGATTACGACCAGCTTTTCGAGGAGAAGCTCGATCTGCTGCTGGCGCTGCGCGACAGCGAGGTTGTGGAGTGGAAGGGTGAACTTCGCGCGCCGATCAACGGGCGCGGCGTCTATCCGCGACCGCTGCAGGATCCGTTGCCGTTGTGGGTTGCGGTCGGCGGTACGCCGCAGTCGGTGGCGCGCGCCGGCGCGCTGGGCCTGCCGGTGGCACTGGCGATCATCGGCGGTGAGCCGCGCCGTTTTGCGCCGCTCTTCGATCTCTACCGCGAGGCGGCGCGCCGGGCAGGGCAGGATCCAGCGAAGCTGAAGACCAGCATCAACGTCCATGGCTTCATCGCCGATACGACGGAGGCGGCGGCCAACCAGTTCTATGGGCCTCAAGCCGAGGTGATGAACCGTATCGGCCGCGAGCGCGGCTGGGGACCGACGAACCGGGCGCATTTCGACATGTCGCGTGGGCCGAACGGCGCGCTCTTCGTCGGTGATCCTGAGGCGGTCGCCGAAAAGATCATCGCCCATCATGCACTCTTCAAGAACGACCGCTTCCTGCTGCAGATGGCGATCGGCCTGATGCCGCATGCCGAGATCATGCGCGGCATCGAGCTTTACGGCACGAAAGTCGCGCCGATCGTCAGAAAGGCGTTGACTGATGGCAGCGAAGAGGCGAAAGCGACGGCTTGACGAGCGCATAACGCCGAAAATCGGAATCGATTTTCGAAACGGAGTATGCGCAGATTTGAAGTGACAGAGCGTCCTTAGGCTTCCTGTTGGAGGCGCGGCGCTCAAGGCGGCCGCTGCCGCCCCTGCGCAAGGCCGGAACAGACGAATGGTTATCGCAAACGACGACGAACTGGTAAAGCTCAAGGAGATCGGTCGCATCTGCGCCAACGCCATACAGGTGATGGCGGCGGCAATGGAACCCGGCATGACGACGCTGGAACTCGACCAGATCGGCCGCAAAGTGCTCGAGGATTCGGGCGCGCGTTCGGCGCCGGAGTTCTGCTACCAGTTTCCCGGCGCCACCTGCATCAGCATCAATGAGGAAATCGCCCACGGTATTCCCGGCCCGCGCGTCATCCGCGCGGGCGATCTCATCAATATCGACGTCTCGGCGGAAAAGGATGGCTTCTTCGCCGATACCGGCGCCTCCTTCACCATGCCGCCGGTCAAGCCGAAGATCGAGCGGCTCTGCCGCGACGGCAAGCGGGCGCTTTGGATCGGGCTCAACCAGGTCAAATCGGGCGAGCCGCTTGCAAAGATCGGCACAGCCGTCGGCGCTTTTGCGCAGAAGAACCGCTATACGCTGGTCGCCAATCTGGCGAGCCACGGCGTCGGCCGCTCCCTGCATGAGGAGCCGGCCGAGCTCTCGACCTGGCCGGACCCTTCGGAAAAGCGGATGATGACGGAAGGTCTCGTCTTCACCGTCGAGCCGTTTCTCTCACTCGGCGCGACATGGGCCGAAGGCGGCGACGATGCCTGGACGCTCTATGCCGATCCGAAGGCGCCGACCGTGCAATACGAACACACGGTGGTGGCGACGCGCAACGGGCCGGTGATTCTGACCTTGCCGGATGAGCGGGCGTAGGGCGTTAGGGAGCGCCTCGCCGTTCAAGGTTTGCATCTCCACGACGCTTTGTAGGGTGCGCCCACTTCTCCTCCCTCATTCCTGTGCCTGTCACAGGAATCCAGCCACGGCGCGTCTGCGCCGTGAATGAATCAATACCTCAAGGGAAAGAGTCTCCCGCGCCCAAGGACTTGGGCGCTGGGTTCCTGTGACGAGCACAGGAATGAGGGAGGAGAGGTTAGCGCACTCGTCAACTCACCGAGCTTTGGTGGCCAGCCTCGCTCTTTAACCCCGCGTTCCCGGCCTGCCGCCTTGCAGGATTTCGGTGGCAGCGCGTTCGAGGATGCCGGCGATGCGGGCGGCTTCGGGTTTCGACCAGGGATAGCGCATCCGCATGGCCGAGCGCAGCAGCATGCGGGCGGCGCGGATATCACCACCGTCCTGCATGAAATCGCCGTCATCGCCTTCGTCGGCGCCGTGACGGTCGGTTTCGAAGACACGCTTCACATGGGCCATCTTCTCGCCGATGCGTTCCAGCTTGGCGAAGGTATGCAGGATCATGGCGCGGTTTTCCTCGATGCGCCCGCGGCCTGCCTCGGTGATGCGGTAGAGCTTCTTGGCGCCCTCCACCTCGACCTCGGCAAGGCCGGTTTCCTCGAGATAGGTGAGGGCGGGATAGATGACGCCGGGGCTCGGCACGTAGAAGCCGCCGGACCGCTCCTCCAGCAACTTTATCAATTCATAGCCGTGGCGCGGTTGCTCAGCGAGCAGGGCCAAGATGACGAGCTGCAGGTCGCCCGCCGCGAATTTGCGGCCCATACGGAAATCTCCGCCGAACATGCCGCCTTTAAAACCTCTCATGGGTCTTTCCTTTCATCGTTAGATGTATCGTTGACTATGTCGTAAAACATATATCGTAAGATAATTGTTTTCAAGAGGGGGTGAAAATTTCCGACGTTTCGGGAAATTGATCGATCGATCAGAATTACTTGATTGTGATGCCGGTGCTGCAGCGCGATAAACACGGGCATGCTCGCCCGCACCCGAAACTCCCCACCGAACCTTGTCTCTGCCGCCGCTGCCGGCGCCGTTGCCATGGCTGCTGCCATGGGCTTCGGGCGCTTCTCCTACACGCCGATCCTGCCCGGTATGATCAGCGGCGTGCCGCTTTCGGCGGCAGATGCCGGCTTCATCGCATCGGCGAATTTTGTCGGTTATCTCGTCGGCGCCGTGCTTGCCGCCTATGGCTGGGCGGCCGG
Source organism: Rhizobium sp. WSM1328 (assembly GCF_057653715.1). Taxonomy (NCBI): domain Bacteria; kingdom Pseudomonadati; phylum Pseudomonadota; class Alphaproteobacteria; order Hyphomicrobiales; family Rhizobiaceae; genus Rhizobium; species Rhizobium sp. WSM1328. The sequence continues at coordinate 3,108,186 of NZ_CM172788.1, read as the reverse complement.
ACGGGAGCGGCTGGTGGCGCTGCTGTCGCTGCTGGCAACCGCGATCCTGCTTGCCGCCATGGCCGCCACTGATTCCGTCGCCGTCTTTGCCATCATTCGCTTCCTGGCCGGTGTCGCCAGCGCCTTTGCGATGGTCTTCACCTCGTCGATCGTGCTCAGCCACGGGGCTGCCGCCGGCAACGACCATGTGCAGGCGGCACATTTCGGTGGGCCGGGGGCGGGTATTGCGCTTTCTTCGGTCATGGTGTTGCTGATCGGACTTGGCTTTCACGACGGGCCGGGCGGTTGGCGGGCCGACTGGATCGGCGGGGCGCTCTACTGCGCGGCAAGCCTCGTCGTCGTCTTCCTGCTATTGCCGTCGGCGCCGGCGCAATCGGCGCAGGCGGGCAGGGAGCCGCCGCTCATCTGGAGCCGGCCGATGGTGCTGCTGACCCTGTCTTACGGCCTGTTCGGTTTCGGCTACGTCATCACCGCGACCTTCCTCGTCACCATCGCACGTCTTTCTGCAACGGGACCCTTCGTCGAATTCCTCTGCTGGTTCATCGCCGGCCTGACGGCTGCGGTGGCGCTGTTTGCCTGGAAGCCGCTGGTCAAGCCGCTCGGGCTTGGGGGCGTCTACGTCGCAGCCCTTCTGGTCGAGGCCGCCGGGGTGCTTGCGACGGTCGCGCTACCGCCTTCTGCCGCACCGCTGATTGGCGGGGCGCTGTTCGGGGCGACGTTCCTGGCGATTACTGCTTTTGGGCTGCAGATCGGCCGCAAGCTTTCGCCTGACAGTCCGCGGCGGATCCTGGCGATGATGACGGCCGCCTTCGGTGTCGGCCAGATCGTCGGGCCTGTTGTTGCCGGCTGGATCGCTGAGCGCACGGGCAGCTTCACCGTGCCCACGATGATCGCCGCCGTGGCACTCGTCGCCTGCGCAGCGCTAGTGATGCCCGTGATCAAGAAAATCGCTTAACCGGTTACAACTCCGTAACAATCGGCTGAACCCATTGCTGCTTCCTTGGAACTGCCTTAGTTTCCGGCACAATCAGTGTTGACGACACTCCCGAGACTCACAGTTCAGGAAAGCAAAGCCTCCCGTGTTTCATTCCTTTTTTCCGCAGCCAAAGACGTTCTTTACTTCGCTCGTCGTTTGGACCCTGATTTCCATTGCCGGCTGGTATCTCTTCGCCGCCAACCTCGGTGCATCGCTCGGCTATGCGCCGGTTCCCGAAGAGCAGCAGCCGATTGACCTTTCGTTTTTCCTGCTGCCCGAAAATGTCTGGTTCTACAGCTATTTCCTTCTGTCGGCGGTGATCTTCTGCGGTGCATGGCATCTGAAGGCGCTGAACCACCCCTGGAAGATTTGGTCGATCTGGGGATCGGCACTGATCATCTTCGTGACCTACTTCGGCGTCCAGATCAGCGTTGTGATCAATAACTGGCGCCGGCCGTTTGGTGACCTTCTGCAGAACGCATTGTCGAAACAGCCCGGCATTTCTGTCGACAATTTCTACAGCCTGATGTGGGTCTTCTGCCAGATCGCATTCCTCAGCATGTTCGTATCGATCATGACCGACTTCTTCACCAGCCACTACATCTTCCGCTGGCGAACGGCGATGAACAATTTCTACATGTCGAAGTGGGAAAAGCTTCGTCACATCGAAGGCGCCTCCCAGCGCGTTCAGGAAGATACGATGCGCTTTTCGAGCACGCTCGAAGGTCTTGGTATCAGCCTCATCAACTCGGTGATGACGCTCGTGGTATTTCTTCCAATCCTTCTGGCGCTGTCGCATTACGTGACCGAGCTGCCGTTCATCGGGCCGGTGGCGAATTCGCTCTTTTGGCTTGCGCTGTTCTGGTCGGCGTTCGGCACGCTTCTGCTGGCGGTCGCCGGCGTCAAGCTGCCGGGGCTGAACTTCCGCAACCAGCGCGTCGAAGCGGCGTATCGCAAGGAGCTTGTCTATGGTGAGGACCATGCGGAACGGGCTGAGCCGCTGACAGTCAGGGAGCTCTTCGGCAACGTTCGCCGCAACTATTACCGCATGTATTTCCACTACATGTATTTCAATGTCGCCCGTTATTTCTATATCCAGGCCGACGCGCTCTTCGTGGTCTTCATGCTGGTGCCGACGATCGTGGCGGGCACTATCACTTACGGTATCTTCCAGCAGATCTCGACCGCCTTCGGACAGGTCAGCAACTCGTTCCAGTATCTCGTCAATTCCTGGACGACGATCATTGAACTGCTCTCGATTCACAAACGCCTCAAGGCCTTCGAGGCGGCAATCGACGACGAACCGCTGCCTGAAATCGACCAGCGCTACCTAGAGCGCGAGACGGGCGTCGTGCACGCCGACGGTTGATGGGCGGGGTATTCTGCGAGCGATCGGAAGGTTCGCGTCTGCGGCACCCCCTCATCCGTCCTGTCGGGCAGCGACCGGGGTCGAGCCACAGGTCTCGACCCGTCCTTCGGACCCCGCTGAGTAGAAGGGGAATCGCAACGTCGCAACGAATCTCTTCTCCCCAGCGGGGAGAAAATGCCGGCAGGTAGATGAGGGGGCGGCACGGCACGTCGTCTCGTTCAAAGGAACCTGGAGACACCTTGCCGTCTCTACAGAATCTCCATAGACGCCGTCAGAGACCTGACGTCTGCAATTTCCCGCGCGCCTCGATCATCGGGATCGCTTCCGAATAGCTGACGCAGGCCACATCCGTTCGGTGGCAGACGTCGCTGACCAGTCGGTCTAGCGCACGCCAGTAGGCGCCGCCGTTCATTTCGACGAAGTGGAAACCGAGCTGTAGCGGGATGCGGTTACCGGCATATTGCTTGTCGAAAGCTTCCTTGAAGGCGGCATAGGCGCGATCCTCGAATTCCACGGAATCGGCCGTATCCTCCTCACCCTTGGAATGGCGGACGAAGAGATTGTAGTCCATGCCGATGATTGGCTTTTCGCTCGGGCCTTCGGGGATCAGCGGCAGGCCGAAGCGAGTGATGCCGTCTTCCTCGACAGGCATGGCAGGCCCTTTGGTGACGAGGCTCGCGTCATAAGTGAAGCCCGCCTTCTTTTCGGCAGCGACCATGTCGGCGCCCGCAGTTGCCGAGAGATAGGGGGCGCGAAAGCCCTTGATGCCGTGATCAACCAGATCCTGCCAGCCGGCAGGCGCCTGAAGGCCGACGCTCTTCCAGGCATTCTCAAGCGTCGCGTGGAAGGTGGCGTATTCGGCCGACCAGTCGGCCTCGCTCCAGAGGCGGCCGTCGAAATGGCCGCAGGCATGGCTCGATATGTCGTGTCCTTCGAGATGGGCGTGCCAGATATTGCCGAGGCGCTCGCGGATCTCGTCGTCGCTCTGGGCGAAGCCCACGTTGGATTTTCCGCGTTTCTGGTGCGGCGCCTGGTAGGCCTTCTTCGCCGCCTCGTTCATCAGGAAAGTGCAGGAGAGAAAATAGGTGAAGTGGGCGCCGTTTTTCGCCGCCATCTCGCGGCTCTTCAGCCAGAGCGCATTGTCGTGCGCGCCGTCGAAGGAAATGATGACGAGCTGTTTCGGCCGGTCGGCGGCCTCTGCGATTGCCGGAGCGAGGAACGAGACAGAAAGGTAGGTAGAGAGGAGAAAGCGAGACATGGGCACCGCGACAGTTTGTTCGCGGTTTCCTCCATCAGAATTGCGGCGAAGCTGCGGTCGCGCTGGCATTTTTTCACGCGAGTCGCTAAGCCAACACAAACGGCACGGAAAGGATCCGCAATGACATTGCTTATCGTCGGCATCATACTTTTCCTCGGGGTGCATCTGGTGCGAGTGCTGTTGCCGGACTTTCGCCGTTCGATGATCGCAAGCCTCGGCGAGAAGGGCTGGCGGGCGGCCTATTCCATTGCCAGCATCGCCACGCTGATCCTGTTGATCTACGGCTTCGGGCAGGCGCGACAGGTGACCGGAATGCTCTACAATCCACCGGTCTGGATGGCGCATATAACAATCACGCTGATGCTGATCGCGATGGTCTGTCTCGTCGCCTCGCTGCTGCCGGCGGGGCATATCGCGGCCAAGACCAAACATCCGATGGTGCTGTCGGTGAAGATCTGGGCGCTGGCGCACCTGCTCGCCAATGGCGAGACGTCGTCGGTTCTGCTGTTTGCCGCCTTTCTCGCCTGGGGCGTCATCTTGCGCATTTCATTGAAACGGCGGCAGCGGGCGGGCGAGATCACGCTCCGGCCGTTCGTCTCGGCCAAATACGACCTCTATGCCATCATCATCGGCATCGTCGTCTGGGCGCTGATCATCTGGAAGCTGCACGAATGGTTGATCGGCGTTTCGCCGCTCGTCATCTGACCCGCGCATAACCCCAAAAATCGATTCCGATTTTTGGAAGGATTATACGCGGATTCAAAGTGTTAGAGCGTCCTTAGCGCGTCCTGTCGGACGTGCGGCGCTTTAGAGCGGTTCAGCTTTCATGGAAGCTCAGAACCGCTCTAACTTTTCGTTTCTACGCAACTCCGGACGGAAAACCGCTTCGCACTTTTCCTGGAATTGCTCTAATCTTTCACATCCCCCTTACAACGGCAGCAAAATGGAGTAGAAGGCCCGACAATATGCGTTTTGCATGGTGTATGGGTTTTTCCGCGGCCGGAGACGAGAATGGCATTCAACGACGACAGCTTCATCCGTGAAGTCAATGAGGAATTGCGGTCTGACCAGATGAAGGGCGTCTGGCGCCGGTTCGGTCGCTATATCATCGTCGTCGCCATCCTGATCGTCGTCGGCACAGCCGGCAAGGTTCTTTACGACTATTGGGACGACAACCGCTCCTCCGGCACCGGCGATCAGTTCCTGGCGGCGATGAAGCTGGCCGACGAGAACAAGAACGACGAGGCGCTGGCCGCGCTCAACAAGCTCGAGAAGGAAGGCCATGGCGCCTATCCGGTGTTGGCGCGCATGCGGGCCGCTACCGTCCAGGTGCAGAAGGGCGATACCGCCGCGGCAATCACCGCCTTCAACGAGATCGGCAAGGACAATGCCGTTCCGGCTGCCGTGCGCGATGCCGCCAAGATGCGCGCCGGCTGGTTGCTCATCGAGAACGGCACTTACGAACAGGTTTCGGCGGCGATCGAGGAAATGGCCGTTCCGGGCAACGCCTTCCGTCATTCGGCGCGCGAGGCACTCGGCCTTGCCGCTTACAAAGCCGGCAACATGGCGCAGGCGCGGCAGTGGTTCCAGTCGATCGTCGACGATACCGACAGCCCGCGCAATGTTGCCAATCGCGCCCATATGATGCTTGATCTGATTACCGCATCCGGCAAGGCGCCCGCCGCTCAGGGCTGATCGCGTTAAGGACAAGATATGAGTTTCACGGTCGCGATCGTCGGTCGTCCGAATGTCGGCAAGTCGACACTTTTCAACCGGCTGGTGGGCAAAAAGCTGGCGCTTGTCGATGACACGCCGGGTGTTACCCGTGACCGCCGGCCGGGCGATGCTCGGCTAATGGGCCTGACTTTCACGATCATCGACACGGCCGGTCTGGAAGAGGCCGACGCGGAAAGCCTGCAGGGGCGGATGCGGGCACAGACGGAAGCGGCAATCGACGAGGCGGATCTTTCGCTTTTCGTCGTCGACGCCAAGAGCGGATTGACGCCTGTCGATACCGACCTTGCCGAAATGCTGCGCCGGCGCGGCAAGCCGGTGGTGCTTGTCGCCAACAAGTCCGAAGCGCGCGGTTCCGACAGCGGCTTCTATGACGCCTACACGCTCGGGCTCGGTGAGCCGACGCCGATTTCGGCCGAACATGGGCAGGGCATGCTCGACTTGCGCGATGCGATCGTTGCGGCAATCGGCGAGGACCGGGCCTATCCCACCAAGGAGGATGTCGCCGTCACCGACGTCGACATTCCGCAGACGGAAGGCGAAGACAGCGACGCGGACGAAGAGCCGGCCTATGACGAGACGAAGCCGCTCAGAGTGGCGATCGTCGGCCGGCCGAATGCCGGCAAGTCGACGCTGATCAATCGCTTCCTCGGCGAGGACCGGCTGCTGACGGGACCGGAAGCGGGCATCACCCGCGATTCCATCTCGGTCGAATGGGACTGGCGCGGCCGCACCATCAAGATGTTCGACACGGCCGGCATGCGCCGCAAGGCACGGGTGATCGAGAAGCTGGAGAAGCTTTCGGTGGCCGATGCGCTGCGCGCCATCCGTTTCGCCGAAACCGTCGTCATCGTCTTCGATGCAACGATCCCCTTCGAAAAGCAGGATCTGCAGATCGTCGACCTCGTGCTGCGCGAAGGCCGTGCCGCCGTGCTCGCCTTCAACAAATGGGACATGATCGAAGATCGGCAGGCGGTGCTTGCGGATCTGCGCGAAAAGACCGACCGGCTGCTGCCGCAGGCGCGCGGCATCCGCGCCGTGCCGATCTCCGGCCAGACCGGCTGGGGGCTCGACAAGCTGATGCAGGCGATCATCGATACTGACAAGGTCTGGAACAAGCGTATCTCGACGGCGCGGCTCAACCGCTGGCTGGAGACGCAGCAGATCCAGCATCCGCCACCGGCCGTTTCCGGCCGCCGCATCAAGCTGAAATATATGACGCAGGTCAAGGCCCGCCCGCCGGCCTTCATGATCTCCTGCACCCGGTCGGATGCGCTGCCGGAATCTTATACACGCTATCTGATCAACGGGTTGCGCGCGGATTTCGACATGCCGAGCGTGCCGATTCGCATCCACTTCCGCTCGCCTGAAAATCCGTTCGAAGGCAAGAAGAGGCGGACTTAGGGCTGGGGTTGGCGCTGATTGGTAGCGTTTTGTGGAGTTTGGGTGTGCCGCGTGGCAACCGCCCTCTGCCCTGTCGGGCATCTCCCCCACAAGGGGGAGATCGGCAGGAGGCGAACGCTCAACGCTCTCTATCGGTGTTCTGATCGCCAAACGGTAATTGTTTGGGAAGCCGAACGTCCATCTGATCTCCCCACCTGTGGGGGCCGAAGGACGGGTCGAGACCCGTGGCTCGACCCCCAGGCCCCGGCAGGGCAGAGGGGGTACCACAAGCACTGTGATACCAGTCCGGTTAGCAGCTAAACCACGCTTCGATTCAGCGCTTCACGCAGCGCCACGATCTCGGCCTGGAGGCGAGTGAGGTCGACTGCATCGCGACCGCTGGCAGCGGCGATGCAGCCCGGGATGCCGATCGCCTTTTCCTTCAGGCGAATGCCTTCTTCGCTCAGGCGGATGACGACGACGCGTTCGTCCTCCCGGCTGCGTTCGCGTCTGACATAACCAGCGGTTTCCAGGCGTTTGAGCAGCGGGGTCAGCGTGCTCGATTCGAGGAAGAGTTTTTCACCCAAGCCGCCGACGGTCTGGCCGTCCTGTTCCCAGAGCGAAACCATCGCCAGATATTGCGGATAGGTGAGGCCGAGCGTGTCGAGCAGCGGCTTGTAGACGCGGTTCAGTGCGTGGCTTGCCGTATAGACGGCGAAGCAGATGAAGTTGTTGAGCTTCAGCTGATCCTGCATGGGATATCTCCAAAACTGACAGAATTTATATCGTACGATAAATAATCGTAAGCGCCTTTTATGCATAGCGGGCATGCGAAGATTTAAATTGTCCGATAAAGAATCGTGCGCGATATAAAAGCTGTGTTCACGACGAACATCGAAACCGAGAGGACAAGACAATGTCGACCATCAAGACCACCGTTTCCGCAGCAGCACTGCTCGCAGCCTCCGCCGTTGGCGCGCTTGCCGATCCGGTACTCGAACCGACAACGCAGAAATTCATCGACGGGCTTGCCGGCGGCAAGCCGATCTACACGCTGTCGCCGGCCGATGCCCGCAATGTCCTGGCCGGCGCGCAGAAGGGCGATGTGAAGAGGCTTGCTGCTAGGGGAGAGGACAAGGTCATCAAGGCTGGTCCGACAGGCAGCATCAAGCTGCGCATTGTCCGCCCGGAGCATGCCACGGGCACGCTACCGGTCATTCTTTATTTCCATGGCGGCGGCTGGGTGCTGGGCGATGCGGATACGCATGACCGGCTGGTGCGTGAGATCGCCAACGGCGCCGATGTCGCTGTCGTCTTCGTCGACTACGAGCGCTCGCCGGAAGCCCGTTATCCCGTTGCCATCGAGCAGGCTTATGCTGCGACCAAATATGTCGCCGAGCATGCCAAGGAGTTCAAGGTCGATGCCTCCAGGCTCGCGGTCGCAGGCGATAGCGTCGGCGGCAACATGGCGGCGGTGGTGACGCTGCTTGCCAAGGAACGCGGCGGTCCTGCCATCGACCAGCAGGTGCTGTTCTACCCCGTCACCGACGCCAATTTCGACAATGGGTCCTACAACCAGTTCGCCGATGGGCCGTGGCTGACCAAGGAAGCGATGAAGTGGTTCTGGAACGCCTATCTGCCCGACGAGACCAAGCGCAAGGAGCCGACGGCCTCACCGCTGCAGGCGTCGCTGGAGCAGTTGAACGGCCTGCCGCCGGCGCTGGTCATCGTTGACGAAAACGACGTGCTGCGCGACGAGGGTGAGGCCTATGCCCGCAAGCTCAGCCAGGCCGGCGTTAAGGTCACGTCGATGCGATACAACGGCACGATCCACGATTTCGTGCTGCTGAACGCGATTGCCGAAACGCCTGCCGCGCGCAGCGCGATTGCGGTCGCGAACGACACGCTTCGCAGCGCCCTGCACAAGTAAAATCAATCAGTCTGCAGACGGGAGGGGCCTGGCGGTTTCGCCGGGCTTTCTGCTTCTTGGAAGTGATTTGGCAAACTGCCAGGCCTTCTTCCATTTCGGCGTGATGACGCCATTGGCGGCGCGGATATTGTTGATGAACTGCAGCGTCGCTGCTTCCCAGGAATATTGCATGGCGAGTTCACGCGCCTTGCCGCGCGAGGCGGAGAGGGCGGCAAGGCAGGCGGCCTGCAGGTTCTGGTCGAGCGCCCCGACCTCGCTGTCATCGCCAATGATGTCGAGCGGGCCGGTGACCGGATAGGCTGCGACCGGCACGCCCGATGCCAGTGCTTCGAGGATGGTGTTGCCGAAGGTATCGGTGAGCGAGGGAAAGACAAAGACGTCGGCCTGGGCATAGGTTTTCGCCAGGTCCTCGCCGAACTGCACGCCCGCGAAGAAGACGTCGGAATATTGCTTCTCGAGTTCGGCGCGCGCCGGGCCGTCGCCGACGACGACCTTGGAACCCGGCAGGTCGAGATCGAGGAAGGCCGGCAGGTTCTTTTCCAGCGCCACGCGGCCGACGGTCATGAAGATCGGACGCGCCAAGCCGAACGGGTTTTCCTCGAGCGCCATCGGACGGAACTGCGTGGCGTCGATGCCGCGGCTCCAGGGCATGAGGTTGCGGATGCCCTTTTCCGACAGTTCACGGGCAAGGCTCGGTGTCGCCACCATGCAGCCAGCGCCGCCATTGTGGAACCAGCGGACGAAGGAATAGAGCCAGCTCTTCGGTATCGGCAGGCGCGCGGAGACGTATTCCGGGAAGCGGGTGTGGTAGCTCGTCGAAAACGGCATGCGGTTCCTCAGGCACCAGCGGCGGGCGGTCAGCCCCAGCGGACCTTCGGTGGCAATATGCACGTAGGAGGGATTGTGCTTTTCGATCTCGCGGGCGATGCGGTGGTAATTGGCGATCGATAGGCGGATCTCGGGATAAGTTGGGCAGGGGATGCTGTTGAAGCGCTCCGGCGTCACCATCGAAACCTCGACGCCCATCTTCGCCAGTTCGCGGTTGGTGTTCTCGATCGAGCGAACGACGCCGTTGACCTGCGGGTGCCAGGCATCGGTGACGATCACCAGCCTTTCGGGCAGGTTTCCGGCGGCTGCGGCATTGGCCCAGCTCTCGCAGCTATAAGTGTTTGCCGGACGTTGCAGCATGTCACGATTTCCATCCGCGTCGCAGTGATATGCCAACGCTCAACCCCAAAGCGGGGTTCCGGAACGGCGATTCCCGCTTCTCTATTTTGAGGCATGACCATGATGGAAATATTACAGCCCATATTGCAAGGATTGCAGGGCTTTAGCGGCTCGATACCCGCGAATATGTCAGCGGTCGATCGCGGTTTTCATGCATAAAGAACGATGGCGCCGGTCGTGGACCGGCGCCGTTTGGGAGGTTAAGCGGCAGCGGAAGCCGAGCTTGCTGTCGGAACTTCCGAGATCGTCTTCAGAACCTGCGAAGCGATCTGGTAGGGGCAGCCCTGCGAGTTCGGGCGGCGGTCTTCCAGATAGCCCTTGTAGTCGTTCTTGACGAAGGAGTGCGGCACGCGGACCGAAGCACCACGGTCGGCAACGCCGTAGGAGAACTTGTTCCACGGTGCCGTTTCGTGTTTGCCGGTCAGGCGCTTGTCGTTGTCAGGACCGTAGACGCTGATGTGGTCCATCAGGTTCTTTTCGAACTGCGCCATCAGCGCTTCGAAATAGGCCTTGCCGCCGACTTCGCGCATGTATTTGGTCGAGAAGTTGCAATGCATGCCCGAGCCGTTCCAGTCGGTATCGCCGAGCGGCTTGCAGTGATACTCGATGTCGATGCCGTACTTTTCGGTCAGGCGCTGCAAGAGGTAGCGTGCCATCCAGATCTGGTCGGCGGCCTTCTTGGAGCCCTTGCCGAAAATCTGGAATTCCCACTGGCCCTTGGCCACTTCAGCATTGATGCCTTCGTGGTTGATGCCGGCAGCGAGGCAGAGGTCGAGATGCTCTTCGACGATTTCGCGGGCAACGTCGCCGACGTTCGAATAGCCGACGCCGGTGTAGTACGGGCCCTGCGGAGCGGGGTAGCCCTGCTCAGGGAAGCCGAGCGGACGGCCGTTCTGGTAGAAGAAATATTCCTGCTCGAAGCCGAACCAGGCGTCTTCGTCGTCAAGGATGGTGGCGCGGGCATTCGATGCGTGCGGCGTGACGCCATCCGGCATCATGACTTCGCACATGACGAGAGCGCCGTTGGTACGGGCCGGGTCGGGATAGATGGCGACCGGCTTCAGCACGCAATCGGAGCTGCGGCCTTCGGCCTGCTGCGTCGAGGAGCCGTCAAAGCCCCAGAGCGGAAGCTGTTCCAGCGTCGGGAATACGTCGAATTCCTTGATCTGCGTCTTGCCACGCAGGTTCGGTACCGGAGTGTACCCATCGAGCCAAATATACTCGAGCTTATATTTTGTCATCGTGACTCTCTCAATGCTACGAAGGTGAGCAAATCCGGAGGTGATCTCGGCGCGCAAGCGCATCCGACCGCCAGGGATGATGCTTTAAAAGCACGTAGCGTGCCAGTTTTGGCGCGGCTCGAAAGAAAAATCGCGAGTCAGCATGTCTGTCGGTTTTTTAGCTTTTGGAAAATCGGGCCGTTTTTAACGCTCACCGGCGGTATTGCCCATCAAAACGCGCTTTTTCCGTCTGGAACCGGATGAAAATTGCGGCGTTAAGCTGAAATGATGAAGTGTTAAACAAATTATCGGAAGCTTTTAGCCGAGACAGCATACCGACCGATTACAATTGTAACATTGCCCTTATTTTATGCAATTTGCATAAACTATGTGCATTGTGCTATGTAGGTGGTCCTGAAATGTTGATGCGCCGAACTGAATGGAGGCGATCTCATGCCCACCGGTTTCCATCGTGAATCCGCGACGATCTACCAGTTTCCCGCTAAGGCGATACGAAACGCCAACCGGTTCGAACGCGCCAAGCTGATGGAGCGCGAGGCAGCAGCCGTCTGCGATGCTGCGCTCGACAGCTGCTGGTACCATGACGAGGCAGTTCGCGAGTCCGATCGACCGACGAAGTCCTGATTTCCCCTGGCAGCGGGGCACACGATGCCGATAAGGCAGGGAGCGCCTACACATGGCGTTCAGACTGCGTCACCATGGGCGGCGTAAAAGCATGTTGCGCTAAGCGAATCTGAAAGACCGCGCCGCTTTAGCCGCGGTCCAATCCAAGCTTTTCCCTTACGACCAATGCACCATGTTCGCTGACGACGCGGGCAGCAACCTTTGCTGCGAAGCGGGTGGCGGCAGGCGCATCGCCTGCTTCGAGATATCGTGCGAGAAAGGCGCCGTTGAAGCTGTCGCCGGCGCTGGTTGTGTCGACCACCTTCTCCACTTTTTCGGCCGGAACGAAGGTTTGCTCGCCGGCAAAATTCATCGTGACACCGTCAGCGCCGTTCTTGACGACGATATCGACGGCACCCAGTGCGCGATAGCGATGGATCGTCGCCTCGATGGAATCATCGCCGAAATGGGCCGCCTCGTCGTCGAAGCTCGGCATGACGAGCACGGAGGAGCGGGCGCCTTCGCTGATCGTCGTGTGCATCACGTCGTAGCTCGACCAGAGGCGCGGGCGGATGTTCGGATCGAAGACGACGAGCTTGCCGGCGGCCTTGGCGCGACGGACTTCTGCAAGCAAAGTCTCGGCATCCTCCTGGGGCAGAATGGCAAGGGTGATGCCGGAGAAATAGATGACGGCAGCGCTCTCCACCGCCTCGCGCAGGCGGTCCGGATCAGCCGCCAGGCTGCGGGCAGCCGAGCTGTCGCGCCAGTAGCTGAAGGAACGTTCGCCGTTCTTCAGATTGATCATATAGAGGCCGGGCGTCCTGCCCTTGATGCGGCGGATGAGGCTCGTGCCGATGCCTGATGTGTCGATGAAGGCCAGCATCTCGTCCGACATGGCGTCGTCACCGAGGGCGGTGAAGTAGTCGACCGACCAGTCGGCGGCAAGGCAGGCGCGGGCATACCAGGCGGTATTGAAGGTATCGCCGGCAAAGCCCTTGCGCAGCAGACCATCGCCTGCCTGCGAGAGTTCCACCATGCATTCACCGATCGATAGAAACCGTCTGCTCACCTTGTCCTCCCGGCATTTGGAGCCCCGCGTGTCCAACAGGACGCGCTAGTCTTCATTCGCTGATACGCGGAGCCGGGCGGAGTGACAAGCGTCGATATCACCAGATATGTAAACCCGCCTTCACGGACGAGGCGAAGGCGGGCTCTTATTATCTATTCGTGGATGGTGTAGCTGCCCATCGCGCAAAGATCCTGCGTATCTTCGGTGGTTTCGAGGTTTGACCCTTCCTCGAATTCGAAGCGCATGTCGTATTTGCAGACGGTGCGGCCGTCGGCGATGGTGATATCCATGGTTTCGTCCGGATCGAGAACGTTCTCGCCGAAGACGTCTTCTTCCCAGTCGTCGACGCCGGTCGGCGAGCTGTAGAAGTGCGTCAGGACGGAGTTCGTTCCGTTGATGAGCTTGAACGTCAGATCTTCGGCATGCGATGAAACCGCGGAGACGGCAATCATGGCCGCGGTAAGTGCGATTACACCTGATATTTTCGATTTCATATATGCGTTCCCCTGGCTTGCGATTAGGCCGAAATGGGATAGCACATGCTTATAAAAGCTTTCTTATTGGGGTCTTTAGACCCAAAATAAGTCTGCTTCGCCCGAAACGGATGGCGCACTGGGTATCCTTATGAGGTGACGGCCGCTTGCGCGACCGTCGTTCCATTCATGGCCTGTCCATATGATAACAGGCGGCCTTCTGGCCGGGGCGGACCTCCTCTGTCGGCGGCATTTCGGTGCGACAGATGTCGGTCGCCTTCCAGCAGCGCGGTGAGAAGACGCAGCCTTTCGGCGGGTTGAGCGGCGAGGGTGGGTCACCCTGCAGGCGGATGCGGGTGCGCAGGCGCGCAAGCTTCGGATCCGGGATCGGCGCAGCGGAGAAGAGCGCCTGCGTATAGGGATGGGCGGGATGATCGAAGACGGTGGCGCAGTCGCCGGCTTCCACCACCCTGCCGAGATAGAGCACCAGCACATCGTCTGAGATCAGGCGCACGACGGAGAGGTCGTGGCTGATGAAGATCAGCGTCAGGCCGAATTCCTTGCGCAGCTTGCGCAGAAGCGTGATGACCTGACCCTGGATCGAGACGTCGAGGGCCGAAACCGGCTCGTCGCAGATGATGAGCTTCGGTTTGGTGACGACCGCGCGGGCGATGCCTATGCGCTGCGCCTGGCCGCCGGAGAATTCGTGCGGATAGCGGTTGATCATTTCCGGCACCAGGCCGACGGCGGTCATGATCTCGCGAACACGCTCGGTGCGCTCGGCCCTTGATAGCTTCGGCTCGAAGACGGTAAGCGGCTCGGCGATGATATCTCCAACAGTCATGCGCGGGTCGAGCGAGGCGATCGGATCCTGGAAGATGATCTGCATGTCGCGGCGGGCGGCGCGCATTTCCTCGTCCGACAGGTCGAGAAGGTTGCGGCCCTGCCAGAGGATACGGCCCTTCTGCGACTTCAACAGCCGCAGGATGGAGCGGCCGAGCGTGGACTTGCCGCAACCGGATTCACCGACGATGCCGAGCGTGCGGCCTTCGCTGAGGTCGAAGCTGACATTGTTGACGGCGGTCAGGAAGATCGGCGGCTTGAAGAGGCCTTTGGCTGGCAGTTCGAATTGGGTCGTCAGGTTCTCGACCCTTAGAAGCGATCGTTCAGCCATGGTTCAGCAGCTCCTCGCGACGCGGGAAGGGGTGGTAACAGGCGGCGCAATGGTGCGGCGCCAGCGTTTCGAGCGGCGGCGGTCGGTCGATGCAATCGTCCTGGACCTGCGAACAGCGCGGCGAGAAATTGCAGCCCTTCGGCAGGTGCTGCAGGTTCGGCGGACGGCCGGGGATGACGACGAGGTCGTCGACATCCTGGTCAGGGCGTGGGATCGAGGCATGCAGTGCTGCGGTATAGGGATGGGCCGGATTGTCGAAGAGTTCATCGACCGGCGCTTCCTCGACGATGCGACCGGCATACATGACGGCGACGCGGTCGGCGAGGCCGGCAACGACGCCGAGATCGTGGGTGATCATGATCAGCGCCGTGTTCATCTCCGCCGTCAGATCGTTGAAGAGGTCGAGGATCTGTGCCTGGATGGTGACGTCGAGGGCCGTTGTCGGTTCGTCGGCGATCAACAGCTTCGTCGGCGATCAACAGCTTCGGCCGGGTGAGCAGCGCCATGGCGATGACGATGCGCTGTCGCATGCCGCCGGAGAGCTCATGCGGGTAGAGGTGGAAGCGTCGCGTCGGGTCGGGGATGCCAACGCGTTTCAGCATATCGAGTGCGGCGGCGGATGCGGCGCGCGCCGTCAGCCCGCCGTGAACCTCGAGCTGCTCCGTCAGCTGCCGGGAGATCTTCAGCGTTGGATTGAGCGCCGTCATCGGGTCCTGGAAGACCATCGCCATGTCTTTGCCGCGGATCTGGTCGAGCTCGCGCGGTTTCAGCGCCAGCACGTCCTTGCCTTCGAGCAGCGCCTGTCCCGTCGTTTTGCCGTTCTTGGCGAGCAGGCCCATGATGCCGAGGAAGGTCTGACTCTTGCCGGAGCCGGATTCGCCGACGATGGCGATGCGCTCGCCGCGCTTGACCGTCAGGTTCATGTTCGAGACCGCCTTCACTTCTCCATCCGGCGTCTTGAAGGTGATCGAGTAGTCTTTGAGTTCGAGGAGGGTATCCGTCATTTAACGATCCTTCGGGTCGAACGCGTCGCGCAGCCCGTCGCCGATGAAGAGCAGGCTGAGCAGCAGCGCCACAAGAAAGCTCGCCGGGAAGACCAGCAGCCACGGCATGCTTTCCATGGCATCGGTCCCCTCGGCGATCAGCGTGCCGAGCGAGGTCAGCGGTTCCTGCACGCCGAAGCCGAGATAGGAAAGGAAGCTTTCGGTGGCAATGATCTCAGGCACCGTCAGCGCCGCGAAAATCACCACCGGGCCGACGAGGTTCGGGATGATGTGCTTGATGATGATCTTGAACGGCCGCTGTCCGGATGCGCGGGCCGCTTCGATGAATTCGCGATGCTTGATCGACAGCGTCTGGCCACGCACGATGCGGGCCATCGTCAGCCATTCCAGCGCGCCGATGGCGGCAAACAGCAGATAGACGTTGCGGCCGAAGATCACCATCAGCAGGATGACGAAGAGGATATAGGGAAGCGCATACATGATATCGACGAAGCGCATCATGATCGCATCCAGCCTGCCGCCGATATAACCCGATACCGCACCGTAGAGCACGCCGATGAAGACGGAGACGACGGTCGCCGTCAGCGCCACCGCCAGCGAGACGCGGGTGCCGTAAAGGACGCGGGCGAGAAGGTCGCGGCCGTTCGGGTCGGTGCCGAAATAGTGGCCGGTTTCGATCGAGGGGGGTATGCGGAAAGCCGCCCAATCAGGATCCTCATAGTTGAAGGGAATGAACCAGGGGCCGATGAAGGCGACGAGGATCAAAAGCGTCAGGACGACGATCGACAGGACGGCCGCCTTGTTGCGCCCGAGGCGACGCAAGGCATCCTTGGTGAGCGAGCGGCTTTCGGGCGCAAGGCCTTCCGCCTCCAGCAGTTCCTGGGCGAGCAATTCTCGCTTTGCGGGGTTGAGGATCATCGGTTTCTCACTTTCGGATCGAGCCAGGCATAGGCGATATCGACGAGAAGGTTCAGGAACACGATCAGCACCATGTAGAAGATGACCGTGCCGAGAACCATGCCGTAATCGCGGTTCAGCGCTGCGTTGACGAAATAGCGGCCGATGCCGGGCAATCCGAAGATGCTCTCGACAACCAGCGAGCCGGTGAGAAGGTAACTTGCTGCTGGACCCAGATAGGAGACGACAGGCATCAGCGCTGGCTTCAGCGCGTGGCGCATGACCGTCAGGCGGGGGCCGATGCCTTTGGCCTTGGCGGTGCGAATGAAATTCTGATTCATCACCTCGATCATCGAGCCGCGCGTGATGCGCGAGATACGGCCGGCATGCGGCAGCGCCAAAACGACGATCGGCAGGATGAGGTATTTGATCGAGCCGTCACCCCAGCCGCCGACCGGAAACCACGCGAGATGGATGCCGAAGACGAGCTGCAGGATGGGCGCAATCAGGAAGTTCGGTAGCACGACGCCCACCAGAATGAGCGCGCCCAGAATATAATCCGGTGCCTTGTTCTGATAGAGCGCCCCGAGACAGCCGACGGCCACGCCGACAATGATGGCAATCAGGAAGGCAGCCGTACCGATGGTGAAGGTGTAGGGCAGACCGATCATGATCTGCTGGGCGACTGTGAAATCCTCACTCGCGAAGGAGGGACCGAGATCGCCCCGGAGCAGGTCACCGACATAGATCAGGTACTGCTGGATGAGCGGCTTATCGAGATTGTAGTGGATCGCAAGGTTCTTCAGGATCACCGGCGGCAATGGCCTTTCGCCATCGAAAGGGCCGCCGGGGGCAAGGCGCAAAACAAAAAACGAGGCTGTCACGGCGATCCACATGACGGGGATCGTCGACAGCAGGCGACGGAGTGCGTATTTGATCATGATCGTGGGCCGGTCCTTTCCGCAGTGCGCGGAAAGGACCGTTTTCCCTTACTCTTTCATCGACAGCCAGCGGGTGCGGTGGATGTCTTGGATGTTGTCGACGAAGCCTTCGATCTTCGGCGAAACGACGTTCTTCGAGACATAGTAGTAGATCGGCAGGGCGGCGGATTCATCCAGCGCCAGCTGTTCGGCCTTCTTGAAGATCGCGGCACGCTTGGTGAGATCCGTCTCGGCGTTGCCTTCCTTGATCATCTTGTCGTACTCGGGATTCGACCAGCGGCCGTAGTTCATCTGCACGCCTGTCACCAGGAGGTTCAGGAAATTATCAGGGTCGTTGTAGTCGGCGAGCCAGCCGGCGCGGCCGATTTCGACTTGACCACGCTGCATCTGGTCGTAATGCACTTTGGTTTCGGCATTGACGAGTTCGACATCGACGCCAAGCGGCTTCCACATGGATGCGATGGCGACGGCGATGCGCTTGTGGTTGTCGTTGGTGTTGTAGCTCAGCACGGCGTGAAGCGGCTTGTCGGGGCCGAAACCGGCTTCGGTCAGGAGCTTCTTGGCTTCGGCGACCTTCTCGCTGTAGGGCAGGTCCTTCCAGCTAACATAGGCCGGTTCGCCGTAATTCGCCGTGCCCGGCGGAACCCAGGAATAGGCCGGCAGTTCGCCGGTGCCGAGGATCTGCGGGCCGATGACCTCGCGGTTGATCGCCATGGAGAGAGCCTGGCGGACGCGCTTGTCGCTGAAGGGCGGTTTCTGCGAGTTGACGACGTAATAATAGAGGCCAGAGAAGGGGGCGACATGCGCCTGGCCCGGCAGGTTTTTCTTCATCCACTCGTATTGGTCGGTTGGGAAGTCGGTGAGGATGTCGAATTCGCCGGCGCGGTAGCGTTTCAGCGCGGCTTCCTGGTCTTCGAGCACGAAGAACTTCGCTCCGTCGATCTTCAGGTCTTTGGTGTCATACCACTGATCGTTCTTGACTGTCGTGACATGCGAGCCCGGAACCCATTCGACGGGCTTGTAGGGGCCGTTGGTGACGATGTTGCCGATCTTGACCCAATCCTGCCCCTTCGCCTCGACGACATGCTTCGGCAGCGGATAGGCGGTGTAGTGCATCAGGGCATTGAGGAAATAAGGGGTGGAGTTTTCGAGGGTGATTTCGAGCGTCTTGTCGTCGATCGCCTTGACGCCGAGCTGGTTGAGATCGGTGATCTCACCCTTGTTGATCTTTTCCGCGTTCTTGATGGTGAACTGGAGATAAGCGTAGTCGGCGGCGTTCTTAGGGTCGACGAGGCGCTGGAAGGCGAAGACGAAGTCTCCTGCCGTTACCGGCTGGCCATCGGACCACTTGATGCCGTCGCGAAGCTTGAAGGTGTAGACCTTGCCGTCAGGCGAAATTGTCCAGCTTTCAGCCTGGCCGGGGATCGGATTATCCTTGGCGTCCTCAGTGACGAGGCCTTCAAAAATGTCGCCGGCGATGCGGTTCTCCCAGTCGCCGGAAAGCTTCTGCGGATCGAGCGACTGCGGGTCGCCACCATTGTGAATGTTGAGCGTGGCCGCGTGGGCCGAAAACGCCAGCAATGTGCCAAGCATTGCAGAGGCGAGAAATTTTTTCGCGAAATGGTTCATGGTGGGCCCACCTTTCTAGGCTTTTCGCCTTTATTAGACATTTGTTCCCGGTGTTTGACCTCTTACGTGCAGGTCAGCGCGCACATTATCGCAAAGGCTTTGCGTTGCAACCCCAAATCCGGAGGGTGGATTCGGGTTGTGGACAAGCCTATGTACGTCTCCCCCTTGTCGGATCGCGACGATGCGTCGCGGCGTTTCGCAACGCCTTCATAACCGCTTCACATGGTTGTCTTTTGTTTCGTCCGCTTTAGTGTGGCGAGCGCAAACGAGGCAGGAGATGTAGCCGATGGCATTGCAGGCAGGCGGGAGTGCGGACTGGTGGCGCGGCGCGGTGATCTATCAAGTCTATCCGCGCTCGTTTCAGGACACCAACAGCGATGGTCTCGGCGATCTCAGGGGAATTACCCGCCGGCTGCCGCATATTGCCAGCCTCGGCGTCGACGCGATCTGGCTCTCGCCCTTCTTCAAGTCGCCGATGGCCGACATGGGCTACGACGTTTCCGATTATTGCGACGTCGATCCGATCTTCGGGACACTCGCCGATTTCGACGAGATGATGGCCGAGGCGCACAAGCTCGGCATCAAGGTTGTTATCGACCAGGTGATCTCGCACACCTCCGACCGGCATCCCTGGTTCGTCGAGAGCCGATCGAGCCGGACCAATCCCAAGGCGGATTGGTATGTCTGGGCCGATCCGAAGCCTGACGGCACGGCGCCGAACAACTGGCTGTCGATCTTCGGCGGGCCGGGCTGGGAATGGGATGGCGTGCGCCGGCAATATTACCAGCATAATTTCCTGACCTCGCAGCCGGATCTCAACTTCCACAGCGAGGCCGTGCAGGATGCGGTGCTGGAGACGGTGAAGTTCTGGCTCGACCGCGGCGTCGACGGCTTCCGCCTGGATACGGTCAACTATTATTTCTGCGACAAGCTGCTCAGGAGCAATCCGCCGCACGAGCCGGATGAGGATGACGCAGGCCTCGATGCGCCCGACAGCAATCCCTACGGCATGCAGAACCACCTCTATGACAAGACGCAGCCGGAAAATGTCGATTTCCTCAAACGCTTCCGGGCGCTGCTCAACCAGTACGAGGATCGCACGACCGTCGGCGAAGTCGGCGATGGGGCGCGTTCGCTGAAGACGGTTGGCGCCTATACGAGTGGCGGCGACAAGCTGCACATGTGCTACACATTTGATCTGCTGGGGCCGGAATTCACCGCCGAGCATATTCGCGGCTGCGTCGAGGCCTTCCAGAAAGCAGTCACGGACGGCTGGGTCTGCTGGGCTTTTTCCAACCACGACGTCATGCGCCATGTCAGCCGTTTTGCGCGGACGGAGGAAGAGCGGCCTGTCATCGCCAAGCTGGCGATCTCGGTGCTTGCGGCACTACGTGGCTCGATCTGCCTCTATCAAGGCGAGGAACTCGGCCTGCCCGAGGCGGAGCTCGCCTTCGAGGATCTGCGCGATCCCTACGGCATCCGCTTCTGGCCGGCCTTCAAGGGCCGCGACGGATGCCGCACGCCGATGCCCTGGGAAGCCGGCAAGGCGCATGCGGGCTTCACGTCGGCCGAGAAGAGCTGGCTGCCGGTACCTTACGAGCAGGCAGCGCTTTCCGTGGATACGCAGGAGACGAGCGACAGCTCGGTGCTGCATCACTACCGCAGGACGCTCGCATTCCGGAGGAGCCACCTGGCGCTGATCGACGGCGAGATGACCTTCATCGGCACCAACCAGGATCTGCTCGCCTTCACCCGCGAAAAGGGCGGAGAAAAACTGCTCTTCATTTTCAACCTGACGCGCAAACCGGCGGAATTCCGCCTGCCTGACGGCATCGTGCTCGGGGAACCGCTTGCGATGCCGGGCTTCGAGGCGGTGGCTGACGCGGGATTGGTGAAGCTTGCGGCGTTGGATGGGTTTTGTGCGCGGGTTTGACGCTCGACTGAAAGGCGACTGTTGAGGTTGTCCGCCGCGGAGCCAGCCGTTTTTCAATCGCGTCACCCGATGAGCGCGAACTTGTCGACATCAACCATGCCGCGGTCGGATATTTTCAGGTGCGGGATGACCGGCAGCGGCAAGAAAGCGAGCTGGAGGAAGGGTTCTTCCAGCGTGGCGCCGAGCGCCAAGGCGGCTTTGCGCAGTTGGTGGAGCGTATCGCGGACCGTCTCATAGGGTTCGAGGCTCATCAAGCCGGCGATGGGCAGGGCGATTTCGCCGGTGACCTTGCCGTCTTCGACGACAACGAAGCCGCCCTTGATCTCGCCGAGGCGGTTTGCGGCGCGCGCCATGTCGTCCTCGTTGACGCCGACGACGCAGATATTGTGGCTGTCATGGCCGACGGTCGAGGCGATCGCACCCTTCTTCAGGCCGAAGCCCTGGACGAAGCCGTTGGCATGGTTGCCGTTCTTGCCGTGGCGCTCGATGACGGCGACCTTGATGATATCATTCGCAAGATCGACTGTCGCCTCGTTGCCCCTGACGGGCAGGCGATAGCGGCGATGCTCGGTGATGATCTTGCCCGGGATGACGCCGATGACAGGCGTCTCGCCTTCGGCGACCGGGACGCCGAAATGGGCGGCGTTGACGGGACGGGCCTTGACGCTGTCGAGGCCGATCGGGGCAACCGGCCTGCGCGAGGAAAAGAGCGCATCGGTGACGCGGCGGCCGGCGGAAAAGACCATGTCGGCGCGGCAGTTTTCCAGGCTGTCGAGCACCACCAGATCGGCGCGCCAGCCGGGCGCGACCAGGCCGCGGTCCCTCAGACCGAAGGCGCGGGCGGCCGAAATCGAGGCGGCGCGGTAGATCGCCAGGGGTTCGACGCCGCTCGCGATCGCTGTGCGGATCATATGATCAAGATGGCCCTGTTCGGCGATATCGAGCGGATTGCGGTCGTCGGTGCAAAGCGCGAGGAAGGGTGAAAGCCGCTCGGTGATAATGGGTATCAGCGCAGCGAGATCCTTGGATACCGAACCTTCGCGCACGAGAATGTGCATGCCCTTGCGGATCTTTTCCAGCGCTTCGGCGGCGGTCGTGCATTCGTGCTCGGTGCGGATGCCGGCCGAGAGGTAACCGTTGAGGTCGTTGCCCGAGAGCAGCGGCGCGTGACCGTCGATATGGCCGCTCTGGAAGGCTTCGAGCTTGGCCATGCAGATGGGGTCTTTGTGGATGACGCCGGGGAAATTCATGAATTCGGCAAGGCCGATGACCTGCGGATGGTCACGGTAGGGCAGGAGGCTTTCGATCGGCAGGTCGGCGCCGGAGGTTTCGAGATGTGTCGCCGGAACGCAGGAAGAGAGCTGGACGCGGATGTCCATGATCGTCTCCAGCGCGGATTCAACAAAGAATTCGATGCCGGCGGTTCCGAGCACATTGGCGATTTCGTGCGGATCGCAGATGGCGGTGGTGACACCATAGGGCAGAACGCAGCGATCGAATTCATGCGGGGTCACCAGCGAAGATTCGATATGCAGATGCGTATCGATGAAGCCTGGAACGACGATCCTGCCCGAGATGTCGATCTCGGTTTCGCCCTCATAATTGCCTGAGGTGCCGACGATGCGATCGGCGCCGATGGCAATGTCCGACTGGACGAGTTCGCCGGTGACGAGATCGAAGAAGCAGCCGCCCTTCAGCACGATATCGGCCGGCACACGGCCAACGCCCTGATCGATGAGACGTTCGAGCTTCGTGGTCATGGATTGCTACCTCTTCGATTGTTTTTCTGCCGCTGATGCCGAACTGATGCTGGAAACATTTGGATTGTATTTCCCGCTGCTTTTGCCTCGGTGGCAGCAGTGCTAGTGAAGCGAGAATACAGATGTCGTTTTCCAACTCAAGGTCATGATATGAAAGCAATTATTTCGGCGGCCTGCGCAGCAGTTTTTCTGTTGAGCGGCTGTGTGAACAACTCTGCGGTACTCACGACCGACAAGCACGGGAAGGTCAGTCAGATCATTCTCAAAAAATCGACCGGAAGTGTCGCTTCCGATGAAAATCTTAAGCGCGTCGTGGTCGCCAGTTTCTACGCGCGGATTTCAAATCCAACACCCAATCGGACGTATGTTCAACCGATGGTACTTATCGAACACCCGACAGTGGAAAGCTATCTGCGTGAGGATAAGAGGACGCGGGATTGACCGGCAGCCCATCTCTCAAAATACAAATCGGGCGCCGTGAGGCGCCCGATCCTGTTTCTCTATATCCGTCAATTACTCGGCGGCGACGATCTTGCCGGCTTCCCACTTGTAGAGCGAGAAGCTCTGCGAGGTGAGGTCGCCGGTCTCGCCGTAGGTGACCTTGCCGATGGCGGTCGGGATTTCTTCGCCGCCCTTCAGCGCGGCCGCGACGGCTTCCGCATCCTCGGCGCTGCCGGCCTTCTCGATGCCGGCCTTCAGCACTTCGACGGCGGCATAAGCGTTCAGCGTGAAGGCCTCGGCCGGGATGTTCTTGGCGGCGAGCGCGCCGGCTGCGGCCTTGGAATCCGGGCTCTTGGTGGCGTCCGAAGCGTTGGTGAAGATCGTGCCTCCTGCCGCATCCGTGCCGATTGCCCAGAATTCGGTGTTGGAGAGTCCGTCGCCGCCGATGATCGTCGCGTTGGCGGCGAGGTCATGCAGCTGGCGGGCGAGCAGCCCGCCTTCCGGATGGTAGCCGCCGAAATAGACCACGTCGACCTTCTCGGACTTGATGCGGGTGGTGAGCGCGCTGAAATCCTTGTCGCCAGGCGTGATCGCGTCATTGACGACTTCGGTGATGCCGCCGGCGTTCAGCGTCGCCTTGAAGGCATCTGCGAGGCCCTTGCCGTAGGCGCCCTTGTCGTTGACGATGGCGACGCGCTTGTCCTTGAAATTCTTCAGCACATATTTGGCGGCGACTTCGGCCTGCTGGTCGTCGCGGCCGCAGGTGCGCAGCACATTGGTGAGACCACGCTTGGTGAGGTCGGGGGCCGTCGCGGTCGGGGTAACCATCAGCACGCCGTTTTCAGCAAGCACGTCCGAAACGGGAATGGCGACGCCCGAGGTTACCGGGCCGACGACGAAGCGGATGCCGTCGCCGACGACCTTGTTGGCGGCGGAAACGCCCTGTTTCGGTTCGCCGGCATCGTCGGCCAGTTCGAGGACGACCTTCTCGCCGAGAATTCCGCCCTTCTTGTTGATTTCGTCGACGGCGGTCTGCGCACCATTCTTCACCTGGTCGCCATAGGCGGCGACCGGGCCGGTCAGCGGCGCGATCAGGCCGATGGTGATATCGGCATAGGCAAGCGGCGCAAAGGCGAGTGACGCGACGAGGGTCGCCGTCAATGTCTTGAGGGTCATAATTTGTCTCCTTGGATGGGGTCATTCGACCCGCGATGAAGCGTCGCGCCGGCTTTTCCGGATCGTTCAACGGCCCCCAGGCCGTGCCAAGGACGATCGATATCGGCGCGATCGATGCGCCCTCCGGCCATATTTGGCTCAAATGGGCGCAACGGCAAGATTTCTAGGAATTTTGGTGAGATTCCGCAAGTTGATAACAAAATGAAACGAAAATCGAGCCGATCCGGCATGAAATCGTCCCGGAATCGTCGATCCTGGCGCTGTTTGCCGATTTCTAGAGGGTGCGGTACCCCCTGGCATCAGCGCGGATCGCTGATAGACCTGCTGAATTTCGGGGAACGTCCTCGTCTTTCTGAATATTCGAATTCCGTTTTGAGATTAACACTTGATTCTACCAATTAGAGTAGAACCATTGTTCGTGCATATATTGCTGCGATGCAAAAGAGCGGTCGATAATAAACAGAGAGATATTTCGGGAACTGAGATCTGGATGCTCAAGCGTATCGAAGCCAGGCGGGTGCGCAACGGAATGTTTGTGGAGGCGATCGAGGGTGCATGGCAGGATCCTTTTCTGTCCAAGCGAAGATTTCTGCTGCGGCGTGAAGCCGATGCCCTGAAACTTCGCAAGAGCGGTATTGAAGGTGTTATCATCAACACCAGCAGAGGCCTGGACATTGACGGCCTGCCAGGCGGCAATATCGAGATCGACACCCAGGCGGCACGCGAGACCATCCAGAAATCCGTGCAGGTACTGGAAAGCGTTTTCGGCCGGCTCCAGCATGGCGATGGGATCAGCGTCGATCAGGTGGCGCCGGTGATTTCCTCAGTCTCCAAGTCGATGGATGACAATCCCACTGTCTTTCTCAGCGTTACGCGTCTGAAATCCAAGGACGAAGTGACGTTTCTGCATTCCCTTTCGGTGAGTGCGCTGATGATCCTTTTCGGCCGTCATCTCGGACTTGACGAGGCTACAGTGCAGACGCTCGGCACAGCAGGATTGCTGCACGACGTCGGCAAGCTCGAAATTCCGCTTGAGATACTCAACAAGGAAGGGCGTCTTGACGAGGACGAGATCAAGATGATCCGCGATCACCCCGAAAAGGGGCATGCAATCCTGTCACGCCAGGAAGGCATGTCGGAGATCGTACTCGACGTATGCCTCAACCATCATGAACGTATCGACGGCAAGGGCTATCCTCGCAGGCTTTCCGAGACGCAGGTCAGCTTCCATGCCCGTCTTGCTGCGATTTGCGACGTCTATGACGCCGTGACCTCCGTGCGGCCGTACAAGGCGCCATGGAGCGCGAGCCAAGCACTGAAGTGGATGCTTGGCAGCGAAGGGCAATTCGATCGCCGGCTGGTGAAGAAATTCGCCCTCTGCCTTTCCGTCGCCGCCGTGAGCTGAGGCCTATCGGTCTTCCCAACAAAAGGGCCTGGATGGATTTACAGCGCCGCGCGTCTTTTCAGACGCGAAAAGGACGCTGTAACACTTTGAATTGCCGCATAATTTTCTCCTTAAATCGGTTCCGATTTGAGGAATTATGCAGGCGGTCCGCCGCAGGCCATGATGCCTGAAGACTTCAGAGCTTTCTCAAATGTTGTTCTGCAGGATGGCCCGCAGCTTGCCGAAGAGCTCGTCGATGTGGTGCTTCTCGATGATCAGCGGCGGGGAGAGTGCGATGATATCGCCGGTGGTGCGGATCAGCAGGCCGCTTTCATAGGCTTTCAGGAAAGCGGTGAAGGCGCGCTTGGTGGGCTCGCCGGCGATCGGGTCGAGTTCGATCGCGCCGATCAGGCCGGTGTTCCTGATGTCGATGACATTGGGGCAGTCCTTCAGCGAATGCAGCGCGTCGGCCCAGTAGTCGGAAAGCTCGGCGGCGCGTGTCAGCAGGCCCTCCTCCTTGTAGGTGTCGAGCGTGGCGAGGGCCGCGGCGGAGGCGATCGGGTTGCCGGAATAGGTGTAGCCGTGGAAGAACTCGATCATATGCTCCGGGCCGTTCATGAAGGCATCATGAATCTCGGAGGTGACGAAGACGGCGCCCATCGGGATGACGCCATTGGTCAGTCCTTTGGCGGCAGTGATCATGTCAGGCTTGACGTCGTAATATTGCGCGGCAAAGGGGGCGCCGAGGCGGCCGAAGCCGGTAATGACCTCGTCGAAGATCAGAAGGATGCCGTGTTTGGTGCAGATCTCGCGCAGCTTCTGCAGGTAGCCCTTCGGCGGGATCAAGACGCCGGTGGAGCCCGCCACCGGCTCGACGATGACGGCGGCGACGGTGGAAGCGTCATGCAGGGTGACGATACGCTCGAGTTCGGTGGCGATGTCGCCGCCATGCTCGGGCTCGCCGCGGGTGAAGTTGTTCTTGCCGGGCTGGTGGGTGTGCGGCATGTGATCAACGCCGGTCAGAAGCGTGCCGAACATCTTGCGGTTGGTGACGATGCCGCCTACGGAGATGCCGCCGAAATTAACGCCGTGATAGCCGCGCTCGCGGCCGATCAGGCGGAAGCGTGATCCATTGCCCTTCACGCGATGATAGGCGAGCGCAACCTTGAGCGCGGTCTCGACGGATTCGGAACCGGAGTTGGTATAAAGAACGTGGTTCAGGCCTTCCGGGGCGATGTCGACCAGGCGGTTTGCCAGTTCGAAGGCCTTGGGATGGCCGAGCTGGAAGGCCGGCGCGTAATCGAGCTCGCCGGCCTGCTCGCGGATCGCCTCGGTGATCTTCGGGCGGCAGTGGCCGGCATTGACGCACCAAAGGCCGGCCGTGCCGTCCAGCACCTGACGGCCGTCATGGGTCGTGTAGTACATGTCCTTGGCGCCGACGAACAAACGCGGCTCCTTCTTGAACTGGCGATTTGCCGTAAACGGCATCCAGAAGGCGCGAAGATCGTTTGGTGCGTTGAGGCGATTGGACATGCTGTTCTCCTGGCCGCTGACGGCCCTTTCCCGGGGGCCTTACGCCCATATTTTTACTGCCCGGTCAAATTATCAGGGCTTCCCAAGGCGTCAACGGGAAAAGTCCCGAAAGCTCCCCTGACAGGAGGCTCAAGCTGCTTCGATCGATCACGGGGCGAGCGCTTCAGCGCGGTCGGGCTGCAGTTCCTTGCCTGCGGCGAAAGGAGCAGAAAGGCCAGGCCTTCAAAGGCACGACCGGCAAATCGCAAATTTGCCGGTCGTGCCATAAGGTTCAGGTGCTGAAATATCGCTGCCAAGCCTCCGGGAACATCCCCTTGCAGCGCGGCATCGGCCGACATTCATGTCAGCGCTATCATCAGGCGGCGGATCTATTCCGGTTCTGCACGAGGTAAATGTCTTCGAGCGTTGCCAGGATCTTCATGACTGGCTCGGAGGTGCTCGAATAATAAATGGTCTGTGCGTCTCTGCGGGTCTTGACCAGCTTTTGAGCGCGCAGTTTCGACAGGTGCTGAGAGAGAGCCGACTGGCTGAGCCCGACCTGCGTCGCAAGCACGCCGACGGCCACTTCGCCCTTCACGAGGCTACACAGGATCAGCAATCTCTTCGGGTTTGCCATGGCCGACAATAAAGCTGCCGCCACGCTCGTGTGGTCGGCCAAATCAGAGGTTTCCATATGTTATCTTCCTAATGCAAAACGTACATCAAGCGTGTTGGCGCAGGCCGCCAGCCGGGATTTTGACTGACACCAAAAACTAGCAACTGGGCTCGAAGATTGTATATACCTAAATTTAAGGTATCGAGTATGCTATTTTAGACATGTTTGAACAAATGTGATCGGTATCCACAGCGAGGGTTTCGAACTCGTATCGCAGCAGCAAATCGCCGGAAATCATGTCGAAACCTGAGGAATCGATACCACAAATGCGCCAAGAGCCGGATTCCGGCGCCTTTAGCCTGATAGCGAGGCTTTCCTCGACGTCGGGGTGGCGTTCTACTAAATCTCGCACTGCTTCTGCCGCCCCGACGGCAATCGCCTCATTCGCGGCCGACTGGATTACGAGATCGTTCCCATCCAGCTGGTAGGCGCGGCCGAAGCCGCCATTGAGGCTGGCCTGCTCAGGCTTGAGACGGAAGAATAGGAAATCAGGAAAGTCGATATAAAGCTTCGCCTTAGTGTGGCGAGCGAGAAAACGCATGTGGATCCGCGCGTAGCATGGATTGCTGCGCTCGACGGATTCTGCTCTGCACTGGGTCGTCAGACGAGGATAGGCGAGGGGATCGCCCTTGCCGGGCTCGCCAGTCAGGAGCGAGGCGCGCGGGTCGCTGGCGAGCGCCCTGGTATGGGCCGACAGCTGCGAAACCAGGATAACGGGGGTGCCGTCGATATCGGTGGCGACGAGCACGCGGCTGGCGAAGGGAAAGCCGGTCTCTGGGTCGAGAACGGCAATCGCCGCGTATCGTGCGGAGCGCAGAAGCACGCGGGCAAGCTTGCGGGCATCGTCGTCGGTTTCGCGTAAGGGCGAGGGCTGATCTTTCATATCCGCCTTGTGACAAAGCGGATGGAAAACATCAAGCTTCCTCCTTGCGGCGATGGCGGGTGAGGCCGGCAACGATATCCTGAGCCGAGATGGTGCCGACGATCGCGCCGTTTTCGACGATGCCGATACTGCCCGGTTGGCGGGCAAGGGCATCGAGGATATCGATGAGCGGGGTCGCGGCGCGGGCCGTGGCGCTGACGCTCATGCCGGCGGCAGTCTGACCGAGGCCTGGCTGCATGACGTCGGCCGCCGTCAGCATGTTGATCGGATTGAGGTTCTGCACGAAGTCGGCGACATACTGGTCTGCGGGGTTCTTGACGATGTCGTGCGGCGTCCCACACTGGATGATGCGGCCGCTCTCCATGATGGCGATGCGATTGCCGATGCGGAAGGCCTCGTCGAGATCGTGGCTGACGAAGAGGATGGTCTTCTTTAGCCGCCGCTGGAACTCCAGGAGCTCGTCCTGCAAACGGGTGCGGATCAATGGGTCGAGCGCCGAGAACGGCTCGTCCATGAGCAGGATCGGGGCGCCGGTGGCAAAGGCGCGTGCAAGGCCGACACGCTGCTGCATGCCGCCCGAAAGCTCGTTGACCTTGCGGCCTGCCCATTTTGTCAGGTTGACCAGTTCAAGCTGCTCGCCGACGCGGAGCTTGCGTTCGGCTTCCGGCATGCCGGCGAGTTCGAGGCCGAAGCCGACATTGTCGGCGACGGTGCGCCAAGGCAAAAGGGCGAACTGCTGGAACACCATGGAGACGGTGTGCGTGCGCAGATCGCGCAGAGCCTTGGCATTGCATCTGTAAGGGTTGACGGGGCCGGTGGTCGTGGAGACGGCGACATCGCCACGCACCACGGGAGCGAGCCCGTTGACGGCGCGCAGCAGCGTCGACTTGCCGGAGCCGGAAAGGCCCATCAGCACCAGAATCTCGCCTTCCTCGATCGTCAACGAAGCATCGGCGACGCCGAGCACCAAGCCGGTCGCGGCGCCGATTTCGTCGCGCGATTTGCCCTGATCGACCATGGCAAGCGCGGTTTCCGGCCGATCGCCGAAGATGATGCTGACATTGTTAAAGCTTACCGCGGTCATGCAGCGCCTCCTTCACCCGCCGTGCGGAACATCCGGTCGAGAATGATTGCCAGGATGACGATGCAGAAGCCCGCCTCGAAGCCCTTGGCGATATTGACGGTGTTCAGCGCACGGACGACGGGCACACCAAGCCCGGGAGCGCCGACAAGGGCGGCGATGACGACCATCGACAGCGATAGCATGATGGTCTGGGTGAGACCCGCCATGATCTGCGGCGTGGCGAAGGGAAGCTCGATTTTGCGCAAGACCTGTATCGGCGTCGCTCCAAAAGCGACGGCGGCTTCGACGAGGGACGGCGGCGTCGAGATGATACCGAGGCGCGTCAGCCGGATCGGGGCGGGGATCGCGAAGATGACGGTGGCGATCAGGCCCGGCACCATGCCGAGGCCGAACAGGATGAGCGCCGGGATCAGATAGACGAATGTTGGTATGGTCTGCATGAGATCGAGTATCGGGCGCATGGCAGCATAGACCCAAGGGCGGCGGGCGGCGGCAATGCCGAGCGGAATGCCGATCACCATACAGACGAAGGTGGCGGCGAGCACGAGGGCGAGAGTCTCCGTCGTTTCCTTCCAATAGTCCTGGTTGACGATCAGCAGCAGCCCGAGACAGGTGAAGACGGCGACTGCGATCGACCGGCGCAGCCAAAAGGCGATGGCGGTAATGGCCGCGATGACGATCAGCGGATGGGGCTTCTGCAGCACGAAGAGCAGGCCATCTATAGCGCTCGACAGCAGGAAGGCGATCTGGTTGAAGAACCACTCGCCGTTCGAGGTCAGCCAGTCCACGAAGGATTTGGCCCAGGGGCCAACGGGAATCTTAAATTCGGTGATCCAATTCAAGGGTGCGCCCATCCAGAAAAACAACAATCGGACAAAAATGAAGCGGGGCGGCGAGCCGCCCCGTTCGTATTATCAGAGGCCGAGGCCGGTCTTGGCGGCCGCGAGAGCCTCGCCGCTGCCGTCGCGGGTTTTGACGCCCGCGAGCCAGGGTTCGAGCGCTGCGGGGTTCGCCTTCAGCCATTCGGAAGCTGCAGCCTCCGGCTCCTTGCCGTCGTTGAGGATCTTGCCCATGATCTGGTTCTCCATGTCGAGGGAGAATTTCAGGTTCTTCAACATCATGCCGACATTCGGGCATTCGTCGAGATAACCGGCACGCACGTTGGTGAAGACCTTGGCGCCGCCGAAGTCGGGGCCGAACACTTTGTCCCCGCCTGTGAGGTAGGTCAGCTTGAAGTTGGTGTTCATCGGGTGGGGCTCCCAGCCGAGGAAAACAACGGGCTTGCCTGACTTGTCGGCACGCGCGACCTGGGCGAGCATGCCCTGTTCGGAGGATTCGACGACTTCCATATCCTTCAAGTCGAACTCGTTCTTCTCGATCATGTCCATGACGAGGCGGTTGCCGTCATTGCCGGGCTCGATGCCGTAGATCTTGCCGTCGAGATCGTCCTTGTGGGCGGCGATATCCTTGAAGTCCTTGATGCCGAGTTCCGCACCCTTGGCGTTGGTGGCGAGCGTGTACTTGGCGCCGACCAGGTTCGGGCCGAAGGATTCGACCGACTTGTCGTCGAGATAGGGACGAACGTCCTTCTCCTGCGTCTCCATCCAGTTGCCGAGGAAGACGTCGATGTCCTTGTTCTTCAGCGAGGTGTAGGTGACCGGCACGGAGAGAACCTTGACGTCGGTCTGATAGCCGATGCTCTTCAGGACGATGGATGCGGTGGCGGTGGTGGCGGTGATATCCGTCCAGCCGACGTCCGAGAAATGAACGGTGGAGCAGCTGTCGGGATCGGCGGCGAAGGCGGCGGTCGCAACGGAGAGGGCGGCGACGGCAGTTGCGGTAACGAGTTTGAACGTGCTTGTTGTTTTCATTTTAGACTCCCAGTCTTTAAGTTCCCAAGCCAACCATCAATAACCGAGTTTGACAAGCGACCTCAGTGCGTTTGCGCCGTATCGACCCATGCGATTGCGACGTCCGCGGATTTTTTCGCAATGCCTTGTTTCCGGGGCTTTCGGCGGTTTTCGAGCCGGATTCCTGTGATTATCGCTCCCTCAGGGCTTTTCTTTGCCATTCCAAGCTTTCAATAAGCCGATCAAGGAGAAATCGGATGGCAAAACTCTATTTCAACTACTCGACGATGAACGCCGGCAAGTCGACGATGCTGCTGCAGGCCTCCTATAATTACCAGGAGCGCGGCATGCGCACGGTGCAGCTGATCGCCGCCTTCGACGAGCGCGCCGGCCGAGGCGTCATCGGCTCGCGGATCGGCTTGGAGGCGAGCGCCATTCCCTTCGAGCCGCATGAAGATCTGTTTCGGTTGGTCGCGACGCTGAGCGGAGACGGAGCGCCGGTTTCCTGCATCTTCGTCGACGAGGCGCATTTCATGACGCCTGTCCATGTCTGGCAGCTTGCCCGCGTCGTCGACAGGCTCGGTATCCCTGTGATGGTCTACGGGCTGAGAACCGATTTCCAGGGCAAGCTGTTTCCGGCCTCGCAGGAACTGCTGGCGATCGCCGACGAAATGCGCGAGGTGCGCACGATCTGCCATTGCGGGCGCAAGGCGACGATGGTTGTGCGGCTCGACGCGAAAGGAAAAGTATTGCACGAAGGCGCGCAGATCGATGTCGGCGGCAATGAGAAATATGTCTCGCTCTGCCGCAGGCACTGGGACGACGCGATGAACGGTGCCTGGATCGCCGAGCCGGTCTAAAGCCGGCGATGCTGCCTGTTTTCTTTGGCGCCGCAAGCGACTAGCTTGGGGGCAGGAGATTCCCTGGAGAGATCAGGTGCGCAAACCCCCGTCATTCGACAGCCAGTATGAAGCCGCAGGCAGCCTCGCCGAGAGGATTGCGGCCGAGGGGGCCTATTGCGTGGCTGCGATCAGCGCCTTCAGCGGCGACGAAACACGATCAGCCGACGAGGTCTTCCTCGAGCAGAATGCCCGCTTCCAGGCCCATATCGCCGATGCTGCGGCGCTCGACGCCCAACTGGCCGAGCTGGTCTTTTGCCTCGACCGGCTGACGGCCGAGGTTTCTGCCGATCTCGACAGTTTCCGGGGGCTGACGCTACGTGAGAAGATGGCCGGCTGGGTGTCGCGCCAGCGGATGTGGCGCATGTACACCGAACGCGTGCGCGAGGCGCCCGTCATCGAGCGGCTGCTCGATCTTTTGACGAAATCGGACGCGCTCGCCAGGCTGATCGCCAGTCAGCGCGCCGCGCTTACCGAACGGCACAAGGCAGCCGAACTCAGCCTTGTCGATATCGTCGAGCAGCGGCGCCGGCTGGTCGTTTCCATCGATATCGCCCGCCTCAAGATGAAGGAGCTCAATGCCAAGGCGCTGACGACGCAGGGCCGTATCGGCGTCTATGGCAACAGGGCGCATTGGGAGCAGATGGAGGCGGAACGGCGGGCGCTGAAGGCGGAGGCCGAGCGGATTTCCGCCGGGGAGCACGAGATGCGCGACGACAGCCAGCGGCGTGAGCGCTTCATCGGCCTGTTCCAGACCTATGTCGATTCGCTGAACGGCCGGATCGCCGCCTGCAACGCGCTGTTGCGCAAGCTGTTGATCGACGTGGAGGAGCGGCTGATCATCTACCAGGCGCAGGTCGATACCGACCGGCCGGGCATGAAGGTGAGGATCAAGCCGGAATTGTTCCCTGATATCGCTGCGCCGATCAGGCTGTTCGAGAAGGGCATGCTGGTCGCCCAGGATCTGGAGCGGCGCAAGAGCCGTGCCGATCTCGAATTCGCTAGAAGGTTCCCGACCTATGCCGATCCGCCGCCGGAAACCTCGGGAGCGCCTCTGATCGATACGGCGCGCAGGTCCTTCCGTTTCAGCCGGCCTTTCCTGCGCTCCTGACCAGCAGGGCGCGGGCAATACCCCTCTCCCAATGCTTTCATTCTGGAAAATCGAAGGGTTCGTGTTGTGCTCGGCCCATCGAGCGCATATGTGGGATGCAGCGGGACGGCAATGTCCCGATGTTCGCCTCGCCTGACAGGAGACGACGATGCTTGACCGGATAGCCGGTTTTTTCAGGCTGATCGGCCAGACGATCGGCCGTTGGGCCCGCCTGTTTTCCGCCTGGGCCTTCTGGCCCTTTCTTGCCGCACACGGCTGGTATCAGCGCCGGAGCTGGATGATCCGGCTGCCGGTCATCGCGTTCGTGGCGCTGCTGGTCGTGCTCTATGGTTATTTCTTCTGGCAGACGCAGGTCTGGTCGAATTTCAACACCGCCTTTGTCGATCAGTACCGGCTTTCCGAACGCAAGGTTGCCGCCGGACAGGAAGTGCCGGTCGCCGAGGGCGCCAATGCGACGGCGCCGAAGACCTGCCAACGCTCGGCGATCGTTGACGTCGCGGCCGATCTGACCGATTTCAATGTCAACCAGAACGCATGGATCTCCTCCATGCTGCTCTACAAGATGGGCTTCTTCGGCATCGACTGGGATCACACGCCCTTTCTCGACAACAAGGCGTCGTTCCAGCGCGGCGTCAACCAGGCGGTCCGACGGACTTCGGCGGAGCTTGTCGATACGCTTGGGCGCGTGCGCGGCACGTCGGGCATCAACAATGACCTGCAGAGCGCGCGCGGCAATCTGCAGTTCGACGAAAACAGCTGGTATTTCGGGCTCAATCCCTTCGGGCCGAAGACGCCAACGCCTTCCTATTACCGCTCCGCGGTCGGCAGCCTGCGCAAGTTCAACACCGATCTCGCCCTCTGCAATGTCGTTTTCGACGGCCGCGCCGATAACCTCATGCAGTTCATCGACCGCATTGCCAACGATCTCGGCGGCACCTCCGACATGCTCGCCGAGCGCTCGGAAAACCACAATCGCGGTTGGTTCGACACCCGCGCCGACGACCGGTTCTGGTTCGCCTATGGCCAGCTCTATGCTTACTACGCCATCCTTACCGCCGCGCAGGCCGACTTCTCACAGGTGGTGCAAGAACGCAATCTCGGCGCGATCTGGGGCAGCACGACGCGGCAGTTCCAGGCCGCCCTGCGCATCCAGCCGGCGATCATCTCGAACGGTCGCGAGGATGGCTGGATCATGCCGAGCCATCTCGCCACCATGGGCTTCTATATTCTGAGGGTGCGCTCGAACCTCGTCGAGATCCGCTCGGTGCTCGACCGCTAAAACGTCTGGAGTCAACGGGGTATCGTGTTGTCCTCGAAGCCGACGACGCGCAGTTTCTCGACGAATTCATAGGTGATGCCGACGATGCCGCCGCCGCTTTCATCGTTTCGGAAGCGGCCGACGCTGCGCACCAGCTTGTGGCCGCCAAGCCGGTTGTCGACACGATAGACGAAATGGAAGCCGACGCCGTGAAGGCTCGCCTCTTCGAAGGTCTGAGCGATCAGACTGCGGTCCTCCTCATGGATGCGCGACATCAGCTCTGTCAGGTTGACGGGGCCGTCGCTATAGGGGAGGCCGAAGATCGCGTGGACATCCTCGCTTGCAAAGAAATGTCCTGTCTCGATATCGATGCGCCAGAAGCCGAAAAGACGATAGGCAGCAAGCATCCGGACGACTTCCGCATCGGTGATGCCGATGTGGGCGCGGGATTGTTCTGTCTTGTCAATGACGGGCTGTTCGAAGTGAAGAGGCACGATTCCCCCAGATCATGGGACGACGTGCCGACTCTCTTCTGATTCCTCAGTTGATCAGCTTCAATCGAATGGCCTTAGCTACCAACTGGGTCCGGTTGACGCAATCGAGTTTTTTGATCGCGTTCGTCATATAGGCGTTCACCGTATGGTCCGAGAGCGTGAGGATCTGACCGATTTCGATCGAGGTCTTGCCCTGGGCAGTCCAGCGAACAACTTCTAGTTCTCTGGTTGATAGCGCGTTATGCGCGCATTCCTCGTTACGTTTGACTGCATTGTATGCATCAAGTGCATGGAGAATGATCATTGCCAGCTCGTTGGTCTCACTCTGGCCAAGTGCGGCGCGCTCGCCGCAGAACCAAAAGACCAGGCGCTGGCCGTCGGCTGCAATGGTCGGCATGGCAACGCCTGCCGGTATGGCATGGCGCAGCATCAGGGCACGAAGTTCGGCGGGGAAAGCCTGACCATTGGAGGCGTCGTTGAGGTGCCATGCCGGCGGCACAGCAGACTGCCTCAGCCTTACGCCGAAAGGGCAGCCGCGCATCATGTGGGCGCGGTCGAAATCCCTGACATAGGCGACAGGAAGCGAGCTCTCAATCAGCAGGGGTTTCAGGAGGAGGTCTTCGGGGGAGGGAGCGTGCATTAGCGTCGCATGCGACAATCCGAAGGCTGTGGAGACCCTGCCGAGCGCCTGCGCAAACAGGCTGCGCGTTCGTGCGGTCGCAAGCTCTGCCGAAAGCAATGACTGTCTTTCAGAGGTAGTCATGTAAGACATTTGTACGCCCCCGGCAGCCCCAATGTTACCGCTATCAAATACAGAAAATCTGCGGGATGCTAGCCCCAATTGACCTAACGCAAGCCGATTCATTCAAATTGTGAAAAATTAGCCACAGTAGCTCGCGCTTCGGTTGAGTTTCGAGTTGCAAACATAGCGTTGCGGTATCGTTGAGTTCCCTCATGGCGGCATCGCAACGGTCTCGCGCAGCCGGGCAGGGGAGAATCACTTGGGAGAGTTTCGGGGAAGAGCTCGGATCTCTCCGGCACCGGCGCAAAGGCGGTGGGGCGGCCTACCTGCAACGCTTGGCGGCGGCGCGGGTGATCTGCGCGAACACGGCCGCAGCGGGACGCCATCTCAGCCGGATTGCGATGAGAGAACAAAGATAAGAGGACCGCAGCAGGCGGCGAAATCCGGCTTGCTGGCAGTCAATCCACTTGCTAAGCCTATGCTCAGTACAACTGAGGCAATTTAATCGTGCGCTTTGCAGTTTCCTTTCTGGTGAAGTGTCTATTTTCCAGATTGTTACTTGTTTTTCTCCTTTTGACCTTGCCGATCGGAGCGGCAACCTCGCAGGCTGCCGAGGAAAAGAAGCCAGCGCCGCATCCCCCGATGAATTTCATCCTCGTGCGCAGTCTCCTCTGCCAGGAAAACTGTCCGGAATGGATATCGGCGGAGGGGCGGATAACGTCGGATACACCCGCGCGGCTCAGAAAGATCCTCAAGAAGATCGGCGGCCGTAAACTGCCTGTCGTTTTTCGTTCGGAAGGCGGCGACGTCGATGCCGCCTATGCGATGGGCCGGATGATCCGCAAGGCCGGGCTGGAAACGGCGGTCGGCGGCACGCGGCTCAAAGATTGCCCGGTTGGGGATACGCGCTGCCAAGCCGCTGTTGCCAAGGACGGTAGCGCGGTCGGTTATACCTATTCGTCCGGTGCATACTGCTTTTCTGCTTGTCCGCTGGCATTCGTCGGCGGTACGTCGCGTGTCTCGTCGCAATGGGCCTTGATCGGTGTCCACCAGATCACGACTGTCTACAACAAGGTGCGAGTTTCCTATCGCATCGAATACAAGATCGTGAACGGCAAGAAAAAGGAGATCTCCCGCAAGGAGGTCGGACGCAAGGTGGCGGGGCAGAGCAGTTCCACCAAACTTGGAAAGAAGGCTACTGCTGCCTTGACGGCCTATTTGAAGGAAATGGGCGTCAGCGAAGACGTGGTCGGTCTGATGATGAGCGCTACGCCTGACAACATCAATATCGTACCGGCTGCAGAGGCACTTCGAATAGGTCTCATTACGGACATGCTGTCCTACAATGAGTGGCCCGGCATGCCGCTCTGCGCGCCGGATGCAGCGGCCGAGGCTGTCTGTCACAGCCATCCGGCAGCCGAAGCGCCTGTGGCGGCTGAGGCGCCTGTATCTAAGACGCCGGTATCCGAGGCACCCGTACAGGAAGCGGCTGCAGAGACAAGCGAGAAACTGCCCAAAACCAGGCCGATGGACTTCCTCCTGATGTCCAATGGCAATTGCCAGGAAGAGTGCACGCAGTGGATTTCTGCGGACGGAGACATCACACCGGATACGCCGGCTCGGCTGAAGGCGATGTTGACGACGCTCGGCGAACGAAAGCTGCCGATCGTCCTTCAATCTAATGGCGGGGACACGGATGCGGCTTTCGTGATGGGGCGCATGATCCGCGCTGCAGGTCAGGAAACCTCGATTGGCAGAACGCAGTTGCCGAATTGTCCAAAGCTGGATCCACGTTGCAAAGCCAGCATCGCCAAAAGCGGACCGACCGAGGGCGAAGTCTTTGCCGGCCGTGCGTACTGTCTTTCGAGCTGCGCTCTTGTCCTGATGAGCGGAACGCCGCGGATGGTCGGATATTCGGCAATCGGCATCGTCAGGCCCACGACGGCTGAATATACGAGATTTTTAGCTTATTTCGACGAGATGGGCGTGAGCGCCGAGACATACGAGACGATGATGCCCGCTACTTCAACTGAGCGAGGAAGTATCATACTTCCTTCTGAGGCCCTCAAGCTTGGCATCATCAATGGTATCATCCCCTATGATGAAGAGCCCGGCTTGCATGTCTGTGGGCCGGAGGCGAAGGAAAGCCTTCGATGCCCGAGAAAAGCTGAGGCAGAGATCGTTCCTGTTGCTGCTTCGGTCAATTGATCTCAGGACTCGAAA
Organism: Rhizobium sp. WSM1328; assembly: GCF_057653715.1. Lineage (NCBI taxonomy): Bacteria > Pseudomonadati > Pseudomonadota > Alphaproteobacteria > Hyphomicrobiales > Rhizobiaceae > Rhizobium > Rhizobium sp. WSM1328. Next base: position 3,069,852 of record NZ_CM172788.1, on the reverse strand, counting down.
GAGCATAGCTCGGCGTTTTCGTCGGGCTGCTGCTTGTTGAAGCTCCGAAGGCGCCTCGTGACGCCTGTCAGTCCTTATCCTTCAGATCATTTTTCGACGTGACGCTCATCAGCTTCTCCAGGAAACCGAGCATGACGGCGGAGGCGACGAAGGCGAGGTGCATGAGGGTCAGCCACATGATCTTGCCGTCCGCATATTTGTCGGCATTGAGGAAGACCTGCAGCAGGTGGATGGAGGAGATGGCGACGATCGAGGAGGCGACCTTGATTTTCAAGCTGCCCGAATCGAGCTTGCCAAGGAAGGAGACCTCGTTGTCGGCCTCGCTGGCCTCGTCGAAGCGGCTGACGAAATTCTCGTAACCCGAGATCATGACCATGACGATCAGGCTGGCAACGAGGGCAGCGTCGATCAAACCGAGCATGGCAAGGATCATCTCCGCCTCGTCAAGCTCGAAGACGCCGGAGGCGATCTTCAGGAACTTGTAGGCGAAGGAAACGGCATAGACGGCGAGTGCTGCTACTAGGCCGATATAGAAGACGACGAGGATCCAGCGGCTCGACAGGATGATGCGCTCGATGATGAGTTCCAGTGATTTCATGTTTTCAGCCTGTTAAACCGCAATTGTCGTCCGCCACATAAACGCCCAGCGTGGCGGCCGCAAGGCGTGGGGCTATTCACACCCCGCCGATATTTCGTTATCTCGATGAAGAGAAAAATAACGGCTCCGCGCCCGCGGAGGTCGGACGGGGGAACATCCATGCCATCCATCAAATCCGATATCGAAATCGCACGCGCCGCGGCCAAAAAGCCGATCTTCGAAATCGGGGCGAAACTCGGCATTCCGGTCGAGCAGCTCGTTCCCTATGGTCATGACAAAGCGAAGGTCAGCGCCGAGTTCATTGCTGCGCAAGCAGGCAAGAAGGATGGCAAGCTGATCCTCGTCACCGCGATCAACCCGACGCCGGCGGGCGAGGGCAAGACGACCACCACCGTCGGGCTCGGCGACGGGCTGAACCGGATCGGCAAGAAAGCCGTTGTCTGCATCCGCGAGGCCTCGCTCGGCCCCTGCTTCGGCGTCAAGGGCGGGGCGGCCGGCGGCGGTTATGCACAGGTCGTGCCGATGGAAGACATCAACCTGCATTTCACCGGCGATTTCCATGCGATCACATCGGCGCACAATCTGCTGGCGGCGATGATCGACAACCACATCTACTGGGGCAACGAAGAGAATATCGACATCCGCCGCATCACTTGGCGGCGGGTCATGGACATGAACGACCGGGCGCTCAGAAGCATGGTCTCATCGCTCGGCGGCGTCGCCAACGGTTTCCCGCGCCAGGGCGGGTTCGACATCACCGTCGCCTCCGAGGTGATGGCGATCCTCTGCCTTGCCACCGACCTCAAGGATCTGGAGCGGCGGCTTGGCGACATCATCATCGGCTATCGTTTCGACAGGACGGCGGTGCAAGCGCGAGACCTGAAAGCCGACGGCGCAATGGCGGTGCTGTTGAAAGATGCGATGCAGCCGAACCTCGTGCAGACGCTAGAGAACAATCCGGCCTTCGTGCATGGCGGCCCCTTCGCCAACATCGCCCATGGCTGCAACTCGGTGACGGCGACGAAGACGGCGCTGAAGCTTGGCGACTATGTGGTGACCGAAGCGGGCTTCGGCGCCGATCTCGGGGCCGAGAAATTCTTCGACATCAAGTGCCGCAAGGCCGGGCTGAAGCCGGATGCGGCGGTGATCGTCGCGACCGTCCGGGCGCTGAAGATGAATGGCGGGGTGAAGAAGGAAGATCTCGGCACGGAGGATGTCGAGGCGCTGAAGAAGGGCTGCGCCAATCTTGGCCGGCACGTTGCCAATGTGCGTCGTTTCCGGGTGCCCGTCGTCGTGGCGATCAACCATTTCGTCTCGGATACCGACGCCGAGATCGCGGCAGTCAAGGAATTTGTCTCGAGGCTTGGCGCCGAGGCGATCCTCTGCCGCCACTGGGCGCTGGGTTCGGCCGGCATCGAGGAACTGGCGCACAAGGTGGTGGAACTGGCCGAATCCGGGCAGGCGAAATTCCAGCCGCTCTATGGCGACGACATTTCGCTGTTCGAGAAGATCGAGATCGTCGCCTCGAAGATCTACCATGCCGGTGAAGTGACGGCCGACAAGGCGGTGCGCGACCAGTTGCAGACATGGGAGGAGCAAGGTTACGGCAAGCTGCCGATCTGCATGGCGAAGACGCAATATTCCTTCTCCACCGATCCGAACCTGCGCGGCGCGCCGGAAGGCCACATCGTCACCGTGCGAGAGGTGCGGCTTTCGGCGGGAGCGGGCTTCGTCGTCGCCATCACCGGCGAGATCATGACGATGCCGGGCCTGCCGAAATCACCGTCGGCGGAACGGATTTTCCTGAACGACCAGGGCTATATCGAGGGGTTGTTTTAGAGCCGGCTTCAGAAGCTCTTCGGCCATCGTTGAGATGTATGCAAGATGGTTAGAATTTCAATTTCGTTTTCTCTAGCGCGACATGCGACAATATAGGGAATGTCGCTCAGCACCACTTCCCTTGTTCCCGCGACGCGACTGACTTTTCCCACCAACGGATAATCCGGCATCGTCTCCACGATGGATTGGATACGGACGATGACCCTCGCTGCGGCACCTTGATGGTGACGGGCGATGTAAGCGCCGATATGATCAAGGCGGGCAAGCGCTCTGCGGGTCCATTTGATGCGCAGGCTCATTTTCCAGAAGGGCTGCCAATATATTTTGACAGGACTGTAGCGACATCCTCTTCGGAGGCGAAGTCGCTTTGGTCGGCTTCGCGAACGGCAGCCTCGATCTCCGAGAGTTGCCATTCCTCCCGTTCGATGAATTCTTCGATCGCCACGGCTGCGATCTCGGCCGACGAAAGCTTTCGCCTTTCGGCCAGGCGATCCAGACGGGAAACTGTGGAGTCTTTCATCTGGAAGCTCAACAAGGTCATGGTAGGCACTCCGCCGGTTCTTCGTGCCGAAGTTTAGTGGTTGGATGACCCGATTCAAGCGGGAATCGCAACTCTTTGAAGTGACTAATGGCAATAACGATAGCCACCCTTCCTCTCGATGACGTCTAGATGGAAATGGGTTTCGTGGGCGGCGTCGCTTTCCGGATCGAGGACGGTGGTGAAGTAGAGGCAGCCGGCGGCGCTGACGGTGCGCTGGAAGGCGCCGGTCAGCGTAGAATCCTCGCGACGGGAGCGGACGGCGACATCTTCACCCTTTTCGAAATGGAAGCTCGCAATATCGATGGCGTTGCCGCGGGCATGCTCGGAGATCTTGCCGGTTCCGGCACTGTTACGCAGGCGGCACATATAGGACGTTGCCTGGTTGACGGTGGTGATGCGGCCCTGCTCCGGTAGGGCGGCGGAAGCCGCCGGGATGACGCTGTCCTTCATCCAGCGAGCAAGGGCAAGCGCTGCCGGACAGCGAATCGTCGCCTCCGGCTTCAGCTTGATGCCGGGCAGGGCTTCAGAGACGATGATCGGCTTGTCGATGCCGCAGCCGTTACCGTCATCGATGCGCGGCGTGTCCTTGAAGACGACGCCCAGGGACTGAAGGGCGGCCGTGCATTCGGCATGCTCGGCATCGCTTTCCGGTTCGATCGTCAGGTGTTGCTCTTCAAGTGTCTGCTCGCCGGGCGGCTTACCTTCTTCCGTCGGCGGCTGTGAGCTTTCGGGGCTGCCCGGCGGCCGCGGCGGACCTTGCATCGGTTCTGTCGGCCCGGGCTCTGACGGTGCGGCCTGCGGCGCTGGCGGGCTCGATGCCGGTGCCTCCGGGTCCTTGACGTCGGGTTTCGGCTGAGGGGCCGGGACCTCTCCGGGCGCGGGCGGTTCCGTCTTTTCCGAGGAAGGGGAGGTGGGGCTGGTCGGCTGTCCGGCATCTGGCCGAGGTTCGGGCATCGGGCCTTGCGGGGGCAGGCGAGCGCCGGCAAGAAAGGCGGTAGCGGCGAAAAGGATCGCCAATGTCGAAAGTTTTCTCAACGCGTCCGATTCCTCGTATCCGTGGCTGAAGACAACGCATGAGGGCGTTTTTCGTTGCAATTGTGCAACGTCATTGAAGATCGCTAAAACTTGATATATTTATTCAACATAAAATGATGACTTATGTTGACAATGCTGCTCATGTTTTTTATGCGGCGAAAAGAAGGCGGAATTTTACTTCGTCTTCATCCGTAAAAGCCCAGCCAGCCCCTCGAGCGTTCGACGCGCCACGACCAGCCAGCCCGGTAATCATCATGAGAGGGTAGGTTATGATCGTCCGGCATTGGCGCTCGGTTCTATTGGTCTGCACGGCAGCCACAGTTGTTCTTCCTGTTTCGCAGTCTTTCGCGCAAAGCGCTCCGGCAACAGCGCCGCAAGCCGCGACGGAGGAAAGCACCGTCCTGCAGAAGATCGTCGTCAAGGGCAAACGCGTGGCGCCGGGCAGCGTCGCCGACACGCCGCTGGCCACCGAGATCACTGCCAAGCAGCTCGAAGAAAAGCAGGTCACCAATTTTGACGATATCGGCCGCAGCGTCGATGCAGGCGTAAATTATTCGCGTGGTGACGCAGGCTTCAACCTGCGTGGCCTTTCGGGCGCTCGCATCCTGACCACCGTCGACGGCATTCCAATTCCCTATATTTCGAACAGCTCGCGCCAGGGCGCTTTCGCCCTCAGCAATGCCAATGGCGGTGGCGATACGTTCGATTTCGATTCGCTGTCCTCGCTCGATATCGTGCGCGGCGCGGATTCGAGCAAGGGTGGTTCCGGCATGCTCGGCGGCGCCATCGTTCTCAATACGCTGGAGCCGGAGGATCTCATTCCTGAAGGCCGCGACTGGGGTGCGATCGTCAAGTCGACCTATGACAGCGAAGACCGCAGCATTTCCGGCTCAGCCGCTGCCGCCAAGAAGATCGGCGGTACGTCGATCCTGTTTCAGGGTGGCTACCGCAAGGGGCATGAACGCGACAACATGGGCGACAATGACAGCTATGGTCGTTTCCGCACCGAGGCGGATCCAGCTGATTTCGATCAGCATAATCTGCTCTTCAAGCTGCGTCAGGAGCTGGAGGGTGGCCACCGCATCGGTCTGACTGCCGAGCGTTTCAGGCGTGACCTGCAGACTGATCTGCGTGAACAGCAAGGTACCGGACGCACTTATATGATCGACAATTACGACGGTCGCGAACTGCGTGATCGTGATCGTGTGTCGCTCGATTATGACTATGAAGCGCAGTCTTCCGATGCGTTCTTCAGCAGTGCGCGCGCCACGCTCTATTGGCAGGACTTGAAGAAGGAATCCGGCAGCAAGGGGCGTACCGCGGCGAATGTGGCCTATGGCCGTAACAACGAGATTGAAAACGAAACCTGGGGCTTCAGCGGCACTGCAACGAAGGATTTTGAGTATTCCGGTCTCAGCCACTCCGTTCGCATTGGCCTCGACGTCGGCGTTTCCAGCTGGAGCCAGTATAGCTGGGCCCTTTGCCCCACACCGACGACCTGCCCGTCGCTGAACAATCAGGCGGAAGTGCCCAATGTCGACAGCCAGAATCTTGGGCTTGTTGTCGAAGACAAGATCGAAATCGGCAATACCGGCTTCGCGCTGACACCCGGCTTCCGCTTTGACTGGTTCAACTACAATCCCTCGACCGGCGGGAGTTTCGCAAGCAATACCGGCCTTGCTCGTTTCGGGGACCTGAGCGACCGAACGGAAGCCGGCCTGTCACCGAAGATTCTTGCGACATACGACTTGACGCCCGACGTGCAGCTCTACCTGCAGCTGGCAGTCGGCTTCCGCGCACCCACCGTGGACGAACTCTACAGCCGCTTCTACAACCCGACGGGCCGCTACGCCCAGCTCGGCAATCCCGATCTGCAACCCGAAATCGGCCGCGGCGTCGAAATCGGCGCTAATTTTGACACGGGCGATTTTACCGGTCGGGTTGCGGCCTTCCACACCCGCTACCAGAATTTTATCGAGACGGTGACGAGCGTCGACGCGACCGGCTTTACGGCATTCAACTACACGAACGTATCTGCGGCAACGATCTCGGGTATTGAAGCCAGCGCCGCCAAGACATTCAACAACGGCATCAATCTCCATACGTCACTTGCCTATGCCTATGGCAGGAACGAGGAAACTGCCCAGCGCCTGCGATCGGTGGCACCGTTCAAGGCGATAGTCGGCGGCGGCTGGAGCAACGAGACTTTCGGCTTCGATCTTTCTTCGACGCTTTCGGCGGGCATGCTTACCGATCATCTCGATACGCCCGTCACCAACACCACCGACACGACCTTCGATGCGCCGGGCTACGCGATCGTCGACCTGACCGGCTGGTGGACGCCGGACCAGGTGCCGGGCCTGCGCGTGCAGGCAGGTGTCTACAACATCTTCGACCAGGAATATTTCAACGCGCTCGCCGTGCGCGATGTCAACCTGATCTCGACGGCGTCGCAGCCGCGCGATTGGTATTCCGAGCCCGGACGCACCTTCAAGATCTCGCTGACCAAGACTTTCTGATCGCGATCACGCCTTCATGGCTGGGGGAGTGGCGGCTTTCGGGCCGCCCTTTTCATTCCGCATTCGCCTCTTGCGCAATTGCTGATCTCAGGCTAACAATTTTTCATGATCAAGTCCTTGAACATTGCTGTTTGGTGGTGGGTTCGCTAAGGCGGCCTCGACCAATCGTGTCCAAAGACGACGAGTGAGCCGCCCGAAACTTCGAGGCGGCTTTTTTTGTTTTATGGCCGCCTGTCGTCCGGGCCCCGATAACGGAGTGGAACAATGGTAACGATCCTGCGGGATGATGGTGCGGAAATCTACGAGACCAAGGGCGGCATTACGGTCACGCGGCAGCGGCGGGCGATCCCCTACGGCGATGCGGTCTCTTCCTATGTCGACAAGCTCGACGAGCGCCGCGGCGCGGTGTTTTCGTCGAACTACGAATATCCCGGCCGCTATACGCGCTGGGATACCGCCGTCGTCGATCCGCCGCTCGGAATCTCTTCCTTCGGGCGCGACGTCTGGATCGAGGCCTATAATGAACGCGGCGAGGTGATCCTCGGCTTCGTGATCGAGCGGCTGAAGACCGTGTCCGACATCGTGCTCGGCGCTTCCTCGGCCCGCCGCCTCGACCTCACCGTCAAGACGCCGGACCGGGTGTTCACCGAGGAAGAACGCTCGAAGATGCCGACGGTCTTCACCGTGCTGCGCGCCGTCACCGACCTATTTTATTCGCAGGCGGATGCAAGCCTCGGCTTCTACGGCGCCTTCGGATACGACATCGCCTTCCAGTTCGACGCGATTAATCTGAAGCTGACGCGGCCCTCCGATCAGCGTGACATGGTGCTCTACCTGCCGGACGAGATCCTCGTCGTCGACAACTATTCCGCCAAGGCCTGGGTCGACCGTTACGACTTCGAAAAAGGCGGCGTGTCGACCGAGGGCAAGGCCCAGGATATCGCCGCGGAGCCCTTCAAACACACGGATGCCATTCCGCCGAAGAGCGATCACCGACCGGGCGAATATGCCGAGCTCGTCACCAAGGCGAAGGAAAGTTTCCGCAAGGGCGACCTTTTCGAAGTCGTGCCCGGGCAGAAATTCATGGAGCGCTGCGATAGCAAGCCGTCCGACATTTCAAAGCGGCTGAAGGCGATCAATCCCTCGCCCTATTCCTTCTTCATCAATCTCGGCCATCAGGAATATCTGGTCGGCGCCTCGCCTGAAATGTTCGTGCGCGTTTCCGGCCGTCGCATAGAGACCTGCCCGATTTCGGGCACGATCAAGCGCGGCGACGACCCGATCGCCGACAGCGAGCAGATCCTGAAGCTGCTGAATTCCAAGAAGGACGAATCCGAGCTCACCATGTGCTCGGATGTCGACCGCAACGACAAAAGCCGTGTCTGCGAGCCGGGTTCGGTCAAGGTGATCGGCCGCCGGCAGATCGAGATGTATTCGCGCCTCATCCACACGGTCGACCATATCGAAGGGCGGCTGCGCGACGACATGGACGCCTTCGACGGTTTCCTCAGCCACGCCTGGGCCGTTACCGTCACCGGCGCCCCGAAGCTCTGGGCGATGCGCTTCATCGAGAGCCATGAAAAGAGCCCACGCGCCTGGTATGGTGGGGCGATCGGCATGGTCGGTTTCAACGGCGATATGAACACCGGCCTGACGCTGCGCACCGTGCGCATCAAGGATGGTATCGCCGAGGTGCGCGCCGGTGCGACGCTGCTCAACGATTCCATTCCTGACGAAGAAGAAGCCGAAACAGAACTGAAGGCCTCTGCCATGCTTTCCGCCATCCGAGACGCCAAGACGGGTAATTCCGGCAGGGTTCAGCGCGACGTCGCAGGCGTCGGCAAGGGCGTCAGCATCCTGCTCGTCGATCACGAGGACAGCTTCGTCCACACGCTCGCCAATTACTTCCGCCAGACGGGGGCGACGGTTTCGACCGTGCGCACGCCGGTGCCGGAGGAAATCTTCGACAGGCTGAACCCGGACCTCGTTGTGCTGTCGCCGGGACCCGGAACGCCCAAGGATTTCGATTGCAAGGCGACGATCAAGAAGGCGCGGGCGCGCAACCTGCCGATCTTCGGTGTCTGCCTCGGCCTGCAGGCGCTCGCCGAAGCCTATGGCGGGGAGTTGCGTCATCTGGCGGTGCCGATGCACGGCAAGCCCTCGCGCATCCGCGTGCTGGAGCCGGGCATCGTCTTCTCCGGCCTTGCCAAGGAGGTGACGGTCGGCCGCTACCACTCGATCTTCGCCGATCCTTCGACGCTGCCGCGCGAGTTCATCATCACGGCGGAAAGCGACGACGGCACGATCATGGGCATCGAACACGCGAAGGAACCGATCGCCGCGGTGCAGTTCCATCCAGAATCCATCATGACGCTCGGTGGCGATGCCGGGATGCGGATGATCGAAAATGTCGTGGCGCATCTGGCGCGCAAGGTGAAGACGAAGGCTGCCTGAGGATTTCGACGGTTATTCGGCCTGCTCTTTCCCCCGACTGCGGGGAGGGGCAGGCCGTTTTCGAAAGGCCGGTTGACTTCTTCAGGCAAATCAGAACATTTCAGGAACGATCAATCGGGATATTCGACGTGGCCAATGCTGAAAAGTTCATCGTTCTTCCCTATCGCAAGAACCGCGGCAATCTCGTCCCCGGTGAAATGCGCCAGGCATCGAACTCCGTCAGCGCGGAGAAAATTGCCTCGGCGATGTCGGAGCGTTTTGTCGGCGTGGCGGCCTATGCGGTGATCGTCGATGAAGAAACCGGAGATATGTCGTCGCCGCGATTGCTTGCACGATATGGCGAGATTGCCGATCTCAACGCCGCCTGAGGCGCGGTTTTCAGCATGGAGACATCGCTCTACCTGCCGGTCAAAGCTTTCCTGGAGGCGGCGGGTTATGTCGTGAAGGGTGAGGTCGGCGGGTGCGATCTCGTTGGCTTGAGCGATGCCGAGCCGCCGGTCGTGGTGGTCTGCGAACTCAAGCTCTCCTTCAACCTCGAGCTTGTTCTCCAGGCGGTCGATCGCGCGGCGATGAGCGATGAGGTCTGGATCGCGGCCCGCGTCTCCGCCAAGGGTCGGGGGCGGGAGACCGACAAACGCTATCGCGATCTCTGCCGCAGGCTCGGCATCGGCATGCTCGGCGTCTCCGATAGCGGCGAGGTCAGCGTTATCGTCAGTTCCGTCTCGCCGATGCCGCGCACCAATCCCAAGCGGCGGACGCGCCTCGTCAAGGAGCATCAGCGCCGCCGCGGCGATCCCGCCATCGGCGGCAGCACGCGGGCGCCGATCATGACCGCCTATCGCCAGCAGGTGCTGCTCTGCGCCGCCGCAATCGAGCGTGGGGTCGGGCGGCCGCGCGATATGAAGGCTCAGGTGCCCAATGCCGGCCGCATCCTGCTCGACAACGTCTACGGATGGTTCGAGCGCAAGGAGAAGGGCGTTTATGCGCTGACGCCTGCAGGGCAGGCCGCGCTCTTGCGCTGGCCGCAAATTGTTCTCGCCGACCCCGCTCCTTGAGTCGCGCGGAAGGGAGTCTCATTGCCCTTTGACAAATCCGCCGTCTTCCCCCATATCACCATCAACTGAACCGCCTGCGCGACATTCGCGTGGGCGGTTTTGCGTTTCAACGGCTTGAAAGCTGCAATTCATTCGCAACCGCAGGGGAACGATATGAGTGACAACGGCGATCTTACGGTTCGCAAGTTGGCGATGTGGGGGATTCCGCTGTCGCTCGGCGTCATGGGGCTGAAGATGGTGGCCTGGTGGTTCACCGGGTCGGTGGCGCTGCTGTCGGACGGGCTCGAATCATCGGTCAACGTCGTCGCAGCCTTCATCGCATTCTTCGTCATTCGCTATGCGCAAAAGCCGGCCGATCACGACCATCCTTTCGGCCATCATAAGGCGGAATATCTGTCAGCGGTTACCGAGGGCGCGCTGATCGTCGTCGCTGCCCTGCTGATCGTCAACGAGGCGGTTGGTTATCTCGCCGAGCCACGCATGCTGGATGCACCCGTGCTCGGCCTTGCGATCAACTTCGCGGCCGGTGTCATCAATGCGATCTGGGCGCGCTTGCTGATCAGAACCGGACGCAGACATCGCTCGCCAGCGCTGACGGCGGATGGGCAGCATATCATGTCCGATGTCGTAACCTCTGTCGGCGTGCTCATTGGCCTGCTGCTGGCGCTGGCGACGGGGTATGCGATCTTCGACCCGGTGCTCGCCATCCTCGTTGCCGTCAACATCCTCTATCAGGGCTGGAAGGTGATCTCGCAATCGATCGGCGGGCTGATGGACCAGGCGGTCGAGCCGCAGGAGGAGGAGGCGATCAAACAGGCGATCGCTGCCCACGCGGAGGGCTCGATCGGCGTGCACGACCTGAAAACGCGCCGCGCGGGCACCGTCACCTTCATCGATTTTCACATGGTGGTGCCCGGCGGGATGTCGGTGCGGCAGGCGCATGATATATGCGACCGCCTTGAGGATGCCATCAGGGCGGTGCACCAGGGCGCCACGATCGCAATTCATGTGGAGCCGGAGGGCGAGAAGGCTCACGGCATCCGCGTCAAAGTCGTCAAGGAGGCATGATGCCGAATACAGATGTTTCCAGCCTGTCGATGCTGGGTCAGCAAACCGAAACCGCGCAATCGCCTGAGGAGGCGGTGCTTGAAAAAGTGCCGTCCAACCATGCCGGCACCGATTATGTCGTGCGCTTCACCGCGCCGGAATTCACCTCGCTCTGCCCGATGACCGGGCAGCCGGATTTCGCCCATATCGTCATCGATTACATTCCGGGCGAATGGCTGGTGGAATCGAAGTCGCTGAAGCTCTTCCTGCATTCCTTCCGCAATCACGGCGCTTTCCACGAAGATTGTTCGGTCTACATCGCCAAGCGCATCGTCGAACTGCTTGATCCCAGGTGGCTCAGAATCGGCGCCTACTGGTATCCGCGCGGCGGTATTCCGATCGACGTCTTCTGGCAGACGGGCAAGCCGCCGGAAGGCGTCTGGCTGCCGGAGCAGGGCGTTGCCACCTATCGCGGCCGTGGGTGAGCAGCGGTCGGGCAAAGCCCGACCAATCGATCCAGTGAATCGATTGCAGCGGCGAACGCCCTGAGCCTAGAGCGAAGGGCCGGGCAACGGTGCGGCAATCGCTATCCGTCTCCGGCCGCTACACCTCAAACATCCGTAACGTTGTCGCCGGACGAGTCGTCGATGGAATCGTCGCCGTCGTCGTAATCGGCCTGCTGCAGGTCGGCCCTGTTGTCCTTGTCATCGGCCGTGTTGTCCGCGGCCTGGCGGGTGTCGTCATTGCCGTAATAATTGTTGATGACGGTTTCTTCGGTCGGCGCGCTGGCATTGCCGAAGGGATTGGCGCCGAAGGGCGAGCCCCAGCCGAGCGAGGACATGTGGTTGCCGAAGATGCCGCTCAGCGAGTTGGCAAGCAGCATGCCGCCGGCGACACCTGCCGCCGTGCCGAGCGCGCCATGCAGGAAGCTGCCGCCGGCAGACGGCGCAGAGGCCTGCTGGGTCCAGGGGCCGGTCGGCTGTTGCGGCGGCTGGCGGACATCGCGTTCGTAGCCGCGGGAATCGTCATAGCCGCGGGACTGCTGGCCCCAGGGACCGGGATTGGAGGGGCCAGGATTGGAGGGGACTGGCGCCGGTTGCTGCGTCTGGGTGTTGCCGAAGATCGAGCTCAGAAAGCCGCCGCCCTGCTCGGCCTGACGGTGTTCGCTCTCGCCGGCTTCCAACTGGCGGACACGCTCTTCGAGTTCCTTGATGTGGTTGGCGGCTGCCTCAAGCCCCTTTTCCTGAACGATGACGGCCTGGGCCAGGTAATAGGTGGCGGAGGGTTGTTCGCGCGTCGCCTGGTCGATCAGGGCCTCGGCGTCGCGGTCGCGCGGTGTGGCCGCGGCGGTGCGTACGCGGTCGAAGAGGGCGGTCAGCAATTGGCGTTCTTCGGGTGACATGTCCTGTCTCCTAATGATCTAGAGCGCCGCGCGTCGGACGCGCTAAGGACGCTCTATCAATTTAAAACTGCGCATAATCCTTTCCGACAATCGATTCCGATTTCGGGGTTATGCGCTGGCGGCGTTTGCCGCGTGAGGTTGAGGTAGGAACCGATTTAGGCTTTTCAAAGCCTTTCGCCGTTACAATTCAGTAAGGCTTGCAGAACGGCGCGCGGCTTCTTAAGGATATCTCCATCGCTTCGGTGCCTTGTGTTTTTCTCGCATTGTTTTAGGCATTGAGTCGCACTATGTGCGAGGAACCCGAATTCATCTCCAAGAGGTTCGAATGAACGACGAAGACCAGGACGACAAGACGAAGGAACTGCCGCTCGGCAAGGAAACGGAGGCGAATCTTTTCAAGTCGCGTTCGATCTTCATCTACGGACCGATCAATCAGGAATTGGCGCAGAAGGTCTGCTCGCAGCTTGTGGCACTTGCCGCGGCCAGCGACGAGGACATCCGCATCTATGTCAATTCGCCCGGTGGCCACGTCGAATCCGGCGATTCCATTCATGACATGATCAAGTTCATCAAGCCGAAGGTCTGGATGATCGGCACCGGTTGGGTCGCCTCCGCTGGCGCGCTGATCTATGTCGCCACTCCGAAGGAGCGGCGCCTGTGCCTGCCGAACACGCGCTTCCTGCTGCATCAGCCCTCCGGCGGCACGCGCGGCATGGCATCCGACATCGAAATCCAGGCGCGCGAGATCATCAAGATGAACGAGCGCTTGAACAGGATCATGGCAGCGGCCACCGGCCAGCCGCTCGACAAGATCGACAAGGATACGGATCGCGACTACTGGCTTTCGGCCGAAGAGGCGAAGGAGTATGGCCTCGTTTCACGGATCGTGACGTCGCAGGCCGATATCTAAGTTTTCTCAGCCAAAGCTGCCAAGAACCCGCCCTTGCCTGCCGATCGCAGGTGAGGGCGTTTTGTTTTCGGCCAGAGCCTTTCCTGGTCAGAATGCTGCAATCTGGCCAGGAAAGGCTTTAGTGCTTGAACGGAGATGATCTCCTAGCGGCAAGGTCTGAACGGAAAGCACTGAATCCAGACTTGCGCCTGCGGCAACCATCATGCTCCATGCGGCATTCGCGCAGCTCGAGTCCCGCCATGCTCAAAGATTTTTCCGTCCAAGCCCTGTTCATGGGGCTGCTGACCGCCTTCGTCGGTTCCGCCAGTTCCTTCGCCGTTGTACTGCACGGGCTGCAGGCGGTCGGCGCCACGGATGTACAGGCGGCTTCCGGGCTGATGGCATTGTCGATTTCCATGGGCGTCTGCGCGATCGTGCTGAGTGCCGTGACCAGATTGCCGGTCAGCATCGCCTGGTCGACACCGGGTGCCGCACTGCTGGCAAGCACCGGGGCGATCGAGGGCGGCTTCAATGCGGCGGTCGGGGCATTCCTGATCTGTGCTGCGCTGATTATCCTTGCGGGACTGTTCAAGCCGCTCGGGCGAGCGGTTGCCGCCATTCCGGCACCACTCGGCAATGCAATGCTCGCCGGCGTGCTGATCGGCCTCTGCTTCGCGCCGGTAAAGGCGATCGGCTTCAATCCGCTGTTCGGCCTGCCGATCGTCGTCGCTTGGATCGTCGTCGGCGCCTTCAAGCGGCTTTGGGCGGTGCCGGCAGCACTCGCGGCCTTCGTGCTGGTGCTCGCCTTCGGCGTCGATATCCCTGACGGTGCGCTCGGCTCGCTGGAACAATCACTGGTGCCAACGGCGGAAATCGTCCGACCGGTGTTCAATCTTGCCGGCCTCATCTCGATCGCGCTGCCGCTCTTCATCGTCACCATGGCCTCGCAGAACATTCCGGGTATCGCGGTGCTGAAGGTCAACCATTACGATCCGAAGCCCGGCCCGCTCTTTGCCGTCACCGGCTTCTTCTCGCTGCTGTCGGCGCCGTTCGGCGGCCACGCCGTTAATCTGGCGGCCATCACCGCGGCGATGTGCGCCGGACAGGACGCCCATGCCGATCCGAAGCGGCGCTATTGGGCGTCACTCATCGCCGGTGTCGGCTATATCATTCTCGGGCTGCTCGCCGGCGCGGTGACGGCCTTCGTCGCCCTTGCGCCTTCCATCCTGATCGAGGCGGTGGCCGGCCTGGCGCTGGTCGGCGCCTTCTCGTCCTCGGCAATGTCGGCCTTCCAGGCGCCGGACTCACGTGAGGCGGCGGCAATCACCTTCCTCGTCACCGCCTCCGGCGTTTCCTTCGGCGGTATTTCCGGCGCCTTCTGGGGCCTGCTCGCGGGTGGGCTGATGCTGGCGCTGTCGCGGCTGGTGAGGCTTTGGAAAGACCGAGCTCAGTCGAGGTAACGGAAGGTCGTTCTGCCCTTCAAATGCCGGATCCTGGCGCTTTCAAGCAACTCCGCCGGCAATAGATGGGCAGTTGGTCGAATGTTGGCGGCGATCAAAAGCCGGGCAAGGACTTGCCAGCTCTACCGTCCGAGGCTATAAGCGCGCTCATGAAGACCACTGGCGCCAGAATTTCTGACACGATTGCACGCGGCCGCATTGCCCTGCGTGACAATACGCGCGCCCTGACCTCGCTTCTTCTCCTCGGCCTTACGCGCGGTTGTCGGGTCCTTTGAGGAGCGCCCGGCGGCCGAAAGCCCGCCCGGCCATCGCTCCTCGCGACTCACTTTCAAAATTGACCTAACGACCGACAAGGTCCGCATTTGTTTATCGCCAAGCCCGACGTGATCGGCTAAGAGCGGGCAAATGCCGGGACGAGGAGACGATACGATGGACGCGAAGACGCAATCCTCCGAGAATAAAGCGGCCTCAAAGAGCGGAACGAATTCCGCAAAAGGCATGCCCGATGCCGCGGCAAAATACCGGGCCTATCCGCAGGTGAACATTCCCGACCGCACATGGCCGACGAAGACCATTACCAAGGCACCGGTCTGGTGCTCGGTCGACCTGCGCGACGGCAACCAGGCACTCGTCGACCCGATGGGCCACGATCGCAAGGCGCGCATGTTCCAGCTGTTGATCGAGATGGGCTTCAAGGAAATCGAGATCGGTTTCCCCTCGGCTTCACAGACCGATTTCGACTTCGCCCGTTGGTGCGTGGAGGAGGGCAATGTGCCCGACGACGTCTCCCTGCAGGTATTGGTGCAGTGCCGCCCGGAACTCATCACCCGCACCTTCGAAGCGCTGGAAGGCGCAAACCGGCCGATCGTGCATTTCTACAACTCCACCAGCGAGTTGCAGCGCCGCGTCGTCTTCGCCAAGGATGTGCAGGGCATCAAGCAGATCGCCGTCGATGCCGCCAAGATGATCACCGATATGGCCACGAAGGCCGGCGGCGGTTATCGTTTCGAATATTCCCCGGAGAGCTTTACCGGCACGGAACTCGATGTGGCGCTGGAGATCTGCAACGCCGTCATCGAGGTCGTCAAGCCGGCGCCCGATAACAAGCTGATCATCAACCTGCCGTCCACCGTCGAGATGGCGACGCCGAACGTCTATGCCGACCAGATCGAATGGATGTGCCGCAACCTCGACAATCGCGAGAACCTGATCGTTTCGCTGCATCCGCATAACGACCGCGGCACCGGCATTGCCGCTGCCGAACTGGCACTGCTGGCAGGTGCCGACCGCGTCGAAGGCACGCTGTTCGGCAATGGCGAGCGTACCGGCAATGTCGACATGGTGACGATGGCGCTGAACATGTTCACGCAAGGCGTCGATCCCGAGATCGACTGCTCGAATATCGAACGCATCAAGGAAGTGTTCGAATATTCGAACCAGATGGCGATCGGCGAGCGCCATCCTTACGTCGGAGAATTGGTCTACACCGCCTTCTCCGGCTCGCATCAGGACGCGATCAACAAGGGTATGAAGGCAGCGCAGGTCGCCAATCATCCGATGTGGGAAGTCCCATACCTGCCGATCGACCCGCGCGATGTCGGTCGTTCCTACGAGGCGATCATCCGCATCAACTCTCAGTCTGGCAAGGGCGGTATCGCCTATATCCTGCAGCAGGATTACGGGCTGAACCTGCCGCGCAACCTGCAAGTGGAATTCCGCGAGGACATCCAGCGCATCACCGACGTCGAGGGCAAAGAGCTTCCGTCCCGGCGCATCTACGACCGCTTCATCGAGCGCTACGTGACGCAGCCGGAAGGCCGGCTGCGCTTCGTCGACCATCACACCTATCCCGACACCGAGCACAAGGGCCAGCGGATCGTCGCAGCCGAGATCACCGACAATGGGGAGATCAAGCGCATCGAAGGGCGCGGCAACGGTCCGATCGACGGCTTCATCAATGCGCTGTCGCATTATCTCGGCGTCGACATGTCGGTCGAGGACTATTCCGAGCATTCGCTCCAGCATGGCTCGAACGCAGCGGCGATCTCCTATGTCGAGATCTCCTATCCCGGCGGCAAGCTCTTCGGCGCCGGCATCAATACCAACATCGTCGCGGCGTCGCTGGAAGCGATCGTCTCGGCCGCCAACCGCGTCCTCGACGTGAAGGCCGGCAAAGCCTAATCGGCCTTTGTCGGTTAGGTCTCAGGCCGAGACCGCTCTACTGCATAATTCCTTAAATCGGAATCGATTTAAGGATAAAATTATGTAGCAATTCAAAGTGTTACAGCGCCTTATGCGCGTCTGAAAAGACGCGCTGCGCTGTAGCGCGGCGCGGCCTGACGATGCAGTCGGCGATATCGGCGGCTTCGTTTCGCGCCTCGGCATGGCGCTGACCCCATTGGCAGAGCGCCAGCAGCACCGGTTCGAGGCCGAGGCCGAGTTCGGTCGCGCTGTATTCGACGCGGACGGGGACTTCAGCGAAGATCTGGCGGGCGACCAGCCCGTGCTCCTCCATCTCGCGCAGTTGCTGGATCAGCACCTTCTGGGTAATGGCGGGCATCATCCGTTTCAGCTCCGACAGACGCTTCGGGCCGGAGAAGACGTAATAGAGGATGACCGGCTTCCAGCGCCCCGAGATCACCTTCAGCGCGCGTTCGACGGGCAGCTCGGGGAGTCTTTTCATCGGCTCAGCCATGGTCACCTCCTGGTGGGTAGGGCACGAAAGAGTGTGTATTTTCATCTGATGTTCTATTGCTAAACCTGCCCCACGCCAATCAGACGTGAGGTTCACCTGCCATGAAAGCCGTCCAATTCAATCGCTTCGGTCCGCCAGATGTCCTCGAGCTCGTGGAACTGCCGGTCCCCGAGCCGGGACCGGACGAGGTGCTTGTCCGCGTCCACGCGGCGGGCGTCAACTTCTTCGAGGTGTTGATGCGGGCCGACCGCTATGCCGTGACGCCCGACCTGCCGATGTTTCCCGGTGTCGAGGTCGCGGGTACGATCGAGCGAGCAGGGCCTGGTGCCGACCGCTCGCTCATTGGTACGCGCGTTGCCGTTCCTCTCTTTGCGATGGGGCGCGGTTCGGGCGGTTATGCCGAGTTCGTTGCGGTCGATGGCGGGGCGGTGGTGCAACTGCCCGGTGCGGTTTCTTTCGAGGCGGCCGCCGCGCTGATGGTGCAGGGGTTGACGGCGCTGCACCTCCTACGCCGCAGTCCAGTGAAAGGCAAAAACGTTCTCGTCAATGCGGCAGCCGGCGGTGTCGGTTCGCTCCTCCTGCAGCTGGCGAGGCGCGACGGGACGAAGATGGTGATCGCGGCGGCGAGCAGTGACGAGAAGAGGGCGCTTTCCCTGTCGCTTGGCGCCGATCATGCGGTCGATTATACGGCGCCCGGCTGGCAGGAGGATGTCAAGAGGGTGACCGGAGGGCCCGGCGCGGATGTCATCTATGAAACCGTCGGCGGCGCGTTTTCAAGGGCGGCGCTCGATGCGCTGGCGCCTTGCGGGGAACTGGTGCTGGCGGCGATGGGGCGGTTCGGGCTCGGGGCCGCAGATGTCGAGGGCATGCTTGATCACAACCAGTCGATCAAGGGATTTTCGTTGTTGGCGCTGCTGACGCCTCAGGGGGTGCGTGAGGATCTTGCAGCGCTCTTCGAGCTTGCCGCGACGGGCGCCCTGACGGTTATCGACGGCGGTCGTTTCCCACTGCATCAAGCGGCGGAAGCGCATCGCGCCATCGAAGATCGGCGGGCGGTCGGCAAGGTGGTGCTGGTGCCTTAGAGCCTTTCCTGGCCAGCTTGAAGCATTCTGTTGGCTCAAACGGAGTCGGATGGTCGACCGGCCGGCGCGCGTCGTAGCCAGGCTCTACGGCCAAGCCGGCCGGTCGATCAGCCGGCCCGTTTCAGCCAACCCGAAGGGCCGGGCATCTTTACGCCAGGATCAGAGGCGATCGGCTCGGACGTACCAAGAGGTATGCCCTTCGCCAATCGCCTCTGCCCTGACGAAAACCTGCTCCGGCAGAATGCTTCAATCTAACCCGGAAAGGCTCTAAATCAACGTGACGCACGATGTCGGGCGATACTGCTCGGCATCATGCTCCGGCAATCAGATCGCGGTGGCGATCTCCATGGCGAGCTGGCCGAGCGTTGCTTCGGCGGAGGGGCCGGCGAGTACGTAGGAGGTGCCGGCATTGTGCCAGGTCACGAGGCCGATCTCGTCCTTGATCGTTTCCTTGAAATCGTCGGTCTCCGGCGGCTGCGCGTCCTTGCGGAAGCAAATGGAGATGATGTCGCCATCGGCATTCGAATAGACGAGCTGTCCGACGGGGCGGCTGTCGCCGAGGATGACGCGCGCGCCCTGGAAGGTCCAGGCTTCGGCGCTCAGATCCGGCACGCGGAAGGGGACGCCGATTGCGGTCGTCAGCCAGCTGGAGATTTCCTCGGCCTGCGAGGCGGGCACTTCGACGAGATGACGGGGCTGGCGGATCAGCAAGCGCTGATAGGCGGTGACGTCGCCCAGCCAGTCGCTGGTATTGACCGGTGCCGTATTGGTGGTAGCCGTGGTGGCAATCTCGTCGGCATCCGGGGCTGTGCCGACGAAATAGCCGATGCCGCAACCGACGACAAAGAGGATGAGGGCGGCGGCCAGTGCCTGCGGGCCGCTCGGCGCCAGTTTCACTTGCGGGCGCGTGGCGCGCTGGGCGATCGGCGTCTTCGGCGGCTGTGTGCTCTTGATAGAGCGGACCAGGGCAAGCGGGACCGGCTCCTTCAGGATATCGTCGAGGCGGCGGCGGCCGAAATCGGCGCCGTGGCGCAGCTTCTCATGCAGCCGGCGCGCATTCTCGTCGCTTGCCAAGCGCTGCTCCAGTTCGTGCCGCTGTTCGGGCGAGACTTCGCCGTCGAGAAGGGCGGTGAGCTGGGCTTCGAGCGGCAGTTTCCTAAGATCGAGCAAATTCAGAACCTGTGGATCGGGTGGGTGCCGGCAAGCTCGGCGAAATGCAGCCTTGCGGTGGCGAGCTGCGAGACGACGTTTGCCACCGGAATACCCATGATGTCGGCCGCCTGCTGGTAGCTGTGGCCTTCGACGTCGACGAGCAAGAACATGCTGGAAACACCATCCGGCATATCGGAAATCATGTGATGGATGGTGTCGGGATCGACCGCTGCCGAACGTTCGCGCGCGGCCTCGCGAATATCGGTGACGTTGCCGCGGACGGAAGCCTTCGGCTTGCGTTTGCGGTTGTCGTCGGTCCATTGCTGGCGGGCAAGCGTGTAGATCCAGCTTTCCAGCCGGCCTTCGCCGCTCCATTGATGACCCTTGGCGATGGCGCGCTGACAGACGGCCTGAACGAGTTCATCGGCCACGGCAACCTCACCCGCGAGCGTGATCGCGAAGCGGCGAAGGCGGGGCAGGAGGCCGACGAGATCACGCCGGAGATCGATGGTCGTTGCGGGCTGACGCATTGTTTATCCAAGAAGCATTCACAATGGTTTCGCGGACGAAGGGTTCGCCGTCGGGCGCGAAACCGACTTTATCGACGCCGTCGATGCATGAGCTTTATGAAACAAGTCTCCTGCACTTCGCAAGCATCCGGTCGTCTTCAATTCTCTTTCCCAAGGGATTTTCGTATTCTGGCCCGCAAAGCTTGCGTCAATATGTCTTGTAGCCGTTCAAGCTTTGCAGCAGGGCGCGATAGGCCCAGGTGCCTTCGCCGCCGCGATCACGGATTTCGACAAGCTGGACGCGGGCGCCCTGAATATCTCCCTGTTCCACCAGCGCCATGCCCATATAAGAGCGGGCGAGGATATAATTCTCATCCGCCTGCAGCGCCTTGCGGTAGTAGGACATGCCGAGCTCCATGCGGCCGGCCTTGCGGTTAGCGTAGCCGAGATAGTTCAGGATGCGCGGGTCGTTCTGGTTGCGAGCGAGATTGAGCACGGTGATGGCGTTGTCATACTGGCCGGCATAGGCAAACTCGCGAGCGAACTTATAAAGATCGTCGTCGTTGAAGCTGCTCTTCTTCGGGTTGACACATTCCTTCTTGGCCTTGTCCCAGACCTTGCCGCCGGTGCAGGTCTTGGTCGTCTGGGTCTTCGGCGGCGGATTGGTGTCGTCATTGTTGTCGCCGACCGCGAAAGCGGCCGTGGCGATGCCGAAGGCAAAGCCGGCGGCGAGCGAAAGTCTGGACAGGTGACGGAAAGAAGAAGTCATCGGCGCGCTCCGTTCTCAGGCAATGCAGTTGCTCGAATTGTACGCTTACCACTAAAAATACCAAGAGGGTAAGCAACCTCCATGGCAAATGTTGCGACGGTGGGCCGATCTCCTCGCAGATCGATTCAAGTGCTATACAAAAAGAGTCAGGAGCCGGCGCTAAGGCGCGAAAATATCGGTGCTTTCCGGCATCACCGCGTCGCCGGCCCTGTTGAGGCTGAAGCGTTCGCCACTGAGCTCCCAGGCGCCGGGAGAGCCGTCGATGGAGAAGAGGTTGTAGGCGGCGGGCGGCTTGACGCTGCCCGGTCCCTGCGAGGCTGAGGCGATGCCGACGACCGGCACCGGCTGCACCTGGCCGCGCAGCCAATGCAGCGTGTTCAGGTGCGTATGGCCGTGCAGCACGAGTTCGGCGCCGCCTGTCGAAATCACAGCGGCGAAACGGCGGATGCCGATCATCCGTTTGTAGAAGGCCGTGGCGCCGCGGATCGGCGGATGATGGATCATGACAACGCGGAAGAGCCCGGCTTCCCCAGCCGCGCGCAACATGTTGACAGTATCGCGGGCCTGTCGCGCGCCGAAAAAGCCGGAGGCGGCGAAGGGAGGAGTGGCGACCGCCGTCGAACAACCGACAATCGCGACTTTGCCGCGAACACGCAGATAGGGGAAGATATGGCGGTCGTCCTGCCATTGCGGCGGGGCGAGATCGCCGCGGACATAATCGTACCACGCGCGCATCGACTTCTCATAGGCGCCTGGTACATAGGCGTCATGATTGCCGGGAACGACTGACGTGTTCGCAGGGTCGCCGAACGCGCGCAGCCATGCAGCGGCGGCGCGAATCTCAATGCCGCTCGCCAGATTAACGAGGTCGCCGGTGACGGCCAGGTGATCGGCCTGGTGGGCGCGGATGTCGTCGAGCAGCAGATCCAACGTGCTGCCGAAAAGGTGCTTGCGTCGATTTCGATGCCAGTTCACAAAGCCTGTTATGCGTTTTGAAAACAGCTCTTGAATGGAAAGACTGGGCAGCGGCCCGAGGTGGACGTCGGAGATATGCGCGAGCTTGAACATGTTACGAGACATAGACCAGCTTATTGACAAATCAAACACATCGGGCGCGATGAAGAGCTGAAACGGAGTGATAGTGGATAAAGAGAACCGGCCCCTTCACATGAGGCTGGCATTGCGCCTGCTGCATGTCTATTTCAGTTTCGTCCGCAGCATGACCGTGGGCGTGCGGGCTGCCTGTTTCGATGCAGACGGACGCATCTTTCTCGTGCGCCACAGCTATATCGGCGGCTGGCACATGCCGGGCGGCGGGCTGGAGCGCAACGAGACGGTCGAGGAAGCGCTTGCCAAGGAATTGCGCGAGGAGGGCAACCTCAGGATCATCGGCAAGCCGCAGCTGATCCAGGTCTATTTCAATACCACCACCACAAGGCGCGACCATGTCGTCTTCTACCGGGCAATCGTCGAGCAGACGGCGCCGCGGCCGCCGGACTGGGAGATATCCGACAGCGGCTTCTTTTCCCTCGACAGCCTGCCCGAGGGCACGACCAAGGCGACGCATCGCCGTCTCGCCGAGCTTCGCGGCGAGCAGGAGCCCGCCCACCGCTGGTAATTCTCAGGCGGCGGCAAGCGACTGCATAATTTCTTAAATCGGAATCGATTTAGGGATAAAATTATGCAGCAATTCAAAGTTCTACAGCGTCCCTTGCGCGTCTAAAAGGACGCGCGGCGCTGTAGCACGACCGTGCGGACGGTCGAGATCGAGCGCCGGGCCGACGGGAACGATGCCGGTCGGATTGATCGTCTTGTGGCTGCGGTAATAGTGTTCCTTGATGTGCTTCAGGTTCACCGTCTCCGAAACGCCCGCCGTCTGGTAGAGATCGCGGAGATAGTCGGGCAGGTTGGGGTAGTCGGCGATGCGGCGGATGTTGCACTTGAAATGGCCGACATAGACGGCGTCGAAGCGCACCAACGTGGTGAACAGGCGCCAGTCGGCCTCGGTCTGCCTGCTACCGAAGAGGTAGCGGCCCTTGCCGAGGTGTTCATTGAGCATGTCGAGCGTTTCGAACAGCTTGCCGACGTTTTCTTCATAGGCTTGCTGGGTGGTGGCAAAGCCGGCCTTGTAGACGCCGTTGTTGACGGTGTCGTAGACGGTGGCGTTCAGCGCATCGATGTCGGAGCGAAGGTCCTCGGGATAGTAATCGGCCTTCGAGCCGGTCAGCCCGTCGAAGGCACTGTTAAACATGCGGATGATCTCGGCGGATTCGTTGCTGACGATCGTGCCGGTCTTCTTGTCCCAGAGCACGGGAACGGTGACGCGGCCGGAATAGTGCGGATCGGCCTTGACGTAGATCTGCCAAAGCGCGGACGCGCCGAAGAGGTGATCGCCGGTGGCACCGTCGCCGACCTTGAACTCCCAGCCGTTCTCGAGCATCAGCGGATCGACGACCGAAACCGAGATCAGCTCTTCGAGCTTCTTCAGCTTGCGGAAGATCAGCGTGCGATGCGCCCAGGGGCAGGCGAGCGAGACATAAAGATGGTAACGCCCGGCTTCGGCCTTAAAGCCGCCGCTGCCGGAAGGACCGGCCTCACCCTCTAATGTCACCCAGTTGCGGAACTGCGAGGGCTGCCGCTTGAAATGACCCTTGCTCTCCTTCGTGTCGTACCAGGCGTCATGCCAGACGCCGTCCACTAGCATTCCCATGGTCTTCATTCCCTTGATTGCGTGTTGGAACGGAAGATATCGCAGATGGCAGGGCTTTGCAGGCGGTAAAGATTGAACAGTGCGTCACGTCGTGCATTTTGCGTTGGACGGCGGAAATTTTTCCTGCTATCGGCCTTTTCACGATTTTCGGACCCCTGCCTGATGTTCATTTCCAGAAACCCGCGACGACGCTGATGCTCCCGAACGCCCAAGGCGTGTTCGAGACCCATCAATCTGTCCATCCGGTTTCTGTCATCATGTACAAGCACGATCTCGTCTACCTCACTGAAGACGCGTCTCATGACGCCGCCATCGAACACATCAACGAAGAAGCCTTCGGTCCGGGCCGATTCACGCGCGCTGCCGCGCGCATCCGTGAGCAGGGACCCCATGACCTGTCGCTCTCCTTCATCTGCACCGATAACGGTGAGACGATCGCCTCCGTGCGCATGACGCCGGTACTGGCCGGTACAGTGAAGGGCCATCTGCTCGGCCCGCTCGCCGTCCGCCCCTCCCACAAGAACAAGGGCATTGGCCGGGAACTGGTGCGGATCGCGGTGGAGGCAGCAAGACGCAAGGGCTCGGAAGCCGTCATCCTCGTCGGCGACCCGCCCTATTACGGCCCGCTCGGCTTCGAGAAGGTCGCCTACAACGCGCTGTCTTTTCCAGGCCCGGTCGATCCCGGCCGTGTACTCGTCGTTCCGATCGCCGAGGGCGTGCACGCGCTGCTGAAGGGTACGATCGCCTGGCGCGAATGATTTAGAGCGCCGTGCGTCCTTTCGGACGCACAAAGGAGATGCGCTAGAGATTTTTCCGGAGGAAGCTGCGCGTGCGGCCTTCCGGGAAATCCTTAAGCTCTCCGAAAACCTCATAACCCTGACGCAGATAGGCGCGCAGAGCCTGCGGGTTGAAGGTGTCGATCCAAGCGCCGCGGCACCCCCGGGCTTTCGCCTCTTCTTCCGCCTTTGCGAGGATATTGCCTGATATACCGGTGCCGCGCAGTGTATCGGGAATATAGAGCATCTGGGTGAAGAGCCAGCCCCAGGCGGTAAAGCCGGAAAGACCGCCGGTCACCTTGCCGTCGGTATCGCGGATGAGGACTGCAAGCGGCTGGCGATCCGAAGGGCCGACATCGCTGTTGTTGAAGGCCGAGAGCGCATCGGTGATCACTGCCAGTTCCTCTAGCGAGGGCGAAGCGGTGAGCTCGAATTCCGGCATGAGATTACCGCCCTTCGCGCCACCACATGGCGCCGAAGGCGAGCAGCAGGATGCCGACGCCGGCGAACCCGGCAAAGAGCGGCAGCGTGTTGATGCCCTTCAAGACCGTCTCGCTGGTCATGCGGATCATCATGCGATCGTTGTCGGAGACGCGCACCTGGCCGCGCACCGGCAGGATCGGCGGGACCGAGATCGCGCCATTTGCATTGGAGACGCGGGTGACGAGACCCTTGCTTCTGTCGGCGACCGGCTGCAGCACATCGGTCGTCGAGATCATTGCCTTGAATTCCGGCGCGTCGACGGCGCCGATATGAACAAGCGTCGACAGCTTGCCGTTGCGGACTTCGAAGAGACCGATTTCGTCCATCCTCTTCTCGGCCTTGTAGAGCCCCGGTTCGGACTGGGTGAGCGGCAGGGTTTCGGTCTTGCCGGAGGGATAACGCACGGTGGCGTTGCCGGGATTGTCGCCGATCGTCTGGCGGGTAACTTCAAGGGTCCGGCCGGAGGCGCGCGCCGTCAGCGCTTCTTCCTCGAGCGCCGGCTCCTTCATCAGCCAATGGGCGATACGGCGATAGAGCGAAACGTTCGGACCGCCGCCTTCGAAGCCGCGCGCCCAGAGCCAGCCCTGATCGGAAAGCAGCATGGCGACGCGGCCCTGGCCGGCGCGGTTCAGCACCAACAGCGGGTGGTTGTCGGCGCCGAGCATGATCGTCTCGCCCTGCGGCCGCTCGACATCGACGCTGCGGAACCAGCGTCCCCAATGCGGCGGGTCCTCGCCCGAGCCATCCAGGCCGCGCGTGACGGGATGTTTGCGGCCTTCCTCGGAGAGGCGGGGATAGAAGGCCTTTTCGATCATCTCTCCGGTGGGCGTTGCCGGCAGGACCGTGGAAAGCGGCGTCAGCGCAATGGAATCGGGGCCGGCATGCTCGGGACCGGCGGCGATCAGCAGCGCGCCGCCGTTGTCGACATATTGCGCGATGTAATCGTAATAGAGCAACGGCAGCACGCCGCGGTGCTGGTAGCGATCGAAGATGATCAGGTCGAAATCCTTGATCTTGTCGACGAAGAGCTCACGCGTCGGAAAGGCGATCAGCGACAGCTCGTTGATCGGCGTGCCGTCCTGTTTTTCCGGCGGACGCAAGATGGTGAAGTGGACGAGATCGACCGAGGCATCGGATTTCAGCAGGTTGCGCCAGGCGCGCTCGCCGGCATGCGGCTCGCCGGAGACAAGCAGGACGCGGAGATTCTGGCGGATGCCGTCGATGACGTGGACGGCGCGGTTGTTGGCGGTGGTGACTTCGCCGGGAAGTGCCGCGACCGAGAATTCGAGCACATTGCTGCCGCCACCCGGCACCTTGAAGGAGAAGGGCGTATCCTGCCCGGGTGTCGCCTGCAGGGTGGCGATCTCGTCGCCATTCAGCTTCACCGTGACATCGGCCGTGCCGCCCGGGCCAGGGCCGTCGTCGAAGACGCGCAGGATCACCTGCTGCTCTTCGTTGACGATGCCGAAGCGCGGCCCCTTGATGACTTCGATGCGGCGATCGAATTCGTTGGCTTTGCCGGTGATGAGGCCATGGATCGGCGCGTCGAAACCAAGCGCCTGATTGGCGGCCGGAGCATCATGGACTTCACCGTCGGTCAGCATGATGGCGCCGCCGATACGGGCGGGCGGGACATCGGCAATGTTGGCCGACAGCGCGTCGAACAAACGCGTGGACGGCACGTCGGAATTGACGTCGCCTTCGACATCGACGAAACGGGGCTCTATCTGGGGGAAGCGGGCGAGTTGTCCCTTCAGGGCCGCAAGCGCATCGTCGGTCATCTTGACGCGATCGGGCGTCTGCTGGCTCTGGCTTCGATCGACAAGAACCGGGACGATCGTCGACAACTGATCCCGATCCTCCTGCAGCAGGACAGGATTGGCAAGGGCGGTCAACATGGCGAGTGCTGCCAGCGTTCTGATCCAGGCACCGCGAATGCCGCGCCAGATCGCGAAAGCGGCGATAACAGCGCTGACGACCGCGAGTGCAGCCAGAACCGACCAGGGCAGGAAGGGCGAAAAGTCGAAGGTCATCTCATTGTCCTAACCGTTCGAGGAGGTCGGGAACATGGACCTGGTCGGTCTTGTAGTTGCCGGTCAGCATGTACATCATGATGTTGACGCCGGAACGGTAGGCATATTCGCGCTGCGTTTCATCCGACGGCACGGTCGGCAGTATCGGTACGCCGTTGTCGTCGATCGCCCAGGCGCCGGCGAAATCATTGCCGGTGATCAGGATCGGCGAAACGCCGTCGGCCGTCGCCGCCGATTTTTCGCTCGGTCCCTGACCGCCCTGCCGGGACTCGATCCAGAGGGGGCTGCCCGTATAACGACCGGGAAAGCTCGACAGAAGATAGAAGGATTTCGTCAGCACGTGATCTGATGGTACCGGCTCGAGCGGCGGGATGTCGAGATTGGTGAGGATTGCCTGCAATCTCTCACCGTTGGCGCTGACATTGCCGCCATTGTCCAATGCGCTGATCTGATCACGCGTATCGAAAAGCACGGTGCCGCCATTGCGCATATAGGCATCGATACGGCTGATTGCCGCCGTCGACGGCATCGGCGCCGTCGCCGAAACCGGCCAGTAGATGATCGGATAGAAGGAGAGTTCGTCTTTGGTGAGGTCGATGCCGACGGGCGACGCCGGCTCCAGCGTCGTGCGAAAAGTCAGGAACTGGGTTAGTCCCTCAAGACCGCGCTCGGATATATTATCCACATCCTGTTCGCCGGTGACGACATAGGCGAGATGGGTGTTGTCAAGCCTCTGCAGGATAAGGTCGTCGCCGGGCTGGGAGTCGTCGGCGTGAAGCGTGCCGGGTTGCACGAGAAAGCCGGCGCCGACGGCGACCGCGATCATCGCGGCGGTTCGGACAGCCGGGCGCAATCGCGAGAATGCGCCATTCATGAAGAGGACGATCAGGCTATCGGCCAGGAGCAGCAGAAAGGCTGCGAGAAAGAGCGCGGGTTTTGCCGACCAGCTTTCGCCGCCGATCAGGCCTTCGCGCACGGCATTGGTCCCTGTTGTGTCGAGCGGCGTCAGTTCGGCGTTCTCGGGCAGCACGTTCAACGAGGCGAAACCATCCTCCGAACCGTAGAGCCCGGGAGGGTTGTCGAAATTTGTCGTCGGTTCGACCCCGGCCTGTGGAATGAGCGGCCGCGCCGATCCCGTCTCGGAGACGAGCGTGCCCTTGGCCGTCAGCATGCGGAATGGCGGCAGGGTTTCGGAGACACGCGCATTGCCGCGCGCTTCCGAAGTCACACCGCCCGAGCGCGATATCTGCAGGAGGTGACGCAACATGTCGACGAAGGTGCCTGAGATCGGCAGATCGGACCAGGTTGCTTCCGCGGTGACGTGAAACAGGACGATCTGGCCGGATGCGATCTGCTTCATCGTGACGAGCGGTGTGCCGTCAGCCAGGCTCGCCCAGGTGCGTTCGGCAAGATCGGGCGTCGGTTCGGCGAGCACCTGCCGCTTGACGACGACATCGGCGGGACGCGCTATGCCGGCGAAAGGCCCGAAACTCGGAAATTCGGCAAGCGACTGCGGCTCGCTCCAGGACAAGGTGCCGCCGAGCGCCCGTTCTCCCTGACGCAAGATGACAGGGATCAGCGGATCGTCCGCAGGGGCTGCCGCCATGCGCGGGCCGGCAAACCGCAGGAGCATGCCGCCATTCGATATCCAGCGCGTCAGAGGCTCGTAGGTCTCCTCCGGCAGCCGGCCGATATCGGCCATGATGATGATGGAGGGATTGTTGGCGAGAAGTTTTGGTATCGCGACCGAAAGATCGGAATCGCCAGGTTGGATCAGATCCGCATAGGGTTGCAGCGCCCGCTGGATATAATAGAGCGGCGAGAGCAGCGGCTGGAACTCATCCCCTCCTTCACCTGACAGCAAGACGACGCGGCGGCGCTTGAATGCGTCGTCGAGAAGGTGGACGGCGCCTGCCGTCGCGCCGTTGTCGACGCTGATGCGCGCGAAATCGTTGCGCATCTCGAAGGGAGCGGTGATCGCACTCGTCGCGACGCTCTGGCCGGGGCGGAAATCCACCCTGCCATTGGCGATCGAGCGGCCCTGGGTATCGACGGCGTTCAGCGCCACCGATGCGGCCTGCGAGGTGTTGAGCCGCGTGACCTTGACGGTCATGGCATCCGCCGCATTGTTGGCGGCAGTGATCGCGACCGTCCGCGCGGCCTCGCCCTCGATCAGGCGCAGATCAGCGGGCTGGAGTTCGGCCAGCCTGCGCACCGTGGCGTCGTCGGCCTTGGCGGCGGCGCCGTCAGTCAGGAAGGCGAGGGTGCCGGGCTTGATGCCGTTCAGCGCGGCGCGCAGCGCCTGGAAGGCGCGTTCGCGGTCCGGTACCAGTGGTCGCGGCTCGGCGGCGCGCAGCTTGTCGCGGGCGGCAGCGGCGGTGCCGGGCACGGCGTCGTTGCTCGGATCGGCGGTGAAGGCGATCGACACAGGCGTGCCGGCGGATTCGGCGTCGTCTATCAACGCGTCGGCGGTCTGGATGCGGCGCTCCCAGTCGGGTGCCGCCGCCCAGCTGTTGTCGACGAAGAGGACGAGCGGGCCACCTGATGCCAGCGAACTGGTGCGTGGATTGAAAACCGGGTCGGCGATTGCAAGGATGATGGTGGCGGCGAGCAGCATGCGCAGCAGCGTCAGCCACCAGGGGCTCTGCGCCGGCGTCTCCTCGCGCTTCAGCACCGAGGCGAGGATCTTCAGCGGCGGGAAGACTTCGGTCTTCGGACGTGGCGGCGTCAGCCGTAGCAGCCACCAGATGACCGGCAAGGCGACGAGCGCGCCGAGAATGGCGGGATAGGCGAAAGCGAAGGGAAGGGCGTTCATAGCTGCCCTCCATGCGTTGCCTTGGCCGGCATGCCGGACAGATACATGTGCACCGCGACCAACGCTTCCGAAGCAAGATGATCGGTGCGATGAGACGCGAAGGTCCAGCCGAGATGGCGCAGCGACTGGCCGAGGCTGTCCCTGCGGGCGAGGTAGGCGTTGCGATAGGCCTCGCGGATATGTTCGGCGCGGCCGGAGATAAGCTTGGCGCCGCTCTCCGGATCGGTGAATTCGGTGCGGCCGCTATAGGGGAATATCTCTTCGGCGGGATCTGATATCTCGACCACGTGGCCGCGCAGGCCGCGGCGGGCAAGCGGGCCGAGGCGCTCCATGATTGCCGGCGCATCGTCGAGGAAATCGCCGATGAGGACGAGGTCGCTCCAGCCGCGGATCATCGCCGTTTCCGGCAGGCCGCCGGTCAGCGGCGTGTGCATGAGCGCGGCTGCGAGGCGTTCGGCGGCGTTGCGGGCGGAGGCGGGTTCCATGATGCCGGGGCAGCCGATGCGCTCGCCGGAGCGGGCGAGGATTTCGGCAAGCGCCAGCATGATGACCAGAGCGCGGCTTTCCTTGGACACGTTGCCGTAGCTCGACTTGTACATCATCGAGGGCGACATGTCGCACCAGAGCCAGATCGTGTGCGCCGCCTCCCATTCGCGCTCGCGCACATAGGTGTGGTCGTCGCGGGCGGAGCGGCGCCAATCGATGCGCGACAGGCTCTCGCCCTCGGCATAGGGACGGAACTGCCAGAAATTCTCGCCGATGCCGCGCTTGCGGCGACCATGCCAGCCGGCGATCACGGTGTTGGCGATGCGCTTGGCTTCCACCAGGCAGTCCGGCACCAGGGCGGCCCGCTGCCTGGCGCGGGAAAGGGCATCGCTGCCTGACGTCGGGTTGACGATCTGTCCGATAGATGCCACGCGTCCGGCTTCCTTATCCCTTTGCCTGCTTGACCAGTCCGGCGACGACATCACGCACCGACATGCCTTCGGCGCGGGCGGCGAAGGTCAGCGCCATGCGGTGCTGGAGAATGGGTTCGGCGAGCGCGAAGATATCGTCCAGAGACGGTGCCAGACGGCCTTCGTAGAGCGCGCGGGCGCGCGCGCAGAGCATCATTGCCTGGCCGGCGCGAGGGCCAGGACCCCAGGCGACGTTCTTGTCGGTCGAGGTATTGCCCTGTCCGGGGCGGGCGGAACGCACCAGCGCCAGGATGGCATCGACAACCGTGTCGCTCACCGGCATCTGGCGCACCAGAGTCTGGATCTCGATCAGCCGCTGCGCATCGATGACGGCTTCCGGTCGGGTTTCGCCCAAGCCCGTCGTCTCGAGCAGGATCTGACGCTCGGCGGCGAGTTCGGGGTAGTTGACGTCGACTTGCAGCAGGAAGCGGTCGAGCTGGGCTTCGGGCAGGGGGTAGGTGCCTTCCTGCTCGAGCGGGTTCTGGGTGGCGAGCACATGGAAGGGCGCCGGCAGGTCATAACGCTGGCCGGCGATCGTGATGTGATATTCCTGCATGGATTGCAGAAGGGCCGACTGGGTACGCGGCGAAGCGCGGTTGATCTCGTCGGCCATCAGGAGCTGGGCAAAGACCGGGCCCTTGACGAAACGGAAGGAGCGGCGTCCACTGTCGTCCTGGTCCATCACCTCGGAGCCGAGAATATCCGAGGGCATCAGATCCGGCGTGAACTGGATGCGGTTGGCGGCAAGGCCGAGCACCTCGCCGAGCGTGGTCACCAGTCTGGTCTTGGCAAGACCGGGAACGCCGACGAGCAGAGCATGACCGCCTGACAGCACGGCGAGAATGGTGTTCTCGACGACGCTTTCCTGACCGAAGATCACCTTCGAGACTTCCCCGCGGATGGCGGCGATATCGGAGAGCGCCTTTTCGGCGGCGGCGACGATCGCCTTTTCATCGAGGCTGGCTTCGGTCTTCATCATACCCATGCGTATCTCCAACGGCTGAAATCATTCGGCAGCGAATCGGCGGACTTATACATGTGCCTCATACCCGATAGAGTTATGGAGATGTGACGGGCTGACAAGTTCGTTGCGAATGACTATCTCGTGACTTTACTTCGTTAAGGACAAACCGGGACGGAAGAATGGCAGCCGAGGAAATCAGCGGACAGGCGGATGCGGCGGGACTTGCCGCACTGATTTCGCGCGCGTCTCAGGAAAATGCCGGACAAAAACGAGGATTGCCGCCGGTCGAGCGGTGGAATCCGCCTTTCTGCGGCGATATCGACATGGAAATCCGGGCGGACGGCACCTGGTTCTACATGGGTACGCCGATCGGTCGACCGGCGCTGGTGCGGCTGTTTTCGACGGTTTTAAGAAAAGACGACGACCAGAAGACCTATCTCGTAACTCCTGTGGAAAAGGTCGGTATAAGGGTCGTCGACGCGCCTTTCATCGCCGTGGAGATGAGCGTGACGGAGGGGCAAGGCCGACAGGTGCTGACTTTCCGCACCAATGTCGGCGATGTCGTGGAGGCGGGAGGAGAGCATCGGCTGCGCTTTGCGATTGCGGGCGAGAATGCCGAATTGAAACCCTATCTGCATGTGCGCGGGCGGCTGGAGGCGCTGGTGTCGCGTGCGGTGATGTATGAACTGGTGGCGCTCGGCGAGACGATCGAGGTCGAGGGACAGGCGATGTTCGCCGTCCGCTCGGCCGGAGAGGTTTTTGCGATGATGCCGGCCGATGAACTGGATGCGCTTTCCCGATGAATGATGCGATTACCCAACGTTATCCGCTGTTTTCCGCAGCCGAATTCCGCCGCCGCGCGCTCAACCAGAATGGTGGGCCGGTCGATCATGCCTGGCGCGATCACGGGGACCACATCCTCAATCCCGATATCGTCGCCGAGGTCGAGACCTTCAAGCTGCGCGACGCCGCCGTGCTCGTACCCGTCATCGACGATGGCGAGGAAGCGCATGTGATCTTCACCAAGCGCACGGCGACGCTGCGCAAACATTCCGGGCAGATCGCCTTTCCCGGCGGCTCGATCGATCCCGCCGATATCTCGCCCGAAATGGCGGCGATCCGCGAGACGGAGGAGGAGATTGGCCTGGCCGGTTCCTTCGTCGAAACCGTGGGGCGGCTGCCGAATTACCTTGCCTCAACGGGCTTCCGCATTACGCCGGTGCTCGGCGTCGTCTCGCCGGGCTTTGCGCTGACGCTGAACCCGACCGAGGTGGACGACGTGTTCGAGGTGCCGCTTTCCTTCCTGATGGATCCTGCCAATCACACCCGCGACAGACGTGTCATCGACGGCATCGACCGGCATTTCTACCGCGTGCCCTATGAAACCAGAATGATCTGGGGAATTACCGCTGGCATCGTCCGCACGCTTTATGAAAGGCTTTATGCATGACCGGCATCGCCGACCAAGCATGGTTCCGCGACCCGGCCCTCGGCCGGATCTTAGCGCTTCTCAACGCCGATGGCGGCGAAGGGCGGGTGGTTGGCGGAGCGGTGCGCAACAGCCTGATGGGCCTGCCGGTCAATGATGTCGACATAGCCACGACACTCAGACCGGAGCCGGTGATGGAGCGGGCGGCGGCGGCCGGCATCAAGGCAGTCCCAACCGGCCTCGAGCACGGCACGGTGACGCTCGTCATCGACGGCAAGCCCTTCGAGGTGACGACCCTTCGCACCGACGTCGAGACCGACGGACGCCATGCCAAGGTTGCCTTCAGCACCGACTGGAAGGGAGACGCCGAACGGCGGGATCTGACGATCAACGCGCTTTATGCCGATGCAAAGGGCGAGGTGGTGGATCTCGTTGGCGGACTTGCCGACATTGAGACGCACAACATCCGCTTCATCGGCGATGCCGCAAGGCGTATTGCCGAGGATCATTTGCGTATCCTGCGCTTCTTCCGTTTCTTTGCCTATTACGGTTCCGGGCGGCCGGATGCCGAGGGGCTGAAGGCGTGTTCCCTCGCGCGTTCGAAACTGACGACGCTTTCGGCAGAACGCGTCTGGTCTGAGTTGCGAAAGCTGCTTGGCGCCGACGATCCTGGTCGCGCGCTGCTCTGGATGCGGCAGGTGGCGGTGTTGACGGAAATCCTGCCGGAATCGGAACGATGGGGGATCGATGCGATCCCTTCGCTGATCGCCACCGAAAAGGCGCTCGGCTGGACACCCGATCCTTTGCTGCGCCTTGCGGCGATCGTGCCGCCCGATGCCGCGCGCATGGAGGCGCTCGCAGCCCGGCTCAAGCTCTCGAATGCGGAAGCGGCCACTCTCAAGGCCTGGGCCATGGCAGCGCCAGTCAATGACGACATGTCATCGGCGGCTTTCGAACGGTTGCTTTATCGCACCAGCACCGACGGCATCACGACACGGCTGAAGCTGGCACTTGCGGTTGCGCGCGGCAAGGCTGAAAGCGATTTCGACGAAATGGCGCGGTCTGCGCGGCTCAACAAGCTGCTGGATAAGGCAACGCACTGGAAGAAACCACAGTTTCCGCTGAACGGCGGCGACGTGATTTCGGCAGGAATCGCGTCTGGCCCGCGCGTCGGCGAGCTGCTTGCCGGTCTGGAAAACCAGTGGGTGGAGGAAAACTTCGTTACCGACCGGGCGGCGCTGCTCGCCCGGCTCCAGGAACGCGTGCAATAATCAGGCTGCGTTCACCTCGTCGCGGATTCGAGCCTTGATATTATCCACCATGTTCTCGCGGATCGTGGTTTCAC
The DNA here is from genome assembly GCF_057653715.1 of Rhizobium sp. WSM1328. Taxonomy (NCBI): domain Bacteria; kingdom Pseudomonadati; phylum Pseudomonadota; class Alphaproteobacteria; order Hyphomicrobiales; family Rhizobiaceae; genus Rhizobium; species Rhizobium sp. WSM1328. The sequence continues at coordinate 3,035,295 of NZ_CM172788.1, read as the reverse complement.
CGTGAGCGTCTTTCATGTGTTCAACGGCACGGCGGACCACCTCGGCGTCGCTATCTGCCCGTGTATGCCAGGCGCAGCCCGGAACGAGAGTGCCGCATTCGAAAAGTCGCATGGTCTTCTCCTCTGTTCGAAACACAACGAAGATCGCGATCTTACGCGATTCATGAATGTGCGGGGGGAGGGAAGGTTCCGGCCGGCATCGACATGCCGGCCAGTAAAGGCCGTGTCAGTCGGGCATCGCCCAGGCTTTGTAGGTATCCAAAAGGTGGCCGGGCATGTTGCTGTTGGCGGCCGCTGCTTCGTTCTGCAGCTGTTCCGGCGACTTTCCGCCGGCCAGTTGCAGCTTGACCTGCTCGATGAAGCAGGACAGCGGCAGATCCGAGCCGCTCTTGGTCCGCAGTTTCTCGGCAATGCGCGTCAGAAACTCGGATGTGTCGATCGTGCGGGATGTTTCCTGGACATCCGCGGACGCTGGCGAGCTACTTTGTATCGTCATGACAATCCTCCTCCGATTGTTACGCACATACATATAAAGTTAGGACGCACTGAGTTTTCGTGAAGGTCTATCACCTCGAATTTATCGATGAGATATCACAGTTTCATGGCCAGCGGACGACGGGGGGCAACGAAGAGAGAATGGATTCAACGTTGCCGCCGGTCTTCAGGCCGAAGATCGTGCCGCGATCATACAGCAGATTAAATTCGACGTAGCGGCCCCGGCGGATCAATTGTTCGTCGCGATCGGCCTCTGTCCACAATTTATTGAAGTTGGAGCGGACGATTTTTGGATAGACCATGGCGAAAGCCCGGCCGACATCACGCGTGAAGGCGAAATCGGCGTCCCAGCCGCCGGCTTCCTCGCTTGAATGCAGCCAGTCGTAGAAGATGCCGCCGATGCCGCGGGCCTCGTTGCGGTGTTTCAGGAAGAAATATTCGTCGCACCAGGCTTTGTACGCATCATAATCGGCGACGGCATGATTGCGGCACGCGATCTCCATGGCTTTGTGGAAGAGCTGGCTGTCCTCGTCCTCCTGCGTGCGGCGGCGCGACAGCACCGGCGTCAGGTCGGCCCCGCCGCCGAACCAGCGGCTGGTGGTGACGACCATGCGGGTGTTCATGTGCACCGCCGGAACGTGTGGGTTCACGGGATGGGCGATCAGCGAGATGCCGGAGGCCCAGAAACGCGGATCGTCCTTGGCGCCGGGTATCTGGGCGCGGAAATCCGGGGCGAATTCGCCGTAGACAGTGGAGGTATGGACGCCGACCTTTTCGAAGACGCGGCCTTCCATCATCGACATCCGGCCACCGCCGCCAGCACCATTTTCGCGTGACCAGTCCTTGGCGACGAAGCGGCCGGGCTCCTGGTCGGATAGCGGCCCTTCCAACTCGTCCTCGAGGGCCTCGAAGGAGGCGCAGATCGTATCGCGCAATCCCTCGAACCAATTGCGGGCTGCGGCCTTCTTCTCTTCGATATCGTCAGGCAAGCCGATCGGCAGTTCCGGTCTTTCCATTTACGCCTCCGACGGTCGGCATCTCCATCGGAGGCGACTCGCTCATTCTTCATTCACGCCATGATTAGCAGTTGGTGCTGCATCTCGCCAAGCCGAGGCAAGCACCCGGCGCCTCCAAGATTCGACTCGCAAATCGAGAATTTCGATATTACCTTTTCCGAGGAGGTAGATTGATGAAAAAAGTTCCAGGGCCTCCGTCCTTCGACGGCCTGAAGCGCAGGATAGCGAGACATCGGGCGGAAAATCCCCCGAGCAAGAAAGACCATTTCGTGCGTGAGACATATTGCCTCGGCCTCACGGACGCACGCGCCAAGGCGCGCGAATGGTTCGACGAATATCCGAAAGCCGCTTACTGGACCGAGGTGGAAAGCTGGCGCCAGCTCGACGGCGACCAGATCGAATTCACCATGCGCCGTCTGCCCTCGGCAGACTGACCGTCACTTCGCAGTGGCGCGCACGCGGCTTTCGATCAGCAGGCCGTTTTCATCCATGATCGGATGCGCCACCGAGACGATGTGGGCGTTGAGGCGCTTCAGATCGCGCAGCATGTCGAGATGCAGCGAACTCGTTTGCAGGCTGTCGGCGCGACCATCACGCAGGCGTTCGAGGTGGCGCTCGGCAGACTGCTTCTCCATCCGGCGCACCTCGACCTTCACCTCCATCATCTGGCGCGCCAGATTGAAATCGCGGGTGACGAAGATTGTCTGGGCGACGCGCAGATTGTCGATCGTCAAATCGAACAGCTTGCGCAGTTCCTGATGACCGTCATCGGAAAATTTCAGGCCAAGAGAGATCTTCTTTGCCACCTGCTCCAGCAGGCCCTTCTCGATGATATCGCCCATATGTTCGAGGTTGATCGCATAATCGATGACGACGATCGAGCGGCGGGCGTTCTCGTCGCTGAGACCCTCGCGGCCGAGCTTCGAGAGATAGACCTTCACCGCCTGCTGCAGCCGGTCGACGCGCTCTTCGAGGGTGGATATCTCGGCAAGCTTCGATGCGTCGTTACGCTCGAAAGCTTCGGAGACCCGGATCAGCATCCGCTCGATCAGATCGCCGACGCCGAGCACTTCGCGGGTAGCGCTGGCGAGGGCCACGACCGGCGTCGCAAGCTCCTGCGCATCCAGATATTTCGGCGCGCTATCGGGCTCGGCTTGATCAGGCACCAGCCGGGCCATCAGGGCAGCGAGCGGCCGGGAGAATGGCCAGGCCAGCGCCGCCAGCAGAAGGTTGAAGGCAAGATGCGCGTCGACCGGCAGCTTGGCAGGACCGAAGGGCAGCATTTGGATGAATTCCGCGCCATAACCCGCCAGCGGCAGGGCGATAAGGCAGCCGAGCGTGCGGACGGCGAGATTGCCGAGGGTGACGCGCCGTGCCGAAACCGGGCCGGACAATGTCGCGACGACCGGCGGTATCGCCCCGCCGAGATTGGCGCCGAGTACGAGCACGATGACGAGTTCGGCGGAGACGACGCCGGCCGAGGCGAGCGAGAGGATGAGCACCACCACCGCAAGGCTCGACGAGGACGCGAAGGCAAGTGCTGCCGAGATGATCATCGCCACGGGCAGGGCGTTATCCAGCAGGCCGATGAAGGCGGCGAGTGCGGGGGAAGCGCGCATCGGTTCCGTCGCAAGGCCAAGGAGGTGCAGCGACAACAGCATCAGCCCGATGCCGATCAGCGCCGTGCCGCCGCCCTGGCTGGCGCTGGAACGGCCGCGGTAGAGCACGATGCCGGCAAGAATCAGGAGCGGAGAGAGCCATTCGATGCCCGTTGCGACGATCCAGGCGGTGATTGCCGTGCCGACATTGGCGCCGAGCAGGACGATCTGCGCCATGCGCGGCTTGATCAGGTCACGCTCGACGAAGGAGGCCGTCATCAGCGCCGTCGCTGTGGAGCTTTGCAGCGCGATTGTCGCGACGAGGCCCGACAGGAAAGAACGAAGACCGCCGCGCGTGCCGGTCGCCAGGCCTGTTCTCAGGCGGGCGCCGAAGGCTCTGGATACGCCATCCTTTACCTGCGCGAGGCCGAACAGCAGCAGAGCCACGGCGCCGAACAGGTTGATCATGATGATTGTAGAGTCCATTTTATTGTTTTTATTCTTCTTTCACAGATCTGGAGAAGTGCTGTTTTCCTCACATGACCGTTCCAAACTTATTGGAATCATGGAGGCCAATGCTGAATTTTTGATTGCCCGGCTAATAAATATACGCCGGTTTGACGGATAGACAACGTTATTTTGCGACATATTCCGGAGCGGATCGGCAATTTCGCGGGCTTTTGCTCTGCCAGCGCCGGTGTCCGTCAGGCCCAGACGGTTTGGCGCATCGCCTCGCCGACGATCATCGCGGCGGAGACGGCGACGTTGATCGAGCGCTGGCCTTCGACCATCGGGATCAGTACGCGCGCATCGGCCCTCTCATGCACCTGATCCGGCACGCCGGCGCTTTCGCGGCCGAAGAGCAGGACATCGTCGGGGCGGAAGGCAAGATCGGTGTAGCGCTCCGCAGCCTTGGTCGAGGCGAGGATCAGGCGGCGGCCAGTGGTCAGACGCCACGCCTCGAAGCGGTCCCAGTTGACATGGCGGGTGAGGGCGGCGGCGGCGATATAGTCCATGCCGGCCCGTTTCAGGTTACGGTCGGAGATGTCGAAGCCGGCGGGCTCGATCAGATCGACCGCAAAGCCAAGGCAGGCGGCAAGACGCAGGATCGTGCCGGTATTGCCGGGAATATCCGGCTGATAGAGTGCCAGTCTGAGTGAAGTCATGATGCGCTATCTTTCCGCTTTCACCGCAAAGGGCCTAATGCAACTGTGATTTCGACGCAACAGGGCGCGTTTGGACCCGAAAAGATGAAATATGTGGCAGAACAGGGCTGGAAAATTCCTCATTTTCGCGTTATCGGTGCATATCTTTAATCGCCAGCAAGGAGCGCCAGAATGAATATTTTGCTGTATGTGCGCCTCCTGGCCGTGATGCCAAGCGGTGCGATTTTCCGCCGATAGTGCGGATTTCTTCCCTGAATTTCCTTTTTGATCCATTGTGCGGCTGTTTCAGCCTCGCCCCTTGAACGTTCGGTTCCCATATGTGCTTGCATAGCGCTGGGATGGCGCGAAGCCGGGAGCCGGAACGCTGACGTTTCGGAGCAATTTCATGTTTGGCTGGTTCGAACAGCGACTCAATCCCTTTCCAAGCGAGGACCCCGTCGTCCCGCCGAAAGGTCTCTTTGCCTTTTGCTGGCATTACAGCAAGCCGGCTGCGCCCTGGCTCGGCCTGATGGCCGTGCTGACCGCGCTGATCGCGATCGGCGAAGTGGCGCTCTTCCAGTTCCTCGGCGACATCGTCGACTGGCTGACCAATGCCGACCGCGCCACATTCCTGGAGAGAGAAGGCCACAAGCTTTTCTGGATGGCGGCGCTGGTGCTGATCGGCCTGCCTTTGGTAGCTGGGCTCGATTCGCTCATCATGCATCAGATGATGCTCGGCAATTATCCGATGATCGCACGCTGGCAGATGCACCGCTTCCTGCTGCGTCACAGCATGTCGTTCTTCGCCAACGAGTTTGCCGGGCGTGTCGCCACCAAGGTGATGCAGACCTCGCTTGCGGTGCGCGAAACGGTGATGAAGATCCTCGACGTCTTCGTCTATGTCGTCACCTACTTTCTGACGATGATCATCGTGATTGCGGCAGCCGACTGGCGGCTGATGATCCCGATCCTCGTCTGGCTCGCGGTCTATATCAGCATCGTCGCCTATTTCGTGCCGCGGCTTCGCAAGATCGCGGCGGCGCAGGCGGATGCGCGTTCGATGATGACGGGGCGCGTGGTCGACAGCTATACGAATATCGCGACGGTCAAGCTGTTTTCGCATGCGGGCCGCGAGGAGGTCTATGCCAAGGAAGGCATGGACGAGTTCCTGCAGACCGTGCACAAGCAGATGCGCAAGGTGACGCTCTTCCACATCTTCGTCTACGTGAACAACTGCGTTGCGCTCTTCGTCATCTCGGGCATGTCGATCTGGTTCTGGCTGAACGGGGCGATCTCAGTCGGCGCCATCGCCATCGCCATCGGTCTTGCCATGCGCGTCAACGGCATGTCGCAATGGATCATGTGGGAAGTCTCGGCGCTGTTCGAGAATATCGGCACGGTCTATGACGGCATGGAGATGATGAGCAAACAGCACGACATCGTCGACAAGCCGGGCGCACCCACCCTGACGGCGAAGAAGGGCGCGATCCACTATGACCGCATCCGCTTCCACTACGGCAAGAGCAAGGGCGTCATCGACAACCTGTCGCTCGACATCAAGGCCGGCGAGAAGGTTGGTCTGGTCGGCCGCTCCGGCGCCGGCAAGACGACGCTGATGAACCTGTTGCTGCGCTTCTACGACCTGGAGGCCGGCCGCATCACCATCGATGGGCAGGACATCGCCGGCGTTTCGCAGGAAAGCCTGCGTTCGCTGATCGGCGTGGTGACGCAGGACACTTCGCTGTTGCATCGCTCGATCCGCGACAACATCGCCTATGGGCGCCCCGAAGCAACGGACGACGAGGTGATCGAGGCCGCCAAACGCGCCAATGCCTGGGAGTTCATCGAAGGCCTGGTCGACATGCAGGGCCGCGCGGGGCTCGACGCGCAGGTCGGCGAACGCGGCGTCAAGCTCTCCGGCGGCCAGCGGCAGCGCGTCGCGATCGCCCGCGTCTTCCTGAAGGACGCGCCGATCCTGGTGCTCGACGAGGCAACCTCGGCACTCGATTCGGAAGTCGAGGCGGCGATCCAGGAAAACCTCTTCGCCCTGATGGAGGGCAAGACGGTGATCGCCATCGCCCACCGGCTGTCGACGCTGACGGAGATGGACCAGCTGATCGTGCTCGACAAGGGCCGGATCATCGAGGCCGGCTCGCACAGTGAGCTGATCGCAGGAGGCGGCATCTATGCCGACCTCTGGAACCGTCAGTCCGGCGGCTTCCTCTCCGATCACGCCGACGAAGCGGAAGTGGCGGCGGAATAATAAGAGTAATGAGGCCCTCCCTGCGAAAGCGGAGAGGGCCTCGTGAATTCTTAGGGGGGTTCCAGCTTGCCGACCGTTGCTGAAGATCTGAGCGCGTTTGCGTCCTATCCGATCAAAGGCTGTCGGCCCAATCGATCACGCGGTGAGTTTCGACGACGACCATTGTGTGGGCGGCGGCGATCGTGCGAAGCGCGACGAGGCGGCGGTGCTCCTCCTGATCGATCCAGGTGGTAATGGCCTCGGCGACGATCTCGTCGCGCGGCAACCCCAGGGCGAATGCCAGGGCATCCAGCCTTTCTGCAAGCGGAAGCGGAACATGCACATCGAGCATTTTCGTTTCCATGGATATGGTCTCCGGTAAAGCGCGATCGTAACGTGAGATTGTGACCGGTTCGGGGGCATTCAATGGGTATGCCGCCGATGTTACCGATAATTACCAAAATATAACATTCTGTCCGCTTTTCATTCCCTTTGCCGGCACGGCTAATCCGCCTATATCGCTTCTATGTTGCTGCACCCCATCCTCCGCCGGTTCGAAACCTGGATCGATCCGTTCCGCCCACGCGCCAATCTGCAGCCGCCGCGCTCGACGCTCGGATTCATCTGGTTCTATATCGGCCAGGCGAGGATGCCGTTCATCGCCATGCTCGTTCTCGGCGGCACGTCGGCGGCGATAGAGGCCGCACTCTTCTGGTTCGTCGGGCGGTTGGTCGATATCCTCGGCAGCATCACGCCGGGGGCCGGCTGGAGCGGCCTTCTCGCTGCCCATGGCGGCGAATTGTTCGGGATGCTCGCCCTCATCGGGCTGGTGCGCTTCGTCATCGCCTTCCTGATCGCGCTCGTCGACCAGCAGGTGATCACGCCTGGCTTCTACAATCTCGCACGCTGGCAATCCTATCTCCATGTCTCCAGGCAGTCATTGTCGTTCTTCCAGAGCGATTTTTCCGGGCGCATCGTCACCAAGGTCTGGTCGGCCGGACAGGCCACCGGCGATCTCGTCACCTCGCTGATGGAAAGCGTCTGGTTCGTCGGCATCTATGCCGTAACGACGCTCGTGCTCGTCGCCCGGCTGGACTTTTCCCTTGCCGCCGTCGTGCTGTTCTGGCTTGGCGCCTTCAGCCTGCTTGCCCGCCACTTCGTTCCGCGGATCCGCCAGCATTCCCGCGAGACGGCGGAAGCCGGATCGATGCTGAACGGCCGGATGGTCGACTCCTACAGCAACATGCAGACGCTGAAGCTGTTTGCCCGCGACGAGGAGAGCGACCGCTACATGCGTCAGGGCTTTGATATCTATCAGGATACGGTGTTGCGCTTCACGCGGTTCATCACCGGCGTCCGGGCCTCGATGGCGCTGCTCTCCGGCCTGATGATCGTAACGATGGCGGGGCTGAGCGTCGATCTCTGGCTGCGCGGCCTGGTGAGTTCCGGCGCCGTGGCGTTTTCGCTGGCGCTGGTGCTCAGGCTGAATTTCCTGCTCGGACGGCTGATGACGCAGTTCAACGGCATCATGCGCAATCTCGGTACCATCCAGAACGCCGCCGAGCTGATCTCCCAGCCTCTGGGGCTCGTCGATCGGCCGGATGCGAAGTCCCTGGTGATCCGACAGCCCGGCATCCGCTTCGACGATGTTTCGTTCCGTTACGGCAAGGGTCATCAGCCGGTCGTCGAGAATTTCTCCCTGACCATCCGCCCGGGCGAAAAGGTCGGGATCGTCGGCCGTTCGGGTGCCGGGAAATCGACGCTGATGAACCTGCTGCTGCGCCTCTACGATATTCAGGACGGCCGCATTCTCATCGACGGCCAGGATATTGCAGCGGTGACGCAGGAATCTCTCAGGATGCAGATCGGCGTCGTCAGCCAGGACACCTCGCTGCTGCATCGTTCCGTGCGCGACAATATCCTGTTCGGACGGCCCGATGCCGGCGAGGAGGGGCTGGTGGAGGCGGCAAGGCGCGCCGAAGCCATCGACTTCATCGAACGTCTGCAGGATCAGCAGGGTCGTAGAGGTTTCGATGCGCATGTCGGCGAACGCGGCGTCAAACTGTCAGGCGGGCAGCGGCAGCGTATCGCTATTGCCCGGGTCATGCTGAAGGACGCGCCGATCCTCGTTCTCGACGAAGCGACGTCGGCGCTCGATTCGGAAGTGGAAGAGGCGATCCAGTCCAATCTCCATCGGATCATGGAAGGCAAGACAGTGCTTGCGATCGCCCATCGGCTGTCGACGATCGCCGCGCTCGACCGGCTGATCGTCATCGATCTCGGGCGGATCATCGAGGAAGGCAGCCATGACCAACTGCTTCGCCACGGCGGGCTCTATGCCGAACTTTGGGCGCGCCAGTCCGGCGGCTTCCTTGCTACAGACGAGGATGCGGGCTCAAGGGTCGATGACGAATTCCGCCATGAGGCCAAAATGATTTGACCCGAAGCCATTCTCGATGCGGCGAACCGATTTCAGCCGCAGCGGCGCCCGGGTAAAGATATGATCGATCGGAATGCCGAAGGCGCCGGCGCGGATCGGCCATGTCGCGGGTTCCAGCGATACCGTGCCCAGGGCTTGAGTGCGCATGAGATACTGCACGTCGGGCGCGAGAATCGACGTATTGAAATCACCGGCGAGAACGAGTGGTCCCGAAAGGGTAGGGATGATCTCCGCGAGATCCCAGATTTCGAGGCCGTGGAATTCGTCGTAATAAGGTTTGGTCAGGTGCGCGGCGAGGAAATTGACCTTCTGGCCATCGAAATCGATCGTCGAGATCGTCAGCCGGTTGCGCCAGAGCAGGCCGAGATTGCGGATGCGGGGTTCGATCAGCGGACGTTTCGACAGCACCAGCGTGTCGCATTGTTCCATGCCGACGCCGCAGCCGACGTAATAGGGATAGGTCTTCAGCAACCGTGGCAGTTCCGACAGCAGCGGTTCAGCCTCCAGGATGTTGACGGCGTCCGCACCCGAGCCAATGACCATGTCGGCGATGTCAGGGCCGTTTGCAAAATTATCGTTCTCGATATTGAAGGACATCAGCCTGAACAGGGCCGGGCGGCTCTCCTCGACGGATGGTTCGACGAATTCGCGCATCATCACGACACCGTGGACGGCAAGGACCACCGATATTGCGAGGGTCAGCAGGCCATACCAGTGCCGCTTGACGAGAAGGGCAGCGACCGAGGCCACAGTGCCGGCCACCGCCAGATGGACCTGGAAGCTGTAAAAGAAAGATAGCAGATAGAAATCGGTGACGTATCGCAGGGAGATAATGGCGAGAACGAGGGTCGTGAGAACGCTGAATACGCAAAAAATCGTGTCTCTCATCCGCTCCGGTCCGGCTCACTGGCATGGCTTGGACTGCGCCTATCACGAGGGCGTTTTTGTTGCAATGCAACATAATGGCAAGCGCGTGTTTGCCTTAAAAAATTCATCCGAAATTTCCCGCGACATTGTGCCCTCATCCCCTTGCCAAGGCTGGACATAATTTGCGATCAAGCATAGAACGCGCCGGATTGCCGGGGAATCTATGGCCGAATTGTGTCCAGAGAGATTCGCCGGTAGAGGGGGCAGGGCGGAATTCCGCGAAAATTGCGCAGAGGATGTTAGCCGTGAGCGAACACGAAACGACAAGCGAGGGCATGGGCGAACCCACTCGCCGTGATTTCCTTTATCTCACCACTGGTATGGCAGGCGCCGTCGGCGCCGTCGCGGTCGCTTGGCCGTTCATTGATCAGATGCGTCCTGACGCTTCGACGCTTGCTCTCGCCTCCATCGAAGTCGACGTTGCCAGCCTCGAGCCCGGCATGTCCCTGACGGTTAAATGGCGCGGCAAGCCGATCTTCATCCGCAACCGCACGCCTGAGGAAGTGGAAGCGGCAAATGCCGTCCAGCTTGCTGATCTGAAGGACCCGGTCGCGCGCAATGCAAACCTTCCTGTCGACGCTCAGGCAACGGGTGTTGACCGTTCGGGCGGCAAGGGCAAGGAAAACTGGATCGTCATGATCGGCACCTGCACGCATCTCGGTTGCGTGCCGCTCGGCCAGGCCGGCGAATACAATGGTTGGTTCTGTCCCTGTCATGGCTCGGTCTACGACACGGCCGGCCGCATCCGCAAAGGCCCGGCGCCGCAGAACCTGGCGATTCCGACCTTTTCATTTTTGTCCGATACCAAGATCAAGATCGGTTGAGGGGAGACTGATTAATGAGTGGCCATTCCAGCTACGAGCCATCAACCGGCCTCGAGAAATGGGTCGATGCGCGCCTTCCGCTGCCGCGCATGGTCTATGACAGCTTCGTCGCCTATCCGGTTCCGCGTAACCTGAACTACGCCTACACCTTCGGCGCCATGCTCGCCGTTATGCTGGTGGTGCAGATCCTGACGGGTGTTACGCTCGCCATGCACTATGCGGCCGAATCGTCGGTTGCCTTCAACTCCGTCGAAAAGATCATGCGTGACGTGAACCACGGTTGGCTGCTGCGCTATATGCATGCCAACGGCGCATCCTTCTTCTTCGTCGCGGTCTACCTGCACATCGCCCGAGGCCTCTATTACGGCTCCTACAAGGCGCCCCGCGAAATCCTCTGGATCCTCGGCGTGGTCATCTACCTCCTGATGATGGCGACCGGCTTCATGGGCTATGTTCTGCCCTGGGGCCAGATGTCCTTCTGGGGCGCCACCGTCATCACCGGCTTCTTCTCCGCCTTTCCGCTGGTCGGCGAATGGGTGCAGCAGTTCCTACTCGGCGGCTTTGCGGTCGAAAACCCGACGCTGAACCGCTTCTTCTCGCTGCACTACCTGCTGCCCTTCATGATCGCCGGCGTCGTCATCCTGCACATTTGGGCGCTGCACGTCGTCGGCCAGACGAACCCGACGGGCGTCGAGGTCAAGACGAAGACGGACACGGTGCGCTTCACGCCTTATGCGACGATGAAGGATGCGCTCGGCGTCTCAATCTTCCTGATGGTCTATGCCTATTTCGTCTTCTACCTGCCGAACTTCCTAGGCCATGCCGACAACTACATCCCGGCCGACCCGCTGAAGACGCCGGCCCACATCGTTCCGGAATGGTACTTCCTGCCGTTCTACGCGATGCTGCGCTCGATCACCTTCAACGTCGGCCCGATCGACTCCAAGCTCGGCGGCGTGCTCGTGATGTTCGGCGCGATCATCGTGCTGTTCTTCCTGCCCTGGCTCGATACCTCAAAGGTCCGTTCCGCCGTCTACCGCCCCTGGTACAAGCTGTTCTACTGGCTGTTCGTGATCAACGCGATCATCCTCGGCTGGCTCGGTTCGCAGCCGGCGGAAGGCTTGTTCACCACGATCTCGCAGATCTGCACGCTCCTCTACTTCGCTTTCTTCCTGGTCGCGATGCCGGTTCTCGGCTTGGTGGAAACACCGCGTCGCATCCCGAACTCGATCACCGAAGCGGTGCTCGAAAAGCGCAACAAGACCGTAGCGGTCAAGGCATAAGCGAGCGACGGAAGGGAATAGAAATATGAAAACGCTTGTTACAAGCATTCTCTCGCTCGCATTTGCCGCCGGTCTCGGCAGTGCGGTGCTGGCCCAGGAGGCGACGCCCGCCAACGGTGCGGCTCCGGCCCATCACGCGGAAAGTGAGACGCCGCACTATCCGCTGAAGGAGCCGAAGGAGGAGGAATGGACTTTTGCCGGTCCGTTCGGCCACTACGACAAGGGTCAGCTTCAGCGCGGCCTCAAGGTTTACACCGAAGTCTGTTCCGCCTGCCATTCGATGAACCTCGTGCCCTTCCGCATGCTTGATGAGCTCGGTTATTCCGAGGCGCAGGTGAAGGCTTTCGCCGCGAACTACGAGGTCCAGGACGGCCCGAACGCCACCGGCGAGATGTTTACCCGCAAGGCGGTCCCCTCCGACCACTTCCCGGCGCCTTTCGCCAATGCGGAGGCCGCTGCTGCCTCCAACAACGGTGCGGCTCCGCCTGACTTTTCGCTGATTGCAAAGGCTCGCGAGGTCGAGCGCGGCTTCCCGCAATTCGTCTTCGACATCTTCACGCAGTATCAGGAAGGTGGCCCGGATTACATCCACGCGCTGCTGACCGGCTATGAAGAGCCGCCGGCCGGCTTCCAGGTGGCGCAGGGTTCACATTACAATCCTTATTTTCACGCTGCCGCCGTCCTTGCCATGCCGAAGCCGCTCTCCGACGGTCAGGTGACCTATGACGATGGCGCGCCGGCGACGGTCGACCAGTATTCGAGGGACGTCTCCGCCTTCCTGATGTGGGCCGCCGAGCCGCATCTCGAGGAGCGCAAGCGCACGGGCTTCATGGTCATGATCTTCCTGGCGATCTTCACGGTGCTGATCTACCTGACGAAGCGCTCGATCTACGCCAATAAGGAACACTGAGCGGTTCCCCGCCAGATTTCGAAAGGCGGCCTGCGGGCCGCCTTTTTTGTTGGTTCCGCCCCTGGCAATTGATAAAGTCCGGCCAGTTTCATGCCTTCGCAGATATGGATTTTCCATGAACAATACGACTTCGGAGCTTGCAGCCAGCATCCGCTCCATTCCCGACTACCCCAAACCCGGCATCATTTTCCGCGACATCACCACACTGCTCGGCAACCCACGCGCTTTCCGCCGGGCGGTCGATGAGCTCGTGCAGCCCTATGCAGGCACGAAGATCGACAAGATCGCCGGCATGGAGGCGCGCGGCTTCATCCTCGGCGGCGCGGTGGCGCACCAGCTCTCCTCAGGCTTCGTGCCGATCCGCAAGAAGGGCAAGCTGCCGCACGAGACCGTGCGCATCGCCTACAGCCTGGAATATGGCGTCGACGAGATGGAGATGCATCGCGATGCTGTCCAGCCCGGCGAGAAGGTGATCCTGGTCGACGACCTGATCGCCACCGGCGGCACGGCGGTCGGCGCGACGAAGCTGCTGCGCCAGATCGGCGCGGAAGTGGTCGGCGCTTGCTTCGTCATCGATCTGCCGGACCTCGGCGGACGCAAGAAGCTGGAAGAGCTCGGCGTCGTCGTGCACACGCTGGTCGAATTTTCCGGCCACTGAGCCCTCGTCCTCGTGCCTGCAGCGTCAGTCGAATTCGAGCACGCCGCTTTCGAAGCGGATAACGGTATCGCCGTTTTGATTGACGCCCTCGCAGAGGATGGTGTTGAGGTGCCATCCCGGCCGCGACGCGAGCGCCCGGCTGGAGAGGAAGGCGACGGAATAGGTCACGACGTCGCCTGCGAAAACCGGCCGCAGCCATTGCAGTTTCTGGAAACCGGGTGAGGGGCCGAGGTTCGGTGACGTCTGGCCCTTTTGCGCGAGTGCGGCGCTTTGCCTTTCCCAAAAGGCGAGGAAGGTCCGCATCCAGGCGGCGGCGGTGTGCCAGCCCGAGGCGCAGAGATCGCCGAAGAGGGTGTCTTTGGCGGCTTCTTTGTCGACGTGGAAACGCTGCGGATCGTAGCGCGTCGCGAAACGGATGATGTTTTCCTCGGTAAAAGTGTACTTGCCGATCTCGGCCTTCTCGCCAACCGCGTAAAGCTCGGACATCCTCATGCTGATGTCTCCGGGCTTATGCCGATATCCGCGGGCCGGGCACGCATGCCGAACATGACTGAATTCTCCGAGACGCAGACGAGTTCGCCGCGCTGGTTTTCTACCTCGTGGCGAAACTTGACGATGCCTATGCCAGGGCGCGAGCGCATCGGCCGGGCTTCAAGCACGGTCGAATGGCCAGATAGCGTGTCGCCGGCAAGCACCGGCTTTCGCCATTCCATCAGATCGACGCCCGGCGCACCTTCGCAGAGCGAATGCAGCACATAACTGTCGGCCATCATGCGCATGAACATAGAAGAGGTATGCCATCCGGAAGCGGCAAGGCCGCCGAGAATGCTGGCGCGGCCGGCAGCCTCATCGATATGCATCGGTTGCGGGTCGAATTCGCTTGCGAACTCAATGATTTCCTCGGTGGTCACCAGCTTCGGGCCAAGCGCGAAGCGGCGGTCGAGCTGGAAATCCTCGAAGGAAAGCTTTTCTGCCGACATTCGTTCCTCCCGCCATATGCAGCGCACAATGCTTACAATAGCATCCGCCCGGGCTCAATGATTCCGGGGAGATAAACCGGCATGACTGAACTAAGGTCGATACTTGACGAGGCCGTGCGCCAGGAGCTGATTTCGCCGGAGGCGGGCGGGCGGCTTTTGCCGTTCCTGATGGAGCGCGGGGTCGCCGTCGTCGGGGGCGGCGTCGCTGAGGCACAGCCGGCAATGGCGGCGGAGGGGCAGGCCTGGTCGGATACAGAGACGCCAAGCTTCGTGCGCGGCTTCCACGACGTGCTGATCACCATCGGCGTCGTGGTGGCGCTCGGCGGCCTCTGGGGGCTTGCCGCACTTTATGCCGTACTGCCTACGATCATCGTGCTTTCGGAAATCCTGGTGCGCCGCCAGCGGCTTGCCCTGCCGGCCGTCAGCCTGACGATCGCGCTGTTCTGCTGGACATTCCTGCTGATGTCCTTCTTCTTCAAACCGGGAACATCAGCCTTCAATAATATTGGGGCGGAGGCGACGCAGTTCGTCGCCGGCTTCCCGATCGTTCTCGGCCTCTATTATGCCCGGTACCGCGTGCCGCTGTCGCTGGCGCTCTGCATCACCTCGGCCCTTGCACTGGTGTTCACCTTGCTATTGCGCCTCATGCAATGGGCGAGTGGCGATCCGCAATTCTTCTCCAACCATCCCCTCCTGTTCGCGGTGGTCTTCCTCGTTTGCGCGCTCGGGCTGTTTGCAACGGCGCTCTATTTCGACCTCGGCGACCGGTTGCGCCGGACGATACGCTCCGATATCGCCTTCTGGCTTCATCTGGGTGCGGCACCGGCACTGCTCTTCAGCGTAAGGCTGCTGATGTCGTTCGACGGCAATTTGCTGGATGTTGCCCGGGCCGTGTCGATCAAGACGCCCATCATTGTCATCAGCGTGGCGGTGTTGATGCTGATCGGCCTTGTCATCGACCGGCGCGCCTTCGTCACGTCAGGCCTGCTGTCGCTCGGTTTTGCGATCTACGGCATTTTCCGCCAAGGGAGTGCGACTGTTGATACCTATATCTTCACGACGCTGATCGTCGTTGGAGCGATCGTGCTCATCATCGGAACAGGCTGGATGCCGCTGCGCCGTATCGTGCTGCGGGCGCTGCCGCTGGTAATCTCGCAGAGATTGCCGCCTGCCGTCGCGGGGGCGGTATCGTAGACCTTATGATTTCGCCCAAACCGCCGAGCGGTTTGGACGAGATGCATTGGTCGAGACAGCAGCGGTCTGCGATCAGGTGTTGAAGCGGAAATGGATGACGTCGCCGTCTTGGACGACGTATTCCTTGCCTTCGTCGCGCGCCTTGCCGGCATCCTTGGCGCCGACTTCGCCGTTGTATTTGATGTAGTCGTCATAGGCGATGGTGTTTGCGCGGATGAAGCCACGCTCGAAATCCGAATGGATGACGCCGGCGGCCTGTGGCGCCTTGGTGCCGCGCTCGATCGTCCAGGCGCGCGTTTCCTTCGGGCCGACAGTGAAATAGGTGATGAGGTGGAGCAGCTTGTAGCCGGCCCGGATCAGCCGGTCGAGGCCGGCCTCGTCAAGGTCGAGGGCGGAGAGGAATTCCTTGGCTTCTTCTTCGGGAAGCTGGGCAACCTCCGATTCGATCGCCGCCGAGATGACGACGGTTTCGGCACCCTGTTCCTTCGCCATGACGGCAACAGCCTCGGTGAATTCGTTGCCGGTCGAAGCATCGCCTTCGGCGACGTTGCAGACGTAGAGCACCGGATGCGAGGTCAGAAGATTGAGGCTCTTGAGGATGACGATTTCTTCCGCATCGAGCGTCGACAGCAGCGTGCGAACCGGCTTGCCTTCGTTGAGCAGCTTCAGCGAGGCATCCATGATCGGCAGCATCGCCACCGATTCCTTGTCCTTGCCGGTGGCGCGCTTGCGCGTCTGCTCGGTGCGGCGCTCCAGGCTTTCGAGGTCGGCAAGCATCAGCTCGGTCTCGATCGTCTCGGCATCGGCGACCGGGTTGATGCGCCCCTCGACATGCGTGATGTCGCTGTCTTCGAAGCAGCGTAGCACATGGACGATGGCGTCGACTTCGCGGATATTGGCGAGGAACTGGTTGCCGAGGCCTTCACCCTTCGAGGCGCCGCGCACCAGGCCGGCAATGTCGACGAAGGAGATGCGGGTCGGGATTAGTTCCTTGGACTTGGCGATGTCGGCAAGCTTGCGCATGCGCGGATCGGGAACGGCGACTTCGCCGGTGTTCGGCTCGATGGTGCAGAAGGGATAATTCGCCGCCTGTGCCGCCGCCGTCTTGGTGAGCGCGTTGAAGAGGGTCGATTTGCCGACATTCGGCAGCCCGACGATACCGCATTTGAAGCCCATCGCTAAAACCTGCTGTTCTTGAATTCCTTGCTGGTGCCTATGGGATAAAGGAGCATTATGGTCAAGTCTTAGAGAGCTTTTAACGTCGCTCACTTGCCGATGGATCGGTGCTGGCCTATTCTTGAAAGCGATGGAGATTTCGACATATTGCTGATTTCATCAGAATGCCGGTCGCTGTTCGCATGGACGCAGTTGCCCCTCTCAGTATCGAAGCCGGCGACCTGCCCCTGCCTGTTTGAGGCCGGGAGCCGCGCCGGTTGACCGTCGAAAATTCGTCATCGACAATGATTAGCTGGTTTTGAAGATTACCAACTCCATGTCATCAACGGGTGGATTTTTCCGATGAGTGACAATGACATTGCCCTGAAACCGAAGACCAAGGTGAAGCCGAAGCTGGATAAGCCGAAGCTCTACAAGGTCATCCTCGTCAATGACGATTATACGCCGCGCGAATTGGTGATCATGATCCTGAAGGCCGTCTTCCGCATGAGCGAGGAGACCGGCTACCGGGTGATGATGACGGCGCACAAGCTCGGTTCATGCGTGGTCGTGGTCTGCGCCAAGGACATCGCGGAGACCAAGGCCAAGGAGGGCATCGACCTTGCCAAGGGCATGGGCTATCCGCTGATGTTCACCGCGGAGCCGGAGGAATAGGCATTTCGGGTTCAGGGCCGGCGGATCTGATAGCCGGTCTTGTCCTGAACGAAGCCGCAATTCTCGTAGAAGCGCAGCGTCGCCGGGCTCTTCGAGCCGGTGAGCAGCATCACCTTGTAGCAGCCGGCCTTCCAAGCCTGCGTCACTGCATGGCCGATGACGGCGCCGGCATAACCGCGCTGGCGGTGATCGGCGTTGGTGACGACGTTTTCAATCAGCGCATAGGAGGCGCCGTTGCGCGTCATGTTCGGCACGACGATCAGGGTGGCGGTTGCAACGGCGAGATCGCCGGCGAAGCCGATGAAAACGGTCATGCCGGGCTGGGCGAGGATGGTGGAGAAGCGCTCTTCAGCCAGGGCCCTGTCGAGAACCGGATCGGTCTGGTTCAAGTGCTGGTAGAGGATGGTCAGCCCGGGAAGGTCGCCGGCGGCTGCGGCACGGATGGCGAAATCTTCGTGCGGCACCGGTCTCATTCCCCCTTGTTGCCGAACATCTTCTTCAACATGTCGGCCATCGGGCCGGAGGCCGGCAGCTTCGGCTGATTGTGGTTGCGGGCCTGATGGATATGCGACTGGCCGGCCGGCTTCTTCTCGGCGTCCTTCTTTTCCTTCGCCGGTTTCTCCTCCTCGGCCTTGCCGCCGAGCGCCAGCGCGATCTTGTTCATCAGCTGCGAATCCTCGTTTCGCACCAGCATGTCGGCATTGTCGGCGAGCGTGTCGAGAAGCGGCTCCAGCCAGGCCTTGTCGGCCTTGGCGAAATCGCCGAGCACATGGTTCTGCACCATTTCCTTGATGCCGGGATGGCCGATACCGAGGCGCAGCCGGCGGTATTCCCTGCCGCAATGCGCATCGAGCGACTTGATGCCATTGTGGCCGTTATGGCCGCCGCCGGTCTTCAGCCGCGCCTTGCCCTGGGGAAGGTCGAGTTCGTCGTAGATCGCTACAAGATCGGTGGGCTGGAGCTTATAGAAGCGCATCGCCTCGCCGACGGACTCACCGGAGAGGTTCATGAAGGTTTGCGGCTTGATCAGCAGCACCTTCTCGCCGGCGACCTCGCCCTCGGCGATCTCGGCCCGGAACTTCTTCGACCAGGGCGAGAAGCCGTGGCGCCGATGGATGGCGTCGACGGCCATGAAGCCGATATTGTGGCGGTTGCCGGCGTATTTGCCGCCGGGATTGCCGAGACCCGCGATGATCAGCATGGCCTGTCTTTCCTCGCTAAAGCATGTCGTGCAAAAGTGTGCAGCGGTTTTGCGACAACGACATGCGTAAAAACAAAGACCTAAGGCGCGATAAGCGAATCTGAAAGATCCCGACGCGCTTTAGAACTTACCGCCGTTCACCACCGCGAAATGAAAGCAAAGTCAAGCGGAAAGGGCAGTTGTCGCCAGGGTCATTCCGACAGGTTCATGCCGTATTTTAGGAAGATCTGCTTCTGGTCGCCATCGGCGATCAGCTTGTCGAGGGCAGCCTGCATCCTGGTGAGCAGATCGTCTGGAAAGTTCTTCTCGCAGGCGATGCCCATCGGCTGGGAGGAGAGCACGGTCACTATCTCCACCGGCTGGTCGACCCGCAACTTCTCGAAATAGAGTTCGGAGATCGGCATCATGTCGATGCGCCCGCCAAGCAGTTTGCGCAGCGTCGCGTTGAAGTCGCTGGCGACATCGAGCTTGGTGAAGCCTTTCTCTTTCAGGATCGTCTCGGTGTAATCCTCGCGCTGCGTGCCGACCGTATATTTCTTCGCCTTGTCCAGATTGTCGGCGGTGACGCCCGAGCCCTTGCGGGTGATCAGGATGTTGCGGTCGATGAGCAGCGGCTCGACCCATTTGAACAACGGGTCGCGTGCGCCATTGTGGGCGGTCGCGAAGACACAGGTCATCGGCGCCGTGCGGGCAAGGCTAAAAGCGCGCGCCCAGGGCATGATCTCGATCGTGTAATCGACGCCGATCGCGGCCATCACCTTTTCGACTTGCTCGACGGTCGCGCCTTTGATCTCCTTGCCTTCGCGATAGTTGAAAGGGGCATAGTCCTCGGTCGTGAACGTCACCGTTTGCGCATGGGCGGTGCAGGGCAGCGCCAGACATGCGAGAAGCAGGAGCTTTTTCATCTGTATCATCTCCTTGGTTCGTCGTTTACGAGGCGCGTGCGACGGCCGACTGCAAGGCCATCAGTTGCTCGATCAGCGTGGCTGCGTGCTGTGGACGATGGAAGAGATAGCCCTGACCATAGTCAAGCCCCATCTGGTGGAGCGTGCGGCATTCCTCTTCGGTCTCGATGCCCTCGGCAATGACGGTGCAGTTCATCTTGTGGGAAAGCGTGGTGATGCCTTCGATCAGCATGCGGCTCTTCTGGCGCACGTCGTCGTCGCCGTCGTTGATCGCGCGGGTGAAGGACTGGTCGATCTTGATGATGTCGACGGGGAAGCGGTTGAGGTAGCTCAGCGACGAATAGCCGGTGCCGAAATCGTCAAGCGCGATGCGGCAACCGAAGCGACGAAGCTCCGTGACGATCATGCGGATCTGCGGGTTGTCGTGCATCAGCACGGCTTCGGTGATCTCGACGACGATGCGCTCGGGGCGGATGCCGTGGCGACCGACGATGGCGGCAAGACGGGCCGGCAGCGCCGGCTCGAACTGCAACGGCGAGAAGTTGATGGCGAGATAGGTATCCTGCATGCCTGATATGCGGGAAATCTCCGCGAGGTTGGCGATCGCCTTTTCCATGATGACGTTGCCGACGCGGACGATCTTTGCCGTTTCCTCGGCGACGCTGATGATCTCGGCCGGCGGCATCAAGCCCTTCTGCGGATGGTTGAGGCGCATCAGCGCCTCGAAACCGGCAATGCCTCGGCCGTTCAGGGTAACGATCGGCTGCAGAAAGGCTTCGAACCAGTTGTCGACGAGGCCGGCTTCGATATTGGCCTCGATTTCGGCGCGGCTGCGGGCACGGTCGAGCATGGCATTGTCGAAGAGCTGCGCGCCGTTCTTGCCGTCGCGTTTCTTGGCATACATCGCCATGTCGGATTTCTGGAGCAGTTCGGCCGCGGTTGCGGCATGATGCGGATAGATGGCGATGCCGACGGAAGCGCTCAGATGCATGTCGGGGGCGAACGGCGTTTCGAAGATCGAGGCAATCTGCTCGCACATCACCTTGGCGCGTTTTTCGGCGTCCTTCGCCGGCAGCAGGATGGCAAATTCGTCGCCGCCGAGACGGGCGGCCTCGTCGGAGGGGGCAAGATGGGTCTTCAGGCGCTCGACGAGCTCGATCAGCGCCATGTCGCCGGCGGCGTGGCCCATATTGTCGTTGATCCACTTGAAGCGGTCGAGATCGACGAAGAGGCAGGCGAGTTCGTGGCCGGCAGCGTCGGCGGCGGCGATCTTGTTGTCGAGTACGGCTTCGAAGCCCTGGCGATTGAGAAGACCGGTCAGGTGATCGGTGATTGCCTGGCGGTGGTTGCGGTCCTCGGAGGCCTTGAGTTCGGTCACATCGGCCATGACCGATAGCGAGAGGCGGTCTTGAGCGCCAGCGCCCGCCTCCGATTCCATAATAAGGACGTCCATGGTGCGGCCATCCAGGCAGATGAACTTGACGGTGACGGTCATGCCGCTTTCGCCCTGGCGGCGCTTGACGAATTTGTCGCGGGTCGGGGGAGTGACGAGATCGGCGAAGTTGCGGCCGATGATGGCGGCGCGGTTGTAACCCGTGGCAAGCAGCCAATAATCGCTGACGGCGGTGATGCGGTCTTCCTCGTCGAGCGAGAAGAGCATGGCGGGCGTCAGATTGTAGATGTCGGTGGCGCGGCGGTGGGCAAGCTTCAGCTCCTTTTCCTCGCTTTCGAGCTTGGTCTGCATCTCGTTGAAGCTATGGGCAAGCCGCCCCATCTCGTCGTTCGACTGCCAGTCGACATGGTGGCGGGAGCCCAGCTGGCGGGTGGCCTCGATCGCCGCCGTCAGCCGCATCAACGGCTGGATGACGAAGAAGCGGTTGCCGATCAGCGCCGTGCCGAAAACGGTCAGCACCGCGAAGATGAAGATCGAGATGAAGACAACCTCTTCCTGCTTCAGGCCGGAAAACAGGCCGAGCGCAGGATAATAGACGCTGATGCTGCCGAGGTTCTTCGGACCGTCGACGGTGTTGTAGATGATGGCGCGCGACACCTGCACCAGCTTGCCGTCGAAGGAGCGCGGAATGGTGGACTGGCTGACGTCGAGCTGGCCTGACTGGTCACGCACTTCGACCTTGACGATGGCGCCCTGGGAAACGACCGTCGCGCTGATCTGAGTGACGCTCTCCTCATCGAGATCCCACAGCGGTTTGGCCAGCGCCTGGGCATTGGCGACAAGAAGAACGGAGATATGGTCGCGTATTTCCTTGTCGGCCCGTTCCGAGGAAAGAAATAGGAAGAGAACAAAGAGGGGAGCGACAAAGACGAGCAGCGCTCCGCAAACTATCGCAAAAAATCTGTTCTCAACGGAATTGTTCATGGTTCCGTCTACTCCCCCAGGCCGGCCATATTTGCTGTCGCGCGTTGAGGCGGGCTTCTTCGCAGCTGACGAAACATGCTTTCACGAATTTGTTAAATGTTGCTGAAACGGGGCGTTTCCGGACAATGAAAAGCCCGCTTTCCAGGGGAAAGCGGGCCATATGCTTTACAAATTGGTCGAAGCGATCAGGCTTCGGCTCCACCTTCCGCAGCACTCTCGTCAATGCCGCCAGCCGGGGCAATGATGGTCGCGATCGTGAAGTCGCGGTCGATCACAGGAGTGACACCCTTCGGCAGGGTGACTTCCGCGATATGGATGCTGTCACCGATCTTCTTGCCGCTGAGGTCGATGTTGAAGAACTCAGGGATTGCATCGGCCGGGCAATGAACTTCGACTTCATGGCGAACGATGTTCAGAACACCGCCGACCTTGAGGCCCGGGGACTTCTCTTCGTTGATGAAGTGCACGGGGATTTCGACGGTCACCTGGGTGTTGCCGGAGACGCGCAGGAAATCGACATGCATGGTGAAGTCACGGACCGGATCGAGCTGGTAGTCCTTCGGCAGAACCTTGTGCTTCTTGCCGTCGACGTCGATCGTCGCCACGGTGGTCATGAAACCACCGGCGTGAATGCGCTTCGTCACCTCATTGGTGTTGAGAGCGATGGCAATGGGGGCCTGCTTGTCACCATAGATGACAGCGGGAATCAAACCGTTGCGGCGAAGTTCACGGGCGGACCCCTTACCAACCCGTTCGCGCGCCTCGGCCTTGAGCTCGTAAGTTTCCTGGCTCATGGCTATTCCTTTCGAGGTTATTTGGAGAGTTCGGCGGCGGGCAAAAGCCTTGTTCCGACGAACCGGAGGCGGTATGACCCGACCTCATCCGCGTTGCCTCCAAGGGTGTCTACACGGACCGGTGGCCTATATTATAAGTCGATCGGAAACGCAAGTTGCGGATTTGGGTTGTTTTTCGCCCATATACACGCTTTCGCCAAGGTTTAACCATCGAAAACGAAATCGGCGGCGATTAATAGATCCTGCGTTTGCCGGCCAATATAAGCAGGGCCGTCTCAATTTGCCGGTTGCCTCTCATGTTGCGTGTCCTTTCCTGCATCACCGTCGAACACAGCCTTCCGCATCTGATCTTCGCCACCGTTATTTGTGTGCTCGGATCGATGCTGTCGATGCGCCTCTTCACCCGGGTGCGCCGATCGCAGGGGTTGCAGAAAACCAACTGGTTGTTTCTCTCTGGTTTTGTTGGCGGCTCGACCATCTGGACGACGCATTTCATCGCCATGCTCGGTTACCAGACGCCGGTGGCGAACGGCTATGAGCCGACGTTGACGCTGCTGTCGCTGTTTGCCGCCGTCGCGACGACGATGACCGGCTTTACCATCGCGTCAATCGCGCAGAAGAGCCCGCTTATCGAGGCAGGCGGCGTTATCGTCGGCCTCGGCATCGCGGTAATGCACTATGTCGGGATCGCCGGTTACGAGATCGAGGGTCGTCTCGAATGGCAGACCTCTTATGTCGTCGCCTCGCTGGTCTTCGCCGGCTTGTTCGGCGCAGTCGCCACCAATCGCGTCTGCCGGCCGATCACGCGTTTCTGCCGCCACGGGGCTGCCCTTTCGCTGATCCTTGCGATCGTGCTCACGCATTTCACCGGCATGGCGGGGCTGACGATCCTGCCGGATGCCACTGTTGCGGCACCCACCGAGATCATCTCGGACGGCATCATGACCGGTCTCGTCAGCGCCGTCATGATCATCATCCTGGTGCTGGGCGCCTCCACCTATATTATCGACATGCAGTCGACGCAGGCAGCCGTCGAGCGTTATCGCCATCTGTCGCTGCATGACCCGCTGACCAATCTTGCCAATCGCGCCGCCTTCAACGAGCATCTGTCGGCGCTGGTCAACAAGCCGAAGGACATGACGGCCAATATTGCCGTGCTCTCCTTCGACCTCGACCGTTTCAAGGAAATCAACGACGTTCACGGCCACGCCGCCGGCGATGCCGTGCTGCGCGCCGTCGCCGAACGGCTGTCCAAGATCATGCTGAACGGCCAGTTCGTGGCGCGGGTCGGCGGCGACGAGTTCGTCGCCGTCATGTGCGATTATTTCGTCCGTTCGGACGCCAAGGGACTGGCACAACGCATGCTCGACGAGATCGCCCGGCCGATCGAATGGAACGGCCATGCGCTGACCGTCGGCTCCAGTATCGGTATCTCCACCTATCCCGGACAGGCGGACACTTTGGACGACCTGCTGTCACAGGCCGATATCGCCATGTATCGGGCAAAATCGACAGCGACCAACAGCATATGCTTCTACGAGCCCTCGATGGATCAGGCAGCGCGCGAACGCAACGCGTTGGCGAGCGAGATGCGGGAGGGATTGGCGCGCGGCGAATTCGAGCTGTTCTACCAGCAGCAGAATGACACGGTGACGCGCGACATCGTTGGCCTGGAAGTGCTCCTGCGCTGGAGACATCCTGTGCGCGGCTACATCTCACCCGTCGAATTCATTCCGATCGCGGAGAAGACCGGCTTTATCATTGAGCTTGGTGAATGGGTGCTGCGGGCCGCTTGCGCGGAAGCGGCGACATGGAAGAACCCGTTACGCATCGCCGTCAACGTCGCGCCGCAGCAGCTCGGCGACAACCGCCTACCGCAGATCGTGCATCAGATCCTGCTTGAGACCGGCCTGCCGGCGGCGCGACTCGAGATCGAGATCACCGAATCCGGCATCATCGCCGATCATCAACATGCGCTTCAGGCCATCCGCCGGCTGAAGGCGCTCGGCGTCAAGGTGGCGATGGACGATTACGGCACCGGTTATTCGTCACTGTCGACACTGCAGAGCTTCCCGTTCGACAAGATCAAGATCGACCGCGCCTTCGTCGACGGCGTCGTCACCAACAAGCAGTCTGCGGCAATCGTGCGTTCGACGCTTATTCTTGCAGCAAGCCTCGACATACCGGTGCTTGCTGAAGGCGTCGAAAACGAAGACCATATCGACTTCCTGCGACGGGAAGGCTGCCTGCAGGTGCAGGGCTTCCTCTTCGGTAAGCCGGGACCGCGCTCGGGCATCGAGGCGATCGTCAACGGCGAGGTGCCGGCCGCACAGCAGGAAACGGTTCTTGCGCCGGCCGTGAAAAAATCCGCGGCCGCGTGAGCGGCAAATTGCCATTCTCTGCCGCAGCTGAGGTTGACATCGGCGCGCTTCGCATCTTTGGATGGCCCGCATTCAAAAAAGCGGCTGAGGAGAAATCGGACTATGCGTCTCAAACTTGTCACGGCAACGAGCTTGCTGGCACTTTGCCTTGTCACCACGGCCCAGGGTGTCGAGATCAATCAGGATGGCGCCAATGCGGTCAAGGACACGCTGACGAAGCTGCTTCCCGAGGATCTGGCCAAGAGCGGCCTGATCACCGTCAATCCGGCGGGGGCGCGATACGAGATCATTTACGATCTGGCGAAGCTGCTTGCCAAAGCCGATCCGGCGACATTCGCGATCAACGGGCTGACGCCGTTCTCGATGTTCGCCACGCCGCTCGATAGCGGGCTCTGGAACATCGAGGGTGACAACAACCTCAACGTTTCCGGCCATTTCAAAGGCCCCGACCAGAAGCCGACGGATTTTTCCTACTCCATCGCTTCGCTTGTCTATACCGGCGTCTTCGACCCGGCGATCAGCTATCTGCGCTCCGGCACCTTCACCGGCAAGGACATCAAGGTCACCAGCAAGTCCGACACCGAGGAAGTCCATGCCAGCATCGCCGCGATCGACCAAAAGCTGAGTTCGACGGACAGCGCAGGCGGCAACGGGCGTATCGATTTTGCGGGCAGCGGCTCGATGTCGACTTTCGTCGAGCAGGTTTCCGGCCTGCAAATGCCGCCTGTCGAAATCCGTGCCGATTCGATCGATTTCGATGCGAAGGTGAACGGCCTGCCGGCCAAACAAATCCGCGAGATCGTCCTTTTCGTTCTCGACCATCTCGAGGAGAAGGAACTAGGCCCGGAGAATAGCGGCAAGATTAAGGGAATGCTGAAGGAAGCCTTCCCGATTCTTGCCTCGTTCAGCGAGACGATCGGGGTCAATAATCTGACCATCAGCAGCCAGATGGGCAATGGCGGCGTCAAGGCGTTCGGTTACAACCTGGCCATCGATGGGCCGAGCGACGCCATGCGTTTCGGCTTCGGCATCAATGCGCAGGACATCAGCCTCGACAGCCCGCTGATTCCGCCAAGCTATTCGCCTTTCATGCCGACCAGCTTCGAGCTGCAACTCGCCATGCCGAATCTGGATTTCGCCACCTTCGGCGAAGCCCTCATGGCGATGGATTTCAATGACAAGGCGCCGGAGACGAGCGGCGAGGAGATGAGCAAGAAGCTCTTCCGCGACGGCCGGCTCGCCGTCGAGTTTCCGAAGGTCAGCGCCAAATCCGACGTCTACGACCTCGATATGACCGGCAAGATCGAGGGGCGGGTCGACACCGAAAAGGACTATTCCATGGAGGCGACGATCCTTGCCCGTGATCTCGACAAGACGATTGCCGCGGTTCAGGAGCTTGCCAAGACGGATCCCGATCTCAACCAGGTCTCCTTCGGCATCATGATGGTGAAGGGTTTCGCGAAGACCGATGCAGATGGTCGTTCGCGCTGGGACATCAGCGTCGGCCGCGACGGCGCGATCGCCGTCAACGGCCAGGTGGTCAAGGGGCCGGATGGTCCGGATCAAAATCAAGATCAGGGGCTGGAGCCAGACCAGGAGCAGGAACCGGATCAGGGTCAGGACACGGTACCTGCGCCGCCGCAGCAGCCTTGAGCCTTATCAATTGGGATCAGAAATGAAAGGAAGCCGGCCTTGTGCCGGCTTTTTTGTGCCCAACGATCGCAACGGCGGTTTATTCTGGGCTTTCGTTGTCACCGAACGCGGCTCGGCGACAATCAACGGGCCAGCAATTCATGCGGCTTGGAGAAATAACCCGGTAATAGCTTGGTCCATCTGATGCAGAAATTGAAAGAGCCGGTCGAATGCCGGCTCTTTTTAATCGAACAGGCTAGAGACGGACTCTTCCTGAGCCGTTCGGCTGATGGCTTCGCCGATCAGAGGGGCCGTGGTCACGATGCGGATATTGTGCGCCGAGAGAACCGCCGTGGTCGGCTGGATCGAATCCGTGATGACGAGTTCGCGAAGCTTCGAGGAAGTGACGCGGGTGACTGCGCCGCCCGAGAGAACGCCGTGGGTGATATAGGCGGTGACACTGGATGCGCCCTTGGCCAACATCGCGTCGGCCGCGTTGCAGAGCGTGCCGCCGGAATCGACAATGTCGTCGATCAGCAGACAATCTTTGCCGGTGATGTCACCGATGATGTTCATGACTTCGGATTCACCCGGCCGCTCGCGACGCTTGTCGACGATGGCCAGAAGACAGTCCAGCCGCTTGGCCAGCGCGCGGGCGCGAACCACACCACCGACGTCAGGCGAGACGACCACGACGTTGCTGAGGTCATAATGGCTCTTGATGTCGCGCGTCAGCACGGGCATGGCGAAGAGATTGTCGGTCGGGATATCGAAGAAGCCCTGGATCTGCCCGGCATGGAGATCGAGCGTCATGACACGGTCGGCGCCGGCTTCGGTAATGAGGTTTGCAACCAGCTTGGCGGAGATCGGTGTGCGGCCTGAAGCACGACGGTCCTGACGGGCATAGCCGAAATAGGGTAGGACGGCGGTGATGCGGCGGGCCGATGAACGACGCATCGCGTCGATCATGATCAGCAATTCCATCAGGTGGTCGTTGGCAGGAAAGGCGGTGGGCTGTACGAGGAAAACGTCCTCGCCGCGCACATTTTCCTGGATTTCCACGAAGATTTCCTGATCGGCAAACCTCCGGACACTGGCTTTCCCCAAGGGAACATTGAGATAGTTGCAGATCGCTTCGGCGAGTTGCCGGTTCGAATTGCCTGCGAAAACCTTCATTTTGGTCCGCCTGTTACGCGCTGATAGCCGCGCTTTTTAGTCAGCTTCCCCGTGAATGCAAGGGCAAAGGCGCCACAGGCTTCCATATTTGCAAAAAGTTTGTGACTAACCGCCCTTTGTCTGCCGCCAGGAGGAGAATTCCGCGATGGTTTTTGAGCCGATTTGCTGCATCACCGAGGCTGGAACACCCGCCCAGGGATCGGCCGCGGCCGTCGGCACGCTTTCCTGGCCCTGGATGCGGTGCAGGCGGGCGCCGCCGCTGTCGAGAACGTCCCAGACATAGACCACGGTAACCTTGCCGGCATCGCTGAAGGCGGAGAGATAGCCTTTGAGGATGTAATCGCTGCTCCCATCGGTCGAGCTCTTGATGGAAAGGCCATGCGAGCGCGCCTCGGCGCCGAGCTGGCGCGAGAGTGGTGTCACGGCCTGCACCGGCGCGCCGATGATCGGCAGGAAGCGTACGGTATTGCCGCGGGCGGTGGAGGAATTGGGGGGGAGAGCGGCGGTCTGCTGCGGCTGTTGCGCCTCGGCCGGCGGAGCCGGCTGTGCGGCAAGCTCACCACTGGCCGCCGACGGGGGCAGCGATTGTCCGTCGATCGGGGCAGAGGCGGCCGGTGAGGAGCCGCTTCTCGACAGGGCGTCTGCCTGTTCCTGCATCGTCGTCGGCGCCGCGCCGGTGCCGGGCCGATAGGCCCGCTGCGACTGATCATAGGCTGGATGGTAGCCGCCCTGCTGCGAGCTTCCCGAGAAACGCGGCTGGCGGGTGCCTGCCAAACTCTCGGCTTCGCTCTGCGTCACCGGGCTCGACGGGGCGTCCCCGGAGGAATTGCCGATATCGACCTGCGGCGTAAGCGCATCGGTCGTGTTGCAGGCTGTCAATAGAGCCATGACGAACAGGAGCGTGGGCACAATCGCAGCTCGCGTCATCCCTTGGTCCGTCCTTCCCGCAATCGCAATCAGCCCCACCCGAATTTATGCGGGTGGGGACGGTCGTCTGTCAATTCCGGATTCTCACCGGTCAGAGCCCGATGAAATCGAGCGGATGGCGGGATAGCGCGCGCGGCGCATCCGCTGTCGTCAGATAGGTCTGGCCGAGCGTCATCGCCGTGCCCGTATCTGAGTCGGCGATGATCATGTGCACGAAGAGCGACATGTTCGGCTCGATCGGCTGCGGATTGCCGACATGGAACATCTGATGCTCCATCCAGGAGGGCGAGAAGCGGGCGCCGAGCGAATAACCGCAGGCATTCAGCCGGTGGCGAGCCAGGCCGCGCTCGTCGATGATCCTGGCATGCATGTCGAAGACATCGCCAAAGGTCTGGCCGGGCTTCAGCACGGTTTCGATCGCCTCGATGGTTTCGCGGCAGGCGTTGTAAAGCTCGCGGTGGCGATGCGTCGGCTCGCCGATGACGATCGTGCGCATCATGGCGGCATGGTAATGCGCATAGGCGCCAGCCCATTCGAGCGTCAACTGGTCGTTGGCGTCGAGCTTGCGGCGGCCGGCCTTGTAGCGGCAGAGCAGCGCGTCGGCGCCGGAGCCGATGATAAACTCGTTGGCGGGATAGTCGCCGCCGCCGGAAAAGATCGCACCCTGCATGGCAGCGAGGATATCCGCCTCGTCGGCGCCGGGCTTTGTCAACCGGATCGCGGCATCGAGCGCATCGTCGGCGAGAGCGGCGGCGCGCTCGACATAGGCGACCTCCGTCGGGCTCTTGATCAGGCGCAGCCGGCTGACGAGGTAGGAGGCGTCGACGATCTGGCCGAAGGTGGTCAATTGCGCGTCGAGCAGCCGGGCGACGCGGCCGGTCATGCCGTGGGTATCATATTCGATGCCGATGCGGGCGCCGAGCAGGTCCAGCTCAACCAGCAGGTTCTTCAGGTCGAGCGTCGGGTCGGCATTGACCCGGTCGACCCAGATATGGATGTCCTCGAGGATCGAGGTATGCCTGGCCTGGCGAAGATCAGCCGAGCGGGTGATCAGCGCCATGGTGCCGTCGCTCTTGACGACCAGCGTCTGGAAGAAGCAATAGCCGAAGGTGTCGTAGCCGGTCAGCCAGTACATGCTTTCCTGGGCGAAGAGCAGCAAGGCGTCGAGCTTTTCTTCCTTCATCTTCTCGGTGAGGCGCGCAAGCCGGCTTGCGAATTCGGCCTTTTCGAAATGCAGTGCCATTCTGCTCAAGTCTCCCTGATTGATATCGCGGAAATCTGGCGGCCGTAATCCGGCTCCTTGCGATGTGTCGTCCTGCGGTAGGAAAAGAAGCGCTCGTTGTCCGGATAAGTGCAGAGGCCGAGGCTTTCGGCACGCACGCCGGCTTTCGTCAGCCGGTCGACGGTCAGTGCCGGCAGGTCGAACATGGCGCGGCCAGGCGTTGTGGAAGGCACGAAAAAGCGCTCGTCGTCCGGGTTTTCGGCGACGAAACGCTCGACGAATTCGGGACCGACCTCATAGCTTGTCTGGCTGATCGAGGGGCCAAGGCAGGCGACGATGCTGGCGCGGTCAGCACCCAGCGCCTCCATGGCAGCGACGGTATTTTCGAGCACGCCCGTCAACGCGCCCTTCCAGCCGGCGTGGGCGGCACCGATGACGCGATTGTCCGGGTCGGCAAACAGGATGGGTCCGCAATCGGCGGCGAGCACGCCAAGCGCAATGCCAGGGGTGCGCGTTACCATCGCATCCGCGTCGGGGCGGGCGCCGTCGTAATCGGCGCCAATAGTCACGACATCGGGGGAATGGACCTGATGCACGGTTGCCAGCCGCTCGACCGGCAAGCCGAACCAGGCGGCGACGCGACGGCGGTTTTCCAAGACCTTGTCGCGTTCGTCGCCGGAGCCGAGGCCGACGTTAAGGCCACGATACAGCCCTTCGGAAACGCCGCCGGTCCGAGTGAAATAACCGTGCCGGATCGTGGCGCCCGCCGCTTCGTTCAGCAGCGCGCTTTCGATCGGTGCGGGAGAGGCCGCGTCCTGCATCTGTGATTCCGGGGTTTTCGAGGGGTTTGTTGTTATCCCAAGCGCATCGCATATGCGGCGCGCTTCAAGTTCTTGTTTCGGGCGGATGTTGAACCAGCCGCGTGCGCCCTGTCAATCCACCGGACGAAAGGGCATGAGATCGATGGCGGGATAAGAGACCGCCATCACCTTGAAGAGTTCGCCCATCCGGCCTTCACCGGCGCCGGCAAGCCTTTCGACCGCCGCCTGGATGACCTGCTGGGTGTGCGGCTCGCGATCACGGCCGAGAGCGGTTGCGCGCTCGAGGATGCCGAGGCCGGTCAGAAAATCACCTTGGTGCAGGGCGCCGTTCAGATAGAGGCCAGCCGCAAGCGCTGTTTCGGCGAGTTGCTGGAAGTCGACATGGCTCGTCAGATCGGCTTCGCCTGGATGCGCGAGCGGCGGGTCGAATTCATGCATGCGCACGGCCTGCAGCGTATCGCCGAAGCCGGTGACGAGATGGCCGTAGTCGATCGCAAGCGCCGTGCCGCCGAAGGCGCGCAACCGCTCGCAGATCGCCATCATCACCGCCTGGCGGGCAGGCGAGATCTCGAAGAGTGTGCCGACCGGCACGTTCTGCACCGGTTCGGGAAGAAGCGTGGGATCGATGCCGGCGACGCCGGGGGCGAAGGTCAGCTCGCCGTCGGCGTCGATGCCGACCATGCGCTCGCGAAAACCCGTCGCCATGCGAACGAACTGGCGGATCGGGATGGCGTCGAAGAGTTCGTTGGCGGCAATCAGCGTGAAGCCGGGAGGTACTTCGTCGAAGCCATTATGCCAGGTGATCTTCTCGCCGTGGGGTTCGAGCGTCTGGCTCTGGACATCGCGCAGCCGCTCGCTGGTTTCGACAAGATGCACGGTCATGACGTCGAAAAGCGGTGGAGCGATGCGGGAGATGACGCGCAGCATGTCTGATATCATGGTGCCGCGGCCGGGGCCGATCTCGACGAGGCGGACGTCTGTCGGTGTGCCATGGCGCTGCCACGCATGGACGATGAAGACGCCGATCATCTCGCCGAAGATCTGGCTGACCTCGGGCGCGGTGACGAAATCACCGGAACGGCCGAAGGGCTCGCGGGTGCGGTAATAGCCGTGTTCGGGGTCCGCGAGGCAGAGCGAGAAATAATCGGTGACGCTGATCGGGCCGTTGGCCTGGATAATCGCCTTGATCTTTTCGCCTAGAGCGGTGGTCATGTCGCGTCCTGCCGTTTCAGAGCTGCAGCGCAGCCTGGCGGCGAGCCCGCAGCATCGCCCAGAGGCCAAGCAGGATCATCGGGGAGGAGAGCACCATGCCCATGGTCAGCCAGTTCGTGCCGAGGAGGTAACCGAGCTGGGCGTCAGGCTCGCGGAAGAATTCGACGAAGATGCGCGACAGCGCATAACCGCAAACGAAGACGCCTGTAATGAAGCCGGGGCTTTTCAGTGCGCGCATGCCAAAGATGAAAGCGGCCAGCCCCAGGAGCAGAACGATGCCTTCGAGGCCGGCTTCGTAGAGCTGGCTTGGGTGGCGGGCGAAGGGGCCGCCGGTCGGGAAGACCACGGCCCAGGGCACGTCGGTCAAACGGCCCCAGAGCTCGCCATTGATGAAATTGGCGATGCGGCCGAAGAAGAGGCCGAAGGGAACGACCGCGGCGACGATGTCGAACAGGCTCCAGATCGGGATGGCGTTGCGGCGGGCAAAGAGGATCATGGCGATCGTCGTGCCGGTCAGGCCGCCATGGAAGGACATGCCACCGTTCCAGATCTCGAGCGCACGGACGGGACTGCGCAGGACAGCGGGGAGATCATAAAAGAAAATATAGCCGAGACGACCGCCGAGGACGACACCAAGCGCTGCCCAGACGATGAAATCGTCGAGCTGCACCTTTGTTATCGGCGAGACGTTGCCGGGCCAGAGACTTTCATTGGCGGCGAGGCGGCGCGCATAGGCCCAGCCGAGCAGGATGCCGGCAACATAGGCGAGACCATACCAATGAATCGCCAGCGGACCGATCGAAAAGGCGATCGGATCGATATCCGGGAAAGGCATGATGGCAAGGAGATCGGCTGCTGTCGGCAAGGTTTTCCACCTGTTGAGTTGCGCGGAACATGCCGTTGCGATCCCGGACGGTCAAGTCCATTGTTCGTGATGGCCCATTCCCGGCCTGTTCCGGCAAGCTTATCCCGTGCAAAGCGCTTGCATCGTCGATGGCGAAGCCCTACCTCAATCCTCGAGGCCCCGAAGGGCTGAATTCACCTCATGCGAAGGGAGAAAAACGCCATGACGACCGGAACGAACCGCATCATGGACGAATTCGCCAAGCTGATGACCGATGCGGCCGGTGCCGCCCAGGGCGTCCGCAAGGAGATCGAGACCGCCTTCAACGCCCAGGCCGAGCGTTGGCTGAACAGCATGGACATCGTCAAGCGAGAGGAGTTCGAGGCCGTGCGCGAGATGGCGATCAAGGCACGCGACGAGAACGAGGCACTTGCCGCCCGCATCGCAGCACTCGAGGCAAAGCTTGCCGGCGAGGGCACTTAAGTCCCGATACGACACAGATGCGGCGTGGCCTTCATGCCACACGCCGCATCTTCCGTAAAAAAACCAGGTGAGTTTTCCACCTGTGGACACTGCCAAAAAAGCCAATTCGCAGAGTCGCTTATTCTCCCTTCTGAATTGAATTTCGAAGAGCCTTTCCACAGTGGCCGGTCCTATTTTCCGTTCAGGGGGCTGGCAGGGGACCAGGGGCGCTATACACTGATTTTAAATGATGATTCGAAGCGACGTGGTAAGCTCCGGGCAGGTTATCTGCGTTAAGTCTGGCAGCGGTTCAACGATCATCCGAGTGGTGGTTCCGGTATTTTGCGTGTGTCTTGCTTGTGTTCGTACACCAAGTTAGGTCGCATTCGTTCCGGTCAAGAAGGTGCTGCATGAACCTGATGGAATTGGAAGTCGAGCGTCAGTCGAACCCGGTCGATATGATCGAGTATGTTGCCTCCAACAACGACTGGTCGTTCGAACGGTCCGGCGAGGACGAGATCGCAATGACGGTCGAGGGCCGCTGGACGGACTACCACGTCTCCTTCTCCTGGATGGAGGAATTCGAGGCGCTGCATCTTGGCTGCGCCTTCGATATCAAAGTTCCCGACATCAGGGTCAACGAGGTGGTCAAGCTGCTCTCGGCGATCAACGGGCAGGTGCTGATGGGTCATTTCGACCTCTGGCGCCAGGAAGATGTCGTCATTTTCCGCCAATCGCTGCTGCTTGCCGGCGGCGCGGAGCCTACCAATCGCCAGGTTGAGGTGCTGCTTTCCAGCGCGCTCGACACCTGCGAGGCCTATTTCCAGGCATTCCAGTTCGTCGTCTGGTCCGGCATGGAAGCGACGAAGGCGATGGAAGCCGTGCTGTTCGAAACGGTCGGCGAGGCTTGAGATGCCGACGAAGGCTTTCTCCTCGACACATCCCGTCGTTCTGATCGGTGCCGGAAACATGGGCGGGGCGATGCTCTCCGGCTGGCTGAAAAGCGGCGTTCCAGGCTCGGCCGTCATCGTTGTCGATCCAGGCCCGTCGCCGGCGATGCTTTCGACGATCAGCGAGGCTGGCGCGACCCATCTGACCGCACTTCCCACGGATTTGAAGGCAAGCGTGCTGTTCCTCGCGGTCAAGCCGCAGGTGATGGAGACGGTGCTGCCGGCGGTGAAGAGTGCCGTCGGGCCGGAGACGGTCGTCGTCTCGGTCGCGGCCGGCAAGACGCTCGGTTTCCTTGAAAGACATCTCGGCAAGGCCGCCATGGTGCGGGCCATGCCGAACACGCCGGCCATGGTCGGGCGCGGCGTCACCGGCGCCTTTGCCAATGCTGGCGTGAACGACCAGCAGCGCGAGCGCGTGCATTCCCTTCTGCGCGTCTCGGGGCCGGTCGAATGGGTGCCGGCGGAAGCCGATATCGATGCCGTGACGGCGCTTTCGGGCAGCGGTCCGGCTTATGTATTCTATCTCGTCGAATGTATGGCGGAGGCAGGCCGTAAACTCGGCCTGCAGGCGGACCTCGCCATGCGTCTTGCGCGGGAAACAGTCGCGGGGGCTGGTGAACTCATGCACCAGTCCCCCGACGACGCTTCGCGGCTGCGGGAGAATGTGACCTCTCCCGGCGGCACGACGGCGGCGGCGCTCGCCGTGCTGATGGCCGAAGACGGCATGCAGCCCTTGTTCGACGCAGCCCTTGCGGCGGCGCGCAAGCGGGCCGAGGAACTGGCCGGCTGACGGAGACCATATGGCAGAAGAGATCACCTACCTCGATTTCGAGCGTGTCGATATTCGTGTTGGCACGATCATCGAGGCCGGTCCCTTTCCGGAGGCACGCAAGCCGGCGTTTAAACTCCTGATCGATTTCGGTCCTGAGATCGGCACGAAAAAATCCTCAGCGCAGATCACCGTGCATTATACGCCGGAAAGCCTGATCGGCCGGCAGGTGCTCGGCGTCGTCAACTTCCCGCCGCGCCAGATCGGGCCATTCCGCTCGGAAGTGCTGACGCTGGGTTTCGAGGACGAGAACGGCGCGATCGTGCTTGCTGCGGTCGAACAGCCGGTGCCGAACGGCCGAAAGATGATGTGAGCGTGAGCTCGCATCAGATACTCCGAGGTTTGATCTCCTGCAGGAATGGATTGCTTCGCCGCTCGTCGCCGATGCGGCTGCCGGGGCCGTGGCCGCAGATGAAGCCGACGTCGTCGCCGAGCGGCAATACCTTGTCGCGGATCGAATCGAGAAGCTGCTGATGATCGCCGCCGGGCAGGTCGGTGCGGCCGATCGAGCCGTTGAAAAGCACATCGCCGAGATGAGCGAAATTCTGCGCGCGGTTGAAATAGATGACGTGGCCGGGGGCATGGCCGGGCGTGTGATGGACCTCGAATTCATGGGCGCCGAAAGAAATCTTATCGCCGTCTTTCAGCCAGCGGTCGGGCACGACGTTACGCAATCCTGACATGCCGTATTTTTCAGCCTGGGTTTCGATCCGCTGCAGCAGCGGCAGGTCGTCCTGATGTGGGCCGATCACGTCGATGCCGAGAGCTTCCTTCAATTCACTGGCGCCGCCGGCATGGTCGAGATGGCCGTGTGTCAGCCAGATTTCCTTGATGGTCAGGCCGTTCTGGGCAATCGCCTGCAGGATGAGTGGCACGTCGCCGCCGGGATCGACGACGACGCCTTCCTTGGTGTCGGGATCGAAGAAGATCGTGCAGTTTTGCTGGAAGGGTGTCACCGGAATGATGCCGGCCTGGAGCATGCCCATAAGTGCCTCGCTTGGTGTCTCTGCTGCTTCGGTATAGTCCGAAACCGCGGCAAGGACAGCCGGAATCTTGTCACATTGGCGGTGTGCCTCACGGTAAAAAGACGGACCGCAACAAGAATTTATGCCCTCTTCGCCATCGTCGCAGGGCGAGAAAATCGAGCTTTTCTCAATTCTTCCAAACGTTTGCATGAAATCTCCCGCAAGTAGTGTTTCGCTGGGCGGCGCGCATGGGAACATCGTGGAAGCCCGCGCGTTGTCAGCCCATCGAAACCAAGGAGACGCTCACATGACCTTGAAGAGAAACATACTGTTGGCTGGAGCCGTGCTCCTGGCGAGCGGCGGTCTTGCGCAGGCGGAGATGATGGCGACGACGGTCAACGATCTCAACGTCCGTGCTGGCCCCGGCCCGCAATATCCCTCGGTCGGTCTTGCCACCCGCGGTTCCACCGCAATGCTCGACGGTTGCATCGAAGGCAGCCGCTGGTGCCGTGTCGACGTCAACGGCATGCGCGGCTGGGTCTATGCTGATTATCTGCAGGTCGATCACGGCGGCAGCTCTGTTATCGTCGAGCAGCACCGCGCCGAGATCGGCGTTCCCAGCGTGACTTACGAGTCGACCGCGAGTGTCGTTCCGGTCGATCCGCAGCCGGCGCCGGGCGACGAGTTGCTCGGCCCCGTCGGGTCGGTCGAGACTATCACCCCGCCGGAGACGGTGCGCACCTATATCGACACCAATCCGGGTGAGACGGTGCAGCTTGGCGGCGATGTCGTCGTCGGCGCAGAGGTGCCTGCGGACGTCACCTTCCAGACGATTCCCGACTACGAATACCGTTATACGAGGATCAACGATCGGCCGGTGCTGGTCGATCCCGGTACACGCCGGATCGTCTACGTCTATCAATGACGTGATCGATAGAAACTGAGGTCGAGGCGGACGTTGGGCCGCCTCGTTCCGTGGCGCTTCTCGCTGCCTTAATCCCGCATCGGTTGATTTTTCTTAACGCTTTCCTCCAAAATATGATAAAATACTAATATGCCGAAGGTCGGCATGGATCGGCGATCGGGGAGATCGCCAGAGGAGGAAATCATGGAAGCGCTACTTCCGCTCATCACACAATTGATTGCCGGTGCAATCGGCGGCAACGCCGCGAGCGCCGCTTTGAAGCAGAGCAGCAGGCGATCAATGTCGTCGCTCGGACGATCGCCGGTGCGATCGGCGGCGTCGCCGGCGGTATGCTGCTCAGCATGGTCGGTGGAGAAGCGGCTATGACCGGCCTGATCGCCGACGGCATCGGCGGCCTGATCGGCGGCGGCATCCTCTCGACGCTCGCCGGACTGGTCATGGCACGGGCGCATAGATAAACGGCCCCACGGGTCTGTATCTACAGCGTCGCGCGTCTTTTGAGACGCGCAAAGGACGCTGTAGCACTTTGAACTACTGCATAATTTTAGCCTTAAATAGATTCCGATTTAAGGAATTATGCAGTGGCCAGACCGATTGCGTGAGGACTTTTATTCGGCGGCGATTGCCGCCGGATAGACTTCCTTCATGTAGTCGTTCATCGAGCATCATCGCATCGGCTTAGCTCTCGGCTTCGGCGGCGTGCTTGGAAATGGTGCAGATCATGTAGAGACCGGCAGCCTTGGAGGCGCAGGGCGCCGTCTTCGGATCGGGACGGCGGCATTCGGCGATATCGAGGCGGATGCCCTTCAGCTTTTCGGTCGGGTTGAAATAGCTGCCCCATTGCCAGATGGCGATGGCGACATTGATGCGGTTGGCCTGCGCCCCCGTCCAACTGATCCAAAGGGATCGAAGCCATTCCCAAAATCCTCCGGCGCTTCAAGCGCCATGCCTGTTGATTGTTGTCCCCATTACGTTTTATCCACAGACGCAAGGGAAAACGCGTATTGCGTCGGAGTGCCGGACGGGTCTTGGTTTCCCGGGAAGTGCCAGGGAAATGAGAGCCGTGCGGGGCTCCCGCAGAGTTCGCGGAAGCTGATAGCGACGCAAATTTATATCAATAAAGCTGGCATATCTTCGCGAAAGTTTCCCGCCGCGCGCGGAAAAGAAAGGAAATGCCGAGTGTCACGACAGACCGGCCCGAAAGCAGGCAAGCCAGAGCCGCTGGCCACGCCGATGGAAGATACTGATATCATCGATTTCGAGATCATCGAGCTGTTCTTCTTCGCCTATCGCGACTTCGTTTCCGATCCTGACGCCATCCTCGAAAAGAGCGGCTTCGGCCGGGCGCATCACCGCGTCGTGCATTTTGTCAACCGCAATCCCGGCATGACGGTGGCCGATCTTCTCGATACGCTGAAGATCACCAAGCAGAGCCTTGCAAGGGTGCTGAAACAGCTGATCGATTCAGGCTATATTCGCCAGGTGGCAGGTCCCGAGGACCGGCGGCAACGCAAGCTTTATCCAACGAAATCGGGACGAGAGCTGGCGCTTGCCCTTGCTGAGCCGCAATCGCGCCGCATTGAGCGGGCATTCGAAGGGGCTTCTGCGGAGGTGCGGGAGGGCGTAAAAGCTTTCCTCAGCGGAATGCGGGACAGACAGAGGGCGGATTGAATGGCGGTCAAGACAGGTATTTCCGACGATGCGGCGCACTTGCTGGTGGTCGATGACGACTCCCGCATCCGCGCGCTGCTCAATCGTTATCTCGCCGAGAACGGCTTCCGCGTTACCGTCGCCGCCGACGGCGCCGAGGCGCAGCGCAAGCTTGCGGGTCTCGATTTCGACCTCATCATCATGGACGTGATGATGCCTGGCGAATCCGGCATCGACGTCACCCGCGGACTTCGCGCCATCAAGAACGTGCCGATCATCATGCTGACGGCGTTGGCAGAATCGGGCAACCGCATCGAGGGCCTCGAGGCAGGCGCCGACGACTATCTTTCCAAGCCCTTCGACCCGCGCGAACTGGTGCTGCGCATCAACAACATCCTGCGTCGCAACGCCGGCGGCGAGGGACCGAAGATCGAACAGGTGATGTTCGGCCCCTACACCTTCTCGCTGACCCGCAAGGAACTGAAGAAAGCCAGTGAGGTGATCCGGCTCACCGACCGCGAGCAGGAGATCATGCTGCTCTTTGCGCGCCGTGCCGGCGACACGATCCCGCGCCATGAACTGATCGGCAACGATACCGAAGTCGGCGAGCGGACGATCGACGTGCAGATCAATCGGCTGCGGCGTAAGATCGAGGATGATCCCGCCAATCCGGTCTGGCTGCAGACCGTGCGCGGTATCGGATACAGGCTGAGCATCGACTAAACTCAAGGTTCGGGACCGGCGCTGATGGTGACGAT
Source organism: Rhizobium sp. WSM1328 (assembly GCF_057653715.1). Lineage (NCBI taxonomy): Bacteria > Pseudomonadati > Pseudomonadota > Alphaproteobacteria > Hyphomicrobiales > Rhizobiaceae > Rhizobium > Rhizobium sp. WSM1328. Next base: position 2,995,722 of record NZ_CM172788.1, on the reverse strand, counting down.
CGACAGCTTGCGGCGGGAAGACCGCACTTCTGCGCCGGGCTGGCGTTCGATCGTCCGCTGGCTGCGCCGGCGGCTGCCGACCGGACTTTACGCACGCTCGCTGCTGATCATCATCATTCCGATGGTGCTCTTGCAATCCGTCGTCGCCGCCGTCTTCATGGAGCGCCACTGGCAAATGGTGACGGAGCGGCTGTCGCTTGCGGTCACCCGTGACATCGCCGCGATCATCGAGATCATCGAGACCTATCCGCAGAATTCGGACTATAGCGAAATCATCCGCATCGCTCGCGACCAGCTCAGCCTGCAGATCTCGATCGAGCCGGATGGCGACCTGCCGCCGCCGCGCGTCAAGCCGTTCTTCTCGATCCTCGATGGCATCCTCAGTGACGAGATCACCGACGAGATCCATCGGCCTTTCTGGATCGACACGGTCGGCAACTCGAACCTCGTCGAGATTCGCATCAAACTCGACAACAAGATCCTGCGGGTGCTGACGAAGCGCAGCCAGACCTATGCCTCGAACACGCATATCTTTATCGTCTGGATGGTCGGCACCTCGCTGGTGCTGATCGGCATCTCTATCCTCTTCCTGCGCGGGCAGATTCGGCCGATCCTCACCTTGGCGCGCGCCGCCGAAAGCTTCGGCAAGGGGCAGAAGCCCGATAATTTCTATCCGCGCGGGGCTGACGAGGTCAGGCGCGCCGGTCTTGCCTTCATCCTAATGCGCGAGCGAATCGAACGGCAGATCGAGCAGCGTACCGCGATGCTCTCCGGCGTCAGCCATGATTTGCGCACCATCCTCACCCGCTTCAAGCTGCAGCTGGCACTGGCCGGCGACAATCCCGACCTGCATGGCCTCAACGATGACGTCAACGACATGCAGACCATGCTGGAGGCCTACATGGCCTTTGCACGCGGCGAGGTCGAAGAGGGTGTCGGCGAGCTGAAACTCAGCGAGATCTTCGCAAAGCTGGAATCCGATTTCGCCCTGTACGGTAAAAAATTCAGCTATTCGATCGAAGGCGATGACGATATTTCCGTCAGACCGAACGCCTTCATGCGTCTCGTCACTAACCTTGCCTCGAACGCGCGCCGGTATGCCGATAGTCTCGACATTGAGGCCAAGCACAATGCCAAATGGCTGACCGTCATCTTCGACGATGACGGGCCCGGCATTCCCGAAAAGAACCGTGAGGACGTGTTCAAGCCGTTCTTCCGGCTGGATACGGCGCGCAACCTCGATGCATCAGGGACCGGGCTCGGCCTTGCGATCGCCCGCGACATTGCCCGCAGCCACGGCGGCAACGTCACGCTCAGTGACAGCCCGCTCGGTGGGCTGAGGGCAACGATCCGCATCCCGGCTTAGGCAGGGGCTGCGCCAAATCGGCGGCATATCAGGTGGACCGCAGCGATACATTGAGCGACATGAGCAACTGTCTTTTCGCGGCCTCGAACGATGCCGATGCCCGATCACGCTTTCTCGGCAGGTCAATGCCGATCTCCTCGAGAATGCGACCGGGCCATGGTCGCATCACGATAATTCGGTCGGCGAGGACAAGCGCCTCGTCAATATCATGCGTCACCAGCACGAGCGTTGGGCGCGTTTCGGCCCATATGTCGAGCAGGTGATCCTGCAGATCGGCGCGCGTGAAGGCATCGAGGGCCGAAAAGGGCTCATCCAGCAGCAGCACTTCCGGTCGGGTAATCAGCGCGCGGGCGATTGCTACTCTCTGGGCCTGGCCACCTGACAACTCCTTCGGCCACCGTCCGCCCAATTTCCCGAGGCCCACCTTTTCCAATGCAGCCTCTATCTGCTGCCTGCGATTATCGCCTTCGAGTTCGGCGAGGCCGAAGCCAACATTGTTTGCGACACTTAGCCATGGAAACAGGCGCGGCTCCTGAAAGATTAGATTGATCAGCGGATGCGGCTTGGTAACCTTTTCGCCGTTCAGCTCGACTGTTCCTTGCGTGGGAATGTCGAGGCCGCTGATCAAGCGCAGCAACGTGCTCTTGCCGCAGCCGGATCCGCCGATGACGGCGACGATTTCTCCCGGAGCCAGCCCGAGCGAGAAACCCTCCAGAGCACGAACCCCATTTGCATAGGTTTTTTCCAAATTTCGCAGCGTCAGCATCAACTCATCCCTCACGCCTGTAACTGTCCTGCCAGGTCAGGAAAGGTGTCGTCGCCGCAAGCAGCAGACTGTCCGTCAACTTGCCGACGACCGCGAAGGCGATGATGGCAGCCATGATCTGGTCCGGCTTGCCCATTTGCTGGCCATCGACGAGAAGATAGCCGAGGCCCTCCGAAGCTCCCATGAATTCCGCTGCGACGACGAACATCCAACCGAGACCGAGGCCGGATCGCAAGGCAGTCACATAGGCCGGGAAGACCGCAGGCAGCATGACCCGCCGCACCAGCGTGAAGCCGGAAAGCCTGAAGATGCGCCCGACCTCGACAATCTTGCGATCAACCGAGAGGATTGCGCCCGAGATGCCGAGATAGACCGGAAAAAAGACTCCCACGGCGATCAAGGCCACTTTCGATGTCTCGAAGATCCCGAACCAGAGAATGAAGAGCGGTACCCAGGCGATTGACGGAATGGAGCGGAGCGCCTGAAGCGATGGATCGATCAGTCGACGGGCGAGCCCAAAATATCCAGTTATAGCGCCGGCGATCGTGGCCGTGACGGCGCCGATCGCAAATCCGAAAAACACCCGTACCGTGGTGATGCCGATATGATTGAGCAGTTCACCAGACTTCAAGAGCACCCATAGCGTCGCGGCGACCCTGGATGGCGGTGGCATGAGACGGCCTGAGAACCAGCCGGCCGCAATGGCAATCTCCCAGAACAAGAGCCCGAGCGCCGGTAGCAGAACAGCCACTGCCACCTTGTTGCTCACTCCATAAAAGATAGACGCCGCGACCAAGCGCAGCGTCCTCGTTTCCGTCTTGATACCGGTTTCGGTCAAGTCCGTCATCGCGATGATCTATGCTCTGTTATTGGGTTTTCCCGACCGCAAAACGATCGTCGATCAGCTCGTTCGTGACTTTGGGAATGTCGACGTCTGCTGGCAGGACACCGGCGCTTTGCAGGGCGATGCCCGCTTTCGAGATCGTATCGCGCTGCAGATCGCCGATCGTCGATTGCGATATGTCCGTCCGCTCCAGCTGCTTGGCGATCACGTCGTCCGGCAGCTTTGCCGCTTCCACCAGTGCCGCCTTGAGTGCCGCAGGATCGGCGAGCGCCTCCGCCCGTGCCTGCTCATAGACGGCGATGACGCGCTTGATGATATCGGGATGGTTCGCGGCAAAGGTCTCGGTCGTATTGAGCACGCCCCAGCTGTTGTTTTCCGGCTTGCGATAGAAGAGCTTTGCCTTGTCGTCCACTTCGGCGGCCGCCATCAGCGGATCGAGCCCGGCCCACGCATCGACATCGCCGCGCAGAAGCGCCAGCTTGCCATCGGCATGCTGCAGCAGGACCAGCTTCACGTCCGATTGTTTCAGGCCGGCATCGGCCAGGGCACGGACGAGAAAGACATGCGGATCGGTGCCGCGCGTCACCGCGATCGTCTTGCCCTTCAGATCCTGAACGGTGGAAATCGGACTGTCGGCGCGGGTGACCAGAGCCGTCCATTCGGGGCGCGAATACACATAGATGGATGTGATCGGATTGCCGTTGACCCGCGCGATCAGTGCCGCCGCACCCGCCGTCGAGCCGAAATCGATCGATCCGGCGTTCAGGAATTCCAGCGCCTTGTTCGAGCCGGCGGACTGCACCCAGCGAATGCTGATATTGTCCTTGGCGAATTCCTTTTCGAGCAGGCCTTCCTTTTTCAGAAGAACGCTGACGGGATTATACGTCGCCCAGTCGATCCTGATTTCCGAAAGATCGGCAGCCTCAGCCGATGACAGCCCCAGTCCCAAGGCAACCGCGGCGCCGATTATCGCCGAACGAAACACGCCCATAACTTATTCCTCTCCCTACGATTGCCATCGATACGTTCTACGGGCACTGGTGACGGGCGAGAAACTTATAACTTCTATTTCTATGGAATTTGTAGAAATATTTTTCCTCGGCCGCGGGGACGCGTGGTGCGGTGCGCAATGTCGAGAAAGCGGAGGGTCGGGAGAGGCCAATTGACGGTTCGACAGAAAGAAAGCGGCGGTCCGCAGGCCGTCCTTGGGCTCTTTGCGGTTCTTGTTCAAAGAGTGAAAGCGCGCTTACGTGATGTTACAAAATTGACGGAAGGCAGATCCCATTGAAGAAAAATAGTCCGACGCTTATCCGGGCGGCCGAAAGCGGCAACGACCCGGATAAGCTGGCGCACCTCCTTTCGACTTCGGCATCGTCGGTGACGGTCGAGCCCTTGGATAAAGGAAAGCTGTCTTTTCGTTGTGACATGGTCACCCTCGGACCGATGACTCTGATAAAAGCAGCCTATGAAGGACGCATGCGCAACACCAGACATGCGGAGGGGGACAAACTGCTTGTCGTTCTCCCGGACGAAGGCACTGCAAATATACGGGGTCTTTCCGAGGACTTCGCATAAGCTCCGGGAAAAGGAGTGATAGTTGACGCGGCGCATAATAGGGGCTTCGACATCGCCGAGCGGCGCGGGCACTTGACCGTAGCTGTCGATCGAACCGAAATGCAACGTCGGCTTTCAGTCATCCTGGAGACATCCGTTGGAGACAATTTCGCGTTTCATCCCGAGATCGACCTAAGCAATGGTGCCGGGTATCTGCTCGGCCAATTGGCCAATCTCATCTTCGAGGGTGGGTCAAATGTTACGTCGCTGCCACCAAGCGTGTTCGCGAGCCTGTCGGACGCATTCTTCAACCTCGCGCTCGGCTCGCTACAACATTCCTTCTCCGATCGATTGCATGCCGGGGGGCCGACCGCGTCACCTCGCCAAGTAAAAAGGGCAATCGAGTTTATGCGCGCTCATCTGCACGAGGTCCTTACTTTGGAACAAATCGTGCAGGCATCAGGGGGCAGCACGCGTGCACTACAACTAGGTTTCCAACAATTTAAGTTCACGAGTCCAATGCGTTATCTTAAGGATCTTCGACTGGAAGCCGTTCGCAAAGAACTCCTGACGGGTGACAATGTGAGAACGATTGCCCAGGTTGCCCAAACATGGCAGTTTTTCCAATTGGGTCGTTTCGCAGCAGACTATCATTCCCGATTTGGCGAATTGCCTTCTCAAACCCTTTCCAAGAGAGGCTAGGAAATTTCGGAGGCGTGGGGCGATCTCCCTTGAGTCTGGTTTTACGAGATCGCTTTCAAGGTGAACCGGCCCAGCATGTCGGCCTTATCAAGCATTACCCAACCGGCCTGCATTATCTCTGGCGTAAGCCGCCTTCGTCCGGTTTCAGATTGCGCTCTCTTCCCGGTCAATGACGAGTCCCGAAGCGCTGACTGCACAAATCTCTGCGCGTCAAGCTCTACGCAATGCGTTACCTGAGGGGTTAGATTATCGCGCTGTCCAGCTTTTCACTCGCGCATGACGAAACGAGCGCAACGCATGCCTGTTCGACAGACGCAGGCTCTATCCGCTAGGCGCATCTTTCGTTTCAACCATAGATTCTGTGCGCAATCGTTAACCGCGAGGAGCGAGTTAATCGGCTTTCGTTCGGGATCACCAGCAGCGGTTCCACCACCTTGAGAGAACCCGCAGCGGAAGCGAACTGCAAAAGCATAGAGAGGCTAGGATCGTGCAAAGACCGAGTATCAAAGTGGCCATGGTTGGCATCTTCTTCTTATTAGGATGTCTCGTCGCGGCATTCGGATACGCCGCCATCAGCGGCATGCGGATACTCAACGAGCAGACCGAGGAGTTTAGCGAGAGCTACCTTCCAAGCGTGCATCAGGCTCATCAAATTGCTCAGGCGAGATTCGAGCTAGGCATCTTGGCGGCCAACCATCTGTTGCAGGCAACGCAAGACCAGAAGAAATTTGCAGAAACGCTCGTCTCCTCCCAGAAGACGAAACTGAACGAAGAGATCAAGGCATACGAGCCCCTGATTACGACGCCGCACGAGAGAGAAATCTTTGAAAAAATGCAAGCAGTCGCGAAGGACTATGACAAACCTCTGCGGGAAATGATGGATTATTCTTATGAAGGCAACGGACAAGCCGCCACAGGCGTCTTTGCGACCGATGTTAAGAATATCGCTGATAAAATGACTGCGTTAGCCAATGATCTGGTGAAATCCGCCATGGAAAGAGGTCAGCAGGCTCACCAGACCAGCCTTCAGGTTTATGGCTCGACCCTGAATTTCACTTTCATCATTCTTTTGGTCAGCCTGATCTTGGTCGCAGCCGCCGCGGCTTTTGCCGTGTACGCCATCGCCGACCCGGCCACGAAGATAACGGCCGCGATGCGCAAGCTCGCATCCGGCGACACCAGCGTGAAGATTCCCTTCGCGGGGCGCGCCGACGAGATTGGCGCCATGGCCGCGGCGGTGGAAGTATTCCGCCAGGCCGCGATCACCAATGCTCGCTTGGAAGAAGAAGCTGAGACTGGCCGCAATCTCCAGGAAGCAAATCGCATCGCTGTTCAGCAGTCGGCCGAAGCGGCAGCCAATGAACGTCTCAGGGCGGCAACTTCGGGCATTGGCGGGGGCTTAAAGCGGTTGGCCGCGGGGGATCTCGCCTTCCAGTTGGAGGAAGCATTCGCTCCTGATTTCGAGCCGTTGCGTCACGATTTCAATCAATCGGTGCAGCAGCTCGGGACCGCTCTTTCAGCAATCGTAGACAGCATTTCAACGATGGATAGCGGGACGTCCGAAATTGCGTCAGGCGCTCATGATCTCGCAAAAAGAACCGAACAACAGGCCGCCTCCTTGGAAGAGACCGCAGCAGCCCTGGATGAGATCACGGTCAACGTCGGCTCATCTGCCAAGCTCACGGAGGAAGCACGTCGGGTCGCAACGCAAGCCAATCACAGCGCTGCGAAATCTGCCGAGGTCGTCTCCGACGCCGAGGATGCCATGCGTCGGATCGAGGAAAGCTCGCAACAGATCTCCAACATAATTGGGGTGATCGACGAAATTGCGTTCCAAACGAACCTACTGGCGCTCAACGCTGGCGTGGAAGCCGCGCGCGCGGGCGATGCGGGGAAGGGGTTTGCGGTGGTTGCACAAGAGGTGCGAGAACTCGCCCAGCGCGCTGCACGAGCCGCCAAGGAGATCAAAGGCCTGATTCAGAATTCGTCCACGGAAGTTCAAAGCGGCGTTAAACTCGTCCGCGATACGCGTCAGTCGCTTGACTCGATCGGCGGGCTCATCGGCCAGATCAATACTCATATGGACGCAATCACTGTCGCGGCAAAGGAGCAATCCGTCGGGCTGTCTGAGGTCAACACCGCGGTTAATACGATGGATCAGGTGACGCAGCAGAACGCCGCCATGGTGGAAGAGTCCACAGCAGCTGCCGCTACTCTTGCCCAGGAATCAGCGAAGCTGAAGCAACTGGTCGCGCCCTTCAAGGTCGCTGCGGTTATTCGGCAGGGGTCAACGGGTCCGCGCGTCTATGTTGCGGAGGCGCGGAGCCCGCAGGTTGATTCTCCCGCCAGAGTGTTGGGAAGCAGGGTCGCGAAGGCATTCGGAGAGCCTAGCGTCAAGCGTGGCATTGAACGACTGGCAAGAGTTCTGACGTTTGCCTCGTTTCGCGATGGTTGCGGTGCTTCCATCGCGAAAGTGTTTCTTTGAACCGCTCCATAAACACCACCAAATCAGGCCCGATGCCTTGCTGGTATCGATCGTTTGAGCATTGAGCATTGCGACGCGGACACGCTCTATTCCTTCGAATTGCGCATATTGCTTTCCGAAGTCGATTCGATTTTCGGTGTCATGGGCTGGAAAACATCAGCCGACGGGTAGACAAAAAGAACGCGCCGCTGAGAAGCGGCGCTTGGCATTGAGGATATCGGGAGATCAGCCGGCGGTGCAGAAGTGGCTGCGGCCGTCATTGCCGATATAGGTGCCGCTGCGCGGATCGAAGGAGCGGTAGCGGTAGGAGCAGTAACGCTGCCATTGCGGCGACCAGGGCTCTACCGCCGTGCGGACCGGCGCGTAATATTCCGGCTGATCGACATAGACGCGGCGCGGCGCGCGATAGACCGGAGCGGGCTCGTAGTAATCCGGCTCGTAGGCTGGGTCGATGTAACGGCGCTCTTCGTAAACCGGACCGTTATTGGCATTGGCGATGGCCGAACCGACGATCAGCCCGGTGGCAAGGCCGACGGCGCCGCCGACCCACGCATCGTTGTTGCCGTGATTGCCATGGCGCCAGTGGCGGTCGCGGGCCGACGCTTCACCGATGGCGGAAAGCGTGAGTGCGGCAGCGGTTGCCGTCAGCAGAAGGGTCTTGGCGAGCCTGTTCATCATCATAATCCTAATCCCGGGAACCGAACGCCGGTTCCTTTCTCGATGGTCACAGTCGTAGAGATTTGTAGCTGAACCAAGGCTGAACGACAAAACCCGGCATTGCTGCCGGGCTTCAACTCGAATTCGCCAGCCTTGTTAAGGGTTCAGCCCGCAATCTGCAGATTGACGGCCTTCGGGCCCTTGCCGCGGCGATCCGGCTCCGTGTCGAAGCTTACCTTCTGGTTTTCCGTCAGACCGGCCAGGCCGGAGGCCTGAACGGCAGAAATGTGAACGAAGATATCGGCGCCGCCCCGGTCCGGCTTGATGAAGCCGAAGCCTTTGTCGGTATTGAAGAATTTTACAGTGCCAGTCTCTGCCATGCCTCAGGTCCTTTTCTCTCTGCCCGCCATCCACACGGGCAGCATCATAGCATTGCCCTCCTTGCGGGAGGTGTTGGCAGGCAATTCTTGAAATTTGAGAAAAAGGTCCCCTCTACCTCGACCTGTTCCAGGCAGGACTTTCGCCCGCCATTTTCGGAACCGGCTGACCGGGATATTAGCGTTCCCGGCGCGCAAATACTTAAGGACTTCCCATGCTCGCAAAATGCCCGAACACGCTGAGAGTGCTGCGTTTAAAGGACTTTGGCAAGCAAAAGTTTTTTAACGGTCGTTCCTGGCACATCCCTGCCGATATCCAATTTGCGCAAAAACGCAAAATTTCCTTCGCCGATAGGGAATGATTAACGTTTTATATTGTCTGCAATATAAATTCCGAGCAGATTTTCCCAAAAATGCAACGTGAACGCGTCTCCCGCATCCGATAATTTTTTTTCCGATGTGTGACTCACCCATATTTGGACGCGTGTTCACGTGGCTGGCAGGCGTCGGCGGGTCAATCCGGCACGAGCTCGACCACAAGCATAGAGATAAACATTAGTGCGCAACCTGCATAACCTGTTACCGGCATCGTCTCGCCGAGCAGAAGTGCGGCAAGCGAGGCACCGAAGAGTGCTTCGGAAGAAAGAAAGATCGCGGCTTGCGAGGGCGTGGTGTAGCGCTGGCCGATCACCTGCAGCACGAAAGCCACGCCCGAGGAGAAGATGCCGACATAAAGGATCTCCGGCGCAGCGGCCCGTATCGCCGAAAGGCTGACAGGTTCGACGGCTGCGGCAACGGCCAGCGCACAGACTGCGGTGACGGCAAATTGCGTGGCGGAGAGCGCAAGCGGCCTTCCTGTCTCCGAAACGGTGGTGCCGGCAAGGGTGATCTGGATCGCCCAGAAGACGGCACAGACGACGGTCAGCAGATCGCCAGGTGTCAGCGCCGAGAGATGGCCGCCGGACAGGAGATAGATGCCGCTGACCGCCATCAGCGCCCCCGGCCAGATGATCCAATGCGGGGCACGGCGAAGGAAGAAGACGGCGATAACAGGTACGAAGACGACATAGAGGCCGGTGATGAAGCTGGAATTCGTCACCGTCGTCGTCTGCAGGCCGACCTGTTGCGTGGCTGCGCCGCCGAAAAGGGCAAGGCCGATCAGGATATAGAGCTTGGCATGGCGTGCGCTGGTCTTTTCCTTTGCCTTGCGCGCTTCAAAAAGGACGAAGGGCAGTACGGCCAGCGTGGCGACGGCAAACCGCAGGCCGATGAACCAGAAGGGGCCGATCGCCTTCATCGCCGTCGACTGCGCGACGAAGCCGCCGCCCCAGATGGCGGCTGCAAGCAATAGGAGGAGGTTCGCCTGAACGCGCGTCATGTCGTCCTCGAGGGGAAGGGAGATGTGCCCAAGCGGTTAGCAGTTGCGTTTCCTTTCGGCAAGGGTGAAGACTTCGTGGCGGTTGACGGAGGTGAAGACATGCGAGGCGAAGAACGGAAGCCGGCCGGCGGTGCGGTGGCGCCTGGGACGGTAGGCTATTCCGGCACGCCGCTCGCCAGGAAACTCGGTCTTGCAGAGGGGCAGGCAGCCGCACTTCTCGGTATTCCCGAAACGATCGGCGACATCAATGGTTTCGACGGTTTTGCTTCGGTCGTCCACACGCTTCCCGAGATGCCTCACCGTGCATTCGACTATGTGCATCTGTTTACGACAGAACGGGCGGCACTGGAGGCCATCGCGCCCGCGCTTTTTCTCGTCCTCAGACCGGACGGGATGGTCTGGATATCCTGGCCGAAGAAGAGTTCACGGGTTTCGACCGATATCACCGAGGACGTGCTGCGGGAGGTTCTGCTCCCAACTGGCCTGGTCGACGTCAAGGTCTGCGCCGTCGACGAGATCTGGTCTGGGTTGAAATTCGTCATCCGCAAGGAACTGCGCGGCTCGCTATGACGTCTCAGCCGTTGCGGGCTTGCGCTCGGGATATCCTGAGCAGCGCGCCGTTGTCCTCATCCGTCACCATCAGCAGGGCGCCGTCGGGGGCGACGACGACGTCGCGGATGCGGCCGTATTCGCCCTCGAACAGGCGCTCTTCGGTGACGAAGGCGCCGCCGTCGTCGCGCTGCATGCGCGAGAGCAGTTGGAACTTCAGCGCCGCGACGAGGAAATTGCCGTCCCATTCCGGGAACATGGCGCCACGATAGACGACGAGGGCGCCTGGTGCGATCGAAGGATCCCAGTAATGGAGCGGCTGTTCCAGCCCGTCCTTGGCGGTGCCTTCACCGATCTCGGCACCCGAATAGTCGCGGCCATAGGTGATGATCGGCCAGCCGTAATTCTTGCCGGCCTCGGGCTGGTTGATCTCGTCGCCGCCGCGCGCACCGTGTTCGACGGTATAGAGCTTGCCATCTTTGGCGTCGAAGGTGATGCCCTGCGGGTTGCGGTGACCTTTCGACCAGATTTCCGGCAGCGCCTTGCCGCCTTCCTTGAATGGATTGTCGGCAGGAATGCTGCCATCGGCGTTGATGTGGATGATCGAGCCGGCATCGTCCTGCCAGTCTTGCGAGCGGTCGCGGTTGCCGCGATCACCGACGCTGATGAACAGCGTACCGTCTGAGGCAATCGCGATGCGCGAGCCGTACTGGATATTGCCCGACGTGAAGCGCCGCATGCTGAAGATAGGCCTCACGGCGTCGAGTGTCTTCTCGTCAGTGGAAAGCGCGGCGCTGAAGGCTTCGGTGCCGGAGCCCTGGCTGTTGGCGATGGCGGCGGTGAAATAGAGCTTGCGAGATTTCGCAAAGTCCGGCGCGAGCGCCACGTCCATCAGGCCGCCCTGACCACGAGCGCTGACCTTGGGTACGCCGCCGATCGGCTCGGAAACCTTGCCGTCGCGGACGATGCGCATGCGGCCCGGCCGCTCGGTGACGAGATAGGCCCCGTCGGGCAACACTTCGACCGCCCAGGGATGTTGGAGGCCGTCGGCGAGCTTGTCGACACGGACCGCGAGATCCTGCGTGTTGACGATGTCGGCCGCATCCGCGGACATGGCGCCGAACAGGACCAGCGCTGAGGCGAAATGGAAGGCGGATATTCTCTTCATCTTGCTCCCCGTCGTTTCTCCATGTGGAACGTGGAGCGTGCAGGGAAGGGCTTCAACCCTCATTCGACCTGCAATAACGGCTTTGTGTTTACCGGTTGAACCGAGCCCGTCGCCTGGTCGTCGACCAATTCTGCCTCAAGGATGTAGCGTAGCGGCCCGCGTTCGGTGGCATTGAAGGGCCAGCAGGTGGTCAGCACCAGGCGGTGGCCATCGGAGGAGGGATCGATGCCGTTGGCATCCCACGGGGCGATGCGGCCCTCGCCGGCCTTGAAGGTCAATAGTTTTCCGTCGCGGCGGGTGACCTCGATCGTATCGCCGGGCTTTATGTATTGCAGCCAGCGGAAATGCGTGTCGCGATGGGCGGCAATGACGGAGGTGCCTTCCTCGCCGGGCTGCGGCGTGTTGACGAGCCAGGCCGGACCGAAGGCCAGAGCCTCGCCAGAGGCGCCGGAGAGCACGATCGCCTCCTTGCCGAGGCGCGGCGCGCGCACCTTGGCCTCCGTGGTGAAATCCGCCCAGGGCCAGGGTTTTGTCTCCTTCCCCTGCAACTCCGCGGCGAAGGCGCGTTTCAGCAGGATCTGGGAGAGCTCCGCTTTCGCCTTCAGCAGGAAACCGTCGCCGATCAGTGCCAAGCCATAGAAGGCAAGGCCGGCGATGGCAAAGGCGATCGTCTTTTCGATCGAGGAAAGACGCCAGAGGAAGAACCCCTTCCGCCGGCGAGGCTTCGGCCTGTCATAGGCCGTGGCGGCGGCCATGGCGAGTTCCAGATAGGTCGGAAGCGGCTCGAATTCTGCCGCCTCCTCGTTCTGGCTTGCAGAGAGCCTAGAGACCATCGCGCTCGGCTCCGACCGTGATAATGCGCTTGAGGCGCCGCCGCCAGACGGCCAGCCCGCTTGCCGCCGTCAGCGCCAGGAGCAGCATGGTAAGCCCGCGGATGATCTGCTCGTCGGCGCGCGTCGCCGTCTGCGGCAGGTTCACGGTCGAGCTCTTCTGCGCGATCATGGTGGCCGCCTTGGCAGTCGGGGCTGCGGCCATCATGTTTGCGATCTCAGGCGATGCGACAAGTGCCTGTGTTTCGGCCTGCTCCGGTCCGGCGTTTCCAGCCGGCGTAGCCGAGCCATGGCGTTCCGCGCCGCCAAGAGGGGCAGCGTTTTCGCCGGAGACTTTATCGAAGTCCCAACCATCCGGCAGGTTGAGCGGCAGCTTGGCCGAGCCGAGCGGCTGATCGGCCGGGCGCGACGGAGTGACATCGACGGCGACCAGGCTGGTGACGCGGGAGACGAGGTGATGGGCGAGCGCCACCGTCTCGATATCCTTGTCGAGCGCGGCCGGATCCTGACGCTCATAGGCGCGGGCCTCGAAATCGTCGATCTTGCGGCGCGCCCAGAGCTTGGAAATGCCGCTGCCGTCGGCGGCGTTGGCGATATCCATCTCGACGCGCCAGGGCTGGTCGCCTGTCTTGCCGATGATCTGCAGCTTGCCGGCATTGTTCTCGGGCAACTGCGCGGTCAGCACGACGGGCTCACCGCTATAGAGGTCCGGCATCGGGTTCGGCGTGATATCTTCGGCTTTGATGCCTTCGAAGGTGGCAGCGATATCGGTCATGGCTGGGTTCTGCAGCTTGGCGAAAAGCTCGCCCATGCGGCTTGCCACCTGATCGGTCGAGCCGATCGCCGTGAAGGTGCCGCGGCCCATCTCGGCGGCCTTGGTCATGAAATAGGTGTTCGGCGCCGAACCGATGCCGACGGTGAAGACCCGGGCATCGCCGCGATTTGCGGTGATTTCCTGGAAAAGCTGCTGTTCGTTGCCGATCGCGCCATCGGTCAGGAACACGACCTGGCGCAGCGCTCCGCTTGCGACCGGTCCCTGGTTGCGCAGCGCAGCCTGCAAGGCAGGCAGCATTTCCGTGCCGCCGTCGGCGGTCAGGCCTCTGACATAGCCGATCGCCTTTTCGCGATTGTCAGGGGTGGCAGTGACGAGACCCTTGAAATAGTCAGTCATCGTATCGTCGAAACGGATGACGTTGAAGCGGTCGTCGGGGTTCAGCTTGGAGATGGCAAGCGCCAGGCTCTGGCGGGCCTGCTCGATCGACGGGCCGGACATGGAGCCGGAATTGTCGATGACAAAGACCACCTCGCGTTTTGCCGGCGGCGCTGCCGTGTCCGGGGCCGCGGGCGGGGTGACGAAGGCAAGCAGATAGGTCTTACCATCAATCACTTCGCGGAAGAGGCCGGCACTCGGCATCTTGCCGGCGGCGGCCTTCCAGGTGAGCTCGAAATCCTTGTCGGCGGGAACGGTGTCCGCCTTCAGGCTGATCGTCCTCGCCTGGTCGCCATCCTGGTTGATATCGACCGCATGGAAGGACGATTTGACATCGCCGAGCGGGAAACCAGCCCGGAGGTCGACGGTCAGCGAAACCGGATTGATCCTGGCGTTCTCACGCGGATCAAGCACGGGGGCAGCGATCTTGTCGCGGTTTTCCACCGGGTCGCGCGGCGTGGCAAAACCGGCGCCGTTGTTGAACTCGACAGTCTGGACGATCGGCGCCGGATTGTACCGCGGGGCGACGACCATCGGGAAGCGCAGCGAGAACTCGCCACCCGACTGGTGGATGGTCTGCTGGTATTCGATCTGGACGACGATGGTTTCGCCGGGACCGATATTGGCGACCTGGTTGGTGAAGATGTTCGGCCGCTGCTGTTCGAGCAACGCCGTCTTTTTGCCTTCGGCCTTGGCTTGCTCGTAGATCTCGCGGGCTTCCTGGCGGGGCTTGATTTGGCCTTCGATGAAACGTTCGCCGATCTGCATTTTCAGCGCGTCAACGGCGGAATTGTCCGGCAGCGGAAAGACGTAGGTGCCTTCGACCCAACCCTGGCTCGGATTCTGGAAGCGCTGCGTCACCTTCACCCTGGCGATCGGGCCGGAGACATCGATGGCGACATCGGTCTTCAGCCGCGGCGCTTCGACATAGAAGCCAGGCTCCTTCGACGGAAAGAGCAGCGAGCCGCTATTGACGTCGTTCGGCCGGACAAGCGCTGCGAGCTGTGCGGATGCCTGCGGCTCGGCGGCGCGGGCGGCGGAGGCAAGCGCCAGCATCGCGGCGATGCAGGCTGCAAAGGCGGTGACGGCAACAAGGACTGAAACGGAAATTCGGCGCGCACGAATGCGCCCTATGATAAACTCATCTTCCAGAAACATTGGCATACCCTCAATAACCAATTTCGGATGCCGGATGATGCGGCTTCGATCTCGGCGCGCTCGCGACCGAATTGCGGCGTGGCGCGGCATTTGTTGCGGCTTATTCGTGGCAATGGCCGAATTCGACGATGCCACTGATTTCAGGGTATAAATCCGGATGGCTTCAGAGTTTGATTCAAGATCTTCGCATGGCGTTTCGACCGCGTGACGCAAGCCTCTCCGAAGCGGACGGCATGCCAGGCTGGTGGCGCGGCGAACCGATCAATAAGAATCATGCCATCATGACGCCTTTCCGCTTGAAATGCCGTCATACATTGGACATAGAGCTAACCGCAGAACTCCGGTCCCGGCTTTCTGCCCGTTTCAACCATTAGGACCGTTATCATGGCTTTCCTTGCCGAT
Organism: Rhizobium sp. WSM1328; assembly: GCF_057653715.1. NCBI lineage: Bacteria > Pseudomonadati > Pseudomonadota > Alphaproteobacteria > Hyphomicrobiales > Rhizobiaceae > Rhizobium > Rhizobium sp. WSM1328. The sequence continues at coordinate 2,980,276 of NZ_CM172788.1, read as the reverse complement.
GCTCTTTCCCGTGTGAAGCCTTCAGCCACCATCGCCGTCTCCCAGAAAGCGCGCGAGCTGAAAGCAAAAGGACGTGACGTCATCGGCCTCGGCGCGGGTGAGCCGGATTTCGATACGCCGGATAATATCAAGACGGCCGCCATCGACGCGATCAACCGCGGCGAAACAAAGTATACCCCGGTTTCCGGCATTCCCGAGCTGCGCAAGGCGATCGCCGCCAAGTTCAAGCGCGAGAACGGCCTTGACTATTCCTGGGAGCAGACGATCGTCGGCACCGGCGGCAAGCAGATCCTTTTCAACGCCTTCATGGCAACGCTGAACCCCGGCGACGAAGTCGTCATCCCGGCGCCTTACTGGGTTTCCTATCCTGAGATGGTGGCGCTGTGCGGCGGCACGCCGGTTTTCGTTTCGGCCACCCAGGAGCATAACTTCAAGCTCCAGGCGGCCGATCTCGAAAAGGCGATCACGCCGAAGACCAAGTGGTTCATCTTCAACTCGCCGTCCAACCCGACGGGGGCGGCCTATACGCAGGCCGAGCTGAAAGCGCTGACGGACGTGCTGATGAAGCATCCGCAGGTCTGGGTGTTAACCGACGACATGTACGAGCACCTGACCTATGGCGACTTCAAGTTCGTCACGCCTGTGGAAGTCGAGCCGAAGCTCTACGACCGCACGCTGACGATGAATGGCGTCTCCAAGGCCTATGCGATGACCGGTTGGCGTATCGGCTATGCGGCCGGCCCGATCCAGCTCATCAAGGCCATGGACATGATCCAGGGGCAGCAGACCTCGGGTGCGACGTCGATCGCCCAGTGGGCGGCTGTCGAAGCGCTGAACGGCACGCAGGACTTCATACCTGCGAACAAGAAGATCTTCGAAGGCCGTCGCGATCTCGTCGTTTCGATGCTGAACCAGGCCAAGGGCATTGTCTGCCCGGTGCCGGAAGGCGCCTTCTATGTCTATCCGTCCTGCGCCGGCCTGATCGGCAAGACGGCTCCGTCGGGCAAGGTCATCGAGACGGACGAGGATTTCGTTTCCGAGCTTCTGGAAACGGAAGGCGTTGCCGTCGTTCACGGTTCGGCCTTCGGTCTCGGCCCGAATTTCCGCATCTCCTACGCGACTTCGGAAGAGCAGCTCGAGGAAGCCTGCCGCCGCATCCAGCGCTTCTGCGGCGCCTGCAAGTAAGCGGGTTTTCAAAAACACCAATCGAAGGCCTGCCGGCGACGGCGGGCCTTTTTTGTTGGCGGCGTTGACGATGTGGCTGCATGTAGCTACATTTTCCGTCATGAAGACCGTTTCGATCCGTGATGCGAAGAACCGCCTGACCGAACTCGCCCGTGAGGTCGAGGAAGGTGAAACCATTGTCGTGACACGCAACGGTCGGCCGGTGTTCGATCTCGTGCCGCATCAAAAACGCGGCGGTTTGAACCTGGAGGCCGGCGAAGCCTATCTTCGTTCCAAGGGTATCACGCGGACGGAGATGTATATCGCCGACGACTTCGACGATCCTTTGCCGGAAGATTTTCTTCTCAAACCGCTGCCGTGATCATATGCGTGTGCTACTCGACACGCATATGATCATCGCAATCGTCCAACGAAAGTTGACCGACCGTTTTCCTGATGTCCAACGCGTGCTTTTGCACGCTACGACCAAAGGTTTCGTCAGCGTCGCGAGCCTTTGGGAAATCGCGATCAAGACACGACTTGGCAAGTTGCAGCCGGGACTAACCCTGGACGTTATTCCAGCCTACCTGCAGGGCACGGGGCTGACGATCCTGCCCATCGATATCGCGCACGTCATCACCGCCGCCGACCCCGACCCGGAGACGCGCGATCCCTTCGATCGCTTGCTGCTTGCGCAATGCAAGGTCGAGGGACTGCAGCTTGCGACAGTCGACCGACTGCTCGTCGATCATCCATTGGCGCTGCGGCTCTAAGTTCACGTTCCGATTCAATATGCTCCTCATCTGAATCCGCTTTGCCTCGCAAGTCGTTGAATTCCGATTCAAAACGTGACGCAGAGTGACGGTCCGGCGGGTGATCTGCGGTTGCGGGTTGGCATCAAACCAACTAGATATCCGGCATTAAGTCTAGTTGCCGCTTCGGGAGGCCGGGATTTTGCAGCAGAGTGCCGTGATCGTCTGTTCGGATGTCAACATGCTGCCGGCCGCCTGCTGCACCCTGCTTTCCGTCAAGCGCAATCTCTCAGGTCCTGCGGTGGAATTTCTGCTTCTCGGCATCGACCTCAAGCCGAACGAGATCGCCGAGGTCGGAAATTTCGCGCGCCTGCACGGCATGACAATCAAGGTGCTGCCCTACAATACGCCGGATACGCTGCAGGCGCGGGGCCGCTGGTCGGGCGCGACGCTGGCGCGGCTCTACATGGATCTGTACATTCCCGATCATGTCGAGCGGCTGCTCTATCTCGATGCCGATGTGCTTGCGGTTGCGCCGGTCGACGACCTCTTCGCCATGGATTTGCAGGGCAAGGCGCTTGCCGCCATAGACGATTATGTCATGGCCTTTCCCGAGAAGGCCGGTGCACGGCAGCGGAAGATCGGCATGCGCGAGGGTGGTCGTTATTTCAATGCCGGCGTGCTGCTGTTCGACTGGTCAGCCTGCCGGGCGAGGGGGCTTTTTGCCAGGACACGGGAGATTTTCGAGGAGCGGTCGTATCTTTTCGAGAATAACGACCAGGATGCGCTGAACGTCACTTTCGATGGCGACTGGCTGGTGCTCGACCCGCGCTGGAACACGCAGACCGGCCTCCTGCCTTTCGTCGGCCAGCCGGCGATCATCCATTTCACCGGCCGGAAAAAACCGTGGCAGGCGACTGTGCCGTGGGTGCATCGCCGGATGGCCAAGCGTTATGTCGAGGATCTCGCCAATACGCCGTGGGCTTCCTTCTGCAGGCAGCCGTCGATGACGGGCCGGATCGCGGGGTTTCTTTCGCATTTGGGAAAGCGGATCGGCGGGCTGGCGCGGCTGGCACGAACACGCGCTTATTTCAGCAACAGCTAGTGGGACGGCAGAGCGCATCGTCCTTGGAAAGTGCATGTGAGCCGATATGGAAGCAATCCCCAGCGACACGCAGACCATGGCCGCCTCGGATAGCGGCTTCAATTTTCTGACGCCGGATGCGTGGAAGGCGCTGTTGTCGCACTATTCCCACATTGTGCTGGTGGCCAACAGCGAGGCCGTCGATTTCAAACGGCTGCGAAGCGAATTGCCGGAGACGGCGCTCTACGTCTTCTTCAACAATGTCTATAAGGTGCTCGACGAGCCCTTCGCCGGCCATGCGGTGCTGTTTGCCCGCAGCGGCGTGATGGGCGCCAATATCGTCCACCGGCGCGAGGCGGCGGAAGTCCTACGCTTTTTTGCCGGCGACGATTTTTTGGGCGTCGTCAACATTCGAGTCTCTCCGGAGGAAAACTTCAGCGAGGAGGGCCGCTTCGAAGGCGCTGAAACCCGTCACCTTGATCTGACGAAAATGCTCGTCGATCTCTATCCGGTGGGCAAGATCGCGACGAGTGGTTTTGCGGTAGCGCTGTGGCTCGCCGAGTTGCAACTGCCGGGCAAGGTCCTGCTTGCCGGTTTTTCGGCGAAGAGGAGCGAGAAGTGGAAGGTCTTCGACGTGCACGACTGGACGTTCGAGCAGATCTTCCTGCGTCTCTTTGCACGGATGGGCACGATCTCGATGATGGGCGGCGTGGATGCCAGCCCCTATGCGGCAATTGCCAGACGGTTTCCACAGGTGCCGCCAATCGAGATTGCGATGACGGCGGCCGAAGTCCTGTCGGAGCGGCTCCACAACGCAAATAGCCAGATCGACAGGCTCATGTCCGTCACCAAATCCATCCGCGCCATCGAGGGTTTCTTCCGGCGCTTCAAGCCGAAAACCCGCAAGCAGCGTTTCCTCGAAAAGTCGAAGGAATGACTGTCGAAAGCTCTCCTCAAAAGGTGGGCTGTCAGGCTGCTCTGTGAGTTGACGTTACGCGTGCGGATAACTGCTCTCCGTCCCCTGTCGGGAAGACGAAGCCTTCAAAGCCCCAGCGCGGTCAGCATGACGAAGGTGGCGAAGAGGATGAAATGCGTCATGCCCTCGATGGCGTTGGTCTCGCCGTCGTTGAGGTTGATCGCCGCGGCAATCAGCGTGATAGCCACCATCACCGTCTGTACCGGGGTCATCGCCATGATGAAGGGCTGGCCGGTATAGAGCGCGATCACCTCCATGACGGGCACCGTCAGGATGACCGTCGACAGCGAGGCGCCCATGGCGATATTGACCGTCGCCTGCATGCGGTTCCTGAGTGCCGCCCTCAACGCGGTCAGGATTTCGGGGGCGGCCGAAATCGCTGCGACGACCACGGCGGTGACGGGGATCGGCGCACCGCTGTCGCGCAGGCCTTCGGTCATGAAGGCGGCCATGAACTCTGCGAGCAGGCCGATGATGACGACGCCGACGAGAATGGTGGCGATCGAGATCGCGGCCGACTCGTCGGGGCCATGCTCGTCCGGACTTTCTTTCTTCCGTTCGGAGCGCGGATAGCTGTAACTGAAGAAATAGCTGTGCTGGCCGACCTGCATGCGCAGAAAGAGGCCATAAAGCGCGATCATTGCGACGATGGTGAAGGCGGAATAATAGTGCCATTTGTCGCTGGGCACGAATTCCGGCACGATCATCGAAATGCCCATGGCGGTGAGGATCATCACGCCATAGGTCTTGCCGGAATTGTCGTTATAGGGCTGTTCGCCGTGCTTGAGACCGCCGAGCAGGGCGGCCAGGCCGAGAATGCCGTTGATATCCAGCATCAAGGCCGAATAGATCGTGTCGCGCACCAGCGTCGGCGAGCTTTCGCCGCTCATCATGATGGCGAGGATGATGACTTCGACGGCGACGGCCGAGAGCGTCAGGATCATCGTGCCATAGGGATCGCCGACCTTGACGGCGATCAGCTCGGCATGATGGGCAACGCGGATCGAGGCGAGCACGATCGTGCCGACCAGGCCAGCGGCGGCAATCAGCGCGACGCCGCGCCCCATCCCGATCACCGCGTGTTCCAAGAGATAGGCGATCGCTGCAACGACAAGTGCGGCGACCAGAAACTTTTCCTCTTTAAAGCGTGACGCGATCCTCAAGCCTTAGCTCCTGTCCCGATTCATGCGTTCTATCTAAGTCACTGATTTCGCCTATCAAGCAAGTGCTGGTCGAGTGCCATTTGCAGTCTTCGGCGTTTAATGGAATACTGAACCTCATCGGGGCCGGAAAGCAGATCGCGGCGTCCTCGAATTCTCGTCAAGCGGCCGCGATGATCCGGATCTTTTCCGGAAGCGTGCGAATGCGCAACAAGAAGATGAGGAGACGGATGCATGATCAAGGTGGTCTACGAAGTCGTGCCGCATGACGGCGGCTGGGCCTACAGGCTGGGAGGTGTCTATTCCGAGGCATTCCCGACCCATGCCGACGCGCTTGAAGCTGCGCGCATCGTCGCGGCCGAACAGCAGGTCGGCGGCGATTCCGCCGAGATCAGTTGGCAGGACGAGAACGGCAAGTGGCATGAGGAATATGCCGAAGGCGGCGACAGGCCGGAAACCGAGGTGGTGGACGGCCAGTGGAAGGATCGCCCGGCCGAGGCCTCGCAAGGCATCGGCAGCTAACCATCTCCCGCCAATGCCCGTGCGACGATCGCATCGACGAATTCGCGCTTATGCGCAGTATAGCCGTCGCCGTCCATCCGGAATTCGGCCGCCAGCCTGCGTTTGAGAGCGGCATAATCGGCCGCCGCCAGTGGATGTGCGATGAGATAATCCCGGAAAGCCAGCCTGTTTCGATGCGTGCCGTTGCCGGAAGGGCAAAGGTAGACCCGTTCTGCCGGCACCGAACCTTTCGATAGAAACGCCCAGACCTCGTCGTCATAGCGATTGCCGCGTGGCTCGTAGCCTTCGGCCAGAAGCACGCCTGTGGCGTCCTCGATGTGCTCGAGGCCGGGAAGAACGATGTCGATATCGATGAGCGGCTTGGCGATCATGCCCGGTATGGATGTGCTGCCGATGTGATCGATGAAAAGCGCCTGCGGCAGCAAGGCCAGCAACCTGTTGCGGATTCGCCGGAAGGATTGCGGCCATTGCGGATCGTTGGGTACGAGTTCAACCGGATTGTGTATTCTCATTTCCCGTCCCGCTCGAGCGCCGCCCGTCCGATAGGATGCGCTCAGAACGCTCCGCTATTCTGTAGTTTGCGCATGATTCTTTCGGAAAATCGATTTCGATTTTCGCGGTCACGCACCGGTCGAATATCGATGATAGTCCTGCAGGCCCTTGACCAGCGCGTCGAAAGTGGCGCGGCAGCGCGGCGAAGTCTTCAAGCTCTCATGCATCGCCACCCACGTGCCGAGCGGAATGGCGAAGGCATCGGGCAGGACGTGCACCAGGTCAGGGTTCCCCCGGGCAAGTCCGATCTGGCAGAGACCGATGCCGACGCCGGCGCGGATCGCCGAGAGTTGGGCAAGATTGCTGTCGGTCCGGTAAGAGAATTTGATGTCAGGCACTGCATAGCGTTTCATCGCCATGCGGACATAGGCCGTCTGCCGGTCGAAGCCGATGAGCCGGTGGTTTGTGAGGTCAGCCAGGGTTTGCGGAATGCCGTGTCGTTCGAGATAGCGGCGATGAGCATGAAAGCCGAGGGGGATATCGCCGATGCGGCGCACGACGAGTGCAGCCTGCTGCGGTTCGGCCATGCGCACGGCAATATCGGCCTCGCGATTCATCAGGTCCTCGATCATATCGGATGCCGAGAGCTCGATCTGCAGTTCGGGATAGGTCTCCTGTAGCGGTCCGAGAATCGCCGGCAGCACTTCGACGGCGATGACCTCGCTGGCGCTGACCCTGACCGTTCCTGCCACGTGCTCGCGCTGGCCGGATGCGGTACGCAAAAGCGCGGCCGCGGTTGCAGCCAGCGTCTCGGCATAGGGCTTCAGCGCCAGTGCGGCGTCGGTCGGCAGCAGGCCGTTCGGTGAGCGGGTGAAGAGTTCGGCGCCGATCGCCAGTTCCAGTGCATCGACATGGCGGCCTATGGTCGGCTGCGTCAGCCCCAGTTCGCGGGCGGCGGCCGAAAGCGACCCCTGCTGAAGCACGGTCAGAAAACTGCGGTAGAAATCCCAGCTCGGTTCCACGCTCATATATTTTTGTATAGTAGATACATTTCTTTCGTCAATTTCGTTTATGCCATTCTGATGGCATGATCCTCTCATCCGATCGAAGGAGATGATTATCATGAGCAGCGAAATGAAGACGACCGCCCTCGTTCTCGGCGCGACCGGCGGTATCGGCAGCGCGGTTGCCCGCAAGCTGCTTGCGCGCGGCTGGAGCATCCGGGCGCTCAACCGTGACGTCGCCAAGGCGTCGAGGAGCGAGCCGGCGTTCGAATGGGTGCAGGGCGATGCGATGAATGCCGGTGACGTCCTGAGGGCGGCCGAAGGCGTCAGCCTGATCGTCCATGCCGTCAATCCGCCCGGCTACCGCGACTGGGAAACACTGGTGCTGCCGATGCTCGACAATACCATCGCGGCTGCTCGCGCTGTCGGCGTGCGCATCGTGCTGCCGGGCAACGTCTATAATTTCGGTCCCGACGCCCTGCCGGCGCCGACGGAAGAAAGCCCGCAGCATCCGGTAACGAAGAAGGGGGCGATCCGGGTCGAAATGGAGAAGCGGCTGAAGGCGGCGTCACAGTCCGGTGCCGGCGTCATCATTGTCAGGGCGGGGGATTTCTTCGGCCCAGGCACGACGGCCAATAGCTGGTTTTCGTCTGGCCTCGTGACCCCAGGCAAGCCGGTCGGCACGATCAGGAACCCAGGTCGGCGCGGTGTCGGTCATCAATGGACCTACCTGCCAGACATGGCGGAAACCATCGCCCAGCTCATCGAGCGGGCCGATCTGCTGCCGGACTTCGCCGTCTATCACATGGAGGGCTTCTGGGATGCGGATGGCATGCAGATGGCCGAAGCGATCAAGCGCATTGCCGGCGGCAAGGCGAAGATCGGTGGCTTTCCCTGGTGGATCGTGCCGTTTGCCGCTCCTTTCGTTCCTGTGATGCGGGAGATCAAGGAGATGCGCTATCTCTGGAAGGTGCCGCTGCGGATGCGGAACGCCAGGCTTACGGCTGAACTCGGCAGGGAACCGCAGACACCGATCGACGAGGCGGTTCGGGCCTCGCTCGTGGCGCTTGGCTGCCTGCCCGAACTGCATCGCGAGACGACCGCTGCCTTGATCAGGCAGTTGCCTGAGAGCGCGGGTTAGGTCTGAAGTTCGGCCAGGGCGATCCGGGCGACCGTCAACGCCGTCTCGGCCTGCTGAATGTTCGGATCGCCGAGGAACCAGGCAGCGGAAAGGCCAGAATAGGCGGCGATCCATTGCAAAAGCCGCTTCGGCTCCAGCTTCGCCTCCGCCGAGACGACGGCGAGCTGGCGGCGGAAACGGGCGGGATCGGTGATGGTCGGCAGTTCCTCGTTGGCGAAGATATTGGCGAAATCGAAGCCTCGCTCGCCGTGGAGCCGCTTGGGATCGATCGCCAGCCAGCCGCGCGCCTCGAAATCGAGGATATTGTCGTGGTGGATGTCGCCGTGGAGGATGGTGAGATCACGCTGATCGGCAAGGAGGACGTTGGCTATCGCCGAGCAATCGGCAAGCGTGCCGCCATGCTTGCCTGCTGCCGGCTCCAGATCACGGAACCAACGGGTAAGGGAGATGGGATCGGGAAGCGGTTTTTCTCGCGGCGCATGCAGCCGGGCCGCGGTGCGGCAGAGGATGCGGCTTGCCTCATCGTCCGCGCCGTTCATCGCCATGGCAAGCAGCGAGCGTTTTCCCGTCGCCCTTTCGAGCAGCACGGCATCGCCTTCATGGGCATAGACATAGGCTGCGCCGTCACCGTCCCACCACTGCATCAGAAGCGCGCCGTATCATTCGTCGATATCGGCCGCCACTTTCAGCATGGCAGGTCTGTCCTGCCAGAGGACCGGCAGCAGGCGGCTGGAATGGGTGATGATGGGCTCGCCGTCTGATATCAGCGACCAGCGATCAAGATAGGGAGCAAACATGGCGGCACCCTACAAAAACGCGTCGAAGATGGAAATCCCGCCTTTCGGCGGGATTTGCGTTCGCGTGAAGGTCAGGCGACCTTTTCGAGAATGGGATAGTCGATATAGCCCTTGCCGGTGCCGCCATAGAAGGTCGACTGGTCGGGCGTGTTGAGCGGCAGATTGTGTACCAGGCGCTCGACGAGATCGGGATTGGCGATGAAGGGCTTGCCGAAGGCGACGAGATCGGCGCGACCGCTTTCGACGGCGTCGATCGCCAGATTGCGATCGTAGCCGTTGTTGACCATCCAGTCGGCCTTACCGCCGGCCTTTTCATAGGTCTGGCGCAGCGCTTTGTAATCGAAGGCGGGATTGTCGCCCTGCTTGTAGTCGCGGTCGCCGCCGGTCTGGCCTTCGATGACATGGATATAGGCGAGATCGTATTTGGCCAGTCCTTCGACGACATTTGCGAAGGTCGCTTGCGGATTGGAATCGTAGCTTTCGCCTGATGGCGTCACCGGCGAGATGCGGATTGCAGTGCGGCCGGCGCCGATTTCCTTGACCACGGCATCGACGACTTCGAAGGTCAGACGGGTACGATTTTCGATCGAGCCGCCATATTGGTCTGTGCGGTCGTTGATACCGTCGCGGATGAACTGGTCGAGCAGATAGCCGTTGGCGCCGTGGATCTCGACACCGTCGAAGCCGGCGTCGATCGCCGCCCGGGCAGCCTTGCGGTAATCCTCGATGATGCCGGGGATTTCGGCGGTTTCGAGCGCGCGCGGCTCGGAGGTGTCGGCAAAGCTGCCGGTGCCGTCGGCATTGACCAGATAGGTCTTGGCCTTGGCGATGCGGTTGGTCGAGGAAACCGGCTTGCCGTCGTTCGGCTGCAGCGTCGTGTGCGAGATACGGCCGACATGCCACATCTGGACGACGATCTTGCCGCCGGCTGCGTGAACGGCGTCGGTCACGCGCTTCCAGCCGTCGAGAGCCTCTTTGCTGTAGAGACCAGGCACGTTAGCATAACCCTGGCCCTGATGGGTGATCGCGGTTGCTTCGGTGATGATCAGGCCTGATGTGGCGCGCTGGCGGTAATATTCGACGTTGAGGTCGTTGGGGATTGCGCCCGGCGAGCGGTTACGGGTGAGTGGCGCCATGACGATGCGGTTCTTAACGGATATGTCGCCGACTTTCGTGGGTTCGAAAAGCTTGGCCATGATGGTCCTTTCTTTTGCGGGAGGATCACTCGGCAGGGGCGAGGGCAGCCCGGCCCCTGGCGGAGAGATAGGTGAGCGCCGTCGCCCCGAGGCCGATCAGGGCCATCAAGGCCGCGGCGAGCGGAACGCGGGTCAGATCGAAGCCGGCGTCGATGACCAAGCCACCCACCCATGCGCCGAGCGCATTGCCGGTGTTGAAGGCGCCGATGTTGATCGTCGAGACGAGGTTCGGGGCGTCCTTGCCGAAGCCGACGACGCCGACTTGCAGCGCCGGTACGGCGGCAAAGCTTGCCATCGCCCAGAAGAAGAGGGTGATTTCAGCCGGGATGAAGAAGCGGCTCGTATAGCTGAAGGCGATCGAAGTGATGGCGATCGCGGCAAAGACCCCGGCTAGCGTCGCGCCGAGCCGCCAATCGGCAAGCTTGCCGCCGACGAGGTTGCCGATGGTCAGCCCGAGGCCGATCAGGAACAGCGTCCAGGTGACGCCTTCCGGCGAAACGCCGGTGACGTCGCGCAGCAGCGGCGCGATATAGGTGAAGAGGGTGAACATAGAGGCGGCGAAGAAGACGGTGGTGGAGAGTGCTAGCCACAGACCGCCATTCCTGAGTGCCGCAATCTCGCGCAGGATGCTGCCGTTTTCTTGCTGCTTGTCCCTGGGCAGGATGGCGATCAGGCCTGATATGGTGAAGATACCGATGACGGTGACGACGCCGAAGGTGGCGCGCCAGCCATAGGCCTGACCGATCGCGGTGCCGAGCGGCACGCCGAGAACGTTGGCGAGCGTCAGGCCAGTGAACATCAGCGCGACGGCTCGGGCCTTGCGGTCTTCGGCGACGAGGCCGGCGGCGACCACCGAGCCGATGCCGAAGAAGGCGCCGTGGCAGAGTGCTGTCACGACACGGGCGATCATCAGCACCCAGTAGTCGCTCGCCAGAGCGCACAGCAGGTTGCCGGCGATGAAGAAGGCCATCAGCGCAATCAGGGCGGTACGGCGCTTCAACTTCGCGGTCGAAATCGCCATCACAGGGGCGCCGATCGCGACCGCCAGGGCATAACCGGTCACCAGCCATCCGGCCTGCGGGATGCTGACCGAGAGATCGGCGGCGACCTCCGGCAACAGACCCATGATGACGAATTCAGTGGTGCCTATCGCAAATGAGCTCAAGGCAAGAACGAGGAGGGCGAGGGGCATTCTAAAGATCCTGCGTCAGTTGCTTGAGGAAGACGGCGATGGTTTCCTCGTTGCGCTTGTAAAAGATCCACTGGCCGACGCGTTTGGTGGTGACGAGGCCGGCGCGATGCAGCGTGCCGAGATGGGCCGAGACAGTCGACTGCGACAGGCCGCAGCGCTCGAACTGGCTGGCGCAGACGCCCATTTCGAAAGGATGCTCCTGCGAGGGGAAATGCTCCTCGGGATTTTTCAGCCAGTTGAGAATGTCCATCCGGGCGGGATGGGCGAGCGCCTTAATAATTTCGTCTTTGTCCATCGTCGTTTGCCGAATTATAAATCGTGTCTGACCGATATATCGATCGTCAGCCTTCGATATGCAAATCACGGAGGCGTGAGGCTGCGGTGTTTAGTGAGTGCGCAAATTTTAGGCAAAAAAAGAGGGCCACCGGAAAACCAGGGCCCTTGTAATTGTGAAGGTCAAAAACCTCCAGAGGGGAACAGCTAATGCGGTGGTACTGGGAGAGAAACCACAAGATGCATCAGCTGAGAGAGATATGGTGCTTCCTTGAGCAGGTTTCAATGCTTTTTTGTGCATGTCTGCTATGCGTCGCACAATTTTTTTGCGGTGCGGCATTTATCGAGGGAGCAAGGGCAAAAAAAGAGGGCCACTGGAAAACCAGGGCCCTTATAAGTGTGAAGGTCAAAAACCTCCAGAGGGGAACAGCTAATGCGGTGGAACTGGGAGGAAAAGCCACCATGTGCATCAGCTATGTGCGATATGGTGGTTTAATGGGCAAACGGCAACCCTCATTTGTGCATGCCAGTCATGCGTGTTCTGCATAGTCGGCAATTCATCAATAAAACCAAGCTTAAAAGTTCCAGTTTCTGGCCTTGCTGACGATGAAATCGCGGAAGGCTTTCAGCTTGGCGGCGTTCTTGATCTCGTCGGGATAGCAGAAATAGGTGTCGAAGGAGGGTACGTCGGCATTGATCGCCAGCTGAATCAGGCCGGGGTCGCGGCCGACGATGTAATCCGGCAGGCAGGCGACGCCGATGCCGAGCAGGGCGGCGCGCTTGATCGAGGTCTGGCTGTTGATCTGCAGATGCGGAATACGCTTGTTGTCGGACGAGCGGCCGGCGACCTCAAGCCAGTTGACATCGAGCAGGTAACTCGGCGCCGGCTCACCGAAAGTGATGATGCGGTGATTGTCGAGATCCTCGACCTTCTGCGGCTCGCCGTGGCGGTTGATGTAGGACGGGGCCGCATAGACATGCATGTGCACGGTGAAGAGCTTGCGCTGGATGAGGTCGGACTGTTGCGGCTGGCGCAGGCGGATCGCGCAGTCGGCATGACGCATGTTCACATCCACTTCCTCATTGTCGAGGATCAGCTGGATCTGCACATCGGGATAAAGCTGCAGGAATTCCTGGATCTTGTCGGTCAGCCAGCCCTGGCCGAGACCGACCGTCGTGGTGACGCGCAGTTTGCCAGACGGAGTTTCCGTCGTTTCGGTAAGCTGCATCTTCACGGTTTCGAGCTTCAGCAGCACGTCATGGGCGGTGCGGTAAAGCAACTCGCCCTGTTCCGTCAGAATCAGGCCGCGCGCATGGCGGTGAAACAGCTTGGTGCCGACATCGTGCTCCAGCGCGCTGACCTGGCGGCTGATGGCGGATTGGGACAGATGCAGTTTATCCGCCGCATGCGTGAACGAACCCGCCTCGGCAGCTGCGTGAAAAATACGCAGCTTGTCCCAATCCAATGGCATTCCCCCACCCCTCATGCCGATCTTACTCCGCGGCCACGGCGACGGGCATGTGGCCCGTCAGATATCGCTCGGCTTCAAGCGCTGCCATGCACCCCAGGCCGGCGGCAGTGATCGCCTGGCGGAACGTATCATCCGTCACGTCGCCCGCGGCATAGACACCGTCCAGGCTGGTTGCAGTCGAATCCGGCGCGGTCCAGAGATAACCATTGTCCTTCAGCTTCAGCTTGTCTTTGAAGAGCTCGGTTGCCGGCGCATGGCCGATGGCGACGAAGACGCCATCGATCACCACGTCGGTGATCGTGCCGGTTCTGACGTCGCGCAGGCGCGCGCCGGATACGGATTGCGGCATCGGCGGCTTGGCCGGCGTTCCTGTTATTTCGGCCACTTCGGTATTCCACAGAACCTTGACATTGTCCTTGGAGAACAGGCGCTCCTGCAGGATCTTCTCGGCTCGGAAGAAGTCGCGGCGGTGCACTAATGTGACCGACTTGGCGATGTTGGAGAGATAGAGCGCCTCTTCGACGGCGCTGTTGCCGCCGCCAACCACGATCACATCCTTGTTGCGATAGAAGAAGCCGTCGCAAGTGGCGCAGGCCGAAACGCCGAAGCCCTGGAAATGCTGCTCGCTCTCGATGCCGAGCCACTTGGCCTTGGCGCCGGTGGCGATGATCAGCGTATCGGTGGTCCAGACCTGGCCGCTGTCGGTGCGGGCGACGAAAGGACGCTGATTCATGTCGACTTCGGTCACGAGATCGTTGACGATCTCGGCGCCGACATGTTTTGCCTGCTGCAGCATCTGTTCCATCAACCAGGGACCCTGGATCGGATCGGCAAAGCCCGGATAGTTCTCGACATCGGTGGTGATCATCAACTGGCCGCCCTGTTCGAGACCGGCGATCAAAACCGGTTTCAGCATGGCGCGCGCGGCATAGACCGCGGCAGTATAGCCTGCAGGTCCGGAACCGATGATGAGCACCTTGGTGTGGCGGGCAGGCATGTCATTTCCTTTCGACTGGCAGAAGGGCGGCGGCTAAGTAGCGATTGCGGCCGTTTCGCGTCCCTGCGCCATTTATGAACGTCCAATGCTTTTATTCAAGGGCAGCCTTGCGTTACCAACAAGGCAAATCGCCCGGATATGCAAGAATCCGTCATCGGCGTGAAACTTTCTTGCGTATTCCGCGGCTTTATATAGAAGCTCCCCGCGGAGAATTAAAGAAAGGCAATGATGTGGGTCGCGCGGAACTCGACGTCATCGACATAAAGATCCTCCGGGAGCTGCAGGCCGACGGCCGCATGACCAATGTGGAGCTTGCCGATCGCGTCGGCATCTCGGCGCCGCCTTGCCTGCGCCGGGTGCGCAAGCTCGAGGAAGCCGGCATTATCGAGGGCTACCACGCGATGCTGAACAGCCCGAAGCTCGGCTTCGACCTCGTCGCTTTTTGTATGGTCGGCCTCAAGCACCAGTCGGAAGGCAATCTCAAGGCCTTCGCCGCCGCCACCACCGAATGGCCGCTGGTGCGGCAGGCCTGGATGGTCTCCGGCGACAGCGATTTCCTGTTGCATTGCGTGGCGGAGAACCTTACCCGCTTTCAGGATTTCGTCATCGAGGTGCTGACGGCGAACGAACATGTCGATACCGTGCGCACCATGCTGACGATCAGGCAGGTGAAGAAGCTGGGACTGGTAGAAGTCTAAGACCACTTCGACAGAGTAAACGTCATCGCCAACTACTTGCGCGAAATATAGCCGGCCCGATTGATGCCGTGGCGCTGGAGCTTGTCGTAAAACGTCTTTCTCGGAATGCCGAGCGCCTCGATGGTACGGCGCACGTCGCCGTCATTGGCCGACAGCGCGTCGCGAATGATTTCCGCCTCGTAGCGTTCCAGCCGTTCCGGAAGTGTCTCGCCTGTCGGATGCGGAGGGACCGCTGCCGCTCCGCCGCCTTCTACGCCAAGCACCACGCGCTCGGCATAATGTGAGAGCTCGCGGACATTGCCCGGCCATGTATGCGAGGCGAGATGCCGCCGCACTTCAGGTGAACGCGGCGGCACATCGCGACGGAAGCGCTCCGCGGCGCGAGCGGCGAAGTGGGAAAACAGCAGCGGAATATCGTCGCGGCGTTCTCTCAGCGGCGGAATGGAGATCGTCACGACATTCAGCCTGTAATAGAGATCCTCGCGAAAATCGCCGCGCACCGCGGGATCCCCGAGGTCGATCTTGGCAGCCGCGACGACGCGAAGATCGACAGGACGCACCTCGTTGGTGCCGAGCGGCGTGATTTCGCGCATCTCCAGCACTCTCAGCATCTTGACCTGCGTGGCGGCCGGCATGCTTTCGATCTCGTCGAGGAACAGCGTGCCGCCGCTTGCATGTTCGATGCGGCCCGTGCGGCGCTTCTGGGCACCGGTGAAGGCGCCGGCCTCGTGACCGAACAGTTCGCTTTCGATGACGGTTTCGGGCAGGGCGCCACAGTTCAGCGCCACGAAATTGCCCTTCCGGCGGTGGCTCCACTGATGCAGGAGCTGGGCAACCACTTCCTTGCCGCTGCCCGTTTCGCCGGCGACGAGCACGTCCACATCGGTATCGGCGATGTGGCGAAGAATGTTTCTGAGGTTTTCCATGACAGGCGTCTGGCCGATCAGCGGCAAATTCTCCTGCGCATCTTCGGCTGCCTTCCGCAGCATGCGGTTTTCCAGAACAAGCCGCCGCTTCTCGCTTGCGCGACGCACGCTCTGCACGAGCCGATCGGCTGCGAAGGGCTTGGCGATGAAATCATAGGCGCCGTCCTGGATCGCCTGAACGGCCATGGGAATATCGCCGTGGCCGGTCATCAGGATCACCGGCAAGTCGACATCCATACCTTGCAGCGTGGCGAAGAGTTGCAGTCCGTCGATCTCCGGCATGCGGATATCGGTGACGACGGGGCCGGCAAAGTCCGCCGGCAGGTCCGCCAGCGCGGCTTTCGCACCGTCATAGGCGGATACGGAAAATCCGGCGAGTTCGAGCGTCTGCGCGGTGGCACGGCGTAGATCCTTGTCGTCGTCGATCAGCGCAACGGGCATCAGTGTGTCCATGACCTCAAGCCTTCCTCAGCTGAACGATGAACCGGGTTCCACCGCTGTCGCTTGCAACCTCCATCCGGCCGCCATAGTCGCCGACGATATCCTTTGAGATGACGAGGCCAAGGCCGAGGCCGCTTTCCTTCGAGGTGTTGAATGGCGTGAACAAGCCTTTGCGGATCTCCGGCGGAATGCCGGGGCCGTTGTCGGCGACCGTCACCGTTACCATCCCCGCATCGGTTGATGTTCTGATCTCGACGCGACCCTCTCCGGCCTTCGGTGCCACCGCCTCCAGGGCATTCTGAAGCAGGTTGATGAGCACCTGCTCGAGGCGGATCCGGTTTCCCATCACCTGCAGTTCGTCGGGCGGCAGGTCGATGTCGAGCGTATCCATGCGGCCGGCAAACCGGCTGCGCAACAACATCACCGCCCCCTCGATGACGTCCTTCAATCCGGTTGGTTCGGCGCTGCCCCGGCCTTTGCGGGCAAAGGTCTTCAGCTCCTCGGTGATCGAACCTATGCGCTCCGTGAGCGCCGCGATGCTTTCGAGATTTTCGCCGGCAGGCGCCGTCTGGCCGCGATCGAGGAAGGTGCGGGCATTATCGGCATAGGCACGGATGGTCGCCACCGGCTGGTTGATCTCATGGGCAACGCCGGCGGCCACCTGACCCAGGATGGCCAACCGGTTGGCCTGCACCAGATCCTGTTGCACCGCCTGCAATTTCTGCTCCGTGCTCTTGTGGCCGATGATTTCAGCCTGCAGCCGATCCCGCGCCTGGCTGAGATCCAGTGTGCGCTCGCTCACACGCCGTTCCAGTTCCTCCCGCGCTTGCTGTTCTCGAGAGATCCGCAGGGTGATCGCATGGCGGCGGCGCAACAGGAAGGCTGCTCCGGCCAGCAGCGGCAGGAGTATGAGCAATGCCAGCATGCGGGATTCGCGAATTCCCGCATCGACGGATGGCCCGAGCGCCACGAGATGCTGCAACTGCCATCCAGTTGCGGGAACCGGCATCCCGACATCGAGAAACCTGGTTTTCCCTGCATCGCCGGGCATGACGATCTTAACGACATCAAGGCTGTCGCCGAGGTTCCTGATGGGGTCGAGCGGTAGAGGCTGAAGCGGCGCAGCGCCGAATTGAAGGCTTTCGCGGATCGCTGTCAGCCGGTCTTCGGCGATCCGGCCGATCGTCATGAACCGCCATGACGGAAGACTGGTTATGAGGACAATGCCGCGCTCGTCAACGACGTAGGACGGGGTCCCCGAGGCGTTCCAATCCGCCTCGACATCGTCGAATTCGACCTTGACTACAACGACACCCAGCAAGCCGTTGCTGCCCGAAATCCGCTGGGAGATATAGAGACCCGGTTTCTTGCTGACCGTGCCTAGCGCAAAGTGCTCGGCCTGTCCTCGTTCGACGGCCCCCTGAAAATACTCCCGGAAGCGGTAATCATTGCCGACGAAGCTCGTCGGTTCGCGCCAGTTGCTGGCCGAAACCGCCATGCCGTCCTTGTCGATGACATAGATGACGGCGGCCTTGGTGCCCGTTGCCAGCATTTCCAGCTTCTGACTGAGTCGGTCGAACGTGCCGACATCGCTACCTGCCAGTGCCGCGGCGATTGCGGTATCTTGCGACAGCACGAAGGGAAGCGCCCGGTATTTTTCAAGAACCGTGCGCAGCAACGCCGCATTCAGCCTCGCATCCATGCGGGCCTGTTCCTCGAGGGCGGCCTCCGCCCGGTGCCGGCCGATCTCGCCGCTGGTCCACAGGCTTGCGACGACAGCGACGAGGGCGAGCGCGGCATAGGCCCACCACATCCGGCGGATGCGGTGTTGCACGGGTAGGGAAGGCCACAATTTCTGCGACACGGACATGGCGGATCTGTGCATTTTTCTGCACGAAACGCAAATGGATTTGTGCGGATTTCCGCATTTTTTAATTAGTTATCAGCAGTCCTGTAAATTTTTCCTTAATAAATTCAACATGTTGGGTGGTGGCGTAAAACTGGCACGCCGATTGCGAAGGAGGTGGCAACAACGGCTGAGCTGTTGGACTTGAAGCGAACGGCTCGGGAGGCCGGAGTGTGTTCCGGACGAGCCATTAGGAGGACATCATGATCGCAGCACCACTCGATGCAGTCGCAGACAGCAAGGGCAAGAAGCCCTTTTATAGCCATCTTTACGTTCAGGTTCTCGCGGCTATCGCCGCGGGTATCCTTCTCGGCCATTTCTATCCTGAATTCGGCACCCAGCTGAAGCCGCTCGGCGATGCCTTTATCAAGCTCGTCAAGATGATCATCGCCCCCGTCATCTTCCTGACGGTTGCGACCGGCATTGCCGGCATGAGCGACCTGCAGAAGGTCGGCCGCGTCGCCGGTAAGGCGATGCTCTACTTCCTGACATTCTCGACATTGGCGCTCATCATTGGCCTGATCGTCGCCAATGTCGTCCAGCCCGGCGCCGGCATGAACATCGATCCTGCCTCGCTGGATCCGGCCGCCGTCGCCGGCTACGCTGCAAAGGCGCATGAGCAGAGCATCGTCGGTTTCCTGACCAACATCATCCCGACGACGATCGTCGGCGCCTTTGCCGATGGCGATATTCTGCAGGTGCTGTTCTTCTCGGTGCTCTTCGGCATCGCGCTCGCCATGGTCGGCGAAAAGAGCGAACCGGTCGTCAATTTCCTCAATGCCCTGACGGCGCCCGTGTTCAAGCTCGTCGCCATCCTGATGAAGGCTGCCCCGATCGGTGCCTTCGGCGCCATGGCATTCACCATCGGCAAGTACGGCGTCGGATCGATTGCCAATCTCGCCATGCTGATCGGCACCTTCTACCTCACCTCTCTGCTCTTCGTCCTCGTAGTCCTTGGTGCTGTTGCCCGTTACAACGGCTTCTCGATCGTGGCGCTGCTGCGCTACATCAAGGAAGAACTGCTGCTGGTCCTCGGCACCTCGTCTTCGGAGGCAGCACTTCCGGGGCTGATGAACAAGATGGAAAAGGCCGGCTGCAAGCGCTCGGTCGTCGGCCTCGTCATTCCGACAGGCTATTCCTTTAACCTCGACGGCACCAACATCTACATGACGCTGGCGGCCCTGTTCATTGCCCAGGCAACCGGCATCCATCTCTCCTGGGGTGATCAGATCCTGCTGCTCTTGGTGGCGATGCTGAGCTCCAAGGGTGCCGCAGGCATCACCGGCGCCGGCTTCATCACGCTTGCCGCGACGCTCTCCGTCGTTCCCTCCGTGCCGGTCGCCGGCATGGCGCTCATCCTCGGCATCGACCGATTCATGTCGGAATGCCGGGCGCTGACCAACCTCGTCGGCAATGCCGTGGCGACGATCGTCGTGGCACGTTGGGAAAATGAGCTGGATACGGCGCAGCTTGCTGCGGCGCTGGGCGGCCAGACTGGCGAGAGTGCTCCCGCTGCCGGGCTTCAGCCGGCTGAATAACTGACCGAACTGTCCGCAGTCCTAAAATTCTTGCAACGGCCCGTCATCCAACGGGCCGTTTCTCTTTTCTACCTCAGCTGCGATTGTCGCCGAGAAGGCTGTTGTAAATGGCGCCGATCGCGCTCGCTTCCTTCTCCAGCGCGAAATTCGCTCTGACATGCCGCAGCGCATTCTCGCCATGGGCGAGCGCCAGCGCGGGATCTGCGATATAGGGCGCGATTGCCCGCGTCAGCGCCTCGCCATCGCCGGCGGCGACGACCGAACCCGTCTCGCCCGTGACGAGGAGCTCGGCATAGGCACCCGCATCCGATGCCACCACCGCGGTGCGCGAGGCCATGGCTTCGAGCGGCGTCAGGCCGAAGCCTTCATTGCGGGAAGGGGCGACGTAAAGCGTCAGGCGGCGATACCAGACCTTGATGTCAGGCACTTCGCCGAGGAAGAGGATACGGTCGCTGAGCCCGGCGGCCGCGACATCCGCCTTAAGTTTGTCGCCAAATGCTGTGTGTTCGGCCGTCACCCGGCCGGAGACGATCGCCGTCCACTCAGTATGCTGCGGCAGCAGATCGACCATCGCCCTGACGAAAAGATCGGTGCCTTTCTGATGGCGCACACGGCCGAAGCAGCCGACGAGATGGCGGCCGGGCAGGCCGGTGGCGGCGATGCCGTCCTCTGCAGTTTCCGGCGGATGGAACAGGGCAAGGTCGACTCCGTGCTGGATCACCGTGTGCGGCACCTCGAGGAACGAGCCGGATCGATCGCTGGTCGCGATGACAGCGTCCATGCGACGGATCAGCCATTTCGTATAGGCGGTGTGCCGGCGTTGCGCGGCCGAGGTGAAGAGAAGCTTCAGCGGCATGCGCAACAGATGGCGCAGCAGGATGCCGACAGCCATCTCGTTGTTGCGGCGAGCGTGCCAGACACGCTGGCGCCGGCGCGCCGGTGGGCGCCAGAGGCCGAGGAGCTGCCGTCCCTTAAGTTTCGGCAGGCCGTCCGGCAGGCCGGGGCCGAGTGTCGCGATCTTGATACCGAGCCGGATCTGGCATGGGATGAGCTGAACGATAGTTGACGTGACGCCGGAGAGCCGGCGCTTGAAATTGGGCGCAATGATCTCGACGTCACGGATATCAGGCAAGGGAGGGGTCTCGCGGCTGGCGGGCGATCAGCCCCAGGAAACCTGGAGGATTTCGTAGGCCTTGGAGCCACCCGGCGCATTGACCTCGATGGAATCGCCGACTTCCTTTCCGATCAGCGCGCGGGCGATCGGCGAGGAGATGGAGATGCGGCCGGCCTTGACGTCGGCTTCCTGGTCGCCGACGATCTGATAGGTCTTTTCTTCGTCGGTGTCCTCGTCGATGAGCTTCACCTTGGCGCCGAACTTGATCTTGTCGCCCGACATCTTGGTGAGGTCGATGACCTCGGCGCGCGCCGTCAAGTCTTCCAGCTCACTGATGCGGCCTTCATTATGGCTCTGGGCTTCCTTGGCGGCGTGGTATTCGGCGTTTTCGGAAAGGTCGCCATGGGCACGGGCTTCGGCGATCGCCTCGATGATTCGGGGACGCTCCTCCTGCTGACGCCAGCGCAGCTCTTCCTGCAGCTTGACGAAACCGCCCGGTGTCATCGGTACCTTTTCAACCATTTTTCTGTCCTTCAATCCTTGTATCCGCATAATCAGCGGCGAACACAAAAGAAAACAGGTCCCGAAGGGGAGCTTCGGAACCGTGCCACAATCTTAGTCGGACGCTTATAGCAGATCGCCAAGCCCGATTTCCAGAAAATTCGCATGAAAGAAACGCGGCCTGCTCCAACAGCCGGTGATGCAGCTTGAAAATGGGCAGAAATCGGATCGCTCCGATTGACTTCAGGCGCAGGAACATATAGTGAACATACTAATGAAGAAGTCGCTAACAGAACGCTTGGCCATCCTTTCCGATGCCGCGAAATATGACGCTTCCTGCGCTTCCAGCGGCACGGTGAAACGTGATTCCCGCGCAAGTGGCGGGCTCGGTTCGACCGAGGGATCCGGCATCTGTCATGCCTATGCCCCGGACGGGCGGTGCATTTCGCTTTTGAAAATACTGCTGACCAATTTCTGCATCTACGACTGCGCCTATTGCGTCAATCGCTCGTCGAGCAATGTCGAACGGGCGCGCTTTACGCCCGAGGAGGTCATCTGGCTGACGCTGGAATTCTATCGCCGCAACTATATCGAGGGCCTGTTCCTTTCCTCCGGCATTATCCGTTCGTCCGATTACACAATGGAAGAGATGGTTCGCATCGTCCGCGAACTGCGTGTGACGCATAACTTCCGCGGCTATATCCATCTGAAGTCGATCCCTGAAGCATCGCCGCGTCTGATCGAGGAAGCGGGGCTTCATGCCGACAGGCTGTCGCTGAATATCGAGCTGCCGACCGATCACGGCATCACCCGTTTCGCGCCGGAAAAGAAGCCTGCCAATATCCGGCGATCGATGGGGGATCTGAGGCTGAAGATCGAGGCCGCCGGCGAACCGACGCTGCAGACGAAGAAGCGTCAGCGTTTCGTGCCGGCCGGCCAGAGCACACAGATGATCGTCGGCGCCGATGGTGCGAACGATGCGACGATCCTTGCGACCAGTGGCCGGCTTTACAGCAGCTACGGGCTGAGGCGCGTCTACTATTCCGCCTTCAGCCCGATCCCGGACTCGTCGAAAAACCTGCCGCTGATCAAGCCGCCGCTGATGCGGGAACACCGGCTCTACCAGGCTGACTGGCTCTATCGATTCTACGGTTTCGGCATCGACGAGATCACCGCGAACCAGGCGGATGGCATGCTTGATCTCACCCTCGACCCCAAACTTGCCTGGGCGCTCGCCAACCGGGCCGAGTTCCCCGTCGATATCAACAAGGCCGAGCGTGAACGGTTGCTGCGTGTGCCCGGCCTCGGCACCAAGACAGTCAAAGCGATCGTTTCGGCCCGTCGTTTTCGCCGCCTTCGGTTGGACGATCTTTCGCGGCTCGGCATTTCGATCAAGAAAGTCCAATCCTTCATCTCGGCGGACGGCTGGTCGCCGCGGCGATTGATCGAGCGCCCCGACCTTCGCGCCATGTTCGAACCGAAACCCGAACAATTGTCGTTGCTGTGATGCGCCGGGTCGTGCTTTCAGGACGCGGGGAGCTTGCCGAATGGCGTGACGCCGCGCGCGCTTTCGCGGCTGCCGGCATCCTGCCGGAAGAGATCGAGTGGCGCGAAAAACGCGCTGAGCCGGGTTTTGCGTTTCAACACGACGCCATGCCGCCTCCGTCTGCCGCAGCACGCAAGCCGATGACGGTGCCGCCCGCCTTCCTCGAGCTCGCGGAGACAGTTCTCTGCCATTCCGACCCGGCGCGCTTTTCCCTGCTTTACCGGCTGCTCTGGCGGCTGCAGCTGGACCGGCAACTGCTTGAAGTGGCCTCCGACGAGGATGTCGCCCGTGCCAGGCTGATGGCGAAAAACGTTCGACGCGACGCGCACAAGATGACGGCCTTCGTCCGCTTCAAGGAGGTTGGTGCGGTGTCGGCGGGCCGTCGAAAATTCCTCGCCTGGTTCGAGCCAGATCACCATATCGTCGGGCGCACAGCGCCCTTCTTCCAACGGCGCTTCACCGACATGGACTGGCTGATCGCGACGCCCAAGGGATCGGCCGCCTGGGACGGCGAGCGGCTGACGATGAGCGACGAACCGTGTGAAAAACCCAATCTCACAGATGCTACCGATGACCTCTGGCGCACTTACTACGCCAGCATTTTCAATCCGGCGCGGTTGAAGTTGAAGGCGATGCAGGCGGAGATGCCGAAAAAATACTGGAAGAACCTGCCGGAAGCCGATCTCATCCCTGGGCTGATTGCATCGGCGGAGAGCAAGGTGCGGGCCATGGCCGCCCGGGAGGCGACCCAATCGTTGCCCTTTCACGATCGCCTGCAGGAAGCCGCGCGCAGCATTCCAGCTGAACCCGAAGCGCCGGCGGGCACGCTGGAAGCACTGGGCGCGGAAGCTGCCGCCTGCACCCGCTGTCCGCTTCATGCGAAGGCGACGCAAACCGTATTCGGGGAGGGGCCGCGCGATGCCGAGGTGATGTTCGTCGGCGAACAGCCGGGCGACCAGGAGGATATATCAGGGCGCCCCTTCGTCGGTCCCGCCGGCAGGCTTCTCGATCAAGTGATCAGTGAAGCGGGCATCGACCGCTCAACGCTTTACGTCACTAATGCCGTCAAGCATTTCAAATATGAGCCGCGCGGCAAACGTCGCATCCATCAGAAGCCCAATATGGGTGAGGTGAAGCACTGCCGCTGGTGGCTCAATCTGGAGATGGCGCTGATCAAGCCGAAGCTGGTGGTTGCGATGGGGGCGACGGCGCTTTCGGCGCTGACCGACACGAAACAGCGGCTGCAGGACGTCAGGGGGAAAGCGATCGCGATCGACGAGAGGCGAACGCTCTTCGTAACGGTGCATCCATCCTATCTGCTGCGTATTCCCGACGAGCGGCTGAAAGCGGAGGAACTGGCACGATTTCGCGAAGATATGCTGACAGTTCAGCGCCTTATGCTGGCAGCTGCATAAACTGATTCAGAAGCCTCCGGCGATGCCCAATGGCAAGGCAGGTGCCATCGCTGATCGAGCGATGGCGTTCCGTATCTCAGGCGAAGTAGCTCTGCAACGGCCGCACTTCCAGATTGCCGGCTTTCAGCGCCTTGATCGCCTGGGCGGCGGCCTCGGCGCCTGCCATCGTCGTGTAGTAAGGCACCTTCTGCATCAGCGTCGCACGGCGCAACGACTTGGAGTCCGAGATCGCCTTGTTGCCATCGGTGGTGTTGATGACGAGCTGGACCTGGCGGTTGCGGATTGCGTCCTCGATGTGCGGACGGCCTTCGAGCACCTTGTTGATCTTCGTGGCGGTGATGCCGTTTTCGCCGAGGAAGCGGGCGGTGCCGCCGGTTGCCAGCACTTTGAAGCCCTGCTCGACGAGGATGTGGATCGCCGGCAGCACGCGCGGCTTGTCCGCGTCGCGGACGGAGACAAAGACCGTCCCGTCACGCGGCAGCTCGACGCCGGCGCCGAGCTGCGACTTGGCGAAGGCCAGCGCAAAATCGGTATCGAGGCCGATGACTTCACCGGTCGAGCGCATTTCCGGGCCGAGCAGCGTGTCGACGCCGGGGAAGCGGGCGAAGGGGAAGACGGCTTCCTTGACGGCGATGTGCTTCAGCTTGCGCGGATCGGGCTTCTCGCCGTAGGCGGCGAAGGTGGCATCGAGTTTCTCGCCGGCCATGACGCGGGCGGCGATCTTGGCGATCGGCGCGCCGATGGTCTTTGCGACGAAGGGCACGGTGCGCGAGGCGCGCGGATTGACTTCGAGCACGTAGACGACATCGTCCTTGATGGCGAACTGGACGTTCATCAGGCCGCCGACATTGAGGGCTTTGGCCATCGCCTTGGCCTGGCGCTCCAGCTCGTCTAGCATCTCGTTGGAGAGCGTGCGCGGCGGCAGCGAGCAGGCGCTGTCGCCGGAATGGATGCCGGCTTCCTCGATATGCTCCATGATGCCGGCGACATAGACGTCGGTGCCGTCCGAGAGGCAGTCGACATCGACTTCGATGGCGTGGCTGAGGTAGCTGTCGAAGAGCAGCGGGTTCTTGCCGAGCAGGGTGTTGATCTGGCCGGTCTTGTCGTTGGGGTAGCGCTGCTTGATATCCTCAGGTACCAGTTCAGGCACGGTATCGAGCAGGTAGCTCTGCAATTGTCCTTCCGAATGCAGGATCTGCATGGCGCGGCCGCCGAGCACGTAAGAGGGACGCACGACCAGCGGGAAGCCGATTTCGGTGGCGACCATGCGGGCCTGCTCAACCGAATAGGCGATGCCGTTGTTCGGCTGGTTGAGGTCGAGCTTCATCAACAGCTTCTGGAAGCGGTCGCGGTCCTCGGCAAGGTCGATCATGTCAGGCGCGGTACCGAGGATCGGGATGCCGTTCTTTTCCAGCGCCTCGGCAAGCTTCAGCGGCGTCTGGCCGCCGAACTGGACGATGACGCCGACGACTTCGCCCTTTTCCTGTTCTGCCCGCAGGATCTCGATCACGTCCTCGGCCGTCAGTGGCTCGAAATAGAGGCGGTCCGAGGTATCGTAGTCGGTCGAAACGGTTTCCGGGTTGCAGTTGATCATGATCGCTTCATAACCCGCATCCTTCAAGGCGAAGGCAGCGTGGCAGCAGCAATAATCGAACTCGATGCCCTGGCCGATGCGGTTCGGGCCACCGCCGAGGATGACAACCTTCTTGCGGTCGGAGACTTCAGCCTCGGAGCGGGCGGCGCCGACGAAAGGCGTCTCATAGGTCGAATACATGTAGGCGGTCGGCGAGGCGAATTCGGCCGCACAGGTGTCGATGCGCTTGAAGACGGGGCGGACATTCAGCTTGTTACGGAATTCGGCGACTTCCTTCGGGCGCTTGCCGGTCAGCGTCGCCAGGCGCGCGTCGGAGAAGCCCATGGCCTTCAGCATGCGCAGGTTTGTGGCATCCTGCGGCAGGCCGTGCTCGCGGATGCGGGCCTCCATCTCGACGATCGCCTTCAGTTCAGCGATGAACCAGGGATCGATCTTGCAGCCTTCGTGGACTTCAGCTTCGCTCATGCCCTGGCGTAGCGCCTGGGCGACCATGCGCAGGCGATCGGGCGTCGGTGTGCCGATTGCGGCGCGGATAGCGTTCTGGCTGGATTCGCCCTCTTCGAAGCCGGGGATCTCGATCTCGTCGAGGCCCGTCAGGCCGGTTTCCAAGCCACGCAGTGCCTTCTGCAGCGATTCGGCAAAGGTGCGGCCGATCGCCATGACTTCACCGACCGATTTCATCGCGGTCGTCAGCACCGGCGAGGCGCCGGGGAATTTCTCGAAGGCGAAACGCGGGATCTTGGTGACGACGTAGTCGATCGACGGTTCGAAGGAGGCAGGCGTTGCGCCGCCGGTGATGTCGTTATCCAGTTCGTCGAGCGTATAGCCGATCGCCAGCTTGGCGGCGATCTTGGCGATCGGGAAACCGGTGGCCTTGGAGGCGAGCGCCGACGAGCGCGAAACACGCGGGTTCATTTCGATGACGACGAGACGGCCGTCCTTCGGATTGACGGCGAACTGGACGTTCGAGCCGCCGGTCTCGACCCCAATCTCGCGCAGCACCGCGATCGAGGCGTTGCGCATGATCTGGTATTCCTTGTCCGTCAGCGTCAGCGCCGGCGCGACGGTGATCGAATCGCCAGTATGGACGCCCATCGGGTCGATGTTCTCGATCGAGCAGATGATGATGCAGTTGTCCGCCTTGTCGCGGACGACCTCCATTTCATATTCCTTCCAACCTAGCACCGATTCTTCGACCAGCACTTCGGTGGTCGGCGAGGCATCGAGGCCGCCGCCGACGATCTCGAAGAATTCCGAGCGGTTGTAGGCGATGCCGCCGCCAGTGCCGCCGAGCGTGAAGGAGGGACGGATGATGGCGGGCAGGCCGACATGGTCGATCGCCTGGGCGGCAATTGCCATGGCATGGCTCATGTAACGCTGCTTGCGGTCGCTCTCGCCGAGGTTCCACTGGTTTTCCAGCTCGTCCAGCGCCTTGTCGAGGTCGGATCCGGAGAGGCTTTCGCGCAGCTTGATGCGCTCGGCCTCGTGCGTCTTGCGGTCGAGGTCCTTGATGTCGGTGGCGTTCGCCAGCATCGAGCGCGGGGTTTCGAGGCCGATACGGGCCATCGCCTCGCGAAACAGCGCGCGGTCCTCGGCCATGTCGATGGCGGCGGGCTTGGCGCCGATCATCTCGACATTGTAGCGGTCGAGCACGCCCATGCGCTTCAGCGAAAGCGCCGTGTTCAGCGCCGTCTGGCCGCCCATGGTCGGCAGCAGCGCATCCGGGCGCTCCTTGGCTATGATCTTGGCGACGACTTCGGGGGTAATCGGCTCGACATAGGTGGCGTCGGCAAGACCCGGATCGGTCATGATCGTCGCCGGGTTGGAGTTGACGAGGATGACGCGGTAGCCTTCCTCCTTCAGCGCCTTGCAGGCTTGGGTGCCGGAATAGTCGAACTCGCAAGCCTGGCCGATGACGATCGGTCCCGCGCCGATGATAAGGATCGATTTGATGTCTTGGCGCTTCGGCATGGGTGCTTCCGTTTTCTGGCTGCGCAGAAAACCGGCCAGGGTGGGAGATCACCGGGTCGGGTCGCGCATGCTGGGTCTTTTCAGGCTAGAAGCGGCTTATAGGCAAATGTATTTGCAAACGGAACCCCATAAATCGCGGAATCGACAGGAATCCAACACGGCGCGAAGGGCTATTTCCCGTCAGACACGACCGCCACCCGGATTTCGCCGCCGCCCTGCTTCCGGAAGAGCGTAAACGGGAGTCCTGTCAAGCGCTTGGCGCGCCTTCTTTACGTGAAGCGGCGGCGCACTTCCCCGGCATAGCTACGGCTGACCGGGATTGCCTTGCCGTCGCGGGTGAGGATCAGCAGCCTGCCATTGTCGCGCTTCAAGCTTTCGACATGGGCGTCGGCCACCCAGTGCGAGCGATGGACGCGAAGGCCCGGCGTCGCGGCGGTTTCCCTAAGCGCATCGGCGAAACGTAAGAGCACCAGTTCGCGCCCGCGGCTGGTCACCACCTCGGTATAGTGGTCCTGAACGGAAAGGCGCAGCAGCGAGCCACGATTCTCAGGCTTCAGCCGGTCGAGGATCGAGGCGCCGGGGCTGGTTTCCTGAGGCGCTGCGGCTTCGGCGATTTTCTGGCTCATCGCCATGTAGGTCAAAAGGCAGAAGAGGGCGCAGAGCGGTACCGCAAAAAGCGCGCGCTGCAGGCCGCTTTCGAGCGTGGTCGCTTCGCCGGTGAAGACATAGTCGACGAGGCCGATGGCAAAACCGATCGGCAGGGCGGCTATGAGCGAACCCGCCATCATCCGGGCGAACATGGAAACGATCAATCCCCGCAGCAGTCTTTCGGCCGCAACCGCGCAGAGGATGGCGATCACCCAGGCAAGGGCATGCAGGCTCAGCCAATAGGCGAGGCGTTCGCCGAAGGCCATGTTTTCCATCGTGCCGTAGGGGCCGGTGACGGCAAAGAGCAGGACGATCGCGGCAAAGGTTCCCCAGAAACGCCGGGAGTGGAGAAAGACCTGCAATTCGCGAAGCGTGGATTGCAAGAAGAGGTGAATCACGAAGTTTTCCTGCCGTTCGCGCGGTTCGGATTGAGGCAGATGCAGTCTTGGCGGAAAGAGCGATCGAATTCAACCGGATGCCGCTGATGACCCTCGAACCGCTCCTCGATGCCCCGTTCGCCGTTCAGATCCATGTCGCCGCTGTTACACCGGCGGCACTTCTCGGCGCCTATATCCTGCTGCGCCCCAAGGGCACGCCGCTGCACCGGCTGCTCGGCAGGATCTGGATGGCGCTGATGGTCATGACGGCGATATCGAGCTTCTTCATTCATGAGCTCGATCTCTTCTACGGGTTCAGTACGATCCATCTTCTGTCGATCGCAACGCTGGTCGGCAGCTGGAACGCGATCGCGGCGGCCCGCCGCGGCGATATCCGTCTGCACAAGCGCATCGTCGCCGGCCTTTATTTCGGCGGCATCGTCCTTGCCGGCCTGTTCACTTTCGTGCCTGGCCGGATCATGCATGCGGTCATCTTCACCGGCGCGGAATGGCCGGCTGTCCTTGCTGCGGCGGTGATCGGCTCGATCCTGATCGCAATCGCGCTGCGTCGCCGACGCGGGCGCCTGATTGCCCGATGAAGTCGCTGGAATTCCGGCGGCCGACGGATATATAACTCCTTGAGCGCAAGCACAGGCATTGCCGGGGAGAGCGAAGATGGAATGGAAAGGCCGGCGTCAGTCCGACAATATCGAGGATCGCCGCAGCGATCCGACCGGCGGCGGTTTCGGCCGCGGCGGCGGCTTCAACTTTCCTTCCGGCGGCGGTGTTCGCCGCGCCGGTGGCGGCCTCAGCATCGGCACGATCGTCTTCCTCATCGTCATCTATTTAATCTTCAAGATGATGGGCATTGATCTGCTGCAGATGCTCGATACCGGCGGCACGACAAGCGGTCCTGGCTACGAGCAGAGCCAGTCAGGCGGAACACGCACGCCCGCCAACGACGAGATGACCGCATTCATGCGCACCGTCCTTGCCGAGACCGAGGATACCTGGAAGGGCATCTTCCAGGCGCAGGGCCAAAATTACGAAGAGCCGCGTCTCGTGCTGTTCTCGGGCTCGACGGCATCGGCCTGCGGCTCCGCATCATCTGCAACAGGCCCGTTCTACTGCCCGAGCGACCACAAGGTCTATCTCGATACCGAATTCTTCCAGGAGCTTTCCGACCGCTTCGGCGCGTCGGGTGATTTCGCCGAGGCCTATGTCGTAGCTCATGAGGTCGGCCATCACGTGCAGAACCTGCTCGGCATCCTGCCGAAGTTCAACCAGGCCCGCCAGCGCATGAGCGAGGCGGACGCCAACAAGATGTCGGTGCGCGTCGAGCTGCAGGCCGATTGCTTTGCCGGCATCTGGGGCAAATATACCCAGCAGAAGGGCCTACTTGAGTCAGGCGATCTGGAGGAAGCGCTGAACGCAGCCCAGCAGATTGGTGACGATTCGCTGCAGAAGCGGTCACAGGGTTACGTCGTCCCGGAAAGCTTCAACCACGGTACCTCGGAGCAGCGGGTCAGATGGTTCAAGCGCGGTTTCGACAGCGGCCAGCTGTCGGCCTGCGATACGTTCTCCGGCCCAATTTGAGGAGAGAGGAGGGGCGCGCACGGCACAAAGCCCATCGCTGCCCCTTCCATCCCTTGCTTACTTCTCGCTGTCCATATGCTGCAGCATATGCTCGGGATAACGCCCACCCACGGCCGCGTCTTTCGGCACGGCGTGTTCGATGATGGCGAAATCTTCTGGCGACAGGTCGATGGCGCGTGAGCCGAGCGCCTCGGTCAGCCGGTCGCGGCGGCGGGCGCCGATGATCGGGACGATGTCCTTGCCCTTGGCGGCGACCCAGGCGATGGCGATCTGGGCGACCGAGACGCTCTTTGCCTGGGCGATCTCGCGCAGCTTCTCCACCAGAGCGAGGTTCTGCTCGATATTGCCTTCCTGGAAGCGCGGGCTGTAGGCGCGAAAATCGCCGGCCGTCCCACCCTGGCCCTTTTGCCAGTGGCCGCTGATCAGGCCGCGCGAGAGCACGCCGTAGGCGGTGATCGAAATGCCGAGTTCGCGTGTCGTCGGCAGGATCTTCTTCTCAATGCCGCGCGAGATCAGCGAATATTCGATCTGCAGGTCGACGATCGGGGCGACAGTGGCGGCGCGGCGGATCGTGTCGGCGCCGACTTCCGACAGGCCGATATGCCTGACATAACCTGCCTTGACCATGTCGGCGATGGCGCCGACCGTGTCCTCGATCGGCACGTTCGGATCGAGGCGAGCGGGGCGGTAGATGTCGATATAGTCGACGCCGAGGCGCTGCAGCGTATAGCTGAGGAAGTTCTTCACCGCGACCGGGCGGGCGTCGATGCCGCTCCAGCCGCCGACGGGATCGCGCAGGCCGCCGAATTTGACGCTGATGACGGCGTTTTCGCGCCTGCGACCCTTCAATGCCTCGCCGATCAGCATTTCGTTATGGCCCATCCCGTAGAAATCGCCGGTGTCGAGCAGGTTGATGCCGGCATCGAGCGCGGCATGGATCGTCGCGATGCTTTCTGCGCGATCGGAGGGGCCGTACATGCCCGACATGCCCATGCAGCCGAGGCCGATGGCCGAGACATCGGGTCCGGTCTTTCCCAAACGATAGGTCTGCATTGTCTTCTCCTTCATTTGCGCCGCGCGGCCGGATCGGGCATCCGCGCCGAGTGGCGTTGCCGGACGCCGTTCTACCGCTTTCGCATTCGGGCGATAATTGGACAGCATCGAACAGGCTGTGCGGGGAAATGCACAATGACCGGTCTTGTCTTCTGATCTGGATGCCGTCGCGGCGATTGCAAGGGAACGCATCGCCCGGCGATCCGCTGGGCGGCTGGCGATTTTCGGAAGCTGGAACAACAGCGTGCGCCCACCGGTTGAGGCCTCCCATAAATTTCCCGTTGAACATTATCAAAAACTTTGAAATGTTCACGGATTGTTTCGGTTTCTTTTCTGAGCTATGTCACTTTCTCGGCGACGAGATCGTCTTTTCAGAACCAACCGCTGTAGAGATGCCTCATGCTTGACCCGAAATTCGTTCGCCGCGGCCTTTTCCTGGTCTTCATCATCCTTTTCCTCGACATTATCGGCATCGCCATCATCATGCCGGTGCTGCCCGCCTATCTGGAGCAGCTGACCGGTGGCAGCGTCAGCGATGCGGCGATCGACGGCGGCTGGCTGATGCTGGTCTATGCCGGCATGCAATTCCTGTTCGCGCCGCTGCTCGGAAACCTGTCCGACCGTTTCGGCCGCCGGCCGATCCTTTTGCTTTCGGTGCTAACCTTCGCGATCGATAATTTCATCTGCGGCATCGCCACCAGCTTCTGGATGCTGTTCGTCGGCCGTGTGCTTGCCGGCATCAGCGGCGGCAGTTTCGCCACCTCCTCAGCCTATATTGCCGATATCAGCACGGAGGAGAACCGGGCGAAGAATTTCGAGCTGATCGGTATCGCCTTCGGCGTCGGTTTCACCATCGGCCCTGTCGTCGGCGGTGTCCTCGGCGAATTCGGCCCGCGTGTGCCATTCCTCGGCGCGGCCGCGCTATCGCTTGTCAATTTCATCGCCGCCTGCTTCCTGCTGCCGGAGACGCTGGAGGCGAAGAACCGCCGCCGGTTCGAGTGGAAACGCGCCAACCCGCTCGGCGCTTTGCGCCAGATGCGCCATTATCCCGGCATCGGCTGGGTCAGCCTCGTTATGTTTCTGTTCTTCCTGGCGCATGCCGTCTATCCCTCGGTCTGGGCGTTCGTCTCGACCTATCGCTACGGCTGGAGCGAGGGGCAGATTGGCCTGTCGCTCGGCATTTATGGCATCGGCGCCGCGCTCGTCATGGGGCTGGTCCTGCCGCGGATCGTGCCGGTGCTCGGCGAGTGGAAAACCGCTCTTCTCGGTCTCTGCTTTTCAGCTGCAGGATTGACCGGCTATGCCTTCGCCTGGGAGGGCTGGGTGGTTTACGTCGTCATCGTCGCGACCGTCATCGAAAACGTCGCCGACCCGCCGCTGCGCAGCATCGCCGCCGGCATGGTGCCGCCTTCGGCGCAGGGTGAGCTGCAGGGCGCGCTTACCAGCCTCAGCAGCATCACCACCATTGTCGGG
Source organism: Rhizobium sp. WSM1328 (assembly GCF_057653715.1). Lineage (NCBI taxonomy): Bacteria > Pseudomonadati > Pseudomonadota > Alphaproteobacteria > Hyphomicrobiales > Rhizobiaceae > Rhizobium > Rhizobium sp. WSM1328. The sequence continues at coordinate 2,947,257 of NZ_CM172788.1, read as the reverse complement.
CCGCTGATCTTCACCCAGATGTTTTCCTATTTCACGCGGCCTGAGGCGCCTGTCACTTTTGCCGGCGCACCCTATCTTGCCGCCGCGCTGTTCATCCTGGTGGCCGCCGGTGTGTTCCTGCTGCGGGTCCGGGCCCGTGAGCCGGCCGAGGCGCTGGAAGCGGCCGGTTGATCGATCAGAAACGCTGATGCGATGATGAATTTTTCATCATCTGCCTCATTTGGGGTAGTTCTTTGCAGGGCTTTGATCTAAGCCCGGATGATATTTCGCCGCAAGCTGCGGCGACGCATATTTCAATCACAGGACTGGTGTCATGGACACGCCGATCGACGCGCGCAGGCTTGCGCCGACAAACGATAATCGTTGGGGCGCACATTTCCGTGCCACGCTGGCGCTCGGCATTCCGCTGATCGGCGCGCAGCTTGCCCAGCTCGGCATCAACACCACCGATGTGATGATCGTCGGCCGCCTCGGCGCCGAGCATCTGGCGGCAATGGTGCTTGCGGCGCAGTTCCTGTTCACGATCCTGATCTTCGGCTCGGGCTTTGCCATCGCCGTCATTCCGATGGTGGCGCAGGCCTATGGCCGCGGCGACCTCGTCTCGGTGCGACGGTCGCTGCGCATGGGCCTGTGGGTGGTGATCGCATACTGGGTCATCATGCAGCCGGCCTTCTTCAATTCGGAGCAGGTCCTCCTCTTCGCACAGCAGAAGCCCGAGGTGGCCAAGCTCGCCCACGGCTACATCATGATCGGCCAGTTCGGCGTGCTGCCGGCGCTGCTCTTCAACGTCATGCGCTCGCTCGTCAGCGCCATCGGCAAGGCTGGCATCATCCTCAACGTCACCATCGCCACGCTGGTGATGAACGCGATCTTCGCCTATATCCTCGTTCTCGGCCATTTCGGCTTTCCGGCGATGGGGCTCGAGGGCGCGGCGATCGTTTCGGTCGCCGTGCAGACGGCCGGCTTCCTCTTCATCCTGGCTTTCGTGCAGCGGCGCGAAGAGACGCGGCGCTACGAGATCTTCGTGCGGTTCTGGAAACCCGACTGGCACGCGCTGCTGGAGGTCATCCGGCTCGGTTTCCCGATCAGCGTCACCATCCTTGCCGAGGTCAGCCTGTTCACGGTGGCTTCGCTGCTGATGGGCTATATCGGCACCATCGAGCTTGCGGCTCATGGCATTGCCCTGCAATGGGCCTCGATCGCATTCATGATTCCGCTCGGCCTCAGCCAGGCGGCAACGGTGCGCGTCGGTGTCGCCCACGGGCAGGGCGATTATCAGGGGCTGGTGCGCGCTTCGATCACCGTGCTCATCCTCGCCTGCGCCATTTCGGCGGTGGGCAGCGTGCTCTTTGCCTCCATGCCGCAATTCCTCGGCAGCTGGTTCCTCGACGTCAACTCGCCCGAGGCGCCTGAGGTACTTGCCTATGCCGGGCCGTTGATCGTCGTTGCCGGGCTTTTCCAGCTTGTCGACGGGCTGCAGGTGATCGCCAATGGATTGCTGCGTGGCCTCAAGGACGCACGCGTGCCGATGATCATGGCGTTGATCGCCTATTGGCCGATCGGCTTCTTCCTCGCCTGGGCCTTTGCCTTCCCGCTGGGTTTCGGTGGCATCGGCATCTGGTTCGGCTTTCTCGTCGGGCTGGCGGCCGCCGCCGTCATGCTCTGCGCGCGCTTCTACCTTCTCCTTCGCCGGGAGGCGGAACTGGCCCACGCCTGAGCCGGCCGCCTCCGCCTTTAGGCCGCGACAGGCTTGTAGCCGGCGATATCGGCGTGAATGCCGAGACGCGCAAACATTTCCTGCGGATCGAAATTGGCGGCCCTGTGGGCCGCAGCGACGGCGGCCCGCGCGCGCTCGACGACTTCGGTATTTTCCCATTCGGCAATCGTGACGAAATTGAATTCGCCCGGACCGGCGACCTGCTCCAGCACCCTGTGATCAATGAAACCGTCCTGCGCCTCCAACACCTTGTGGGTCATCATCACTTTGACGAGAAATTCCTCGCGTGCCGCCGCCGGCACGATGAACTTGTCTACACGAAAGAAAGCTCCGCTCATCCAGTTTTCTCCTGCATCAGATGTCTGCAGGCAGATCTGTAATTCCTCAAGTTAAGCTGAGGTCAATAGGCGGATAAAGAAAAAGGCCCGCCTGGGCGAACCTTTGGGCTACTGACAAAGCGGCCAACTCCTCTTTCGTCATGCTCGGGCTTGTCCCGAGCATCTGCCTTCGGTCGATATGTGGCAGATCCTCGGCACAGGGCCGAGGATGACGAAGAGTGAGGTTTGTCAACAAGTCAAAGGCCAACCTTGGCGGTCGGAAATCGCTAGAAATCAGCGTTCGGCGAGCGCCGGTTCGCCCTTCTTCTCGCGCACCATGTTGATGAAGCGGCGGAAGAGGTAGTGGCTGTCCTGCGGACCGGGAGAGGCTTCCGGATGGTGCTGGACGGAGAAGACCTGCTTGCCGAGGACGCGCAGGCCGCAATTGGTGCCGTCGAAAAGCGAAATATGAGTCTCTTCAGCGCCATCCGGCAGCGACTTCGAGTCGACCGCGAAGCCGTGGTTCATCGAGACGATCTCGACCTTGCCGGTCGTATGGTCCTTGACGGGGTGGTTGGCGCCGTGATGGCCCTGATGCATCTTCTCGGTCTTCGCGCCGAGTGCCAGGCCCAGCATCTGGTGGCCGAGGCAGATGCCGAAGACCGGGATATCGGTCTTGATCAGTGTCTTGATCACAGGCACGGCATAGTCGCCGGTTGCCGCCGGATCGCCCGGGCCGTTCGACAGGAAGATGCCGTCCGGCTGCATGGCGAGCACGTCTTCGGCGCTCGTTGCGGCCGGCACGACAGTCACTTTGCAGTCGAGGCCGGCAAACAGGCGCAGGATGTTGCGCTTGACGCCGTAATCGAGGCAGACGACGTGGTATTTCGCGTCTGTCGCCTTGAGTTCACCGTAACCTTCATTCCACACCCACGGCGTTTCGGTCCATTGCGAGGACTGGCCCGACGAGGCGATCTTGGCGAGGTCGAGACCTTCAAGGCCGCTCCAGGCTTTAGCCTCGGCCTTCAGCGTCTCGATGTCGAAGACACCGTTCGGATCGTGGGCGATGACCGCGTTCGGAGCGCCGTTCTCACGGATCCAGGCGGTCAGCGCGCGCGTGTCGATGCCGCAGAGACCGATGACGCCGCGGGCCTTCAGCCATTGGTCGAGGTGCTTGGCGGCGCGGTAGTTCGAGGGCTCAGTGATGTCGGCCTTGAAGATGACGCCGACGGCGCCGTGGCGGGCGGCAGGCGTCAGGTCCTCGATGTCTTCATCATTGGTGCCGATATTGCCGATATGCGGGAAGGTGAAGGTGACGATCTGGCCGAGATAGGAGGGGTCCGTCAGGATCTCCTCATAGCCGGTAAGCGCCGTGTTGAAGACCACCTCGGCCGGCACCTTGCCGGTGGCGCCGATGCCCTTGCCTTCGATGACCGTGCCGTCGGCAAGAACGAGCAGGGCGGTCGGCTTTTCGATTGTCCAGGGTGCTGTCGCGGTCATCTTCATCCCGTTTCCGGCAGGTGGGCGCGTTGTCGCGCTCGTCGCCATTTGATTTCGCAGGCGTGTGGACACGGCAATGCCGCGCGCTTCAGGCCTGATCACGAATTTTGGTGCAGGTGGCGGTAAATAGCCACGCAATCGCTTAGCGTCAATCTTTGTAGCCGAGATCGCGGCCGTTTTCCTGCGCTTTATCGCGCTGACCGCGCAATTTATTTGATCCGCCGCATCAGCGTGGTTTATGAAGCGGCATCAAAACAGGAGTGAAGACCATGCTGCGCGATCAACTCGCCACCCAGCTGAAAGAGGCGATGAAGGCCAAGAATGCGGAGCGGCTTTCCACCGTCCGGCTGATTCAGGCCGCGGTCAAGGACCGCGATATCGCCAACCGCGGCACCGGTAAGGAGCAGGCGAGCGACGACGAGATCCTGCAGATTCTCGCCAAAATGGTGAAGCAGCGTGACGAATCGGCAAAGATCTACGAGGAGAATTCCCGGCCGGAGCTTGCCGCCAAGGAGCGCGCCGAAATCATCGTCATCCAGGATTTCATGCCGAAGCAGCTTTCGGACGGCGAAGTGCGCGCCAATGTCTCGGCGATCATCGCCGAGACCGGTGCCGCGGGCGCCAAGGACATGGGCAAGGTAATGGCGGCGCTGAAGGAGCGTTATGCCGGCCAGATGGATTTCGCCAAGGCATCGGCGACCGTCAAGGAACTGTTGAACGGATAAGCCTCAGATAACCCGTCTTGCCTGCGGTTCGTCACGGACCGCAGGCCCGAGCACCGCTTCGGCGGCGGCATCGATGATGGCGAATTTCGCCGCCTGATAATTCCAATATTCGCGGATGAAATGGGCCGACAGCCAGAAGTCGCCCTTGCGGGAGGGTTCGGTCCAGCCGATACTCTCCATGGTCGCTGCCTGCATCAGAAGCCGCTTCAGATGGGTGTTGGAGATCATGAACTGTTCGCGGATTTCCCTGAGCGACAGAGGGCCAAGCACGACGCGGTCCGCCGTCCTTGGAAATTCGGGAAGGCGCGAGATCAGGTAGTCCATCACCAGCCCGCCGGAATTTGCCCAGTTGAAGAGGTTGAAGGTGGCGCCCGGATTACGCACCGCTTCACTTCCTATGATCGCCCTCGCAATCGGTGGCTGGATCGCTGCCATCATCGCCGAGGGGTTGGCGGTGATCTTATCGGCGCGCTCACCGCCGTCGAGGCTGTCGAGGATCATCATATGGGCTACGAGCCATCGGGTGAAATGCTGCTCGGCGATTTCGGTGGGCTCGAGGTAGCGTGTGCGCTTATCGGGGCCGGGAACCGGTCGCAGGAAGCGATAGGCCAGCATTTCCTGCATGAAGGCCGCGGCCGTGTTGCGGCTGGCGATGTTGTTCCTGACCGCAAAATCGATGAAGCGGCCGGAATAGAGGCCGCCGCTCTTCCCGTCGTCGGAATAACCGTAGTGAAGCGCAAAGCCGGCATGGGCCATCAGCCAGCGCTGCTGCGCGGCGAAGATCGAAGCGATGCGCGGGCTCTCGCGATAGATGGCGAGCATCTGATCGGCGCAATGGAGGATGGCAGCGAGAAAGCGATCGTCTGCTGCAAGATTATCCGCGGTAAAAGCCATTTGGAGAGGTCCAGGGAGTTCGGCGCATACATCTTTCATGCAAGCGCCGCCTGTCAACGATTTTATCGATAAGCGGTTAATTTTAAAGGGAGAGTTGTCGCAGGAGAGCCAAAAATTTAAGAAGGCAGGAGCTGGGGGCGCTCCTGCCTTCTTGCTCTTTGCGTCCACCGGCACGCAGGGCCGAAGCCCAAGCCGGAGGGTATTTGCAAAGGCACCCTTGCGAAGCGGCGCCGGGGGTAGGGATGGTGCTTCGCTCGGGGATCGCTTTGTTGAGATCGAACCTATTGCGGCGCGGCGGCTTATTCAAATTACAAAAAAATAATAATTGCCGGAATCGGCGGTTTGGGAGGCGTCGAAGCGGACCCTCGGGAGGTGGCGCTAGGGATGATGAGAAGCAATCATCTGAGGGGATAATCTTTTGTTTCCAAAAGACTTTCTCTCAACTCTGTTAGAGGTCGCCGCTCCTGCTCAAGCTTTTCTGACGGCAGAATTCCGGCTCCGAAGGGACAATAATGTCGCACCCTGTCGCAGGGGGCGATAACGCGTTGTTGATTGGATAACCGGAGGCGGCAATGATGGCCGCATAGCCTGTGAATAGCGGGTTTTCATGACAAGTTTCATGGCGTGGAGCGGCAAAGCAGCTTATATGAAGGCTGATCAAGAGGTATAAATGCGCTTTTCCAACACCTTTCTCGATGATATTCGCGACCGCGTTCCGATTTCGAACGTGATTGCGCGTCGCGTCAGCTGGGACAAGCGCAAGACAAACGTGTCGCGCGGCGATTACTGGGCCTGCTGCCCGTTCCACGGCGAGAAATCGCCGAGCTTCCATTGCGAGGACCGAAAGGGCCGCTATCACTGCTTCGGCTGCGGCGTCACCGGCGACCATTTCCGCTTTCTCACCGAGCTGGAGGGCCTGAGTTTCCCCGAGGCGGTGCAGCAGATCGCCGATATGGCCGGCGTGCCGATGCCACTGGCCGATCCTGTGATGGAGAAGCGCGAGAAAGAGCGCGGCTCGCTGATCGACGTCATGGAAATGGCGACGCAATTTTTCCAGGATCAGCTGCAGACGTCGAATGGGGCGAGGGCGCGCGCCTATCTGCGCGACCGCGGATTGACGGGGCGCACCATCGAGACCTTCCGTCTCGGCTATGCACCCGACAGCCGCAATGCGCTCAAGGAATTCCTCGCCGGCAAGGGTGTCTCCAAGGATCAGATCGAGGCCTGCGGTCTGGTTGTCCATGAAAACGTGCCGGTTTCCTACGATCGTTTCCGCGACCGCATCATGTTCCCGATCCTGTCGTCGCGGGAAAAGGTGATCGCTTTCGGCGGCCGCGCCATGTCGGCTGACGCGCCGGCGAAATATCTGAACTCCAACGAGACGGAGCTCTTCCACAAGGGCAATGTCCTTTACAATTTCGCCCGTGCGCGGCGCGCGATCCAGGGACCGGGCCGCGGCGACCCTCAGGACGATAATGCGACCGGCACCATTATTGCCGTCGAAGGCTATATGGACGTGATCGCGCTGCATCAGGCGGGCATCGAGAATGCCGTCGCGCCGCTCGGCACGGCGCTCACCGAAAACCAGCTCGAGTTGCTGTGGAAGATGGTGCCGCAGCCGATGCTCTGCTTCGACGGCGACGGCGCCGGCATCCGCGCGGCCAATCGCGCCGCCGAACTGGCGCTGCCGCATCTGAAGCCCGGGCGTTCTGTTCGCTTCGCGCTTCTGCCCGACGGCAAGGATCCCGACGATCTCGTGCGCGATGACGGGCGCGCGCCTTTCGACAAGGTAATGAGCCAGGCAAAGCCGCTCTCCGAGATGCTGTGGAGCCGGGAGGTCAACACCGGCAAGTTCGACACGCCGGAGGCGCGCGCCGAGCTCGAGGCGCGGCTGAAGCAACTGGTCGCCGTCATCGCAGACGAGAATGTGCGTCGCCACTACCAGCAGGATATTCGCGATCGGCTGAACGCCTTCTTCCAGCCGCAGTTCCAGAACCGCAACAATGGCGATCGCCGCGGCGGCTTCAACGGCAATGGCAATTACCGGACGGGCCGCGACAATGCGGGCAAGGCAGGGCCGAAAAGCCCCAGCGTCATTTCAGAAAGGCTCGCCCGCTCAGGCCCCGTGCGCGGCCACCAGAACAATACGGCGCTGCGCGAATGCGTGCTGGCGCTGACCGTCGTCAATCACCCTTCGCTGATGATCGACGATTATGACGAAATAGCCGCGATTGAATATGACAGCCGCGAGCTGCAGCGGCTCTGGTCGGCGATGCTGGGAGCAGCCGCGGCCGTCGCCGGCCCGCATCTGACGCGCGAATATCTGACCGAAAGACTGGAATTCGAAGGCTTCGGCCCGCTCATCAAGAGCCTCGACCAACAGGTGCGCAATGCCCGGCTGTGGATCGCGACCGAGGAGGCGGCGATGGAAGATGCGCGTGAGGGATACCGCCAGGCGCTGGCCTCCCACAAGCGAGCGAAGGCGCTACGCCGGCAGAAGATCGAGCTCGAGCGCGAGATCGCGCTGGCAACCGAAGCCGGCGACGGCGAGGCGATCGTTCAACTGATGCGCGCGCAGCAGGAAGTGCATTTTGAAGGGGTGCGCCTTGAGAACCAGGAGGCCATCATCGATGGCTTCGGCGTGCTTTCCGGCCGCGTCAAAGGAGCGGCGAACCACTGATGTCGCTGACCGAACGAAACGAACCGGGCTTTTCGGCTTCCGGCGCGCTGTTTTCTTCCGGCCGCTCGCCGCTCGATATCCTCAAGCAAGTCTACGGCTATTCCTCCTTCCGCGGCAAGCAGCAGCAGGTGGTCGAGCATATGGTCTCCGGCGGCGATGCGGTCGTGCTCTTTCCCACGGGCGCCGGCAAATCCCTGTGTTTCCAGATCCCGGCACTCTGCCGCGACGGCGTCGGCATCGTCGTTTCGCCGCTGATTGCGCTGATGCGCGATCAGGTGGAGGCGATGAAGCAGCTCGGCATCCGCGCCGCAGCACTTAATTCCTCGCTGTCGCGCGAGGAGTTCGTCGAGGTTCGCCGCGCGCTTTCGGCAGGCCAGCTCGACCTTCTCTACGTGACGCCCGAGCGCATTTTGACCGATGGTTTCCGCGAGCTGATCGCCAACGAGAAGATCGCGCTGTTTGCCATCGACGAGGCCCATTGCGTCTCGCAATGGGGCCATGATTTCCGACCGGAATATCGCGAACTCGGCCGGCTCGGCGAGCAATATCCCGGTGTGCCCAGGGTGGCGCTGACGGCGACGGCCGATCCGCATACGCGTGACGACATGATCGAGCGGCTGGGTTTGGATACAGCCCGGATCTTCACCACCAGCTTTGACCGACCGAATATTGCCTACGAGATCGTCGAGCGTGACCAGCCGCGCCAACAGCTGTTGCGGTTCCTGTCCGGCCACAAGGGCGACAGTGGCATCGTCTATTGCCTGTCGCGCGCCAAGGTCGAGGATACCGCCGAATGGCTGAACGGGCAGGGCATCCGCGCGCGCGCCTATCATGCCGGCATGGACAGGGCGGTTCGTGACGCCAATCAGGATGCCTTCCTGAAAGAAGAGAACCTTTGCCTGGTCGCCACCGTCGCCTTCGGCATGGGCATCGACAAACCGAACGTGCGTTATGTCGCCCATCTCGACCTGCCGGGTTCGGTGGAAGCCTATTATCAGGAGACAGGCCGCGCCGGACGCGACGGCCTGCCGTCTGAGGTCTGGATGGCCTATGGCATGGCCGACGTCATCCAGCGCGGCCGGATGATCGACGAGGGCAGTGCCGCCGCCGAGATCAAGCGGGTCGAGCGCGCCAAGCTCAACGCATTGCTGGCGATCTGCGAGACCGCCTCCTGCCGCCGCCAGGCAATCCTTGCCCATTTCGGCGAGGCGCATGCCGGACAATGCGGCAATTGCGACACCTGCCTGAAGCCGGTCGAGACCTGGGAGGGCACGGAGGCGGCGATCAAGGCGCTGGCGGCGGTCTACCGCACCGGCGAGCGTTTCGGCGCTGGCCATGTCGTCGATGTCCTCCTCGGCAACGTCAACGAAAAGACCGAACGTTTCGGCCATGCCGAAATGCCGGTCTTTGGCGCCGGCAAGGATATTCCAGCGCGCGTCTGGCAGTCGGTCTTCCGCCAGTTGCTCGCCATGGGATTGATCCGCGTCGACCACGAGGCCTTCGGGGCGCTGAAGCTCGAGCCGGAGGCGCGCTCCGTCTTCAAGCACGAGCGGCAGGTGTTCTTCCGCAAGGACCGGCCGGCCTCGGAACGGCGCACGAAGAAGGCGGAGCGCAGCGAGCGCAAATCGGGATTATCGGGCGCCGACGGCAGTCTCTTCGAGGCGCTCAGGGCCGAGCGCATGGCGATTGCGAAATCGCTCGGCGTGCCGCCCTATGTCGTCTTTCCCGATACGACGCTGATCGCCTTTGCCACGGAGAAGCCACGCAGCCGCAAGGAATTGCTCGCCATATCAGGCGTCGGGCAGGCGAAGCTCGAACGCTACGGCGATGCCTTTTTGGAGATCATCCTGGCGCAGGACAACGGCTGAGCGGACTGGTCTGATCCTTGAGATCGGGCGAGGGGGCATGGTAGATGCTTGCCTCTAAAGGAGGAGCGCCGATGGCCCAGAATATCTACGACCGACCGGAATTCTTCGCCGGATATAGCGGCATGAGACGATCCGTTCACGGGCTCGACGGAGCATCCGAATGGCCGGCGGTGCGCGCCTTGCTGCCCGATCTTTCCGGCAAGCGTGTTGTCGATCTCGGCTGCGGCTTCGGCTGGTTTTCGCGTTTTGCCGTGAGCCAGGGTGCTGCAAGCGTGCTGGCGCTCGACATCTCGGAAAAGATGATCGCCAGAGCGAGGGCAGATATGACTGAAGCAGCGATCACCTACGAGATCGCCGATCTCGAGCATCTCAGGCTTGCTCAAGCCTCCTTCGATTTCGCCTATAGCTCGCTGGCGCTGCATTATATCGAGGGTTTCGCCGGTCTCGCCGCGACCGTCTATCGCGCGCTTTTGCCGGGATCGCAATTCGTCTTCACCATCGAACATCCGATCTTCATGGCGCCGACCAATCCCGCCTGGGCAACCGATGCCGAGGGGCGGCGTATCTGGCCGCTCGACCGCTATTCCGTCGAAGGTCCGCGCACCACCGACTGGCTCGCCAAGGGTGTCGTCAAACAGCATCGCAAGCTCGGCACGACGCTCAACACCTTGATCGCGGCCGGTTTTGCCATTCGCCATGTCGAGGAGTGGAGCCCGAACGAAGATGAGCTCCAAGACAATCCAGACTGGGCGGAGGAGATGGACCGGCCGATGTTCCTGCTGATCTCGGTCCAGCGCTGAGAAGACAAGCCGGCGGCAATATGCTAACCCGGCGGTAGCGCATCGGCCCGAAAATCGGAATCGATTTTTGGAAAGCACGATGCGCAGATTAAAAGTGTAACAGCGTCCTTTGCGCGTCTGATAAGACGCGCGGCGCTGTAGGGAAATCTCTGGGAAAGGCCGTCCATGACCTCGCAATTTCTCTCCCATCTCAGCAACGAGATTTCGGCGCTGAAGGATGCCGGTCTCTACAAATCCGAGCGCGTCATCAGCTCCAAGCAGGCGGGCGAGATCGCGATTTCCACCGGCGAGCGGGTGCTGAATTTCTGCGCCAACAACTATCTCGGCCTTGCCGACAACGAGGAACTGGCCGAGGCCGGCAAGCAGGCGCTCGACCGATACGGCTATGGCATGGCCTCGGTGCGTTTCATCTGCGGCACGCAGGAAGAGCATAAGCAGCTCGAGACGCGCATCTCCTCCTTCCTCGGCATGGAAGACACGATCCTCTATTCATCCTGCTTCGACGCCAATGGCGGCCTGTTCGAGACGCTGCTGTCGGAAGAGGACGCGATCATCTCCGACGCGCTGAACCACGCCTCGATCATCGACGGCGTCAGGCTTTCGAAGGCCAAGCGCTTCCGCTACGCCAACAACGATATGGCAGCGCTCGAAGAAGAGCTGAAGAAGGCCGAAGGCAGCCGCTTCAAGTTGGTCGCCACCGACGGTGTCTTCTCGATGGACGGGATCATCGCCAATCTCGGCGGCGTCTGCGATCTTGCCGAGAAATACGGCGCGATGGTCATGGTCGATGACAGCCATGCTGTCGGCTTCGTCGGCAAGAACGGCCGTGGGTCGCCGGAATATTGCGGCGTCGAGGGCCGGATCGACATCATCACCGGCACGCTCGGCAAAGCGCTCGGCGGCGCCTCGGGCGGTTATACTTCGGCGAAGGCCGAGGTTGTGGAGTGGCTGCGGCAGCGCTCGCGGCCCTATCTGTTCTCGAATACGCTGGCGCCCGTTATCGCCGCCGCCTCGCTCAAGGTGTTCGACCTCATCGAAGACGGCGATACCCTGCGCAAGCGGCTTTCGGACAATGCCGATCTCTTCCGCAGCGAAATGACCAAGCTCGGCTTCACGCTCGCCGGCGAAGGCCATCCGATCATCCCCGTCATGCTTGGCGATGCCAAACTCGCCCAGGATATGGCAAGCCTGATGCTGAAGAAGGGGATCTATGTGATCGGCTTTTCCTTCCCCGTCGTGCCGAAAGGCCAGGCCCGCATCCGCACGCAGATGTCGGCGGCGCATTCGCGAGTGGATGTGGAGCGGGCGATCGCGGCCTTTGCCGAGGCAGGGCGGGAACTGGGTGTGATCTGAGTTTGACGGCGTGCCGTGTCGCCCCCTCATCCGCCCTACGGGCACCTTCTCCCCGCTGGGGAGAAGAGGGGATAGCAAAGTCGGGCGCCAAGTAAGGGTGGATATTGTCGATGTCGAACATGATGAAGGCGCTGGTCAAAGCAAAACCCGAGGTCGGGCTTTGGATGGAGAATGTGCCGATGCCCGAGGTCGGGCCGAACGACGTGCTTATCCGGGTGAAGAAATCGGCGATCTGCGGCACTGACGTCCATATCTGGAACTGGGACCAGTGGGCGCAGAAGACCATTCCGGTGCCGATGGTGGTTGGCCATGAATTCTCCGGCGAGATCGCCGAGATCGGTTCGGCGGTCACCCGCTATCATATCGGCGAGCGGGTCTCCGGCGAGGGGCATATCGTCTGCGGCAAGTGCCGCAACTGCCGGGCGGGCAGGGGGCATCTCTGCCGCAACACGCTCGGTGTCGGCGTCAACCGCCCGGGTTCGTTCGGTGAGTTCGTCTGCATTCCGGAAAGCAATGTCGTGCCGATCCCGGATGATATTTCCGACGAGATCGCCGCGATCTTCGATCCGTTCGGCAATGCCGTGCACACCGCGCTTTCCTTCGATCTCGTCGGTGAGGACGTGCTCGTCACCGGCGCCGGGCCGATCGGCATCATGGGCGCGCTCGTCGCCAAACGATCCGGCGCCCGCAAGGTCGTCATCACCGATATCAATCCGCACCGGCTGGAGCTGGCGCGCAAGCTCGGCATCGACCACGTCGTCGACGCATCGAAGGAAAACCTCGCCGACGTGATGAAGGCGATCGGCATGACGGAGGGTTTCGACGTCGGGCTCGAAATGTCGGGGGCCGCACCTGCCTTCCGCGACATGATCGACAAGATGAACAATGGCGGCAAGATCGCCATCCTCGGCATCGCGCCGGCGGGCTTCGAAATCGACTGGAACAAGGTGATCTTCAAGATGCTCAATCTCAAGGGCATCTACGGCCGCGAGATGTTCGAGACCTGGTACAAGATGATCGCCTTCGTCCAAGGCGGCCTCGATCTCGCGCCCATCATCACCCACCGGATCGGCATCGACGATTTCCGCGACGGCTTCGAGGCGATGCGGTCGGGCAATTCCGGCAAGGTTGTGATGGACTGGATGTGAGGAGACGACATGCTCTATGAAGGAAGCTGCCATTGCGGCAACGTGGCTTTCGAGGTCGAAGGCGAATTCACCGAGGCGCTCGACTGCAATTGTTCGCTTTGCCGCAGGCGCGGCGGACTTCTCGCCTTCGTGCCGCGCGAGAAGCTGGTGCTGAAAACGCCGGAGGACAATGTCTCGACCTATACTTTCAACCGGCATGTCATCCGGCATCACTTCTGCGCCAATTGCGGCATCGCACCGTTCGGCGAGGCTGTGGGTCCGAACGGCGCGGCAATGGCTTCTATCAATCTGCGCTGCATTCCCGCGGTCGATATCGGCGCGCTGACGGTGAAGGCGTATGACGGCGCGGCGCGTTAGCCGATATCCGTCAGGCAATGGCGAACAGATCCTCGGCGCAACTGCGAAAGTGGTGGAAACGACTGGTGCGGCGGGCAAAATATTTGCTGCCCTTGTCTTTTGTTCGCCGCATCTTAAATAAGGGTTCGCAATCGCTGCCGCGGTTCAAAGCCTGTGGATAAGGCTTTTTCCGTATTTTTGTGGGCTTTTTTTCCGGAAAAGCTTGACGAGAACAAAAAATGTGGGAATCACCGTTCGACTTGTTGAATGGTGAACTGGGTCAAGGCGGATCGCGCAACCATGGCCGGAAATCCAAGAGCAAGAAAGCTTTGCTGTCCGGTGCCGGTAATCGTGGTTAATCAGGCTTTAAATGTCATCCCGTTAGGTGGGCAAAGGTGATTCGAGGGCGGCGCGTGCGGCGCGTCAGGCCCTGAGACAGCCCGTTCACCGTAGCGAGATTGGATAGCGTCAGGAAGGCGACGATATAAATGGCAACCAAGGTCAAAGAGAACGAAGACGCGGAAGTCGAACGCGACGGCGCAAGCGACGGCCCTCTTCTCGATCTTTCCGACGACGCGGTCAAGAAGATGATCAAAGCCGCCAAGAAGCGCGGCTATGTGACCATGGACGAGCTCAACGCAGTCCTGCCGTCCGAAGAAGTGACGTCCGAGCAGATCGAAGACACGATGTCGATGCTGTCCGACATGGGCATCAACGTCATCGAGGACGAGGAAGCCGAGGAAGCCGGTGCTTCCGGCAGCAGCGATGACGATGACGCCGGCAGCGACGAGGAGAGCGAAGGCGGCGAACTCGCGCCTTCGAGCGGCACGGCGCTGGCGGCCGCCAAGAAGAAAGAACCGACCGACCGTACCGACGATCCGGTTCGCATGTACCTGCGCGAGATGGGCTCGGTCGAGCTTCTGTCCCGCGAGGGCGAAATCGCGATTGCCAAGCGCATCGAGGCCGGCCGCGAGACGATGATCGCGGGCCTCTGTGAGAGCCCGCTGACCTTCCAGGCGCTGATCATCTGGCGCGACGAACTCAACGAAGGCACGACGCTGCTGCGCGAGATCATCGATCTCGAAACGACCTATTCCGGCCCTGAAGCCAAGGCTGCGCCGCAGTTCCAGAGCCCGGAGAAGATCGAAGCCGATCGCAAGTTAGCAGAAGAGAAGGAAAAGACCCGCCGCGCCCGCTCCGGCGACGACGACATCACCGATGTCGGCGGCGAAGGCCTGCCTGCCGAGGAGGAGGAAGAGGACGAGGACGAATCCAACCTTTCGCTGGCGGCAATGGAAGCCGAGCTTCGCCCGCAGGTGATGGAGACGCTGGATACGATCGCCGAGACCTACAAGAAGCTGCGCAAGCTGCAGGACCAGCAGGTCGAGCAGCGCCTGTCGGCTTCCGGCACGCTGTCCACCGCCCAGGAGCGCCGTTACAAGGAACTCAAAGATGAGCTGATCAAGGCCGTCAAATCTCTGTCCTTGAACCAGAACCGCATCGACGCCCTGGTCGAGCAGCTCTACGACATCAACAAGCGCCTCGTTTCCAACGAGGGCCGCCTGCTGCGTCTGGCCGAATCCTACGGCGTCAAGCGCGACTCTTTCCTGGAGCAGTATCAGGGCGCCGAACTTGATCCGAACTGGATGAAGTCGATCGGCAATCTGGCCGCCCGCGGCTGGAAGGAATTCGCCAGGGGCGAAAACACGACGATCCGCGACATCCGCCAGGAAATCCAGAATCTGGCGACCGAGACTGGTATCTCGATCTCGGAATTCCGCCGCATCGTGCATATGGTGCAGAAGGGCGAGCGCGAAGCGCGCATCGCCAAGAAGGAAATGGTCGAAGCGAACCTTCGCCTGGTCATCTCCATCGCCAAGAAGTATACGAACCGCGGCCTGCAGTTCCTCGACCTCATTCAGGAAGGCAATATCGGCCTGATGAAAGCGGTCGACAAGTTCGAATACCGCCGCGGCTACAAGTTCTCGACCTATGCGACATGGTGGATCCGTCAGGCGATCACCCGTTCGATCGCCGACCAGGCTCGCACGATCCGCATTCCGGTGCACATGATCGAGACGATCAACAAGATCGTCCGGACATCGCGCCAGATGCTGCACGAGATCGGCCGCGAGCCGACGCCGGAAGAACTGGCCGAAAAGCTGGCCATGCCGCTCGAAAAGGTCCGCAAGGTCCTGAAGATCGCCAAGGAGCCGATCTCGCTCGAAACCCCTGTTGGTGACGAAGAGGATTCGCATCTCGGCGACTTCATCGAGGACAAGAACGCGCTGCTGCCGATCGACGCCGCCATCCAGGCGAACCTGCGCGAAACGACGACCCGTGTTCTCGCCTCGCTGACGCCGCGCGAAGAGCGTGTGCTGCGCATGCGCTTCGGCATCGGCATGAACACGGATCACACACTCGAAGAAGTCGGCCAGCAGTTCTCGGTCACCCGCGAACGTATCCGCCAGATCGAGGCGAAGGCGCTGCGCAAGCTGAAGCATCCGAGCCGCTCCAGAAAGCTGAGAAGCTTCCTCGACAGCTAAGGCTTCGGCCACGTCGTTCTGATTGGAAAAGCCGGGCTTCGCGCCCGGCTTTTGCTTTTCGTGATTAATACCAATGATCCCCGGTGTCTTTCTTGTCCCTCTATGGTGACAAGCCTATAATCCGGCCACGGGGGAAGGCATCGATCGCAACGCGCGACCGAGGGTCGCCGTGTGACTGCGTGAACTAATCCTCCGCTAGATCCGGGTGATTTCAGGCCTGACGGGCCTAAAATCTGAATCCGGATCCACATCAAAGAAATAGAGCATGACGTCGTCCGAAAACCGCTGACACTTTTCGGCATCATGCTCTGGGAGGTGCGACATGACCACTTACATTCTTTTGATCAATTGGACGGATCAGGGCATCCGCAATGTGCGCGACTCGGCAAAACGGCTCGATGCGGCGAAGAAATTGCTCGCCAGCGTCGGCGGCTCCTTCAACCAGTTCTTTCTGACGATGGGCGGGCACGACATGGTCGCCGTCTGCGAGGCGCCAGATGACGCCGTCATGGCGCATTTTACCCTTTCGCTGGCGATGGGCGGCAATGTCCGCACGGAGACGCTGAAGGCATTCCCGGAGGCCGCCTACCGGGATCTCATCGGCTCGCTCGGGTAGCCGGAAACGGCGATTGTCGATCTTGAAGGTTGCGGAGCATTGGCTGCGCTGGCAGTGTCGCGGCGTGCTTCAATTTCCGCGGCAGGCTGCGGCCCGACTTTTCGGCAAGCTCATGATGAAAGCGCTCCTCAGTTTCATGATCGTCATCGATCGTCCGACCGCCGCTTGCTGACCGATGGAACTGGCGGCGGGCAAATGGGATGACGGGATCCAGCGGGGCGCTGCGGCGTCGTTCGCGCTGCATGCCATCGCGATCCTGCTCCTTCTGCTGCTGTTGCCGAAGGCCGAGCCGCCGTTGCCGTTGCCGGATGACGGTCTCTCGGTGGAGATCGTCCCGCAGGCCGCGGAATCGCTGAAAATGCCCGAGCCCGCCAAGACGCCTTCGCCGGAACAGGCAAAGCCTGAGGCGGCAAAACCCGAAGCCGAGCCGGCGGCGCCGGTTGCAAATAATCCGCCTGCTGCGGCAATGCCTTCAGTGGCACCGATCACTTTGCCGGTGCCAAAGCCGATGGAATTCGTCGAGGCAAGACAGCTGTTTTCCGACAAGGTCCTTGCCGATCCGCGCAGCCGCCGCGCCCGCGAGGCGCTGCGTGGTCTTGCCGGCAGTGAGCGCAATCTGCAGCTCTGTGACCTCGAGGCGCTGGAGCAGGTGCGCCGGGCGCAGCCGGCCATGGCGCCCGATACGCTTGCGCCCTATGCGATGGCGGCGGAGAAGGTCAGTGGCAATAGCGTCGAGGTGAAGGGCGGCGCCTTCCGCAGCAAACGCAAGTGGTACAACATCCAGTTCAAATGTGAGCTTGATGCCGGCTCCGGCAAGGTCGTGTCCTTCGCCTTTCTCGTCGGTGACGCCATTCCGCAAGATGAATGGCAGGAGCACAATCTGGTGGCCGACGATGGAGCGGCCGACCAATAACCCTCATCGCTGCTCGATCACGCGGTTTTTTTCTTTTGTGGCTTGATGCTGCCGGCTTTAGAGGCCACATCGCTGCTGTGACAGAAGAAGACGTAGAGCCGGCGGAAGCGCAGCACGAAACGGGAAAGCAGCGGCCTGAAATCCGCTGGGGCGTCGTCGCGTCCGTTGTTGCGCACATTCCTATCATTGCTCTTCTCATCTTTGGGCTGCCGAAGATCGAGCCGAAACCTGTCGAAGACGAGACTGTGAAGGTGGAGCTCGTCCCGCCGCCGGAGGAGAAGAAGCCGGAGCCCAAGGAAAAGCCACCGGAGCCGAAGCCGCCGGAAGAGGTGAAGAAGGAACCGCCTCCACCGCCACCTCCGCCGCCACCACCTCCGCCGCCTCCGCCTCCGCCGGCCAGTAAGACTCCCGAGCAAGCTAAGCCGAGGCCTATGCCGACTCTGAGCCCTGTCATCGAGTTTGGCGACAGGAATAGCGGCCCCGAAAAGTCGCTGGCGGGAAATTCTCCTCAGGGCGAAACCAAACCCGCAACAACTCCGCCGCAGCACGATGCCGAACCGGCGCAGATGCCGACAAAGACTGCTGCAGAAAAACCAAAAACTGAGGAGCCTCCGTCAAAACCGGTGCCGGACGACGTGATGCTTCCTGAGGTCGCGACGACTGACGTTTCCCCAGAGCGAAATGGGCCACCGACAGACGTCTCTGGCGAAGCCAATACAAGCATCGAGGAGGCCAAGCGGCCGGAGCAGCAGACGGCTGCGAAACCGAAAGTGATAGCTAAGGACGATCTGCCCAAGGCAAAAACTCTGTTTTCACGGACGGAAGATGGCAGTTTGTTTGCGCAAACTGCGGTCAGTGGTCTTCCGCGCAAAGAGCGAGTGGCCACGCTTTGCACCACCGAGCTTCAGGGCCAACTCGTTCACGGTTCGCCGCCTTATTTCCCGTCCGCATTGCCTAGTTTTGGATTGCGAACCGGTACCATCCTTGATGTAAGAGATGCCGCCTTTGGCACAGTAAAGGGCTGGTACCAGGTTCGTTTCCGCTGCGAGGTGGATGAGGAAGCGACGAAAGTCGTGTCGTTTGCCCACGAAGTTGGTGGATTGATCCCCCGCAGTCAGTATGCGAAATATGAAATTCGTGACTAGTCCTCGTGATCCTGGATTGCGTCTCACCGGCAACAGCCACGCGCAAGCAACCCTGCCTAGCTTCCTCCCATGGCCGTGATGATCCGGTGAAGAAGAGGACAATGATATGTCGAACGAAATCGAGCGTTTCTTTGAGCGTCAGGACGAAGCCGTCAGCGCGCTGTTCCTGGAAAACAAAGGCGACGAGCTGACCGATATTCTGGTGGCTGCTCTGGAAGAGGCTTTCGAAATTCTTCTCGAAGCCGCGCCCGCCGAAACCGTTCATTGAGGTCGGAGAAGGCGTCGAGCACCGATATGCGCTGACTGATCGTGCCGCTTGCGCTGTCCCACCCTGTCGGGATAATGCGGCTGCATCAATGGCCTAGATATCATGTCGATTTTCCAAGAGGATCAACCGCCGTCGGCGGGCGCGCTTGATGCCCGTCTGGCCGGCTACCGGTTCGAACGCGATGCGCTCGGCCGTTCCGCCGCGAGCGTCTTCCGGCTGGAAGCTCTCGGATTGCCGACGCTTTACTTGAAGGTCGAACAAGCCGGTCCTTTTGGCGAACTCGCTGACGAAGCAGCGAGGCTTCGCTGGCTCCAGACTTCCGGCCTGCCCTGTCCTGATGTCATTGCAGAGGACAGCGACGGTGTGCACAACCGGCTGCTGATCAGCGCGCTACCCGGGAGTGATCTCACCAGCGCATCGGCGCTGACGCCGCCTGCGCGGGTCGAACTGCTGGCTATAGCCCTTCTTGACCTGCATCGCTTGCCGATCGCATCCTGCCCGTTCGATCATCGGCTGGAGAGGCGTGTCGCGGCGGCAAAAGCGCGGATGCAGGCCGGCATCGTCGATGAGACCGATTTCGATGAGACGCGGGTTGGAAAGAGTGCCGAGGCTCTGTTTGCCGAACTCGAAAGCGGGAAGCCCAGTCGCGAGGATCTCGTCGTTATCCATGGTGATGCCTGCCTGCCGAATTTCGTCGCGTCGGAAGAGGGATTTTCGGGTTATATCGACTGCAGTCGTCTCGGCGTCGCCGACCGCTATCAGGATATCGCGCTCGCCTGCCGCAGCATCGCCCACAATTTCGGCGAGGCGCTGGTGCAGCCCTTCCTTGATCGCTACGGCATGCCGGCCACGGATCCGGCAAGGCTCGCTTACTACCAGCTGCTCGACGAGTTCTTCTAAGCAGCCGGTTTGGCCGCAATGATTGCGTCATCTCGCTGTGGCTGGCAGAGTGTCCGGCGATCGGACCTGCGGGCAGACAATGGCGAAAAATCAGTTCAGGATGCTGCGCTCGGCGCTGGCAGGCGTCGAAGCGGTAGAAGCGGAAACGCATCACAGCTTTGCGCGGCATACGCATGAGCAGTTCGGCATCGGTTTGATTTCCGCCGGGGCGCAGTCGTCGCTCAGCGGCCGCGGCATGGTGGAGGCAGAGGCCGGCGACATCATCACGGTCAATCCGAACGAAGTGCATGACGGCGCGCCGATCGGCGAGGGGCGGTCGTGGCGCATCCTCTATTTCGATCCCGCCATCGTCAGCGGTCTGTCACGAGAGATCACCGAAAGCGGGGTAGGGCGATCGGAAATCCCGCATCCCGTTATCCGCAATGCGGCGATCGCCGCCCGCTTCGAAATGCTGTTTGGCGCGGTGACCGGCGGCGGGACGGCGGAGGGGTTGCTCTGCGACGAACTGCTTCTGCAACTCGTCGCCGATGTTATGCGGGAGCGCTCTGGTACCGAAGAGCGGCCACTGGTGCCGGCGTCGATCCGCGCGGCTCGAAACCTGATCGACGACGATCCGCTTGCCGCCGTCTCGCTTGACGATCTCTCCAGGGAAAGCGGGCTCAGCCGTTTCCAGGTGCTGCGCGGTTTTGCCAAGGCGACCGGATTGACGCCGCATGCCTATCTCGTCCAGGCCCGCATCCATATCGCCCGACGAATGATCGCTCAGGGCATGCCGCTTGCGGAAGCGGCCTTTGCCAGCGGCTTTGCCGACCAGAGCCACATGACGCGGGTCTTCGTGCGCAAATACGGCCTGTCGCCGCGTCTCTATGCCGGCGCCTTTCTCTGAGCGGCTGCTTTGCACCTGCAATTTCGTTCAAGACCCCGACAGGCTCCTGCTGTTTTCTCGGCGCAGGCAACAGGAGACGCTGAATGTCGAGGCAGGTTCAAGGTTATGTCTATCTGGCGCTGGCGATGCTGACGGTCGGAAGCACTGTGATCGCAAGCAAGCTGATCGCTTCGGGCCTGCCGCCGTTCAGCGCCACCGCATTGCGCTTCGCTATCGCCTTTCCTGTCCTTCTCCTGCTAATGCGGGCGACCGGCGCGCGGCTGCCGAGGTTTTCCCGGCATGACCGCCTCATCCTCATCATTCAGGCCGGGGCCGGCAGTGTTGGTTACACGACGCTGCTGATCTCCGGCCTCAGCCTGACCTCGGCGGCCGATGCCGGCGTCATTATCGGCACGCTGCCGGTGGTGTCGGCAGCAATCTCCATCCTGCTGCTGCGCGAACGGCCGCAGCGTGCCCTGCTTCTCGCCGTGGCGCTTGCGACATCAGGCGTGCTGTCGATCGCCTTCACGCCGGATGCGGCCGGCGGATCATTGGCCGGCAATGCGCTGATCTTCTGCGCCGTCGTCTGCGAAGGGCTGTTCATCCTGCTGAATAAAAAGCTGAAGACGGAGGTTGCGCCGCTTACCCTGTCGACGCTGATGGCCGGCATCGGCTTCATCGTTGCCGCCATCCCGGCTATTTTCGAAGCGCCTTTCGCAGATGGCATTTCAGCAAGCGCTGTCGCCGCCGTCGTCTATTATGCGCTGGTGCCGACCGTCGGCGGATTTCTGCTGTGGTATGCGGGGGCAGAAAGAGTGAGCGGCACGGAGGCCGCGCTCTTCACGGCGCTGGCGCCGGTTTCCGCCGTCATGCTTGCCGTCATCATCCTTGGCGAGCCGGTCGGGCTCAGCCAGATCGCCGGCATCGCCTGCGTACTTGCGGCCGTGCTCGGGCTTGCCTTTGCCGGGAGCCGTTCATTGAAACCTGCCGGGGGAAGATAGACCATGCAGTTCAGCCATTCCCGTGCCATGTGGCAGGCCTTTCCGGAGCTTCGCGCCGGCGCGCTCCATTCCGAAGGCATCCATGCGGATGCCGATGTCGAGGCGGCGATCGCAAGCTTCAGCGCAATCGCCGAGGCCCGGCTGGCCAAAGCGCAGGAAGGCGAATTCCCCGAAATCCAGGCCTGGCGGCGCGGCTTTTCCCGCATGGGCCTGAAGCCGACGCAATATCGCTGCGCTTCCGAGGCGCTACTGCGCCGCTTCCGCCAGGAACATGCGCTGCCGCGCCTGCATCCGCTCATCGATCTCTGCAATTCGATTTCGCTCGCCTTCGCCATTCCGATCGCCGTCTTCGACACTGAAAAGATCGCTGGCGATCTCGAGGTCCGGCGAGCCAAGGGTGACGAGACCTATCTGACTTTCGCCGGCGAAAGCGAGCATCCGGAGACGAACGAAGTGATCTTTGCAGACGCGGAGGACAGGGCACATGCACGGCGCTGGACGAACCGGCAGAGCGGGCTTTCGGCGGTGCGGGAGACGACGCACTCGGTGCTGATCGTTGTCGAGGCCCTGCACGTCTCCGCCGGCGACGACATCGCCAGGCTGGTCGAAACAGTTGCGGATGCGCTTGCGCGACACTGGCCGGCGGCGCCGAAAACGGCGATGCTGAGCTTTGTATCGCCGCGTTTCGAGTTCTAAGGGCGCGCAGCATTTCAGGGAAAGCTGCGTTCGAGGCCTTGGGCTGGCGGCATGCCCGCCCTATCTCCATGCGATCGATATCTCCTGGAGACGAACCCCATGTCAGATAAGTCGTTCAAGATTCCGGGGCCGGATCATCCGATCACCGTCGAGCACAATCCCTCCCGCGTCGTCGTCACGCTCGGCGGCAAGACGATTGCCGATACGCACGATGCGCTGACGCTGTGCGAGGCCTCCTATCCGCCGGTGCAATATATTCCGCGCAAGGATGTGGACATGTCGCTGCTTCAACGCACCGACCATAGCAGCCATTGCCCCTATAAGGGCGACGCCTCCTATTACAGCATCATTCCGGGCGGGGAGCGCTCGAAGAATGCCGTCTGGACCTACGAGGCGCCGAATGCCGCGGTCAGCAACATCAAGGATCATCTCGCCTTCTATCCCGACCGCGTCGACGGTATCGAGGAAATGGCCTCTCCGGAAGCCGGCGCCTTTTGACGGTGCGCACGACCTGAAACCCGTTCCGGCGGAACATGTTGTCCGCCGGTCCGTTAGGGTTATCTAGCGGGGGATATGCCGTGCCGAAATTCTACTTTCAACTTTTCGATCGTGATGGCGCCGGGACGACCGAGACGGCCTATGATTTTGAATCCATCGAAGCCGCGAAAGCGGAGGCGCGGCGCGTGTTGGCGGAGATGGCCACCGAAGGCTTGCCGACTGCACCTTTGAATATGATGTCGGTGGAACTCTTCGATGAAAGCCGTAGGCCGCTCGCGGAAATCCGGCTCATTCTCGAAGAAATCGCCAAATAGCCGCGATAAGGATGCCGGCCCTGTGAATGGCCGTCGATCGCACGCAAAGCAATCAAAAGACTATGTCAAATTTAATTGCCGGCTATGAAGGCGGGTCTTAGCGTCGCGCCCATCGACCGAGTCGGATTGATGCGTAGGAGTGACCGCGGCAGCCCTTAAACGGCGGCCGCTATCGTAAGACGTCGAGCCATTCATTGTTGAAGACGAGGCTGGCAACCGTGACCGGATCGCCGCTCTCGTCGCGAACGGTGATGGCGATGGTCATGCGATCACCCGCGGGCAGTTCGTCGCGGGCCACATCCAGCAGGATGCGGGTCAGCTCTTTCGGAATGTCTTCGCGAGATTTGAGCTCGGTGCCGTGCTCGTCGCGAGTCGGACCTTCCCCATTGTGTAGATCGAAATAGTAGCGAGCCATGTTCTTTCCTGCGCATCCCAGGGAGAAATCACAGATGAAGACAATTGTTCCCGGGGCTAGGCATTGATTCTTATAGAAAATACAGGTCGCATCGAAATGATCAGGAACTCTTGTGATATCGGCGGGCAGGCTCGTGATTGAATCCCTGCTGTTGAATCTTGGAAGCCGAGATGTGCTGTCGGCTGAAGAGGAAAGTCATCTCAGAGCGATCATCGTCAAAGACAGGTATTTTGCTGCCGGGGAGGATCTCGTCTCCGAAGGGAGCCGACCGGCCTACAGCACGCTGCTGCTCGATGGTTTTGCGGCGCGCTATAAGGTGATGGCGGATGGCAGCCGCCAGATCACCGCGCTGCATGTCGCCGGCGATTTCGTCGATCTGCATGCTTTCCCGATCAAGAAGATGGATCACGGCATCGTCGCGCTGTCGTCCTGTCATGTTGCGTTTGCCGATCACGCCGATCTCAAGGCGATCACCGAGCGCATGCCGCACCTGACCCGGCTGCTCTGGCTCGATACGCTGGTCGATGGCGCCATCCACCGCGAGTGGATCGTCGCCATGGGCCGGCGCTCAAAGCGCGCCCATATCGCCCATCTCGTCTGCGAACTCTTCGTGCGGCTGCAGGTGGTGAAGCGGACGCGCGGCGCAAGCTTCCAGTTTCCGTTGACGCAGATCGAGATGGCCGACGTGCTCGGCGTTTCCGTCGTCCACCTGAACAAGACTTTGCAGGCGCTGAGGCGCGAGGGCGTGTTCACCTGGGAGAATCGGACGATCACCATCGTCGACTGGGAACGCCTGCAGGAAATCGCCGAATTCGATCCCGGCTATCTCAGCATCTTCAGGGAACCACGCTAAGACCGAGGTATCACACAATCCGGTGACACCAGCTCATTGCGATTGACAATTCGACCATTCGGGCAGAACACCGCCTCGACCTTCTTAAAACTCTTATAAAGGCTGGCGGACCCGCGCTGCCGGCCGGTGACATCGCAATGGACATATCCCAAGGACCGGGGAGCGTTCTTCGCCACCCCGGCTATCTGAACTTCGCTGCCTCCCGCGTTTTTTCCTCGCTCTCCTTCCAGTCCATTGGCATCG
Source organism: Rhizobium sp. WSM1328 (assembly GCF_057653715.1). Lineage (NCBI taxonomy): Bacteria > Pseudomonadati > Pseudomonadota > Alphaproteobacteria > Hyphomicrobiales > Rhizobiaceae > Rhizobium > Rhizobium sp. WSM1328. Next base: position 2,922,646 of record NZ_CM172788.1, on the reverse strand, counting down.
CCATGGGGTGGATGATCTACGATCAGACACACAGCGCCTTTGCGCTCGGCCTAGTCGGCTTGTGCCAATTCCTGCCGATGGCGGTGCTGACCTTCGTCGTCGGCCATGTCGCCGACCGGTTCGACCGGCGGCGCATCGGGCTCGTCTGCCAGTTGATCGAAGCGGTGACGGCGCTGGTGCTGGCGGTTGCCACCTGGCAGCAATGGCTGACGCCGGCCGGCATCCTTGCCGCCGTCACCGTGCTCGGCGCCGTCGTCGCCTTTGAACGGCCGACCATGGCGGCGCTGTTGCCGAACATCGTGCCGGCCTCGATGTTGCAGAAGGCGGTCGCAACCTCGACCTCGTTGATGCAGACGGCGATGATCATCGGCCCCTCGCTCGGAGGCCTGCTTTATGGCCTCCACCCCGTCGCGCCTTTTGCTATATCGGCGCTGCTCTTTGCCGTCGCAAGCTTCAACGTCATCTCGATCCGCATGCAATGGAGCCCTGCCAAGCGTGAGCCGGTGACGCTCGCCTCGGTCTTTGCCGGCGTCTCCTTCATCCGCAGCCGGCCGGTGATGCTCGGCACGATCTCGCTCGATCTCTTCGCGGTGCTGCTCGGCGGCGCGACTGCGCTGCTGCCGATGTTCGCCAGCGATATCCTGCATGCCGGTCCCTGGGGCCTCGGTTTTCTGCGCGCGGCCCCGGCGGTCGGCGCGCTTGCCATGTCGATCATGCTCGCTCGCCGGCCACTGAGCAGCAATGTCGGTCGCAAGATGCTCGCCGCCGTCGCCGTGTTCGGCGTCGCCACCATCGTCTTCTCGCTGTCGACCAATATCGCGCTTTCCGTCGTCGCGCTGCTCGTCATCGGCGCGTCCGATACGGTGAGCGTCGTCGTGCGCAGCTCGCTGGTGCAGCTTTTGACGCCGGACGAGATGCGTGGTCGTGTCAGTGCCGTCAACTCGCTGTTCATCGGCACCTCCAACCAGCTCGGCGAATTCGAATCCGGCATGATGGCGGCGGCGCTTGGGCCGGTCGCCACCGGCATCGTCGGCGGCTTCGGCACGATCGTCGTCGTGCTCCTGTGGATGCGGCTCTTCCCCGATCTTACCAAGGTCAAGACGCTGCAGGGTTAGCACATGCATGACGCGTTGAAAGCGGCGACCGCTCCCGTTAGGTTCGGCCCGAAACATCATTCGGCGGAGCCGCGCGTGACGACAAATTTTCTATCCTGTGTGCTTGCGGCGGTTTTCACGTCGGTGCCGGCCGTGGCGCTGGCCGAGTGGCAGGCGGTCGAAGAGGTGCGGCCCTATTCGATATCAGGCACCTCGGGCGCCGGGCTTTATGAATCGATCGGCGAGCGTGGCCCGAAGGCGGGCGGCTTCGGCCGGGCAATCGCGCATACGACGTTCAAGCTGACCTGGACCAGGAAATACGAACCGCAGGGAAATGCCTGCGTTATCGTCACCAACCTGCCGAAGCTCATCATCACCTATACGCTGCCGAAACCATCTGCTGCTCTGCCAGCTGCCGTGAAGAGCAGCTGGGAGGCCTTCATATCAGGTGTGCAGGCGCATGAGCGGGTGCATGGCGAGACCATCAAGGAGATGGTCAAGGAGATCGAGGCGACAAGCATCGGCCTCACCGTTGCCGATGATCCCGATTGCAAGAAGATCAGGATCGAGCTGACCCGCCGGCTCGGCGAGATCTCCCAAAGACAGCGCCAGCGCGGCCGCGACTTCGACAAGATCGAAATGGGTGACGGCGGCAATATCCAGCAGCTCATCCTCAAGCTGGTCAATGGTCCCTGATCACCAGGAGGACGATAAGCGCGCGCGGTAGCCGCTCGGCAGCAGACTGGACCCGTTTGGCAAGTCTCCTATCTCTTCCGTGATAACCGGGCGCAGACACGCAAAGGAGGAGCGAGATGTCCTATGTCGATGGTTTCATCGTGGCGGTTCCGAAGGGGAATATCGAGGCCTACAAGGAATTCTCGACCTTCGCCGGCTCGATCTGGAAGGAATATGGCGCGCTCGAATATGTCGAATGTATCGGCGACGACGTGCCCTATGGCGAGTTGACCTCCTTTCCCCGCGCCGTGCAGGCGAAGGAGGACGAGGTGGTGGTATTTTCCTGGATCGTCTACAGCTCGCGCCAGGAGCGCGACGATATCAATGCCAAGGTAATGGACGATCCCAGGCTCAAGGGTGACCAGTGGCAGATGCCATTCGACGGCAAGCGGATGATCTACGGCGGCTTCGAAGTGTTGCTCAGGCTCTGATCGCCCGGGCAAGCTTGACTTTGCCCGGGCAAGCTTGACTTTGCCCCGTCAAGCTTGACTTGCCCGCGCAAGCTTGACTTGCGCCGAGTAGCGCGCCAACTCGCGAGACATTCATCTCGAAGCAGGAGAGCGCCTTGCCCCAGACGATCCTCACCTTGTCCACACGCGGACAGGGCCTTTACGAGTTCACCCACCAGGCGGAGGCCTTCGTCAGCGCGTCGGGGCGGGAGGAGGGGCTTCTCACGGTCTTCGTGCGCCACACCTCCTGTTCGCTGCTGATCCAGGAAAATGCCGATCCCGATGTGCGCACCGATCTTCTCTCCTTCTTCCACCGCCTCGTGCCGCCGGCTTCCGATCCTGAGATGGACTGGGTCGTGCACAGGGCCGAGGGGCCGGACGACATGCCGGCGCATATCAAGGCGGCGCTGACGCAGGTCTCGATCGGCATTCCTGTTGCCAGGGGGCGGCTGATGCTCGGCACCTGGCAGGGGCTTTATCTTTTCGAACATCGCGACCGGCCGCACCGGCGGGAAATCGTGCTGCATTTCAGCGATTGAAATCGGTTAATGCTTGTGAATGCAAACTGAATGCCCGGTTCGAACACCATTCATTTTGCGGCGGTTACTGTCGAGACAATCCCTGAAGGGAGAGCTTGGAATTCAATCGACGGAGACACAACATGACGCATTTCCTGACCAAGGCTTCGCTTGCCGCTCTGCTCGCCCTCTGCACTATTCCGGCCACCGTTTCCACGGCGGCCGCCGCCGGACCGCAGACGAACTTCGTCGTCGAGGCGCAATACCATCGTCCGATCCGCGGCTGCTCGCCGATGCATGCGGTGCGCAAGGCGCGTGATTTCGGCCTACGGGACGCCCGCATCACCCGCATGTCGCCGCGGGTGGTTGTCGTCGCCGGACGCGAACGCCGCGGCTGGGACAGGATCACCTTCGCGAATGTCCGCGGCTGCCCGCTGATCCGGCGCTGAGGACTGCGGCCGGAGGCGCCGATGCGGTGCTTCCGGTCCGTTTTTGCCTTGACGCTGACACTTTCAGCCGTCTCTTCTCTGACCTGTATGAGTGATTCCCAAATGACGCTTCGGCGTGATGCGGACCAATGGGGAGGGCGGCTCGACCGCACCGACTTTCAAACGAAAGGTTTTTCGATGATGCAGTTTCTGGCAAAGGCGGGTCTTGCCGTCATGCTGACAGCCGGTACCCTTGCCGGCACGGTGGTCCCGGCTGCCGCCCAGTTGAATATCATTATTGGCGAGCCGGACCGTGGTCCGCCGCAGAACTATCGCCGTCCGCCTCCGGGTTATGACCGTCCGCCTCAGGGCTACGGCCGGCCGTCGCGCGGCTGCAATCCGCAGCTCGCCGAAAACCTTGCTCGCGATTACGGCTTCCGCCGCGCGAGGGTCGTTGACATCACGCCCCGCCGGGTGATCGTCCAGGGCTGGACGCGTCGCGGCCAAGATGAAATGAGCTTCGGCAATGTGCGCGGCTGCCCCGCTCTGCGCCGCTAATCGTTAGACGAAAACGCCGCCCCGTCTCCCCGATGCGGCGGCCAAGAACCGCCTTTGCCCGTCTCCCCGGATCGGCAAGGGCGGTTTTCTTTTGCGCTCAGTTTGACTGCGCTCTTTCCTCCGGCATCATCCGGTCTTGTGTATGAATCCAAGACCCCTCCCCAACCCCTCCCCACAAGGGGGAGGGGCTAAGCTGTGGCCCCGGCGGGACCAAAAAGCAGACGTGTCGCTGGCTGTTACCGCTCTACTGATTGCTACGATGGAGGTCACGTGAAGTGGGGGCGGCATGTTAGCCCCTCCCCCTTGTGGGGAGGGGTTGGGGAGGGGTCTTGCTTTGTGAGCGGCAGCCGCCGGCGCCAGACGGACAGGATCGGCCTGATCTGCAGCCTATCAACCGGAGGCAGATGCTTGGGGCACAAGCCGGATGATGACGAAGGTAATTGGCACACATTGTCAGCAATCCGAGCCCCGCGCGTCTCAAATGACGCGCGGGGCTTTCAATTTACTGCTCGATCGCGAAGGTCACGGTGACGCTGACATTGTAATTATTCTCGCCGCCCTGGACGGGAACGGCAGCGTCGGAGGCCTCCTTCATCATCGTGGCGCGATAGACCGGCTGCGGCATTGCGCGCGGCACATTCTCGTTGATCTCGAGAATGCGGCCGAGCTTGACGCCGGCGGCTTCGCTGAGCGTCTTCGCCCTCTTGACGGCATCGGCGACCGCGGCCTTGCGCGCCTCTTCGATCGCGGCGTCCGGTTTGTCGTTGGTGAACTGGATTTCGCCGCCCTGGTTGATGCCGAGGGTGACGGACTGGTCGATCACCGCGCCGAGCTTGGCGAGATCGCGCAGCCTGACGGTGACCGAATTGATGGTCTGGTAGCCGATCAGCTGCGGCTGCTGCTGTTGGCCGTCGACCGGCTGCGGATAATTGTATTGCGGCTGGATGGAAAAGCCGGAAGTCTGGAGGTCGCGCTCGGCGATGCCGCCGCTCTTCAGCGCGGCAAGCACGTCGTTCATCGCCTTGTTGTTCTCATCGAGCGCTTCGCGGGCGGTTTTCGCCTGTTTGACGACGGCGAGATTGACGATGGCCATATCGGGAGCGACGGAGGATTCGCCATCGCCGGTCACCGAAATCACCGGCTCGCGCGGCTTTGCCTCCTGTGCGAAGGCGGGCGCTGCGGCGGCGAGCGGCAGCGCCAGAAGGGCGGTCATCAGGACAGTTCTGGTATAGATCGGCGCCATGTTTTCATTCCTTGGTTGTCGTTTCCCGGAACAGCTTTCTGTCGGTTGATTGTGAAGCTATTGCGGCGGAAAAGACAGGCGCATGCGCAGCGAGAGAAAAATCTGCGGGTTGCATGCATTGGAGCTTGAACCCGGAGGACGTCCGCCGAGCCTTAAGAGCCGAAACGGCTGGACCGGAACCGACGGCTCGCTATCATATGGCGATCATCGACGACGAGGAAGCAATGTTCGAAACGCTCGATCCCGTCCCGTCTGAGATCGCCACCGCGATCTCCGACGGCCTGAACGCCTTCAATGAGAGCGCTGAGATCAGACGCGAGGCCTTCGACATCGTCTGGAGGGAGAGTGGAGGGCTTGCCGGCGGGATAACGGCGTCCGTTTCCTTCTCTGTTCTTTTTCATCGGCAATCTGTGGGTCAAAAAATCGCTGCGCCTGAGCGGGATCGGTCGGACGCTGATGGCGGCGGCGGAAGAAGAAGGCCGCCGCCGCGCCGCCGTCATGGCCTGCGTCGACACGCTCTCGACCCAGGCGCCGGACTTTTACCCGAAGCTCGGATATGTCGAATTCGGCAGGATCAGCGGGCATGCGGGAGGCCGGCCTGTCGACCGGATCTGGTTCCGCAAGGAATTTTCCGCCGCGGCCTGATCAGAAGCCGCTGGCGGCTTCCCATCAGATATCAACTGAAATGACATTGGAGGACGTAATCGCGGGGGCAGACGAGTCGGTTGACTCGCCAATTGTCCGACTAGGCGCCGAAATCGTCCATGAAGGATGGATGGATAGCGGGCTTGCGCTCTTCGCGTGCGTCGCGAATGCGCTGGGGAACCGCACCGAGACCAGCAACGAAGCGGGTCAGAAGATTGCGGTTGAAAAGTTTATGTATGGCACTCATGGCAGTTCACTCATTCTTTTTTTTGTTAGCCGGCAGCATATATTTTGCCCAGACTGCCGTAACAATGGGCAATTTAGCATGACAGTTATGCGACAGTGCATGGCTGGAGCGCGGTTGGCCCAAAACGTGATCACATTGCCGTTAGAAGCGGCTGTCGAGGGCGGTCGGCTGCTATAAATCCTCGTCGGTGTTGGCCGTGGGTGGTAGATTGCCCGCTTGGGGTAAAACCATGTCCCTCCGAAGGAGAAGCTCAGATGAACCGATTTTTCGCATTTATCGCGACCGGAACGCTGATCAGCCTTGCCGCGATCACTTCGGGCTGCACATTGTCCGGAAGCCTCGACCAGACGTCGTCGATCGGCGGCGGTTATTATGAGCGTCAGCCGCTTAATCCGGCGTGTGGGGGTGGGTTCAGGCCGAGTGATGGGCGCTCTTGCAGTTATTAGGATGTGCGCCGATCGGGCATGATGCCGCCGGACGAAGTCGCGTGATCGTGGCCATCGCCGGAGGCGAACTATCGCGCAATCAGACTTCTAATTTTCCAGCGCTAATAACTGCACGGACGATCGTTGCCGAATCCATCGCGGCAGGCAGGCCGAAGGGCAAAGTCAGCGCTCTGCGCGGTATAGCCAACCGAACCCGTCTGCACCGAGTCGCTTGAGCTCGTGGTGCACGACGATGCCGACATGGCAATGACGAAGACGGCTGCCATGGCTGCCGATAGTTTGCGAGTTTGAAGCATCTCCCCATCCCTCACTGTGCAGAGTGTCCGAATAATTCTGGCAAGTAGGGCCGATGAAGCCTCCCGATAACGGACGGTGTCGATCAAGATTTTGTCATTGGTTGAAAAACCCTTCGCCGGCACTCGCTGCCACGATCAAGGCTGTCTCGGCCACGCCTACAGATGTTGTTGGCGCCTCGAGGCGCGGATGCCATATCCAGCGCGCACCGGGTCAGGTCGCATTGAAACGCTTGGGTTCCACGGCAAAAGAACAGCAAGCGGCAACGAACAGGGCTTTGGAAAACAAGGTAGAAGTCCTGTCGCAAGTCCTTCCAACCAGTAGAGAACTTAAGTTTATGGGGAGAACAACCTGCGACAGGGAAATTCGGCTTCTGCGCCGGGGCCATCAATTAGAATAGCCGCCCGGAAACTGAGATATTGCGCCCAGACGATCGGAGCAGGGGAATGTGCGGATGACGGCAGCTAAGGATTCTCAAAGGAAAGTTTATTCTCTCGCTTAACCATCGCTCGGAGGTGCGCAAAGCCTTTTCAGCGTTCAAAATAAAAGAGGTGCAATGACTTATTCCGTCGCGGGCGGTGAATGTGTGCCGGCCAGGCAGCTGATTATAGGTGAGCAGTAAAGATTGTCGGAGCGTCATCGGAATAGTTGGCCCGCCGATAGCGGTGGAGAAAAAATTATGCGTGTTGGTGCACTGCTTGCATCTGTGATCCTTTTCGTTGTTTTCCTTTATCTCGTCCTCACTGGCGCAGAACAGGTTCGCTACATTTCTGTAGCGTTCGTTCTTGTTTTTGCCGTCCTAGCCACGCGCTTAGACGACATCCAAGACCTGACATTTGGTCCAACAGGCCTGGCAGCAAAACTGGCGAAACAATTGGAAGAGGCTCGGGCCACAGTGAAGCAGCTGCAAGACTTTGCTGAAGTGTTTGCCGCTCGTAGTGTCCAGCAGATCGCGGGTGATAACCGAATGAGCGGCCTATCACCGAAGCAAAAGCGTGAAGCGATCGCAGAAATCGTGGGCGGGTTGAAATCCCTACAGCTGCCGGATGACCGCATTAATCGGGTGCTGTCGTTATCCGACCCCTATGATGACTACGATTATTGGAGCTGGACAATGTCTCCGATCTACAGCGCCAATGATACAAAAGTGAAGGACCTAGCGAACCAGTTTTTCAACTTGGGCGCCAGCAAAGGTATCGGCCACAATCCGGATGCTGAGACCACCGAGAAGTTCCTCAAGGACCACGATCTTTATCAGGGGGAAATCGCAGAGTGCATGACTGACTGGCAATATTGGAAAGCCAACCACAAACATCGTCGTCTCGATGAATGGGAGGCGCGCCACGAAAGGCGGAATCAAGCGAGAAGTTTTGAAGATGTGCTCAATATCGAGTCGAAGCCAGGAACAAAGGGCTAACCAGATGGCTAACCTTCCTGGCTAACCACTCCCTAAGCCCCTTGAAACAAGGGAAGAGTGGTGGGCCCGGAGGGACTCGAACCCCCAACCAAGCGGTTATGAGCCGCCGGCTCTAACCATTGAGCTACAGGCCCTTGGCGCCGGGTCGCCGGCGCTTGGGTGCCGGGGCAATGGTTCCCGCAGCACGGGTTCCGCTCTAACGCAAATCCGGGGGAGCCACAAGCGGGGAGCGCAAGCATCTGTGGACGATGCATATTTCGTGGGCAGCCACTGGAACCTTCTCGTGCGGGCTACACTTATTCAAGTCACATTCCGCATGAAGAGGGCGATCGCAGATGGTGGCTTTGAACAGTGCCGTGGTGCTCATCGTGGAGGACGAGCCGCTGATCCGGTTCAATATCCTCGATGTGCTGGAGGAGGTCGGCCATGTGGCGCTGGAGGCGGCAAATGCCGACGAGGCTCTGGTGGTGCTGAAGGGCAGGCAGGATGTCGATATCCTCTTCACCGACGTCAACATGGCCGGGTCGATGGATGGTCTCCAGCTTGCCAAGCGGGTGAGGGCGATGCGGCCGAATATCGGCATCATCATCACCTCGGGCATGGTGCGGCTCGATCCGATGGCGCTGCCCGCCAATACCGCTTTCCTGCCGAAGCCCTATATGCACGACGCGCTGATTTCGACCATCAATTCCCTGATGACGTAACGGTAATGCCCTGATGAGATGACGGGGGCGCGCAGCCGCAAAACGGGGACTGTTTTTGCGGCTGCGCGCGAGGCGCCGGGAGACATGCTCGTCTTCAGGCGGCGGAGGGGAACCGGCCCTCAGCTGAAGCTGCTCCTCAGCGCCTCGTTCTCATGATGGGCCTTCTTCTCGTAGATCGTGAACAGCGCCATCGAGAGGAGATAGGAGAGGAAGGGATCCCCTATCTGCGTGGCGATGTCGCGGGATGCGAGAACATGGCGCTCCAGCGCGCCGATATCCTTCTGAATTGCGGTCTGCGTAGCGGTTTCAGCGAGGCGGTTCATGCTGCCATCTCCAGGAATTGGGTCACGACCGAGCGGGCCGGCACGTGCCTGACATAAAGGGGTAGGGTGAGGCCGAGGGCGGCGCGCATCTTGCGCAGCACGCGGTCCGATACTTCGAAGGCGCCGCAGCAGACGGGGTATTTGCCGTAACCGTCTGCGCGGCCGAGTTCTTCCACTTCGGCGCCGGCGCGCTTGTAGACGCGCTTGAGGTAGGGCTCGTAGTTGGAAATCATCGTATGGATGCCGTGATCGAGCGCGCATTCGCAAAGCGCAAGCAGCATCATGGAGAAAGCGCGGCCGGCGTCGACATTGGAGAAATCCTTGGCGATCGCCTCCTCGTCGATGCACATGCGTGTGCCTTCCCAGATGCCGGGGGCGATAAGATTGGCGGCGTCAGGAAACGTCTCGCGGAAGACGTCGTAGAGAAGGGTCGGGCCTGTCGTCGGCATCAGGCGCATGCCGCCATAAAGACGGGTGCGGCTGTCGTTGCACCAGACGAGATAGGCGGGGGCGAGCGAATCGTAGCTGTCGCGTTCGTAGGGGCCGATGACGGGAACGTCCCAGCCGAGCGTATCGGCGAAGACCTTCTTGCGCAGGCGAAACATCTGGTCGAGTACGGCAGCGTATTTCTGATACTCATGTGCCTGAATGATAACGAACATTTTGCCCTCCAGCGTTTTCAAGTTCGTGGAAAGCAGAATGGTTCATGCGGGCCGGATCGGAAATTCCCTCAGATGGGCCCCCCCAGATGAGGGGGGCAGAGCATGTCGCGCAAAGCCGCGGTTTTGCGGGCCGATGCGCTAGGGATTGATAATGCGCAATTGAACGGCCCGGGAGGCGGCCGCCGAAATGGTGGCGCAGCCGAGCTTGAAGCGGGCAGTCTTCAGATAATCGCGCGTGGTGTGCTCCGATATGCCGAGGATGACCGAAATATCCTTGTAATCCTTGCCCAGCGCCGTCCAGTGCAGGCACTCGATTTCGCGCGGCGACAATGACGGCACCGGATCGTTTTCGCCATGCAGCTCGTAGACGGCCTTGCGGTGGATCAGATGGGCGATCTCGATCCATTCGTTGCGGCAGCGGCGGACGAGTTCGGTCCATTCCTCGGCCGGGATGCGGGCATTCAGCGACAAGAGCGCACGGCGTTGCGCTTTGTCGGCGACGGGAATGGAGTAGCCGTTGCCGCCGATGCCGTGCTTTTGGGCGTCGACCAGCATGGCATAGGCCTCGGGCGTCGGCTCGACCTCGCTCCAATCGAAGGGCAGCTGGCGTTCGAAGCCCTGTTTGACGATCGGATCGACCTTCACATAGCTGTTCAAGAGGTAGCGGGAGACCCAGGCATCCGGATAGGTGGTGCGCACGAAGGGCGAATCGATCTTGGCCGCGATCGTCTGGGCGAGATGGTAGGTGACGAAATCGAGGCCATATTCCGTCTGGAGAATGCGGATGGCGGCATCCACATTGGCCGCGGCCTTGATCTGTTCGAAAGCGGACTCGAACTTTTCGCTGTAGGTATTCTCAATCATTTCCACTGCCCCAATCCCCTCAATCCTACCGCGAGCGCTGTCATAAATACAAGGCATCCCCACATATGCGGGGAATGACAATCCGGGTCCCACCTGCTAGCGCCTGTCATGAGGAGACCTCATATGGACAGCAAGAGACCATTCGAGATTGCCGAATGCCAACAGGCCGCCAAGGGCCTGAAATCCAGCTGGCAGGACATGGCAGGCTCCGAAGCGCTGATTCGCGCCCTCGTTGCCGAACGCAACGGTGACACGCCGCTGGCGCTGTTCTGGACCGAGGTCCACCGGGCGCTCTGCCAGGAAAGCAACGCTTTCTGACGATCGGCCTTCCCCGAACGACCAGCCTTTTCTCCGCAATCTGGGCGGGGCACCCGCGCCAGTCGGCAGGGAAATCCCACCGCCTTTCCTCCAAAATTGCCGATGAACACGTCTTCATTCATGTCGTGATTCGATTTGATGGCGAAAGGATCGGACGCTGCGTTCTGGATCTATGGTTAAGAAATCCGCATTATTTCATCGATCTGTTCCAAAACGGTTGACGGAGCGTTTGTGGCAGGAGCAATGGTGTTTGTGGAAACGGTTACATTCCGTCGCGCCTTTGTAGCGCTGGCAGAATTTCGGGTATCATCACCGATGTGTGGAATGGAATGACTGAAAAGCGTGTGCATCTGGTCTTCAAGACCCACCTCGATATCGGCTTTACCGACCATGCCGAGAAAGTCCGCCGGCAATATCACGAGCGCTTCATTCCGCAGGCGATCGAGACCGCCAAGCATTTTCATGCCGAAAATCCCGACGAGCCGAAATTCATCTGGACGACGGGCGCATGGCTGATCTGGGACCATCTGAATTCGCGCTCGGCGGGAGAGGTGGCAGCGCTGGAACAGGCGATTGAGCGCGGGCTGATCCGCTGGCACGGCCTGCCGTTCACCACGCATACGGAGCTGATGTCGCCCGACCTTTTCCGGGCCGGGCTTTCCTATTCGCAGGAGCTCGACCGGCGCTTCGGCAAGACGACGATCGCGGCGAAGATGACCGATGTGCCCGGCCATACGCTCGGCATGGTGCCGCTGCTTGCCGAGGCGGGCATCCGCTTCCTGCATCTCGGCGTCAATACGGCCTCACCGCCGCCCGATGTGCCCGACATCTTCCGCTGGCGGGCGCCCGGCGGCGAGGAGGTGGTCGTCATGTACCAGCGCTCCTATGGCGAGACCTGTTTCCCCGACGGTTTCGAGGACGGGCTGAGCTTTGCCCATACCAACGACAATATGGGGCCGCAGAGCGTGCCGCAGACGGCCGAAGCCTATCGCGAATTACGCGCCCGTGAGCCGGATGCGATCATCCGCGCTGCGACGCTCGAGGATTACGGCGCCATTCTTTGGGACGAGCGTGAGCGCTTCCCTGTGGTCGAGCTGGAACTCGGCGACAGCTGGATCCATGGCAGCGGCAGCGATCCTGTGAAGACGGCGCGGTTCCTGGCGCTGCAGCGGCTCTACGACCGTTTCGCGGCGGATGGGCTCGATGCGCGACGTCTCGCCTTCGGGCGCGGGTTGGCGATGGTGGCCGAGCATACCTGCGGCGTCGATATCAAATCCTATCTGCGCGACGATAAGGCGTGGTCGCGGGCCGATTTTGAGGCCGCGCGCCGATCCGATTATCGCTTCGCCTATACCGAAGCCTCGTGGGACGAGCAGCGGGCCTATCTCGACCAAGCGGTCTCGCAGCTTGACGAGACGGACCGGCAGGCGGCCCAGGCGGTGCTTGCCGAATTCGCCACGCCTGCCGTGATCGAGGGCGGCGGGCGGGAGCTCCGCCTGCAGGCCGGCGGCTGGTCGATCGCGCTCGACGGTGCGAGCGGCGATGTCGCCGAAATCACCTCGCCCTCCGGCCGGACGATCTCCGGCCGCAACGGCTCGCTGATCGCCTATCGATATGAGAGCTACGATGCCGGCGACGTTAACAGGCACATGGAGACCTACCTGACCCATCGCCAGGAATGGGCGGTGCTCGACCATGACAAGCCGGGGCTTGCGCGGTCCGGGGCAGCACTTTCGAAGGTTTCTCTGCCGGCGCTGGAAGCGACTGATGGGGCGGGCATCCTTCTGTCGATGCCGGCAGTGGCGGTGCAGAAATATGGCGCGCCGCCGCATGTGATGCTGCATTTCATCGCCGAGGGCGATCGCCTGAACCTCAGCCTGACATTGCACGACAAGCCGGCCAACCGCATGCCGGAGGCAAGCTTCCTCTCCTTCACGCCTGAGGGTGACGGGGACTGGAATTTCCGCAAGATGGGCCTCTGGCATCGATCCGGGAACATTGCGACGAGCGGCGGCGGGCAATTGCAGGCTGTGACCGCAGCACGCGGTGATCTTGTCGATGGCCTGCTGACAATCGAAACCTTCGATGCGCCGCTCGTTGCGCCGCAAGGCTCAGATTTCATGACGTTCTATAGGACGCGGCCGGACTTCGGCTCTGGCATTCGCTTCAATCTGCACAACAATAAATGGGGAACCAATTTCCCGATGTGGTGGCAGGGAGATTTTCAGGCGCGCTTCCGGTTAAGGTTCGACTGAGTTGCTCGATCTGGCATCGAGCGGCGCGATCCCGCAGGGGATTGAGCCACGGGATTCGCCGCGATTGGGCCGCTTCATCCTGTACGGATTAAGCGGCCCGGTCCGGTGTGAGAAAGGGTTCAGCCGACGTTTGCGGTTGGGCTGAACCAGCCGGCGCATGGCGCTTCGGGCCGTTGCGGCTTCGGGCGAAACTTCACCAGGACCTCGCGACCATCGGACGAGGCCTGCGTGCGCTCCAGCGCGTCTCGTTCGGCAACGGCCTGGCGCCAGTGCTCGTCGCCGCGGCCATCAGGCCGGCCCTGTTCCTCCCAGATCGCGTAAGCCCGTTTGCTGATCCATTCGTGGCGTCTATCGCTCATCTCTCTATTCCATTCGTCAAAAGTGCTATTCGGCAATTCCGTCCTGCAGAACCGGCGGCCGGCGCTTGGCTGCCATCAGCAGGTCGAGTTCGATCGAGGACGGCCCGAAACGGGTGAACAGGCTTTCTGCCTGCTCGTTTCGGAGGCCATATTTGGAGGCGAATTCATCAAGGCTATAGGGGCGGCCGCGCAGGATCCTGCTGCGGCGCTCCGGTTCACGGATTTGCGTCATTGGTGGTAACCCCAGTGTGTGTTGCGAATTGTGAGAACAAAACAAATTACAGCTACAAAAGTTCCGTGAGTTTTCAGGGTTTTTTCGCCCTCGCCGTGCCATTTCGGAGCGATCCTAGGCGGGTGGCATAGATTTTTAAGGCTGGTGTGCGCGGAGAAAATTTCGTCTAAAACACGCAAGAATATCAGGGTGTTATGGAAATCGCTTCCGCGGTGGCGGATAAATGGGCTTTACGCCGGCGCGTTACTCTATAGAATCAATAGTGTTATTCGGTTCGCAGGGGCAGCGAAATGTTCCGTTCCCCGCGTTGGCGCGACCGAGACCGGAGGACTTTGGCTTCAACCCATCAAGAGGAGACAGACATGATGAATGCACTGCCGCCACTTCATGACGGCCACGCGCCGTTTAACCTCCAGCAGCTGTTTCGCGAAGCGCTCTATGCCTTCGAGGAATGGGACAGCGAATTGACCGAACCGATCGTGACCTACGAAGGACGGGTCATGCCGATCAGCTTCGTTTTTGAAGCCATGCGCGAATGCACCGACATCGTGCCGATGAACATCGTCGGCGCCGTCACCGAACGGCTGACCAAGCCGTGGGAGGGCGAAGGCCCGCTCGACCAGATGACCTTCTCGACGGCGGCGCGTGTCATGCGCGTTTTGGTGCGCAAGCGCCTTCTCGTCACCGGGGCTGCGGATCTCGTCGCCGTGTCGGCCCACGCGTCCGAAGACCAGGGCCGCGACTGATAGAATAAGGATCGCGGCCATGGCTGCGATCCTTTTCCGCTTTTGGCGGAACCTCGCTTATTGCCAGCCGTTTAATCCGGCAGGCACGGCCACATCAAGCGATGGCCGAGGAATGAGCACCATGCTGAAATCTTTTGTTCATGAAATCATCGGTACTCCCAGGCGTGAGCCTGAGCTTCCGCAATCGCTGGAGCAGTTTCGCGACAGAAAACGAGTGCTGATCATCTTCGCCGATGCGCAAGATGACCGCGCGCTCATCCAGGATGAATGGCTGCGCAAGGCGCATATGCGCCTGATCGAGGAAGACGTCGAGGTGTTCAGTATTGCTGGCGGCGGCGCGTTTGCGCTGTTCGACGATGACTGGGACCTCGATGCCGACGATATTCGCAATCGGCTGCAGGGACCGCCGTCCGGCGAGTTCGGGCTGATCCTGCTCGGACGGGACGGAATCGTGAAGCTGCGCTCGAGCGAGCCAATGACCGCCGAGGATATCTTCGCGGCTTTTGAATTGCTGCCGAAGAAGACGCCCTGGTAGCGTTTCGAGAGTCCGTTTGAAGCGCGGCGCGGGAAGCATCCGCGCCCGCATCTTT
Organism: Rhizobium sp. WSM1328; assembly: GCF_057653715.1. Classification (NCBI taxonomy): domain Bacteria; kingdom Pseudomonadati; phylum Pseudomonadota; class Alphaproteobacteria; order Hyphomicrobiales; family Rhizobiaceae; genus Rhizobium; species Rhizobium sp. WSM1328. The sequence goes on along the minus strand of NZ_CM172788.1, from coordinate 2,907,519 downwards.
TGCATGTTCAGAGTTCGAAGGCTTCCTTGAGACCCAGGCTCTTGCGTTCGCGCAGGTCGAGATCGGCCTCGATATGGGTGATGTGGTGCAGCATCAGCTGGCAGGCGCGGTCGAGTTCGTCGGCTTCGATTGCCGAGATTATGTCACCATGTTCGGAATGGCCGCAGCTCGATGCGGTCGATTGCCCGTAGAGCGCAATCACCAGCGAGGAGCGGGCGACGAGCTCTTCCATGAAGCGCTGCATGATCGAATTGCCCGATATGGCCGCCAGCATCAGATGAAAATCGCCCGATGCCTTGATTTCGGCGCGGCGCGCCGTCTGACCGCGCTCGCTCATCAGGCGGCCTTCTTCCAGCAGAAGCTGTCGCAAATGGCTAATATCGTCAGGCGTGATCCGCGCCGCCGCCTCGCGCAATATGCCTGGCTCGACCAGGCGGCGGGCGGAAAAAATCTGGCGAGCCTCTTCGGGCGAGGGATAGGCGACGAAGGCGCCGCGGTTCTTCTCGACGCTGACAAGGCCTTCATAGGAGAGCGCCTGCAGGGCGGCGCGCGCAAGCGTGCGGCTGACGTTGAAGAGATTGCCGACATCGCTTTCTGAAAGCTTGGTGCCGGGCGAGAGCCTGCGCTCGACGATCGCTTCGCGAATGGCATCGCGAATCTGTTGCGCGCCGGTTTCGGCGGAGTCTTCGGCCTGCTGAGCCTTGGCGGCGGATTTCATGAAATTTATTTCCTGATGGTCGGCAAACCATACCCGGCTTCGTGGTAAAGTTAAACAGAATTTGTCCCCGAAATTGCAATCGGATTGTATACGATGTTTTGCACAAATTGCGCACGATAGCCTAAATCATGTGCAGATCGCTTTGCGCCTATAATTTGCTCTCTCCATTGCGGTGTTGATAAAATCATTATTTCGCAATGGCTTGCTGCAAGCATCGGAGTCTGGCACGGCAGATGCATCGTCTTTTCCGAACAGGGGAAGGCATGATGTCGAAAGCGGCAGAGATCGATATAGTATCCGTTTCGAAGGTTTATGGCGCGACGACGGCGGTCCATGCGATCAGCCTGAAGATCCCCGCCGGCTCCTATTGCTGCTTTCTTGGCCCATCGGGCTGCGGCAAGACCTCGACACTGCGCATGATCGCCGGCCACGAGAGCATCTCGTCGGGCGATATTCGCCTCGGCAATGTGGTCGTCACCGATTTTCCGCCGGCCAGGCGTGGCACGGCGATGATGTTCCAATCCTACGCGCTTTTCCCGCATCTCGATTTGATCGACAACGTCGCCTTCAGCCTGAAGATGAAGGGTATCGATAGGCAAGAGCGGCAGGCCAAGGCGCTCGAAATGCTGAAGCTGATGCAGATGGAGGCCTATGCCAATAGGCGTCCGGCCCAGCTTTCCGGCGGCCAGCAGCAGCGCGTGGCGCTGGCGCGCGCGCTGATCACCGATCCGGAAGCGCTGCTGCTCGACGAGCCGCTGTCGGCGCTCGATCCGTTCCTGAAGATCCGCATGCGCGCCGAACTCAAGAAGCTGCAGAAGTCGCTCGGCATCACCTTCGTGCATGTCACCCACAGCCAGGAAGAGGCGATGGCGCTCGCCGACGTCATCGTCATCATGAATGACGGCCGGATCGAGCAGGCGGCCGCCCCGCGCGAGGTCTTCGAGCGGCCGGCGACGGCCTTCGTCGCGCGGTTCATGGGCGACCACAATGTGCTGTCCGGCCGGGTGACGTCGAACGAGAACGGCGTGCTCGTCATGACCGTGCCGGAAGGTCAGAGCTTTTCCGTGCGCGGGACGGGCAGGGAAGTCGGCGAGCCCATCGATATCGGTATCCGCACCGACCGCGTGCGCCTGCAGGTGGCGACCGAATGGACGCTCGGCTTCGACGGTATCGTCTCCAACATCGAATATCGCGGCTCTTCCGTGAAGATTACCGTCCTCGGCGCCGGCAGCGACGACTTCACCGTCATTGCCGACGACGGCGACTATTTCGCCCGGCCGGTTGCCGTCGGCGACACCGTCTCGCTCAGCTGGGCGCTCGACGATGCCGTGCTTCTCGGCCGCTCTTCCGCATGAGCCATCACCATCAAGAACACTGAACCTTCCATCCAAGAAAAGGGGAACTGACATGACGACTGAAACGACATCGACCAAGGCGGAAAAGGGGCTTTCCCGCCGCACGCTGCTGAAGACGGGTGCTGCTGCCGTCGGCGCCATCGCCGGCTCCGGCGCCATCACCGGCTTTCCCACCATCTGGGCGCAGACGAACATCACGCTTCGCCAGTTCGGCACCGGCGTTTCGAACATCAATGCCATCGCCGAGAAGTGCAAGGCCGATCTCGGCATCACGCTGGAGATGACGGCAACCGATTCCGACGCCGCCGCCCAGCGCGCCGTCACCCAGCCTGACAGCTACGACATTGCCGACGTCGAATACTGGATCGCCAAGAAGGTGTTCCCGACCGGCGTGATGCAGCCGATGGACGTCAAGAAGCTGAAATATTACGACAAGATCGTGCCGCTGTTCATCAACGGCAAACTGAAGGCAGACAGCGTCATCGCCCAGGGCACGGCGCCGCACACGGTCGGCTTCGTCGAAGCGCAGGATTCCAAGAAGTTTGCCAAGGAGCCGACGCAGTGGATGACGATGGTTCCGACCATCTACAATGCCGACACGCTCGGCATCCGTCCTGATCTCACCGGCCGTCCGATCACCAGCTGGGCCGATATTCTCGATCCCGCCTTCAAGGGCAAAACCGCGATCCTCAACATCCCGTCGATCGGCATCATGGATGCGGCGATGATCATGGAAGCTTCCGGCAAGATCAAATATGCCGACAAGGGCAACATGACGAAGGAAGAAATCGACAAGACGATCGAATTCCTCATCAAGGCCAAGGGCGACGGCCAGTTCCGCGCCTTCTGGAAGAGCTTCGACGAGTCGGTGAACCTGATGGCGTCGGGCGAAGTGGTCATCCAGTCGATGTGGTCGCCGGCTGTCGCCGCCGTCCGTTCGAAGGGTATCGCCTGCACCTTCCAGCCGCTCAAGGAAGGCTACCGCGCCTGGGGCGGCGGTCTCGGTCTCGCCTCGCACCTCAAGGGCGCGCAGCTCGACGCCGCCTATGAATACATCAACTGGTACACGTCCGGCTGGGTCGGCGGCTATCTCAACCGCCAAGGGTACTATTCCGCCTGCATGGACACCGCCAAGGGATTCATGTCGGCCGACGAATGGGGCTACTGGATCGAAGGCAAGCCGGCTGCCGGCGACATTCTGTCTCCCGAGGGCAAGGTCATGGAGAAGGCCGGTGCCGTTCGCGACGGCGGTTCCTTCGAAGCCCGCATGGGTGCTGTCGCCTGCTGGAACTCCGTCATGGACGAGGACCGCTACATGGTCCGTCGCTGGAACGAGTTCATCGCTGCCTGATCCACGTCGAGAGGGCGGAGAGCTACTGTCTTTCGCGATGCTCAAGACGTCGCTTCGCTCCGCCCCCTCATCCGACCCTTCGGGCCACCTTCTCCCCGCTGGGGAGAAGAGGGAGTCCGTGGCCACGTCGTGAGACAAAATCAAGTTCGCGGTAGTCTAGGCGCTGCCGCGAATCTCTTCTCCCCAGTGGGGGGCCGAAAGGACGGGTCGAGACCAGTGGCTCGACCCAGGCAAAGGTGCCGGCAGGCGGATGAGGGGGCGGCACGCACCTTCGTTCCACTTGACGTAATCAGAACGGAGAACCGGATCATGGCGACCATCGCAGCGGAAACGGAGGAGGATGGCCAGGGCGCGCGCGGCGGGCGCGGACTGAGGCTTTCCCCATCGGCGATCTCCTATCTCCAGGCGACGCCGCTGTTCGTCATTCTCGGCTTGTTCTTCCTGCTGCCAATCGCCATGATCGCGGTCGTCAGCTTCTGGGACTACGACTTTGCCGGTCTCTATCCCGATTTCCTGACGATGAACTACACCGACACGCTCGGTTCGTGGGTGACGTGGAAGATCTATCTCAACACGCTGAAATTCACTGCGATCGTCTGGGCGCTGACGCTCGTCATCGGTTTCTGGGTCGCCTATTTCCTGGCCTTCCACGTCCGCAAGACCTCGACGCAGATGATCCTCTTCCTCGTCTGCACCGTGCCGTTCATGACCTCGAACATCATCCGCATGATCTCGTGGATCCCGGTGCTCGGGCGCAACGGCCTCGTCAATTCGACGCTGATCAAGATGGGCATCATCCCGCAGCCGATCGAATGGCTGCTCTATTCCGATTTCGCCGTCGTGCTCGCCATGGTGCACCTCTATACGCTGTTTATGGTGACGCCGATCTTCAACACGCTCATGCGCATCGACCGATCGCTGTTCGAGGCGGCGCGCGATGCCGGCGCCTCCGGCTGGCAGGTGTTGTGGAACGTCGTCTTCCCGCTCGCCAAACCCGGCATGGCGATCGGCACGATCTTCGTCGTCACGCTCGTCATGGCTGACTTTTCGACGGTGCAGGTGATGTCCGGCGGCCAGAGCGCTTCGGTGGCGCTGATGATGAAGAACCAGATGTCGCTGCTGCAATATCCGGCCGCTGCCGCCAATGCAGTGGTGCTGCTCGCCGTCGTGCTGTTGATGGTCGCGGCCATCCTGCGCGTCGTCGACATCCGCAAGGAGCTTTGAGATGAGCCACGAAAAACGCGGCCTGGAATTCTATCTGCTGGCGCTCTTCTTCATCATCTTCGTGCTGTTTCTCTACGGCCCGCTTTCGGCGATCCTGATCCTCTCCTTCCAGGGGCCGGACGGCGGCCTGACCTTCCCGATGAACGGTATTTCCACGCACTGGTTCTTCAATCTGTTCGAGAAGCAGGCGGTCGGCGATTTCGGCGCCTCGTTCCGCCGCTCCTTCACCCTCGGGCTGATGGTGATGGCGGTGACCGTCGTCGTCTCACTGCTCGCCGGCCTTGCCTTCCGCCGCCGTTTCCGCGGTTCGACCGCGCTGTTCTATGCCACGGTCGCAAGCCTTGTCGTGCCGTCGATCATCATCTCGCTCGGCATCGGCGTCGTTTTCCAGGAGGGAGGGCTGAAGCCCGCCTGGTATTCGTCGGCCTTCGGCGCGCATCTCACCTGGACGCTGCCGTTCGGCGTGCTGATCATGTTTGCCGTCTTCAACCGCTTTTCGCCGGCCTATGAAGAGGCGGCGCGTGACCTCGGCGCCAGCTCCTGGCAGACGTTCCGCCATGTCGTGCTGCCGATGATCGCGCCGAGCCTCATCGGCGTCGGCCTGTTCGGCTTCACGCTCTCCTATGACGAATTCGCCCGCACGCTGATGACATCAGGCACCTACAACACGCTGCCGCTTGAAATCTACGGCATGACCACCAACGTCACGACGCCGGTGCTCTATGCGCTCGGCACCGTGACGACGCTGTTTTCCTTCACCATCATTCTCATCGCACTCGGCATCATGACGATGCTCAGCCGGCGGCAGGCAAAGATAAACTGACATGCGCATCCTCATCGTCAATCCGAACACCACGGCCTCCATGACCGAGAAAGCCGCCACCGCCGCGCGCGCGGTGGCGGCATCCGGCACGGAGATCATCGCGGCCACCTCGCGCATGGGGCCGGTTTCCATCGAAGGGCACTACGACGGGGCCTTAGCGATTCCCGGCCTGCTCGCCGAACTCAGGGAACGGCAGGGTGTAGGCTATGACGCGGCTGTTATCGCCTGCTTCGACGATACCGGGCTCGAAGCGGCGCGGACCTTTGCCGATGTGCCGATCCTCGGGCTTTGCGAGTCCGCCGTGGTGACGGCTGGTTTCCTGGCGCAGCGCTTCACCGTGGTGACGACGCTGGAGCGCTCGCGGGTGCTGATCGACAATCTGGTGCGCCGCTACGGCATGGGCGACCGCGCCAAGGTGCGCGCCTCAGACATCCCTGTGCTGGAACTGGAAGATCCGGCCTCGGGCGCGATCGGCAAGCTCAGGGCCGAGATCGAGCGGGCGCTTTTGGAAGACGGCGCCGAGGCGATCGTGCTCGGTTGCGCCGGCATGACCGATCTGGCGCGCGAACTGCAGCAGATCTACGGCGTGCCTGTCGTCGACGGTGTCGCCGCCGCCGTCAAGCAGGCCGAAGCGCTGGTGTCGCTCGGGCTTTCCACCAGCAAGCGCGGCTCCTACGCGTCGCCGCTGCCGAAACCCTTCACCGGGGCGATGAGCGGTTTCTCGCCGGTCCTGAAGGTCGGCTGAACGATGTCCGTTTCCTTCGATTTCCAACAGCTCACCGAGCGCCAACGCTACAAGCTGATGATCGGCACGATCATTCCGCGCCCGATCGCTCTGGTGACGACGGTCGACGAAAACGGCCGGATCAACGCCGCACCCTTCAGCTTCTTCAACTGCCTCTCGGCCGATCCGCCGATCCTTGCGATCGGGGTCGAGAACAATGTCGACATGTCGTTCAAGGATACCGGCCACAATATCCGCATGACCGAGGTGTTCACGGTCAATATCGTCTCCTTCGCGATCGCCGAGGCGATGCATGTCTGCGGCGCCAAATATCCGCGCGGCGTCGACGAGTTGAAGGAAGCGGGCTTGACGGCGATGCCGGGCGAGAAGGTGGCCTCGCCCTTTATCGCCGAGGCGCCGGCCGCCTTCGAATGCAAGCGGCACGTGACGCTGGAGCTCGGCCGGTCGCGGCAGATCGTCATGGGCGAGATCGTCTACGCGCATTATCGCGACGGCGTGGTCGATCCTGAACGGCTGCATGTCGATCCGGCCGCGGTGGATGCCATTGCGAGGCTTGGCGGCGATACCTGCGCCACTACCCGCGACCGCTTCGAGATGCTGACGCCGAAGCTCTGACATAGAGCATTTCCGTTTTCTTCGGAGTGATGAAAATGCTCTATCTCTTTGTCTTCGCGCAATTGCGGACGCAAAACCGCGGCGCAGTTTTGCTGGAGTTGCTCCAGGGATAGGTCCAAGTTTTTGCTTTACTTTTTTGCTCCCCGCGAGAATGGTCTGCACGGATCATCGCGCAAGAGGAACGCTCATCATGACAATCGAGGACGATCTCAGCCGGATCGCGGAGCAGGAGAAAGTCCTAAGCTTCGACGCTTTTGATCTGACGACGGCATGGCAGCTCGGCAAGCTCCTGCAGGAACTCGCCACCGAGCGTGGCCTCGGCATCGCGATCGACGTGACCCTGCATTCGATGCCGGTCTTCTATGCGGCACTCCCGGGTGTGACGCCCGACAACGTCAACTGGGTCCGCCGCAAGCGCAATATGGTGCTGCGTTATTTCCGCAGCAGCTATGCCTCCGGCCTAAAGCTGCAGAAGGATGGCAAGACGGTCGAGGATAACGGGCTTTCCGGCGCAGACTATGCGCCACATGGCGGCAGTTTCCCGATCAACGTCAAGGGCACCGGCTGCATCGGCGCCGTCACCGTCTCAGGACTGCCGCAGCGCGATGACCACAATCTGGCGGTCGAGGCGCTGGCGCTGATGCTTGCCAAGGATCTGGATACGCTGCGGCTGGCCCCGCTGCTCTGACGCAGTCTGCGCTGCCGTAATTTTGACAGAAAAAAGCCATGAAAACTGCAAATTCGCGTCGCTGCTCCGGTGACGCGGGCTTGTCCTGCGGCTAAGCTGCGGCATCGCACTCCTCATCTTACCCGGGACGCCATGATCCGCTCGTTTCTTGCGCTTGCCGCCACCATCGGCTTTGGCCTTTTCCTTGTCTCCTGCAACACGCTGTCCAAGGAGGAATGCGTCGCCGCCGACTGGCGGGTGATCGGCGAGAGCGACGGGGCAGCAGGCCACGAGCCGCAACAACGCTTCGCCGCACATGCGAAATCCTGCGAGCGGGTCAAGATCGTGCCCGATCAGACGATCTGGTTTCAGGGATATCAGACTGGCCTGGTGCGCTACTGCACGCCGCTCAGCGGGCTTGCGCGCGGCCAGGCGGGCAGCGGCTACGCCAATGTCTGCCCGCCCCAGACCGCACCCGGTTTCCTGCGCGGCTTCGGCCTCGGCAGCAAGCAGCATGGGCTGCAGGCGCGCCTCAGCTCGATGCAGAACGACTATAGCTCCAAGGAGACAAGCATCGATGAGCTTTCCGACAAGCTGAGGGATGCCAAGGACGGTGACCGGTCGGAACTGCGCCGGCGGATCGAGGATCTCGAAGACGACATGCACGACATCCGCCGCGATCAGCGCGATGTGCAGGACGAACTCGACCGCGTCAACGAGGATGTCGAGTGGTTCCAGCGAAACCCCAACGCCGCACTGCCGCCGCCGGGCTACTGATCTTCGGCCTCAGATCCTGCCGCCAGCCTCAGTGATGCCCTTCGTCAGGCTGCCCGTTGCCGGGAAGAGCGGGATGAGGCAGGCCTGCAGGGCGTGATAGATATCGCCCTTGCCGGGGAAGAGCGAGTGAGAGGGGACGAGATCTTCCGTCAGTTCCTCGTGCCAACCGCCGTTCTTATGGTCGATGAAGGCGCGCTCGATCACGTTCCAGATCTGGCGATAGCTCTCTTCATGGAAATCGCTCGGCAGATGCTCGTTGAGGAAATGTGCAGCGGCCGCAGCTTCGCAGGCTGGCCACCAGAGCTTGTTGCGCTTGGCGGGCTTGTCTTCCCAATCGAGCGTGTAGAAGAAGCCGCCCTTGTCGTTGTCCCAGCCGAGCGCCATGGATTGGGCGAAGAGGGCCTTGGCCGCATCCGGCATCCATTCGATCCGTTTGCCGCCGAGCGCCCAGAGCTGCAGGATGAGGCGGGCCCATTCCAGCCAGTGGCCGGGCGTCGTGCCGGCCGGGCGGAACATTTCGTTCGGATGGTAGTAAGTCTTGTCGAGGTTCCATTCGGCGTCGAAATGCTCGGCGACGCGCCAGTCGACGGAGCCGGCGACGCGGCGGATGACGAGATCGGCGATGCTTTCGGCCTTGGACAGATAGTCCCCGTCGCCGGTGGCTTCGAAGGCCGCCATCAGCGCTTCGGTCAGGTGCATGTTGGAGTTCTGGCCGCGATAGGCGCCGCCATCGAGGGGCTGCCAGTCGGCGGTGAATTCCTCGGCGATCGCGCCGTGCTTTTCTTCCCAGAACTTCGTGTTGAGGATCTTGGTGATATCATCAAGCATGCCGTCGGCAAGCGGATGGCCGATCGTCTTTGCGGCTGAGGCGGCGAGCAGCACGAAAGCATGGCCATAGCCCTGCTTGTTGGAATCGACGGGTCCGTCATTGTTGAGCGACCAGAAATAGCCGCCGTTTTTCCGGTCGCGATGATGGTTCCAGATATAGTCCATGCCGTGGTCGACGACATCTGCAGCGCCGGGGCGGCCGAGCAGCGCGCCGATCGAGAAGCAATGCACGGCGCGCGCCGCGATATGGATGCCGCGAACCTGGCCCTCGGCGTCGAGAGGCCTGCCGGCGTCGTCGAGATCGTAGAAACCGCCCTTGGGATTGACCGAATTGTGCTGGAAGAAATCGAAGAGACCGTTCGCCTGGGTCAGCAGCCAGCCGCGATGATAGGCGCGGGTCGTCCAGTTTCCAAGCACGGCGTTGCCGGTTGCGGGTGCCATGATGCTCCTCCGATTTCGTGCACAAGCGTCGCAAACGCCTATATAGAGGTCGGGCAAGCCTGTCATCTGGCTATCGCATCGGCTGGAAAATCGGGGTCGATTTTCAAAAAGCACGATGCGAAGATTCAAACTGCTGCAGCGTCCTTTGCGTGTCTTAATAGACGCGCGGCGCTGTAGACTTGCAAAGCACGAAATCGATCGGCATATATTGACATAAAGATATCTTTATGTGATTTGGACTGTCTGGTCTTACGACGTCAAGGAGCCCTCCCGTGTTTGACAATCTCTTTGGTCCGGAAACGGGCAAACGTGACGGCAGTGAAGTTTTCGCAGCTTTGAAACAAGCCGCGAGCGAGCGCATCCTTGTTCTCGACGGCGCCATGGGTACGCAGATCCAGGGGCTGGGCTATGACGAAGACCAGTTTCGCGGGACGCGCTTCATCGGCTGCGCCTGTCACCAGAAGGGCAATAACGACCTCCTGATCCTGACCCAACCGGACGCGATCGAAGAGATCCATTACAGATACGCCAAGGCCGGCGCCGATATTCTCGAGACCAACACCTTCTCCTCGACCCGCATCGCGCAGGCCGATTACGAGATGGAAGGTGCAGTCTACGACCTCAACAAGGAAGGCGCCGAAATCGTGCGGCGGGCAGCACAGCGCGCCGAGCGCGAGGACGGCCGCCGCCGTTTCGTCGCCGGCGCCATTGGGCCGACCAACCGTACCGCCTCGATCTCGCCTGACGTCAACAACCCGGGTTTTCGCGCCGTGACCTTCGACGATCTGCGTTCCGCCTACGGCGAGCAGATCGACGGGCTGATCGACGGTGGCGCCGACATCATCCTCATCGAGACGATCTTCGACACGCTGAACGCCAAGGCTGCGATCTTCGCCTGCGAGGAGCGCTTCGAGGCCAAGGGCGTGCGCCTGCCCGTGATGATCTCGGGCACGATCACCGACCTTTCCGGCCGCACGCTGTCCGGCCAGACGCCATCTGCCTTCTGGAACTCGGTGCGCCATGCCAATCCCTTCACGATCGGGCTCAACTGCGCGCTCGGCGCCAATGCGATGCGCCCGCATCTGCAGGAGCTTTCGGGCGTTGCCGACACCTTCATCTGCGCCTATCCGAATGCCGGCCTGCCGAACGAATTCGGCCAGTATGACGAAACCCCGGAGCTGATGGCGGCGCAGATCGACGGCTTCGCCCGCGAGGGCCTCGTCAACATCGTCGGCGGCTGCTGCGGCTCGACGCCCGAGCATATCAAGGCAATCGCCGAGACCGTTGCGAAATACAAGCCACGGCCGATTCCCGAGCATCGCCCGTTCATGTCGCTGTCGGGTCTCGAACCCTTCGAGCTGACGAAGGACATCCCTTTCGTCAATGTCGGCGAGCGCACCAACGTCACCGGCTCGGCCCGCTTCCGCAAGCTGATCACCAATGCCGATTTCACCGCAGCGCTCGATGTCGCCCGCGACCAGGTCGAGAACGGCGCCCAGGTGATCGACATCAACATGGACGAGGGGCTGATCGATTCCGAAAAGGCGATGGTCGAGTTCCTCAACCTGATCGCCGCCGAGCCTGACATTGCCCGCGTGCCTGTGATGATCGACTCGTCGAAATTCTCGATCATCGAATCCGGCCTGAAGCGGGTCCAGGGCAAGCCGATCGTCAACTCGATCTCGCTGAAGGAAGGCGAGGAGAATTTCCTCGCCCAGGCGCGGCTGCTGCACAATTATGGTGCCGCCGTCGTCGTCATGGCCTTCGACGAGACGGGGCAGGCGGACAGCTACGAGCGCAAGGTGGATATCTGCACACGCGCCTACAAGCTGCTGACCGAAAAGATCGGCTATCCGCCCGAGGACATCATCTTCGATCCGAATATTTTCGCGGTCGCGACCGGCATCGAAGAGCACAATAATTACGGCGTCGACTTCATCGAGGCAACGCGGACGATCCGCGAGCGCATGCCGCTGGTGCATATTTCGGGCGGCGTCTCCAACCTGTCCTTCTCGTTCCGCGGCAACGAGCCGGTGCGCGAGGCGATGCACGCCGTGTTCCTCTACCACGCCATCCAGGCGGGCATGGACATGGGCATCGTCAATGCCGGCCAGCTTGCCGTCTACGATAATATCGATCCCGAGCTGCGCGAGGCCTGCGAGGACGTGGTGCTGAACCGCCGGCCTGATGGTACCGAGCGGCTGCTCGAAGTGGCGGAGAAATTCCGTGGCGGCGCGGCACGCGAAGGCCGCGTCCAGGATCTTTCCTGGCGCGAATGGAGCGTCGAGAAGCGTCTCGAACATGCGCTGGTCAACGGCATCACCGAATATATCGAGGCCGATACCGAGGAGGCGCGCCAGCAGGCTGTCAGGCCGCTGCACGTCATCGAAGGGCCGCTGATGGCCGGCATGAACGTCGTCGGTGACCTGTTCGGCTCGGGCAAGATGTTCCTGCCGCAGGTGGTCAAGTCGGCGCGCGTGATGAAGCAGGCGGTGGCCGTGCTGCTGCCCTACATGGAAGAGGAAAAGCGCCTCAATGGCGGCGAGGAACGCCGGTCGGCCGGCAAGATCCTGATGGCGACGGTCAAGGGCGATGTGCACGATATCGGCAAGAACATCGTCGGCGTCGTGCTTGCCTGCAACAATTACGAGATCGTCGACCTCGGCGTCATGGTGCCGGCGACGAAGATCCTCGAAACGGCGATTGCCGAAAAGGTCGATGTCATTGGCCTTTCCGGCCTGATCACGCCGTCGCTCGACGAGATGGTGCATGTCGCGGCCGAAATGGAGCGGCAGGGCTTCGAGATCCCGCTGCTGATCGGCGGGGCAACGACCAGCCGCGTGCATACGGCCGTGAAGATCCATCCCGGCTACAACAAGGGGCAGACGATCTACGTGACCGATGCGAGCCGCGCCGTCGGCGTCGTCTCGGCCCTGCTGTCACCGGAGAACCGCCAGGCCTATGTCGACGACATTCGCGCCGAATATGCCAAGGTGGCGGCCGCCCATGCGCGCAGCGAGGCCGAGAAGGTGCGCTTGCCGTTGCCCCGGGCTCGCGAGAATGCGCATAAGGTCGATTGGTCTGCCTACCGGCCGGTGAAGCCGCAATTCTTCGGCACACGGGTGTTCGAGGATTATGATCTGGCCGAGCTTGCCAAATATATCGACTGGACGCCGTTCTTCCAGACCTGGGAGCTGCGCGGCCGGTACCCCGCCATTCTGGAAGACGAGAAGCAGGGCGAGGCGGCGCGTGCGCTCTGGGCCGATGCGCAGGCCATGCTGAAGAAGATCATCGATGAAAAGTGGTTCCGCCCACGCGCCGTCATCGGCTTCTGGCCGGCCGGCGCCGTCGGTGACGACATCCGACTGTTCACGGACGAGAGCCGGAAGCACGAGCTTGAGACCTTCTATACGCTGCGCCAGCAGCTTTCGAAGCGGGACGGGCGGGCGAACGTGGCGCTCTCCGACTTCGTGGCGCCTGTCACAAGCGGTGTTCAGGATTATGTCGGCGGCTTCGTGGTGACGGCGGGTATCGAGGAAATTGCCATCTCCGAGCGTTTCGAACGGGCGAACGACGATTATTCCTCGATCCTCGTCAAGGCGCTGGCCGACCGCTTCGCCGAAGCTTTTGCCGAGCGCATGCATGAGCAGGTGCGGCGCGAATACTGGGGCTACGCCAAGGACGAGACGCTCAGCAAGGAGGATCTCATTACCGAAGCCTATGCCGGCATCCGCCCGGCGCCCGGTTATCCCGCCCAGCCTGACCACACCGAAAAGGCGACACTCTTCAAGCTGCTCGATGCTGAAAAAGCGGCCGGCGTAAAGCTGACGGAGAGTTATGCGATGTGGCCGGGTTCCTCGGTCTCGGGCCTCTATATCGGCCATCCCGACTCCTATTATTTCGGCGTCGCCAAGGTGGAGCGCGATCAGGTGGAAGACTATGCGGCCCGCAAGCAGATGGCGGTGTCTGAAGTCGAGCGCTGGCTCGGGCCGGTGCTGAACTACGTGCCGCGCAAGACGGACGAGCAGATCGAAGACGCGGCCTGATTGCCGAGTCTTCACGGTCGCTTAGGGCGGCGTCCTCAGAGATTGATTCAATAAATGAAAACCGGAAGGGATTCACCTTCCGGCTTTATGATTTTGATGCGGCTCAATAATTACCCGCATTCAGGCTGGTTGAATTTGATAGCGGAATTGACGATGAGGCGGTATACTTAGTCAAGTTAGCTAATGAGGGCGACGATGCAGGTTACCATCCATGCCGCAAAGACCAATCTGTCGAAATTGATCGACGCCGCCCTTTCCGGTGAGGAAGTGGTGATCGCCAAGGGGCGCAAGCCTGTCGTGAAGATCATTCCGATTGTGCAGTCTTCCTTCAAGATCGGGCTGCTCAAGGGGCAAGTTGTTGGAAATGGACCCGACTTTTTTGAGCCCATAGATCAGGGCGAACTTGCGGCTTGGGAAGGGGGCGAGTGAACTCGCTTCTGCTCGACACCCATGCCTGGGCATGGTCGCTGACCGGCGACGAGCGGCTCTCGGCCAAGGCGATCGCTCTGATCGAAAAGGCGGAGACGATTTTCGTCAGCCCAATATCCCTATTTGAAATCGGGCAGAAGGTTCGTCTCGGCAAGTGGCCGGAGATGGAGCCTTTCATCGGCCGGTTGCCGGAACTGCTGCATGAACAGGGTGGCATTGCCGCGGCATTGACACCGGAAATCTGTCTGACCGCAGCCATGATGGATTGGACACATCGCGATCCGTTCGACCGGTTTCTTGCCGCGACCGCCATGCAGAATGGAATACCACTTATCTCCGCCGATGCGATCTTTGATAATCTTGTCGGAAATCAGCTTTGGATCGCCCGCTTCTGGTAGGGCTTACGTCACCGCGATCGTCAGTTCCGCGACAAAGTCATAGGCATCGCCGCGATAGAGCGAGCGGGTGAATTCGACGGCGCGGCCGGAGCCGAGATAGGAGATGCGCTCGATCGACAGGCCAGCCGCACCCGCGGAGACGCCGAGAAGCTGGGCGTCGGCTTCCTTCATATTGGTTGCCGAGATGCGCTGCACGGCGCGCACGGGTCGGACCTGGAGGCGTTCGAGCTCGGCATAGAGCGAATTGGTGACGGCCGAGGGATCGGGCAGGAACTCGCCGGAGACGCTGGCATTCTCGATCGCCAGCGGCTGGTCGTCGGCGATGCGCAGGCGCGAGAGGCGCGAAACCTTGACGTCGGCACCGAGGCCAAGGATCATCATCTCGTCGGGCGAGGGCGTGTGGATGCCCTTATGCAGCCATTCGGAGCGGGAGGACATGCCGCGGCGCGCCATGTCCTCGGTGAAGGAGGTGAGCTGCGACAGGCGCTGCTCGACCTTGGAGACCGGCTTGGCGACGAAGGTGCCGGAACCGTGACGGCGCACCAACAGGCCATCGGCGACGAGTTCGTCGATCGCCTTCCGCACGGTGACGCGGCTGACGGCGGCCAATTCGGCGATGTCGCGTTCCGGCGGCAGCGCATCGCCGTGACCAAGCGTGCCGGTGCGCACGGCTCCTTCGAGCGTGCGGCGCAGCTTGACGTAGAGCGGCCCTGTGCCGGCTGCCTGCAGGCGCTCCAGGGAAAGGAGGGTGGCGAGGTCGTCGGTCATGCCGCACCCCTCTGCCTGTCGTTCAAGAGCTTGACTGCAAGTTCAACCGCGCCCTGCAGGGCATCGCCTTTTGGCTTGGCAAGCAGGGACCTGTAGCGTTCGGATAGCCAGGGCTCGTAGGCTTCGGAAAGGCCGCCGAGCAGGCAGATCGACGGGCATTCGGGCCAGAGCAGTGCTTCGAGACTTTCGCCGATAGCCGTTGCCGCATCCGTGACGATGCCAACTGCAACGGCATCGTCCTTGGCCGCATGTTCGAAGACGATCGGTGCGTAACGGGCAAAATCCTTTGGTCTTGCCGAATGGGCGAATTCGACGATGCGCTCTGGATCGTTGCCATATTGGGTCATGACCGCTTCGGTGATCGGCGATACCGGGCGCACCCCGTCATGGGCGAGCAGCGATTGTTCCAGGAGGTCGCGGCCGAGGCGGGCACCGCTTGCCTGGTCGCCGACGACGAAACCCCAGCCACCGATGCCGTTCAGTCGGCCATCCCTGCGGGCATTATAGACCGAGCCAGTGCCGAAGGCGCCGACGATGCCGTCGGCATCGCCGAGCGCCCCCTGCAGGGCGATCAGCGCATCGGTGACGACGCGGCCTTCGGTGAAAGGCAGGGCCTTTTCGATTCGTCTACCATAATCGCCGACATTGGCGCCGGCGACGCCGACGACGGCTGCGACGGAGGAAATGGTTTCAGCGGCAAGCCCGGCATCGCCTAGCGCCTGCCGGGCGGATTCGACGATATTGAGAAGGGAGTTTTCCAGATCCGACAGGATGTTGGCAGGGCCGGCTTTGCCACGGCCGATGACATTGCCGTTCCTGTCCGCGACTGCGGCCCGGCAGCTCGTTCCGCCGCCGTCTATGCCGATTGCAAGCTCCGTCATCGGGCCTCCGAATATGCCGTTCCCTATGTTTTAATACAATACCAAAAAAATACCATTTACCAAGTGGGAATGACGTGGAAAATCAATCTTTTTATCATATTGATTTTGCTAGATTAAATTTTTTAATGAGTTTTATCAGGCCGAAAAGTTAATTTCGGCTGGACAATTGGTATTTTTTTGGCATTAATTCGGCAAAAGGGAACAGCACTTCGAAGCCCACGAAAACCGGCAGTTAAGTCAAGCCGGAACCGCTTCGAGGATGATCGAGAGAACGACCCCCGGCCCATCAAGCTGGGGGCGAATTCGGCCATCCATCGGCTTTCCCCGCCATTTCGCCACCCCGGTGCAGTCGCCGGGAAGGCGCGCAGTTCGGCCGCAGGCGTCCGCCTTCGTGTCCGTCGAGCTTTCGGGACCGGCATTGCTGGCGGTCCTCCAAGGGGCGTTGGGTGTTACCTCAAACACGCCAATTGCTTGTTTCAGATCGAAAACAGCGCCTCGCGGCGCTTAAAACAGGAGAGGGAAATGAAAAACACTGCTCTGAAAAGCCTGCTGCTTGCCTCCAGTCTGCTGAGTTCAGCGGGTCTCGTCCACGCCGCCGACGTCACGCTGACGGTCGAAAGCTGGCGTAACGACGACCTGCAGATCTGGCAGGAAAAGATCATCCCGGCTTTCGAAGCCAAGAACCCGGGCATCAAGATCGTCTTCTCGCCGACCGCGCCGACCGAATACAACGCCTCGCTGAACGCCAAGCTCGATGCCGGCTCCGCAGGCGATATCATCACCTGCCGTCCGTTCGATGCCTCGCTCGAACTCTTCAACAAGAAGCAGCTCACTGACATCACCAGCCTGCCTGGCATGGAGAACTTCTCGCCGGTCGCCAAGGCCGCCTGGAGCACCGACGACGGCAAGTCGACCTTCTGCGTGCCGATGGCTTCTGTCATCCACGGCTTCATCTACAACAAGGATGCCTTCGACAAGCTCGGCATCTCGGTGCCGAAGACCCAGGACGAGTTCTACGCAGCGCTCGACAAGATCAAGGCCGACGGCACCTACATTCCGCTCGCCATGGGCACGAAGGACCTCTGGGAAGCCGCTACCATGGGCTACCAGAATATCGGCCCGAACTACTGGAAGGGTGAGGATGGCCGCGCCGCCCTGATCGCCGGCAAGCAGAAGCTGACGGATGCCGACTGGGTCAAGCCCTATGAAGAGCTTGCCAAGTGGAAGCCCTATCTCGGCGACGGCTTCGAAGCCCAGACCTATTCGGACAGCCAGAACCTGTTCACGCTCGGTCGTGCCGCGATCTATCCGGCCGGCTCGTGGGAAATCTCGCTGTTCAACAGCCAGGCCCGGTTCAAGATGGGCGCCTTCCCGCCGCCGGTTCCGAAGGCCGGCGACACGGGCTACATCTCCGACCATCCGGATATCGGTGTCGCTCTGAACACCAAGAGCACGCATGCCGAGGAAGCCAAGAAGTTCCTCAGCTGGGTCGCTTCGCCTGAGTTCGCCGATATCTACGCCAACGCGCTGCCCGGCTTCTTCAGCCTGAACTCCAACCCGGTCAAGATGTCCGATCCGCTCGCTCAGGAGTTCGTTTCCTGGCGCGGCCCGTACAAGTCGACGGTGCGCTCGACTTACCAGATCCTGTCGCGCGGCACGCCGAACCTCGAAAACGAGACCTGGGTCGAATCGGCCAATGTGATCAACGGCACGGATACGCCTGCGGTTGCTGCCGAAAAGCTCCAGAAGGGCCTCGACAGCTGGTACAAGCCGGCCAAGTGATGTGATCAGGGGCGGCGTTTGCAGCCCCTCATCCGGCCTGCCGGCCACCTTCTCCCCGCTCGCGGGGAGAAGGAGACTCGCAGCGACCGCCCAGCCCGATATAGCATCTCAACAGGGCGTGTTCCCTCTCTTCCCAAGTGGCAGAGAGTTAGGGTGAGGCGCAACGTTTTCCACCTGTGCTGCCCTTGCGGCCAGTCGACAGAACAGGCAAAAGCCATGAGCGAAACCGACAACACGGCCGATATCGTCCCGATCAGGCGCGCGGTGCGCTGGCACATCTTCGTCTTCATGCTGCCGGCCCTGATCGTCTATTCGGCGGTCATGGTGCTGCCGCTCATAGAAACTCTTCGGCTGTCGCTCTACAATACGGTCGACGGGCAGCCGGCCTTCGTCGGATTGGCGAATTTCAAGGTGCTGTTCGGCGATGCGCGCTGGGCGCGCGATTTCTGGAATGCCCTTGTCAATAACCTGATCTTCTTTGCCGTCCACATGTGCGTGCAGAACCCGATCGGCGTGGCGCTTGCCGCCCTGCTTTCGGTGCCGAAGCTGCGCGGCGTCGCCTTTTACCGGACGGCGATGTTCCTGCCGACGCTCTTGTCCTTCGTCATCGTCGGCTTCATCTGGAAGCTCATCCTTTCGCCGATCTGGGGCGTGGCGCCCTGGATGCTCGATCTCATCGGTTTGAAATTCCTGTTCGCACCCTGGCTCGGCAAGTCCGGTTCGGCGCTGATTGCGGTGTCGCTGATCTCGAACTGGCAATATATCGGCATTCCGATGATGCTGATCTATGCCGCACTGCTCAGCATTCCCGAAGAGGTGATTGAGGCGGCCGAATGCGACGGCATCACCGGCTGGGCCCAATTCTGGAAAATCAAGCTGCCGCTCATCCTGCCGGCGATCGGCATCATCTCGATCCTGACCTTCGTCGGCAATTTCAATGCCTTCGACCTGATCTATACCGTGCAGGGGGCGCTTGCCGGACCTGACATGTCGACCGACATTCTCGGCACGCTGCTCTACCGCACCTTCTTCGGTTTCCAGCTTCAGCTCGGCGACCGCTCGATGGGCGCGACGATTGCCACGGTGATGTTCCTCATCATCCTCGCCGGCGTCTCGCTTTATCTATTCGTCATCCAGCGGCGCATGCGTCGCTACCAGTTCTGAGGAGCGGGCATGTCCAAGGCACGCACATCTCCCATCCGCACCGGCCTCGTGCATCTGGCGCTGAGCGCCTATACTCTGGTCGCGCTGTTTCCGGTCTTTCTCACCGTCATCAACTCGTTCAAGGATCGCGCCTCGATCTTCCGCGAGCCGCTGATGATCCCGACGCCGTCAACCTTCAGCCTCGTCGGCTATCAGACAGTGCTCGGGCAGGGCGATTTTGCCACCTATTTCCAGAACAGCTTCATCGTCACGATCGTCTCGATCCTGCTGGTGCTGCTCTTTGGCGCCATGGCGGCCTTTGCGCTTTCCGAATACCGTTTCCGCGGCAATATGCTGCTTGGGCTCTACATGGCGATCGGCATCATGATCCCGATCCGCCTCGGCACGGTGGCGATCCTCCAGGGCATGGTGGCGGCCGGTCTCGTCAACACGCTGACGGCGCTGATCCTCGTCTATACCGCGCAGGGCATACCGCTGGCGATCTTCATCCTGTCGGAATTCATGCGCACGGTGTCGGACGATCTGAAGAATGCCGGCCGCATCGACGGACTTTCCGAATATGCGATCTTCTTCCGCCTGGTGCTGCCGCTGGTGCGCCCGGCCATGGCGACGGTCGCCGTCTTCACGATGATCCCGATCTGGAACGATCTCTGGTTCCCGCTGATCCTCGCACCCTCCGAGGCCACCAAGACGGTGACGCTCGGCTCGCAGATCTTCATCGGCCAGTTCGTCACCAACTGGAACGCGGTGCTGGCGGCGCTGTCGCTGGCGATCCTGCCTATCCTCGTCCTCTACGTCATCTTCTCGCGGCAGCTGATCCGCGGCATCACGTCAGGAGCCGTCAAGTGACCAAAAAACCGATCCGCGTGCTCGTTGCCGGCCTCGGCAATATGGGCCGCAGCCATGCGCTCGCCTATCACAACAATCCAGGCTTTGAGATCGTCGGTCTCGTCAATCGCTCGAGGCCACAATTGGAGCCCGAGCTGCAGGGCTATACGATCTATCCCGACTTCACGACGGCGCTGGCCGAGCTGAAACCGGACCTCTGCTCGATCAACACCTATTCCGACAGTCATGCCGATTATGCGGTCGCCGCCTTCGAGGCCGGCTGCGATGTCTTCGTGGAAAAGCCGCTGGCGACAACGGTTGCAGACGCCGAGCGCGTCGTCGCGGCGGCCAGGAAGGCCGGGCGCAAGCTGGTGATCGGTTATATCCTTCGCCATCACCCCTCCTGGATGAAGCTGATCGAAGAGGCGCGAAAGCTCGGCCCGCCTTACGTCTTCCGCATGAACCTCAACCAGCAATCCAGCGGCCCGACCTGGGCGACGCACAAGTCGCTGATGCGCACGACCTCGCCAATCGTCGATTGCGGCGTGCATTATGTCGACGTCATGTGCCAGATCACTGACGCCAGGGCTGTCGAGGTGCGCGGCATGGGGCTGCGTATGTCGGAAGAGATCGCTGCCGACATGTATAATTACGGTCACCTGCAGGTGCTGTTCGAGGATGGTTCCGTCGGCTGGTACGAGGCTGGCTGGGGACCGATGATTTCGGAAACCGCTTTCTTCGTGAAGGATGTGATGTCGCCGAAGGGCGCGGTGTCGATCGTCATGGATCCGAACGCCAAGTCCGACGATATCGATACGCACACCAAGACCTCGGTGATCCGGCTGCATACGGCAGAGACCGGGCCTGACGGCAAGTTCATCCGACCCGACCAGGATATGACGATGGCGGGCGAGCCCGGTCATCAGGAACTCTGCGACCTGGAACAGGCCTTCATGCTGAGGGCGATCCGCGAGGATCTGGACCTCGACCGCCATATGGCGGATGCGGTGGCATCGCTGCGCATCTGCCTTGCCGCCGACGAGAGCGTGCGTACCGGCCAGCCGGTCACATTATAAGGAAAGACCCGTGGGATCGCTTCAACTCAAATCCATCCGCAAGACCTATGGCACGCATGAGGTGCTGAAAGGCATCGACCTCGAGGTCAAGGACGGCGAATTCGTCATCTTCGTCGGGCCGTCGGGCTGCGGGAAATCGACGCTGCTACGCAGCATTGCAGGCCTCGAAGACGTCACGTCGGGCGCCGTCGTCATCAATGGCCGCGATGAGACGTTGACGCCGCCGGCCAAGCGCGGCATCGCGATGGTGTTTCAGTCCTACGCGCTCTATCCGCATCTGACGGTCAAAGACAATATGGGGCTTGGTCTCAAGCAGGCCGGCACCGCCAAGGATGAGATTGAAAGGCGCGTCGGCAAGGCATCCGGCATGCTGTCGCTGGAACCCTATCTGGCGCGGCGGCCGGCCGAGCTCTCCGGCGGCCAGCGCCAGCGCGTCGCCATCGGCCGTGCTATCGTGCGCGAGCCGGAACTCTTCCTGTTCGATGAACCGCTGTCGAACCTCGATGCGGCGCTGCGCGTCCAGACCCGCCTCGAAATCGCCCGGCTGCACCGCAGCCTGAAGGCGACGATGATCTATGTCACCCACGACCAGGTCGAGGCGATGACGCTTGCCGACAAGATCGTCGTCTTGAATGCCGGCGCGATCGAGCAGATCGGTTCGCCGATGGAACTCTACAAACGACCGGCCAATGTCTTCGTTGCCGGCTTCATCGGCTCCCCGCAGATGAATTTCATCGCGGCCGAGAAGGTCGGCGATCACAGCGCCAAGACGATCGGCGTGCGTCCCGAACACCTGACGTTGTCGCGCGAACAGGGGACTTGGGCTGCTAAGGTCGTGCATGTCGAGCATCTCGGCGCCGACACGATCATCTATCTGGAATCCGAACAGTGCGGCCTGTTGACCGCGCGTCTTTTCGGCGAACACCAATATGAGCCGGACGAGATCGTCTATGCGACGCCTGACCAGGCGCATGTGCACCGCTTCGACGTCGACGACCAGGCGATCCGATAAGCGCATGACAGAATGAAAAGCCCCGCCAGCCAGCCTGGCGGGGCCTTTTCATTTCCCGTCGTGCGCGGTTCGATCAGCCGAGCACGGGCCGCATGAAGCTACGTTCATAGCTGACGATACTGCGGTTGCGTTTGTCGAGCTCGAAAGCGGCCTGACATTCCGGATCGCTTGCCATGCGGGTGCGGTAGTCCTCGTAAGCGGCAAGACTCGGGAAGGAAAACAATGCAACGGCAATATTATTGGCGCCTTCGGACGGCAGGAAATAACCGTGATGGGTGCCGCCCATCCTGTTGACGATCGGAATCCAGAGCCGGGCATATTCTTCGAATTCGGCAAGCTTATACGGATCAATCACATAACGCAGGTGGCAGGTAATCATTGACATATCCCATCGAGTAAAATGCCGGGCGGAGGGCTGCTCAGCAGATTTGGTTTGCTCAACTTCTGGCGCTGACCTCGGAGAGTTCAAGTGCTTTGTGGTGATGGCTGCATCACGATTGCTGACGGCTCGGACGAGCTGAAATGAAAAAGGCGCCGTTTCGCGGCGCCTTTTGTCTCAGCAGTATTGGCGAAATCAGTCGCGGATGATGAGCAGGTCGGCTGCCATGAAGCGCAGGGTTACCGTTTCGCCGGCCTGCGGCGGGGTGGTGCCCGGGCTGTTGAACATGTCGAAGGAGATGACGTTGCCGCCGACATTCATGCGGGTGCGGATGACCGACCCCAGGAAGTGGGCCGAAACGACCTGGCCGGTCAGCGCCGTGTCGCTCTTGACGCTGTCGGAGAGCGAGCCGGCTTCCGGGCGCAGCGCCAGCGAAATGGTTTCGCCGGCCTTGTGGGCGGCGACCGACTGTTTCAGCGTTATGCCTTGATCACCGATCTGGATGCGGTTGGTATCGGGATCGACGACCTTGGCCTCGATGAGGTTCAGCGTGCCGACGAAGGAGGCGACGAAGCGCGTCGCCGGCGTGTTGTAGATCTCGAAAGGCGAACCGATCTGGTCGGCCTTGCCTGCATTCATGACGACGATGCGGTCGGAGATCGAAAGGGCTTCTTCCTGATCATGGGTGACGAAGACCGTGGTGATGCCGAGCTGCTGCTGGATCTGGCGGATTTCCTCGCGCAGCGACACGCGGATCTTGGCGTCGAGTGCGGAGAGCGGCTCGTCGAGCAGCAACACTTGCGGCTTGACGGCGAGCGCACGGGCAAGGGCTACTCGCTGCTGCTGGCCGCCCGACAGTTGATAGGGGAAGCGGTCGGCCAGGTGATCGAGCTTGATCAGGCCGAGCATTTCCTTGACGCGCGCGTCGATCTCAGGCTTTTGGGCACCGGCGACCTTGAGACCGAAGGCGACATTGTCGTGTACCGTCATGTTGGGGAAGAGCGCGTAGGCCTGGAACACCATGCCGATATTGCGCTGGTTCGGCTTCAGCGCGCTTTGGTCCTTGCCGTTGATGGTCAGCGTGCCGCCGGTTGGCGTTTCGAAGCCGGCGATCATACGCAGAACGGTCGTCTTGCCGCAGCCCGACGGACCGAGGAAGGAGACGAACTCACCCTTCTCGATGTTCATGTTGAAGTTCTTGACGACCTGAACCGGGCCGAAGGATTTTTGAATGTTGTTCAGCGTGAGAAAAGACATGAGCCAGATACCTTAAGCCTTTGCCGGGCGGGCTTTGCCGACGCGGGAAACGATGTTGAGCAGGCCCATGCTGAGCCAGGTGATCGAGAAGGCGATGACGGCAAGCGCCGAAGGCTCATAGGCCTTGTTGGCGCCAACGAGCTGCAGGTAGGGACCGAAGGCCGGACGGTTCAGAAGTGCGGCAAAGGTGAATTCGCCCATGACGATCGCGAGCGTGATGAAAGCGCCAGAGAGCACGCCGCTCATGACGTTGGGAAAAATGCATTTGAACATGATGGTCGTCCATCGGGCGCCGAGGCTTTCGGCCGCTTCCGTCAGCGTGCGGACGTCGATGGCGCGCATGGCGGTATCGACGGCGCGGTACATATAAGGCAGGGACAGGGTGATATAGGAGAAGACCAGCAGGATGTTGGTGCCGGTCGTCGAACCCGTCAGCGGCAGGTAGGACGAAGAATTATACATCCTGAGGTATCCGAAGACGATGACGATCGCCGGAATGACAAGCGGCAGCAACGTGATGAATTCGACGACCGGACGCATCTGCGGCAGCCGCAGCCGCACCCAATAGGCCGTCGGCACGACGAGCAGCATGCCGAAGACGATGGTGAGCAACGCCATCAGCATCGAATAGCCGAAGGTCTCCCGGAACTGAATGTCGGAGAATACCGACTCATAAGCATCGAGGCTGTATTCGCCGCGGCGCATGCGCAATGAAAACTCGATTGTGCCGATCAACGGGATGACGAAATAGGATGCACCTAGAATGACGGCGATCCAGGCTCCGAGACGCTGAGCTTTCATTTCTGCCACCGTTCTGCGCGCATGCGCAGCATGAGGTAAAGGACGTTGGAGACGCCGGTGATGACGATCATGCCGAGCGCGATGGCGTAACCGAGGTTGGCATTGTGCAGAACGTCGCCGCGGATCTGCGCATAGAGCAGGATCGGCACGATGTTCAGCGAGCTGCCGGTCAGCGCGAAAGCGGTGGCAATGGCGCCGAAAGCGTTGGCGAAGAGCAGCAGCGTCGTGCCGAGCAGGCTCGGCCAAAGGATCGGCAGCGCGACCATCGTCCAGTACTGGCGGTTGGTGGCGCCAAGAATCTGCGAGGCTTCGCGCCATTCCTTCTTCATACCGTCGAGGGCCGGCGTCAGAATCAGCACCATCAGCGGGATCTGGAAATACATGTAGGTGATGGTGAGGCCGAAGAAGGACAGGAGATTAAAGCCGGTGCCGTAGAGATTGAAACCGAACCATTCACGCAGGAAAATCGTCACAAGCCCGGTGCGGCCGAGCGTTGCGAGAAAGGCGAAGGCGAGCGGCACGCCGGCAAAATTCGAGGCGACGCCGGAGAAGGTCAGCAGCGTCGAGCGCACGGAGGCGGGCAGGCCGCCGAGCACGACGGCCCAGGCGAGGAAGAAGCCGATCAGCGCACCGCCCAGAGCCGACGCCACCGACACACGGATACTGATCGAGTAGGCGCTCATGATGGATGGGGTAAAGAGATCACCGATATTCTTCAGCGTCAAATCGCCCTCGGGCGTCAGGAATGCGCCCGCCACGAGATAAAGCGTGGGGATGATCAGGAACAGCAGGGAGAATATGATGAATGGTGCAATGCCCAGCCAGTCGATCACGCGATCTCTGTTGATCAAGGGGGCACTGCGCACCATAGGCGTTGAAACGGTGCTCATGGAAAAGCTCATCCTGGGGCGTCGGAGTGAGAAAACCTCCCCGCCTTGCGGCGGGGAGGCCGGATCAGAGATTACTTGACGGCGGCGCCGACGACGGAATCCCAGTTCTTGGTGATGGCTTCCTTGCCAGCAGACTGTTCTTCGAGCGTCGGGAAGACAGCCTTTTCATAGGATGCAGCCGGCGGCAGCTTATCGAGCAGTTCCTTCGGGATCTTGTTGTTCTTGGCAAGATCGTTGAAGCGGATCGGGTGGCAATAGCCCTTCAGCCAGCCGAGCTGACCTTCGTCGGAATAGAGGTATTCCATCCAGAGCTTCGCAGCGTTCGGGTGCGGAGCGAAGGCGGAAATCGCCTGGACGTAGACGCCGGCAACGACGCCTGTCTTCGGAACGACGACCTCGAACGGAGGATTGCCCTTCAGGCTTTCGCCCCAGGAGAGGGCGTTGTAATCCCAGGCAACGATGATCGGCGTGGAGCCCTGGGCGAACGGAGCTGCCTTGCCGACGACCGGCACGAAATTACCGCTCTTGTTCAATTCGGCGAAGAACTTCAGGCCTTCTTCGCCTGCCTTGGCCGCGTCACCGCCGGATGCGGAAAGACCAGCGGCATAGACGCCCTGGACAGCCTGGTTGGCGGCGCGCGGATCGCCCGCGAGGGCGACGCTGTTTGCGTAGTCGCTCTTCTTCAGATCGGCCCAATCGGCCGGCGATTCCTTGACGAGATCCTTGTTCACGAGGAACGAGAGAACGCCGTAATAATCGCCGTACCAGTAGCCTTCGGCATCCTTGGCGGTATCCGGGATGGAGTCCCAGGTGGAGACCTTGTAAGGCTGGATCAGGCCGTCTTTCTTTGCGGACGGGCCGAAAGAGAGCCCGACGTCGATGACGTCAGGAGCCTGCGGGCCGGTGTTGCCCTTGTTGGCCTTGATGGCTTCGACTTCGTCGCCCGAACCCGCATCTGGGTTGAGCTCGTTGACCTCGAGGCCATACTTGGCCTTGAAGCCGGCAATGACCTCGCCGTAGCCGCACCAGTCGTGCGGAAGAGCGATCGTCGTCAGGGTGCCTTCCTTCTTGGCGGCGGCGATAAGTTCAGCGCTCGGCTCGGCAGCGGCAATCGCGGTCGAAGCCACGATCATCGCAGTAGAAAGCGACAGTAGTCGAGAAATGTTAGAGATCACTGTTGTTCTCCTTCGGGTTTTCAGTGTCTGGCGATGCTGTTAATGAGGTTACATGAAGCTTGTGTGACAGTTGGATGACGTTAATTCTGCTGTGAATAGCGGTGGTTGTGGCAAATGTTTTATTTGCGACAACGCCGTCTGTTTCCGCGAAAAATCCGTCATTGTTTTTCTTTTGTTTTAGTCTTGTCCTCCTAACCCGGTTTGCGGAAAAGCCTGGTCTGCTCGAACAGGCCTTCCAGTGTCTTCATGCGCTCCTTCGTCTCGTCCCAGGTCGAATTCTGAACGGCCTCGATCAGCGCTTCGACGATGTACAGGGTGACCACGGAGGAATCCCAGGCCGACGGCGCCTCGATCCGGACGCGGAAGGCATGCCTGGCGAGCTTGGCGGCCGGCGAGCCCCACTGGTCGGTGAAGACGATGATTTCGGCGCCGCGTTTGCGGGCGGCGGTTACAAGGCTCACCATCTCCTGCTCGTAGCGTCGGATGTCGAAGATGATCAGGATGTCGCCGGCATTCATGTTGAGGACATATTGCGGCCAGCTGCTGGAATTCGACGATAGCAGCGTCGTTGCCGGCCGGATCACCTGCATATGGGTGAAGAAATACTCGGCAAGCGCGCCGGTGATGCGGCCACCAACGAAATAAAGGCCGCGCTTGCGGTCGGAAAGCAGCGCGGCGACGCTGTCGAAAGTCGCGGTATCGAGATCGGTCAGCGTCTGGCGCAGATTGCCCATGATGGCATCGGCGAAACGGTTGAGAATGTGGGTGCCCGGCGCATTTTGCGCCCAGCGGTCGTGCTTGGCGATCGGGTTCGAGATCGTCGCCTCGACTTCCTGATGCAGATGCGCCTGAAAGTCCGGATAGCCCTTGAAGCCGAGCTTCTGCACCATGCGCACGACGGTCGGCGTCGAGACGCCGGCATTCTCGGCAATCGTGGTGATGCTGCCGAGGCCGGAAACCGGATAATTGTCGAGAAGGCTTTCGGCCAACTGCTTCTCGGCGCGCGTCAACACCCCCAAATGCGAGTGTATGACGTCCGAAACCGTCTTCGACGCAACTGTCACGTAACTATGCTCCCCGGGATGGTCTGGCGCCACTTTCCCACTCAAAGTTAACAACGCTGTCATAATCCATGTCAACCACTGTCATGAAAAGAAATTTTCAGTGGATGCTTGACACCGGCCGAAACCTGAAGAATTCTTTTCTTCATCAAGAATTTGTTAAGGGATAAGGAGTGGCGCCTTTGGTGCTGGCCCGGCCGAAAATCCTCAGTGAAGCGGACGGTGACTGCGTCGGGATCGAACGTATCCACGGCCGGAGCCCGGTGCTTCTCATCT
This sequence comes from Rhizobium sp. WSM1328, assembly GCF_057653715.1. Lineage (NCBI taxonomy): Bacteria > Pseudomonadati > Pseudomonadota > Alphaproteobacteria > Hyphomicrobiales > Rhizobiaceae > Rhizobium > Rhizobium sp. WSM1328. The sequence continues at coordinate 2,879,752 of NZ_CM172788.1, read as the reverse complement.
GCGAGCACGCTTCGAATGCGCTTCCAGTCGTTTTCGGCGATCTCGGCCTGCCCAGCGAAGCGCTCTCCAGTCACATTGCCTGGGATCCAGGCGCGCTTGCGGTTGCCCGCAGCATATCGGAAGCGCTCGACGCGACGCTCGTTTACCAGAGGTTCTCGCGGCTTATCTACGACTGCAACCGACCGCCCAGTTCACCCGGCGCGATGCCGGAGACCAGCGAGATCTACGCCATTCCCGGCAACAAGGATTTGAGCCCCGAAGAACGACTTGCGCGCACCGACTCGCTCTACGTGCCTTTCCATGACGCCATTCGCGGGCTGATCCGCGATCGCCGGGCGAGGGCACAGGACAGCATCATCGTGACGATGCACAGCTTTACGCCGGTCTATCACGGCCGCGAACGCGCCGTCGAACTCGGCATATTGCACGATGAGGACAGCCGGCTTGCCGACCTTATGCTGGCGGCTGCGGCCGAGGCGCCGCTTTACAGGGTGGAACGCAACGAGCCTTACGGGCCCGAGGACGGCGTGACCCACACGCTGATCCTGCACGGGCTGTCGAACGGCTTGCGCAATGTGATGATCGAGGTCCGCAATGACCTCATCGCAGACGATATCGGCCAAGGGGTCATGGCCGACTATCTGAAAGGGCTGCTCCAGCAAAGTCTGGACGCCTGACATAAAAAGAAGACCCGAGGGAGCAGTTTAACTGCGGACGTCCGCATGGCGCAAATGCCGCGGACAATTGGCACTGAATCGGCCCGCAATTCCGCGGCCGATCGTGAACAGGGGGAAGTCATGTCGGATTATACCGAACTGGACAAGAAGCAGGATGTGCACATCCTGCATTCCATGGGTTATGCCCAAGAACTCGAACGACGCATGAGCTCGTTTTCGAACTTTGCCGTCTCATTTTCCATCATCTGCATTCTCTCCGGCGGCATAAATTCGCTGGCGCAGGCGACCTCGGGTGCCGGCGGCGCCGCCATCGGCATCGGCTGGCCAGTCGGCTGCTTCATCTCGCTCGTCTTCGCCATCGGCATGGCGCAGATCAGCTCGGCCTATCCTACGGCCGGCGGCCTCTATCACTGGAGCTCGATCCTCGGAAACCGCTTCACCGGCTGGGTGACCGCCTGGTTCAACTTGCTCGGTCTCGTCACCGTGTTGGGCGCCATCAATGTCGGCACCTATTATTTCTTCATGGGTTCGTTCGGCACCAGCTATCTCGGGCTGACCGACACGACGACGGTGCGCATCATCTTCCTCGTGGTCATCACCGGCGCGCAGGCGCTCGTGAACCACATGGGCATCGGACTGACCGCGAAGCTGACCGATTTCTCGGGTTATCTCATCTTCGCGACCGCTATCGCGCTGTCGGCCGTCTGCCTCATCGCAGCGCCCTCCTATGAGATCGGCCGTCTCTTCACTTTCGCCAACTATTCCGGCGAAGTCGGCGGCAACGTCTGGCCTTCCACCTCGGGCGCCTGGGTCTTCCTTCTCGGCCTGCTGCTGCCGATCTACACCATTACCGGCTATGATGCCTCGGCGCATACGTCGGAAGAGACGGTCAAAGCTGCCGAATCGGTGCCGCGTGGCATGGTTGCCTCGGTGCTCTGGTCGGCGCTTTTCGGCTATATCATGCTGTGCGCCTTCGTGCTCATGCTGCCGAATATGGATGATGCGGCAAAGCAGGGCTGGAACGTGTTCTTCTGGGCGATGGACAGCCAGGTCAACCCGATCGTCAAGGACATTCTCTATCTTGCCATCCTCGTCAGCCAGTGGCTGTGTGGCCTTGCGACCGTTACCTCGGTCTCGCGCATGATCTTCGCCTTCTCGCGTGACGGCGGTCTGCCGGCGTCGAAGGTCCTGTCGAAAGTCAGCCCAAAGTACCGCACGCCGGTGGCTGCGATCTGGACCGGCTCGATCCTCTCGGTTCTGTTCGTCTGGGGCTCCTCGCTCGCTACGATTGGTGACACGCCGGTCTATACGATCGTCGTCTCGTGCACAGTCATCTTCCTGTTCTTCTCCTTCGCGATCCCGATCACGCTCGGCTTGTTCGCCTGGGGCACGTCGAAGTGGGACAAGATGGGGCCGTGGAACCTCGGCGAAGGCGTCTTCAAGCTCTTTGCCGTGCTGACCGTCATCGCGATGATCCTGATCTTCATCCTCGGCATTCAGCCGCCGAACGAATGGGCGCTCTACATCACCGTCGGTTTCCTGGTGCTGACGGCGATCGTCTGGTTCGGCTTCGAAAGCCGCCGCTTCAAAGGGCCGCCGATCGGTGCGGAAGTGGCAAAGCGTCAGGCCGAGATCGCGGCCGCCGAAGCAGCCGTCGGCGAAAGCGGCGAAAACTAAGCATCGAGGCTTCCCTCTCAAATGGCGGGGCCGCATCCTGCGGCCCCATCACCGGTTCAACGAAAAGGCATCGGGCCGCAAAGTCCGGCCGAGCGCATGCGATTTCGTTGCCCCGATTTTCTCAATCCCAATTCAGGCGGAACAATCATGAGCAGCAGCTACACAATCGACGATCTCAGGAAGGATGTTGCCGAAGGGCGCATCGACACGGTTCTGGCCTGCCAGGTGGATATGCAGGGCCGGCTGATGGGCAAGCGTTTTCAGGCGGAATATTTCGTCGAGAGCGCCTGGAAGGAAACGCACAGCTGCAACTACCTGATCGCCACCGACATGGAGATGGAGACCGTCTCCGGCTACAAGGCGACGAGCTGGGAGAAGGGCTACGGCGACTATACGATGAAGCCGGATCTTGCGACGCTGCGTCGTATTCCCTGGCTCGAAGGCACTGCGCTGGTGCTCTGCGATATGCTCGATCATCATACGCACGAGGAGGTCGCCCACTCGCCGCGCGCGATCCTGAAGAAGCAGGTGAAGCGGCTCGAGGATATGGGCATGAAGGCCTACATGGCCTCCGAGCTCGAATTCTTCCTGTTCGACCAGACCTACGAGGCGGCGCAGGCTTCCGGCTACCGCAACCTCAAGCTCGTCAGCGCCTATAATGAGGACTACCACATCTTCCAGACCACCAAGGAAGAAGAGGTGATGCGGGCGATCCGCACCGGGCTGCAGGGCGCCGGCATCCCGGTCGAGAACTCCAAGGGCGAGGCTTCGGCCGGCCAGGAGGAGATCAACGTGCGCTACGCCGATGCGCTCGCCATGGCCGACCGGCACGCGATCATCAAGAACGGCTGCAAGGAGATTGCTTGGTCGAAGGGCAAGGCCATCACCTTCCTGGCCAAGTGGAATTACAATGCTGCCGGCAGTTCCTCGCATATCCACCAGTCGCTTTGGAGCCTGGAGGAAAAGCCGCTGTTCTTCGACCATACCGGCAAATACGGCATGTCGCCGCTGATGCATAATTACGTTGCCGGGCTTCTCGCCCATGCGAGCGAGATCACCTATTTCCTGGCGCCCTACATCAACTCCTACAAGCGCTTCATGGCCGGCACGTTTGCGCCGACCAAGGCGATCTGGAGCAAGGACAACCGCACCGCCGGCTATCGCCTGTGCGGCGAAGAGACCAAGGGTATCCGTATCGAGTGCCGCGTCGGCGGCTCCGATCTCAATCCCTATCTCGCCTTCGCCGCGCTGCTTGCCGCCGGCATTGACGGCATCGAGAACAAGCTCGAACTCGAAGCGCCCTTTGTCGGCGACGCCTATGGCGGCAAGGGCGTTCGCGAGATCCCGCGCACGCTGCGCGCGGCCACGGCGGCGATGACGGAATCGGCGATGCTGCGCAAGGCCTTCGGCGACGACGTGATCGACCACTATACGCGCGCCGGCGAATGGGAGCAGGAAGAATACGACCGCCGCATCACCGATTGGGAAGTGGCGCGCGGTTTCGAAAGAGCTTAATAGGCATTTGCGATTTGCTTGGCCCTGACCCTAACCTTGCCGGGGTCGAGCCACTGGTCTCGACCCGTCCTACGGACCCCCGTAAAAACGGGGAGAGGGGACGTGCCAAACGCAGCGTCGATGTTGGGGAAAGCCGGTGCGGCATATCCCCTTCGCCCCGTTTACGGGGAGAAGGTGTCGGCAGGCGGATGAGGGGCCACGGCCTCACTCAAATTTTGAAGAATACGAGGATAGGAACAGATCATGGCAATGATCCAATGCATTTCACCGGTTGACGGGTCGGTCTATGCCGAGCGCGCAGCCCTTTCGCTCGACGCCGCTAAGGACGTCGTGGCGCGTGCGCGCAAGGCGCAGAAGGGCTGGGCGAAGCGGCCGCTCGAAGAGCGTGTGCAACTGGTGTTGAAGGGTGCTGCGCGGCTGAACGAGATGTCCGATGTCGTCGTGCCGGAGCTTGCCTGGCAGATGGGCCGGCCGATCAAGTACGGCGGCGAATACAAGGGTTTCAACGAGCGTTCCAACTATGTCGCCTCGATCGCGGCGGATGCGATGGCGCCTGTTGTCGTCGAGGAGAGCGATCGTTTCGAGCGGCGCATCGAGCGCGAGGCGCATGGCGTCGTCTTCGTCGTAGCACCATGGAACTATCCCTATATGACGGCGATCAACACGATTGCGCCGGCGCTGATGGCCGGCAACACCGTCGTGCTGAAGCATGCCTCGCAGACGCTGCTGGTCGGCGAGAGGCTGGTGCAGGCTTTCATCGAGGCCGGCGTTCCCGAGGATGTGTTCCAGAACGTCTTTCTCGATCATGAAACGACGTCAGCGCTGATTGCCGCCGGCAGCTTCAATTTCGTCAACTTCACCGGATCGGTCGAAGGCGGGCGGTCGATGGAACGGGCGGCTGCCGGCACCTTCACCGGCCTCGGCCTCGAACTCGGCGGCAAGGATCCGGGATATGTCATGGAGGACGCCGATCTCGAGGCGGCCGTCGACACGCTGATGGATGGCGCGACCTACAATTCCGGCCAGTGCTGCTGCGGCATCGAGCGCATCTATGTGCATGAATCGCTCTACGACGCCTTCGTCGAGAAATCGGTTGCCTGGGTATCGAACTACAAGCTCGGCAATCCGCTCGATCCGGAAACCTCGCTCGGGCCGATGGCACATAAGCGCTTCGCCAAGGTGGTGCGCGAGCAGATCGCCGATGCGGTTTCCAAGGGCGCCAAAGCGCTTGTCGATCCCAAGCTTTTCCCCCAGGATGACGGCGGCGCTTATCTCGCACCGCAGATTCTCGTCGATGTCGACCACTCGATGGCCTTCATGCGCGAGGAGACTTTCGGTCCGGCAGTCGGCATCATGAAAGTGAAGAGCGACGAGGAGGCACTCGCTTTGATGAACGACAGCCAGTACGGGCTGACGGCCTCGCTCTGGACCAGGGATGCCGAGCGGGCAGGGCGGCTCGGCCGCGAGATCGAAACCGGCACCGTTTTCATGAACCGCGCAGACTATCTCGATCCGGCGCTTTGCTGGACCGGCGTCAAGGAGACCGGCCGCGGCGGCTCGCTGTCGATCATCGGCTTCCACAATCTGACGCGCCCGAAATCCTTCCATCTGAAGAAAGTCACAGCATGAGCAGCAACATCACCGCAAACTGGAGCTATCCGACATCGGTCAAGCTCGGCCGAGGCCGCATCGCGGAACTGGCTGACGCCTGCAAGAGCCTCGGCATCAAGAAGCCGCTGCTCGTCACCGACCGTGGCCTTGCCTCGATGGCGATCACCAAGACTGCGCTCGATATCCTCGAAGATGCCGGTCTCGGCCGGGCGATCTTTGCCGATGTCGATCCGAACCCGAACGAGAAGAACCTCGAAGCTGGCGTCAGGGCTTTCAAGGATGGCGGCCATGACGGCGTCGTCGCCTTCGGCGGCGGCTCTGGCCTCGATCTCGGCAAGTGCGTCGCCTTCATGGCCGGCCAGACGCGGCCGGTCTGGGACTTCGAAGATATCGGCGACTGGTGGACGCGTGCAAGCCTGGACGGCATCGCCCCGATCGTCGCTGTGCCGACAACGGCAGGCACCGGTTCGGAAGTCGGGCGCGCCAGCGTCATCACCAATTCCGAAACGCATGTGAAGAAGATCATCTTCCATCCGAAGTTCCTGCCTGGCGTCGTCATTTCAGATCCGGAACTGACGGTCGGCATGCCGAAGATCATCACGGCCGGCACCGGCATGGATGCCTTCGCCCATTGCCTGGAGGCCTATTCCTCGCCCTTCTATCACCCGATGTCAGCCGGCATCGCGCTCGAAGGCATGCGGCTCGTCAAGGAATTCCTGCCGCGCGCCTATAGGGAAGGCACGGATCTGGAGGCTCGCGCCAACATGATGGCCGCTGCCGCCATGGGCGCGGTCGCCTTCCAGAAGGGGCTCGGCGCCATTCACGCGCTGTCGCACCCGATCGGCGCCGTCTACAACACCCATCACGGCATGACCAACGCGGTGGTGATGCCGGCGGTGCTGCGCTTCAACCGCAAGCCGATCGAGGAGAAGATCGGCCGTGCCGCCGCCTATCTCGGCATTTCGGGCGGTTTCGACGGATTCTACGATTATGTGCTGAAGCTCCGCTCCGAACTCGGCGTGCCGGAGACGCTGTCGGCGATGGGAATCGCTGCCGACCGCATCGACGAATTGTCGGCCATGGCGATCGAAGATCCGAGCGCCGGCGGCAACCCGGTTGCGCTGACGCTTGAAAATACCAAGGCACTATTCAAAGATTGCTTCTGACGGCATAAGAGCGGACCAACAGACTGGCCTGGAAAACCGCGGTTTCCCAGGCCTTTTTCGTTCCGGCGGCATCCCTATTTTTAGGGATGTGAAAAATACCGGCTGCAATTTCGCCGCGCGTGTTTCGAATTTGTTAACCATGATTAGAAAGAATGAATTAACCGCACGATGCTCCGACGGTGCGTAAAAGAGCGATTCCGGCTCGCACCATTCCTTCCGAGGACCGAAAATGCCTGTCATCACATTCGCAAATACCAAGGGCGGCGCCGGCAAGACGACTGCTGTTCTGCTGCTCGCGACCGAGCTTGCCCGCAAAGGTTATCGCGTCACCATTCTCGACGCCGACCCGCAGCACTGGATTTCGCGCTGGCACGAAATATCAGGTCATGTACCCAATCTTTCGGTGATCGATTTCGTCACAACTGCGTCGCTGCCGCTGCATATCAGCGAGAACAAGCACAATACCGACTATTTCATCGTCGACCTGCCGGGTGCGCGCAATCCGCTGCTTGCCACCGCCGTCGGCCTTTCCGACCACGTGCTGATCCCGATTCAGGGCTGCGCGATGGATGCGCGCGGCGGTGCGCAGGTGCTCGAGCTGCTGCAATATCTGGATGAGAAGGCCGGTATCAAGATCTGTCATTCGGTGGTGCTCACCCGCGTCAATTCGATGGTGACGACGCGGGCGCTGCAAGTCGTTAAGTCGCTGCTCAGCGAGCGGCATGTGCCGGTGCTCGATACGGCGATCATCGAACGCTCCGCCTTCCGCGACATCTTCGACTGTGGCGGCACGCTGCACACGATCGATCCCACACGCGTCAGCAATCTCGACAAGGCGCGTGAGAACGCGACCTGTTTTGCCGAGGAAATGATGCGCAAGCTGCCGGTGAGGCTGACGGCATCCGCCCGCGTGACGAGCCCGATGGTCCGCTCGGCCGCTTGAATATAGCCCCCACCTGAAACGACAAGGCCGCCGGAGCGATCCGGCGGCCTTGTCGTTGTTGTCGTCAGAATGATTTCAGTCGACGAATTCGACCGTCACTCCCGGCTTCACCATCTTGGCAAGCTCGGTGGCATCCCAGTTGGTCAGGCGGATGCAGCCGTGGCTCTGGGTGCGGCCGATCTTCGAGGGCTCGGGCGTGCCATGAATGCCGTAGGTCGGCTTGGAGAGCGCCATCCAGACGGTGCCGACGGGGCCGTTCGGGCCGGGCGGAATGTTGAGGATCTTGTCGTTGGCGCCCTGCTGGAAATTGATCTTCGGATTGTAGGTGTAGCCGGGATTGAGGGCGACGCGCTCGACGGTGACCGTGCCTGACGGCGAGGGGGTGTCGGTGGAGCCGATCGATGCCGGATAGGCGGCAAGCAGATTGCCGGCGCCGTCATAAGCGAAGACCTGCTTACGGCCCTTGTCGGCGATGATGCGCGCAACCGCGCCGCTCTTCGGCTCGCCTGGATTGACGACCTTGATGACGGTGCCGGCAACGGTGAAATCGGCGCCGGGGTTCATCTCCTTGAGGAAAGCCTCATCCATGTGGAAACGCTCGGCGAGCATCTCGGTGGTCGAGGTGTAAGCCAGCGACGGCAGCAGCGCCTTATGCGAATAATCTTCCGGAATCTCGGCGACGAAGGGGCCGGCCGCATCGGCGGGCGTGATCGTGTAGCTGACCACAGGCAAGCCGCCGGTCATGCGCAGTTCTTCCAGAATGGCGTCGGTGTCGTTCGGATCGAGCTTGGAGCCTGTCATCTGGTCATATGCATAGATGCCCTTGGTGACGTTCGAGCCCATATGGCCGTCGATGACGCCCGGAGAGATGCCGGCGCGATCGAGGAAGACCTGTAATGCGACGATCTCGGGCTTCGACTTGTTCTTCAGCGTGATGACGGGCTCATCAGGTGCTGCCTTCGGCTGGTCGGCGGGCGGGATCTGCTGGCCGGGGTCGATCGAGGCATAGTCGTCGCCGGGTTGCGGATTGCCGATGCTGTTGTCATCGGGATAGGGCTGGTCGCCGAGCGGCCGGCGTTCGATCGCCGCATCGCGCGGTATGCCGCCGGTGACGGCGCCGCGCTCGGAATAACGCGTATCGCCATCGGGATTGTTGTCGGAATAATAGGGGTCGTTGCCATACTGGTCGTTATAGACCTCGCGAGGGCCCGGCCGCGGCGGATAGTAGCCCCGCGCACGCATCTCGGTGGCGACGACGTTGCCATAGTCGTCGATCAACACGCGATTGCCGCTGCGGTCGCGGGCGTAGATATAGCCAGCTGGAACATAGTCGAGGATTTCGCCGCTCGGCGTCACAAGCACGATATCGCTCTGGCGGCGATCGCGGAACTGCTGCGCGCCTGCCTCCGGCGCTGTAGCCGCAAGAGCAGCCAGGACGGCTGCGAGGCAAAATGCCGACTTCAAAAAGCGATTCACGTCTGATACCTCGAACAGTGACTGGCAGACACACACCTGCGAATTTTGACGCTAGTGTGGAATTTATGAAAGCGTGCTGAACAAAATATGAAAATCACTAAGATTTCCTTTTGCTCATAAACGTTTGCGCCCTTGTGTCAGTTCCGCAAAATCCACGGTTGCTGCAATAACGCAAGATGCAGGCGACGCCGATTGACGAATGGCGGCATGAAACCTAACGCTGGCGCATCATGTTTTGCGAAAATCGATTCCGTTTTTCGCAAAGCATGATGCGTTGATTCAAAGTGTTAGAGCGTCCTTTGTGCGTCCGAAAAGACGCTTAGCGCTCTAAAAGGGGCCGACAATTCCCCAAGGAGACCGTGATGATCGAATTTGCCGCCGCAAGCGGGCCGCGCCTGATGCTGGACGAAACATCTGTGCTGGATATCGGCGGATGCATCGTCGACGGCGTCGACATCGCGCCGAAGCGCGCCATTCCCGATGACGGCGATCCACGAATCGATCACTCGCTCGAGGGCTTCCTCTTCACCTGCGGGCCGGACCATATCCGCCACCGCCAGCCGATCCCCGGCCGGGACGACGGCAAGGTCTATCCGCTGCACGGATCGGCCTCCGGCCATGCGGCAAAGGTGCTGTGGACGAAGTTCGAGAATGGCAATGCCGAATGCCGCGCCGATATCGACATCACCACTGTCGAGGGACTGCCGCAGCGCATCGAGCGGCTGTGGCGGATCGATGGGGCGACCGGCGAGGTGCGGCTTGAGGATCGGGTCATCAATACCAGCGATCGGACGGTGCCGACCTTCCTGATGTACCACATGAATACTGGCGGCAAATGGCTGGACGAGGGCACGCGGCTCGAAGGCCGGATGCTGGAAAATGGCGGTTTTCCCTGGACATTCGGCGAGCAGCCGGGCGGCATCTTCTGCGTCGCGGCGCCGGCGATGGAGAAGGGGTTCGCGGAGGTCCGCCTCGGGCCGATCGCCGCAATCGGCGACAGGACGCTGCGGGTGCGTTTCCGCGCCGACACGCTGCCGCATCTGCAGGTCTGGCGGAACCAGAAGGCGCCGGCCCATATCATCGGCATCGAGCCAGTTTCACATCGGTGGATATCGCGCGACGAGCTAGAGGCCGCCGGTGAGTTCAACATGCTGGCGCCGGGCGAGAGCTGCAGCTATGCGCTGACCTTTGCCTTCCTGTGAGCGAAGTGTTGTTGACGCTGGCAGACCTCCGTCGTAGACCTTCAGCCCACGATTTTTGAGGAGACAAGACGATGGATATTCGCCAGATCGACGATGAATATTCGGTTTCGGGCCAGATCACGCTTGAGGAGCTCGACGAGATCAAGGCGCTGGGGTTCAAATCGATCGTCTGCCACCGCCCCGACCACGAAAGTCCCGACCAGACGTCGTTCTCTGTTATCGAGGCGCGCGCCAAGGAACTCGGCCTTAATATCGCCCACGTGCCTGTCGGGCCGATGGGCGTGACCGAGGAAGCCGTGCAGGGCATGGTCGACGCGCTCGACGAATTCCCGCGGCCGATGCTCGGCTATTGCCGTTCCGGCGCACGCTCGACGGCGATTTACCAGAAGACCCACCATATCCGTAATTGAGTCCCGTTCCGGGCGCCGATTTTCCGGCGTTGAACCTCAGCGCCGCCACCTTCCATTCACTCAGGAGACTATGATGAGCATCAAGCGTATCGACGTCGGCTCGCGCATGAGCGGCGCCGTCATTCACGGCAATACAGTCTATCTCGCAGGCCAGGTCGGCGAGGGCGAAAGCGTCACCGATCAGTGCAAGTCCTCGCTTGCCGAAGTCGACCGCCTGCTGGCTGCGTCGGGCAGCAGCAAGTCGAAGATCCTGCAGACGATCATTTACCTCGCGGACATCGCCGATTTCGCCGAGATGAATGCCGTCTGGGAAGGCTGGATCGATCCGGCCAATCCGCCGGCCCGCGCCACCAGCGAAGCCAAGCTCGCTGCGCCGAAATACAAGGTCGAGTTTATCATCACGGCCGCACTCGACTAAGTCGTACCATTCCGATTGCCTGAAGCCGGTGAGCACTGCGCGTGCTCACCGGCTTTTTGTTTGTGCGATTTCGGAGAGGTGCGTGTCGGTGTGATCGCTTCAGGATCGAGCTTGACCTCGATGATTGCCGGCTTGCCGCTGGCGCGCGCCCGCTCGAAGGCCGGGGCGAATTCCTCCGTCCTTTCCACCGTCTCGCCGTGGCCGCCATAGGCGCGGGCAAGGGCTGCGAAGTCGGGATTGGTCAGATCGGTGCTGCTGACGCGGCCGGGATACTCGCGCTCCTGATGCATACGGATCGTGCCGTAGATGCCGTTGTTGACGACGACTGCGATGATCGGCAGGCCGTAGCGGATGGCGGTGGCGAATTCCTGGCCGTGCATCAGGAAGCAGCCGTCGCCGGCAAAGCAGATGACTTCGCGCTCGGGAAACAGCCGCTTGGCGGCGACGGCGGCCGGCAGGCCGTAACCCATTGACCCGGAGGTGGGCGCGGCTTGGGTGTTGAAGCGGCGGAAACGATGGAAGCGGTGCACCCAGGTGGCGTAGTTGCCCGCACCATTGGTGAAGATCGTCTGCGGCCCGGTATTGGCCTCCAGCCATTCCATGATTGGCCCCATATGGACGGCGCCCGGTCCGCTCAAGGGCGGCTTCGACCAGGCGAGATAGGCCTGGTGCAGGCGCGCGGTGCGCTCGGCCCAGAGCGGTTCGGCCGGCGCTTCCAGATCGGCGAGTGCGGCGACGAAATCGGCAGGTGCGGCGCAGATGGCAAGATCCGGACGGTAGATGCGGCCGAGCTCGGAAGCGTCGGGATAGATATGCACCAACGATTGCTGGGGGTAGGGGATATTGATCAGCGTATAGGACGAGGACGGCATTTCTGACATGCGGCTGCCAAGCAAGATCAGCAGGTCGCTCTCCTTGATCTCCTTTGCCAGCGCTGGATTGATGCCGATGCCGACATCGCCGGCATAGCAGGGATGGAGATGATCGAACAGCATCTGCCGGCGAAAGGAGCAGCCGACGGGCAGCTGGAAACGCTCGGCGAAGCTCTGAAAATCGGCGACGGCATCGGCATCCCAGCGTGTGCCGCCAAGGATCACCATCGGCCGCTCGGCTTTCAGCAGGCGGAGATAAAAATCGTCGATCTGGCGGCGGCCGGGATGGGCCTCGACACTGGCATAGTGCTTGGCGCGCGGTGCCTCGACTTCATCGCGCAGCATGTCTTCCGGCAGCGTCAGGACGACCGGGCCGGGACGGCCGGAGGTTGCGACCGCAAAGGCGCGGGTGACGAACTCGGGAATGCGGGCGGCATCGTCGATCTCGCCCACCCATTTGGCGAATTCGGTGAAGGCGCGGCGGAACTCGACCTCCTGGAAGGCTTCGCGCTCACGCGCTTCCCGCTGTACCTGGCCGATGAACAGGATCATCGGGATCGAGTCCTGCTTGGCGATATGCAGGCCGGCGGAGGCGTTGGTGGCGCCGGGGCCACGGGTCACCATGCAGATGCCGGGTTCGCCGGTCAGCCTGCCCCAGCAATCCGCCATCATCGCCGCCCCGCCCTCCTGGCGACAGACGAGGACGTCGATATCGCTGTCGCGCAACGCGTCGAGCACGGCGAGGAAGCTCTCGCCGGGCACGCAGGAGAGACGTTTGACGCCATTCGCCTTCAGCGCCTCGACGATCAGTTCTCCGCCCGTCTTCTTCATGAGAATGCCTTTTTCATGACGATGCCTTCCTCTCACGCTCGGCGAGTTCCGCCAGAATTTCTGCCTGGTGTTCGCCGAGGCGCGGGCTCGGCGTGATATAACGCAGCGGCGTCTCCGACAGCACCACAGGCGTCCTGACACCGGGGATCACGGTGCCGGCTGAATCCGCAAGGTCGATACGCAGGCCGCGAGCCTGTACCTGCGGATGGGCGAACATTTCCTCGATCGTGTTGATTGCGCCTGATGGAACCGCATTCTCTTCACAGGCCTTCAGCAGATCCGCCTTCTGCCATTTCAGCGTTTCGGTGGAGACGAGGCGGCGCACTTCGCCGCGATTGCCGACGCGGGCCTTGTTGGTGGCGAAACGCTCGTCGCTGGCGATGGTCTCCAGGCCAAGGATGGTGCAGAGGCGGCGGAACTGGCCGTCGTTTCCAACCGCGAGAATGAGATACCCGTCCGCCGTCGGCACGACCTCATAGGGCGAGATATTGGGATGGGCATTGCCGAGGCGGGTCGGCGCCTCGCCGGAGACCAGATAATTCATGTTCTGATTGGCGAGCACGGCCGATTGCACATCGAGCAGGGCCATGTCGACCAACTGGCCTTCACCGGTCTTCAGGGTATGGATCAGAGCGGCTTCGATCGCCGAGACGGCGTAGATGCCGGTGAAGATATCGGCAATGGCGACGCCTGCCTTCATCGGCTGGCCGCCCGGCTCCCCGGTAATCGACATGAAGCCGGACATGCCCTGGACGATATAATCGTAGCCGGCGAGGCTGGCATAAGGGCCGTTCTGGCCGAAGCCGGTGATCGAGCAATAGACGAGCTTCGGGTTCTCCTTGCGCAGGCTGTCATAATCGAGCCCGTATTTGACGAGGCCGCCGACTTTGAAATTCTCGATGACCACATCGGCGGTGGAGACGAGGCGGCGGACGAGGTCCTGGCCTTCGGCGCTCTTCAAGTCGGCGGTGACAGAGCGCTTGCCGCGATTGGCGGCGTGGTAATAGGCGGCCGAGAGGTTCTCGCCATCGGCGCCCTCGACAAAGGGCGGGCCCCATTGGCGTGTATCGTCGCCGGCGTCGGGATTTTCGACCTTGATGACGTCGGCGCCGAGATCGGCGAGCATCTGTCCCGCCCAGGGGCCGGCGAGCACGCGGGCAAGCTCGATCACCCGGATGCCGGCAAGCGGCGGCTTTTTGGTCACGGTCTCTGTCATGTTCCCTCCCGGCAATATCTACGGCGCCAGCGTCACCTCAGATGTATCGGATACGGGCTTTGAAGCAAAGCGGCGCTCTCGCCAGAGGATGTAGAAGCCCGATGCCACGATGATGGCAATGCCGAGCCATTTGACGGCATCCGGAAAGTCGCCGAAGACCAGCCAGGCGAAGATCGTCGCCGAGACGATCTCGAAATATTGCAGCGGCGCCAGCGTCGAGGCCGGTGCTGCGCGGTAGGCGTAGACGCCGAGGATGCCAGTGATTGCCGCCATGGCACCGACGCCGGCGACGTAGAACCAGGCGCGACCTTCCGGCATGACGGGATCGAAGAGGTCGGAGCCGGTTCCCTGACCCAGGAGAAGCAGGATGGCACAGAAGAGCAAGCCCCAGATGCTCATTTGGAATTGCATCGACCAGGGGTCCTCCCTATGCGAGAGAGCCCGAGTCATCAGCACGAAGATCGCGATGCAGAGCGCGCTGACGACAGGCAGAAGCGCGATGTAGCCGACCTCTTCGAAACTCGGCTGGATGATCAGCATCGCCCCGAAGAAGCCGACGCAGCAGGCGGTGTAGCGCCGCCAGCCGATCGTCTCCTTGAGGAAGATGCCGCCGAGGATCGTCACCATGATCGGCTCGACGAAGAAGATCGCAATCGCGTCGGCGACCGCCATATATTTCAGCGTGGTGACGAAGGAGATCATCGAGACGGTGATGATCGCGCCGCGGATGGCATGGAACAGGCTCTGGCGCCAGGAGAATTCAGCGAAGCTGCGCCGCCATACGACGATCGGCAGCATGCAGAGCGCCTGTACGACGAAGCGACCGGCGGTGATCTCCCCGGATGGAACAGTCGTGATCGCAAGCTTGGCGAAGATATCGATGAGCGGCGAGACCATCACCGAAAGAACCATCAGCACAAGCCCCGTCGTCACGTCGGAGGCGGACGAAACGGGGCGGGCGGAAGTGCTGCTCATGATGAAAATCCCTGTACTCAGGATATTGGTCGCTCAGGACTTTGCGACGGCCCCGTCGCACCAATCGGCGAAGGCTGCGATCGCCGCATGCGCGCCGATCTCATTCAATGTTTCGTGCCGCATGTCCTGATATATCTCAGTGCTGATACGGGAGAAGCCTTTGCCTTTCAAATGGTTTGACAGCCAGAGCACGGCTTTTCCACGTTCCGTCGCCGGGTCTTCTCCGCCGCCGACCAAATGGATCGGCATATCCCGCGCCAGCCGGTCGAGATGGATTTTATGCGGCGCGCGGAAGGTCAGCTCGAAGAGATCGAGCCAGAGAGAGACCGAGGCGTCGAAGCCGCAGAGTGGATCGCTGACGTACTTGTCGACTTCATCGGGAAGACGCGACAGCCAATCGAACTCGGTGCGGCGGCCGGCAATGGATTTGCCCCAGGTGCCGAAGGTAAGCTTCGGCAGCAGGCCGCTCGGCACGTCGGAGCCCTTCAGCATGCGCTCGGCAAGCAGGATTGCCTGGGCGGCGCGGCCGGCAAGGCCGACGGCGAAATTCGAATTCCAGACGGCGACGGCGTCGAAGTCGGCCGGAGCTGTGACGGCAGCGTTGAGGGCGATGAGGCCGCCCATCGAATGGCCAAAGAGGATCACCGGCAGGCCGGGACGACGGGAGGCCGCATGGCTACGCATAGCGATGACGTCGCCGATCACCCTTTCAACGCCACCCCGCCTGGCAAAGCGGCCGATCGGCGCATCGGACGCCGTCGTCTCGCCGTGGCCTCGATGATCGTGGGCATAGACGTGATAGCCGCGCTCTGCCATCGCCTCGGCAAAGGAGCGGTATCGTTTCGAATGTTCGGCCAAGCCATGCGATATCAACAGGATGCCGCGGGCCGCAGCTTCGGCCTCGGCATGGTGGTAGGCCAGCGATGCCCCCGGCACGACGAGCCTTTGCGTTTCAGCAAACATGTGGATCCTCCCGGCGGCAACAGACCAGATCGCTGGGTAATTGCAACATGGGCGTTTGATTATCCGACAACAAATTGGGGCCTTGTTGCGATTCAGGGTTGCGGCCTTTCAATCTTCATGCTTATTTGTTCCTGTATTGTTCTTTTTTGGGGGTTGAAATGAGCAGCATGCAGTTGCGTACCTTGTCGTTCGCTGTGTCGATGGTTATTGCCGGCGCTGCCATGGCGCAGGAGGCTGGCGGGCGCACCCGCTTCATTCTGGCGGCAAGCTGGCAGCCGGCTTTTTGCCAGACAAACCAGAAGAAGCCTGAATGCGCTACACAGGCCACGGAGCGCCATGATGCGACGAACTTTTCGTTGCACGGGCTTTGGCCGATGCGGCAGGATTATTGTGGCGTGAGCGCCGATCAGAAGACCGCCGACAAGGACGGCGACTGGAACAAGCTGCCGGAGGTCACGCTTGCGGCGGAGACGCAGGCGGCGCTCGCAAAGGCGATGCCCGGCACGCAGTCCGGCCTGGAACGGCATGAGTGGGTGAAGCATGGCACCTGCACGAAGATGAGCGCCGACGACTATTTCGGCGTCGGCGTGCACCTCGTGGGCGCACTCAACGCGTCGGCCGTGCGCGATCTCTTCGCTGCCAATATCGGCAAACCGGTCAAGGCCGAAGCGATCAAGGCGGCTTTCGACAAGAGCTTCGGGCCGGGTGCCGGCGATCGTGTCAAGATGAGCTGCCGGCGGGCCGGCAATATCAGGATGATCAGCGAGCTGACGATCGGGCTTTCGGAAGCTGCCGGAGCGGCATCGGCGAAAAGTGCCGGGCTTGCCGATCTGATCCAGGGCGCTGGAAAAACGTCGTTCGGCTGCGACGAGGGCGTCGTCGACGCTGCGGGCTTTTGACCGGAATTCCTGAGTAAACCGGGTTTCGGCGTTGCCCGGAGGCGCTGTTTCGCCTACATAGCGGCACAATCAAAGTTTCCCGCCCGGAGCAGCGCAGCATGGCACGTCAGTTCATCTATCATATGTCCGGCCTCAACAAGGCCTATGGCAACAAGAAGATCCTGGAGAATATCCACCTTTCGTTCTACCCCGATGCCAAGATCGGTATCCTCGGTCCGAACGGCGCGGGTAAATCCACCGTACTGCGCATCATCGCGGGCCAGGACAAGGAGTATACCGGCGAAGCCTGGCTCGCCGAAGGTGCGACGGTCGGCTACCTCGAGCAGGAGCCGCACCTCGATGCAAACAAGACGGTGTTCGAGAACGTCATGGAAGGCGTTGCCTCGAAGACGGCTGTCCTCGATCGCTACAACGAATTGATGATGAACTATTCCGATGAGACGGCGGAAGAGGGCGCCAAGCTTCAGGACGTCATCGACAGCCAGAACCTCTGGGATCTGGAAAGCCAGGTCGAAATGGCGATGGAAGCGCTACGCTGCCCGCCGCGTGACGCCGATGTCACCAGCCTTTCGGGTGGTGAGCGACGCCGTGTCGCGCTCTGCCGCCTGCTGCTTTCGCAGCCGGATCTGCTGCTGCTCGACGAACCGACCAACCACCTGGACGCCGAAACCATCGCCTGGCTCGAAAAACATCTGCGCGACTATCCGGGCGCCGTGATGATGATTACCCACGATCGCTACTTCCTGGACAACGTCACCGGCTGGATCCTCGAACTCGACCGCGGCCGTGGCATTCCCTACGAAGGCAACTATTCGGCCTACCTGCAGGCGAAAGCCAAGCGGATGCTGCAGGAAAGCCGCGAAGATGCATCGCGCCAGAAGGCGATCAGCCGCGAACAGGAATGGATCGCGTCCAGCCCGAAAGCCCGTCAGGCCAAGTCCAAGGCGCGTATCAAGTCCTACGAGCAGTTGGTGGATGCCGCCGAGAAGCAGCGTCCCGGCGACGCACAGATCATCATCCCGGTCAGCGAGCGCCTCGGCCAGGTGGTCATCGAGATGGACGGCATCACCAAGGGCTTCGAGGGCCGCACGCTGATCAACGACCTGTCGATCAAGCTGCCGCCAGGCGGCATCGTCGGCATCATCGGCCCGAACGGCGCCGGTAAGACGACGCTATTCAGGATGATCACTGGCCAGGAAACGCCGGATGGCGGTTCGATCCGCATCGGCGAGACCGTGCATCTCGGTTATGTCGACCAGAGCCGTGACACCCTTGCGGCCGACAAGACGGTCTGGGAGGAAATCTCCGGCGGCGCCGAAATCATCAAGCTTGGTAAGTTCGACATGAACTCCCGTGCCTATTGCGGCGCCTTTAACTTCAAGGGCGGCGACCAGCAGCAGAAGGTCGGCAATCTCTCTGGTGGTCAGCGCAACCGTGTTCACCTTGCCAAGATGCTGAAGGCCGGCGGCAACGTTCTGCTGCTCGACGAACCGACCAACGACCTCGATACGGAAACGCTGGGTGCCTTGGAAAACGCGCTGGAGAACTTTGCCGGCTGCGCCATCATCATCAGCCACGATCGCATGTTTCTCGACCGTCTGGCGACGCATATCCTGGCTTTCGAAGGCGACGGCCATGTCGAATGGTTCGAAGGCAACTTCGAGGATTATGAACAGGACAAGGTTCGCCGTCTCGGCCCCGACGCCCTCAACCCGGGCAGCCAGGCTCACAAGCGCCTGACCCGCTGATTTCACTCATTTTTGCTTGCGGAAGCCCCGGTTCGGCCGGGGCTTTTTCATGTCGCGCCTTGTCGCAATCTGAGCAGCCAATTTCGCGGAGAGTGCGAATTGCCGCTTGCCACCGCTTTTCAAATCACATAAAGATATCTTTATATCTTGATTGGATCGAAGATGAGCGAACCCTTGAAGCTTGGACTGGATGCGCTGGTGGACGTCTTGAAGGCGGCCGGCGAGCCCACGCGCTTGCGTCTTCTGGCGCTTCTTGACGGCGGCGATCTGACGGTGACCGATCTTACCGAAATTCTCGGCCAATCCCAGCCCCGCATCTCCCGCCACCTGAAGCTGCTTGGCGAGGCCGAACTGATCGAACGCTACCAGGAGGGCGCCTGGGCGTATTTCCGCCTCAAGCAGGACGGTAAGGCAGCCATGCTGGTGCGGGCGTTGCTGAAGCATGTTTCCGAGAACGATCCGACCATCCTTCGCGACGGCGAGCGGCTTTCGCTGGTCAAGCGCCAGCGCGCCGAGCGGGCACAGGCCTATTTCAGCCGCAACGCGGCCGAATGGGACGAACTTCGCCGCCTGCATGCGGCCGATGAGGAGGTCGACGCTGCCGTCATCCGGCTGCTCGGCAGCCAGCCGATCGACTCGCTGCTCGATCTTGGCACCGGCACCGGCCGCATCCTCGAACTCCTGTCCGGGCTCTACCGCAGGGCGACCGGCGTCGATGCCAGCCGCGACATGCTGAGCGTGGCCCGCGCCAATCTCGACAAGTCCCGCATCACCAAGGCCACCGTGCGCCACGCCGATATCCTGAACCTGCCTTTCGAGGGACAGGACTTCGATCTGGTGACGATCCATCAGGTGCTGCATTTCTTCGATCAGCCGGAGATTGCGATCGCGGAAGCGGCGCGCATGCTCCGGCCGGGCGGCCGGCTCGTGGTCATCGACCTTGCGCCGCACACGCTCGAATATCTCCGCGGCGAGCATGCGCATGTCCGTCTCGGTTTTTCGCACCAGGCGATGTCCGACTGGTTACGCAAGGCCGGGCTCGACGTCGAGCAGGTCGTCGATCTTCATCCGGGTCAGCAAAGCGGGCAGGGGTTGACGGTCACCGTCTGGCTCGCGCGCGATCCGAGGCGCCTCATGGCTTCGCAGACGAGCGAAGGCGCCGAACCTACATTTGCCGGGAGGGTATAACATGGCTTTGAAAAACGATGCGCGCGGCCGCAACATCAGGGTCTCTTTCGAATTTTTCCCGCCGAAATCGGAGGAGATGGAAGGGCAGCTCTGGCATACCGTCAGCCAGTTGCAGGACTGGGACCCGGATTTCGTGTCGGTAACCTATGGCGCCGGCGGCACCACCAGAGCGCCGACGCTGACCACCGTCACGCGGTTCCTGTCGCAGACGCCGCTTGCCACCGCCTCGCATCTCACCTGCGTCGGCGCGACCAAGGAAGAGACGCATCAGGTGGTCGACACGTTCCGCAAAGCCGGTGTGACGCATTTCGTGGCGCTGCGCGGCGATGCGCCCGGTGGTGCCGGCGTGCCCTACCAGCCGCATCCCGGCGGATATGCCAATGCGGCGGAGCTGGTGGCCGGCCTGAAGGAAATCGGCGATTTCGAGATTTCGGTTTCCGCCTATCCGGAAAAACACCCGGAGAGCCGCGATACGGCGGCCGATATCGACATGCTGAAGCGCAAGGCCGACAATGGCGCCGACCGGGCACTGACGCAGTTCTTCTTCGACAACGACAATTTCGAGCGCTACCTGGAGCGGGTGCGCGGCGCCGGCATCTCGATCCCTGTCGTGCCCGGCATCATGCCGATCCAGAACCTGACGCAGCTGAAGCGCTTCGCCGGGGCCTGCGGCACTGTTATCCCCGCCTTTCTCGACGAGCGCTTTGCAGGCTTCGACGACAAGCCCGAGGAGCGGGCGAAGGTCGCCGCCGAAGTCGCTGCCGAACAGATCGAAGATCTCGTCCGGCGCGGCATCCACGACTTCCATCTCTATACGATGAACCGTGCGCCGCTGGTTTCCGCCGTGCTCGACAATCTCGGCCTCTCCCGCCCCGCCGCGAAACAAAAAGTGCTGGCGCTGCCGCCTGATCTTTGCGCGTCTGAAGGACACGCGGCGCTGTAAAAGTGAAAAGCGCATGTCGGGCGGGACATGCGCTTTTTCGTTGGCGGATTGATCAGCTATTCAGGAGTTTAGGCACTATCAGTCATTACACTTTCGTCGGCCAGCTCAGATGAAGAGCATGGACAAGACGAAAGCAAACGCTGCACTGACCAACAGAACATTCAAGGATTGCGTGAGTCCCATGTCTGTCTCCTCGCGTTAACCGGCCAATAATATGTCTGAAATATGTCGGTTGGGAAGCAGATCTTATGCTGCGCTGCAGAAGGGTTCGGTGGATAAGTCGAATAGTGCTCTCGCAAGCTTTTGAAATAAATCGATAATTCTCAACAAATTTTTGTTCACACAATTTAACATGCCGTTAAATCAGGCGATTGCGTATTTACCTATGCGCCCAAAACATGGCGGGATCGCAACCGGTTGAAAACATGTGGAATTCGCAACCGGCTTTAGGCGGCCTTGGCCAGCAGGCGATAGGCGCGGCCGTCGAGAATGACGAGGCCGAAACCGATCAGCGCCATGCCGGCAAACTCGCTCAGGGCCAGCCTTTCGCCGAGGAAGAGCACGCCGAGAAGGATGGCGCTCGGCGGCACCAGCAGGGTGACGAGCGAGGCATTGGTGGCGCCGGCCGTTGCCATGATCCGGAAATAGAGGATGTAGCCGAAGGCGGTCGACAGCAGCGCCAGTGCCAGGATGGCGAGGAGGGCATCGAGCGGCGGTGCGGCAAGCGCCCAGGGGCGATCGGCCAGCAGCGACAGCGGCAGCGCAATCAGCGAAGAGGCGGTCAACTGGCCGGCTGCGGTAACAGGGGCGGGAACATTCTTGAAGCGTTTTCCGTAAGTGGCGGCGAAACCATAGGAGATCGCAGCAAGCACGGGAAGAAGCAGCGCCCAGAGCGGGGCTTCGCCACCGGCCGACATGCCGGGGCCGATCAGCACGATCGTTCCGGCCAGGCCGACCAGGCAGCCGGCGATCTTTGCCGGCGACAGCTTCTCGTCTGAGGTGAAGTAGTTGGCGATCAGCACGGTCCAGATCGGTGTCGTCGCATTCAGGATCGCCGCAAGACCGGCGCCGATGCGGGTCTGGCCGAAGAAGATCAGCGCATGCGGCAGGGCATTGTTGATGAGCCCGAGGATCAGGAATTCGCGCCAGCGGGCTTTGAGGATCGCATAGAAGTCGAAACGGCCGGCGATATAGATATGCAGCGCCAGCGCTGCGAGCAGCAGCCTGAAGAAGACGAGGGT
Organism: Rhizobium sp. WSM1328; assembly: GCF_057653715.1. Taxonomy (NCBI): domain Bacteria; kingdom Pseudomonadati; phylum Pseudomonadota; class Alphaproteobacteria; order Hyphomicrobiales; family Rhizobiaceae; genus Rhizobium; species Rhizobium sp. WSM1328. The sequence goes on along the minus strand of NZ_CM172788.1, from coordinate 2,857,781 downwards.
CAGCGGCGGCACGTGCTGGACGGCGATGCGGGCAAAGAAGAATGAGCCGCCCCAGATCAAGCCGAGCAGGACCAGCAGACCCCAGGTCCAGGCATTCATCCTGCTGTCCACGCCGATTCCTCCACCGCAAGCCGCTCGCTTGATGCTTTAGCGCAGGCGGCGAACGGCGCCACCCGTTTCTTGCGAAGCGAGCGGCGGCAGGGTGTCAGCTGGGATCAGAGGGCGTTGAGGAGGGCAGGCGTCGCCCAGCCGTCGGCCGGCATGCCGAGGCGCTGCTGTTCCTTCTGGATCGCGACACGTGTGCCGGAGCCGAGGATACCGTCGATCTCGCCGACATCATGGCCGAGCGACTGCAGTTTGGTCTGCAGCGCCTTCATCTGGTCGCTGGCAAGCCCCTGTTCCGGCACGCCCTTGAGATAGGGTTCGGCGCCCGAAAGGCGTGTCCCGAAATAGGCGGCCGAGGTCGTGTAGATGAACGACTTGTTCCATTCGAGATAGATCTTGAAATTGGGATAGGCGATAAAAGCCGGTCCCATGCGGCCTTGTGGCAGAACGAGATCGCCTTCCAAGTTGCCGAAGGCGGTATTGCCGTCGCGCGGCTTGACGCCGAGCGCGAACCATTCTCCCGCTTTCATCGTGCCGCCAAGACCGGACTTCTCAAAGGGCAGGTTATCGGGCACGGTCACTTCCTGCAGCCAGGGCTGGCCGCGCTCGAAGCCGAGGTGCTGGATGAATTTCGCCGCCGTCAGGATGGCGTCCGGGCCGCTCTGCTTCAGGCGGATATGACCGTCGCCGTCGCCATCCATGCCATAGGCAATGATGTCGCGCGGCAGCATTTGCACTTGGCCGATCTCGCCGGCCCAGGCGCCGGTATTGGTGGCGGGGTCGAGGTCGCCGTGCTGGACCATCTCAATAAGAGCGATCAGCTGCGGACGGAAGAGTTCCGGGCGACGGCAATCATGCGACAGCGTCACAAGAGCGTTGCGGGTGTTGAAATCGCCCTGGACGGCGCCGAAATCGGTTTCCATCGCCCAGAAGGCGGTGATGACGCCCGGGGGCACGCCGAAATCCTGCTCGGCGCGGGCAAAGACGTCGGCATATTGCTTCATCTTCTGGCGGCCGATGTCGAGGCGGGCCTGGCTGACGGTGCGCTGGGAGAATTCGAGGAAGGTCTGCTTGAAGACGCCCTGGGCGCGATCCCGGCTCAGGACCTTGGGGTCGATCTCGGCGCCGGCGAAGGCCTCGTCGGCGGCTGCCGCACTGGCGCCGGCTGCGACTGCGTCTTTCTTGACACCTTCGAGGAAGGCGGACAGATCGCCGCCGCAGGGTGCGGCCGGGGCTGCGTCAGGCGCCTGCTGGGCGGCCGCGACGCCGGCGAGGGCAAGCGCAAACAGGAGGGCGAGTGCAGAGCAGCTTGCGAGCGAGCGGTGCATGGATGCGGTCCTTATATCAAAAAGATTTCCCGTCGCTTTCACAGATGAATGTGACGGAAGCAAGAAACATCGCAGGACGTTACTAAGAATTTCTATCCTTGGAAACGGCTGCGACCCAATTGTTCCAGTTCTTTGCACTGCCGGCAAAGACATTGATATCGGTCGGACCGCTGATGCCGGGAATGACGCCGGTCGAGGTATATTGCCAGAAGGCCCAGCGGCGGTCGGAATAGGTCACCTCGGGGTGTTTTGCCACCGAACGAACCCAGAAATGATAATCCTGGAAGTAGCCGGCGAGATTTTCGCGGTGGAAATCGACCGAGGTATAGATGATCGGGCGCCTGCCGTAATAGGCTTCCAACCGGTCCATGAAACGCTGCATTTCGGCGCGCACCGTTTCAGCGTCGGGGCGGTAGCGGCAGGTTTTCGATTCGGCGTTCCATTCGACGTCGAGCACCGGCGGCAGGCGCATGGCCTCCTTCGGTACGTTACGGATGAACCAGTCGGCCTGCTGATCGGCCGAAGAGCAGAAATAATAGAAATGATAGGGAGCGTGGGGGATGCCGGCGGCGCGGGCCTCGCGCCAGTATTCGTCGAAGCGCGGATCGACCCTGTCCTTGCCTTCCGTTGCCTTGATGAAGGCGAAAGCGACACCAGAGTTCTTTACCGTGCGCCAATCGATATCGCCCTGCCATTTGGAGATATCGATGCCGTGGACCTGGTTCTGCTGGGGATGCTTCGGACCGAAATCCTGCGGATCGGTATCCTTGAAGCGCGTCTTCGGTTTGATCGACGCCGTTTCGAGATAGTCATAGCCGGAGGAACTGCAGCCGGCCAGCAGGATGGCTAGGGGCAAAACGCAAAACAAAAGCCGGCGCATGGGCGTCCCGTCGTAGCTCGAATGATCTTTTTGCCCCACAACCTGACCTTCGAAAAAGACGAGTCAGCAGAGGATAACCCTCTTTTCATCATATCAACGTAAAAAATCGGTTAGTTTCAAGCGAATTATGAGCGCTTGCTGATAATAGCTGCCCGCCAGGCATAACCGCCGCCGACGGCATCGAACACCAATGTCGCGTTGTTTTCATGGGCTTGCGCTTCCAGGACCTCGCGCAGATCGGGGCGCGGGGTGACGTGGAATTTCGCAAGCCAGGACTGCAGCATGCGCCGGAACCAGCCCGGCAAGCCTTCCTGCTGGCCGAAATCGACAATGTGCAGTTGGCCGCCGGGATTGAGTGCGGCGATCGAAGCATCGACGGCGCGCTCCCAGTCCGGGATCATCGACAAGGCATAGGAGATCAGGATGCGGTCGAAGCCGCTGACGCCGAATTCACGCGGTGTGAATGCCGTGGCGTCGGCGACGCGGAATTCCGGGATCGTCGCCTTGGTGGCGAAGGTCTTGCGTGCCGAAATCAGCATCTCCTGGGAAATGTCGAGGCCGAACAGCTTGGCGGTCGGGAAATGCCTGTGGGCGAAGGCCATGTTGCGCCCGGTGCCGCAGCCGACTTCCAGAAGGCTGCCGCCTTCGGCCACGTCGAGATTGCGGATCGTGCTGTCGCGGCCGAGAAGATAATATTTGCGGGTCAGGTCGTAGATGTGCCGCTGGTAGCGGTACATGCCATCCATGAGGCTGGCATGTTGGTCGCTCTGTCCTGCCGTCTCAGTACCGACCTTGCTCACGCCTTCTTCCCGTAGATGTGGAAGCCGCCGTAGATTGCCGAGCGATCGAGCGCAGTCAGTTCACGCGACTTTTCCTCGAAGTAATCCCATTGGCCGCGGATCGCCGGAGCCAGGCGGCCTTCGATGATGCTCTTTTCGGCGGCGGTGCGGAAGATCACGCGGGCGCCTTCGCGCGCCGTGCGGGTGATTTCCGTCCAGACGTCGTTCAGCTGCTCGTCCGTCATCCAGTCCTGCGCGTCGAGCAGAATGTAGCGGTCGCGCGAGGCGGCCGGCTCGCGGGCCAGAAGCTCGGTGAAGCTTGCGTGGTGAACGTTGACGCGGTCGACATTGGCGCGGATCACCTGATAGTGCTCCGACTTCAGATAGGTCGGCAGCGGGCCCTCCGCTTCGGTGCCGTAACGGCGGCCGAAGGCCTGCCAGGCGAAATAATTGTCGCTCATCGGGAAATGACAGGCGAGCTTTTCCAGGCGATGCTTCAGCACCGGTGCGATCGAATGATCGGCGGCAAGGCTTGCGAGTTCGTCATATTGCTGCGGCGGAATGCCGAGGCCGAAGAGCGAGCTCTTACGGCCGGTAATCCAGCGCACGACCGGCTTTTCGAAGAGCGGCGCGATCTGCTCGTCGAAGAACTGGCGCTGCTCGCGGATCGAGCGGGTCTTGGTCATCTCGCGCAGTTTGACGCCATGCAGGCGGGCAAGAAGGTGGGCCGCGCCGATGAAGCGGCCGAGCAGACCCGTTTCGTAAATGTTGCGATCGAAAACGGTGACGCGGCGGCGGCCGAACTTGCGGCCGTTCCAGTAGCTGCGGGTTGCCTCATCGAGGCGGGCGGCAAGATGCTGGTCGTAGGCACGGCTGTTCGACTTCTCGTTCGGCATTGCCAGGAAGCGGACGAGATCGGCGTGACCTGGAAGATGTTTGAAGGCGGCAAGCTTCAGGCGGTTCAGCGCGATGTGGTGCGGGTTGAGATCGACGACGTCGATCGAGGCCGGCGCCTTGGAGAGATAGGCGAGCATGTTGCAGCCGCCGGAGCCGATGGTAACGATGCGATGATTGGGCTTCAGCTCCATCGCCTGCATGTCGAGATCCGGATCCTCCCAGATCTGCGGATAGACGAGGCCGGAGAAAAGAAGGCCGAAGAGACGCTCGGAAAAGCCATCCTTCGAAAAGGCCTTATGGCGGAGAAGGGCATCCTTGAGTTTCCGGTTCTTGCGGAAGCCGGCATCCGGTGCAAATTCTGACATGAGTCTGTCACCTTTTTAGCGTTCAGGGCGTGTAGCGCGCCTCTGCTACAGTTTGATGACGCGGGCTGTGGGGGAGCCGTTCCTGGGAGGCTTCGGCCTCCTCCGGAGAGCGACCAGAATGGCACTCCTGGGAAAGTGATCGGGACGATGGTCCTTCTTCGCTTCGGCCCCTTTCCGGCGCGTGTGATTCCTGCTTCTCTCCCGGCATGGAGGAATGCCATGCGATTTGTCCTGCGTATCCTGAAGGCGCTTGCTCTCCTTCTCGTAGTCATCATCGTCGCCGCGGCCGGCTGGCTCTTCATCCGGCCACCGCAACTGCTGCGCGTCGGCGACGGTTATGCCGCCAAGATCGTCTGCTCCAACGTGTTCATCGCCGGCCGGGAGGCGGAGGATGTGCTCCATGACGACGTCCAGGCGCCTGGAAATCCGCTACTGCGGCTGGTGCGCGTCAGCGTCGACCCCGACAACGACCGCGTGACGGCGCGCTTCATGGGACTGTTTGCGCCGAGTTATGCGCTCTATCGCGGCGCTTTCGGCTGCACGAGCGTCCCGGACGGCAATTTCGAGGCGGCTGCGAAGGCAGCGCCCTTCGATCCGCCGGCCAAAATGCAGGCGAATGACGCCTTGTGGCCGGAGGGCGAGGGGACCGGCAATCCGGCGGACGGGAAGATCGCCGCGCTGCTTGCCGATGCCGGAATTGCCGGCCCGGCAATGCGGGCGATCGTGGTGGTGCGCAATGGTCGCATCGTCGCTGAGGCCTATGGCCCCGGCTTCTCGGCGAAGACGCCGCTAATCGGCTGGTCGATGACGAAGACCGTGAATGCGGCGGTCCTCGGCCGGCTGATGCTTGGCGGCAAGGTCTCCTTCGACGATGATAGCCTGTTGGCGCAGTGGAAGAACGATGCGCGCGCCAGAATCAAGGTTTCCGATCTGCTCGGCATGGAGAGCGGCCTTGCCTTTAACGAAGACTATGGCGACGTCGCCGATGTCACGCGCATGCTCTATCTCGATCCCGACATGGTATCGCTGCCGGCCAATGCACCGATGGAGGCAGCGCCCGGCCAACGCTTCCGCTATTCGAGCGGCACGGCCGTGCTGCTCTCGCGCATCTGGATGGACAGGGTCGGCAATGCTCAGGCGGCTTTTTCCTATCCGCACGACGCGTTGTTTGCCCCGCTCGGCATGACGAGCGCCGTATTCGAACTCGATGCGCGCGGCACGTTCGCCGGAAGCTCCTATCTTTATGCGACGGCGCATGACTGGGCGCGCTTTGGGCAGTTCCTGCTGCAAGACGGCGTGTGGAACGGACAGCGACTGTTGCCGGAGGGTTTTGTCGGCGCCATGCGCACCCCGACGGCGGCTTCGAACGGGCGGTATACGCAGGGCCAGGCCTGGCTCGCACCCGGTCGCGGCTCGAGCGCTGAGGCCGGGCTGCCTGAGGATACGTTCTGGTTGACGGGCCATGACGGGCAGAGCATGGCGATCGTGCCTTCCGCCAATCTGGTGGTCGTCAGGCTTGGCCTGACGCCGAGCAGGCTCGACTATCAGCCGCAGACGCTGCTGAAGGCGATCCTGGCGGCATTGCCACAACCGGGAGAGCAGCAACAACAGGCCGGATCGCAACAACAGACCCAGCCGCAGCCATAGGCTGGGGCTTATTCAGCCACTATCTCTCCTGCATATTCAAGGGATGGCTGTAGTTTCAGCCGGTCTCAATAGTTACCTTGGGCGATGTCTGTCATGCCCTTGCGCTTGGCGTCATAATAATAGCCGCGCGCATAGAGGCGGACGGCATCGTCTTCCCGACTGTCGGAAACGAGCCATGCGCCGCGCAGATATTTCGCGGCATATTTGATGTTGGTCTCGGCATCGAAGAGGCCGCCCGGGGCACCGTCGTAACCCATGGACTTGGCGGTGTTGTACTTGATCTGCATCAGGCCGAAATAGCCACGCTTGTTGTAGGCCTTCGCATTATAGCGGCTCTCGCGATGGACGACGCGATGGAGAAGAGTCTCGGGAATTTCGTAGATTTTCGAATATTTCTGGATGAGCTTGGTGACAAAGCTCTTCTCGACGGTCGGCGCATCGTCTTTGTCGTCATCGCTAAACATCGGCGGCGCCGTCGGCGGATCGATCGGCCCGGTTTCGTCGAAACCGTAGTCCATGCTGGCGCGCGGGGCGGTGTCGACGGCGGCAAGTGCTGCAAGCGCGCTGTTTTGCGGTGTCGCTGCAAAGGCAAGCTGCGTCGTCGGCTGGGTCGGCGTTCCAGGACGCGGCGTCGGCACGACGGACTGGATCGCCGTCATTTCGGGCGTCAGCGGGATCTGCGCATAGGCCGTCGGCTGCATGGTAAGATCGCCAGGCTGAGAAGCTGTCACGGCCGGCATCGCTGTTGCGGTCAGAGAGGAGGATGCCTGGGGAATGGTAGCGCCTGCCACCGCCTGACCGGCTGTCGGGATCGCGGCGAGTGTTGCATCTTCACCGGGTTTCGGCATCGGCACGACGGTCTGCGCGGCTGTCAGTTCGGCCTGGGACGTATATTCGACGCTCGTACATCCCGTCATCACGCCGCAGAGTATCGTCGAGACGACAAGACTGCGTTTCAGGCCGGATAATCCGATCGCTACCATTCCGCCACTTTCGTGAAATCGCGCCGCCCCGGCAGCGTATAAAAGTTACCAAAAGCCTAAGTCCCTGGTGACCCCATTAACCTATTCGTGGCATTCCGGCAACCACGGAATATTACTAGGCTGCAATACGGCGATACCCGGCCGTTACGGCCCCTGCAGCGATCAGCAGAGTGCCTCCGGTGCGGTTTACAGCGCGCTGGATGCTCGCCTTGCGAATCAGTCCGCGCGCGCTATGGGCGAGAAAGGCGTAGGTGGAAGCGTTGAGGATCGCCAGCACGAGGAAAGTCGCTTCCATGATCGCCATCTGCCCGACGAAGGGCAGGGCCGGATTGAGGAACTGCGGCACGAAGGCGACGAAGAAGATGATGCTCTTCGGATTGAGGGCGGTGACGACATAGGCGTGGAGGAAGATCTTGACGGACTTCTCCTCCGGCAGGTTGTCGTTGTCGGCAACCGGTTCGCCAATGATGGGAGCCCGCCAGAGCTTGATTCCCAGCCAGATCAGGTAGGCGCCGCCGATCCACTTCAAGACAGTGAAGAGGGTCGCGGAGGCGGCCAGAACGGCGCCGAGACCGAAGAGGGAAGCCGTCATCGCCGTGAAGTCACCAAGCGCCACGCCGCCCACCGTCGCGAACGCCGTCCTGCGTCCATGACCGAGCGCATAGGAAACGACGAGCAGTATCGTCGGCCCCGGTATGGCCAGCATGATGGCGGATGCGGCCGCAAAAGCGAGCCAAGCTTCAAGTGACATGGTGTCTCCTCCTATTCCTCAGGAACAAGCAAAGACATCATATTAACCATCCGTCAATCACGCTTCTTTGTATTTCTGGCCTATATTGTCCATGACTTCGGCAAACCATGCCGTCGAAAGGTCAAAAGCCTTGCCGCCCTTGATGCGCGGGAATTCTATAGTGCGCAATTTACCGTTCTGGCCTTCATCATGGCCGGTGACGCCGGAGACTTTATTGAGCGCGCTTTCGACGGCGAGATCGACCATGCTCTGGATCAGCCTGAGGTCATCGGCGTTAGCGGGCGCCGAGCGGGCAAAATAGCCCGATTTCTGCACGAGGGAACGCTCGGCGTCGAGGAGATTGGCGAACTGCTTTTGGAACCAGGCGCCGACATTGATCGTGTCGATCTTCACATGGCCGAAAGCATCGCGCTTGACGGTCTCGCCGGCGGCTTCGCGCTCGGCGACGATGGCGTCGAGGCAGGCACCTTCCGAGACGAAGACCGTGGCGTGGCCGTTGCGGTCCATGCTTTCCTTCAGGCGGGCGGCCTCGGCGTCGAGGTCGAAGGCCATCTCAGGCAGGTAGACGGCGTCGATGCTCTTCAGGTGCGCGTCCATCATCAGGCCGTCGACATACTGGTTGCGGCTGGTGCGCTGGAGATAGGCGCGGGCGGTGGCGGCCGTCAGCCAGCCGCAATGGCGGCCCATGACTTCATGGATGACGAGGGTGCGGGGGGCGGCCGTCTGTTCGTTGCCGACATTGTCGAAGAAATGCGCCCCGACTTCGGCGGCCGTCCAGGCGCCGAGCGACTGGCGGATCGGCACGACGTCGTTGTCGACAGTCTTCGGCAGGCCGACGACTGTGAGATCGTAGCCGTTGGCGGCGAGGTAGGCGGCAAGATCGGCGGCCGTGGTGTTGGTGTCGTCGCCGCCGATCGTGTGGAGAATGGTGATGCCGTCATTGGCGAGTCGTTCGGCGGCGATCCGCAGCGGGTTCTCGCCTTCCTTGACCAGGCCGCGCTTGACGCAGTCGGCGGCATTGGTGAGCTTGACGCGGCTATTGCCGATCGGCGAGCCGCCGTAGCGGTGCAGAAGCGGCGCCTTTTCGCGTATCGCTGGGGTGATCTCGATGCTGTCGCCGAGGAGCACACCCTGGTAGCCGGACTTGTAGGCGACGATTTCGAGCTCGGGCGCCACGTCGCTATAGCGTTCGATGAGGCCGCCGACGGCGGATGAAAGACAGGGCGCCAGGCCTCCGGCGGTCAGCATTGCGACTTTCTGTTTGGCCATGATCCCTCCTACGGTGTTTCGGTGCGGCAGCGTTAGCTAGCGCATGGATGCGGCAGGGAAAGGGCCCTGTAAAGTAAAGAATTTACGAAAAATGCGCCACTCTGCCGTGTCGGACCGCAAAGGCGACGGGAAGTGCTGATATAATCGTTTCAAGCCCGATCTACGCGACGGGAATTCCCGTGGAAATTTCCGTCGCGCGCTCTGGAACCAGGTACCAGGGCAATGCCGGCGACCGCCGGCCATGCCCTCATGCGAGATGAAAGTGGGCGTGATGAATCGTTTGCTGCGGTGCGACAATTACCAAATCGTGAAAACTGTGTTCGGCCCTACGACCAATAGTCGCCTTGCAAAGGCTACGATTCTTTGGTCAAGCTGTTTCTCTATAAGTTGACAAGTGTGTGAGATTTTCGATGTCCTTCTGGGAAAAACTGTTGAATGCCATTGGCAATACTGCAGGCAATGCGCTGTCTGCGGTGGTCGAGGCTATCCGCACGGTTTTTGAAGGCGATCCCGAGACCCGGCGTAAGGTGGCTTTCTCCGTGGCGATCATCGCTCTGTCGGCCAAGATGGCCAAGGCCGACGGCATCGTCAGCGAGAAGGAGGTCGAAGCCTTCCGCGAAATCTTCGAGTTTCCGCAGGATCAGGCGAAGAATGTCGCCAGGCTTTACAACCTCGCGCGGCAGGACGTCGCCGGCTACGAAGCCTATGCCGAACGGCTCTCCACGCTCTGCGTTACCTGTGCGGCCAATTGCCCAGTGTTGGAAGACGTGCTCGACGGCCTCTTCCACATCGCCAAGGCCGACGGGCTGATTCACGAAAAGGAACTGAATTTCCTGCGCCATATCGGCGAGATCTTTCAGATGAGCGAGACCCGCTTCGAGCAGATTGCCGCCCGCCACGTCTCGTCCGGCGGCGATCCCTACAAGGTGCTCGGCGTCTCGCCTTCGGATGATTTCCCGACCATCCGCCGCCGTTACCACGGCCTCGTCAGCGAACATCATCCCGATCGGTTGATCTCGCGTGGCGTGCCGAAGGAATTCCATGTGATCGCCAATGAGCGCATGGCGGCGCTGAACGCGGCCTATGAGGCGATCGAGAAGGAACGCCGCGCAGCATGACCTCTTTCGAGGCCGACTGCAGAAGCGCGCGCGTGCAGCCTTCGCCGAACCATGGCGAGCGGGCGGACGGGCGCCGTCCCGACATGATCCTGCTGCACTATACCGGCATGCCGACGGCAGATGGTGCGCTCGACTGGCTCTCTCGCGCCGAGAGCCAGGTTTCCAGCCATTATTTCGTGCATGAGAATGGCGAGGTGGTGCAGCTCGTGCCGGAAATGCGGCGTGCCTGGCATGCGGGAAAAAGCAACTGGCACGGCGAGACCGATATCAATTCGCTGTCGATCGGCATCGAGATCGCCAATGCCGGCCACCCCGGCGGGCTCCCTGATTATCCGAAAGAGCAGATCGCCGCGGTCATTGAATTGTGTCGCGACTGTGTCAAACGTTGGTCGATCGTGCCGGAACGGGTGCTCGGGCATTCCGATGTCGCCCCGATCCGCAAGGTCGATCCGGGCGAGAAATTTCCCTGGGCCGAGCTCCACCGGGCTGGCATCGGGCACTGGGTCGAGCCGGCAACGATCACCGGCGGGCGCTTCTTCCAGCGCGGCGATACAGGCCAGCCTGTCGAGGCGCTGCAGTCGATGCTGTCGCTCTATGGTTACGGCACTGAAATCACGGGCGAATTCTCCGAAAAAACGGCAGGCGACGTGGAAGCTTTCCAGCGGCATTTTCGGCCCGAACGGATAGATGGCATCGCCGATTTCTCGACGATCGACACGTTGCACCGGCTGCTGTCGGCTTTGCCGCGTTATTCCTGATTCCTCGACAATTGCTGAAACGCCGAATTTCGCACTGCAGCGCGAAATTCGGCCTGCCACATCATTTCCCTATTATCTCCTCATTGCGATGGTCTAAGAACGTCCGCCAAGGGGTGCTCGGGGTTGTTTTCGAGTTAAACCACGGGCGCTATGTGAAATGATAAGAATTACCGTGAATTCCGATCGGTCCTTGATCTGGTATTCATTATGACAGCGAGGCGCGCCGTCCGGAAATTCTTTGGGTCGGAGTGTTCAAGACTACATGAGAAAACTGATTGTTGTTGCTGCAACATGCGTTGGCATGGTGCTGGCGGGAAATAGCTTTGCCTTTGCGAATGATTGGGGTGTGCGAGCCGATGCGTCGGTGAAGAAAGTCGAGCGTCCTTCGAAGAAGACAGAGCGTCCGTTGAAGAAAGCGGAGCGTTCGGTCAAGTCGGCGAAGCGTCCGCTCAAGACGGCGGAACGCCCGCTGAAGACGGTCGAGCGCCAGAGCGGTTATGCCGTCGCCATTGTTTCCGGCAATTCCTATTCCGCACTGATCAGCAAATATGCGAACCAATATGATGTACCGGTTGCGCTTGCGACCGCGGTCATCCGCATCGAAAGCAATTTCAATCCGAATGCGCGCGGCAGCCACGGTGAAATCGGCCTGATGCAGATAAAGCCTGCAACTGCCCGCATGATGGGCTATTCCGGCAGCGCCAAGGGCCTGTTCGATCCGGAAACCAACATCAAGTACGGCATGAAATATCTGGCTGCCGCCCATGATCTCGGTGGTGGCGAGACCTGCAACACCATCCTCAAATACAATGCCGGCCATGGCGCCACGCGCATGAACCCGGTGTCCAAGTCCTATTGCGGCAAGGTTCTGGCAATGCTCTGAGCCTGAAGCGATTATCCCTGACAAGCTGGATGATTCAAAATGATTGCCATGGTATCGCTGGAATTTAGCGAGGTGGGATATGGCAGTCGATTTCAGGTTCATCATCATCGGACGCGGCATGATGGGTGCAGCCGCCGCACGGCATCTCTCCTCGATGGCCGACGGCGTTGCACTGATCGGCCCGCGTGAGCCGGAGGAGCGCAAGGCCCATCACGGCGTCTTCGCCAGCCATTACGACGAAGCGCGCATCACCCGCACCTTCGACGGCAATCTTGCCTGGGGAGCCTTCGCCGCCCGCGCGCTTGACCGCTACCGAGAGATCGAGGCAAAGAGCGGCATCTCCTTCTATTCGGAGGTCGGCTGCCTCTTTGCCGGTCCAGCGCCAGAGAGCGAGCAGGACTATATCGAAAGGGCGCTGACGGTTGGCCGGACGCTCGGCAGCGATATCGAGATCATCGCGCCGTCGGAACTCGGCCAACGTTTTCCCTATCTTGCCGTCGATCCCGATTTCACAGGATATTTCGAGCGCAAGCGCGCCGGCCACATCAACCCGCGGGCGCTGGTGCGCGCGCAGGCAAAGCTTGCCGAACAGGGCGGCGTCTCGCTGATCGAGGCGACCGCAACATCGGTGCGTGATGCGGGTTCTCATGTCGAGGTAACGGCCGGCGACAGAAGCTACAGCGCCGAGCGCGTGCTGGTCGCCGCTGGCGGTTTCAGTAATTTCCATGCCCTGCTGCCGCGTCCCGTCGATATCAGGGTCATGGCGCGAACGGTCGCCTTCTACGAGATCGGCGAACGCGAGATGGCGATCTTCGGCGATATGCCGTCGACGATCGTGCTCGGTGACCGGGAAGAGGATCACATCTATATCCTGCCGCCGGTGCGTTATCCCGACGGCAAGACCTATCTGAAACTCGGTGGCGACACCGAGGCGCTTTTCTTCGGCAGGCTGGAGGATGCCGGCGCGTGGTTCCGTTCCGACGGCAGTGCTGCCGAGCGTGAGCATCTCTCGGGTGTCGCCCTGCAACTGATGCCGGAGCTTGCCGGTTGCCCGGTCACCTCAGCGCCTTGCGTGGCGAATTTCACGCCGACCGGTTATCCCTATGCCGGATTTACGCAGTCGCCACGCATCGCGGTGCTGACCGGCGGCAATTTTGTCGCGGCAAAATCCTCCGACGAACTCGGGCGGTTGGGAGCGGTGCTTCTTGCGGAAGGACGGCTCGGTGATGAGGATTTTGGTGGCGAGTTGATGCCCGTCTTCGCTGCTGCATGATTCCCTAAATCGGATTTATTTCAGGAATTATTCAGCAATTCAAAGTGTTACAGCGTCTTTTGCGCGTCTGAAAAGATGCACTGTATTGTTTAGAGGAGGCTGCATGGCAGTCGATTTCAAATATATTGTCGTCGGCCGTGGGCTGATGGGGGCAGCGGCGGCGCGGCATCTGGCGGGGCAAGCGGATGGTGTCGCGGTGATCGGGCCGGACGAACCTACCGACCGCAAGGCGCATCAGGGCGTCTTCGCCAGCCATTACGACGAGGGGCGCATTACCCGTACCATCGATCCCGACCGCAACTGGGCGCTGCTCGCCAACCGTTCGATCAGCCGTTATGGCGAGATCGCCCGCGACAGCGGCATCGATTTCTATCGCGAGGTCGGCTGCGTCGTCGTGGCGCCGACGGGCGGCGATTATATCGAGAAGACCCGGCGGGCTGCCGTTTCGCTCGGCGTCGAGGCCAGCCTGCTCGACGAGCAGGGGCTGAAGGCTGCCTTTCCCTTCTTCGCCTTTCCCGATGGGGGCACGGGCGTCTTCGAGGCGAGGGGGGCCGGCCACATCAGTCCGCGCAAGCTTGTGAAAGCCCAATCGCTGCTGGCGGAAAAGGCAGGCGCCACTGTCATCCGCGATCATGTCGTTTCGATCCGCAGCGAAGGTGGATCGGCTGTCGTTGAGACGGCCGGTGGCCTGACCTATCGCGTTGAAAAGGTGCTGCTGGCGGCAGGCGGATTTTCCATTGCGGAGAATCTGTTGCCACAGCCCGTTGCCATGACGGTTTATGCCCGGACCGTGACGCTTTTCGAGGTAAGCGATGCCGATGCGGCGCGCCTAGCCACGATGCCGTCACTCATTCTCAGGGCGCCCGGCATCGAAATCTACCTGCTGCCGCCGATCCGCTATCCCGACGGCAAATTCTACCTGAAGATCGGCGGCGATCCTGACGATCTGGCGCTCAACGGCGACACGGACATGCGCGCATGGTTCAAGACCGAGGGGCGCGATACGGTGCGCGCGCATCTCAAACGCATCGTTGAAGGTCTCTTGCCCGATATCGTGCCGCTTTCGATTTCGACGGCCGCCTGCGTCGTGTCGTTTACGGAAAGCGGCTATCCGATGATCGGCTATAGCTCATCGCCCGAGATCGCGGTGTTGACGGGCTGCGCCGGCACGTCGGCCAAGAGCTCGGACGAAATCGGCCGGCTTGGGGCCGAGCTGCTTTTGTCAGGCGGAATCGGCGAACAGGGCTACTCGACGGATTTCACACCGCAATTTCGCTAGAGCATTTCCGTTTTTCTCCGAATCACGGAAGTGCTCCCTGTTTTTATTCTTACGCAATTCCGGCAGCAAAACCGCTGCGCAGTTTTGCTGGAATTGCTCTAGGTGATATCATTTATTTCGATAGCAATTGCGATCTCTCTCGTTTATGGGAGCCCTGCCAGTTGGCTGGGCAGCCGCGCTTTACCAATGCCGAAAGGCGGTAGGGTGAGGAAAGTCCGGGCTCCACGGAAACACGGTGCCGGATAACGTCCGGCGAGGGCGACCTCAGGGAAAGTGCCACAGAAAGCAAACCGCCTGTCATGACAGGTAAGGGTGAAAGGGTGGGGTAAGAGCCCACCGCATGTCCGGCAACGGAAATGGCACGGTAAACCCCACCGGGAGCAAGACCGAATAGGGATGACGTGGCGGGCCGAAAGGCCTTCCGGCCGGTTTCCAGGCCAGTTATCCGGGTGGGTTGCGTGAGGCAGCGTGCGAACGCTGTCCCAGAGGAATGGCTGCCACGTTCCGGTTCACGCCGGAGCCATACAGAACCCGGCTTACAGGCCAACTGGCGATTAACTCTTGTGGCGCGACAAAACCCCGAATCCAGAGATCGTTTCGAGATAAATCACTGGAATCGAACGCTTTCAAGCGGGCGCTGATGCACCCCTCCGGCGGAAATTCTTTTTGCGGAAACGTGGTTGCGCGCCTCTTGCGAGAGAGTGATCCTAACCCTTTGTTAAACTTAACGGGTTATAAATTTTTGATCATGCGTCCACTGCAAAATGGCCGCATCCCATTGACGCCCATATGGTCCCATGCTATCCCAAATGCGCACTGCACCAGGGCAATCACCTGCCCATTCATCGCAAAGCAAAGGCGTCTTCCTCTCCGGAAGCGTCGGAGGGGTTTTTGCTCATCCGGCTTGCGAAGCTGTGCCTGATATCGGGAGTTTCGGGCGTCTTTTGGTCCGGATCCCTGCGGGAACGGATGTTTCGTGTCATGAGCCGCTTCCTTTCGAACGCGACCAACAGGATCGATGCCAAGGGCAGGGTTTCCGTGCCTTCGGCGTTCCGTTCCGTGCTGGCGCAGCGCAATGTTCAGGAGCTCTATTGCTTCCAGGACTTTGTGTTTCCGGCGATCAGCGTCGGCGGTCCGGATCTTCTCGAAAGATTCGAACGGCAGATTGCTGCGGAGGATCCGTTTTCGCCGGATGCGAACGAGATGTCGCTTCTCATTCATGGAGGCGGGGTCTTCATGAGGCTCGACGCCGAGGGGCGGCTGATGGTCACGGATTTCATTCGCGGCTTCACCGGCATCTCGGACGAAGTGACCTTCGTCGGTCGGGCGGATCATTTTCAGCTCTGGCAGCCGCAGGCTTTTGTGGCCGCACAGGCGCAGGCACGAGGGGAGCGCAAGCTGGCGGGCAAGCGTTCCTGAAAGAACGAGGGAACGGAATGGTGGCGAATCCTGGCGGAGGTTCAACTGATGCCGGTGGCGGACCGGTTCGTCACATTCCTGTTCTTCTCGCTGAAGTCCTTGCGGCATTGGCGCCTGCGCCCGGCAAGCTCATCCTCGACGGTACATTCGGTGCGGGCGGTTACAGTTCGGCCATCCTTGCTGCCGGCGCCGAGGTGATTGCGCTCGACCGCGATCCGACGGCGATTGCGGCTGGCCAAGCGATGGTCGCCGCCCATGGCGGTCGTTTCAAGCTTGTTCATTCGCAATTCTCGCATCTTGCCGATCATGCGCCGCAAGGCGGGCTCGACGGCGTCGTGCTTGATATCGGCGTCTCCTCCATGCAGATCGACGAGGCTGAGCGTGGCTTCTCCTTCCAGAAGAATGGACCGCTTGACATGCGCATGTCGGCCGAGGGCGTTTCGGCCGCCGATGTCGTCAACCGCGCCAAGGTCGCCGATCTCATCCGCATCTTCCATTTTCTCGGCGAGGAAAGCCAGGCGCCGCGCATCGCCCATGCGATCGAGAAGCGCCGCGCCGAAAAGCCATTTGAAACGACCCGCGATCTCGCCGGTCTCATCGAGCTCGTTACACCGCGCAAGATGAAGGACAAGATCCATCCGGCAACGCGGGTCTTCCAGGCATTGCGCATCTTCGTCAACGACGAGCTCGGCGAACTGGCGCAGGCGCTGTTTGCGGCGGAAGCGGCGCTGAAACCCGGCGGGCGGCTCGTCGCCGTCACCTTTCATTCGCTCGAAGACCGCATCGTCAAGAAATTCTTCTCCGACCGCGCCGGCAAGGCGTCGGGCTCGCGGCATCTGCCGGTCGCGCATGAGCGGGCGGCAACCTTTGCGGCGATCGGCAAGCCGATGGTTTCGGCAAGCGAGGCGGAGGCCGAGATCAATCCGCGCGCCCGCTCCGCCAAGCTGCGCGCCGGCCTGAGGACGGAAGCCGCCGCCGAAGCCGCGGATATGTCACTCTTCGGGTTTCCCAATCTTGCCAGTCTCGGAAAGCTTGGAGGTTGATATGCTGAAGACGTTCGATCTCGTGCTCATCGGCGTCATGACGGCCACCGCCGCCGTGACCTACACGATCAAGCACCGCGCCGAATTGAAGCTCGAGGAGGTTCATCGCCTCGAAGCCGAGATCAAGCTCGAGAAGGACACGATCGACCTTCTCAAGGCCGACTGGGCGCTGCAATCGCAGCCGAACCGGCTGGAGCGGCTGGTCAAAGCCTACAATGAAGAATTGAAGCTGCAGCCGACGGAATCGACGGCGCTCGTGCATGCCAAGGAATTGCCGATGCTGAAATCCGAGGTTCCCGTGCCTGACGTGACGGAGGCTAAGGCCAGCGCCAAAGGCGCGACCGTGGCCAGCGCCAAAGGCGCGACCGTGGCCAGCGCCAAAGGCGCACCAGACACCAAGGGCGCGCAAGCCACCGCCAAGGCGCAGCCCATTCCGATGCCTGCGCCACGCGGCGAGGCAGAGGATGCAGACCAGATCGAAACCGGATCGGTGGAGGAATAATGTCGTTTCTTTCCCGCATCATGGTATTGAAGAGCCAGGCGCATTTCTCCGCCGGCGTCTATAACCGGTTCGGCGGTCCTTCCCCCGCCGGCCTGGCGATCGAGGGATCGCGAAAGAAGAAATCAGGGCAGGCAAAAAGCCGCGTCGGCCTGCTGATCCTTGGTTTCATGGGCGTCTACGCCGTCATCGGCGGTCGTCTCGTCGAATATGCGATGAAGGATCAGGAGGTCGTCTCCAGCATTCTGCCGCCCGACCGGCTGATGGCTTCGCGGCCCGACATTCTCGACCGCAACGGCGAGGTGCTGGCGACCGACATCCGCACCGTCTCGCTGTTTGCCGAGCCGAACAAGATCGTCGACGCCGACGAGGCGGTCGAGAAGCTTGCAACGGTGCTGCCCGAGCTCGACGTCAGGGACACTTACAAGAAGCTCTCGGTCAAGACCTCGCATTTCGCCTGGCTGCGCCGGCAACTGACGCCGAAGCAGCAGAGCCAGATCCTGGCGCTCGGCATTCCCGGTATCGGTTTCCGGCCGGAGAAACGCCGCTTCTATCCGGGCGGGGCGACCGCCGCGCACATCCTCGGTTACGTCAACATCGACAACCGCGGTGTCGCCGGCATGGAGAAATTTATCGACGACCAGGGGCTTGCCGATCTCGCCTCCGTCGGCATGACCAGCGACCAGCCGCTCGAGCCGGTGCGCCTTTCGATCGACCTGCGCGTGCAGAACATCGTCCGGGACGCGGTCGTCAATGCCGTCACCAACTTCCAGTCCAAGGGCGCTGGTGCCGCGGTCATCGACGTGCATACGGGGGAAGTGCTGGCGATGGCATCGGCGCCGGATTTCGATCCGAACGATCCGCAGGAAGGCGCCAAGGAGGGTTGGCTCAACCGGATGACCAACGGCACCTTCGAAATGGGCTCGACCTTCAAGACCTTTTCGCTGGCCATGGCGCTCGATAGCGGCAAGGTGAAGATGACCGACAGTTTCGATGCCAGCAAATCGATCTATATCGGCGGCTTCACCATTCACGATTTTCACGGGCAGCGCCGCTGGCTGACTGTTCCCGAGATTTTCCAGTATTCTTCGAATATCGGTACGGCGCGCGTCATCGACATCGTCGGCATCGACGCGCAGAAGGAATACCTGACCAAGTTCGGGCTCTTGACGAAGATGCAGACCGAACTGCCCGAAGTGAAGATGCCGAGCCAGCCGCGCGTCTGGAAGAAGATCAATTCGATCACGATTTCCTTCGGCCATGGCGTTTCGACGACGGCGCTGCAGACAGGGGTGGCGGCTGCTGCTCTCGTTAATGGCGGCAAGCTGATCGAGCCGACATTCCTGCCGCGCACCCGCGAACAGGCCGATGAGATCGCCACGCAGGTCATTAAGAAGACCACCAGCGACGAGATCCGCTATCTGCTCGACTTCAACGGCTACAAGGGTTCCGGGCGTGTCGCCCGCGTGCCGGGCTTTGGCGTCGGCAGCAAGACCGGCACGGCAGATAAGGTGGTGAACGGGCGGTATTCGGCAACCCTGAATTTCAATTCCTTCATCGCCGCATTCCCGATCAACGATCCCAGATATGCCGTGATCACCTTCTGCGACGAGCCGAAGACCGGCGAGAAAGCCTATGGCGGAACGATCTCCGCCGGCACCGCCGGTCCGATCGCCCGCGAGATCATCAGCCGTGCGGCTCCCATTCTCGGCATCGAGCCGAAATTCGGGGAGGGCGGATCGGCCTTGCTGGTGTCTTATTGAGTGTGAATGAATATCGACGCCGATTCGCGAGGGGTGAACCGGCTTCAAGAGAGAAAAGTGCATTCGATGAAATTGCGAGACTTGGCCGGAGATCAGTTTCCGGAACTTGAAGCACAGCTCGAAGGCCCGGCAGGGCTGCTTGATATTTCAGGCCTGTCTTCGGATAGCCGCAAGGTGGCGCCGGGCAATGTCTTCGTCGCGGTCGCCGGCACCAAGGCCGACGGCGCGGGCTTCATCGTGGATGCCGCCGGCCGTGGCGCTGCCGTCGCCATCGCCTCTCAAGCCATCGATGCTTCGATCCCCGTGTTTGCGGTCAAGGAGCCGCGCCGTTTCCTTTCCATCGCCGCCGCGCGTTTCCACGGCAAGCAGCCCGATACCATGGTCGCCGTCACCGGCACGGCCGGCAAAACCTCGGTCGCTTCTTTCACCCGGCAGATCTGGGCGTATGCGGGCCACACGGCCGCGATGATCGGCACGACGGGCGTCGTCTCGCCGACGCGCAACGAATATGGCTCGCTGACGACGCCCGATCCGGTGTCTCTGCACCAGCTGCTGGCCGAACTCGCCGGAGAAGGCGTGACACATGCCGCGATGGAAGCTTCCAGCCACGGTCTCGACCAGTGCCGGCTCGACGGCGTCAGGCTTGCCGCCGCCGCCTTCACCAATCTCGGCCGCGACCATATGGATTATCATCCGACCGTCGAGTCCTATATGGCCGCCAAGATGCGGCTTTTCGATACGCTGTTGCCGAAGGGATCGCCGGCGGTGATCTTTGCCGACGATCCGTGGTCCGCGCAGGCGATCAAGGCCGCGACCGATGCCGGTCATGACATTCGTACCGTCGGGCGAAAGGGCGATTACCTCTCGTTGAAGCGCGTCGAGCACTTCCGCCACAAGCAGATGGCCGAGATCCATATCGGCGGCGAGATCTTCGAGGTGGACATTCCGCTGGCCGGCGATTTTCAGGTGGCCAACGCGCTGGTCGCAGCAGGGCTTGCCATGTCGACCGGTGTTGAGGCGAAGGTTGCGATGGCCGCGCTCGAGAAGCTCGTCGGCGCGTCCGGCCGTCTCGAACTTGTCGGCCATACAAAAGATGGCGCGCTCGCCTATGTCGACTACGCCCACAAGCCGGATGCGCTGGAAAACGTGCTGGGCTCTGTCAGGCCCTTCACCACCGGCCGCGTCATCGTCGTTTTCGGCTGCGGCGGCGACCGTGACCGCGGCAAACGGCCGATCATGGGCGAAATCGCCTGCCGTCTTGCCGACGTCGTCATCGTCACCGACGATAATCCGCGTTCGGAGGAACCGGCCTCGATCCGGGCGGAGATCATGGCGGCGGCGGCCTGTGCCGCGGAAATCGCCGATCGCGCCTCGGCGATCCGCGAAGCGGTCAGCATGCTGAGATCCGGCGATACGCTGATTGTCGCCGGCAAGGGGCATGAGGAAGGGCAGACGATCGACGGCGTCACCCTGCCGTTCTCCGATCATGCGGAGGTGCGCAGGGCTTTGGAGGAGTTGAAATCTTGAGCTGGCTCTGGACGACGGAAGACATGATCGCAGCGATGGCGGGGCGCCCTTTCGGCACGCTGCCCGAAGGCATCACCGGCATTTCCATCGACAGCCGCTCGACTACTCCAGGCGCAGCCTTCTTCGCGATCAAGGGTGACCGCGTCGACGGTCACGACTACGCCTCGATGGCGATGGCGAACGGCGCTTCCCTTCTCGTCGTCAGCGAGGCGAGACTTCCCGCCATGGGTCGCCTGACGGTGCCGATGATCGTCGTGGAAGATGTGCTGGCGGCACTTGGCAGGCTCGGCCTTGCCTCGCGCGAGCGCTCTAAGGCCCGGATCATCGCAGTGACCGGATCGGTCGGCAAGACGACCACGAAGGAAATGCTGCGGCATGTGCTGGCTCCCTCCGGCAAGGTGCACGCCTCCGTCGCCTCCTTCAACAATCACTGGGGCGTGCCGCTGACGCTGGCGCGCATGCCTGAGGATACGGATTACGGCGTCTTCGAAGTCGGAATGAACCATCCCGGCGAGGTTCGGCCGCTGGTGGCGATGATCCGTCCCGATGTCGCCATCATCACGACGATCGCGCCAGCGCATCTCGGCAATTTCAAGAACATCAAGGAAATCGCCGCCGCCAAGGCCGAGATCTTCGAGGGGCTCGAACCCGGCGGCCATGTCGTGCTCAACCGCGACAACGACCAGTTCAATTTCCTCGACCGCACGGCGCAATCGCTCGGCATCGAGCATATCCATTCCTTCGGCCAGCATGCCAAGGCTGAATTCCGGCTCGCAGAATTCAATGGTTCCGACGAGAATTCGACGCTGTGGCTGACGATCGGCGGCGAGACGCTGGAAGTTGCGCTCGGCGCGCCGGGCCGCCATATCGCCGAGAATGCGCTCGCAGCGCTCGGCGTCGTCAGGATCGTCGGCGCCGATATGCAGAAGGCGATCGAAGCGCTTGCGACGCTGAAGCCGGAAAAGGGCAGGGGCAAGCGCCACCGGCTTTCGATCGGCGGCGGCAGCTTCACGCTGATCGACGAGAGCTACAATGCCAATCCGGCCTCGATGCGCGCGGCGATCGCGCTGCTGGCGGCCTCCGAGCCGACCGGCCGCGGACGCCGTATCGCCGTGCTCGGCGACATGCTGGAAATGGGCGACTATGCGCAGAAGGTCCATACCGACCTTGCCGTGCCGCTGCTTGCTGCCGGTATCGAACATGTCTGGTTGGCCGGAGCGGAGATGGCTGCGCTCAAGGAATCGTTGCCGGAAAGCGTCCATGTCGAATATCGCGAGAACACGAGCGAATTGACGGACTATGTATTGAACTCGGTCGCGCCAGGCGACGTGTTGATGGTGAAATCGTCTCTGGGCATCGGTTTCGGCAAGATCGTCGCCGCGCTCCTTGACAAGTTCCCGCCATTTGCCGACACGCAACGCGAATTTTGATCGGGTAAACAAGGGGCCCTGAATGCTGATCTGGCTTGTCGAACTGTCGGAATATTTCAAATTTCTGAATCTGTTCAGATATATTACCTTCCGCACGGGGGCCGCTCTCTTTACCTCAGCGCTGATCGTCTTCCTGTTCGGGCCGACGATCATCAATTCGCTGCGCATCCGGCAAGGCAAGGGCCAGCCGATCCGCGCCGACGGGCCGCAGACGCATTTCAAGAAGGCCGGCACGCCGACCATGGGCGGGCTGATGATCCTCGCCGGCATCGTCGGCGCATCGCTGCTCTGGGCCGATCTTTCCAACGTCTATGTCGTCGCGACGCTGCTGGTGACGCTGGGCTTCGGTGCGATTGGTTTCTACGACGATTATCTTAAGGTAACGAAGCAGAGCCATATGGGCTTTTCCGGCAAGGCGCGTCTCGGCATCGAATTCGTCATCGCCGGCATCGCCGTCTATTTCATGATGCGCACCGCCCTTGCCTCGGGGATTGCCGGCTCGACCTTCGGCTCCTCGATCGCCTTTCCCTTCTTCAAGGACTTCATGATCAATATCGGCATCATGTTCGTCGTCTTCGGCGGCTTCGTCATTGTCGGCGCCGGCAATGCCGTCAACCTGACCGACGGTCTCGACGGGCTTGCCATCGTGCCTGTGATGATCGCCGCCGCCTCCTTCGGCGTCATCGCCTATCTCGCCGGCAACGTGGTGTTTGCGAATTACCTGCAGATCAATTTCGTGCCCGGCACCGGCGAACTCGCCGTCGTGCTTGGCGCCGTCATCGGCGCTGGTCTCGGTTTTCTCTGGTTCAACGCGCCGCCGGCCGCCATCTTCATGGGCGACACGGGGTCGCTGGCACTCGGCGGCACGATCGGCACCGTCGCCGTCGCCACCAAGCACGAGATCGTCATGGCAATCATCGGCGGCCTCTTCGTCATCGAGACGCTGTCCGTCATCATCCAGGTCGGCTTCTTCAAGATGACCGGCCGGCGTGTCTTCCTGATGGCGCCGATCCATCATCACTTCGAGAAGAAGGGCTGGACCGAGAGCCAGGTGGTGATCCGCTTCTGGATCGTTGCCGTCGGCCTTGCGATGCTCGGCCTTTCGACGCTGAAGCTCCGGTGAGGCGGCGATGATCCCGGTCACGACGCTCAAGGACAGGAAGGTCGCGCTCTTCGGGCTCGGCGGCTCCGGCTTTGCCACCGCCCGGGCGCTGGTATCAGGTGGTGTCGAGGTGACCGCCTGGGACGACAATCCCGACAGTGTCGCCAAGGCCGCTGCCGAAGGCATCAGGACGGAGGACCTGCACAGCATCGACTGGAGCCAGCAGGCGCTGTTCGTGCTGTCGCCCGGCGTGCCGCTCACCCATCCGAAGCCGCACTGGACTGTCGATCTTGCCCGCGCGGCCGGCGTCGATATCGTCGGCGATGTCGAGCTCTTCGTACGCGAGCGCCGCGCCCATGCGCCGGATTGCCCTTTCATCGCCATAACCGGCACCAACGGCAAGTCGACCACGACGGCGCTGATCGCCCATATCTTGAAATCCGCCGGCTACGACACGCAGCTCGGCGGCAATATCGGTACGGCCGTGCTGACGCTCGATCCGCCGAAGGCCGAGCGTTATTACGTCGTCGAATGCTCCTCCTACCAGATCGATCTGGCGCCGACGCTGGACCCGTCGGCCGGCATCCTGCTCAACCTGACGCCCGATCATCTCGATCGTCACGGCACGATGCAGCATTATGCCGATGTCAAGGAACGGCTGGTCGCCGGTAGCGATGTTGCAATCGTCGGCATCGACGACAGCCATTCGGCGCTGATTGCCGACCGCGTCGAGCGGGCGGGCGTCAAGGTGGTCCGCATCTCGCGCCGCAACGTCGTGGCCGACGGGATTTATGCCGAGGGCACCAGGCTCATCAAAGCTGCCGGCGGCGCGATGCTGCCTTTCGTCGATCTCGACGGCATCCAGACGCTGCGCGGCAGCCACAATGCGCAGAACGCCGCCGCAGCCGTCGCTGCCTGCCTTGCCGTCGGCGTGTCGGCCGATGACATCCGCGCCGGCTTTGCCTCGTTCCCCGGCCTCAAGCACCGCATGCAGCCGGTCGGGCAGCGTGGCCGTGTCGTTTTCGTCAACGATTCCAAGGCGACCAATGCCGATGCCGCGGCGCCGGCCCTTTCGAGTTATGATCGCATCTACTGGATCGCCGGCGGCCTGCCGAAGGCTGGCGGCATCACGACGCTCGCTCCCTATTTTCCGCGCATCGCCAAGGCCTATCTGATCGGCGAGGCGGCGGCGGAATTCGCCGCGACGCTCGGCGAGGCTGTTCCTTACGAAATATCGGATACGCTGGAGCGCGCCGTCGCGCATGCGGCCGCCGATGCCGAACGCGACGAGAGCGCCGCTTCGGCCGTGATGTTATCCCCGGCTTGCGCAAGCTTCGACCAGTATAAGAATTTCGAAGTCAGGGGCGAAGCCTTCGTCGGCCACGTGGCAGCGCTTGACGGGATTGCGATGCTGATCGGTCCGGCAACAGGAGAGAAATGACATGGTAAGCCGCGCGGAACGTGGGCCTCTGGCCGATTGGTTCTGGACCATCGACCGCTTCTTCCTGGCGATGTTCATCTTTCTGATGGGCATCGGCTTTATGCTGTCATTTGCGGCATCTCCTGCGGTCGCCGAACGCATCGGGCTCGAGCCTTTCCACTTCGTCAAGCGCCATGCCGCCTTCATGATCCCCTCGATCGGCGTCATGCTCGGGCTGTCGTTCCTGACGCCGCGCCAGGTGCGGCGCACCGCGATCCTGATCCTGATCATCTCGGTCGCCATGATGGTGCTGGTGTTGTTCGTTGGCCAGGAGGTCAAGGGTGGCAGGCGTTGGATCTGGATCGCCGGCCTTTCCATCCAGCCATCGGAATTCATGAAGCCCGCCTTCGTCGTCGTCTGCGCCTGGCTGTTTGCCGAACATGCGCGCCAGCCGGAGATCCCCGGCAATCTCTTTGCCATCATCCTGTTCGGCATCGTCGCAGCCCTTCTCATCGCGCAGCCGGACCTCGGCCAGACCATCCTGACCACGGCTGTGTGGGGCGGGATGTTCTTCATGGCCGGCATGCCGTGGATCTGGATCATGCTGCTCGGCATCGGCGGCGCCGGCGGCCTGCTCAGCGCCTATTACGTCTTCCCGCACGTTGCGTTGCGTATAGACAAATTCATGACCGGCGAAGGTGATACTTTCCAGATCGACACCGCGCGCGAGGCGATCATCCGCGGCAGCTGGTTCGGCCAAGGGCCGGGCGAAGGCATCGTCAAGCGCATCATCCCGGATGCGCATACCGACTTCATCTTCTCGGTCGCGGCCGAGGAATTCGGCATCGTCTTCTGCATGGCGCTCGTCGCGTTGTTTACCGTGCTGGTGCTGCGCGGCCTCTCGCATGCCTATCGCGAACGCAATGACTTCAACCGCTTCGCCGTCGCCGGCCTGGTGCTGCAGATGGGCATCCAGTCGATCATCAATATCGGCGTCAATCTCGAACTGTTGCCGGCGAAGGGCATGACGCTGCCGCTGATTTCCTATGGTGGCTCGTCCATGGTGGCGATCTGCGTCACCGCCGGCTTCATCCTGGCGCTGACCCGCCATCGACCGGAAAAACGCGCGCAGGACCGGAGCCTCTTCCGCGTCCCGCACGGCATGCCGGCGGAGTAGAAGACCATGAGCAAAGGCATCGTGCTGCTTGCCGCCGGGGGAACCGGCGGCCATGTGTTCCCGGCGGAGGCGCTGGCCTTCAAGCTGAAGGAGCGCGGCTATTCGGTGCATCTCGTCACGGACAGCAGGGCCGAGCGTTATGCCGGCAAATTTCCGGCCGAGGAGATCCATGTCGTGCCGTCGGCGACGATCGGCTCGAAGAACCCGGTTGCTGTCGCCCGCTCGCTGTGGACGCTCTGGAGCGGCATGCGGGCGGCAAAGAAGCTGATTCAGCGGCTGCGGCCTATCATCGTCGTTGGTTTCGGTGGTTATCCCACCGTGCCGCCGCTGCTTGCCGCCACCCGGCTCGGCGTGCCCTCGATGATTCACGAGCAGAATGCCGTGATGGGGCGCGCCAACAAGGCCTTGGCAACCCGCGTGCAGGCCATCGCCGGCGGGTTCCTGCCGGAGGGGGGCGCGGCCTTTCCAGACAAGACGGTGACGACGGGCAATCCGGTCCGCCCGGCGATCATCGCTGCGGCCGAGGTGCCTTACATGCCGTCGCATCCGGGCGAGGCCTTCAACCTCGTCGTCTTCGGCGGCAGCCAGGGCGCGCAATATTTCTCCAAGGCGCTGCCGACGGCGATCAGCCTGCTCGACGAGGCGCTTCGCGTGCGCCTGCGCATCACCCAGCAGGTGCGTCCCGAGGATATGGAAATGGTCAGCGGCTGCGTCGCCAAGCTGGAAATGGGGGCCGATATCGCCCCCTTCTTTACCGACATGGCCGAGAGGCTGGCGAGGGCGCATCTCGTCATCTGCCGTTCGGGCGCATCCACGGTTTCGGAAATCTCCGTCATAGGCCGGCCGGCCGTGCTCGTCCCTTACCCGCATGCTCTCGATCACGACCAGGCGGCGAATGCGGCGGCACTCGCTGCGACCGGCGGAGCGAAGGTGATCGCCCAGTCGGAGCTTTCGCCGGAGAAGATCGCGGCGATCCTGACGGCTGGCATGAACGATCCGGAAAAGCTTTCGCACATGGCGGCGGCGGCGAAACGCGCCGGGAAAACCGATGCCGCGAACTTGCTTGCCGACATGGTTGAGGCTATTGCCGCCAGACGGACAATTGCGGAATTCAAGAGGACACGCGCATGAAACTGCCGAAGACGATCGGCCTCGTCCATTTCATCGGCATCGGCGGCATCGGCATGAGCGGTATTGCCGAGGTGCTGCATAATCTCGGACACAAGGTGCAGGGATCGGACCAGGCCGACAGCGCCAATGTCCAGCGCCTGCGCGACAAGGGCATCGAGGTGTTCGTCGGTCACCGGCCTGAAAACCTGGGTGAGGCCGAAGTCGTCGTCGTCTCGACGGCGATCAAGAAGAGCAATCCGGAGCTCATCGCCGCGCGCGAAAAGCTGCTGCCGGTGGTGCGCCGTGCCGAAATGCTGGCCGAGCTGATGCGCTTCCGCAATGCGATCGCCATCGGCGGCACGCATGGCAAGACGACGACCACCTCGCTGGTCGCCACACTACTCGAAGCCGGCGGGCTCGACCCGACCGTCATCAATGGCGGCATCATCAATGCCTACGGCACCAATGCCCGCATGGGCGAGGGCGAGTGGATGGTGGTCGAGGCCGACGAATCGGACGGCACCTTCCTGAAACTTCCGGCCGATGTCGCCGTCATCACCAATATCGACCCGGAACATCTCGATCATTACGGCAATTTCGACGCCGTGCGTGCAGCCTTCCGGCAGTTTGTCGAGAACGTGCCGTTTTACGGCTTCGGCGTCATGTGTCTCGACCATCCCGAGGTGCAGTCGCTGGTCGGCCGCATCGAGGACCGCAAGATCATTACCTATGGCGAGAACCCGCAGGCCGACGTGCGCTTCAAGAATGTGCGCATCGACGGCACGCGCTCAATATTCGACGTCGAAATCCGCCGCCGCCGCACAGGCCAGGTGATCGAGCTCAAGGGGCTGGTCATGCCGATGCCGGGGCGCCATAATATTTCCAACGCAACGGCGGCGATCGCCGTTGCCAACCGGCTCGGCATATCGAGCGCCGATATCGCCAAGGGGCTTGCCTCCTTCGGTGGCGTCAAGCGTCGTTTCACGCTGACCGGCGAGTGGAACGGCGTGCAGATATTCGACGATTACGGCCATCATCCCGTCGAGATCAAGGCGGTGCTGCGCGCCGCCCGAGAGTCCTGCAAGGGGCGTGTCATCGCCGTCCACCAGCCGCATCGCTTTAGCCGTCTTGCGAGCCTGTTCGAGGAATTCGCCGCCTGCTTCAACGATGCCGACAGCATCTTCCTGGCACCGGTCTATGCGGCGGGCGAGGATCCGATCGAAGGCATCGATTCCGTGTCGCTGGTCTCACGCATCAAATCCGGCGGCCATCGCGACGCCCGCTTTATAAACTCGGCGGAGCTTTTGCCGCAGATGGTCGCGGAGGTTGCAAAGCCTGGCGATTTCGTGGTTCTGTTGGGGGCTGGGAGCATCACATCCTGGGCGGCGGCGCTGCCCAAGCAACTGGAAGGCCTATCGGGAAAGTCCGTATGAAACAGGTGAATGGGGAAAAGCTTCTCGCGTCTCTCGGAGACGGTGTAAAGGATATCCGCGGCCGTATCACGCCGGATGCCCCGATGGACCGTGTCACCTGGTTCAGGGCCGGTGGCCTGGCCGAGCTGATGTTCCAGCCGCATGACATCGACGATCTCATCGCCTTCCTGAAGATATTGCCGGAAGAGGTGCCGCTGACGGTGGTCGGCGTCGGCTCCAACATCCTGGTACGCGACGGCGGCATTCCCGGCGTCGTGCTGCGCCTGTCGGCCAAGGGGTTCGGCTTCGTCGAGCTTGCCGGTGAAAACCGCATTCTCGCCGGCGCCATCTGCCCGGACAAACATGTGGCGGCGATGGCGATGGACAACGGCATCGGCGGCTTCCATTTCTTCTACGGCATTCCCGGCGGTATCGGCGGCGCGGCGCGCATGAATGCCGGCGCCAACGGCGTCGAGACGCGCGAGCGGCTGATCGAAGTCCATGCGGTCGACCGCAAGGGCGACAAGCATGTGCTTTCCAACGCCGAGATGGGTTATTCCTACCGGCATTCGACCGCATCGACAGATCTGATCTTCACCTCGGTGCTGTTCGAGGGCTATCCGGAAGAGCGCGCCCAGATCCGCACCGAGATGGACGCTGTGCGCAATCATCGCGAGACGGTACAGCCGGTGCGCGAAAAGACCGGCGGCTCTACCTTCAAGAACCCGGCCGGCCATTCGGCCTGGAAACTGGTCGACGAGGCAGGCTGCCGCGGCCTCGTCATCGGCGGAGCGCAGATGTCGTCGCTTCACTGCAACTTCATGATCAACATGGGGCAGGCAACCGGCTACGATCTCGAATATCTCGGCGAACAGGTGCGTCGCGAGGTCTTCGAAAAAGACGGCATCAAGCTCGAATGGGAAATAAAACGCCTCGGCGTCTTCATGCCCGGCCGAGAAGTGCGTCCGTTCCACGGCGTGACGAGCGAGTAGCGGTTACGTCACCGCAAGCTTCAGGCCTTCGC
The DNA here is from genome assembly GCF_057653715.1 of Rhizobium sp. WSM1328. Taxonomy (NCBI): domain Bacteria; kingdom Pseudomonadati; phylum Pseudomonadota; class Alphaproteobacteria; order Hyphomicrobiales; family Rhizobiaceae; genus Rhizobium; species Rhizobium sp. WSM1328. The sequence continues at coordinate 2,828,540 of NZ_CM172788.1, read as the reverse complement.
GCGGTGTGACGACGGGCGACCAGCCAAGCACGTCGCGGGCGTGGGATATATCGACCTGCAGGGAACCGCAAAGACGCTGGTAGACCGCGTCCTTTCCGGTGACGCGCGCACCCATCTGCAACAGTGCTGGGGGGAAGGGGAGCAGCATCGGCTTGACACCTAGCCCTGCGGCAATCCCTTCGATAAGCCCGGGAGTCGAAAGATCTTCTCCATCGCCTGCGAGAAAGGTCTGGCCGGCAGCACCCGGATGCTTGATCCCGGTGATGATCAGATCGACGAGATTTGGAAGGGCGACCAGGGTCCGGAGGTTCTTCAGCGACGCGAAGGGGAGCGGTATCTTCTTCCGGACAAGTCCGACGAGCAGGGCGAAGTTGCCCTTCGCACCGGGTCCATAGACGAGCGGCGGGCGAATGACGACGACTTCCATGCCTGTTCGAGCGGCGATTTCATGCAGCCCGATTTCAGTTTCCAGCTTCGAAATGCCATAGGGATCGATCGGCATTGGCGTATCGTCATGCCGGAAGGGCCGATCGTTCTCCTCGCCATTGACCTTGATGCTGCTGATGAAGACGAACCTTTTTACGCCCGCGCGGGCGGCCTGCTCGGCGAGGTTCAACGTGGCGGCGGTGTTGATCCGACGAAATTCCGCAAGCGGATCGGCTGCGCGGTCGTTCATGATGTGAACACGAGCGGCGAGATGGACGATGACATCAATGCCCTCGAGAACCGCTGTCCAATCGGTTTCGCTTGTTATCTCGATGGGGAAATGCCGCACTGATGTCGGGAAGCTGGCGGCTGCAGATCGCGTCGTCACCGCGAGCTCGGATATCCGCCCTCTATGCAGTCTTTCGACGAGAGGCCCACCGACAAAGCCGGCTGCGCCGGTAATGAGGCATCGCATGATCTTTTCCCGTTTTGCCGTGAGTGTTCCGGTTAACCGGAACTGCTCACGGCATCAATAAAAAAGCCGCGACGTTGGCAAGTCGCGGCTTGTTGTTTGCTTGCTGCTCGAGGCTCAGACTTCCTCGCGGCCCGACAGCCGGATGCAGACGAGCGAGATCACTGCCGAGGCGGCGAGATAGTAGCCGACATAGTCCAGGCTGTAATGGGTGGCGAGCCAGGTGGCGATATAAGGGGCGAGCGAAGCGCCGAAGATGCCGCCGAGGTTGAAGGTCATCGAGGCGCCGGTATAGCGCACCGTGGTCGGAAAGGGGGCGGCCAGGGCAGCGCCGATCGGGCCGTAGGTGAAGCCCATCAAGGCGAGGCCGATGATCGAGCACAGGAAAGCGCCGGTCAGACCGCTGGTCAACAGCGTCGCGTAGAAAAAGCCGAAGATGGCGATGGCAATCGTCGTCAGCGTCAGGATGGTGCGGCGCGAATAGAGGTCGGAGAGCCAGCCGGAGAGCGGGATCGTCAGGCCGAAGAACAGGACGCCGACAAGCTGGACGACCAGGAACTGCTCGCGGGAGTAACCGAGCCCACCCTTTTCCAGAGGTGTCGTACCCCAGGAGAGCGTGAAGACCGTCATCAGGTAGAACAGCACGAAGGTCGCCACAGCAATGAAGGTGCCGAGGATCAGGCTTCGCAGATGGTCGCGGAAGACGACCTCGATCGGTACGGCAACGCGCTCGTGCTTTTCGACGGCTTTGCGAAATTCCGGCGTCTCGGCGATCTTCAGACGGACATAGAGGCCGACGGCGACGAGGGCGAGGCTGGCGATGAAGGGAATGCGCCATCCGTAGTCGAGGAAATCCTCGTTGCTCATCGTTTCCGCCAGGATGAGAAAGAAGCCGGAGGAGAGGATGAAGCCGATCGGCGCGCCGAGCTGCGGGAACATGGCGTACCAGCTGCGCTTGCCGGGAGGAGCGTTTTCGGTGGCAAGCAGAACGGCGCCACCCCATTCGCCGCCGAGGCCGAGGCCCTGACCGAAACGGCAAAGGGCCAGCAACAGGGGTGCTGCGATGCCGATCGCATCATAGCCTGGCAGCATGCCGATCAGGACCGTCGAAAGCCCCATCATCATCAGTGCGGCGACGAGCGTCGCCTTGCGGCCGATACGGTCGCCGAAATGACCGAAAACCACGGCGCCGATGGGGCGGGCGAAAAAGGCGATCGAGAAGGTGACGAGCGACTGCAGCGTTGCGGCGTTCGAATCGCTTGCCGGGAAGAAGAGATGCGGGAAGACGAGGACGGCTGCTGTCGCGTAGACGTAGAAGTCGAAGAATTCGATGGTGGTGCCGACAAGGCTGGCGATAAGGACGCGGGCCGGAGAATTGACTTGCGTGCTGTTCGAGGCAGGAGTCGGCGATGCGGAGATCGCGTCAGGCATTTTCATTCCAATCAGTATTTTTGTGAATCGCCGTGGGAGGCCGGCGGGTTTTAACGCTATTTCAGGTCTGTGAAAACGTCAAAACATGGAGTGTTCACAGGGGACGCTGCCCGCATGCGTTACCGGCTCGCGGTCCCCGGCGTCATCTCGAATCCTTGGGTTTTCCTGCCTTGCGCGAGGCTTGCCACGGTGACGCTCACATGCTTGACCGGAATCAAATTGTAACGGATTCATTGCTAACCCTCTGGTTGAGGGCGGAGGAAATATCCATGCAAAAGAGTCTTGTCGCCGAATTTCTCGGCACGTTCTGGCTGGTCTTCGGCGGATGCGGCAGTGCCGTGCTGGCCGCGGCCTATCCCGAGCTTGGAATCGGTTTTGTCGGCGTGGCCTTTGCGTTCGGTCTGACCGTGCTCACGATGGCCTATGCCGTGGGCGGCATTTCGGGCGGTCATTTCAATCCCGCCGTCTCGCTTGGCCTTACAGTTGCCGGACGGTTTCCGGCGGCGCGCCTCGTTCCCTATATCGTCGTGCAGGTTGTCGGCGCCATCGCCGCGGCGGCGCTGCTTTATCTCATCGCCAGCGGCAAGGCGGGTTTCGAACTCGGCGGCTTTGCCGCCAACGGATATGGCGAGCACTCTCCGGGTGGTTATTCACTGCTTTCGGCGCTGCTGATCGAAGTGCTGCTGACCATGTTCTTCCTGATCATCATCCTGGGTTCGACCAGCAGCCGGGTGCCTTCGGGCTTCGCGCCGCTTGCGATCGGCCTCGGCCTGACGCTGATCCATCTCGTTGCCATCCCCGTGACGAATACCTCGGTCAATCCAGCGCGTTCCACCGGCCAGGCGCTTTTCGTCGGCGGCTGGGCGCTGCAGCAGCTCTGGCTGTTCTGGATTGCGCCGCTTGCGGGTGGAGCGCTCGGCGGGCTCGTATGGAAATTCCTCGACGACGCCGACTGACTGCAAGATAGCGAGCTATCCCATTGAGCCCGCGCGGTTTTTCCGTGCGGGTTTTTCTGTTTTCGCGGATCGGCGGCGTCTTCGATCTGGCAATCCCGAAGAAGAGAAGGTTAAAAAATCAAGGGCGCGGCAATACGAAGTTAACGAAAGTAAACACTTCATTAACCATAATGATGCTCTAATGCACCCAGGTCGGACAAAGGCCTGAAACGACGCAGACAGCTTCGCGCAAGCGTCGATTTCGAAACTGGAAGTTATTTTTTGGGGGTGTTGATGAGTCGCAAGCATGTCGCTGTCCTGATGGGCGGATTTTCCTCGGAAAGGCCTGTCAGCCTTTCCTCGGGAAAGGCTTGCGCAGAAGCCCTCGAGGCAGAGGGCTTCGACGTGACGCGTATCGACGTGGCGCGCGACGTTTCCGAGAAGCTTGCTGCGCTGAAGCCCGATGTCGTCTTCAATGCGCTTCACGGCCCGTTCGGCGAGGACGGCACCATTCAGGGCATCCTCGAATATCTTGAAATCCCCTATACGCATTCGGGCGTGCTTGCCTCGGCGCTGGCGATGGACAAGGACAAGGCGAAGCTCGTTGCCGGCGCCGCCGGCATTCCGGTGGCCGAATCGCAGGTGGTCAACCGTTTCGCCTTTCCCGCGACGCATCCGATGAAGCCGCCCTATGTGGTGAAACCCGTCCGCGAAGGGTCGAGCTTCGGCGTCGTCATCGTCACCGAAGATCAGGCGCATCCGCCACAGATCGTCAGCTCGCCCGAATGGCGCTACGGCGAAGAGGTGATCGTCGAGCGCTATGTTTACGGTCGCGAACTCACCTGCGGTGTCATGGGTGAAACTCCGCTCGGTGTCACGGAAGTGGTGCCGCAGGGACACAATTTTTATGATTACGACTCCAAGTACGCGGCAGGCGGTTCAAAACACGTCATCCCCGCGAAAATTTCACCGAATATTTACCAAAAAATACAAACATTGTCCCTAAGGGCGCATCAGGCAATCGGTTGTCGCGGCGTCAGTCGGTCCGACTTTCGTTACGACGATCGTTTCTCCGAAGACGGCGAAATCATCTGGCTGGAAGTCAATACCCAGCCAGGTATGACCCCAACCTCGCTCGTGCCCGAAATGGCCGGTCATGCCGGCTATTCGTTTGGTCAGTTTCTCCGGTGGATGGTGGAGGACGCGTCTTGTTTGCGTTGACAGTCAAAAGGATAGGGCGCCCCAGCCATCATGCCGTGCTTCCGATCATGGAAGCCGAAGAGCGGTTCGTGCTGCCGCGTCCGCTGCGCCGGGTCACGCGCTTTCTGATCAGTCTCTGCAGCGGCCGCATTTACATTCCTGTTCATACCGGCACGGTCTCGGCGCTCGCTTTCTTGGGCGCGACGGGGCTTTACGGCATGTCGCTCGGCGGTCACACGGAAGCCGTCGCGCAGGCGACAACGACGGCCGCGGGTTTTGCGATCGAGGACGTGAAGGTCTCCGGCAATTCGGAAACCTCCGAAATCGAGATCCTGCAGTTGATCGGCCTTGACGGCACGACCTCGCTGGTCGCCCTCGACGTCGATGCCGCCCGCCGAAAGATCGCGCATCTTCCCTGGGTCGAAAATGTCGAGGTCCGCAAGATCTATCCGAAGACGATCGAGGTGAAGCTTAAAGAGCGCCAGGCCTATGCGATCTGGCAGCACGGGCAGGAGCTTTCCCTGATCGAGAAGAACGGCAGCGTCATTGCGCCGCTGCGGGACAACAAGTTTTCGGCGCTGCCGCTCGTCGTCGGCCGCGATGCCGAAACGGCGGCGGCTTCGCTCGACGATGCCTTCTCGAAATGGCCCGACGTGAAGGCCCGCGTGAAGGCCTATGTCTGGATATCCGGGCGTCGCTGGGACCTGCATATGGACAACGGCGTCGTCGTCAAGCTCCCGGAAGACGGTATTGACCAGGCACTGGCGACGCTTTCGAAGTTCGACAAGGAGCACCAGCTGCTGGAGCGGGACATTGCCGCAGTCGATCTCAGGCTGGCCGACAGAACCGCGATCCAGCTGACGCCGGAGGCGGCGGTCCGCAGGCAGACGGCAGTGACGGAGCGTACGAAAGAATTGAAGAAGGCGGGGCAGAATATATGAGCTTGTTCGGTTCATCCCATTTCGGATTGCCGCGCCTGAAGCCGCTTTCGTCGAAGCGGTCACATGTCGTTTCGGTGCTCGACATCGGTTCGACCAAGGTCGTCTGCATGATCGGCCGGCTGACGCCGCGCGAGGAAAGCCAGATCCTGCCGGGCCGCACGCACAATATCGAGATCATCGGCATCGGTCACCAGCGTTCCCGTGGCATCAAGACCGGCGTCATCGCCGATCTCGACGCGCTGGAAGGCGTCATCCGTCTCGCCGTCGACGCGGCCGAGCGCATGGCGGGGCTGACCGTCGAAAGCCTGATCGTCAACCTGACGGCTGGCCGCCTCGGCAGCGACATCTATACCGCGACGATCGATCTCGGTGGCCAGGAAGTCGAACTCAACGATCTGAAGAAGGTGCTGTCGGCCGCTTGCCAGCAGTCGCTGCGCCAGGACCGCTCGGTGCTGCATTCGCTGGCGACCGGCTTCTCGCTCGACGGCGAGCGCGGCATCCGCGATCCGCTGGCGATGTACGGCGATGCGCTCGGCGTCGACATGCATGTGGTGACGGCGGAGCGCTCGGCGCTGAAGAACCTCGAACTCAGCGTCAATCGTGCGCATCTGTCAGTCGAGGGCATCGTCGCGACGCCCTATGCATCGGGTCTTGCGGCTCTCGTCGACGATGAGGTCGAGCTCGGCTGCGCGGCGATCGACTTGGGCGGCGGCACGACGACGATCTCGGTCTTTGCCGAGGGCAAGCTCGTTCATACGGATGCCGTCGGCCTCGGCGGCCATCACGTCACCACCGACCTGGCGCGCGGTCTTTCGACCCGCATCGAGGATGCGGAGCGGCTGAAGGTCGTGCATGCCTCGGCCCTTTCGAATTCCTCCGACGAGCGCGAGTTGATCTCGATCCCGCCGATCGGCGAGGACGATCGCGACCAGCCGTCGCAGGTGCCGCGGGCGCTGGTTTCACGCATCGTCTCGGCCCGTATCGAAGAGACGATGGAACTGATCCGCGACCGTATCCAGCGCTCCGGCTTCAGCCCGATCGTCGGCAAGCGCGTCGTGCTGACCGGCGGAGCGAGCCAACTGACCGGCCTTGCCGATGTGGCGCGGCGCATCCTTGCCCGCAACGTCCGCATCGGCCGTCCGATGGGCGTCTCGGGGTTGCCGACGGCGGCCAAGGGTCCGGCCTTTTCGACGGCCGTCGGCCTGATGATCTATCCGCAGGTCGCGGACATGGAGACACATGCGTCACAGAGCGGTCTGCTCATGTCGCTTGGAGGAAATAACAGCCGCATCGCCCGTATGGGCCAGTGGCTGAAGGAAAGCTTCTGAAATTGCGTAATTGGCCGGCGTGGCGATGCGGCCAGAGAGAGAAGGAACAGGTACCATGACCATCAAGCTGCAAAAGCCTGACATCACAGAGCTGAAGCCGCGCATCACCGTGTTCGGCGTTGGCGGCGGAGGCGGCAATGCCGTCAACAATATGATTACCGCCGGCCTCCAGGGCGTCGATTTCGTCGTCGCCAACACGGATGCGCAGGCGCTGACGATGACGAAGGCCGAGCGCATCATCCAGCTCGGCGTCAACGTCACTGAAGGCCTCGGTGCCGGCTCGCAGCCGGAAGTTGGCCGGGCGGCCGCCGAGGAGTGCATCGACGAGATCGTCGATCACCTGAACGGCACGCATATGTGCTTCGTCACCGCCGGCATGGGCGGCGGCACCGGCACAGGTGCTGCTCCGGTTGTCGCACAGGCGGCTCGCAACAAGGGCATCCTGACGGTCGGCGTCGTCACCAAGCCGTTCCATTTCGAAGGCGGGCGCCGCATGCGCCTGGCCGAGATGGGCATCCAGGAACTGCAGAAGTCTGTCGATACGCTGATCGTCATTCCGAACCAGAACCTTTTCCGCATTGCCAACGACAAGACGACCTTCGCCGATGCCTTCGCCATGGCTGACCAGGTTCTCTATTCGGGCGTTGCCTGCATCACCGACCTGATGGTCAAGGAAGGCCTCATCAACCTCGACTTCGCCGACGTCCGCTCGGTGATGCGCGAGATGGGCCGGGCGATGATGGGCACCGGCGAAGCTTCCGGCTCCGGCCGCGCGCTGCAGGCTGCAGAGGCTGCGATCGCCAACCCGCTGCTCGACGAAACCTCGATGAAGGGCGCCCAGGGCCTGCTGATCTCCATCACCGGCGGTCGCGACCTCACCCTCTTCGAAGTCGACGAAGCCGCGACCCGCATCCGCGAGGAAGTCGATCCTGACGCCAACATCATCCTCGGCGCCACCTTCGACGAATCGCTCGAAGGCATCATCCGCGTCTCGGTCGTCGCAACCGGCATCGACCGGGCGATGAACGAAGCCGCCGAACGCAACCTCCAGCCGGCAGCAAGGCCGGTTATCCGTCCCTCCGCGGCTGTTGCTCCGGCAGCGGCCGCAGTTCAGCCTGCCCCCGTGATGCAGGCACCGAAGGCCATGGATCCGATCGCGCAGACCATCCGCGAAGCCGAGATGGAGCGCGAGCTCGAAATTCCGGCCCCGCGTGCTGCCGCATCGCTGCAGCAGCCGGCTCCACAGCAGGAGGCCTTCCGTCCGCAGAGCAAGATCTTCGCGCCTGCACCGGAAGCTCCGGCAATGCGTCCGGCACCGGTACAGCAGCAGGCTCCGGCGCCCGCCATGAGCCAGCCGGTCATCAGCCAGCCGGTCCAGCAGCAGCCGATCCGGCAGGAGCCGGTCATCCGTCAGGCGCCCGAACCGATGCGCATGCCGAAGGTCGAGGATTTCCCGCCGGTCGTCCAGGCCGAACTCGACCACCGCACGCAGCCGGCGTCTGCCCATGCGGCGGAGGAGCGCGGTCCGATGGGCCTCCTCAAGCGAATCACCAATTCGCTTGGCCGTCGCGACGACGACGCCGTTGCCGCCGATATGACCGCAGCACCGCCGGCCGCTTCGCAGCAGCGCCGTCCGCTGTCGCCGGAGGCAAGCCTCTACGCACCGCGTCGCGGCAACCTCGACGACCAAGGTCGCGCGGTTCCGCAGGCCCGGATGATGCAGGAAGACGACCAGCTGGAAATCCCGGCATTCCTGCGTCGCCAGTCGAACTGATACCGTGCTTCGGCACCCGTTCATGCCCGGGATCAAGGTCCCGGGCATTGCTGTTTTTCAGCCTGCGATTCGCGAGCAATTTCAATCGCGTGACTTCGTAACAAAGCGAAAGAAACAGTGATTTGGATTGGAGCGTCGGCGCACGTAAGTATGGTCGCAAGAAAACTACCCTGGGAGTCTTTTCGACGGCTCCTTATGCAGAATGAACGATGACCGTGCCGATCGGACAGACCGCCGGTACGGAAGAATAAAAGGCAGAGTTTATGGCAATTGGCTTGCTGGGTTTTCAAACGACGGTATCGCGTCCCGTGACGCTTTCGGGCACCGGGGTCCATTCGGGCGCGGAAGTGTCGATCACCCTGAACCCGGCCGAATCGGACACCGGCGTCGTTTTCCAGCGCCTGCATGACAATGGCGACATCACCGAACTCAAGGCCGTCTCCTCGCAGGTAGGCAATACCGACCTCTGCACCGTGCTCGGCTTCTCGCCGGCCCATTCGGTTGCGACGATCGAGCATGTCATGGCCGCCGTCTATGCGCTCGGCCTCGACAATGTGGTGATCGAGGTGCAGGGCTCCGAAATGCCGATCATGGACGGAAGCTCGCTGCCCTTCGTCGAGGTAATCGAGCAGGTCGGTCTCGTCTCCCTCGGCGTCAAGCGCCGCTATATCCGTATCACCAAGCCGGTGCGAATTGAGCATGGCGGCTCCTGGAGCGAATTCCGTCCTTATGACGGTACACGCTTCGAAGTCGAAATCGATTTCGAGTGCCCGCTGATCGGCCGGCAGAAGTGGGCCGGCGATATGACGCCCGCCGTCTTCAAGGCCGAGCTTTCCCGCGCCCGCACCTTCGGCTTCATGCGCGATGTCGAACGTCTCTGGGCGTCGGGCCACGCGCTCGGGTCCTCACTCGAAAATTCCGTCGTCATCTCGGACGACAACACCGTCATCAACGTCGAAGGGCTGCGTTACGCCAAGGATGAATTCGTCCGCCACAAGACGCTCGATGCCGTCGGCGATCTGTCCCTTGCCGGCGTCCAGTTCATCGGTTGCTACCGTTCCTATCGCGGCGGTCACAAGATGAATGCCAATGCGCTGAAGGCGCTGCTCGCCGATTCCTCCGCCTACGAAGTGGTCGAGACGTCGACGCCGCGCCAGCGCGTCGCTGCCCGCGAACTGATCGCGGTCAGTGCTTCGGAATTCGCTCCCTGGTCGGCATGACCTCCAGCATATTCTCAAGACCAGGCCGCCTCTTTCCCGGAGGCGGTTTTTTTATGTCCGGCCGTGTCTGCGACAATAGACCGATGCCTAGCCGCCACAGCTCGGGAAGAAGTTGAAAAGCCGATCATTCTGCGGCTGCTGCCACAAAAATGCGTTAATGCCTTATCATTGCGTTGCTCTTGATGCACATTTGTGGCTAGAAACGCCAGCGAGGCGTGGCTGCCGTGGAGAGAGCGGCAGCAGTGGGGTTCTTTCGAATGGGTTATGCAGGATCTGAAGGTATGATGAAGACAGCGCGCGCTTTGTTCGCATCGCTTCTGGTGCTCAGCGCAGGCGCCTCGATCTCCGGTTGCCAGTCGGATCCCGACATCGACATCACCAAGCTCGGTCTCGAAACCGATCCGCCTGACGTGCTCTACACCCAGGGCCTGGCCAATATGAAGGCAGGCAACATGGCGGAAGCGGCGCGCAAGTTCGACGCGATCGATCGCGAGAACCCGTTTTCCGAATGGGCGCGCAAGGCGCTTGTGATGAGCACCTTCGTCAAATACCGCCAAGGCCGTTTGGACGATGCGCTTGCTTCCGGCAACCGCTACATGTCGCAATATCCGAAGTCCCAGGATGCTGCCTATGTGCAGTATCTCATCGGTCTCACCTATTCCAAGCAGATCGTCGACGTGACGCAGGACCAGCGCGCCTCGGCCAAGACGATCGAGGCGATGCAGGCCGTCATCGACAATTATCCAAACTCCGAATATGTCGACGACGCACAGGCCAAGATCCGCTTTTCGCGCGACCAGCTCGCCGGCAAGGAAATGCAGATCGGCCGCTACTACCTGGAGCGGAAGGAATATCTCGCCGCGATCTCGCGCTTCCGTATCGTCGTCGAGAAATATCCGAATACGAACCAGATCGAAGAGGCCTTAGCGCGTCTCGTCGAAGCTTATTACGCCATGGGCATCGTCGACGAGGCGCAGACAGCCGCTGCCGTTCTCGGTCACAATTATCCCGACAGCCAGTGGTATGCTGATTCCTACAAGCTGCTGCAGAGCGGCGGTGCCGAGCCGCGTGAAAACAAGGGCTCGTGGATCGCGGCAGCGGGCAAGAAACTTCTTCTCGGTTCCTGAGGCCAATGCTGATCCAGCTTTCGATCCGCGATATCGTCCTGATCGAGCGGCTGGATCTTGCCTTCGAGACCGGCCTCTCCGTCCTGACGGGCGAGACCGGGGCGGGTAAATCCATCCTGCTCGACAGCCTGTCGCTGGCGCTGGGTGGACGCGGCGACGGCGACCTGGTGCGTCATGGCGAGGACAAGGGCCAGGTGACGGCGGTGTTCGACGTCGGCATGGAACACGGCGCCCGCACACTCCTGCGTGAAAACGGCATCGACGACGAGGGCGATCTGATCTTCCGCCGTCAGCAATCGGCGGACGGACGCACCAAGGCCTATGTCAACGACCAGCCGGTCAGCGTGCAGCTGATGCGCCAGGCCGGTCAGATGCTGGTCGAAATTCACGGCCAGCACGACGATCGCGCCCTTGTCGACACCAATGCCCACCGCACCCTGCTCGATGCCTTTGCCGGCCTCACCGACGAGGTTTCGGAAGTCTCCCGGCTCTATCGCCTGTGGCGCGACAGCGAGCGGACGCTGAAGAACCACCGGGAGAAGGTGGAAAGCGCGGCGCGCGAAGCCGACTACCTGCGCTCGTCGGTCGAAGAGCTCGAGAAGCTCTCGCCGCAGGATGGCGAGGAGGAAGAACTCGCCGATCGCCGGCAGAAGATGATGAAGGCCGAGCGAATCGCCGGCGATATCGCCGAGGCGTCCGAATTCTTGAACGGCAATGCCTCGCCCGTGCCCCATATCGCCTCGCTGGTGCGCCGGCTGGAGCGCAAGAGCCATGAGGCGCCGGGGCTGCTCGAAGACACCGTGACGCTGCTCGATGCCGCGCTGGACCAGCTTTCCAACGCGCAGATGGAAGTCGAGGCGGCACTGCGCAAGACCGAATACGATCCAAGAGAGCTGGAGCGGGTGGAGGAGCGGCTTTTCGCGCTCAGGGCCGCCTCGCGCAAATATTCCGTGCCCGTCACCGAGCTGCCGGCGCTTGCCGTGCGCATGATCGCCGATCTTGCCGATCTCGACGCGGGCGAGGAGCGGCTTGCTCGGCTCGACGCCGAGGTCGGCCTGGCGCGGGAAAATTACGATGCGGCGGCGCGCTCGCTGTCCGACAAGCGCCATCATGCCGGCACCGCACTGGCTGGGGCCGTCATGGCTGAGCTGCCGGCGCTGAAACTCGAACGCGCCCGTTTCATGGTCGAGATCACCACGGATGCGGGCGAGGCGCTGGCCGAAGGCATCGACGTCGTCGAATTCCATGTTCAGACCAATCCGGGCACGCGACCGGGCTCGATCATGAAGGTCGCCTCGGGCGGCGAACTGTCGCGTTTCCTGCTGGCGCTGAAAGTGGCGCTCGCCGATCGCGGATCGGCCCCGACGCTCGTCTTCGACGAAATCGATACCGGCGTCGGCGGCGCGGTGGCCGATGCGATCGGTCAGCGGCTGAAGCGGCTGTCGGAGCGGGTGCAGGTGTTGTCGGTCACGCATGCGCCGCAGGTCGCGGCGCGGGCGGCGACGCATCTCTTGATTTCCAAGGGACCGTCGGCCGACGGTTCGGAAAAGATTGCCACCCGCGTCGCGACGATGGCGCAGAAGGATCGCACCGAGGAGATCGCCCGTATGCTGGCCGGGGCTTCGGTTACCGAAGAGGCGCGGGCGGCGGCGAAGCGGCTGCTGGCCGGCAACGGCTGATTTTTCTTCCGACGCTCTTTCCGCTTAGGCCGGCGGGATGACAATCATCCCGTGGCGCGATATGCGCTGAAGCTTCTCGATCGGCGGCGAGCTCAAGCCATGCGACTTTTCCATTTCAGCGACGATTCCGGGATCGCGGCGTTCGAGCCACGCCCGGTTCGCGTCCCCTCTGCTCGTGCGCCCGGCCGAGAATGGCTGAACGGTCCGCTCGTCTGGGCAATCGATGCCCATCATGATTTCCTGTATCTCTTTCCGCGCGATTGTCCCCGCATCCTGCTCTGGGCGGTGGCCGATACGCCGGAGGCCGAACGCCGGCACTGGCTCGGCGACTGGCGCGCCGTCGCCTACGTCGAGCGCCGTTGGATGGAAAGGCTCGAAGCGGAGACGATCCATCGTTACGAGATGCCAGCCGAGGGCTTCGAGGATCTGGGTGATGCTGGCATGTGGGTGGCCCGAAAGAGAGTGGTGCCGATAGAGCATGCCGCCATGTCACAGCTCGACCGGGAGTTTGCCCCGCGCAAGGTGGATCTCAGGGTGGTGGACACGCTGACGCCGCTGAAAGGGCTCTGGGGCACGAGCCTGCATGTCAGTGGTATCCGGCTGCGCAATGCGAACGATTGGGAATAGCCGGATAGGGCGGTGACAAGGATTCCACGGCATGAAAGTCGGCGCGAAAGCTCACCTCAATCTCCCTCATCCCTGTGCTCGTCACAGGGATCCAGCGCCCAAGTCCTTGGGCGCGGGAGATTCTTCTTCCCTGAAAGAGAGTGTCATTCACGGCGCAGAGGCGCCGTGGCTGGATTCCTGTGACAGGCACATGAATGAGGGAGGAGAGCTGAGCAGGCCGATCATCCCGATGGCGGATACGCGGCCTCTCTTTTCATCCGGAAATTTTGCTCTAAAAAACAATGCAGATTCTCTGGAGTGATGTTCCATGTCCACCGAAAGTTCCGCCGTCGATACGTTGACGATCGAAGAGGCTGCCGCCGAGCTCGAACGGCTGGCAAAGGAGATCGCACATCACGATGCGCTCTATCACGGCAAGGACCGGCCGGAGATTTCGGATGCCGATTACGACGCGCTGAAGCGCCGCAACGATGCGCTGGAAGTGCGCTTTCCCGAGTTGATCCGCGAAGACAGCCCATCGCGGCATGTCGGTGCGGCGCCCTCCGTCACTTTTTCGCCTGTCGTCCACGCGCGGCCGATGTTGTCGCTCGACAACACCTTCTCGCAGGAGGACGTGCAGGATTTTGTCGCCGGCGTCTATCGTTTCCTCGGCCGGCTGCCGGACCAGTCGATCGCCTTTACCGCCGAGCCGAAGATCGACGGTCTCTCGATGTCGATCCGTTATGAAAACGGCAGGCTGGTGACCGCTGCAACGCGTGGCGACGGCACGACGGGGGAGAACGTCACTGCCAACATCCGGACCATCGCCGAGATCCCCAACGAGCTGCCGAAAGGCGTGCCCGCTGTCGTCGAGATCCGCGGTGAGGTCTACATGGCCAAGAGCGACTTCCTGGCGCTGAACCGGCAGATGGAGGCGGAGGGTAAGCAGACCTATGTCAATCCGCGCAATACGGCTGCCGGATCGCTGCGCCAGCTCGACGCCAAGGTGACGGCGAGCCGCAAGCTGAAATTCTTCGCCTACGCCTGGGGCGAGATGTCGGAAATGCCGGCCGATACGCAATTTGGGATGGTGCAGACCTTCAAGGACTGGGGTTTTCCGGTCAATCCGCTGGTGAAACGATTGAACTCGGTCGCCGACATCCTGACGCATTATGACGAGATCGGCCTTGAGCGCCCGGATCTCGACTACGACATCGACGGCGTCGTCTATAAGGTCGACAGTCTCGAGTTGCAGGCCCGTCTCGGTTTCCGCTCGCGTTCACCACGCTGGGCGACGGCGCACAAGTTCCCTGCCGAACAGGCTTTCACTATCGTCGAGAATATCGACATTCAAGTCGGCCGCACCGGCGCCTTGACCCCTGTCGCGCGATTGACGCCGATCACCGTCGGTGGCGTGGTCGTCACCAATGCGACGCTACACAATGCGGATTACATCAGGGGCATCGGCAATAGCGGCGAGCGCATCCGCGCCGACGAGCACGATATCCGCATTGGCGATACCGTCATTGTGCAGCGCGCCGGCGATGTGATTCCGCAGGTGCTTGACGTCGTCATGGAGAAGCGCTCGGCCGAGGCCAGGCCCTATGAATTTCCGAAGACCTGCCCGGTCTGCGGGTCGCATGCCGTGCGTGAAAGACATGAGAAGACCGGCAAGCTCGATTCGGTCACCCGCTGCACCGGCGGCTTCATCTGCAGGGCGCAGGCGACGGAGCATTTGAAGCACTTCGTTTCGCGCAACGCTTTCGATATTGAAGGGCTCGGCTCGAAGCAGATCGACTTCTTTTTCGAAAACGAGGACGCGTCGCTGCAGATCCGCACTGCGCCCGATATCTTCACGCTGGAGAAGCGTCAGCAGCAATCGCTGACCAAGCTAGAGAATATCGACGGCTTCGGCAAGGTCAGCGTCGGCAAGCTCTATGCGGCGATCACCGAACGGCGCAGCATTGCGCTCCACCGCTTCATCTACGCGCTCGGCATCCGTCATGTCGGCGAGACCACAGCGAAGCTCTTGGCGCGCTCCTACGGCACCTATGCGGCCTTTGAAACCGCAATGCGCGAGGCCGAGGCGCTTTCCGGTGACGCCTGGAATGATCTCAACGCCATCGAGGGTATCGGCGAGGTCGTGGCGCGGGCCATCGTCGAATTCTACAAGGAGCCGCGCAATGTCGAGGTGATCACCCGGCTTATTGAGGAAGTGACGCCCGAGGAGGCCGAACAACCGAAGACGGCAGGCAGCCCGGTCGCCGGCAAGACCGTGGTTTTCACCGGCTCGCTTGAAAAGTTCACCCGCGACGAGGCGAAGGCGAGGGCGGAAAGTCTCGGCGCCAAGGTGGCGGGATCAGTCTCCAAGAAGACCGACATCGTCGTCGCCGGCCCCGGCGCCGGCTCCAAGCTCGACAAGGCGCGTGAGTTCGGCGTGCAGACGATGGACGAGGACGAGTGGCTGGCGCTGATCAGCGGGTGAGGGGCTGACGGCAAGCCGCCAGCCCGTTTGCTCAAAGCCTGAGCCGCGCCATCGTATAGGCATCGACATATTGACCGGCGCGATATCCGAAGGCCTTCAGCAGGCCTTCCTGCTCGAAGCCGAATTTCTGGTAGAGGCCGATGGCGACATCGTTATCGGTGTAGACGGTCAGTTCCAGCCGTTTGATATCGAGCCAGTCGTCGGCAGCATCGACCATTGCTCCGAGCAAGATCCGTCCGAAGCCGCGGCCGGTGAAGTCGTCATGCACACCCATGCCTATGCTGGCGACGTGCTGCCTGCGGCCGGAAAGACGGTTGAGGCCGCTATTGCCGACGATTTTGCCGTCCTGGGTGACGACGAGGTTGAGCGCGCCGGGCGACGGATTTTCCATGTGTTTGCGAACTTCCTCGACCCGCTGGTAGGGCGGCCGCAAGGTGCCGGCCCGGTAGCCCGGCAGATTTATGAGATCGGTGATCTCCTCCGCATCGGACAGGCGGACGGCGCGCACAAGGACGCCATCCGGCAGGCGCGCTCGGCCACGAGGTTCATTCTCTTCGTTTTCGGACATTCATGCTCTCCATCGGTGTCGGGAGGAGAGCCGGTTTCCGAAAACCCTGCTCGCCTCGGCAGGGTTTCGGGATGATGATCGGATCGCTGCTAACGCGCCATCGCTCCCGCGTACCCTTCAAGGGTCGTGGCGTGATGGATAAGCGCTGCCATGGTTAGGGAACCGATCATGGCAACAAGTTTCGATATGCGGGTTAAAAAGTCAATCGGGCGTCGTGTCGAATTTGCGCGGCCGGAAGCGGGGCGGTATTCCTGTTCCCGAAGAAACGATTCGGGTTGCTGATTTTGAAGACCATCGCGATTGACTTCGAGACGGCGAACGAGCAGCGCGGCAGCGCCTGTTCCGTCGGCCTTGCCTGGATCGAGGACGGCAGGGTGACGCGCGTCGAGGAGCGGCTGATCCGGCCGCGAGAGATGCGCTTTTCCGGGATGAACATCGCAATCCACGGCATCCGGCCGGAGCATGTCGAGGATGCGCCCGAGTTTCCCGAGGTGATGGACGAGTTTCACGAGGATATCAGCGGCGCGACGATGATCGCGCACAATGCCGCCTTCGATTTCAGCGTCTGGCGGGCGAGCCTCGATCTCTACCGGCAATCCTATCCGGAGCTTACCTATCTCTGCAGCCTGAAGATGGCGCAGCGGATCTGGCCGCATTTCCTCTCGCACCGGCTGAACCTGATCGCCGAGCATCTCGGCCTGCGTTTCGTGCACCACAACGCCGCTGAAGATGCCGCCGTCTGCGCAGCGGCCGCCATCGAGATGGCAAGGGCGGTCAAGGCCCATACCGTCCACGCCATACCGTCGTTGATCGGCATGAAGCCAGGTCGGCTGACGGCGCAGGCCTATGAGCCCTGCACCTGCCGAAAAGGCTGACCCCTTTTCCGCAAACGCCGTTTTCTTGCAAAGCATGGGTGCGTGCTTATCTAGAATGCGGGTTATTCAGGGAGCCGCCATGTCCAGACTGCGCAATCTTCTCCTCGCCGCCTTCTCTTTCGCCGCCCTTTCCACAGGTGCTGCCTCGGCCGAAGTCGTCGGCAAGGTTGGGGTCGACTGGATCGGCAACGACATCATCGTCGAGGCGGTCTCCGACCCTGAGGTCAAGGGCGTTACCTGCCACGTCACCTATTTCGACCGCAGCCTGATCGACCGGCTCAAGAACGGCAACTGGTTCGAGGACCCGTCCAACAACTCCATTGCCTGCCGGCAGACCGGGCCGATCGAGATCGGCAATATCGACCTGTCCAAGGATGGCAGCGAGGTGTTTCGCCAGGGCATGTCGCTGATCTGGAAGACTCTGGTCGTCAACCGCATCTACGACAAGACGAACGACACGCTGATCTATCTCGCTCATTCGCGCGAACTGACCGACGGCTCGGCGAAGATGTCGATCTCGACCATTCCGCTCTATGGGCAAAGCGTGACCTGGAAGAACGGGAAGCCGCAATAGGGTTTCTGCGGTGAGATTTTGGAAAGAGCGGCGCCTCCCTTTTTCGCTCATTGCAAAATCAAAAAGGCCCGGACGAGCCGGGCCTTCGAATTCCAGAAATGGATAGCCCTCAGGCGGCCTGCGTCAACTCGTCGGCAATGACCGTGTCGAGGTTCAGGAAGCAGACCATGGTCTTTTCGAGCGCGACGATGCCGCGGCAGAAAGCGCGCTGGGCTTCCGGGATGATTTCCGGCGGCGGCTGAAGGTCTTCGCTCTTGATGGTCATCATGTCGGAAACCTGCTCGACCAGCAGGCCGACCAGCTTGCCGGCGATGTCGGTGACGATGATCGCCGAGCGCTCGGAGGGCTCGGTCATCTTCATGCCGAGGCGGCAGGCCATGTCGATAACGGGGATCACGGCGCCGCGCAGGTTGATGAGACCCAAGACGTAGGGCGGGGTGTGCGGCATCGGCGTCACCGGCGCCCAGCCGCGGATTTCGCGGATGGCCATGATGTCGATGCAGAATTCCTGATCGCCCAGGTGGAACGAAACGATTTCGAGATAAGCGCCCGACTGCTTGATGGCGTTATTGTTGTTCATGGTCAGAATTCTTCCCAGTTGTCCCCAGCGGGAGAGGCGATGTAGAACCGTCGTTAAATATAGATGTGACGGCTTAAGTCTTTCCTAACGATATGTATTTTCGGATTGGCCGTCTCTCCAGAGGTAAGCTATTCAAACACATGCATTTTTGATCCGTGCAGATTCCTGAGGGCGGATTTCGTTGCCGTGGCAGTTTCTACCGGTGAGACAATTCAACACGGGTTCGAAAACATATTCTTGAATTGCGCGCCTTCGGTCGAGGCTATAATCACGCCAGCAGGGGCGGGCGGCACATCCGCCTGGATTGAGGATCATGCCAATGAAGACATTCCGCATCGCCGTTTGGGTCGGTGTCCTGATACTTGCCGGGTTTCTCGGAGCGTTTACGCTCGACCTGACGAAGTCGAAGGATGTGGTGGCCGAACCGCCCTTCGGCGTACCCTTCACCCTGGTCTCCCAGAACGGACAGCCGATCACCGAGCAGGCGCTGCGCGGCAAGCCGACGGCGCTGTTTTTCGGCTTCACCCATTGCCCGGAAGTCTGCCCGACGACGCTTTTCGAGCTGAACGGCTGGATGGAGAAGGTCGATCCGAAGGGCGACAAGCTGCAGGCCTATTTCGTGACCGTCGATCCGGAGCGCGACACGCCTGAGATCATGAACGAATACGTCTCCAACGTTTCCAAGCGCATCACCGGCATTTCCGGCGCGCCTGACAAGATCGCCGAGGTTATCAAGGGGTTCCGCGTCTACGCCAAGAAGGTGCCGGTCGACGAGAAGGATCCGAATGGCGACTATACGATGGATCACACCGCCTCGGTCTTCCTGCTTGATTCGGCCGGGCGGTTTTCCGGAACAATCGCCTATGGCGAAAACCCGGACACGGCGGTAAAGAAGCTAGAGAATCTCGTCAACAAGGGGTGATGGTTTCAGCGTGATGGGGCGTTGGCTCGACCGATGGCGGGCAACGGAAACGGGAAAGACCGCCTATCGTGAGTGAAATCCGCCTTTACGTGACGACGACCGAAAGCAAGGCCGAAGAGATCCTCGACCTTCTGAGCACGGTCTTCGGTGAAGAAGACTTTGCCATCGGCACCACCGAGATCGATGAGAAGAAGGATATCTGGGAAGCCTCGATCTATATGATGGCCGAGGACGAGACTGAGGTGCAATCCCGGGTCGAGGACGCATTGAAGGCCTCTTTCCCCGCGGCCCGGCTGGAACGGGAAGTCATCCCCGAAATCGACTGGGTGGTGAAATCGCTGGAGGGACTGAAGCCCGTCAGGGCAGGGCGTTTCCTGGTGCATGGCTCGCATGACCGCAATAAGATCCGCCCCGGCGACATTGCCATCGAGATCGATGCCGGCCAGGCCTTCGGCACTGGCCATCACGGAACGACGGCCGGCTGCCTCGAGGTGATCGATGCCGTGGTGCGCTCGCGCCTGGTCCGCAACGCGCTCGATCTCGGCACCGGCAGCGGCGTACTGGCGATTGCGGTGCGCAAGCTCAGGAACATACCGGTGCTTGCGACCGACATCGATCCGATCGCGACGAAGGTGGCGGCCGAGAACGTGCGCCGCAACGGCATCGCCTCGGGCATCGTCACCAGGACCGCACCGGGCTTTCATTCGACCGCCTTTTCAGAGCAGGGTCCCTTCGATCTCATCATCGCCAATATTCTCGCGCGGCCGCTGATCCGCATGGCGCCGAAGCTTGCGACGCATCTTGCGCCTGGCGGATCAGTTATTCTCTCCGGCATCCTTGCCGGGCAACGCTGGAAGGTGATTGCCGCCTATAGTGGCGCGAGGCTTCGCCATGTCAGAACCATCTGGCGCAATGGCTGGGTGACTATTCATCTCGATCGGCCTTGATTTTTCAAGGCTGTGAGCAGGTGATTGCTCCTGCAAACGCATGCCATGCTTAAGGCAACGCGCCTCGTCCCCACCCTCATCCCTGTGCCCGTCACAGGGATCCAGCCACCGCGCGTCTGCGCGGTGAATAACTCCATACGAGCTTGAAGAGAGTTTCCCGCGCCCAAGGACTTGGGCGCACTAGATCCCTGTGACAAGCACAGGGATGAGGGCGGTGGCGGGTGCCGCACCGCCTTATCGAAACGGAGCCGCTCCGTCACCTTGTTGAAGACAACAAAAAAGGCGGTGCCGATGGCACCGCCTTGGACCGGTCTATCCGGTCAATGCCCGCGAGCTCAAGGGGAGGAGCGCTCAAGCGGGCTCTACTGCATTCCAATAGGCCGGTCCGGGAGGGAGGAGACGGACTGGCTTTCAGGCTTAGAACGCGTAGCTGAGGGCGCCCTTGTGGCGCGTGGCCCGCTGGCCGGCGCCGAGCAGCTTGAGGCTGTCCTCGTTCTGCGGGCGGCGGGCGCCGATTACGTGACGCACGGTCTGGCGTTCGCCAGCCTGCACCGGGCTGCTATATGCGAAGCGCGAGAGAGAGGCGGTCATTTCAAGAATTCCTTTGTTTACAGGTTCATCGCGAACCGTTCGATGACGCCTATATAGCTATTCTGAAATGCGGAGGCAGAGGGTTTTGCTCATGGGAGCCATGCGGCCAATGCATAAAGCGTGCCAAATTAACTTTTGGCGTCACAGTTCCGTCAAAATGTTGAGCGGCCCCAGGGGTTTCGACTCGTTTGGTCGCTTTTTCTCCCCATCGGTTGAAATTTCGCTAACATGGCCGGCATTCCATTAACCGGATTCGTCTCAATCATTCGGGTTTCCAGCATGTTCCAGTCTTTCGAGGTTACCTCCACGCCGCAATTCGGCAGGGATCGTGTATCGGCGCTGCGCGCCGGTTTCGATTCGCTCGGCATCGACGCCTTCCTCGTGCCGCGCGCCGATGAATTCAACGGCGAATATGTTCCCGCATGTTCAGAGCGCTTGGCATGGCTGACGGGCTTTACCGGCTCGGCCGGCATTGCGCTGATCCTGCGCACGCAGGCGATCGTCTTCGTCGACGGACGCTATGTGACGCAGCTTGCCGAACAGGTCGACGGTTCGGTCTTTTCGGGCGGCGATCTCGTCAACGAGCCGCCACATCTCTGGCTTGCCGGAAACGGAGCCAAGGGGCTGCGGCTCGGCATTGACCCCTGGCTGCACGCAGGGGCTGAGGTGCGCCGTCTGGAAAAAGCGCTGTCGCAGATCGGCGGAACGCTGATATTCCTGCCGCACAATCCGCTCGACAGGCTTTGGGCTGACCGACCGGCCGAGCCGCTCGGCGCGGTCAACATCCAGAACGTGGCGCAGGCCGGCGTGCTGGCGAGAGAGAAGATCGCGACGATCGCCGCTGATCTTTCGAAGAAGAACCTTGCGGCGGTGCTGATCGCCGATCCCTCTTCGGTCGCCTGGACCTTCAATATCCGCGGCGCCGACGTGCCGCATACGCCGCATCCGCTGGCGCGTGCCATCATCCATGCCGACGGGCGGGCCGAGATCTTCCTCGACAAGCGCAAGACCGGCATCGAGCCGGAGGCCTATCTCGCGCAGATTTGCACCCAGTTGCCACCATCGGTGCTGGAAGAAAAGCTCGCTGCCGTTTCCAGGGATGGCGGCCGCGTGCTGATCGACCCTGACATCGCCGCCTATGCGCTGGCCGAGAT
Source organism: Rhizobium sp. WSM1328 (assembly GCF_057653715.1). Classification (NCBI taxonomy): domain Bacteria; kingdom Pseudomonadati; phylum Pseudomonadota; class Alphaproteobacteria; order Hyphomicrobiales; family Rhizobiaceae; genus Rhizobium; species Rhizobium sp. WSM1328. Next base: position 2,806,705 of record NZ_CM172788.1, on the reverse strand, counting down.
CATCCGCAAGGCGGGCGGCGAAGTGGTGGAGGGCGCCGATCCCGCCAAGCTGCCGCGTGCGGTGAAGAACGACGTCGAGATCAACGGCTCGGCCGCCGCGCATCTGCAGGACGGTGCGGCGATGGTGGAATTCCTCTATTGGCTGTCGCAGACCAAGCCCGGCACGGTGAGCGAGATCACGGCCGCCGAGCATCTCGAAGCGGCGCGCGCCCGCGTCGGCCAGAGCGTGCAGAACCCGCTGAAGGACATTTCCTTCGACACGATTTCGGGCGCCGGCGAACATGCGGCGATCATGCATTACCGCGTGACGACCGAGACCAACCGGATGATCGAGGCCGGCGAACTCTTTTTGATCGATTCCGGCGCGCAATATATCAACGGTACGACCGACATCACCCGCACCGTCGGCATCGGCAGAGTTTCGGAAGAGCATCGGCGCTTCTTCACGCTGGTGCTGAAGGGGATGATAGAGATCAGCACCGCGCGTTTCCCGAAGGGCACGCGCGGCTGCGATCTCGATCCGCTGGCGCGCATCGCACTGTGGCGGGCCGGCGCCGATTTCGCTCACGGCACAGGCCACGGCGTCGGCTCCTATCTCTCGGTGCATGAGGGGCCGCAGCGCATCTCCAGGCTGTCGACACAGGAACTGCTGCCCGGCATGATCCTTTCGAACGAGCCGGGCTATTACCGGCCCGGCAGCTTCGGCATCCGCATCGAGAACCTGATCTATGTGCGCGGGGCCGAGGAGATCGAGGGCGGCGATGCGCCGATGCTCGGATTCGAGACGCTGACTTTCTGCCCGATCGACCGCAGTCTCGTCATTCCCGAGCTTCTGACCCACGACGAGCTGCACTGGTTCAACGACTATCATCGCCGCACATGCGAGGCGCTGATGCCGCTCATCCACGATCACGATGTCAGGGCGTGGCTCGAAAACGCGACGCTGCCGCTGGAATATTGAGAAAGCGGTATTACGGCGTCGGCGACGCTGCAATGCCTTGAATTTCTGCGCCGGCTTTCGGGCCGGTGCTCAGACGCCGATCGTGTGGCGCCAGGTCATCACGACGATCCAGGCGGCGACCAGCATCCATGTATGGCTGAAGCGCAGGCCGATGAAGAGGGCGACGATCAGCGCCAGCTTCGATTCCCAGCCGCCGATGAAGAAAGCGGGGGCAACCAGCGTCGTCAGCACGGCGGCCGGCACGGCATTCAGCGCCGCCTCCATGCGCGGGGGGATGCTCTTCATTCGGGTGATGAGGATATAGCCGCCGATGCGGGTGGCGAAGGTGGCGGCGGCTGCGGCGAGGATAACGAGCGCCATGTGTAGATCGAATTCCATGGCTCAGACCTCGTGCACTTCGGATTGAAGGGCGTCGGCTTCGAGGTCTGGCTGTTGCGGCGGCAAAGGCAGCACGGCGGCGAGCACGATGCCGGCGGCAGCACCGAGGCTGACATGCCAGGGCGAGCCGACGTAACGGTAGGCGAACACGGAAGCCACTGCGCTGACGAGCGCCACAGGCAGGAAATTGTCTCGCTTGCGGAAGCCGAGGACGATGCCGAGGAAATAGGCCGGCAGCAGGATGTCGAGGCCGATGGCCTTGGGATCGCCGATGAAGCCGCCGAGCATGCCGCCGGCGACGCTGATCAGCACCCAGGGAATGTAGATGATGATGGCAAAGCCGAAATACCAGGCGAAGGTGAGTTGCCGGCCGCTCTCGGCGCGCTTTACTGCTTCGGCGAATTGCGGATCGACGAGCAGGAAGAAGGTGAAGAATTTCTGCACCGGCGTGAAGTGGCCGATGTAGCGCGCCAGCGCCGCCGAATAGAGCACGTGGCGGAAATTGACGGCGAGGATCGACAGCACAATCAGCCAGGCGTGGACATTGTGACCGAAGAGTTCGATGCCAACCATCTGGCTGGCGCCGGCATAGACGGTGGCGCTCATGAAGGCGGCTTCGGAGAGCGACATGCCATTTTCGACCGCAAGCGCTCCGAAGAGCGCGCCAAAGGGCGCCGATGCCAGCGCAACGGCGGAGCCGCCTCGCAAACCTTCAACAAAGTCGGCGCGATTCATGCGATCTTTCCTGTTGGAATTCAGGTTTCCCCTTATGGTCTACGGCTTGCAACGGCAATTGAATTTCATTGATTGACCAATCGATTTCGCTGAACCATCAAAGTCCTGATCGCATTCGGTAAAGAGGCAAACATGAAGAAGATCGAGTTTTCGAAGGAAGAAAAGGCTGAGATCGTTTCGCGCATCCGCGCTTATTTCGACCGGGAACTCGATCCCATCGGTGCATTGCCGGCTGAATTCCTGCTTGACTTCTTCGCCGAGGAGATAGGGCCGTACTTCTACAATCGAGGGCTAAGAGATGCCCAGGCCGCCTTGTTGCAGAGAATGGAAGACCTAGCCGAAGACATCCATCTTCTTGAGAGGGAGGAAAAATTCTAAAGCGCGCCACGATCTTTCAGATTCGCTTGTCGCGTTTAAACCGCTGCCCAGTTTGCGCGACATGCTTCAGCGCCCCTGAAATCAAAAGATGGCCTTCACTTAACGCCAAATTATTTCTGCGCCGATATGGTCGTGACGCTTTCGTTCACCGGGTTGCGTGTTATTTGGCCGTGATTGTCTCTGCTATCGATGAACCTCGATCCGCCAAGCTTGGCAAGGCGTTGATCTTTATGGTCTGGCTTGCGTTGGCGTCTGCGCTTTGCTGGTTCGAAACGGTCTGGCGTGACGAAGTTCGTGCTTTGTCACTCGCCCTCCAGGGGGATAATTTCATCGATATGCTTCGCCAGATGCATGGCGAGGGTCATCCTGCTCTCTGGTATATCCTGCTGCGCGCCGCCTATGTTCTGGTCGGCTCACCTGTCGTCCTAAAGATCGTCGCACTGACGATTGCAGCGACCGCGGCCTATCTTCTTGTTTTCAGGCTGAAACTGCCGCTTTCCATCATGCTGCTGTCGCTGTTCAGCAGCTTTTCGGTTTACGATTATGCCGCGATGTCGCGAAATTACGGCATCAGCATGCTGGTGATTTTCCTTATCGTCCTGAGTTGGGAGAAAGGAACACGCAACGGGCTATTGCTCGGCCTATTGTTTGCCTTGCAGGCAAATACCAACGTCCATTCGGTCGTCCTCGTCGGCGGCTTCCTCGCCTATTGGTTTTTCGACTTAATTCTGGCGCGGCCAAGGCCTGCTGTGACAGAATATCGGGCCTTTGCGACAGCCGCTGCCATTGCCGCGGTTGGAATTGTTCTATGTTTCGTAACAGTCTATCCGACCTTCAACGATACGGGGCAGAACGATCTCAGTGGCAAGAATTTCGCTTTGCTTGCCCTTGGTGCACTCGCCGCGCCCAGTTCCCATTTTATGGAATTCTATCCCAACAGCGTCCTTGAACTGGTCGTGGCATATCCGCTGGCCTCCCGGATTTTCGCAGCGTTGATGTCCGTGCTCATCTATGGCAGCCTGCTGGCGCTGGCGCACCGGCGGCCGGCGATGATCGCAGCCGGACTGATTCTCGTAGGGCTTTCGCTGCTTTTTACGCTTGTCTATCCCGGTGGATACAGACATCAGGCGCTCTGGCTGGTTTTCATGATCGCGATCACCGCCTTGACCACACATACTCAGCGCGAGCGGACGCGCGCTGCCGGCATCGAGGCTGCCGGCGGCTTCGTAAAGTTCGGACGTCTCTGCTTCCTGATATTGCTGGCGCTACAGGTCGTGTCCGGTATCGAAAAGATCAATCAGGCCTTCATCGCCGAAATACCCCTGAGCCGAAGCAAGGATCTCGGTGCGTTCATTCAATCGCGCCCCGATCTCAAGGATGCGGTCATTATGGCGGATCCCGACTACCTGGTGGAAGCCTTGCCCTATTACGTCCCCAACCGCACCTATCTTCTGCGGGAGGAGCGGTTCGGCGCCATCGTGCGATATACCCGCAACGCCCGGCTTTCGCTCAGCCTTGCCGATATTCTGCAAACGGCACATCGATTGCAGCAGAGTGAACATGTGCCGGTCGTCATTCTTCTTTCGCAGCGGCTTGATCAGATTACTGCGCCCGTCTCCCTGCGTGAAAGCTACGTTTGGCGATTGTCTCTGACGCCGGAAGACATTTCTGCATTCCAGAGCGCGACAAACCTCATCAAGCGCTTCGGCACGGTTGCCGGAAGCGATGAGACGTTCGACGTCTACGTGCTGAAATAAGATGCCAGCCAGCAGCTTATTCGCACAACACGCCCACGCATTTGATCATTGTGATGCCATGCGCCGGCATCTCGCCGATCGCGGCGGCAATACCTTCGGGAGTGGTGCCGCGACTGGAGCGCGACCAGAAGAAGAAGGGCAGGAGCCTATAAGCGGGACGGGACGGCGCTCGCGGCCCCGCAACCGTGGAGGCGCGTTCAGCCTTCGCGCTTCATTCGCTCCCGGCGTTCGATCTCAGCCTCCGAGGGCTGCGCCAGCTCGAATGTGCCTGTCTTGATTGCGCCGGCACGCTCGTAGACGCTCATGATCACGCCCGTCGTCGATATCGTGTTGGCGGTGAGCTTCAGCGCCTCCGGCTTGGCGCCTTGACCGAACAGGCGTTTGCCCGGGCCAAGCACGAGCGGGAAAGTCAGAAGCCGGAGCTCGTCGATCAGGTCATGCGCCAATAGGGTCTGCAACAGGCCGCTGCTGCCCTGTGTCAGGAGGGCGGGGCCATCCTGCTGCTTCAACCGGGCGATTTCGGCAGCTGCATCGCCGCGCAGAGCGACGGAATTTGCCCAGGTGAGCGGCTGCGTGGAAGTGGTCGCGACATATTTGGTCACGGCGTTGAAGACCTTGCCAATCGGATCGTCTTTCCCTACGAAGGGCCAGTGCGCGGCGAAGATTTCGTAGGTCTTGCGGCCGAGCACCAGTTCGAAGGGATCGGTAAAGATCCCGCCCATGAACTGGCCCATCGGCTCGTCCCAATAGTTAACGGTCCAGCCGCCCTGCGTGAAGCCGCCGGTCGGATCCTCCCGCGGCCCGCCCGGCGCCTGCATGACACCGTCCAAACTGACGAAGGCTGCAGCAACAAGCTTTCTCATCTCTCGACTCCCATTGTTGGTGTGTTCAGAGCCAAGGACGGATTGGCTTGCCCCGATCCGACATCCGACGCGGTTTTTTCGGGCGGTATCCGAGCTGAACTAGCCGGCCAGGATCTTGGTGCTGTCGACGATCGCGATGCCATGCGCCCGCATCTCCTCGATGGCGGCGGCGACGCCTTCGGGCGTGATGCCGCGGCTTGCATCCTCGATGAAGCGGACGCGGACACCCGGCATCATCTCCAGCGCGTCGAGCGCGGAGAACTTGACGCAATAGTCGGTCGCCAGCCCGCAGACGTCGAGGTCGGTGACGCCCTGATCCTCAAGGAAATCGGAAAGGCCGGTCGAGGCATCGCGGTCATTGTCGCGGAAGGCCGAATAGCTGTCGATATCAGGATCCTCGCCCTTCTGCTGAATCAGGTCGATCTCTTCGGATTTGAGCTCGGGGTGCAGTTCGGCATCGAGCGTACCCTGCATGCAGTGGTCGGGCCACATCATCTGCGGCTTGCCCGACAGTTCTCCCATCTCGAAGGGGGCGGCACCGGGATGGGCGGAGGCGAAGCTGCCGTGGCCCGGCGGATGCCAGTCCTGCGAGGCGACGATCAGATCGTATTTGCCGCTGTCGATCAGTCTGTTTGCGACGGGAACCACCTTGTCGCCCTCCGGCACCGGCAGATTGCCGCCCGGACAGAAGCCGTTCTGAATATCGACGAGCAGCAGCGCTTTCATCAAGGCCAATCCCTTCGCTTTATTGCAGTGTAAGACGCCAAGCACACTGAATGGATCAACTAGTGGATTTCCAGACGCGGACGCGCAAGTGTTAAATCTGGCACTAGCGGTAGTAAGTCGTCGAAACAGAATGCTCTAATGCAATCATTACGATAGCTGGCGGCGGTTCTCGTGTTGAAATCGAACGGAGGGGAAGGCGCGTGCATGATTTCCGCATCGCGGACACAGCCCGCGACGGCGGCAATTGCCGCGTAGGACGCTTTTGTGCGGCATCGATGGATCGAGGCTCCCCCGGCAGAGCCCGGATCTCCCGGCTAGGCCGCCGCCACGTTGTCGGCTGCAGAATCACCTGCTGCGGCGGAAGCGCCGTAGGTATTGCGGTAGGCCTGAAGGGCCGTCTGCATGTCGCTCAGCACTTTGGTCAGGAGCGGATCGCTGTCGCCTGAAGTCTTGATGCTGTTCGGATCGGCGGCAAGAAATTCAGACTCGGTCAACTTGCCGTCGCCATTCGTATCCATTGCGGCGAAGACACCCTTGGAAGCGCCCTCGCTCTGATCGCCGCCGTCGCCCTGATCGTCACTGCCGTCGGTCTTCTGCATGGACAGCATCAGCGACAGGATGTCGGCGGTAATCTTCTTGACGATATCGGTGCTGCTGTCGTCGCTGTCGGTCGACGCCGTGGCCGAAGTCGAGGACTGCGAGGCGGCGGCCAACTCGTCCGCCGAAATGACGCCGTCGCCATTCTTGTCCAGACTGGAAAGCGGAGACTGATATTGAGTTAAGGTGCTGCCGAGAGATGAAACACTGGTCACTGGAACCTCCTTTGAAAAGTTCGTCGTGAAGCCCGCCTTTCATGGGCGGGCAGCCTCTGGGCTAAGCTGATTTGCGAAAGGCGTCAAAGCGACGTTTTGACAGGGCGGAAGTGCGATTGACGATGTGAGGCAACGCACGTTAACCTTTTCGGTTACCAAAGTTTTTCATTGGATTTATTGGCTTTTTTTGGCGGTCGGTTTGTCTGGGCGCGATTAAATCCATGCCGGTGTTGGCCCGAAATTGCCGTAATGGAGCACGTGGAGGAGCTATGGGCGGAGTGTTCGGGTTTGCGCGGCTGCGGCATTTCGTCTGCTTTCCGCGAGGGGCGACTTCAGGTCGACCTTGCTCCGGGTGATGATTTCTGCCTTTCTTACCCTTAGAAGCAAGACGGAAGCGAAGCCATGCCAGAGCCGGATCTCGACGAAAAGATCGACGCGACGTTTCGCAACGGGTCGCTGACGGCGGCCGGGATCATCCTTGGTTTCTCGCTCAATTTCATCAGTGTCTGGGTTTCCAATCCTAATGACTGGACCAGCATCGATATTCTGCCGATGCTGTTCCTGACCGTGGGCATCGCCGTCCAGGTGAAAGTCTTTGCCGATCTGCTGGCGCGGGACTCCCTGTTTGCCGCCAAATATGACCGGTCTCGCCGGCTCTTTCTGATCGGATTGGGAATCGTCGCGGCGGGAATGGGCATTGCCCTGATCAACGATGTTCTCGGGCTCGGAAGGATGCGGATGCTCGGGTAAACTTCGCGTCATACTGACGCGAGGTCAGACGCGCTCGACGAACCCGTCCAAGACCCGCTTCTGTCCGGCCCGGTCGAACTCAATCGTCAGCTTGTTGCCCTCGATGCCGGTGATGTTGCCGTTGCCGAATTTCAGGTGGAACACGCGATCGCCGGGGGTGAATCTCGACGGTTCCGACGATGTCGATTTCGCCACCAGCTCACCTTCGATCGTGCGCCCCTTCGGGCCGCTTTCGCCGTAACCTATGCGTTCGACGGCGTGGCCGGAGCGGGTGCCCCAATTGTCGCGTGTGGCGTCGGTCTTGTTGGCCTGGGCGCGTTTCCAGCCGGGCGTGGAATAGGAATTGGTGAAGGGTTCGGCCTTGTCGAAGCGGGACTGGCCGTAGCCGCCGCGGCCGTACCCGCCGTAGCTTTGCTCCATTTCGGCGACCTCGACATGGGTTTCCGGCAGTTCATCGAGGAAACGCGAGGGCAGGGTCGATTGCCAGAGGCCGTGGATGCGGCGGTTGGAGACGAACCAGATGTGGCAGCGGTGCTTGGCGCGGGTGATGCCGACATAGGCGAGGCGGCGTTCCTCCTCCAGGCCGGCGCGGCCGCTCTCATCCAGCGAGCGCTGGTGCGGGAAGAGTCCTTCCTCCCAGCCGGGAAGGAAGACGGTGTCGAATTCGAGACCCTTGGCCGAGTGCAGCGTCATGATCGAGACGGCATCGAGGTTCTCGTTGGTTTCGGCATCCATCACCAGGGAGACGTGTTCGAGGAAGCCGCGCATCGACTCGAAGCTTTCCATCGAGCGGATCAGTTCCTTGAGGTTTTCGAGGCGGCCGGGTGCTTCGGCGCTCTTGTCGTTCTTCCACATGTCGGTATAGCCGGACTCTTCGAGAATCTGCTCGGCAAGTTCGGTATGCGGCGTGTTTTCAAGCAGTTCCTGCCATCGGCGGAAAGATTGAATTACGTCGAAGAGCGCCTTTCGCGCCTTCGGCTTCAGCTCGTCTGTCTCGATGATGTCGGCGGCTGCCGCAAGCATCGGGATATCGCGGGCACGGGCATAGTCGTGCAGCGCGCGCACCGTCGTATCGCCGAGGCCGCGCTTCGGTGTGTTGACGATGCGCTCGAAAGCGAGGTCGTCGGCCGACTGCGCAACGAGGCGGAAATAGGCCATGGCATCGCGGATCTCGAGGCGCTCGTAGAAGCGCGGGCCGCCGATAACGCGATAGTTGAGGCCGAGGGTGACGAAGCGGTCTTCGAATTCGCGCATCTGGAAGGAGGCGCGCACGAGGATCGCCATGTCGTTCAAGAGATGCTTGCCCCGCTGGAGTTGCTCGATCTCCTCGCCGATGGCGCGGGCTTCCTCCTCCGAGTCCCAGGAGGCGTGGACCTGCACCTTGGCGTCGTCCGGATCGGAGCGGTCGGTGAACAGCGTCTTGCCGAGGCGACCTTCATTATGGGCGATCAGATGGGCGGCGGCCCCGAGGATATGTTCGGTCGAACGATAGTTGCGCTCGAGCTTGATGACCTTGGCGCCGGGGAAATCCTTCTCGAAACGCAGGATATTGTCGACCTCGGCGCCGCGCCAGCCATAGATCGACTGATCGTCGTCGCCAACGCAGCAGACGTTCTGCAGCTCGCCCTTAGGGCGCTGAGCGAGAAGCCTGAGCCACATGTACTGGGCCGTGTTGGTATCCTGGTACTCGTCGACGAGGATATAGCGGAAGCGGCCGTGATATTCCTTCAGGAGATCCGGGTTTTTGCGGAAGATCGCGATCGGATGCATCAGCAGGTCGCCGAAGTCGCAGGCGTTCAGCGTCGTCAGGCGCGCCTGATAGGCAAAATAGAGATCGCGGCCACGGCCGTTGGCAAAGGCGCGGGCATCACCCTCGGGGATGTCGGCGGGGCCGAGGCCCTTGTTCTTCCAGGTATCGACCATGCCGGCGAACTGCTTGGCTGGCCAGCGCTTGTCGTCGAGACCTTCGGCCTGAATGAGCTGCTTGATGAGGCGGACGACGTCGTCGGTGTCGAGAATGGTGAAATCGGAGCGCAGGCCGACAAGCTCGCCGTGGCGGCGCAGAAGTTTGACGCCGATCGAATGGAAGGTGCCGAGCCACGGCATGCCTTCGACGGCGCCGCCGACGAGCAGCGCGATGCGCTCCTTCATCTCGCGGGCGGCCTTATTGGTGAAGGTGACGGCGAGGATCTGCGAGGGGAAGGCGCGGCCGGTGTTGAGGATATGGGCGATGCGGGTCGTCAGTACGCGCGTCTTGCCGGTGCCGGCGCCGGCGAGCACGAGGACGGAGCCTTCAAGCGTTTCGACGGCTTCGGTCTGCTCGGGGTTCAACCCGGCGAGATAATCCGGTCGCTTGCCGCCGTCGCGAGCCGCCATGGCGCGGGCGGCGATGCCGCCACCGGCGGCGGGCGCCCGTTCGGCGGGTGCGGCAGGCGGCTGCGGCTTGCGCGCCATCTCGCCCGGCTCTTCGTCGAAGAAGGGCATATCGTCGAAACTATTGCTCATGGCGCGTAATGTAGTGATTCGGGAAGGAAAGACCAGAAAAGATGTTCTGCTTTCATTCCCGAGCCGGCGCTATTCCAGGCGGTATGTTGCGGGCGGTAATGCCGCCGCCGAGCCCGGCTGTAGCCGCGATGCGGGCGGGCGGGGCTGAAAATACCAATCGCGGCCTGTCGGATCAGGCGCCGGTGAGGCGTCCTTGGGTCATCGGACAGCAGTCCGGATCAACACCCGTCAACAAGGAGGCCGTTTCATGCCGAAGATCGTTTCAAATCTCTGGTTCGCCGAGGAAGCCCGCGAAGCCGTCGAATTCTACGTGTCTGTCATCCCGGACTCCAGGATGGGCCGCACCACCATATTGCCGGCGGAAACGCCGAGCGGGCCTCCCGGCAGCGTCGAGCTGATCGAGTTCACGCTCGCTGACCAGGCCTTCCTGGCCATGAAGGCCGGCCCGCTCGATAGTTTCAACCATTCCTTCTCGATCGCGATTCTCGTGGAAAGCCAGGCCGAGATCGATCGGATATGGGATGCTTTCTTAGGCAATGGCGGCACGCCGGAGGCCTGCGGCTGGCTGAAGGACCGCTGGGGCCTTTCCTGGCAGATCGTGCCGCGTGTGCTCTCGGAGATGATCGCCGACAGCGACCGTGAGCGGGCCAGGCGCGTGACCGAAGTGATGCTCGGCATGGTCAAGATCGATGTCGCCGCGCTCGAGGATGCGTTCAACGGCTGAGAGGCCTGCGGAGAGATGATCGCAATATCCAGCGCATGATCGTCATGCGCCCATTTCTCTAAGAATATCCCAAGTTTTCGAACGTCATATGGCCCGTCGCACATCGATATTCACCGATCGAAGCTGGCTCTCCGCCTGCCGACCGCTGATTTTCGAGACCTCGAATCACGGGCGACATTGCACACCTTTTTCATCTTTCTGTCACGTCGTGAAATGTGCTGATACCGCGATGGCGTCTTTCTCCACTATACTGACCAACAGTTTCGTAGAGTAATTAAAGAACCGGTGGATGCACAATTTCGTGCATTGCTAGAAACGGCCGGTGAGCGTGGAATAACCGACGAAACTATTGATTCTCAGGAACGTCATGGCCATCTCGATGGTTATAAGGACACCTGAAGCCTGTGGCATTAACCTTGAATGGAGGGCCCATGCTGAGCGAATCCGTATTTGATGCGTTCACCCGCAGTTATGATGCGCGTCGCGAGACCGATATGTCGATCTCGGATTATCTCGACCTTTGTAAAAAAGAACCGCTTGCCTATGCCAATGCGACCGAGCGCCTGCTCGCCGCGATAGGCGAACCGCAGATGGTCGACACCGCCAGGGACACGCGCCTCGGTCGGATATTCATGAACCGGACCATCCGGATTTATCCGGCCTTTGTCGGCTTCCACGGCATGGAAGAGACAATCGAACGAATCGTTTCATTCTTCCGGCACGCGGCGCAGGGGCTCGAGGAGCGCAAACAGATCCTCTATCTGCTCGGCCCGGTCGGCGGCGGCAAGTCATCTCTGGCTGAGCGGCTGAAGCTGCTGATGGAGCTTCATCCGATCTACGTGCTGAAGGCGGGTGACGAGATCAGCCCCGTTTTCGAAAGTCCGCTCAACCTCTTCGACCCGGACACGATGGGATCGCTCCTGCAGGAGCAATACGGCATTCCCCTGCGACGCCTAAGCGGACTGATGAGCCCTTGGTGCCTGAAGCGGCTCGATGATTTTGGGGGCGATATTTCCCGCTTCCGTGTCGTCAGAGTACAGCCTTCGCGGTTGCGCCAAATTGCGATCGCCAAGACCGAGCCTGGAGACGAGAACAATCAGGATATCTCGTCGCTGGTCGGCAAGGTCGATATCCGCAAGCTGGAGACTTATTCCCAAAACGATCCCGATGCCTACAGCTATTCTGGCGGCCTCAATCGCGCCAATCAGGGCGTGCTCGAGTTCGTCGAGATGTTCAAGGCGCCGATCAAGATGCTGCATCCGCTGCTGACGGCGACGCAGGAGGGGAACTATATCGGCTCCGAGAACATCGGCGCCATACCCTTCACCGGCATCGTCCTTGCGCATTCGAACGAAGCGGAATGGCAAACCTTCAAGGCCAACAAGAACAACGAAGCCTTCATTGACCGTATTTGCGTGATCAAGGTGCCCTATTGCCTGCGCGTGACGGAAGAGCAGAAGATCTACGAGAAGCTGATCGAGGGATCGGAACTCGCGGATACACCATGCGCTCCGGCGACGCTCGAAATGCTGGCCCGCTTCTCCGTGCTGTCGCGTCTGCGCAAGCATGAGAATTCGACATACTTCTCGAAGATGCGCACCTATGACGGCGAAAGCCTGAAGGAGACGGATCCGCGCGCCCGCAGTGTCCAGGAATATCGGGATGCCGCCGGCATCGACGAGGGCATGGACGGCATATCGACCCGCTTCGCCTTCAAGGTGCTCGCCTCCACTTTCAATCACGACACCACGGATATTGGCGCCGATCCAGTTCATCTGATGTATGTGCTGGAGCAGTCGATCCGCCGCGAGCAGTTTTCCGACGATGTCGAGAAGCGATATCTGGAATTCATCAAGGCCGATCTTGCGCCGCGTTACGCAGAGTTCATTGGAAATGAAATCCAGAAGGCCTATCTTGAGTCCTATGCGGATTACGGACAGAATCTGTTCGACCGCTACGTCGACTATGCCGATGCCTGGATCGAAGACGTGGACTTCAAGGATCCCGATACCGGCCAGCTACTCGATCGCGAGCTCCTCAACCAGGAACTGACGAAAATCGAAAAGCCGGCGGGAATTGCCAATCCGAAGGATTTCCGCAACGAAATCGTCAAGTTCTGCTTGAGATCGCGGGCAGCCAACGGCGGAAAGAATCCGTCATGGACGAGCTACGAGAAAATCCGGGAAGTCATCGAAAAGCGAATGTTCTCGCAGGTCGAAGATCTTTTGCCGGTCATTTCCTTCGGATCGAAGAAGGATTCCGAAACGGAAAAGAAGCACAGCGAATTCGTCTCGCGCATGGCCGCGCGGGGTTACACGGAGAGGCAGGTTCGGCGCCTCGTCGAATGGTACATGCGCGTCAAACAGGCAAGTTAATGTGGAGCCAATATGCACATTGTCGACCGTCGGCTAAATCCGCGCGGTAAAAGTCTGGAAAATCGGCAACGGTTTCTTCGGCGCATGAAAGGCGCTGTGCAGCAGGCGGTAAAGCGTTCTCTGCAAAACCGGAACATTCGCGATGTGCTCGACGGCGGGGAAATCAGCCTGCCGATCGATGGAATGGCCGAGCCGAACTTGAGAAGGGGCGACGGCGGCATCCGCGATCATATCCTGCCTGGAAACAGGGCCTTCGTCGAAGGCGACATTCTTCCGCGCCCGCCGGGGAGCAGGGGCGGAAAACCCAAGGATGCGGGTGAGGGCGATGGTGAGGATGGCTTCCGCTTCGTGCTGACGCGCGAAGAATTCCTCGATGTGTTTCTGGACGACCTGGAACTGCCCGACCTTGCCAAACGGCGTCTGGCCGAAACCGAGGAGGAAACTCCATCGCGGGCCGGCTATTCCGTGTCGGGATCGCCGTCCAACATCGCCGTCGGTCGCACGACGAGGCTCGCGATGATGCGCCGCGTCGCGCTTCACCGTCCGCGCCGCGAAGAGATCGAAGCCCTGCAGCGGCAGATCGAGGAATGCGAGGACGACGAGAGCCGCCTGGCGCTTGAGGCAAAACTCAAGTCCCTGACGGAAAAAAGTCGGCGCATCCCCTATATCGATCCGCTCGACGTGCGATATCGCCGCTTCGAAAACGAGCCGAAGCCTGTGGCGAAGGCGGTGATGTTCTGCCTGATGGACGTCTCGGGCTCCATGTCGGAACACATGAAGGATCTGGCGAAGCGGTTCTACCTGCTGCTCTATCTTTTCCTGTCGAAGCGCTACAAGAAAGTGGAGATCGTCTTCATCCGTCACACAGACAAGGCGGAGGAGGTCGATGAGGAAACCTTCTTCTATGGTCCGGCGACGGGCGGCACGCTGGTATCCAGTGCGCTAGCGGCAATGCGCGGGATCATCGCGGCGCGTTTCGATCCGGCAGAGTGGAATATCTACGGCGCCCAGGCTTCGGACGGCGACAACGCCCATTCGGACGGAAACCTGACCGGACAGCTGCTGCACGAGATTTTGCCGCTCTGCCAGTATTTCGCCTATATCGAGGTCGGCGAAGAAGGCGGCGACTCCTCGGTATCCCGTTCACCGCTTTGGATGCTTTATGACGGGATCCGTTCCGAGTTGCCGCTTTCGATGCGCAAGGTCTGCCGGCGAAGCGAAATATTCCCTGTTTTCCACGATCTCTTCCAAAAACGTGACGCACAGTCGAGGGTGACGCCATGACCACGACGATGAGGCCAAGAGAGCGGCTGTTGTTCGAGGGGGCTGACTGGGATTTCGCAACGCTCCAGCGCATCCATGACGCCTGCGAGGAGATCGCGCTTAACGAACTCGGCCTCGACGTCTATCCGAACCAGATCGAAGTCATCACCTCGGAGCAGATGCTTGATGCCTATTCCTCGACCGGCATGCCGCTCTTTTACCGCCACTGGTCTTTCGGCAAGCACTTCGCGCATCACGAAGCTTTCTACCGCCGCGGGATGCGCGACCTTGCCTATGAGATCGTCATCAACAGCTCTCCCTGCATCTCCTACCTGATGGAGGAGAACACGGCGACGATGCAGACGCTCGTCACCGCGCATGCGGCCTTCGGCCACAACCATTTCTTCAAGAACAACTATCTCTTCAAGCTCTGGACCGATGCGGAGGGGATCCTCGATTACCTCGATTTCGCCAAGGGTTATATCACCCGCTGTGAGGAACGTTACGGCGAGACGGCCGTCGAGCGGACACTCGATGCGGCGCATGCACTGATGTCGCATGGGGTGCATCGATACGCGGGCAAGACCACCATCGACCTTCGCCAGGAGGAGAAGCGGCAACAGGAGCGCCGCGCCCATGAAGAGCAGATGTTCAACGATCTGTGGCGCACGGTTCCCGTCGGCAAGGCCCGAAAGGCCGGCGACGTCGGCCTGGAAAAGCGCCGCGCCGCCCTCGGTCTCCCTCAGGACAACATCCTATACTTTCTGGAAAAGTCGGCGCCGCGGCTGCAGCCGTGGCAGCGCGAGATCCTTCGCATCGTCCGCCATGTCGCACAATATTTCCATCCTCAGCGGCAGACCAAAGTGATGAACGAGGGAACTGCCACCTTCGTCCACTACCAGATCATGAACCGGCTTCACGAGCGAGGGCAGATCAGCGACGGAAACTTCCTCGAATTCCTGAAGTCGCACGCCAACGTCGTGTTCCAGCCGAGCTACGACGATCGGCGGTTCTCGGGCTTCAACCCCTATGCGCTTGGTTTTGCGATGATGCAGGATATCGAGCGGATCGTCACGAAGCCGACGGATGAGGACCGCGCATGGTTTCCCGATATTGCTGGGCGAGGCGATGCGATGGCCGTCCTGCGCGACATCTGGGCCAATTACCGGGACGAGAGTTTTATCAGCCAGTTCCTGAGCCCGAACCTGATCCGGCAGTTGCGGCTGTTCCATCTCTACGACGATCCTGATCAAACCGAGGGGGTGCTGGTTTCGGCGATCCACAATGAGCGCGGATATTTGCGCATCCGCCGCCAGCTCTCCCGCGAATATGATATCGGCTGGACCGATCCTGCCATCGATATCGTCGATGTCGATCTCGCCGGCGACCGCCGGCTGCTGCTACAACACATCATGATGAATGGTTGCTATCTTCAGGAAAATGACACGAAGCTCGTCCTGCAGCATCTCGCCGATCTCTGGGGCTATGACGTTTTGCTTCAGGAAATCGACAGTTCCAGCGCGGTGGCGAAAGAACACACGGCGAGCCCGCGCAAGATCGTTCAGTGATCACAGATTATGCTGACGGGCGATAATGGACAATTATCGGTGGCAACAAACACAAAGCCTTAGTAGTTTACCGCCGTTGCAATCGCCCACTTGATCTCGACCAGTTTCACCCTTTGCAGCGATCTTCCGGGGCGGATAGCGCGGAGACGAGAGACCATGAGTGAAACGCGGCGCAAGCTGACGACGATCTTCTGTGCTGACGTGCAGGATTATACGCGGCTGATGGGGACTGATGAGGAAGGGACGCTTGCGAGCCTCAAACGCTGCCGGGAAGCGATGGGACGCCTGATCGAAAGCCATGGCGGCCGCGTCATCAACACCTGGGGCGATGGGCTGATCGCCGACTTCCCAAGCGTGGTCGAGGCGGTGCGTGCGGCCGTCGACACCCAGAACGAACTCGCGGGTTTCAACGCCCGCCGACCGGCCGACGGTCGCATGCTCTTCCGTATCGGCATCAATCTCGGCGACGTAATCGTCGAGGGCGAGGACATCTATGGCGACGGCGTCAATATTGCCGCGCGGCTGCAGGCGTCGGCCGCGGCCGGCGGCATCGTCATATCAAGTACCGTTTACGATCAGGTCCGCAACAAGGTGGCGGTTGGTTTCGAGTTTCTCGGGCCGCTGATGGTGAAGAATGTCGATGAAGGCGTGCCAAGCTACGCGGTAAAGATCGGCGATGCCAGGGAGGAGACGCCGCATGCCGAACGATCCGGCGCCGCGCGGCCGCAGCCGGCGGCGGTTATGGCGGCAGCCAAGGTTGAGACAACCCCAGCACCGGGAGGACGCAGGCTGTATGGCGTGCTCGGCGTCATCGCCGCCGTCCTGATCGGTATCAATCTCTTGTCGTGGCAGGGCGTCTTCTGGGCGCGGTTTCCGGTGCTTGCGCTTGCCGTCGTCGCGGCGCTCGCCTGGAACCGCGATCAGATCCTGTTCAACCGAAAGATCACCTCGCTGGCGATCCTGGCACTTGGCCTTGCCGGCCTCAACCTCTTCACCTGGACGGGGCAGTTCTGGGCGGTGTGGCCGATACTGGGGATTGCGGCCGTCATGGGCGTGCGATGGTCGATGCGCAGATAGACATTCAACCCGCATCGTCGGACATTTGTGCGATATCTCGCCCGATAATCGGCGGTGTCAAAGGCATGGGCGAGTGTTCGTTCAAACAAAAGTGAGCGGCCGGGTTATTTCCATTCTTTGCTGATATTACAAATCGGTAATGCCGGCTGCTTATGCTTGCCGGTAAGCTGTAAACGCGCGATATTGTCGCATCAGACGGGAATCTCGATCCCGCAGCGCCTCTTTCGACCGACCCTGGTCCAACCTCGAGTCCCTCTGGAGACGTGAATGGCCTTTTGGAAGCAGTTTATACTGTCGCTCATCGTCATTATTGCCGGCTTTGCCGCGTGGGTTTTCTTTGTGCCCGGCGCCGGCGATACGATGCGCGATGCAGGGATTCCAGACAGCATCGTTTCCAAGATCGCGCCGAAGGCTGAGGAGACGGTGGATGCCGACGCTCCAGCCCGGGCGCAGGGGCAGCAACGCGGCGACGGACAAGGGCAGGGACAGAACCGCCGTAATGGCGGCGGGCGCAACAGCGCCATTCTCGTCGCGACGCAGGCAGTCGTCCAAGGTATCGTCAACGACCGGCTGAATGCCATCGGCACGGGTGACGCGATCCGTTCGGTCGCGGTCACGCCGCAGGCATCGGGCACAATCCGCGAAATCCTCATCAAGTCGGGCGACAGGGTGAAGGCCGGCCAGGTGCTCGCCAAGCTCGACAGCGAGGAGCAGGTGATCGCCCGCGGCCAGGCTGACGTGGCGGTTAAGGCCGCCGTCGAGAAGTCCAACCTTTATCACAACATCAAGTCCAGCGTGTCGCGCATGGACGTGTTCGATTCCGAGATCGCCGAGCAGGGCGCGCGGCTGCAGCTGCAGGCCGCCGAGCTCAATCTCGCCCGGCGCAACATCACCGCGCCGATCGACGGCATCGTCGGCATCGTGCCGGTCAATATCGGCGACAATGTTACGACGAGCATCCCGATCGTCACGCTCGACGACCGTTCGGAAATCCTCGTCGACTACTGGGTGCCGGAGCGCTTCGCCAATACTGTGTCGGTCGGCCAGCCGGTCGAGGCGATGTCGGTGGCAAGGCCAGGAAAGGTGTTTTCCGGCGTGGTCGAAGCCGTCGACAACCGCATCGACGCGGCAAGTCGCACGCTGCGCCTGCGCGCCAAGATCGACAACAGTTCGGACGAGCTGCGCGCCGGCATGTCCTTCAGCGTCAGCATGAAATTTGCCGGCGATAAATATCCGGCCGTCGACCCGGTCTCGGTGCAGTGGGATTCACAAGGGTCTTTCGTCTGGCAGGTCAACGACTACAAGTCGCACAAGGTGCGGGTCAGTATCGTGCAGCGCAACCCGGATTTCGTGCTGGTCAAAGCCGACATCAAGGACGGCGACGTGATCGTGACACAGGGACTGCAGCGCGTGCGCGAGGGCGGGGCAGTGCGTGTGAGCGCCGATGTCGCCGCGGCTGCGGAGGTCGCCACCCAATGAGCGTGACCGAGATTCATCAGGACAGGGCCTCGGGCAAGCAGAGCTTCACCGCGCTTTTCGTTCGCCGGCCGATTCTGGCGCTGGTGTTCAATACGCTGATGGTCGTCGCCGGCCTTGCGGCCTATGTCGGCGTTGAGGTGCGCGAACTGCCGGATGTCGACCGTCCCGTCGTTACCGTGCGCACCACCTTCGATGGCGCATCGCCGCAGACGATCGACCAGGAACTGACCAAGGTGATCGAGGGGGCGGTCGCGCGCGTCAGCGGCCTGAAATCGATTTCGTCGACCTCATCCTTCGGTCAGAGCCGGGTGACGCTGGAATTTTCGGATGCGATCGATCTCTCGGTCGCCGCCAACGACGTGCGCGACGCGATCGGCCGCATTACCCAGAACCTGCCCGACGAAGCGGATGCGCCGCAGATAGTCAAGGCGGATTCGGATTCCTCGGCGATCATGCGCCTTGCCGTCACCTCCACCAATCTCAACATGGACGACCTGACCCAGCTCGTCGAAAACGAGGTGATTGATCGCCTCGCCTCCGTCGACGGGGTTGCCGACGTCGAGGAATATGGCGACCAGGAGAAGGTCTTCCGCGTCGATGTCGACCAGGGCGCGCTTGCCAGCCGCGGGCTGACCATCGGCGACCTGACGAAGGCGCTCGACAATGCTGCACTCGACGTGCCGGCGGGCTCGCTGAAGAGCAATACGCAGGATATCGTGGTGCGCGCCACTGCCAACCTGCAGACGCCGGCGGATTTTTCTAACGTCATCCTGCAGGACCGCGTTCGGCTCGGCGACGTCGCGACAGTGATGCTCGGGCCACGCGACGGCGAAACGGCGCTACGCTCCAACGGCAAGCCGGGCATCGGTCTCGGCATCATCCGCCAGGCGCAGTCGAATACGCTGAACATCTCGACTGGCATCAAGGCGGCCGTCGACCAGCTGTCGAAGACACTGCCCGAGGGCACGACGATTGCCATCACCAGCGACGACGCCGTCTTCATCCAGGGCGCGATCCACGAGGTGGTACTGGCGCTGATACTCGCCGCCGTCATCGTCACCGCCGTCATCTACCTCTTCCTGCGCGATTGGCGGGCGACGTTGATCCCGGCCGTCAGCATGCCGGTGGCGCTGATCGGCACGCTGGCGGCGATCTACATGGTCGGCTTCTCGATCAACATTCTGACGCTGCTCGCGATTGTGCTGGCGACCGGCCTCGTCGTCGACGATGCGATCGTGGTGCTCGAAAATATCGTACGCCGGCGCTCCGAAGGCATGGGACCGCGCGCTGCTGCCGTGCTCGGAACGCGCGAGGTGTTCTTCGCCGTCATCGCCACGACGGCGACGCTGGCGGCGGTGTTCATTCCGCTCTCCTTCCTGCCGGGACAGGTCGGTGGCCTCTTCCGCGAATTCGGCTTCGTGCTCGCCTTCTCGGTCGGGCTGTCGTCGATCGTGGCGCTGACGCTGTGTCCGATGCTTGCCTCGCGCATGCTGACCAAGCCGATGCTCGAGGATCACGGCGTGCTCGGCCGCTTCGGCGGGGCGCTGGCCGATCTCTACAAATGGGCACTGCACGGCTGTCTCAACGCGCCCTTCGTGGTCATCCTGTTCTCGGTGATCTTTGCCGGCGCGGCGCTCATCGCCTTCTCGACGGTCAAGAGCGAGCTGACGCCCGAAGAGGACCGGTCGATGGTGATGATGCGGCTGACGACGCCGCAGGGATCGAGCCTCGAATATACCCGCGACAAGATGCAGCTCGTCGAGGAATATCTGCAGCCGCTGGTCGACCGCGGCGACATCCGCAACGTCTTCTCGATCTCCGGCCAGGGTGGTTCGCTGAACAGCGGCTTCATGGTGCTGACGCTCGCCCCCTGGGGAGAGCGTGACAGGACGCAGACGGAGATCGTCGGCGATATCAACCAGGCGGCCTCCAGGGTGCCGGCTTTGCGCGGCAATGCTATCTCATCGAACAGCCTTCGCATCCGCGGTGCCGGCAGTGGTCTGCAGATGGCGCTGATCGGCAATGATCACGAGGCGCTGACGGCGGCGGCCGCCAAGCTGGTTCAGGCGCTCGAGGCCACTGGCCAATATGATACGCCGCGCCTGACCAACGAGCCCAGCCAGGCGCAGGTGTCGGTGGCGATCGACCGCGAGCGCGCCTCGGATCTCGGCATCGATATAACCGGGCTTTCGACAGCAATCCAATCGCTGCTCGAAGGGCGCTCGGTGGTCGATGTCTTCGTCGACGGCGAATCCTATCCCGTGCTTCTGACCTCGACGACGCGGCCGATCGACGATCCGACCGATCTTGAGAACGTGTTCCTGAAAACCGGCGACGGCAAGATCGTGCCGATGTCGGTCATCGCCACGATGAAGGAAGGTTCGGTCGCGCCGCAGCTCAACCGCGAGCAGCAGCTCGCCTCCGTGGCGATCACCGCCGGACTCAGAAACGGCAAGTCGCTCGGCGATGCCGTCAAGCAGGTGACTGATCTCGCCGAGCCGCTGCTGCCGCCAGGCTCCCGCCTGCTGCCGCTTGCCGAGGCGGCGACGCTCGAAGAGAATTCGAGCGGCATGGCGCTGACCTTCGGCTTCGCCATCGTCATCATCTTCCTGGTGCTGGCCGCGCAGTTCGAAAGCGTGCTGTCTTCGCTGATCATCATGTCGACGGTGCCGCTTGGTCTTGCCTGCGCCGTCTTCGCACTTGTGATCACCGGCTCCAGCCTCAACATCTACAGCCAGATCGGCCTGGTGCTGCTGGTCGGCGTCATGGCGAAGAACGGTATCCTGATCGTCGAATTCGCCAATCAGCTGCGCGACCGGGGCGAGGATGTGCGGTCCTCGCTCGAGAAGGCCTGCGCGCTGCGCCTTCGTCCCGTGATGATGACGATGATCGCCACCATCCTCGGCGGCGTGCCGCTGGTTTTTGCCCACGGCGCCGGCGCCGAAGCGCGCGTAGCACTCGGCTGGGTGATCGTTGGAGGCCTCGGTTTCGCAACGCTGGTGACGCTGTTCATTACGCCGGTCGCCTATCTGCTGCTTGCCCGCTTCGCCAAGCCGCACGCCCACGAGGAGGCGCGCCTGCACGAAGAGATGTCGGTCGCCACACGGCCACGCGCCGCACCCGATGACGAGCAGCTGCAGGCCGCCGAATAAGCTTTTCATCCGATTTCGCAACGCCGCCGTACCTCGTCCGGCGGCGTTTCTTATGGTGTATGAAACCTTGAAAAATAAGATGGATTACTTCTGACGTTTAGTCGTTTGTTAAGCATAAACGGCAATGATTGTTGCCAGTAACCGACTGGTCTTCTTCGTTTCTTGAAGGCCGCAACGCGCTGGAACGCCAGCGACCCCGGACATGACAGTCCGTGCGGACGGTTCATTTCTTGTGCAGTTTGCGTCCTGTTGTGTTTTTGGAGTTTAGTTCTGTGAGTATTTACCAGCGCGTCTCGGTGGATGCGGCGCTTCATGTGCTGCGCGATATCAACCGTAATATGGCGGTCACGCAAAACCACATCACGACCGGTATGCGTGTGGCAAAAGCCAGCGACAATGCCGTCTATTGGTCGGTCGCCACCACTGCGCGAACCGACAACAAGGCGGTTTCGGCGATCCAGGATGCGCTTGGTATGGCGGCGGCGACGATGGGAACGGCCTATACCGGCGTCCAGAACGTCATCGATGTCGTCTCTGAGATCAAGGCCAAGCTGGTTGCCGCGACCGAAGACGGGGTCGACAAGGACAAGGTCAATGAACAGATCAAGCAGTTGCAGGAGCAGTTGCGCAGCGTCTCCGAGGCGGCGACTTTCAATAGCGACAACTGGGTGGTTCTCAACAACGATGCGACACCGACGCAGCCGCGCCAGATTCCGGCCTCCTTCATCCGCAATGCCGACGGGACCATCTCGGTCGGCATGCTGAGCTATCATATCGACACGACGCCGAGCGGGAGCACGACCTCTAAGGACGCACGCTACCTGATCGATGATCGCGCCACCGGTTCGGGCGAATACGGCGTGCTGACATCGGCCTATTTCGCCACCGAGCTCGGCGCGTCGCAGGACTACGTGCTGATGCAGAGCAAAAACGGCACCACCACAGGGCAGGTAGTGATTTCGCTCTCGGCTAGCACGACGAAAGGACAGGTCGGCGAAATGATCAGCGTCGTCGATGCCGCGCTGTCGCAGCTGACGACGGTCGGTTCGGCCTTCGGCGCGTTGGAGAAACGCATCAACCTGCAGAACGACTTCGCCACGAAACTGCACGACAACAATGCCACCGGCATCGGCCGGCTTGTCGATGCCGACATGGAGGAGGAGTCGAGCAGGCTCAGGGCGCTGCAGACGCAGCAGCAACTCGGCCTGCAATCGCTGAACATCGCCAACGCAACCTACGATACGGTGCGGCAGTTGTTCCAAAATTTCTAAGTGTGCGATCCCACTCTCTGTCATTCCTGTGACGAGCACAGGAATGAGGGAGGAGAAGTGGACGGTCATCCGCTAAAACTGGTGATATCAGCGCAATCCCGCAACATGGCTGTGTTTCGGCGCCCGAATTTGCCCTATCAGGAGAACATCTTCATTTTCTTGCCGCAATCCTTGCCATTTGCTCGGATCAGTCGAACGGAGACCGTCCTGTCCATGATCAAAAAATTCGTACTTCTCGCTATTGCCGCAAGCTATCTCAGTGCCTGCACGACGACCGATCCCTATACCGGTGAACAGAAGGTTTCCAATACGGCGGGTGGTGCTGCGCTTGGCGCCCTCGGCGGCGCTCTCGTCGGCGTGGCCGTCGGTGGTGGCGGCCACGGCAAGCGCAATGCGGCGTTGATCGGCGCAGGCGTCGGGGCTCTCGCCGGCGGTGCGATCGGCAATTACATGGACCAGCAGGAATCCGAGCTTCGCGCCCAGCTCGAAGGCACCGGCATTTCGGTGACCCGCAACGGCGACAACATCATTCTTAACATGCCGTCGAACATCACCTTCGACGTCGATCAGGACGCGGTGAAGCCGGGCTTCTATCCGACGCTGAATTCGGTGGCGATCGTGTTGCGCAAGTTCAACCGCACGCTGATCGACGTCAACGGCCATACGGATTCGACCGGCAGCCTGCAGCACAATCAGGACCTGTCGCAGCGCCGCGCGCTTTCGGTTGCCGATTATCTCGGCGGTCAGGGCATCGACCAGCGCCGCGTCTCCGCCGTCGGTTTCGGCCCGTCCCAGCCCGTCGCCTCCAATGCGAGCGAGGCCGGCCGCGCGCAGAACCGCCGCGTCGAGATCCAGATCGCGCCGATCACGCAGGGCTGAACCGAATTTTCTGCCTTTGAAACGGCCGGGCTTAGCCCGGCCGTTTCTGTTAGTGCTGCATCGTGGCGCCCTTGGTGATCTTGTCGACGATCTTCTTTTCGGCGCGCAGCGCGATGCCGACCACCTTGGCGTCTTCAGGCGCAAATTCTGCGAAGACGGCGCGGTTGGCAGCGTCGTGGCCGGTCGCAAACATCTCCTCGATGAACAGCGAGCTGGTAATATCGCGCTCCAGCGCGCGGCGGTGAACTGCTGATATCGTCGCCTCGTCGGCGGAGAGCACGATGATCGGCTGGATCGATAGCGGATTGTAGAGATTGCCGGCGCGGTCCTTGTAGGCTTCGCCGATGATCTCGGGATGCCCGCCGGCGATGCCTGTCATCAGGAAGGCGGTGACGTTCAGCTTCTGCCAGCCGGCAAGATTGTTTCGCAGGACGACGGCAATTTTGGTATCAAACATCGTACGGTCTTTCACCTATCTACGGGTTATGGAGTATCGGGCGCGTTGAACCAGGACTTACATCCGCAGGTCTTCGAAGGTCTTGAACGTTTGTGCGCGGGACCATCCGGCAACGCCATCCTGGCTGCGCCGGCCTTTCCCGGCATCGAGCGCATCGAGGCGCAGTTCTCAGGCAATGCTTTCGAGCCGCATCGGCACGACACCTATGCACTCGGCGTGACTCTGAAGGGGGTACAGACCTTCCGCTATCGCGGCGTGCGGCGCTTCAGCCTGCCGGGGCAGGTGATCGTGCTGCATCCCGACGAAGAGCATGACGGCGGGGCGGGGACCGAGGATGGGCTGCACTACCGCATGCTCTATCTGGAGCCGTCGCTGCTTCTCGAATGCCTGGAGGCGGATGGCGTCGGCCTGCCTTTTGTCGATGAACCCGTTATCGGCGATCCTGCGCTGGCGGGCGTGCTGCTGGCAGCACTCGGCGAACTTGACCGCGAACTGGACGAGCTTTTCGTCGACGATTTCGTATCGCGGGTGACGGGCGGGCTGTCACGGCATGCGCGCATGCCGCGCCGGCCGCTGGGCCTCGTCGCGTGGCGGCAGGCGCGGGCAGCGCGGGATTATCTTGAGGCACATGCGACCCGGGCAGTGTGCTCGGGGGAGCTGGAAGCGGTGACGGGGCTCGACCGCTTTGCGCTGTCGCGGCATTTCCGGGCGGCCTTCGCCACCAGCCCGCATCGCTACCTATTGATGCGGCGGCTGCAGCGGGCGCGGGCGATGATCGGTGCGGGCGAGGGGATTTCCGATGTGGCGGCGGCGACCGGCTTTGCCGACCAGAGCCATCTCAACCGCCATTTCAAGAAGGCCTACGGCATGACGCCCGGCCAATGGGTAGCACTCACGCATAACCCCAAACAGGGCATTAGACGGGATTTTCCGCAAGGCCGGAACGGCGTGCGATGAAGCGGGCGAGCATCGGGCCGATCATCAGGATCACCAGGAAACGGCCGGTCTGCATCGCCATCACGAAGGGCACGTCGACATCGCTGGAGGCGGCGATGATGGCGACGGAATCGGCGCCGCCGGGGCTGGTGGCGAGATAGGCGGTCAGCGGATCTATGCCGGCGAAGACGTGAAGCGCCACGGCCATGCAGCCGCAGAGCGCCATCAGCAGCACGATGCAGGCCGATACCCTCGGCAGGGCGCGCGCCACGTGCTTGAGGATCGAGCGAGTGAACCGCAGGCCGATGCTCCAGCCGACCAGTGCATAGGCGATGGCGAGCAGCCACATCGGTAACTCAATTTTCACGAGGCCCATGCCCTGCAGCAAGGCGCCGAGAAAGAGCGGCACGATGATCGTGCCACCCTGGAGGCGCAGGCGCCAGACGCCATAGGCACAAAAGGCGGCAAAAGCCATCGTCGCCGCAAAGGCCGGCCAGTCGATCTCGGGAAAGAGGACAAGCGGCGGCGGCTCGGCGCCATCGGCTGCCACCCACAGGCGCGAGATCACCGAGGCGCCGACGGCGACGAAGACGACGCGCAGATACTGCATGAATGCGACGAGACGGGCATCGGCGCCATAGGCTTCCGACATGATGACCATGGCGGAGGCGCCGCCCGGCGAGGAGCCCCAGACCGCGGTCGTACCCGGCAGCACCTGCCAGCGCGTCAAAAGCCAGCCGAGGCCGGTGGCGATGGCGATAACCGAGAAGATGAACAGCAGAAAGAGCGGTGCGTCTTTCGCCATGGTGCCGAGAATGTCAGGGGTGATGGTGCGCGCCATCATCAGGCCGACCAGGACCTGGCCGAACTGCAGCGGCCAGAAGGGCACGCGAAGCTTTCCCTTGCCGACGGTCAACGCCAGTGCGATTGCCGCGACCATCGGTCCGATCAGCAGCGAGGCCGGCAGAGCAAAGAGTTCGAGGAAGACGACGAGAGCAGTCGAAAGTGCCAGCAGCAGCGCCCATTTCGCCAGGCCGGAATCCCGCAGCAGGCGGCTTACGTCGCAGAATGACATGATCCCCGTGTCTTTCCTGGCCGGCGCCAAGCCCTGAGGCTGAGGGCTCCGGCATGACGAAGAAATGCCGGCTACAAGAGCCGGCTGGCGCGGGTCCGGTATAGGCGGGGGCGAGGCGGGCGGTCAATTGCGAAATCTGGCTTCTCGGTGCCCTATAATGCGAAACTGATTCATGCGACCGCTTCAAGTCGTTGTTTTTATGCATGTCACCTTTACAAAGCCGCTGCACGGTTTTGGGCGGGGTGCCTCAGAAACGTACATGGCTGGCGAGAAAATCGAGCAGTGCGCGTACACGCGCCGGTAGCGGGCCGCCCTGGCCCATATAGACGGCGTAGAACTCCTCGAGATCGTCAGGATTGGCCTCTTCGAGCACCGGCACCAGGCGGCCGGCATCGATATCGGCGCGCACGGTGAAGGCGGCGAGCCGGGCAAGGCCGGCGCCTGACAAAGCGAGGTGACGCATGGCTTCGCCGTCTCCCACCTGCAGGCCCGGGGTGATCGGGATCATCACCGTTTCGCCACCTTCGCGCAGCGACCAGCCCTCGATGGCGCGGGCGTAAGAAAAGCCGATGCGGCAATGGCGGCGGAGATCGGCGATCGTGAGTGGTTTGCCATGACGCGAGAGATAATCCGGTGCTGCGACGATGATCTTGCCGGTGGCGCCAAGTTTGCGAGCGATCAGGCTGGAATTCTTCAAGGGGCCGGCGCGGATTGCGACGTCGGCACGCTCCTCCATCAAGTCGACTATCCTGTCGGTATGGGAAATATCCAGCGTCACGGCCGGATGAAGCGCCATGAAGGCCGGCACGAGCGGCGCCAGCACATGATTGCCGAAAGAGCCGCTGGTGTTGATGCGGATTCGGCCTGAAGCCTGTTCACCTGTCGAGGCCTGACGTTCAGCCTCGGCGATATCGGCAAGGATGGTGATGCTGCGCTCGTAGAAGGCACAGCCTTCCGGCGTCAGCTGCAGCTTTCGGGTAGAGCGGTTGACGAGGCGGACGCCGAGGCGGGTCTCCAGCCGGGCGACGAGCTTGCTGACAGCCGACGGCGTCATGCGCCGGGCCGTGGCGGCGGCGGAAAAACCGCAGCGCTCGACGACACTGACGAAGACTTCCATTTCGCCGGAGCGGTTGATGTCCTGACGGCTCATGATGAATTCAAGTCACAGATGATTTGCTTGGGGGCAATCTATATCATCGGGCGACCAAGGTCTATCTCATAGGAAATACAGGAGACAGATCCATGGACTACAGAAATCTCGGCGCCTCCGGCCTCAGAGTGCCGGTCTTGAGCTTCGGCGCCGGCACATTCGGCGGCAGCGGGCCGCTGTTCGGCGCCTGGGGCAATACCGATGCCGAGGAAGCGCGGCGGCTTGTCGATATCTGCCTCGAAGCCGGCGTCAATCTCTTCGACACGGCCGACGTCTATTCCGCCGGCGCTTCCGAGGAGGTGCTCGGCCAGGCGATCCGCGGCCGGCGAGACGCTGTGCTGATCTCGACGAAGACGGCGCTGCCAATGGGCGAGGGGCCGCAGGACTGGGGAACGTCGCGAGCACGGCTGATCCGCGCCACCGAGGATGCGCTGCGCCGGCTCGGGACCGACTATATCGACCTCCTGCAGCTTCATGCTTTCGATGCCTCGACGCCGGTCGAGGAGGTGCTGTCGACGCTCGACGGGCTCGTCGCCGCAGGCAAGATCCGCTATACCGGCGTTTCCAATTTTGCCGGCTGGGAACTGATGAAGTCGCTCGCCGCCGCTGAGCGCCACGGCTATCCGCGTTATGTCGCCCATCAGGTCTATTATTCGCTGGCGGGGCGCGATTACGAATGGGAGCTGATGCCGCTCGGCGCCGACCAAGGTGTGGGAGCCCTCGTCTGGAGCCCGCTTGCCTGGGGCCGGCTGACCGGCAAGATCCGCCGTGGCCAGGCGCTGCCCAAGGCAAGCCGGCTGCACGAGACGGCGCAATACGGCCCGCCCGTCGACGACGAGAAGCTGTTCGACATCGTCGAGGTGCTGGACGCCATCGCGGGTGAGACCGGCCGGACGATGCCGCAGATCGCCATCAACTGGCTGCTTAACCGGCCGACGGTATCGAGCGTCATCATCGGCGCCCGCAACGAGGAACAGCTTCGGCAGAATCTTGGTGCGGTCGGTTGGAGCCTGTCGAAGGAGCAGGTCGAAAGGCTCGACGCCGTCAGCACTGTCACGGCGCCCTATCCCTATTTTCCCTATCGCAGGCAGGAGGGTTTTGCGCGGCTCAATCCGCCGATTGTCTGAGGTGCGAGGGCGGCGGACTTGGCTATAGCAGCCTGCCTATAACAAAGTGGGAATGAAATCTTCTGCCAATCTTAACTGGACAGCCGCTTTGACTTGCCGCATACCCAGCCTGACCTGCGGAACACGATATGGTTTCTGCGGAATGGCAGGGAGATCAACGGGATGGCGCTGAAGGACGCGAAGGCGGGCACACGCAACGAGGCGGGAATTGCCGCGGTGCTCGGCATTCTCAAGCAGAGCTTCGGCGAGCGTTTCCAGACCGGCCAGTCCTTCCGCGAACAGCATGCCCATACGACCACTTATATCCCGCCGCAACTGCCAGACGGGGTGCTTTTCGCTGAGAGCGCCGAAGATGTGAAGGCGGCGGTCAGAGCCTGTGCGACCCACAAGGTGCCGGTGATCGGTTTCGGCGTCGGCACCTCGCTGGAGGGGCAGGTCAATGCCGCCAATGGCGGCATTTCGATTGACTTCAGCCGCATGGACCGGGTGCTTGAGGTCAACCCCGAAGATCTCGACTGCACCGTCGAACCGGGTGTGACACGCGAGGCGCTGAATATCCACCTGCGCGATACCGGCCTGTTCTTCCCGATCGATCCCGGCGCCAACGCCTCGATCGGCGGCATGGCCTCGACGCGGGCCTCCGGCACCAATGCCGTGCGCTACGGAACGATGAAGGACAATGTGCTTGCCGTCACCGCCGTCACCGCCAATGGCGAGGAGATCCGCACGGCCCGGCGCGCCCGTAAATCCTCGGCGGGCTACGATCTGACGCGGCTCTTCGTCGGCGCCGAGGGCACGCTCGGCATTCTGACCTCGGTGACGCTGCGCCTCCAGGCGATCCCCCAGAAGATTGCCGGAGGGGCCTGTGCCTTTCCGAGCATCAAGGCCGCCTGCGATGCCGTCATCATGACGATCCAGATGGGCATTCCGGTGGCGCGTATCGAGCTGCTCGACACGGTACAGATGCGGGCCTGCAACGCCTATTCAAAGCTCTCCTATGCCGAAAGCCCGACATTGTTCCTCGAATTCCACGGCACCGACGAGACGGTGCCGCTGCAATCGGCAGCCTTTGCCGAGATCGCCGCCGAATGCGGCGGCGGCGAGTTCCTGTGGACAGCCAATGCCGAGGAACGGACGAAGCTCTGGAAGGCACGCCACGACGCCTATTGGGCCGCAAGGGCGCTGGCGCCCGGGCTTGCCGCACTTTCGACCGATGTTTGTGTTCCGATATCGAGGCTCGCCGATTGTGTTTCCGAAACGCAGGCGGATATCGAGGAACACGGGCTGTTGGGGCCGATCGTCGGCCATGCCGGCGACGGGAACTTCCATGTGCTGCTGTTGTTCGACGACAAGAGCGCCGAAGACATCGCCATGGCCGAGAGCTTCGTACAACGGCTCAACCGGCGGGCGCTCGACCTGGACGGGACATGCACCGGTGAACACGGGATCGGGCAAGGCAAGATGGCGTTTCTGGAACAGGAGCTCGGCGGCGCGGTGGATCTGATGCGACAGGTGAAACAGGCGCTCGATCCGGACGATATCTTCAATCCCGGCAAGATTTTCCACCATGGCTGAAACGGAACATTCTCATGAAGTTGGGTCTTGCCCCCGGCATGATTAGCGCTAGAACAAGATGATGTTAGGCAGGCTCGCCCTGAAATCTGAATCCTGTTCTCAAATAAAGAGTTAGAGCATGATGTCGTCCGAAAACCGCTCACACTTTTCGGCATCATGCTCTAGTGTCTGCAACAGAATCCCGAATGGAGACGCTTTGCATTGGTAGGCCGGTTCCTCGTCTTTCTGGGGGGAGTGATCGTCGTAGTGCTGTTTGTGGCGCTGCTTGCGCCGCTGTTCATCGACTGGACGGACTTCCGCAAGAATTTTGAGGATCAGGCAAGCCGCATTATCGGCAAGAAAGTCACCGTCTACGGCACCGTGGATGCGCGCCTCTTGCCGTTTCCATCGGTGACGCTGCATGACGTGCGCGTCGGCCAGGAAGCAGACGGCACGCCGATCGTCAAGGTCGAGCAGTTCTCCATGGATGCGGAGCTCGCACCTTTCCTGTCGGGCGAAGCGCTGATCTTCGACATGCGTATCGTCAATCCGAAGGTGCGCTTGAGATTGCTCAAGGACGGCACGCTCGACTGGATGCGCGGCAGCCGCGCGGAAATACCGGCAAGGACCGTCGTCCTCGAAAACGTGCATGTCAGCGGCGGCGAGGTCGAATTCATCGACGATCAGTCGGGTCGCTCGCGTCGCATCACCGGCCTCAACGCGGAAATGTCGGCAAAGTCGCTGGCTGGTCCCTGGCGCATCGAGGGCGACGCTGCGCTCGACGGCGAGCACGGCGGCTTCTCGATCTCGAGCAGTCAGCCGGACGAGAAGGGCGTGCTGCGCATGCGCACGAGGCTTTCGCCGGACAAGCACCCTGTCAGCGTCGATCTCGACGGCGAGCTGAAGCTCGTCGACAGCAAGCCGAACTATCAGGGCCAGCTTTCGGCCGCGATCGAAATCCGCAACAGCGCCAAGCCCGCCAACAAGAAAGAGCAGCCGCCGCGCGTCAAGGGCCGCTTCGAGCTCACCAATGAACGTATCCGCATCCCCGAATACCGGATGGAGATCGGCCCGACAGACGATCCCTACGTCATAACCGGCGAGGCGACGCTCGATACCGGCAATGCGCCGGAATTCCTGTTGACCGCCGACGGCCAGCAGATCGATGTCAACCGCATCGGCAATCAGGGCTCGGCCGGCAAGACGACACGGGATCCCGCTGTTTCGGCGCGCCAGCGGTTGAATTCGCTGATCGATATCGTCGCGCAGGTGCCGATCCCGCAGGTGCCGGGCAAGGCGAGCGTCAAGCTGCCGGCAATCGTCGCCGGCGATACGACGCTGCGCGACGTACAGCTGGAGCTCGAACCGGCCGGCACCGGCTGGCTGATCGACAGCGTCACCGGCACGCTGCCGGGACGCACGCAGGTAGAGGGCAAGGGCAAGCTCCTGCTTCAGGGCGAGCCTTCGTTCAACGGCCAGATCCTGGTGGCCTCCAGCCAGCCGACGGGGCTAGCCTCCTGGCTAGCCGGCTCGGTCGATCCGGCTATCCGGCAATTACGGCAGGCGGGCTTTTCCGCCAATGTCAGCCTGACGCATGAATTGCAGCGTTTCGAAAATCTCGAGATCGCCATCGGACCGGCGACGCTGAAGGGCCGGCTGGAGCGCCAGGCGATCTCCGGCCAGACGCCGACGCTATCGGTGGCGCTGAACGGCGATACGCTCGATCTTGACGCGCTACAGGCGCTGAGCGGGCTCATGACCGGCCAGGATGCCGGCGACAACGTGCTCGACCACAAGATCGCCGCCCAGCTCAAGGCCGACAAGTTCACCGCCTTCGGCGTCGACGCCGAGAATGTCGAGACCACCTTTACGATTGCCGATGGCGCGCTTGCCGTCGACCGGCTGTCGATCAAGAATATTGCAGGCGCAGAGCTGACGGCGACGGGCAGGGCGGAAGGTTCGCTGCTCGACTACAAGGGCGCGGGCGAGATCACCTTCAAATCGGCCGATCCCGGCGGCTTCTTCACCATGCTGCGCGAGCACCTGCCGCATCACCCGGTGCTTGACCGGCTGGTGCGCAATGCCGGCTGGTACGGCAATACGGCGCTTCGCGGCGCGCTGACGCTTGGCGGCGACGAGGGCAATGCGCTGACGGTGACGCTTGCCGGCGTGGCGAACGGCAGCCGCGTCAATCTCGACTACCGCATGTCCGACCTCCTGGCGCTGACCGGCAATGGCACGACGAGCCTCGAGGCGACGCTCGAAAACGCCGTGCCATCAGTCCTGTTCGGCCAGGCCGGGCTCGATCCGCTGCCGGTCGATGTCGGGGCCAATGGCCGCCTGACGCTGAAGGTGAAGGCATCGGGCAACGATCCCGCCGATGCGGCGCTGACCTTTGCGACCGACCGGACCTCGTTCATGGCCAACGGCAAGATCGATGTCCGGCCGGAGACCTTCATGAACGGCGAGATCGCCCTTTCGCTCGACAGCGCCGATATCGACCCCTATCTCATCATGAACGGCATCGCCCTGCCGCAGACCGGAACCGGGCTGCCGTTCGGCCTGCAGGTCAATGCCGCCGTCAATAGCGACAAGATCGTCTTTTCGGATCTCAAGGGGCATGCGGCCGACAACGAATTTTCCGGTGCGCTGACCTTCGACCGGAAGGCTGCGAAGACGACCGCGAGTGGCGGGCTGACGCTCTCCAAGGCCGATGCCGGCTGGCTCGGCGAGGCGGTGTTCGGCCAGATCGTCGATCCCGCCAACGGTCAGCTGACGACGGCGCCGCTGGGGCTGCCCGTCTTCAAGGATCTCGACGTCAACGTGAAGCTGACGGCCAAGCAGTTCTGGCCGGGCCTTCCGGAAACGGCGGTGTCGGACTTCACCAGCAACGTTGCCTACAAGGGCGACGAGCTGCAGCTCAACGACATGGCCGGCAATTGGGACGACGGAAAGCTCTCCGGCAACCTGCTTTTCACCAATGCCAACGGTACCGGTTTCCTGCAGACGAAGCTTGCGCTTGCCGATTCCGATCTTTCCGGCGTCGTCTGGCTGCGCGACGGAGCGCCGATCGCCAACGGCAAGTTCGGATTGTCGCTGTCGATGGAGGCTTCGGGCAAGACGATCGGCGAGATCGCCAGCTCGCTCAATGGTTCGGGCGAACTGAGGCTCGGCGATACCAGCATACGCGGGCTTAACCTTGCCGTCCTTCCGCCGCTGCTTGCCGCAACCGATACGATGCAGGAGCAGATCAATGCCGGCAAGGTGCATCCAATCATCGAGACGCTGCTCAGCAACGGCGAGGCGAAGCTGCCGCCGCTCGGCATCCCCTTCAACATCGCCGACGGGACGCTGAGGGTGCAGAATGTCACCGTCGCCAACGATCTGGCCCGCATCACCGCCGATGCGCAAATCGCACTGCCGGAAGAGCGGATCAGCGCGACTCTGGGCGTCGGGTTCAATCCTGGCACGGAAGCGCTTTCCGGCGCCGAGCCGGCGCTCCGGCTGAATTTTTCCGGCATGCTGCCGTCGCCCGGCAAGACGATGGATGTAACCGATATCACCAGCTTTCTGTCGCTGCGCGCCTTCGAGCGCGAGCGCCGGCGTGTCGAGCGGCTGCAGGCGGTCGTGCTCGAAAAACAGCGGCTGCGCCGCGAGGTGGCGCTCTACCGGTTCAACGACGCTGAGCGCATCAAGGCAGCCGAGATCGAGCAGCAACGGCAGGCGGAGGAAGAGCGGCTGCGCGCGCTGGCGCAGAAAGCAGCCGCTGAGAAGGCTGCTGCCGAGGCGGAGGCCGCACGCGCGGCGGAAGCCAAAGCGAAGGCGGATGCGGATGCGCAGGCGAGGGCCGCCGCAGAGGCGGAAGCAGCACGGCGCAGCGGGCAAGCGCAGCCCGGTCCGCTCAATTTCGACCAGTTGCCGGGCGTTCAGGCGCAGTGAAAGTGCATAGAATTTGATTCATGCAAGACGCTTCAGGCCTTTGTTTTCATTGATGTCGTCCCAAATCGCTACGCGATTTTAAGCAACATGCATCAGGGCTGGTGGCTGGCGCCGGCCTTCAGCCAGGAAAGCACATGCAAGCGCAGCGCTGAGGACAGGTTGCTGTCCGGCGGGCGGTGGTCGTCGATTTCGGAGATCAGGGCGGCGAGCAGTATCGAACGGGCTGCGGCAATCGTCTTCAGCTCGGTCCAGAACTCATCCTCCAGCGAGAAACTGGTGCGATGGCCGTGCAATGTCGCCGAATGCTTGCGGATCATGGAGCGCCTTCACATTCCGATTAGAGCGCCGCGCGTCCGCGAGGACGCGCTAAGGACGTTCTATCAAAGCATGCGTGGGTCGGCAGATCGATTCAAGGAAACCGCGCAAGTGGCTGATCGCAGGTTCCATTCCGGCTCTTCAAGCTTTGCCTGAAACCGTCACGCGCCGTCGTCATCGGTCTCGATCCGGCCGTCCCGATGGGCTTTGTCGGCCTTGTCGTTCAGGCTGCGGGTCAGTTGCTTTTCGCCCTTGGTGCGGCCGAAGGAGATGCGGTTCTGTTCGGCCTGCTTCTCCTGTTCGGAGCGAGCCTGCTTCTTGCGGAACTGGCGCAGATTGATGATTTCGGCGCTCATGCGTTTGCCTGGATTCCCTATGAAAAAGGGAGGCTTGGGCCCCCTTCAAATCACTGCTTCTTGCGGAAGGAGTCGAGCGAGACGACGGAGCCCGGTTTCTTCTCCTCGCCGTCGGCGGTTTTTGCGCCCGCGGCGTCATCGGGCTTACTGGCCGCATCCACCGGATAGGCGGTGATTTCGCCGGACGGCAATTCCTCGCCATCGGCGAGTGGCACGTCGAACTCGAGCTCGAAGTTGACGGAGGGATCGTAGAAGCCGCGGATCGCATTGAATGGGATGACCAGCTTTTCCGGAACGTCCGAGAAGGAAAGACCGATCTCGAAATGCGTCTCGGTGATCTTCATGTCCCAGAACTGGTGCTGTATGACGATAGTCATCTGCTCGGGGTATTTCGACTTCAGGTGCTGGGAGATGCGCACACCGGTCGCGCCAGTGAGGAAGGTGATGAAGAAGTGATGATCACCGGGCAGGCGGCCCGTGGCTGCGACTTCCGCCAATACCTTGCGGATGACGCCGCGAAGTGCATCCTGTGCCAGAATGTCGTAGCGGATATGATCCTGCCCCATGCTTTTCCTGTCTTTCGTCGGTTCGGAGTCTTTTCACAAGGTTGTATGCCACGTCCGGGCGCCTTGGGAAAGACCGGAGCCGAGTCACGTTTTTAAGCAGCATACATGATTTCGGCGGCAGGGAGAAGGTGAAGGCTTCTGTTGCCAGGTGCCTTCGGACCCCGCCTAGAGGTGCGAACCACTAGGACTTTATTTGAAGTGTCACACCGCGATTAAGCAGCGAGACGAGCTTCCGCATAGTTGTCGTTTGCAACTACAATTTTAGCCCGATAACGGCGGTACAATGCCGAGCAAAAAGACGATCTTTACACCCTTGTCGATCCTGTTTCGCCCCCATCAAAAGCCGGCCTTTAAGACCGCCGGTTTTTGGTGGAGGCGCCGGGTACCGCCCCCGGGTCCAATAGGTTTATTACACCGCTCATTTATCGCCATAGCCGGCCCGAAAGCCGGCAGGGTTGATATAGGGGTTTCCTCTGCACAAGGAAAGGGCAAACGTCATAAAAGCGTTATGCGCCCCATCAGAAACATTGGGAAAATACCCGGCGGTGATTGGTTTCCCGGTTCCGAAGGCTTAAATTGGCCGAAACGGAATCAGCGCGACATGAAGCAATATCTCGATCTCTTGAATCATGTGATGGAAAAGGGCTCCGACCGGGGCGACCGCACCGGCACCGGCACGCGCTCGGTCTTCGGCTACCAGATGCGCTTCGACCTCGAAGAGGGCTTCCCCGTCCTCACCACGAAGAAGCTGCATCTGCGCTCGATCATTCACGAGCTTCTCTGGTTTCTGAAGGGCGAGACGAATATCCGATATCTCAAGGAAAACGGCGTTTCGATCTGGGACGAATGGGCCGACGAAAACGGCGATCTCGGGCCGGTCTACGGCGCCCAGTGGCGCTCCTGGCCAGCGCCGGATGGCGGCCATATCGACCAGATCGCCAATCTCGTCAAAGGCATCGTCAACAATCCGAATTCGCGTCGCCACATCGTTTCGGCCTGGAATCCGGCCGAAGTGGACGAAATGGCGCTGCCGCCCTGCCATTGCCTGTTCCAGTTCTATGTGGCTGACGGCAAGCTTTCCTGCCAGCTCTACCAGCGGTCGGCCGATATCTTCCTCGGCGTGCCGTTCAACATCGCCTCCTATGCGCTGCTGACGATGATGGTGGCTCAGGTGACCGGGCTGAAGCCCGGCGATTTCGTTCACACGCTCGGCGACGCTCATCTCTATCACAACCATTTCGACCAGGCGAAGCTGCAACTGGCGCGCCGGCCGAAGCCGCTGCCGTTCATGCGCATCAAGCCTGATGTGAAGGACATTTTCGGCTTCACCTTCGACGATTTCGAGCTGATCGGCTACGAGGCCGATGCCAGCATCAAGGCGCCGATCGCCGTCTGATCCGGGACATTCCATGGCCGACATCCGCAGGACCATTATCGCCGCCGTTGCCCGCAACGGCATTATCGGCCGTGACGGCGACATGCCGTGGCGGCTTTCGAGCGATCTCAAGCGCTTCAAGGCGCTGACATTGGGAAAGCCTGTGGTGATGGGCCGCAAGACCTACGAGTCGATCGGCAAGCCACTGCCGGGACGGCCGAACGTCGTCATTTCGCGGCAGGCAGCGATAGAACATCCTGATGTCTCCATGACGCATTCGCTGTCCGAGGCGATAACGGCGGCCGAAAGGCTGGCGCTCGAAACCGGCGTCGACGAGATCTGCATTCTGGGCGGCGGGCAGGTCTATGCCCAGGCGATCGGTCTTGCCGACCGGATGTGCATCACGCATGTCGAGGCCGATCTCGACGGAGACGCGTCGTTTCCCGTGATTGATCCCGATATCTGGCAGGCAGGGGAGGCGATCGCGGTTCCGGCCGGCGAGAAGGACAGCTATCCCACGCGCTTCGTCGTCTACGAACGCCGACGCGCCTGAAAATGAACTATTTTCCAATTAAATTGACCAAGTTTCTCACGTTGCGTTGAAAGCCGGTGCGGCGATACTTATAACGGTCACCAACGCATCGGCCGGTCAGCCCCCACGGTTTCGCATGCGTGGAGACTTAACGAACAACGAGGTTTTGATGCCCTGGAGCAATCAGAATGGCGGCGGCGGCCCTTGGGGCGGCGGCGGCGGTAATAATCAGGGACCATGGGGACAGGGGCCGAACCGGCCGCGCGGTGGCGGCGGCAAGGGCGGACCGCCTGATCTGGAAGATATCATCCGGCGCGGTCAGGACCAGCTGCGCAACATCATTCCCGGCGGATTCAACGGCGGCGTGGCGGTGATCGTCGTGGCGATCGTCGCCGTCTTCTGGCTGATCCAATGCATCTACGTCGTGCAGCCGGACGAACGCGGCGTCGAACTGCGGTTCGGCAAGCCGAAGGAAGAGATTTCCATGCCGGGCCTGCATTTCCATCTGTGGCCGATGGAAACGGTGGAGACGGTCAAGGTGACCGTGCAGCAGCTGAACATCGGGGCGACTTCGGCATCGTCTTCGAACGGCCTGATGCTGTCCAGCGACAAGAGCGTCATCAACGTGCAGTTCGCGGTCTTCTACACCGTCAGCGATCCCAAGGCCTATCTCTTCAACGTCGAAAATCCGGCAGAGACGCTGCAGCAGGTTTCCGACAGTGCCATGCGTGAAATCGTCGGCCGGCGTCCGGCGCAGGACGCCTTCCGCAGCAATCGCCAGCCGATCGAAGTGGATGTGCTCAATATCCTGCAGGATACGATGAACCGCTATGGCGCAGGCGTGACCGTGACCGGCGTGACGATCCAGAACGTGGCACCGCCGCGGGAAGTCGCCGATGCCTTCGAAGAAGTGCAGCGTGCCGGCCGTGACCGCGACAGCACGATTGAAGAGGCCAATCGCTACACGAACCAGAAGCTTGGTCAGGCGCGAGGCGATGCGGCCAGAATCCGTGAAGATGCAGCCGCCTACACGGACCGTGTGGTGAAGGAGGCCGAAGGTGAAGCGCAGCGCTTCACGGCGATCAACGACGAATATTCGAAGGCGCCCGACGTGACCCGCAAGCGGTTGTACCTCGAAACGATGGAGCAAGTGCTGAAGAACTCCCGGAAGGTCATCATCGACGAGAAGCAGGGCGTCCTGCCCTACCTGCCGCTCAATGAGCTCGGCAAGCCGGCGCAGCAGGGAGGTTGAGTCATGACATCGAACAGACTTCCCATCATTCTTCTCATCGTCGCCATCGTTTTGGTCGGGCTCTATTCGTCCATCTTCGTGGTGAATGCACGTGAGCAGGCCATCGTCGTCCGTTTCGGCCAGATCCAGTCGGTCAAAACCGAGCCGGGCATTTATTTCAAGCTGCCCTTCGGCTTCATGGATGCCGACCGCGTTCAGCTGGTCGAAAAGCAGGCGCTGAGGCTCGATCTCGACAATATTCGCGTTCAGGTCCAGGACGGTCAGACCTTCGACGTCGATGCCTTCGTGATCTACAACATCTCGGATGTCCGCCGCTTCCGCGAAACGGTATCGGGCGATCGCGAAGCCGCGGAAGCGCGGTTGAGAGCCCAGCTCGATTCATCGCTTCGTCGCGTCTACGGTCTGCGTGACTACAATGCTGCGCTCTCGGAAGAGCGTGTCGCGATGATGCTGGAGATTCGCGACGACCTGCGCACAGATGCCGAAAATCTCGGCCTGCATATAGACGATGTTCGTATCCGCCGCACCGACCTTTCGCCGGAGGTTGCGCCCAACACCTATAATGCCATGCGGTCGGAACGTCTCGCCGAGGCGGAGCGTATCCGTGCGGAGGGTAATGAGGAAGGCCAGCGGCGCCGGGCCGTCGCCGACCGTCAGGTCGTCGAGTTCACCGCAGGCGCCCAGCGCGATGCGGAAATCCTTCGAGGCCGGGGCGATGCGGAACGCAACCGCGTCTTCGCCGAAGTCTTCAGCAAGGATCCAGCCTTCTTCGAGTTCTATCGCTCGATGGCGGCCTATTCCTCCGCTCTCTCGTCGCAGGACACGACGCTGGTGCTGTCGCCGAATTCGGAATTCTTCCGCTATTTCGACAATGCCGCCGGCACCCTGCAGTCGGCAAATCCGGCTGCACCGGTTCCGGCAGTTCCCGGCGCCGCTGTTCCCGCTGCACCGGCCCAGCCGACGAACTGACAGCAGGGGAAACGACCCCGACAATCCTGGAAGGGCCGGCCCGAGCGCCGGCCCTTTTTTCGTGGAATGATTGAGACGATCCGGCTTTTGCGAGGCCACGTCACATTGCACGGGGATTTCGCGAAAAGGTGATTTCGCCCTCCATCATTCCGCCTTATGCTGGTGCTCAATGTCCGCATGTACCCCTTATGAGGAAGCTTAATGGCCCCCACGATTCGCTCGCCCTTCAGACGAACGCTCGCGCTTATGGCCAGCGCTGCAATTCTTGCGCATGCCGGCATGAACGGGGTCGCGTACGCCCAAACCTCAGCTGAGGCGACACCGCCCGGGGTTGCCGCGCCCGCTCCCGCTACTCCAGAAACGGCTGCCCCTGCACCCACACCGCCGGCTCCGGCTGCCCCGGAAACGGCTGCTCCTACGCCTACCGCACCCGCCGCACCGCAGCAGACCGCTCCAATCCAGGCCGCCGTGCCCAACAACGGCCCGGCTTCCGTCGCCGATCTCGCCGAGGGGCTGCTCGACGCCGTGGTCAACATCTCGACCTCGCAGAATGTGAAGGACGATGAGGGCGCGGGTCCGGCGCCGCGCGCGCCCGACGGCTCGCCTTTCCAGGAATTCTTCAACGATTTCTTCAACAAGCAGCAGGGCAACAAAGGCGGCAACCACAATGTCAGCTCGCTCGGCTCCGGCTTCGTCATCGATCCGGCCGGCTATATCGTCACCAACAACCACGTGATCGAGGGCGCCGACGATATCGAGATCAATTTCGCCAATGGTTCGAAGCTCAAGGCGAAGCTGATCGGCACCGATACGAAGACCGATCTTTCGGTGCTGAAGGTCGAGCCGAAGACGCCGCTGAAATCGGTGAAATTCGGCGATTCCAGCACGATGCGCATCGGCGACTGGGTGATGGCGATCGGCAATCCGTTCGGCTTCGGCGGTTCGGTGACGGTGGGTATCATTTCCGGGCGTGGCCGCAACATCAATGCCGGTCCCTACGACAACTTCATCCAGACGGATGCGGCGATCAACAAGGGCAATTCCGGCGGCCCGCTCTTCAATATGAAGGGTGAAGTGATCGGCATCAACACGGCGATCATTTCGCCGAGCGGCGGCTCGATCGGTATCGGCTTCTCTGTGCCGTCGGAGCTTGCTTCCGGCGTCGTCGACCAGCTGCGCGAATATGGCGAGACGCGGCGCGGCTGGCTCGGCGTGCGCATCCAGCCGGTGACCGACGATATCGCCGACAGCCTCGGGCTCGACACTGCAAAGGGCGCGCTGGTCGCCGGTGTCATCAAGGGCGGCCCCGTCGATGACGGCTCGATCAAGGCGGGCGACGTCATTTTGAAATTCGACGGCAAGACCGTCAGCGAAATGCGCGACCTGCCGCGCGTCGTGGCGGAGAGCACCGTCGGCAAGGAAGTTGACGTCGTGGTGCTGCGCGACGGCAAGGAGCAGACCGTCAAGGTGAAGCTTGGCCGGCTCGAGGACAGCGATCAGGCGGCAGCATCCGACGCGCCCGACGGTTCGCAGAACGACGGCGGCGTGATCACCCCGGACCCCGGCGAGAACAACGACATGGACCAGCCGGATTCCGGCGATCAGGCTAAGCCTGCACCTGATACACCCGACCAGCATAAGGGGCAGGTGTCGCCGGATGCGGCCACGCCGAAGAACGTGCTCGGGCTGTCGCTGTCGCTGTTGAGCGCCGAGACGCGCAAGGCCTTTGGCATCGCCGAGAGCGTTGACGGCGTCGTCGTCACAGAGGTGACGCCCGGCTCCGCCTCGGCCGAAAAGGGGCTGAAGCCCGGCGACGTGATCGTCGAGGTTGCGCAGGAGTTTATGAAGTCGCCGGATGCTGTCGCCGCCAAGGTGCAGGCGCTGAAACAGGAGGGCCGCCGCAACGCTCAGCTGATGGTCGCATCGGCGAATGGCGATCTGCGGTTCGTGGCGGTGCCGATGGAATAGGGGAGCTAGGCGGTAGTGAATTTGCCGCCGTGGTCTCCAACTCTCCCTCATTCCCGTGCTTGTCACAGGAATCCAGTGCGCCCAAAGTCCTTGGGCTAAGAAGACTCTACTCTCTTGGCGTAAATCATTCACCGCGCAGACGCGCGGTGGCTGGATTCCTGTGACGAGCACAGGAATGAGGGCGGAGAGGGTGTGCCGGGCGGCCTTTCGAAACGGGGCCGTTGGCCTAACGGTCCGGAGGTGACAGGCTATTTGGCGGGTTTATGGAGGTTGCCCTTCCGTACGTGGCACCGGGCGATCAGCCCCGATTTCGGGAATATCGCTGGTATCGCCTTCAAGCCGTCACGAAATCCGTCTTCCGGTAACCCTGGATATAAAGCAGGGCGGTCAGGTCGCCGTGGTTGATGCGCATCTGTGCTTCGGCAGCGACTGCCGGCTTGGCGTGGAGGGCGACGCCGGCGCCGGCGAGGTGTAGCATGCCGAGGTCGTTGGCGCCGTCGCCGACGGCCATCGCTTCTTCCGGCGAAATGCCGAGGCGAGCCGATATTTCGTTCAGCGCATCGACTTTCGCCTGCTTGCCGAGGATCGGTTCGGCGACGAAGCCGGAGAGAATGCCGCCGTCTTCGAGCAGCGTGTTGGCACGGTTCTCGTCGAAGCCGAGGGTGGCGGCGATGCGGCTGGTGAAGACGGTGAATCCGCCGGAGACTAGCGCGGTGTAATGACCTTTCGACTTCATGGTGGCGATGAGTTCCGGGCCGCCCGGCGTGAGCGTGATGCGCTTGGCGATCACCTCGTCGACGACCGATATCGGTAGG
Organism: Rhizobium sp. WSM1328; assembly: GCF_057653715.1. Classification (NCBI taxonomy): domain Bacteria; kingdom Pseudomonadati; phylum Pseudomonadota; class Alphaproteobacteria; order Hyphomicrobiales; family Rhizobiaceae; genus Rhizobium; species Rhizobium sp. WSM1328. The sequence continues at coordinate 2,764,666 of NZ_CM172788.1, read as the reverse complement.
CCCTTCAGCAGGGCGACACGCTCACGTAAGGCCGGCTCGAAAGCGATCTCGCCGTTCATGGCGCGGGCGGTGATGGTCGCAACCTTCTCCTTCAGGCCGACTTCGGCGGCGAGTTCATCGATGCACTCCTGGCCGATCATCGTCGAATCCATATCGGCGATCAGCAACTTCTTGCGGCGGGTCTCCTGCTCCTGGATAACGAGGTCGATGGGCGCGCTAGATACGACGGCAAGGATATTGGCTTCTGCCTCTTGCGCGTCCGTGCCGTCGCGCAGCGCGATGTCGCAGGCGATGCCGTCTGCCAGCCAGTAGAGACCGGAAGCGTTCACGGCCTCGGCCGCCCGTTCGGCGATTTCGGGTGTCAGCACGGGATTTGACGGATTGGCAACAAGCGTGGCAACGAGGGCCATGATGGAAAACCTTCTGAGCACAGTGAACGCGATCCTGATAACCGGGCCGACCGCCAGCGGCAAGTCCGCGCTCGCCGTCGAATTGGCCAAGCGTCATGACGGCGCGGTCGTCAACGCCGATAGCATGCAGGTCTACGACACGTTGCGGGTGCTGACCGCGCGCCCGTCGGAGGCGGAGATGCAGGGCGTGCCGCATCATCTTTACGGCCACGTGCCGGCAGGTGCGGCTTATTCCACAGGCGCCTGGCTGCGGGATGTCGCAGCACTACTACCGGCGCTGCGGGACGCAGGACGGCTGCCGGTCTTTGTCGGCGGCACGGGACTTTATTTCAAGGCGCTGACCGGCGGGCTCTCCGATATGCCGGAGATACCTGAGGTGCTGCGGGAAAAACTCAGGACCCGGCTGCTGGAGGAGGGGCCGGACGGGCTCTACTCCGAACTCGCCGAGGCCGATCCCGCCATGGCGGCAAGCCTCAACCGGCAGGACGGACAGCGGATCGTCCGGGCGCTTGAAGTGGTGAAGGCGACGGGGCGGTCGATCGCCGATTTCCAAGGCCGGTCGGGACCGGTGGTTATCGACGCCGATGAGGCCCGCAAGATCGTCGTTCTGCCGGACCGGGCTGTGCTGCATCAACGCATCAACGGGCGTTTCGAAAAGATGTTGCAGCAAGGTGCGGAATACGAGGTAAGGGCGCTGCTTGCGCTCGATCTGCCGGCCGAGGCGCCTGTGATGAAGGCAATTGGCGTGTCGCAGATTACGGCAATGCTAAGGGGCGAGATGACGCGCGACGAGGTGCTGGAGAAGGGGGCTGCGGCGACGCGGCAATATGCCAAGCGGCAAATGACATGGTTTCGCAACCAGATGGACGGTAGCTGGGAACGGCTGACGGTTTAGCCATCAGTTTGTTGCGGGCCGCCTGCTTTGAGACATCTGCTGGCTCAGCTGCTTGACGAGTTCGCCAACCGCCGCCTGCAACTGGTCCGGCAGAAATCCGCCGAAGCCCAGCATCAGGCCGGGGCGCGCCGGCCGCGCGGCATACATCGGGGAGATCGCACGCACGGCGAGGCCGGCCGAGAGGGCACGGGCTGCAAGTTGCGCGTCGTCGACCTCCTCGGGCAGCCACAGAAGAATATGCATGCCCTGGTCGCTCTGCTGCACGCGGCAGCCCTCAGGCAAGGCCCGATCGAGCGCCGAAAGCAGAACAGCGCGGCGTTCGGCATAGAGGCCGCGGATGCGTCGGATGTGCGCTTCGAAATAGCCTTCCCGCATGTAGGCCGCCAGAACGTGCTGTTCGGCGATCGGCGAATGCCGGTCGAGAATGGCGCGGGCGCCGGCAAAGGCTTCCGCCAGCGGAGGAGGGGCGATGACGTAGCCGAGGCGCAGAGAAGGAAAGAGCACTTTGCTGAAGGTGCCGAGATAGATGACGCGTGACGGACGCAATCCCTGCATCGAGGGAAATGGGTGTCCGGCATAACGCAGCTCGCTGTCGTAGTCGTCCTCGACAATCCAGGCGCGATTTTGGTCGGCCCAGGCGATCAAGGAATTACGCCGGGCCATGCTGAGCGGCATTCCGATCGGATATTGGTGCGACGGCGTGACGAATGCGGCGCGCGCCCGCGGACATAGCTCGAGGCCGCGTTCCACGTTCATTCCCTGTGCGTCGACCGGCAGGCGGTGCATTCGTACGCCGAGATCGTCGAGCACTGCCGTTAGGCCGGGATAGGCCGGGTCCTCGGCCCATACCGCATCGTCACGCGAGAGAAGCACCCGGCCTGCCATATAGAGGCCTTGCTGGGTGCCTGACGTGATGATGACCTGTTCCGGCTCACAATGAACGGCCCGCGCGCGGCGGACGTGGTCGGCAATGGCAAGCCTGAGTTCGAGCAAACCCATAGGATCGTGGTAACCAGAGGGTGCGGCCTGTCGCGACGCGCGCACGCGGTTGCCGAGACGGCGCCAGTTGTCGTCGGGCGCAATGCCACAAGCCGGGACGGCGATGGCGAAGGGAACGGGCGGGTGCGGGGTGAGCGCACGGGCGATGGCAATCAGCCGGGCAGCCTGGGAAGGCAGATCGACGGCATCCGCGGTAGATGGCACAGCCGGTGCAAGCGGGGGCGCCGGCGTGGTGTCCATCAGATCGGTGGCAACACGGGTTCCGGCTCCGACCCGCGCTTCGAGATAGCCTTCAGCGGTCAACTGATCGAACACCTCGACAACGGTGCCGCGCGCGATCTCCAGCGAAGCCGCAAGGCTCCGCGTCGAAGGAAGGCGTTCTCCCGACCTCAGCTCACCGCGGGCGATCGCGTTCCGCAGGGCCTGTGCAAGCTGGCGACTGACATTGGCCGTTCGCTCGATCGCTTTGAGCGATGGTATTTCGATGGTGCTACGCCGTTTGGACATCGCAAAATGGTCCATAGAAATTATTCAAAATGGAGCTTCATGGTGGACCAATTTTCAAAGAAAAGGAAGCGGATTGGCGACTTCCCGAGGGCGTGCTTTTCGTCGTCGGGGTGGTACCGTGCGCGAGCGCAAACTTCTGGAAAAGACGCAAATGCAGGATCTTCTCGTCGTCTACATCGCCTACGCAATTGCTGCAGGCAGTCCCGGACCAAGCAACATGGCCATTATGAATGTGGCAATGCGGCAAGGGCGTCGACCGGCGCTCGCCCTTGCCGCCGGGGTTATAACGATGTCGACATCCTGGGGGCTGGTTGCGGTCACCGGCATCTCGACACTGCTGGTACGCTATGCCCATGCCCTGCTGTTTCTCAAGATTGCAGGCGGATTGTACCTTCTCTGGCTCGCCTGGAGGGCGGCCCGCTCGGCAGCAGCCCCGGATATGCCGGCAAGCGAGGTCGTCCGGCCTGCCGCGCAAGTTGGCGTGCTCTATCGTCGCGGCGTTCTGATGCATCTCGGTAACCCGAAGGCGGTTCTGGCCTGGGTGGCGATCATGTCGCTCGGCCTCAAGCCGGGCGCTTCGCCGGAGATGGCCGTCACGGCATTCGGCGGCTGCGTGCTCTTGGGCATCTCGATATTTGCCGGCTATGCCGTGCTCTTCTCGACGGCACCGATGGTGCGCGGCTACGCCCGTGCGCGGCGGTGGATCGAGGGCAGTCTCGCCGTCTTCTTCGCCGGTGCCGGATCGCGCCTGCTGTTCTCACATTGACCGGGTTTTCAGGATCGCATCATGTCTGTCACTTCTCCGTTTCATGGTCTTTCGGCCTTTCCGCCCACGCCCGCCAATAGGGAGGGCCGGGTAGACACCGAAGCCCTCGGCCGCCTGCTGGAACGCCTGTGTGATGCAGGCGTCGCTTCGATAGGCCTTCTCGGCAGCACCGGGATCTACGCCTTTCTCACGCGCGAGGAACGACGGCGAGCCGTCGAGGCTGCGGTCGAGTGCGTTCGTGGTCGTATTCCCCTCGTCGTCGGCGTCGGCGCTCTGAGGACAGACCATGCCCGGAGCCTGGCGAGGGATGCCGAGGCCGCCGGTGCAGATGCTCTTCTGCTTGCGCCGGTGTCCTACACGCCGCTGACCCAGGACGAAGCCTACGAGCATTTCCTGGCGGTCACCGAGGCGGCGAATCTGCCGCTTTGTATCTACAACAATCCCGGCACGACCCACTTCACCTTCGGCCGGGATCTTCTGCAGCGCCTGTCCGATATCGAGACTATCAGGGCCGTGAAGATGCCTCTGCCTGCTGACGGCGATTTCGCAGGCGAGTTGGCGGCATTGCGAGAGAAGACCAGGCTTGCGATCGGCTACAGCGGCGACTGGGGCGCGGCCGAAGCGCTGCTTTCAGGTGCCGACGCCTGGTACAGCGTCATCGGTGGCTTGCTTCCGCGCGTCGCCCTTGCCCTGACCAAGGCTGCGATTGCGGGCAAGGGCGGGGAGGCGCACCGGCTCGATGGTCTCCTCGAACCGCTCTGGAAAACGTTCAAGGCGTTCGGAAGCCTTCGCGTGGTCTATACGCTGGTCGACCTTCTCTCACTCGCCGGGGCAGAGCTCCCACGCCCTCTCTTGCCGCTCGGGCCGATGGACCGGCAGCGTGTGCTCGACGCCGTCGAGCCTCTGATCGCCCTGGAGAGCGAGCTGAAGCGTCAATCCTTGTTGTAAAGGCTGCTCAGCGGTTTTTTCAGGATGCTTTCGCGCAGCGACGTGCCGGGCTCCCGGCGGGAGACCGTGGGCTGGTCCGCCGGTGGTGCCGGTCGGGGAAAAACCGGCTCGTCGCGGCGCATCTCGCGGCGAAGCGCGTCCAGCCGGGGATCGATTGCGGGTGACGTGGCCGGGTCCAGCCGCGGCGTCTGCGGTAGCAATTCCCGCCGGTAGGTTTCGAGCGGCGCGGAGGCGGGCGGCGCGGCGAAAGAGGCGAGCGGCGTGTATGGCTTCGCGTCGAGATCCTCGTCGGCTGCGTCGGTCTCGTCGAAACCTGCCACGGACGCGGCATAGTTCTGCTGGAAATTTGAAATGTCGGGTCCGACGGTCACCGCCCGCATGCGGGTGACGATCTTGCGCAGATCGACCGTATCCGGATCTTCCTCGCTTTGCTTGCTGTTGGCGCTGCTCGCCTTCGGCAGCAGGTTCTCCTCGACGCGGGAAAAGCGCATGCGCATCGGCACGCTGATCGCCTCACCGAAGGCGATCGCTTCGCCATTGCCGATCGAGGAGATGAAGCTTGTCGTCGAGATCGACGAATTCGGGATGGCCGAGCGGATTATTTCCTGGTCGCGGTCGTTGGCGAGGCGCATGGCAAAGAGCGTCGAACACTGCGACAGGATCGTCTGGTCGAGCTCGCCCGGGCGCTGGGTGATGATGCCGAGCGAGACGCCGTATTTGCGGCCTTCCTTGGCGATGCGGGCGATCGCCTGGCGCGTCGGCACGAAGCCGAGGCTCGGATCGGAGGGGATATAGCGGTGAGCTTCCTCGCAGACGACGAGCATGTGGATGGCGCCCTCGCTCCACAGCGCTACCTCAAAGGCCATGCGGCAAAGCACCGAAGCGACCGAATTGACGACCTCGGAAGGAATGCCGGCAAGCTGGAAGGCACAGATCGGCCGGTTCTCGCCGGGGATGCGGAAGATCTGCGCGATGGTGTCGGTGATCGTGTCGGTGATCGTGTTGTTGGAGAACATGAAATGATAACGCGGATCATTGATTGCGGCGATGATGCGCATCTTCAACGAACGCAGGAAGGGTTTTTCCGAACGGCCTTCCAGGCGACCGATGCGCTCGTCGATCAGCGCCAGCAGATCGGCCATGCGGTAGGGAACCGGCGTGTCGGCGGTGATCGAACTCTTTTCGGTCGTGCGGCGCACCAGTGAATTGTCGCTACCACGGAAGGCGCGCTTGGCTTCCGGCAGGATATCGCGCAGCATGTCGAGCTCTTCGGGCACCGGCGGGCGGCCGCGAAAGACGACTTCGGCGAACTCTTCAAGCCGCATGAGCCAGAAGGGCAGATCAAGCGTATCGGTATCGATGGTGACGGCGTGCTGAGGAAAGGCGGCGGCGAATTCGTTATGCGGATCGAGGATCAGTACACGCAGCTTCGGGTCCGCCGCGATCGCCTTGTGCAGGAGCAGCGACACGGCCGTCGACTTGCCGACGCCGGTCGAGCCGACGACGGCGAAATGCTTGGAGAGCATCGAGGGGATATGGATCGCCGCATCGATGCTATCGTCCTGCGTCAGCTTGCCGATGACGGCGGTCGTACCCTCGCCGGCATCGTAGATGCGCATCAGGTCGGCGGATCGGATGCGGTGGGCGATGGCGCCGAGATAGGGATAACGCGAGATGCCGGTCGAGAATTCCTCGCGCCCGTCCTCGTCGACACGGACTTCGCCGAGCAGTTCGGTCTCGATCTTGAAAATATTGTCCTCGCCTTCGCCCCAGGCGTGGCTGCCGGTGTTCATCTGATAGACGAGCGCGACGACGCGATTGCGGCCGACGCTGATCGAAATCAGCCGGCCCACGGACCAGAGTTCGGTAAGATCGGTGCCGCCCTGTTCGGCGACGGCGGCAATCGTCGCCCGCGAACCGCTGCATGCAACGACGCGGCCGAGAAAGCGATTTCCCGGCGCATGGCCATCGCGGCGATCATGCTCGCCTGCCTTGCCAGACGTGCGCAAGTCGTTGTTGAGCAAAGGGCTACTCCATGCAGTAGCGTAGAAGAATAAAGTCGATCCTTTAACAAATCCTTCATCCTATCGATTTTCGGGGATGCAGGCGTGGGGCAGTTTTTTATTGTGGCATGCGTTGACGCTGCGAAATTTTCTGTCTATCACTTCCGACCATGAAAATCGCAACGGCTCTTATCGTGGTGGGAAAGCGCATGGGCAGGATGGTGTAACCATCCGGCGATAGCCACCCATGCGCTAGATGACAGGCTCCTCAGGGGCCTTTTTTTATGCCCGAAATTCGGGCTTCCGGCCACAAACGCAATCCCAGCATCAAACGGAACAGACAGATGAGCACGGACAATCAGGCGGCAGGCAATCGGATGACGGGAGCGGAGATCGTTCTCAAGGCGCTGAAGGACAATGGCGTCGAACATATTTTCGGCTATCCCGGCGGCGCGGTCCTGCCGATCTATGACGAGATCTTCCAGCAGGAAGATGTCAAGCACATCCTCGTCCGCCACGAGCAGGGGGCAGGCCATGCGGCCGAAGGTTACGCCCGCTCCACCGGCAAGGTCGGCGTCATGCTGGTCACCTCGGGTCCGGGCGCTACCAATGCCGTCACGCCGCTGCAGGACGCGCTGATGGATTCGATCCCGCTCGTCTGCCTGACCGGCCAGGTTCCGACCCCACTGATCGGCTCCGACGCCTTCCAGGAATGCGATACGGTCGGCATCACCCGGCCCTGCACCAAGCACAACTGGCTGGTCAAGGATGTCAACCAGCTTGCCGCCGTCATTCACGAGGCCTTCCGCATCGCCCAGTCCGGCCGTCCAGGCCCCGTCGTCGTCGATATTCCGAAAGACGTGCAGTTTGCGACCGGCACCTATACGCCGCCCGCCGATTACGCGATTCAGAAGAGCTACCAGCCGAAGATCCAGGGCGACCTCAACCAGATCCATGCCGCGATCGAACTGATGGCGAATGCGCGCCGTCCGATCATCTATTCCGGCGGCGGCGTCATCAATTCCGGCCCCGAGGCTTCCAAGCTGCTGCGCGAGCTGGTCGAGCTCACCGATTTCCCGATCACCTCGACGCTGATGGGCCTCGGCGCCTATCCTGCTTCGGGCAAGAACTGGCTGAAGATGCTCGGCATGCACGGCTCCTACGAAGCCAACATGGCGATGCACGACTGCGACGTCATGGTCTGCATCGGCGCCCGTTTCGACGACCGCATCACCGGCCGTCTCAATGCCTTTTCGCCGAACTCGAAGAAGATCCATATCGATATCGATCCATCCTCGATCAACAAGAACGTCCGAGTCGATATCGGCATCCGCGGCGATGTCGGCCATGTCCTCGAAGACATGGTCCGCCTGTGGCGGGCGCTGCCGAAGAAGCCGGAGAAGGGTCGCCTCGACGACTGGTGGACCGATATCGCCCGCTGGCGGGCACGCAACTCCTTCGCCTATACGAAGAGCAATGACGTCATCATGCCCCAATATGCGCTGGAGCGGCTCTTTGCCCACACCAAGGACCGGGATACCTACATCACCACCGAGGTCGGCCAGCACCAGATGTGGGCGGCGCAGTTCTTCGGTTTCGAGCAGCCGAACCGCTGGATGACCTCGGGCGGCCTCGGTACGATGGGCTACGGCCTGCCGGCCGCGCTCGGCGTGCAGATCGCCCATCCCGACAGCCTCGTCATCGACATTGCCGGCGACGCCTCGATCCAGATGTGTATCCAGGAAATGTCGGCGGCGATCCAGCACGACGCGCCGATCAAGATCTTCATCATGAACAACCAATATATGGGCATGGTGCGTCAGTGGCAGCAGCTGTTGCACGGCAATCGCCTGTCGAATTCCTATACGGAGGCGATGCCCGATTTCGTCAAGCTGGCGGAGGCCTATGGTGCCGTCGGCCTGCGCTGCGAAAAGCCGGATGCGCTTGATGACACCATTCTGGAGATGATCGAGGTCAGAAAGCCTGTCATCTTCGATTGCCGTGTCGCCAATCTCGCCAATTGCTTCCCGATGATCCCCTCGGGCAAGGCCCATAACGAAATGCTGTTGCCGGACGAAGCCACCGACGAAGCGGTCGCCAATGCGATCGACGCCAAGGGCCGCGCGCTCGTCTGACATTTTTAATTTGCGCATGACCCTTTCCGAAAATCGCTTTCGATTTTCAGGGTTATGCGGCAGGGAAGAGGAAACTCAAGACCATGAACGCACACCTACAGCCCACGGGCTCCGCTTACTTCATCTCGCCGGAAACGGCGGCGGTCGAAAGCCACACGCTTTCGGTTCTCGTCGACAACGAACCGGGCGTTCTTGCCCGGGTCATCGGCCTGTTTTCCGGCCGCGGCTACAATATCGAGAGCCTGACGGTCTCCGAGACCGAGCATCAGGCGCATCTTTCCCGCATCACCGTCGTCACACGCGGGACGCCGCAGGTGCTGGAACAGATCAAGGCGCAGCTCGAGCGCATCGTGCCGGTACATCGCGTCGTCGACCTGACGGTGCGGGCCCGCGAACTCGGCCAGGATCGGCCGATCGAGCGCGAAGTGGCGCTGGTTAAGGTGATCGGCGAGGGCGAGATGCGTGCCGAGACCCTGCGCCTTGCCGATGCCTTTCATGCCAAGGTGGTGGATGCGACCGTCGGCCACTTCATTTTGGAGATCACCGGCAAATCGTCAAAGATCGATCAGTTCGTGGCGATCATGAAGCCGCTTGGCCTCATCGAGGTCTGCCGTACCGGCATTGCGGCGATGAACCGCGGCGTGCAGGGGATGTAAATAATACAGCCCGGACATGTAAGTATCACAGCCCGGGCATCTAAGCCCGATGCTGCAATGATTGCGAAAGCCGCTGGAGATCAAAGCATCTCCAGCGGTTTTTTCTTTGTGGGCGGCGGAAAGGCGGCGTCGATGGCATCCCAGTCGTCGTCGGTGATTTCGAGCGAGACGCAGTCGCGGTTTTCCGCCGCGCGTTCGGCATTCGAGGTCTTCGGCATGACGATGACGCCGTCGCGTTCCAGCAGGAAGGCGAGTGCCAGCTGAGCGGGTGTCGCCTGATAGGCCTTGGCGATGCGGATCAACTCGGGATGGTGCAGGATATTTCCCTGTTCGATCGGCGAATAGGCCATGATGGGAATGCCTCGGTTCTGGCACCAGGGCAGCAGATCGAATTCGATGCCGCGGCGGGAAAGGTTATAGAGCACCTGGTTGGCGGCGACATTGGCGCCGTCGGGCACTCCGAGCAGTTCCTCCATGTCGTCGGTGTCGAAGTTGGAGACGCCCCAGGCGCCGATCTTGCCGGATGCCTTCAGCATTTCGAAGGCGGCGACGGTCTCTGTGAGCGGATGGTCTCCGCGCCAGTGCAGCAGATAGAGATCGATGCGATCGGTACCCAGCCGTTCGAGACTGCGCTCGCAGGCCTCAATCGTGCCTTTCAGGCTGGCATTCCAGGGATAGACCTTGCTGACGATGAAGACCTCATCGCGCCGGCCCCTGATCGCCTGGCCGACGATCTCTTCGGCGCCACCGTCGCCGTACATTTCGGCGGTGTCGATCAGCGTCATGCCGAGATCGATGCCGGCCCTGAGGCTTTCGATCTCGGCCCTGGCATGACCGGCATCCTCACCCATCGCCCAGGTGCCCTGGCCGAGCGCCGGCACCTCAGTGCCATCAGGGAATGTGATCGATGGAATCGGGTCGTCCTGCATGGTTTCTGTCCCTTCGACAGGAGATTGGGCCGGGTCGCCATCTTTCAAGTAATCCTGTCACCATGACAATGATGTAATGGCACCGGCGGTTTAGGACAGTTATGCTGACCTAAATAAACAGGCCGCAGAAAATCTGGCTTCGGGAGGTCGCATGCCGCTGGATACATTTCTCGCCCTCGTTCTCTTCGCCTTCACGACCTCGATCACGCCGGGACCGAACAATATGATGCTCTTCGCATCGGGCGTGAATTTTGGCTTCCGCAGGACGATCCCGCATATGTTCGGCATCGGTGTCGGTTTCTTCTCGCTGCTCATCGGCGTCGGCCTTGGGCTCGGCGCGCTGCTGCACACGGTGCCTATTGTCTATACGGTACTGAAATTTGCGGGCGGCGCCTATCTCATCTGGATTGCTTGGAAGATTGCCTCGTCGCGCTCGCTGAGCGAAGGCAGAAGCGGCGTCGAGCCGATGTCCTTCTCGGCGGCGGCGGCCTTCCAGTGGGTCAATCCGAAAGCCTGGGTGATGGCGGTCACCGCGATGGCGACCTACACCAATCCGCAACTCTACCTAGTGAGCGTGCTGATCGTTGGTCTCGCTTTTGCGGCAGTCAATGTGCCCAGCGTTTCGACCTGGGCCGGCTTCGGCTCGGCGCTGAGGGAATGGCTTTCCGATCCGGTGCGGCTGAAATGGTTCAATATCAGCATGGCGGTGCTGTTGGTGCTAAGCCTCTGGCCAATGCTAAAATAGAGTGATTGCGGGCTTCATGAGCATCAGCCAGAGAATGCCGATGACAGCGAAGAAGGCCGGAAAACCGCAGGCGAACCAGATGCGGTAGAGGCTGAAATAGCCTGGCGGCAGGGCTTTTCCCGCCGCTGCTGCGGCGCGGGCGAGGTCGCGCAGCCGGATCTGGATCCAGACGACCGGCAGCCAGAACAGGCCGATCACGACATAAAGCAGCAGCGACAGCGCAATCCATCCCTCCGACAGTTCCCAACCGATCGACCGGGCCAGCAGATAGCCGGTCACCGGCTGGAGAATGGCTGCGGTGGCGGTGAAGAGGGTGTCGGCGATGACAACCGTGCTGGCGACATGGGCGATCAGACGGGGATCGCGGGTTCGGTGCGCCATCACCATGAAGAAGGCGATGCCGGCGCCGGTGCCGAAGAGCACGGTCGCGCCGATGACATGGGCAAGCAGCAGCCATTCCTCAATCATCAGCGTTCATCCAGCGTGGCAAGTGCGGTGAGCGTCAGCAGGATCGATGGCAGCACCTTGACGAGGGGACCGAGAGGATCGAGCCAGAGCGCGGGTTCGAGCAGGCTGGCACCGGCAAGATAGGCGAACGACACGGCCAGCATGCCGAGAAGGGCACGTTTTGCCAGCGGGCGAAGGAGGACGGCGGCGCCGAGAGCTATGTCGGTCAGGCAGGTTGCAAGCGTCAGCGCCGTTGCTGCGGCCTCAGGCATGAACGGCAGGAAGTGAGCGGACGTCTGCTCCAGCGCCAGCAGCGGGATCAAACCTGAGAGCAGCCAGAAAACGGATAGGCCCGATATGGCTAGCGGCTTCAGGAGATAGACCCTGGCAAACCAGAGATCCTGTACGCCGGACGGATTGGCCGAGAGCGCTGCGGCCGCGGATGTCGCAGCAAGGCCGCTCCCTGTTTTTGAGCTCCGCACGCCTTCGGACATGACAGTCATCGCCGTCGAGCGCAGCGGCGAACGCCAGCCGAGCAGTCCTGATAGATCGGCCAGCCACGTCACCGGGCCGGCAAGCCAGCGGGGGAGAGCGAACATGCGGGCGGGCGGCAGGCCGAGCCACTGCCGATGCAGGCGGACGAGATCGGCGAGCGTCAGAACTTCGTCGGCGGCCAGATCTATATCGCCGGAGATGCCGTCGGAGACCGCCCGCGACACGGCTTCCGCCACATCGTCCACCGAGAGTGTTTCGACCGGACTTTCGGCATGGACCAAGGGCAGCACACAGGGGAAGGCGGCAAGCGCCCGCAGCAGCGCCGAACCGCCATGGGCATTGCGGCCGAGAACGAGGGCAGGGCGCAGGATGAGGTAACGCAGGCCGCTTGCCGCCAGCGCCTCGTCGGCCCGCCGCTTGGTGGCGAAGAAGGGAAGAGCACCCGCCGCTCCCGCTGTCCTTGCCGATATCTGTACGATCAGCGGGCGCGACGAGCGTTTTGCGGCGGAATAGAGTGCCAGCATCGCCTCTGCCTGGGTGGCCAACAGATCATCAGACAGGCCGTCCTGCAGGGCGCCGGCGCAATTGACGACGACATGCTGATCCTTAAGGATCTCGTCCCAATCCGCCGGTTTCGTCATGCGCGAGAGATCTGCACACCGCCAGTCGATCGCCGGCTGTTTCAGGCGCGCACGCGCGGGATTGCGACCGATGCCGGTGACGGCGTGGCCGTCGGCAACGAGCCGGGCCGCGACGACGGAGCCTATGAAGCCGGTTGCGCCGAGAATCAGAATGTTCATGGCAGGAGATTAGCGGAAAAGCGCATGAGACATAGAAGGGCTTGGCGGGCCTGTGGCGTATGATAGAAATAGCGGGCAGTTTCGGGAGGGCTTCGCCTTGCACGACCATGACGACAAACATGCTCACGGAGATGAGCACGCCCACGGGCATGATCACGACAACCATTATTCCGATATGCAGGCGCGCGTGAAGGCGCTGGAAACGCTGCTGACGGAGAAGGGGCTGATCGATCCGGCGGCGATCGATACGATCGTCGAGACCTACGAGACGAAGGTGGGGCCGAGGAACGGCGCGCATGTCGTCGCCAAGGCCTGGAGCGATGCCGATTTCGCCGACTGGCTGAGGCGCGATGCGACGGCGGCCATCGCCAGCCTCGGCTATACCGGCCGGCAGGGCGAGCATATGCGCGCCGTCTTCAATACGGCCGAGACCCATAATCTCGTCGTCTGCACGCTCTGCTCCTGTTATCCCTGGTCGGTGCTCGGTCTGCCGCCGGTCTGGTACAAGGCGCCGGCCTATCGTTCGCGCGCCGTCATCGATCCGCGCGGCGTGCTGGCCGAATTCGGTCTGACGCTGCCTGAGGACAAGAAGGTCCGCGTCTGGGATTCGACGGCGGAGCTGCGTTATCTCGTCATTCCCGAGCGGCCCGGAGGGACCGACGGAATGGATGAGCAAACGCTCGCCGGCCTCGTCAGCCGCGATGCGATGATCGGTACGGCCGTTGCCCGCAAGCCGGAGAGCGCCGCATGAACGGACCGCACGATCTCGGCGGGCAGATGGGCTTCGGTCCTGTCGCACCCGAAAAGGACGAGCCTTATTTCCATGCAGAATGGGAAAAGCGGGCGCTCGGCATTACGCTTTCCTGCGGCGCGTTCGGCGCATGGACGATCGATGAAAGCCGGCATGCGCGCGAGAATATTCCGCCGGCCGATTACCTCGCCGCCAGCTATTACGAGATCTGGATCCGCGGCATCGACAAGCTGCTCGAACGGCATGGTTTTGCGACGCGCGCGGAATTGCTGTCCGGTCATGCGCAGCAGCCAGGAGCCGTTCCGAAGCGGGTGCTGAAGGCGGACATGGTGCCCGGCGTTTTGGCGAAGGGCGGCCCTTGCGATCGTCCTGTTAAGACCGCGCCGCTCTTTGCTGTCGGCGAGACGGTGAAGACGAAGAAATTCAATCCGCCGACGCATACGCGCCTGCCGCGTTATGCCCGAGCCAAAACTGGCGTGGTCGAGGTAGTGCAGGGCTCTTTCGTTTTCCCTGACGACAATGCACATGGCAAGGGCGAAAACCCGCAATGGCTCTATACGGTCGTTTTCGACGGCACGGAGATCTGGGGCGGAGATGCCGATCCGACGCTGACCGTGTCGATCGATGCCTGGGAGAGCTATCTTGAGCCGGCGTGAGATGTCGCCGCTGGCGCAATCGTCCGGGCTGCCGAGGTCGCCGGAGGGCGAGCCGGTTTTTCCCGAGCCATGGGCGGCCGAAGCCTTTGCCATGACCGTGCACCTGCACGCAAAAGGCCTGTTCAGCTGGAGCGAATGGGCTGAAACGCTTTCCGCGCAATTGCACAAGCCTGGCCGGGCCGAAGATGGCAGCGACTATTTCGACTGCTGGGTGGCGGCACTCTCCGACCTTATCGTCGACAACGGAATCGCCGATGCGGAAACGATCCTGGCACTGCAGCAGAGCTGGCAGCGGGCGGCGGAAGCGACGCCGCATGGACGGCCGATCGAGCTTGGTAACGATCCCTCGCGCTGATCCTTAGATCGGTTCAGCTGCTCACGGAACCGCAGAACCGCTCTAACCTTTTGTTTCTTGGCGCAATTCCTGGCGAAAATCGCTTCGCGCTTTGCCCGGGAAAACCGCTTTGCACTTTTCCTGGAATTGCTCTAGGTCGGGAACTGCTTGTAGCACTCCTCGGCTACCTCCCGCAGCGTCTCGCGGGAGATTTCACCGGTCACGGCATAACCGAGTTCACCGTCGATCCAGTAAAAGGTTTCGAGATTGCCCGATGAGGCGAAGCGGAAGCTCGTCGTGCGGTTCTCCGCGTTGCGGCCGACCATCACGGTCAGGCGCTCGCCGGCCTGGTTTTCATACATGAACATGGCGCCCGGCCTGCCGTCGACCGGCAGCAGCCGGCCGCCGACCAGCTTGAAGCCGAGCGGCTGCAGGTTCGGGATCTTGAGGTTCTGGATTGCCAGGCGCTTGCCGAGCCAGGTGGCGAGGTGGACCTCCTCGTTTGCGAAGACCTCGACGGGATGGCGAACCTCGGCGGCATAGACCGTGAACGCGGTCTGGGCCTGTTTCGGCAGGGTTTCGGAGCCGGCAAGCTGCAGCTCCGGCTTTTCCAGAAGTGCGGGGCCATAATGGCCGCTGACGGCGCCGAGCGTGAAGACGAGGAGGGCTGATGCGGCGATTGCCCAGCGTTTCGGTCCCGATGAAACGACACGCGGGGGGACGACGAGCAGAGGATCGGTGTCTTTCGCCTTCTCATAACCGGCAAACAGCGATCGGATGCCTGAATTCTGCGCCTGCCATTCGGCGACCATTGCCGCCTCGTCGGGATTGTCGGCTAGGAAAGCCTCGATGCGGGGGCGCGCCGTTTCCGGCAGCTGGCCGTCGGCATAAGCGTGAAGGTCGGCTTCGGCGACGCTCGGATTGGTCTCGTTCATTTCGGTCTCCGAAGCGTAATGATGTTGTCGGCCTTCAATCGTTCGGCGACGCGCCGGCGGGCGCGCGACAGGCGCGACATGACGGTGCCGATCGGGATATCGAGCGCGGCGGCGACCTCGCCATAGGTGTATCCCTCGATGACCACGAGCATCAGCACGGCGCGGTGTTCCTCCGAAAGGCTGTTCAGCGCATCGTCCAGCCGGGCACGTTCCAGCGGATCGGCCGGCGGTTCGGGCGCGGCCAGATTGTCTGCGGCATCGAGCTCGACAAGGCCGTCGCGCGTCTTGCCGCGCCGGCCGTTGCGGTAGAGATTGGTCATGATGGTCAGGACCCAGCCGCGCAGGTTGAGGCCGCGCCATTGGCCGCGGCGCGTGAGAACCTTCTCGACACAATCCTGGAGCAGATCCTCGCCATCGGCATCCGAGCGCGTCAGGCTGCGCGAATAGCGTCTGAGTGAGGGCAGGAGGGCCAGGATCTGGCCCTCGAAGGTTTCGGGTGCGGGTGTTTTCACGCCGACAACTCGCTTGTGATCGGGATCTTGGCGATCAAGGCTTGGCGAGATCCCAGTTGCCGCCGACGCCATCGCCGGTGATGTCGCCGGCCTTCTTGTCCTTGACCCAGTAATAGAGCGGCATGCCGTCCTTGGCCCATTGCTTCGTGCCATCTTTGCGATCGACGATCGAATATGCACCATCAGCCTTGGCATCACCAGCGGCCATCAGCGGCGGCCAGTTTTTGGCGCAATCGTCGTTGCAGTTGGAAACGCCTTTGACGTCCTTCTTGAAGGTGTAGAGCGTCATGCCGTTTTCGCCGGCAAGCACCTTGCCCTTTTCGGATTCGACGGTCTTGACAGGAGGGGCGGCGAAAGCAGCGGTCGCGGCAAAGGCGGCGGCGGCCACGACGGACAGGAATTTCACGGGTTTCATGATGTCTCTCCTCAGATTGGGCACGCAATCTTGCGATACCTGAGATGAGACACGAGGCGCGGTGGTTTTATTCCAGACGCAGCAAAAGTTTTCACGGCGGGCGAGGTGGGCCGAAGCCCGTTTGGCCCGGGCATGTCGCGTCGAGCGCTTTGCCGGCTATTCTCCGGTAGCGGTCGCCGCCGCCATGTCGACCCAGACCGCTTCGAATATATGGCCATCGGGATCTTCGAAGGCACGGTTGTAGAGCCAACCCACGTCCGTCGGCGCGCGCGGATCGGCTTTGCCACCGGCGGCTGCAGCTGCCTCGACGATAGCGTCCACCTCTTCACGGCTGTCCATCGTCAGCGCGATCAGCATTTCGCTCGTCTTCTGCGCTTCGGCAACGGGTTTCGGCGTGAAACTCGCGAAGAAATCGCGCGTCAGCAAATGGAAGATAATGACCTCGGACCAGACCATGTTCGACGCCTGGTGATCGCTGAACTGTTCGTTCTTGCTGCAGTCGATCGCTTCATAGAAGCGGGTCGCAGCGGCAAGGTCTTTCACCGGCAGGTTCACGAAGATCATCTTGGGCATTGCAGTTCTCTCCTCTTCATTGTCTTCCGCGCTTTGCCTTCCAGGCGGCTTTGCCTCACACAAACTCCTGCAAGATCGTGTCGCTGGCATGAATGCAGACGATTTCGAGCCGTCCGGTGCCGACATTCTCGAAACGGTGCGGAATGTTGGCGGCCACGATGACGATGTCGCCAGGAAAGGCGCGGGTCTTGGCGTCGCCCACGGTAAATTCGGCTTCGCCTTTCCTGACGGCCCACGTTTCGGAATAGGGGTGTATATGCAGGTCAGGCCCTTGGCCGGGCTCATTGTCGACCAGGAAAAGCGATATCTCGCCGCAATGGTCGCGGCCTTCAAAGCGGACCGTGCGGCTTTGATCGGCTCGCGGTTCCTGGTGGCGAAGAATCCTGAACATCCCGTGCCTCCTGCTGGTGCCATTTCCGATCGCAAAACTATCTTCACGAGAAGATATATTCCCAAAACTATCTTCCTGTCAAGATATCTTCCTTGATGCAGATGGAAGGTGTATGTCTCGGCTGTGGTGGCATATGAGGCAGAAAATGACGAATGGGGTTAAAGAAGGCGACTCTTACGAGGATCATGTCGACCGGCTGCGCCGGCAATGGGCGCTGGAACTGCCCGACCTCGACACCGAGCCGATGGCGATCCTGGGCCGAGCCTTCCGGCTGTCGAACCTGGTGCGTCCGAGCATTGAGGCGACATTTGCCGATTTTGGCCTCGACCGCGGCGAATTCGACGTGATCGCAACGCTTCGCCGTTCCGGACCGCCTTACCTGATGACCCCGACGGAGATGTATTCGGCGCTGATGATCTCTTCGGGAGGCCTGACCCACAGGCTTGACCGGCTGGAGAAAGCGGGACTGATCCGCCGGGAGAAATCACCACGCGATGGGCGCAGTGTGCTGGTGGCTTTGAGCGAGGCGGGTGCGGCACTCGCCGAAAAGGCCTTCCGCACGGACATGGCGAGCGAAGCTTCGTTTCTGCAGGCTCTTGATGGAAAGGAGCGCGAGGCGCTTGCGGCGCTGCTGCGCAAGCTGATCGCCGGAATTGAAAATGAGCAGGCGCGGGGAGAGGACGAGCAGGCGGGCTGAGGGAGATCGGAGCCCGCATCGCCGTTCAGGCAACAACACGCTGCTTTTGCAGCTCATTTACATCGTGTCGGTTTTCGGATATGATATATCCTTAATTCCATTGGCAGAGCCAGCCATCACACGAGTTGCTGAATGATCCTGAAAAGCCAGGTCGAGTGGGCGCTTCACTGCTGCGCCATTCTCGCGGGCCTGCCAGAGGGCAGGTATCTTTCCACCAAGGCGCTCGCTGAGCTTCATGGTCTGCCGAAGGAATATCTCTCCAAAGCACTGCAGAGCCTTTCGCAGGCATCGCTGGTCGAGACCACGCTCGGTCCGAGTGGCGGCTACAGGCTTGCCAAGACCCCCTCGGATATCAACTTTCTCGAGATCGTCGAGGCGGTCGAGGGGAAGGCCCGCAGCTTCACCTGTACGAACATTCGGGCGAACAATCCCTGCCGGCCGGAAGGATATTGCGACAGCAAGCCATGCGCGGTTGCGCGCATCATGTGGGAGGCCGACGAGGCTTGGCGGGATACGCTGAGGCGCGTCCGGCTTTCCGATCTGGTCGGCACCTTGTCCGAGGAGGTGCCGGCCGACATTTGGCGGAGCACGTTCGAATGGGTGCTCAAGCGCGCCGGCTGAGCAGGATGCCGGTCTCTATGCCTTGAAAATAGTCCTGATCGTCTTCAGGATCGCATGGGCGCTGCGGGCATGTTCCGGGGGCAAGGAGGCGCCATTGTGGAAACGCTCGGCGCGGCTGGCGAGGTGGTCGGCGATTTCTTCGGCCAGCGCCGGGCGTTCGCTTAGCAGCGGCGCGAAGGCCTCCTGGTCGATCTCATAGGCGGTCACGGGGGTCAGAGCCTCCAGAGTGCAGACTTCCTGCATACCGGCGAGCAGTCCGGTCTCTCCAAAAAAGTCGCCCGGCGCGAGCCGTCCGCATTCCTCGCCTGCGTTCCGCGCCGCGATGATGCCGGCGCGCACCATCATCAGTGAGGGGAGCATTTCGTCCTCCTGCACGATCACATCGCCCTTGCGGAACTCCCGGACAGTCGTGGTTTCGGCGAGCCTGCGCTTTTCATCTGATGTCAGCGTCGTAAAGACCGGAATGGCCTCGATCAGGGCGAGCGGCGTTACGCTCGGCGGCTTTGCGCTTTCTTCCGTCGGCAGATCGGCGGTCAGCACCGTCGCCGAGGGCGGAATGGCCAGCAGCAGGCCGGCGGATTTGCAATGGCGATAGACGAGATCGAGCACCTCGTTCCGCGCCGGCACCCGCTGGCTCGGGCTTGTCACCCGAAACTGCAGCTCGACCTCAAGCGCCGTGGCATCCAGCCCCTTCAGTGCCACGACCGGCGGCGGCTCGCGCACGATCGAATTGCAGCTCGCAAGAGCCGTTGCCATGACGTGGCGGACCGATGCCGGCATGCGCGTCGGGGCGATGCGGATGGTGAGGATCAGGAGATGGCTCTCGTCCGGCCGGCTGACATTCGTCAGACCGAGCTTTGCCAGAAAACTGTTCGGCAGAACGACGACATTGTTGCCGCTGGTCAGGATGTGTGTCGCACGCCAGTTGCTTTCGACGACGCGTCCCTCGGTGCCGTCGCTGAGAAGGATCCAGTCGCCGATGATGTATGGCCGGCCGAGTGTCAGAGCGATGCCGGAGAAGACATCAGCGAGCGTGTTCTGCAGCGCCAGGCCGAGAATGATGGCGACCACGCCCGAGGTCGCGACGAGGGTTCCGATCGGCACGCCGAAGACGAAGGCCAGAACCGACAGGGCCATGCCGATATAGACGACGCCGATGACCAGATCCTGGAGCAGGCGGGCCTCTCGCGGACTGCCCTCCAGCACCAGATAGAGCCTGATAAAACCGATGACGGCCCATGCTAGATGGATCCACCAGAGGGTTTTTGCGACGATGACGAGCAGGGCCCGCGGGTCCTCGGACTCATATCCTTGAAACCGGTGGGGTTCGATGCCGCTGCCGACGAGGATCAGCGTCATCACTGCAAAGAAGAGGATCTGCACCACCAGCCGCGTCGTCGGCCGGTGGCGGGAGAGCAGATGCCAGACGACGATTCCGGCGAATCCGACTGTTATCAAGGATATCAGAGGTTTGCCGAAGAGGGCGTCGTCAATCATCTCTCTGTCTCCGGGGTGCGGGCCGTACATGATTCAGCATCTCGGCCGCCCGCGCAAGCATCAGGCCTGCGCGGGCGGTATCGCATCGGCCCGAAAATCGGAACCGATTTTCGGAAAGCACGATGCGTAGATTCAAAGTGTTACAGCGTCCTTTGCGCGTCTGAAAGACGCGCGGCGCTGTAATGCGGATCGTCACTTCTTGAGCGGATAGGTCAGCTCTTTCTGGTTGGTCTCGACGACGAAGACGGCGAGCAGGCGGGCGGGCTTGGTCTCGCTGCCGTTGGCGCTGACGCCATGACGGTCGCCCGGCATTTCGGAGAAGCTCTCTCCGGCATGATAGACCTTGACCGGGCCGTCATTGACCTGGCTGCGGATCGCTCCTTCGAGCACGGTGGCATAGATGAAGGCGGTGTCGGGATGGGTGTGGCCTTCGGAGAAGCCGCCCGGGCCGTATTCGACCAGCACGCCTTTGATGCTCTTACCCGGCACGTTCGGAAGCTCGTGCTCATAGACGAGTGTCACCTTCGCAGACTCGCTGCTGTCACGGGCGCTGACGCCGGTGGCAGCCGGAAAGGCGAGGGCGGCGGCGAGGAAAAATGTTCTGATCATCGGAATCTCCATGGTTGCTGGGTCGGGGGAAGACGCGCCCGAGCGGTCGCGTCTCGAGGGCACGTCAGTCATGTCGGCTGGATGGACTTTGCGAACCACTGCTCGAAGGTAATCGAGCCGAGCCGCGGGTTGTTGTCGGAAACGAGCGACTGATCATTCAGTCTTGCGCCGAAATATCTCGCCTCGACATCAGCCTCGGTGGTGCGCGGGTCTTTCATGGCCTTCAGATAGCGGGCGACGAGCTCGCTGAGGCGCGCCCGTTCCGGACCCGCGATCTCGAGCGTCGCGTTGGCGGGAGCAGAGAGGGCCACGTCCGCCATGGCGTCCGCCACGTCGTCGGAAGCAATCGGCTGCACATAGGCCGGCGACAGGTGGACCGTCTGGCCGACCGTTCCCGATCGGGCGATGCCACCGAGGAATTCCATGAACTGCGTCGAATGGACGATGGTGTAGGGAATGCCCGATGCCTTGATCAGTTTTTCCTGGGCAAGCTTGCCGCGGAAATAGCCGCTTTCCTGCAGACGCTCGGTGCCGACGACGGAGAGGGCGATATGGTGCTTGACGCCGGCGAGTTTTTCGGCGGCGAGAAGATTGCGGCCCGAGGTCTCGAAAAATTCGAGCACGGCCTTATCCTCGAAGGACGGCGAATTGGCGAGGTCGAGCACGACTTCGGTGCCCGAGAGCGCCTCCGCCAGTCCTTCTCCCGTGATCGTGTTGACGCCGGAGTTCGGCGAGGCGGCAATCACGTCATGGCCGCGTTTGCGCAGGCGTTCGACAGTCTTCGAACCGATAAGGCCGGTTCCGCCGATGACAACGATTTTCATAATGGATCTCCGTTCGCTGCCGTGGTACGGCAGCGTCAAAGGTGAATCTTCTCAATGAATTGCGCGGTTTAGTTCAGGCCAGCCTTATCGAGGCCGTAGGCCTTGTCGGCCGTGCCGGGCACGGTCTTGAAGCCGACATTGACGCGGTTCCAGGCGTTGATCGCCATGACGACGAAAGTCAGATCCGAGATCTCCTTCTCGGAAAGCTGGCCGCGCACCCGTTCGTAAATCTCGTCGGGAATGCCGCCCTCGGGAAGCTTCGTCAGTGCTTCGGTCCAGGCAAGGGCTGCACGCTCGCGGGGGATGAACAGGTTCGATTCCCGCCAGATGGCGACGTGGTAGAGCCGCAGTTCCGTCTCGCCGAGGATCTTGGCCTGCTTCACATGCATATCCAGGCAAAAGCCGCATCCATTGATCTGCGAAGCGCGGACCTCGACGAGGGCCTGCAGCTTCTCGTCGATCACGCTGCTCTTCAGCGCCATGCTGAATTCCATGAATTTCTTGAAAAGCTCGGGGGACTGTTGGGCGTAGTTCAGTCGCTGGGTCATGTGTCTCTCCTTTAATTAAGGACATTAAATATCCTTATGGATAGAAGATATCCTTAATTGCTGGACTGTAAAGCCATTCTCGCTTAGTCTGGCTGCATAAAGCCTATGCGCAAAAGTATGAGGGACAGGGGATGGATATCGTTTCGGCATTGCGGACCTTTCAGCGCGTCGTGGAGACGGGTTCGTTTTCGGCGGCGGCGCACGATCTCGACGTGACGCAGCCGGCGGTCTCGCGACAGGTTGCAGCCCTCGAGGGCCATTTCAACACCCGCCTCCTGCATCGCACGACGAGCGGCCTGTCGCTGACGGCAGAGGGGGAGCGGATGCTGCCGATGGCGCTGCGGATTCTCGAAGCGGTTGAGGAGCTCGGCGATGCGGCCGGATCTGACGGAACCACGGCCTCGGGAAAGGTCAGGCTCAGCGTTCCAGCACCACTCGGCCTCTATCTCAGCGAGCGGCTCGGCGATCTTCTCGCCGCCCATCCGAAGCTCTCGGTCGAACTCATCTTCAGGGAGCAGGGCTCGGATATGATCGAGGAGCGCCTGGATCTCGAAGTGCGCTTGGGCCAGGTCGCCGACAGCAGCCTCGTCTGCCGGCGGATCGGCTGGACGACCGCCTTCCTCGTTGCATCTCCCGCCTATCTCGCACGCAGGGCGGCTCCCCGCGCACCGAAGGAGATCAAGGACCATGAATGCCTGTGCTACAACAGGGCAGGCGAGGCCAATACCTGGTCCTTCTCGAACGGTTCGGAAGACATATCGGTCCGGATCTCGCCGCGGCTGACCGCCTGCAATGCCGTCGCCATTCACCGGGCAGCCCTTGCCGGCGCGGGTCTTGCGGTGCTTTCGCACATCATCGCGATGCCCGATATCGCCGCCGGCCGGCTGGTCCCCGTGATGAAGGATTTCCAGCCGAGCCGGCTGCCGGTTACCGTCGTCTATCCCTCGCGGCGCAACATGCCGCTGCGCGTCAAGACGGTTCTGGATTTTCTCACCGGAGCTATGGGGCAGGACCCGTCGATGTGCGCCAGCGGCGCGGACCGGCAGTGGAACTGATGATCGTCCGGCCGGGCGATTTGCCGTTTTCCGCCTTGCCTAAATCCCGCGAATCCTGCCAAGTCCTACGATCATGCAATTTGCGCCGCAACAAGATGAAGCCCTGAAGGCTGTTTCGAAATGGCTGAAGGAAGGGCGCTCGCCGCTCTTTCGCCTGTTCGGCTACGCCGGAACGGGAAAGACGACGCTTGCCAAGCATTTTGCCGAAAATGTCGACGGCGACGTGCTGTTTGCCGCATTCACCGGCAAGGCGGCGCAGGTGCTGCGCTCGCGCGGCGCCTCCAACGCCCGGACGATCCATTCGCTGATCTATCGGCCGCGCGGCGAGGAGGCCGTGGAAGACGAGGAAACAGGCAAGACCTCGATCGCGCCGATGTTTTCGATCAACCGGCAAAGCCCGGTCGCCAAGGCGGCGCTGATCATCGTCGACGAATGCTCGATGGTGGACGAGGCGCTCGGCAAGGATCTGATGAGCTTCGGCACGCCGATCCTGGTGCTCGGCGATCCCGGCCAGCTGCCGCCGGTCACAGGCGGCGGCTACTTCACCAATCAGGATCCGGACTACCTGCTCACCGATATCCACCGGCAGGCGCGCGACAATCCGATCATCAAGCTCGCCATGCAGGTGCGCGAAGGCAATGAGGTGATGTACGGCGATTACGGCACGGCCAAGGTGATCTCGAAGAACGAGGTGACGCAGCAGCTGGTGCTCGATGCCGATCAGGTGCTCGTCGGCACCAATCGCACGCGGCGGCGCTACAATCAGCGCCTGCGTGAGTTGAAAGGCTTCAATGCCGATTATCCGCAGACCGGCGACAAGCTCGTCTGCCTGCGGAACGATCCGGCCAAGGGCCTGCTCAACGGTTCGCTCTGGCAGGTGATGACCTCGTCCAAGGAAACGACGAAGCCCGGCATCAATCTGCTCGTCCGCCCTGAGGATGACGACATGGACCGGGGAGCGGCCAAGATCAAACTGCTGAAGCAGGCCTTTGAGGATGTCGAGGGCGAGATTCCCTGGAACACCCGCAAACGCTACGACGAGTTCGACTTCGGCTACGCGCTGACCGTTCACAAGGCGCAGGGTTCGCAATGGAACGATGTCGTGCTCTTCGACGAGAGCTGGGCGTTTCGCGATACCCGGGAACGCTGGCTCTATACAGCAATCACGCGCGCGGCAGAGACGCTGACGATCGTCCGCTGATTCCCGGTCGCACCTGCGACCAGGTCTCATTCGCCATCTGGAGTGGTGAGGAAGAAACGGTGGCGGCCGTATCTTGGGCGGATGGTACTAAGCCTGCACGATGCCGAGCAGAACTGCCTTGGCGATGGCCTGGAAGCGGTTGTTGGCGCGGAATTTCAGGATGATTCCGGCCTCCAGGTCACGGGTTTCGTCATGCTTCAGGTCGAGCGCCCGGGCGATGCGCTGGGTGGAATAACCCTCGGCCATCAGTTCCAGGCAACGCCGCTCCTGTGCGGTCAGGCTTGCACTGTCCTGATTGTCGTTTAACGGCGGCTCCTCGATGCTGCCGTCGTAGTCCAGGAGGTCGCCGACCTGCTGGAGCTGGCGGTGCAGCGTCGACATCTCTGCCGTCAGTTCGCGCTTGCGCACCTGCAGGGCCTCGCGGAACATTGCCTCGGCCGTCTCCTGCGAATCAGCGTTGCGGAGTTCGCCCATCAGTTCCTGGATGACGGCGATCGGCATACCGGTATCGCGGCAGACCGTGATCACGGCCATGCGCATCACATCGTCCTGGCCGTAGACCCTCATCAGGCCGATGCGGTTGGCTGAAATCAACCCTTTCTCTTCATAGAAATGCAGTGTCCTGTGTGTGACGCCGAATGCGTTTGCCATGTCGGCAATAGGCACCGGACCATCAGGTAGATCCGGCGGCAGCGCGGCTGAAGGCAGGAACCGATATCTCGATCGGGCCTCCGAAGCGATACCGGCGGTGGCAAACAGGCGTTTGGAACCGTCTGGCATGAACCCTCCTGGGGCATGTTGTTGCACCTCATGCGGCTTTGCCAGTTGCTTCCCATGCGCGGCGAGTGGGGTTTCCTCTAGGCGTTTTTCTCATTGGGAAAGAAGCAGTACGCGGCGTACTCTACGCAATACGATCTCCACGTTATGCGTGAATGATCTTTTTTATAAGTGCTAAAAATAATCTCTTTTAAATGGGATAGCAACTTTACCGGCATATTTTGCCGGGTCCTTGGGTGTGTTGCACAAAAACCTGTGCTGCACTGCGGGATCTCGCGGTTCTCTTCAAAGGTGACGGGATTTACTATCTGCGGTACGCGTGCGGCAAATGCTCAGCGTAATTTCGGTGCCCATCAGCGATTGGCATCGCATCCATTTGTGAATCTCGTTGGCCATCGCGGAGCACTTGGCTTAAAAGCAGGCCTCCCATTTCCGTGACCGATGGATCTCGCCATGCCCGCCAAGCTCTCCGTGAACCTCAACGCCGTCGCGATGCTGCGCAACCGGCGCGACCTGCCCTGGCCGAGCGTCGAAGCGCTCGGGCGTATCGCGCTGAAATCCGGTGCGAGCGGGCTGACGGTGCATCCGCGCCCCGACCAGCGGCACATCCGCTTTTCCGACCTGCCTGTGATCCGCAACCTGATCGACGACGAATTCCCCAAGACCGAGTTCAATATCGAGGGTTATCCCACAGAGGAATTCTTCGAACTCTGCGCCGGCGCGGCACCCGAGCAGGTGACGCTGGTGCCTGACGATCCCGCCCAGGCGACCTCCGATCACGGCTGGGATTTCCGCAAGCACCAGGCGTTCCTGACCGATGCCGTCGCGCGGCTGAAGACGATGGGATGCCGGGTGTCGCTGTTTGCCGATGGTGACGGGGACGCACAGGCGGTTGAGATCGCCAAGGCGGTCGGCGCCGATCGGATCGAACTCTATACCGGCCCCTATGGCGGTTGCTTCGACGCACCGGAGCGGGCAGGCCCGATCCTTGAAGCGCTTGGACGGACGGCGGATGCGGCCCTTGAAATCGGCCTCGCCGTCAATGCCGGCCACGATCTGACGGTCGAAAACCTGCCGGCGCTGGTCAGGCGCATTCCCCAGCTTGCCGAGGTCTCGATCGGTCATGGGTTGACCGCCGATGCGCTGGAATACGGCATGGCGGAAACGGTGCGGCGCTTCTGCCGGGCTTGCGGGCAGGTGGTTTGAGGAAGGTCGTTTTCTTCAACGCTTTGACTGGAAGCGGGTTATTACGTTTTGGGCCCTGAGTCAGACAGTGCGTCTTGAAGGAAGAGTCTCCCGCGCCCAAGGACTTGGGCGCGCTGGATTCCTATGACAGGCACAGGAATGAGGATGGGAGAGGTAGCGCTTCCCATCAACCGTTGTCTCAATGTCGACGGGAAATTTTGGCGAAGGCGTTTAATTCACCCTCCCTCATTCCTGTGCCTGTCACAGGAATCCAGCCACGGCGCGGCTGCGCCGTGAGCGACTCATCTGACCTGATGAGGGATCCAGAATCGGAGTTCGCTCATCCCTGCGACTAGCGCAGGGACACAGCGAAAGGCTTCAATGCGCAGCATTGCCTGAAGTCGTCAGCGCCGCCTTGTGCTCCACGAAGAAATCCTTCAGCGGCTGCGGCTGTTTGCCGGTCAGCTTGGTGAAGTCTTCGGTGACGATGTCGAACTTGCCGGCGCGGGTGTTGGCGTCGGCAGAGACCAGCATGTCGGCGACAAAACCGGGGAGGCCGGCGCCGAGCATACCCTGACCGAGCTGCTCATCATTGACGTCGACGACCGCGAGCGGCTTGCCGGCGACGTCGGAGACGATGGCGGCGATCTGCCGGTTGTTCAGCGATTGCGCGCCGGTCAGCGTATAGGTGGCGCTCTCGGATGTGCCGGAGGCAAGGGCTGCGGCGATCGCCAACGCGCAGTCGTCACGCGAGATGGTGGAGATCTTGCCGTCGCCGGTGGCGCTGTACCATTTGCCGCCCTGCAGATTGTGCGGCATCCCGTGCAGATAGTTGTCGTGGTACCAGGCATCGCGGATGATCGTATGGGCGATGCCGCTTGACTTGATGGCGTTTTCGCTGCCGAGATGATCGGGCGCGAAGGTGACGAGCGAATTGTCCGGCGCCGGCATCGAGGTGTAGGCGATGTGCTTGACGCCTGCTTTGACTGCCGCCGCGACGGCACCCTGGTGCTGGGCAAGGCGCTTGCCGGGGGTGTCGAGCGCATCGGTGCTGATGATCAGCAACCGGTCGACGCCGGCGAAAGCCTCCTCCAGACCGGCCGCGTCATCGAAATCGGCCTTGCGGGTGACCACACCCTTCTTTTCGAGTTCGGAGAGCTTTTCGGGGCTGCGCGTTGCCGCGACAATGCTGCCGGGGGCGATCTTGTAGGTCTCGATGAGGTGATGGATGACACGCTGTCCGAGCTGCCCAGCAGCGCCGGTGACCAGGATGGTTTCGCTCATACGTCGTTTCCTTCTGTGTTGTGCTGGTGGTCTCAAAAAGAGAGTAACACTAGAATAGGAATTGACTTGACGGTGTAAAGGAGGCAGTTTTTCGGCTGTACGTTACCAAAAGGGAACCAGCAGATGAGCGGTGCAGTCCTCAGTTTGAAGAACAGGATGCCGGGGACGCGGCGCGAGATCGATCTTGCCGGCCTCGATTTCGGCAACTGCCCGGTCAGGGACATGATGCAGCAGATCGGCGGCAAATGGTCGACGCTGCTCCTCGATGTGCTGGCGGATCGGCCCTATCGGTTCGGCGAGCTGCGGCGGATGATCCCTGATATTTCGCAGCGCATGCTGACGCAGACGCTGCGCGACCTGCAGAGGGACGGTTACATCCACCGCGAGGTGTTCCCGACCAAGCCGCCGAGTGTGGAATATTCGATGACCGAACTCGGCCGCTCGCTTTACCAGACGCTGGCGCAACTGTTGAACTGGGCGGAAGCAAACCATGATGCCGTTCGCGCCGCCCGTTCTCAGTTCGATTCTCACAACAGCTAGGGCCGCTGATAAATCAGGAAGAGCGATCATCACGTCGATCGCATAAACAGAGCGCGGAATAATTCCTCCGATCGTCGCAAACCTTCGTCGCTCAGAACCACAGACTTGGCCTTGCCCGCGGGATTTGCAATCAGACCTTTCTGATGCAAACGGTCCATCACGCCCCAGTCAAAACCTTTCCAGGCACGGTCTCCGTCATGCAGCGTCAGCCATAACAATGCAAGCACAGCATCGTCGATTTTCTCTTCGTCTATCTCCATGCCGGAATCCCATGCAAAAAGGCGAAAATTCTGCAGCTCTCAAACGGATGAATACGCTGCCTCCTGGAGGTGGGCATCCAAAAGTTGGCTCTGTCAAGGTTTTAGACGTTCAATCCTGAATTCTGATGTTGCCTTACTTGCCGCGTCCTTCCGTCAGGAACAGCAGGAAGGCCAGCGCAGGGAAGCAGAAGCCGATCCACGCCGTCATCGTCCAGCCGCCGGTCGCATAGGCCCAGCCGCCGAGTGCTGAGCCCAGTGCGCCGCCGGCAAAGAAGGTCGCCATGAACAGGCCGTTGAGCCGGCTGCGATGTTCCGGGTTCAGCGCATAGATGGCGCGCTGGCCGCAGACGAGATTGGTCGTCACGCCGAAATCGAGAAGGATCGCTGCCGCCGTCAAGAGCAGCAAAGCGCCAAGCGAGCCGTCGCCGGCGAAATGGCCGATCAGGAAGGCAGCCATGCCGAGCAGCATGGCAAGCGTCGAGGCGATCTTCGTCATACCGCGATCGGCAAGCCGGCCGGCAATCGGCGAGGCGATGGCGCCGGCAGCACCTGCGAGGGCGAAGAGGGCGATGCCGTTCTGTGTCAGGCCGAAGGCGGGACTTGCGAGCAGCAGCGGCGTCGTCGTCCAGAACAGGCTGAAGGCGCCGAACATGCCGGCCTGATAGAGCGCCCGGCGCTGCAGCACCCGCGAGGTCAGTGCCAGGTGGCCCATGGAGGCGAGCAGTTCGCCGTAGCGTAGCCTGGTCGTCGGCCGGCGGACCGGCAGGTTAGCGCGGAGCACGACGGCGAGCACGAGCATGACGCCAGCAGTGACGTAGTAGACCACATGCCAGGAAGAGGCCTCGGCGACGAAGCTTGCGAAGGGGCGGGCGAGCATGATGCCGCAGAGCAGGCCGCTCATGACGTTGCCGACGACCTGGCCACGGGTGGCATCAGGCGCCATGTTGGCGGCAAAGGGAACCAGGACCTGAACTGCGACCGATGAAAGACCGATAGAGAGCGAGGCGACGAGGAAGGTTGTGGGCGTCGAAGACAGCGCCGCGCCGATGAGCGCGACGGCGGAGACGGCGATCAGCATCAACACCAGACGGCGGTTTTCGGTGAGGTCGCCGAGCGGCACGATCAGCAGCAGGCCGAGGCCGTAGCCGATCTGCGTCAGTGTGACGATCAGGCCGGTGGCGGCAGGCGTGAAGCCGAGATCGGCGCTGATCGGGCCGGCGAGCGGCTGGCCGTAATAGAGATTGGCGGCCACCAGCCCGCAGGCGGCGGCGAAAAGGAAGGTGAGCCAGGGAGATAGCGCCCTGGGAATGGCCTCGTCCGGCGTGGTGGCTGAAATGCTCATCAGAAGCTCCGGTATTCAAAGATTGAAAGAATTGAATGCAAAAAAGCTGGCTGCGGCCACCCGATCCTTGACCGAATGCCGGTATTTCTCTCGTCCACGGTGCGGACTTTTCAGGTCACGAGCTTCATCGCGGCCTCGGCCGCGGACAGCATCTCTTCCCTGCTGCGTCCTGTTTTGCCGATGACGCGTAGGCCCTTGGTAAAGCAGAGGAAGGCGAGGGCGGCGGTATCCGGGTCTACCGTCTTCGGAATGGTGCCGTCTGCCTGGCCGATGCGGATAAGATCAGCCATCAGCTTTTCGTCCGCGGCAAAGGCAGTCACGACGTGGGCAGCGGCTTCCTCGTCGAGCAGGGCGAAGTCGTTGGCGCCGCCAACGACGAGACAGCCTTTGCGGCCGGCTTCGCCATAGGAGAGCTCGGTATAATACATCACCATCTGGAAGACCTTCTCGCGACCGGTCTTCGCAGACGCGATCATCGCTTCCAGCCGCCGTCGGCCGAGTTTTCGATAATGGGCGAAAGCAGCGAGGAAGATCCCGCGCTTGTCCTTGAATGCCTTGTAGATGCTCCCCGAAGCAAGGCCCATTGCTTCGGTCAATTCGCTGATGGCGGCGGCGTGGTAGCCGCGTTCGGAAAAGACGCGCAGCGCCGCATCGAGTGCTGCGTCCATATCGAACTCGCGCGGACGGCCGCGGCTGCGGGTCTTTGCTTCGGATGTGAGGGTGGCGTCGGTCATGGCGCCCTAATTAGGGAATGACCGTTTCCAAATCAAGTGAAATTTCTGCGACGCAACAAATTCAGAGATCGAGCACCCAGTTCTGGCCGTTCGCCTCGGGGCCGAACATGCGATGTCTCTCCTCGGAGACAAGGCGAAATCCTGTCTTGACGTAGATGGCGCGGGCGGTCTCCAGCATGTCGTTGGTCCAGAGCGAGAGTTCGCGGTAGCCTTTATCCCTGGAGAAGTGGATGCATCCGTCGACCAGCAGTTTGCCGAGCCCGAGGCCGCGGGCTGATTTGTCGACATAGAGCAGGCGGAGCTTGGCGATGTCGTCGCCGCCATTGGTGACGAGGACGGAGCCGACATTGACGCCGCCGCGTTCGGCGATCCAGCAATATTCCTTGGCCGGATCGAAATTGGCGAGGAATTTTCCGGCGACCTCGGCGACCAGCGCCTCGAAGCGCAGGTCCCAGCCATATTCCTCGGCATAGAAGCGGCCCTGGCTCTGAACGATCCAGCCGATATCGCCGGCGCGGTGGGCGCGGATGATGGCCGGTGCGGGCTTTGCCGCCGGGTCGAGCAGGGCGCGGATCGTGTGCATGGCGGAGACCGCTGCCTCCGGTTCGCCAGTCGCCAAGCGATCGAAACGGGCGGCGATCTGCGCATTGGAGCGTCGGCCGAGTTCCTCGAACGTCTCTCGTCCCCGATCGGTGACAATGATGACCTGGCTGCGAAGATCTGCCGGATCGGGGCTGGTTTCGATCAGCCCTTCGGCGCGGAAACGCTTGAGGATGCGGCTGAGATAGGCCGGGTCGAGCTGCAGGTCGCGGGCAAGCGCTACAGCGCTGATGCCCTCATGCGAGCCGACCTCGAAGAGGATGCGGGCATCGGTCAGCGTGAAGGGCGTGTCGAGATAGGCCTTGTTCAGCAGGCCGAGGAAGTTCGTATAGAAGCGGTTGAAATCGCGGGCGGTTTCGATGAGGGCGATATCGGGCATGGCAAAGATCTCCAGATGGAGATCTTTGCCAGTTTGTTGACAAACCTCGCTCTTTACTCGGCGTCATCCTCGGCCTTTGTGCCGAGGATCTGCTGCACCGGTTGCAGATGTTCGGGACAAGCCCGAGCATGACGAAAGAGGAGTTGGCCGACGTTGTCAGCAGTCCGGCAAAGATCTCCAGATGGAAATCTTGTCCTGCATTTAGTGGACTGAGTCAACTAACGTGGCAATATCAGGCGGCTTCCTCTTCTGCTGCCTCGTCCATTCCCAGCGCGAAATCGACCGCCGCCCGCGCATGGATCGCTGTGGTGTCGAAGCCTGGCAGCGGCAGGTGGTTGGGGTCGAGGATCAGGCAGATCTCGGTGCAGCCGAGGATGATGCTATCGGCGCCGTTGTCGATGGCGCGTGATATTACCGCCATCAGCTTGTCGCGCGAGCTGTCCAGCACCTTGCCGGCGCAGAGTTCGTCGAAGATGATGTCGTGCACGGTGGTGCGGTCGCCGGCATCGGGAACCATGATGTCGAGGCCGAGGCTCTTCATGCGGTCGCTATAGAAGCCGTGCTCCATCGTGTAGCGGGTAGCAAGCAGCAGCGGGCGCTTCCGGCCGGCCGCATGCAGCGATTTCGCCGTCTCGTCGATGATGTGGATCAGCGGCACGGAGATCTTCTCCGCGACCTTGTCGGCGATCAGATGCATGGTGTTGGTGCAGATCAGGATGCAGCCGGCGCCGGCGATCTGCAGGCGCAGAGCCACGTCGGCGAGGCGACGGGCGGCCATATCCCAGTCGCCGGCCTTCTGAAGCGCGACGATCTCCTCGAAATTGACAGAATGCAGGATGAGTTCGGCCGAGGCGAGGCCACCCTTGCGATCACGCACCATCTCGTTGACGACACGGTAATAGACCGCCGAACTTTCGAAACTCATGCCGCCGATAAGGCCGATCGTTTCCATTTCTTCATGCTCTCCATGCTTCTGAACTTTCGAAAATGATGCCGCAATCCCGACGCGACGTGTTTGCTTTGTTTGTCTCTTGCGTCAGATCTGTGATAGAACTTTGCATCATTTTATGAAATCATGCAAAAAATAGGCGAGAGGTTTATGTCGACGCATGCTTGATGATCGCGACAGACGCATTCTGGACATGCTGCAGAAGGATGCGGGCATATCCGTGACCGATCTTGCCGAGCGCGTGGCACTTTCGATATCGGCCTGCTCGCGGCGTATCCAGCGGCTTGAGGAGAGCGGCCATATCGCCCGGCGCATCGTCGTGCTCGACCGGGGAAAGATGGGCGTGCCGACGACGGTCTTCGCGCTGGTCAAGACGGCGCACCATTCCGACGAATGGACGGAGACCTTCCGCCGGATCATCAGCGACATTCAGGAGATCGTCGAAGCGCACCGGCTGACCGGCAACCACGATTATATCCTGAAGATCGTGCTGCCGCGCGTCGAGCATTACGATGTGATCTACAAGCAGATCGTGCGCAAGATCGAACTCTTCGACGTCTCGGCCTCGATCTCGATGGAGCTTCTGAAAGGCGGCACGGCAATTCCCGTTGGGTATGCCGATTGAGCCAGCTCCACCGACCGGGATGCAGGGGAGCTATGCCGAAACGGCAGTTGCAACCATCGCGGCGAAGGCCACATTGGCTTTGAGCGAAATGGCGCAAAAGGGGTAGGTCATGAGCGATCATCATGTCGTCGTTGTCGGCGGCGGTTTCGGCGGGCTGCAGCTCGTCAACGGCTTGAGATGTGCCGGCGTCAAGATCACGCTGGTCGACCGGCGCAATCACCATCTCTTCCAGCCGCTGCTCTATCAGGTGGCGACCACCATTCTCTCCACCTCCGAGATCGCCTGGCCGATCCGGCGCCTCTATGCCGACCGGCCTGACGTAACGGTGCTGCTCGGCGAGGTCACGGGCGTCGATAGTGGCGCCAAGACGGTTTCCCTACGCAACGGCATGACTCTCAGTTATGACACGCTGGTGCTGGCGACCGGGGCGACGCATGCTTATTTCGGCCATGACGAATGGGAGCCGGTGGCGCCGGGCCTGAAGACGCTGGAGGACGCGACGACGATCCGCCGGCGCCTGCTGCTCGCCTTCGAGAAGGCGGAAATGGAGAGCGATCCTGCCGTGCGCGACGCGCTGCTGACCTTCACTATCGTCGGGGCCGGGCCGACCGGCGTCGAGTTGGCCGGCATCATTGCCGAGCTCGCGCATTTCACGCTGCCCAAGGAGTTCCGCAACATCGACACGCGCAAGACCCGCGTCGTGCTGGTCGAGGCCGGCCCGCGGGTGTTGCCGACCTTCGCCGAGGAGCTTTCGGCCTATGCGCAGAAGGCGCTGGAGAAGCTCGGGGTCGAGATCCATCTCGGCAAGCCGGTGACCGAATGCAACGCCGACGGCGTGAAGATCGGCGAGACCTTCGTTGCCAGCCGGACGATCGTCTGGGCAGCCGGCGTCACCGCCTCGCCGGCGGCAAGGTGGCTCGGCGTTGCGGCGGACCGAGCGGGCCGCGTCGTGGTCGAGAAGGATCTGAGCGCGCCGGGGCTGCCCGAGGTCTTCGTCGTCGGCGATACCGCATCGGTCATGCGCGAGGACGGCAAGCCGGTGCCAGGCATTGCGCCCGCCGCCAAGCAGCAGGGCGGATACGTCGCCAAGGTGATCCGCGCCCGCATATCCGGCAAACCGACGCCGGCGCCCTTCCGCTACTGGCATCAGGGCAGCTTGGCGACGATCGGCAAGAGCGCTGCGATCATCGATTTCGGCCGGATCAAGCTGAAGGGCTGGATCGCCTGGTGGATCTGGGGTCTTGCCCATATCTACTTCCTGATAGGCACCCGCTCGCGCTTCTCCGTCGCCTGGAGCTGGCTGTGGATCTATCTGAGCGGCCAGCACAGCGCCCGGCTGATCACCCAGCGCGAGACGATGCGGGAGGAGGGGTAGGCTCTTCTCGGTCCACCAGAGCCTAAGCCTCGAAGCAGCGATATAGGCAAACTTGACATATCTTCGGATCCGCCCTTAGGATTTGCCCGGCGGCTTCCGGATACCACCGGGGTTACGCATCCAGCCGTAGCTACAGCGAGTAGAGGTTCCAATGCGCCGATTCACTTCTCACGAAAATCACATTCGAAATTCTGAGAAGTTGGTGGTTCATGCGCACTTTGAATCTGGGCATCCTCGCCCACGTGGATGCAGGCAAGACTAGCCTTACTGAAAGACTGCTTTTTGACGCCGGCGTCATCGACAAGCTTGGCAGCGTCGATACCGGCAATACACAGACGGACACTCTCGAGCTCGAACGGCAACGCGGCATCACGATCAGAGCCGCGGTGGTGTCGTTCACCATCGGCGACAGGATCGTCAATCTCATCGACACGCCCGGTCATCCGGATTTCATCGCCGAGGTCGAGCGGGTGCTCGGATTGCTGGATGCCGCGGTCGTCGTCGTTTCGGCGGTCGAAGGTGTGCAGGCCCAGACACGGGTGCTGGTGCGGGCGCTGCGGCGGCTTGGCGTTCCCTTCATCTTGTTCGTCAACAAGGTCGATCGTCTCGGTGCGCAACTTGAGGACGTGCTGAAGGCTATTGCCAGCCAATTGCTCGTTCGCCCCATCGCCATGTCTTCCGTCATCGATGCCGGCAGCAGGCTTGCCAGGGTGGAGGCTTTGGCTCCCGGATGCGAACCGCTTTTCACGCCGCTCTGCGAAGCTCTCGCGGAGAACGACGAGGCGCTGCTGGACGATTACGTCTTGGCGCCCGATCGCCTGACGGCGGATAGGCTTGGACGCTGCCTGAGCGATCAGGTCGCGAGCGGCCTGGTGCATCCAGTCTTTGCAGGTGCGGCAACGACCGGCGTCGGCGTGTCGGCCCTGACATCGGCCATTGCGACGATATTGCCCGGCCGGCGCCTCGATGCGGACGGGCCGATTGCCGGAACAATCTTCAAGATCGAACGCGGCTGGGGCGGTGAAAAGCTCGCCTATATGTATCTGACGTCAGGCACAGTCCGGCTGCGGCAACATCTGGATTTGCCCAAAGGCCCGGAAAGAGTGACGGCGATCGAGGTTTTCGGGGCCGGCCGGGTTCATGGCGCCGCAATCTTTTGCGCCGGGCAGATCGCGCGCGTAAGCGGCCTTGCCGGCGCTCGCATCGGGGATGTGGTGGGCACCGACCTGCTCGCGGGCGGGCAGGCGCAGTTTGCCCCGCCCAGCCTCGAAACCCGCGTCCTTGCCCGGCGGCCCTCCGACAAGGCGGCCCTCTGGCTGGCGCTGAACCAGATGGGCGAGCAGGATCCGTTGATCAATCTGCGCCGGAACGATGATGCCGACGAAATCTTCGTATCGCTCTATGGCGAGGTGCAGAAGGAAGTCGTTCAATCGACCCTGCTGACGGATTTCGGTCTCGAGGCTGGGTTCGAGGAAAGCACGGTCATTTTGGTGGAAAGGCTTATGGGAACCGGGGAAGGCCTGCAGATCCTCTTCAAGGAGCCCAATCCATTTCTCGCCACCGTCGGTCTACGCGTCGAACCGCGTCCAGAAGGGGCAGGCAACAGCTTTGCACTTGATGTGGAGGTGGGCCAGATGCCCGCCAGCTTTTACAGGGCAGTCGAAGAAACCGTGTTCGAAACGCTGAAGCAAGGCATTTTTGGCTGGCAGGTCATCGATTGCCACGTGGCGATGACGGCAGCCCGGCACAGCTCGCCTACAAGCACCGCCGCCGATTTCCGGCAGCTGACACCTTGGGTGCTGGCAGATGCACTGTCGGCCGCGCAAACCGTCCTATGCGAACCGATCGACCGCTTTCATCTCGAAGCGCCCGCGGAGAGCTTGAGCGGCTTGCTGACCCTGCTTGCGAAATCTGCCGCGACGATGACGGGTTCCGTGATTGCCGACGGCATGGCCTGGGTGGAAGGCACCATGGCGTCCGCGATGATCCAGAGCGTCCAGCAGCAATTGCCGGGCCTGACGAGCGGGGCGGGGACCATGGAAACCTCTTTCGACCATCATGCCCCGATGGCCGGCCCGCCACGTTCGCGCCAGCGTTCAGGCCCCGATCCGTTCAAACCAGTCGAATATCTGCTGCGGCTGCAGTCCACGAGAGCCTCAGCATGAGGACGGATGGAGGATGCCGTTATCAAAAAGGCGGCTCTCGCGAGCCGCCTCTCATTTTCTCAAGCTGCCAGCGAGGCGATGTCGATGACGAAGCGGTAGCGGACGTCGCTTTTCAGGACGCGTTCATAGGCTTCGTTGACCTGCTGGATGTTGATCTTCTCGATCTCGGAGACGATGTTGTGCTCGCCGCAGAAGTCGAGCATTTCCTGGGTTTCCTTGATCGAGCCGATCATCGAGCCGGAAATGCTCTTACGGCCGGGGATGACCGAGAATGCATGCACGGGGATCGGGTTTTCCGGCGCGCCGACCACCACGAAGGAACCGTCCACCTTCAGGAGGCCGAGATAGGCGTTCCAGTCGATCTCGGCGCTGACGGTGCAGATGATCAGGTCGAAAGTGCCGGCGAGTTTCGTGAAGGTTTCCGGGTCGTTGGTGGCGTAATATTCCTTGGCGCCGAGCTTCAGCCCATCTTCCTTCTTGGAAAGGCTCTGGGAGAGAACGGTGATATCGGCGCCCATGGCGGCGCCGAGCTTGACGCCCATATGGCCGAGACCGCCCATGCCGACGATCGCGACCTTCTTGCCGGGGCCGGCATTCCAGTGGCGCAGCGGCGAGTAAAGTGTGATGCCGGCGCAGAGCAGCGGCGCGGAGGCGTCGAGCGGCAGATTGTCCGGAATGGACATGACATAGCCTTCCCTAACGACGATCGAGTCGGAATAGCCGCCCTGGGTCCGTGTCTTGCGGTCGGCTTCGAAGTCGTTGTAGGTGCCGGCGAGCCCCGGCATATACTGTTCGCGATCGAGGTCGCGCTCGGCGCAGCCGATGCAGGAATCGACGAAGCAGCCGACGCCGACGCGATCCCCGACCTTGAATTTGGTCACATCGGAACCGACAGCCGAGACGATGCCGGCGATCTCATGGCCCGGCACGATCGGATAGACGGCGTTCTTCCATTCGTTGCGGACAGTGTGGATGTCCGAATGGCAGATGCCGGCAAACTTGATGTCGATAACGACGTCATCGGGGTTCGGGTTGCGGCGTTCGAAGGTGAAAGGGGTCAACGGCTTGGAAGCGTCGGTCGCGGCGTAGCCTCTTGCAATAGGCATGGGAACCATCCTTTTCGATTGTGGTGGGGGTTGAAAGAGATGGTGGACTATTGCCCGGAACTGCGTCAGAGGGTTAGAGCGATCCTCTCAGCTTTTTGCACGATCCTGCAAAAGTGAGGCGTCGGCCTGTTTGCGAAATGGCCAGGGCACTCTAGATAAGAGCGGTATCGCTGGCGTCAGACAGTTGACAGAAAGAGTTACCGCATGACTTTGCCCTTCAGCCCCTATCAGGAGATTGTCGATATCGCGATGCGCTTCGCGGCTGGTGACGGCGAGTTCGCGACTGATATCGGCAATCTTCACATCAGCCGTCGGTCCAAGCCCAGCGATCCGCTGCACAGCAGCTACCGGCCTTGTTTTGCCTTTGTACTGCAGGGAGCCAAGAGCCTGCGCCTCGGTACGGAACTTATCAGCTACGGGACTGGGGACTATCTGCTGACCTCGCTCGACCTGCCTGTCGCCTGGCGCGTCACGGAGGCGAGCCCTGAGGTTCCGCATCTCTGCCTGGGACTGGCAATCGACTCGGAAAAGCTGCTGGAGTTGCTCAGCCGCATCGATATTCCGAGCCCGGCCGCCCATACTGACGGGCAGCGCGGGATGGCGGTGAACGTCGCTCCGCCGGAGCTCCTGGATGCTGCCGTCCGCCTGCTGCGCTTGCTCGATCGTCCAGGCGACATTCCTGCCATGGCGCCGCTGATCGAACAGGAAATCCTCTACCGGGTGCTGACCGGGCCGGATGGCGCGCGGCTGATCAACATCGCCACTGCAGACAGCCACAGCAACAGGGTCGCGCGCGCCGTCGCATGGCTGAAGGAGAATTTCGCGCGGCCATTGCGCATCGAAGACCTTGCCGACCGCGTCAGCATGAGCGTGTCGTCCTTCCATCATCACTTCAAGTCGGTCACGGCGATGACGCCGGTGCAGTATCAGAAGCAGCTTCGCCTGCACGAGGCGCGCCGTCTGATGCTCGTGGAGCGGCTCGATGCGGGCACGGCCGGTCACCGCGTCGGTTATCAAAGCCCGTCGCAATTCAGCCGCGAATACAGCCGCCTCTATGGCGCCTCGCCGGCCCGCGATATCGACGGCGCCCGCGAGGTCATGGCGGCGGAATAATCGGCCTTGCGACCGGCAGCCAATCGTTAAAGGATGTTTGACGTTTCATCGCTAGTCTGGCGCCAAACATCAAGCAGGCACCGACGTCAGCATGGCGCAAATCCCATTTCTTTCCATCGTCGCGCCTTGTCACAACGAGGAAGAAGGGCTGCGCGAGTTCTGCCGCCGCGCTGCCGCCGCTGCTCACAGCGTTGCCGGCGATGCCTTCGAGCTCATTCTCGTTGACGACGGCTCGTCCGATCGTACCTGGGAGATCATTTCGGATCTGGCGGCAGATGTGCCGCAGGTGCTCGGTGTTCGTCTTCTGCGCAATCACGGTCACCAGCTGGCATCGACGGCGGGTCTTTCCGCCTCGCGGGGCGAGCGCGTGCTTTTGATCGATGCCGATCTTCAGGATCCGCCCGAGCTGCTTTTGATGATGATGCCGATCATGGAGCGCGGCGCCGACGTCGTTTACGGTCAGCGCACGCGCCGCCAGGGCGAAACCTGGTTCAAACTCGCCTCCGCTTCGCTTTTCTATCAGGCTCTCTCCAAGCTCGCTTCCGTGACCATCCCGCGCGATACCGGTGATTTCCGGCTGATGCGGCGCCGCGTCGTCGACATCCTGCTGGCGATGCCGGAGCGCGATCGCTTTATCCGTGGCATGGTCAGTTGGATCGGCGGCAGGCAGGTAGCGCTCCCCTACGAGCGGGACCCTCGTTTTGCTGGCACGACGAAATATCCGCTGCGCAAGATGATCAATTTTGCCCTGGATGCGATCACCAGCTTTTCGACGACGCCGTTGCGGATCAGTACATGGCTTGGCATGATGAGCGCCGGCGTCGCGATCGCCTTGCTTGTCTACACCTTCGTTCGCTGGCTCGAAGGCGAAACGGTCACCGGCTGGTCGTCGATCATGGCCGCCGTCAGCGCCTTCAGCGCCATCCAGCTGATCTGCATCGGCATCATCGGCGAGTATCTCGGCCGTCTGGTACAAGAGAGCAAGAAGCGGCCGATGTTCATGGTCGAGACGATCGTCCGCGGCAGTGAACAGTCAGAATTGTCGATCGCTTTCTCGGAGATGAGCGCCAGCGACAAGCGCGCCGCGCTGGATGCGGCCTTTGCATCCGAAGAGCCGCCGCGCTCGCAAAAGAACGGCCGGATCGGATAATGGAGCGGATTGCCGCGCCTGCTGTGGCCGCAGCCGGGCCTGAGGAATCGATCGCCAGGCAGGATTCCACCGTTGCGATCGTCGCATTCGTCGGGCTTGCCGCGGCTTTGGTCCTCCTGTTTCCCTTTCCACCGGTTCTCGATTACGCCAATCACTACGCCCGTATCTGGCTCCTTTCGGGCGGGATAGGCGAGCAACCGTTTCCTGAGATCTATGCGGTCGACTGGAACCGCACCTTCACCAATGTCGGGATCGACGTTCTGGCCACCTGGCTGGGGCCGCTTGTCGGCGCCGACAGGCTTGCGCGGGCTTTGCTTTTCCTGGCGATCGTGCTGCCGCCACTCGGGGCAATCGGCCTGCACCGCGCGCTTTTCGGTGGTCGGCATCACTGGCAGACCGCCATGCTGTCGCTTAGCTGGTGCGCCACCATGATCGGCGGCTTCATCAACTTCCAGATCGGCCTCGGCATGGCCTTGTTCTTCGCCTGCCTCGATCTGCGGCTGCAGCGCAGAAATCCCGCCCTGGTTTTTGTCTGGCGGCTCGCCGCCGCGCTGCTGCTCACAGTGATGCACATCTTCGCGCTTGGCTTCTATATGGCGATCGTCTGCGGCCTCGAATTTTCCTGGCGCATCGATATCGTGCGATCGAAGGTGGGCCTGATGAGGCTCGCCGGCCGGTTGGTGCTGGCGTTTGGCGCCTGCGTCTTGCCGCCGCTCGCGCTTTACCTTCACACGGCAGCTTTGCCCAACGCCGGTGGCGACGGCCTTGGCCTTGTCTGGAACGACGGCGTCGTCCTGATCGTCATGAATCTGCTCTCCGCCATCACGACCTATGTCCCGGTAGTGGATGTCGTGCTGGTTCTGCCGCTGATCCTCATCTGCACGCGTGCCGTCCGCGCGGGCGACATCCGCATCCATGCGGGGCTTGCCGTCACCGCCTGCGGCCTGCTGCTTCTGTCCTGTGTTTCGCCCCGCCACATGCTCGGCACCGGATGGATCAGTTGGCGCTTTCCGATCATGACGGCGCTCGTCGCCATGGCGATGATGTGCCCCTTTGCCAATCTCACGCGCCGGCATGCGCTGCTGCTAGCGCTCGTCATCAATTTCGCGGTCTTCGGCCGCACCGGCTGGGTCGGCTGGAACTGGTGGCTGGCACAGAAGGATGTTGCTGCCGTCGAGGCTGTGCTTAAAAAGGCGCCGGCCGGTGCCGCCGTTCTGCCTCTGGGACATGAACCCGAGACAGTGAGCGGTCTTGCCCACTCCAACCGGCATTTTGCCTGGGGGCTGGATACTTTCCGGCACCTGCCGACGCTTGCCGTGCCCTTCTCGCATGCTTTCGTGCCGACGCTCTTCACGGCAAAAGGCAAGCAGCCGTTATCCGTTCTGACGCCCTGGTCTGAGATTGCGGTTCCCGAGGGCAATCTGCTTTCGATCGGCGTGCTTTCATGCCCGGCAATGATGCAGCAATATCGAGACTTCACACCCTATCTGTCAGATTGGCGCAGTCGTTTCGATTTCGTCCTCGTCGCCAATGCCGATATTCCCGACCGCTATGTTGGCACCTTTATGCCGGTCGGCCTGACGCTCGTCGAGGATGCCGGATTCGCCAAGCTTTACAGGATCAACAAGGCGGTGCCGGCAGAGCCTTTCGCCATCCCGGCAGGTTGCGCCACGGCGTTATAAGCCGCGGCTCATCAGCCGGGGAATTTCAGCGCCTTGTCGGCACGGCATTTGGCGAGCTTTAGCTGGCGGAAGGAGAGGATTTTCGTGATGCGCTGCTTGCCGTCCGTCTCCACACTCATGCAGGCGCAGGCGTAGCCGTAATTGCCGTTGGTTCTCACATACTCATGTTCGGATATGTCGGAGATCAGCTCCATGCCTTCCACCTCGCCGGCATCGTCGCCCTGGGTCATGATCGTCCAGGTGTTCTCCGCATCCTCCAGCCACCAGTTGGCGGGCGTCGGATTTTCAATCCAGCCGCAGCGCGTTTCGGCCGCCTGTGCGTTTGCGGCGATGGTGAGAGCTGCGGTGATGACTGCGGCTGTTATATGGTATTTCATCTGCTTTTCCTCATCGCCAGATTTCAGTTATTGATCGCGATGATCG
The DNA here is from genome assembly GCF_057653715.1 of Rhizobium sp. WSM1328. Taxonomy (NCBI): domain Bacteria; kingdom Pseudomonadati; phylum Pseudomonadota; class Alphaproteobacteria; order Hyphomicrobiales; family Rhizobiaceae; genus Rhizobium; species Rhizobium sp. WSM1328. The sequence goes on along the minus strand of NZ_CM172788.1, from coordinate 2,722,623 downwards.
CCCAATGGCTCGCCTCGCAGGCGTTGTCCTCACAGATCGCGCCCATCCAGACGGCGCCGCCGGCGAGCATGACGCCGTCGCTGTTGACAAAGAGATCTTCGTATTGCTGGCGCCCGACGGCGCTGCGCGTTTCCGGCGTCACGAGATCATCGAAATTGTCGATGAAATCCTCTGCACTCTCGACGTCGTAGCTCTCGCCATTGGCCTTGACCGTCAGCGGGTATTCGGCAAGGCCGGCGATGGTCTCGGCGTCGCCCGAGCGCATCGCTCGAACGAGTTGGCGCAGCGGCCTGTCGAAGCCCGCGGCATCGCCGTGCAGTTCCTCAATGCGGTTATAGACGTCGCTGTCGGACTGCGCGAGAGCGCTTGAGCCGCCAAGGAGGATTGCTCCGAGCAGGAGAAGAGCTGCTGACAGGCGTGACATCGGAGTCTCCGGGCAAATGGTGTAGCGCGACATTATGCGATGGCCGAGGATTCGCGCCTATCCAATTCTGGTGTTTCATCGCGGTTTCCCGTATTAAAAAAAAACTATCCAGGCTTCTTGACGACCTGATCGGATTATCGCATAAACCTCACGAACCGTACCGTACGGTACGTATATGGGAGCCATGACCGTGTCCGTCGATACCGCAGAGCCGAGCGAATTTTCGCCGCGCCAGAACGCCGTTCTGGAGCAGGCGCTGCAGTTGCTCGTCGATGGCGGCGAGAAGGCGCTAACGACCTCGGGCGTGGCGCGAGCCGCCAATTGCTCGAAGGAAAGCCTCTACAAGTGGTTCGGCGATCGCGACGGGCTGCTATCGGCGATGATCGCCTATCAGGCCAGCAAGGTGCGCACCTTCGAGCGCAACGGCGAGCGACTGACGGCGGCCAGCCTGCACGACCATGTGGTCATTTTTGCGCGTGACTTGCTGGAGGTGCTCGCCGGCGACGTCTCGCTGGCGCTGAACCGGCTGGCGATCGGCCAGTCGAACCGCGACGGCTCGAAACTCGGCAAACTGCTGCTGGAGCGCGGCCGCCGCCAGATCGACCGGCGGGCCATGGCGCTGATCGATGCCGGCAAAAGGGCAGGGCTCCTGCGTTTTTCCGATGCCGACGAGGCTTATCATACGCTTTACGGCCTTGTTGTTTCCGACCTGCATGTGCGCATGCTGCTCGGCGAGCCAGGCCTCAAGGATACCGCGCGCCAGGCGGAGAGGGCGGTCACCGCCTTCCTCAGGCTCTATGGCACGGACAAGGTTCTGGCGGAGATGCCGGTTCTCGGCTGATTCCGCTTTAATGACAGTCAACAAGACAAGCAAAGGGAAGGAACTTCAAATGCGCGTCTATTACGATCGTGATGCCGATCTCAACCTCATCAAGGCCAAGAAGGTCGCCGTCATCGGCTATGGTTCGCAGGGCCGTGCCCATGCACTGAACCTCAAGGACAGCGGCGCCCAGAACGTCGTCATCGCACTCAAGGCCGGTTCGCCGACCGTCAAGAAGGCCGAAGCCGATGGCTTCAAGGTGATGACGGTTGCCGAAGCTGCCGCCTGGGCGGACCTGATGATGATGGCGACCCCGGACGAACTGCAGGCCGACATCTACAAGGCCGACATCGCGCCTAATATCCGCGATGGCGCCGCGATCGCTTTCGCCCACGGCCTCAACATCCACTTCGGCCTCATCGAGGCGAAGGCTTCGGTCGACGTCGTGATGATCGCGCCGAAGGGCCCGGGCCATACGGTTCGCGGCGAATACCAGAAGGGCGGCGGCGTTCCCTGCCTCGTGGCCGTTCACCAGAATCCGTCGGGCAACGCCCTTGAACTCGCTCTCTCCTACGCCTGCGGCGTCGGCGGCGGCCGTTCGGGCATCATCGAAACCAACTTCCGCGAAGAATGCGAAACCGACCTCTTCGGCGAACAGGTTGTTCTCTGCGGCGGTCTCGTCGAGCTCATCCGCGCCGGTTTCGAAACGCTCACCGAAGCCGGATACGCGCCTGAAATGGCCTATTTCGAGTGCCTGCACGAAGTGAAGCTGATCGTCGACCTGATTTATGAAGGCGGCATCGCCAACATGAACTACTCGATCTCCAACACGGCCGAGTGGGGCGAATATGTCTCCGGTCCGCGCATCATCACTGCCGAGACCAAGGCCGAGATGAAGCGCGTCCTCAAGGACATCCAGACCGGCAAGTTCACGTCCGATTGGATGCAGGAATACCGCGCCGGCGGCTCGCGCTTCAAGGGCATCCGCCGCCTGAACGACAGCCACCCGATCGAAGAAGTCGGCGCCAAGCTGCGCGGCATGATGCCCTGGATCGGCAAGAACAAGCTGGTCGACAAGTCGGTCAACTAAGCGGTTCCGGTGAAATAAAACAGGGAGGCCGGAGTGAAAACTCCGGCCTCTTTTGCTATTGGTGCGTCTGTTGTCGAAGCTGCTATATCGGATTTGATGTGTTTGAAGCGATCATGCGGTCGGCAAAACAAGACCTGGAAGATAGCCTTGGGGCGCTCTACCCAGCATTTCTGGAATATCCGTTCCCATCTTCGCTGGACGCTTCGCCCTTACGCGACGCCGAGAAAATTCTCGCTGCACTCAAATCGGCGCCTTTGCGGGAGATAGATGCGACAGAGCTGGGTCGGTATGCGGCAAGCGCGATAACGACAGTTGGTTCGGCTGATGACTTCAAGCACTTCCTGCCGCGTATCCTCCACTGTGCCGTCCTCAGCCCTTCCGCGTATGGTTTCGAGCCGCCGATCATTGCTTCCAAGCTTTTATTGTGCGACTGGCAGCATTGGCCGATACCTGAGCAGACAGCAGTCGCGAATTTTGTCTATTCGGCCTGGGCTTTCAAAAGGCTGCAGGATCCCGATTTCGATGCGTCGGCTTGGGATTGGATAATGGCGATGGCAAAGCTCGATCTTCAGTTCGAGGCATGCCTCAGTCTTTGGGTGAAGCAGCCGACACCCAATGCTTTCATTCAGCTCGCCACCGCCGATCTTAAAAGCCTCTACAGGGGCAGCTGCTTCTGGCAGGACGTCGCGCCGGAGAAGCGCCATCTCGTCCTTGAGTGGCTCAAGGGTGATGTCATTGAGAATGGGTTTATCGAACTGATTGATGCGATACCGCCTCAGCGGCACTGGATTGTCGATCGCTTGCTCGATGAAATGAGAGAATTGCGGCGTTTGCCTTCTCGCGTTGAGGCGCCGGAGTGAGAAAATAGGCGTGCTGCACCGCCGGGGCGAAAGCTCCGGCCTTTACCGTTCTGCGCCGACGATCAGCCAGCGGGTCGGCTTGCCGTCATAGCCGCCGCCGTCGCTTTCGCTAATGGCGATATTCCGCCAGCCGCCTTTCGTCAAAAGCTCCGAAAGCCATTCGGCGGAGGGATAGTTGTAATAACGCCCGAAGCCGTCATGGCCTTCCACATCGCCTGCCTTGAAGGTCGCATGAATGATGCCGCCTGTCCTCAGGGCGCGCCGGATGCGGGCGAAGACATCGGGCAGCTCTGGCCTCGGGACGTGGAGAAGGCTTGCCTGCGCCCAGACGCCGTCGAAGGCGCTGTCGGCGTCGAGTTCTTGAAACAACATGACCCTGACCGGCCGGCCGATCAGCACTTCCGCCTGTCTCGCAAGCTCGGTCGAGCCATCCGTCGGCGTCACGTCGAAACCCTGCGCCAGCATGTAGGTGCTGTCCTGTCCGCCGCCGCAGCCGAGTTCGAGGATTGCCGCACCCGGCACAAGCCCGGCGAGGAAGGCATCGACCTGCTGCTTCGGCAGGCTGCGCGCCCGCTTGGCGTATGTCTCGGCATTTTCCTCATAGAAGGCGGAGGTGCAATCAAGAGGCATGCTGTTCGGCCGATCGTGGGCGTCGGTTGGATTGAAGATGTCTTTCGGGGAGCCGGTCGGCGTCGATGATGTCAATGACGACAATCCCTTCCGATGCCACCCGGTAGAAGGCGACGTGGCGCATGTGGAGGAGGCGGCGAAGGCCGGCGCCGAGTTCGTCGCACTCTTCTCCCATCGAGGGAGCGTGCGAAAGAAGCACGAAAATCCTGTCCCAGTCGAGAAGATAGGCGTCCGCCTGCGCCTCGCCGAAATTGAGGCAAGCATATTCGTCGATGCCTGATAGCACGGAGTCTGCGGCTCGGGTTAGCCTATAGGTTGTTGTCACGCAGCTTTGCCTTCGTTTCCGACAGGATGTCGGGAATGCGTCGACCGCTCGGGCCGCTTTCCTCAGCCTGCCTCAGGATGTTGCGCAGTTCTTCGTCGTCAAGCTTGTGATGGAGCTGATCCTTCAGAATAAGCTCCGCCAGGAATGCGCCGGCACTGCTGTATCTGCCGCTTGCGACACGGTTTTCGACGTATTCCGCCAGATTATCCGGAAGCGAGATCGTCATTTTCGCCATTGGATTCGGTGCCGCCTGCACATGCCGGTTTTCAGCCATTCCAGATGCCAGATTATCATTTCCCAGTTTGTGATAGAAGCGTTGTGCCGCGCCGTCGAGGGCTTGGGTCACATGCGGATCAGTCTTTTTTATCGATATAGATGACGCGTTCGAGATCCTTAAAATGGGCATCGCAGGTCAGGATGTCGGCGTCGTGGCGCTCCGCGGTCGCATAAATGATCGCATCGGCGGTGGCGAGTTTATGGGCTGCCGATATTTCGGCAGCACGGCGAGCAAGCGTCGTGTCGAGAGAAACAACCATGCATGTCGCGGTATAAGCGATGAAGCTGTCGACGGCTTCCTCGTCCTTTTCGCGTGCCAGCCATTTGGAAAGCTCAAGCTGCACGATCGTCGGAACGATGCATTGATCGCGTTCCGGGATTTCGGCCTGCAGCCTGGTTCCGGCAGCACTTTTCGTCAGCCATTCTATCCATGCGGAGCTGTCGATCACGCGCATTAGAAACGGTCGTTCCGGTCGCGGTAGTTTTTGTTGTCTGCGCCTTCGGCGAGGCCGCGAAGATCGGCAAGCGTCGGGACCGGCATCAGCAATACGCCTTTGCCTTTGGGTATGAACACGAATTCCTGTCCCGCCGACCAGTGCTGTTGTTCGCGCACTTCCTTGGGAATGGAGATCTGGAATTTTGTAGAGAGGGTTGCGGTTGCCATTCTTACCTTTCCTCTATCGATTAGGAGATAGTAAGAATTCACTTCGCGTCGGTCAATGGCGAACCGTTTTTGGCGTTGGTGCTATTCCGGTCGCCAAATGGGACGTTGACGATGGTCTTTCCGGCTGACTCGGCCACAAAAAAACCGGGCGACGCCCGGTTTCGAAAGAGATCCGCGGATTGCTTAATGGCTGTCGGCTCGAAGAACATCGTATCGTGCAGATTGAAACGAACTCCAGGGCCGAATAGATCGCCAGCCCGACGGCTTTTCCGGGCGAGGCGGAAAGCGGCGTCCACCAAGTCGGTGTTGACGCCGCCATTCGCTTGGAAGGTCCGGAGTTCAGGCCGGGATAAGGCGCGTCCAGCCGCGCTCATCGTTCGTTACGCCTTTCTGCAGACTGACGAGCTGCTGGCGCAGTTCGCTGGTCAACTTGCCGGTCTGTCCGTCTCCGACCAGAAACTCGCCGCCGGCATGTCGAACCAGGCCGATGCCCGCCAGGACCGCGGCAGTGCCGCAAGCGAAGGCTTCGACGAGCTTGCCGCTGGTTGCGTCCTGCTGCCATTCCGCGAAGGAGTAGGGACGCTGCTCGACGCGGAGGCCCTTTTCTCCAGCGAGTACGATCACCGAGGCCCGGGTGATACCCGGCAGGATCGTGCCGCCAAGAGGCGGGGTCACCACCGATCCGTCATTCATGACGAAGAAGACGTTCATGCCGCCGAGTTCCTCGACCCAGCGATGCTCTGCTGCGTCTAGGAAGACGACCTGATCGCAATCCTTCTTTGCCGCCTCGGCTTGCGCCACGAGGCTGGCTGCGTAGTTTCCGCCGCATTTTGCAGCACCAGTGCCGCCGGCGGCAGCACGGGTATATTCGGTCTCGACCCATAGGGAGACCGCCTTCGCTCCGCCTTTGAAGTAGGCGCCGACCGGAGAGGCGATGATGCAGAAGACATATTCCTGAGCCGGACGAACGCCCAGGAACGCCTCGTTGGCGAACATGAAGGGGCGAAGGTAGAGACTGGCGTCGCCGGATGGAATCCAGGCCTTGTCAACGCGGACCAGTTCTTCGACCGCCTTCAGGAAGAGTTCTTCGGGCACAGGAGGCATAGCCATGCGGGTCGCCGATTGCGCGAAGCGGCGGGCGTTCTCTTCGGGCCGAAAGAGCAGAATCCGTCCATCGTCTGCCTTGTAGGCTTTCATGCCCTCGAAGATTTCCTGAGCGTAGTGCAGCACGGCGCTGGCAGGATCGAGCTCCAGAGGACGCCTCGGCGTGACCTTCGCATCGTGCCAGCCCTTGTCGGCAGTCCATCGTGCCAGGACCATATGATCCGTGAAGACCTTACCGAAGCCGGGCGTCTCCAGTGCCTGGATGCGGTCGGCGTCGGAGACGGGAGACTTGTGCAATTCGATTTTGATTTCAGGAGAGGTCGTCGTCGCGGTCATTGCTGGCACCTTGATAGTACATTGAATAGTGGCGGCGACACTACTGCCGCCGGGCTGGTTTTGGAAAGGCCTGAATCAGCCGGTTTCGGCATCGATCAGAGGAATAATCGCTTGATGTAGCTGACGTCGAGCAGCAAAATCGGATTGAGCGCCTTCGATATTGGATGGCATCCGCCTCCAGTGAAATCCCGATATCAGCGGCACTCAAACGGATTCGATTGGTTCGGGAAATTTCATTCCTATCGAAGACGTTCGCTAATCTCCCACCAAGGCTTTGGAATATAAGATCTCCGAACTTGTCACAGGGACAAGAAAGTAGGTCAGCATTGTTGACATAAATTCTCCGGCATGGTCTGCTGGGGGAATAGAAAAATACGAGGAAACCCCATGCTGAACTGGGACACCATGTTTGCGTCGCGCTCGTCGCGCATGCGCGCATCCGAGATCCGCGAGCTTTTGAAGCTTCTCGACCGGCCCGACATCATCTCCTTTGCCGGTGGAATTCCGGATCCGGCACTGTTTCCGGATCAGGAATTCAAGCAGGCCTATGCCGATATCTTCGCCGCCGCCGTCAATTCGGCGCTGCAATATTCGGTCAGCGAGGGCTACAAGCCGTTGCGCGAATGGCTGGTCGGGCAGATGGCGGCTCTCGGCATCCCCTGCGAACTCGACAATGTCTTCATCGTGTCCGGTTCGCAGCAGGGCCTCGATTATCTCGGCAAGCTCTTCCTGTCGCCTGATGACACCGCGCTCGTGACGTGGCCGACCTATCTCGGCGCACTGCAGGCCTTCAATGCCTATGAACCGGCCTACGACCAGCTGACGCCGAACGGCAACCGGACGCCCGACTCCTACCGCTCGGCCGCTTCCACTGCCGGCGGCAAGGTGAAGTTCGCCTATCTCTCCGCCGATTTCTCCAATCCGACCGGCGAGACCGTCGACCTTGACGGCCGCAAGAAGGTCCTGGCGCTAGCGGAAGATCTCGACATCGCCGTCATCGAGGATGCGGCCTACCAGTCGCTGCGTTACGACGGCGATCCGATCCCGCCGATCCTGGCGCTCGAAATCGCCGAGAAGGGCCATATCAACGATACGCGCACGATCTATTGCGGCAGCTTCTCGAAGACGCTGGCGCCCGGCCTGCGCGTCGGCTTCATCGTCGCCAATGCGCCCGTCATCCGCAAGCTCGTGCTGATGAAGCAGGCGGCCGACCTGCATTCTTCGACGATCAACCAGATGGCGATATCAGATGTCGCCGAGCGCGGCTTCGACGCGCAGGTCGCCAAGATCAAGGCCGCCTACAGCCAACGCCGCGACTGTATGCTGACAGCTCTCGATAAATACATGCCTGAAGGCACCAGCTGGACGAAGCCGGAGGGCGGCATGTTCATATGGATCACGCTGCCGGAGGGCATGGACGGCGCCAAGCTGCTGGCGAAATCGCTCGAAACCGCCAAGGTCGCCTTCGTACCCGGCAAGGCTTTCTTCGCCGACGGTTCCGGCGCCAACACCATCCGCCTCAGCTTCTCCTGCGCCAACGAGCAGATGATCGAAGATGGCATCGGCCGCCTGAGCGCACTGATCTCGGCCGAGATCGGCAGCTGATCCAGTCGCCCGGCCGGCTGGGAAGGGCAGGGCGCCGATCAGAAGATCGTCGTCCAGCCTTCGTTCGCCGTCTCGCTCTTGCCGTAGCCGACCCGATCGGCGACGGCGCCGTCGGCATTGCGCAGGATGATGTCACCGCCCCGGTTGGCAAGCTGCGGGCCGCTGGCTGCGGCATCTATGGTGCGCAGCTCGCCTGCGCTAAGCGATCCCGACAGCGTCTGGGTCCTGCCGTTTTCGTCCTCCAGCTTCCAGCCTTCGAGCGATGCCTCCATGTCGGAGCGGTTGATGATCGTCACCGTTTCGGCCTCGGTGCCGCCTTCGCCGTTGACCGGGTTGATCAGCGCGGCGACGATGCGCAGCGACGAGGCGACGATCGGCTGCGGCCGGCGTGTGCCTTCGCCGCGGCCCTGGCCGCCACGGCTGTCGGAAACCGGATGGCCGGTCGTCGCATCGGTGTTCCAGTTCTGCGACTGAAAGCAGAGGAAGATCGCCGCCCATTCATCGGTATCGTTGAAATGGACGAGCAGCGCGCCGTCCTGGTTCGGCCCGTTGGTGGCCTTGAAGCTGCCGCCGTCGCCCTGGTTCATGTGGATGTCGTGGATACCGTTGCCCGGTTCGAAGTCGAAATATTGGTCCGGCTTGTTGTTCTCTGGCCCCCAGGCCTCGCCGAAGGCGTAGAAATGCACGTCGGAATCGGCAATGCCCTCCTGGACGATCGGCTCGATGAAATCGCGCAGGTCGTTCTTCGGGCCGGATAGCTGGAAGGGCGCGACATTCATGTCCTCGCGTTCGATCAGTCAGCCGCGGACATAGTCGATCGCAAGCTCCGGCCGTTCCTTGCGGATATCGGTCAGGCCCATCGGCAGGGCTTCGAGCGCCTCCGTCAACGCCGGGTGCTTGAAATCGACGATATTGGCGTAGAGCAGGTCGTGCGGCGATTCCTTGGAGCGGACGTTGAGCGCGATGCGGTAGCTGACGCCGTTCGCCTCGATGCGGATCTCGATATGGGGATCGTTGTCGTCGTCGAGGGCGAGTGCGCTCGCCGTACCCTTCAGGACCTTGTAATTCTTCAGCATGGAGAACCTCGCGGGGGTGGCGGGATCTTACGGTAACACGGCGAAAGTGCATCTTTTGTGACGGCTAAAGTATGACGCGATCCTTCAGATTCGCCTGCCACACTTTAGGTCTTTGATTTGAGCATGTCGTGGTCGCAAAACCGCTGCACACTTTTGCGCGACATGCTTTGTCTTCCGCCGTGCAATGCTTGATCCGCTATCGCCTATTGCTGGAGATGCGGACCGAAAAGCTCGAGATCGGCTTCACCAAGCCTGTCGCTAACCGTGTTCAGCTGGTGCCAATAAGGATAGATCACCGGCGGCAGGCTGACCGCGTCGAGGCGCTTGCGTTCCGCGTCCGTGAGTTTCAGCTCGGCGGCGGCGATGTTGTCGCGGAACTGGGCTTCGGTGCGGCCGCCGATGATGACCGAGGTCACCGCCTTGCGGCCGATCAGCCAGGCGAGCGCCACCTGTGCCGCCGAAACGCCGCGCTCGTCGCCGATTGCGACCAATGTCTCGACGATGTTCCAAAGGCGGTTCTCATCGCGGATCGGCGGTTCGGTCCAGCCGGCGAACTGGCGTGTGCCTTCGGGGGCCGCCTGGTTGCGGCGATGCTTGCCGGAGAGCAGGCCGCCGGCGAGTGGGCTCCAGACCAGCACGCCGAGGCCCTGATCGATCGAGATCGGCAGCAACTCGTATTCGGCGTCGCGGGCTTCCAGCGTATAGTGGATCTGCTGGCTGACGAAGCGCTGGTACCTGTGCTCGTTGGCGAGCCCAAGCGCCTTCATGATGTGCCAGCCGGAATAATTCGAGCAGCCGACGTAACGCACCTTGCCCTGCCTGATCAGTGTGTCGAGGGCTTCCATCGTCTCTTCCAGCGGCGTCTGGCCGTCCCATTCATGCACCTGGTAGAGGTCGATGACATCGGTCTTCAGACGCTTGAGGCTCGCCTCGCATTCGCGGATCAGGTGGTAGCGCGACAGGCCCTGGTCGTTCGGGCCGTCGCCCATGCTGAAGCGGGCCTTGGTGGCGAGCAGCACGCCCTGCGGCCGCTTGCCGGAGAGCACGTCACCGATGATGTTTTCGCATTCGCCTGATGAATAGGCGTTGGCGGTGTCGATCAGGTTGATGCCGGCATCGATGCACATATCGATCATCTTTTTCGCCTCGGAGACGCCGAGATCGCCGACCATCTTCGCCCAACCGACGCCGCCGAAGGTCATCGTGCCCATGGTCAAAGTCGAAATCTTCAGGCCGGAACGGCCGAGCAAACGATATTCCATTGAAGCTCCTCCCTTTAAACAAGACTGACGTACCTCAACGCTCCGAGATGGCAATGGGTGCGCGTTCACGGCTGCGTGAGGCTTAGGCAAGATTCTGAGCGCCGGCATCTTCCGGCCATGCGGCGGCTATGGCCGACCCGAGCCGAGCGGCAGATCGTACAATATGTCATCGGCTTGTCGACGGAAATTGTCTTGGCGCAGCGTCGACGTGGTGGAGGCCACGTCAGCTCTCGTGTTTGTCCTTCTTGTGAATATTGTCGCGAAGCGAAGCGATTGTGTCCCGAATCTTGCTGACAGCCTGGGCGTCGAGACCGACAGCCTTGCCGATGCAGTCGAACACATGGGAGGCACGGCTCTTGAGGGCCAGTCCCTTCTCCGTCAGGCGCAAGAGCACCTGGCGCTCATCGGCAGGATTTCGGTTGCGGGTGACGAGACCGACATTTTCCAGCCGCTTTAGCAGCGGAGTGAGGGTGCTGGAGTCGAGAAAAAGCGTCTCGCCGAGATCCTTCACCGTGCGGTCGTCGCGCGCCCACAAGGCGGTCATGACAAGGAATTGCGGATAGGTAAGTTCCAGTTCGTCGAGCAGGGGACGGTAAAGCTGGTTAAAGGCGTGGCTTGCCGAATAGATCGAAAAGCAAAGCATTTCATCGATCTTGGGCACGTCAATGAGATCATTTGATGTGGTGTCTTTCATCACGCTCTCCTTGATCTCAATATAATTTGTGCGCGATCTGTTTGCAAGCTATTGACTCGGCAGACGAGACCACCTATTTAGATCGTGCACAAAGAAATCGCTGACAAAATATAAACCCAACACGGAAAGCTGCAGAGGCTTGCTGCGTCAATAGATGCGCAAGCAGGGGAATTCCCTTGTGGCTCCCAATTGCTCCTTTGAAACTCGACCGATGAAAGGAAATGACCAATGTTCAAGTTTGCTGCTGCCGTCGCCCTGGCGGGGGCTCTTCTTTCCGGTGCTGCCGTTGCCCAACCGGCCAAGCCGACCGTTGTCCTCGTCCATGGCGCCTTTGCCGATTCATCCAGCTGGAACGGCGTCGTCGAAATCCTGCGCAAGGACGGTTTTTCTGTCGTGGCAGCCGCCAATCCGCTGCGCAGCGTTTCTAACGACGCTGCCTATGTCTCCGACGTGGTTGGCAGCATCGCCGGCCCTGTGGTCCTTGTCGGTCACTCCTATGGCGGCCAGGTCATTTCGACCGCGGCCAACGGCCACGACAACGTCAGGTCGCTGGTCTATGTCGCGGCCTTCGCGCCGGATGCCGGAGAATCGGTCGCAGATCTCGCCGGCAAGTTTCCGGGCGGTACGCTGAGCGGAGCGCTTGCGGCCCCGGTGAAGCTCAGCGCCGGCGGTGTCGATCTCTATATCGATCAGGCCAAGTTCCATGATCAGTTCGCCAGCGACGTGCCGGCCGAACAGGCGGCCTTGATGGCGGCTGCCCAACGTCCGGTCACCGAGGCTGCCCTGACCGAAAAATCCGGCGAGCCCGCCTGGAAGAAGCTGCCGTCGTGGTTTGTCTACGGCACCGGCGACAAGAACATCCCGGCCGCAGCCCTTGGCTTTATGGCCGAGCGGGCAGGCTCCAAGCGGACCGTGGTGGTCGATGGCGCCTCCCACGTCGTGATGGTGTCGCATCCCGAGAAGGTGGCTGAACTGATCGAAGAAGCTGCAAAGTAGTACTCGATCCGAGGGGCCCAGGCGCGTGAGCGCCGTGGCCGGCCGCCGCGGAGGTTTTGTCCGCGGGCCATGACCGGCTCTGCCTGCGCGACGTATCGGCGGGGCAGGCCCCGCTGGTCAACCATCTGCTGCAGTTGATCCTCAGTGAACTGATCGAGGCGAGCGTGGCGAGGTCACGACTGGTCGATGGGAAAGCTGTGGCGCAGGGCGTGGACCAACCGCCGTGCCCTGTCACATCTCTGTCAACGACCCCTAATAAGGGAGGGGTATCGAAATCGAGGATCCTCCCATGAAAACGATCGTTTCTGCCGCAGCACTTGTCGCAGCGAGCCTCTTTGCCATTCCGGCTTCGGCCGCAAACCTCGTTCTCTACACCAGCCAGCCGAACGAGGATGCGCAGGCGACGGTCGACGGCTTCATGGCCGCCAATCCCGATATCAAGGTCGACTGGGTGCGCGACGGCACGCCGAAGATCATGGCGAAACTCCAGGCCGAGATCCAGGCCGGCAACCCGGTTGCCGACATTCTCCTCATCGCCGACGTCGTGACGCTGGAGCGCCTCAAGGAAGACGGCAAGCTCTTGGCCTACAAGTCGCCGGAAGCTGCGCAATACGACACCGCCCTTTATGACGCCGACGGCTACTACTACTCCACCAAGCTGATCACCACCGGCATCATGTATAACACTTCGGCCGCGATGAAGCCTGCGAGCTGGAAGGACCTGACCAAGCCGGAAGCCAAGGGCCTCGTCACCATGCCGAGCCCACTTACCTCGGGTGCGGCCCTCATCCACGCCCAGACGCTTGCCGTCGTTCCGGGACTCGGCTGGGACTTTTACAAGTCGCTTGCGGAAAATGGCGCGATTGCTGCCGGCGGCAACGGCGCGGTGCTGAAGTCCGTCGCCTCGGGCGAAAAGGCTTATGGCGTGGTTGTCGACTACCTGCCGATCCGTGAGAAGGCCAAGGGCGCTCCCGTCGAATTCGTCTTCCCGAGTGAAGGCGTTTCGGCCGTCACCGAGCCGGTCGGCATCCTCGCCAGCAGCAAAAATGCCGATGCCGCCAAGAAGTTCGTCGATTACGTGCTCTCCGAAAAGGGCCAGGAAGGCTTCCTGAAGCTCGGCTACATCCCGGCCCGCAACGGCATGAAGCTGCCAGAAGGCTTTCCGGCGCGCGACACCATCAAGGTCCTGCCGATCAAGGCGGCCGAAGCATTGAAGAATACCGATCAGGATCTCAAGACCTTCTCGGGCATCTACGGCTCGAACTGATCCTTTCATGCACGGATACATCAAAACCGGAAACAGCCAGCCCGCCTGGCTGTTTCCTTTTGTCGTCATTGTCGTCCTGATCCTCAGCGTGCTGCCGCTCGCCCGCCTTGCCATGGTCGGAATAGCGGCCTTCGCCGATGGCGGCGTGATGACGGTTCTCGGCGAAGCGTCGCTCTGGTCGGCGACCTATTACACCGTCGTCACCGCCATTCTGGGCACGATCATCTCGCTCGTCATCGGCTGCCTCTTTGCCTTCCTGCTGACGCTGACCAATATCCGCGCCAAGGGGCCGCTCAGCTTCTTCTTCGTGCTGCCGATGATGATCCCGCCGCAGGTGACGGCGCTTGCCTGGGTGCAGATGTCAGGCCCCTCCAGCCCGCTGTTGAAGGCGCTGCACATCGCCCCGCCACTCGGCTCGCCGCAGCCACTCTATTCGGTAGGCGGCATCGCGCTGCTCTATGGCGTGCAGCATGCGCCACTGGTCTACCTGGCGCTCCGAGCCGGGCTGATGACGCTGCCGCGCGACGGCGTCGAGGCCGCGCGGCTTTCCGGCGCCTCCAGCTTGTGGGTATTCCGCGATATCATCCTGCCGCTGTCGCTGCCCGGCATCATCGCGGGTGCGGCGATCTCCTTCGTCTCCTGCACCGGCAATTTCGGCATTCCCGCCATTCTCGGCATTCCGGCCTCGATCTTCACGCTGCCGACGTTGATCTTCACCAAGTTCTCCGCTTTCACCAGCCGCACCTTCGGTGATGTCGCCGTGCTCTCGGTGATCATCGCCATCATCTCGGTCGTCGGGCTGATGATCCAGGACCGGGCGCTGCGCGGCCGCGACTACCGCGTCATCGGGCTATCCGGGGCGAGTGCGGCCTTCGAACTCGGCGCCTGGCGCCTTGTTTTCACACCGCTGCTCTGGGTGATCCTGTTCTTCATGCTGGCAGCACCCTTCTTCGCGCTTGTCGCCGGCGCGCTGGTGCCGGCCTATGGCGTGCCGCTGACTTTCAAGACGATGTCGCTGCATGCCTTTGAGGAGATCCTGTTCCGGCAGGCGGTGACGCGTACCGCCTTCATCAATTCATTGTCGCTCGCCGGCGCGACCGCGCTTTGTCTCCTTGTGGCGACAGTGCTCGCAGCCTACACGCTGACGCGGCGCAAGGATGCGGCTTCCCGCATCGTCTCCAGTCTGATCGAGATACCCTATTCGCTGCCCGGCATCGTCATGGCGGTCTGCTTCATCCTGGTGTTCGCAGCACCGATCCCGATCCTCCACGTCTCGCTCTACGGCACGATCTGGATCATCCTGATCGCCTATTTCTCCTCGTTCTTCGCCGTCAGCCTGAAACCCGTGGTCAGCGCCTTCCACCAGCTCGATCCGGCTCTCGAAGAGGCGGCGCGGCTTTCCGGCGCCGGCTTCTTCCGCCGGCTTGCCGATATCATCGTGCCGCTGATTGCGCCGGCCGCCGGCGCCTCCGTTATTCTTGTCTTTCTGATTGCCTGCAACGAGCTGACGATCTCGGCGCTGCTCTGGTCGGCCGGCACCCAGACGCTCGGCGTCGCCATCTACAATCTCGATGATAGCGGCAGCTCGGACCTTGCTTCGGCACTCTCGGTGCTCGTCGTGCTCATGGTCGTCGTGCTGATGCTGCTGCTCGAACTTCTGGCGAAACGACTGCCGAAAGGAGTGATCCCATGGCGAGGCTGATCCTCAACCAGCTCGGCAAGGACTTCGGCACCGGGCGCGCCGCAGTCAGCGGTTTTTCGCTCGATGTGCGCGAGGGCGGCTTCCTGGCGTTGCTCGGGCCTTCCGGTTGCGGCAAGACGACAGTGCTGCGGATGATCGCCGGTTTCGAGACGCCGAGCGACGGCTCGATCCATCTCGGCGAGAGATTGCTTGCCGATGCCGCGCAGTCGCTGCCGCCGGAAAGGCGCAACATGGCGATGGTCTTTCAGTCCTACGCGCTGTGGCCGCATATGAGTGTTGCCGACAATGTCGGCTATCCTCTCAAAGTGCGCGGCATCTCGGGTGAAGCCTACCGGGCGAAGGTGCGCGACGCGCTCGGCACCGTCAGGCTCGCCGACTACGCCGAACGACGTCCGGCCGATCTTTCCGGTGGCCAGCGCCAGCGCGTGGCGCTCGCCCGCTGCCTGGTGACATCGCCCGACGTCGTGCTGCTCGACGAGCCGCTTGCCAATCTCGACCGGCACCTGAAACAGGAGATGGAGGAGACTTTTCGCGAGTTCCACCAGCGCTCGGGCGCGACGATGATCTATGTTACCCACGACCAGAGCGAGGCGATGGCGCTCGCGACCGACGTCGCCGTCATGTCGGAAGGGCGGCTGCTGCAGGTGGCGCCGCCGGCGGAAATCTATGCACGGCCGGAAGGGCGCATCGTCGGTGGGCTCATCGGGCGAGGGGCCATTCTCACGCTGCCGCTCATGGGCCGTGAACGCCATCTGGAGTGGGACGAGCTTCAGGATGCGCTTCATGCTGCCAATAGCGATGACGCCGATGTTCTGGTGCGGCCGGAAGATGTGGTCATCGGCGGCGAGGGGGCTCCAGCAACTGTCGAATCCGTACTCTTCGAGGGCGAGCGTTATGCTGTGAAACTGACGCTCGGCAACAGCCAGACACTGCGCGCCTTCAGCCGCGTGGCTGTCGTGCCTGGCGAGACGGTGCGCGTCGTCATCCGCGCCGGCTGGCGGCTTTGAGGAAGGCGGGGCTAGACTTCTACGGTGACACCAATCGAAGCCCGACGATATGAGGTTGAAGTCGCCGGTGCCTTCTTTCGAATCGCCAAAAAGTTGAATATCTTCGGTCTAGTAATCCATGATGGAAGCAAACGGCTAAATCACTACGCGCGCGATGGGTCAAGTAAAGCCCGCGCGACAATCATTTATTGAGGGACCATACTCGCATGCCAATTCAAGTAAGGCGTATCCGATCCGTTTTCGTGCTTTCAGCTGTTCTTTTAAGTGCCGCGAGCGTTCTTCAGGGATGCCCATCTTTAGAGCGGCAGAAACGGGGCGACGGATGAAAAACCCGAACTTTTAGGCCAAGTGAATTACATGGCGGTTCGAGCAACGGGAGTTCGTCGAGCAGTTCTGATGGTGGGCATAGCCAACCTCACGATGGCGCCACCTCAAGCCCGCCCGGCGGGATCTGAAGCCAACGCCGTTAAGTAATGCGTCTAGGCAGTCGGTTCGCTTGATCGTCTCGCCTCCGGGCTTGCCCGGGTAAACGGCGGGTCTTCGTCAAGCCTTTTGCCTCATTCGGCCTGTCGGTCGGTCGCTCCGGTTTTCCGGCGTCGAGAAAACAGCCTTGTCCGAGATGAAGAAGCCGCCCGCTTAAAAAGCGCTTAAAACTGGAATTTCGATTGCCAGTTCGCCGGCATGCATCGCCTTGTGGTTTAGCCGTATCATTCGCTGCCGGAACATTGCCAGCGGATGACGTGGCAGCTGCCGGTTTGCTTTCTGCAGCTGCGGATCGCCTGGCGCTGGGCCTCGCGGCCATCATAACCCCAGCCGGAGCCCCAGCCGCTGCGATGGCCGACGGCCACCGCGCCACAGCCGTTTCGGAACCAGATAGCGATGCGACAATCGTTGGCGCTGCTGTCGCAGTTGCGCCGGGCAACGGTTTCGGCGTCGCCGCGGTTGGCATGAGCATAGGACCAGCCGATGGCGCTGGTCGACGGCGAGTAGGCGATGGCGCCATAGGTGTCGGCAAGGGCCGCGCCGGCGAGGGACGTCAGAACCGCAAACGATGCAAGAACCCGCTTCATGAAATGCCCCCGCGCCGGAACGGCGATTATCCTCTGAGCAGAACTATCCGAGGCTTGCGGCGGAATGTCTGCCGCCCAAGTCACAAGCAATCGCCTCTGGGGATCCAGGAGGAGTGATTATTCGCATATTTCTTCACCCTGCCATCTTTTCCCGCGGCTATTGCCGGATAAGGTACTGCCCGCAACCGGATCCTTCCCATGTCGCTTCGCCTCGCCACCTTCAATGTCGAAAATCTTCTCACCCGTTTCGATTTCACCGGCTTCCGCAACCAGCTGCGCCAGGACCGGGTCATCAAGCTTTTCCAGGTGTCGAGCGAGGGTGTCTATCAGCAGCTTGAGCAGGCGCGGGTGATTGCCGCGACCGACGACACGCGGCAGATGTCGGCCCTTGCGATCGCCGACGCTGACGCCGATATCCTCTGCCTGCAGGAAATCGACAACATGGCTGCCCTTCAGGCCTTCGAATACGGCTATCTCTTCCGCATGGTCGGAAACGGCTACCGCCAGAAATACCTGGTCGAGGGCAATGACAGCCGCGGCATTGATGTTGCCGTGCTGATGCGCGAGGAAACGCGCGATGGCCAGAAGATCGAGCTCAGGGATATCAGAAGCCACGCGATGACGACCTATCGCGATCTCGATCTCTTCGACGAGGAACTGGCGCTCACCAACCGCATCGACGACAAGATCTTCAAGCGCGATTGCCTGGAGCTCGACCTTCTGATCGGCGGACGGCCGTTTTCGCTCTACGTCGTGCATTTCAAGTCGATGGGCAATCCGCGCGACGGGTTGGACGGGCGGCAATCGACCATGCCGATCCGCCGCGCCGAGGCGCGCGCCGTGCGCGGCATCATCGAGGATCGCTTCGGGGCGGAGCAAGCCGGCACGAAGAGCTTCGCTATCTGCGGAGACATGAACGATTATCAGGAGCGTGTCGATGTCATCGGCCGCCGGGGCACCGGCTATCGCTTCGAACATCAGAACGAGACCGCAAGCGCGCTCGACGTTTTCAGCAGCGACGGCTTTGCCGAAAATGTCGTGCGCCGCCGCGAACCCCTCGACCGCTGGACGCTCTATCACGCGCGGGGCCCACAGGAGCAGTGGCTTTGCCAACTCGACTATCTCTGGCTTTCGCCAGCACTCGCCGCCCATAATGCCGGGTGCCTGCCCGAAATCATCCGCAGCGGCCAGCCCTACCGCACCGTCTTCCCGCCCGGGCAGGAGGTGGAGCGTTATCCGCGCACTGGCTGGGACAGGCCGAAGGCGTCCGATCACTGCCCCGTCGTCATGACACTGGATCTCCCATGAATGCAAATTTGAACGCGAATTTCACCAACATCAATTTTTCCGATGATTTCGCCGGCTGGCCGCCGGAGGCGACGGTCTTCCCGATTGCCGGCGTGGATCTGCGCATTCTGCCCGGTCCCCATCCCCTCGTCGCCGCCGAAGAAGCGGCGATCCGGGAGAACTGGGTCAGGGAGACTGCTGCCAATCCGGCGCTATTCGACGGGCGCATGGTGTTCCAGCGGTTGGTATCGCTCGGTGAAGACGGGATTGCCGGCGAGGGCCACGTCATTCCCTTTTCGGCCTTCATGTGGTGGCGCCGGCAGCCGCGGCGTCAGGGCGGCATTCACATCTTCGCCTATCCGGTGCTCGAGACCTCCGATGGCGCACTGGTGGCGATCCGCATGGGCGCCCATACCGCCAATCCCGGCCAGGTCTATTTCGCCGCCGGCTCGCTGGAGCCGGAGGATATCGTCGACGGGCGCTGCGACATCGAGGCGAACATGCGCCGCGAGGTCCATGAGGAGACCGGGCTCGATCTTGCCGAATCCGTCGCGGGCGAGGGGCTGTTCGCCACTCATAACAAGCGCACGGTGACGCTGCTGCGGCTATTCCGCTTCGACATGACGGCGGACGAGATGATCGAGCGGATCGAGCGGCATATGCTCGTCGCCGAGGACCAGGAGATCGCGGGCGCGGTGGCGATCCGCTCGGCTGATCCCTCCGCCCATGCCTATAACATCGCCATGTTGCCTGTGATCGAGTGGTATTTCGGTAAGGCCGAGCGGAGTTGATCTATGCCGCCCAAAGCCATGTAGCGTTTCGGGATAACGACACGCATCACGTAACGATCGAAAGCGCGTCGTGTGAATCCGGTTGACGTGACGCGTTTTAGCGCCTTGCACTCGCTCGCGTGGTCGGGCAGGTTGGCGGCGCGATGACGATTCAAGGAGGCCGATGTGGCGCGAAGCTACAGCGTCTATGACGTGTTCACCGATCGAAAGCTTGCGGGCAATCCGCTGGCGGTGATCTTCGACGGAGACGATCTCAGCGACGAGGCGATGCAGGCGATCACCCGGGAGATCAATCTCTCCGAGACGGTTTTCGTGCAGCCTTCGACCAATCCCGCCTACGCGGCGCGGCTCCGGATATTCACGCCGGGGCGCGAACTGCCCTTTGCCGGCCATCCGACGGTCGGCACGGCGGTGGCGCTGGCCGAACGGGCGCATGGTGCTGCGACGCGCGATCTCGTCTCGGTGCTCGAGGAAAATGTCGGGCCGGTGCGCTGCGCCGTGCGGCTGAGAGAGGGGGAGGCGAGCTTTGCCGAATTCGACCTGCCGCGCAAATCGCAGCCGGCCATCATGCCGCTCGACAAGCTCGGCATCGCCGACGCGCTATCGCTGAAGGTGACCGAGATCGGCTTCGAAAATCACGTCCCGTCGGTCTGGAGCGCCGGCGTTCCCTTCCTGCTCATTCCGGTGCACGATGTCGGAGCCACGCAGCGGGTGGAATTCGATCCGCAGCTCTGGGAAAAGATCGTGCCCTTCGTCGATGGCGCGCTTGCCTCGGCCTATGTCTATTGCCGCGGTGGAATCAACCACGTGGCAAAGTTCCATGCACGCATGTTCGCAAGCGGCATGGGCATCGTCGAAGATCCGGCCACCGGCTCGGCGGCAGCCGCGCTCTCCGGCGCGATCCACCATTTCGACCGGCTGACGGACGGGCATCACCCGATCATGATCGAGCAGGGCGTCGAGATGGGCCGGCCGTCCTTCATCCACCTGCATATCGATGTCGACGGCGGGGCGATCTCCAACGCGCGGATCGGCGGCCAGGCTGTGCGGCTGGCCAGCGGCACGCTCGACCTTTGATTTGATCAGCGCTAAGAACGATCTATCACTTTGAATCCGCGCATAATCCTTTCCGAAAATCGATTCCGACTTTCGGGATCGTGCGCTGCATTTCAGCCATGCCGAAAAATCTTCGCGATTAACCAAAGAAATTTTGCCTATGTGCTGGACAAGCCTGCCGATCCTGTTTATACGCGCCGTCACACCGCGCAGCCAAGCGCGGACGGGTGATTAGCTCAGTTGGTAGAGCAGCTGACTCTTAATCAGCGGGTCGTAGGTTCGAGCCCTACATCACCCACCAAATCTCTTGAAAAGATTGATGTATTTGAACTCAGGCCGGATTTTCCGGCCTGCCGGAAACCGTTCTCGAAGCGAGCGGCACGGTTCGCGTTGTCCGCAGGGCTGGCCGCGCCGGTCCGTGCGCCCTATCTCCCTCTCGCGTATCGGGAGGGATCTATGAGAAGCGTTATTTTTGTCGTCGCATTGTCTCTGCCGTTTCCTGCCTTTGCCGCAGCCGTCATGAACGTCAAAGCGAGCGAGCATAGCTGCAGCGAGCTTACGCAGATGATCCGCCAGAACAAAAAGGTCTTTGTCCGCGTCGGTTTCGGCGGCCGCAGTTTCCGTTATCCGCCCGCCCAATGCAGCATGGGCGATAAGCGCACTACGACCAGTTTGCGCGATGCAGGTGGAAAGCAGTGCATCCTTGATTATGCCTGCGTTTTCGACCCCGCGTCGCCCTATAACTTTCCCTAGACGCTTCCGGTGAGAGAGGGAGGGAGCGGGAAGTGCGGGTGGCGGTCAACTTCAGACGGCGCCAACCGAGGTTGCCTCAATCGCCGCCGCTCAGTTTCATGCCTGCGAGCCAGAGAGCTGCGACGATGAAAAACGACAGTGCCGCCATCACTGCGATCGGCGCTGCGTATTCCTGGAAGGAATGCGAGGCGTTTAGCCTAAGGACGTAAATAGTCGCAACCGAAAGTTTGGTAGCAATCAACAGGACCAAGGTCGCGTTTTTGGTGTAACGCCTGATTTTCGGCCAATCGAAACTTCCGGCGGGCGACGCATCGACCTTCCGTGCTGGAACGGCCCTGGTCCGCTCCGGCTCTGCCAATGCAAGGTGTCTGCGTCCAAACGTCGGTTTCATGGCCGGCAGCGTAGACCAAACATCTTAATGGATCGGGATGTAGCGATGCCCTCGCCGGGGCAGTAGCGAAGGAGTGCCCGTCCACCTGGGTCTTGCTGCCTTCAAAGAGCTCGTGCCTTAGCTGACTTCTCAAGCGTGCCGGGAAGTAAAAGGCACGGCTGTGCTCAGGCGTACAATTCGTAGGGTTTCCGGACTGGCGGCACGCGGTGGGATGCCCTACCTTGGCTCTCTCCAATTCAGGAGTTTCCATGAAAAGCGTTGTTCTGGCCGTCGCACTGTTGTTTCCGTCCGCAGCTCTTGCCATCGAGGCGGTGGAGGTCAATGCAAGGGATCACAGTTGCGAGGAGCTTGCGCAGATCATTCGCAAGGACAAGGCGGTTTTTGTGCGTATGGGTTTTGGCGGCCGCAGCTTCCGTTATCCGCCGGCCAGGTGCAATCTCGGCGACAAATACGACAGCGCAAGGGTAAGGGATGCCAACGGCAAACTCTGCCTTCTCGAATACGAATGCGTGTACGATCCGCAGTCCTTCTATAACAGGATCCCGAAATAATATCCCGATCGAGGCGTTGCCAATAGGGTCAAGAAAAAAGGCCGGGCGAAACTCGCACCGACCTTCCTCGATCAGTCTCGATAACGGCTGCCAGTACCTCCGTGGTCAGCCGTCAGAGACAGATTTAGTATCCCTTAAATAGGGTTTGCTTAAAAATCTTCAAGAACTCGCGGCAGAAAGGAAGCCGGCACTGGGCCGGCTTCTTCTGAACGAGCAGCGATTACTGCTGTGCAGGGGCAGCCGGCGGAGTGGCCGGTGCTGGTGCCGGTGCAGGCGCTGCGCTGTTGTCGGTCGGAGCGATCGGCTTGGCCGGCGCCGGCTCTGATTGGGTCGTGGAGGCTGTCGTGTCCGGGGATGTGCCGGGGGTGCTCCACTGCGAATAGGCGAATGCAGCGACAGCGATCACGGCCAATGCAGCGACCCAGACAACCCACGTATTACTGCTGCGCGCGCTCGGCGTGGTGCGCAGATCCAGATTTGGGTTCAGCGGGCGGTTCGGGTCGTTGGCATTATTGGGGTCGTACGTCATGGTACTTTCTCCTCTTTCGGTGACAGAAGAATGCAGAAGTGGGCATTTTGTTCCGTTCTGGGCCGAAGCGCTTGTGCTGACTGGGTTTTCGTACTCACTTTTCGCGCTTTACTGGCGTTCCGCGCATTCGCGGCTTTGCCGCTCACCCATCATATGCTTGCGGGCGACCGGCAGAAGACCCGGTGGTAGAGCTGCCGGCTGAGCGGATGCGGTGATGGATGGCGGCCCGCCGGTGCGGACGGCAAGCCGCCTGGGCGCAATGCGCTTGACACCACGGAGTCTGTTTGCGAATGATTTCTGCATGGGGTCGCGATCACCCCACGAGGCGTCATGCTGAAGAATCGCGTCCAGTAAAACCGATCAACGGAGGGACGCGTCATGCCGTCATTTCTCGAAATTTCTCCCGACAAGCTCAACCGCCTCATTGGAACCCCCGGTGCGCCTTGCATTATCGACGTTCGCACCGAGGAGGACTTCGCGCTCGATCCGCGCCTGGTGCCCAGCTCGATCCGGCGAAGCCATGCCGAGGTCGGGTCCTGGGCGGGCAGCGTCGATGCCGATTCCGTCGTCGTGGTCTGCCAGAAGGGCAGCAAGCTCAGCCATGGCGTCGCCGCCTACCTGCGCCATGCCGGGATCGACGCCGAGAGCCTCGAAGGCGGCTTCGAAGCCTGGATCACAGGTGGACTGGCGGTGCCCGAGGAAAAGCTGCCGCGCCGCGACGCTGAGGGACGTACCGTCTGGGTGACGCGGGCGCGGCCGAAGATCGACCGCATTGCCTGTCCCTGGCTGATCCGGCGCTTCGTCGATCCGAGCGCCGTATTCCTGTTCGTGCCGGCGCCTGAGGTTTTAGCCGTCAGCGAGCGCTTCGCGGCTACGCCCTTCGATATCGATGATGTGTTCTGGAGCCATCGCGGCGAACTCTGCACCTTTGATGTCATGGTCGAGGAGTTCGGGCTGGCATCGGAGCCGCTCCTGCGCCTGGCGCGGATCGTCAGGGCGGCGGATACCGCAAGACTCGATCTCGCGCCCGAGGCGGCGGGCCTGCTGGCCGCCTCGCTCGGCCTCTCCAGGATGTATTCCGACGATCGGGAACAGCTCGAGGCCGGGATGCTTCTCTACGACGCCTTCTTCCGCTGGTGCCGCGATGCGACCGAGGAAACCCACAACTGGCCGGCGCTGAAGAAGAGAGCATGAGATGGTCGAGATGACGGATAATGCGCCCAGTGGCAAAATGGCGGAGGAAGACACCGGAGAGGGGCATCATCACGGCGTCTCGTTTGGCGATGCCTTCAGGGTGTGGCTGCGCGTCGCCGCCCTGAGTTTCGGCGGCCCTGCCGGCCAGATCGCCGTCATGCACCGGATCATTGTCGACGAGAAGCGATGGATCGGTGAGCACCGTTTTCTGCATGCGCTGAACTATTGCATGCTGCTCCCCGGACCCGAGGCGCAGCAGCTCGCCATCTATATCGGCTGGCTGATGCATCGGACAGCAGGCGGTCTCGTCGCCGGCCTGCTGTTCGTAATGCCTGGGTTCCTGTCGATCCTCTGTCTCAGCTATATCTACGCGGCTTACGGCAATGTCGGCATCGTCGCCGGCCTGTTCTTCGGGCTGAAGGCGGCGGTGCTTGCCGTCGTCGTGCAGGCCGTCATCCGCATCGGCGGTCGTGCGCTCAAGAATCGCGTCATGGTCGGTATCGCGGCCGCGGCCTTCATCGCCATCTTCTTTCTCCATGTGCCGTTCCCGCTGATCGTGCTCGCGGCCGGCATTGCCGGCTTCCTCGGCGGCAGGTTCGGGCTTGCCGCCTTTCAGACGGGCGGCGGCCATAAGGCCGGAAGCGGCCCGGTGCTGTCGGATGCGGAGTCGGCGCTCGGCGAAGGCATACCGGCGCATGCGCGCCCGAATCTCGCCTGGTCGCTGCGCATCTCGGCCGTGCTGCTTGCCCTCTGGCTCGCGCCGCTCGCGGCGCTCTACGCAACCTTCGGTGCTGACAACGTCTTTACCGAAATCGGCCTTTTCTTCAGCAAAATGGCGGTCGTCACCTTCGGCGGGGCCTATGCGGTGCTTGCCTATGTCGCACAGGAGGCCGTGCAGCATTTCGGCTGGCTGAAACCCGGCGAGATGTTGGATGGTCTCGGCATGGCCGAGACGACGCCGGGGCCGCTGATCATGGTCGTCCAGTTCGTCGGCTTCATGGGCGCCTACCGGGATTCGGGAGCGCTGAACCCGATGCTTGCTGCGACCCTTGCGGCGATACTGACGAGCTGGGTCACCTTCGTGCCCTGTTTCCTGTGGATCTTCCTCGGTGCGCCGTTCATCGAAAAACTGCGCGGCAACATAGCGCTCGCCGGCGCGATGTCGGCCATAACAGCGGCGGTGGTCGGGGTTATCCTCAACCTCGCTATCTGGTTTGCCCTGCACACGCTGTTTGCAGAGGTTGCGACCGTCCAGCTTGGCGGCTTGCGGCTCGATATTCCCGTGCTGCAATCGGCCGTGCCGGCGGCAATGGCGCTGTCTGCCGCCGCGGCGATAGCGATCTTCCGCTTCAAGGCTTCCGTCATCGCGACGCTGCTAGCCTGCGCAGCCGCGGGAATGCTCTGGACGCTGGCGGTGAACTAGAGCCTTTCTTTGGCCCTAGGCCTCCGCCCCATCCGCGGGAATGCGCGTCGCGAGCATCTTGTCGATACGCATGCCGTCCATGTCGAGCACTTCGAAGCGCCAGTTGTCGAAGACGAAGGTTTCGCCGGCTTCGGGGATGTGCTGGAGCTGATGCAGCGCAAAGCCCGCCAGCGTATGGAAATCGGCATCCGGACGATCGCGCAGGCCCAGCCGTTCGAAGGCGTCGAAGGCCGGCATCATCGCATCGATCAAGAGCGACCCGTCTTCCCTGACGACGATGTCGGGCTCTTCGTTGGATCCCGGCAGGTCGCCGGCGATGGCTTCGAGCAGGTCGGTCTGGGTGACGATGCCTTCGAGGCTGCCATATTCGTCGATGACGATGGCGAGGCGAACGGGTGAGGCCTTGAAACTGTCGAGCACGCGGACGACCGAGGTGCCCTCATGCAGCACCAACGGCTGCTTGATCACCTCCATCGGCCGGACCTTGCCGCCGTCGAGAACCTGATCGAGAAGGTCCTTCTTCAACACCATGCCGATCGGCTCGTCGATCGAGCCGCGGGCGACCAGTAATTGCTCGTGGCTGCATTCGCGGATGGTCTTCAGGATCTCGGCCTCGCTGTCGTCGGCGTCGAACCATTCGATGTCGAGACGCGGGGTCATGATGTCGGAGATCGGTCTGTCGCCGATGTTGAACACCCGCTCGACGAGCTGCTGCTGCACCTGGTTGAGAAGGCCGGCCTCCTGGCTCTCAGCGACCAGCAGCTTGAGCTCCTGCGGCGAATGGAACGACGATTCCCCGGTTCCGGCGCGAAGACCGACGCCCCGCAGCACCATGTTGCCCATGCCGTTCAGGACAAAGATCGCCGGCTTAAACAGCACCAGGAACAGACCGAGCGGGCGCACCACGGCAAGCGAAGTGGCCTCGCTGCGTTGAAGCGCTAGGCTCTTCGGCGCGAGCTCGCCGAGCACGATATGCAGGGCCGTGATGATGACGAAGGCGATGACGACGGCAACAGTATGCGCGCCCGCCGTCGCCCATTGCCCGGGCAGCCAGGACAGCAGCGGCTCGATCAGATGGGCAAGCGCCGGTTCGCCAACCCAGCCGAGGGCGAGCGACGAGATGGTGATGCCAAGCTGGGTGGCTGCAAGGTTGGAGTCGAGATTGTCGACGGCGCGCTGAAGTGCCGAGGCGTTCATGCGGCCTGCCGCAGCGAGTTCGGCGACGCGGCTACGCCTGACTGACACCAGGGCGAATTCGGCGGCAACGAAGAAGCCATTGGCGGCGACGAGAAGAAACACGGCTAGTATCCCGATATAGTCGGAGAGCCCGCCGGCGGAATCGGACATGTTTTCCCTGCCTTCGAATTGATAGGAATCCGAAACTACACGCTCGCACACTGGTGGCAAGGCGTTCCGGCCAGCCTCGCGGCGAGAGATGCCAACGCCGGCAGCCGTGATCGAAATACTGCGTCGGTTTGCTGATGACTGCAAATGCGTGGCAACCGCATGACCGGCGTCGCGCCATTCACCGCTTGGGTGCTTCGAAGAGCTCGATCGGGTTTCCGGCCGGATCATCGAGCAGGATCTGCTTGCCGCCGATGCCCTGCACGATCTCGTTGCGGAAGCGCGCACCGGCTTGGCGCAGCGCGGTGACTTTCGCCTCCAGGTCTCCGACCTCGATCTGGATACGATTCCATCCGCCAGGCTCCGGCTTTCGCCCGTCGGGCATTGCTTGAGATGCTCCGCCCGGTCCCGTCATGCCGCTGACGAACAGACGAAAACCGTCCCTGGTCAGGATGGCGAAACTCGGCGCGGGGCGAAGCGCGACGGAGAAGCCGAGATGTCTTGTGTAGAATTCCACCGCGGCGTCGACGTCGTCGACGATATAGCGCATGCTGATACCGGGCATGTTTTCCTCCATTGTGGTCTTCGTTGTCTTGATCTGATCGTCCCCTCACGGGACATGCAGAATTCTCCTGTTCCTAATGCGTCGCTTCGAACTCGATTATGCGCCCGTTTCAAGTTTATGCATCTCGCTATGCCAATCGCGAGCACCTTTAGGCGATAGGCAAGATATCGAATCG
The DNA here is from genome assembly GCF_057653715.1 of Rhizobium sp. WSM1328. NCBI lineage: Bacteria > Pseudomonadati > Pseudomonadota > Alphaproteobacteria > Hyphomicrobiales > Rhizobiaceae > Rhizobium > Rhizobium sp. WSM1328. The sequence goes on along the minus strand of NZ_CM172788.1, from coordinate 2,695,356 downwards.
AGGGCATGCCCGTCGGCCGCCATCCGCAGCGACCCTCCACGGCGGCGTCTTCCAGGCGATGGGCACAGGAAGGGCGCGCCGCCCTAGGCTCATCCTCGGATGCCCCGCAACTGTCTTTTCTTCAATCCCGCCCCGATGTGCTGCCAAGGGCTTCCAAGGACGAACTGGCCGGCCGCGCCGATGCCCCGTCTGCGGCGATAGAATATTTGTTACCATGTATAAGATTAATCTAAAATATAAACTTCGACCCGTAGCTATTGGATTTGATTACAAAAGTTTAATTTTTATTTCAGTTTCGGTTCATCTTTTCGGCCCTAGTTTGGTCACGTGCCCAACATGAGGAATCCCACATGAAAAAGATTTTTGCAGCTCTTCTTTCCGCCTCCTTCCTTCTTTCCCCGATGGTTGTTTCCCAGGCCAGCGCCGACGATCACCGCCGTCCCCACGTCGAGCAGAAGAAGGTGGTCGTCCGGTCGCATTGGAAGAGGGGATACCGCGTCAACGCCAGCGAACGTCGCCGGTTCTCCGATGTCAACGACTACCGCCGCTACCGGCTGGCGCCTCCGCCCCGCGGTTATCGCTGGGTGCGGGCCGACAATGACTACCTGCTGATTGGCGTCACCAGCGGTATCATCTCCAGCATTATTGCCGGTCGCTGATCGGTCGATAGATCAGGAAGGGCGGCTTCGGCTTTGACTCTGCGGCGGCAAGCGCTTCCGTCTCGGATAAGATCGTCGTTCTCTCTATCCTTCCTCATTCCTGTGCTCGTCACAGGAATCCAGCCACGGCGCGTCTGCGCCGTGAATGACTCTCATTCGGAAGGAAGTCTCGCGTGCTCAAAGACTTGGGCACACTAGATTCCTGTGACAAGTACAGGAATGAAGGAGGGTGAGGCGGCGTTCGCGCCAGACTCGCTGCGTCGGTTGTGATCGCTTAGTCCTGCCGACGCAAAGCTACCCGGCCGGCGATGATGCCGAGAAGTCCCTTCGGTTTGCGGGCTTCAGTCTCTGTGTCCGGTTTATACGTCAGCGGATGCAGCCCTTCGATCGGTGGCAAAGGATCGCATTCCTGGCAGACGCAGAGATAGCGTTTGATTGCCTTCGCTGTCATGCCGCCTGCCTGTTCCAGCTGGCGAAGGGGTCGGACAGGTTGCGCCAGCGTTCCGGTGTAAACACAGTGGCGTCGACCAGACAGGCGTCGAGTTCCTTCCTGATCCAGGCTTCGTCCATCGGATCGGCGCCGATGAAGACGATTTCCTGGCGGCGGTCGCCCCAGACGGGGTCGAGATAGGGGCCGATGGCGCGCATGAAGGCCGGTTCCTCAGGCCATTGTTCGCGTGGCACCGCCGCCCACCAGAGACCCATCTTGCCGGTGCGCACGATCGCGCCCGCCTGGCTGATCTCGCCGACATGGTGCGGGCGCGTCGCCAGCCAGAAGAAGCCTTTGGCGCGCACCACGCCTGGCCATGTCCTGTCGAGGAAGTCCTGCAGCTTAGCCGGATGAAAGGGGCGTTTTTCGCGGTAGACGAAGGAGCGGATGCCGTATTCTTCGGTCTCCGGCAGGTGGTCGCGGAAGCCGTGCAGTTCCTTATACCAGAGTGGATGGGTCTCGGCCTTGTCGATATCGAAGCGGCCGGTGCCGAGCACGTCTTTCAGGGCGACCTTGCCGAAATCCACCTCGATCAGCCGTGCATCCGGGTTGAGGCCGGTGACGATCTTGCGGGCGGCGTCGCGCTCTTCCTCGGCTGCCGTGCCGATCTTGTTCAGCACCACGACATCGGCGAATTCGATCTGCTCGACCAGCAGGTCGACGATGGTTCTGTTGTCGCCGTCGCCGGCCGTTTCTCCCCGGTCGGCGAGGAAATCGGCCGAGGCATAATCGGCAAGCAGATGTGCGGCGTCGACGACGGTCACCATCGTATCCAGCCTTGCCACATCCGAGAGGCTTTGGCCGTTCTCGTCTCGGAATTCGAAGGTGGTGGCGACGGGCAGGGGCTCGGCGATGCCGGTCGATTCGATCAGGAGGTAATCGAAGCGGCCCTGATCGGCGAGCTGGCGCACTTCCTTCAAGAGGTCGTCGCGCAGCGTGCAGCAGATGCAGCCATTGGTCATCTCGACGAGCTGTTCCTCGGTGCGGGAGAGATTGGCGCCGCCATCGCGCACCAGGGCGGCATCGATATTCACCTCGCTCATGTCGTTGACGATAACCGCGACGCGTAAACCTTCGCGATTGGTCAGTACGTGGTTGAGCAGCGTCGTCTTGCCTGCGCCGAGGAAGCCTGAAAGCACCGTGACAGGAAGTCTGTTGTCCATGGGAACCTCATCAGAGTCTTATTTATGTTATATCATTACATTTGATGGTCCGAAAAAAGGCGGAACGGGGTTGTCCGCCTTTTTCCGCCTCAGCTCTCCCTGGAGCGTCGCGTGTCCGGCAGGACGCGCGGAGCGGCGCATGAGAGTCATGCGCTGGAGAGGCAGTCCTTCATGCTGTTGGCGATGCCGCGCATGAGGTTGAAGTAGAGATCGGGACCGGCCTTCAGTGTTGCCGCTTCGGGATCGAGCACGCCTGACTTGGCGCGCGTGCCTTCGATGACGACATTGACGAGGCGCGGCTCGAACTGCGGTTCGGCAAAGACGCAGGTGGCGCCGAGTTCGCCGACCTTGCGGTGGATTTCCGAAACACGCTCGGCGCCGGGAATGGTTTCCGGGCTGACGGTGATCGAGCCGGCGACGCGGATGCCGTAGCGGTGCTCGAAATACTGGTAGGCATCATGGAAGACGATGAAGGGCTTGCCCTTGACGGGAGCGACCATGCCCTTGATCTCGGTATCGAGTGCATCCAGCCTGTCGTCCAGCGCCTTGGCATTGCCCTGATAGGTCAGTGCATTGGCGGGATCGGCGGCAACCAGTGTCGTGGTGATCATGGTCGCCATGGCCTTGGCATTCATCGGGTCGAGCCAGAGATGTGTGTCGAAGGCACCGTGGTCGTGGTCGTGGTCGGCTTCGGCGCCGTGCGTGGCTTCGGCCTTATCGTGCTCATGACCGGAAGCGCTGTCGTGCTCGTCGCCGTCGTCATGCGGCTCGAAGGCGCCGCCTTCGCGGAAAGGCAGCTTGACGAGGCCGGGGGCATTGTCGAGTTCGGCGATGCTGGCATTCCGACCCAGCGCCTGCAGCGGCTTTTCGAGAAAGGCCTCGAGGCCGGGGCCGACCCAGAAGATCACCTTGGCCTCCTGCAGGGCGCGGGCATTCGATGGCTTCAGATTGTAGGTATGCGGGGAGGCCGCGCCATCGACGATCAATTCGGGTTCGCCGACACCCTGCATGATCGCCGAAACCAGCGAATGGATCGGTTTGATCGAGGTGACGACGACAGGCGCATCGGCTGCCCGCATGGTGCCGGCAAAGAGTAGGGCGGGGATCGCCAGGGCCGGGATTGTGAAGGCCGGCATTCGGAGGGCCAAGATTTTAAGGGCAGGCCCCAAGGCGCGTTTCATCAATATGCTTCCCTTGAATTGCAATTGTTATGTTATTACATCAATTGCGTTATGCTATAACGTGTGCAATAGCAGGACGCAACAGCACTTTCGGAAAATTTGATGCTCTCTCCCGCAAAGACCCCCGCTGGTATCAGGGCCGAACCGCTGGTTTCGCTTGAAAATGTCGGCGTTCTGCGCAATGGCCGCTGGCTGGTGCGCGGCGTTGACTTTTCCGTTTCGCGCGGCGAAATCGTCACGCTGATCGGGCCGAACGGCTCGGGCAAGTCGACCAGCGCCAAGGCGGCGATCGGTGTGTTGAAGCCTGATCAGGGCAGGGTGGAGCGCAAGGCCGGCCTCAAGGTCGGCTATGTTCCGCAAAAGCTCACGATCGACTGGACGCTGCCGCTTTCGGTGCGCCGGCTGATGACGCTGACCGGACCGCTGCCCGAGCGCGATATGCTCTCGGCGCTCGAATCCGCCGGTATCGCCCATATGCTCGATGCCGAGGTCCAGCATCTCTCCGGCGGCGAGTTCCAGCGGGCGCTGATGGCCCGGGCGATAGCGCGCAAGCCCGATCTGCTGGTGCTCGACGAGCCGGTGCAGGGGGTCGATTTCTCCGGTGAGATCGCCCTCTACGATCTGATCAAATCGATCCGCAATGCGACGGGCTGCGGCATCCTGCTGATTTCGCACGATCTCCACGTCGTCATGGCCGAGACCGACACGGTCATCTGCCTCAACGGCCATGTCTGCTGCCGCGGTACGCCCGAGTCGGTCAGCCGCAGCCCGGAATATGTGCAGTTGTTCGGCAGCCGGGCGGCGCAGACGCTTGCCGTCTATAGCCATCACCATGATCATACGCATCTGCCTGATGGACGCGTGCAACATGCCGACGGCACGGTGACCGACCATTGCCATCCCGATGACGGGCATCACGCGCATGACCACAGTCATGAGCACGACGATGGTCATGATGGGCACCGCCACGAACATGACCATCCGCATACCCATGCCACGGAGGACCGCCATGCTTGACGACTTCTTCGTGCGCGCCATTCTTGCCGGCGTTGGTCTGGCGCTGACGACAGGGCCGCTCGGCTGCTTCATCATCTGGCGGCGCATGGCCTATTTTGGCGATACGATCGCCCATTCGGCGCTGCTCGGCGTCGCACTGTCGCTGCTCTTCGAACTCAACCTGACGCTGGCTGTCTTTGCCGTTGCCGCGCTCGTGTCGGTGCTGCTGCTCTTCCTGCAGAAGCGCCAAGCGCTGTCAGCCGATGCGCTGCTTGGCATCCTCTCACATGCCACACTGGCGATCGGCCTCGTCATGGTCGCCTTCATGAGCTGGGTGAGGATCGATCTCATCGCCTTCCTGTTCGGCGATATCCTTGCCGTTTCCACGACCGACATCGCGCTAATCTGGGGTGGCGGGCTGTTCGTGCTCGTGGCAATGGCCTGGCTCTGGCGGCCGCTCCTGGCTGCGACCGTCAATGCCGAGCTCGCCGAGGCCGAGGGGCTGAGGCCGGAGCGGGCGCGGCTGTTCTTCATGCTGCTGATGGCCGTCGTCATTGCCATTGCCATGAAGATCGTCGGCATCATGCTGATCACCTCGCTGCTGATCATTCCGGCGGCTGCGGCGCGGCGCTTCTCGCCGACACCGGAAATCATGGCAGTGCTCGCTTCGCTGATTGGAGCGGTCGCCGTCGTCGGCGGGCTGTTCGGCTCGCTCACCTACGACACGCCCTCGGGCCCCTCGATCGTGGTCGCGGCGCTGATCCTCTTCATTCTCAGCCTGCTTCCGGTCAGGCGCCACCGCGCGGTCATGCAAGGACAAGGCTCATGACGACACCGCAATTGACCAAGAACCAGTCGCTGGTCTTCGACGTGCTCGAAAAGGCCGAAGGGCCGCTCAGCGCCTACACCATCCTCGATAAGCTGCGCGACCACGGTTTTCGCGCGCCGCTGCAGGTCTACCGGGCGCTGGAGAAGCTGCTCGAATATGGCGTGGTGCACCGGCTCGAAAGCATCAACTCGTTCGTCGCCTGCGCCCATCCGGGCGACGATTGCCACAGCCACGGCATCGTCGCCTTCGCCATTTGCGAAAGCTGTGGCCAGGTGACGGAGTTCCACGACCACGAGGTCGATCACCGACTTATGGAATGGGTGCGCGGGCAGAAGTTCAAGCCCGAAAAGACGACGATCGAGATCCGTGGGTTGTGCGAGGCCTGTGCGGCATAAGCTTCCTCGCCTTCGCTAGACGATCGCCTCGCGGGCTATTGCGATGGCAGAACCCGTAAGATCCCGACGTTATTAGACGCCGATCACAAAGCGGCGATCAAAAAGGGCGAGGCCGGTAACCCGGCCTCGCCTCTCACTTTCTTTTGCCCCGATCGGGTTAGTCCGGCTTAGATTCAGAGCCGCCCTTGCCGGGGCCGTCATTGCCGCCCTTGCCGGGACCGTCGTTGCCGCCCTTGCCGGGGCCGTCATTGCCGCCCTTGCCGGGACCGTCGTTGCCGCCCTTGCCGGGACCGTCATTGCCGCCCTTGCCGGGGCCGTCATTGCCGCCCTTGCCGTGACCGTCGTTACCACCCTTGCCTGGGCCGTCATTGCCGTCATTGCCGCCTTTGCCTGGGCCGTCTTTGCCACCTTTGCCGTGATCGTGATCTTCTCCGCCCTTGTCGTGGTCGTGATGATCGCGGTCCTTGCCGCCGTGATGGTCTTTTCCACCGTGGCCCGGACCGTCCTTGCCGTGCCCGTGATCTTTCCCGTCCTTGCCGCCGTGATGACTATGGCCCTTGCCGCCGTGATCGTCCTTTCCGCCATTGTCGCCGCTGCCGCTGCCGTCGCCATTGCCGTCGCCATTGCCGTCGCCGCTGCCGTCGCCGTCGCCATTACCATCATCGCCATTATTCCCATTGCTGGCGACGGAGCCGGTGCTGGATGTCTTCTTGCCGCCGCCAATGTTCTGGCTGCCGCGATCGTTATCGTTCGGATTGAACCTGCTATCGGACTGAATTGCTCTGGTCGGCATGCACAGCCTGTATTCGAGTGTTCCGCGAACTGCGGCCTTGCAATTAACGACTGCCGGCGCTGCCGTTGCCAAGCTGCTGCTTGCCAGAAGGGAAGCAACGGCGATGCTGAATTTCGCTGCTCTGCTGATCATTTCAATCCATCTCCCAAGGTTAACCGAATGTTAATGGGGAGAACTCTTACACTAACAATAAATTAACACGAAGAATAGATGATGGTTAATCTGTCTAATTCATCTAATACAGTTAAATTCGCAAGTATAAAATTTTACTAAATTTTTATTGTGCCTATGTTATTGTTTCGCAACAAATAAAAGGAATCGGCTATGAAGCGCCTCTTTTCGCTCGCTGCCTTTTTATTCATTCTTCTGCATTTTCAAGCGGTTGCGGGATCCTCGCTTCCTGTGACGCGAAGCATCGGCGCACCCGTGGGATTCGCCGCAGCCTGCGCCAAGTACAAGTGGCTGTGCGGCAGGATGGCGGCGCAACAGCTGAATGATCAGGCAGGAACAGCGCTACTTCAAAAGGTCAATCGTGCCGTAAATGGACGTATCATTCCCGCGGAAGATCGCCCGTCTTCCCGAAATAAGGATGTTTGGTCTCTGCCGGTTGCCGGCCGTGGGGACTGTGAGGACTACGCTCTCCAGAAGATGAAGGACCTGATCGAAGCTGGTTTTCCATCGAACAGGTTGGCGCTTTCCGTGGTGATTGGACCGCACGATCAAAACCATGTCGTTCTCATTGCCCGGACGGACGGCGGCGATTATGTGCTCGACAATCTGACCAGCGCCGTCAGGCTCTGGCGCACCACGGGCTATACGTTTCTGGCCACTCAGGATTTCCAATCGCGAACGGGCTGGCGCGTGACGCTTGCTGGTCCCCGTGCAGGCGAGTTCTCTTGAACTGAAAGTCTCGAGGCGGCGCGCTCGCCGCTGGCAAGTGCAGATGCCGGCGCTATCTTTGCCTGAGAATCCAAGCCAGAGACGATCGCGTGACGAAAACCGAACTCGCGAAGATATACCGCGGCTACATCGCCTGCCTGAACAGGCAGGACTGGCCCAATCTCGGGCAGTTCGTCGGCGACGATGCAGTTCATAACGGTCGGCGCCTCGGGCTGTCGGGTTACGTCGCCATGCTCGAGCGGGACTTCGATGAGATTCCCGATCTCTATTTCAAGGTGCTGATGCTTCTTTGCGATCCGCCATACATCGCCTGCCGGCTCGGCTTCGATTGCAGGCCGAAGGCAAAATTCCTCGGCCTCGATGTGAACGGCAGGCGCCTTTCCTTCACCGAGAACGTCATCTACGAATTTCGCGGCGGCAAGATCGTCGAGGTCTGGTCGGCCATCGACAAAGTGGCAATCGAAGCCCAGCTTCGGGGTGGGGAGAGGCCCAACAAGATGGAGTGATTGGCGTGTTCGATGCAAGGAGCCTCGTCCCTCGTGACAAGCACGACGTTGCCGCTCTTTCTGGTATCGAGAGCGCTGGTTATCCTGCGATCGCTCCGATCCTGGATGACTTGCTGGCGTGGACCGCGGACGGCAACTGGCCTATTGCTCCACCTCTGGCTCGTTTTCTCGTCTCACTCGGAATGCCAATTGTTGACCCGGTGTCGCGCGTTCTCCGAGGAGATGACTCCCCTCAAAAATATTTCTGCTTTCAACTGATCGTCGAAGCTGTCGATGGAGGTTGTTGAAGCGCTTGAGGGCGACCTCCGGAAGCTGGCGGATCAACCGAGCAAGGCGGACCAGTTGGAAGGGGTCGACGAGTTGGCACGTGAAGCGCTTCAGCGCTTGCATTCATAGCTTCCGGCAGCGCTGTTGCTGATCGTCTGCTCGGGGCCAAGTTGAAGATGAATGCCATCAATGTGATGTGGAGGCGCGATTTTGGTGCGCTTTTGATCAGATGATAGCGACGCGCTCGCCGAAGGGCGTGTCGTCGTCGAAATTGCGGGTGCCGATCCGATCGCTTTCGCCTGACAAGGCCGGCTGTTCCGCCTGTTCGCCGGCCTCTTCCCCTTCTTCCGATGCCGCATGCCGGTGCCGCTTTTGCGGATGCTCCTCGTCGTCGACGATCAGATCCGCGTGCGGAATGAGATCGGCTGCGGCTTCCTTCTCCACGGCCCTCTTTGCTGCCAACTGATCGGCGGTGATCTGCGACTGGCGGGCGGCGACCCAGGCGTTGTCTGGTTCGGAGTCGATCGAGGTGCTGGTGCCGACCTTGGCGGGTTCGGGCGCGGCGGTGGCGGAGATGGGGTTGATCGCGTCGACCATGAAACTCTCCTGCGGTGACCAACTAGCGAAGCAGTCGGCCGCTTCTTGGGATGAAAAACGGTGCGTTCTTCGGACCAATCAGGGAGACATATCGAGCCCGCGCCGAAAAACACAAGGGGACATCAACGTGACTGCCACCTCGGAATGACGAAATCGGTAGCAGGTAGCGGGAAATTCGACGAAGAATTGTGTGCACAAGGGGTGATCGGCGCGTGGTTAATGTAAGAATCGGAAACACTTTGTGACTAAGTGTCTCCAAAAGCAGCGTTTTTTGACTTGCTGCGCGCGAAGACATGACGGATATTGTTTAAACGTTGAGGAAGCCGTCATGATTAGAATGATTGAAAACCCTGCCGAACTGGCTGGCGAAGATATCACCGGCAAATATATACTCCGGAGGCTGAACTATCACTGGTTCGCTTACGGCAAGGCGGCTATCGTGACCGCCTGCAAGGGAACGATTCTGCAGCTTGAGCGGGAAGAGACGGTTTATTCCGAGCGTTGGGGACGTCGCGCCTATACGGGCACCGGCAGACGCTATCCCGGCGGTATCTGTCCCATTTCTGCGGTCGCCTGCGTTTGCGATACGCCCGACGACGTCAATGCCGTCATTCAATTGGACGTCGAAGCGCAGGACGAATTCTATCAACTGATCGCCAAGGCGGAAGCCAGGGTTCAGGCACTTGCCTCATCTTCACGAAACAGCCTGTTTCTCGAAGCCGCCGAGTAACGTGATTTTTTCAACGAAATCCGCCATGTTCAGCGTCCTTCTGCGCGTCCAAAAGGACGCGCGGCGCTGTCATGGTATGGAGAGCGATCATGACGCAGCGGGACACTCGGCCCGGTCACTCATTCGCCGCGGCGCCATCTTTCGGATCGCTCGCCATCACCATTGCCGTCATGTTTGCCGCGCTGTTCTGGCCGGCGGGCACGCTCGACTGGCCGCGCGGGTGGATTTTTCTCGGCCTGTACCTTGTGCTGACACGTGTCGCGCTCATCTGGATCCGGCGGACGAATCCGGAGCTGTTTGCGGCGCGCAGCCGATACCAGAAGGGTACCAAACCCTGGGACGCCGTGGTGGCGACGCTGACGATCATTCTCTTTGCCGCCATTTTTCCGGTCGGTGCATTCGACGACGGACGGTTCCACTGGGCGCCGCAGCCCGATTGGGTCGTCCTCATCGGCTATCTCCTGATGACATCAGGTTATCTCGGCCTGACCTGGGCGCAATCGGTCAACCGGCATTTCGAGCCGACTGTGCGCATTCAGACCGACCGTGACCACAAGGTGATCGACACCGGACCCTACGCCGCCATCCGCCATCCCGGATACGCAACCGCCCTCGTGCTCAGCGTCGGCATGGCGCTGTCGCTTGGATCGCTCTACGCGCTGGTTCCCGCCGGCCTGCTCATCATCGTCCTCTTCGGCCGGACGCTGGGGGAGGAGGCAGAATTGCGCAAGGGGCTCGAGGGGTACGAGGAGTATATGGCGCGCATGCGGTGGCGTTGGATTCCGGGCGTGTGGTGAGCGCTTTGGCGGGCGGAGAGGGGCCTAATCACCCGCCCCGGTCCTTCGAGGCTCCGGCCCTTGGCCTGCGCACCTCAGCAACCGTGTTGTTGGGGCTGGTTCCATGGGGTTCGTCTTTTAAGAATAGTGTTGATCATGATGATGAGCTTTCGCATGGCGGCGACGATGGCGACCTTGGGCGGTTTGCCCGCGTCGCGCAGCCTTTTGTGGAAGGTCTTGATGGCCGGGTTGCAACGGATGGCCGAGAGCGTAGCCATATAGAGGGCGCATCGGACGGTGGCGCGGCCGCCGGCGATATGGCGTTGTCCACGCCATGTGCCGCTGTCGTGAGCGATGGGGGCGACGCCGACGAGGGCTGCGAGCTTCTTGTCGTCGATGGCGCCGAGTTCGGGCAGTTCGGCGATGAGCACGGCGGCACTGACCTCGCCAATGCCCGGCACGGTCAGCAGCAGATTGCGGCGTGCGGCCATGTCGGGCTCGGCCTCGATGGCGAGCGCGATGGCGGCATCGACGCGGGCGAGCTGAGCCCTGAGGGCGGCGAGGGTCTCGCCAATCAGCGCTGCGACGGCCTCAGGCGCATGCTCGAGGCGGTTCTTCTCGGCGACCGCCATGTCGATGAGTTGGCGACGGCGGGTGACAAGCGCAGCAAGCGCGATGCGGCCGTCGTCGATATGGGGGATCTGTGCCGGCCGCATCGCTCTGGCGAAGTGGAGCGTGACGCGGGCGTCGACCTGATCGGTCTTGGCCAAACGACCGCTGGCCCTGGCGAAGTCGCGCACCTGGCGGGGATTGACGACGGCGACGGCAATACCGGCGGCCATAAGCGTTCTGACGATTGCCATCTCGTAACCGCCGGTCGCCTCGACGACGACAAGCTCTGCGCCGGCCACTGCCGCAGTGAGTGCGGCACAGCCTGGCGCATTGTTGTCGAAGCGGACAACGGCGCGTTTGCCCTCAACGGCAACGTCGAGATGGGCCTTCGAGACATCGATACCGACCATGAAAGATTGCTGGATATGCATGACTGCTCCTCCTTGCAACGCGGGCTCGAAGCCCAACCAACCGTTCGAGCGAAGACATGGCGACGGAGATGCTTGCTGAGGTACGAGTTCAAGACCCAAGGATGACACGCATCCCCGCCGCACAGCCCCTTTATACAGCAACGGCAACGTACAAGGATGAGGGCTGATCGGTGTGCCGTGTCGTTGGAAGGCTATGGATGTGTCTGCAGGCTGATGAATTCGCGACCGTCATCTGTTGCTCTTCTCTCACCCGTGCCCTCTCTCCAGCCTCATCCTGAGGTGCCCCGCAGGGGCCTCGAAGGACGGGGCTGGCCACCGGTCGCGTTGCCCGATCAACTGATTTGCCGGAGATCCCGCGCAAACCGCTGCCAATTCGCCACGTAGTTTTCCGCCGAGCGGCGGATGCTCTCGACAGCCTTCTCGTCCAGCACACGCACGAGCCGGGCGGGTGCTCCGACGATCAGGGAGTTGTCGGGGAATTGCTTGCCCTCGGTGACCAGCGCATTGGCGCCGACGAGGCAGTTGTCACCGATCTTCGCACCGTTCAGGATAATCGCACCCATGCCGATCAGCGTGTTGTCGCCGATGGTGCAGCCGTGGAGGATGGCGTGATGGCCGATGGTGCAGTCTTTGCCTATCGTCAGCGGGAAGCCCATGTCGGTATGGGCCATCACGCCTTCCTGGATGTTGGTGCCTTCGCCGACGGTGATCTTCTCGTTGTCGCCGCGCAGCACGGCGCCGAACCAGATGCCGACATTCTCGCCGAGCTCGATCTGGCCGATGATATTGGCGTCCGGTGCGATCCAATAGAGGCCGGCGGCGGGCAGTTTCGGCGTCGATCCGCCAAGTGCGTAGACGGGCATCGCTTTCTCCTCAGACGACCTCGACCGATAGGGTGGCGACGCCGTCGATGCCGCAATTGATGCGATCACCCCTGGCCACCGCGCCGACGCCGGCGGGCGTGCCGGTCATGATGATATCGCCGGCTGCAAGAGTGAAGAGCTTCGACAGTTCGGCGATGATCTCCGGCACCTTCCAGATCATCTGGTTGAGATCGCCGTCCTGCACGCGCTTGCCGTTCTGTTCCAGCCAGATCCTGCCTTCCGCGGGTTGGCCGAGGCGGCTGGCCGGAACGATTGACGAGATAGGAGCGGAATGTTCGAAGGCCTTGCCGACCTCCCAGGGACGACCAAGTTTCTTTGCCTCGCCCTGGAGGTCGCGGCGGGTGAAATCGATGCCGACGGCATAGCCGTAGACGCAGTCGAGCGCGTCCGCGGCCTCGATGTTTGCGCCGCCTGATTTCAGCGCCAGCACGCACTCGACCTCGTAGTGCACGTCGTTCGACAGAGACGGATAGGGAAAGGCCTTGCCCGCCGGCAGCAGGTTGTCGGCATTCTTCTGGAAGAAGAAGGGCGGCTCGCGGCTGGGATCATGGCCCATCTCGATTGCGTGATCGGCATAATTACGCCCGACGCAATAGACACGGCGCACCGGAAAGCGCTCGTCACTGCCTTCGACCGGCAGCAAAACCGGTGCGGGACGCGGAATGACGGTGGCGGGATGGGGCATGGCGGGTTCTTCCTTTTTGCGAGTCTTGCCCCATCTTAGACGCAAAACATCGCGCCGGGAAAGCCGTCCTTGGCGTCCGGCTTCGGCGCATTGACGCTGTCACCGTCGCGGGTTAACATTAGCCATGAACAGGACTTTTGCAGTTTCGATGACGTCTACGACCACCGCGCCGCGGTGGGTGGTAGACGCGTGAACTGAAATCCGTTCATCGCTGCTAAGACCAACCCGCCGGAGACGAGCGGGTTTTTTGTTCCCGCCCGTGCCCGCATTCGAGGACGAGATCGTGGACGATATCCAGAAGCATATTCTTGCGGAGCGGGCGCTGACCGCTGCCAACCGCTGTGTCGTTGGCCGCTATGTTGGGGCTGCTTTCGCCTACGCGGCGGGTTCCATCATGCGCGGCGAAGGGACCGCCTTTTCGGATATCGATCTGGTCGTCGTGTTCCCGTCCCTCGAAAGAGCATGGCGCGAATCGTTCACTGAAGGCGGTTTCCCGGTCGAGGCCTTCGTCCATGATCCGCAGACGCTGGCGCATTATCTCCATCAGGATGCCGACAGCGGTTATCCCATCATGGCCAACATGGTTGCGACAGGCAGAATCCTGGGATCGGATATCGACCGCGCCCGCGCAATCCAGACAAAGGCGACGGAGATGCTGGCGGCAGGACCCAAGCCTCTCGGCGGTCCAAGCTATGACATGCTGCGCTACCAGGTCACCGATCTGGCCGATGACCTGCGCGGCGCCCGCCCACCCGAAGAGATCGCCGCCATCGCCGCGCTGCTCTACCAGAAGCTCGCCGACCTGATCCTGCTCGGGCGTGGCGCATGGGCCGGCCGCGGGAAGTGGGCGCCGCGCCTGATGCGAAAGCTCGATGCAGAATTGGCAGCGGAATTCGACGCGGCGTTCAGACCGGCGGCAGCGGGCGACGGCACCCGATTTCTGGCTTTGGCCGATCGGGAGCTTGCCCTGCATGGCGGCCGTTATTTCGAGGGGTTCAGACAGGACGCGCCGCTGGAAGCGCGCCGCCTGGAATAACCGCGGTCAAGAAAGGGAAGCTGCGGCTTCTTTCTTGCTCCGGCGGCGTTCACGCTCGCGAGGTCATCCAGACGCCCACCAGTGTCACCGCCAGCCCGATGAACATCGTTGCCGTCAGCGGCTCGGAAAATAGAGCCCAGGCCCATAACATGGTGACAGGCGGGCTGAGGTAGATCGCGGCGCTGACCTGCGCCACGGGGAACAGTCGAAGGCTGGTGTAGTAGACCGAATAGGCAGCGAAGGTCGCAATCAGCACGAGCCATGCCATGCCGATGGCGAAATCGACGCTCATCGGCGGGATCATGTTGCCCTGCATGAAGGCGCAGAACGAAAACAAGGCCGAGCCGGTCAGGGTCTGGATGCAAAGGCTCTGATGGACAGGCATATGCGCCTCGCGCCGCCGTCTGTAGAGAACGGAGGCGAGGGCAAAGACCAGCATCGAGCCGGCCGTCAGCCCGTAGGCCCAGAGCGGGGCCTCGCCGAAGCTCAGGCTTTCGAGCGAAACGAGCAGAACGCCCGCCACGGCGATTGCCGTCCCCAGCCATTGTCGCTGCGTCAGCCGTTCGCCCAGGAGGGGTTGCGACAGGCACGCAATCGCCAGCGGCAAGAGGTCAGAAATCAGTGCGACTAGCCCCGTCGGCACGCGCTGCTCGATGGCGAGAGCGAATCCGCCGAGATAGAGGAAGACTGACATCACGCCGAACAGCATCTGGCCCAGCACAATGCGCAGATGCATCCTCGGCCCAATGGTCAGCGCGAAGGGCAGCAGTGTCAGTCCCGACAGAAAGGTGCGCCAGAACAAGACCAGGATGACGCTCGCCTCCTCGCTGGCGTAACGGATGCCGACGAAACCGGAACTCCAGCTGATCACCAGAAGCGTCGCCAGAACGGGCCATAAGAAGCGGTGATTTGGCGCACGCCGAGCGAGAACTTCATCCGTCATGGGATACTCATTTTGATTTCGTTCTGCTCAGCCATAGGCCAAAGGGATCGACCTCGCACATGACAAATTTCGATGACGACATGACAGGATGATTGATTTATCGATGGTGGCTTGCCAACGTCACCACCTCCATGCATAGGCTTTGCAGCATAGTCAGCGGAGAGTGCCTGCCTTGACCGAACTCAACAGCCGACGATTGGAAATAGACGCGCTACGGGTCCTTTGGTCCGTTCGCCGTCATGGCGGCATCACTCGCGCTGCCGAGGCGCTGGGTCTGTCGCAATCGGCCGTCAGCCACAAGATCAAGCGGCTTGAAGTCAGCCTCGATTGTGATCTTCTCAGCCGCAAGCCGGGAGCGCCTGTGTTCACAGCCGCCGGCGAGGATTTGCTGGTTTACGCCGAACGCATTCTCGGTCTTCATGACGAAGCGCTTCTCAGCCTGACGAAAACGCCGCTCGCAGGACGCATCGCCCTCGGGCTGACCGAGGACACCACGTGTACCGATCTCGCCCGCATATTAGGCCGGTTTCGCCGCCTCCATCCTGATGTCGCCGTGCGCACCAAGGTCAGGATGAGTTTGGTTCTACGGGCGATGCTGGAGCAAGGAGAGATCGACGCTGCGATCGTGCAGATCTTTGCCCATGAGGTTCGCCCGACCGATATCGTGCTTTTCCGGGAGCAGCTCTACTGGGTGAAACATTCCGACCTGGCTCTGCCACCGAGTGGTCCGATTCCATTCCTGTCTTTCGACGACGAATGCTTCTATCGCCAATGGGCACTCGATATCGGCCAAGATGACGACACCCTTTTCGAGACGGTGTTTGAGTGCACCAGCGCCGCCGGAATCGTCTCGGCAGTCACCTCAGGCCTGGGTGTGGCGCTTCTGAACGGGCGCCACCTGCGTCCCGCGATGGATATCATTACCAACCGGCTGCCCACGCCTCCCGCCCTGGCCTATGTGGTGCGTCGGGCCCGTAAGGCGCGAAATCCTGCGCTCGATACTCTGGTCGCAGAAATCGAAAATGAAGTCAGTCGTTACGGCGGCCTGACCTTGGCGAGCTGATTTGCCGCCCTTAGGACGCAGAGCTGCCGGTGGCATTCGCCCCCCGAAAGTGATGGTCATTCCTCACCGGATCCGGCCAACGCATCCCGCATGATCGCGTAGTAGCCGGAAAGCCCTGGGATATCGGCGGCCAGCCTGTCGAAAGCGGGGTCGGATGGCGCAAGCGTGCCGGTGTATTTCGCCTCGAGAAAAGCCCGATGGGCGGCGAGGGCTTCGGCTTCGGCCTTGTGCACGACGGTATAGACAGGCGAGGGCGCGGTGCGGCCCTTGACGATGATGCGGTCGAGCTCGACGACGGTGTAGATGCTGGCGACCAGCCTTGCGGTCTCCTCGCCGAGTAGCAGGGCCACGCCATAATTCTTCGAGGCGCCTTCGAGGCGGGAGGCGAGGTTGACGCTGTCGCCGAGGCAGGAATAGTCGAAGCGGCGGGTCGAGCCCATATTGCCGACGATGCATTCGCCGGTGTTGATGCCGACGCCCATCTTCAACACATGCGGCCTGCCGCCCCGCATCGCCGCCTCTTGCTCGAGCTCGCGGTTAAGGCTCGATATCGCCGCCTGCATGGCAAGCGAGGCTTTGACGGCGTGCAGGGCATGATCGGGATCGTCGAGCGGCGCGTTCCAGAAGGCCATGATGCAATCGCCCATATATTTGTCGATCGTCCCGCCATGGTCCATCACCACGTCGGAAAGCGGCGTCAGCAGCCGGTTGATCAGGCCGGTCAGCTGCTCGGGGTCGTCCTTCAGCGTCTCGGCGATGGTGGTGAAGCCGCGTACGTCTGAGAAAAGCACCGAGAGGGTGCGCCGCTCGCCGCCGAGCTTCAGCTGCGAGGGATCGCTCGACAGGCGCCTGACTAGATCGGGCGAGATATATTGGGCAAAGGCGCGGGTGATTTGGCGCTTGTTGCGGCGCTCCTCGGCAAAATCGAAGGCGGCCTGGCCGAAGACGACAGAGATATAGGCGACCGTCGGCCCAAGCGGCGAGACGAAGATATGGGTTAGCCGCATACCGGCGGCACTGACGGCGGCGAAGGCGAGCAGCGCCGCCGCGCTCGTTACGATCGTCAGCCATCCCGTCGAGCGCCAGACGGTGGTGGCGGCCAGCAGCACCGATATCAGGATGCAGGCAGCGACCGTCGGCAGCCGGGCTTCCGCGATCGACAGGCCGCTGCGGATATTGTCGTAGATCGTCGCCTGGATCTCGACGCCGGAGACGAGCTTGCCGGTATGAACCGTGTAGGGCGTCGCAAAGGCATCGACGCCACCTTTGTCGATCGCCGGCGCATTCTGCAGGCTGAGGCCGACCAGCACGACACGGTCCTTGAAATAATCCGGCGGCAGCAGCTTCTTCGGGTCGAGCGCCTGGTAGTAGGAGACGGTGGGATAGCTGCGGGCGGGGCCGAAGGACTGGATGAGCCGGCCGGCGGGCAGAGTCTCGGGGGCCACGCCGGCGACCTTGGCCAGCATGGCGGCAAAGCCGTCCTCATAGCCCGGAATACGCCGGAAGGTGCCGTCGCCACTGAGTTCGACGGAGGCGATGCCAGTCACGGCACCTGCCTCGGTCAACTGCGGCAGCGGTGTCGCACGGATCAGTTGCGAGGCCTGCGGCGTCTCGATCAACGTCTCGTCGCCGGCAAGGACGACATCCGGGCCGACGGCGTTAGTGATCGCGTTGTCGTTCTCCGGCGTCGAGGGTTCGGCCAGGATGATGTCGAAGCCGATGACGCGGGCGCCGGCGGCGCGCAACTGGGTGACGAGCTGGGCATGAAGACTGCGCGGCCAGGGCCATTGCGCGTTGATATCGGCAAGCGAGGGTTCGTCGATCGCGACGATGACGGGTCCGCCGGGTGGCGGACGGGGATCGTCGACGGTCGAGAGATAGTCGAAGCTTCTGAGCTCGAGCAGTGACCAGGCGGGCAGGCGCGACAGCAGCGAGATGGCGATCAGCGTCGTCAGCGACAGCACGAGCAGCCTGAGATGGCGGCCCCTGGTGTGACTGGCCTGCCGAGGTTTGTCCCGCAGCCGCATCAGAAGCGGACTTTGAGCGTGCCCTTGAAGGCGCGGCCCCAGCCGGGCACACCGGGGGTGATCTCGAAGTCCTCGTCGAGCAGGTTATAGGCGGCCGCCTCCAGCTCGATGCGCTTGTCGAACGGTTCCCAGATCAGGTGGGCGTCGAGGCTCCAGTAATCGTCGAGCTTGGTGCCGAACCGATCGCCGTCGCGCTCGCCGATATAGTTGGCGGCGACCGTCGCCTTGACCTTGGCTTCGTTGACCCAGGTCAGCGCAATCTGCCCTGAATTCTGCGGTATGAAGGGAAGAGGGCCGCCATAGATCGGCTCAAGTGGATCCCGGTTTTCCGAATCCATGTAGGCATAGGTAGCCGAAAGGCCGAAACCATGGCCGAGCACGACGTTTGCTGTGACGGCAGCCCGATCGATGCTGCCGCGCGAGATCGGCAGGCTGCTATCCGAGGGAAGCGAGATCAGCGGAAAATCGATCGAGAAATCATGCAGCTCCTGGTGCTGGTACTCGACCGAGGTGAAGAAGCGGTCGGTCCATTCGGCATCCCACTGCAGGGCGACCGTATCCGTGTAACCTCGCGGATTGGTGGAAAACTGGTTGGCTTGCAGCCCGAGAACGCCGATGGGGGCAAGGGTCGGAATCCCAATATCAAAGCTCTGACGCATGAAGGCAGCACGCAGCCAGTGGTTTGGAACCGGCGCCCAGGCGAGGCCGAAGCGCGGCTCCAGCCGGGTGATATCGATGCCGTCGCCCTCCAGGCGCGTGGCAAACAAGGCGTATTCGCCCTTAAGATCCGGCGTGATCTCATGTAGCACATCGACATAGCCGCGGCCGATATCGATGGTGTTCTCATTGTGATCGAGGGGCGCCGTCAAGCCCAGAAGCGTCGTATCGACGGTGCTGCTGGCATCCATCCAGCCGCCTTCGATGCCGTAGCGAAATGTCAAAGGCCCGGCACCTATGGAATGGCTCAAAGCGCCGATATAGGTTTGGGATTCGCTTTCCTGAGTGACGCTGGCAAAGGGAATGATGAAGGGAACCCCTCTGCCGATAAACACTGGGTCCAGGTCGACATCAAGCACGCTGCTGGTATTCGATTTGCTTCCTGAATAAAGCAGCGCTCCATTCAACACGTTTTCATACGCAAAAGTGTGGCTCCAGCCGATGCCGGCATATGTGCTTTCTCGTACAGTCTCCTCTGTCGTGTAGAGAGGCAGAGGGATAGGGACACGGAACACGAGTTCCATGAACCCGGTGTTTGACGACAAGGCGCTCAGCGCTCCATCATTCTTGCCGTGGTTGACGAAGGCTACCACGCGATCATCAGGTGTGACCGTTGCCGTCAGATAACCGTTGGCGCTTAGCAGCTTGTTATCCGTCTGGACACCGCCGAAATCCTGGTAGTCGCGGTCGAGCGCCAGCTCTTCCCAGGTCAGGTTGCCATAGAAGCTGATTGGGATCGTCGCGTTCGAATAACCTTGGATATCGGCCTCGCCGATGCGTCTCGTGTGGCCGTCGACGCTGTTGATGCCGCCGCCGAGCGAGCCTTCGATGAAGGGGACATCGAACAGCGTTGCCGAGCGCGAGCGGCCGGAAAGCATGTGCGGCGAAAGCAACAGGCCCTGGATGAAGGATGAGTAGCTCGACGCGTTGCCGCGGTTTTGGATGATATTGTCGTCGCTGAAGCTGGTCGCGTTGACGAAAGGAAAGATGCTACCCTTGATCGTTTGATCGATATAACCGGTGCCGCTGAAGGGATCGAAGACGGCATCGCCGTAATAGCGGCCCCAGGCATCTAGGCCCTGCAGGCGGAAGGCGTTGTTGAGCGTAGAACCAGCACTCGCATTGGCGCCGAGCGAGCTGTAATCGCCGCCGCGGGCGCGCGAGCGGCGCAGGAATTCCTGCGCGTTGCGGATCGCGCCGTCGGCGTCGTAATCGTCGATATCGACGGCGGTGCGGAAGGCCGAGATAACCGGGTCGTTCTTGTCGAGCCGGTCGGCATTGTCGAGCGCCTGCTGGGAAGGAATGCGGTCGCCTTTTTCGTAATGGGCGGCGGCGAGCATCAGCTGTGATTGCGAATGCGCCGGGTTGGCGGTGCTGGCGGCGAGCAAATCTTGCAGCGCCTTATCGCGCTCGCCAGTTTGCAGGTAGTATCGGCCGCGGGCGAGCAGGGCGATATCGAAGGATGGATCGAGCGCAATTGCCGTGTCGATCTCGTGCTTGGCTTCCTTCATGCGCCCCTGATCGAGATAGAGGATTGCGAGATTCGCGCGCAGCAAGGGGTCCTGCGGATCGAGCTCGATCGCCTCCTTGAAGGCTTTTTCCGCTTCGCCATTAGCATCGCGCGAACTCTGCAGCAGGCCGAGCGAATTCAGCGTGCCTGAACCGCCGGGGGCAAGTTCGATGGCGCGGTTCAGATCGGCAAGCGCGCCGTTGACGTCGCTCTGATAGACCGCCTTGTAACTCGCGCGGGCGGAGAGCGCCATCGGATGGTCAGGGTCGAGCGACAGCGAGCGTTCTATCGCTTCCTTCATCTGCTCACGGTCGTCGGTGAGCTCCGCCAACTGGGCGCGGACCGCCGGCAGGGTCGGATCATCGGGATAGCGTTGCTCCGCTTTCTTTATGATCTCGAGCGCTGCGTGTGGGTTTTTTAGGAAGCCTGTCGTATAGGCCTGCATGATCGCGCCATAGGGGCCGGTGGTATTCGCGGGCGGCTGTTCGGCATGGGCAGGCTCGGCCAGCGAGCGGGCGAAATAGCCGCCATATTGCGCCATGTTGCGGCGTATCGGGTCGAGATGCGGCAGGGCCTTCTGGAAGAGCTTGGCGGCATCGCCATAACGCTTTTCCGAGCCGGCGATGGTGGCGTCGATCAGGTCGACGCGCGCCTGCTGGGCTGCCGTCAGTTTGCGGTCGCGGATATTCGTCAGCGTTGCCGCTGCAGCCCGGCGTCCGTCGAAGGCGCTCTGAACTTCGGCAAGTGCCAGCCAGTCTTCGGTCGTGCGGCGTTCCGGCGGCAGCGCCAACAGGCGGCGGCGTTCGGTCGCCATGCGGTCGGCCCGTAGCGGCGAAGTCGGCATCAGGTCGAAGCCGTCGCGCAGGTCAAGATAGAAGAGCATCTGTTCTCGGTCGTCAGGATTGACGCTGATGATCTTGCTCGGCGCCTGGCCGATGGTCGCCACAGCCCCTTCGCCCTCGTTCACCTCGACGCTGCCCTGCGGGTTGCTGAGCGCGACGCGGCCCTCGAGCACAATCATCGAAGTCTTGTTGCCCTCGACCGTCATCGTCCAGTCGGTGCCGCGGATTGCGGCCGCGGCGGCCGGCGTTTCCACCGTCAGGCCCTGGCCGCCGCGCTCGGCGCGCGCCCAGATCGTTCCCGATTGCAGCTCCAGCGTCGTGTCGCCGCTCGCGGCCATCTTCTTGACCTGCAACGAGGAATTGCGGCCGAGGCGAACCTGGGTGTGATCGGAAAAGACGATGGCGAGCTGGCCGTTGGCGTTGGTGCGCAGCACGTCGCCGGTCAGCAGATCCTGATTGATGTCGACGACACGCCAGTTCGACACGTCGATGAAGCGGACTTCTTCGCCGGTCTTGCGGGCGATGACGGAACCGGCCACCGGTGTTGCACGCTGCACCGGGTCAGCCGCGGCCGGCGAAAAGCCCGGCACGGCAAGCGCAAGCGCCACCCCGGCGCGACAGATGTTTTTCCAGCGACCCAGCATGACCCAACCCCAACTCCCGCTTCCCCTTTGTCCATGTAGAAAAGAAAAGTCAAGCACATTGCACACGTGTTCTTGAATTCTCTGTGAAGTGTAATATCAGGGAAACACTTGTTGGGTGGAGTATTCATGTGAGCGAATTCGAGAGTGCAACTGAACTTATGCCAAGCGAACCGTCGACAGGTGACATTGGTGTCGGGTATTTTGACCATATCAAGAAAATCAACGACATATTCTACGATCAGATCAAGATCTCAGACCAGAAAGCCGCCTATATCTTTACTTTTATGCTGGCCTTCCTGGTGAGTTCCAGCGAGGTGAGGGCGGTCTTCAGCCTGGCGCGTTACGCGACCGGGACACCAGGGAGCATGCTCTTCTCGGGCCTGCTTGCCGCCGCCTCGGTCTTTTCCATCCTATCGGCGATCCTCGTCGTGCTGCCGCGCCGTTTGGACACATCTACCTCGCTGTTCTGGGGCGCCTGGCAGAACCATCGCGACCTGTTCTTCGAGGCGGCACTGCGGCGCGACGAGCGCTACCTCTTCGACCAATATCTCGAAAACGCCAACATCCTCTCTGCTATCGCCCGCAGCAAATACCGCTGCGTCACCTTCGCGTTCCGCGGGCTGATGGTGAGCGTGATCGCCTATGTGCTGCTGTTGGTGGCGGTGTGAGGGTGTGATGCTTTGAGCTTATCGGTCGGCCGCGGCCGCGCTCACGAGAGCCTCATCCTGAGGCGCCCCGCAGGGGCCTCGAAGGACGAGGCGGGTGCGCCGGCGGTCGGTAGATGCAAGGAGCAGTGCCGGAGCGTGTCCTTCGAGGCTTCGCCCTGCGGGCTACGCGCCTCAGGATAAGGGACCTCGGACGATGCCGCGCCGGTACCGCCCCCATTCAGCCCTCGACCTCAAGGACAAGTTCAAGTTCGATCGGCACACCTAAAGGCAGGCTAGCGACGCCGAGCACGACGCGGCCGGAGAGCTTCTCCTCGCCGAAGACCGCAAGCAGCATTTCGGATGCGCCGTCCGCGACCTTCGGATGGTCGCGGAAATCGCCTTCGGTCGCGATATAGATGCCGAGCTTGACGACCCTGACGACCCTGTCCAGCGAGCCGAGATAGTCCCTGGCGGCTGCGAGCGCGCTCAGCGTTGCCGTTTCAGCCGCCTGCCGGCCGTCTTCGGCCGTCAGCGCGCCGCCGACGCGGCCTATATACCGCGGCTCGTGGCCGACGACCGGCAGCATCCCGCTGAAGAAGACCAGGTTGCCGGTCCTTATCGCTTCGACATAGGCCCCAAAGGGCGTCGGCGGCGGGGGAAGTGTGATGCCGAGTTCCTGCAGCCGTCGTTCCGCGCCGGCTGCCTGCGCTTTCGCATGGTCTACCATCTGCCCAGATGTGCGCCGCCGTCGACGTGCAGCACCTCCCCGGTTACGCGCGGCGCTTCGGTGAGGAAGACGACTGCGTCGACGATCTCCTCGACGTTTGATATGCCTGCCATCGGCGACAGCGTCTTCAGAAAATCCTTCGGATTGTCCTTGTGCAGCGGCGTGTCCACCACGCCAGGAGCGACAATGTTGAAGCGAATTCCCTCGTTCGCATATTCCATCGCCAGGTTCTTGGAGATGGCGTTGATGCCGCCCTTTGTCATCATCGAGACTGAAGCAGAGAAGCCGGCGATCGGATGATCGGTCAATGGCGTAGTGATGCTGACGACGCTACCGCCCGTTTTCTGCGCGAGCATCTGTCCGACGACCAGTTGGGTCAGATGGATGAAGCCCTCGAGATTGGTCGAGGACAATTTCTGGAAGTCGGCCATGGTGAACTCGACGAACGGCTTGGCTAGAAAAATGCCGGCATTGTTGACGAGTGCGTCGATCGAGCCGAACCGGTCGATTGCTGTCCTTGCCACCCGCGCTGCGGTTTCGGCATCGCCGATGTCGCCATCGACAAGCGCCAGTCTGTCCGAGGCTTGGAAAGCCTCCGAGGCGCTGACCTGGCGCGAGGTAGCAACGACATTGTAGCCGCGCTGGATGAAAGCGTTGACGAGGCCCGCTCCGATACCCTGGGAGGCGCCCGTCACGATGACTGTTTTTCTCGTAGTCATGCTGATCTCCATAATCTGGTTCGGGCAACGCGGGCCTTGCGGTTGCAAAGGCGGGGTCGCTCGAGATGGGGCTGCTGCGAACGCGCCTCCATCGGGTTGTCTTGTTTTCGCAAGGTGAATATGGCGAAAACTCCATTACTCGATTAGATGGAAATATCTGGATTCTCTTTTGCATCCATGCAAAAATCAGAACATGGCTGATCTGAACGACATCGCGGTTTTCGTGAAAGTGGCGCAGTACGGTAGCTTCAGCCGTGCTGCCCATTCCCTCGGCATGCCGGTATCGACCGTCAGCCGGAAGGTGACGTCGCTGGAGGAGCAGCTCGGCGTGACGCTTATACAGCGCACGACCCGCAAACTGAGCCTGACCGCGCAAGGCCGGGCCTATTACGACAGGTGCAGCGAACCGCTCGCCCATCTTCTCGACGCCGAGCACGCGCTCACCGAGACACAGAGAAAACCGGAAGGTCTGCTGAAGATCTCCGTGCCAGTCATCTTCGGACAGGAGGTCTTCTACGAATTCGTCTCGGCTTTCCAGAAGACCTATCCGAAGATCCAGGTTGACCTCTTCGTCACCAACCTGTTCCTCGATCTGATCGCGGAGAACATCGATCTCGCCATCCGCTTCGGCGACCTCAAGGATTCAACCATCGTCGCGCAGCGGCTCGGCAAGAGCGTGCGTTATCTGGTCGCCGCACCGGACTATCTGAAGGGCAGGGTGCTTCCCTTGAAGCCCGAAGAGCTGAAGGACCATCAGTGCGTGCTCTTGAATGGCCGCAACGGCGAGGCGGAATGGCATCTGGTGAGCGGTCGCAAATCGGTTCGCCTGCATGTGTCGGGGCCGATATCGAGCCGGGATTTCGACGCGGTAAGCGCCTTCACCTATCGCGGGCACGGCATCGGCCTGCTGCCTTCGACCTATTGCGAGGAGCAGATCAGAAAAGGCGAACTCATCCGCCTGTTGCCGGACTGGTCGTCCGAGGAAATTTTCGTGCACGCCGTCTATCCCACACGCCGCTTCCTGCCCTCCCGATTGCAGGTCTTTCTCGAGGCGCTGAAGGCATGGAAGACCCCCTTGTGGCTTCCCTTGCATTGAGGGCTTTCGATTCCATCACTGAAAATTGAAGCTGCACGCGCGGGCGAGCGTCCAGCGTCCGCCAAGCTG
Organism: Rhizobium sp. WSM1328; assembly: GCF_057653715.1. Classification (NCBI taxonomy): domain Bacteria; kingdom Pseudomonadati; phylum Pseudomonadota; class Alphaproteobacteria; order Hyphomicrobiales; family Rhizobiaceae; genus Rhizobium; species Rhizobium sp. WSM1328. The sequence goes on along the minus strand of NZ_CM172788.1, from coordinate 2,670,422 downwards.
TGTTAGAGTTCTCCCGCTTGGATGGCGCAGGGATTGGATTGCCAATGCTGACGACACTTGCGGTGCTTATGGGTCTTTCCGGCCTCGTGCCCATCGCGCAGGCGGGGGGAAGCGAGGTCGATGTGACCCTCGTGCTTGCCGTTGACACCTCGCGGTCGATGGACTTCGAGGAGATCGGCATCCAGCGCGAGGGTTATGTCGAAGCGCTCAAGCACAAGGAATTCATCGACGCGGTGAAGGACGGGCTGACCGGCCGCATCGCCATCAGCTATTTCGAATGGGCTGGCTATGTCGTTCAGGATTCCGTCATCGACTGGCAGGTGATCGAGACGGAGGAGGATGCGATCGCTTTTGCCGATAAACTCGAAGCCCGGCCGATTGCCACGCAGCGGCGCACATCGATCTCCACCGCGATCGCCCAGGGCGCCAGCATGATCGTTTCCAGTCCCTTTCAGTCCAGGCGCCAGGTGATCGATGTCTCCGGCGATGGGCCGAACAATTCCGGCAATCCCGTCACCCCCGCCCGCGACAAGGCGGTAGAAGCCGGCATGATCATCAATGGTCTCGCCATCATGCTGCGGCCCTCCGATGCACCCAACGGGCTCGACAAATATTATGCGGATTGTGTGATCGGTGGTCCCGGCGCCTTCGTGCTGCCGGTCCGCAAAATCGAGGATTTCGCCGTTGCCGTGCGCCGCAAGCTGGTGCTGGAGATCAGTGGCCTATCCCCGCCGGCGACGGTGCAGAAAACAGCCGGCGCCGAGACGGGCGCCGACTGCCTGATCGGTGAGAAGCAATGGCGGGACATCTTCGACCGTTGATGCCAGAACAGGATGATTTTAGGCCGGGGCGGCCTAAAATCTCAATCCTGTTCTGAATTAGATAGTTAGAGCATGATGTTGTCCGAAAACCGCGTACACTTTTCGGCATCATGCTCTACCGGGTCAGCGCGCCGACGTTATATCAGTCAGTATCCGGTAAGCGGCAGAGACGCGATCCTCGTTGGGATAGTTTTTGTTGGCCAGAATGACGATGCCGAGCCGCTCCTTCGGGATGAACGCGACATATGCGCCGAAACCATTCGTTGAGCCGGTTTTATTGATCCAGACATCCTCGCGCGGTTCCATTGCGGGCGTCAGTTGCTTGACGGGAATGGTCTTCAGCATCGCGCTGGAATTGTTGTCCAACAACGTCGTCAGCGTCGCCGGATAGGAATACTGCTCCCAAATAAGGTCTTGGGTCATCGCGCCGACATCGAAGTATCCCCTATGCGTGTTATTGATCGCCTGCTGGAGCTTATCGCCCAGTTCGACCAGTCCCATGTTCGCGTCGATGAACCGGATCATGTCGCTTGCTGTGGATTTCACGCCATAGGCCTCGGACGAAAGAATGGCAGGTGTCATCCGCGCCGGCTCGCCGTTCCGCTTGTAGCCTTGGGCATAATCCGCCATCCGCGATTTCGGCACATCAATAAACGTGCTTTTCAATCCAAGGGAGGGAAACAATTTGCCTTCCATCAAAGCGACGAAACCGTCATTCATGCTTTTCGCCGTTATATATCCAAGCATCCCGATGCTTGGATTGGCGTATGTCCGGTGCGTTCCGGCGGCATATGAGGGTTTCCAGGTTGCGAGATACTCCATCAGTTGCTTCTCGGTTTTGACTTCATCGGGAACTTGAAGCGGAAATCCACCAGCCGTATGGGTGCCCAAATCCGTCAGGACGACATCGCCGAACGGCCTTCCCTTCATCGCCGGCAGATATTTGCTTGCCTTGTCCGACAGCGAAAGTCGGCCGGTCACGTCTGCGTAGGAGGTGAGGGTGACTGTAAAGGTTTTGCTGATCGATCCCAGTTCGAACATGGTCGCCGGGCTGACGGGCCTGTTCGTGTCCTTCGACTCGACGCCGTAGTTGAAGATGTGGTTCTGCCCGTCAACGGCGATGGCAACAGCCATGCCCGGAATGCCGTATTTATCCATGATTGGTCTTATCGCGGCGTCCGAGATGGCTTTCAGTTTCAGCGCGTCAGCCGCAAGGCCACTTGTGGAAATGCATGTCGAGACCAATGCGGCCGATAGAATTTTTATCCAATTACGATTCATTTTCATCCTCCGCAGGCAGCTTTTCATCAGCGCAAAGGCGCATGAGGACGGCATTTAATGGCACTGTTTTGCGGCAGCAAACGATGATATCTCGGAGGAGATCCAAGAAAATCTAGGGCTAAGATGGTTCGGCAATTCCTCCCCTTAAATGGCTTGAGGGCCTTCGAAGCATCGGCGAGACATCTCAGCTTCACCCGCGCCGCGATCGAGCTTTGTGTTACCCAGGCCGCTGTCAGCCAGCAGGTCAAAAGCCTGGAGAAGCGATTGGGGGCTGCCCTTTTTCAGCGTCTCCCGAGGGGCTTGAAAATCACCGCAGAAGGCGAAGCTCTTTTGCCGACCTTGACCATTTCCTTCGATCAGATGGCGATCATGCTGGACCGGATTGAAGCCGGGCAGGTTCGGGAATTGCTGTTCCTGGGCGTGGTCGGGACGTTTGCCGTCGGCTGGCTGTTGCCAAGGCTTTCGGATTTTCAACAGCAGCATCCGTTCATTGATGTGCGCGTTTCGACTAACAATAATCGCGTCGATATGGCGGCCGAGGGACTGGACTTTGCCATTCGCTTCGGCAGCGGCTCCTGGCACGGCACAGAGGCGCTGCGTCTGTTCGACGCTCCGCTCTCTCCTCTGTGCACACCCAAATTGGCCGAGCGTTTAAAGTCGCCTGCAGATCTGGTCGAGGCGACGCTTTTGCGGAGCTATAGGGCGGACGAGTGGAGCACGTGGTTTACCGCAGCGGACGTCCCTCCGGCGGCACAGATAAACGCCGGTATCGTTTTCGACTCTTCCCTCGCCATGATGGAAGCGGCCCTGCAAGGACTGGGGATCGCTCTGGCACCGCCGTCGATGTTTTCCAGACATCTATCCTCGGGGGCTGTTAGACAACCTTTTCCGACGACCATATCATTGGGGAGCTATTGGCTTACCCGGCTGCAATCGAGGCCGCCAACAGCAGCCATGCTTGCATTTTCCGATTGGATAACGTCGCAGAAGTCTCCCGCATCTCAATGAAGGCTTCCGGCGCACCCCAATATCCGACTTCGGTCTGCGCCCCGCGGATGGGGCCGGCGCGAAGCCGCAATGCGCGAGGCGGACTCATATCCGACGTCCGGGCCGATATAGCCGACGGGATAATCGGTTGACTGCAACAGCGAGAGGGTGGGGGACATCCTGACGTCGGCAAGGAGACCGGTGAGATTGGTGGCGAAGACACGATAAAGCGTTTCGGTATGGCGCGCGCCATACCGAAGTTCCCTTACTTCTCAGAGGATGTCACCGCCTATAGAGGTAGCTGCTTGCCGGCCTGTTCGCTGACCATGTATTCGGCGTACCAGTCCGGCCAGTTGTCGTCGTGTTTGCCGCCGTTTCGCTTCTCGTGTTCGCCGTGCGCGGTCGCCGCACGGCGCATGGCTGACGCGAGATCGGTCGAGGTCGTGAATGTCGTCCCGTCGGCGTCGATGCGTCCCGGCAGGCGCGTGGTGACTTCCTGGAACAGCCAGCCGTTGCCATCGGGATCCTTGAAGGAGGCAAAGGAGCGATAGCTGCGGTGATCGGGATCGCGGCCGGCAATGCGGAGCCGCCCGAACAGGTATGGTTCGTCCTTGCCGGCATAGACGCCGGCCGCGTCATGGAACACTTCGCTCACCTCGACGCCGCGGGCGATCAGATCACGGCGGGCGGCCTCGACGTCGGAGACGATAAGGTAAAGGCCTTGGGCCGAGCCGGGTGGCGCGGCGGTGACGTTCTTGCCGAAGATGATCGCGCAGCCGGAGCCGGGCGGGGTAAACTGGATCACACGGAAATCGGCATCATTGGCGAAGTCGGCGTCGAGCCGCCAACCCAGGCCGTCGTAAAAACGCTTGGCGCGGTCGACATCGGAAACAGGGATGACGACGACCTCGAGCTTGGTGTCGACGGGCTGTGTTCTCGGGGTCTCAATGGGGGTTTCACTGCGCATGGCATTGCTCATCTTCAGCTCCTTGGCGTTTTGGATGCGTTAAGAATGGCGATACATGTCACCGGCCAGTGGACCACAGCGCTGTGAGGCCGTCGAATCAATTATTCTGTCTGATTTGGCTGGCATTGGCGGATTCCACGCCCATTCCTGTTGAAGGCAGATCCCGGCCTGGCCATGCGAAGATCCCGCAGACGGCGCGTCACTCATGATCCGCCTTCAGCCGATGCCGGTGAGCTGCCTGTTTTGCGCGGTTGCCGCACATCGCCATACTGCACCAGCGCCGCCGGTGGCCTCGGGTGTGGTCGGCGAAGAGCAGCGTGCAGGCCGGCCCTTCGCAGGCCTTCACCGTGGAGAAATCCTCGGTGCAGACGAATTGCGCCAGCGCCTCGCCGACCGGCAGCAGCAGCGCATCGGGTGCGCGCCATTTGCGCATTGGTTGAAGTGCGAGTGTGGCATCGGCATGTCCTGCGATGATGCGGCTGAAGCCCTCGTTACGTTCGAGTAGGCGGTTCAGCGGCTCCAACTCCTCCAGGGCATTTGCCGGAAGAGGGTGGCCCTTGTGGCTGCGGACGAAATCCCGGAACCATTCGCGCAGGCTCCTTGCCTGGTCTGCGACCTTGTCGAGTTCGCCCGGCAGCGCCTGCGCTCGCATTGCCTCCAGCGTCGCATGGGGGACGAGCCCCGCCTGCTCCAGCCAGCGCAGCAGGCCTTTGCCATCATCGATCCAGTCGACTGGCGTATCGACCGGAGTGGCGATCGAATTCAAAAAATCCAGTCCCAGCGCATCGCCGACGAAAAGGGCAGGTGAGCGGTTGTCCATCATAACTCCTGTTCCGGTCGCCACGATGTGCACCGCTGGCGGTCTCTCGAAGACATGAGTGATATGTAACCTCTTAAAAGGCGCTTGACAAGTTATGCGCTCTTGGAGTAACCGTCATAAATACATTAGATAGGTTACTTTAGCAGAGCAAGGAGAACGCTGATGTCCCCCGAGAATGTGAATCTCGCGAACAGTGTGAATGTCGTATTTGTCCACGGCGCATGGGCGGATGGTTCGAGCTGGACAAAAATCATTCTGCCGCTCACCGCCGAAGGCTTGAGCGTGTTCGCGGTGCCGCTGCCGCTGACCTCCTTCAGCGACGATGTCGCAGCCCTTGAGCACACGCTGGAGCGGGTGACCGGGCCGGTGGTTCTCGTCGGCCATGCCTATGCCGGCGCGGTGATCGCTGCGACCCGGGACGAGAAGGTCAAGGCGCTGGTCTATATCGCCGCCCTGGCACCTGATGAAGGCGAGACGGTCGCCGATATCTTCTATCGCGGCGAGCCGCACCCCAAGGCGCCGAAGCTCGCGCCCGACAGTCATGGCCTGATCTATCTGCCGCAAGAGGCTTTTAGCACCGCATTCGCGCAGAATGCCGAGGCGGGTGAGCAGGCGGTGCTTGCCGCCGTACAGCGGCCGATCTCGCCGGCCTGCATCACTGTTCCCGTGCCGCGCCCGCTCTGGAAGGACCGTCCGGCCTGGTTCCTGATCGCGGAACAGGACCGGATGATCGTTGCCGACAATCAGCGCTTCATGGCCGAGCGCATGCAGGCGCGGGTGCGCTCACACGCCGCCGATCACACGCCAATCGTTACGGCGCCTGCCGCCGTGCTCGACATCGTCAGGGAGGCGGCCGCCGCGGTGGCAGCCTGAATTCAACTGTCAAAACAAGGGATGAGGAGGAAATCGAGATGCACGGAGAGAAGATGACGACCGAGCGGGTGAGCGCCTTTTCAGACGCCATGATCGCGGTGATCATCACCATCATGGTGCTGGAGCTCAAGGCGCCCGAGGTTCCCGACATATCAGCCGTGCTTTCGCTCTGGCCGATCCTGGTCAGCTATGCGCTGAGCTACCTGTTCATCGCGATCATCTGGATCAACCATCATCACCTGCTGCGGCTGGTGCGCTTTGCCTCTACCCGGCTGATCTGGATCAACTTCGTGCACCTCTTCCTGGTGTCGCTGCTGCCGTTCACGACGGCCTGGATGGCGAGGACCGGCCTCGCGCCGATGCCGGTTGCCGTCTATGCCGCGGTCTTCGTGCTGGTCAATGCTGCCTATCTGATGTTCGAGCGCGAGATATTCGCGCAAGCCGAGGCGGGCGCCATGCCGGAACCCGCCCGCCGCCTGGCGCGCCGGCGGACGCTCATCGGCCTGGCGATCTTTGCCGTGGCGGGGCTCGTTGCTCCCTTCGTACCGCTCCTCGGCTTCTTCCTGATCTGCTGCGCCCTCGTTCTCTATCTCCAGCCGGAGATCTTCAACAGCCGCCAGCAAGGGCAGGCGGAATAACCAGACCGGAAATACCAATCAAGTTATCACAGCAAAGGAGACTGTCATGTCCACCATCAGATACCGCACCGCCGACGTCGACGGCTTCAACATCTTCTATCGCGAGGCCGGTTCGCCGGATGCTCCGAAGCTGCTCCTGCTGCACGGCTTTCCGAGCGCCGGCCACATGTTCCGCGACCTGATGCCGCTGCTCTCCGATCGCTTCCACATCGTCGCGCCCGATCTTCCGGGCTTCGGACGATCCGACCTGCCGGCACGCGGCGCCACTTTCGACGGGATCGCCACGACCATCGATCGTTTCACCGAAGTCGTCGGCTTCGATCGTTACGCCGTCTATGTGTTCGACTACGGCGCGCCGACCGGCTTCCGGCTGGCCGTGAAACATCCTGACCGGATCATGGCGATCATCTCGCAGAACGGCAACGCCTATGTCGAGGGCCTGAGCGAGGGCTGGAACCCGATCCGGGCCTATTGGGAGGATGCGTCCGAGGAGAACCGCAATGCGCTGAAGGCGATGCTGCAGCCGGAAACGACGGTCTGGCAATATACGCATGGGGTTGCCGATCCGACGACGGTTTCGCCCGACGGCTATTCGCTCGACAATTTCTATCTGGCGCGGCCCGGCGTCGAGGACATACAGCTCGACCTCTTCGGCGACTACAAGAGCAATGTCGCGCTCTATCCTGCCTTTCAGGATTATTTCCGCACCCACAAGCCGCCGTTCCTGGCCGTGTGGGGCAAGAACGATCCGTTCTTCCTGCCGCCCGGCGCCGAGGCGTTCAAGCGCGATAATCCCAATGCGGTCGTCCGCTTCCTCGACACCGGCCACTTCGCGCTGGAAACGCATGCCGCAGAGATCGCGGCTGCGATCCGCGATTTTCTGGCCCGCTGAGAGCAGAACCAGGCGCTGCCCGCCGGAAGGGCGGGCGGTCGCCCAAGCCAACAGGAGAGACGACATGTCTGATACAGTTGCCATCATCACCGGCGCCAGCCAGGGTATCGGCCAGGCGACGGCGCAGCGCCTCGCGCGCGATTTTTCCGCGCTGGTGCTGGTCGCCCGCAACCGCGCCAATCTTGAGGAGACCGCGCAGGCGGTGAGGGCGGGCGGCGCGCAAGCCCTCGTCATCGGCGCCGACCTCGCCGAGCCGGAAGCGGCGCAGGCCGTGGTCGATCAGGCGCTTGGCGCCTTTGGCCGCATCGATGCGCTGCTCAACATCGCCGGCGGTGTGCCGCAGATCGATCTTTTCGAGATGACCGATGCGCAGTGGGAAGACGGGCTGGCGCTAAAGCTGCACGGCGCGAGGCGCCTGACGGTTGCGGCATGGCCGGCGCTGAGAGAGGCGAAGGGCTCCGTCGTCTTGATGTCGGGCAATTCGGCGGTGTTTCCGAAGGCGCCGTATGCGGCGGTCGGTACCATCAATGCTGCCATCGTCGCACTCGCCAAGGCCTTTTCCGATCGCGGCATCACCGATGGCGTGCAGGTCAACAGCGTGCTGCCCGGTCCCGTCATGACCGGCCGGCGCCGCTCCTATCTTGAGCACTGGGCGCCGCTGCACGGTGTGAGCGTGGAGGAGGCGACCGCGCATTTCCCCGAGCAGGCGGGCATCGCCCGCTACGGCGAGCCGGAGGAAATCGCCGAACTGATGGCCTTCCTGGTGTCGCCGGGTGCCCGCTGGATGACCGGCTCGGCGCTACGCATGGATGGCGGCGAGGTGAAGTCGATCTGATGCGGTCGACGGCGGGAGTGCACCGCCGTCTTCATCTCCTGCGTTCCTCTATTCGTCGAACCGCTGACTACGCGGCAAGAGCGGCGCGCGTTTTGCCGATCGTCAGAGCCGCTTTTGCTGCTTCGCGGCCTTTCTCGACGAAGTGCGCGCGGTAGATCTGCTTGTGGTGCTCGGTTTCTTGATACTGATGCGGCGTCAGTGAGACCGACAGTACCGGCACGCCCGTATCCATGCCGGCGCGCATCAGCCCATCGACGACGGCCTGGGCGACGAATTCGTGGCGGTAGATTCCGCCGTCGACGACGAAGGCGGCGGCAATGACCGCGCAGTAACGTCCGGTTGCCGCAAGATCGCGGGAAAGCAGCGGCATCTCGAATGCGCCGGGGACGTCGAACACGTCGACCTGCTCGGGCGGAATAAGCTGATGGAAGCCATGAAGGGCGCGGTCGACGATGTCGGCGTGCCAACTGGCTTTGACGAAGGCGTAGCGGGTGGGTGTCACGGTAATCTCCTTTGGCGAACAGACACATCACCCAAGGCGATCACGAACGTTCCCGACAGCCGCAAGGGCGGCAGGAACGCACGTTCTCTTTCATCCGGACTATGACCGTCGGCTCAGGCATCTCACCTGATCTGCTGACCCTTCCTAAGAAGGCGCTCGCGGGCTCGCAATCGAAATTGCATACCGCCGGTAGGGACTTGCACCCCGCCCTGAGAACGGCGCGGACAATAGGGGGAAGGCGGCGGGCTGGCAATAGGTCGATATGCTTTCGCGGCCGGAGCTGGATCAGGCTCCCCAAGCGGCGATTTCGCTCGTTCGCCGATGGCGGCGGGCAATCCCTCTTGCGAAGGAGGAGCTTGCGCCTACATGCTCTCTGTGAGGACATCCACGTCAGAAGCACGACAAGACAGGACGCGCTGTCTCCGCCTGGGCGAGGCCGTGACAACCATGGGAGAGAGTGATGCCAGAATCTTTCGTCGTTCACCGCGAGGCGCATATTGCGGCGCCGCCGGCCGCGGTGTTTGCGCTGATGACCGATCCGGAGAAGATCCTGCGCTGGATGGGAACGGAAGCGCAGGTCGAGCCGCAGCCCGGCGGGCTCTATCTCGTCAACGTCACCGGCGCCCGCTTTGCGCGCGGCTCGTTTCGTGAGGTGGTGCCGGTTCATCGCCTTGCCTACAGCTTCGGCTGGGACGGCAGCGAAGCGGTGCCGCCGGGGTCGAGCCTGGTCGAGATCGACCTGATCGAACAGGAGGGCGGAACGCTGTTGCGGCTCACTCATAGCGGCCTGCCCAGCGCCGATCAATTCGCCGGCCATGCGGAAGGCTGGGCGCATTACCTGGGGCGCCTGACCGAAGTCGCCGCCGGGCGGGATCCGGGTCCCGACGCTTTTTACGGCCGGACATGAACAAATTTGCCGGCAGCGGGGCGTCTCTGATGCGCTTGCGGTTGTGACAACAACGGTCGGCGAGCGCCCAAGCGGGTCGTGCGGAAGCGCTTCTTTTGCTACCGCAAACATGAACGCGCAGTTCATCTCCAGTTCAATTTAGCGGTCCTAATCTGCGGACGGCTGGATTGAAAATGGAGTTCACGATGAAGGCACTTTCTATCGCGGCTGCCTTGCTTGCCGGCAGCCTCTCGATCGGTACCGCGGAGGCAATGCCGATGGGGACAATCAATGTCCAGAGCAGTGTCACAAAGGTCGACTACGCCTGCGGTCGCGGCTGGCATCTGACGCGCTGGGGCGAATGCCGGCGAAGCTGGAGACGCCCGCCGCCGGTAGCTTTCTACGGTGGTCCGCCCCGCTGGGGCTGGGAGCGGCGTCACCGCGATTGGGATGGCTCGCGCTGGCGCCATGAGCGGCGCTGGGATCGCGACCGGCGTTGGCGGGATAATGACTAAAAGTCTCGCTTAGATGTAAATGGACGAAGGCCGGAGCGATTTTCGCCCGGCCTTTTCTCATGAAAAAGCGTCGCCGACGCTGACAGCCAGCGTTCTCCCGATTTACCCGAGAGGGTCAGATCCTGCTGACGAGCCAGTGCTTGTCGTCGATCAATTCCTCGAGCTCGACGGGATCCTTGACGCCGAATTCGAACCATTCGACGAGTTCCTTTGCCTTGCGGCTGCTCTCTTCCGCCGTCAGCTCGACCTGATACCTTTCGCACCATCGCCGAAGGATCGACGTCAGCACCGTCATGTCATTCCCATCCAGCGGATCTTTCGGCCAGAATACCGTGCCCATCGTACCCCTCAATCACACGATGACGAACGGCCCTATAATGGAATCAAAGTCGCGCGAGTTTAAAGTGTTTATTTTTTGTTTTCCACCGCGTCGAAGGGTTTTCGACAGGGGAGTGGACGTCCTTTGGGGCGACAGCTTGAGTCTATGGGAATCTCTTCACGGACACCCGCGGGGTGTCCTGATGGACGTGCGAACGTCGGCTTGTCGCACCCAGGGATGACCGCCAGCGGTCACCCCGAGGGATATCCTTGCGGACGTCCCGGCGAGCGTGCGATGTTAAGCCATGGATCTGCCATCTCCCCTTGCCTGGCTGGTTGACGAGGCCGGGGCCTCGCCTGGTCCCGAACGGTTTCTGGCCGAGCTCGGGCGCCGGTTGCTGGCCGATGGCCTGCCGATTTCCGGCGGCGCGCTGACACTTTCGGTGCCGCATCCGATCATCGCGCGGCGCACCTGGCTGTGGCGAGCCGAGACCGATGCTGTCATCGAGGCTTTGGCCTTTGCCGCGGCGCCGCAGAGCGAGGCTGGGCGCGAGTGGCTGGCTGGGCTCGGACCGGTATGGGAGGAGAGAATCGGGCCTTCGCAGGATAGTCCGATACTCGGCTGGGCGGGTATCGCCAACGGGGCAGGGGGCAGCGCATTCGGCCCGACCGAGGCTGGCCTGCTGCGCGAAGTCGCGCGTTTTTCCGTAGCCCCGCTCGCCGCTTTGGCGGCGCGGGAGGCGCGGGCCGCGCTGCTTGAAGCCTATCTCGGCCGGCGCAGCGCCGCCCGGGTGCAGGCCGGCGCGCTTGCCCGCGGCACTGGCGAGACCATCCGCGCAGCCCTTCTCTGCGCCGATCTGCGCGACTTCACCGCGCTCTCCGAGGTGACCGAGCCTCACGTGATGATCGCCGCATTGGACGCCTGGTTCGACCGTGTCGCAGGCGCCGTGCATGCCTTCGGGGGCGAGGTGCTGAAGTTCATCGGCGACGGCGTGCTGGCGATCTTTCCGGTCACGGCTACGTCGAGCGAGGGCGACACAGGCCGAGGGGATCGCGAGGCTTGCGAGGCAGCGTTGCGCGCGGTCACCGCCAGCCGCGCCGGCATGGCCCATCTCGATCAAGTTCGCCAGGCGCAGGGGCTAGCGCCGCTGCCCTTCGGCGCAGCACTGCACTTCGGCGAGATCCTGTGGGGGAATATTGGTGCTGCCGACCGGCTGGACTTCACCGCTATCGGCTCCGCCGTCAATCTGGTCAGCCGGCTGGAAGGGCTGTGCAAGCCGCTCAGCCGAAGCGTGTTGATCTCGGGCGCGGTGGCGGCGAATACGGCGACGGCGCTGATGCCGCTCGGCGAGCACACCTTGCGCGGCATCGCCGACCCTTGCGCGGTCTTCACCCTGCTTGAGGATTGAGCTGCGGACAGGGCACTTGCACTTACGCAAAGAAAGCTTTGCAAAGATGTCTTTGTAATAGTAGGCTTCCGGCATGAAAGACCCGCGCCCGCAGCCTGCTCAATCCGTCACCGCACCCCGCACCCTCAGCCGCGTCGTGCCCGATCCCACCGCGCTGAAGGCGCTGACGCATCCTGTCCGGCTGCGCATGCTCGGCATGCTCAGGGTCGATGGACCCGCCACGGCGACGCAACTGGCAGTGCGGCTCGGGCTGAATAGCGGCGCGACCAGCTATCACCTACGCCAGCTCGCCCAATACGGCTTCATCGAGGAAGCGCCGCATGCTTCGCGGCGCGACCGCTGGTGGCGCGCCAGCCACGAGCTCACCTCGGTGCCGGCAAGCGAGGCCGAGGGTGAAGCGCTTGATCTCGACCTCGCCTTCAACCAGGCGATACTCTCTCTGCAGGTCGGTCAGATGCAGCAGGCGCTGGAGGAATATGCCGAGCTGCCGGCGGAATGGCGCAAGGCGAGCACGGCCAGCGACATCATCATCCCGATGACGGCGGAACAGGCCGAAGCCCTGACCAAGCGGCTGACCGATACCATTCTCGAAGCGATACGGGTGGCTCCGCCTTTGGGGGAGCTGGCACCCCCGGATATGGTTCCCTTCTCGATCATGCTGCACGCCTTTCCCTATCCGGGCCGGCTCCCGCATCGCGAGGAAGATGATGGGTCATGAGGAAGGGTGGGCCATTCCTGGCGCTTGCCGCGGCCGAGACGCTTTCGCTTTCCGGCACGCGGCTGTCGACCATCGCTATTCCCTGGTTGGTGCTGAGCGCGACCGGCAGCCCCGTTTTAACCGGGCTGACAGCGATGATGGAGATGCTCCCCTATGTCGCCGCCAAGGCGCTCAGTGGGCCGCTGATCGACCGCGTCGGCCCGAAACGCATCGCTGTCGTCTGCGACACCGCCTCGGTGGCCGTGGTGATGCTGGTGCCGCTGCTCGATTGGCTCGGCCTGCTTGATATGTCGCTGCTGCTGCCTGTCGTCTTTGCCATGGGTGTGCTGCGCGGTCCATCCGATGCTGCCAAACAGGCGATGGTGCCTGATATTGCCGAATTGGCGGCGGTGCCGCTCGAGCGGGTGACAGGCCTCGTTGGTGCCATCGAGCGGCTGGCCTCGACGGCGGGTGCGGCCGGCGCCGGCGCGCTGATCGGCCTGATCGGCCCGGGCCAAGCGCTGGTGGTCAATGCCGTCACCTTCGCCGCCGCTGCGCTGATTGTGGGAGTAGGCATCCCCGGATTGCGGCGCGTCCCCGAGCTGCGCTGCATGCCCGAGGCCCGGCCGGGCGGGATGTCCTCCTATCTCGGCGATCTCAGGGAAGGCTGGCGCTTTCTGCGCGGCGACGCGGTGCTCGTCAGCATTGTCATCATGGTGGCGACCACTAACCTGCTGGACCAGGCTTATCACGCGGTGCTGCTGCCCGTCTGGACGCGGAGCTCAGGCCATGGCCCGGAATTGCTGGGGGCGATGTTTTCGGCCTTCACCGGCGCCTCGATCGCGGGTGCTGCGATTGCCGCTGCGATCGGCGAGCGGATGCCGCGCCTGATGGTTTATACCGTGGCCTTCCTGCTGACCGGATTTCCGCGCTTTCTCGTTATTGCGCTGGATGCGCCACTCCCCATCATCTTCCTCACCCTGGCAATCGCAGGATTTGCCTCGGGCTTCCTCAATCCGATCCTGTCGGCGGTGATCTTCGAGCGCATCCCCAAGCCGCTGACCGGCCGCGTCACCGCGATGAACGCCGCCCTCTGCTTCGCGCTCATCCCCTTCGGCGGCCTCGTCGGCGGCGCCCTGATCAGCACGATCGGCCTCGCCGCGGCGCTCTCGCTCACCGGGCTCGCCTATCTCGCCGCAACCCTCTTTCCCCTGGCGCTGAAGAGCTTCCGCGGCTTCGACAAGCCTATCACCCAGACCTAGCGTCGCGGTTGCGTGCCTCGCTCTGGTCTCCAAGCTCCTCGACCATCAGATCGATGAAGCGTCGGACACGCGGTTCCAGCAGGCGCTTGTCGGGATAGAGCGTGACGATCTTTACGTCGTCGGTTTCGAGGTCGGGCAGGATCTGCCGGAGGCGGCCGGTGACGAGATCGTCGGCGACGAGAAAATCGGGAAGCAGCGCGATGCCCAGTCCCGCCAGGGCGGCGTCGCGGATCGCCTCTGCGCTGTCGAGCCTCAAGCGGCTGCGGTCCTGCGCCTTGATCCAGGAACCGCCTTCCCCGCGAAAGCGCCAGCCCTGCCTTTGATTGCGGCCGGCGAAGATCAGGCAGTCATGGACCGCGAGATCGTCGATATCGCGGGGCTCGCCGCGCTCGGCAAGGTAGGCCGACGAGGCGCAGAGCCGTGCCTTATAGGTGGCGATCACGCGTGAGACCAGGCGGGTGTCCGTCGCCGTCGCGCCGATCCGGATCGCCAGATCGAAGCCTTCCTCGACGATGTCGGCCAGGCGATCGGTGAAGCTCACTTCGACCTGGATGTCGGGCCAGGCCTGAAGATATTTTTCAAGCAAAGGCAGCACGACAAGCCGCCCGAAGGCATCGGGAACGGTCAGCCGGAGAACGCCTCGCGGCGTGCTGTTCTGCCCCGCAACGCTCGCCTCCGCCTCGTCGACCAATGCAAGGATCTGCAGCCCGCGCTCGTAAAACATCCGGCCTTCGTCGGTTAGGTTCAACGTTCTCGTCGTGCGGTTGAGCAGACGCGCGCCGAGCCGGTCTTCCAGGCGGATGACAGCCTTGCCTGCCGCTGAACGCGACAGGCCCATGGTTTGGCCGCCGGCGATAAAGCTTCCGGCATCGACGACGGCCATGAAGATCAGGATATCGTTCAGGTTCGTACGCGGCATCAGGCAACTCGAGCGGTTCGGCTACGGCATAACTCGGTCAGTCATGCGACCGATTCAAGGTTCGGAGCATCAACGTCCAACACGGCAGTAAGGTCCGAGCACGTCGCTTCTGTATCGGCGGTCGGCGTTTCGCGCCTCGCTTTCCGCGTCAGCTGCGCGGTCGCCTATACCGGATGACATGCAGCCAGAGCCGGGGTTGTGCCGAATGAGGCAGTCGAACCAAGCTACAGCATATCGCCGAGGCTCCAATGGTTATTCCATCGGACGTCGATCTCGTCGTCGACATTCTGATACCTGATGTCGGTTGAGAGGCGCAGCCGCCGGCTGTGGTCCTGGTTGGTGGTCGAGGCGTGGATCATGTAGGGCGAGTGAAGCACCACGTCGCCGGCCTCATAATCGGCGGCGAGCCAGCGGGTGTCGAAGCGCTCCGCCATATCGGGCAGATCCTTCGAGATCCAGCCGCCTTCCGCCATGTGGCGGTTGTAGGCACTGATCCGCTCTTCCGCAGAAAGATCGCCGCTTGCTACCTGGAACTCGGTCTCCATCTTGACGCCCAGCGCGTGCGAGCCTTCGAGATACACCAGGCCGCCCATCTCGGCGGGGATGTCGCCGATCGGAATCCAGGCCGTCACCAGGCGGCTGGTGCCGCCGCGGAGATAGACGAGATCGTAGTGGGCGGGTGTGGCCGTCGGCGTTCCCGGCTGGACGAAACGCATGAGCTTGCGCTTGTGCAGATAGGAGATGCCCTGCAGGAAATCGTCCATGAAGCGGGCGAGCGGCGGTTGCGCACAGAAACCTTCATAGGCGGCTGAGCGGACGAGGGACATCAGGCGCCTGTCCCCAAGGCTCCTGTCGAAGCCGCCGGCAGACGCCATGCCCAGAGAAAAATCGCTGCCGGGATCGACCAGCCCGGTTTCGGCGAGATGTTCGAAAACCCAGCGGCGGAAGTCGATCACATCGGCCCGCGGCAGAAGGCCTTTCAGCCAGACATAGCCATCGTCCTGGTAGCGGCGGCGGATGGCGTCGATGCCGATGCCGGGATCGGTCGGCGCGAGCCAACCGATCCGCTCAACGGGCAAGGTTCTGCCGTTTGCGGCAAGAGGCAAATCCATCTTGCGAGCTTGTATGACCTCCGCAGCAATTGACATTTCACTCCTCCGTCGCTTGAGTTGACTTGCCATCAATTACCTGATCCGGCATACCAACCGACATAGAGGAAATTGATAGCTGGACTTTTCGCTCACCATGAGAGACGCCGAAGCCATCTATAGAACGCCGCTCGGCGCAGCCGGCGGACTGGCAGTCACCGGCAGCGGCAGGCAGCATGCCCGGCGTGCGGTGACGGACCGGAAACTGCCGAGTTTCGCCGTCGTGCTGGTGGAGCGAGGGCAGGGCTGGCTGGAAACGGCCGCCACCGGCCGCATGAGCCTGACCGGACCTGCATTGTTCTGGCTGTTTCCGAACCGCGTGCATTCCTATGGCCCCGACGAAGGCGGCTGGGACGAGCGCTGGGCGCTTTTCGAAGGGTCGTTCACGCGAGACTTCGTGAGGCTGAGGATCATGACCGAGCGACATCCGGTCGTCGCCCTGCATCATCTCGACGAGGTGATGCGGCTTTTCGGCAAACTTCATGCCGATCTGCTTGACGACACCAACCTCGGGCAGGCCTCGGCGGCATTGATGCTGCATCGCATCGTCATATCCGCCGCCAGACAGGCAAGCGGCGCGGCCGATCGACGCCAGGAAAGGCTAGATATGGCCGACATCGTGGAAACGCTACGGCGGCGGGCGATGCAACCGTTGGACCTTGCAGCCTTTGCCGCCGAGCATGGCATGTCTCCGGCCACGCTGCGCAGGCGGTTCACGCTCGAAACTGGACTGCCTCCCAAAGCATTTCAGCTTCGGGCGCGCATGGATCATGCCAAACAGCTATTGGCAACCACCGACGAAAAGATCGAAACGGTGGCCGCGATGATCGGCTTGGATGACCCGTTTTATTTTTCGCGGGCCTTTCACGAACGTGAGGGCTGCAGTCCTCGCGAGTTCCGTGCGAGGTATCCGCGGGTTTGAGAGCCCGGCAGCAATGACAGCGCGTCAGCGCCAACCCATCGCCGGCGCGACGTGGGTCAGGATCGCTTCGATGACGTGGGCGTTATATTCGACGCCGAGCTGGTTGGGCACGGTGAGCAGCAGCGTGTCAGCCTCGGCGATCGCCTCGTCTTCGGCGAGCTGCTTGATCAGGGCATCGGGTTCGGCCGCATAGCTCCGACCGAAGATCGCCCGGGTCTTCTCATCGATGAAGCCGATCTTGTCGCCCTCGTCGTTGCCGTAGCCGAAATAGGCGCGGTCGCGATCGTCGACCAGCGCGAAGATGCTGCGGCTGACCGAGACGCGCGGCTGGCGCGTGTGGCCGGCTTCTTTCCACGCCTCGCGATACGCCCGGATCTGGTCGGCCTGCTGGACGTGGAAGGGCTCTCCCGTCTCATCGTCCTTCAGCGTCGAACTCTGCAGGTTCATGCCGAGCTTGGCTGCCCAGACGGCGGTGGCATTCGAGCTCGCGCCCCACCAGATCCGCTCGCGCAGGCCTTCCGAATGCGGCTCGAGGCGCAAGAGGCCGGGCGGATTGGGAAACATCGGCCGCGGGTTCGGTTTGGCAAAACCTTCGCCGCGCAGCATTTCGAGGAAGACTTCGGCATGGTGGCGAGCCATGTCGGCCTCGCTCTGGCCTTCGGGCGGGGCATAGCCGAAATGGCGCCAGCCATCGATCACCTGTTCGGGCGAACCGCGGCTGATGCCGAGCTGCAGACGGCCGCCGGCGATGAGGTCGGCTGCACTGGCATCCTCGGCCATGTAGAGCGGGTTTTCGTAGCGCATGTCGATGACGGCAGTGCCGATCTCGATCCGATTGGTTCTAGCGCCAACGGCTGATAGCAGCGGGAAGGGCGCGGCCAGTTGGCGGGCAAAATGATGCACGCGAAAATACGCCCCGTCGGCGCCGAGCTCCTCGGCCGCCACCGCAAGGTCGATCGACTGCAGCAGCGCATCGCCGGCCGAGCGCGTCTGCGATTGGGGCGAGGGCGTCCAGTGCCCGAACGAGAGAAAACCGATCTTCTTCATGCTGATGCCGCACCTTGATCTGTTGTGTCTGGGGTCGATGGGTCATCGCACAGTTTTGGGCCGGAAGACAATCGGAACCGGAAGGGCACGGCGGATCTGCATGGGATCGGATCAGACGGAATGGCAGACCGAGTTGGCTTTGAATGTTCGGCCTCACAGCTCTCCTCCGTTAGGAATTTGCCAAGCGATTGGGGATGAGTTCCGACTGCATCCAATGCGTTTCACTCTGAATGTGGTTGTCGCGCACATACTTGCCCATCCGAACTGGCATTTCGGCTTCCAGGAACGCATCAGCGATCCGAACGACAAACCCCTCCTGCTTGGTCCTATCCAGCGATGCCGCAATATCCTCGAACAGGCCGGTTTTGTATGGCCCCCGATACAGAGTCGACACCGGAACGATGCTCAGTTCTTCGAAGCGAGCCAGAGTCAGATCCCAGGATTGAACTTTGCCGTCGATAATCCAAGCAAAGCCGAGGAAGTATGACGGAAGATCATCATAGCCGATCGAGTGCCGGGCATAGAGGTTCTCACCCACGATGCGTTCGCCATCTGCCAGTTGCGGACTGATGCCGGCAGCAAAAGCCTTAAGCCAATCGCGCGATGAATGGTAACGGCTATCGGGACTGCGGGCATGAGACCCGCCCCGATGAATGGTCGTGTTCTCACCATCCATTTTCTCGGTGATGACAAGATCGCCAATCACCAGCCCGTCAAGCTTCGCCATGACCTTATCGTCGCTTGTCGCTCCGGGCGAAATCGGCAGGTGGTAGGTTCGTCCGTATTTCTTCATGGTGATGAAGGCATAGCCGGTGGCGACCGTACTATGCAAGATCGCACCCGTCTACGGATCGGCATCTTCGGTGGTAGGTGCGATGATCATATTCGAACTCAAGCCAAATGAGAGCCAATGATCATAAACGCCGGAGAAAGAGTCGGTTTTCGCGATGGCGACTGGCTTTCGTTCGTTATGATGGGGCGGGCGGCGGGCGGTGCGAGCCTCGGCACAATGTCCTGGCGCGTCTTCTCATCCTTGGCCGCGGGCCGTCGCAGCAGCCGAGAGGGTTGAAACATGCGCTACACGTTCGCCATAGGTGATATCCACGGCTGTATCGATCCGCTGAACAGGATGATCGATCGGATCGAGGCTTATGCGTCTGAAGGGACCGTCGTCTTCGTTGGCGACTATGTCGATCGCGGGCCTGACAGCAAAAGTGTTCTCGACCGGATCATTGCCGGTCCATCGGACCCGTGGAGATGGATCTGCCTGAAAGGCAATCATGAGGACATGATGGTCGCTGCCTATGCCGACAGCGACAGCAGAGACGTATGGATCAGCAACGGCGGACTTGAAACCGAAATGTCCTATGACGGCAGGGTTCTGCCTCAGCATTTGCAATGGGCCGCCGATCGTCCGCTCATGCATGTTGATCGATATCGCATCTTTGTCCATGCCGGCGTTGTTCCGGAATTTCCGCTGGAACGGCAGACCAAGCGCGATCTTCTCTGGCTACGGTTCCCTCCCGGTGAGTCCAGCATCTATTGGGGCAAGCACCTGGTCCACGGCCATACGCCGTCGCTGTCCAACCCGGTGACAACTGGAAACCGCACCAACATCGACAGCGGCTGCGTCTTCGGCGGCAAGCTTTCCTGCGCGGTGTTCGATGACGAAATTGCCGGTGGGCCGATCGACTTTATCGAGGTGAGGGCGTGAACTTGGGTGTGTCGGCAGGGAGATAATACCGGAGGCTGAGCGGAGTGCTGCTTAGCGGGGAAGCTATCGCCCCGCCATGACTCGTCAGCAGAAAGTTTGGCGAGAATGCCATCCCAATCTCCGTCATTCCTGTGACGGGCACAGGAATGACGGAGGAGAGATGTGGCGGCATTTAGCACGTCACTAACGACTCAGGCCTCGCCAGCCGGCGGCGAGCCGCAGCCAGGGCGCCAGGTGGAAGCCGCTCATCAGCAGGTACATGGGCAGCATTCCGCCGATCGGGAAAGCATCCGGCGTCGTCATGCAGATCATGTCGGCGCTGCCGGTCGTGGCTGTCAGCACCGCCATGATCGCGAATGTCGGAGCGGCTGCGAGCGACAGCCAATCGGCTACGCGGCCGGCGATTTGGTCGCCTGGGCTAGCCATGCGACGGCTCGGCTTAGCAACTGATCCGTCTGCTGCGGCGGCCAGCGAGAGCCATTCGGCGGCGTTGAGAGCGGCGTTGCCGTCGGCTCTCTTTGGAGTGTGGGCGGAAAGCAGCATCGGCGTCACTCCTTGCCGTACCGGTCGTGGTGGCGCCACCAGATGCCGGTTTCGTTGCGACCCTTGGGGGTGCGGTCGAGCCATTGGTACATGCCCCATAACCCGTCCAGCCCGCGCGCATAGCTGGAATAGCTGTGGTAGACGGCGCCATCGATGAGCTCGAAGGCGCTGACACCCGGCCGGTCGCGGGTATAGGTTGGGACATCGGTGCCGGTCATGGCGGCGATCTGAGTGATCGGCGCCTCGCTGTCGCCCGGCTGCCATTCCTGGACAGTCCTGCCTGTGAGCGGTTCGGGGGCGGGCGGTTCACGGCGGTAATTATAGTCTACCTCGCCCTGGTGCTGCTGCTCGGCAGAGAACCAGACGCTGAAATCGCCGTTGAAATCGCTGCTGAAGGAGGAGGCCCAGGGAAAGCTCCAGTCCATCCGTCGCTTGAATGCTTCGAGCTTTGCGAGCGGCGCGCGCGAGACCGCCCAAAAGGCGACGTCGTGGTTTTCCAGGTGAACGAAGAAGCCGTTGAAGCCATCGGCGATCGAGGAGCAGGACGGGCATCCCGCGGTATAATCCGGCCCGAACATGAAGTGATAAACGAGCAGCTGCGAGCGCCCGCCGAAGAGGTCTTTCAGCGAGATGTTGCCGCCGTCGGTGTCGAAGCGATATTGTTTGTCGATCCTCACACGCGGCAATTGCTGGCGCTTGATCGCCAGCACGTCGCTCTGCCGGGTCAGTTCCTTTTCCTCTTCGAGCAGATCGAGGCGAGCCGCCAGCCATTGCTGCCGTGTTGCGTTCAGCTCTGTCGTCATGGGTCTTCTCCTTTGCCTGTCTCTCGTCGTAGCATCCGGCGCAGGCTTGCTTGCCGGTCGACGACAAATCTAAGGCCGGGTGGGGAAATGGTGGGAGTGACAAGTGTGACGGGATTTGAATGGACTCGCTGATCACGGCAGCGGCGCGGGCGCTGGCAGTGGGAGACGCGCTTGGCGCGCTGAAGCGGGTGGCGCTGCGCGACGATGCGCCGGCGCTGGCGCTGCGCGGCATTGCGATGGCGCAGCTCGGCGATCTCGTCCGCGCCAAGGCGCTGCTGAAGAGTGCGGCGCGTGCTTTCGGCCCGCGGGAGGCGGTGGCGCGAGCCCGCTGCGTGGTCGCCGAGGCCGAGATCGCACTGGTCTCGCGTGATCTCACCTGGCCGCCCAAAGCGCTGGAGGCGGCGCGCAAGGTGCTCGAAGCGCATGGCGACAGGGTCAATGCCGCCCATGCCAGGAATGTCGAGCTTCGCCGGCTGGTGCTGATCGGCCGGCTCGACGAGGCCGAGCGGGCGCTCGAAACACTCGACCCGACGCCACTGCCGCCGGCGGCAAGGGCCGCTCATGAGCTGGTGGTCACGGGCATCGCGATCCGGCGCCTGCAGACGAAAGCGGCGCGTGCGGCGCTTGACCGGGCGAGGCAGGCGGCGCGCGAGGCCGGTATGCCGATATTGACGGCGGAGGTGGAAAATGCCGCCCAGGTGCTCAGCGCGCCGGTGGCGCGGTTGATCTCGCGCTGGCGGGAAAGCCCGCTGCTGCTCGAGGAGGTGGAAGAGCTGCTGGGTTCGGGCACGCTCGTTGTCGATGCCTGCCGCCATGTCGTGCGCGACGATCAGCTTTCGGTGTCGCTGGCAACGCGGCCGGTGCTCTTCACGCTCGCCCGGACGCTTGCCGAAGCTTGGCCGGCGGATGTGGCACGCGGCACGCTCATCGCGCGCGCCTTCCGCGGCAAACATGCCGATGAATCGCATCGTGCCCGGCTGCGCGTCGAGATCGGCCGGCTGCGTGCCGAACTGCGGGGACTGGCGGAGGTCTCGGCGACGAAACGCGGCTTTGCGCTTTCGCCGCGGCGCGCCGGCGAGACTGCCGTGCTGGCGCCGCTCGTCGAAGGCCAGTATGGGGCGGTGCTTGCCTTTCTCGCCGATGGCGAGGCCTGGTCGAGCTCGGCGCTGGCGATCGCGCTCGGCGCCAGCCCGCGCACCGTGCAGCGGGCGCTGGATTCGCTTGCCGGGGAGGGCAAGGTGCAATCCTTCGGGCGCGGGCGGGCGCGGCGTTGGATGAGCCCGCCGCTGCCCGGTTTCCCGACGGTCTTGTTACTCCCGGGACCTTTGCCAAGCGATTAGTATGGCCTGACTGATGAAGATGGCCCGACGGGCAAACAGGATGGAAGAGATGAAAAAATCGGCAGCGAAGATCATCCGTGAATATGGACCCTTTCCCGGCGCCGAGCGCGTCAACGGCGTCACCTTCGATGGTGAGCACGTCTGGTTCGCCTCGGGCGACAGGCTGAACGCGCTCGATCCCGCAAGCGGCGAGGTGGTGCGCTCGATCGAGGTTGCGTCCCATGCCGGAACGGCTTTCGACGGCGAGTTCCTCTATCAGATCGCCGAGGATGTCATTCACAAGATCGATCCGAAGACCGGCCGCATCCTTTCCACCATCCCGGCGCCCGGCAATGGCGGCGATTCCGGCCTTGCTTGGGCCGAAGGCTCGCTCTGGGTCGGCCAGCACCGCGGCCGCAGGATACACCAGATCGACCCGGAAACCGGCAAGATCCTCCGCACCATCGAATCCAACCGCGTCGTGACAGGCGTCACCTGGGTCGACGGCCAGCTCTGGCACGGCACCTGGGAGGGCGATGACAGCGACGTCAGGCGCATCGATCCTGAAACCGGGGAGGTGCTGGAGCGGCTTGATATGCCCGAGGGTACCGGCGTCTCCGGCCTCGAATCCGACGGCGGCGACTGCTTCTTCTGCGGTGGCGGCGGCAGCGGCAAGATCCGCGCGATCAGCCGGCCGGCGCAGGGCAAGGAGGGGAAAGGGAAGTAGCCGATGCGACGCCGAAGAGGCCGATACGACATATCTCTCCCGGGCGACAGTCAGCTCGCCAGCAATTCGGGCGTCAAGTTGGAAGTCGATATCAAGGGGTCAAGTTGTTGGAATTTTAACCGAGTGGGAGATTGATTTCGGTACGTGACGAGCTACTTTCGCGGCAGTGTCGGTCGAGGTCTTTACGCAAAGCCGGTATGATCGCGGGGGAGAGATTTTGAAATATCTGCGCACCACGCTCGGGCCTAAGAGCAAATCCGAACTTGGGATGATCCTCCCGCACGAGCACGTTTTCGTCGACCTCAGGACGCCGGACCAGCCCGGTTATGCCGAGGCAGACATCGACGACGTCGTCCGTCTGATGGCCCCCGAAATCGAGCGGATCAAGAAGCTCGGGGTGACGGCACTGGTCGAATGCTCGACGGGCGGCGTTGGACGCCGTGCGGATATCGATCTTGCCGTGTCGCTCGCGACGGATTTTCCGATCGTCGTGCCCACCGGCAATTACCGTGAACCCTGGATTCCCGAATGGGTCCGCCAGGCTTCCGAGAAAGAGCTGGAGGCGTGGATGCTTCGCGAGCTGACGGAGCAGATCGACGAAACCGGGTTCCAGGCGGGCTGGATCAAGCTCAGCGCCGGCGATGACGGCATGACGGCGCTTGAGACGAAAATCCTGCGGGCAGCAGCACGCGCCGCGGCCCAGACGGACGCCGTCATCGGCAGTCATACGATCAGGGGACGGGTCGTCATGGACCAACTCGATGTCATCGAGGCGGAAGGCTACAAGGCCGACAGGTTCATCTCCATCCACACGCAGGAAGAAGCGGACTTCGCCCTTAATGTCGCCGTCGCTGAGCGAGGCGCCTGGATCGAATATGACCATGTCGGCCGGAGCGGGGACAACGAGGTGGCGGAGCTGGTGATCAAGGCGCTGGAGGCGGGCTGCGGCGATCGCTTGTTGTTGAGCCATGACCGCGGCTGGTTCGATCCGGCGCAGCCGATGGGCGGGATACCCAAACCGTATACGCATCTTTCCACGGTTTTGCTGCCCGAGTTGAAACGGCGGGGCATAGACGACGACACCCTGGTGCGCCTGACACACGACAATCCGTTCGAGGCTTTCGCCCGATAGGAGAGTGGCCGGGCGAAAGGAGCCTGGGCATTCATGTCGCGATCCCCGGAATTGCTCAAGACCGGGTTCAGCCGATTGCTGACACCTCTGCTCCGCGGGAGCGGAGTTCGCTGAGAATGCTGTAAGGACCGTTCAAAAGGCCTATCGGCAGGATGACGAAAGCGTTGGTGCCTGCCGGCAGATTTGTGATCCGCTCGATCAGAAGCGCGCGCAACTTGTCCGCATCGATGAGGTCGGTGGGCGTCACGATGCCTCTGGCGGTGATTTCCTCTCCGAGGCTTGCAATCTCACCACTTTTTCGAGCCTTGTACAGCTCGTCGAAATAGGCGCCGATCGGTCCGATCCGGCGGCGCAGCTCGAGAAGGTAGATGATCGAGGCGGGGCCGACCGAATTGACCGTTTCGAGCGTCAATGGCTTCTGCATGGCCTGCATTTCCCCGTCGGCGGCAAGCGTCTCCACATCGCGCCCGATCGATGCGCCATACTTCGCAAGCGCCAGGCCGATGCTCGGCGCGTCTGGGGCGAAGGCATGCTGTCCTTCGCCGATGAGGAGCAGGCTCGCCTCGAAACCGGAAAGCTTTGCGATCGCTCCCTTTGCCGGGGATGTCGAAAGGATTGTCTTGAACTCGTCCTGACCGGATGGCGTCAAACCTGACAAGACCGGCGTGATATCGCTGTTCTTGAACTTGGTAGTAGACAGGATAAGGCTGGGATTGACGTCGATCAGCACCTTCTTCGATTGATCGATCAGGCGTTTTCCCTCGGTAACGATGTCAGGAAAAGCGTCGGCGCGGATGCGCACGTAGCCAAAAAGTACATGGTCATTCGCGGGGGATTTGGCGCGCCAGAAGAGGGCGTTCTCCTCGTCTGCTGCGCGTGGCATCCCTGGTAGGAAAACTACGGCTGCAAGCGCTGCAAATTGCCGGCGGGTGAAGTGCATGGCTGCCTCCTCGCTGAGCCCGATGCATGGCGGCGCATTCGCATGGGACTAATCGCGTGAAAGAGCATTTGTTCCAACTCCCGGTGGAAATGATGAACATCCGGGGCACGGGAGTCAGCTGGACTCATTCAAAAATTCTCGGCGATACCTGGATCTATGCCGCGCCGCGCTCGTCGAACAAAAGCGCCATGCTGATCGCATCGATGAACCGACCGTCGATGCGTGCCGCATGTCGGACGATGCCTTCGCGGGCAAATTCCATCTTTTCGTAGAGAGCGATAGCACGGGCGTTGTCTTCATAAACATCGAGTTCAACCCTGGCAAACCCGCTTTTCTGCGCCGCTCTCAATGTGGTCTCGATCAACATGCGTCCGAGACCTTTGCCCCGATAAGCTGGAAGGATTCCCATTCCGAGGTTTCCGCGATGGGCGTGCGACGGGAAGAAATGCCGGCTGATATCGCACCAACCGACGACCTTGTCTTGAGCGGTGGCAACGAATTGCGGATTGCGTTTCGCAATCATGCCCATCACGAATTCACGCGTCTGCGGCAGCGGAGTCGCTTCCAGCATGGACAGGTATTTTTTCTCCCGCGCGACAACGTCGAGCGCATGATGAAAGCTGTCGATATGGGCGGTAGCGATCGGCTCGATCCTGATGCCTGAGGTGTCCGACGATGCTGCTGCATCCACGTGCTTCTCCTTCAACGATTGCGATGCCTATGGGGACCTGCCACAGACCTTCACGGGAGCGCATAATTCATGGTCCGTCAACCTTTGCGTGTCAATTTCTCGGCAGCAGGCGCCATCAAAAGGTTGCAGATATTGAAGGTCGGGCTCACATCCCACATCACATTCGTCTTGGTGACGCTCACCTGCGCGGCGGCTGCGTTGCTGTGCGGATTTGCGTGGCTCGCCGCGGTGAAGGTCGATGATCTCTCGTTGCGCCGGCAGGCCGACTTCGTCCGCCAAGGATTGGAAGAGCAGATCGCGGCACTTCCCCGGGAACAGGAAAGCGTCACCAAATGGGATGACGCCTTCCTCTATGCCAAGCAGCGGAACCATGAATGGCTGCTCGACAATGTCGGTCGGTGGACGAGCCAGTATTTCGGGCACGACAGAACCTATATCTTCGACGATACCAATCGCCTGATGTTTGCGTTCCGCGACGGCGCGGATGCCATGCCGCCGCGGCTCGGTGACGACGACGGCCATGAAATGACCGCTCTTGCCGGAGAGATGCGCGCCGCTCTCGTCGAGCGGGCTGCAAAACCCGGCGCCGAAGCGCTTGGTCAACTGGCCACGGTTCGGACGATCATGATCGGCAACAGGCCGGCGATAACAAGCGCGCGTCCCATTCTGCCGAGCTCGGCCAGGATGCAGATCGAGGCGGGCCAGGAATTCATCGCCGTCTCGGTCAAGTTCATCGATGGAAAGACCGCCGAAAGTATCGCGCATCATGCGCTGCTCGAAGGCTTGAATTTCGCGCCTTCGAAAGGTGAGGACGAGCGGGCGCAAGTGCCTGTGTCGTCCCATGACGGCGGCACGATCGGCTATTTCGTGTGGCCGCCTATCCGGCCCGGCTTCATGCTGCTGCAGCAGATCGCGCCGGCGGGGCTCGGCTGCCTGGGGCTGCTGATCACCGTCGTGTTCTGGCTCGGACGAGGTCTGCATCGCACCTCGCTGACCCTGCTGGACAGCCAGGCGCAGCTCACCCACCACCGCCACCATCTGGAAGAGATGGTGGCCGATCGAACGGCCGAGATCGAAAGGCAGAGAGAGGAACTGGACCGCCTGCTGGTGCACGAACGGCAGGTGAATGCGCTTCAGCGGCAGTTCGTCGCCATGGCCTCGCACGAGTTTCGCACGCCGCTCGCCATCATCGACGCCGCTGCCCAGCGGCTCTGCCGCTCGACGACCAACGTCAGCGGTGATTACGTTCACGAAAAAGCCGGCGTGATCCGCAGTGCGGTCGTGCGCATGGTGGATCTGATGGAGAGTATTCTCGCCAGCGGCCGGCTCGAAACCGGACAGATCACACTAAAGCGCAGCGAAGGCGATCTGAAAGCCCTGCTCGTCAGCTGCTGCGACAGGCAGCGCCACCTCAGCCGCTCGCATGTGTTCCATCTCGATCTCGAGCCCATACCTGACATATTGACGTTCGACCGCAGCGCCATGGAACAGGTCTTCACCAACCTGATTTCGAACGCCGTCAAATATTCGCCCAACGCGCCTGACATTCATGTTCGCGCCCGGGCCGACGAGAAAACGGTGGAGATCGCCATCTCCGACAGTGGTATCGGCATGGATGCGGAGGATCTGCCGAAGCTTTTCCAGCCCTATTATCGCGCCCGCAGCGCGACGGGCATTGCCGGAACCGGCATCGGCCTCAACGTCGTCAAGCAGGTCGTCGAACTGCATGGCGGCACCGTCGAGGTGACGAGCGAGCTCGGCAAAGGCACAACATTCACCATTCTTCTGCCAATAGAGTTTCTATTGTCGGATCAACAAGTCGCAGCTTAAGGAAGAGCTCATGGTTACAGTCCTGTGCATAGAAGACGAAGTCGAGATCCGGAACCTCCTCGTCGAAGAATTGAGCGAAGCCGGCTACAAGACGCTCGAGGCATCGAACGGCGCCGAGGGACTGGAAATGATCCTGTCGAAGTGGCCCGATATCGTCATCAGCGACATTTCGATGCCTGTGATGGATGGGCACCAGCTTCTGGCGGAAATTCAGATCAACCACCCCGAGCTTTCCAACATCCCCTTCATCCTGCTGACGGCACTGACCGACCGGGAAAACACGCTAGCCGGCCTGCGCGGCGGAGCGGCGGACTATCTGACGAAGCCGCTCGACTTCGATCTGCTGCTCGCCAAACTCGAAGGCTGCGTGACGCGCCTTGCCAACGACAAGGCGGTCCATCGGTTGTTTTGATGGTTGTTGGGCGGCGCCCAAGAGAGCCTCATCCTTGTACGTTGCCGTTGCTGTATAAAGGGGCTGTGCGGCGGGGATGCGTGTCATCCTTGGGTCTTGAACTCGTACCTCAGCAAGCATCTCCGTCGCCATGTCTTCGCTCGAACGGTTGGTTGGGCTTCGAGCCCGCGTTGCAAGGAGGAGCAGTCATGCATATCCAGCAATCTTTCATGGTCGGTATCGATGTCTCGAAGGCCCATCTCGACGTTGCCGTTGAGGGCAAACGCGCCGTTGTCCGCTTCGACAACAATGCGCCAGGCTGTGCCGCACTCACTGCGGCAGTGGCCGGCGCAGAGCTTGTCGTCGTCGAGGCGACCGGCGGTTACGAGATGGCAATCGTCAGAACGCTTATGGCCGCCGGTATTGCCGTCGCCGTCGTCAATCCCCGCCAGGTGCGCGACTTCGCCAGGGCCAGCGGTCGTTTGGCCAAGACCGATCAGGTCGACGCCCGCGTCACGCTCCACTTCGCCAGAGCGATGCGGCCGGCACAGATCCCCCATATCGACGACGGCCGCATCGCGCTTGCTGCGCTTGTCACCCGCCGTCGCCAACTCATCGACATGGCGGTCGCCGAGAAGAACCGCCTCGAGCATGCGCCTGAGGCCGTCGCAGCGCTGATTGGCGAGACCCTCGCCGCCCTCAGGGCTCAGCTCGCCCGCGTCGATGCCGCCATCGCGCTCGCCATCGAGGCCGAGCCCGACATGGCCGCACGCCGCAATCTGCTGCTGACCGTGCCGGGCATTGGCGAGGTCAGTGCCGCCGTGCTCATCGCCGAACTGCCCGAACTCGGCGCCATCGACGACAAGAAGCTCGCAGCCCTCGTCGGCGTCGCCCCCATCGCTCACGACAGCGGCACATGGCGTGGACAACGCCATATCGCCGGCGGCCGCGCCACCGTCCGATGCGCCCTCTATATGGCTACGCTCTCGGCCATCCGTTGCAACCCGGCCATCAAGACCTTCCACAAAAGGCTGCGCGACGCGGGCAAACCGCCCAAGGTCGCCATCGTCGCCGCCATGCGAAAGCTCATCATCATGATCAACACTATTCTTAAAAGACGAACCCCATGGAACCAGCCCCAACAACACGGTTGCTGAGGTGCGCAGGCCAAGGGCCGGAGCCTCGAAGGACCGGGGCGGGCGCGCCGGCGTGGACGCATGCAAGGAGCTGCGTTGCGGCGTCTCCTTCGAGGCTTCGCCCTCCGGGCTACGAGCCTCAGGATGAGGGACGTTGGTGAATACCGTTCCTAAACAATCAGCGTTGGTGGACGCCGCGAGAAGAGGGTGCTTGATCCGTTACCGCCCACTTTCCATTATCCTCTTCTTGCCAGCGCATCACCCAGCACCTCGAACACCCTTGGATCGAGCGCCTGAGACACGTTGAAGCGCATGAAATTGGTTGCCGATTGCGACAGGCTGAATGCGTTTCCGGGAGCCAAAACGATCCTCTCTTCCAATGCGGCGCGCGCCACATCAGCCGCATCGATGCCGTCGGGCAGCCGGCACCAGAGGAACATTCCGGCCTGGGGCTCCAGCCAGGGCGTTATGCCGAGGTGCTTCAGCTTGGCCGAGACCTCACTCATCGCTCGGGAGAGCCGGTGTCTCAGCGTCTCCATGTGTTTGCGATAGCTGCCGTCGCTCAAGACGTTTAGCACCAGTTCCGCTGTCAGCCGGCCGCCGCCGAAGGAGGTGGCGATCTTCAGGTCTGTCAGGCCGTCGATCCATTCCGGTTTCGCCACGACGAAACCGCAGCGGGCCGAGGCCGACAGGGTTTTCGAGAAGCTGCCGATGTGGATGACGCGCTCGAGCCCGTCGAAGGCAGCGAGGCGGGGTGCTGGCGTGTGCTCGAAATCGGCAAAGATATCGTCCTCGATGATGGTCAGGTCGAACTGGTCGGCGAGTTTTAGAACCCGGTGAGCCGTAACAGGAGACAAGGTTGCGCCGGTCGGATTGTGGATGGCGGAGTTGGTGATGTAGAGCCGCGGACGCTCATCGGCGACGACTTGCGCAAACAGCTCGATGTCGGGACCGGACGCGGTGTAGGGCACGCTGACGATCTTTGCCCGATGGGCGCGCAGCAATGCATGGAAATTGAAATAGCAGGGATCGTCGACCAGCACCGTGTCGCCGGGTTCCAACAGAAAACGGCAGAGCAGATCGATTGCCTGCGTGCCGGAATCGGCCAGCATGATTTGATCCGGGGAGGCTTCGATCCCCCGTTCGCCCATGCGGCGGGAAATCAGCTGGCGCAGTTGCGGCAGGCCGAGCGGCGAGCCGTAGTCGGCAAGCGCCGGCCCGTCAGCGCGCGAAAGTGTTCTGAGCCCGCGGCGCATGCCCTCCCCCGGCAGCCAGGAGGGCGGCAGCCAGCCGCAGCCGGGCTTCAGGTCGGCTTCGCCGGCCTCCAGCGATTGCCGCGATATCCAGAACGGGTCGACCGCGCGGTCGAGCTTCGGCCCGGCCTCGGCAAGCGCAAAGGGCGCTACCTGGTTGGCGACGTAGAATCCCGAGCCTGGTCTCGCCAGGATCGCGCCTTCGGCGATCAAGCGTTCGTAAGCGTCGACGACGGTCGAAGTTGAGAGCTTCAACGTCGCAGCCAGCCCTCGGACGGAAGGTAGCCTTGCGCCCGGCGTCAGGCTGCGCCCGGCGATGCGCTGCCTGATCGTCGCGACGACCATCTCTACGCGTGTGCGTCCTTCGCTCATCTGTATTGCTTTCTGAACCATTACAGTTTCGCAAAATCGTATCAGACTGTCACTGTCATGGCCATCCGTGTTGGCTGATAAGAGTGAGAGAATGAAGGAGTGCAGCGCATCATGGACCGCATGGCATCGGGATGGATCAATGGTTTTATCGGGGTGGTGATCTTCAGCGGATCGCTGCCGGCGACACGCGTGGCGGTGATGCAGTTCGATCCCGTCTTCCTCACCGTGGCGCGCGCGGCGATCGCCGGCTTCCTCGCCCTCGGCCTGCTGATCGCTTTCAGAGAGAAGCGGCCGAGCCGAGGTGATATTCTCTCCCTGGCCGTCGTCGCGCTCGGCGTCGTGGTCGGTTTCCCCCTGCTGACGGCGTTGGCGCTGCAGCATGTCACCTCAGCCCATTCGATCGTCTTCATCGGCCTGCTGCCGCTCGCAACCGCGATCTTCGGCGTGATCCGTGGCGGAGAACGGCCGAAGCCGGCATTCTGGGCCTTTTCCGTTCTCGGCAGCGCGCTGGTGGCGGGATTCGCATTGACACAGGGCCTGACGGCCTCGCCGGTCGGCGATCTGCTGATGCTGGCGGCGGTCATCGTTTGCGGCCTCGGCTATGCCGAAGGCGGCAGGCTTTCGCGCACGCTCGGCGGGTGGCAGGTGATTTCCTGGGCGCTCGTGTTGTCGCTGCCGGTGACGGTCGCAGTCGCGCTTTTTCATCGGCCGGAGACCTTCTCGGGCATTGAAGCGCCGGCGCTGCTCGGCCTTGCCTATGTCTCGCTGTTTTCCATGCTGATCGGCTTCATCTTCTGGTATCGCGGCCTGTCGCAGGGCGGCATCGCCGCCGTCGGACAACTGCAGCTGCTCCAGCCGTTCTTCGGCCTGGCGCTCGCCGCAACCCTGCTGCACGAGCCCGTGACCTGGGCAATGCTCGCAGTGACCGTTGCCGTCATCCTCTGCGTCGCCGGCGCTCGCAAGTTTGCGCGGTAGGGAGGATCATGACGCTCTCTCTGTCCTCAGATTTGATCGAGAACCTCGGGCTGCAATTTTCCAATCTTCATCAGATGCTGCAGCGCGTATGATATCGACAGAGCGTCGTCGAGCCCGTCATGTCCCCGCAATGGAGGATGTTCGACCTGGTAATAGTCGGCCAGCTTGTTGCTGGGCGTCTTTGCCAAATCCTCGATCGGCATGCCCGCAGCGACGAGAAGCTTGACGGCGTTGTCGAAGCGGCGAGCCGGGATGGAGGGCTGAATGCCTGCGACATAGCAGCTAATGGCCAACATGTTCAGCTCGTCCTTGCCCCACGACCAAAATCGGGCGCCGCCCGAGAAGCTGTCGACGCCGGAAAGGGCATCCTCCAAGACCACGCCATGGGTGTCGATATCCTCTTCGGTGATGCCGGTCAGATTGGTGAAATAGGGACCGAGCGGATACCGCTTGCCGAAACGATCGATGGGCCGAACATAGGATTTATACGTATCGAGGATCGGAAACTCGCCCTCGAGGCCAAGCTTGACGGCTCCGATCTGCGCAATGATAGGATCGGGATCGTGGGCCGCGCACCAAAATCTGCGTTGCGAGCCTTCCAGGCAAAGAAATTCACAGTCGAATATGATGGCTGTCTTCATCGTCGACGTTACCCTCACGAATTTGGCCGATAAGCTTAAGGAGGAATCCAACACATGGAGCACTCCAAATAAAGGCTATGAGCCACGCAATCGCCGTCGCTCCCACACACTCCTGTTCATCAATCCGACAGCTAGGCTCGACGGCGAAGGTGTGTAGGCAGGTCGCCCCAACCAATATTGCTAAGCTCGCGATTGCGATGGATATCCAAAGTCTGATCCCTCGCTTCATGATCAAGGCGGCGATAAAGACTCCTGCGAAGGGCAACACGATCAGCCAAATTACGAACTGTCCCTCCTGGATAGTGGTCCCGAGCGTGGAGTTTATCCAACCAGCCTGACTATGCAAATGACGGGACTTTGGCCGAGGCGGCAAGTGCAGTGCTGTCGTAGGTGGCACCCTGCGACAGGAACTGCCCGGTGCCGGCGGCGAATTGACATTGACCAGCGCAAGCCGCAAGAACAAGGCAAGGGCCGCTACCGACGCCTGGCGGGTCGGGACGGTGGAAGAGTGAGCGAAAGTGTCAGGCGGGATGGAGCGACGGGTTCTCGAGGCGCTTGGAATTGCGGCAGGACTGGTCTTTGTCGCCGGTCTCGGCCTCATCGTGTGGTCGGGGTTCATCGCAAACGACCAAATCGACCACTGCTCGGACCAAACGTCCGGAAGCTACATCTTCGATGATGCAGCAAGAGCTAAAGCTTGCGACGGCGGTCCCTAAACGATATCGCGCCCGCTCGGATCGGTTTCGACCCGGCACGACGATCAGCTGCCCGAAACCAGCCTGAGGCCGATCACGCCAGCCAGGATGAGAGCGATGCAGAAGAGCCGCATCGGTGAAGCGGCGTCGCCCAGCGCGACCATGCCGAGGATCGCAGTGCCGGCCGCGCCGATGCCGGTCCAAACCGCGTAGCCGGTGCCGACAGGCAGCGTGCGGAGCGACATCGACAGGAGAAAGACGCTCGACAGGCCGGTTACGACGGTCAGCAAAGTGGGGATCAGCCGGGTAAAGCCTAGCGATGACTTCATGAAGAAGGCGAATCCGATTTCGAGGATGCCGGCGATGCCGAGGAGCGCCCAAGCCATAGTTGTGAATCCCTTGATGGGCCGAACCTTGCGGCCGGCGAGCTTTATTCTGAGGGGAGCAGGCGCCCGCATATGTGAGCGCCCGCCTGACAGCTTCAGGCCTTGGCGACAGCCGCCGGTGTCGAGCGGAAGGCGATGCCGAAGCGGTTGAAGGCGTTCATCAGGCCGATCGCATAGGTGAGATCGGCAAGTTCCTTGTCGTCGAATTCGGCGGCAGCGGCGGCATAATCCGCATCGGGAATACCGGTTTCGGAGACGCGCGTGACCGTTTCCGCCCAGGCAAGGGCTGCGCGTTCGCGGGGGCTGAACAGGTTGCCGGCATCGCGCCAGACCGCGACCAATACCAGCTTCTCCACCGTCAGGCCTGATTTCAGCAGATCGCGGGAGTGCATGTCGATGCAGAAGGCGCAGCCGTTGATCTCAGACACCCGGAGATAGGCGAGATCGACCAGTTCCTTCGGCAGGCCGCTTTTCTGGATGGCGACGTAGACGCCGCCGAAAGCCCGGTATCCCTCGGGAGAAGCCTTTGCGTAGTCGATGCGGTTGCTCATGACGATTGTTCCTTTCTGATTGAAGGACTTCATCGTCGTGCATCTTGGCCTATATCAGAAGGTCCATGAATGGCATTCTGCATTAGGCCATGACATCGGGTCACAGCAGTTTTAAAATCCGCCTTGCCAGTGTTTCGGCGGTGCGCTGAGAGTCGATATTGGTGAAGTTGAGAAGCAGGGCCGGGGCGGCTTCGCCCTCGATCATCCAGTCGGTCAGTGCTTCCGCATAGAGGCCTTCTCTGCGCATAAGGGCCACGAGCTCGCGGTCCGAACGCTCGCCTAACAGCCGCAGGATCAGGTGCATGCCGCCGGGCTGTGAATCGATGCTGACATGGCCGGCGAGCACGCTTTCCAGGCCTGCCGCCGTCATCTCGCGGCGCTCGGCATAGAGCCTGCGCATGCGCTGGATATGCCTGGCGAAGTGGCCCTCGGTGATGAAGGCGGTGACGACTGCCTGCGTCAGCTCGGGACTGCCGGCGGCCATCGCCTCGGTCATCTCTTCGAACCGCGCCACCTCAGCTTCCGGCGCGATCAGATAGGCAAGCCGGAGGCTTGGAAACAGCACCTTGCTGAAGGTGCCGGCATAGAGCACGCGGCCCTCTCGATCCAGGCTCTGCAAGGCCGGCAGGGGACGGCTGACATAGCGGTATTCGCCGTCGTAATCGTCCTCGATGATCCAGGCGTCGTTGCCGGCAGCCCAGTCCAGCAGCGCCTGGCGCCGCGGCAGGGAGAGCGAGACGCAGAGCGGGCTCTGGTGCGCCGGCGTCACCACCGCCGCACAGGCCCCAGGCGCCTGCCTGATGCCGTCGGAGACGACCAAACCGTCGCGATCGACCGGCACGGGCACGGTCGCGATCTGCATATGCCGGAACAGCTCCCGGGTCGGCGGATATCCCGGGTTTTCAAGCCAGACCCGATCGCCAGCCTTCAGCAAGGTATGCACGATCAGCGCGATGGTGTGGCGATAACCTGAGGTGACGAACACCTGAGACGGCGAACAACAGATGCCGCGCGAGACCTGCAGGTATGCGGCGATCTCGGCGCGAAGGGCCGGCAGGCCGGAAACGGCAGGGTGAACCATGTCAGCCGGCTGCATGGCGCGGACGCAACGCGCGCCGAGCCGCGCCCAGATCTTGCGGGGAAAGGTATCGAGTGCGGGCAGGCCCATCTGGAAGGGCAGGCTCGAGTCGGGACGGAAACTCGTCGGCACGATGCCGCTGCTCTCGGCCGACAGGATGGGTTTCGACACCGGCATTTGCGGTTTGAGATCCGGCGTGACGATGGTTCCGGCCTGGCCGCGGGCCTGGATATAACCCTCGGCGGCAAGCAGGGAATAGGCGGCCTCGATGGTGCCCCGGGCGAGACCCAACTCCTTGGTCAGCGCTCGTGCCGATGGTATCCGGTCGCCCGGCTTCAGCACACCGCTGGCGATGGCGCCGCGGAAGCGATCGTAGATCTGCCGGTAAAACGGCGTGGCCGCCGCTGGATCGAGCGGCGGGATATTGCCAGGCCTTGCGCCGGTCATGGCTCGTCAACCTTTTTTATATGGATGGGCAGGTGATGATGGCATGACGGTTCGGCCAGGGCAATCATGGCCCAGTTGTAAACTTCCTTCATGGATCTTTGGGATGGACCATAAGATTCGTAAAACCATTGCCACTTCCACGCTTCAAATCGGATCGCGCTCTTTCAACGCGGCGAAAGGATTTGGACAGAACTTCGGAGTAGGTCAATGAAGACAATCCTACATGTGTGCTGCAGTCCGCGCGGGCAGGCGGCCGAGAGCTACAGGCTCTCCCAAGCGATTATCGGCTTCCTCCTGCGGAGGGAGCC
Organism: Rhizobium sp. WSM1328; assembly: GCF_057653715.1. Lineage (NCBI taxonomy): Bacteria > Pseudomonadati > Pseudomonadota > Alphaproteobacteria > Hyphomicrobiales > Rhizobiaceae > Rhizobium > Rhizobium sp. WSM1328. Next base: position 2,634,751 of record NZ_CM172788.1, on the reverse strand, counting down.
GGGGGCGACCGTCGTCGAGAGGGTGATCGGCAATGGCACGATCGCCCATGTCGACGCGGCCTATGCGATCTCCCAGGCATCGGCGGCGGATGTCTCGCGCGAGGGCTCGATGGCCCTGTCCGAAGAGCTGATCCGCGAGCTGGAGGCTGCGGACTTCGTGGTCATCGGAACGCCGATGCACAATCTGACCGTCCCCTCGGCGCTGAAGGCCTGGATCGATCATGTCGTGCGGGCGCGGCGAACCTTCACGATCGGCCCGGCCGGAAAGGTAGGCACGCTACGCGACCGCCCCGTCTTTATCGCGATCGCCTCGGGCGGGCGGTTTTCCGGGGAGCGCGCCCGCCAGCCGGATTTCCTGACGCCTTATTTGAAAGCCATCCTCGCCACGATCGGGCTGCAGGACCTGATCTTCTTCTCGGTGCAGGGGACAGGCGCCGGCTCCCATGCCGCTGCGGAAACCAGGATCGGCACACATCGCGCGCTGGAGGAGCATTTTTCTTCGCTTTACGCTCACTCGTAGCTCGGAATCGACTAGGTGTATGCAAATGCTTGTGAGGAGATAGAAGGCTCAGATGACGATACGTTCAATCAAGTCCGTCGCAGTGTTCTGCGGCTCCAATTTCGGCGCTTCGGAGGCCTTTGCCGACGGTGCCCGCGCCCTCGGCGGGGCGCTGGGGGAGGCGGGGATAACCATCATCTATGGCGGAACGGTCAAGGGCCTGATGGGCGTCGTCGCCGACGCCGCCCTGGAAGCCGGCGGCAGCGTGCATGGCGTCATTACCGAAAGCCTGCATCAGCGCGGCCAATCGCATGCCGGCCTGACCAGGCATGAGATCGTCGAGACGCTGCGCAGCCGCAAGGAACGCATGGTCGAGCTTTCCGATGCCTTCATCGCGCTGCCGGGCGGCATCGGCACGATCGAGGAATTGATGGAGGTCTGGACCATGAACCAGCTCTCGGAGATCGACAAACCCGTGGGGCTGCTCAACTCCGCCGGTTTCTTCGACGCCTTCCTCGGCTTCATCGACCATATGGTCGAGACGAGGTTCCTGCCGGCCGCGCACAGGCACTCGATCTCTGTCGACACGGATGCGAGCGCCCTGATCGACAAGCTGCGCAGCTATACGCGCGTCGAGGTGCCGAAATGGCTATAGCTTCCATCCGACAATGCCGCCGGCCGGTTATTGGTGTTGTTGGGCAAGTGCGACAGGTACGCCGCAGCGAGCCGCGATGAAGGTTCGGGAGCAGCGCTTCTTGCAGCGGGCTGCTCCCGATCCGGCGAGGGGTTCTACGAAGTGTTCACTTGGCAGGCACGACGAGCGGCGCCCCTTTGCGGACGATGTAGGTTGCCAGCTCCGACGCCTTGCCGCTGCCGATGTTCTTCGCCGAGTGAACGACGCCCGACGGAATGAACAGTGATTGGCCGGCCTTAAGGGTAACCGGCTGGCTGCCTTCGAGCTGGTATTCCAGCGTTCCCTCGATGACGAAGGCGATCTCCTCGCCGGGATGCGAATGATTGGGTGCGAGAACGCCCGGCGCGAAATCGACGCGAACCTGGACGGCCTCGTGGCCGGGCACATCGATATCGTTCTTGATGAGATCGGTGCGCTGCAGCGGCTGTTCTGCGTGTGCTGCGGCTGCGCCGCCGAGAACAAGGGCGAGCGCGATAGCCTGGATCATTTTCATGTCGTCATCCTTCCTGAATTGACCATTTCCGACCGGTTGGCCGTATCGGGATTTAAGTCGATCATTGAACCAGAGATGTGTCGGCAAACTCGCATTTTTGTAAGCCAGTGTATCTGCGGCACGCCTATTTGGAGGGCGGCGCGGGGTTGGCGAGACCGCCAACCCAATCTCCCTCATCTCTGTGCTCGTCACAGAGATCCAGTATGCTCAGGTCCCTGGGCGTGGGAAGTTTTTCTTGCAGCGTCAATCACGGCGCGGACGCGCCGTGGCTGGGTTCCTGTGACAAGCACAGGAATGAGGAAACGTGAGTGACGCCATTGACTGAATTAGGCCGCCGATGATGAGCCCGCGGTTCTGACGCCGACGAGACTGGCGATGTCCGTAATGCCGCCGGAGGATTCGAAGTCGAATATTTTCTGAGTGACAAGGGCGGCGGCGCCCCGGGCCCAGGAATTGTCCTCCCAATCGGGCAGGAGGGGAGGCGCAGTCCGGAAGGTCCGGGCGGAAAGCGCTTCGCGCAGCGGTGTCAGGAAAGGGTCGCCGAGGGAGACGGCTTCGCCACCGGCGACGATGACTTCGGGATCGGTAATGTTGACGAGATTGGCAAGGGCGGTGCCGATGCCGCGGCCGGAATCGGCGACGAGGGCGAGGGCGGTGGTATCGCCTGATGCGAGCGCAGCCGACAATTCCGGCAGTCCCAGTTCCTCGCGGCCGGTCGCTTCCCGCCAGCGCCGGAGCATTGAGATTTCGGAGTGATAGGCCATCAGACAGCCGCGCTTGCCGCATTCGCAGAGCCGGCCATTCTCCTCGTAGAGCGTGTGGCCGAACTTGCCGGCCGCGCCGTTTGCGCCGCGGTAGAGCTTGCCGTCGATGACGAGTGCGCAGCTGATGCCGACGCCGACGGCGAGAACCGCCATGTTGCGATGCTGGCGGCCGAGCCCGAAGAGCTGCTGCGCGATGGCATAAGCGTTGGTGTCGTCCTCCAGCCAGACCGGGACATGGACGCGGCTGGCGACCAGCGAGGCGAGGGGGACATTGTCCCACTTGAAGCGGTAGCTGCGCACGCAGGCCGTCTGTTCGTGGTTGATGACGCCGGGCATGGAGATGCCGATGCCGGCGAGTTTCGCGTTCGGCCGGCCGGCGAGCTTCACCAGTTCGGGCACGGTGCTCGCCAGCAGGTCGGCAACCTTGTCAGGATCGTGGCCGCCGAGGCTTACCCGCATGGCGGCGACGGGGTTGGTGGCGAGGTCGGTTGCCACGCACTCCACCGAATCGACCATCAGCTTGAAGCCGACGGCGAGCGCGTGCTCGTAGTTGATGTCCACCGGGATCGGGCGGCGGCCGGTGAGGCCGGGCACGGTCTTCCCTTCGATGACGATGCCTTCCTCCAGAAGGTCGGCGACGACGAAGGTGACGGCGGCAGGACTTAAACCGATCACCGTCGCGATGTCGGCACGGCTCCTTGGCCCCTCGCGCCGGAGAAGATTGAGGATGAGGCGTCGGTTCATGGCTCTCGCCGTGGTCTGGTCGCCTTTTAACTTCACGATGCATTCCTTAATTTTGTAAATTAATTATTGCGAGCTGCAAAGATCTATGCATAAGTTCGGCCGCGGATCAACTCAGCCAAGCGGATTATCGCTGGAATCGCCGAGCGGATCGTAGCGTTGAATGCCTGGTCGGTCGTTTCATGGAGGAGGCGACGGTCGGGAGATGTTGATCGATCAACTGGGAGGAATTCAATGACATTTTTGAAGCAATTTCCGTCGACCACCCGCAGACGCTTCCTGAAAGGCGCGGGGCTGGTTTCCGCCGCAGCGGTCACCGGCAGCTTTCCGATCCCGGCGATCGCGCAGGCCCAGGAGGTCACGATGATCTCCGCCGAAAACAATGGTGCCGCACTCGATGCGCTGAAGGCGATTGCCGCGGGCTTCAGCAAGGAAGCCGGCGTCAACGTCGTCATCAACAATATGGACCACGAGGCCCACAAGACGGCCATTCGCAACTATCTCGTCGCCGGCGCGCCCGACGTCTGCTCCTGGTTTTCGGGCAACCGCATGCGCGCCTTCGTCAAGCGCGGCCTCTTCGACGATATCTCCGACCTTTTCGAGAAAGAGAAATATAAGGACGTGCTCGGCGCGACGGCAGGGGCCGTCACCGAAGACGGCAAGCAGTACGGCCTCCCCACCGGCGGCACGCTCTGGGGCATGTTCTATCGCAAGGATGTGTTCGAGCAGCATGGCCTGACCGTGCCGAAGACGGCCGAAGAGTTCATGGCCTATGGCGACAAGTGCAAGGCCGCGGGCATCACGCCGGTCGCGATCGGCACCAAGGAATTATGGCCGGCGGCCGGCTGGTTCGACCAGATGAATCTTCGCATCAACGGCCTCGACAAGCATATGGCGCTGATGAACGGCGAGATGAGCTATCTCGATCCCTCGCTGAAAGCGGTTTTCGACCAGTGGGAGGCGATGATTTCGAAGGGGTTCTTCACGGAGAACCATACGTCCTTCGGCTGGCAGGAGGCTGCAGCGCTGCTGGCGCAGAAGAAAGCCGGCATGATGAACCTCGGCGCTTTCCTGCGCTCGGCTTTCACCGCCGAAGATCTGCCACAGCTCTCTTACGCGACCTTCCCGGTGCTAGACGCCAAGGTCGGCCACTACGAGGAATTCTCGGTCAACTCGATCCACATTCCCGCCAAGGCCAAGAACAAGCAGGGCGCGCGCGAATTCCTCGCCTATTTCTACAAGCCGGAGAATCTGGCGGCCTATCTGGAGCCGGGCGGCAATGTGCCGCCGCGCCACGACCTGCCGCCAAGCAAGGACCCGCTGGTCAACGTCGCTGTCGAGACGATGAAGACGGTGCAGGGCACGTCGCAATATTACGACCGCGACAGCGATCCCGATATGGCGCAGGCCGGCCTCGTCGGCTTCCAGGAGTTCATGGCCAAACCCGACCGGCGCAAGGCCATCCTGACGCGCCTCGAGGGCACGCGCAAGCGCATCTACAAGATCTAGCAGCTCTCCCAGGGGCGGCGGCGAACCGCTGCTTCCAAGGGGTGGAGGCTGTATGCCTCCACCCCTTGGGGGAGGTGCGCCTCTGCTCCCGGAGCACGCATGAGTCTGCTCCTGTATTAATGAGGTTCTTGAGATGTTGATGTTATGGCGCCGCCAGCGTTGGTGGCTCACCCCGACTTTGCTCATCGCGCCCGCGATCGTGCTGTTCTTCACGGTCATCCTGCTGTCGGCGGTCAGGAGCCTCTGGATCAGCCTGCACGACTGGGATGGCTTCGGCCCGATGGTGTGGATCGGCTTCGGCAATTACGTCGAACTTTATAACGATCCGCAATTCTACGTGTCGCTGAAAAACAACTTGATCTGGCTGGTGATGTTCATGGCGGCACCACCTCTCGGGCTCGCCATCGCGCTGCTGGTCAACCAGAAAATCCGCGGCATGCGCTTCCTGAAGTCGCTGTTCTTCATTCCGCTGGTGCTTGCCTCGGTGACGGTCGGCGTCGTCTTCACATGGGTCTATACGCCGGAGTTCGGGTTGCTCGCACTGATCTTCAGGGCGTTCGGGGCGACGGCGCCGGCGGTTCTCTCCGACGAGCATTTCGTCACTTTCGCCATCGTGATTGCAGCACTCTGGCCGCAGATCACCTTCTGCATGGTGCTTTATCTCGCCGGTCTCAACAATTTGAGCGAAGAGCTGATCGGTGCCGGGCGCGTCGACGGGGCACGGGGCTGGAACATGTTGTGGCACATCGTGCTGCCGCAACTGACCCAGGTCACCTTCATCGCCATTGCCGTCACCGTCGTCGGGGCGCTTCGCTCCTTCGACATGGTGTCGGTGATGACAAACGGCGGCCCGTTCGGTTCGTCCTCGGTTCTCGCCTACCAGATGTTCGAACAGTCAATCTTCTCCTACCGCTTCGGCTACGGCGCGGCAATCGCCTCGGTGCTGTTCGTGATCATGGCCGCCTTCATCGTCTGGTACCTCAGCCGCATCATCCATACCGAAGAAAGGGGAGGCTGATGTATCCTCGTCCCATTCCCGATGTCGCCATCTGGCAGCGCCGTCTCTACGTGCTCGCCGTCGTCATCGTCCTCCTGCTCTGGCTCTGCCCGCTGTTTGCGATCATCCTCACTTCGTTCCGCTCGACCGAGGATGTGATGGGCGGCAATCTATGGGGATGGCCGACCGGGATCGGCGTCATCGACAACTATGCTGATGTCTTCACGCAGACGCCGATGGCCCGCTACTTCCTTAGCAGCCTGACGATCACCATTCCCTCGGTGATCGGCGTGCTGGTGCTCTCCACGCTCGCCGGCTATGTGCTGTCGCGCTACCGCTTTCCCGGCAACATGCTGATCTTCGCGCTGTTCGTCGGCGGCAATTTCCTGCCGCACCAAATCATGATGATCCCGGTGCGCGACCTGATGGTCCGGCTCGATTTGATCGATACGACGGCGGCGCTGATCATCTTCCATGTGGCCTTCCAGACCGGCTTTGCGACGCTGTTCATGCGCAATTTCATCGCCGCACTGCCCGATGAACTGTTCCAGGCGGCGCGAGCCGAGGGGGCGTCTCCCTTCCAGACCCTATGGCATGTGGCGATCCCGCTGGTGCGACCGGCGCTTGCCGCACTCGCCATCCTGATCTTCACCTTCATCTGGAACGATTACTTCTGGGCCGTGGTGCTGACCGTCAGCGACTCCGTCAAGCCTGTGACCGCCGGCCTTGCCAATCTTCGCGGCGAGTGGGTCTCGGCCTGGAACCTGATTTCAGCCGGCACGATCGTTGTCGCCGTGCCGCCCGTCGTCATGTTCTTCCTGATGCAGCGGCACTTCATCGCCGGCCTGACGATGGGCGCGGTGAAGGGATGAGCGATCTCCTCAACCTCCAAGTTTCAACAGCAGAGAGCCAGGACGCATGACCAGTCTCGAACTCCGACAGATCAACAAGAATTACGGCGCTTATCACGCGCTGCGCGGCATCGATCTTTCCGTAGCGCAAGGCGAGTTCATCGTCATGGTCGGCCCCTCCGGCTGCGGCAAGTCCACGCTTTTGAAAACGATCGCCGGCCTGGAGGAGATCTCCTCCGGCCAGATCCTGATCAACGGCCGCGACGTCAGCAAACAGGAGCCGGGGGACCGCGGCATCGCCATGGTCTTCCAGTCCTACGCGCTCTATCCGCATATGACGGTGGCGGAGAACATGGGCTTCGGTTTGCGCATGGCCAAGCGCCCGAAGGCCGAGATCGAGGCGGCGGTAGCGCGCGCCGCCAAGATCCTGAGGATCACCGACCAGTTGGAGAAGCGGCCGAAGCAGCTCTCCGGCGGGCAGCGGCAGCGCGTGGCGATCGGCCGGGCCATCACCCGTTCGCCCGACGTCTTCCTGTTCGACGAGCCGCTGTCGAACCTCGATGCGGCACTTCGAACCCAGATGCGTGTCGAGCTCAGCAGCCTGCATGCCGAGCTCGGCGCCACCATGGTCTACGTCACCCACGACCAGGTCGAGGCCATGACCATGGCGAGCCGGATCGTCGTCTTGAACCAGGGGATAATCGAGCAGGTCGGCTCACCGCTCGAACTCTACCGCAACCCTGACAATCTCTTCGTCGCGGGCTTTCTCGGCGCCCCGCGGATGAACTTCCTCGGCGTTACCGTCGACGAAGTGTCCGACCGCAATGTCACGGTTTCGGCGCCGGGCCTCGTGCCGGTGACGGTAGAACTGGCGGAGACGACGGTGCTGGCGAAGGGCGCCAGCCTGACGCTCGGTGTCAGACCGGAAAACATATCGATGGTCGCCGACGGAGCGCAGGGCGGAGCGATCAGCGGTCAGGTCCGACTGGTCGAACATCTCGGGCGCGAAACCATTCTCTATGTCGATGCCGGCAATCTCAGGACCATCGCCTCGGAAAGCGGTACCGGCAACATAACGGTGCAGCTGAGCTACGTCGCGCCTTTTGCCGCCGACCAGAACGTGGCGCTGAAGCTCGATGCCAGCGAACTCTATCTCTTTTCTTCCGACGGCGGACGCACGATCAGCACCCGCAAGACCACCCTCGACAGATAAACACAGGAAAGACCACAGTGTCCGACAAGACCCTCTCCGTATGGAACCCCGTCAAGACCGACCGCTTTCTCGTCGGCGCGCCGCACTATCCCGAACATGTCGATGAAAGCTACTGGCAGCGCGATGCCGAGCGCATGGCGAAGGCCGGCTTCAACGTGGTCAGAATGGCCGAATTCGCCTGGCATATCCTCGAGCCGAAGCTCGGCACCTTCGATTTCGATCTGTTCGACCGCGCCATCGCCATGCTCGGGCGCTACGGCATCGACACGATCATGTGCACGCCGACGGCAACGCCGCCGCGCTGGCTGACCGTGGCGCATCCGGAGATCTTAAGGGTCGACGGCAAGGGCCGACCAATGAGCCATGGCTCGCGCCAGCATTGCGACACGGCAAGCCCGGTCTTTCGCGAGCACAGCCGGCGTATCACCAAAGCGATGGCCGAGCACTATCGCGACAATCCGTTTGTCGTCGGCTGGCAGACCGACAACGAGCTGAACACCAGCATGCCGGAGAGCTTTTCCAAGGCGACGCTCACCGAATTCCAGGCCTTCCTTGCCGGCAGATATGACGAGATCAGCAAGCTCAACACGGCGTGGGGTGGCGATTTCTGGGCGACGGCCTATGACAGCTTCGACCAGGTGGTGCTGCCGATCGAGTTTGGCCCGACCTTCCCCAGCCCCGGCCATCTGCAGGATTATCACCGTTTCCTTGCCTTCTCGACGGCGCGCTTTCAGCACGACCAAGTGGAGATCCTGCGCGCCGTCAAATCCTCCTGGTTCGTCTTCCACAATCTCGGCGGTCTCAGGGATATCGACTTTCGCGGCCAGTTCACCACCGATCTCGATTTCGTCGGCTACGACATCTACCCGATGCTCTACGACGAGTTCCAGCGGCTCGGAAACCACGCCAAGGTCCAGGCGCTGCATCTCGATATCTGCCGCGGTTTTTCCGGCAACTATATCGTTCCCGAGCAGCAATCGGGCTTCGGCAGCCAGCCGGGTTTCTGCACGCTGACGCCGGAGCCGGGCGAACTGCGCCGCATGGCACTTTCCTCGGTCGCCCATGGCGCTGACGGGTTGATGTTCTTCCGCTGGCGCCCGGCCCATTTCGGCGCGGAGATTTACTGGATGGGCATCATCGACCACGACGACGTCACCCGCCATCGGTATGACGAGGCGAAACGCTTCGCCTCCGAGATGACCGCGTTGGCGCCCAAGATCCTCGGCACTTATGTGCGCATGGATGTCGGCATTGCCGGCTCCGACTTCGATAATCAGGAAGCCCACAAGACCTATCCAATCGGCCTGCCGAGCCCGCAGGACGATGCGATCCTGCTGCACCAATATTGCTACGACCGCGGCATTGCCTGCGGTTTCATTCATCCCGAGGACGATCTTTCCAAGCTGAAGCTGCTCTATGTGCCCCATTGGGTGATGTGGAAGGACGAATGGACCGAAAGGCTGAAATCTTTCGCCGAGCAGGGCGGCACCGTAGTCATCGGCGCGCGCACCGGTACCCGCAACGAAGACAACCACGTCATCCGCGAGACCGCTCCCGGCACATCGCTGTCGCAGCTCACGGGCGTACGTGTCGAGGATTTCGGCCGTCTCGCCGCTCCCGGCGCCAACGGGCTCTTCGATGTGATGGAGCGTTCGGGCGGGCTTGTCATTCCGCCGAACAAGCCGGCGGAATCACATCGGCGCGAACGCCGCTTCAAGATCGGCAACCGCGAACTGGTCGGCGGCTATTTCTATGAAAACCTGGCGATCGCAAGTGATGTCGACGTGGTCGCGGCCTGGTCCAATCGCTATGCCGAGGGTCAGCCGATGGCGACGTCGCGCAAGCTCGGCAAGGGGCAGGTGGTCTATGTCGGTACCTATCTCACCCCGGATCTGACGGCAGCATTTGCCGAGCGGCTATTTGCACCCGTCGGCATCGAGCCGCTGATCGGCGAGCTTCCCGAGGGCGTCGAGGTGACCATGCGGATGAATGACGACCGCCGGCTGCTGTTCATCCAGAACTACACCGACCAGCCGGCCGCCATCGGCGGCGTTCCCACTGGCCGTGATCTCCTCGATGACGAAAAGCCCGTTGCCGGTAGGCTCGATCTCGAAGGCTACGGCTGCGCGATCATCGAGCTCGCTGAGTGAGGCGGCTTTCACGTACAAGGCAGGGGCCGCAGGCCGGCCTCTGTCCGATCAAGGCGGGTTCGCGAACGACAGATGGTTCTCAATACAGCGACACCATCGCCCGAAAACGGGATCGGTCGACGGCGATGACGTTGTCGAGACACGAAAAACGTGACCGCAGACCTGAAACGAATTATCCGAACGCTCGAAGGCTCATCACGACACAGGGACTTTGAGGTGGTGGGTGATCGACCGCCATCTTGGAGCAATTCGAGCAAAGGGTTCTGCGTCTGAAATTGATAAAAAAAGAGCATCTCCGTACTCAAACAAAACGGAAATGCTCTTCGTAGTTTAGTGTGGAGCCATACGTGTCGGCTCCACACCGCTCGCAACTGATTTATCGGCTATTCGTCTGATGTCGCCGGCGCAGCGTTCTCCAGAGAGGTGCGGATTTGATCGATCTTCCCGTTTGCGTCGCCAACCCCCAAGATGGTTTTGGCCTGGCTCAGAACCGCCGGACTGACTTCACCGGTTTTCGTGGCAGAAGCCAATGCGTCCTCCAGCGCCTGATCTCCCAACAGAGGGTCATCGGCTGCGGGCTCGATTCCATTGTCGAGTTCATACTGGGCATAAGCCACGGCATAGGCCGCGATGGCCGTCATGCGTGGGTCCGACGTATGCATCAACGCCTTGTAGTTTCGCTTCAAGGAGTTCAGGCCCGCAAGTTGCGCCGACAGGTTCTTTTGTTTGGTGCTGACTTTGGTCTCGTCTGCCTTGACGGACTTGGACTTGCTTGCCGCCTCGGTGGATTTGCCTTTCACGCCTTGAGATTTGGAGTTGCCATGGGTTGAACCGCTACCCTGGCTGCTGCTGCCATGGTTGCCGCTGTTTCCACTGCCGCCGTGACCGCCGCCATTGCCCCCACCGTTGCCGCCACCGTTTCCACCGCTCTTTGCCTGTGCGGTCATGTCGATTCCGGCAATCGTTGCCGGGCTTGCTGCAAGAGCCAGCGAAAGCGCGGCCAAGGACGCTAAGGTTGCTATCCGCATTGTTTTCCTCCAAGTCGGATCAAGCGCCGTGCAGATGCACGGCTTGAACAGATACGAGAGGTTAGACGGCGATCGCGCGTTGCACATCGGACCGAGGTCCGATGCCGCTCCCGGCAATGGTCCTACACGGCTTCATATACTTAACGATTCCTGGTCGGAACGGCCGACGGAACGGGAAGGCGGGAGACCGAGGAACCGGGGCGAAATTCTCCCTAGGTGTTTAGTCCGGTCGGACCCGAGGCTCTCTGGCGCAATTTCGATATTCTGGATGTTAATTTGCCCCCGGGACCGGGCAGTCCAGGTCCCCCTCATTGCACTTCAGGTAAACCTTGAGCGCTTCCGTGCGGCTTTGAGTCGGGCCGTCGTGGCACGAACTGTTGACGAACGGATAGGCGGTATCTCGGCCACACCTTGGCATAACTGGAAGCAGCTCGCCGATCCGGTTCTCAATCAATTCCCATTTAAGGATTTGTGCAGGAGCCGCAGGTCCGTTATCGAAAACATGTCGGCTTGATGCAGGACGCCTCGCTGAGTTTCACGAGAGCGTCGAACGGCATTGGATAGAGAATCACGCCAAGCGCAAATCGAGAAGCGGGTGTAACTTCTTGAGATTCGGCAGCGATTTCGCTTGCCAAGGATATTGGCTGGTGCCTTTGACGACGAGCAGGAGGTCGCCCATCTTTCTGGCTTCAATCGTCAGCTTGGCCAGGAGATTTATGCCGGAGGAATTGAGGAACTCGAGACCCGTCAGGTTGAACGTCACCTGCTTGTGCCCCTCATGGAGCAGGCCTGATATCAACGAGTAAATGGGGGCATAGGCGTCCGGTCCTGCCAGCCGGAATACGCCATCGAAATAGACCTCGTTTTTCTCAGCCCATACGCGGAAGTTTTCGTCGCTGATTTCCATTCTTCGCTCACAGATTGGAGGAGGGCGGCATCGCCACGGCTGCAGTCGTCGTCAGTATGATACGCTGGTTATCTTTCCCTTCGAATGCCCATGCCATTTTTGCATCGTAATCGCTCAGAAGGGTCAACAACCCCAAGCCCGAACCGCTTTCTGCCGATATGGCATTGGTTTCGATTTGCTCAATAAGAAGTTCCCCGGGGTCCCTCGATTGAAGGCGATGCAGCAGTTGCTGAAAGCGAGAGGATGTCACGCCATCGATCGTGTTTTTCACCCTTATTAAAAAAGTACCGTCGAATATGCCGGCTTCAATGAGGATCTCCCCAGGCTGTCGAAACTTGACGGCATTTTCGATCAACTCATTGCTGAGATATCCGATGTCATGATGCGCCTGCACGTAGTCTTTCCTTGAACGTGAATACCGCAGAGCCATGACTTCCGCTATAAAGTCCGAAGTCATTCCGGAGTGCTTCCAACCAAGCTGAAGCGGTCCGTCGCTTAACTTGAGGCGAGTGCTTGAATCCAGGCTTATGCCCGCCAGAGATTCGATACCATATACCGTTGGCGTCATGTCTCACCTATGTCGCACTGCGAGAAGCGTGATGTCGTCGTAAATCTTCTGCGATCCAATGAAGAGCATTAATGTCGCTATAATTCCGGCAACGACTTTCTCAGCGCTCTGGTCCTTCAAGCGCAGTGCTTCGCGGCACAGACGTTCTATGCCAAAGAGTTCTCCAGCGTCGTTTTCGGCTTCTGTTACGCCGTCCGTATGCAGGAGTATGAGGTCGCCCGTCTCGAAGGTTATTTCGCGGGTTTTAATAAAGGCAGAAATATCGGCTTCCAGCCCGATCGGTATACCCAGATCCATGGTGTCTATGCGCTCGACCTCGCCGTTCGCCCGCACGACGACAACTTCCTCGTGTTGTCCCGACAGGATCATCTCTTTGCCGTCATAGTCAAGAAACGCCAGAGTGAGATGCTTGTCGATTTTGGTTCTCACTATGTTTTTGAACAGGGCGCTGTTCAGGTCTGTGAGAAATTTGACGGCATCGGTGTTTCCTGCTTCCTGCAGGGCGCGGGCGACGGACTGAACCATCAACATCAGCACGCCGCTTTCGAGCCCGTGTCCGGTGACGTCGCCGATGCCAATCTTCAACCGATTTCCGCTCTTCAATACGTCGTAATAATCGCCGCCGACTTCTTCTGCAGGTCTCATATAGGCTGCGATCTCAAGGGCCTGAAACTCCTCAAGCTCCTGGTGCAGCGGAAGAACCATGAGCTGGATCCTCTCGGCGACGGCCAGCTCTGTTCCGAGACGTCTATTTTCTCGCTGGAGCTGTGCGTTCAGCGTCGAAATCTCTTCCTTTGCATCTTCGATTTGAGCTGTTCGCTCTTCGACAAGCTGCTCGAGATTTTCCGTGTGATAGCTGATCTGTTCGGCCATCCGGTTGAATGCTTCACCAGCCTCGCCGACCTCATCTTTGCTTGTTATGGCCACCCTGACCGAATAATCCTTCGCCTGAATCCGTTTGGCGGCATCTGCAAGTGCACTAATTCCGCTCGTTATTCGTTTCGAAGCCGCAATTACTGCTATAGCCACAACAAGCAGTGACATTAGGATCGCCAGGATTTGGTAGATCACGATCCGGTTGGTAGCTTCCGAAATTTTGGCTTGGGCCGCATAAAGGGAGGCCTGGATTTCTCGTTCAGGCACAACCACTCCAAGAGACATCGCCTCTTGCCGAACCGGGCCGCTGGACCAAAGATTGGTCGCGGGGAGTTTCTTGACGATAACGATATAGGGGACCTCGTTACCCTCCTGCCGCAACAACAAATGTTGGATGCCCAGTTCGCGATCAAGGGCCAGTTTTGCAATCGCAGGCTGGGAGCTTCCCTTCAGGGAGCGCTCCAGTCCGGTCACTCCGCTTCCGCTCGCATCGCTCGCAGAACGCAGACCGAGCGTTTTTTCGCCTGTGCTGTTGATCGCCACAACGTTTCCGTCGGACATTGCGAGAAATCCAAAGCCGGACTGAGCCACTTTCACATTTTCAACAGTCTGCGCGAGCTGGTCGAGTGTGATGTCCGCGCCAGCCGTCCCGGCGACATTCTTCCTGTCGGCTGTCCATAGTGGTTGAAAGAAAGAAACGATCAGTTTCCCGGTAATGGCGTCCGTATAGGGCGCTGTCTGGGTTATATCGTCCGCGACCGGTCGCGTTTTCATATCCTTGGCCCAGCCCTGCCAGGACTCATAAAGTCCGGGAAAAAAGAAGTCCCAGAAATTGGCCTCGTTATGACCAGGATAAAGGCGGTCGAAGGTCTGAGCCTGGTCGGTATAAGGCGCCGTTCTGAAGATTGGTCGTTCTTTCGATCCGATGTAATACATCTGCAGCTTTGAGGCCCCGTGCTGCAGCAAGCTCGGTGCGACAAGGTCCAGAACCGCGCTGGTCTGGATATCGGTCTGAACGTCGGGTCTCGGGTTGTGGTCTTCTCCGAGCAAGTAACTCCAGACGCTGACAACTGAGACTGAGCCCGGAGCGTTCTGAGACCAGTTCGCCTTTTGATCGTAGGACAGGCTGACGCTGCCGGGAGACGTGCGGGCGATCGCCGCGCCGACATCGGAATTACGCTCGGGATCGTCGATCTGCGCCTGGAGTACACCCGCCAAGGTGCTGACGTCGTTGTGAACCTGCCGCAGGAGCAAACTCACCTGTGCTGCGGTGGAATCGGCGTATGTGCGGATGTATTCCTGGCTTGCTGCTTCAAGACCCTGTCCGACTTCGAGCGTGGCGTCGCGCGACAGCCTCTGAACATTCCAAAGCGCCAGTCCACCGCTGACCAGCAGATCAAAGAGGACAGCTCCACCGACGACCAAGATGAACTTTGCCCGAAATGAGCCTAATCTTGCCGGTCTCTTCGACGAACTCTGGTCCATCACAGCGGCTTTCGGCCGGAAGCTGCCCAGATCGGCCAGCCTGCATAACCCTTGGGATGAAGAGCAGCAAAGACATGATCTTTGAATCCTTGCCGGAACCTGCGAATGAAATCTGATGAGTCGCCCCGTCGAACGGCCATCTCACCCGCGTAGACATTTTCCCATGCTTCGATGATGTCTGCGAAGTCTTGGGGATCCCCATCAAGATTCGTGACCATAAAGGAATCGACCTTGATGTTATCGAAGCCCGCGTCGGCGAGGAGGTGGCGGCTTTTCGGCCCCATCTCGACATCCATGTCGAAGTGCTTGAACAGTTTGGCGACTTCTTCGTAAGTCCATTTTATGGATTCAGCATGTGGCTCGCCCAGACAATGCGAGTTTTTTTCGTTGGTGATGTAGACACGGCCGCCAGGCTTGCAGATGCGGTAAAGCTCCCTGAGCAGCATCTCGGGCCGGTCGAAAATCTGCAGCGAATGTCGGCAGGTCACAAAGTCAAATTGATTGTCTCGCAGTAGCATTTGGGAAGCGTCGCCATAGGTGTACTCGATTCCCTGCAGATCGAAGTCGGCCGCGACCCTGCGAGCATATTCGAGGCTGCGCACGGAGTGATCCAGCGCGACAAGGCGTGCCGGTCTAAATTCCCGTTGAACCAGGGCGGCGAAATCACCAATTCCGCAACAGATATCCGCGATGACAAGGCCGCTGCGCAGGCCGTGGCGAGGCAACAGTTCGCGTTCGTGCCTCCATGTCATTTTCGTCTGGGTGCGCAGAATGGGAATGAAAGTCTCATCCTCGACAAAGCTCTGGCCCGGATAAAACGCCGAATCGTAGACTTCGACCGATAGGCTTGGTTGTGATGCCGACAGCGTTTGGAATAACGAGGTCGACCATGCCACCACGCTCGACGTAATGATGACGATCTTCCGTTCCGGTCTGATCCGGCAACTTGCCGCGAGTGTATCGGCCAGGGCCGCGAAGGCAGTCATGTTGATGTGTGTCAGACGTTTGACATTGACGTAAACGACCCCGCTGTATTTTTCTAAACTTTGCTGCACCAGCCTGAGGGCGTCGGTGATTTCAGCGGCGCTTTCGGGGCGCATCTTGCCAGACAGCAACAGCTCTTGATTTGTCGGATCAAAATGAACAGTGAAGGGTAGGGGAAGCAGGGTCATTGGAAGTCCTCGGTCGAGGGGAAATCCGCAATGATTTGAATCCCTTGTCTGCCGTCTTTCTCAATTCGGATCGTGGCGCGGAATATTGCTGCCAAATCACTAAGCAAAACCGTCCCGTCGGATTTCATCACCACGTATGCAGAGCCGGCGCGGGGGACAGGCTGGTGTTCGCTTGCTCTTGCACTCGTGTGCTCTGGGCTAGATGCTTCCTCGCACGGAAACGTAATTCTCAGCCGATTGAATGTGGAATTCCGGTAGAGACTGAAACTGATCCTTCCCAACTCGCTCGTCGAACGGAAAGCAAGTTCGATGAGCTCGTTCGTCGCGACGGAAAGAAAATTGGAATATCGAGCGGGATCGCTGTGACCTTGGCCGAGAATGTCTGAGAGATATTCCGTAATCTTGTCGCAAAACTGCCATCGGGATTTGAACATCGCAACGTTCAGTTCCAGCGATACCATCGGCGCAAATGCATGGTCATCGAAGCTAGCTGCTGCTTCCTGTTCCAATACACCCTCCCTTCTGTTGCCTGGGGCGTCAGGTTGATGCATGCGTAGCTAAAGGCACGGCGAAAATCGGTTGTTCACTGTGGTAGCGCCGGGCTTACGGCTGTTTCCGCCCGGGTGATGAATTCGCCAATCGCCTGGACCGGAAGCGGCCTGCTGATCAAATAGCCTTGAAGTCTGTCGCAGCCTACACTGCGCAACCATTCCGCCTGACCTGGCGTTTCAACTCCTTCGGCTGTCACCCGCATGTCGAGGTCATGTGCGAGGTTAATGATGCAGCGGACGATTGCCTGGCTTTTCAGATCGCTTTCGAGGTCGGTGATAAAGTATTTGTCGATTTTGATCGTGTCGAAAGGGAATGTCTTCAGATAGCTGAGCGAAGAATATTCGGTCCCGAAATCATCAAGCGAGATTCGTATCCCTAGCACGTTGAGCGTATTCAGTGTGTCGATATTGTTGACGGTCCGCTCAAGCAGCACGCTTTCGGTTATCTCAAGCTCCAGACGGTCGGGCGGCAACCCGATCAAGTCCAGCGTCTGGGATACCCGATCAGTGAGGCCGCTCGTCAAGAATTCCGCCGCGGACAGATTGACAGCGACGATGTAGTTTTGCGGCCACTTCATCGCCTCGCGACATGCCTGCTCCAAAACCCATGCGCCTATTTCCGGCATCATTCCATCGGCCTCGGCCATCGGAATAAATGCCGCTGGTGGGATTTTTCCAAGGAGAGGGTGGTGCCATCTGAGCAATGCTTCGAAGCCGACTATGCAGCCACCCTCGGCGATGGGTTGGTACTCGACAGAGAATTGCTGTTGGACCAACGCCATGCGAAGGCTGCGGCGCAGCAGTTCGCGTTGTTCCAGCAATTCAAGCATCGAGGGATCAAACGGTTTCGCGCGGCCGCGTCCTTCCTTCTTCGCGGCATAGAGTGCGACGTCCGACGCCTTCATTAGCTGCTCCGGGCTTGTACCGTCCGGAGGAGAAGCAGATATGCCGATGCTGGCACCGACAAACAGTGCGATGCCATCTATCGTGAAGGGCTTTTTGAAAGCATCAACCAAGACTTCTGCTAGCTGATGCCCTTTGGCGGGATGTCCCGGGCCCATGGAAATGACCGTGAATTCGTCGCCGGCCAGTCGATAGGCTCTATCATCGCTGGAAAGGCACGCTTGAATGCGGCTTGCAGCGAGCTGAAGAAGCTTGTCGCCAGCCGGATGCCCAAGCGTGTCGTTCACAGGCTTGAAATCATCAAGGTCGAGTTGCATCAGAGATAGAGCTTCATCCGAGCCCTCCGTCTCCTGTAAGGACACAGCGAGATCCTCACTGAACTGGCGTCGGTTCGGCAGTCCAGTGAGCGGATCGTGGGTGGCCAGATGCAAAAGGGTTGCGCGCTCATCGTCGATAGTCTCCTCGGACCGAACCACGGCAAACAGATCTCCGATCCGATAGATCGTCAGTCCGTGCGACGCTGGCGTGCCAAGATCACCCGATATTCGCAAAGGCTGGGCACTGTCGCCCAATGAACGGAGGGCGAGCGTGATCGCCGATTTGTCCAATTCCGGAAAATGCTCCCAAAACGACGCTGCTGGTTTGACAGAGGCAGGCAGCTCATTGCCCAACAAATTCTCGACGGGATTGAAGTCGCGGTCAAAGAACAAAAGCCGGTCGATCGAGCTCGAAGCTTTTGCCTCCGTTTGTCCGAGGGCCGAGCGGGCCGCACGAATTTTCCGCATGTCCGAGGCTCTCCCTAGTCGCATGTCATAACCAGATATCGTAGCAAATCAGCTCCAACACAACTTGTGCACGCCAAGATTTACATTAGGCATTTCTGATTAACAATCCCCAACTTCTGCCCAATTCGCGCACAGACGGGCTTATGCCACGCCTTTATTACCGCGACCCATTTGCACCCATTGTCTCGGCGTCGACCCTTCGATGGGCTGCGGACGCGGGAT
This sequence comes from Rhizobium sp. WSM1328, assembly GCF_057653715.1. NCBI lineage: Bacteria > Pseudomonadati > Pseudomonadota > Alphaproteobacteria > Hyphomicrobiales > Rhizobiaceae > Rhizobium > Rhizobium sp. WSM1328. The sequence continues at coordinate 2,616,343 of NZ_CM172788.1, read as the reverse complement.
CTACGCGCCCGATCTGCACTCCGTCATGAACCAGTCGATAAAGCGGCGCACCGGCTTTTTCGCCCAGCTGTTCGATATGACATAATAGCCGTGGTTTTCTGCCGTCGCGACGCCGGAAAGCACCAGCAGATCGCCGCGTTCGATCTCGCGGCGGAACACCTCGACGGGGCAGAGCGCCACACCGTGGCCGGCGATTACGGCCGTCGCCAACATGTTGAAATCCTGGAATATCGGGCCTCGAAGCGGCCCTGGCGCTTTCTGGCCGGCCTTGCGGAACCACTCCTTCCAGCCATCGACGGATTCGTCGTGCAGCAGATCGGCGCCGGCGAGCGAGACGTCATCGATCGTCCAGTTGCGTTTGGCAAGGTAATGGCCGCTGGCGACGGGCTGGTTGCGGCGCGAGAAGAGCAGGCGGCTTTCCCTGCCGCCGCTCAGATCCTCGCCCATGGTGATCAGTACGTCGAGGCTCTCGTCGTCGAGGCGTTCTTCGGCGCGGGCATAGACGATCCTGACGTCGAGATCGGGGTCGCTTTCCTGGAAGGAGGGCAGGGCGGGGACGAGCCAGCGCGATGCGATTGAGGGAATGCAGCCGACGGTGATGGCGCGCATGTCGTGATCGCGCCGCATATTGCCGGTCGCATGCGCGATCGCCGCCAGCGATCCGGAGACGGCCCGGTAATATTCGCCGCCGGCTGCGGTCAGCGTAATACCGCGGCCCGCTTTCTGCAGCAGCTTGCGGCCGAGCCAGGTTTCCAGATGCTTTATCTGATGGCTGATCGCCGCGTGGGTAACGTGCAGCTCGTCGCCGGCTTTCGAAAGGCTCATCAACCGAGCCGTGGCTTCGAAAGCACGCAATGCGTTTAACGGCGGCAATTGCATTTGTAAAATTTCCTCACAGATGATGCAGAAATCATCATTTGAAAATGCCAGCCATTTCAATAGCTAAATGTTGCCGGCGATGAAAATGAATCATCGCCATATCTTCAATTATTTATCACGGGAACCGGCGATGTTCGTTAGAAATCTGAAAGAGGTGGAGCTCACCGAGCGTTTCGTCGACTGGGGCAACGGCACGAGCCACCGGCTGCTGACCAAAGACGACGGCATGGGCTTTACCGTGTGCCATACCGTCGTTCGCGCCAATAGTGAGGCCTTGCTTCAATACCGCAATCACCTGGAGGCCTGCTATTGCATCAAGGGCGAGGGCGAGGTGGAGGATATGGACGGCAACGTCTTTCCGATCCGCGCCGGCGATATCTACGTGCTCGACAAGCACGACCGGCATTATCTGCGCGGCGGCAAGGATCAGGATCTCGTTCTCGTCAGCATTTTCAACCCGCCGCTGACAGGCACCGAACGGCACGACCTGAACAATAAGAGCGGGTCGCAATACTGAACCAGAGCACGATGCCGAAAAGTGTAAGCGGTTTTCGGACGACGTCCTATTCTAGCCGATCTCTTCGTCGACTGCCGAGATGGAAAGCAGAGCCCGGCAATTGGCGGGCTCTGCTGCCGGCGCGAACGGCAAGACATCCGCAGCCTGTTCATGGCGACTTAAGCGCTACACTGCCTATTGCTGCGGCTGCTGCTGCCCCTGCTGCGGCTGCTCCTGGCCCGGCGGCGGCGTGCCTATCTTTTCCAGAACCTTCTTGGCCAGAGCCGGGTCGCTCTGCGCGGCCGTCAGGATCGACGAATATTCCTCGACAGAGATGTCGGGAGAGGCTTGGACGGTATCGACCATCTGCTTCTTGGCCTCTTCCTGCAGCTGTTGCTTGGTAGTCTCGTCCTTCGTCGCGCCGATCTTGGCCGAATATTCCTGTCTGACCTTGTCGACCTGCAGATAGGCAACGGCGAAGGCTTCGATTTTCTGATCGCTGACGGCTGCCGTCGGACCGTTGCCGCCGGGCTGTCCCTGCATCGGCGGCTGCGCCTGTGCCGGGGGCTGCGCTTGTGCCGGCTGCTGTTGCGCCTGGGCCATGTCGACAGCGGATGCCGGGCTGAAAGCAAGCAGACTGAAGACTGTCGCGCTCAATGCTGCGACAGATGTGTAACGAGTGATCATATTCATTCCTCTTCAAGTGCATGATTTGATTGGCAGCAAGACCGCCTCGGTCGATCGCTCAGCCACTTAAAGGCCGGGCGAGGTCGCGACGATGGAACCTTTAAGAGGGCACGGTGCGGCGGTAACGGGGCGATTTGCTGACGATTGAGCGGCGGCTTTGTGACCGCCGGCCTGTTGGCACGTGCGGAAAATTCAAGTCATTGCCGCTGTGATACCCGGACTTTCGGTGGCGTTCACCGCTTCTCTGGATGCAGAAATGCCGCCAGGAACGTGGTGACGGCCCCCTCGGCGTGGCGGTGAATCTGCTGCTTCGTCGGGATGGCCGCATCGCCCAGCATCATGACCCGGTTGACGGGGTCGGCCATTACCAGCCAGTTGAACTGTGACGCGGCCACCGTTGCATCGGAGAACTGCAGCAGCTTCTTGCCGGCCAATTGTTCGAAAGCGCTGCCCATGACCTCGAGCGCCCGTGCAGGCCCGCGCGCGTAAAGCAGCTTGGCGAGTTCCGGGAAGCGTTGCGCCTCCGCAATCACGAGCCGGCGCAATTGCATCAGCCCGGGCGTCAGGACGATGGTGAGCTGGCGGACGGCGTAGTCAAGGAGGTAGGCTTCCAGCTGAGCGCGATTCTCCACCTGGGGGAGGCCGGTGTGAACGGCGGTATCTGCCTCGCCCATCATCTGGGTGAGCACCGCGACGAACAGTGCCTCCTTGCTGGAGAAGTGTTTGTAGACCGTCTGCTTGGACACGCCGGACCGACTGGCGATCTCGTCCATACTGGCTCCGGCATAACCGGTGCTCAGAAAGACTTCGGCCGCGGCACCGACGATCGCCGCCTGTTTGCGCTCCGAACGAGTGCCAGCCCGCCCATGGGCCAGGTCGGCTTCCATACCCGGTATCAACATTCTCGATCTCCGCTCCAACCCTACTTGACACGATCAAACTGAACCGTCTAGTTCTTATAACGGAACCAAACGGTCTAGTTTGATTTTGCGGCTATCCAGCGATCCTCAACAGCGAGCGATGTCATGAACAACAAGACAACCCATCTGACCTGTGCCTGCGGAACCTTTCACCTCGAAGTGCGCGGCGCCCCGATCATCAGCGCGGAATGCCACTGCAAGAGCTGCAGTGACGCGGCTGGCAGGCTGGAGTCGCTTCCCTTGCCGAAGGCGATCCGGACGATCCATGGCGGTACGCGTTACGTGCTTTATCGCAAGGATCGGATCAGCCTTTTGGCCGGAACCGAAAACCTGCAGGAGTTCCGCCTCGGACCCAATGCTTCAACGCGACGTGTCCTGGCGTCCTGCTGCAACACGCCCATTTTTCTGGAGTTCAAGGGCGGCCACTGGCTTAGCTTCTACGGCAATCTCTGGAAGCAGGACGAGCTTCCACCCCTCCAATTGCGCACGATGACCCAGAATGTGCCCGATCGCGCGAGTGTGCCCGATGACGTGCCTTCCGGCGCACTGGCGACGGCCGGCTTCTATGGCAGACTTCTCACCGCGTGGATTGCGATGGGCTTCAAAGTCCCCGACATCACTGTCAAAGGAGCTATCGATGCCTGACGACGAAAAAATCCTCATTGAAAGCATAACCTCGCCGCACCATACGGAGCGGGTCAACAAGGCCAAATACATGGCAATGCGCCACGCTTTGCTGGCCGCACTCCCCGCGCAGGCACCCGGATTGACTGTGGCAGAGGCAAATATCGCCATCCTGCCGCACCTCTCCGAAGTCGAATTTCCCAGCGGTTCCAAGGCCGGATGGTGGTGAAGGCCGTTCAGTTGGATCTGGAAGCCAAGGGCATCATCCGGCGTGGGCCGGGAAAGCCGGTCAGGCTTTTCAAATGCCTTTGATACACCTGTCGGCTCAGCCCAGCGAACGGATGTCGCGGGCGACCTCCGTTGTCTGGTTAGGCTTCGGCTAAAGCAATTCTAGCAAACGCCGCGCGGGAGAGCTTGTTTCGCAGCGCAGCCGCTCTATGTCCTCTCCCGTTTCAGCATGAGATTGCAGGCAGTATTTCACCGTAAATCCGGGTGCCGACGGCGTTGTCCGCCGGCCGGCTTGAAGGAGCTGAGCAATGAAAATTCTCATGGTTCTCACATCGCATGATCAGTTGGGAAACACCGGCAGGAAGACGGGATTCTGGCTCGAGGAGCTTGCTGCTCCTTATTTGGTTTTCCGCGACGCCGGGGTCGATATCACACTCGCTTCGCCGAAGGGCGGCCAGCCTCCGCTCGATCCGAAGAGCAATGAGCCGGCCTTCCAGACGGAAGACACGAGACGGTTCGAACGAGACGCGGCCGCAATGGGGGCGCTCGCCAACACGCTGAAGCTGTCCGACATCAACCAGGCGGACTATGAAAGCGTGTTCTTCCCCGGCGGGCACGGTCCGCTTTGGGACTTGACGAACGACCGCAATGCGCTGTCGCTCATCGAGGACATGCTTTCGGCGGGAAAACCTGTGGCGCTCGTTTGCCATGCACCCGGTATCCTGACGAATGTGAAAGCGCCGGATGGAAAGCCCATCGCCAAGGGCCGGGCCGTCACGGGATTCACCGATTCGGAAGAAGAGGCTATGCATCTGGTCGAAGTCGTTCCCTATCTGCTCGAGGACGTGCTGAAAGAGCAGGGCGCAAAGTTTTCGAAGACGGCGGATTGGGGCGTGCATGTCGTCCAGGACGGCCTGCTGATCACCGGCCAAAACCCGGCCTCGTCAAGGCAGGGCGCCCGGACGCTGCTTGATGCCTTGAAAAAGCAGGCCGCGGCTTAAGCACAATCGCAAACGTTCGAATACGGGATGGGAGGGGCACGTGACATGACCAGGAAATATTCGGGGCAATGCGCCTGCGGCGCAGTGAGATTTGCCTTCGACACGGACCCGAACTTTGTCGCCAATTGCCATTGCCTGGACTGCAAGAGGGCAACGGGCGGCGAGGCCGCCACGTTCTTCGCCGTGCCGCAGGAGGATTTCACCGTGATCAGCGGCAGCCCGAAGGCGTTTCATTACATCGCCGATTCAGGCAAAGGGCTCGACCGCAACTTTTGCCCCGATTGCGGCGCCCGATTGTTCAGCAGCAACCTGGAGAGCTTCCCCGGCCTCGTCTTCGCGACGCTGGGCAGCCTCGACCGGCCCGAACTGATCAAGCCGGGGGTCGAAATGTTCACCCGGCGGCGGCTCGCCTGGGCAAGGCCGCTCGATCTTCCGCAGTTCGATGGTATGCCTGGCTGACCGGCGATACCCCTAAAGCGCGTCGCAATCTTTCAGATTCGCTGCTTGCGCTTTAGGTCTTTGTTTCCGCGCATATCGTTATCGCAAAACCACTGGGCACTTTTGCGCGACATGCTCTGGAGCAATTTTTCTTGAAGAAAAATTCGATCCGGTGTCGGATTGGCCAAGCCGCGCCCGTCCTAGGTTCGTCCATTCCGTAAATCCAAAAAGGATCACGACCATGCCGAGTACCATACGCCTGCACCGCGTTCTGGCGACCAGCCCGGAGAAAGTCTATCGCGCGTTCCTGGAGGCGGACGCGCTTGCCAAGTGGCTTCCGCCGAACGGCTTCCTCTGCACCGTGCACCATTCGGAGCCGGTTGTAGGCGGCACGTTCAGAATGTCATTCCGCAACTTCACGACGGGCAATAGCCACGCCTTCGGCGGCGAATATCTCGAGCTCGTCCCGGGCGAACGCCTGCGCTACACCGACAGGTTTGACGACCCCAATCTGCCTGGTGAGATGGAAGTCACCGTGACGCTAAAGAAGGTTTCGGTCGGCACCGAGGTGGATATCGTGCAGGCCGGCGTGCCTGATGTCATTCCGCCCGAGGCTTGTTATCTCGGCTGGCAGGAGTCGCTGCGAAACCTCGCCAAGGTCGTCGAACCAGACATCCAGGAATAGCACAAGATTGCGCCGGCCGGGCGACAAGCGCTGGGCATTTGGCGCGCGGCATTGGTGCCCGACATTGGCGACATCAATCAATCCTCATGCCGCGTTTGGCCAGGGCGTTGCGGGCGGCCGCAGCGCCCCAGTCGTCGGAAAGGTCCTGCCCGTCGATTTCGGTTTCGGCGATCGGCGTTGCACGGATCAGCGGTACGGGGCCGAAAGGCAGGCCGTCGATGCGCCCGGGGTCGCGGCTGAGCATGATGCGGGTCATGGGGCGGTAATCCTCGGTCAGCCGGCAGAACAGAATGCAGCCGTGCTTCTCGACGTCACGGGCGACGCGATAACCGTCTGCCACGAGGTCGCCGATGTTGATCAACAGGTTCGCCCAGTTTTCGATCCCGGCCGCCTCCAACGTCGCGGCGTCGAATTCCATGAAAAGCTCGCATTCGACGCCGTTCTCCGGCTCGGATATGCCGGCCCAGGGGGTCGACAGCCCGTCGGTAGCAAGTGTCAGCCTTCCCGGCGCATGGATGGCGAGGATGCGGCGATGCGGGCCGAACCATTTTGTCTGGGCGTGAATGTTGGCCGTTCCGCGCTCAGCGGCAAAGTCCTCCTGCACTGTACCGCGGCTCTGCCAGAAGGCGCGCCGGACAGCGGCGGTGGTTGATCGGGTCGTCAGGCCCTCGCGGCACGATCGTCCGGTCATAGCTCGTTTCGAGCGTGATCTCTCCCCGCATGAAGGGAAACTTCGGCTTCTTCCACTGGATTACTACCTTGTTAAAGCGGGGCACCCCTGATTCCCCCAGCTTTTCGATGACATCCGAGATGATATCGAGCGGATGCCTGGAGGCCTCCGGGACATAATTTCCCTCGGCATCGCGGTAGCCGCCCGTCCGGGAGGAATGCCCCGCCTGCAGCGTGGTGGCTGTCCATTCGCCGCTGACCGCGCCCGCCGGCGCTTTGCCGAGAGCGGGCGCAAGTTCCCGGATCGCATCGTCAATCGAATAGGATGCCACGTCGCCCCTCCACCTTCGCCCAAAGATTGTATTCCCCGCGCCCGGTCGGCCGCGAGCAGAAGCTAGCGCTGAGGCGTCGCCGATCAATAGCGAGGTGGATTGGCGCGAGCAGACGAGGCGCCCAGATCCCTGGGCGCAGGAGAATTCTTTGCTTAGGTGAGGAGGCCTGCGACCCTATTTGCTTCCGTCGTTCGGCCGCGCCTTGGCGCTGTCGTTGTTGGTCGACGAGGCGGTTTTTCCGTCCGGTTGCTGTCCGAAATATGTGCCGCCGAGATGTCCGCCGGCGCTGGTATTCTTCACCTGCTGTTCGGCGCGTTTCTGAAGTTGACGAGCGTTGGTCTTGCTCATTTTCGGCTCCATGTTTGAGGTGGACCAATGGTCAACCGTTGGCGGACGACACTGTTCCATATTTTCTGCAGGAACCCATCGCCTCGCGGCCGGTTTATCCGCCATGAGACTCCTTGCCGTCATCATAACGGGCCTGGCGCTCGCAGCACCTGCAGCGCACGCTTTCGCGCTCTTGAACAAGATCGGGATGGCGAAGGCGGATTATTTCGTCGCGCAGCAGGCCTATGCCGGATGGTGGATCGTCCGTCTCCTCTTGCCGCTGGCGCTTCTGGCGAATATCGGCAATGCCGTGGCGCTCAGGGCTGACGGTACAGCCATGATGCTGTCGATCGCGGCAGCAGCGCTGATCGCGCTCAACCTCATCATCTTTATGGTCTTCACCCAGCCGGCGAACGCGGCGACGGAGAACTGGACAGTGCAGCCGGAGAATTGGGAAAGCCTTCGCGCTCAATGGGAATATTCCCACGCGATCAACGCCGCGGTCACCTTGCTTGCCTTCTGCTGCGCCACGCTCGCCTCGATACGGTAAGCCGCTTTACGCGAAAGTGTTGCCGCGGGAACAGTTGCTGATCTTTTCGGTTTTCCCTGTACCAACCAAGGAGGAATCACAATGGGCATGACGACACCGAAAGACGGCGCCCCCGGCACCACCGACCAGTCTCCCCGCTGGGAAGGGCCGAAGGGAAATAAACCTCGCGGCTACATGAAGGCCAAGGATGATCCGGATCGCGACCGCGACGCACATGGCGAAAACAATCGCGACCCCGAGACGAAGAATATCAGTGACGCGCTGAAGCAGAAAGGCGATTGACATGGCCAACCCCGAGAAAGACGCGGCTGGCCAGTTCGCCAAGTCGCGGGCCGACCGAAAAAGCAGTGGCGTTGCCAGCGCCAAGCCGACTGTCATCACCGGCTCGGAAGATGCGACGGTGAACAAGAACCCGCCCGGCAAGAAAAAGCCCGAGAAGGATTGGGACATCAACTACGATCCCGCCGACAGGAACGAGAGCCGGTCGCACTAGCTCGGGCTGTCGCTGGTTCTCCTCACGAGCCAAGCCGGGAGGCATTTCCGTTTTCTCCAGTCACGGAAATGCTCCATTTTTATATAGCGGCACGGTTCCGCTACCCACCGAAATAGGCCGGATGGTCAATATCGGCGAGGAGGCCGGGCTGCTGCGGCTGCCAGCCGAGCAGCGCGCGGGTATGCTCGCTTGAGGTCGGGATGTCGAAGCCGGCAAACATTCCGAACCAGCCGAAATGCTCTGCCGCCTCTTCCCGCGACAGCGAGACGGCGGGCACATCGAGCCGCCGGCCGATGACCTCGGCGATGTGCCTGAAGGCAACTCCCTCTTCCGCGACCGCCAGGAACGGGCCGCCGACGGCGCCACGCTCGATCGCCAGGCGATAAACCCGGGCGGCATCGAGCCGGTGCACAGCCGGCCAGCGGTTCTGCCCTTCGCCGATGTAGGCCGAGACGCCTTTGCGTCTGGCCAAATCGATCAGGATCGGCACGAAGCCGTGATCGCCATGGCCATGCACCGAGGGTGGGAGCCGGACGGTGGAGGCGCGCACGCCACGCGCGACAAGCGATACCGCGGTGATTTCGGAGGCGCGAGGGTAAGTCTCCGACGTCGGCATGGGCGGATCCTTCTCAGTGCCGACGCGGCCGGGGGCAAAGCCGAGGCCGGCCGTGACCAGCAGCGGACGATCGGAACCTTGGAGGGCCTCGCCGAGCGCCTCGATGGCGCGTCGGTCGCCGGCGCAGTTCTCGGCGAATTTCGAGAAATCGTGGTTGAAGGCCGTATGGATCACGGCGTCTGCATCAGCCGCACCGCTCTTCAGGCTTTCGAGATCATCGAGCGTGCCGTGATGGACTGCGGCACCAGCAGCCGCCAGTTGATCCGCTCCTTTGTCAGAGCGGGTGAGGCCCAACACCTTGTGCCCGGCAGCGATCAGTTCATCGACGACGGCCGAGCCGACCCAACCGGTGGCTCCAGTGACGAATACGCGCATGTGATATCTCCAGTTTTGCTGGAGACACATATCTGCCTTGCCTGTATCATGGTAAAGTAGTGACATTATCATAGTATAAAGGCTAACAGGATGGGTGAATTCGTCACCTCGGACAATCGGCTCGGCACCTATCTGAAGGACCGCCGCGTGAGGCTCGATCCCGCCGCCCTCGGCTTTGCGGGGGAGCGGCGGCGAACGCCTGGTCTGCGGCGCGAGGAGGTGGCGGGCCGGGCCAACATCAGCCCGACCTGGTACACCTGGCTGGAGCAGGGGCGTGGCGGGGCGCCGTCTGCCGACGTGCTCGACCGGATCTCTCGCGCGCTGATGCTGACTGATGTCGAGCGCGAACATCTCTTCCTCATTGGTCTCGGCCGGCCGCCCGAGGTGCGCTACCACAGGCAAGAGGGTGTGACGCCGAGGTTGCAGGGCGTGCTCGATGCGCTCGACCCGAGCCCGGCGCTGATCCGCAACGCCATCTGGGACGTGATTGCCTGGAACAGGGCGGCGACTGTACTTCTAACCGATTACGGCGCGCTGCCGCCGGAAGAGCGCAACGTGCTGCGCTTTATCTTCCTCGATCCGCGCGTACGCGCCGCCCAGTACGACTGGGAAAGTGTTGCCCGCTTCGTCGTCGCCGCCTTCCGCGTGGATGCGGCCCGCGCGGGTGCTGCGGCCGAGGTCGAGCCCCTTGTCGACGAACTCTGCCGCAAGAGCCCCGAATTCCTGGCGATGTGGCGCGACAACGACGTGCGCACCCATGGCGAGGGCGCCAAGCACATCAAACACCCCATCCTCGGCCCACTCGCTTTCGAATATTCCGCCTTCCAGGTGGATGGGCGGCCGGATCTCAGCATGGTGGTCTACAACCCGGCGACGGCGGAGGATGCGGCGAAGATCAAGGGGGTGGTGGGCTGAGGCGAGGGCGGTTGGTCGATCGATGATATAGCGCTCGTCATCGCCTCAATCCGGACAAATCTGCCGTCATGCTGTGCATCGACGCGCGCAAGATTGATGCTGCGCGGATGGGGGATTTCAATGAATTCATGTCGTGCCGCGGTCTTGGTCGCCGCGTCGGTCTTGATGGTGCTGTCGGCGTCAGCAGCATCCGCCTGCAGTTGCGGACGGTCGTCCGCGAAGGACAAGTTTGCAGAAGCTGATTTGGTCGTGAAAGGCCGTATGAAGCTGGTGACTTTCGGCGTCGAGATTCCAGATCCTCGATCCGAAGGCGAGGTGCCACGGCTGACGCGCGGCGACTTTGAGGTCGACAAGGTGCTGAAGGGGACGTTCAAGGGGAAGACTCTATCGGTCTATACAGGCGCCGGCATGGGGGACTGCGGGCGTCTGGGGGATTTCCTCAACGCTGCGTTTTACTACCACAGCGACAAATTCGGCATTTACGAATTCGGATTGTCGAAGACCGAATTTGCGGGGAAGACACTCTATTCTACGTCGATCTGTGACTATGCGAAGGGGCCGAAGGACGGTCAAGAGTAGGCGCCGAACCTCTCATGAAAATCGCGGTGTCCGGCGGCGCGATGTTCGACCGCCGGCACCGGCCAGGTTATCCTACTTGACGACCCTCACGTTCGCCACGCCCTCTTCGATGCGGCCAGATTCTTCGGGAGTCCTGAGAATGAACCTGTCACTGCCGACGTAGCCTGGCTGCGATATGTAATAGACAGCAACGCCATCCGCTTTGACTTTGTCGCATTTCATCTTCTTGCCGCCTGAATCAGCGGTAACCGGCTGGTGGACAATCTCGATGCGCCCATGCTTGGGCTGCTCCACGATGTCTACACGAGGATAGTCAATAAACTTGCAGTCGCCATTGAGGTGAGCGTTCTGCAGCACCGACGTCCTTTCGCCGCTGCGTGCCGTCATCCGGTGAGAATCGTGTCTGACATTTGACGTCGTCGTGCAGTTCGAAAGAGAAATTGTTGCGACTGCCAATATCGAATATGTAAAAATGCTTTTCACTGTAAACCCTCAACTTTTGCTTGAACAAACATTGAATTTTTCGGGAAGTCAAGAAGAGTACAGGCTCTGGATTGAACCCCTGTTTCGCTTCCAGGAATTATTGAGGTGCAGTCTGTGAAAAGACCTAACGCGGCTGCGCTGCAAGCGGTCGACGATCGCAATTTAGGGGCCGCAGGACGGCCAAGAATGGGTGCTGAAGCTCGTGTGAAAAGCGGCGTGCCCGGCGGCTGAATGTTGGACCGCCGGGCCGGGGCCCGCTACTTGACGACATTCACATTCATGATGGTCTCGTCGAGCCTCCCATTTCCGGAGGGAGATCTGACAACGATCTTGTCGCTGCCGATGTAGCCTTGTTCCGAAATATAGTAGCCAACCTCGCCTTGCACCTTGACGGTTCGGCATTTCGCAAGCTCTCCCTTTTCGTAGGGAAAGACCGGCTCGCGGACGAGCTGGAAACGCCCGTGCTTGGGTTGTTCGATGACGTGAGTAGGCAGATAACCGACAAAGCTGCAGTCTTTGTTGACATGCCAGGTCTGGCCCAACTTCGTCTTCTCACCGCTGAGCACCGTTTTGGATACGGACTTCTGCCGAAAGCTGTCGGAGGTTGTGGCGCAGCCACAAAGTGCAATCATCGCCGCTGCAATCAAATAAGAAAAAATACTTTTCACTGTAAACCCTCAATTTTTGCTTGAACAAACATTTAATTTTTCGGGGAGTCAAGCAGAGTACAGCCTTCGGATTGAGCCTCGTTCCTTTTCCAGCAATTGTTGAGGTGCAGACTGCCTATCGCGACGATCGCGGCTGCTTTGCAAACGGTCGGCGGTCGCAATTTCAGTCGATTACATAGCGTTCGTCATCGCCTCAATCCCGACAAATCTCCAGTGAAGCTGTGCATCGACGCGCGCAAGATTTGAGCCGTGCGGATGGGGATTTCAATGAATTCATATCGTGCAGCGGTCTTGATCGCGGCGTCGGTCTTGATGGTGTTGTCTGCGTCGGCGGCATCCGCCTGGGGCGAACCCCCCAAGGCATGGCAAAGCTGTTAAAAGCTAAAATACTACTCTTGATAGAAAATTTATTGACCAATCCGATCTCAGCTGCTTTCCTCCGATAGACTAAGGCGAATGGATCTTGAAGGAGATATCCATGACAGAGCTTGCAAAACCTGTGGCGGTCGGCGATGTCAGCAGCGCATCCGAGAATGACGTGATCTCGGGCAATCTGCTGGACAATGATCTGGCCGGGGGCTCCGGCAACATGTTCCTCAACTTCTTCGATGGCGAGCGCGTTCTTGCCAAGACGGCCGGGCAGGTCACCGATATCGAGGGTGAATACGGCACGTTTCACGTCAGGGCCGACGGCTCCTACACCTATACGCTGAACGAGCCTGCCAAGGCGGGCTTCGTTGACGGGATGACGCTGACGGAGACGATCGGTTACAAGATCTCCGACGGCGCCGGCAATACCGATGTCGGCCATTTCACGCTCGACATTCACGGGGTCACGAGCCCGCCGGTCGCGGTCGACGACGCCTTCTCCTTCCGCGAAGGAAGCGAGATGGCCCGCAACGTGCTCGCCAATGATCACCCGGGAGAGGCGGGCACGCTCTTCCTGCGCTCGGTCGAGGGCACCAGCATTCCTGCCGGTCAGGGGCAAGGGCAGACGACCGACGTGGCGGGTGAATTCGGCACCTTCCATTTCGCAGGCGATGGAAGCTTCACTTACGATCTCGATCCGGCCGTGAAGGCGGGCCTCGACGATGGCGAGCATGTCACGGAGAAACTCCAATATTACAAGGTCTCCGACGGCGCCGGTCACGCGGATGCCGGCGTGATCACCCTGACCGTCGACGGCGTGACGGACGGGAAGTCGTTGAATACCAATCATGTCGAGGCCCAGGCGGATGTGGTGCGCCCCTTCCTGGACCATTACGAACTCCAGGGGGTCGCGGTCGATCCGCTGACGGGCAAATTTTACGTCAGCTCCGGCCATGGTTTCCCAGATGATTCCATGGTGAGCATTTACGACAACGCCGCGGCATTTGAAGCCGACAACGCCAGCGGCGCCATCTCTCTCGGCGACTATGACAAGGGCGAATATGACATCGGCGGAACCTATTTTTCGGTCCGCGGCGGCGAGATCATCGGAAGAACCAACGAGGCGAGAGGCGAGGAGGACCCTTTCCCCGATCAGACCTATCTCGCAAAGTGGGATGCCGCCGACGGATCGTCCGATCAGCGGGGCGACCCGATCCCGGGCCTTATCGGCGAGAATTGGGCGGGTACGTTCGACTGGGGTGGATTCACGGCCGTCAATACGATGCAGGATTCGACCGGCATCTACGTCGTCGGCCGCATCGATGACTCCACCTGGCAGGTCTCCAAAATCGATCCCGAAACGCTGAGCCCGATCGAATCCAAGACCTTTTCGGCGGGCGGGCTCGGCTACGGCTTTGCCGTCGACGGCACGTTCTTCTTCGGCGATTCCTCCAGCAGCGAGCATATCGGCACGGCCTTCGACTTCGAAACCGGGGTCAAGACAACGGTTGACGTCAACATCGCCATACCGGGAGACGACTTGATCACCAACGTGGTCTATGACTCAGCGGCGGATAATCTCTACCTCACCAACACCGGGACCGACGAAATCGCAGTGGTGCACAATATCTCGGACGTGCTGTTCTCCTAGCGCATCGGCCCGAAAATCGGAATCGATTTTCGGGCCGATGCTAGGATTGAAAGTGTTAGAGCGTCCTTTGTGGACGTATGCAGTCTTGCCGTTCCGGACAAGGCCGCTCTCCAGCCAGTACGAGGCGTCTCCGGCTGTCCCGGCAGCAAGAGCGGCGGGCCGTGCGGAACATGGATGGCGGCCGACGCCTTCAGCCGGCCGCGTGGACCGGTTTTGGCCGATGATTTGGAACCATGATCCCGCCGTACTGTTTACCCGGAAGGCGCAGAAGCGCCGATAACGGGGATGCCGATTGCCGGCCAACCCGGTAATGACGATCGGCCTTTCGGTTCGCCTATGGAGGAACACGACATGCAAACGACCCGATCGAAAGAACTGGCGGACGAATACCTGCGGCTTGGCGGCAAACGGCTGGCCAAGATCGATGACAATATCGTCAAGATTCGCCACTGGGATGATGATACGCCGGAGGCCGAGGCCTTTTGGCAGAAGCACATTGAGCCGTTGGATGACAAGCGCCGCGTAGAGGTCGAAACGCACCTTCCCACGATCAACGACAGGTGATCGCGAATCAACGACCGGTGATCGCGCCGATTTCCCCGGAGCGCATGACATTGAAGCACGACGGCGCCGCGCGTCTGAAAAGACGCGGCAGGCTGTCGTGCTCGGATATGTCGCGCCGCTGCGCTTACTGTAGCGTGCGCGTCTGGATCTGCTCGGCGGCGTGAGGCGCGGATGCGGGCAGGGGGCTGCCTTCGAGGCCGGTCGCGACGACCGAGACGCGGAACTTGCCGTCGAGGCTGCGGTCGAAGATCGCGCCGACGACGATATCGGCGTCTTCCTGGACTTCGTCACGAATGCGGCTTGCCGCTTCGTCCACTTCGAACAGCGTCATATCCGAACCACCGGAAATCGAGATCAGCACGCCCCTGGCGCCCCGCATCGAGATATCGTCGAGAAGCGGGTTGGCAATCGCCGCTTCCGCCGCCTTCATCGCGCGGCTTTCACCGGAGGCTTCGCCAGTGCCCATCATCGCACGGCCCATGCCTGACATGACCGATTTCACGTCGGCGAAATCGAGGTTGATCAGGCCTTCCTTGACGATCAGATCGGTAATGCAGCCGACGCCCGCATAAAGCACGCGGTCGGCCGTCATGAAGGCATCGGCGAACGTCGTTTTTGCATCAGCGATGCGGAAGAGGTTCTGGTTGGGAATGACGATAACCGTATCGGCCGCCTGGCGAAGCGCCTCGATGCCGATTTCCGCCATCCGCATGCGGCGGTTGCCTTCGAAGGTAAAGGGCTTGGTGACGACGCCGACCGTCAGGATGCCGGCGGCACGCGCAGCGCGGGCGATGACAGGTGCGGCACCCGTACCCGTTCCGCCGCCCATGCCGGCGGTGACGAAGCACATGTGCGAGCCGGCTAGGTGATCCATGATCTCATCGAGCGACTCTTCGGCAGCCGCATGGCCGACCTCAGGCAACGAACCGGCTCCGAGACCCTCCGTCACATTGGCGCCAAGCTGGATGCGGCGCGTCGCCTTGGAGGTGGCCAGCACCTGCGCATCCGTGTTTGCGGCGACGAATTCGACGCCCGCCAGCTTTTCCGCGATCATATTGTTGATCGCATTGCCGCCACCGCCACCGACGCCAATGACTGTAATATGCGGCCGTAGTCCAGAAATGCCGCTCTTGGCGTCCGTCATCGCGCTCTCCTTTGATGCTTCGTTCATGCCCACCCTCGTATGCGGACGGCGAATCGGGCGTCAGGATACGCGAGCAACAAGGCAGAGGCGAGGCGAAAGACGTCTCGGCGGGAGCGGTTATCGGGAAGGGGGCTGGGTTGTGGCTTTGAGGAAGGGAGCATTATGCCGGGAGCTGAGAATTACGCTTCAGGGATAGGTCACGAAAGCAGCCTTGCGCCAAAAGCGGGCATCCCATCGAGATAAAACGCTATCGTGCGTTTCCTGCCCCATCGGCGAGGTGGCGGCCGTGACAGGACTCCCTTACGCGAACCGGACCGCTTTTCTCGCGCGCGCCTTTGCGACGACTTCCTCGCGATCGCGAGCCGACCCGCGGTGGAAAGCGCAAAACTGGAAGACGCAGAAGCACCGATGACAGGACGCGGATCGCAGGACAGCCGGCCTTGTCCCGGCAATGACGATCGGTCGCTAGGGAAACGCGTCAATGAAGTTTTGATACACAATATAGAAGTGTTCGCCAACCTTGCTGACGCTGAAAGGCCAGTCCGAGCCAGGATAGAGATTGACGCATTCTTTCTTTTCCGAGCACAATTTTTGGGTTCGCTGTTGCCAGGCGGCGGATTGCTCGCCGCTGGGCAGGGCAATTTCATCACTCTCATCGTACACAAGCGTCGTGGATGTTGTCGCCTTGAACATACTGTCCAATGCAAATGTCCTGAATCGCGGCTCACCGCTCGTCACATCGGTTCGTTCGATCTCTGCCAGATACGCTTGCTTGTTCAAAGCAAATCGAACGCTGTCGGGCGTTATGCCGGTAACAGCAACGATGTAAAAAATGACTAGCCACGGAAGGGGTGTGATCAAGAGCGACACGACACGCCACCAGCGCCGCCGCGCCAAGTTGATGCAGATGGAACCGGCGATGGCGATCACGGTCAGCGCGAGAGTGATAAGGCCGATGATCCACCAGTCCCATTTGGGGGCCAGCCACCATAGCCAAATTTGCGACAGGTACGGCAAAAACCAGATTGCATATGTCCAAGTAAACTTGTCATCACGTTTTTCCGACTCTGCCACGTTTAGCTACCGGTCATTTTTTGATTCCCTGATCAACAATAACACGCAGGATAGATGGCGATTTGAAGAAGAGGGGTGGCACTGATGACCTATCTGAAACACGACCAGCTGATCGCGGCCGTGATGCTGGCGGCAACGATGACATCCCTGCGTCAGGCCGATGCCGCGAGTGCGGCAGGAAACCTTCGAAGAGGCGGGATATGTCGGCTGTACTGCGGACGCTGACAAAGTCGACCCCTTTGCGAAACGTTGGCCACATGAAAGTTCTGGATGTCGCGGATCGGGTTATCGGCTTACAGCCTTCTTACGTGCCCCACGAACTTCCAGCATTACTGGCGGATATAGCTGAAGCGGCCCCGGCCCTCCGAAGCACGATCGCTTGGCGCCGCCTCCACAGCCTTGTCACGGGTTGAGCTCATCTGAACGAATGATGCCATTGGTTAGCTTGTCGTCATCACGCAGGACCAGCCCCACCGCCGCCGGCAAACACAACACACACCGCAACCCCATCGCCCCGTTCGCCTCCAGCACCAGCGACCCGCCATACAACCCCGCCAGCTCGCTGACGATACTCAGCCCAAACCCATTGCCCGGCACATGCTCGTCCTCGCGCACACCCGGCAGCAGCACAGCAGCGAGGCGGTCCGGGGGGATGCCGGGGCCGTCGTCCTCGATGGTGATGCGGGCGGTCGGGCCGTTGCGGCGGGCACTGACTTTCACGTGGGAGGCGGCCCATTTGAAGGCGTTGTCGATCAGGTTGCCGAGCATTTCCTCGACATCGCTTTCGTCGCAGGCGACGCGCAGGCCCGGCGCGATATCGGTGTCGAAGGCGATGTTGCGCTCGGCGTGGATCTGGCCGATCGCCCGGTGCAGATCGGCGACCGAAGTCGCCACGTCGGTGCTGACGACATTGTCCGACGAGGCCATCACGCGGCGGGCGGCGGCGAGGTGGTGTTTGATCCGGTTGTCGATGCGGGCTGCGAGGTTGCGCATTGCGCCTTGCGGATCGTTTTTCTCGTCGAGCGCCAGCAGCAGGCTCGCCACCGGCGTCTTGAGGCCGTGGGCGAGATTGGCGAATTGCATGCGGGTTGCCGCGAGCCGCTCTTCGTTGGCCACCAGCAGCGCGTTGGTCTTCGCCGAGAGCGGCGCAAGCTCCTTGGTCGCCTCGTCGGGCAGGCGGGCGCGTTCGCCTCGGTTGATGGCATCGATATTGGCCGCCATGGATTTCAGCGGGCTGAGGCCGAAGCGGATCTGCCAGAGCGTGCCGGCCATCAGCACGAGGCCGAGCAGCAGCATGCAGGGAACCAGCCAGAAGAGCGCGCGCAGCGCCGGGCCGACGAGGGCGATCATCGGCGCTGTCGCGGTGATCGTCAGCGTCATGCCTTCGATGCTGCGGATGGCCTGGCGAAGATAAAGCGGTCCACTGCCGCGATCACCGCCCCTGCCTGATGTCGGCATGCCCATCAGCACATGGCGCAGATCCTGCCGGGGCGGCGGCGCGTCTATCGTGCCGTTCATCAGGGAGCGGGAGGTCAGGCGCTGTTGCCCGTCGTCGATCTGCCAGTACCAGCCGGATGAGGGGCGATCGAAGGGCGGCGCATCGAGCGGCGCGGAAAGGACAATCTTCCCTTGAGCGTCGCGCGTCACAGCAGCGGCCAAGGCGCCGATCTGGGTGTCCAAACGCTGATCGACCTGCTCGCGCACCACCGTCTTCAGCGCCAGCCACAGCACGATGGCAGCAACGACCAGCGCTAGCGTCACGAAGATGCCGGAGAACATCAGCAGCCGACCGGCAATCGATTTCGGTTTGAGGGAGGCGGCCTTCATGGTGCCGCTGCTGCCGTCAGCATATAGCCGCGGCCGCGCACCGTCTCGATACGGCCACGCATCGTCTCGATGCGTTCACCCCCGAGCTTCTTGCGCAGGCGGGCGATGATGACTTCGATGGAATTGGAGTCGACTTCGGCATCGCCGTCATAGACGCGCTCGGTGAGTTCGCGCCGGTCGACGATCATCTCCTTGCGCAGCATCAGGCAGGAGAGAACCCGCCATTCCAGCGCTGTCAGCTTCAGCGGCAGGCCGTCGAGCTCGAAGGTGCCGAGCTGGGCATCAAAGACCAACGCGCCGCAGACGAGCCGCGAGGCGGCGTGACCGGACGCCCGGCGCACGAGCGCGCGCAGGCGCAGCACCAGTTCCTCCACCTTGAACGGTTTGGCAAGGAAATCGTCGGCGCCGGCCTTGAAGCTCGAGACCTTGTCCGGCCAGCCGTCGCGCGCCGTCAGCACCAGAACCGGCAGGTTGCGGTCGCCCTCGCGCCAGCCCTTCAGCACGCTGACGCCATCGATCTTGGGCAGGCCGAGGTCGAGGATCGCAACATCGAAGAGTTCGGTGAGGCCCGCATGGAGAGCGTCCTCGCCGTTGCGCGCGATATCGACGACGAAGTTTTCCGATCGCAGCACGGCGGCGATCCGGCCGCTCAGGTCTTCGTCATCTTCGACGAGCAGTACGCGCATGGGGCAGGGCTTTCATCGCAGGGCGTCTCAGGGAACGGGCCAAAACTATCGGGCCGAGCTTAACTCAATCTGAACGGAGAGGTTCAGGCAGGCGAGGGGGTGGGGCGGCTAGATTGCAGCCATTACTGAAGCAAGGAGCAGATATATGCCGAACGAAGACCAGGACAACGGGCATCCCGAAGGTGCCGCCACGCCCGTGCCGCCAGAACACCGCCGGCGCCGGCTGGCGATCCCGGTGATCGCTGCCGCCGTGGCGCTTGTTATCGGCGCTGCCGGGGGCGCGAGCGCCGTGAAGATGATGCGTCCCATGCCCGAAATGGCGCCGCTGACGCCGGTGGCGATTTCGGCCATGCCGGCCACCAGCCTCGTTACCATCAAGGGCAAGGTTGCCGAGATCTACGGCAACAAGTTCGTGTTGCAGGACGAGAGCGGCAAGGCGCTTGTTGAAACCGGCCGGGCCGGCGAGGACGGGGATCTTGTCACGAAGGATGAAGCCGTCACCGTCCAGGGACGCTTCGACGACGGCTTCGTGCATGCGAGCTACCTCGTTCGCCAGGATGGACGAACCGAAGCGCTGCGTCCGCCGAAAGGTCCGCCGCACAGACGATTTGCGGATTTCGATCACAGGCCCTGACGGGCGTGAACCAAAGCCGCGCTGCGGTGTTTACAGACACGCCTCACAACTCCGAAAGGAACGCTTCCATGCAACGACTTCTTCTATCAGGCCTTGCCCTTGCCGCACTCGCCGGCACCGCTTTTGCCCAACAGCCGCCCGCTCCGCCAACCGCCGGAACCCCACCGGCAGCGGCCGAACCCGGCTCGCCTCCTCCTCCGCCGTCTCCGTCCACTCCTGATGACGATGAGCAGATGACGGACCGGCCGGATGCGCGGCCGGGAGATCGCCCCGATTACCGCTGGCATGGTCGGAGAGGCGACATGGGCTTCCGTGGTTTCCGCGGTCATCGCCCGCCACCGCCACCGCCGTCCAAGGCAGCGCATTTCCGGATCGAGGACGGGAATACCCGGATCGATCTCAAATGCGCCGAGGACGAACCGATGAAGGTCTGCGCCGATCTGCTGCTGCAAGTGATGGACCGCCTGCAGGGGCAGGACTGATAATCCGCGCTTGAGGCGCGTGCCACACGATGCAACCGCCCGCGTTTTCTCGCGGGCGGTTTCAGTTTGACGCGAACGCCGCCTCGCTCTTCCGTCATGTCAGCCTTTTGCCGAGGCTCTGCTGCACCGATTGCAGATGCTCGGGACAAGCCCGAGCATGACGGAAGAGGGGTTGCCGCGTCCACTCACGCCTGTTGTTGGGAATGCGGCAGCCTCCAACGGCCCTCATCCTGAGGCGCGCAGCCCATAGGGCGGAGCCTCGAAGGACACGCCGCAACGCTGCTCCTTGCATCCATCCAACGCCGGCGCACCAGACAAGAACGTTCGTGCTGTCGCATCGAACGATCAGTGTCGTCGGCTCACCGCGTGACGCGGGCTGCCGATGTTGCGGAGTAGCGGTCGCCGTGGATCTCGATGCCTGAGAAGACCGCGTCGATCTCGGCCAGTTCCTCCGATGTGAAGGTGATGTCGGCGGCAGCGATATTCTCTTCCAGCCGGTGCAGCTTGGTGGTGCCGGGAATGGGGACGATCCAAGGCTTGCGGGCCATCAGCCAAGCAATGGCGATCTGGGCCGCGGTCGCGTTTCTGCGAGCGGCGATGACCTCGATCGCATCGACCACCGGCTGGTTTGCCTTGCGGTTTTCGGCCGAGAGGCGCGGATTGGTCTTGCGGTGGTCGTTGCCGCCTTCGAAACTGGTGTTCTCGTCCATCTTGCCGGTGAGGAAGCCGCGGCCGAGCGGGCTATAGGGCACGAAGCCAATGCCGAGCTCTTCGACGACGGGCAGGATTTCCTGTTCCGGGTTGCGCCACCACAGCGAATATTCGCTTTGCAACACGGTGATCGGCTGGACGGCATGGGCGCGGCGGATTGCTTCGACGCCCGCTTCTGACAGGCCGAAATGCAGCACTTTGCCGGCGCCGATCAGATCCTTCACCGTGCCTGCCACCTCTTCGATCGGTACGGCCGGGTCGACCCGATGCTGGTAGAAGATATCGATGCGATCGGTGCGCAGCCGCTTGAGGGCTTCTTCGACGACCACACGGATGCGTTCCGGCCGGCTATCCAGACCAACTTCCGGCCGGCCATCCCTAAAGCCGAATTTCGTCGCGATCACCACCTCATCACGGATCGGCGCCAGCGCCTCGCCGACGAGTTCCTCGTTGGTGAACGGCCCGTAGGCTTCGGCAGTGTCAAAGAAGGTGACACCCCGGTCGTGGGCCGCCCGCAGGAGCGCGACGGCATCACCGCGCTCCATCGCCGTCCCGCGATGATAGTTCAGCCCCATGCAGCCGAAGCCGATCGCCGATACGTCAGGGCCTCTTTGGCCGAGCTTGCGCTTGATCATTTCAAGTCCTCCTTCCCAGGTTTGATCCCAAGATAGGGCAAAGCCCGGCGGCGATTAGCCGGAGATATCGGCATGAACTCATGAGGTCCGCTCATGAATTTCCCGACTCGCTCGAACCGGGATCGGGTAAGAGAATCCCGGCAATGTCTGCAGCTTGCGCCGAAAGCTGAGGGGCTTGCGTTATGACGCCAGGCGAAACATGCCGCTGCGCATAGCCTCGATCACCTTGCGCAACGTGTCTTCCCTGTCGTGCCCCTCCGTCGAGACGACATGTTGCTCGAACGGGCCAAGTGATGAGAATTGCTGATGGAGCGCCGCAATAGGGGCGGGATCGGTCAGCGCGTCGCCGCCACGCTCCCGGCAGCGCCGGATGGCGACATCGAGCGGCGGACGCAGAATCACGTAGTGGAGGGGTGCCGCGATTTTCCGGAACGGTTCCAGGAACCACGGCCCGACGATGCCGTCGACGACGACGAAGTAGCCGCCGCTGGCATAGCCTGCCGCCGCCTTCGTCAACACGTCGACGACAACGATATTCTGTTCATGCGCCTCCGGCAGATAGGGCGGGATCACGCCGTTCTTGATGAAATGCCAGAAATCGTCGGAATGAAGATGGACCTTCGGCGAGCCGGGCTCGCGGGCGAGCGCCTCGGCCGTCGTGGTTTTTCCCGAGCCCGGCGGCCCGGTGAGAATGAGAACTTCGCCCGTGTGATCCATAGCGTGGCATTTTCGCACGAAGCAGCATCGTTTCGCAATTAGCCGAAAGGGGGCGGTAATAGCCCGGCATGCCCCCTTCGTTCCGAAGAAGCCGCTGAAGCGGCAGCTACTCCGGCAGTGGCAGCGGAGCGTCGCAAGACGGAGGCATTGGCAGACCTGACGCCCGACCAGCTGAGGGACATCGGTTATCCCCTCCCGTCCATCCCCGCCCGGGACCTTAGGCTGATATTGATGCCGATGTCGAGCGGCCGGAAAGAGTTCATGGCGGGCGGCGTTGGCAGGGTATCGGGTGGGCTTTGTCGGCTTTTCCGCTGCCGGGATTCAACTATGATGGGACGCGGAACGATAGGGAGGGCACGGCATGATCGATCATATCACCATCGCAGTGAGTGACCTGCAGAAGAGCAAATTGTTCTATGAACGCGCTTTCGAACCTCTGGGTTATCGCCTCTCCTTCGGAAAGGAGGGTGTATTCTGGGCCTTCGACGTCGGCGGCAGCCTGTTCGAGATCCAGCACACCGACGACAAGCCGCCTCTGACGCGTTTGCACGTTGCCTTCCGGGTCCAAAGCAGAGCGGAAGTGGAGGCGTTTTATCGGGCCGCGCTCGAAGCCGGCGCTGGGGACAATGGGGCGCCCGGTCCGCGGCCGCAATATAGCGAGAAATACTTTGCCTGCTTCGTTCTCGATCCCGACGGATACAATATCGAAGCCATGATCGACGTGCCTGCGCCGCAAGGGTGACGACGTGAGCGTGGCCCAAAGCCCGTAATCAAGGGGGAGGTGGATATGTCGAGTTTCAGGAATGCCGTTGTCTCTTTGCCCGGCAAGGAGCGCGTGGCGAAGACGCCCTTCGGCGCGAGGATCGTCATCCATGCCACAGCCGCCGAGACCGGCGGCGCGTTCGGGATGTGGGAAACCTTCACGCCGCCCGGTCATGGTCCGGCCCCGCACACGCATACGCGGGAGATCGAAGTCTTTCGGGTCATTCGCGGTCTCTATCGATTCCAATGCGGCGACGAGGCGTTCGACGCGCCCGTGGGAACCGTCGTCGTTCTGCCGCCACATGTACCGCACAGCTGGCGAAACATAGGCGAGGAACCCGGCCAGATGTTCGGCACGGTCACGCCAGGCGGCTGCGAGCAAATGTTCATCGATATCGAGGCTTTTGGTGCCGATACACCTGAGAAAATCGCGGTGATCGAAGCGCGACTGGGGATCATCAACGACATCACGCTGGCCCTCGGATTGACAGGCCCGCAACCGCGCTGATCGTCCATCAGGGTGTCGATCGGATCCTCAGCCCTGCGCCATCGCCCGCCACAACACGTCTCATTGGGGCGGCTCTTGGACTTGGGCGTCGGCCCTCTTGGGTCTCAGCCGACACTTTCGATGACAGCGGCAAGGTCGGCAGTTGTGAACGGCTTGGTCAACACTGGCCGGCCGGCAAAGGCGGGATCGATACCCGCTGGCCCATATCCGGTTGCGAAGGCAAACGGGATACCGCGCTGCTGAAGGACTGCCGCCACCGGGAATGACTGATGCCCGGCCAGGTTCACATCGAGAATGACGAAATCAAGATTTCCATCGGCCGCAACCTCCAGCGCCGAGGGCAAACGCGCGGCTGTCGCGACGACCTCGTGACCGAGGTCCACGAGCATATCCTCGATCATCATGGCGATGGTCATTTCATCTTCGACGACAAGAACACGCTTGGCCATGTCATTCGTTCCGAAGACGGTCTGCCGGAGCGTCGAGGCTGAAGGAAAAACCCCTTTCGGCAAACGAAATCTCCACATTGCCTCCCGTCTCCGCGGCAAGGCCACGCTGTATGAGGACCGTGCCGAAGCCCTTCCGCTTAGGTTGTTCGACAGGCGGTCCGCCATGTTCGTTCCAGTCTATGCGGTAGCGTTGCATTCCGTCGATGATTTGGAGGGAACATTTGACGCTGACGGCGCCGCCATCATTCGACCATGCGCCATGGCGGACGGCATTCGTGCCGAGTTCGTGAAAGGCCATGGTCAGCGCCAGCGCCGTCTTTGCGGAGACCCGGATTTCGTCTCCGGTCAACTCCCACCGCCCGCCGTCCGGCCGATGCGGAACGGTCGCTTGGTCGAGCGTCTGTTTCAAGGAGGCACTGCTCCACAATTCGCCTGTCAACAGATCATTGGCACGGCCGAGCGACACCAGCCGCGCCGTGAAACTGTCCAGGGCACGAGGGATGTCTTCGGCATCCCGGAAGGTGCGGAATGCGAAAGCCTGCACCATCGCCAGATTGTTCTTAACGCGATGGTTGAGTTCATGAACGACAAGTTCCAGCTGTTGCTGCTTGCGTCGCCGCTCGGTGATATCGGTCGCGGCCCCAAACCATTCGACAATGGCGCCTGGGTCGTTCAAGAGTGGAACAGCCCGTGACAGCACCCACCCGGTGCTGCCGTCGGCGCGGCGGACGCGATGCTCGCATTCGAAAACACCCTTGCTTGATATGGCCTCGTCGATCACCGCCTGGATCGCTGGAATGTCCTCGGGAAACAAATAGGCCTCCTGCCACGCGACAGTCGGATTGGCCGTGTCGGCGAGAACGTTACGACCGTCGAGCTGCTGCATCTCCTTCCAGTCGGCGCTCATACGATAGACGATATCGGTCGTCGCGGTCGTGAACGCCCTGAACCTCTCTTCGCTCTCGCGCAGCCGGCGCTGGGCAAGGACGCTTTTCGTCGTTTCGACGACGATCGCGATGACGCCGGCGGGTTTGCCGCTTTCGTCGAGGACGGGCGAATAGTCGAGGTTCATCCAGACGGGAGCCGGGCTGCCGTGGCGCAAGAGCGTCAGCTCCTGGTTCTCGTAGGCGAGCGTTTTCCCCGCCAGTCCGACTTTCATCACATTGTCGTTGAAATCGGCAATTTCGCTCCAGCCCTCACGGACCTTGGAACCGAGAAGATCCGGATGGCGGCTGCCCGCGAAGACGGAATAGGCGTCGTTGTAGATCATCACGCCATCTTCGCCCCAGAGAAGAACGATCGGCACGGGTGAAAGCAGGAGCATGTTGGTGGCCGTCTTCAGGCTTTGCGGCCAGAGTTCGAGAGGACCGAGCGGCGTCTTGCTCCAGTCGCGGGTCTGGATCAGTCGGCCAATTTCCCCGCCACCGACAGGAAAGCGAGCTGTGAGTGGCTGAGGGGATTCGGAATCCAAGGCGCGCTCCAGATTTTGATGGTGGATCTAATTAGCGCATCCTTTGATTCTTTCCACCCATGAGTGTCGCGGCTTCTTCCTGCCAACCTCTCTTGAGCATTGGCGCTTATTGAGCCGATCACCCTCTACGCCTGCGCCGTCGCCCGCCAGGCGGCTGGTGGGGTGGCGAAGGCGCGGGAGAAAGCGCGGTTGAAGGCGGCTTCGGTGGCATAGCCGGCTTCATAGGCGATCGCCGCGATCGGCTGGCCTGAGGTGGCGAGCGCCACGCTTGCGAGGTAGAGCCGCCAGTCCCTTATATAGCGGATCGGTGATGTCGAGAGCATCGCCTGGAAGCGTTCGGCCAGCGCGCTGCGCGACATTCCCGATGCCGCCGCCAGTTGCTCCAGCGACCAATCACGCCTGGGATCGTCGTGAATGAGGGAAAGGCAGCGCGAGAGCGAGGGGTCGGCGAGGGCTGCCAGCCAGCCGACCGAGCTTGGCTCTGCCATCATGATCTGGTGGCGCAGAATTTCGATGAAGATGATTTCCGTCAGCCGCGGTAGCATCGAGACGCCACCGGCACGCGGCCTGTCGACCTCCTCGACCATCTGGCGGATGGTGGCGCGCAGCCAGTCACCGTCATTGGCGGCCCGCGTCCTGACATGGATCAGTCTGGGCAGGGCCTGCCGAAGCGGTGCGAAGCTCAGCCCGTCCCACTGCAGATAGCCGCAGAGCAGGCGCACCCCTTGTGTCTCGTCGCCGTAACGCAGCACGGGAATCTCACGCCATGGCTTCTGCGGCAGATCGCGGGTCGGCAGCACCAGCATGCCGTCTCTTCCCGCGCCGAGCTGATGTCCAGTGCCGAAGGGAAAGACCAGCACGTCGCCGGCTTCCAAATCGGTTTCTTCGTCTTCCGTCTTCAGCCAGCAACTGCCGGCGACGACGATGTGAAACGGCATCGTGCCCGAGGCCTTGGCCGAAAGGCCTGCCAGCGACGGCGTGGCATCGGTCTGCCAGTCGCCCGTCGGCATGAAGCAGAACTGCAGCGACCCCGAAAGGCGGATCGTCGACAGCAGCGCCGACAGCACGTCTTCGCGCGCAACACCCGCAGCGTCTGGATTTTCGGACAAGGCTTCACGCATTCCGGCCAAATACGCGCGCCGCGCGTCCTCCTATCATCAGTGCGTTCAAACCCGCTGAAGGAGAATACTATGCAAACTCAATGCGACAAACTGGTCGTGCTCGTCACCAAAGGCATCGAATCCGAACTGTCCTCCGTCGCCTTCACCATTGCCAATGGCGGCATCACCGCCGGGCTGAAGGTCTCGGTATTCCTCACCAGCACCGGGATCGACCTGGTGCGCAAGGGCGGCCAGCGCATGACGCATGTGCCACCGCTCGATCCGCTGTCGAGCCTGATCGAGAATTTCCAGCAGCGCGGCGGCACGATCTGGGCTTGCCCACCCTGTGTGACCTCGCGCGGTTATACGCAGGAAGACTTACTCGACGGGATCGTCATCGTCGGCGCCAGCGCCATGCATGCCGAGATCAAGGAAGGTGCGGCAACGCTGTCGTTTTGACATGCAAAGCCGGGCCGGGCGGGCGTTTGGGCGGCGTCTCCCGCCGGCGTTGTCAGGCTCTTCAGGCCGGCGACATGCACGGAGGAATACCAAGCGCCTATTCTTGCGTTCGGCAATATACTTGTGAGATTGTATCGATATACATGCGATAATGCCCGATGAGGGCAGCGCGGGGACTTCGATGACATCCGTGAAGGTCAATGAGCTGATATCGGTGGCGGGCCAGCCCGACGCCGCAGGTTTTGCCGCCTTCGCGGCTGATGGCTTTGCTGCCGTCATCAATGCCCGGCCGGATGGCGAGGAGCCGGGACAGCCGGGCAATACGGCGGAAAAGGCTTCCGCCGCTGCCGCCGGGCTCGCCTACAGCTTCGTGCCGGTGAAGGGGACCGAAATCACCGAGGCCGATATCCGCGCCTTCCAGACGGCGATGGCCGAGGCCAAGGGACCGGTCGTCGCCCATTGCAAGAGCGGCACGCGGGCGTTGACGCTTTATGCGCTGGGCGAGGTGCTCGACGGGCGGATGAAGCCCGGAGATGTCGAGGCCTTCGGTCAAAACCTCGGTTTTGATCTTGCCGGCGCGCGACGCTGGCTGGAAAAGCGGTCAGGGCAGGTGGCTGATGTGAAGGCCTTCTTCGAGCCCCGCACCTGCAGTGTGCAATATGTCGTTTCCGACCCGGCAACGAAACGCTGCGCCATCATCGACCCGGTGCTCGATTTCGACGAGATGTCGGGGGCGACGGGAACGGCCAATGCAGATGCCATCCTCGCTCATATCGAAAGCGAAGGGCTGACGGTCGAGTGGATCCTCGACACGCATCCGCATGCCGATCATTTCTCCGCCGCGCATTATCTGCATGAGAAGACCGGCGCGCCGACGGCGATCGGCGCCCATGTCACCGACGTGCAGACGCTCTGGAAGGAGATCTACAACTGGCCGGGGCTCGCGACCGACGGCTCGCAATGGGACCGGCTGTTTGCCGATGGCGACACGTTCGAGATCGGTGCGCTTAAAGCCCGCGTGATTTTTTCGCCCGGGCACACACTCGCCTCGATCACCTATGTGATCGGTGACGCCGCCTTTGTGCACGACACGGTGTTCACGCCGGATTCCGGCACGGCGCGCACGGATTTCCCGGGCGGCAGCGCTGCCGCCCTCTGGCACTCGATCCAGGCCATCCTGTCGCTGCCCGAGGAGACCCGTCTCTTTTCCGGCCACGATTACCAGCCCGGCGGCCGGCACCCGCGCTGGGAAAGCACGGTGGAGGCACAGAAGCGCGCCAATCCGCATATTGCAGGCATCGACGAGGCCGGCTTCGTGGCGCTGCGCCAGGCGCGCGATCGCACGCTGCCCAAGCCCAAGCTGATGCTGCACGCGCTGCAGGTGAATATCCGCGGCGGGCGGCTGCCCGAGCCGGAGGGGAATGGCAGGCGGTATCTGAAGATACCGCTGGATGCATTGTAGGGCCGGCCGGCGCTGGCAATCGCCGCATCGTTCACAGCGCGTTTTCTATATCGGTCCTAACGAAATCATCCCCCACAAATAGCAGCCGGCACCCATGTTCCCTAGCCACCTCGTAGGCGAAGCAGTCGCCGAAGTTCAGACTTGCAGGATGGGCGCCTTTGCCCCAGGTGCGGTAGGCTTCGGCGATGCGGCGGGCGGAGGCGGGGGTGACGGCCACGATTTCGAAGCCGAGGCCGTCGATCAGTTGTTCCATTTCATCGCCGACGTTGCGACGGGCCGAGACGATCAAGGCTTCGGCGACCGTGCCGGCGGAGATCAGGAGATCGTCTTCGGCTTCGAGGACGGCAATCAGGGCATCGGCTTGTGGTTCGCCAAGCACGATCGCCATCAGGGCGGATGTGTCGACGGCGATCATTCGGGCAGGCCGTCGTCGGCGTAGAGGAAATCCTGGCTGCGTGCGGCCGGCGGCCCGTCGGCGGCTTTGGCTATGGCGGAGGCCCGCACCGCTTCCATCAGCGTCCGGCGGGATTTCCGATCGGGCGCTGCCCTCACCGGAACCAGTTTCACGGCAGCATGACCGTGCCGGGTGAGGATGACCTCGTCACCCGCCTCGGCACGCCGGACCAACTCGGTCAATTGCCCCTTGGCATCCGTCACAGACACTCGCATCGTTCGCACTCCCCAGGACCAGTGCAGCCTGGTTTCCTCCAGAAAATTAGACCATTCACTGGACCGTATCAATGGGTAATTTTCGAAGGTCAAGAATGGCGCGGGGACTGTACCTGTCGCAAGGAGGCGCTTTCCGGGGTCATATCCGAGACTGACCGCGACCGGCAGTTCGTGCACCGAACGGCGGCGTGAAGCTATGTGCGCGATATATTTATCCGCTGGCGGCATGGCGCCTTCGGAATATGCATTGACGGCGCGCGTGCAGGCGACGTAACTGGGTGCGACGGTTCCCTGAAGATGACTCCAAGGGGATTAATAGGGAACACGGTGAGGACGACCCAGCAGGGACCGAGACCGTGGCTGCCCCCGCAACTGTAAGCGGATTGTCGATCATCTCAGGAGTGGCCAGCGACTGGCCATCTCTGAAGGGCTCATAGCCCTGCCACTGCGAGATATCGCGGGAAGGAGGATGAAACGACGGATATCCGCAAGCCAGGAGACCTGCCGTCAATCACGATCCAATCAACCGGGCGGGGATGCCCGGACAAGGAACAGATATGATTGACCTGCTGAACCTTCGCCGAATTCCGGCATGCATCCGTCTCGATTGGGCCTCCTGCGGCTAGTGCGCGCCTAAGCGTGCTTTCGGTCCGCGCATATGCGCGGAACGGCCGTGATTTTTCCCTTCATCGAGGTTTTCCATGCGCCAGATTCTCGCCACCATGACATTCGCCTTCGGGCTCGCCGGCCTTGCGGCACCAAGCCTTGCCGCGACCCGATATCCCTTGACCATCACCAATTGCGGCCAGCAGGTGACCTTCGAAAAGGCGCCATCCAAAGCGGTTTCGATCGGTCAGGGCATGACCGAAGTGCTCTTCTCGCTCGGCCTTGCCGACAAGATCGCCGGAACGGCCGTCTGGGTCGGTCCCGTCCTGCCGCAATATGCCGAGGCCAACAGCAAGATAACGCGGCTCGCCGACAATGATCCGAGCTTCGAATCTGTCGTCGGGCAGGAGCCCGACCTGGTGACGGCCGAGTTCGAATGGCATGTCGGCGCACAGGGCTCGGTCGGCAAGCGGGAGCAGTTCAAGGATCTCGGGATCAATACCTATCTCGCGCCGGCCGATTGCGTCGCCAAGGTCAACACCGATGGCGGCGACGGCGTGCGCAAGGAGCTGTTTACGATGGACCTGATCTACCGGGAAATTACCGAGCTCTCGGAGATTTTCGATGTGAAGGAGCGCGGCGATGCGCTGATTTCGGAGCTGAAGAAGCGCGAGGCGGATGCCGTCGCTTCGATATCAGGCGCTTCGGGCAAGAACCTGCCCGTCGCCTTCTGGTTCTCCAGCAAGGAGGTCAATGGCGACGCCTTCATCGCCGGCAAGAACAGCGCGCCCGCCTATATTCTGAAGACGATTGGCGCGAAGAACGTCGTCACGACGGAAGAGGAATGGCCGCTGGTCGGCTGGGAAACCATCGCCCAGGCGAACCCTGCCGTGATCGTTCTGGCGACCATGGACCGCCGCCGTTACGCCGCTGACGATCCCAAGGTCAAGGTCGATTTCCTCGAGAACGATCCTGTGACCAAGGAGCTGGACGCGGTCAAAAACAAGCACTTCGTGATGATGGACGCGCAGTCGATGAACCCGACGATCCGCACGATCGACGGTATCGAGACATTGGCGAACGGCATCAAGTCCTTCGGTCTGGCGCAGTGAAGGCAGTGTCGGTCAGGCAACAGGGATGGTGGGCGCTTGCTGCGCTCACCATTGCGGCATTTCTCCTGCTCGGGATGATGATCAGCCTTGCCGTTTCGATCGGCGAGATCGCCATCCCGCTTGCGACGACGGCGGAGGCGGTTTCGAACCGTCTGTTCGGAACGGATTTCGAGCTCAGCCGCATCCACCAGGGCATCGTCTGGGATTATCGTCTGAGCCGCGCGCTCGTCGCGGCCAGCGCCGGCGCATCGCTCTCGCTTTCTGGCGCGATCCTGCAGGCGCTGCTGCGCAATCCGCTGGCCGAACCCTACGTGCTCGGCATCTCCGCCGGTGCCTCGACGGGGGCCGTCTGCGTGATGATCCTCGGTTTCGGCTACGGTGTTCTCGGCCTGTCGAGCGGCGCCTTCATCGGTGCGGTCATTGCCTTTTTGCTGGTCGGCATCCTGGCGACGGGTGCGGCGGGAACCGGTGAGCGCATCATCCTATGCGGCGTCGCCGGTTCGCAGCTCTTCAATGCACTGACCTCCTACATCGTGACGACATCGGCGAATGCCGAGCAGGCGCGCGGCATCCTGTTCTGGCTGCTGGGTTCGCTCAGCGGCGTGCGCTGGCCCGATGTCTATCTGTCGGTGCCGATCGCGCTTGCCGGCTTCGTCATCTGCATGGCCCATGTGCGGGCGCTCGACGCCTTCGCCTTCGGCACGGATGCCGCCGCCTCGCTCGGCATTGCCGTACGCCGCGTCCAGATCGTGCTGTTCGCCATGACGGCGGCGATGACGGCAAGCGTCGTCAGCATGGTGGGTTCGATCGGCTTCGTCGGCCTCGTCATCCCCCATGCCGCCCGCTTCCTCGTCGGGCCGGCTCATAGGCGGCTGCTGCCGGCAACGGCGCTCGGCGGCGCGATCTACATGGTCGGCGCCGACATCATTTCGCGCATCATCATCCCGCAGCAGATCCTGCCGATCGGGGTCGTCACCGCGCTCTTCGGCGCACCGGCCTTTGCCGTCATCCTCTATCGCGTGCGGGGGAAGGCATGAGCATCAGCATCGACGCGGTGAGCTTTGCCGCCGGTGACACTGTCATCGTCAACGGCGTCAGCCTTACGGTGGAAAAGGGCAAGGTGCTCGGCCTGCTCGGGCCGAACGGTTCCGGCAAATCGAGCCTTCTCAGATTGATCTGCCGGCTGCGCAAGGTTCGCAGCGGCATCATCAGGTTGGGTGACGACGACATTTCATCGCTGCCGCGCGCAGCCCTTGCGCGTCGCGTCGCCTTCGTCGAGCAGCAGTCGACGACCGATACGCAATTGACCGTGCACGACGTGGTGCGGCTCGGCCGCACGCCGCATCGCGGGCTGTTGTCGTCCTGGGGCGCCGGAGACGATGCCGCCGTCGACGAGGCCCTGTCGCGGACGGGCATGCAGGAGAGAGCGGGCCAGCTCTGGCAGACGCTGTCGGGCGGCGAGCGCCAGCGCGTCCATATTGCCAGATCGCTGGCGCAGGCACCGAGCGAACTGCTGCTCGACGAGCCGACCAACCATCTCGATATCCAGCATCAGCTCGACATTCTCTCGCTGATCTCGAAGCTCGGCATCACCTGCATCGTCGCGCTGCACGATCTCAACCTGGCGGCGATGTTCTGCGACAGGCTGGCGGTGCTTCAGAAAGGCGAGGTCGTCGCCTCCGGCGCGCCGGAGGAAGTGCTGACGGAGGATATGATCGGCCGGGTCTTCGGCGTTCGCGCCCATGTCCAGAAATCGGCCGTGCACGGCCGGCATCATATCCAATACGTCATGGATTGACGGACGGCCGGGAATTTCGATCTCAAGGAGGCAATCCGCGATTATTGGTCGAGACGGTCGGAGACCTTCGACCTCGCTTTCGGCCATAGGATCGCCAGGCTCACGAGGCAGGCGTTGTCTTGGGCCCTTCTCTTGGCGCATGCCGTCTTGCCAAAACCACCGGGCATTTTCGGCGACATGCATGAGCTCAAAGATCTAGAGCGGCGGAAACCGCATTGCCTCCCGCAGCAACTCAATAGCCTCTGAGACCGAAGGCCCTCTGATCGGCGGTGGCTCTGCGCGTTCGCAGAACTCGCGCCAGACAAACAGCGTCAGTTCCGCGCCATCCGTTGCTGTTTCCCCCGGTCCTTCTGCGAAATTCTCGAGCAGACGATAGCGAGCGTCCTTCCAAAACAACTCCTCCACCCACTCATATATCGGGATCACATGGAAATGGATCGGATAACCGGGCGTGTGTCCATACCGGCCGATATAGACGCGCTGAGCATTCAATTGCCGTTTCAGCGTACTCTGAGCCCTTGCGAGCAATGGGCCGAATTCGGCCAAAGCGTCTTCGGGCAGATCCGACAGATCGTTGGTGTCGGTCTTGGAACTGATCATGAGGTAACCGGGAAGGGTGGAGTTCATGCGGTGGTTCACAAGCCATCCGGCCGTCTCGACAACGTGAAAGTGCTGAGGGATCTCCACGGACTGCCTCTTACTCCTGATGCACCCCTCAGGGGTTTCGATGAATCCAGCTAGAGGCCGGTATCTTGGCGACGTGCGAAAGGACGCTGTAACACATTGAATTGCTGGATCATTTTATTCTTAAATCGATTCCGATTAAGGTATGGGTTGAGATAGCAGCCGGCAACGGTTATTTGGTGCCGACCTGCAAGCGGACTCTCCGCGAACGACAAGGCGCATAACTCCCATGATCCCCGATTTCCTCGTCACCCATTCCGGTGGCTTTCATGCCGACGAATTGCTGTCGAGCGTCATCGTGACCCGGCTTTTCCCGCAGGCGCGTATCGTCCGCAGCCGGGCGCCGGAGTGGATCACGCCGGGCGAAGACCGGATCATTTATGATGTCGGCGGAGCCTATAATCCTACTATCGGGATATTCGATCACCATCAACGCGGCGCGCCGTTGCGCGATGATGGCCAGCCCTACAGCTCGTTCGGCCTGATCTGGAAGCATTACGGCCGTGATTATCTCATAGCCTTCGGGCTTCCCGAAGCGCATATCGAGACGCTGCATGGCTCTTTCGACGCCAGCTTCGTGCTGCCGGTCGATCTGACTGATAATGGCGCGCTCAGCCCCTCGGGGCCGTTGGCCGGGCTGACGCTGCCGGCGCTGCTGGAAACCCTGAAACCAGTTTTCGACGAAGCGGACCCCGAGGCCGATAACCGCGCCTTCCACGCGGCCCTCGCCATTGCCCGCAGTTTCGTCGAGGCCAGGATCGCCCAGAGTGCCGCGAAATTGCGGGCCGAGGCGATCGTGCATCGGGCAATCGAGGCTGCGGGGCAGGGGCGTGTTCTGGAATTGCCGAGGGGCATGCCCTTCCGTCCCGCCATCCTCAAGGCGGGCGCCGATCACCTGCTGTTCGTCGTTCACCCGCGCGAAAAGGATTGGTGCGTGACCGGCATTCGCCGCGCCGAGGAGGGGTTCGAACTCAGGGCAGACCTGCCGGGGGCCTGGGCCGGGCTCACCAATGGCGCACTGGAGGCGGTTTGCGGCATAGAGGGCGCGAGCTTCTGCCACAACGGCCGCTTCATCGCCGCAGCCGGGACCCGCGAGGCGGCGCTTGCCATGGCCGAGCTGGCGGTAAAAGAGGCGCTTTCGATCCGGGGGTAGGTCAAATGGCGGCAGCCGAGGATAGCTGGCCGGATTTTCGATATCAAGGCGGTTATCCCCAGGCCACCGGACATCAGATGGCGTTCAACTGGCCCCAATTTTGGAGCCGATTGACTTGCTGCCGCGAAGGACTAAGCTTTATCCCATAACAACCACTACTCCCACGCGAGAGATTGCGGAGGGTGCAAGTGGCTGGCAACCTTGAGGAGGATGAGGTTTGCCATGGATTACCGTATTGTTCTGCTGATCGCCACATCCGTCATTGCTCTTTCCTCTGGTAACGCCGGAGCGCAGGAGGGCGATGCGACGGCGGGTGCCACTGTTTTCAAAAAATGCGCGACCTGTCATGTCGCCGATTCCGATACGAACAAGGTCGGCCCGTCGCTGAACGGGCTGTTCGGCCGGAAGGCCGGAACGCATCCTAATTTCGCCTACTCGGCCGGGATGAAGGCGGCCGGCGAGGGTGGTCTCGTCTGGGACGAGACGGTGCTGCGCGATTATCTGCACAATCCGAAGGCGAAGGTGAAGGGCACGAAGATGGCCTTCGTCGGCGTGAAGGACGACCAGGAGATCACCGATCTCATCGCCTATCTCAAGCAATACTCGAAATGACGGGCAATACTCCAAATGACGGGCTGCGGCCGGTGGTGCATGCCTAAATTGCCGTAATTGCCGATATTTTCTATCTGTGCGATAATAAACACGGACTTTTTTGCGGAATGCGGTTTCACGGGTCGACCTGCTCGAGGAGGAGCGGACATGGCTGTCGTGCTGATCCTCGTCCTGATTGTCGTCGGCTCCGTGCTGTTCCATGTGCTGAGCCCGTGGTGGTGGACGCCGATCGCGTCCAACTGGACCTATATCGACAGCACCCTCGTCATCACCTTCTGGATCACCGGCGTCGTCTTCGTGGCGGTGGTTTTGTTCATGGCCTACTGCGTGTTCCGCTTCCGGCACAAGCCGGGCAACAAGGCGCATTACGAGCCTGAGAACCGCAGGCTGGAATTGCTGCTGGGAGGGGGAACGGCGGTCGGCGTTGCGGCGATGCTGGCGCCCGGCCTGATCGTCTGGAACCAGTTCATCACGGTGCCTGCCGATGCCGCGTCGGTCGAGGTCGTCAGCCAGCAATGGCTGTGGAGCTTCCGGTTGCCCGGAGCCGACGGAAAGCTCGGCCGCGCTGAGACGCGCGACGTCACCCCCGAAAACCCGCTCGGCCTTGATAAAAACGACGCAAGCGGCCTCGACGACGTCATCATCGAGGGCGGCGAGCTGCATCTGCCGATCGGCAAGCCGGTCCACATATTGCTGCGCTCGGTCGATGTGCTCCACGATTTCTACGTGCCGGAATTCCGCGCCAAGATGGACATGATCCCCGGCATGATCACCTATTTCTGGTTCACGCCGACGCGGACAGGGACCTTCGAGATTCTCTGCGCCGAACTCTGCGGCGTCGGCCATCCGCAAATGCGCGGCACCGTCGTCGTTGACGAGGATGCGGACTACCAGACCTGGCTCGGGCAGCAGCAGACATTCACCCAGTTGACGGCGTCATCGGGAGAGCTACCGCCGGCAAACTGAACCGGCCGGAGGCCGCGTGCCGGTTCAAGGACCGGCGGGAAGGGAAGAGAGATCATGGTCGAGATTCCATCCGACAGCGCAGGCGCCATCCCCTCTGCCGAAGTCGAGGATGTCGAGCTTTATCATCCACACAGCTGGTGGACCAAATATGTGTTCAGCCAGGATGCCAAGATCATCGCCGTGCAATATTCGCTGACGGCGATCGCAATCGGCCTGGTGGCGCTGGTGCTCTCCTGGCTGATGCGGATTCAGCTCGCCTTTCCCGGCTATTTCGCCTTCATCGATGCCGATCACTATTACCAGTTCATCACCATGCACGGCATGATCATGGTGATCTATCTACTGACCGCGCTCTTCCTCGGCGGCTTCGGCAATTACCTCATTCCGCTGATGGTCGGCGCGCGCGATATGGTGTTTCCCTACGCCAACATGCTGAGCTACTGGATCTATCTGCTCGCGGTGCTGATCCTCGCTGCGGGCTTCTTCGCCCCCGGCGGCCCGACGGGGGCGGGCTGGACGCTTTATCCGCCGCAATCGGTTCTGTCAGGCACACCAGGCGGCAAGGACTGGGGCATCCTGCTGATGCTTTCGTCGCTGATCGTCTTCATCATCGGCTTCACCATGGGCGGGCTGAACTATGTGGTGACGGTGCTGCAGGGACGCGCGCGCGGCATGACGCTAATGCGGATGCCGCTTACCGTCTGGGGCATCTTCACCGCGACCGTGATGGCGCTGCTCGCCTTTCCCGCGCTCTTCGTCGCCTGCGTCATGATGATGTTCGACCGCGTGCTCGGCACCAGCTTCTTCATGCCC
The DNA here is from genome assembly GCF_057653715.1 of Rhizobium sp. WSM1328. NCBI lineage: Bacteria > Pseudomonadati > Pseudomonadota > Alphaproteobacteria > Hyphomicrobiales > Rhizobiaceae > Rhizobium > Rhizobium sp. WSM1328. The sequence continues at coordinate 2,579,260 of NZ_CM172788.1, read as the reverse complement.
GCCATCGTCGAAATGGGCACGCAACTCCAGCACGGCGGCGGTAGCCCGATCCTGTTCCAGCACCTGTTCTGGTTTTTCGGGCATCCCGAGGTCTATATCGTAGCACTGCCTGCCTTCGGCATCGTTTCGGATCTGATCAGCACGCATGCGCGCAAGAACATCTTCGGCTACCGGATGATGGTCTGGGCGATCGTCATCATCGGCGCGCTCAGCTTCGTCGTCTGGGCGCACCACATGTATGTCAGCGGCATGAACCCGGCCTTTGGCTTCTTCTTCGCCACCACGACGCTGATCATCGCTGTGCCCACGGCGATCAAGGTCTATAACTGGGTGCTGACGCTGTGGCGCGGCGATATCCACCTGACGCTGCCGATGCTCTTTGCGCTCGCCTTTATCGTCACCTTCGTCAATGGCGGTCTGACCGGCCTCTTCCTCGGCAACGTCGTCGTCGACGTGCCGCTGTCGGATACGATGTTCGTCGTCGCGCATTTCCACATGGTCATGGGTGTGGCGCCGATCCTTGTCATCTTCGGGGCGATCTATCACTGGTATCCGAAGGTGACGGGACGCATGCTCGACGACATGCTCGGCCATATCCACTTCTGGATCACTTTCCTCGGCACCTATGCGATCTTCTTTCCGATGCATTATCTCGGTCTGCTCGGGGTGCCGCGCCGTTACTTCGAGATGGGAGAGACGGCTTTCGTTCCGCCTTCGGCCCACACGCTGAACATTTTCATCACCGTCATGGCGCTTGTTGTCGGAGCCGGGCAGATGGTCTTCCTGTTCAATCTCGTCTGGAGCCTTTTCCGGGGCAGGGAGGCCGGCGGCAATCCGTGGCGGGCAACGACGCTCGAATGGCAGACGCCGCAGACGCCGCCGGCCCACGGTAACTGGGGCAAGGATCTGCCGGTCGTCTACCGCTGGGCCTATGACTACAGCGTGCCGGGGGCGGCTGAGGATTTCATCCCGCAGAATGTGCCGTCAAGCGACGGCGTCACCCGGGAGGTCCACGCATGAACGTCATCCTGGTCTTCCTTGCTGCAATCGGCGCCATCATCATCTGGTGGCTTTCCGGGCAGCGGCTGACCTCGAAGCCCTGGCTGGAAACTGGATCGGTGCAACTGCCGGATCATCACAGCACTGAGCGGCGGCCGATGCCGGCGGTGAAGATCGGCCTCTTCGTGTTTCTCGGCGTCGTTGGCGCGCTCTTCAGCCTTGCCGTCAGCGCCTATTTCATGCGTGCGGCGTCCGCCGACTGGTGGGCGATGCCGGTTCCCCGGCTGCTCTGGGTGAACACCGCGGCACTTGCCTTGAGCAGTGCCTCGCTGCAATGGGCGAAACGAGAAGCGGGGCAGGGCCGCATGGAAAACCTGCGGCCGGCGCTTGCCGCCGCGTTTGTCCTTGCCGTCGCTTTTCTCGTCGGACAGGTCCAGGCATGGCGGGAGCTGGTGGCGGCCGGCTACGTGCTAGTCGACAATCCCGCCAACAGCTTCTTCTACATGCTGACCGGCCTGCACGGGCTGCATATCCTCGGCGGGCTTGCCGTGCTCGCGCACACGACGGTCAGAGCATTTTCAACCGACGTCGCGCCGGAGAGGCTGCGCCTCAGCGTCGATCTTTCCGCCATCTATTCGCATTTCATGCTCGCCGTCTGGCTCTTGCTCTTTGCGCTCTTTGCCGGCTGGGCGAATGATTTCGTCGATCTCTGCCGCACACTACTGAACTAAGGGGTTTGCAGATGGCACAGACTATCGAGACACATGGCGGGGCAGACCTCAGGCCGGCCGGTCTGCGCGGTGTCGCGTCCGATTTCAGCTCCGATCAGCGGGCCTTCAAGACCGCCTCCTGGGGCAAGGCGATGATGTGGATCTTCCTGCTCAGCGACACCTTCGTCTTCGGCTGTTTCCTGATCGCCTATATGACCGCCCGCATGTCGACGCCCGTTCCATGGCCCAATCCGAGCGAGGTCTTCGCGCTCCATATCGGCGGCCAGGACGTGCCGCTGATCCTGATCGCGATTATGACTTTCGTGCTGATCTCGAGCAGCGGCACCATGGCGATGGCGGTCAATTTCGGCTATCGCCGCGACCGCCGCACGACTGCGATCCTGATGCTGCTGACGGCGGTTCTCGGGGCATGTTTCGTCGGCATGCAGGCCTTCGAATGGACGAAGCTGATCACCGAAGGTGTGCGCCCCTGGGAGAACCCGTGGGGGGCGGCACAGTTCGGATCGACCTTCTTCATGATCACAGGCTTTCACGGCACTCACGTGACGATCGGCGTCATCTTCCTCCTCATCGTCGCCCGCAAGGTCTGGCGGGGCGATTTCGATGAGGAACGGCGCGGCTTCTTCACCAGCCGGAAAGGCCGCTACGAAGCCGTCGAGATCATGGGCCTCTACTGGCACTTCGTCAACCTGGTCTGGGTCTTCATCTTCGCGTTTTTTTATCTGTGGTGAGGTCGTCATGAGCGAGACAGCAGCGCACGCACAAACCCAAACGGTGCATGTACAAGCACACACCGGACAGCAGCATCCGCTCCGGCTCTATTTCCTCGTCTGGGGCCTGCTCTTCGTGCTCAGCGCGGCGTCCTACATGGTCGATTATCTCGGCGTCCAGAGCTACTTGAGGTGGACGCTGATCCTCGTGTTCATGATGCTGAAGGCCGGGCTGATCGTTGCCGTCTTCATGCATATGGCCTGGGAACGGCTGGCGCTCGTCTACGCCATCCTGCTGCCGCCGCTGCTGGTGCTGGTTTTCGTGGCGCTGATGGTATCGGAAGCGGACTACACGATCTTCACGCGGCTGGCCTTCTTTGGTGCGGCGCCGTAGGCCAGCGTTCGCCGATGTCTCACACGGCAAATCGGGAGAGCGTCTGCTCTGCCGGGCTGCTGTGATGAAATCGGCCGACTGGCAGATCAGCGCATCTCCCTCACGTCAGACCTGGCATAAGCGGCATTCCCCCGCCGTAAGGGCTTCTCCGTCAGGTCAGACCTTCAGAAGAGCATATCTTCTGTTGCCGATCGATCGCCCGGCGGCTATGTTGCCGATGTCGGAAAAGGCATGACTTGGTGTGGTTGGCCCAAGTCCTTTCGGAAACGAAAGCTCTGTTCCTTGCCTCGTGCATGAGTTCTCCACGACGAACAACGGACGCTGTTCAAGCGTCTCATTGTTCGTCCGCGTGGTTCTCGAAACGACGAACTGCTCCGGTCGAACGACCATAAAGGAGTAGTTCATGCCCGATTTTCTTGTGATTCATGATGTTGTGATTTCAGGTGCAGGCCCGGTCGGTCTGTTTCTGGCCTGCGAGCTGCGGCTGGCCGGCCTCTCGGTGTTGGTGCTGGAGCAGGCCGAAGACCCGCATTCGCCGTTGAAGCGGCTGCCGTTCGGCATGCGCGGCCTTTCCGCGCCGACCATCGAAGCCTTCTATCGTCGCGGGCTGCTGGATGACATCATGGCTCCGCAACGCGAAAAAGATCAATGGACTTCAGCGCATTGGATGCAGCAGCCGCGTCGCCCGGGCGGCCATTTCGCCGGCATTCAGTTCTTTCACGACACCATCGACACCTCGACGTGGCCCTATCGCCTGCCAGGTCCGGCCGGCACCAGCATGGCGGTCGAGATGGAGCATCTCGAATTCGTCCTGGCCGCCCGCGCAAGCGCGATGGGTGTCGAGACCCGGCGCGGGCTCGGTGTCGATGGCTTCGATCAGTCGGGCGGAGGCGTGACCGTTCGCGCGGGTGGCGAGATCTTTCTCGGACGATGGCTCATCGGTTGTGACGGCGGGCGCAGCACCGTGCGCAGGGCAGGCGGGTTTGAATTCGTTGGCACCGATCCCGAGTTCACCGGCTATTCCGTTCAAGTCGAGATGGCCGATCCGGAGAAGCTCGTCCCAGGCCGCCATTACACGCCGACAGGCATGTATACCTACCAAAAGCCCGGCACCATCGCGATGGTCGATTTCGATGGGGGCGCGTTTCACCGAACGCAACCGATCACGCCCGAGCATGTGCAATCGGTGTTGCGGCATATTTCCGGCGCCGATGTCACGGTGACGGGCCTTGAGCTTGCCACCACCTGGACGGATCGCGCCTACCAGGCGACGGCTTACCGCAAGGGCAGGGTGCTGCTTGCGGGTGACGCTGCGCACATCCATTCCCCGTTGGGCGGCCAGGGCCTGAACCTCGGGCTCGGCGACGCGATGAATCTTGGATGGAAGCTTGCAGCGACGATCCGCGGCGATGCGCCGGAGGGCCTGCTCGACAGCTATTTCTGCGAACGGCATCCAGTGGGAGCGCAGATTCTCGACTGGTCGCGCGCCCAGGTCGCACTGATGCGGCCGAGCCGGAGTTCGCGCGCGCTCGAAGCCATCATCCGCGACCTGATCGACACGCGTGACGGCGCGACATACTTTGCCGAGCGCGTCTGGGGTGTTTCTCTCTGCTACGATCTTGGCGGCAGTCACCCGCTGGTCGGCCGCAGCGCTCCTGATTTCGAGCTGGCCGACGGCACGAAGCTCGGTGATCACTTCAGGCAGGGCAAAGGCCTGCTTTTGGACTTTGACGCCGGTGCACCGCTGCAAGCGCTGGCAAGCCGCTGGAATGTGATCACCTATGTCGCCAGTGACGCCAGGGATCGGCTGGGGTTGAGCGCGCTGCTCGTGCGCCCCGACGGCTTCGTGGCGTGGGCTGGTGAGGCTGTGCCTGACAATGAGGAAGCCGCGCAGGCCGCATCGCGGTGGTTCGGCAAAGCCTGAAACTATGAATGGAGCAATCGATGTACAGCTCTCGGAGAGGTTCTTCAACCTTATCAGTCCGGTAGAGCGTCAGGAGGTTTCCCGCCTATCGGTTTCCGGCGGGTTTTCAGATGTTGTTTCGGCAACGTGTCCGCACTCTTTCCGGCGAGGCGGCGACGCTGTAGAGTGGCGATGCGCCCGACCGTCCCGCCCGGAGGCTCCTTATGGCTGAGATCCTGTTGTTCCATCACGCACAGGGGCTGACCCCGGGTGTGCGTGCGTTTGCCGACGATATCAGGGCAGCCGGTCACATCGTGCACACGCCCGATCTGTTTGACGGGCGCACATTCCCAAGCATCGAAGCGGGGATCGCCTATATCGGCGAGATCGGATTCGACGCCGTGCGGGAGCGCGGCGTGCGCCTCGCCGACGACTTGCCTGCCGGGCTCTTCTATGCCGGGTTCTCGTTCGGTGTGCTGCCGGCGCAGAAGCTGGCGCAGACGCGTCCCGGCGCCCGCGGGGCTCTGCTCTTCTATTCCTGCCTGCCGATCAGCGGCGAATGGGCCTTCGGACCCTGGCCGGCCGGCGTCGCGGTGCAGATCCACGGCATGGACAACGACCCGATCTTCGTCGGCGAGGGCGATATCGATGCCGCCCGCGAGATCGTGGAGAAGGTCGAGGACGCGGAGCTTTTCCTGTACCCAGGCGATCAGCATTACTTCGCCGACAGCTCACTGCCCTCCTATGATGCGGATGCGACCGCGCTGCTCACCCTCCGCGTGATCGAGTTCCTGAATCGCGTCTGATCCAGACATTCCGCGGGAGATCCGGTTGGTTCTGGTTAGCAGTCCGGAGATGGGTGCCGTTCATCCTGTAGCGCGCCTTTCGGCCCGGATCGGACTATTCGGACGCCACGCAGAAATTGTTGCCTTCGGGATCATTCAAGACCGTGTAGCCATCCGCTTCGCGGACGAAGCTCGCTCCCAGGGATAGAAGCCGTTCTACCTCCCTGGTCCGATCGGGGGTGGCAATATCGAGATGAAGCCGGTTGCGGGCCGGACGCTCCCCCTGGCGAAGGTGGAAGCAAATGCGGGTTCCGGGACCTTCGACCATCACGGTCGGGTCAGTCTCGGGTGTCAATCCGACCGCGGCAAGGCGGGCCAGTTCTTCGTCGTCATATGGCATCACGTCGTAACCATCGAGCGCTTCCGCCCAGAACCGGGCGACACGCGAGGGGATGTCGCAATCGATGACGATTTCTTTCAGCCTTGCCATGGAACCCTTCAAGAATTGTTGGGCCGGCGACAGCAAACGCGTTCGACGAGAGCGCCACCGACGGCCGGCAGCAATGCGAAAAGCACGAGCTGCGGTGTCTCCGTCAGCTCCAACAGGCCAGACATGAGGAAGGCGACCAATAATCCTGCCAGCACCCCGGCTGCATAGGGCAGATAATCCTTCAAGAAAGCCTCCGTCTTGTGCTGATCTCAAACAGAAGGGGCATTATTGGCTTGAGATAGAGATCTTTGCGGTATCGGCAATGGCTGGTTGCGGCCGAACCTCACGTCGTCCGATCCGGCTTATGCGGAATGCCACCGCGTTGGTTTACGGGACAGGTCGACCCAAACGACGTGAGCCGGTGCACGTGTTTTGCAGGAGACGACCGATTTCTTTCGCGCTATGAAGACTGACCGCATATCCCGCCACATCCGACACCGAGGTCCTTCCCATGGCTTTGAAAATCCTTTTCGTTGGCGGTACCGGCCAGATTTCCTATCCGTGCGTCGAACGCGCCGTGGTTCAGGGCCACGATGTCAGCGTCTATAACCGCAGCTTGAGAGGCGACCCATTGCCTGCGGGGGTTACCTCGATCGTCGGCGATCTCGCGGCGCCCACCTATGCGGACTTGGCCAAGGCCAATTATGACGTCGTGTGCCAGTTCATTGCCTTTACGCCCGATCAAGTCGCGCGTGACATCAATGTGTTTGCCGGGCACTGCGGCCAGTACATCTTCATCTCTTCGGCTTCGGTCTATGAAAAGCCGCCGCGCCATTATGTGATTACCGAGCAGACACCGGCGATCAACCCCTACTGGCGCTATAGCCAGGACAAGATTGCCTGCGAGACGCTGCTCAAGAATTCCGAGAATCTCGCCTGGACCATCGTTCGTCCCAGTCACACCGTTCGCACGGGCCTGCCCATCATGATGGGCGACAGCGATGTCATGGCGAGACGCATGCTGGATGGCGAGCCCACCATCGTGGCGGGCGATGGCCACACGCCCTGGACACTGACCCGCTCGGTTGATTTCGCGGTGCCCTTTGTCGGGCTTTTCGGCAAGCCGGCGGCGTTGAACGAGATCTTCCACATCACCTCCGACCGCGCCCATATCTGGAACGATATTCAAACGACGATCGCCAGATTGCTTGATGTCGAGGCCAGGATCGTGCACGTGCCGACGGACACGCTGGTCCGGTACAATCCGGAGTGGGTTGGCCCGCTGCGTGGCGACAAGGCATGGTCGGCGATCTTTGACAATTCAAAGGTCAAAAGCGTTGCGGGCGACTTCACCTGCGCCGAGAGCCTTGATGAAATTCTGGCGGAGCCGATCATGCATCTCAAGCAGCGCCTGGCCAAGAACCGTCCGCCAAAGGGCGATCTCGATGCTTTGGTCGATCGGATCTGCGCAGCACAAAGCGATCTCGGGTAGGCGGGGCCCTCGAAGAGCGCGTGCATGGTATTTTATGATCCGCGCTCGCCTGTCGGCGCGCGCCACTGCGGAATGCCAACCGGCGCACGGTTCGCCACAATGATCGCCGCCACTTGTCCTCGACGCAGAATCTGCAGGGCGGCCCCGGACCGTCGGACGAGGGATGGCCCGGCATATCGCTCACAAAAAAATCCCAGCCTAACGCGTCCTAAAACATGATGGAGGTCGCGCCGGGTGAGGATCTCGGCAATGATGGCCATCCATTCGCCACTCCGATCCTATCAGGCCATGCTGTTCATTCCGCTTCCCTTCGTCGTTGCCCTTCTGCTGCTCATCCTCTTCGTCACCGTCCTCAGGCGCGACGAGGAGGCGCAGCCCAACCTGCCGTTTCTGGCATTGATCCTGCTTGCCGTGCTGCAATCCGTCCTCTCCGGCCTGCGCTGGGGCTACGGAGTGCAGGCGGTAGGCGTGATCGCGCCGGTCACCGCGGCGATGGTGCCGCCGCTTGCCTATGCCGGGGTTTCCAGGCTGGTAAGGACGAGCCGGCGGCCGCTGGCGGCGCGGATTGCGCTGCATGCCGTGCCCACGGCCGTCATCCTCTTATTGATGGTGGTCTGGCGGGATGTGATTGATATCGCGCTGGTGCTTGTCTTCGTCGGTTATGCCCTGGCGATCCTGCTTCTGATGCGGCCGGGCGCGGATGCGCTTCGGCTTGCGCCCTTCGAGGGAGCGGTGCCGGCCTATCGGGCCATCATCTTCGCGGCGGCGGCGCTATGCCTGTCGGCCTCGGTCGATATCTTCGTCTTTTTCGATTTCACATGGGCGCATGGCGAGCATGCGCTGACGCTGATCAGCGTCAGCAATCTCGCGGTTCTCGTCATCCTCGGCATTGCGGCAGCCGCCGCCAGCCGAAGCCGGGCGCCGGCCGAGACGATGGAGGCGGTGCTGAAGTTCGAAACGACCGAGGACAAAGAGACGATCGCCACCGTCGATGCGCTGATGGAGGCAAGGAAACTCTATCGCGACGCCAATCTCAATCTCGACCGGCTGGCCCGCAAGGCCGGCATTCCCGCCCGCCAGATCTCGACGGCGATCAACCGGGCGATGGACAAGAACGTCTCGCAATATGTCAATGACCACAGGATCGGCGAGGCCTGCCGGCTGCTTGCCGCTACCCAGAAATCGGTGACCGAGGTGATGTTCGAGGTCGGCTTCCAGACCAAGTCCAACTTCAACCGCGAATTCCGCCGCGTGACCGACATGACGCCGCTTGCCTGGCGGGAGAGGAAGGGCGGGGCGGGGGGCTCTCCGGCCTCGTCCTGAGGTGCGTCCTCTCAGCTCCCACCTCCGCAATCACCCGCCCTCGTGGTTCGAGACGGCCCCCCGGGCCTCCTCACCATGAGGGCTAATCGCAGGTGTCTTTCCGCGCTGAGTGATTGGTGTATCTCAGATCGTGAGAGGAGGCCTCCAGGCTCATCCTGAGGTGCCCCCGCAGGGGCCTCGAAGGATGGGCTGGCCACCGCGTCGCTCTAACAATGCGCCACTCGCCCTCGTGGTTCGAGACGGCCCTTCGGGCTTCCTCACCACGAGGGCTGACCGGTGTGCCTAGCCGCGCCACGTACACAATCGCGATCGAGGACTGTCAGAAACGTGTTCGAGGTCGCGGTTTTGCCGCTGTTGGTCATTGTGGCGGCATGAACACGACATCAGAACATGACCGAGACCTTGCCGCCAAGCTGAGATCACTTTCGATCAGGCTCGCGGCTTTCAAGACAGAGCCGCCGGAGCCTCGTGCCCGACGGTGGGTGATCCCTGGAGCAATGCTGGCCCTTGCCACGACGGCATCGCTGGCGGTGGTTCTTTTCTATCGGCCCGATACGCTGGAGCGCATCGAGACTGTGCTTGCGGGTTTCATAGGCAAGGACGAGGCCGCAATATCCGTCGATGGAACAGACGTGCCCGCCGCCGATCCGATCCGGGCTCTGCCCTCCAATGACCCAGCGGACAGGGCATGGCCGCCCCGGGAAGTCACCGGCTCCGGCTACGTCGTGGCATCCGACATCGCCACCGTCTTCTCCAAATATGAGGGGCGGATCGTCACTGTTGAAGTCGAGGCCGGCGACCGGGTGGCGGTGGGGCAGGTTCTGGTGCGGCTCGATGATGCAGGTGCGCGCTTTGCGCTTGAGGGCGCCGAGATTGCCAGGCGGTCGGCGGAGCTAGCGCTGGCGGCGAAGAGTATTGATCTCTCGCAGGCGCGGTCTTCGCTCACGCGGATCGAGCGGCTGGCCGGGCGCGATGCGATGTCGGCGCAGACACTGGAGGAGGCGAAGACGGCGTTCGACACTGCCGAGAATGCCGCCCTGCAGGCACGGCAGGACGTGGCCAAGGCCGATCTCGATATCGACAGGGCGCGCGAGCAGGTGGAGGCGCTGACCGTCCGGGCGCCGATATCAGGCACAGTTACGCGGCTTACCGCGCATGTCGGCGACACCGTGCTGTCGCGCGAGGACAGCGTGCGGGAGAATGAAAGCCTGCTTGCGATTGCCGACATGGCAAACATGGTCATCGATGCCGATGTGGCGGAGGCGAATATCGCGTTGATGCGGCCAGGCTTGCGTGGTGAGGCTGCGCTCGACGGCTTTCCCGACCTGCCCTTTGCGGTGGAAGTATCGAAGATCGCTCCGGTGATTTCGCGCGAGAAGGGGACGGTGACGCTTCGCCTGTCGCTCTCCTCGCCGCCGCCAGACATGCGCCCCGCCATGGCCGCGCGCATCCGCCTTGTGGTGGGTGAGGCCGCAACCTCTGTTCCCACAGCCTCTAATCCCCCGGGCACCGGCGCACACACGGGCGGACCTACGACCTTTCGGCCGCAGGCCGGGGATACCAGAGACCAGAAGCAAGGAGCAGAGCGATGACCGACACTCAAGAACCTTATATCGCGCTTCGCGGCGTCAGGAAGGCATTCAGGATCGGCGCGGAGACGATCCCGATCTTTTCCGGGCTCGACCTTTCCATAGCACGCGGCGATTTCGTCGCCGTCATGGGGCCGTCGGGCTCGGGGAAATCGACACTGCTCAATATGCTCGGCGGTATCGACAGCCCCGACGGAGGGGAGATCAGGATCGGCCGCAGCCATCTCGAGCAGATGGGCGAGGGCGCCAGAGCCGCATGGCGGGCACACAGCATGGGCATCGTCTTCCAGTTCTACAATCTGCTGCCGATGCTGAATGCGGGCGAGAATATCGAGCTGCCGCTGCTGTTGAAACCGCTCAAGCGCAAGGAGCGGCGGGCGCGCGTCGAAACCGTGATGGATCTGGTCGGGCTCTCCGGGCGGCAGCGGCAGTTTCCATCCAGCATGTCCGGCGGGCAGCTGCAGCGTGTCGGCATCGCCCGCGCCATCGTCAGCGATCCTGATCTGCTTCTCTGCGACGAGCCGACCGGGGATCTGGATCGGAAATCGGCGAATGATATCCTGGAGATGCTCGGCTTTCTTAATCGAGAACTGCGGAAGACCATCATTATGGTGACGCATGATCCCGAGGCGGCTTCCTTTGCCCGGCGCACGCTGCATCTCAATAAGGGCGAATTCGTTGAGCAGGAAAGGTTGGCCCAATGACCTTCTTCCAGCTGATGCGCCGCAATGCTTGGCGCAAGCCGCTCAGGGCCACGCTTCTGATGTTCTCGGTCGGCGTCGCCTTCCTGATCTATGGGCTGACGGCGAGCTTTCTCAGCGGCTCGCAAGGGGCGGCCGGGGCGAGCGATACGCTGCTCGGCGTCTTCAACAGATCGGGGCGGGCGCAGCCGCTGCCGCTTGGCTATCTCAACAGGATCGCCGCCGATAGCGATGTCGCCGCCGTCGCCTACATGACGCGCATGCGGGGCTTCGTCGATGTCGAGAAGAATGTCGTGATGACGAGCGCGGTCGATCCACGATTGATCGCCGCGGCCAATGGCGACGAGCTCAGGCTGACGCCGCAGCTGATATCAGCGCTGGAAGAGGGCCGTGACCGGGTGCTGGTCGGCCGGGCGCTGGCGGAGGCGCAGGGCTGGTCGGTCGGCCAGCGCATCGGCGTCACCAGCCACCTGACAAGGGAAGACGGCAGCCGCAACTGGAGTTTTGAGATCTCCGGCATCTTCGAGGGGGCCGACGCCAGCACCGACACCTATTTCATGATCGCCCGCTATGATGCCGTCAATGCGGCGCGCGCCCGCGGCAAGGATACAGTCGATGGCTTCGTGGTGCGACCGCGATCGGGCGTTTCATCTGCCGTGCTGGCGGCAAGAATCGACGCGCTGTTTGCCAATTCGGCGGCACCGACGCGCACTCAATCAGAAAAGCAGTTCCTCGAGGCTTTCTTGCGGCAGTTCGCCGATATCGGCCTGATCGTCAGCCTCGTCGTCGGCGCCGCCTTCGTGACGATCCTGATGATCGTGGTCAACACCATGCTCTTTGCCGTGAGGGAGCGCAGCTTCGAGATCGGCGTCATGAAGGTGCTCGGCTTTTCCAGGGGGCGGATCATTGCGTTGATCCTCGGCGAGACACTGTTCGTCTTCGCCGTCGGCGGGGCGGGTGGGCTCGTTCTCGCCAAGCTCGCGACGCTGTTTGCCGGGCCGGAATTCGGCCTCGCCTTCACCTCGTCCGTGCTGCTGAAATCCGTCGCCATCATCGCCGGTCTCGGCCTCCTGACTGGATTGCTGCCTGCCGCCAATGCCATGCGCCTGCCCATCGTCAACGCTTTCAGAACGAGATAGTCGAATGTCATTAACGCTCAAGCAGATCTTTCTCATGATCAGAGTCAATCTCGGCAGCCTGCCGCGGCGGCTGTGGATCTCGCTGTCGATGGTACTCTCGGTGGCGCTCGTGGTGGCGGTGCTTGCGGGTTTTCTCGCCATGGCCAGGGGCTTTGAGGCAGCCCTTCAAGGCGCGGGTTCGACCGGCATCGCCGTCATTCTCGGCGGCGGCACCAACCAGGAGACCGGCTCGGATGTGCCGGCCGAAGCGATCCGCAGCCTGACCGCCGCAACCGGCGGGATCGGCGTGGCGCGGAATGCCGCGGGCGGCCTGGCGCTGTCGCGCGAGATCGTCGTTGCCGTCGATGTCACTAGGGCAAGCGACGGCGCCGATCAGACGCTGTCGCTGCGGGGCATGGATCTGGCCGGCCCCGGCTTGCGCGACCGCGCCACGCTGTCGGCGGGCAGGCTGTTTTCACCAGGCGCCCGCGATATCGTCGTCGGCGCCCGCATCGCCGATGAATTCTCCGGCTTCGCCGTCGGCGACAAGGTGCGACTCGGCGCGGTCGACTGGACGGTCGTCGGGCATTTCACGTCAGGCGGCAGCGCCTTCGAATCCGAGATCTGGGCGGATCTGGAGGCGGTGCAATCGGCCTTCGATCGGCAGGGGCAGGTGCAGAGCCTGCGCGTGCGGCTTGCGGGGGCAGGCGGGTTGCCTGTGTTGCAGGAGCATCTCTCCGTATTTCCCGGTGCGCCGCTCACCGCCGTCTCCGAGGCCGATCTTTATGCCGCGCAATCTGAGCGTACCGCGAGCCTCATCCGCCTGTTCGGCTGGCCGCTGGCGCTGTTGATGGCGGTCGGCGCCACCGCTGGCGCGCTGAACACGATGATGAGTTCGGTCTCCGACCGCACGGTCGAAATCGCCACGCTGCGCCTGCTCGGCTTCGGCCGCCTGCCGGCCTTCACTGCCACCTGGGTCGAGGCCGTGCTTCTCTCAGTCGCAGGCGTCGCCCTCGGCATCCTCGCCTCATGGCTCGCCTTCAACGGCTGGCAGGCCAGTACGATGGGCGCTGACAATACCAAGATGGCCTTCCAGCTCGACGTCAGCGCCGACGTCGCGCTCACCGCCGGACTGCTGGGACTTGCCATCGGCATAATCGGCGGCGCGTTGCCGGCACTTGCGGCGACACGGCTGTCGCTGACCTCGGCTTTGCGGGCGAGAGGGTAGAGGCTTGCTGCTTAAACCTGCCTGGCGGGTGAAATCATCACTGCGAACAGCGGATTGCTCTTGCAGTCCGCTCGACTGCAAGAGCCAGGTTTCGACGTCACTGCGGCGGAAGAAGCGGCCGGAGCGCGTCGATCAGTTCGGTCGCGCCATGGCGAACTTCGCCTGTCTGTGGTTCGATGTCGATCAGCCCGCCTTTGTTGTGAGCGTCGTAGAGGTTGATCAGCAGTTCGGTGGCGCTCGGACTCAAGGCGCGCTCAAAGCTCTCCTTCCATTGCGAGCGGGGCACGGCCTGTGCTTCAACTGTTCGGCCAAGCAGCTGGCTCAGCGCCGCCGCCACATCATTGGCGCTGTACCGGCGCGGTCCTTCGGCATGAACAACCTGCGGGTTTTCCTCGGTGGCGGGCTGCAGCAGCAAGCCCGCGGCAATCAAGCCGAGGTCTGCCGCCGAAATCGTTGGGAACTTCATGTCGACCGGGTCGTGAAAGCTCGGCAGGGTAGCTGACGCAATGGCGACCGGAATGACGAGGCCCCATCCTTCCATATGTTCGGCCGATCGCAGGAAGATCTTGTGGGCATCGAGTTGGCGAAGCCGCTCCTCGAACACCCGGAACATAGTGGGCATTCCGACGTCTTCGGCGATATGAGCGCCGTAGTCGGAAATTGCCAGCACTCGTTTCGGGCGCGCTTGCCCGAGCGCCTCGGCAAGGCCTTCGATCGATTGCCGCATTTCGCCGACCGCGTCCTCGGCCCGTAGCGGGGGTGGGAGGATGACCTGGACGGCATCCGCACCGGCAATCGACCTGGCGAGCGCTGCAGGATCCCGCAGGTCGGCGAGCGCAATCTCGCAGCCGATTTCGCTGAGCGGCGCTGCCTTTGCCTCGTCGCGCAGAATCGCTCTGACCGGCAGGCCCGCCTTGCGCAGTGCCAATGATGTTGAATAGCCCACCTTTCCGGCGGCTCCGACAATTGCAAACATATTTGATGTCCTGGTTATGGTGAGAAACGACCAAGGGGTCGACGGTCGTTCGGCATGATTTGAGCGCCGTGGCCTAATCAGGCTGCGCCCCTAAAGCTGCAGCAAAGCCGGCGGTGTCGAAGTAATCGCGCCAACGTGCGATCTTTTTGCCCTCGATCTCCAAGACCCCGAGCGCCCGGACCGTAAGAATGATCGAGCCGTCCGGCCGGCAGAAATGATCGAGCCGTTCGGCATAGACCCGATCGCCGGCGCCGGAAAGGACGAGATCCTCGACCCGCAAATGGTCGAATTTTACCGGAAACGCGCGCGCGAAATTCCGGGCTTCGACAGGCCCGACTGTGGTGGCGACGCCGACATTCTCCCAGACGGTCGCCTCGGTGAAGTATGCGTCGAACGAATTCCAGAAACCGTCCGGCGTCGCCACGGTCGCGTCGAAGAATTCCTTGACGAGCTGGACGGGCTGCGATGTCCCGGATTCGGTGTGTGCAAGACTTGATGACATTCCCTGAACTCCTTTCCCTGCTGAAGACGGGCAAGGAGTAGGGAGCCGTTCGCAATCCGTCGCACAGATTCAGGCGGTTCTTTGCAATTTCGGTCGGATTTCGCTTGCCTGGCGAGCGATCTCGCCCGGCGTCTGGCCGAGGATACGGCGCATCGTCGAGGCCATATGGCTCTGATGGGCAAAACCGGCGGCAAGAGCGACCTCGCTTGCCGGCATCGTCGTCGTGGCGATCAGCGCGCGTGCATATTCAATGCGGCGACGGATCACATATTGATGCACTGGCGTTCCGGTGCTGTTTCGAAACAGTGTTTTGAGACGAGTCATGCTGACACCTGCGACCGTCGCCAGATCGGCAAGATGAAGTTTCCGATCAAGGTTCGTCTCGATAAAATCGGTCAGCATTCGCAGCTGGCGCGTCGACATTTTTGCTGCGCCGGAGCGTTCCGAGTGCTGCCGGCCGCCATCGGCGGTTTCAATCAGCCGGACCGCCAATGCGTTCGCGAGATGATCGATGTAGAGCGGATCAGATGGCGTATCGGCCTCGAGATCCGCCCTTATGGCCCAACCGATCGCTTCGATGCGGGCGTCGCGAAGTTGAAGCCGGGGGATCAGATCGACCATGGCGGCATCTCTTCCAAGATCCTCGGCAACCTGGTCCAGGAGCGATGGGCGAAGGCTCAACCGCAGAATCTGGCAGTCCGCATCGTCCTCCCAGGAGCCGTCCATTCCCGCTGGAACGAAATCGATGTCGCCATGCCTCTGCAAGCGCCGCATCCGTTTGCCGCCACAGGAGCAATCCGCCCTGACGGGAGGGCCGACGTGGATCCCCAGACTGTGCAGTTCACCGTCCCGAACGCGTGACAGCCCACGCGGGACACGCAGGAGAGCGGCATCGAGCCCGCTCCACGCTCTTCCGGCGCTTGAAAGGAGAATGTCAGGCGAAGGCTGCAGGGAGAGGAGTGTCATATCCGGATGTGCTCAAGCCTCAACGTTTTGAACAATGCTATCCCTCAATCGTCGTCGCAGCAACGCATCAACTGAGCGGTGGCTTTACCTAGATGCCTGCTTCTGGCGCGAAGCCGACGCCGCCCTGACCGCCGGCCTGCTCGGCCTCGCCATCCTCGGCGGTGTCCTGCCGGCGCTTGCCGCGACACGGCAACCGCGCTTGTCCTTGCACGGCGGTGGCGAGGACTCCGGACCAAGGTGAACGGCATCCAGGGGGTGTTGTACTCACAACAGGCGGAGCGCCGCCGCCCATCTGTGCAGCCCACGGAAATTGTGGCATAACTGAGCCATGGCAATGAATGTCTTGGCGGTCCATCGCGACACGGTCGGGACGGAACAGGCGGCAGGCAATTCGCTTGCCGCCGCCTATTCCGTGGGCGTTCTCTGTTGGCTGCTGTCGGCCGGCGTCTATATCGCGGCGAAATGGGTTTCTACCGAGATGCCGCCCTGGGCGCTCTGCTTCTGGCGCGTGCTGATCGCCTTCGCGATCCTGATGCCGATCGTGCGCCGGCATTTTGGCGACATGGTCGCGCTGGTGCGGGCTCGCGCCCTCGAACTGCTTCTCATTGGCGGTGTGGGACTGGCGATCTGCCAGGGCATGATTTTTGTCGGTCTCGAACATGCCGATGCCACCACTGCCGGCATCATCATCGCTCTGATCCCGATCATCACCATGATCCTTGCCCGTTTAATGCTGGCCGAGCCGATGGGACGCTGGCAGGTGATCGGATCGATCCTGGCCTTTCTCGGGATCGTGGTCATCATCATCAAGGGCAGTCCGGCCGCGCTGATGCGGCTCGACTTCAACCCGGGTGAACTGTGGATCGTCGCCGGCGCGTTCTGTTTCAGCCTCTATACCGTCCTGCTCCGCCGCGCGAAATTCGACATGAATCGCCTTGCGCTCCTGGTGCTGCTGCTCGGCGCGGCGGTGCTGACGGCGCTGCCCTTCTACCTCTTCGAGCTATTCTCAGACGAGCGCTCGACGCTCAACGGCAGCGGGCTCATCTCGCTCGCCTATGTCGCGATCCCCGGCGGGGCGGTCATGTACTACCTCTTCAATCGCAGCATCGAGGCACTGGGGGCGGCTCGGGCGGGTGTCCTCCTCTACATTCAGACCATCTTCATCGCCGTGCTCGCCTATCTGATCCTCGGCGAGCAGTTGCAACGCTATCACCTCGAAGGCGCGGCACTCATCATTGCCGGCTTGCTTCTCATCATCCTGCTGAAGCCGAAGATCAAGGCCGAAGCGGCTACTGCATAATTCCTTAAATCGGGATCGATTTAAGGATAAAATTATGCAGCAATTCAAAGTGCTACAGCGTCCTTTGCGCGTCTGAAAAGACGCGCGGCGCTGTAGGGCCTGAGGTCTCCCCATCGCTGCGACATGGTTGCCGCTGACCTCGGCTTTGAGGGTGAGGGGGTTAGGGTTTCACCTTGGATTGCGCCTTTCGCTTACGCTCAAGGCGTTCGTCGTTGGCGCTCCTCACGCCTTGAGCGTAAGCGAAGGCAAGAATCACATGGCGTACAGACCGAAGGCGACGTGCGCCTCGCGCAAACACGCCGCGATTTATTCACCTCGAAGTCGCCGATTTCTCGGCCCAAGTTGTAACTTTCGTCACACCAGGCAATTGCCTGTGGAATGAGGCTCGCGAACCCGCCCGCTGCCCCATTGACAACATCTTATCGCCTTCTTGCCGTGGCCGGTTGCCCCGCCGCGTCCGATCGGCCGATTCCTGGACGATCCCGGCGGCGACATAGCGATCCGACGAACAGGGCAACATGGCGATATGACAGTCTACTATGTGAACTCAGCGAGTGGCTCCGACCGCAACAGCGGAACGGGCCAGACATCGGCTTTTGCGACTTTGTCCAAAGTGGAATCCTTGAAGCTGAAACCGGGCGACAGCGTGCTTCTTGCCAAGGGGAGCGTGTTCAACGAGCAGTTCGATATCAAATATTCCGGCAGCGAGAGTGCGCCGATCAAGATCGGCAGTTACGGGACGGGTGCGGCACCCGTCATCCACAGCAGCGGCGACGGCATCCACAGTCTCTATGCCTCGAACATCGTCATCGAGAACCTGAAGATATCGAATACCGGGGGGGCGGGCATTTATGGCGGCAGTATCACGAACTGGACGGTCCGCGACGTCGAGATCGCCAAGACGGGATTGTCGGAAAACTCAGGTGCCGTCACCTTCCGGAGCAGCAAGAACGTCACGGTCGAAGACAGCACGATATCGGGCGTCAAAGGCGACGGCTTCTGGATCGAGAAGGTCAACGGCATCAAGATTCTCAACAACACCGTCACCAACGCCCATGGCGCGACGGCCGATGGCGTGCAGGTGAACGACAGCAGCAACATTCTGATCAAGGGCAATCATCTCGACCAGACGCATGCCGATAGCCCGAAGGGCGTCATCGCGCTCGTCAGGCCGGTGAATGCCGTGGTCGAGGACAATGTGATCATGGGCGGCGGCTTCGGCGTCAGCGCCCAGGCGGGCAAGAACGTCGCCATCCGCGACAACGACATATCGGGATTTCACGGCTACAGCTGGTCCTTCGCCGTCGGTCTCGGCGACACCGGCAATACGCGAGACTACGATATCGCGGGCAACCACATCCATGACGGCGCTTGGGGCGTGGTCATCTCCGCGGCCGGCAGCCCCAGCTATGTCCGCACGAATATCAAGGTCCACGACAATGTCTTCGACGACCTCTCACAGGCGGCGTTAAAGGTCGACAGGCCGGCATCCGGCTCCTTTTCCAACAATACGATCGAGACCGGCACCAAGGCCACCAGCATTTCCCCTTCCATCGTCGACGCGCACACCTTCTCCGTCAGCAACAACCATACGGTCGCCAATGTCGAGACGGCGCTGGCGAGCCCAGTTGCCAAGACTGCCGCAGCGACGGAGGCGGCCGTGGATCCGGCGGTTGTCGCCGTCCATGACAATTTGAAGATCTTCACCGATACGGGTGCTGCCCATCACGGCAATCTCCTCGAAAACGACAGCTCGGACAATGACACCCTGGTGCTGCGCCGATTCGGGGACGAAACCGTCGGCAAGCACGGCCTGACGCTGACCGGGGAATACGGTGACATCCACGTGGACCGGGAAGGCAACTATGCCTACACGCTCGATGAAACGAAGCTCCCTGACCATAGCGGACATGTGAGCGAGTCGTTCAGCTACGGGATCAACGATGGAACCTCGCATCACAGCGACGGGGATACGCTGACCGTCTTCATCCATCTGGATGGCTTGCTGAGCTGAGGTGAGCGTGCCTCGGCACTACGCCGGGGAGGCTGCTTCCGGGGAAGACTCCCTGGGGAAGCGTTGCTCCTGCCACCAAATGGCTCCGCAGCGCCCCTCATCCGGCTGCCGCCGGGTGAGGGTAAGGGGCATGCCACACGGCCTCAACCTTTCTGGCTTGCGACTGACCTGAAACAGGACGCTGCTCCTCCCACGACCATTCGTCGCCGAGGCGTACGATACCGTTCGTTCACCTTTCGGTCGTTGTTGTGTAGATTGTTTGCGTATAAGTTGTAGTCTCGAAGATGCAGCCACCGCCAGGCGCTTCTCGGGACCAAGGCAGGCCCACAGGGTCTGCCAACCGCCGTGAAGGCAATATCGAAGACCTTCTTGAACATGGCCTTTAGCCCCGACCGCATCCGATCCACGCGTCGCAGCCGATCCAGACGGCTGCGCGGCAATTCGAGAACAAGGCGATATGGCAATCTATTATGTGAATCCGGCAATAGGCTCCAACGGCAACAGTGGAACGAGCGAGGACACGCCGTTTGCATCGTTCTGGGCGGTGGAAAACCTGAAGCTGCAGCCGGGCGACAGCGTGCTGCTCGCCGCCGGAAGCGTGTTCAACGACCAGCTCGACCTGAAATATTCCGGCACAGTGAATGCCCCGATCACCATCGGCAGCTACGGGGTCGGCGATGCGCCGGTCATCCATAGCCCCAACGACGGCATCCACAGCCTCTATGCATCGAACATCGTCATCGAGAACATCAAGATCTCCGACACCGGCGGTGCGGCCATCTATGGCGGCTCTGTTTCGAACTGGACGGTCCGCAATGTCGAGGTCGATCACACCGGACTGGCGGGCAAGTCAGGATCGATCACCTTCCGGACCGGCTCGAACATCACCATCGAAAACAGCACGATCAACGACGTCAACGGCGATGGCGTCTGGATCGAAAAAGTCAACGGCGTCAATTTTCTCAACAACACCGTCACCAATGCCCACGGCACCGCGGCAGATGCCGTCCAGATGAACGACAGCAGCAATATTGTGATCAGCGGCAATTACCTTGACCAGACCGGCGCAGCTACGCCGAAGGGCGTAATCGCGCTCGTTCGGCCCGTAAATGCCTTGGTCGAGGACAACGCGATCATCGGTGGCGGATTTGGGATCGGCGCGCAAGCCGGCACCAACGTCGCTATTCACGACAACGATATTTCAGGTTATGGCGGCTACAGCTGGTCCTATGCCATCGGTCTCGGCGATCAGGGCAATACGCGGGACTACGATATATCGGGCAATTACATCCATGACGGCGTATGGGGCGTGGCGATCAGTGCCGCCGGCACGACCAGTTACGTTCGCGAAGATATCAATATCTACGGCAACGTTTTCGATGACCTGTCCTCAGCGGCGCTGAAGGTCGACAGACCGGCATCCGGCTCCTTCCACGACAATGTCATCGCCAGCGATGTCACGCCCTACAGCATATCGCCTGCCATCATCGCCGCGAACACCTTTCCCGTCAGCAACAACACGACGCTCAACGAGGCCCAGGCGACGATGCTTGCGAGCAGCGATAGTCTCGCGGTCGGCGATGTGACGCACACGGACACGGCGCCTGCGCTTGTCGCAACCCATGACAGCCTGAAAATCACCTCCGACCTGGACGCCGCCCATTACGGCAATCTCCTCGAAAACGACAGCTCGGCCAATGGAACCCTGCTGCTTCGCCGCTTCGAGGGCGA
The DNA here is from genome assembly GCF_057653715.1 of Rhizobium sp. WSM1328. Classification (NCBI taxonomy): domain Bacteria; kingdom Pseudomonadati; phylum Pseudomonadota; class Alphaproteobacteria; order Hyphomicrobiales; family Rhizobiaceae; genus Rhizobium; species Rhizobium sp. WSM1328. The sequence goes on along the minus strand of NZ_CM172788.1, from coordinate 2,558,368 downwards.
GTTCGTCAACAAGGACGGCGTGACGCTGACCGGCCAATACGGCACCATCCATGTCGACGGTGATGGCGACTATAGCTATACGGTCGACGCGGCGAAGCTCGCCGGGCTTAGCGGAGAGGTGAGCGACACCTTCCACTACAAGATCTCCGATGGGACTTCGCTACATTTCGACACGGATACACTGAGCATCTCCATCCATGTCGATGACCTGCTGATCTGATAGGGACGCCGGCAGCAAACGGCTTGCATCATCGCTGCGGCAGTCCGCCCAGCCCTTGCGAAGTCTCATTGATCGCCGAGCAGGATACTAATGACGTCGACTTCGATTTCCGCGCAGATGATCTCGTATTCGGTGATGACTGCGGGATCGGCCGATCTATCCCGGCGCATGCGATCGAGGACGGTGCAGGCTTCGCCGTAGGCGCCGCACAATTCATAAAAATGGGGCTGGCTCGCCGCAACTGCTCTGATCGTTGCCCGCGTCGCAGGCAGCCTCATCATCAGCCTGGCCAGCCCCTGTTCCGCGGACTGCCGGGTGAGGTGGGCTACGCCTTCGTTCCTGACCATGCCGTCATTCCTTGCTGCGTGTGTTTTCCGATCCAAGGGGGTACGCAATACTCATCCCCCGACTAGTACGCAGGAATGCTGCATCTGGTTTCATGCCGGATGAAGGATTAGTGGCGCAGTGCCGCAAACAGCCGGTGCTACCAGCGCAGGAGGCGGGGGCCGAGCAGCGCGCCGATTGCGCCGGTCAAAAGGATGCCAAGCGAATACCAGAGGGTGACGAAGGGCAGGCCGTTTTCCGTGCAGAACCAGGAATAGACCCAGGCGCCGGATGCGCCGGCGGCAATGCCGGCGATGAAGCCTGCGATGCCGAGGTTGCTCGGGGCGCCGCCACGGAGAACCCAGGTATTTGCGATCAGGATCGGCATGGCAAAGGCAAAGATCAGCAGCGGGCAATGCAGGGCGGAGGAGCCAAGCACCAGCACGGGATAGCTTGCGGCCGGCGACAAAGCGAGCTGGACGGCCGCCATGACGGCGAGGGCGAGTATGATGGCCGCGGCAATCCCGAAAAAGCGCCCCTCCGAGCCATCCGGCCGGGACAGGCGGTAAACGGCTGCGAAGGCGGCGATTGCAAGCAGGGCATTGTAGGCGGACTTAATCCAGAAGACCGGCAGCATCAGCGCCTGCGCCATGTCGGTGCGAAGGCCGAGGACGATAAGCATCAGCAGCAGCGAGACTGCTAAGGCCGGCAGGATGGCGAGCGCGAAGCGGCGTTCGAGCGCATGTCTCGGCACCGGCTTCAGATCCCGGACAAGGCTGTCGATCACGTCCTCAGTCTCTCTCACATCCCACCTCGCAATCTTGCCGCCAGCGCCTTGATACCTCTGTGTACGCCAACCTTGACCGCCGATTCCGACTGTCCGGTGCGGCTTGCCGTATCGGCCACCGACTGCCCCTCGAGCTTGATCTGACGGATCAGTTCCTGCTGGTGCTGCGGCAGGCCGTTCAACAACCGTTCGACATCCATGCGCGCTGCAATCGCATCCTCCCTGAAGTCGTCTTCGATCTCCTCGTCCAATTCCATTTCCGCCTTGTACCGGCCGCCATGCTTTCGGTGGTGGTCGATCAGCTTGTAGCGGGCAATCGAGAAGAACCACGCGGTGAACGGCCGCTCCCTGTCATAGGTCGCCCGGCGCGAATGCAGCGCCAGCAACGTCTCCTGCACGAGATCTTCCGTGTCGGATTTCGCGGTAGTGCCGATCCGCCCGCCATAATAACCGACGAGCAGGGTTCGCAACGTCACGAGCAGACGCCGATAGGCTGCCTCGTCTCCGTCTAGGGAAAGAAGCATCAGCATCTTCAGTGCTTGTTCCGAATGGGCGCTCGTCATGTCGTCTGCAATATCATTCGGGTGGATGACGCTTTGGTTACAGGCGGGTTCAAAAAATCTTCCGGCGGCAATTCAAAGTGTACAGCGTCCTTTGCGCGTTTCGAAAAGACGCGCGGCGCTCTAGCGCTATCACATAAGCGTGAGGCTGTAACCGTCTTCGCAAGGGGATCGAATTCAGGACTGTGAGCCGTCGGCGGGTGCCGGCGGACATGTCAATCGATCCGAGGAGACCCTCATGACCAAGATCCTTTCCAGCCTTGCCGCCTGCAGCTTCGTCATCGGCCTGTCGCTTGCCGGTGCTGCCAGCGCCCAGAGCAGCGATGCCATGAAGAAAGACAGCATGAAGACCGACACGATGTCGAAGGATGCGATGTCCAAGGATGCAATGTCGAAGGACGCAATGAAGAAGGACACCATGGCGACCGGCAGCACCAAGGCCGACTGCATGCACAACGCCGGCATGGAGAAGGACACGATGAAGAAGGACACGATGACGAAGGCCTGCGACGCGATGAAGTAAGCTTTGGGCGCGGCCGCTGAAACTATTTGGCCGGCGGCCGCGTCCTTTTCTCGCGAAGACCTTTCATATCGATCCGGAGGAATTACCATGGCCACGACTGATGCCGGCATGGCGAGCGGAGGCACGCTCTTCTACCGCCATGGCCTGCTGGTGCGCCTGTCGCACTGGGTAAACGTGCTGTGCATGACGGTGCTGCTGTACAGCGGCCTGCAGATATTCAACGCCCATCCGGCGCTCTATTGGGGCCAGTACGGCGCCGACAACGATCCGTCCTTTATTTCCATGGAAGCGGAACAGGAAGGCGATGCGCTGAAGGGCGTGACGCGCATCGGCGGATTGAGCTTCGACACGACGGGCATACTCGGGGTTTCGAATGTCGACGGCGAGGCTGCGGTACGTGGTTTTCCGAACTGGCTGACCTTGCCGAGCTACCAGGATCTGGCATCGGGCCGGCGCTGGCATTTCTTCTTTGCCTGGCTGTTCGTCATCAACGGCTTCATCTATCTCGCCTATGGTTTTATCAGCCGGCATTTCCGCCGCGATCTGCTGCCGGCGGCCGTAGAACTGAAGCCTTCGCATCTCGGCCATGAGATCGTCAGTCACGCCCGGCTGCGCTTTCCCAAGGGGGCCGAGGCACGCCATTATAATACGCTGCAGAAACTCGCCTATGTCGCCGTGATCTTCGTTCTGCTGCCGCTGATGATCGGGACGGGGCTTACCATGTCGCCGGGCTTCAATGCGGTTGCGCCTTGGCTGCTCGATCTGTTCGGCGGCCGGCAATCGGCCCGCACGCTGCATTTCCTGACCGCTTTTTCGCTCGTCGCCTTCGTCGCCGTGCATGTGGCGATGGTGCTGGTTTCGGGTGTGTTCAACAATCTGCGCTCGATGATCACCGGTTACTACGATATCGAGCAGGGAGGAAAGTCATGAGCCGCATCATCACCAGGCGTCGCTTCCTGATCGGCGCGACCATGACGGCATCGGCGCTGGGGCTCGCCGGCTGCGATGCGCTCGTCGAAAGCGATCGGACGAAATCGGTGCTGAAGATCGCCGAAGGCTTCAGTATGAAGACGCAACGCTTCTTGCTCGGTGACGACGCGCTCGCCCGCGAATTCACGGAAGCCGATATCTCGCCGACCTTCCGGGCCAACGGCACGAGCATGCCAGATAATGCCCGCTATATCGACTGGATGAACCAGCGATTTTCAAGCTGGAAGCTCGAGGTCGGCGGGCTGGTCGACAGGCCGATGCAGCTGACGCTGGCGGATCTGAAAGCCCTGCCGGCCCGCACGCAGATCACGAGGCATGACTGCGTCGAAGGCTGGAGCGCGATCGGCAAATGGACCGGCGTGCCGCTCGGTGCGCTGCTTCAGACGGCGGGCCTCAAACCCGAAGCCCGCTACATCGTCTTCCACTGCGCCGACGAATATGAAAAGACGCTCGACGGCAGCGGCTGGTACTATGAAAGCATCGATCTCGTCGATGCGTTCCACCCCCAGACGATCCTTGCCCATACCATGAACGGCCGCGATCTCGAAGTCGCCCATGGCGCGCCGCTTCGGCTCCGGGTCGAGCGCCAACTCGGCTACAAGCAGGCAAAATACCTGACCGGCATCGAAGCCGTCGCCGATCTCGGCCAGCTCTACGGCGGCAATGGCGGCTTCTGGGAGGATCGCGGTTATGAATGGTATGCGGGCATATAGTCCCCGACCGATATGCCGACCTTGACGCTTTCCTCGTCTCGGGTTCCACGGCCGGAGAGGTCGTCGTGATCGAGGGTGTGGAACCTCGCCGCTGCCCCGCTCAGGTAGAGAGGCCGATGGTGATGGTAGCGGACAGCACGCCGCTATCGAGCTTTTCGAAATCGAAGATGTGGTCGGCCGCATCCTCCGGGATGAGGCCGTCCTCGTCGTTGCGCGTATCGCGGGCAGGGCGTCCAATATAGTCCGGATGCTCGCCATAGATGATATCGCTCAGCACATCATCGAAATAGATCTGGCTGACGAGAAGCTCCTTGCCCTCGACGAGGATGAGGCAGTGAACATGCGGCGTACGGCCCTTGTACCATCCGGGATAGGCCGTCAAAAAGCTTGCCTGCCCCTTGGCATCCGTCAGTTGGCGCCCGCGGAAGGCAAGCCCGCTGATGGCCTCGGCATCGCCAAGTGTACACATCTGCGCAGCCTCGCGGCCGGAATAGATGCCGCGGTGATCGGTATGCCAGATTTCGATATCGGCATTTTCGACCGGCCGGCAATCGGCTGCGTGGACGATCCGAACGGCCAACCGCAAAGGCAGCCCGGCCTTTCCGTCCGAGATGTCCTGACGAGCCGGGACATTGTTAACATGGCAGGGGCCAAGGGTCTGGGCGACGGTTACGACGCAATTCGGACGGCTGCGGAAGAGCGGCTCGGGCAGCTTTTCCAAGGTAACCGATTTCGTGCCGCCGCTCACGAAATCCGTTCCCTTCCAGTCGAATGTCCTGGCGGCAACAACGACATGCCGCCGTGGCCAGATCGCCACCGCAGCCACGGATGATGCGACAATGGCCGCACCTCCAAGTACAAGGGTTCGCCTCCTCATCTGTCTTCCTTTGCCTCAAGACGCAGGATTTAAGGAGGATGCGCGGAAAATTCCAATTAAATCCAGGCAATGATCGGCGCCAACGAGATCATCGGCATCAGATGCCCGCAGAGCCGTTAGCTGGGTTCGAAGTGGCCATTCCAGTTCGCGCAACGTATTGACGAGAAAGCGTATTCTGCCGATGTTAGCAAGTGGACGGTTGCTCAAAGGCGTCTCGTCGATTCAATCGCGCAAAGACTGCTGTAACGCGTTGAATTGCTGGATAATTTTGTCCTTGAATCGATTCCGCTTTGAAATATGCAGTAGGCATCCAAAATTCGTTTCCGAGCCGGGGCAGAGGCATATGGAACCAACACACTTGTTCGAGCTCGTCATCGCGATGTTTCTTGCGATCATCGCGCTGCATTATGCCGCCCACCGGCTCGGACTGCCGCCGTCCGTCGCGCTGCTGACCGGCGGCGCCTTGCTGGCGTTTGTGCCGGGGTTGCCGGCGATATCAGTCGATCCGGAGCTGGTGCTCGTCATCTTCCTGCCGCCGCTCCTCATGGACGGCGCTTGGGCCATCGCGCTGGCGCGGTTGCGGCGCCATATGATCGGCATCGCCTCGCTGGCCGTCGGCGCGGTGTTGTTCACCTGTGCGGTGGTGGCCGTCGTGGCCCATCTTATCTTTCCGTCGCTTCCCTGGGCCGCCTGCGCGGCCCTTGGCGCGATCGTTGCACCGCCGGACGCGGTCTCGGCGCGCGCCGTGCTCGAGCGCGTCAGGCTGCCGCGGCGGCTGCAGATTCTATTGGAAGGCGAGAGCCTGCTCAACGATGCGAGCGGCCTGGTTCTTTTCCGTTTTGCCGTTGCCGCCGTCGCAACCGGAGCCTTCAGCGCGGGGGAGGCGGTCGGCAGCTTCTTCGTGCTGGCGCTCGGCGGCGCCGTCGTCGGCGTCGTTGTGGGGACGGCATGGGTCAAGCTCGCCCGGCGTCTCGGCGACGAATATCTGATCATCGCAGCCACGGTGCTGCTTGCCTGGATTTCCTATCTGCTCGGAGAGTTGCTGCATGTTTCCGGCGTCATCGCCACCGTCACCACCGGCCTGATCGCGTCCTGGCACCAGCACACCGTATTTTCGGCCGCAACGCGCATGCGCGGCACGTCGTTCTGGACCGTGATGATCTTCCTGATGGAGGCTTCAGTCTTCACGTTGATCGGGTTGTCGCTGCGGGATGTCGTCGAACGCGGCGGCGGCTTAACCACCGTGATCGCGACGATGGGACTAGCGATGCTGGCGATCCTCCTCACGCTGGTGGTGGCGCGGTTTGCCTGGGTTTTCGCCTCCGATCTCATCATCAAGTTCTGTGCGGCCCTGGGGGTGACGCGAGCTCAGCCGCTCGGCGTCGGCGGCGCGACGGTTCTCAGCTGGGCAGGTGTGCGCGGCGTGATCACGCTCGCCCTGGCGCTCAGCCTGCCCGAGGGGTTCCCGGGCCGTGACTTCATCCTTGCCACATCCTTCGCCGTCATTCTCGGAACCGTGCTGGTGCAGGGCACGACATTGGGGCGGGTGATTGCCTGGGCGCGGCTGGCACCGGAGACGGAAAGAGCGCGCCTCACCATGAGCCAGGCCGAAGCCGCCATGGCACAGGTGCAACTCGGGATCGTCAAAAACCTGGCATATGACGCAAAGGGAACGCTCATCCACCCGCAATTGCTGGAGCGCTATCAGCGCAGGGCCACAGCGATCGTCGACTATGCCGAGAGAACGGAGCATTACGTACCGGTGCTCCATGCTCATTTCGACGTCGTTCTCGAAGCAGTTGCCACGGGACGCCGGGAGCTTATTCGCCTCCATCGCGCCGGCGACATCGACGACGAAACGTTAGACGAGCTGGAACGGGATCTCGATCTCGAGGAACTGAGCGCGATCTCGGCCAAGGCGTGAGGTTCAGCGCTTTGCGCCTTCGGCTTCATCGTCAACGCATTGCGATATCTAGGCTGATACCTGCGCGATCCTGATGTCGCCTACCCTAAATGGCGATTTGTTCGCCGAGTTCGACGACGCGGTTGGAGGGCAGGTTGAAATAGTCGGAAGGGTCAATCGCCAAGCCTTCCAGCGCCATGAATATGCGCTCCTGCCAGGCGGGCAACCCGGTGTTCGGCGTCCTGACGAGGTTCCGGCGGCCGAGATAGAAGGAGGTCCTCATGATCTCGAACTTGAAGCCGCCCTCCCGGCAAAGAGCCAATGCCCTGGTGACGTCAGGGTCGTCCATGAAGCCGAAGGTGATGTCGAGGCGGACGAAACGCGGCGAGAGTTGGCTGATCTTGATGCGGCGGCTGTCGGGAACATAAGGTTCGTCCTCGGTCCAGACGGTCAGGATGACGTTCTGTTCGTGGAGCACGTGGTTGTGCTTGAGATTGTGGAGCAGAACGTTCGGCGTCCGGTCCGGAACGCTGGTCAGGAAGACTGCCGTTCCCGGAACGGTGACCGGCGAATGGTCCGACTTTCGCTCGATCGACCTGATGAAGGAATCGAGCGGGATCTCGTTGTTGGCCCGCAGTCTCTTCAGATAGGCCTGGCCTCGGGTCCATGTCCACATCAGGATCATGATCGCCAGCGCAAGGGCGACCGGAACCCAGCCGCCATCGTAGATCTTCAGCAGGTTGGCCGCCAGGAACATGACTTCGATGGTGAAGAGCGGCAGCAGCCAGGCGGCGGCGAGCACGAGGGAATAGCCCCAGACGACCCGAAGGAACTGGAAGACCAGCATGGTCGAGATGACCATGGTTCCCGTCACGGAGATGCCGTAGGCGGTCGCCAGCGACTCGGAGTCGCCGAAGGAAAAGATCAGCATCAGCACGCCGACCAGCAGGAGAAGATTGACGGCCGGCACGTAGATCTGGCCGGTGTTGGTCTCCGACGTGAACTTGATCCTGAGCCTCGGCAGGAAGCCGAGGTGAACCGCCGAGCGGGACAGCGAAAATGCGCCTGTGATCACCGCCTGGCTGGCGATGATCGTTGCCATCGTCGCCAGGAGAACCATCGGCGGCAAGGCCCAGTCGGGATACATCAGAAAGAACGGGTTGCCTGCCGTTTCGGGATGGGCGAGAACCAGCGCGCCTTGCCCGAGGTAATTCAGCAGCAATGCGGGAAAGACAAGCACGAACCATGCCATTTGGATCGGGCGGCGTCCGAAATGCCCGAGATCGGCATAGAGCGCCTCAGCACCCGTCACCGTCAGAAAAACGGCGCCGAGCACGATGAGGCCGACGCTGCCGGCATGGGTGAGGAACAGGAATGCATTGGCCGGATTGAGCGCGGCCAGGATCCTCCAGTCGTCGCCGATATGGATCAGGCCGCCGGCCGCCATGGCTAGAAACCACAACACCGTGATCGGCCCGAAAAGCTTGGAAACGGCGGCCGTTCCCCTCGACTGGACGGCAAACAGAACGATCATGATTGCCGCCGATGCAAGCGGGACGTATTCGGCAAAGGCGGGTGTGATCAGTTTCAGGCCTTCGAGCGCCGACATGACCGACAAGGCAGGCGTGATCATCGCATCGCCGATGAAGAGGGCGGCGCCGATCAGGCCGGCGAAAAAGAGCACCGGCACGTTTCGTCCCATCTTCTTCATCAGGAGGGCGAGGAGCGAAAGCGCGCCGCCTTCGCCGTCATTGTCTGCCCTGAGAAGGAAGAGCACATATTTGAAGGTCACGATGATCGTCAGCGTCCAGACCATCAGCGAAATCAGACCGATGACCTCGGCCTCATGCACGCCATCGGCGGCAAACGGCCTCAGCGCCTCGCGAAAGGCATAGAGCGGGCTGGTGCCGATATCGCCATAGACGACGCCGACCGCGCCGATGACCAGTCCGACAAAGCCCTTCCCGCCGGCGCCATCCCCCGTCTTATCCATATGCGTCGACGTCATGGTTCCCCGCTCATGCCACTTGCCTATGAGAACAAACATATGCCGCATTGCAGAACGGCAAGCAAATTGATGCGGGTGCGAATTTTTTGTGAGGGACAGATGCGGAGATGGGAGGGGCGTTGCGATCCGTTCAAATATCGCCAGTTCGCATCCCCTTGTGATTGCGCTGTCGCATGATAAAAAGAATACATGACCTGCGCCCTGAACCTTTCGAGCTTGTATTACACGCTGCTCCCATAGAGCGGCCCAAGGTCATATTCCTGACACTTGAGACGCCGCACGGTCGGCGGCACGTGTGTCAACAGATGGTCTCCGGCCTCATCGGCCCAAATGGAGACTCTCGTGATACTATCCCCTCAGCCCACCGGACCTAGTCCGACTTTCTTCGCACTTTGAGCGAGCGCGGCTTCCTGCATCAATGCACCGACTTGGCAGCACTAGACAGCTGGCTTTGTTCAGGGGCCGGCACGGCCTATAACGGCTTCGATCTTACCGCCGACAGCCTGCATGTCGGGCATCTCATTCCGATCATGATGCTGCGGTGGTTCCAGAAGACCGGTAACAAACCCATCGCTTTGCTCGGCGGCGCGACAAGCCGCCTGGGCGATCCGAGCTTCCGCGACACGTAGCGTCCCCTTCTCAATCAAGAGCAGATCACGAAAAACCTGATCGGCATCCGGCGTGTCTTCGAGCGGTTCCTCGCTTTCGGGGACAACCCGACCGATGCTGTCATGGTCAACAACTCCGACTGGTTGGGCGGGCTCAACTACCTCGATTTCCTGCGCGATATCGGGCCGCATTTTTCAGTCAACCGGATGCTCACATCGGAGAGTGTGCGCCAACGGTTGGAACGAGAGCAATCGCTGTCATTGCTGGAATTCAACTACATGGTCATGCAGGCCTACGACTTCCATATCCTCGCAGAAAGCTGCGGCTGCCTGCTTCAACTGGGTGGCTCCGACCAGTGGGGCAATATTGTCAGCGGCGTCGAATTTGGACGGCGGATCGGTGGACGCACCCTGTTTGGATTGACTGCCCCGCTGCTAACGACGACGTCGGGCGCGAAGATGGGCAAGAGCGTTTCAGGGGCGGTTTGGCTCAACGCCGATCGGCTGTCGCCCTATGAGTTCTGGCAATTTTGGAGAAACACCGGGGATACCGATGTGGGGCGTTTCCTCAGGCTGTTCACCGAGTTACCCTTAGGCGAAATTGCACGCCTCGAAGTGCTTCGGGATTCCGAGATCAACGAAGCGAAAAAGATCCTTGCCGACCAGATCACGAGGCTGTGCCACGGGCTCGATGCGGCAGTACAAGCTTCCGAAACTTCCCGGCGCATCTTCGAAGCGGGCGAGGTGCCGGCGGGTCTTCCGACGGTCAGGCTCCCGCATAGCCTTCGCGGTGCCTTTCCGCTCGTTGACGCCATGGTCGTTGCCGGGCTCGCCAAGTCGAAAAGCGAAGCACGCCGATTGATCGTCGGCGGCGGTGTGCGGGTGAATGGCCGCAGCGCAAACGATCAGGCAATGCGGCTTGTCGACGCCGACATCCAGAACGGCGTGATCCGGCTATCGGTCGGCAAGAAGCGACACGTCCTCCTTCAGCCGGTTTAGCGTGGTCTGTTCAATTCGGAGAGCGGGCAACCTCGAACCTCCTTGTCGCGCTCTCTGCGGGTGCCGTTGACAAGGTGGCCCTTCGGCCCGACTTATTTTGCAGCCTTCAATTGGAGCGGCTGCTCGGCATTGAATTGTGAAATCAGCGGCGGCGGCATCATGCTGACAGGGAATGTCAGCAGCGGTGGTCGATAATCCTGAGATCGCGGGTTTCTCAGCCAGTCGCCATTTCGTCGGAATGTCCGGTTATGCCGCCGATATCCCGCCCCAATCGGAGCAGAGTGCCGAGATGAAGCCGCACCACCGCATTTTCTTCATCCAGTTTGCCGTGGCCCTTTCCTTAGGCGCGTTTGTTTCGCGGCTGCCCGATCTTCAGCTCAAGTTCAGCCTGACCGAGGGAGAGCTGGGCCTTTTGCTCGCTGTCATGTCCTCCGGGGTTCTCTGCGGGTTGACGTTCTCGGTGAGGTTGATCGAGAGGCTCGGTGCGCGCACCACGGCTTTCGTCACCGTCTTCGGTGCGGCGCTGTTTTTCGCGCTGATCCCCTGGATGCCTTCAGCTCTCCTGGCCGTGCCATTGTTCTTCATTGCCGGCATTTTCACCGGCGCGTTCGAGATCAACGCCAATATCGAAACCGATCGCCGTGAGGCGCTGCTTGGGTACCGCATCATGAGCCGGGCTCACGGCATGTGGAGCCTCGGCTTCTGCATCACCGCCCTCGTTGCCGCCGGCATGCGGCAGGCTGCCGTCTCCATCGAACTGCATAGCTTCATCGTCCTGGTGACGGTCTTGATTGCCGGGTCGATCGTTTTCTCCGGGATCGAGAATGCGACCCGGCGGCAGGACGCTCACCCCGGAGATACGCCGATCATCGCTTTTCCCACGATCGGACTACTCCCGCTTTGCCTTGTCGCCGCAGCTCCGCTTCTTGCCGAAGGCGCAAGCGTCGATTGGTCGGCGATCTATATGCGCGACGTGTTCGCGGTCGAACCCTTCGTCGGCGGGCTCAGCGTGACCATTTTCTCCTCGTTCATCGCCATCGGACGGCTCGGCATGGACCCTGTCATCGACCGCTTCACTCCGCGGCCGGTCGCCATCACTCTCCTTGGGATCTCGACCATCGGTGTTGTCATGGTTGCGACCGCGACACACCCTGCTATCGCGCTCGCAGGCTTTGGCCTGACAGGTATCGGCTGCTCTTCAGTCTATCCGCTTGCCATCTCGGCTGCGGCCCGACGCACCGATCGACCCGCACCCGTCAACGTTGCAGCGCTCGGGCAGACGACGTTCCTTGTGTTTTTCGCCGGGCCGCCACTACTCGGTTTCGTTGCCGAACACTTCGGCATCCGCTTTTCGTACTGGGCGGTCGTCCCTGTTCTCGCCGCAGCACTGCTGGTCACCAGGGCACTTGCTGCTGATCCTGCACCGGTCACAGGCCAACCCGAACCGGCGCAACCACACGGTTGACCCGCCACGCCGGCCTGCGCTGTCGTAAGCTCGTTCACGTCCGCAACCGGAGGGGCAACCTCCGGCTTTCGCTGGTGAATTTGGCGAACTCAATGTATTTCCTATCGCGCCGAAGTATTATTGGCGGTCATCGGAAATATAGCTCGTATAGGTGAGGGGTTAATTCCGCGCGCTGTCGTCAACTCTTGGCGAATGGTTTTGCTGCTCAAGCATTGCGGACACAGTCCATCTCCTTTGAATGGACCTGGTTGCGATGGCGAGACTCCAGCCTTTCGGCCTAGCAAAACATATGTATTGCGGGGTTTGTGATGGCGGTCTCCTGCCGCAAGGGGAGGCTCGCCCACGGTGCTCTGCGCCTCGCTTCGGACAAATTTCCGCCGCCAAAATGCCAGTATTAGTTGTTTCTAAATCACGCCATAATTCGCATCTACGTTGCCGCGCCTGTTTTATTCTTCGCCACATTTCGGAATTTCAACATTATACAAACAATGGTGGGTAACTATGAAGGTTATTCTCGTCATCGTCCTCACGGCGCTTGCCGTGCCCTGTGAGGCGGACATGCTCGGCACGGCGTCCAAGTACAAGAGCATGCACGAACGCTCCATCTCCTTCCTCAGCATCAATCCGCGCAGGGTATCGTGGTGCGGCGCATTCCTGGCCTTTGTCGCCAAGCGATCTTCGCGGCAACCGCCGCCCAACCCCAACATGGCGGCGTCCTGGAGGAAGTTCGGCAAGCCGGTCGGCGTCCGCTCCGCCAGGCGAGGGGATGTCGTGGTGATCCGCACCGGTCGGCGCTTTCATGTCAGCCTGTTCGATCACATCGACCAGCGCCGGCAGTACGTCTACCTGTTCGGCGGCAACCAATCCAATCGAGTCCAGCTCTCGCGCTATCGCGCCAGCTCGGTGGTCGCCGTGCGACGATGATGTTGGGTGAGAACCCGGGTGAGAACTCACCCTCCTTCCAAACCTCGGTGGCGGCGGGAAAACAGGCCTTACGCCTTGCGCGCCCTGATGTGGAGGAAGATCGGCGCGATGCGGGTATCGGCGACCATTGGCTCGGCGAGCGCCACCTCGACTGACGCCATCGGCTCGCCGAAAGCTTCGATCGTCAGTCCCACTTCGACGATCATCGACACCCAGGTCGACAGCGTCCGGTGAAAACGCGGAACGGCGAACGGCGTCAGTGTCGCCCGTTCGGCCTCGGGGATGGAGGAAAAGATCCAGCGATCGATCCGGCCGTCGCTTTCGTCGAAATAATCGGCGATCTCGACCGCGACGGGCTCGCCGGCCTGATTGCGGATATTGCGGCGCGTCGGCGGCACAAAACAGGGGTGCAGGATCGAAAACTGCAGGAAGCCGCCCGGCTTCAGGACCCGGTGGATGCCTTTCAGCACCTCGCGCTGGTCGGCCATGTCCATCATCGACATGAAGGCGGTGACGAAATCGAAGCTCGCCTCCGGGAAATCGATGCTCTGGCCGTCGCCGAGCACGTAGTCGATGCCGAGCGGCGCTTCTGCCTCGCTCTCGCGGGCATAGCGAATGAAGGTCGGGGCGATGTCGAGCCCGGTCATGCGGGCGCCGAGACGGGCGACGGCGCGGGTATTGGAACCTTCGCCGCAGCCAAGGTCGAGCCCAGCAAGGCCTGCGACCGGCGGCAGCATGTCAAGAAAGGCCGGCGTGTTCAGCGCGTCGCGATATTTGTCATAGCCGGCGCGGCTATAGATCGTCCAGGTCTCGGCATTGCTCTCCCAATGTGCGGCGACATCATTGGCGTTCATGGCTCTCCTCCTTGTGCGATCGGAACGGGCGGGGAGCTATAAGCGCAGCGGATTACAATGGGAAGACAGGCAGTCTACTGTAAGTGGTTCACACCCATGGATCATGACCGAGTTCGCGTGCACTATCATGCGACCGAGAGGTAGGGGGCTGCTGTGTCCGACGAAGTGATCATCCGCGAGCTGGTCGGCCTCGATCAGACGATGGCAATTTTCCCGCTGTACAGCCAGGTTAGTCGCCTGAGTCAGGCCGTGGTTTGCCAAAGACTTTCAGCCATGTTCGCACAGAGCAACTATCGCTGCATAGCAGCATACATCGACGAACGGATGGTGGGTGCGTCGGGTTTCTGGACGGGCACTCAGTTGTGGTGCGGCAAGTATATCGAGGCGGACAATGTGGTGGTAGACAGCGCCGTGCGCGGTCAGGGCATCGGCGGCAAGATGATGGCGTGGATCGAGGCGGAGGCGGAGCGGACTGAATGCGCTGTGGTCCGTATCGCCATGGTTCTGGGAAGGGAGCGTACGCACCAGTTCTACGCGAGAAATGGCTACTTCGACGACGGCCTGCTGATGGTGAAAGCCCTAAGTCGCGGTGCGGCCGAGTTTCCGGAATATGTCTCTCAACAAGTTTGACTGTCGTCCCCCCGCAGCTCGGCGCAAGTTGCCACCATTGGCACGCGCGCCTTCTTGTTCGGGGCGGCGATTTTACGGTCGCATGACCGAGCTTAGAGATGCCGAGGCACCTTTGCCTTCAGCAGTTGCACGAGCGCGGGATCCATGAAATCGTAATCGTCAGGAATATGAAGGCAGATCAACCGCTTGTCCTTGAGAGCTGACCGGTACTTGCCCTGAACTTTCGCACGGTGAGCCTTCTCCATGACGAAGACGATATCGGCCCATTCGATCAGCTCGTTCGATAGTGGGTTTTCGGCATCGTTGTTGGTGCCGGCCGAGGAGACCTCGATCTCCGGCCAGCCTGCGAAGACCTGTTCGGCCGTCGGGCTGCGAAGTTTGTTCTGACTGCAGACGAACAGGACGTTTTTCACGTTTCGATCTCTCTTGAAGCGAGCGAGGCCCGCGATAGCACAATTTCACTCGCTAACGAACCAGGTATCCATCGACAGAATACCGGCGGCCCTGCGTCCGTTGAGGTCGGCAGAAGAATTGCCTTCGCTGTCGCGCGTTGCGTCAGCCGCCGCTCACACTCTTGAACGCAGCGATGATGCTTTGTGCGGCGAGTTGGGCCTCATCTGATGTTGTCTGGAAATTGGTGACGGAAAGGCGCAGCACGTCGCGGCCGCGCCATTTGGCGCCGCCGGCGAAGATGATGCCGTCAGCTTGGATCTTTTCGATCGTCTTTCGGGTCAACGCGTCGCCTTCTTCGGAGGGCAGGTCGGCTCCGAAGCGGATGACGAGCTGGTTCAGCGTCACCTCGTTCAGGATGGCGATGCCCGGTTGTTGCGACAGGAGATCGGCCACGATCCGCGCTGAGGCGCAGCACTGGTCGATCAAGGCGGCGATGCCGTCGCGGCCGAGATGTTTCAGCATCGCCCAGGTGGCAAAGCCGCGGGCCCGTCTCGAAAGCTCGGGCACGTAGTGCGAGGGATCGCGTTCCCCTTCGCCGGCGAGCGGCAGGTAGCTCGCGGCGATCGTCATGGCGCGGCGATGGGCGAGCTCGTTGCGGACGATGGCATAGCCGCAATCATAGGGCGTCTGCAGCCACTTGTGGCCGTCGGTCGCCCAGCTGTCGGCCGCTTCGATGCCGCGGCTGAGGTGGCTGGTCTTCGCTGATGCCTGCGCCCAGAGGCCAAAGGCGCCATCGATGTGCACCCAGGCACCTTTCGCCTTCAACAGCGGGATGATGGTGGCGAAATCGTCGAAGGCGCCAGTATTGATCTGCCCCGCCTGGAGAACGGCGATGACGGGTCCAGAGACGGTATCGAGCGTGCCCACCAGCGCGGCCGGGTCTATCCGTCCCATCGCGTCGGTGGGCAGGCGCAGCACGCGATCATGCCCGAGGCCGAGGAACTGAAGCGCGGAGAAGACGGTCGTGTGGGCATCGTCGCCGATCAGCACGGTAATCTCAGGCGCTCCGAACAGGCCCTTTGCATCGGCATCCCAGCCCACCTGGCGCAGCACCTCGCCGCGGGCGGCGGCAAGGCAGGTGAAGTTCGCCACCGTTGCGCCGGTGACGAAGCCGACCGAGCTTTCGGCCGGCAGCTTCAGGAGATCGAGAAGCCATCTTGCCGCGACGGTCTCGACGGCGGCCGCGGCCGGGGCGGCGACATGGTTTCCGGCATTCTGGCCCCAGGCGCTGGTGAGGAAATCGGCCGCGACGCCGACCGGATGGGAGCCGCCGATGACCCAGCCGAAAAAGCGCGGCCCAGTGGTTGCATGAAGCCCGGGTTCGGCGCCGTCCGAGAGACGCCTGATGACATAAAGCATATCGGAACCGGCGGCCGGCAGCGGCTCTTCGAAACAGGCAAGCGAGGCTGCGTAGTCGTGGGTGGGCATATGGCGGGCGGGCGCTGCCTGCCGGAATCCTGCCGCAAGGCGGGCTGCTTCCTGAAACAGAGATGCAATTGCCGTCATGCGGATCCCCCTGCCGCTACCGATCCTGGAGGGCCTCACCCTCGAAAGCAGGCTGCCGGCACACGCAATCTAGCCCATATCGCCGAGGCTGTCTTCGCCTGACAGATCTCGGATCTGGGTTCCGAGGCCTTCCCTGGGCTTGCCGAGACCTCAAGACAAAGTGAGCATCGGGGAGGTGCTTCCTAAATATCTACAATAACTACCTTATCCCGTTCTGTGCATTTTTGAAATTTCGGGGCGCTTGTTGAAAATGATTGCCTTCCCTTCAAGTATCGTTCAATGATGCGGAAATATCATTTGCACCATTGTCAAGTTGGTGCTGCCAATCAGCGAGGGATATGCACTGAAATATTTCCTTCTCTACGCGCTGACGTGCACGTTGGTCGGGATAGTTCTTCTCTTCATCATCCGTGAAGTTGTACCGTTCACGATCGACAAGCCAGCCGATCAATCGGTGGCCGACTCAATTGATGAGCCAGTTGCCGGGCCAACCGAGCAATCAGCGGCCCGACCAACCGGTGAGCCCCTGAACGCGGGAACCGGCCAGCCGGTGCCGGGGGCAACCGGGAAGCCGGTGCCCGGGCCAACAACCGATCAATCCGCCGTCCAGCCAGCCGATCCCCTGGTCGTCCGATCCACCGGCCAGCCGGTCGACGGGCCAGCCCGTGAACCGGTGGTCGGGCCAACTGGCGAACCGGCAGCGAGGCCGACCGATCAATCGGTGGTCGGCCCGCCCGGCGAACCGGTCGTCCGGAAGGGTGGCCGGCTGGGGAGCCCGGCGCAGTGACCGGCGCCTGAGACGACGGATTTCCGTTCGATCTCGTCACTTCGAGCATGTGCTGAACTACGAAGCTTCCTGACACCGGTTGCATCGGCTGAGGCCATCTGTATTGACAGTACCTCTCATCTCGCAGGAGGTCCCGATGGATGGAAGCGGCACGACGATCAGGCATGTCAGGGCAGACGAAGTGGAGGCTTTCCGGCGCATCCGTCTGGAAGCGCTTCGCACCGAACCGTCTCTCTTTGCAAGCCGCTACGAGGACTGGGAGGCTCTTTCTCTCGAGGAGTGGCGCAATCGCCTGAATGAGCCGGTTTTCATCGCCTTTCAGGATGGCGAACCCGTCGGCATAACCGGCCTAGTTCGGCAGCGGTCGAGCAAGATGGCCCATCGCGCGACGATCATCATGGTTTACGTCAGAAGGAGCCTGCGCGGAACGGGCCTTGCCGGCAAGCTGCTCGGCGCGGTAGCCGATCACGCGCGCGATATCGGCATCTTGCAGCTGGAACTCTTCGTCAGCGCAGAAAACCCGGCGGCAGTACGCTTCTATCAGCGGGAAGGCTTCTCCGAGATCGGCAGGATTCCCGGCGGGGTTCTGGAGGAGGGCAGGGAGATCGACGACGTCATGATGGCTCGCCGTCTGGTCGGTTAGGTCTCACGCCGATGTTTCAGCGCATATCGGTTTGCTTGACCTATTGACCTCAAGCGGGGTTGGGGTTGCAGCATGCCGGCATGGGCTGGAGGTTTGGCCGTGACGAAAATTCTGAAAGACGAGAACCTGGTCGGCAGCGCGCTGATGGTGGTCGCAATCGATGCGCTCGAGACCGCTTTTCTCGCGAGGGCCGGCAATCGACTGATCTCCCCACCCCGGCACCATGTCTCGTTTCCCGGTCGAGGCGATCTCGTCTTCACCATCGGCGGCATCCTCGGCGAGAAACCGCTTGCGGGCTTCCGGGTCTATGAAACATTCGACGGGGCTGAGCATTCGCAGATCGTCGCTGTGTGGTCGGCCGACGACGCGAAGCTCAAGGGCATTATTCTCGGAGAGCGTCTCGGCAACCTCAGAACCGGTGCGATCGGAGGGCTCGCCATCCGGCATCTCAGCGCGCCTGACGCCAGCATCGTCGGGATCCTCGGCAGCGGAGCGCAAGCGCGAACCCAGCTTGCCGCGGCCGCCGCCGTTCGAAAACTGGACCGCGCCCGCGTCTATAGCCGCGACGAGAAAAATCGCGCCGCCTTTGCAGACGAGATGCAGCACACCTTGGGTATTGAAGTGGAGCCTGCCGGCAGCGCCTCTGAAGCCGTCGATGACGCCGACATCGTCATTTGCGCGACGACGAGCCGAACGCCCGTCATCCATGCGCGGGATTTGAAACCCGGCGTGCATGTCAACACCGTTGGCCCGAAAACGCATGAGGGATATGAACTCGGCCTGGATATCGCCGATGTCGCAGCCGTGATCGCGACGGACTCTCCCGAACAGACGCGCGCCTATGCTTCGCCGTTTTTCCTGGCCGGCTCCGGCAATGAACACCGCATCGCTGACCTTGCCGATATCATGGCCGGGAAGGCGGCCGGGCGAGGATCTCCTGGCGATACGACGCTGTTTTGCTCCGTCGGATTGGCTGGAACCGAAGTCGTCGTCGCCTCGGCAATCCTCGATATGCTGTGAGCCTGTTTCCCTTATTCACGCCAGACCCAGCACATCCCGCATGGCGTATTGGCCGGGTGGGCGCCCTGCGATCCAGCGGGCGGCGGCAAGTACGCCGCGGGCGAACATGCCGCGGTCGAGAGCCGAATGCGAGAGCGTCACGACTTCTTCGGCGGCGGCAAAGAGCACGCTGTGTTCTCCGACGAGCCCGCCGGCCCGCAACACGGCAAAGCCGATTTCACCGGGCGGCCGCTCGCCGGTGATGCCGTCACGCCCGCGCCGCTCGACGGATGCGAGGGAAACGCCACGGCCCTCGGCGGCGGCTTCGCCAAGCATCAGCGCCGTACCCGACGGCGCGTCGATCTTCCTGTTGTGATGGGCTTCGAGGATTTCGATATCCCAGCCATTCGCGGGAAGGGCGCGGGCGGCCTGGGCGACGAGGCCGACCAGCATGTTGACGCCGATGGAGAAATTACCGGAGCGCAGGATCGGAATCGCGCGGGCGGCCTCTGCGATCCGTTCGAGCTCATCCGGCTCGAAACCCGTCGCCCCGATCACCAGGGCAGGTCCGCCGGCGGAAGCGCACAGGCCGGCAAGTTCGGCGGCAGCACGTCCCGTCGTGAAATCCAGGATCACGTCGGCGGCCTTAATCGCGGACGAACGGTCAATCAGCCCGGCGCCTGCGGAGCCCTCGCGGCCGATGCCGCCGACGAACGCAAAATCCGGATCGGCCGCCAGCAGCGGCAGGATGGCACGACCCATGCGGCCATTCGCGCCGGCGACGGCTATTTTGATTGGTGAGGTCACGGACTTTCCTTGGCTGGCGATATTCCCGACGGACGGCTGTTTGCATCGTCATTACGCCGGCGAACGGGATCTGCAACTACCGCACTTGCGCTCCCGGCGCAAAGCAGGGATCTCTTCTGGTCGTCAGGTGCTTACCAGTTGCCGGGGTCGGCGGTGTGATCGATGCTAGCGAAGTCGTCTGCCTTTTGCCGGTCCAGCTTCACCTCCGTGGCAGCCTTCGTCTCGTCGGTGACCGAGTAGCGGTCGGGGATCGGTCCCCTTGATAGGTCCTGATACAGGAGCAAGGCGGCCTCCTCGGCGGTGTCGGCCTCGATCTCACGGGTGATTGATACGGTGAACTTGTGCATGGCTTCGGCCTCCTGGATCGGCGCGCCGGCGTGTGCGCAGCTTGCGTAGTCTGCCACGAGTTTTGTGTCGATGACACTAAAACTGTTCGCTTAGAATTTGATTCATCCGATGGCTTCATGTCTTTGTTTTTATGAATGTCGTGGTGCCAAACTGCCGCACAGTGTAGGGCGAACTCAGCTGAGGGGATAAGTCATGCGCCTGAACCAGGTAACCGTTACGATGCCTGACCTCGATGCGGGCTGGAACTTCTACTGCGCTCTCGGTCTCAAGCCCGTCGTCGACGCCCGTCCTCGCTATGCGCGCTTCGTCTGCCCGGACGGGGACAGCACCTTCTCCCTGCATCAGGGCGAAGGCGGCGGTGGCGGCACCACGGTGTATTTCGAGTGCGAGAAGCTGGACGAGACGGTCGGCAGTCTCAGCGAGGCCGGTCTTCGTTTCGTCACCGGACCGGAGGATAAGAGCTGGCTCTGGCGCGAGGCGGAGCTTTTCGACCCCGGCGGTAACCGCATCATCCTTTATTTCGCCGGATCGAACCGCACCGATCCGCCGTGGCGCGTGGATAAGGTGGACCGCCCGAAGTAGGCAGCCTCGGCGCCGGCCTATCCCGGCCATTCCCCGAATTGACGAATCGCGGTCGCCTCGGCATCTTTGTGTCGGCGTGGCCTAACGCCGAACCTCCCAGGACCTTCCCCAGCAGGGTCTTCAACCGGAGGCAAAGGGACTTTCGTCTCGGGTCGTGATCCTTGGTCCTGATGTTTCGGGCCTGTTGCTGGGGAACGATGTCCGGAACGTGAGAGGCCCTGATATGACTGAGAATGGAAATTTCAAGCGGCGGGTGCGTGCGCGCGCCGCCAAGACGGGTGAATCCTACACCGCCGCCCGCATGCATGTTCTTCCCAGGTCGGCGAACGATGCACTGCCTGAGGCAAGGCGCTTGCGTCTTGCCGTGGCCCAGACCACCCATGCCGACGATCCCCGCGATGCCGACAAGCTTCGCCAGAGCGGACAGGAGATGCGCCTGCTGATGCGGCAGGCGCGAGAGGCAGGGGCGCGGCTTATTCACTTTCCCGAAGGAACGACATCATCGCCGAACAAGCGCATCATGTCGGAAATCGGGCCAAGAGAGATCGGGCCGTCCGATTGGCGGCGGTTCGAATGGGCCGTGTTGCGTGAGGAGCTGGATACAACGCGCAAACTGGCGCACGAACTCGGCCTCTGGGCGATCATCGGCTCGGTGCATCCGCTGACGCCGCCGCACCGGCCGCACAACAGCCTTTATGTCGTCTCCGATCGCGGCGAACTGGTGACGCGCTACGACGAGCGGCTGCTGTCCAACACCAAGATCTCCTTCATGTACACGCCGGGTTCGATCCCCGTGACCTTCGAGGTCGACGGCATCCGCTTCGGCTGTGCGCTCGGCATGGAGTGCAACTTTCCTCAAATTTTCACCGAATACGAGCGGCTCGATGTCCACTGCGTGCTGTTTTCGTCCACTGGGGGGACGTCGGCCAATGATACCTCCTTCGCCGCCGAGGTGCAGGGGTATGCGGCGAGCAACAGGTACTGGGTGAGTTTCTCCATACTGGCACATCCCGGTTTAGCCGATCCGGCCTCTTCCGGGATTGTCGCTCCCGGTGGCCGGTGGGCCGCGCAATGCCCTGCGGATGGAACGGCCGCGATATCGCTCGCCGATATCGACGACAATCACGGCGATATTGCCCGGCCGTGGCGGCGCAAAGCGCTGAGCGGCCTCTACGAGCCGCACCGCGTGGCCGGCGACCCGCGCAGCGACGGGCGGGATATGTTTTAGAGCCGCGTCGAACCTCATCCATGCGACGCGCTTGCCCAGTGATTTTCCAGTGGCTAGCTCAGTTAAGTTTTATCACCGGTGGCTCGACTCCAGCGGTGATGCAGCACCAAAAGAGCCTCACTCTAAGGGGCCTGAAGGTCGATGTTCGCAAGTCGAGGCGTCAACCGATGGCATTGAGCCGCGTTATAGTCAGCATTGGCGGCCGGGCTGGCACTCAGGGAGGAACCCTTCCTCAGCGACCACGTCGGATATCATATCAGCCGAACCGCTTACCAAACTGAACTCACCGTCGCAAAGACAATAAAACCCGTCTTGGGGAACGGGCAATTCCAGCATTTCCTGCTTTGAAAGGCCGGCATATACTCCACGCACCAATCTGCCAAACAGCCCGTGAGAAATCGCAACTGTCGGTCCATGTATGCCTACGATCCAGTCCTTTGCTCGCGCACAGGCAGCATCGAAGCTCTCCCCGTCTGGAGATTTGAAATACCAATCGAAAGCGTCGGACCCGTCCAGCATTCCTGGAAACTCGTTGTCGATCTCGAACTTGGTCATGCCGTCCCAAGAACCGACAGTCACCTCCATTAGCCGCGATTCCGGACGGGCCGCCAGCGGCAACACCCGTTCGATGCGAGCCGCAGTCTCCTGCGTTCTGCCGAGAGGGCTGACATGGAGTTGGAATGATTGTTGGCTCCCTGCCATTTCCTTTTTCAGAAGCTTCGCCATCTGTTCTGCCTGTTCGATGCCGCGCTCTGTAAGCGGTGAATCTTTTTGGCCCTGGAACCGACCTAAGGTGTTCCAAATGGTCTCGCCGTGGCGAAGCAGGTAAATCATTGGTGTTGTCCAAAATGAATTGATGAAACAATTAGCTGAGCTACCCGCCCGAGGGCCGATTGTAGCAGCTAGGTCGTGCGACAGTTCAATGATGACCGCAATTGGCGTGATCCAGGCGAGCCCGACGTTTTTCTACTGGCTCAAAGCTAGCAAGGACCTCATTGGACCTCCTCGCTCGATGCCGCTGGCTCGACACGCAGCCACGGCCAGCGCTGCTGATATTGTCTGCATTTGCGGGCGAACAATTCGGGCTGAGCGTTAAGTGGGTTCACCTGAGTATGCCGTGCCACATATCGTCGAGGTAATCGGGTGCATAGAGGCTGGCGTCATGAACTCTCACCCCTAGCCGAGTACAGGAGATGAGATAACGATCAACGCCGTCTTCAGTGCATTTGAAGGCAGGGAAGTCTTTGCCAAACTTCTCGCCATACCAGAGGTGGACGCGAGCCTGGTTCTTTATGTCAACTTTGTCTGCGAGGTCTCCCAGCAAGGCCTTGCCACGACGGATTACTTTGTCCTCGGCTTCCCATGAGAGATCGTGGTCGTCAAAATAAAAAATGTCATGATCTTTGATGCCGTGCTCTGGATCATTTCCGGTCTTCAAGTTCCATACTGTCTGAAAGAGGCAGCCAGCCGTCAGCATACATTGCGGGCAGGCCCAGAGCCGGCAATTTCTCCAGGAGCAGATGGTTGACCGGATTAAGCCGAATGCGGGCTAGAAATTGTTCAGGGGTGATGGTCACGCTTATCCCTTCCTCTCTGCGATCATAGTCGATTCTCGTCTCGCGATCGTCCGCGTAAAATTGCTTCCATGGGCTGGAGAAAGACGGTTTGCCTCTTATTTCAGTGGGCAATGCGAAACGAAGAGCGAAAGGACAGCGCAATGGCAAAGAACACGATCTGCGTATGGTACGACAAAGAGGCTGAGGCGGCTGCCCGTTTCTATGCCGCGACTTTTCCCGATAGCGCCGTGGGTGCGGTCAATCGTGCACCGGGAGATTATCCTGACGGCAAGCAGGGAGACGTACTGGTCGTGGAATTCACCGTTGCCGGCATTCCTTGCATCGGCCTGAACGGCGGTCCTGCGTTCAAACACAACGAAGCCTTCTCATTTCAGATCGCAACCGACGATCAGGAAGAAACCGATCGCTATTGGAACGCGATCGTCGGCAATGGCGGCCAGGAAAGCGAGTGCGGCTGGTGCAAGGACAGGTGGGGTGTGTCCTGGCAGATTACGCCGCGCATCCTCTCCGAAGCGCTCTCGGCAGGCGGTGGCCAGGCAAAGCGTGCTTTTGACGCGATGATGACCATGAGGAAGATCGACATTGCGGCGATCGAGGCGGCGCGGCGCGGCTGAGATGGCCTTGCGCAGGACGATGTTTTGCCAGGGTTCGCATCTGGCGCGATCCGGCCCGGGGCGATCTTCGCAGTCGGCTCAGAACCAGAGATCGCGCACGCAGCGCCCCTTGGATGGAAGGTCTTCAAACGTGTCCAGGCCGTCGAAATGATCGATAGGCAGATGCTGAACGAGATCCGGCGGCGCAAGCCGCATGTTGACGGCCATGCGCCGGCGGCCATCCTTTGGAAGCCGCAGGCCGCGCCAACTCAAGACACAGGCGCAGGATGGGCAAAACAATATTTCGAGAGACGGCTCGTCCCTGTCGGCGCGGGCGTAGGAGGCGGTCTCACCGGTGAGAGCGATGCGCTCTCCTTCGTAGTCATAGGCCCATAGCGTACCGTAGCGTCGGCAGAGCGTGCAGTTGCAGGCGGTGATCGAGCCCGGATCACCTTCGAGTGTCCAGCTTGCCTTGCCGCAATGACATGAGCCCGTCAGCATGAGCGTCGGTTCGATCCTGCTCTCTGTTCAAGGACGGCATCCTGCCTCAATCGCGCGATGACCGCAATTGGGCGATCCAGGCGCCAGGTCTTATGCTATCGGCGGCTCAAGTGCCTGCCTTTCTCCGGGCCGGAGGACTTCCGCTGTGAGCTCCGGTTTTATCTATCGCGTTATCCATGGATGCCTGCAGGAGTCTTACCAGCCAGGCCACGCCTTCGTCACGTATTGCCGCCTTTGGCGCAGTCGCGTTTATGGCGAAGCGTCCGAGTGGCAGGGGAGGATTGACGCTGACGACGCCGAACCGCGCTGCATGCATTTCGACGAAACGGCGTGGCAAGGCCGAGATAAAATCTGTCTCCGCAAGCACGGCGAGCGCGAGCATGAAGTTCGGGACCGTCAGCGCCACCCGCCTGGAGCATCCATGGCTGGCCAACAGATTGTCGACAAAGCCATGTGTATCGCCCAGATGCGAGACCACAAGGTGCTGCGCGGCGCAGTAGGTGGCCAGGGTCTGATCTATCAGAAAAGGGTGGCACTGACGGGCAGCGATGACAAAATCCTCCTCGTAGAGCAGCAGGCTTGCAAAGCGGATTGGAAACCCGGCCTGAGGAATGATGGCGATGTCCATATCACGGGCTTCCAACGCGGCTAGCGCATCGCGCCAAGCCAGATCAGGCGATGGCTCGCCTTGTTTGGGCAGCAATTGCCGGACGCTGATTGCGATGCCGGGAGCGAACTTGGCCAGCAGGTCGAGCAATGGCGGTAGAAACACAGACGAAACGCCATCCGGCGCGCCGATCGTAAATCGTCGCTGAGAGTGGGCTGGATCGAATGGCTCCGCTGTCGCCACCACGCTGCGAACACGTGCCAATATGTCGGCGATGGGTGCCGCAAGTTCTTCGGCCCGATCTGTCGGAACGACGCCCTTCGGTGTTTTAAGAAATAGTGGGTCGCCCAGCAGCATGCGCAGCCGGCCAAGGCCGTGACTGATCGCGGATGGCGAGAGGTTCAACCGCTGCCCCGAACGCCCGACATGGCGCTCCTCCATGACAGTCTCGAACAGCACGAGCAGGTTGAGGTCGATTCTGGATAGATCAATGTGGTTCAGCATATTGCTGAAATCATATCATTGGATTCATTACCCTGAAAATGGGAGATAACGACCATCCGACGGCTGCCACCGACAGGAAGACCCCATGTCCCCCTTTAAGAACAAAACATCGCTTGGCGACAATGAGCCCATGCGCGAGTCCAAAAGCATTTCCCGTCGAGCCGCTCTGGCAATGGCGATCGCCGCGACAGGGCGCGTTGCGCATGCCGCCCCGGCATCCGATCAGGCATTGCCAGACATCATCAGCCGCACAGAACAACAGGCGGCGGCTTTCATGGCCGGCGACATGACAAGGTGGGCGAGCCTCATCCGGCTCGATGACGATTTCACCCTGATGCAGCCCTTCGGTGGTCCGGCGAGCCATGGCTTCGACGACAGTCCGGAGCGTCTGGCCGAGCTCGCCCGGTTCTTCCGCAATGGCGGCGGAACCCTCGAGGTGGAAAAGTCCTATGTCAGTGGCGACCTGATCGTATTGGTGATGATCGAGCGCCAGCATGGTGAGGTAGGCGGTCTGCCCGACCAGAACTGGTCGCTGCGCGTGACTCAGGTCTATCGCCGGCATGGATCAGACTGGCGGCTCGCCCACCGTCATGCCGACCCCCTGGTCGGGAAGATCTCGCTGGAACAGGCCGCAGCCCTGGCCCGGGGCGAGTGATGTCCGTCCGGATTGAAAACAATCGCGTGCTGCGGACGTCTCGTGTCACGGCTTTTTCAGCGATTTTCTGAAATTTCTAATTGAGACTGCAGCCTGAAGATGATTGTCTGCCACCTTGCGTAGCTGAGTCCACGCCTCCTCCCGATTTTAATCCGAGTGGCCCATGTCGATTTCAGATGCGATCTATCGTCCTTTCGAAAGCCTGATCCGGCCGCTCGATATTCCCTACCGGCCACTGCCGTCCAAGGGGCCGGTGGCAGTGCTCCTGCATTTCATCTCGATGTTTCGCGGCGTGCTGATTGTGGTGACGCTTTGCACCATGGCGAACGAGGCCATGAATCTAAGCATTGTCTGGGGGCTGTCGGTCATCGTCGACGGTGTTACGCAACAGGGTGCATCCGCTTTCCTGGCGAGTGAATGGCCGCTGCTGACCTTCCTCGGCCTGCTGCTCTTTCCGGCCATGCCGATCGCCTCGTTCCTCGTCAACACGCTGACTTCGCATACGCTCGGCATCGGCATGCCGGCCGCCATCCAGTGGCAGGGCCACAAGGCGGTGGAGCGGCAGGATCTCGGCTTCTTCCATGATCTCTACGCCGGCCAGGTCGCCTCGCTCCTGCAGCAGGTGGCCTCTGCTGTCCAGCAGCAGCTCATTTCCGCCTTCCAGTCCATTCCACGCTTCCTGATGCAGATGGTGGGCTCCGTGATCCTACTCAGCGCCTTGTCCTGGCAACTCGCCGTGCCGACCGTCATCTGGATCACGCTCAACGTCCTGCTCGCCGTCAGGCTGGCACCGATCTTTACCGAGCGCGCTCGCCGCTCCGCCAAGCGGCGCAGCCTGATCGCCGGCGCCATCACCGATCTCTACACCAACATGCAGATGGTCAAGCAGTTCGCCGCTGAAGACAGCGAGGCGGGCACCATCCGCGGTATTATCGGCAAGTCGATCGAGACGCAGCAAAGCGAACAACGCATTTATCGCACAGCCGAGCTGACGGTCGTCGTCCTCAACGTGCTGCACTGGCTGTCCATTCTGTCGATCGGCTTTACCGGCCTCGTCGAGGGGTTCGTGACGATCGGCGAATTTACCGGCGCCGTCTATGTCCTCCAACGGCTGTCCGGCCACACCTTCACCTTCCTGCAAATGGGCCAACAGATCTTCCAGGCGATCGGCACGATCAAGGATGCCATGCCTGTTATGACGACACCGCCCACTATCACCGACCGGACGGATGCGAAGAACCTCGTGGTCGAGCGTGGTGAAATCCGTTTCGAAAATGTCCGCTTCGCCTACAAGTCCGGCAAGCCTGTTATCGATGACCTGTCGCTGACGGTTCGGCCCGGCGAAAAGGTAGGGCTCGTCGGCCTCTCCGGTGCCGGCAAGACGACGCTGGTGAGCCTGCTGCTGCGTTTTTACGACATAGAGGATGGTGCGATCTTCATCGACGGGCAGGATATCCGCGCCGTCACCCAGGCGAGCCTGCGCCGCTCCATCGGGGTCATCGCGCAGGACGTCGCGCTGCTGCACCGTTCGGTCGGCGACAATATCCGTTACGGCCGGCCGGAGGCGACGAAGGACGAGATCGAAGCGGTGGCGAAGATTGCGAGTGCCGATGTCTTCATCGCCGATCTTTCCGACGGCGAAGGCCGCAAGGGCTACGAGGCCTTCGTCGGCGACCGCGGCATCAAACTGTCAGGCGGCCAGCGCCAGCGCGTAGCCATCGCCCGCGTTCTCCTGAAGGACGCGCCGATCCTGGTGCTCGACGAGGCGACCTCCGCCCTCGACAGCGAATCCGAAGCCGCCATCCAGGAAAGGCTCAACCTCGTCATGGAGGGAAAGACGGTGATCGCCATTGCACACCGCCTGTCGACCATCGCCAGGATGGACCGGATCGTCGTGCTCGATCACGGGCGCATCGTGGAGGAGGGCAGGCCGGACGAACTGGTCGAACAAGACGGCTTGTTCGCGCGCCTATGGAAACGCCAGACCGGCGGCTTCATTCCCGAAGATATCGACGAACCCTTGCCGGCCTCGCCTACGACCTGAGTGGCTGGTCCTCACGAAAACCGGGATAACATCAGCGGGCTAGGAGCAGGCGACTGCCGATGAGGATCAGGGCGGCGCTCATCACGCGCTCGATGCCGGCCTTGAACCGCAGGAAGCTGGCGGAAACGCGCGGGTTCGAAAAGAAAAAGGCCAGGCCGCAATACCAGAGGGCCGAAAGGAGGAAGCAGGTCAGGGCGATGACGCAATAGAGCCAGATCGGCGCATGTGCAGGGATGACAAGCGCAAAGATACTTCCGAAGAAAGCCACTGATTTCGGATTGGTCATGCTGACGACGTAAGCGAGGCGCATCGCGGAGCGCCATGTGACTTCGGTCGGCCCCGTCGTCTTCAACGGCTTGGCCGCGCCGCGGATCATCTTCAGGCCCAGCCAGATCAGATACAGCGCGCCGACCACCTGCAACGTCACATGCAGCCAATCGAAATGCGTCAGCAGAAAGCCAAGCCCCGCCATCGCCATGACGGCCCAGGTCAGGGATGCGAACGCAAGCCGAGACCCGCAAAGAGCCCGGCGGCGCGTGATACCGTCATGCTTGTGTTGGTGACGATGATGAAATTCGGTCCGGGGCTGACGAGGGAGACGATGTAGACGCTGACGAGCAAGGCGAGTGAATCGATGTATTCCATCCGGCTTTCCTATTTTGCAGGCCGGGAGCCTATGCGAAGCAGGCGGTTTTTGAAAGGCTCGCCCTCCCAAGCATGATGCATCCGCGTACGGGATTGGCACCTTCTCCATCGCCGCACCCTTGACGATGGCGGCGACCGTCCTGCCTATTGCCGGGAAGGGAAACGGGGGCAGGGTGGTCATGATCAATCCGTCGAGCAGGTCGGGCAGGCGCGACCACGATGGCACCATCCGTCCCCTGGTAACGGCGACCTCCCGCTTCGGTTCCGAAGGCAAACTGATGAGATGCCAGGTCCGGCTGAAAGCGGATTCCCTCATGCGCTATTCGACGAGCCCGAAGATAGGGCCGTAGCCGCCGTGCCAGGATCGGTCGTTGCGGCCCATTTCGGGATTGTAAAGTCCGACACCGCGTCCGCCATCGAGAAACAAGGCGTCGGGGCATTTCAGATGGTCGCGGAAGAGCCGTGCAAAATCGTGGAAATTCACCCCGTCTTCGCTGATCGCGAAACGAACCGCGCCACCGTCGCAGACGCCGACACCGCTGCGGCGGGTCCGGTCCGTCGATCCGACGATGAAGATCGGGTTCAGTTTGTTAGCGATGACAAGCATCGGGCCGGATTGCGTGGCGAACCGCACTTTGGGGCGATGCTTCAGAAATTCATCGGTCGGGAGTATGCCGGCGCTTGCTTCACTCAGAAAAAATATGCCGTTCGGCTTCCTATAGAAATTCGGTACCTGGCCCGAGGAGCTTTCGGCCTTTGTCGTATTGGCGGGCTGCAATTCCCTGCTGTTCTCAACGTAAAGCCCCATCGGGGAAAAATCGACCCGGTACATCCCGGCGTTGACGGCGAAAGCCAGCATTCGCCCCTCGGCGTGAACGGCTTCGGCTAGGCTTGAAAAAGCGCGATATGGCGCGCCATCGGCATTCTTCCAGAACAATCGCAGGTCGGCTTTACCTGGTTCAAGCGCACAGACAACGTATTTCGCCTCTTCGAAGCTTTCCTGCTCACACGGTTGCGCATGCGCCGGATGCGGGTATGTCATCGTTGCTGCCAGCATGATGGCCGCGGCGAGTATGCCATGTTTGAGATGGGTCATTGGTGCAGGACTCTCGTTCATATATCGCCAATGAAGCGTTTATCTATGAGATTGCAATAGTTTGGTGCGGCGAGTGGGGAGGGGTTTCGAGCTCGCAGGTAGCAAAGAGATCCACTATCGCCGCCCTAGTTAGTTTTCGACCTGCTGCAGCGATCCGCTAATTTTTCGCATGACCTCAATCGGGTGTTCTTTTTATGTTCTCATGTTTGCAATGTGAATTCACCCGATCTTGGAGCAGCAAAAGGGAAGACCATGCGTGTCTACGCAACCGTCGGCGCAATCGATTCCGTCAAATCGAATGGCTTTTATGATGCGACCTTGGCAACGATCGGGTGGAGCAAACATGGGGAATTTCCCGGATGGAGCGCCTATTCCGAAGGCGGGAAGGGTGACGGTTTCGTTCTATGGGTTTGCACGCCGTTCAACGGCGAACCGGCGAGCGCCGGAAATGGCTCGATGGTTGGTTTCATGGCCAAGTCCCATGCCGAGGTGAACGCTTTTTACGATGCTGCCTTGACAAACGGCGGAACGGACGACGGCGCGCCTGGTTTACGTCCGCACTACGGGCCGAACTGGTATTCCGCTTATGTGCGTGACCGGCCGGAAACAAGATTGCTGTCGTCTACGACAGCTGAGGCCAGCTCGATTGCAGCAACTCGACATCTCGGGGATTTCCCTATTTCCCGGCGAATATGATGCGGGGACCGGCGCCGCGGTCCGGCGCATCCCGGGGCAGACCGAAGAAGCGTTTTGCCATTTCGGTCGGGCCGATATCCTCCAGAGATGTGAAGCCCAGGCTCAGCAATCGGTTCGCAAGATCCTCGGGATCGAAGTGCGTCAGCCATGGCTCGCCGGCCGCGGCCGTGCGCGCGCCCATTTCCGCGGCGCGGGCACGGCGTTCGGGCGAATAGTTTTCGAGGGGTTCACCGTAGTCGAAGACGATGGATGCGCTCGGCAGGCTGGCGACGAAGCGCAACAGCGTAAAGACCGACGCCTCCGTGAGATATGGCACGACGCCAAGCCAGATGAAGAAAGACGGTGCTTCGGGCTCGAAGCCGGAATCGACGAGACGCGTTTTCAAATCCTCATGTTCGAAATCGACGGGAACGAATGTCGGCAGGCTTTGCGTCAGTCCGGTCTCGCTGAGCCGCATCTGCTTCCAGCTCTGCGTGGCGGGATGATCGACTTCGAAGACCTTCAGGCCGGCATGGGGATTGCGCAGTGCAAAGGTGTCGAGCCCGGCGCCGAGGATGACGGCTTGCCTGTCGCCCCTTGCGACGGAGAGGTCAAGGCAGTCTTCGGCATATCGGCTTCGCGCCGCCACGAACAGGCGAAAGGATCGCGTGGCGGGGTCCTGCGCTTTCAGATCGGCCTCGGCGCAGGCCGCCTCGCCGAGGATGCGGCGGGCGTAGGGGTCAAAGAAAATGGCGCCGCCATCCACACGCTGGTGTGCTGCTCGATAGGCTGCCGCACCCATCGCGGTGCGGCTTGGTTCGGATGCTCGCATGAAGGCCTCTTTCTCTGTAAACCTTGGTTTGTAAACCTTGTCAGTGCCGGGACGCGGCGCCCAGGAGAGCCTCACTTTGAGGTGACCGCAGGGCCTCGAAGGGCGAGGCGGGCGTCGGATGCATGCAAGAAGTAGTGTTGAGCGTGTCCTTCGAGGCTTCGCCCTTCAGGATGAGGTGGATTGGAGGATGCCGCGCGCCCAAAAAAATGAAGGCATTGGGGATGCCGCCCAATGAGGGACGTTGGAGGATACAGCCCCCAATCGCGATCTCCTCTCATCATGCCCTTGTCATGGGAGGCAGACTAGAGCATTATTTTAACACTGTAAAGATTAGATCGAGACATGGCCACGCACGACGGATTGACCCGCTATCATCACGGCAATTTGCGCCCCACGCTGCTGTCCGTGGCGCGGGCGCTGCTGGAGGAGGGAGGCCCGACTGCGCTGAGCATGCGGGAGATCGGCCGTCGTGCCGGCGTCTCGGCTCCGGCGGCATACCATTATTTTAACAGCCTGGACGCCATCGCGGCAGCACTCGCCGAACAAGGGTTTGCCGAACTCAGCGAAAGCATCGATGCCGCGCTAGCCGGTCCTCGACGCAATCTGCTCGCCGGCGGCATCGCCTATGTCGCCTTTGCCCGCGCGAATCCCGGTCTCTACCGGCTGATGTTCGGGGAGGGCTTTCAGGCCTATTCCAAAGGAAATGAGGCGATACGCGCCTTGCGGATGCAGGTCTACCGGCAGATGAAGGACGACCTGGAAAAGCGGCTGACGCCCGAGGACGTGCCGAACGCCGCGCTCTTTCTCTGGTCGCTGACGCATGGCCTCGCCTTGCTGATGATAGACGGCCAGGTCGAACCCGGCGCCGATCCCGACGCCAAGGTCGAGGATATCCTGAAGCTCGCCGGCATGGGGTTGCCTGCCGCGAGATAGGCTATCGACGCGCTCGGGTTTCATCCATCCCGCATGGGCGATCCAGCCAGGATCGCTTCGATCCTATTGTCGACGGCGATGCCGGGACATTCAATCGCTATCAGGCGGTACGGGCGGTGCCGAGCGCGGTCGTATGAGAGGATGAGACCTGGGCGACCTGCGCCTTGAGCGACACGACGCAGTTTCCCGGAACGCTGAGATTGTGCGACGTCAAGTGTTTCAGCAATGTCTCGGCGTCGCGCTTTTCGGTTAGCGGAAATGTCACAGTCATGCGAGTTCTCCAACGAATAAACTGAGCATCTGCAAAAATTAATGTCTAAATTCTTTTGCGCTGCAACAAGAAAATTTTAACGATAAAATTAAAATCGATTAGCTTTCGGAGTGGCTATTTTAAAAATCGTTTGAAATTGGATTCGGGGCTTCTCCATGGATGCCTGGACTGCTTCGGCCAACCGCGAGGGAAGATGCCGTCAATGTGGGCATTGACCTATCCGCCCATCTGACCCTCGCAGCTTATTGGGATCCGAACCGCTCGTTTCGTCCGGTTCCTGCCGGTCGAAGTGAAGGCGTTTGGAGCGTCGTGAGCGTTGAGTGCGCTGGCTGCCGTAAGATCGGGCGGTCATCTGCCGTTGCGGGCGACCCAGCTCCTGAGCCGCAATCCGTTGAGCCTGATGAAACCTTCCGCGTCGTGATGATCGAAGGCGATGGTGCTTTCTTCGAAGGTGACGAGGTCGGCGGAGTAGAGGGAGCAGGGGGAGGCGCGGGAGATGACCGAGGCGCTTCCCTTGTAGAGCCTGAGCGTCACTTCGCCGCTGACGAAAGCCTGGCTGTGGTCGATCAGGGCTTGCAGCATTTCCCGCTCGGGAGCGAACCAGAAACCATTGTAGATCAGCTCGGCGTAGCGGGGCATGATCTCGTCCTTCAGATGGGCGGCGGCGCGGTCGAGCGTGATCGATTCAATGCCGCGATGTGCCGTGAGCAGGATCGTGCCTCCCGGCGTTTCGTATATTCCCCTCGACTTCATGCCGATGAAGCGGTTTTCGACCAGATCGAGCCGCCCGATGCCATGCCGGCCGCCCAGTCCATTGAGCTCGGTCAGCAATGCGGCCGGTGTCATGGACTTGCCGTTGACGGAAACCGGATCGCCCCAATCGAAGCCGATGGTGACGATCTCGGGTGTGTCGGGCGCGTCGACGGGATCGACCGTGCGCTGATAGACATGATCGGGCGCGACCTCCGCCGGATTTTCGAGAATCTTGCCTTCGGTCGAGGTGTGCAGCAGGTTGGCGTCGATCGAGAACGGCGCTTCGCCGCGCTTGTCGCTCGGCACCGGGATATGATGCTTCTCGGCATATTCCAGAAGCTGCATGCGGGAGCGGATGTTCCATTGGCGCCAGGGAGCAATGACCTTAATCGACGGGTCGAGCGCATTGACCGCCAGCTCGAACCGGATCTGATCATTGCCCTTGCCGGTCGCGCCGTGGGCAACGGCGTCGGCGCCAACCTCCCGGGCTATGCCGACCAGATGCTTGGCAATCAGCGGCCGTGCGATGGAACTGCCCAGCAGGTACTGCCCCTCATAGAGCGCGTTCGCCCGCAGCATCGGAAAGACGAAGTCGCTGACGAACTCCTCGCGCAGATCGACGATGCGGATGTCCTTGACTCCCACCATCTCCGCATTGGCCCGCGCCGGCTCGAGCTCCTCGCCCTGGCCGAGATCGGCGGTGAACGTCACCACCTCGCATCCGTAGGTCTCCTGCAGCCATTTGAGGATGATCGAGGTATCCAGCCCGCCCGAATAAGAAAGCACAATTTTCTCTATCTTCGTCATTTACCCATCTCCATCTCGATGCTGGAACGATAGGCCAAGTCCTGCGCAATGAGCTTGCGAAGCATCCGGGAAATTGCAAAAATTTAGCATATCATGCCACTACAGTATGAATCGGAGCTATGAAATGCCAGTCATCCTGGACCCGATCGACCGCCATATCCTGCGTGTGCTTCAGCGTGACGGGCGTATTTCGAACGTCGATCTGGCAAAGGAGGTAGGCCTGTCGCCGTCACCGTGCCTGCGTCGCGTTCGGCTGCTGGAGGAGGCCGGGATCATCGATCGCTACGTCGCCGTGCTGGACCCTGCAAAAGTCGGGGCGGGGCTGACGGTTTTTGCCCGCGTCTGGTTCAAGACCCAGGATGCCGAGGTCACCCTCCGCTTCGCCGAAGCCGTCAGGCGGTTTCCCGAGGTGATGGAATGCTACTTGACGACAGGGGAATGCGACGCCGTGCTTCGGATCGTCACCGCCGATCTGCATAGCTATTGGCGTTTTCAGGCCGATCACTTGACGCGCATTCCGAGCGTCCTCAGCGTCAAGACCGAGGTGCCGATGGAAACGCTGAAGCGAAGCTTCGAACTGCCGTTGAGATAGGCGTCGTGGCCCGATCCCTATCCGAGAGAAGAGGCGCTCCGGCTCCTTGCCAGCCAGACGAGGCCAGTGACCAGGAGCAGGATCATCACGGTATGGGTGATGTAATCGAGGTTGGTTTGCGGGCCGACGCCGACGGCGATGGTGAAGGCGCCGACGATGGTGCCGAGGAGGGCGAAGGACTGGGCGAAGATCGCAGCCGTTCGGCTCCATGATCGGTCAAGGCCGAGCGAGATCAGGCCGAGAAGGAGTACCGCTGATATCACCGCTTCGGCAATCATCGCCTGCCGGTGTTCGTGTCCTTCTAGGACGAACCCGGCATGGGTGAGCGAGGCAATGGCATAAAGACAGGTTTCGATCAGGAAGAGGATGGCGACAGCTGAACGCATGGCATGGCTCCCTAGCAAGGTGGACGCCCAATGGACTTTCCGGGGAAGTCGCCGATAAGGTTTGATTGATACGATAATTTGAGTAATAAAACTATTTTTCAAGTGTGTTGTGAGGATATTTGATGCCTTCTGCCTCCGACCGCCATGCCAAAGCCGCCGCCTCGGCGTGGCGGATGATGTTCGATCTCTTGATGAAATCGGCGCCACAGCGGCTGGAAAGCCTTCAGGCGAGGGGGCTGACGCCAAACGATTCCAGGGCTCTGTTCACCTTGCACGACGAGGGGGAGCCGATCAGCATGCTTGCCCGCCAATGGGGGTGCGACGCCTCGACCGCGACATGGCTGGTCGACCGGCTGGAGCGTGCGGGTCTTGCCGAACGCGTAACCCCGGAACGTGACCGCCGCGTCAAGCTGGTACGGCTGACCGGCAAGGGCGCGGCCACCAAGGATGAGCTTTTGACGGAGCATTATCGCCCGCCGGCGGAACTCCGGCACCTTTCGACCGGAGAGCTCGAAGAACTGGCCAGGCTGCTTGCCAAGACCGAAGGAGAGGGGTGACGGGGTTCGGGACCGATTGCCGTTTACCGCACTCCCTAGACGATCGCATAGAGATGAGAGCGGTTCATCCCGGCTAGATCAGTCTTTGACCGCCATCCACATGGATCGTCTCGCCGGTCGTGAAATCGCTCTCCATGAGGTAGATGTAGGCGCTGGCGACATCGGCGAGGGTGGCGATGCGGCCTGCGGGCAGGCGCCCGGCCATGTCCTTGAGATAGCCGGATTTGGCGCTTCCGACGAGTACATCCCACATTGGGGTATCCACCCAGCCGGGGGAGACGACGTTGACCCGCGAAGGCGCAAGTTCGAGGGCCAGGCCGTGGGCGAAGTAGCTGAATGAACCGGCAATCGCCGCCACGACCGCTCCGCCCGGTACGGGCGGCCGATCCTTGTTGATCCCCGAGGTAATCGTCATCGACCCGCCACGCTTGAGATATGGCGATGCATGCTTGGCGAGGGCGATGGTGCCGATCAGCTTGTTGTCGACGAAGCGCCTGATGACGTCGAGGTCGAGGGCTTCGATCGGTGCGCCCGGCGGCGGCGTGCCGGCCGTGGTAACGAGGTGGTCGAACTCCCCAACCGTCTCGAAGAGGCGAGTGAGATCGGCCTCCCGCTCGAGATCGGCGGCAAAGCTTCGCAGGTGGGGAGGCCCGCCGAGCTCTTCTTCCGCAGCCTGCAGTTTTTCCTCGGAGCGCCCGGCGATGACGACATTGGCGCCGCGTTCGAGAGTGGCCGCGGCAACGCCGAGGCCGATGCCAGAACTACCGCCGAAAATAATAATGGTTTTTCCTGTGAGCGAGGTCATGGCTGCTCTCGTTTGCTGATGAGGTTCGGAGCGTGGACGGCATCTAGCCGGCATAGGCCGCTTCAAGATCGGCGATGATGATCTTCTGCATTTTGTACATGGCCTGGAGCGTCCGCTCCGCTTTCTTGCGGTCGGGATCGCCGATAAGGCGGAGCGTGATCTCCGGGCAGACCTGCCAATTGACGCCGAATTTGTCCCGCAGCCAGCCGCAGGCCCGCTCCGAGCCACCGCGCGATGTCAACGCTTCCCAGTAATAGTCGGTCTCGGCCTGATCCCTGGTTTCGATGAAGAACGAGACGGCGTCGTTGAAGCCGTCGCCGGGGCCTGCGTTGAATGTCCTGAGCCTGAGGTCTTCGAGCGCGAAATCGTAGGTGGCGATTGGCACAGTGCGGTTCGTTCCTGAGACCCAGTCCGGCACCTCCGTGGAGCCGAGTTTCTTCGCGTTTCTGAAGACAGAGAGATAAAAATCGCGGGCTTCTTCAGCCTGGGTGTTGAACCAGAGGAAGGGGAAAATCGTTGCCATGGTCGGTTGCTCCGCAACATCGGATATAGGTGATAGGAAATCACAGATCGTCTCGTTGGCGCCGATGTCGTCTCGTAACGAGACGCGGCGCTCATCCAGAACATATGAAGCGCATGGCTGGACGACAAACCAGATTTCGGCAATGATCTGTGATCAAAACTCACAAATGAGCCGAGCTATGCCGAGACGATTGCCGCCGCTGAACGCCCTGCCGAGCTTTGAGGCGGCCGCGCGCCATCTGAGCTTTTCCCGGGCCGCCGACGAACTGAACGTGACGCATGGCGCGATCAGCAGGGCGATCAAGCACCTCGAGGAGCAACTCGACGTGCAACTGTTCGAAAGGGGAACGCGGTCGGTCCGTCTGACCGCCATTGGAGAGCCTTATGCGCAGTCGGTCCGCGAAGCGCTCGATCTGTTGGCGGCGGCGACGAAATCCGCATCGGCCCGCCATTTGGACAAGACGCTCAATGTCAGCACGTCAGACGGATTTGCCGGCCGGTGGCTGGTGCCGCGGCTCTATCGTTTCCATCAGGCCAACCGCGACATCGATGTGCGGATATCGACGACAGGCCGGCTGACGACCTTCCTCGCCGACGGCATCGACATCGCAATCCGCTATGGCGGAGGCGAATATCCTGGGCTCACATCGGAATTTCTGACCGGCGAAGAGGTCTTTCCCGTCTGCAGCCCAAGGCTTCTGGAGGGCGCACACCCCCTGCGAGCACCTGGCGATCTGAAGCATCACACCCTCATTCACGATGGATTCCCCATCGACTGGGCGACCTGGCTGCGCAGTGCCGATGTCAGGGATGTCGATCCGAAGAGCGGCCTGACCTTCGACTCTGCCACCTTCGCCGTCGAATCCGCCGTGCAGGGGGAAGGCGTGGTCCTGGGGCGCACGATGCTAGTCGCTGCCGACCTTGCCGCGGGTCGGCTGGTCAGACCCTTCAGGCTGGCACTGACATCCGCGTCGCAGTATTTCGTGGTCTATCCGCCGCGCGCAATTCACCAGCGCAAGGTGAAGGCATTTCGTGATTGGCTGCTTGCCGAAATCAGTCATTTTTGAGATGCCGGGTGCAACAGGGCCTTGGCTGTCGCACTTTGAATTGTTGCTCGATGCCTTGGAAGCCATAGCCGCATCCCGATTTGACGGATGCGTCGAATGCAACATGACGACGGCGATCTATATCGCACGGCTACGTTCCTCAGATGCGGCCACTAGTCGACCTCGATATGAATATGGTCGTCGTGGCGGGCGGCGCGGCAGCCTTGAAAGCGGATATGGCCATCGGTGATCCCAAGCGCGTTCTTCAGATGCGGCTCGATGAAGATCTTCTGCAGGCCGAAGCGCGTCACACCTTCGCTCGTCAACCAGCCGATCGCGGCCGACGTACGCTGCTCCTCGATCCGATAGGCCGGAAACAGAGACTGCAGCGCATCGAAGTTCCAGCGGGTGGTGAGCCAGTCGTTGCGCCCTTCGCATGGTAGTTCGTCGCCGGGGACGGGTTGCTCGAAGGCGAAATAGCCGATTGGGGAGCGGGTGGCGCCATTCAGGAAGGCACCGCCCACATCCTTGTAATAATAGGCGAAGTCGAGCTTTTTCCCGTCGGCATGCGACAGGTGCGGCAGCAGCGGAAAGCCGTTCACAAAGGGGAAATTCGCATCCAGCGCGACGGTAATGGTTCCGGGAAATTCCTTGTCCATGTGGGCGGCAAGCGCCTTTGCCAGATCGCGTACCTCGGGTGTGACGTAGTTGCGGTTCAGCAGGCAATAGATCGGGGAGCGGACCACCAGCCTGTCCGCGGCGTTGGCGACGCAGGAGATGGGAACTCGCCCGAAGATCGGCGCGGCGAGGCTCGCGACAAAGGTGGCGCCGGCATAGCAAAGCAGGAAGATCGCAAGCTTTGCCAGAAACCGCCGTAAGCCCGAGGCGCGTGAGGCGGCCAGCGCCGCGAGATAGGCGATGCCGCCGATCTGGGTCAGCAGCGTCAGGATGAGAACGATCAGGGCGTGAAGGGCAAAACGGAACACGGGAAGGCCTTCGGAACGTTGCCATCCCATAGGCGAGGCGATGCTGCTGCGCAAGGCGGATGGCGGGGAAGTGCGCAGCTCATTTATGCCCTTCCTTTGAGTGCTCAGAATTGACAGGAGGAATTAGCTGACTAAAGTCAGATAATATGACTTACGATCCTGTCGCTCGTGTCCGTCGCTTCAACCGTGCCGTCACCTCCGAAGTCGGCGCTCTCGATACGTCTTTCCTCGGACGCGGCCGTCCGCTGGGTGCTGCCCGCGTCCTCAATTCAATCGGCCGGGGGCAATCGGATGTTGCGGTAATCCGCGATTATCTCGGTCTCGACTCCGGCTTGATGAGCCGTCTGCTGCGCAGTCTGGAAGAGGAGGGTCTGATCGAGACGCTACCGAACCCTCAGGACGCGCGTCGCCGCGTTGCCCGATTGACCGAAACCGGCCGTTCCGAGTTTCAGGCTTATGAAGCGCTTTCCAATGCGCAGGCGAAAACATTTCTGGCGCGCCATCGGCGCCCGGACGAACTGCTGCGCGCCATGGATATCGTTGCTTCCTCGCTGAGACGCGAGCAGATCTTGCTCGAGGAGAAAGATCCTCGGCACGAGGACGCCAGCTATTGTCTGAACGAATATTACGGCGAACTCGCACGCCGCTTCGAGAAGGGTTTCGATGTATCGCTTTCTCGCGATCCCGACGCCAAGGATATGATCCGTCCGCACGGTGCATTCCTGGTGGCCATGTCGGATGGCCTGCCGATCGGCTGTGTCGGGCTGAAGGGCAATGGCGGCGAGGTCGCGGAGATCAAACGGCTCTGGGTCGCCCCGTCTGCGCGTGGTCTTGGGCTCGCAACGCGCCTTATGACGGCCGCCGAGAACATCGCCCGCGAGCTATCCATCAAGCTCCTGCGTCTGGATACGAATAGCGCGCTGCCCGAGGCAACGCAGCTTTATCGTGGAACCGGCTGGAGTGAGATCGACCGTTTCAATGACGATCCATACCCGGACACGTTCTTTGAGAAACGCCTTTAAGTGACGCTCGCTTTGCGCTGCCCGAATTAGGGGAGGCGCCGCTGCCCGGCCCTTCGCATGGCTCAGGGCGTTCGGCCCTGCGATCGATTCACTGGATAGATCGCTCCTGCTTCGCAGGGCCGGGCCTCACTCCCTGCCAGTCAGGCGGCGAAGCGCTCCGCTATCGGGCGGCGGCGCAGGTTGGGCAGCGTTACCGCAGGCGGGTTATAGGCCGCTTCCAACGGGCCGGTGTCGGTGCCGGGTGGGACGATCGCGTCGATCCGATCGAGGATTTCGTCCGTCAGGCTCACCCCGGCGCCGGCAAGCAGATCGTCGAAGTGCTCCATCGTGCGCGGGCCGATGATCGCCGAGGTGACGGCGGGATGGGCGATGGTGAAGGCCATCGCCATGTGGGCCAGTGCAAGCCCTGCCTGTTGGGCGAGCGGGATGAGCCGTTCGACCGCGTCCAGCCGGCGCTCGTCGTTCATCTGCCTGGGGAAGCGTTTGGCGCGGGCGCTGTCGGGCTGCGGCGCGCCCTTGCGGTATTTGCCGGTGAGCATGCCCATCGCGAGCGGGCTCCACACCATCGCTCCCATTCCATAGCGCTCGCAGGCGGGCAGCACTTCGCGTTCGATGCTACGATTGAGGATCGAATAGGGTGGCTGCTCGGCGCGGAAACGTGCCAGCCCGCGGCGCTCGGAAACCCATTGCGCCTCGACGATTTCCGAGACGGGGAAGGTCGACGATCCCACGGCACGCACCTTGCCCGCCTGTATCAGGTCGGTGAGGGCCGATAGCGTCTCCTCGATGTCGGTATCGGGTGCCGGCCGGTGGATCAGGTAGAGATCGATATGGTCGGTCTGCAGGCGACGGAGCGAATCCTCGACTGCGCGGATCAGCCAGCGGCGCGAATTGCCCTGTCGGTTTGGGTCGTCGCCCATCGGCAGATGTGCCTTGGTGGCGAGCACGACGTCGTCGCGCCGGCCCTTGAGCGCCTTGCTGACGATCTCCTCGGATTCGCCGCGGCTGTAGATATCGGCGGTGTCGATGAAGTTTATACCGGCATCGAGAGCCTTGTGGATGATCCGGATCGAATCCTCGTGGTCAGGATTGCCGGCGGCGCCGAACATCATCGCGCCGAGGCAATAGGGGCTGACCTTGATGCCAGTTCTTCCAAGCGTGCGGTATTGCATGGTCTGTTCCTTTTATTGGGGAGGCGGACTTCGTGCGCATCGATGTGGCCAACACCGTCGCGCTGTGTTAATTTGCATAAACGGAACCGTATTCCGTTTATATACGGAACAATGTTCCGTTTTGCAAGCGGGTGAATGATGGGCGGCGACGAGAGCAAAGAGCAGGAAGACGGGCTGAAGCCCGGGGAAAGGGCGGACAGGCGCGTGCGCGCCGACGCCAAGCGAAATCTCGACGGGCTGCTTCAGGCGGCATTGACGGTGTTTGCGACCTCCGGTGTCGATGCCCCGGTGCGTGAGATCGCGGAAAAGGCCGGCGTCGGCATCGGCACCGTCTACCGGCATTTTCCCGAGCGTTCCGACCTCGTCGTCGCCGTCTTCCGCCGCGAAATCGACGCCTGTGCTGACGCTGCGCCGATCCTTGCCGCCAAACATGCGCCGGGCGAAGCGCTGGCCAAATGGATGCAGCGTTTCGTGGATTTCATCGCGGCCAAGCGCGGGCTTGCGGCGGCCCTGCACTCCGGCAACCCAGCCTTCGATGCCTTGCCCGCCTACTTCCAGCAGCGGCTGCAGCCGGCCCTTCGCTCGCTTCTCGACGCCGCCGCTGCCGCCGGCGAGGTCCGCACCGATATCGCCGCCGAGGATCTTTTGAATGCGGCCGCAAGCCTTAGCATGCACGCCTACGCCCAAGGGTCCGAACATGCCCGGCGCATGGTGTCCCTGCTGGTCGACGGGCTGCGCTACGGCGCTGTACAGCGGTGACGCCCCGACAATGAAACACGCCATTGCCCGGCCGGCACGCGCGCTCGGCCGGGCAACGAACTTGGCTTCAGGTCCGCATCGACAGCTCGATATCCTCTTCGAATGGCGTCGAGAGGTAGCCGGCTGCAGGCGAGCGTACGCGGGCAAGGTATTCCGGGCAGAGGTCGGCATTGTCGGCGATGATGAGGGCGCCAGGCCTCAGGCGGTCTTCCACCAGTTCCAGAATATCGCGATAGAGCGCCTTGGCGCCATCGAGGAACAGCAGGTCGATCGTTTCCGGGAGGTCCGTGCTCAGGGTCTCAAGGGCATCGCCTTCGCGGATCTCGACGAGGTCGATGAGGCCGCCGGCCGTCAGGTTGGCGCGGGCGCGGACCAGCTTCGACGGCTCGAACTCGCTGGTGATCAGCCGACCGCCGCCATTGTCGCGCAGCGCGGCTGCGAGATGGAGGGTCGAGATGCCGAAGGATGTGCCGAATTCGACGATAGTTCGTGCGCGGCTGCTTCGCGTCAGCATGTAGAGCAGCACGCCGGCCTCCCTGGAGACGGGAAGCCAGAGATCCTTTAGGCGCCCGTAAAGGTCGAGATATTCGGTCTTGCTGCCGATCAGGCGCATTCGCTCATCACCTGATAAGCCTGACATTGCCGGGCTCGTCGCCGCAGCGGCTTCTTCGAATAGACCGTTGAGCAGGGGCGCCAGCGGGGCGGTGGTCAGTGTCGTCATGCAAAATCTCCTGGATGACCGCTTCTTGTGTGGGGCGAAAAATACGAGTAATTCGTCGCATCTGCTATTCGCATTGCGGAGCGCTGCCATGACCGATCGTCCAAGAGCCCGGATTTCCTCACGAAAACAGCCCAAACAGGCTCGATCGAGCGAGCTCGTGGCGGCGATCCTGGATGCCGCTGCTCAGGTTTTGGCGCGGGAAGGCGCCCAGCGCTTCACTACGGCGCGGGTGGCCGAAAGGGCGGGCGTCAGCATCGGATCACTCTACCAGTATTTCCCCAACAAGGCGGCGATCCTCTTCCGCCTGCAGAGCGACGAATGGCGGCAGACGACGGACATGCTCGGCGGCATCCTCGCCGATGCGCAAAGGCCGCCGCTCGAACGGCTGCGCCGCCTCGTCCATGCCTTCCTCCGCTCGGAGTGCGAGGAGGCGGCGATGCGCGTGGCGCTCCATGACGCAGCACCTCTTTATCGCGATGCACCGGAGGCGCAGGCGGCGAGGGCATCGGGCGACCGCATCGTCGAACTGTTCATGCAGGAAGTGCTGCCTTCTGCGCCGGAGGCGACACGGGTGCTCGCCGGCGACCTGATCACCACGACCCTCGGCACAGTGGGAAAGCAGTTCTCGGAGGCACCCCGGAGCGATGCGGAGATCGAAGCCTATGCCGACGCCATGGCCGATATGTTCTGTGCCTACCTCGAACAGCTTAGGGCTGGCCGGGACGGGGCATGATGTTCCGGCTGCGATCTGTTGGGCCTGGTGTTCCTGGATGCTGGTGTTCCGGGGCGGCGGCGCGAGGGAGCGGTAAGCGAAAG
Source organism: Rhizobium sp. WSM1328 (assembly GCF_057653715.1). Lineage (NCBI taxonomy): Bacteria > Pseudomonadati > Pseudomonadota > Alphaproteobacteria > Hyphomicrobiales > Rhizobiaceae > Rhizobium > Rhizobium sp. WSM1328. The sequence goes on along the minus strand of NZ_CM172788.1, from coordinate 2,514,753 downwards.
CGCTGCATCCCAGCGCCTGTCATCGCAGAATGCTATGGTGCTTAGATGGAGGGAGAGGGTTCTACTGGTTGTCCAGTTGCTTCGACAGCTCGGCAAAAAGCCCGTCGTGGTTAGTGTTCATCTGGACGAGATCGACGGCGACGGTGATGGCGTGGCGTCCTTCTATGCTGTCGATGTCGAGTTTCCTCTCGCAGCACCATTGCCGAACGGCATCGGTGACGATGGTTATTTCATCATCGTTGAGCGAGATGAGCGACAGGAGCATCTTCGTATCTTCCATGAAGCGGCAAGAGCACCTATGTCTCTCAAGCGGTCGCGTCGATGATCCGATGGCGTTTACTCTACGCTCATTCCGCAGCAATACCACGGCCATTTTGACACGGCTTGGTGACAGCCGAACGATCCCGACAGGCGGCCGTCAGGGCGGCACCTGCCAGGATTGCTTCGACTCGTTTATTTCGCCAGCACGATATGCGTGGCGTGTTCGGTTGCGACATGCTCGGCGAAGCGGAAGCCGAGGGCCGGGAGGTCGATGCCTGTGAACATCGCCTCGCCCTTGCCGAGCACGACCGGCGAGACGGCGAAATGCAGTTCGTCGATCAGGCCGGCCTGCAGATACTGACGGACGGTGCTGACGCCGCCGCCGATTTTCACATCCTTGCCGCCGGCCGCAGTCTTCGCCTTGTCAAGCGCTTCCTCGACGCCGCCGGTGACGAAGTGAAACGTCGTGCCGCCCTCCATGACGATCGGTTCGCGGGGATAATGCGTCAGGATATAGGTCGGCGCGTGATAGGGCGGGTTCGGTCCCCACCAGCCCTTCCAGGCATCATACGGCCAATCGCCGCGGATGGGGCCGAACATGTTGCGTCCGAGAATGAAGGCGCCGAAATTGGCCATGCCGCGGGCCGCATAACCCTCGTCGACGCCTTCAGAACCGCCGTCCTTTCCGATCATCGCGCGGAAGGTGCGGGTACGGAAAAACCATTCGAACATCTCCGTCCCCCGCTTGCCCAGCGGATCGGTCATGCTTTGCTCCGGCCCGGCGCCGAAACCATCCACGGAAAGGGAAAATGCTGCGACACGCACCTTGGACATGCTACTCTCCTCCATCTGATTGCGATTTGAAACTAGTTGCGTTGTTGCATAAGTGATCCTATATTGCAACCAGTTTTTCGAGGAGAGAATTGGTGGATATTGAACTGCGGTCGGGCTGCCCGATCAACCTGACGATGGAAGTGCTGGGCGACCGGTGGAGCCTCATCATCATCCGGGACATCATGTTTGGCAACCGCCGCCATTTCCGCGATCTTCTGACCCATTCGGAGGAGGGGATTGCCTCCAACATTCTGGCCGCCAGGCTGAAGCGTCTGCTCTCGCTCGGATTCATCAGCAAGCGGGACGATCCGAGCCACAGTCAGAAAGCGATCTACAGCCTCCTGGAGCCAGCGATTCAGCTCGTGCCGGTCTTTGCCATGATCGGCGCCTGGGGACGGCGGCATCTGCCTGTGAGCGAGGAGCTGAGCATCCGCGCACAGCTTCTCGAAGAAGGCGGACCGCCGCTTTGGGACGAGTTTATGGAGGATCTCCGGCAGATCCACATCGCCGACCCGATCGGCGGCGCCAACGGTACATGCACCTCACCGGTGCTGGTGAAGCTGACTGCGGCATTCCTCGAGGTTCGCGCGAGATCGTTGTCGCAGGCATCCTGATATCGAGGAAGGTCGGTCGGCTCGATCAGCCGCCGGCACCCTGGTATTTGCCGGTGGCGTACCGCCAGTGAGTGATTGCCATCAAGACCCAGATCGGCCCGGCCACAAGAGACGCCGGCCCGGCCCAGTCCCCGAGGATCGGGATGGGTTTGCCTAGCAGGGCGCCGACAGGGACCGAGCTGGTGAGGGCCAGCGGAACCGCGGTGATGAGGATGGTCTGGATGCCGCCCGGAAAAATATTGAGCGGGTAGCGCGTCAATTCCCAAAAGCCGAAGAAGATCGAGAACAGGTGGTTGGACCGCACCCAGATCAGCGCTGTGGCGCCGATCATGGTGATGAGTGCCCCCGTCAGCAGCGTCGCGCTGATAAGCGCAGCAATTAAGAATGACGCGGACCAGACCGACCAGGTGAAGTCGACGGACAGAACTGCCCAAGCCATCAGCGCCACTGCGAGGATGACGTGGCCGGCATAGCCGATATTAAGGCCGGAAAAGACCAGATAGGCCCAAGGGCTGAAAGGCTTGACCAACAGCGTGTCGTAAGTGCCGAGCCGTACCAGTTCTTCGAGCTCGCGCAGCTGCACGAAGCTCATCGCAGCGCCGAGCGAATAAGCCAGCAGCTGGAAGCTGAACAGCAGCGCAAGCTCCGGCCAGGTCCAGCCGCCGAGCGTGTCGAAGCGGGCAAGCAGGATTCCGATGGTGGCGAAGACGCTGCCATAGGAAAGGATCTGCGCAAGGCGGTCGAGCCAGAAAGCGCCGCGATATTCCATCTTGGAGCGGACGTGCATCCGCACCAGCAGCGGAAGGACGCGCAGGTGGTGCATGAGCATGATCAACCTCCCTGCACCGTGATGCGGCCGGAGGCGCAGCGCCACAGCCAAAGGACGCCGGCCAGGAACAACGCGGCCCAGGCAAGGCCCAGGCCGAAATGGAGCCAGACATCGGCAGTGGAAAGCCTGCCGAGATAGACGGCATTGGGATAATAGACCACCCAGGCGAAGGGCAGGTGGCGGGCAATCGTGGCCAGCGGTTCGGGGAAGAACCAGAACGGTATCAGCAGGCCCGAGAACAATTGCAGCAGGGCGCCCAGGATCCAGTCCAGCGAGAAGCTCGTCATCAGCCAGAAGGCGACGAGGCCGAAGAGCGCCGACATCAGGAACAGCAGCGTAAAGGACAGCGCCCAGAAGGCGATGAACATCAGGCCATCGAACAGGCTTGCCGGCGGCAGCATGCCGTAAAACAACGCAGTAAAGGCGATGGTCGGAATGACCTGGGTCATCAGGCGATAACCGAAGCTGCCGCATTCGTTGGCGAAGAGATAGAGCGGATAGGACAAGGGCTTGAGCAGCCATACCGCGATATCGCCTGTCTTGAGCGACCGGCCGATTTCGCCGATGATCCTTTCAGGGCGGGTTGCGCCCATCACCGCGCCGCCGAGCAGGGCATAGGTCACCATCTGCTGCAGGGAAACGCCGTCGACTACGATGCCGCCGATGCCGGCATAGGCCGCCTGCCAGATGGCGACACGCGCGAAGACCTGCACGAGTTTGCCGAAGATATTGGCCCATACTTCGTTGCGGTAGGCGAGCTGCGAATGGAAGGAACTGCGCGCGAAGGCGAAATAGGCGCTCATGATGCCAGAGCCTTGGCATTGCGCCGCTGGTAGAAGGTGCGGATGACCTCTTCGATGTCGGGCTCGTGCAGCGCCACATCCTTGAGATCGCGGCCGTTGCCGACCTCCGACAGGATCGTGACCAGCGAGATATCTTCACGCTCGATGAGATAGTTCTTGCGCAGGCCCTCGTCGCTGACGAGGGCCGCGGTGCGCAATGGCAGCGGTCCAGGGTCACTGGCAAATTCGAGTGTCAGCCGCCGGGCCGAGCCCAATGCTGCGCGCAGGCTCTTCAACTCGCCGTCGAAGATGAGCCTGCTATGATCGACCATGATCAGCCGCGGGCAGATAGTCTCGATGTCCTGCAGATCATGGGTGGTGAGGATGAGGGTGACGCCGCGCTCACGGTTGATCTCGGCGAGAAAACGCCGCACGGCATCCTTGGCGACCACATCAAGACCGATGGTCGGTTCGTCCAGAAAGAGGATCTTGGGATCGTGCAGCAGCGACATCACGATCTCGGCGCGCATGCGCTGGCCGAGGCTGAGTTGGCGCACTGCGCGGTCGAGAAAGGGCGTCAAGTCGAGCAACTCGCTGAAGCGTCGGAGATTATCCGCATAGCGGGCGGCGGGGATGTCGTAGATACGCTGGTGCAAGGTAAAACTGTCGACCAGCGGCAGGTCCCACCACAGCTGGCTGCGCTGGCCAAAAACGACGCCGATCTCGCGGGCATTGTCCATCCGCTTCAGATGTGGCGTCCGGCCGAGCACCGAGAGCGTGCCGTCGCTCGGCACCAGGATGCCGGTCATCATCTTGATCATCGTCGATTTGCCGGCGCCATTCGGGCCGAGATAGCCAACGGCTTCGCCTGCCGCGATGTCGAAACCGATGTCGGAAACGGCCAGGACTTCCGTATATTCGTTGGTCACCAACGTCTTCAGCGCGCCCATCAGGCCCGGAAATCTCTTGTGCTGCCGGAAGCGTTTGCTGACGCCCCGCGCCTCGATCAAAGCCGACATGTGTATATCCTCAAGGGGTAATTCCAGCCGATTCGGCAGCAGCACCCAAGCTAACGCGGGGCTCGGCCAGTTCAAGCTAAAGTCGCTTTTGGGGCGCTACTCAATCGCGCCTAGCCTAGCCTTTTGCGTTGACAGCCATGATCAATCGATTCCTGTTAGGGTCATGAAGATTCTCGCAATATCCGGCAGCGCCCGGCGCAATTCCACCAATACCGCCATGCTGCAGGCTGTTCGCGCCGTTGCGCCAAATGAGATCGAGATTTCGATCTTCGACGGTGTGGGGCGGTTGCCGGTATTCTCGCCCGATCTCGAGGGAGAGCATCTGCCGGAGGCGGTGCGGGATCTCATCGATGTGATCGCTCAGAGTGACGGGGTGATCATTGCCAGCCCGGAATATGTCCGATCCATCCCGGGCGGCCTCAAGAACGCGATCGATTGGCTCGTGTCAGGAGAGCAGATCGTCCATAAGCCGATCGCCCTGCTGCACGCATCACATCGCGGCGACGACATGCTGGCGGGTCTTCGCACCGTTCTTGCGACCATTACCGACCGGTTCGCGGGCGATATTTTCCTCAGGCTTCCTTTGATGAAGTTGGAGCCGACCGAGGTGTTCAACACCATTGAGGCAGCGGAGAACCGTTTCAAGGTGCAGGCCTATCTTCAGGCATTCTCGGCCTATTGTATGGCAGACAGTAAGACCGCCTGAGGGTTCGCTCGCTGCATCATCGGACGTCCATCAGCAGGCCGTTCTCGAATGCCGTCTTTTCGTGAAGCGTGTGCAGAATGACGAGTGGGGCTGCGAGCAGCGCGGCAAGGATGAAGGCGGAGAGAAAGTGTCTCGTCAGGAGACGGAGGATAGGTCGGATCATCTTGATCTCCAGCTGCTGCGGATAGTCTTTGTGCTGGACCTCAACAATTGCAGCAGCATGACCGGCTGCCTTGCAAGCTCCGCAATGCTGCCGCAACCCTTGTGGCAGACAGAAGGGGTGAGCGAGACAATGGACGGGCGATGCGGATACTGCTGATAGAGGATGAGAGGGAGCTGGCCGAGGCGCTGTCGGCCGCACTCGGCAAACATGGGATCGTCACCGACCACACGATGCATCTGGCAGACGCCGTCGAGCTGACGCGGCAGAACCTCTACGATGCGATCCTGCTCGACCGCCGCCTGCCCGACGGGGAGGGGCTGAGCTTCATTCCGGATCTGAGGCGGACGGGGAAGGATACGCCGATCATCGTGCTGACGGCGCTGAACGAACCGAAGGAGCGGATCGAAGGCCTCGACCTCGGGGCCGACGACTATCTCGGTAAGCCGTTCCTGGTGGAGGAGCTGATGGCGCGGCTCAGGGCCGTGCTGCGGCGATCGCCTGAACTGGCGGAACTCAAGATCACGGCCGGACGAATGGTGATCGACCCGCTGCATCTGAGCGTCACCGTCGATGCCGTGCCGCTGGACCTGCCCCGACGCGAACTTTTGGTGCTGGCCGCACTGGCTAGGCGCAACGAGAAGACCGTGCTGCGTTCGACGCTGGAGGCGGCGGTTTATAATTACGAGGAGGAAATCCAGTCGAATGCGCTCGACGCGCATATATCGCGGTTGCGCAAGCGGCTGATCGATGCCGGCGCCGGCGTAGCGATCCATAATATCCGCGGCGTCGGCTATCTCATGAAGGAAGAATGATGCGCGAGGCGACCAAGTCGAACCTTTCACTCTGGTGGACGCTCAGCTGGCAGCTCAGTATCGTTTTCGTGGCTGTTGTTGCGACTGTCATCATCGGGCTTTGCATTTACGCCACCAGCATCCTCTCACCCAATGAAGGAATGCAGGTTCAGCTGACTGCAGCCCTCGAGGAAGCTCTTACGCGTGACTCGCGGGGCAGGATCGTCATAGCTGATAGCCCGCGTCTCAGGTCGTTCAAGGCTGAGAACAACAGGCTCTGGTTTTTCGTCGCAACACCCAGTGGAGAAACGGCCTCCTATGGCGTAATGCCGGCGCCCTATGCGGACCTAGCCCGGTACGTTTACCTCATCAAAGACGCCGACATACGAGGGGCGTCTGGTACGACCGAGGTCGCCTCCATCGACCGTGTCGACACGGCAGAAGGCGAGTACAGAGTGATGTACGGCGGAAACGCCAGCAGAAGCTCCGCATTTCTGGCAATACTCGGCAAAACCTACCTCATTTACACACCACTTTTGGCCATCGCTTTGCCCGGGGTTTTTCTAACGATCCCCCGCGTCGTAGCGCGCGCTTTGGCCGGCGTGAAGGATATAGCGAGCAAGGCATCGGAAATCGAACCCCGCCGGCAAGGAGCCCGATTGCCGGTGGATGGTATTCCCACGGAAATCGCACCATTGGTGATTGCTTTTAACGGAACGCTTGAGCGGCTTGAGAACGAGTTTAAGAAACGTCAGCGCTTCCTGCTCGACGCGGCGCATGAGCTCCGGACCCCGATCGCCATCATGCAGACGCGGATCGACGGCATGCCAGACGGGCGCGAGCGGCAGCGGCTGCTCGATGACGTGGCGCGGCTTGGGCAGGCGGCCGAGCAACTGCTCGATTTTGAGCGCAACGATCAGGCGGCTGACCTCGACGAACCGGTCGATCTCGTCGAGATCGCCCGAATGACGGTTGCCGATCTCGCGCCGCTGGCGATTGTCGCCGGCTACCAAATTTCGTTTCAAAGCGAGGTCGAGAGGCTCGAACGCAAAGGCAGCCCGTCGGCGCTACCGAGGGCGGTGAGCAACCTCGTACGCAATGCCATCGACCACGGAGGCAACAGCGGTATGATCGCGGTTTCTGTGTCGGGTTCACCTTCCGGCGGCGAGCGGATCACGGTCACCGACGAAGGGCCGGGCATTCCGGCTGAACACCGGGAGTTGGTTTTCGAGCCCTTCTATCGCGTCACCCCGAAGAGCAAGGGCGCCGGTCTCGGCCTCAGCCTCGTCAAGCAGATCGTCGCAAATCATGGCGGCGAGGTTAGCATCGAGAGCAGTGCTGCAGGGACGCGGGTGACGATCGAACTCGCATAAAGGTCGGGCCTGCTTGAGCAGTATCCGCCCCCCGAGCCTTTCCTGGTTCTGATCAGGAAAGGCTCTGGATCTGTAATGTTGCGGCAATTGTCGACCGCCACTTTCGCCCGACACTAGAGCGCCGCGCGTCCGACAGGACGCGCCAAGGACGCTCTAGCGTTTTAAACCTGCGCATAATCCTTTCCGAAAATCGATCTCGATTTTCGGGGTTATGCGCTATCGGCGACGGAGGCCAGACAGCGTGCGCAGCAATCCATTTCCATTTTCCCTCCCCGTGGCGTCGAGAGGCTTGTCCCTCGCTCTGCCGGTGGCGCTCGCCATGGCCGCGGCCGGGTGCAGCTCGGTGCCGCTAAAGGAGGCCGGCACGCTCTCCTCCTACGGCAATCTCGGCGCGCCGAAGGGCAAGCTGTCGAAATCGCGCGTCTATGTCGATGGGACGCGCCTTAGTCCGGCAAAGACGGTCAGCATCGTGCCGACGACCTTCGCTTTCAACGCCGCGACCCGCGTCAAATCGAACGCCGACCGCGTGATGGTGGCGAACGCTCTGGACCGGGCGCTCTGCATTTCGCTCAGTGACAAATACCAGCTGGTCTCTGCCGGCCAGCCGGCAGATCTGACTATCCGCTCGGTCGTCACCGACATTGTGCCGACCAACAAGGCGATGGCGGGTGTTTCGACCGTCGTGACCGTCGGCACCGGTTTCGTACTGCCCGTCAGCGTGCCCCGGCTGCCGGCCGGCCTTGGCGGACTGGCGGTCGAGGCGGAGGCCGTCGACAGCGGTGGTGTGCAGCGGGCGGCAATCGTCTGGTCGCGCGGGGCAAACTCGCTGCAGAACAACCCCCGCGTTTCCGAAGTCGGCGATGCCTATAGCCTGGCTTCGAAATTCAGCAGCGAGTTTTCCCGCATGCTGATCAAGGGCAAGGAGCCTAAGGGATTGGATATCTCGCTGCCCTCAGGGCATCGGATGAAATCCTGGCTCGGCGGCAAACCGAAATACGCCGCCTGCGACGCCTTCGGCCGGCCGCCCGGACTGATGGGCGCCGTGGCCGCCAAATACGGCGCGCCGCCGCAGTGGACCGAGAAGAAGCCGAAACCGGCCGCGACCTATTGAGAGACAATACGCAGCGACGCCGCGAGCTGCTGCGCGACCAGCACTCAGCCCCACCCCAGGCTGACGGGACGGACGGAGCAAGGGCGGGCAAGGCCCGTGCTCCGTCCGTCTGAAAATCCGTCGGCTGCACGTCAGCCGGCGATTCCGGGCCTCAGCCAGAAATACAGTTTGATCTGATCGGGCCTGTCGGAGGGATGCGGGCCGCGCATGAACAATTCGCCGCCATTGCGCTCGATCACGCGCCGCGAGGCATCGTTATCCTCGTTGCAGAGGATGACGAGGCGGTCGAGGCCTTCCTTCGATGCCAGTGCCAACAGCAGTCTCAACGCAGCGGTCGCGTGGCCGTTGCGCTGTTTCCACGGCACGACGGAATACCCGACATGACCCGACACCTCGGGCGGCAGCTCCTCTATGCCCGCTTGAAAACGCAGGCTGATGCTGCCGCAGAATTCGCCGTCCCAGATCCAGAACAGACGGGTGGTGAGAGGCGGCGATCCGGACCCGGCGTGCGGTTTGCCATCACGAATGAGATCGTCGGGGAACTTCGCCCGGTCCTGGCGCAGCCGCTGAAGTTCACCGCGAACATAGGTTTCGTCGCCTGCGCGGCGCGGATCGGGAGACCAGCCGGCGGCGAGCGCCGCTTCGAAGCCCGACAGGTTTTCCATATCCGGCGGCAGCAGGATGACGGGCCCGGCGGGCTTTGTTGTCTCTCCGGATGTCATTCCGCACCTAAAGCACGTCGCGATCCTTTAGATTCGCTCCTGACGCATCTTTCTATCCAACGCATGTCGTTATCGCAAAACGGCTGCGCACTATTGCGCGACATGCTTTAGGTTCGTGTCGCCCAACTGAGCGAGTCGACCATGACCGCGCAGACCAGCACGGCCGACCGGCGATCGGAAGCCGTGTAGCGGGCTTCCGATCATCAAAAAAGCCCCGCATCTTCATGCGAGGCTTGCTCTGATGCGTGGGCCGGATTACCGGCACTGGCGGCGCGGGCCATAATTCGGCTGATAGGTATTGTCGTAGGCGCGGTATGACCGATAGCGGCTATAGCAGTATTCAGCATGCGAAGAACCATAGGCACGTGCGCGCGGCTGCGAAGCAATGATGCCGCCGAGGAGGGCGCCTGCTGCCAGGCCGCCGATGATGGCGCCGTTATTGTCATATCGGTTATCATATCGGCGATACCGGCGATCGTGACGGCGATCCCAGCCATAACGGTCGTCGCGGTCGTAGCGGCGATCGCGGTAGCTGCGGCGGTCGCGGTCTCGATCGTTGTCGCGGTCGCGGTTGCGGTAGGATCTGCGGTTATCGCCGTTGCCCGAGCAGACGATGGAGTAAGGGTTGCAGGCGACTGTCATGATCCGGGCATCGATACTTTGAGGCGCCGGCTGGGCCGATTGCATCGGGCTCGCCACGAAGGCCGGGGCCGCCGAGGCCGGCATTCCCGAGAAGGCCGTCGCTATCGACAGGGCAATGATGCCGAATTTGTTCATTTCACTCACCTTGGGTCAACGGATGTATTGGGGGATAACGCGGGGGAAGGGAATAGGTTTCATTTTGGGATCGGGAGGGATTATGTATGTGCGTATCTGCTAACGTACCGTGCTTTCATACATATAGAGCTGGTCGATAGGGGGCAAGGCGATTTGCTGGACGGCGTGACAGTCTACGGTGTCCCCGGGAGAGCCGCGTAACGGGCATTCGGGTATCAAAAAGCCCCGCATCTTCATGCGAGGCTTGCTCCAATGGAACGGGCCGGCTAGCGGCACTGGCGGCGTGGGCCGTAGTTCGGCTGGTAGGTATTGTCATAGGCGCGATAGGACCGATAACGGCTATAGCAATACTCCGCATGCGAACCAGAACTGTAGGCACGCGTGCGCGGCTGCGAAGCGATGATACCGCCGAGGAGGGCGCCGGCCGCCAGACCGCCGATAATGGCACCGGTATTGTCATGGCGGCGATACCGGCGATCATAGCGACGATCCCAGCCATAACGGTCGTCGCGGTCGTAATTCCGGTCACGATAGTGATTGCGGTTGCGATACCACCTGCGATTATTGCCGAACTGACCCGGGCAGTTCGTGAAGTTATTGCAGCCGACGGTCGTGATGCGGGCATCGGTGCTTTGAGACGTCGGCTGCGCCGATTGCACCGGGCTCGGCACAAAAGCCAGGCCTGCCGAGGCGGGCATTCCGGAGAAGGCCGTCGTTATCGACAGGGCAATAATGGCGAATCTGTTCATTTCACTCACCTTGGGTAAACGGATGTATCGGGGGATAACGCAGCGGAAGGGAATAGGTTTCATTTTGGGATGGAATGAGGCGGTGTATGTGCGTGGGTGCTAACGCAGCTGGGTTGCGCGCACTGCTGGACGGCAAATCGGCCGGCCCATATGGGGTCTCGCGAGCACTCCAGAGCAACCGCAGCCCGAGTGCGACAAGGAAGGGGGCGGCCACCTTCATGACGAAGAACAGGATGGCAGAGCGCGGAACGGCATGTTCAACCTCCCAGAAGGGCCGCCAAGGCCCAGAGGGGGACGGGATTTACTGGAGGGGCGCGGGGGCCGGTCATTCTTGCAATAGGTACCGTTAACACAACAGACATCTCAGGGTGGTAATTCCCTCCAAACAGAGCTTGGCTACCGGCGGCGGTTGATGCCACCGGGGCGCGTCTTGCCGGGGACTGGAAGAATGCCGAATTGGCGCGTGCGGCGGACGGCCCTGATCCTTGGGTTGGGCCTGATTTTGTCGATTAGCATCTACGATAGGACATCGCGTGACAGCGGGCGGGTCGTCAACAACATCATCCTTACATCCGATCCCGACAGTAACCAACAGATCCATGCCGGTGCGGGCGATGATGTGGTGTATGGCCGAGGCGGACAGGATGAAATCCGAGGTGACGAGGGAGATGACACGCTCTACGGCAACGAGGATGACGATCTTCTGACCGGCGGCACCGGCAACGACACCTACGGCTATGCCCGCGGCGACGGCAACGACACCATTGTGGAAACGATCGAGGATAGCGGCGACGCCGACACGCTGATCTTTTCCGATATCGGCCCCGGTGATATCGGCCTTCGCCAGGAGGGTGACGATCTCATCATTGCGATCAGGATGAGTGCGGCAGATGCCGCCAAGAACGTATCAATTCTCGAGGAAGCGAGGCCTGCGGCCAAGAGCGACGGCAGGCTCACCTGGGCGCTTGAAAGGACTGCCGCACGTATGGCCGCGGGCGGGTCGATCCTCATCGAGTCGGGACGATCAGGTGGCGATAAGGGGATCGAAAGCATCAGGTTCAGCGACGGGACAATCTGGTCGAAGCAGGACATCGCCGCGCATATCAGTGGGGTTCTGCCCGAGGGTATTGCCGGCACTGTCGGCCGGGAAACTCTAGAAGGCACGATGGGCGACGATCTGATCATCGGACTTGAAGGAAACGACACGCTTTCCGGATCCTTTGGCGACGACACCTATGTCTATACCAGCGGCGATGGCTCCGACGTCATCGATGACATCGTCAACATGTCGAACGAGATCGACACGCTTCGCCTGACCGATCTCACCGCTTCCGACGTGATGTTGCTGCGGAATGCGGCAAAGCTGATGGTGATCGTCAAGCCCACGGGCGAAGTGATCACCGTCGAGAAGCAGTTCTTGGCCGAGGGCTATTGGGGCATTGAAAAGATCGAATTTTCCGATGGATTGTCCTGGGATAGGGACAAGATTCTTGTGCGCTTGCGCTAGGTGCTGAACCGGAATGACTGCGCCGACCCCATCGTCGTATGTTCATGCAGCGGCGGCGCAAGTTTCTGCGCCGTGGGTCTCCATGTGCGTGTCAAAGCCGGTAAATGGCGGGAGGAGTCGGTCCGCTCTCGTTGTGCTAACGTGAGGCCGCTATCAGGCTCACCTTCCGCCGGCCAGCAACAGAAGCTGCCTTTCGTCATGCACACCCTGGCGGTAAAGCTCGATGATGAGGGCGCCCAGACGGTCGGCCTCCTTGCTCGATCTGTCGATCTTTAGCCCGCTACAGAGAGCTTCGTGGACACGCCTGCACACATCGAGGTCCTCGGAGGCGAGCGGTTCGTCACGCGTGCTGAACAGCTTGTCTGACATCGCAATCTGCCCTTTTTTGGATGCCGTGAATCGCTTTCGTGAAAAAAGATAATTTCGCGATCTTTGCTCTGCAAGATGGGCGAAGGTCCGAAATTCAAAAAGAATTCTGGGCACGCACGGGAAGATACCGGCGAGGGCGGCAGGGCATGGATATGAGACCGATCGGCGTGTCGACAGGATAGAGTGAGCGTGAGATCTACTTGGTTGCGGGGTCCTTGGCGCCCAGCTGCGACAGCCGCAGCTCTTTCAGCCGCTTGGTTTTTTCCCGGCGGGCCCGCTGCTCCGCTTCGATGGTTTCCTTGGCGGCGCGCTCGGTGTTTTCGAAACGATCCTGCCGGTAAGCCTTTGATGAGGGTTCACGTTCTCTTTTCATGGCCGCTAAACGCAAATCGCCGAAAACGGTTTCATAGGAAAATGAGTCACTGGCCGTCAATCGATCGACGTGGCCAGAATGCCGGCGTGCGGGATGGCAAGCCATCGTGGCAACCGGGCGCCTGATCGGCGCCCGGCAACATCACGGATCAGCCTTTGATGAAGGCGAGGATGTCGGGATTTATGATGTCGGCATGGGTGGTGCACATGCCGTGCGGGAATTTCTCGTAAACCTTCAGCGTGGCGTTCTGCAGAAGCTTGGACGAGAGCAGGGCGGAGTCGGCGATCGGCACGATCTGGTCGTCGTCGCCGTGCATGACGAAGGTCGGCACGGTGATGATCTTCAGGTCTTCGGTGAAGTCAGTTTCCGAAAAGGCCTTGATGCCATCGTAATGCGCCTTGGCGCCGCCGATCATGCCTTGGCGCCACCAATTGTTGATGATTGGCTCCGACACTTTCGCGCCCGGCCGGTTGAAGCTGTAGAACGGGCCGGCCGGCAGATCGCGATAGAATTGCGAGCGGTTGGCGGCGAGCTGCTTGCGCAGGTCGTCGAAGACTTCGATCGGCAGGCCGCCGGGATTGGCATCCGTTTTCACCATGAGAGGCGGCACGGCGCCGATGATCACCAGCTTTGCGACGCGGCCCTGCGGCTGGCCGTGGCGGGCGACGTAATGGGTCGCTTCGCCGCCGCCGGTGGAGTGGCCGACATGGACGGTGTTCCTGAGATCGAGATGCTCGACGACGGCTGCGGCATCGGCGGCGTAGTGATCCATGTCGTGACCGTCGCCCACCTGGGTCGAGCGGCCGTGGCCTCGCCGATCATGGGCGACGACCCGGTAGCCCTTCTCAAGGAAGAACAGCATCTGGGCATCCCAGTCGTCGGAGCAGAGCGGCCAGCCGTGATGAAACATGATCGGCTGAGCGCTCTTCGGCCCCCAATCCTTGTAGAAGATTTCGACGCCGTCCTTGGTGGTAACCGTGCTCATCTTTTGGCTCCGTTGGTTGGGGTTGGTTGGATTAATGCGGTCAGAAGTTTGCGCTGTTGCCTGCAGAATTGACAAGGCCACGAGCGCCGTTGGGCCGGAGGCTAGGGGCAAGAAGGTCGCGCCTGATCAACCCGAATATGTTGATGTGCTTATTGAGTTCCTCTTTCTATTCTATTGATATGACAGAAGTTTGTATGTCTACGCGAGATGGGTATAGCACCCGCCCATTTCGCATGACGCGCGGGAGCCCGGGTGATCCTCGCCTGGCTGCTTTGCGCTGCGAACATTGTTTTAATCCACTGTATCTCGGCTGTCGGCCACCTCAGGCTAGTTCGTCACGGGCGAGACGAACGTCTGCAATGAGCCATTTTTTTATTATTCGTTCAATATATCCGTCCGGGTAGTTCAATATATCTGTCCGGGGTAGGTGTGTTCCCATTCTGCCGCCGTGCATGCCGCTGCTGGCGCACACTTGAACGCGGTTCATCGCCCAACCATCTAATCCTCATACAACAGCGCCATGGCGGACCGTCGCAACCGCGACGGCTTCGCCGGCGGCGGGACGGCCGTTACTGCCGCCTGAGGATTCAATAATGGGTTACATGGACAAGCAGATAGCGCCTCAGAATGATGGGGCGCTGATCGATGCCTATTCGCAATCGATCGCAGCAGCAGTCGATACGGTCGGGCCAGCAGTCAGCCGGATCGAGAGGGTGGGAGGCCGGCAGGGGCAGGGGTCCGGCTTCGCGGTCTCGCCTGATGGCCTGATCATCACCAACAACCATGTCGTTGACGATGCCAAGGTCGTTCGCATCACCACGCCTGACGGTTTCGTTACCGAGGGCCGCGTGCTTGGCCGGGATGTGGATACCGATATCGCCCTCATTCGCGCCAATACAAGCACCGGCGCCTGGGCGAAGCTCGGAGATTCCCAGCGCCTGCGCAGGGGCCATATCGCGATCGCGATCGGAAACCCGCTCGGCTTCGAATGGACGGTTACGGCCGGTATCGTCTCGGCGCTCGGCCGGTCGATGCGGGCGGCCAGCGGCCGGCCGATGGAAGATGTCATCCAGACCGATGCGGCGCTCAATCCCGGCAACTCGGGCGGGCCACTGGTGTCTTCGGGCGGGGAGGTCATTGGCGTCAACACCGCCGTCATCCAGGGCGCGCAGAGCATCGCCTTTGCCGTGGCGTCGAATACGGCCAATTTCGTGGTTTCGGAGATTCTTCGCTATGGCCAGGTCAGGCGCGCCTTCATCGGCATAGCAGGCGATACGATCGTGCTGCCGCGCCGGGTGGCGCTTGCCGCAGGCACGACGCAGACGACCTCGGTTCGCATCCGGCGCGTCGAAGCCGACGGGCCGGCGGCAAAGGGAGGGCTGCAGGAGGGCGATTATATTCTCGCCATCGATGGCAGCCCGGTCGGCGGCGTCGATGATATCGTCCGATTGATGGATGGCAGCAGGATCGGCAGGGATACGGAAATCCTGGTGTTCTCGCTGGCGGGCCGGATCGAGACGAAGATCTTGCTGCCGATGGCGCGGTCCTGACGCTTCACCTCAGCGCCATGACTAGGCATCACCTCACGTCAGGCGCTGACTGCTTCCTGATCCGTCCCCGAGAAATCCACTGCCGCAAAGGCCGCCGCCAACACTTCCGGCCCGGCGCCGGTTTTTGCCGCATCGGTTGAGAGGATCTGACGGTAGCGGCGGGCGCCGGGCAGGCCGGTGAAGAGACCGACCATGTGGCGGGCCACGTGCTGTAGCCGGCCGCCGCCGGCGATGTGGCGTTCGGCATAGGCCATCATCCGGTTACAGAGCGCCTCCCAATCCGGTTCGGCCGCAGGCGCACCAAAGAAGCGCTGGTCGATGTCGGCAAGGATCGCGGCATTCTGGTAGGCGGCGCGGCCAAGCATGACGCCGTCGACATGTTCGAGATGGACGGCGGCTTCGTCGAGCGTGCGGATACCGCCGTTGATGCCGATGAAGACATCGGGCCAGCGCTGCTTCATCCGATAGACGATCTCGTAGTCGAGCGGCGGGATCTCGCGGTTTTCTTTGGGGCTCAGACCCTTCAGCCATGCCTTGCGGGCATGGATCCAGATCGCGTCGGCGCCGGCATCGAGAACGCGGCTGATCAGCTCTGGCAGCGCCTGTTCCGGCTCCTGCTCGTCGACGCCGATCCGGCATTTCACCGTTACCGGCGCGGTCGCAACCCTCTTCATTGCCGCGATGCATTCGGCCACCGTTTCCGGCGTCAACATCAGGCAGGCGCCGAAGGTGCCGGACTGCACCCGGTCGGAAGGGCAGCCGACATTGAGGTTGATCTCGTCATAGCCATAGGGCTGGGCGATTTTCACCGCTTCGGTAAGCTTTGCCGGGTCCGATCCGCCGAGCTGCAGCGCCAGCGGATGCTCGGCGGCGTCATGACCGAGCAGCCGATCGCGCGGGCCGTGGATGATCGCATCGGCCACCACCATCTCGGTATAGAGCAGCGCCTCGCGGCTGATCTGGCGGTGGAAATAGCGGCAATGCCGATCCGTCCAGTCGATCATCGGGGCGACTGCAAAAATCGGCCTCTTCTGCGTCATCGACGTTCCACTGTTCCTTGTTACCGCGCCGCAGTGCGGTGCCCCCGCCGCAGGGGCGGGCATCTATAAAGGGCGCATATAACACTTGCCAATGTGATCGACAAATGACCGCCGATCACCACAAACAGAAACGGCGCCCCTTGCGGAGCGCCGTTATGCCGCGCGAGCGGAAGTCTGACTTACGAAGCCGAGATGTTGACAGCCTTCGGGCCCTTGCCCATGCGGTCCGGCTCGGTGTCGAAGGTAACCTGCTGGCCTTCGCGCAGCGACTGGATGCCAGAAGCCTGCAACGCAGAGATATGGACAAAAACGTCCTTTGCGCCGCCGTCCGGCGTGATGAAACCAAAACCCTTGTCCTGGTTGAAGAATTTTACGGTGCCCTTGGTGGCCATTGGGATCGTCCTTTTCCCTTAGTCTGTGTAGTATCCGCGCCCCCGAGAGGAAGCGGACGGCTTTAGCTTTCGCCCCGATCGATTGGGACGAAGGGTCAGTCGGAGAAGTCACGTACGGGGAAAGAACGTCTACGTAGGCGGGTAGTCCCGCGCCGCCTTCCAAACGGAAGGGATTACCACATCAGTCCAGTCACCGGCATGCAAATGCCCGAGTAAGTCAATTCGTGCCAGCATTTCGGGCAAAAAGCAAGCGGGATTCTTTTGGCATGCCTGCATCGATGTCGGGAAATGCCGAAGATTCAGATACTTGACGATGGGTTAACGGATTCTTGCGCGGCTGTGCCATATCGGGATTCCGTGCCGAAACGGGATGAGCGGCAGATTCGATAGCCGGGCAGGTTTTTTGTTCGTGGGCGGGGCGGCAGGCACGCCGATCAGTCTCATGGTGAGGGTGAGGAGCGGAGCAATCGATCCAGTGAATTGATTGCCCGTGACAAACGCAGGGTCGCCTCGACCGGGAGGGCGGGTGGCTGGGCTGCCAGCCTACTGCGCATCCCCCAGCAACCCGCTCAGGCTCCAGGGATTATCCCCCTTCTGATTGGCGATGTCGTCGACCTTCCAGCCGCCGTGTTCGCGTACCAGCGTATAGAAGAGCGTCACCTCTTCGCCGTTTTCGAACTCCACCTCCACCTCGGCCTTGTCATCCAGCAGGATCGGCTGGCCGATCCTGACGTCGCTGGCGGTGCCATCCTGGCCAGCGATGACGGGATCGAAGTCGATCGCACCGACATCGCCCTCTGCCGTGTTGTCGAGATCGGTCTGGAGGAGCTTGGTCAGGTGGTCGGAGAAGAAGGCGGAATAGGGCGAGGGCGCCTCGGCGTCGCTGTTGTCGGTGTCGTAGCTATAGAGCGCCTTGAGCAGCGCCTTCGGCGTCTTGTAGGTCGCTGCCGATGCAGGCAAGGCTGCGAGCGCCGAGACGGCGAGGGCGAGGATGAATGTGGGCAGGCGCATGCGGGCTCTCCTCGGATCGGCAGGAAATCATAGCCGAATCGGGTGCGAAGGGGGAGCAGCAATTTGGACCGGGCGGTAAGCCGAACTCCCTCTTCTACCCAGTGGGGAAAAGAGATTCGGTGGGGCACCTTGTTCCGCCTGATCGATACGGGGGCTTGCTGACCGCAAGCACCCCGTTTTGAAGGCCATTGGCGACGCATTTCTGCGTCGCCTGGAATCCAGTCGCAGTTAGATCAACGCCTCATGCGAGAAGCTCGAAACCGCCGGCTCGAAGACGTCCTTCACGGCGACCGTGAAATCGTGGCTGGTGACGTTTCCGGCCGTGTCGTAGGCTTCGGCAGTGAAGGTCAGGTTGTGGGTGCTTTCGTAGTCGATTGCAGCCTTCGTCTGGATCTTGTTGCCGACGAGCTTGAAGATGCCGTCGGCATCATCCGTCAGCCGCCATTTTACCGTGCCGCCTTCTGGATCGACCGCCGAGAGAAGGCCGACCGAGGTGCCGATCGCGACATTCTCGGAGATCGAGCTGCGCGAGAAGGCGAGATTGGTCGGCGCCTTGTTGACAGGTGCTTCGTTGACGTCGAGGACATTGATCGTGATGTCCTTTTCGACCGTGACCTTGCCGTCGGAAACGGCAACCTTGATCGTGTGCGACTTGTCGGTCTCGTAATCCAGCGCCTTGGAGGTGACGATACGGTCGCCCTTTATCCGGAAATGATCGTTGGCTCCGTCGAGCAGCGTATAGGTGAGGGCGTCGCCATCGGCGTCCTTGGCGCTGAGCAGGCCAACGGTGGTCCAGATCGGCGTGTCCTCTGAGAGGGCGGTCTTCGAAAGCTGGAAATTGGTCGGCGCGGTGTTATTGCTTGTGAAAGTTTCCGTGGCGAAATCGTAGACGCCGTCGGCAAAACGGGCGAATTCAACATCAGTCAGCGTATCCTTGCCCTCCAGGGCGCTCGTCAGGATGTGGCTGCCATTGTCGATCGCGAAGGAATAGCTGGCGAAATCGCCGGAGAAGACGGCCGTGTCGATGCCGGTGCCTCCAAAGAGCATGTCGTTCCCGCCATAGCCATCAATTCTGTCATTACCAGCTCCACCGTCGAATATGTCGTTACCATCGGTGCCTTCAAGTTGGTCGCTGCCGCCACCGGTCGCGACGTCAATACCGAAGGCCGTGCCACTGATATATGCCGAACGGGTGGCCAACTCGTCCGAGAGATCGACATGGGCACTGTCGGTCAATGTCAAGGAGATGATGCTTTCGTATCCCGGCTCGTAGACTACGATTTTGTCGAAACTTTCGAACTGCGCAGCCGAACCAATAGCGCCCGCTCCGCCCAATTCGAGGATTTCGAAATTTTGGATCGTCAGGCCGCTCAGATTATAGGCTTGCAGCGTGTCGGTGTCGGCACCGCCATTGAGTGTTCCGGACGCCTCGACATCGGAGCCGCGAAACACAGTTACGGTGTCGTTGCCGTTGCCTGCATCTATATCGAAGATTTTTGCATCGGCGTAGTCGTCACCATCGGTGATCGTATCATCGCCCGCACCGCCTCTCAGGACGTCATTGCCGGAGTAGCCATCGATAACGTCATTGCCGGCGCCGCCGTCGAAAATGTCGTTGCCATCAGTACCTTCAAGTTGATCATTGCCGCCACCGGTCGTGACGTCGATGCCGAAGGCATTGCCGCTGATATGCGCCGAACGGGTGGCCAGTTCACCAGCAAGGTCGACGTGAACCCCGTCCGTCAATTTCAACGAGATGGCATAGCTATCGTAGTTTGGATCGTCGTAGACGACGATCTTTTCAAAGCTTTCAAACTGCGCCGCCGAACCAATAGTTTCCATTCCCCCCGTCTCAAGAATTTCGAAATTCTTGATCGTCAAGCCGGTCAGATTATAGGCTTGCAGCGTGTCGGTGTCGGCACCGCCATCAACTATTCCCGAATTTTCGATACTGTATGCGATCTGCAGGTTCACGGTATCATTGCCGTCGCCCCCATCTATATCGAAGACTTCTGGAGGGCCGAAAAAGTCACCGTCGCCGATCGTGTCGTTACCCGTTCCACCCCTGATCACATCATTTCCGGCGCCCCCATAGACTTGGTCGTTGCCTTCGCCGCCGGTCAACAGGTCATTTCCAGCATTGCCATGCAATGTGTCGTTGCCGGCGCCGCCGTCGAAAATGTCGTTACCGGCTGTTCCGACGAAATTGTCATTACCGGCGCCCGTCGTGACGTCTATGCCGAAGGCGGTGCCTGTGATGGAGGTCCGACGGGCTGCCAGCTCGTCGGAGAGATCGACATGAACGCCATCCGCCAATATCAAGGAGATGACGGAACTGTCGTAGATCGGATTGTCACCGTAGATGATCTTGTCGAAGCTTTCGAACTGAGCAGCCGAACCGGCAAGGTGGATCCCTCCCGTTTCAAGAATTTCGAAGTTCTGTATCGTAAAAGCGGTCAGATTGTTCAAGCCGGAAAGAACGTCGATCCCGTTGCCGCCATCGATCGCCCCTGTCAGCGATTCATCGCTTGCTAATATAATTACTTTGTCGTCGCCGTCCCCTGCATCGATCGTCGTTTTCGGTGTGTTAAAGTGCGCAGAGTCGGTGATCGTGTCATTGCCCGCGCCACCATTGATCTTGTCATTACCTTGCCCGCCGTCGAGCGTGTCGTTGCCGTCCCCGCCATTCAGCGTGTCATTACCAGCTCCACCTCGGATCGTATCTTCTCCGGCACCGCCGTTCAGCGTGTCTGCGCCATCGTCGCCATTTAGCGTATCGTTGCCTTCTCCGCCATTCAGCGTGTCATTGCCATTTCCGCCCGATATAGTGTCGTTGCCCCTGCCGGTTGTAATCGCATTGGCACTGCTCGAGCCCGTTATTTCTGCGGAAACCGAGTCCAACTCATCGGCAAGGTTTATCGTGCCGAAATCCGACACCTTCAGAGTGACCATGGCGAGAGGATTATCGGCGGAGTAGCGGATGACGTCGTACGCCTCGAACTGCGCACCGGTCTTGATAACTGTAGCGCCGTTCGTGTCCAGAATATTCAAGGCCATGTAAACTTTCCAGAAGATGCGTTGGATTCTGCAAGAACGAATTGTGTCTTTTCTGCCGTTCCGGGTGGAGAAGGTTCGTGGGGGCAGCCCTCTTATTCGGAAAGACTGCGACCTTAGGCTGTGCGTTCGGTGCGGTGGTAGCGCCCGCGTGCTCGTTTAAAGGAGCACGCGGGCGCATCCTGCCCTTGTCGCGGGACCCATTTCTGCGTCCCGCCACAGTGTTGTGGCTAGATCAACGCCTCATGCGACAAGCTCGAAACCGACGCCTCGAAGACGTCCTTCACGGCGAGCGTGAAATCGTGGCCCGTGAAGTTTCCGGCCGCGTCGTAGGCTTCGGCGGTGAAGGTCAGGCTATGGGTGCTTTCATAATCGATCGCCGCCTTTGTCTGGATCTTGTTGCCGACCAGCTTGAAGATGCCGTCGGCATCGTCCGTCAGACGCCATTTCACGGCGCCGCCTTCCGGATCGACGGCTGTGAGAAGGCCGACCGAGGTGCCGATCGCGACATTCTCGGAGACCGAGCTGCGCGAGAAGGCGAGCTTGGTCGGCGCCTGATTGACAGGGGCTTCGTTGACGTCGAGGACATTGATCGTGATGTCCTTCTCCACGGTGACCTTGCCGTCCGAAACTGCCACCTTGATCGTGTGCGACTTGTCGGTCTCGTAGTCGAATTCCTTCGAGGTAACGATGCGGTTGCCCTTTATCCGGAAGTGATCATTCGCCCCGTCAATCAGCGTATAGGTGAGGGCGTCGCCATCGGCGTCCTTGGCGCTGAGCAGGCCAACCGTGGTCCAGATCGGCGTGTCCTCTGAGAGGGCGGTCTTCGAAAGCTGGATATTGGTCGGCGCGGCATTTCCCTTAGGCGTAAAAGTTTCCGTGGCGAAATCGTAGACGCCGTCGGCAAAGCGCGCCAATTCGACGTCTGTCAGCGTATCCGTCCCTTCCCCGGCGCTCGTCAGGATGTGATCGCCATTATTCAATGCGAAGGAATAATTGGCGAAATTGCCGGAGAATATTGCCGTATCGATGCCGTCGCCGCCATTGATGGTGTCGTCGCCGGCGCCACCGGTCAATTTGTCATTGCCGGCATTGCCATTGAGGATATCGTTGCCGCCGTTGCCGTCGAAAATATCGTTGCCGTCGGTGCCTGTGAACTCGTCGTCGCCGCTGCCGGTCTTGACGTCAATGCCGAAGGCGTGGCCGTCGATGAATGATCCGAGATCTCCCAGCTCGTCGGAGAGATCGAGGTGGGCGCTGTCCGTCAGTGCCACTGAGGCGCGAAAATCGCCGAAGGGATCGGTCGACCAAACGATCTTGTCGAAGCTTTCGAGCTGCGCGCTCGATCCGGCAACCGACCATCCGGCCGTTTCAAGAATCTCGACGTTCTTGATCGTCAGGCCCTGGAGCGAGCTTATCTGCAGCGTATCGATCCCGGCGCCGCCATCGATCGTTCCGGAATTCATTGGGGCGAATGTCTCAAGAGTTATGGCATCGTTACCGTCGCCTGCATCGATATCAACCACTTCAGAGGCAAGGCCAAAAAGCTCACCATCGGAGATCGTATCGTTACCCGCGCCGCCTCTGATAACGTCGTTTCCAAGGTCGCCGGATATGTGGTCGTTGCCGTCACCGCCATTCAGCGTGTCATTGCCATTTCCGCCCTGGATCAGATCGTTTCCGGCGCCGCCGTTCAGCGTGTCTGCGCCGTCACCGCCATTGATGTTATCGTTGCCTGCGCCTGTCGTGATCGCATTATCGCCACTTGAGCCCGTCACATTTGCGGAGCCGGAGCCCAGTTCGTCGGCAAGGTCCACCGCCCCGGAATCCGAGACGACCAGATTGACCGCGACGAGAGGATTGATTTCGGAGTCGCGGATGACGTCGTAAGCTTCGAACTCAGCGCCGGTCTTGGTAATTGTGGCGCCGTTTGTGTCCAGGATATTCAGCGGAGTACCCGGCTCGGTGCTGTTGAGCGTGAAGGTTTCCGTCGCGAAGTCGTAAACGCCATCGGCAAAGCGCGCGAATTCGACGTCTGTCAGCCTATCCGTGCCTTCCAGCGCGCTCGTCACGACACGGCTGCCATTGTCGATCTCGAAGGAATATTCGGCAAAATTGCCGGCGAATGCCGCCGTGTCGATGCCGGCGCCGCCATTGATGGTGTCGTTGCCGTCGCCGCCGGTCAATTTGTCATTGCCGTCGTTGCCATTGATGAGGTCGCTGCCGCCGCTGCCGTCGAAAATGTCGTTGACGTCGCTGCCCGCAAACTCATCATTGCCGTCGCCGGTTTTGACGTCAATGCCGGAGAAGCCGCGGACAAGGGTCCCGAGATCTCCCAGTTCGTCGGAAAGATCGAGGTGGGCGCTATCCGTCACTACCAGTGAGGGGTCAAAATTGAAGACTGGATCGGTCGATCTGGCGATCTTATCAAAGCTTTCGAACTGTGCACTCGAACCGCTAACCCGAAAATCTGCCATTCAAGCACTTCGACGTTCTTGATCGTCAGGCCCCGGAGCGCCGAGGCACGCAACGTATCGATCCCGGCACCGCCATCGATCGTTCCCGATATCAGTGGAGCGAATCTCTCAATGGTTATCAAATCGTCGCCGTCGCCGCCGTCAATGTCGACGATTTCTGACTGGAGGCTGCCATCAGGTCCGAGCACAAAGCCAAAACCACCATCAGTGATCCTGTCGTTGCCGTCACCGCCGATCAGTTTGTCGTTGCCGGCGTTGCCGTAGATCGTATCGTCGCCGCCGCCGCCGCTCAGCGTGTCCGCGCCTTCGCCGCCTGAGATGTTGTCGTTGCCGGCGCCCGTCGTGACCGTGCTGCCGCCGCTCGATACCGTCACGTTCGCCGATACCAAGCCCAACTCGTCGGCCAGATCTGCCGCCGAGGAATCGGAAACAGTGAGAGAGACAGGTGCGGAAGGGCTGGTTTCAGAGTCGCGGATAACATCGTAAGCTTCGAACTCAGCGCCGGTCTTGGTAACTGTGGCGCCGTTCGTGTCCAGAATATTCAAGGCCATATATATCTTTCCCCAAAAGATGCGTTGTACTCGGCAATATGAGACATCCCCGAAAAAACTGTTTTATTGCTCGGCGGACGACAACCCCTCGGGGATCTATGCCAATCCCTGATTAAGTTTTCAATGCAAAATTGTGTCTTTTCATTGCTTTTTTAATGAAAAACTAAGGATGAAATACTGGGGAAACGAATTTTAATTTGAGAACTCAAAGTCATGGTTTGGTTTCGTAAATAGTATTATCTTTCATTTTCGGGCGGGATGCTCTCGCGAAAATTGTGTTTTCAGCGGGTTTGTCGGTAGCGCTGCGCCGCGCGACCATTCGCGTCACTATCGCAGGTTGGTGTTTGGCTTCGACTTGTTCAGACTTCCCGCGCGGAAGAACTACACGAGCTTGATGAGTCCTGCCTTCGTCGGCCTGAATCCACAGGCGCGGTAGAAGCTGGTCAGATGCGGTTCGAAATCGACATGCAGCCACTCGGCGCCGCGCTCCCCCGCAACCCGCGTCGCTTCCCTGACCAGCCGCGTCGCGATCCCCTGCCGGCGCATGTCAGGGTGAACCGAGGTGTCGAGGATGAAGGCATGGATGCCGCCATCCCAGGCGACATTGACGAAGCCGACGAGCCGGTCGTCCTGATAGGCGCCGATATGGGCGAGGCTGCGGGAGAGGATGGGGGTGAAATCGCGGTTGTGCGGGCTGCCCCAGGCGGCGGAAAAGAGCGCGTTCAGTTCGGCGGCGGAGGGGAAGGGGTCGATGCAAATTTCTGGCATGGGGAATTCCGTCTGTGGACACGCTGCAAGCCAGAAAGGCTGATCCATAAAATCGCCCATGGTGTCTCCAAAGCGATTGCCTAGACACGCACCCATGGTGTTAGCATCCGAGATTCGTCAACCGCGCCGATTACGAAAGGCGCGGCTGACCCAGCGACACACAAACCATCTTAAACCAGGCCGCCTGGTTGGCCGGTTTGTCGTTACCGCCCCGGCCGCCCAGTCTTCCCCTTCGTCCGCCCCTTGCGCTTCTGCTCGCCCGGGTCCTCATAGCTCCCCACGCCCGTCTTCCCACGCACGACCGGCCGCACGTCATCACGCTCCGGCTGGCCTTCGAGCAGCGGTGAAAACCGCTTCGTGCTTTTGGCGGCATCCGGCTTTTCCGGCAGTGCGCCGGTGACCGGCTTTTCGGTTCGGCCGACCGTCATTTCATCGAGGTCGTTCTTGCGGAAGAGGGTCTTCTTTGTGGGCTCGGCAATGTCGCGGCCCATCTCATCCAGAGCGGGTTTGCGGAAGAGGGGGGTGGTGGTGTCGGTGCCTGGGCCCATGTCGTCGATCGAGGGTTTGGCGAAGTAGGAGGGGGTGGGCCCCTCATCCGCCCTGCCGGGCACCTTCTCGCCGGCTGGGAGAAGGGACTCGCGGGTCGCTTTGGCGTTCCGTCTGACGCCTTCCATCGCCTTCGCTTCCTCGCGGGCCATCGGGTCGTCCATGGCGGCGAGTTCCACGGCTTTGAGGCGTTTGATTTCGTCGCGGAGGCGGGCGGCTTTTTCGAAGTCTAGGTCGGCGGCGGCGTCGCGCATGCTCTTTTCGAGCGCGTTGAGATGGGTCTGCAGGTTGTTGCCGACGAGGTTGCCGCCATCGGCGAAACCCTTGCCCGAGGTGCCCGAGATATCGGCGCGGACGTGGTCGCGTTCGTAGACGCTGTCGAGGATGTCGTTGATCCTGGCCTTGACCGATTCCGGCGTGATGCCGTGTTCCTGGTTATAGACCATCTGCTTTTCGCGGCGGCGGCTGGTTTCCTCCATCGCCCGCTTCATCGAGCCGGTGATCTGGTCGGCATAGAGGATGACCTTGCCGTCGACGTTGCGCGCGGCGCGGCCGATCGTCTGGATCAGCGAGGTTTCGGAGCGCAGGAAGCCTTCCTTGTCGGCGTCGAGGATGGCGACGAAGCCGCATTCGGGAATGTCGAGGCCTTCGCGCAGAAGGTTGATGCCGACGAGCACGTCGAAGGCGCCGAGGCGGAGATCGCGGAGGATCTCGATCCGCTCCAGCGTGTCGATGTCGGAGTGCATGTAGCGCACACGCACGCCCTGCTCATGCAGATATTCGGTCAGGTCCTCGGCCATGCGCTTGGTCAGCACGGTGCAGAGGGTGCGATAGCCCTTGGCAGCGGTCTCGCGGATTTCGCCGAGCACGTCGTCGACCTGGCTGCGGGCCGAGCGGACCTCGACCGGCGGGTCGATCAGGCCGGTCGGGCGGATCACCTGTTCGGCGAAGACGCCGCCCGATTGTTCCATCTCCCAGCCGCCCGGCGTGGCCGAAACGGCGATGGTGTCGGGGCGCATGGCGTCCCATTCCTCGAAGCGCAGCGGCCGGTTGTCCATGCAGGAGGGCAGGCGGAAGCCGTATTCGGCCAGCGTCGCCTTGCGCCTGAAGTCGCCCCGGTACATGCCGCCGATCTGCGGCACGGTGACGTGGCTTTCGTCGATGAAGACGAGGGCGTTGTCGGGGATATATTCGAACAGCGTCGGCGGCGGATCGCCGGGGTCGCGGCCGGTGAGATAACGCGAATAGTTCTCGATGCCCTGGCAGGAGCCTGTGGCTTCGAGCATTTCGATATCGTAGCGGGTGCGCTGCTCCAGGCGCTGGGCCTCCAGCAGGCGGCCGGCCTTTTCCAGCTCGGCCAGGCGTAACCTCAGCTCTTCCTTGATCGACTTGATGGCGCCGTTCAGCGTCGGGCGCGGGGTGACATAGTGCGAATTGGCGTAGATCTTCACCGATTTCAGGTCGCCGACCTTCTGGCCGGTGAGCGGGTCGAACTCAGTGATGGCGTCGATTTCGTCGCCGAACATCGAGATGCGCCAGGCGGCATCCTCAAGGTGGGCGGGGAAAAGCTCGATCGTATCGCCGCGCACGCGGAAGGAACCGCGGGTGAAATCCATGTCGCGGCGCTTGTATTGCTGGGCGACGAGGTCGGCCAGCAGCTGGCGCTGGTCGAGCCGGTCGCCGACCGACATCTGGAAGGTCATCGCCGTATAGGTTTCGACCGAGCCGATACCGTAGATGCAGGAGACCGAGGCGACGATGATGCAGTCGTCGCGTTCGAGCAGCGAGCGCGTCGCCGAGTGGCGCATGCGGTCGATCTGCTCGTTGATCGAGGATTCTTTCTCGATATAGGTGTCGGAGCGCGGCACATAGGCTTCCGGCTGGTAATAATCGTAGTAGGAAACGAAATATTCCACCGCATTGTCGGGGAAGAAGTTCTTGAATTCGGAATAGAGCTGGGCGGCCAGCGTCTTGTTCGGCGCCAGGATGACGGCCGGGCGCTGCGTTGCCTCGATCACCTTGGCCATGGTGAAGGTCTTGCCGGAGCCGGTGACGCCGAGCAGCACCTGGCTGCGGTCGCCATTCTCCAGTCCCTCGACGAGGTCGCGGATGGCTGTGGGCTGGTCGCCGGCCGGCTCGTAATCCGACTGCATGCGAATGGCGATGCCGCCTTCTGACTTGTCGGGCCGGGCAGGGCGGTGCGGCGTCCAGATCTTGCCGTTCTTGTGCAGCGGATTGCCGCTCTCGATCAGCGCCGACAGCGCCTCGACCGTGGCGGTGACGGCAGTGCCGGCCTGCAGCGACGAGGCCTCCTCCAGCGTCGTATCCATGCCGGAGACGGGATTGAGGCCGGCGGCCGCGCGCGTCTTCGGGTCGGTCGAGCCGCCCATGGAGGTGCCGCGCGCCGATTTCGACGCGCTGACGCCGCCGTCGCTGGTTTTCGTCCTGGCGGCGATTTCCACCTTCTTGCGATGTTTGCCGGCCTTGGAGGCGATCTGGCGCTGGGTCTCGACGCCCGAGGTTTCGGCATCGGCCTCCAGCTGCTTCACCCAATCGGCAACCGAGCCTGAGAGGGGGGCTCCCTCAAAAGACGATTGAGGGGCTTCCTCGAAGCCATTCGGGGCGGGGGATTTGTTCGGAGATTTGGCCATGGCGCGAATATGGAGAGAGTCAGCGCGAAAGTGAAGAGGGAAAGAGTACAAAAGGGAAACGAATGAATCGTTCGGATTTTTGAATAGTCTCCCGGTCGCGTGATACTAAGAGACCCCGCCCCAAACCCCTCCTGTAGGATGCCGGGGTCGAGCCACGGGTCTCGACCCGTCCTTCGGACCCCCACAAGTGGGAGGGGCTTAACCTGCCGCGCCGGCTTTCCAAATCCTCAACGTTTCGGAAGAGGCAAGGCGGTGCCGCCGGATTAGCCCCTCCCACCTGTGGGAGGGGTTGGGGAGGGGTCTTTCTTCAGCGGTTCTTACCACACTCATCACGCCGAACGCTGGTCCGCCGGCCCCTCCAGCCGCGCGAGGTTCAACGCACTGTTGATCAACCCGACATGGCTGAAGGCCTGCGGGAAGTTGCCGAGCATGCGGCGGGCGGCGGGATCATATTCTTCCGCCAGAAGCCCGACATCGTTGCAGATAGAAAGCAGCCGCTCGAACAGGCGCAGCGCATCGTCGCGGCGGCCGATCATGCCGAGGGCGTCGACGAGCCAGAAGCTGCAGGCGAGGAACGCGCCTTCGCCTGGCGGCAGGCCGTCGTCCACCTCCTGCGTCTCGTAGCGCAGCAGCAGGCCATCGCGCAGCAGCCTGCGCTCGATCGCCTCGACTGTCGCGACATAGCGCGGATCATCAGGCGGGATGAAGCCGACCATGCCGAGATGCAGCAGGCTGGCATCAAGCGCCTTGGAGCCGTAGGCCTGCACGAAACAGCCGAGTTCGGGATCGAAAGCCTTCTCGCAAACCTCGGCATGGATGTGATCTGCGAGCGTGCGCCAACGTACGGCGGCCTCGGGCTCGCCGTCCGCCTCGGCAATCTGGACGGCGCGGTCGAAGGCCACCCAGGCCATGACCTTCGAATAGGTGAAATGCTGGCGCTGGCCGCGCACCTCCCAGATGCCTTCATCGGGCTCCATCCAGATTTTTTCGAGAAAGGGCAGAATGGCCGCCGCCAGTTCGCGTCCGCGGTGATGCGGCGGAAGCCCGCCCTTGCGGGCCTGCAGCAGGGCGTCGGCCACCTCGCCATAGACATCGAGCTGCACCTGTTCGGCAGCGGCATTGCCGATGCGTACGGGTGTCGAGCCCTCGTAGCCACTCAGCCAGGGAACCTGCCATTCCAGCAGATTGCGCTCGCCGGCGACGCCATACATGATCTGCATCTGCGCCGGGGCGCCGGCGACCGCGCGCAGCAGCCAGCTGCGCCAGGCACTGGCTTCCTCGTAATAGCCGAGTTTCATCAGGGCGAGCAGGGTCAGCGTCGCGTCGCGCAGCCAGCAATAGCGGTAGTCCCAGTTGCGCGGCCCGCCGATCTTTTCCGGCAGGGAGGTTGTCGCCGCGGCGACTATGCCGCCCGTCGGCATGTAGGTCAGTGCCTTGAGCGTGATGAGCGAGCGTTTGACCTGTTCCGTCCACCGGCCCACTTTCGGGCATTTCGCGGCAAAGGATTGCCAGAATTCCTCCGTGTCCGGCAGCGCATATTCCACCTGCCGCTGAGCCGGCTGCGGCATATGCGAGGGGGACCAGGTCAGGGTGAAGATCTGGCTCTCGCCAGCGGCAACCTGGAAGGAGCCGACCGTGCTCAGGCCGCGGCCTTCGAGCGGGACGGCGCAATTCATGGTTAGCCTGTCCGGGCCGGCAATGGCGGTGATGCCGCCATCCTCGCCATGCGTGACCCAGGGAACGGTTCGGCCGTAATCGAAGCGAAGGTTGAGCTCCATATCGAAGGCGACAGTGCCGCTCTTGCCCTCGACGATGCGCATCAGATCGCTCGTGCCATCGCGAAGCGGCATGAAGTCGATGAGAACGGCGGTGCCGGTCTCGGTCTGAAACTCGGTTTCGAGAATGAGCGTGTCGTTGCGGTAGCGGCGCGTGACGCGGACATTTTCACCTGACGGTGACAGCGACCAGAAGCCGTTATCCTCGGCGCCGAGCAGGGCGGCAAAACAGGCGGGGGAATCGAAGCGCGGAAAACAGAGCCAGTCGATCGAGCCGTTCTTCGAGACGAGTGCGGCGGTTTCGCAATCGCCGATGAGCGCGTAGTCCTCAATGGGTACCGACACCGGAGCCTCCTTTGCATAGCAGTCGGGCTTTTAGGTAGAGGCCGTGCGCGGAGGTCAAGCGCGGAAACTAACGGGGCGGTAGGCGTGCCGGCTATCGTGCAAACTCCGGATATCAATTGTGGGAAGACCGCAGCTTTGACTGCCGCGCTCTGACGGATGATATCTCCACTGAAAGCGCGTTTCCCTTGTTCGCCATTGCCCAGGTGAATTCCGACGACCGCCGGGCGTCCGTCGTCGCTCGTGGTCAAGAGCGGACCTCCACTAGCGCCACTGCCGCAGTCGCAAAGGTGGCGAAGCTCAGGACCACCGGTCGGACTGACTTGACACAGGCTGAGGACGATTTGGTTACGGTCGCTTACGAAGCCGGCAAACCGAGCCGGAAAGCGGCGCGCCCTCAAAAGACGATTGAGGGGCCTCCTCGAAGCCATTCTGGGCGGGGGATTTCTTCGGAGATCTGGCCATGGCGGGAATATGGAGAGTCAGCGCGGAGGGAAGAGGGAAAGAGTACCAAAGGGAAACGAACTGTGTGTTCGGAAGATGGAATAGTTTACAAACTTATGGCGCTGCGAGCCGACGCACCCGCCCCGCCCTTCGAGGCCCCTTGCGGGGCGCCTCAGGGTGAGGCTCTCTTGAGCGTTGGCGCGGCATCCTCCAGCGCCGGCTATCGGCTACGGCATGCTCCAACGCCCCTCATGCTGAGGTGCGCAGCCCCCAGGGCGAAGCCTCGAAGCACGCGCCGCAGCGTGGCTGCTGGCAGCCATTGCTTTAGCCTGGAATGGATTACCGGCGCCCGTGATGTCCGGCGGCGATCATTCGGCCCAATACTGGAACCGAGATCGGTCTCCCGCAGTTAGTTTCCCAGTCACTTCACTTCTAGGTGCAACTGCCATTAGCGACCATTCTGCCTTCTGGGAAACCCCCATCTCGATCGACCTTGATACCGGCGAGCGGCTGGTTCTGCGCTCACCGCAGGATGCGCTTTATGCACTCGTCTCCGACTGGCCGGTCAATGGCGGCGTCCACCAGCAAAGGGCGATCGATTTTTGCCGCGCCTGGCTTGCCGGGCGGATGCCGGCCGAGACGGTGCGGCAGGCTTTCATCCTGGCCGCGTTGGAAGCCGGCGTTACGATCAATGATGATGAAGATGAAGACGGGGCCGGAAGCTCTGTTGTGAACCCTTCAGTGTAGGTGTGCCGACACTGATATATCCACGTCACGCGGCCGGCATCCTGCAGTCGCAACAATATTCCTATGAAGTATTGCAAATATTATTCTCGCTGTGTTTGTAGGAATACGCAGCGTTTATTTGCGCTCCGATTCTTTTAGGGATTCAGCTGAATGAAAATGAAAGTCCTTGTTTGCGTCGCGCTGCTGGCTCTCGCCGGCTGCAATGCGCCGGTGTCGCAATCCGTTGCGGATTCCCAGCGTCCTCCCTCGAGTGACGTCCGGCAGAATTTCATCAACATCGTGTTCAAGAGAAGCTACAGGCACGAAGCAGGAGAAGTCGTATGGGCCCGCATTTCCAGCGTGGTGGTGCTTGAACCTGAGAAAAAGATCTATGCTTACTGCGTGCGTTTGGTGGCCAAGCGCGGCTGGGGAGACTGGGCCTACCTCGGTGTCTCCTTCACGGATGGCAAAATATTAGGGGCGACGGTGAATGACGATCGCTGCCGCGACAAGCGGCTGCGCTACTACCCGTTTCCTGAGCTGACCGGCATGAAGACCTGACGCAGGGCGAAGGTTCCGGCCGCGTCGTCGTTCAAGGCTTTGTTGAGCGGCGGCGCGACGGCGGCGTTGGGGGGCGGCACCTCCAGCCTTCTTCATCCTGCGGTGCGCAGCCTGCAGGGCGGAGCAATGGCATAGAGATAAGCCATGTTCGTTTCCGGAAGATTAATTGGCTTGCAATTTGACGAGTTCGGCAACCACAGCGTGAGAAACAGCGGCTGCCACGTTGAGGACAGATAGACGCTGGGAAGAGGTTGGCAGCTCAGCGCTTGGCCAGCACTCGTGCCTGCACCGGCTGCTCGATCCCCTTGAGCACAAGCATG
Source organism: Rhizobium sp. WSM1328 (assembly GCF_057653715.1). Classification (NCBI taxonomy): domain Bacteria; kingdom Pseudomonadati; phylum Pseudomonadota; class Alphaproteobacteria; order Hyphomicrobiales; family Rhizobiaceae; genus Rhizobium; species Rhizobium sp. WSM1328. The sequence goes on along the minus strand of NZ_CM172788.1, from coordinate 2,482,580 downwards.
CGGGTTTCGGCGCCTGCCGCAAGGTCGGCGGCCTTCGCGGCTGTTTCGGAGGAGATCAGGATCTCGCCGGCGGCGGCCTGGGATTCGAGCCTTGCGGCCTGATTGACAACGCCGCCGATGGCGGTGAAATCGCTGCGAAAGCTTGAGAATTCGCCGATCTGGACCTCACCGGAATGGATGCCGACGCCGACGCCGAGGGTGCGGCCGGGTAATGCCTCGAGCACCAGACCGCTTAGCGCGGCGGCGCAGTTTCGCTGGATCTCCTGCGCGGCCAGGATCGCGGCGCCGGCGTGATCCTTTCTGACGATCGGAAAATTGAAGATCGCCATCAGGCCGTCGCCCATCTGCTTGTTGACGATGCCGTCATGCGCCCAGATCGCTTGCGCGCAACGATCCTGAAACAGGCTGACGATCTCGCTCAGCTGCACCGCCTCGATGCGCTCCGAAAGATCCGTGAAGCCCCTGATATCGGCAAAGAGGATGGTGGCGTCAACGGTGATCTGGCGCTGCTTCTTGACGTACTGGAAGGAGCGTTCGCAGATCGTGCAGATATCCGGGTTCATCTTGCTGCGCGTGATGCCGAGGGCGCGGAAGGGCAGGGCAAGCGGACCGCCGATCGGGATCGGCACATGCATCTGGTCCCAGCAGCCGCGACAAATCCTGGCGCTGCCGTGCCTGGTTGGCTCACTCGATGAGGCTGTCGTCATGTCGCGCAATCCATCGCCTGATAACCAAGAAATAAGCTTCCGATACTCGCCTGCTTTTTGCGACTCTGCTGATGGTCTGGGGTGACGATGACCTGAAGTATTTCATATCGAATTATGATGCGTTCATTTTGTTGAGGATGTCGAAACCCATCTTGCAAAATGCTATTCCCGGTAGATAAATTCGATCCAGTGTCATCGCCTTGTCTACAAGGTGCAGTCGATACTTTTTTAGCGAGAAGTTTGGATGACGTCTGAAGAATTGCGCAGATCGGAATATGCCTACAACAAACGTAAATTGCTCCTGATCTTCCTGGTTATAGTTGCCATCACGGCAGGAATCATTTGGCTAGGCTTCCATCCACCTGGGGATAAGGACCCTCGTGTGGCTTGGTTCTTCGTGGTGCCGGGTGCAGCGTTTTTTGGCATCCTAGCATTGCTGCTGCTGCCCAAGCTATTCTCCGTGGAGCCGGGACTCGTCATGTCGACGGCCGGAATCCGTTTGCCGAATTTCCCCGGCCAGATACTGCCGTGGTCTGCCATTCAAAGCATTGGCAGAGTCCAGACCAAATATGCGGATAACATCATTCTTCACCTTGATCCCACTGCCGCCAGGACCTTGGTCAGACGGGGGCTGACGAGCCGGCTGCCGGAATGGTTTGTTGGTTCACGCGCCAAGGTCGGCGTTGCTCTGAAGCTCTTGCGGGGCAATTCGGACAGGATATTCGATGAGTTCGTCGAATTGCTGTCCGAAGCTTACGAAGCCGAACGCCAAACCATGCAGGAAGATGGCTCGACCGCCCCGGATGATGAAGACGAAGCGTTGGAACCCGCTCTCAACAGCGGCGGGCATCCTATATTCACCTACATTCTTCTCGCCACTCTGATTGCGGTCTATGCCGGCGAACTAACCTTCGGTCTCGAGCCGCCCGTCGCCGGCACTCCCACCAATTGGACTCTCTTCGTCCTCGGTGGGACGTTTCGTCAAAGCATTGTCGAGCATGGTCAATGGTGGCGGCTGTTTACCGCACCCTTCATGCATGGAGGTATCCTCCATCTCGCGTTCAATTGCGTTTCCTTATGGTTCGCAGGAGGGCTCTTTGAACGGCTGATCGGCTGGCGCTGGTTTGCAGCGATTTTTTTCGCAAGCGCGCTTGGCGGGTCTGTCGCATCGGTGTGGATCAATGCGCCGAACACGATCGGGGTCGGCGCCTCCGGCGGGATTGTCGGTCTTTTTGCAGCCGTGATCGCTGCCAGCTTCCGTTTCCGCTCAGGGCCGATTGCAGATACCCTGCGGATCGGGGCAGCTCAAATTCTCATTCCCTCCCTGCTGCCATTCCTTTCGGCAGCAAGAGGCGGTGAGAACATCGATTATGCCGGACATTTCGGCGGCGCCTTGATCGGGGCCGCGCTATCGTCGCTGCTGTTGGCTTTCTGGCCGAGAGAACGCCCGACGCCTCGTTTCGGCGCGGCGGCGACAGCCTTCAGCACTCTGTTCGTTATTATAGCGGCGGCATCGCTTTGGCCGATCAGCAATACACGTCAATTCATCGTCAATGACCCCATGGCGAACTATTTCGCAGGAAAGTACGAGCAAGCCGCGACAGGGTTCGCCATTAGGACAACCGAGAATCCCCCGACGGCTCCCTATTATCATCTCTGGCGCTTTATGGCTCAAAGCCGGGGCAATGATACAAAGGCAATCGCCGATCTCAAGATCGCGGCCAGTAAAACCGACCAGGGAACATGGCCCTATCCCGTTTTCAGTCTCTTTCTCGGCGATTTGAAACCAGATGAACTGATGGCGAAGGCGGCCGATAGCAACCAGCGTTGCGAGGCCACATTTTACAATGGCGAATGGTATCTGTTGGGCGGCAACACCCAGGAGGCGCGCCGACGTTTCGAGGCCGCCTTGTCCTCCTGCCCCACGACATACATGGAATATGACGGCGCGAAGGGTGAATTGAACAGCCTCGGCGTGCAGTAATTCTGTGCCCGCTCGGGCCCGAAACCGACCGGGATCGGGAAAAGGCGGATGAATTCGCCAGTATCGATCACACCGCCGTGGCAGGCGGCAGACGTCTGCTTTATCTGTGTGATCGACAGCATCGCTAAGTTGAATATCGCGAGCGCCGACGATAGCATCGCGGCAGGACATACTGTAGAATATTTTTAGTAATACATTCGCTCTCCAGGAAAGACCGGGGATGGAGCGCCGTCTTGCAGCAATCCTGATCGCTGATGTCGCCGGTTACAGTCGATTGAGCCAGATCGACGAAGAGGGCACCCGTGCGCGTTTTCAGGCGGACCAGAACGATGTCTTCGAGCCGGCGATTGCGCGTCACCATGGCCGGCTGGTCAAAACCATGGGCGATGGTCTGCTGGTCGAATTTCAGAGTGTCGTCGATGCCTTGCGCTGCGCGGTGGAGGTTCAGCAACTGAAAGCGACGCAGAGTGCCGCGGCACTGCCGGAGCATCGGCTCGAGTTCCGGATCGGCATCAATCTCGGCGATATCATCGTCGAGGGCGAAGACATCCAGGGCGACGGCGTCAATGTCGCCGATCGAATACAGGCGCTGGCCGAACCGGGCGGCATCGCCATATCGGGCACGACATACGACCAGGTGAAATCGAAAGTCCCGGTCGGTTTTGCTTCGCTTGGCGAACAGCGGTTGAAGAGCATCACCGAACCGGTCCGGGTCTATCGCGTCCTGCTTGACCCCACTTCTGCCGGTAAAACCCTCACAAGCCGGAGGCGCCTGCCGAGACGCCGCCTCGTTGCAGGCATCGCAGCGGCCGTTGTCCTTGCTCTTGCGGGCGCAGGACTCTGGTGGCAGCCGTGGATGCCGGCAGAACCGCCGGGGCCTGCCGAACGTTTCGCCTATCCGTTGCCGGACAGGCCCTCTGTCGCGGTTCTGCCATTCATCAATGTCAGCGGCGACAGCGAGCACGACCATCTCGCAGAGGGTTTGACGGACGATCTGATCACCGAATTGTCCAAAGTATCAGGCCTCTTCGTCATCGCCCGCCACTCGGTCTTCGCCATCCAGGGCTCCGTCGGCAAGATCCAGGACGTGGCCGCCGAACTCGGCGTGAAATATGTGCTCGAAGGAACCTTGCAGCGCGCCGGGCCGCGGCTGCGGATCAATGTCAAGCTGATCGACGCAGTCACCGGCCTGTCGCTTTGGGCCGAGCGCTACGATCGCCAATATGCCGACCTCTTTGCCGTTCAGGACGATGTGATCGGCAAGATCATCTCGGCCCTGTCGGTCAAGCTCAGCGCGCGCGAGCGCGACCAACTGGCCCGGATCCCGACCGAAAATCTCGAAGCCTACGATTATTACATGCGGGCCGAGCAGGAAGGCTTCATCTTGAGGGATGTCGATACCTATCGCCGGACGCTGTCCTTCTACCAAAAGGCGATCGATCTCGATCCGGGCTTTGCCAATGCCCATGCGGGAATCGCCCGCGTCGCCGTCGATGTCTGGCGCAACGACTATAATTACCTCTGGTCGGCCGCCGTCGCCCGCAAGATCGCCTATGACGCCGCCGGGCAAGCTCTCAAGCTGGATCCCAACAATGCCAGGGCGCACACGGTGCTTGCCCTGCTGCAATGGGTGGATGGACGCGAGACGGAGGCCAAAAATTCCGCCAACATGGCGGTTGCGATGGAGCCGAACGATGCGGAGGCCGCCGCCAATCTCGCTCTCATTCTGGTCCACACCGGAAGCAGCGGGCAGGCGATCACGGAGATGGAAAAGGCTTTGCGGCTCGACCCTTCGCCGGCGTCGAGCTTTCAACTGCTGGCGGGGATCGTGTTTTATACCGCGGGCGATGATCAGCGCGCGATCTCGCTGATAGAGCCGACGCTCGACAGCCTGCCGAAGGTCGAGCCGGCACGCGAATACCTGGCGGCGGCCTATGCCGACCAGGGCAATGAAACCAAGGCTGCAGCGGAGACGGCAAAGCTGCTGGAGCTCTTCCCGGAAAGCAATCTCACCTATTACGGCTATCTCTATGACTACTGGCGGGACGGCGATCTGCAGCGCCATCTGGCCGCATTGCGCAAGGCCGGCATTCCCGAATGGCCCTTCGGTTTTACAGGCAATCAAGCCGACAGGCTCGGCGAGGCAGACCTGCGCAATCTCGTCGACGGCAAGAGCTGGACCGGCAAGCACAAGAACGGCACGGATTTCACCCAGTTTTTCGACAAGGCTGGAAACACTGCCTATCGCAGTGCCAATACCAACATCACCGGTATCGCCGAGGTGCGAGGCGACAGTCTCTGCGAAAAATTCGACGGCTATTTTCTCGACCGGATGGTGTGCGGATATGTTTACCGCAACACGTCAGGTGAACAGCGCGACAGGCCATACGTCCATGTCACGCCGCGCGCCTTGACGTTCTTTTCACCCACACCCTGACGGGTCGGGCGTTGCGGCTTCATTTCGTATCCGGCTGCTGCCAGACGGTGTGCATCTTCTCCGAAATCAGCGTCTGCTGAACTTCGGACCAATGCTTCTTCGAGTCGGTCACCTTGGTCGGATTTTTCTCCATGCCTTCGGCCGCGCCGGGGTCATAGCTCAGGTACAGTTTGCCATCGATGATCCGCCAGGCTTTCGGATCGATATTGGTGGTCACTGTCCCGAAAGACACGCCGTCGGCGCAATAGCCGCCATATTGCGGCGCATATTTGGACGGATCGCCCTTGAAGAGGTCGCGATTTCTAGCGCTGGCGAAATACCAAGTCGCGCCAAGCCAGTGGTGGGAATATGTCTCGGATCCTTCGACGGCCTGGTTTTCAGTGAAATAGGCGACCGGGTCGTAACCCTTGATCGCGACATCGCCGAAATAGCCGGTATTGACGAGTTCCTCGGCCCCCGCAGGCTGAAGCAAGGAAAGCAGCATGACCGCAGCGCCAACAGCCACGCCCATTCGCTTTCCGGATTTTCGCGCATGATAAGACATAACAAGCTCCATTCCTGGACGCGGTCTGTTACCTCAAGCGAAATGCTATTGCCGTTTGGTGCATTCCTTGTAGAGCGGTTCGCCCACAAGCTCGGCTTTCTGGCAAACAGCACCGGCTTCCATGAGTAATTTGGCCGTATCCCAATGCGCCCGCCACCCGGCTTGAGTGAGAGGCGTGTACCCGTTTCTTTCCGTCGCTTCGACATCCGCGCTCTTCGTCAGCAGAAAAGCGACCACGTCGGTGCGGCCCTCTTCGGCGGCGCCGTGCAGCGGCGACATCTGATAGAAATTCTTCCTGTCGTTGACATCAGCTCCCTCGGCGACAAGCCGTTTCACCACCTCCAGATTTCCTCCATAGGCTGCTGCATGCAGTGCCGTCAGCCCACCCTTGTTGCGAACTTCGATGTCGGCGCCGCGATCCAGCAAAAGAACGACGACATCGGCATGGCCGGCCAATGACGCGATAATCAGCGCCGGCTCGCCCGCCTCATCGAGCTCCGACAGATCGGAGCCGTGGTCCAGCAACTGTGTGACGCGGGCGATATCGCCATCCTTGGCCGCTTCGTGCAAAGGACCTGCCCACGATGGGATGACGCCAATGACAAGCGCAGCAACAGTCGCGATAAAAACATTCACGGGCACGATCTCGGTTTGATCAGGGTTCGTATGCGCCGTTTTGTGGTGTTGTAGCACGTGTGCAATTCGTAAACAAGATTACGCTAATGGACGCGCTCCCGGCCAAGACCACTCGCGCACCAAGGCTGCGACCGGCGGGTTCCAGGGAATACGGTCACACTTGTTACTCCCCCTGTTCGATTTCCGATGCGAAACTATCTCAGACCAATGCGCGATGAACCGGGCTTCCAAGCCTGGGAAATCGCCCCAATGAGGAGATTGAAAGCCATGACTGCTTCAGCCGAGAATGGGAAAAGCGGACAAGCCATGCGCAAACCGCCGGTCGTGTCGCCGCAGACCTGGGAGGCGGCCCGCGCGCAGTTGCTCGTCAAGGAAAAGGCTGAGACCCGCGCCCGCGACGCACTCGCCGCCGAGCGCCGACGCATGCCGTGGATGGCGGTGGAGAAGGCCTATGCGTTTGAGGGGCCTCAGGGCAAAGTCAGTCTGCTCGACCTGTTCGATAACAGACATCAGCTCATCCTCTACCGCGCGTTTTACGAGCCTGGCGTGTTCGGCTGGCCCGACCATGCCTGCCGCGGCTGCTCGATGGTGGCCGATCAGGTCGCCCATGTCGCCCATCTCAACGCCCGCGACACGACGCTGGTCTTTGCCTCGCGTGCGCCGCAGGCCGACATTGCACGGCTGAAGGCGCGGATGGGCTGGACGATGCCGTGGGTCACGATCACCGACAGCTTCGACAAGGACTTCGGCGTCGACGAGTGGCACGGCACCAACGTATTCTACCGCGACGGCGAGCGCATCTTCCGCACCTATTTCATCAACAACCGCGGCGACGAGCAGATGGGCGGCACCTGGAACTACCTCGACATCACGCCGCTCGGCCGCCAGGAAGTCTGGGAGGAATCGCCCGCGGGCTATCCGCAGACCCCGACCTACAAGTGGTGGAACTGGCACGACAGCTATGTGCCGGACGCCGAGCCCGACAAGAAATGGGTCGAGGTCTCCGATGCCGGCGAGGCGGCGTTCCGGGCCGAGAGCGCAAACGAGAAACCGTAGGGTCGGTTCGGCCGGATCCTCCGTCCTCGCGGCAGGAGGATACGGCGGTCCGCATGAAAGTCTGGCGAACCGCAGATTTCCTTTCAAGGCAGCGCCGGTCGTCGACGATCGAGCCAACGATTGACGACTGTGCGACAGGGGCAACGTCCCCGAACGCGCTTGCGCCATACCGCCTCTTCCCTGCACCTTCTGCGCGCAAAATTTCACCGACATATCTCCTTACTGTCACGGAACCGTGCTAGATTTCGCCCGATTTCCAGGGGAGGCGGGCATGGATACGGATTTTCGTGTGACCGGCGGGAATGCGGCTGCGCTTTTTGCGCTGACCATCCATCGCGGCGACGGCATGGTGCTGATCGGCATGGACTGGAAGAATGGCCGGCCGCCTGCCGATTTCGTTGGTTTCGCCATCCAGTATCGTGAGCCGGATACTGATTTCTTCAAGACGGTGCATAACCGCATCGGCTTTCCCGGCCAACTGGTTCCCGAAGATGGCATCCGCACCACGGAAGCGCCGATCCAGAAGTTCCGATGGGTGCATTTTCCCTTCAATGCCGATCTGCCCGGCAAGTTCACCTACCGCGTCACGCCAAAGTTCATGGATGCCGCGGGCGCGCTGACATCGGGCGAGGCGCAGGAGGCGGAACTGGCGCTGATGCGAGAGACCATTCCCGGCAAGCTCAACGTCGCCTTCACCCGTGGCTTCGTCTCGTCGCAGGCCTTCGTGCGCAATTTTGCCGCCGGCGGACCCATCATCACGCTGGTGCCACCGGATGGCGACCAGGGACTGGACTTCGTGCCGACCCATGCCGATGCCGAGCGGGCGCTCGCCTGGATGGACTTCGAGGCGCGGGCCGAAACGCTCGATCTGCTCGACAGGGCGCACGCTGCCGGCGCCGAAGTGCGCGCCATCGCCTATGACCTCAACCTGCCCGAGGTGGTCACCCGGCTGGAAGCGCTGGGGCCGAAGCTCAAGATCATCATCGACGACAGCGCCAGCACCAAGGGCCATGGTCGCCCGAATTCGCCGGAGACAAGGGCGGCGGAGCGGCTGATCGCCTCGGCGGGTGCTGCCAACGTCAAGCGCCAGCATATGGCCAACCTGCAGCATCAGGAATCGATCGCGGTCAGCGGCGGCGGCATCTCGACCGTGCTTTACGGTTCGACCAATCTCAGCTGGCGCGGGCTCTATGTACAGTCGAACAACAGCCTGGCCGTCCACAGCGACAAGGCGATCGAGGATTATTTCACCGCCTTCGAGAGCTATTTTACCGCCAAGCGCGCCGACCATTTCCGCGCCTCGCCAAGTTCTGCCGGCTGGATCGATCTCGGCCTTGACGGCGTCGACGCCAAGGTCGCTTTCTCTCCGCACAGCGACGCCAATGGCCGGCTGGACGAGATCGGCGCAGATATCGATACCGCGCGGTCCAGCGTGTTCTTCTCGCTCGCCTTTCTCGGCCAGATGACCAAGGGGGCGATCGGCCCGGCATTGGGGCGCGCCCTGGAGCGCCCCGATATGCATGTGATGGGCATTGCCGATGCCGAGGTGCGGGCCGGCAATCTGGGCCTGACCGTGCTCACTCCTGACAACCGTCGGCGGGTGGTACGGTCGGCGGCGTTGACGGGCAACGTGCCGCCGCCCTTCGTGACCGAACCCTCGGGCCTGTCAGGCATCGACGGCAAACAGCGCGGCACGCGGATGCATCACAAGTTCGTCGTGCTCGACTTCGACAAGCCGACGGCGCGGGTCTATCTCGGCTCCTACAATTTCTCCGAACCCGCCGATGATGAGAACGGCGAGAACCTCGTCGTCGTGCGCGACCGAACGGTTGCGACCAGCTACATGATCGAGGCGCTCAGGATGTACGACCACTATATCTTCCGCGTCGCCTCCGAAGCGAGCAACGGCCCGGCCCGTCCGCTGGAGCTCAAACACCCGCCTCAGCCCGGCGGCACGCCCTGGTTCGAACGCGACTGGACCGACCCCATCCGCGCCCGGGACCGGGAGTTGTTTGCGCGGGCGGAGTAATGTCGCTGGTCAGGATGGCCCTTGAACCTCAACCATTCCACGCGGGTGATTTCGAAAGGCGGTCCTTCGCTTTGGGGACGATGGCCTTGTCCGTCGAAGAGTATGAAAAGTGGCTGTCCGCATGGCCGAAGGGCCATGGAGCACCTGACATCCCGAAGTCAAATTAATACTTTGCCGGTTGCCAACATATTCTTCTCAAGGTGGAAACATTCCGGGGTCGGTTGCGTTTTACCCGCTACCGGCAGTGCGACCGACATCCCGTCTAGGAGGAGGCTTATTCATGAAGGTAATGATCGTCGAAGATGAGAATTTTATCGCTCTGGAGCTCGAACGCATTGCGCAAGAGGCAGGACACCAGACTATCGGGCCGGTATCGACGGTGGAGCAGGCTCTCGCCCACGCAAAAAGAAGCGATGTCGCGCTCGTCGATCTCAGTCTCTCCGATGGGCTGAGCGGCTCCCAGCTCGCGCGGCGGCTGATCGACCGCCATGGGGTTGACGTGATCTTCGTGACCGGCAGTCCCGAGAATGTCGGCCACGGTATCGAAGGCGCGCTCGATGTGATCTCCAAGCCCTTCACCGATGAGAGGATCGCCAGCGCGCTCTCGCGGGCGGAGGAGCGACGCAAAAACTTCGACAGCAGCAAGGCTGCGTTCTGAACAGCATCAAGGCTGCGTGTTATAAGAGGAAATCGACGTCGCTCAGGCCGCTGCGCCTGCCCGAGGAGAAGTCCGAATGAAATACGCGCTCATTGCCGTTCTCTTCGCTCTCTCGGCCTGCGCCAGCGCCGGGGATCCGCAACCTCTTCCCGGCAGCCTCACCTATGGCGGAAAGGTTCTCCGTTCGCCTTACCGTCCGGGAACGGTGGTCAAGAATACCTTTCTTGGCGATTTCGGTTACCGTGTGTTCGAGACCTATGTCGTCCAGCCGGACGGGACGCTGAAGCTGACCTCACAGAGCACCGGGCCGGACTTCCTCTGGCAGTGAGGACTTCCGGTTCCTCGGCGTCCAAGCGAAGGGGTGAGCAGAGTGCCGTCCGGTGAGAGGATGACGGCTCGCGTTTTCGCTTTCGTCCTTGGCAATTGAATGTTGCGCTGCAGTAAAGATCTCGTCTATACCGCAGGCATTCACCACGGACCCGGTGAGATCCCGGGTGGCTCTTCTGGCCGCCGATCCGCCAGACAACGCAAAACCTGCATGCCATCACGCGACCGCTCGAAAGAGTGGGGCCGGCTATGCTTTGCGAGAATCCTTCCTATGTTGCTTTCCTCCATCCGTCGTGATTGGTCCGCCAATCCCATGCGCGAAATGCTTGCCGGAGCGGTGGCGACCTTCGCCCTCATCCCCGAGGTGATCGCCTTTTCCTTCGTGGCGGGGGTCGATCCCGAGGTTGGTCTGTTCGCCTCTTTCGTGATCAGCATCGTCATTGCCTTTACCGGTGGACGCCCGGCGATGATTTCGGCGGCGGCCGGGTCGGTGGCACTGGTCGCGGCACCGCTGGTGCATGCTCACGGCTTGCCCTATCTTTTTGCGGCCGGGCTGCTGGCGGGGTTAATCCAGATCGTCTTCGGCCTGCTGCGGCTAGGCGTGCTGATGCGCTTCGTGTCGAAATCGGTCCGCACCGGCTTCGTCAATGCGCTGGCCATTCTGATCTTTGCCGCGCAGATGCCGCATATTGTCGGCGCCGGCTGGATGGAATATGCCGTGCTGGTTGCCGGGCTCGTCATCATTTACCTGACGCCGCGGATCACCACGGCGATCCCGTCGCCGCTGATCTGCATCCTGATCCTGACCGTCGCTTCGCTGGCGCTCGGGCTTCCCGTCCTCACCGTTGCCGACCTCGGCAAGCTGCCGGATTCGCTGCCTGTTTTCGGCTGGCCGGCGGTGCCGCTGACGCTGGAAACGCTTCGGATCATCGCCGGACCCGCATTTGCCATCGCCATGGTCGGGCTGCTGGAATCGATGATGACGGCGAGTGTCGTCGACGATCTCACGGATACGCCGAGTTCGAAGAACCGCGAATGCACCGGTCTCGGTCTCGCCAACGCGGCCGCGAGCCTGTTCGGCGGCATTGCCGGCTGCGGCATGATCGGCCAGACAGTCAGCAACGTGAAATATGGCGGGCGCGGCCGGCTCTCGACGCTGTTTGCCGGCGCGTTCCTGCTGATCCTGATGGTGCTCCTGAAGCCGTGGGTGTCCGAGGTTCCCGTCGCCGTGCTGGTGGCGATCATGGTCATGGTATCGATCGACACGTTCGACTGGTCGTCGCTTAGATCCGTTGTGGTTCATCCTCGGATGTCGAGCGCCGTGATGGTGGCGACCGTCATCGTCACCGTCTTCACCGCCAACCTGGCGCTCGGGGTGACGGTCGGCGTGCTGCTCAGCGGCGTGTTCTTCACCTTCAAGGTTGCCAGCCTGCTGCGGGTGGACGTCGCGCCCGACACAACGACCGGGCGACTGACCTACCGCGTGTCTGGCCAGGTGTTCTTTGCCTCCGCCGACGTCTTCGTCGAAGCCTTCGACGTTCAGGACGCGATCGGTAGGTCCGTGCTGATCGACGTGTCCGAAGCGCATTTCTGGGACATCACCGCCGTTGCCGCACTCGACAAGGTCGTCCAACGGTTCGGGGCGCATGGCATTGCGGTGGAGGTCGTCGGCCTCAACCAGGCGAGCGCGACCTTGATCGGGAGCCTCGACAGCAAGGTGGTGCTGAAAGAGGTGTGACGGCGCGAGCGAGGGCGGATTTCCTCGAGCATGATGCCGAAAATTGTGAGCGGTTTTCGGACGACATCATGTTCTGACTATATAATGTAGAACAGGATTCAAATTTTTGGGCCGACCCGGCCTAAAATCTTCCTGTTCTAGCGCGAGACGATTGCGAAATCATCGCCCCCGCCGGTTCCTGTGGCGTTCAGCCGTCTGACGGCCAGTTCAATGAATGCCTTGACCAAAGGCGGCAGGTGTCGGCTGCTGGGATAGACGACATGCAAGCCGCCGGCCGGGGTCGTATAGCCGTCGAGAACACGGCGCAGCCGCCCGTCCTTGATGCAGGCTTCGGCGAATCGGTGCGGCAATTGGGCGATGCCATGGCCGGCGATCGCGGCGGCCATCACCGCCTGCATCTCGTTGGCGGCGAAGCGGCCCGAAACCGCGACCGTTTCCTGACCGTGCGGACCTTCCAACAACCATTGCGCATGGGCAGCCTGGCCGGCGATGACGCAGTCGTGGCGGACCAGATCTTCAGGTGCAGCGGGCGGGCCGCGGCGGGCGAGATAATCCGGGCTTGCGCAGAGAAGGCGGTGCAACGAGCCGAGTTTGCGGGCGACCAAGGTAGAATCTTCGAGGATGCCGGTGCGGAAGGCGAGGTCTATACCGCTTTCGACGAGGTTCAGCCTGTCGTCGGTCAGGCGCAGTTCGACCCTCGCCTTCGGGCAGGTCGAAAGAAATTCGAAGATCGCATCCTGGAGGAAGTGGCCGCCGAAGCCGACTGGTGCCGATATGCGGATCGTGCCGGCAGGCTCCGCACGCGCTTCCGCAAGCCGCTGGTTGGCTCCCTCGATCGTGCGCAGCGCCTGGCTGCTTTCTTCGTAGTAGAGACGCCCCGAAGCCGTCAGGTTGAGGCTGCGGGTCGTGCGCTGCAGCAGCCGCACGCCGAGTTCGCGTTCCAGCGCGGCGATGCGGCGGCTGACCGTCGTCTTCGGCATGCCGAGCAAGCGCGCGGCGGCGGTGAAGCTGCCCGCTTCGACGACGCGGGCGAAGATCATGATATCGTTGAGATCGAGCATTGTATCCTTGATTGGCACGATGTTTTCCAATTATATGCCATTATGGTTCAATGCGACAGGCCCTAACTTTGCTGCATCAGTCACAACAAGGAGCAGGCAGATGAGCAACACACGAAGCGTACTGGTCACAGGCGCCACCGGCCAGCAAGGCGGCGCGGTTGTACGCGCGTTGATGACGCGGGGACACCGCGTCAAGGCGATCACCCGCCGGCCCGAGAGCGACGGCGCGAAGCGGCTGACCGCGGCAGGAGTCCAGGTCGTCGCCGGCGATCTTGACGACGCGGCATCCGTGGCGGCAGCAGCAGAGGGCGTCGACGCGGTGTTCCTGATGGGCAACAGCTACGAAGCCGGAACGGAGGCGGAAACCCGTCAGGGCATTGCCGCCGCCGATGCGGCAAAGGCCGCCGGCATCGGCCACCTGATCTATTCCTCCGTCGCCGATGCCCACAAGACGACCGGCATTCCGCATTTCGACAGCAAGTATCTCGTCGAGAAGCACATTGCAGGCCTCGGCATCCCTTACACGATCAGCGCACCCGTCGCCTTCATGGAGAACACCGTGGCGCCCTGGGCGATCGACGGGCTGCGCCAGGGCGTCTATGCCGCAGCGCTGCCGCCCGCCCGTGTGCTGCAACAGGTCACCATCGATGACATCGGCGCTTTCGTCGCGACGTTGGCCGAGAGGCGCGAGCAAGTGTTCGGCAAACGTTTCGACATCGCGGGCGACGAATTGTCGGGCGAGCAGCAGGCGAAGATCTTGTCCGAGGTGTTCGGCCGCCCAATCACTTACCGGGAATTGCCGATCGCGGCGATACGGCAGCAGAGCGAGGATACGGCGCTGATGTTCGAATGGTTCGACCGTACCGGTTACGACGTCGATCTTGCCGCCCTGCGCCGCGATTTTCCTGAGGTCGGCTGGCACAGCTACGCCGACTGGGCGAAGGGGTTCGATTGGAGTGTGGCGGCTTGGTGAATTCGCTGTGACACCGGTGATCTGACCGGTGTCACCGACAGGTGATGCCTTGATGGCCTTCGCCACACTCTCCGTCATCCTCGGGCTCTACATTTGAGCCGAGGATCCATGCCACGGCCGCTTACGGGTGCCGCGTGGATGCTCGGGTCAAGCCCGGGCATGACGGAGAGCAGGGGGCATGTCCGAACTCTACATCGCAGAATTGAAGAGCGCTGGACCGGCAGATCGATCGCTTCCACGCCGCATGGCGATTGTCCTGCTGTTCAAGATAGACAGGAGCCGCCGCTGCCAACGATACCTCACGCCTGAGCGGTGGGCCTAACAACGATGTCGCTGATATCGACATCGGCGGGTTGCTCGATGGCGAAGGCGATGGCGCGGGCGATGGCATCGGGTGAAATCGCCATCTCGTCCATGCGCTTTGCCATCTCGGCCTTGATCTCTGGGCTGGTCATGGAGCCGGCGAAATCGGTTCTTATAAACCCCGGCGAGATGTTGGTGACGCGCAGATGCGGGCCGGCCTCCAGCCGCAGGCCCTCGGCGATGGTGCGCATGGCGTTTTTCGTGCCGGCATAGACGGCCATGGTCGGCTTGATGATGAGGCCGGCGGTCGAGAGCGTGTTGACGAAGTGGCCGGAACCCTGCCGGCGGAACACCGGCAAGGCTGCGGCGATGCCATAGAGCGGGCCCTTGATGTTGACGTCGATCATCTCCTCCCAATCCTCGACCCGCAGTTCATCAAGAAGGGAGATGGGCCCGATGCCGGCATTGTTGATCATTACGTCGATCCTGCCATAGCTGTTGCAGGCAAGCGCCACGAGAGCTGTGAGGTCCTCGCGCTTTTTCACGTCCATGGCGAGGCAGATGGCCTCGCCGCCTTTTTCGGCGATGCGTCGTGCCAGGGCCTGCAGTCGGTCGGCGCGGCGGGCTCCAAGCACGAGCTTTGCGCCGCGCTCGGCCAGCAGCAGCGCCGTGGCTTCGCCGATGCCGCTGCTGGCGCCCGTGATTGCAATAACCTTGTCCTTGATATCAGACATCTTCGTTCTCCTTTGTGCCTTTGAGGATTGCAGGTGCTGCCTGGAGAATCTATGCTAGTTGCTCCATGATTTCGTCTAGATCGTCCAGAACCCATGATCGATCCCTTGTCCGATGTCTTTTCGCTGCTCGACATAGAGAGTGCGCGCTGCACACGTTTCGAGGTCGGCGGGCAATGGGCGTTTCGTTTTCCAGCCAAGCCCGCGCTCAAATTCGTTGCTGTCCTCCGCGGCGCGTGTTCGATCGTTCTGCCGGGTGAGCCGCCATTTTCGCTTGTCGCGGGCGACACCTTCCTGCTTGCCAATGCGCCCGCCTATGTGATCGCCAACGATCTCGATCGGGAGCCGGAGGACGGGATCGCCTTCTTCGACTGGGAGCATTCCGACATCGCCCGGCACGGCAGTGACGAGACCGCGCTGATCGGCGGCACCTTCGTCATCGGAGGCGGCAACGCCCGGCTGCTGCTCGACGCGCTGCCGCCGTTCATTCATATCCCGGCCAGCGACCGCGCCGCCGCGCTGCTCAGCACTACGCTCGCAACCCTCGACGACGAACTCGAGGCCGGGCAGATGGGCTCGACGCTGATGACGCGGCGCATGGGCGACATCCTGCTCGTGCAGGCGCTGCGGGCCTATGTCGGCCGGAAGGGTGCTGCCGAAACGGGATGGATCGGCGCGCTGACAAATCCGCAGATCGGCGCGGCGATCAGCCTGATCCACAACAGCCCCGGCCATCGCTGGACGGTCGAGGCGCTGGCGACCCGGATCGGCATGTCGCGCTCCGCCTTTGCGCAACGCTTCAAGGAACTGGTCGGCGTTGCGCCGCTCGACTATGTCACGCGCTGGCGCATGCATCGCGCCCGCGAAGCCCTGCGCCGAGAGGATGTCTCGGTCGCCGGCCTTGCCGCGGCACTCGGATATTCCTCCGAAAGCGCCTTCGGAAACGCGTTCAAGCGTGTCTTCGGGCGCGCACCGAAGCGCTACTGGTCGGACGCGAAGATCGGGTGAGAACGGCTGTTCCGCTTGCTAGGGTTGCTGGGGAATCCTATTGTCCGGCGGCGGACCATCGTCCTTGAAGGGGGAGACTTCAATGCCGTCGAGTTTCAATGTCGAAAGTGCGGATGGTTATGAGCGGCTGATGGGGCGCTGGAGCAGGAGGCTGGCGCCGATGCTGGTCGATTTCGCCGGTCTCGCGGATGGCGATCGCGTGCTCGATGTCGGCTGCGGCACCGGCAGCCTGGCGTTCACTTTGGCGGAAACGCCCGGCCTGGAGGAGATCGTCGCTATCGACTATTCGCCCGTCTTCGTCGAAGCGGCCAGGCGGCGCAATACCGACCCGCGCATATCCATCCAGCAGGCCGATGCCTGCGCGCTGCCGTTCGAGGACGGCCGCTTCGACAGGGCGATGTCGCTGCTTGTACTGCATTTCGTGCCGGAGGCGGGAAAGGCGGTATCCGAGATGCGCCGTGTGGTGCGCCCGGGCGGCGTGGTTTCCGCCGCCGTCTGGGACCATTATGGCGGCATGTCCGGCATGCGGATGATGTGGGATACGGTGGCGATGCTCGACGAGAACGCGCTGGCGATGCGCCGCAGATATTGTTTCCAGCCGATGATGCGGCGGGGGGAAATGAAGGAGAGCTTCATCGCGCAGGGCCTAGCCGATGTCGAGGAGACCTCGCTGTTGATCCGGATGGAATATCTTTCCTTCGAGGATTACTGGGATCCGATCGCCTCCGGCGAGGGACCGCTCGGCAAATATGTTGCCGGTCTGGACCCGGCGAAGCGAAAGGCCGTCGATGCCGCCGTCAGGGCCGCTTATGAGGCTGGGGAGCCGAATGGGCCGCGGTCGTTCGCGTCGGTGGCGTGGGCGTGCCGGGGCAGGGTGCCGGGCGGTGGATAGCGGTGTGTGATGCCGGCGACGGTTGATAGACAGAGAGTTTGCGCCACGTCCAAGAGAGCCTCATCCTGAGGCGCCCCGAAGGGGCCTCGAAGGGCGGCGCGGGCGCGCCGGCGTCAAATGGACACACGGAGCAGCGTTGCGGCGTGTCCTTCGAGGCTCCGCCCTACGGGCTCCGCGTCTCAGGATGAGGGATGTTGGAGGATGCCGCGCCCAAGGGCAGGGCGCAGCACGGTCGTATGCCTGCGACAAGGAGCCGCGTGGGACGTCACCCGATCACGGCAATCGTGATGGAACACGGGCAGCATTGCTGACGTTATTGCCCGCTGTCGCCGACTGCAAACGCAGCCGCAACAGCATCACCCGCCCGTTTCGGGCACCCCTTCCGACGGCATCCGGAATTGCCCGCCTCGCCGCCGCTTTCGGACGGAGGAATATCAGATGTCCGCTTTGGAAAGCCTGCGCCGGCTGACGCCGCAGCAGCGCAACACCGTCATCGCCAGCTATCTCGGCTGGACGCTCGATGCCTTCGATTTCTTCATTCTCGTCTTCGTTCTCAAATATATCGCCGAGGAATTCCACACCGACGTTCCTGCCGTCTCGGTTGCGATCTTCCTGACGCTAGCCATGCGGGCGCTCGGCGCGCTGATCTTCGGGCTGGCGGCCGACCGTTACGGGCGGCGCATCACGCTGATGGCCGACGTGCTGCTTTATTCGCTGTTCGAATTCCTGACCGGCTTCTCCACGGGGCTCACGATGTTTCTCGTGCTCCGAGCGCTCTACGGCATCGCCATGGGTGGTGAATGGGGCGTCGGCGCCTCGCTTGTTATGGAGACGGTGCCGGAGGAAAGCCGCGGTATCGTTTCCGGCATCCTGCAGGCCGGCTATCCCTCGGGCTATCTGATCGCCTCGATCGCGTTCTTCCTGCTCTTCCCGGTCATCGGCTGGCGTGGCATGTTTTTTGTTGGCGCGGTGCCGGCGCTGCTGGTGCTCTACATCAGACGCAATGTCGAGGAGAGCCCAGCCTTCCTGAAGCGGAAGGCCGAGGGGCGCCGGCCGTTCCTGACGGTCTTGCGCGAAAACATTCCGCTGTTCATCTGGGCGGTGCTCCTGATGACGGCCTTCAACTTCTTCAGCCACGGCACGCAGGATATCTACCCGACCTTCCTCGAGACCCAGCGCAACTATTCGAGCTATACGGTCGGCGCGATCGCCATCGTCTACAATATCGGGGCGATCTGCGGCGGGCTGTTTTTCGGGGCACTGTCGCAGCGGATCGGCCGGAAGAAGGCCATCGTCATCGCCGCACTGATCGCCGTGCCCGTCGCGCCGCTCTGGGCCTATGCGCCGGGGCCGGTGCTGCTCGCCATCGGCGCTTTCCTGATGCAGTTCTTCGTCCAGGGCGCTTGGGGCATCGTGCCGGTGCATCTGAACGAACTGTCACCCGACGAGGTGCGCGGCACCTTTCCTGGCTTCGCCTACCAGCTCGGCAACCTGCTGGCCTCTGGCAATGCTACGCTGCAGGCGGGGCTGGCCGCCCGCTGGGACGGCGACTATGCCTATGCGCTCCTGATCGTTGCGGCCGTGGTGGCGCTCATCGTCGCGGCCCTTGCCGGCTTCGGCTACGAGAAGAAGGATGTCCGCTTCGGCACGGAGGAGGCCGAGGAACCGCATGGCGCGATGCGAATCTAGCGCTGCCTGCGGTTACGAAGGCCGGCGGCAGTTGTCGCCGGCCTTTCTTTGTGCCCTGTTGCCCGATCCCGGATGCCTTTCAGGCACTCACCACCTTGCAGGCGCAGATGCGATCGTAAAATGTCTGTCCCTTCCAGACGATGAACGGCCATACCCACCAAGCCACGACCGCTATAGTCCAGATAAAGTACGATTTGGCGGTGCCATGGTCCTCAGGCGTGTATCCGCTGCGGAACATTCCAAGCAACGCGTCGAAGTCTTCCGTGGGATAGACCGGGAGCAGCGAGATTGCGAAAACGGCGGCGCTGAAAAGAAGATTCGGGCTGAATTTCAGGATCTCGCGTTTAAACGCGGTGCCGAAGTCGGGATTTTTTCCATCGACGGATTGGACTCTCAGGAAGAAAACCGCCTTTCCGAATGTGCGGCGGCTATTGGCAGAAAAACAGGCGAAAGCCAAGGCTATCAGTGCGGTGTTGGCTATGCCTGACATCAAGCTGGAATATGCAGGTATGGTTTTGGTCAGTGGATAGTTGTTTGCGTCGATAGGGATGGTTAGCACCTGCGCCGGTGTCACGTAGTCCCAAGGCTCGATTGCAACATTTATTTGCAAATATTTCTGTTTTCGCCAATCGATTTGACTTACCTCGCAAATCTCACTGGTGCGAATTTCCGTGGCTCTCAACGGCCATCCCGCGTCAATTCGCTGTGCAAGTTGATCGGGCACCGCCTCGCTGCATTCCATGGAAGTCCGGCCGTGCAAAAGGAAGTCCAAGGGAGAAATCGTTGAAAAGTAGTAGACGGCTATGAGGATGGCAGCCTGAAAGATGATGATGTCGACGGTATAGGCAGCGAAGCGTCGCCAGAAGTGGCGGGAAGGCAGAGGCGGCATCTGCGGTGTAGTGTCCATGTCGCCCCCAATGTCCACGCTACCTGATCCAACACGTTGATTCGTTTCAACATGAAGTAGCAAAAATGCATGATCTTATCACAGAGGTATCATGCTCTTGCGAGTCCAGTTCTGGGGCGATTTCTGGGCCTGGAAGGCGAGCCGCCGCGCGACCTGCCGGCCATCCGCATCGCCTCGATGGCGTGACGATATGCCGACCGTCCTCGAGCGTTGTGGGGCTTGTCGCCGAACGCCGCCATGCTAGGTAAGGGCTGCCGGCATCGATCTCCTGCTGCCGGATGAATCCTTCCCCTCCGCAGCCCCGAGTTTTTCCATGTCATTTTCTCCCGCCGCCCTCTGGCCCGTCGTCATGCTGTTTGCCTCCAACATCTTCATGACATTTGCCTGGTACGGGCATCTCAAGCACAAGAACAGCGCCATCTTCCTCGCCATCATCGTCAGCTGGGGCATCGCCTTTTTCGAATATTGCCTGGCGGTGCCGGCCAACCGTATCGGTTCGGCGGTCTATACGACAGCACAGCTGAAGACGATGCAGGAGGTGATCACGCTGATCGTCTTTGCCGGCTTCTCGATCTTCTGGCTCGGCGAGAACCTGACCTGGAACCATGCGATCGGCTTCGCCCTGATCGCAATCGGGGCATCTTTCATCTTTCGTGCATAAACTTTAGCCTTTTCAATAGATTACAAATTGTCCATGTCTAGATATCGCCACATTTCCTACAGATTGGCGTCGCAATCGGCTGGCAGCCTGTCAGTTCAAGCATTTCCGGGTCGCGGAAATGCTCTGACGTTTGTTTGACGCAATTCCGGACGCAAAACCGCGACGCGCTTTTGCTGGAATTGCTTTAGCGGTGATCATGAGGTGAACGGCCATGAGCCTGTCTTTCCCGACCATGGCGGCGATCCGGTTCGGCTATGGTTTCCGGCCGGGCGAGGCGCCGCCGAGCAGCAAGGACGAGCTCATCGACCAGCTGCGCAAGGGGGCGGCGGCGACGCCGGACTTTCCCCTCGGCGGCCCCAACATGCGCCACCAGGCGATCCTCAGCCTGCAGGAGCAGTTGCAGCAGATCCGACAAGACGCCAAGACGGTGACCGACGATACGACGCAGCGCGAGATGCGCAAAGGGGTGCAGCGTCAGGCGCAGCAGCAATTCCAGCACGATGCGAACCTGCGGCTGATGCAGGCCGTGTTGTCGCCGTACGGCTTCTACGAGAGGCTTTCGACCTTCTGGACCAATCATTTCTCCACCAGCGCCAACAAGAGCCTGCCGATGCGCCTCATCGTGCCGCTCTACGAGGCCGAGGCGATCCGGCCGTTCATATCAGGCACGTTCGGCGATCTCTTGCGCAATGCCACCGCCCATCCGGCCATGCTGATCTATCTCGATCAGGCGGATTCGCTCGGGCCGGATTCGGCCGGCGGCATCAAGCGCAACAAGGGGCTCAATGAAAATCTCGGCCGCGAACTGCTGGAACTGCACACGCTCGGCGCCGGCAGCGGCTATAGTCAAGCGGACGTCACGGCGGCAGCCATGGTGCTGACGGGGCTCACCATCGACCGCAAGGAGATGGACATCGCGTTCCGGCCGAATATTTCGGAGCCCGGGACACATGAGGTGCTCGGCGTCAGTTATGGCGGGCGCAGGCGCTCGCGCGACGATTATCTCGACATGCTCGACGATCTCGCCCTCCATCCGAAGACGGCGGCGCATATCAGCCGCAAGCTGGCGGTGCATTTCATCGCCGACCAGCCCGATGAGGGGATGGTGTCCGACATGGCCGAAGCCTGGAAGAAAACGGATGGCGACCTGACCGCCGTCTACACCGCCATGCTCGACCATCCCGCCGCCTGGCGCGACGAGGGCGCCAAGGCGCGCCAGCCTTTCGACTATGTCGTCACCGGCCTGAGGGCGTTGAATGCGGGACCGGTCAACGGCGTTGTCGGCAGTTTCCTGGCGGCCAACCAGCAGGGCACGGACGAGGGCGACATGGCGGCGAATACGCCTGGCATGGCTGGATCGCCGGTGACGACCGATCCCGCCGGCGAGGCAAGGGAGAAGCGCCTCAAAGCCTTCCAGACGGCGCGGGCGCTGGGGCAGGGGGCACTCAGGCGCATGGGCCAGCCGACCTGGCTGCCGCCGAGTCCGGCCGGTTTCGAGGAAGGCTTCTCCGCCTGGATCACCGGCAGCCAGCTCGCCGAGCGGCTGGCCTGGGCAAGGCGGGCCGCAGCCCAGTTCGGCCGGGATGAGGATCCGCGCGAATTCCTGAAGTCGACGCTTGCCGATGCCGCCCGAGACGAGACGATCCGCGTGGTGTCGCAGGCGCCGAACAAGATCAGCGGGTTGACGCTGGTGCTGGCATCGCCCGAATTCAATCGCCGCTGAGCAGACTTTCGTTGGCAAGCCAACGCTTCGTCTGCTTAGCTCCTTTGTTTTGTCGCAGGTTCTGGCTGGAAAACCGTCGGACACTTTTCCGGAACCTGCTTAGGAGGCCCGCCAATGACGCTGCCCATGAACCGGATTTCGCTGTCCCGCCGCGGCTTTCTGACCTCTGCCTGCTGTCTTGCCGCTGCCCCCGCCTTCACGCCGGTCACTTTCGCGGCGATGCCGGGTGACAAGCGTTTCGTCACCATCGTGCTGCGCGGCGCGATGGACGGGCTGGATCTGGTGCAGCCCTATGGCGATGCCGGCTTTGCGGCGCTTAGGCCGACACTGGCGCTGACGCCCGATACCGGACTTCTCGATCTAGATGGCCATTTCGGCCTCAATCCGGCTGCCGCAGAGCTGATGCCGCTGTGGAAGAGCCGCGAGCTTGCCTTCGTGCACGCGGTGTCGACGCCCTACCGCGACCAGCGCAGCCATTTCGACGGGCAGGACATGCTGGAATCCGGCGGCGAGCATGTCGCCGAGGAAAAGACCGGCTGGCTGAACCGGGCGCTCGCCGTCATTCCGCGCTCGGATGCGCGCAAGGCGATCGACATCAACACTTCGACGGAGCTGATCCTCTCCGGACCCAACAATGTCGATGTCTGGGCGTCGGATTCCAATCTGGCGCCGGCGCGTGACGAGATGCAGTTCCTGGCGCGGCTCTATGCCGGCGATCCGCCGTTCGCCGAGGCGCTTGCCGAGGCGACGCGGGCCAATAGCGCCTCGATGATCATCGAGCCGGAGGGCCAGCGCGGCGCAAAGATCGCCGATGTGGCGGCGCTCGCGGCCAACATGCTGAAGGGCGATTACCGCATCGCCAGCTTCTCGATATCAGGCTGGGACACGCATATCGGCCAGGCCGGCCAGTTCAAGCGGCCGGTGCAGGACCTTTCGCAGGCGATCAATACGTTGAAGACCACGCTCGGGCCTGAGATCTGGGCAAAGACGGTGGTGCTTGCCATGACCGAGTTCGGCCGCACTGTGCGTCAGAACGGCTCAGCCGGCACCGACCACGGCACCGGCGGCTGCGCGCTGCTATCAGGCGGCACCATCAACGGCGGCCGCATCCTCGGCCGTTGGCCGGGCATCGGCGACGGCCAACTGCTCGACGACCGCGACCTGATGCCGACCGCCGACGTGCGCGAGCTCGCCGCGGCAATGCTCTACCGGCAGTTCGATGTAAGCGCCGATGATTTGACCGGGAAGATCTTTCCGGGGCTGGGGTTCGACAAAGGGTCGCAGTTTCTGCGTGGGTGAGGCACGGTCCCGCAAAGCGGGAGCGATCGATCCAGTGAATCGATCGCAGGGCCGAACGCCCTGAGCCCAAGCGAAGGGCCGGGCGGCATCGGCGACAGGCGCTATCGGCCGGTCATCTTGAGCGCTGCCTCGGGAAGCCGCTCGCCGTGAACCTCGATGCCGGAGAGGGCGGCATCGATTTCGGCGAGGTCCTCGGGCAGCAGGTCGACGTCTATCGCCCCGAGATTTTCTTCCAGCCGGTGCTGCTTCGTTGTACCCGGGATCGGGACGATCCATGGCTTTTGGGCCAGCAGCCAGGAGAGGGCGATTTGCGCGGGCGTTGCGCCCTTGCGGTCGCCGATACGCCTGATCAGGTCGACGAGTGCAAAATTGGCCTTGCGCGCCTCGAGCGAAAAACGCGGCACGCTGTTGCGGAAATCGCTTGGATCGAACTTGGTGTTCTCGTCGATCTTGCCGGTCAGGAAGCCTGCGCCGAGTGGGCTGAAGGGCACGAAGCCGATGCCGAGTTCCTCAAGGGTGGGCAGCAGTTCCGCCTCGGGGCCGCGCCAGAAGAGCGAATATTCACTCTGGACGGCGGTGACTTTTTGAACGGCATGGGCGCGGCGGATCGTCTGGACGCCGGCTTCGGAAAGACCGAAATGTTTGACCTTGCCGGCTGCGATCAGGTCCTTGACGGCACCGGCCACGTCTTCGATCGGCACGTCGGGATCGACGCGGTGCTGGTAGAACAGGTCGATGTGGTCCGTCTTCAGACGGCGCAGGCAGGCATCGGCAACCGCCTTGACATGTTCGGGGCGGCTGTTGGTGCCGCCGCGGCGTTCACCTGTTTGCTGATCGATATCAAAGCCGAATTTGGTGGCGATGACCACCTGGTCGCGGATCGGTGCGAGCGCTTTGCCGACAAGCTCTTCATTGACGAAAGGGCCATAGGCTTCGGCCGTGTCGAACAAGGTGACGCCCTGCTGATGGGCGGTGCGCATCAATTTGATCATGTCGCCCTCGGCGGCGGGCGGGCCGTAAGCGGCACTCATGCTCATGCAGCCGAGACCAAATGCCGAGACTTCGAGGCCGCCGATATTGCGTCTTTTCATGGTCGTATCCGTTCCTGGTTTTGCATGGGCTCGGGCAGTCCGTTCCGCGGTGCGGGAGCAGCCGGGCTTGCCGTCGGGTTGACGCGAACTTAGTCCTCGTGTCAGCTTTCGATTAGATGCTGTAATGCGCATGGACCTATAAGACGGACTAATGAATGCCCCTGGACAACAATTTCAACGAACTCGTGGCCTTTCTGACCGTCGCCCGGGAACGGAGTTTTACCCGGGCGGCCGCGAAGCTCGGCGTGTCGCAGTCGGCGTTGAGCCAGACGGTACGCGGTCTCGAAGAGAAGCTCGGGCTGCGCCTTTTGACCCGCACGACCAGAAGCGTGTCGCCGACACAGGCAGGAGAACGTCTGTTGGAGCGGGTCGGACCCAGATTCGAGGAGATCCAGTTCGAGATCGCCGCCTTGAGCGAAATGCGTGAGCGGCCGGCTGGCACGATTCGCATCACGGCAGGCGAGCATCCTGCGATTTCCGTCCTTGCCCCAGCATTGGCGCGGTTTCTTCCTGATCATCCGGATATCAATGTCGAGGTGATCGTCGACTACGGCCTGACCGACATCGTCGCCGAGCGCTACGACGCCGGCATCAGGCTCGGCGAGCATTTGGCAAAGGACATGATCGCGGTCCGGATCGGTCCTGAAATATGCATGGCAGTTGTTGGAGCGCCCTCCTATTTCGAGCACCATCCGCGCCCGGATATCCCGCAGGATCTGACGGCTCACAACTGCATCAATATGCGGCTGCCGACACACGGAACGATATATCCCTGGGAATTCGAGAAGGATGGACGTGAACTGCGCGTCCGTGTCGAGGGCCAGACGGTGTTCAACAACATCGCCATGCGGATCGGCGCCGTGCTGGACGGACTGGGGCTGGCCTACATGCCTGAGGACCAGGTTCAGTCCTACATTGAAGACGGGCGGCTGATCCGGATTCTGGAGGACTGGTGCCAGCCCTTTCCAGGATACCATCTCTACTATCCGAACAGGCGGCATGCATCTCCCGCCTTCACCCTGTTCGTCGATGCGCTCCGCTATAGAGGAAAGTAATGCCGATTTTATTCCATCACGGCTTATCAACAGCTTGTGATTAATTAGTCTACCTAATAGACCCTAGCTGTCCGAGGCGTCTAATCCTTTCGGTCCGATGCCGTTACCTTCTCGCCATCTGAAACGAAGCGAGAAGCCGACATGCGATATGGATTGTCCAACACCCTGGCCGCATTGCTGCTTGCCTCAGCGCAGCTTGCCGCGCCATTGGCGACGGCTGCCGATGCGGCAAAGCCCGAGCCATTGGTCATCCAGGAGCAGGGCAGCTTTGCCGTCGGGGGAACCAGTACGACGGCGCCCGGAACCTTCGATCCGCTGAAACCTCTCGATCCCTCAGGGCAGACCTATCACGGCGATCATGCCTTTGCCTTCTATCAGGTGCCGGCAAACCCGCGTCAGTATCCGATCGTGATGTGGCACGGTGCCGGACAATTCTCCAAGACCTGGGAGACGACGCCCGACGGCCGCGAGGGCTTCCAGAACATCTTCCTGCGTCGAGGTTTCTCCACCTATCTCGTCGACCAGCCGCGCCGGGGCGGCGCCGGGCGGAGCATGGCCGAGACGGTGGTGAAGCCGACAGCGGACGAGCAGCTCTGGTTCAACCAGTTTCGCGTCGGCACCTGGCCGACCTATTTCGACGGCGTGCAATTCTCCCGCGATCCGGAAGCGCTGAACCAGTACTTCCGTGCGATGACGCCGAACATCGGGCCGTTCGATATGGACGTTGTGTCGAATGCGGTGGCAAAGCTGTTCGAGAAAATCGGTCCCGGCATTCTTTTCACCCATTCGCAGGGCGGCGGACCGGGCTGGCTGACGGCCATCAAGAGCGACAAGGTCAAAGCCGTCGTCGCCTTCGAACCCGGCAGCAGCTTCGTGTTCCCGGCAGGCGAGGTTCCCGCCGATATGCCGAGCGCCTTCGACACGCTGAAGGGCGTGCCGGTACCGATGGATGACTTTATCAAACTGACGAAGATCCCGATCGTCATCTATTACGGCGACAACATCCCAGACCAGCCGACGACGATGCCGGCGCAGGACAGCTGGCGGGTACGCCTGGCAATGGCCCGCCTGTGGCGCGATACGGTGAACAAGCATGGCGGTGATGTCACCGTCGTGCACCTTCCCGAGATCGGCATCCGCGGCAACACCCACTTCGCGTTCTCCGACCTGAACAACGTAGAGATCGCCGACCTGGTCTCGGCTTTCCTTAGCGAGAAGAAGCTCGACTGATCTCGGAAATTATGAGGTGAAGACCATGAAACAACTGTTGGGAAACTTGATGCTGTCCGCCAGCATGATGCTGGCTGTTCTGCCGGGCGTCGTCAGCGCTCAGGCACCGGCCGAAGGCGACGACAAGTCCCGGCGTTCGCGCGCCCAGCAACTGATGGGTGCGACCGCGCCGAAGCTGGCTGAACTGACCGACGACGTCCTTTATGGCGACATATGGGAGCGCCCGCAGTTGTCGAAGCGGGATCGCAGCCTGGTGACCGTTGCCGCGCTGATCGCAATGAACCGGCCCGACCAGCTCAGATCCCATCTAGCCATGGCCCGCCAGAACGGTGTGTCCGAGGACGAGCTGATCGAGACGATCACCCACCTTGCCTTCTACGCCGGCTGGCCGAATGCGGTCTCGGCCGTTGCCGTCGCTAAGGACGTCTTCGGACGTGAATGAGGCGATTGGCCTGCCGCTTTTGCCGAAGCCGGTCGCCCGAATGTTCCGCACAAAACCAGGAAAAGACATCCATGCGTCATCTCATCAAGCGCATTTCCATTCTCTTTGCCATGGCCGGCGCCGTAGTTCTGGTCGGCTGGAACGTCGATGCCGAACCGAACCGGACGACGCTGCCCGAATTGGCGGGCCTTGTCCATTACACGACCGTCAGGCGCGGCAACGTGACCGAACACATCATGACGACGAACGAAGCGATCGAGGCTGTGAAGAATGGGCAGCCCGTTCCAGACGGTACGCACTTCGTGCTGGTCGATTACCGTGATGGGGAAATCTATCGCACCTTCGTCATGGAAAAGGGTTCCGGCTGGGGCAGCGATTATGACGAAGACCGTCGCACTGGCGACTGGCAGTTCCAATGGTTCAAGCCTGACGGCGGCGTCAACATGGCCGAGAATACGGCGCGATGCCAATCCTGTCATTCGTCCAGGGCCGACGAAGACTTCCTCTACACGCTCGACGCTCTCAAGGAGTTTGACGGAGCCGTCATTGACTAGGCCGGATCGAATCTCCGGCGAGGGCGTCGCATCGTGAGTCCTTTTTTCGTGATCCGCCTCGTGCTTGACTTCACCGCCGCTGGGCTGCTCTTGGCCGCGCTCGCCTACTGGTGGCTCGACAACACCTCGCATGAGCTGATCGGCACCAGCATGTTCATCCTTCTCCTATCGCACAACGTCTTCAACAGGCGGTGGTGGGCGAGGCTTCCGAAGGTGGAGCGCGGCAAGCGGAGCTTTCTGACAATTGCTTCGAATATCTCGATCGCCTTGGCGATATCAGCTTTGCTGGTGACCAGTCTGCTGATATCGCGCAGCGTGTTTGCTTTCCTTCCCGTCAGCGGCCGGCCGACGGCGCGCGAAATTCACATCCTTGCGGCCTATTGGGTGTTCATCCTCGCAGCCGCCCATCTCGGCCTCCACTGGTCGATGATCATGGCGGTCATAGGCAGATTGCTGCGGGTCGGTGCCCCAAACCCGATCAGGACCGCTTCCCTTCGCGTAGCCGCGAGCGCAATAGCGGCGTGGGGCATCCACAGCCTGTTCGTCATGGGAATCGGAGACAGGCTCATTGCCCGGCCATCGATCGATTTCTGGGACTTCCAGGAGTCCACGATCGGGTTCTTCCTGCATCACATCGCGATCCTGGGGACGTGTGCGTGCGCTGCTCATTATCCGGTCGTCTGGCTTCGGGGGGTGATTAGGGTGCCCGCGCGTGTGATATTCGCGCTGGCGGTGATGCTGTGGCGGTGAGGGGGCAACCTCTCTTCCGTCATTCCTGTGCTCGTCACAGGAATCCAGCCACGGCGTGTCCGCGCCGTGAATGACTTGCCAGAACGAAGGGACTCTCCCGCGCCCAAGGACTTGGGCGCACTGGATTCCTTTGACAGGCACAGGAATGAAGGAGAGGCTGTGTATCGCCGCCGCCCGGCCCTTCGCACGGCTCAGGGCGTTCGGCCCTGTGATCGATCCACTGGATCGATCACTCCCGCGAAGCGGGACCGGGCCTCACCCCAACACATCATAAAGCCTGAAAATGAAGCTGATCTGGTAGATCAGGTTGGCGATGATGAAGGCGGTGTGGAAGCGGCGGTTGGGGGTCCAGGCGGCGATGGCGCAGAGGAGGATGTAGATGATGTTGCGGGCTGGGTACTCCCAGCCGAGCGAGAGGATGCGCTCATGGCCCTTGATTGCCGTGTCGAGAATATCGACGGCGTAGGTGAGGCCGAGGATGCCGAAGAACCATTTGCGCCGCGAGATGAAATATTCCTCGTAGCCGCCATATTCGTCGAGCGAGGCAGGAAAGAGCAGGGCGCAGAGCAGGAAGAACAGACTGCAGAAGCAGATGAGGAAGAGATAGATGCCGAAGCCGATCGCCGGCACCGCCTGCAGGCGATATTCCCACCACCAGATATGGATGATGAACAGGAACATCGACAGCGCCCAGCCGAGATGGATGGGATAGACCTTGGCCTTGGCGGGATGCTGGACGATGCCGGCAAGGCCGGTGAGCACTCTGGCGAGTGAAAGGCTGATGACCATGCCCATCACCACCTTGATGTGAAGGAAGACTTCCGGCGAGCCGACCGTTTCCATGCTTTCGATCCTTAGGCTGTCACTCCTCGGGGACTTGCTTCGGTTTGCCCTCTTCGTCGAGTGCCACCATGATGAAGGTGCCGGCGGTGACCTTTTCCTGCTGGTTGTAGCGCGAACGATGCGCCCAGGCTTCGACGATCAGCGTGATCGAGGTGCGGCCGACACGGTCGATATCAGTATAGACGGAAAGCGTGTCGCCGATCTTGACCGGCAGCTCGAAGGCCATCTCTTTGACGGCGGCGGTGACGACGCGGCCCTTGGCGCGCTCGGCCGCACGGATGCCTGAGGCAAGGTCCATCTGCGCCATGACCCAGCCACCGAAGATATCGCCGGCCGGATTGGCGTCGCCCGGCATGGCAAGCGTCCTCAGCGTCAGTTCGCCTCTCGGCTTGGCGGCATCGGTCATCAAGTCTTCTCCATCTGGTGCGGGCCACGGGCCGGCGATTCACTGGGAAGCACCCTAGTGCAAAGGCTGTGGGGTGTAAAAGACGGCAAGGCCAAGCGCTACGGACGGCCGACGGGAAAAATGTTGCTGCCGTTTCCGATTGAAATTTCATTCGATTTCAAATGGTTGAATTTTGCAGCTTTCACCTGACCTTACGTTATTTAATATTTTTCTAATTAAGCTTTACGCTCCAGTAATTCCGGCAATTCAGAATGCGATCGATCTCAAATACAAGAATCGCCGGGAACCTCATGCGCAACGTCAAGATTTCCACCCGCCTTTACTGCCTCGTCGCATTCGCGCTTGCCGTGCTCGCTGCGACGATGGTCTTCTTTCTGAACTATTCCTATTCTGAGCTGGAAGCGGAGCGGAAGGCGGGGCTGGCGCAAATGGATGCAACGGCGCTCGGCATCTTCGACAAATATTACAAGATGGAACAGGCGGGCACGATGACCCGCGAACAGGCGCAGGCGGCCGCCAAGGACGTGATCGGCGCGATGCGCTACGGCGCCGACGGTTATTTCTGGATCAACGACATGCACCCCACCATGGTGATGCACCCGATCAAGCCGCAGCTGAACGGCACCGATATCTCCCAGATGAAGGATCCGACCGGCAAGTTCCTGTTCGTCGAGTTCGTCAACAAGGTGAAGAAGGACGGCAAGGGCTTCGTCGATTATCTTTGGCCGAAGCCGGGCGCCGACCAGCCAGTGCTGAAATATTCCTATGTCGCAGGTTTCGAGCCCTGGGGCTGGATCGTCGGCACCGGTGTCTATGCGGATGACCTTGCCGCGCTCTATCGCCAGAACGCGATGTGGGCCGCGCTGCTCTGCCTGCTTGGCGCCGCCGCAACGATTGCCATCGCCTATGCCATCGTGCGTAGCGTGACTGCACCGATCGCCCGGCTGAAGGCGGCGATGAACGCGATTGCGGCCGAAGAAGCATCGGTGGAGATATCAGGCAGCGACCGTCGCGACGAGATCGGCCAGATGGCCAAGGCGCTGCTGGTGCTGCGCGATTCCGTCGACGAGCGCAGCGCGTTGCGCGGGCGGGAAGACGAAAGACAGCAGCAGATCGAGGAAGAGCGCCGCGGCAACGAGGCAAGCCTGCGTTCAGCATCCGAGCGGCAAACCCAAGCGATGCAGGCGCTCGGCGTCGGCCTTGAGAAGCTGGCGGGCGGCGACCTCACGGTTGCGATCGGCGATATCGGCGAGGATTACGCCAAGCTGAGGAGCGATTTCAACGCCGCCGTCGATGCGCTGAACGGCGTCATCCATGCGATCGCCGAATCGAGCCATGTCGTCAACGAAAGCGCTTCCGACATCAGCGAGGCAACCGGCAACCTGTCAAAGCGCACGGAGCAGCAGGCGGCCGCACTCGAAGAGACGGCGGCAGCGCTCGACGAGATCACCGCGACGGTCAAGACGGCATCCGAACGGGCGAACGAGGCGCGCGAGATGGTGGCCGAGACCAAGGCGAGTGCCGGAAAATCCGGCGAGATCGTCCGCAATGCGGTGACGGCGATGGGCAGGATCGAGGATTCCTCCAACCGCATCGGTCAGATCATCTCGGTCATCGACGAAATCGCCTTCCAGACGAACCTTCTGGCGCTGAATGCCGGCGTCGAGGCTGCGCGGGCGGGCGAGGCGGGCCGCGGCTTTGCCGTCGTCGCCCAGGAAGTGCGCGAACTCGCCCAGCGTTCCGCCAATGCGGCCAAGGAGATCAAGGAACTGATCAGCCGGTCGGCGACGGAGGTCGAGGGTGGGGTGGCGCTGGTGCGCTCGACGGGCGAAGCGCTGCTGGAGATCGAGGCGCTGGTCAACCAGGTCAACGATCACGTCGCATCAATCGCGACGGCGGCGCGCGAGCAGTCGACCGGGCTGAACGAGATCAACGGCTCCGTCAATCACATGGACCAGATGACGCAGCAGAATGCCGCCATGGTCGAGGAGACGACGGCGGCAAGCCGCACGCTCGCCGACGAGAGCACTCAGTTGAAGACGCTGCTTTCGAATTTCCGCCTGCGCGCCGAGCAGTCGGCGGTGACCCGATACACACGGGCAGCGTGAGGAAGCGGAGAGATGAAAGGCCGGGAAACCGGCCTTTTTCAATCCGTCGCGTTCAGATTGTGCCGGTAAGTTTTCATTCACCGTTTTTAATTAAAATTGGAGTGAGTTTTTTCGGTCACTGCCCAGCCAGCCTGCGGAAGCGATAAGAGTATGGCGTTTGTTTCCTTTCCTCGGCGAACCCTTTTGCCCGTTATCCTCTCGGCGGCGCTGACGACCTGTTCGATCAGCGACGGACTGGTGCCGCCCGCCAATGTCGACAACGGCACCAGGGCCAGTTCGATCTCGCCCGCGCGGGCACCAGCGGCGCGCATGGCGCCTTCGGTCCGAATGGCGCCGGTGGAAAGCCAGGCCTCCTATCCGGTTTCCAGCGCGCCCGTCGGCAATAGCCAGGGCTCCGTCGATTACCTCGACACGCCAAACCTCGCCGGCACCGGCCACGCGGCACGAGCCGCTCCGCCGCAAACCGCACCGGGACGTAAGCTGCCGATGATCGACAGCGACGAGGCGCTGGCGCAGCAGAACCAGAACTGGGGCGGCACGCAAGATCTTGCGATCCCGTCCGGCGGCGTCAACATGGATGACGATCTCGGGGCGGAGCCGGTCGTCGGGCTGGCACAGGAACAACAGCAGCAGATCGCCGAGGGCAATGCCACCGAGCCTGTTGTCGACGGCATCGGCACCGACAATCCAACGCAACTCAACCAGCCGATGCGCCAGCCCGTACCGCAGGCGATGCCGCAGCCGGCGGCCGAGGCACAGATGAGCCGGGCGCCCGCCTGGAACGACGGCAGCCCTGTGGTGGCGCCATCACGTGTTCTCGAAGAGGACGAGAGCGAAGAGGTCGCGATGCTGCGGCCGAATAATCCGATGATGAGCGAGCCGGCAGCACCCGTCGATCCCAGCGTCATGCCGTCCTCCGAGCTTGCCTGCCGGCGCGAGCTGAAGCGCATGGGCGTGCTCTTCGACGACAAGCCACCGATCTCGAATGGGCCGGCCTGCCAGGTGCCCTATCCCGTGTCGTTGAAGGGGCTTTCCGGCAATATCGGCGTCCGCCCGGCCGTAACGCTGAACTGTCAGGTGACGCTTGCCTTCGCCAAATGGGTGAAAAACGAACTGGCGCCGTCCGCCCGCTATCGTTACTGGTCCGGCATCAAGACGATCCAGCCGCTCGGCGGCTATTCCTGCCGGCGCATGAACAACAGCCGGCAGAAATACAATCCGATGTCGGAACACGCCCGCGGCAACGCCATCGACGTCGGCAAGTTCGTGCTGAAGAACGGCCACGAGATCGACGTGCGCAAGAAGGGCCTGTTCTCGCTGCGTGAGGGGCGGCTGCTGAAGGCGGTGCGCAGCGACAGCTGCCGCTATTTCAACACCGTGCTCGGCCCCGGCAGCAACCCGGAGCATTGGAACCACTTCCACTTCGATCTTCGCTCCCGCAAGAGCGGTAAGGCCTATTGCGACTGATGCCTGTCCTCCTACACCATGCGGCGGGTGCCGATGTTGCGGCCGCAATTGGGCCGGGCTGGCAGAAAACGGTTCATCCCCGCCGCAGGGCACGCTATAGATCGGCCAAGCGGATTGCCGTTTCGAGAGTTTGATCCATGAGCTATGATTTCCATGTCGGCCAGAAGGTCGTCTGCATCAACGATACCTTCAAGCATGTCAGCATCGACCAACTGATCCGCAAGGGCGAGATCTATACGATCCGCTGGGTGGGCGAATATACGCATTATATCGACGGCACCTTCATCGGGGTGAAGCTCGCGGAGATCAACCGCGGCAATGATGACGGGCCGGAAGGTTATGGCGCGGCCGACATGCCTTATCGCGCGACGCGGTTCCGGCCGCTGGTGAAAGACAAGATCTCGTCACTGCGCAAGCTGTTGGCGCCGACGCCCGATGCGCCGGTCGAACCGAAGGAAAAAATCAGGAAGAAAGAGAAGGTCTGACCGCCCCAAGACACCGATCAGGCCGTCTTTCTGCTCAGGAACAGCGCAGTCTCTTTGCTGACCTCAAGCATGCCGTTGCGTTGGCTGAAGGCATCGGCAACGGCTTGACGGAACCTGGTGAGCTGGAGCTCGCTGGCGCCGTCGCCGGGCGGATAGGAGGTGAGCGCCAGGAAGACATCCTCGGGCTCAGTGATCCGCAGGCTCGCCGGATGCTGCGACATGGTCACGTTTCCAAACTGCGACCGCATCGATCGTTCGGCAGCGTCATATCCAAAGGCTTCGGCAGCCGGGTCGGATGGAGCGCTGCCGAATACGGTCGTCAGCGCGTAGATCTCGCGCATATTGCCGGCGCCGTTGGTTGTGACCGCGAGCAAGCCGCCCGGCCTCAGCACTCTTGACATATCCGCGATGCCTGCGGCCGGGTCGGGCAGATGATAGAGCATATGCATCGCGACCACGGCATCGAAAGCGTCATCTTCGAAGGGGAGCGCGGCTGCGTCGGCCTGGCAGCCCCGGACGGAGCCGAATGGCAGGGTGCTGCAACGCGCCACCGCCTCGTCGACCATGCCTTGCGAAAGGTCGGCGAGCGTCAGGTCAAGATTCTCCGGCAGCAGACCTGCCGTGGCTGCCCAGAACCAGGCCGGTCCGCAGCCGACGTCGAGGACACGATCGCCTGGCTTCAGGGACAGTTGCGCCGCAACCCATGGAAACCAGGCCGTCTCGGCGATGGTGTATTGGCTATGCAGTCGAGCCCGCGCGGCGAGCTTCCTGCTGTCGCCATACTGTCCCGCATTGTCTGCTGTTATGGAGGACATGGCATCTCTCTGGGCTTCTTCACGGGCGCCGCGAGCTTGTTTGCAGAAACTATAGAGAGCTCTGCCCCCGGACAAGACCTGACTTTGTGGGGGCGAGCCGAGCTGCCGTTGAGGGATTGCCTTGGCGCGACGAGACTGGCTGTGAAAAATAAATCGTATCCGATTAAATCGGAATGGTGTTGACAT
This sequence comes from Rhizobium sp. WSM1328, assembly GCF_057653715.1. Lineage (NCBI taxonomy): Bacteria > Pseudomonadati > Pseudomonadota > Alphaproteobacteria > Hyphomicrobiales > Rhizobiaceae > Rhizobium > Rhizobium sp. WSM1328. The sequence continues at coordinate 2,447,785 of NZ_CM172788.1, read as the reverse complement.
CAGTTTTAGCGAAGCGTATTAGAGCGCATACGATTTAATCGGACACGTACAAAACTAAAACCGAAAGGATATCACCATGACCGAGAAGCTTCTTTTTACCGGCAAAACCCACATCTCCGGCGGTCGCAATGGCTCCGCACGCAGCAGCGACGGCACGATCGACATCAAACTGCCGCAACCGCATCCGACTGCCGAAAACCTGTTCGGCATCGCCTGGTCTGCCTGCTATATCGGCGCCATCGAGTTTGCCGCTTCGCAGCGGAAGATCACGCTGCCTGATGGTCCAGAGGTCGATGCGGAGATCGATCTCAACGTCGATAATGGCTCCTTCTTCCTCAGGGCGCGCCTCAATGTCAGCCTGCCCGGCATCGATCGCGACGTTGCGCAGGAATTGATCGACGCAGCCCATGGCATCTGCCCCTATTCCAAGGCGACACACGGCAATATCGACGTCGAGACTACGCTTGTCTGAGCGGGGAAGGGCGGACCTCACCGCCAGAGGATTTCATGCGGAGGGCCTGCCGATCGGCCGGCAGACCCCTTCTTGAGGTAGCAGGCACCGGAACCTTGCCGATCTGGAGAACATGCCATGATCAATAGCCACGCCCAGCCACACCAGGCCTATGACGAGTTTTCGCTCGTACTCGACCCAGCCGTCTATGAGCCGCTGCCCGAGGATTGGCTGATCGGCATCACCGACGTCGTCAGCTCGACGCTGGCGATCAAGTCGGGACGCTATGAAGATGTCAACTTCGCAGGCGCATCTGTTATCGCCGCTCTCGGTAATGCCTGGGGTTCGTTCGATTTCCCCTTCGTGTTTCGTGGAGACGGGGCGGCATTCGCCTTGCCGCCGCACGGCATCATGGCCGCGACCTCGGCGTTGCGGCAGGTCGCGAGCTTTGCAAGAAGCGATCTCGATCTCACCCTTCGTATCGGGTTGCTCACGGTGCGCGAAATCCGCAATAGTGGGCGCGACGTAAGAGTTGCGCGCTATGCGGCTTCGGAAAACGCGACCTATGCGATGTTTGCAGGGGGAGGGCTCAAATGGGCGGAGCAGCAGATCAAGAGCGGCAGGTATCTGGTCAGGCCGGGCCGCTACGCGACGAAGCCCGATCTGACCGGACTGAGCTGCGACTGGACGCCATTCCCGAGCCAGCAGGGCGAGATCCTGTCGCTGCTGGTCGAGCCGGATGACGATACGAGCCCGGAGGTCTTTGCGGCGCTGGCGAAGCGTGTACTTGCCGTCTTCGATGCGCCGTCGCACCGGTCTCATCCGGTTCCCGTAGATATGGCTATCCCCAGGGATATTGCCATGCCCAAAGGCAGCGGGAAGCGCGTCGATGCGAAACGCTGGTCGGAGGTCGCCTCCCATTCGGATTTCCGCAAATTCGATGACGGTTTGCGCCTGACGCTGGACTGCACGCGCGAACAGATCGACAGGGTCGAAACCATGCTTCTTCTGGCAAGGGCGCGCGGCGAGATCAATTTCGGACTGCACCGCCAGTCGCATGCGCTGATGACCTGCCTCGTGCCATCAGGCAGCCCGGATTCGCATCTGCATTTCCTCGACGGAATGGGCGGCGGTTATGCCAAGGCGGCCGAGATGATGGAGGCCGGTGCGCTTGGCGACGTCCTGCATCATGCTCGCTGAAGACCCGTCCAGCCGGAGAGACGTCGTGGCCGCCTATCAACCTAAGCGGGCGTGCCTGTTTCCCGCATGGCCAGATTTGCCAGCATTTCAGTGAGCTGAGGCAACGCCAATTCGGTTTCTTTTTCTATCTCGGCGGCGGTGAACCATCTGAGCTCGGTGTGTTCATCACCGACAAGTCGCGGCCGGCCGTGCCATTTATCGACGTGATAAACATGGAAGGTGACGGATGCTTCGGGCGGGTCTTCCGATACGAACCGTCCTAGAAACTGCCAGAGCTCCGACGTCACGCCTATTTCTTCCATCAATTCCCGGCACATTGCCGTCTCGGCGTCTTCGCCCTCTTCGATATGGCCGCCCGGGAGGCTCCAGCGATCCGGGTGCACTTTGCGCTCGGAACTGCGCCTGGCCAGAAGAACGGTTCCATTCTGGCTCAAGACGCCCATCGCGATGTCGGGCATGCATTCTCCTCTCCTCATCGATCTCGCGCCGATGCTGCCCGGAGCTACGGTTCTTTGCAATGACCGGTGTCCATCAAGCCCCTCGACTCATAGTCTGACCGTATAGGTTGACCCCCGACGTTGCCCAGGAGCATAGTCCCCGGACAGACGCGAATGACCTGCTGATGCGAACGAGGTCGGTCAGTCGATCTTCGTCCGTTTCCGAACAGATCAAACGGAGAGGAGGGCGTCATGCCACCCACATCCCTATCAACGCCCACGCGGCGCGAACTGCTTGCGGCCACGGCCGCCGCCGGAGCCATGAGTATGCTTGCCGGGACGCGTAGCGCTCAGGCAAACGGCGACGGGGTTAGCCCCTTCAGCGTCAATTTCCCCGAGGATCAGCTTGACGATCTGCGCCGGCGCGTCGCGACCACCCGTTGGCCTGACAAGGAAACCGTCGCGGACGATACCCAGGGCGTGCAGCTCGCAACGATCCAGAAACTCGCGAAGCATTGGGCGACGGATTACGACTGGCGCAAGATGGAGGCGCGGCTCAATGCGCTGCCGCAGTTCATCACCGAGATCGACGGGCTGGATATCCACTTCATTCACGTGCGCTCCCAGCATAAAAATGCGCTGCCGTTGATCGTCACACATGGATGGCCTGGCTCGATCATCGAGCAGTTGAAGATCATCGAACCGCTCACCGATCCGACAGCGCATGGCGGGAGCGAAGAGGACGCATTTGACGTGGTGATCCCGTCTTTGCCGGGCTACGGCTTTTCCGGGAAACCGACGGGGTCGGGGAACTGGAACCCGCCGCGCATCGCCCACGCCTGGGTGACGCTGATGCAACGTCTCGGCTACACGAAGTTCGTGGCGCAGGGTGGCGACTGGGGCAACGCGGTCACCGAATTGATGGCGGTGCAGGAGCCGCCGGGATTGCTCGGCATCCATACGAACATGGCGGCCACGGTTCCGGCTGACATCGCCAAGGCTCTTGCCGCCGGCGGCATGCCGCCCGCCGACCTGTCGCCGGACGAAAGGCGCGCCTTCGATCAGCTCGACGATTTCTACAAGAACGGACTGGGCTATGCGATCGAGATGAACAACCGGCCGCAGACCCTCTACGGGATCGTCGACTCGCCGGTCGGGCTTGCGTCGTGGATGCTCGATCACGACATCCGCAGTTACCGGATGATCGCCCGCGTTTTCGACGGAGAGCCCGACGGGTTGACGAAGGACGATATCCTCGACAACGTCACGCTCTACTGGCTGACGAACACCGCAATCTCCTCGGCACGCCTCTATTGGGACAACGCGCACCATCCGTCGGGCGGGTTCTTCGACCCCCGGGGCATCAAGATCCCGGTGGCGGTCAGTGCTTTTCCGGATGAGATCTACCAGGCGCCGCAGAGCTGGGCGGAGAAGGCCTATCCGAAGCTCATCCACTACAACCGGCTGCCGAAGGGCGGTCACTTCGCCGCCTGGGAACAGCCGATGGCTTTCACTGCCGAGCTCAGGACTGCGTTCCGGCCGCTGCGGCAGTAGACTCAGGCGGGATCAGGCGACTGAGGCCGCGATCACGATTTCTCCGGTTCGCCCTGAGTTGACCGCAGCAGGTTGTCGCGCAGCGTCGTCACCGATTTCTGCACGACGGGAAAGTCGTCGCCGAGGCCGATGGCGCCAAGCAGCGCGTTGCCGGGATCGGTTTCAACGAGTTGGCGTCCTGCCGGCGTCAGGCTGACCCGCACCTGCCGTTCGTCGGCAGGATCGCGGTGACGGGTGATAAAACCATTCGACTCCAGCTTCTTGAGGATGGGCGTCAGCGTGTTGGATTCGAGGAACATCTTTTCCCCCAACACCCCGACGGTCTGGTCGTCCTCTTCGGAGAGAGCCACCATGGCGATGTATTGGGTATAGGTCAGGCCAAGCTCGTCCAGGATCGGCTTATAGGCGCGGCCGAAGGCGAGATTTGCCGAATAGACCGCGAAGCACAGGAAATTCGAAAGTTTCCTGCCTTCCTTGCCCGCTGGCGGGGAGGCGGGCGCAGGCATATCCGGCCCCTTAGCTGCTTTAGATGTCGGCATCGGTCCATCCTGTCCAAGCTTTCTGACGATGACATCTATATATATATCGCATCCGATTAAATCGCAATAGTGTCGAAGTCGGTTTTCGATCCTGCCGTTTGTGGTGACTCGACAAAGATCAGCGGAAACTCCTGGGAGGCTTCCCATACTTCTTGCGAAAAGCGGTCGCGAAATGGGCGGAGTCGGAGAATCCGATTTCAAAGGCGATCGCCGTCATGGGCAGTGTGCTGTTTTCGACTAGAAACCGGCCATAGCGCAATCTCGTCTCGACGATAAAACGCTTCGGGGTCATGCCGATATTGTCCTGGAACAGACGCGCGAACTGGCGTGGTGACAGGCCGACCAGAGAGGCCACCTGTTCCGGTGAGACATCGCGGCCTTTCCGACTCTCGACGAGAACGACGGCTCGCTGAATACGCGAATCTTCTGCGCGGCGAAATGTTGTGGCGCGGCCGTGATCGAAGGCGCTCATGTGCTTCTGCTCCGAGAGCGAAAGCTGGTGCACGGCCTTGGCCGCCCGATCCGGTCCGCAATGCGTGCGGATGAGCTCCGTCATCAGCGACAGGATCGATACGCCGCCAGGCACGGTAATGCGGCCGTTTTCGATCAGGAAGTCATCGCGCGTGGAGAAGGCAAGACGGGGGAAGGTAATCCGGAAATCCTCCGCGTGAAAGGGATGAACGCACGCCTTGCGCCCCGCGAGCAGTCCCTCCTGCGCCATTACGAAGGCGCCCGTACACACACCAATGACCGGAACACCCGCCGATGCCGCCACCCTGAGATAGTCGCGATGCTTGCTAGGTGCGGCGCGCAGATGTGGCAGGAGGCCACCGATAACCACGACGTAGTCGAAGTCGGTCGGGTTAATGTAGGGCGCATCGGCGTGGACCCGGATGCCGCAGCTGGCGACCGCTGCATGGCCCGGAGCCCCCATGATCGACCAGCGACAATGTAGTGGACGGGAATTGTCGGCAAAGTCCGCCGCATGCCTGAGAGGCTCGACGATACCCGTCAGCGACATCATCGGGAATGTCGGCCAGAGGAGAATGCCGACCGAGAGATCGGCCTTTCGGTCGCGTGCGACCAGAAGCCGCTCGGCCCAAAGATCGTCGAGCCAGCGCACATAGTCCGGCTCGTTGGCAGATATTTCGGAAGGTTCCTCGGATGTGATCATGGCGCATGGCAATGATAGAACAACCATGTCCTTTTTTCAAAGAAAATGTCCGATTTATAAAATTCAGCGGCAGTCTTCAGTGTCAAGTTTGCTCTCGTCGAACGCGACATCCGGGGACAGAAACCACCGGACCTGGGAACCAACAAATCAAGGATCAGAACAATGGCACTTTCTCTTTCGAGAAGGATGGTGACGTGCGCTCTGCTGGCAGGCAGCTTCATGTCCCTTTCATCTATCGCCAATGCTTTCGAACTTGCCGAGCAGGGCAAGCTGACGGTTGCCTTCACCGGCGACATGCCCGGCTCCGGCTGGCAGGACGGGAAGCTGGTAGGCTATGACGGTGAAATCATGCAACGCATTGCCGAGAAGCTCGGCCTCAAGATTCAGCCTGCCCTCATGGAATGGTCGGGTACGATCGCCTCCGTTCAGTCGGGCCGCGTCGACGTCATGCTCGGCACCATGGGCTGGACCGAAAAACGCACGAAGATCATGACGCTGTCCGAGCCGATCCACTACTTCAAGAACGGCATCATGCAATCGACGAAGACGAGCTGGGACAAGCTTTCTGATCTGGAAGGCAAGAAGATCGGCACGATCACCGGCTTTTCGTTCGTCCCTGAACTGAAGAGCATCAAAGATCTCCAGCTTTCGCTCTACGACACTTCCGATGCGGCCGTGCGCGATCTTATCGCCGGGCGCATCGACGCTGTCATCGGCGATCCGCCGGTGATCTCCTACGCCATCAAGCAGAACCCCGATTGGAATATGCACTTCCTCGCCTTCACCGATAACAGTCCGGATTTTCCGCTGCTGACCGGTCTCGGCCAGGTCGTTTATGGCCTCAACCAGAAGAACGACGATCTGCGCCAGAAGATGGACGCCATCATCGCCGACATGTGGAAGACTTGCGAGATGAAGGAAATCGGCGCCCGCTACGGATTGTCGTCGGATGTCTGGTTCAAGCCTGCGGGTCAAAACTTCCGCGCCGGTGTCGATCGCCCCGCAGATTACAAGCTGCCGTCCTGCGCAGCTGGCGGCTGAACGGCCGTGTGGACGGAAGCAGCAGTCGGCAGCTTTCGTCCACCCTCTTCGCCTACTGCATAATTCCTTAAATCGGAATCGATTTCAGGAGAAAATTATGCAGCAATTCAAAGTGCTACAGCGTCCCTGGCGCGTCTGAAAAGACGCGCGGCGCTGTAGATATAATCGCACAAGGAAACGGCGATGAATGCGCTTCTGAGCGTTGCAGGCCTGCGCAAGAGCTATGGTCCTATCGAAGTTCTCAAAGGTATCGATTTCGACGTCGCGCCAGGTGAGAAGATTGCCCTGATCGGCCCTTCCGGCTCCGGGAAATCCACCTGTCTGCGCTGCATGAATTTTCTGGAAAAGCCCAGTGCCGGCGAGATCCGCCTCGATGGCGAGCGGATCGGTACGCACAATGGCCGTATCATGAGCGACCGGCAACTTGCACCGCAGCGCGCCGAGATGGGCATGGTCTTCCAGCTCTTCAATCTCTGGCCGCATCTGTCGGTGACGGAAAACGTGGCGATCGCGGCGCGCAAGGTGCGCGGTCTGCCTGCCGCCGAGGCACGCGAACTGGCTTTGGAGATGCTGGCCAAAGTCCATATGACGCACCGCGCCGAAGCCTCACCACTCGAGCTGTCCGGCGGCCAGCAACAGCGCGTCGCGATTGCGCGGGCGCTTGCCCAGAAGCCAAAGCTCATGCTGTTCGACGAGCCGACATCGGCACTCGATCCCGAACTGGTCCAGGAGGTTCTGAAAGTGATGGAGGAGCTGGCAGACGAAGGGCGCACGATGCTGATCGTCACGCACGAGATCGCGTTTGCACGCGAGATTGCCGACCGCGTTCTGTTTCTCGACGGCGGCACGATCGTGGAATCCGGCCCGGCACGCCAGGTCATAACCGCTCCTCGGGAAGCGCGCACGCAAGCGTTTCTCAACAAGATCCGGCACTAGGCGTGTCATGATTGGATTTTCCGTATTCTTCTCGGTCGTCGAGGGGCTTGTCGCCGGGCTTGGCGTAACCGTTTTCGTCACGGTCGCCTCACTGGCGCTCGCAGCCGCCTTCGGGTTCCTTCTCGCCCTGCTCAGGCAATTTTCCGGGATCAAATTCATCGATCTGGCGATCGATGCCTGCTGCGAGATTCTCTGCAATGTGCCGGCCTTGACGCATCTGTTTATCCTCTACTTCGGGCTTGCCAGCCTCGGCGTGAAATTGACGTCGATCACGGCGGCCATCCTGGGCCTCGGGCTCATCGGGGCGGCGATCACCTGCGCAATCTTTCGCGCCGGTTTCGCCGCGCTGCCTGGCGGGCAGGCGGAGGCGGCGCTTGCTGCAGGGCTGACCCCACTCCAGACCATCTTTGAGATCCTGACGCCGCAGGCCATGCGGATAGCGCTTCCGGGGCTCGGAAACTACGCGGTGCAGCTTCTCAAGGATACATCCGTCGTCTCGGCCATTGCGGCGCCGGAAATCATGTTCTTCGCCCGTTCAATGGTGACGTCGTCCTTCCAGACAACAATGATCTATGCGACGGCGGCGGCACTCTACCTGTTGCTGAGCCTGCCATTGATGCAGGCAACGCAGTTCCTCGAAAGACGTTACGGGAGATTGAAAGGATGAGTGCTTTCCTGGCGCCCTATGGCGATTATGGTGCCGAATGGCTGCCTCTGCTGCTGCGGGCGATGGTGAATACGGCCCTGCTTTCCGTTTGTGCGTTTGCCCTGGCATTCGTTTTCGGCCTGCTGCTTTCGCTCTGCCAGAAATCCAGTTTCGCAGCGCTGCGGTATTTTGCGGCTCTCTATGTGACGATCGTGCGTGGCGTGCCGCTGCTGGCGGTTCTGTTTCTGATTTATTTCGGCTTGCCGGGTGTCGGGATTGTCCTTGATGCTTTCGGCGCGGCGATTGCGGGCCTGGCGTTGTGTTTCGCGGCCCAGGTCGCAGAGCTTTTCCGCGCCGGCCTGAAGGCTATACCGGCCGGGCAGAGCGAAGCCGCGTTGGCCGCGGGCTTTACCCCGGCCCAGAGCTTCGTCCTGATAATCCTGCCGCAGGTCGCCCGTGTCATTCTGGCGCCGATGATCATCACCTTCGTCTCGCTGCTCAAGGATTCTTCTCTCGCTTCGCTGATTACCGTCAACGAACTGGTCCTCACCGGGCGGTCCATGGCGACCGAGTATTTCCTGCCCTTGCAAATCTACATTGCCGTCGGCCTCTGCTATTTCGCGATAGCCTGGCCTTTCTCGGTCCTCTCGCGCCGGCTAGCCCTTTCGGCCGCCCGCTAACTCGTCATCACAAGGCCAAGACCATGACCATTGAAACGACCGTTGCCACGGGCAACGCACGTCGGCATGCAACGCAATCGCATGAACCTCGCTGGCCGGTGATCCTCATGACACCCGACGTTAGCGAGGCGCCCGATGCGCCGACCGAAACGGAGTATGTGGTGCGTGCCAACTATGCGGACGCCATAGCCGAGGCCGGGGGAATTCCGTTGATCCTACCTTATAACACCCGGAACCTGGCATCTGCGTTGGCGCTCGCCGATGGCATCGTCCTCACCGGTGCGCGGCCGGGGACTGAGGTGACAGGCGCGCGCAGACAGTTCGAAACTCAGCTGGTCGAGCAGGCCTTGAAAACGGGCAAGCCGCTTCTCGGCATATGCCACGGGATGCAACTGATCGGCGAATGCCTTGGAGGCGAATTTCAAACCGAGCTGCCGGCCGCGGCCGTATCCCACATCCCGCAAGATATCCCCGACGTTTTGGCGCACGAGATCATCGTCGAGGAAGGCAGCGTGCTGACCGATTGGGTGGGGAAGGGGCCGGCACGCGTCAACAGCCTGCACCGGCATGCTTTGGCCGGCCGAGGACGCTTCCGTGTCGCCGCGCGGGCGCCGGACGGAACCATCGAAGCATTCGAAGGGGACACGGACGGCTTTTGCCTGGGCATCCAGTGGCACCCCGAATACCGGCTGAGCGAACTCGACAGGAATATCATGAGGGCCTTCGTCGACCGCAGCGCAGAAGCAGCAGTCCGCAAGGCACACGATGCTTCATCGGCTGGAAGCAATCGCGTACGCGAACGGCTGGCACAGCTCGAGCTTGCTCTGCCGGAAGCATCCTCGCCGCCAGGCGCATTTTCCGGGGCTGTGCGGACCGGCAGCATCATCACCGTTTCCGGTCAGGTGCCGCTGAAGGATGGTGTGGTGCTGCGGACGGGACATCTCGGAGCATCCGTCTCCATCGAAGAGGGGCGAGAATGCGCGCGCTGGGCGCTTCTCAATGCGCTTGCGCAGCTGGAAGGGGCTGCGGGCGGCTTTGACAACATCCTGGGCTTCGTCCGGCTCGCGGGCTATGTCGCGGCGGATGCTGCTTTCGAGCGCCACGGCGCCGTCATCGATGGGGCTTCCGAATTGCTCCGAGAGCTCTTCCCGGATCGATGGGCGCATGCCCGCATCGCAATCGGCGTAACATCCCTGCCGCGCGGGGTTCCTGTTGAAGTCGAGTTGACGGCCGTCGTCGGCGACGAGGCTTGAGATGGCGCGCGTTGCGGTGATCGGCGCCGGCGTCATCGGCGTATCGTCGGCCTATCTTCTGGCCCGGGCGGGGCATGATGTGACACTTATCGATGCGGCAAGCGAGCCCGGCATGGGGGCGAGTGCCGGCAACGCCGCGCAGCTGTCCTGGGCCTACGGTGACGCAATGGCATCACCAGCCCTGCTGAAGCATCTGCCAGCCATTGCGATGGGCCGCGATCCAGCCTTCCGGATCCACTGGCAACTCGATCGGGACTTTCTCTGCTGGGGGCTGAAATTCCTTGCCAATACACCGTTCAGGCGTTGGTGGAACAATACAGAGGAGATCCTGCGCCTTGCCGAGCAATCCCGTCACGAGCTCGCAATCCTGCTTAAGGAAACCGATATCGAATTCGACTATCGTGTCGCCGGAAAACTGCACCTCTATGCCGATCGGCAAAGTTTTTCTGCCGCCGATTCCAGTGTCGCGCGCAAGAATGCCCTCGGCTTCGAACAGCGCCTGCTGACGCGAGTGGAGGCGGAAAACATCGAGCCTGCGCTCGCCGCGTATCAGGGAGAGATTGCCGGGGCCGTTTACACTCCCGGTGATGCCCTCGGCGATGCGGCCGGATTTTGCCGCCAGCTGACCGCCTGGATGATCGAGCGCCGGCAGGTGTCGGTGCTTTTCGGCAGGAGGGTCTCGAGCTTCGTCCAAGCGGGAGGCGTGCTGACGGGGCTGAGGTTCGAAGACCGCGATGAGCTTCACGTCGATGCAGCCATCGTCGCCGCAGGACCGCAGATCCGTTCCCTCATATCCGATTTGCCCGAGGCCCGAGACATACGCTCCATCAGAGGCTACTCGCTCACCGTTCCAAGAACTGGCCTTGCACCAAGTATCAGCCTGACAGACGTCAAGCGAAAGCTTGCCTTTGCAGCCATCGGCGACCGTTTTCGTGCCGCCGGACTGGCAGATATCGAGCGTTCTGGGGCCGGTTTTGATGCCGGACGTTTCGAGACGCTGAGGCTGGCCGCGTCTGTTGTGCTGCCCGACCTTTTCGAGCGTTCGGACGAACTGATGAGATGGTCGGGCGAGAGGCCGATGACGCCGACCTCCAAACCCATTATCGCCGCCTCCCGACACATCAAAGGTCTCTACATCAATGCCGGTCACGGCATGCTGGGTTGGACGCTTGCATTGGGCTCTGCCCGCCGCGTGGTCGATCTCCTCTTTCAATAAGTCGGTGGCTGGCGCCCGGTGCCTACAGTTGCTGACGCTCTTCCACCTGCCGCAGCGTTCCGGCAGAGGCTGCCGAGACTTCGCTCAATTCATACCTCTTCACATCCATCTGATCGTTCCGGATCATAAAATCCGGAACGAAGGGAGTCAGAGCTCATCACCAAATGGAATCCGGAATGCGAGGTTGGTCCTAGCCGAATTTCTCGGTCGTATCGGCCTTGCCGAAGACCCAGTAGCCGGAAGCCTTGATCCAGCCGAGCGGGCAACCTCGTTCCAGCAGGTAGGCGCGGATATCGCGTGTCACCGAGGCTTCCGCCGCGACCCAGATGAAGGTCTCCGGCTGGACATCGACCGTACTCAACAGTTTCAGCAGTGCTGCGGCATCGGTTGCCTGCGAAAGCGGCCGGTGCACCCAGTGGAGGTGCAGCTCGGCTGATGTCTCGAAGGTCTGCTCTTCCAACGGGCCGGTGACGGCTGCGATTGTGGTGACGACGGTTCCGGCGCCGATTTCCTCGATCCGGCGGCCGATCGCCGGCAGTGCTGTTTCGTCGCCGATCAGCAGCCATCGTTTTACGGTCTTCGAGACTACGGCGGAGCCTCTTGGTCCGCCGATCTCGAGCCTGTCGCCCGGGTTGGCGTCGATCGCCCATTTCGTCACCGGACCTGCCTCATGCAAGGCAAAGTCGATAGTCAATCTCCGCTCGGCATTGTCATAGCGGCGCGGCGTGTAGTCACGGCGCTCTTCTCCACCATCGGCAGTGGGAATGAAGATCTTGATGTGGTCGTCAGCACCGAGACTGATGAAATCGGCGAGATCGTCACCTGCCAATACGACCCGGCGCATGCTCGGAGTGATATCGACGACGCTTTCGACTGTCAGTAAGCGCCGCCGCGTGTCGTGGCGAATCCGCTCGATGCCAGGGGTCGATGAAGCTTGATCTTTGAATTGATTGCTATCCATGTGTCCTTCCGGGGCTTCTGAAGCTCGATCCGCAGGACACAGTCGCGCAGATCGAAGCCGCAAAGCCGTTCGATCATACGCGTTGAGTGACGTTAACGCTTACGTGGCCGGGTGACCCGACCATTGACGGCATGATGTAGCCGACGGCGGCGGCATGTGCAACCGCAAGGGAGCTAGCAATGGCGATGATTGCCAAAGTTTAACTTTCCGGTGCCGTTCCGGTTGGGCAATGATCGGCCGATCAGCGGTTATGGAGAAGACAATGGACAGCAGAATCCAGGACGTGCTCGACATCTATCACGCGATGATCGAGACGGAGCATAACAGCCCGCGCGAGCTGCCTCCGGGCGGCCGCGATGGAGGACAGGATCAGCGGTTGCGCGCGGTCGGGCCCGCGACCGGGCAGTTCATCAATATCCTCGCCAAGAGCCTCAAGAGCCCGACCATTCTCGAACTCGGCACCTCCTTCGGTTATTCCGGGATATGGCTGGCGGAAGCCGCGCGCGCTTCCGGCGGGCGGCTGATCACCATGGAAATGCACGACTACAAGTCTGGCTACGCACGAGACATGGCCGTCAAGGCAGGGCTCGCCGAGCATGTGGAATTCAAGGTCGGCGATGCCGTCCAGATGATCGGCGCGCTTTCCTCCGGCATCGACTTCGTGCTGGTGGATCTGTGGAAGGATCTCTACGTTCCCTGCCTCGAAGCCTTCTACCCCAAGCTCAATCCAGGCGCGATCATTGTCGCCGACAACATGCTGCGCCCGGGAGGCGATGATCTCAAACGCTATGGTGAGGCTGTCCGTGCCAAGCCCGGGATATCAAGCGTGCTGCTGCCGGTCGGCAGCGGGCTTGAGGTCAGTCGGTTCGATTGAGGCTGACGTGAGATTAGCGGCCATTTTGTTTTTAGTTGCAGCAAAAAAGATGACACGTTTGAAGCTAATTTCCGACACTTTCCCGATCAAAGCTCCGCCATCGCGAGCTTTGGAGATGTGATGTCGGGCATTCTTATCGCCACCCTGTTGGCAACGGTTTCAGCAAAGATTCCTGCCGGATTTTCCAGCGGTGACCTGCTTTATTCTGATTGCGGCGGCTCCCGGCAGTTTGTCGTCGGATATGTCGCGGGTTGGTTGGACAAGTGGAACCGGGACGAGTATTTGGCCCGCCGTATTTTCACTGAAGTCGTTCCTGCGCCGAAAGCAATGGTGAACTCGGCGTATTTTGCCAACTCCGTTGGGGTAAACGTCTGTGTGCCGGTTGGAACGACCGCGGAAGCAATCGGCAATACGTTGTGTACATTCCTGGAAGAGAATCCCGGCATTCGCGAGGCCACCGGCGACGAGCTGATGACGACGTTGATCGCCTATAAATACCGCTGCCCCGTGCCGTAGGAACGTCAAACTCCCCCCGGCTTGTTGGTTTCGATGAAACGGCTGAGCGAGGTGGCGGCGTTCAGCATGTGGGCGCGCATGCGCCGGGATGCCATCTCGCCGTCGCCTTCGGCGATCGCCTGCATGATTGCCTCGTGTTCGTCCCGGGATCGGCGGAGCCGTTCGCCCTGGCGCAGCTGCGTGCGCCGAAAGGCATTCAGGCGGTTGCGCACGGCGATCGCCTGTTCGGCAAGGAAGCTATTGTGGGTGGCGTGATAGATGGCTTCATGGAATTGGCGGTTGAAGCTGTCATAGGCATCGAAATCGCCGGTCTCGACGATCGACTCTGAGAGGTCGTGCAGTTCGATCAGATGGCTGCGTTCCAGCGGTGTCATGCGGTAGGTGGCGAGCCTGACGCAAATGGCCTCGATCTCGGCCACCGTCTCGAACATCTCCATGATGCGCTCCGGTGTCATACGGGCAACGACGCCGCCGCGCCGGGCGCGAAGCTCGACGAGGCCGCCCGCCGCCAGCTGACGCAGCGCTTCGCGAACCGGCGTGCGGGAGGCGCCGAAGCGATCGGCAAGCTGCTGTTCGTCCAACGCTGCGCCCGCCGCCAGCGTGCCGGTGGCGATCTCGTCCGTCAGGGCGTTGCGAATGCGGTCGGAGAGCAACCCGCGATCATCGCCGTCATCCTCGGTTTCGAAACCACTCGCCATTTCCGTTATCTCCGATCTGTTTCAGCATCGACGGCTCGATCGATTGTGTATGCAAATGCGATTGACGTGCCGCTAGGCGTATACACTGATAGCATCACGAAGGTGTTACGTATTCAATAATTGACTTTATATCAGATGGGAATACATAAATCTCCAGCAAGCAGGCTTCTGCATACACGAAGCCGCTTCCAATACCGATTTGAATACGACGGGAACCGCAACGCGACGAAGGCCAGCGCATCGCGCCGGGCAAAGCGAACTGTTCCGACACGGCATCACAGACCAACCGATTTTGACTTGGCTTCGGTTCTTCGGTCCCGAGCCGACATGCTTTCGATCCTTCAATTCCTGGACGCACAAGGAACCAGATCATGATGATGAACAGACGGACTTTCTCGGCTGCCCTTGTTGCCGGCGCCGCCGCTTCTCTGCTTGCCACCCGCGGCATGGCCGCGACACCCTCTGCCGTTAAGGCGCGCAACGTCGTGCTGGCGCACGGGCTGTTTGCCGACGGCTCGTGCTGGACCGAGGTGATCGCCCGCCTGCAGGCGGCCGGGCTCAACGCCACGGCGGTGCAGAACCCGCTGACGACGTTGCCCGAGGCCGTCGCTGCCGTGAAGCGGGTGCTCGACCGACAGGATGGCCCGACGGTTCTGGTCGGGCATTCGTTTTCCGGCATGATGGTCACCGAGGCCGGCGTGCACCCTGACGTTTCGGCGCTCGTCTATGTCGCGGCGCGGGCGCCGGATGCAGGTGAGGATTATACCGCTCTCGCCAAAACCTTCCCGACGCCGCCGGCGTCCGCCGGCATCGTCTTCGACGCCGACGAAGGTCGGCTGGGCGAGGAAGCATTCCTGCGTGATTTTGCCGGCGACCTGCCGGAGGCGAAGGCCAAAGTGCTTTATGCCGTGCAGCAGCCATTTCAAAAGGCGCTGCTGACCGGCAAGACGACACAGGCTGCCTGGCGTTCGAAGCCGAGCTGGTATGCCGTTTCGACCGAGGATCGGACGATCAATCCCGATCTCGAACGCTTCATGGCCAAGCGCATGGGGGCGAAGACCATTGAAATCCAGGCCAGCCATCTGTCGTTGATCTCCCACCCGGACGAGATCACAAAGCTGATCCTCACGGCGGCGGGGCAGAATACGGACTGATGCCGAGGCCGGAAAGCGGCAGGGCCGTTCGCCGGCTGGTCACCGGCGCAGCGGCCTGAACGCTGCTCGAAGCTCGGCGGAGAAGAGCTCGGGCTGCTCCCAGGCGGCGAAGTGGCCGCCCTTGTCGACCTTGTGGAAATAGATAAGGTTGCGATAGGCGCGACGGGCCCATGTCTCCGGGGCCTGATAGCTCTCCCCAGGAAAGACGGTGATGGCGACCGGAAGCGCGATCTTGGAGGTCTTCTCCCCGGCCGCA
Organism: Rhizobium sp. WSM1328; assembly: GCF_057653715.1. Lineage (NCBI taxonomy): Bacteria > Pseudomonadati > Pseudomonadota > Alphaproteobacteria > Hyphomicrobiales > Rhizobiaceae > Rhizobium > Rhizobium sp. WSM1328. Next base: position 2,432,199 of record NZ_CM172788.1, on the reverse strand, counting down.
AGGACGGGACTGCGCCCGCCGCCATATTCCCAGTAGATCCGGGCCGAGGAAGCGGCGCTGTTGGTCAACCAGTAAAGCGTGATGTCGTCGAGCACCTCGTCGGGAGACTTTTCGGGATCGCTGCTGTCGTAGGTCCAGTGCGTGAAGCCTGGATGACCGAGCGTCCATGCCGCAAGGCCGGCCGGGGAATCCGATATGGCGTAGCCGATCGTCTGCGGTCTCGTGCCCATCATCGTGGCATAGGACCTGTTCCCCATCTTGGCTGCGGCGCTGAGGGCATCGAACGCCGCGCGTTCCTCGGTGGAGAGTCGCTGCGGCGCTGGCCCGCCAGCGGCGAGCACCGCGGCAACTTCGGGCGGCACGACAGCCGGCAGGTTGATGTGGATGCCGAGCAGACCTTGTGGCGCGAGCCGTGCCATCGCGCCGGAGACCGGCGAGCCCCAGTCGCCGCCCTGGGCGACGTAGCTGCTGTAAGCGAGGCGCTTCATCAGTTCTGCCCAGGCCCGCGCGATGCGGTCCGGCCCCCAACCGGTGCCGGTCGGCTTGCCGGAGAAGCCGTAGCCCGGCATCGACGGAATGACCACGTCGAACGCATCTTCGGCGCGTCCGCCATGAGCGGTCGGATCGGTGAGCGGGCCGATGATCTTGAGGTTCTCGAATACCGATCCCGGCCAGCCATGGGTGATGATGACGGGCAGGGCATTCGGATGTTTCGAGTGGACGTGAATGAAGTGGATGTCTAGGCCGTCGATCTCGGTGATGAATTGCGGCAGCGCGTTCAGCTTCGCTTCCGCCTTTCGCCAGTCGTAGCCGGTGCCCCAATAATCGACGAGCGGCTTGATCTTTTCGAGCTGTATGCCCTGCGTCTGGTCGTCGACCGTCTCGCGTTCGGGCCAGCGTGTTGCCAGCACGCGCCGGCGAAGGTCGAGGAGGTCCGCCTCGGGAGTGTCGACGCGAAACGGGCGGATCGCATCTCCCGTGGCAGCCGATGCCGGATAGGACGGAAACAGGCTGGTCGCGCCCACGGCGGCGATCCCGATCGCCGCGGTGGTCAGGAACCTCCGTCGGTCGCGGTTCGGGGATTCCGAGCCGGCACTTGTGAGCATTTTGAAGAGCATGGTCATGGCATTGTCCTTTGAAGCAGACGCCTTGGGCAAGACTTCGATGAGTTCGGCCGTCGTCAGAATAGCATGGGCGTAGGTCGGGCCGTTCGGCTTGTGCGCAGCATGCATCATTAGGTGCGAGAAGGCGGCCGTCGCGTCGCTCGCCAGGGTCGCGAAATAACCGAGTTCCATGACGAAGCGGGCGGTGGATTCGATACAGGTATCCCCGCCGGATCATCTCGATGCGAGGCCGGCCGTATTGCGCAGGTGATCGGGATGCGTGCCGCCGCCCATACTTCTCGCCACCATCGCGACGATGGTTTCGAAGAGTTCGTTCTTTGCCTCGACGGCGGTGATGTCGCCCGACGCGGCGGCATAAGAGAGGGCTTCGGCGGCGCCGAGCATGGCCCAGAGGCCGGCTGCGGCGATCGTGCCGGCACCGGTAAAGGGCGAAAGCGCGATGCGGCATTTCTCGATGAAGGCCGCTTCGTATTCGCGCTTGATCCTTTCGAGTTCCGGCGAGCCGGCAAGTGCTGCGATCACACCGGGGATTTCGCGGCCCTGAAGAAGCACGCAGTCGACATAGGAGGTGGCGATGACTGTGGCCCGGTCGGCGAGCGACGGCTGGCTTGCCGCAAGGGCTGCGTCCATCACAGCCGTCTGGCGGGCGTCGAATTCGCGGTAGAGCGCTGCGAGCAGGCCGGGGCGGGTTTCGAAATGATCATAGACCACGGGTTTCGTTACGCCCGCCAGCTCTGAAAGCCGGCCGAGGGTCAGCGCTTCCGTTCCTTCGTCACGGACGATCTGCCAAGCGACGTCGAGCAACTGGCGATGCCGATCCTGCCGCGACAGGCGGCGGCGCGGTTGCGGATTGGTCGGCTGACCTGTTGTTTCGGCGCTTGACATCGCTATATACCAAAAGTAACTTACTGAAAGTAGCTTACCAAAGGTATACAGCCCGCGACTTCCGTCCGCAATCATTCAACGGGAGTTTTCTGCATGCACGCGCTCATCGTCGTCGCGCATCCCGATCCCCGGTCGCTTACCCATGGCGTTGCTGCGCATCTCGCCGAGGGCATCACTCTTTCCGATGCCGGCCATTCCTTCGAGATCGCCGATCTTGCGGCCGAGGCCTTCGATCCTCGCTTCAGTGCTGCCGATATCGCCCTGCATCTCAGGGAAGGGGTGTTGCCCGCCGATGTTGCCGCCGAGCAGGCAAGAATCGATCGCGCCGATGCGCTGGTGCTCGTCTATCCCGTCTATTGGTGGTCGATGCCGGGGCTGCTCAAGGGATGGATCGACCGGGTCTTCACCAATGGCTGGGCTTACGACTACGGCGCGGATGCTAGGCTGGTGAAGCGGCTTGGCCGACTGCCGGTGCATCTGGTCGGCCTCGGCGGCGCTGATGTCAGGACCTATGCGCGGCACGGTTATTTCGGCGCGATGAAGACGCAAATCGATCATGGGATCTTCGACTATTGCGGCGCCCGGGTCGTGACATCAGAGGTGCTGTTCGAAGCCGGACCGGACCATGCGACCGCTCATCTGGAGGCTGCGCGTGCCGTTGGCCGCAGGCTCTTCGTCACATCCGGGCGATACGAGGCGACTGACGCCGCGTAAAGGTGTCCGAGTGTCGGTAAGGTTTATCGGCTGGCTAAGGCAGAGTCTTGCGCCGCCGGCCTTTTCACGAGACAAGCCTTGGATGACTATTCCGACGACACATCCCTTCGCCTTCGATCCAACCTACGGCATGAAGCTTGACGAGCTTCTTGCGGTCGAGCCGCCCGAAGCCCCTGAGGGTTTCGATGTGTTCTGGAAGGCGCGTTATCTCGAGGCGCTGACGGTCGATCCGCAGCCGGTGCTTTCCCGCAGCCGGATCACCCATCCCGACTGGCATGTGCTCGACCTCGTCTATCTCTCGACCGGCGAGTTCCGGATCGGCGGCTGGCTGCTCCTGCCGCGGGAAGGGCAGGTGCGGCGCGGCCTCGTCGTCGGGCACGGTTACGGCGGGCGGGATGGTCCTGATTTCGATCTACCGGTCAGGGAAACGGCGCTCATATTTCCCTGCTGCCGCGGGCTGTCGCTCAGCGCCCATCCGCCGATCTCCGAGAACCCGTCCTGGCATGTGCTGCACGACATCGACACACCGGAGGCCTATATCATCGGCGGCTGCGTCGAGGATATCTGGCTCGCTGTTTCGACGCTTACGGCACTTTATCCCTGGCTTTCAGGGTATATCGGCTATAGCGGCATCAGCTTTGGCGGCGGTGTCGGAGCAATGGCGATCGCCTACGACGAGCGCATCGATCGCGGCCATCTGGCGCTGCCGAGTTTCGGGCATCAGCCGCTGCGGCTGATGCTGCCGAGCGTCGGCAGTGCGGAATCGGTGCAGGAATATCAGGCTGAACATGGAAACGTGCTGGAAACGCTGCGCTTCTACGATGCGGCGACCGCCGCCAGCCGGATCAAGGTGCCGATGTTGACGGCCGTCGCCCTTTTCGATCCTGCCGTCGCGCCACCCTGCCAGTTCGCTGTCGCGAATGCGATACCAAAATTTAATGAAATCTTCATCCTGGATGCGGGGCATTTCGACTATCCTGGCAGCGCTGAGCAAGAGGCGGTTCTCCGCGACAAGGTGAGACAGTTTTTCAGGGTGCCATGAACCGCGAATATCTGCGCTGGTATAGTCAGCGGCTGCATCGAGACATGGAGATGCTGGTGTTCGGCCATGCCGGCGCCAAGGTGCTGGTCTTTCCGACGCGAGACGGGCGTTTCTTCGAATATGAACAGCTCGGCCTGGTCGCGAGTCTCGCCGACAAGCTGGAAGCTGGCCATCTCCAGCTCTATTGCATCGAGGGCCTGGCGGCAGAGACCTTCTATGGCTTTCACCGTCACCCCGCCGAGCGCATCCGCCGGCATGGTGCCCTTGAGGATTACATTCTCAACGAGGTGCTGCCGCTGATGGCGACGAAAAATCCACATGACTGCACCATCGTGCATGGCTGCAGCCTCGGGGCCTTCCAGGCGGCGAGCCTGTTCTTTCGCCATCCGCATCTCTTTCGCAAGCTCGTCGCCTTTTCCGGCCGTTACGACCTGACGACGAAGGTGGAATCCTTCGGCGACCTGTTCGACGGCTATTACGATGACAGCGTCTATTTCCACACGCCGGCGCATTTTCTTCCAGGGCTCGGCAGCGACTGGCGGCTCGACAGGCTGCGTGAGCGCGACATCGTTCTCACCATCGGCGACGCCGACCCTTTCCTCGGCAACAACCGCTATCTCAGCCGGCTGCTCGGCGAAAAGAATATCGGCCATCAGCTGTATGTCTGGGACGGACGCGCCCACCGCGCCGGCGCCTGGCGAAAGATGGCAGCGCTTTACCTCTGACACCCTCGGGATGCCGTCACGGCCAACGCAAAGCCGCCGTCGCAACCGGCGCGTCCCAGAGCGCGATCTCCTCGTCGGTCAGCAAGGCAAGGGTGACCGACAGTCCCTGCATGTCGAGCGAGGTGACGTAGGTTCCCACAAGTGAGCGCTCGATCGGGATGCCTCTTTCCTCGATGAAGCGGCGGGCGCCATTATAGGCGAGGTAGAGTTCAGCCGGCGGCGTGCCGCCGAGGCCGTTGACGAAGAGCAGTGCGCGGGTACCCGGCGCCACCGCGATATCGCCGGCGATGGTTTCGCAGAGATGGCCGATGATGGCGTCGGAGGCGGCGAAGGGCTGCCTGGCATGGCCGGGCTCGCCATGGATGCCGACGCCCATTTCCATGTCGCCCGGCCCAAGCGAAAATGTCGTGCGCTCGGTCTGCGGCACCGTCACGCCGTTCAGCGCGACACCCATCGAGCGGATGCGGGTGTTCAATCCTTCGCCAAGCTGCTTCAATTCGGCAAGCGACATGCCGCGTTCGGCCGCAGCACCCAGGAGCTTTTCGACGATCAGCGTTCCGGCAACGCCGCGCCGGCCATTGCCTTCGCCGGACCTTGATGTCTCGATATCGTCGCTGACGACGACCATGTCGATGTTGTGGCGGTCGCCGGCCATCTCGATCGCCATTTCGAAATTCATCAGATCGCCGTCGTAATTCTTGACCACGAGCAGGCAGCCGGCGCCGGTATCGGCCTCTTCGATGGCGGCGATGATCTGGCTCGGTGTGGGAGAGGTGAAGATATGGCCGACGCAGGCGGCATCCAACATGCCGTGGCCGACGAAGCCGATATGCATCGGCTCATGACCGGCGCCGCCGCCTGATATAAGCGCCACCTTTTCAGGCGTGAGATGGCGACGGCGGATGAACCTGCGCTCGGGGCCGAACACTACGAAGGCCTCATGGGCGCGCACGAAGCCTTCGACGCTTTCGGCGACCATGGTTTCCGCAGTGTTCATGAATTTCTTCATCAAGCCCCTCCCAAGGCCAAAAGCATTACGTCACGTCAACCCGCTCACTACTCACTGCTCACTCGCCCCTGAAATCGCGACGATCTTCTGCACCAGATCGGAGATCGCCTCTTCCAATAGGCGGTTTTTCCTGTCATCGCCGAAGTCGGGCACCATCAGCGAAAGGTGCCGCAATTTCTCGGAATGGCCGAGGTCCGGCAGCTTGCCGGGATGGGCGGCCTGATAGGCTTCGAGAAAGCGCTCCTGTTCGGCGGCGCTGAAATGGCAGACGCGGACGATCGTGGCGAGATGGCGCGCCGGCAGCGGCGTCGCATAGGTCGGGCTGGTGATTTGGGTGACGAAGCTGCGATGTTTTCCAAGCGCCGTCGCCAGGCGCTGGCGCGTGCCGGATGGCCTGTTGTCGATGATCTGCGCCAGAATGGACTTGTAGGCGATAATGGCGTCTTCGGTGTCTTCGCGCGCCATTCTACTCTCCGGCTGCCCTTGTGCCATCGGCGTTGAGGCCGATGATCGCCGATCTTATCGCGGGACGCCGGGCCGGCGCCACGGAAAAATGCCTAAGACCGGCGGCGAGCAGGCCGGGCAGATAGTGCGGATTGCCGGCCATGTCGCCGCAGATGCTGACTGGCTTGCCGGCGGTCAGCTTCACCGCCTGGGCAAGCAGCCGGAGCACGGCGGGTGCTGCCTTGCCGGTATCGGCATCGATATCGTCGCGGGCGGAGGCGGCGAGATACTGGGTAAGATCGTTGGTTCCGAACGAGAAGAACGCCGCAGATCCGAAGGTGTCGAGCATCAAAGCGGCAGCCGGTACCTCCACCATCATGCCGATCGGCGGCATTCGGTGGTGCAGGGCGCGGCGGCCGAGCTTTTCGGCTTCCTCCCGGAAGATGTCGCGCATCCTGTCGATTTCGTCGGGAAAGGTCACCATCGGCAGCATTACGGACAGCCTACCGAAGACGGCGGCGCGCAGCAGGGCGCGGGCTTGGACGCGGGCGATTTCCGGCCGGGCAAGCAGCAGTCGGATGCCGCGTAGGCCCGAGGCAAGAGCCGGCAGATCTTCCAGGCCGGGGAGCGGCTTGTCGCCGCCGATATCGAGCATGCGGATCGTTACCGGCCTGTCGCCTGCCTGCTCCAGCACGCGGCGATAGATCGCCAACTGCTGTTCCTCATTGGCGGCATCGGCCACTGAGGTTATCGAAAATTCCGAGCGCATCAGGCCGACGCCTGCCGTTGCCGGATCGAGCGCATCGATCTCGGCGGGATCGTTGATGTTGATCGAGAGCAGGATCGGCACGCCGTCCGCCGTGCGCAACTCGCCGCCGGTGGTTTGCGTGTCGCCGGCGGGTTCTTGTGCAGGCACGAGCGGCGGGATCAGCATGCTGCCCGCCTGCAGGATGACCGCACCGGCGTTGCCATCCACGCTGACAGGATCTCCGTCTGCGGCTGAAAAGCGGCCTGTGCCGATCACCATCGGCACCGATTTCGCCCGGGCGAGCAGGGCGACATGGCCGGCGGTGCTGCCTGCGAACAGCGCGATGCCGCCGCCTTTCGACCAGTCATGGGCGAGAAAGCGGCTCGGCTCCATGTCCTTGCCGACGAAGACCGAGCCGGGCGGGAAATCGGCAATCGGGGTGCCGGCGAGCGCGCCGAGCACGCGGTTCTTGATGTCGAGAATATCGACGGCGCGTGCCCGCATCTGCTCCTCGTCGGCCGCTTCGAGTTCGCCGATATAGGCGTCGAGGGTGGCGACCCAGGCAAAGACGACATTCTCGTCGGCTTCCAGGCGTGCGCCGGTCGCTTCCGCGATCGAGGGATCGCGCAGCACCTCGATCTGGAAATCGATGATATCCCGGCTTTCGGCGTCGGCTCCATCGGCAAGGTGCTCGAGTTCGCTGATCGAGATGTCGATCGCCTTCTCCAGCGCACCGTATCCCCCGACGGCTCGGGACGCAGGGGCGGTGTCCGGCTGCTCGGCAGCGGAAGGAGCCTTCGGCTCCTCCGCGAGAAAGGCCGGGCCGGATGCGATGCCCGGGGATGCGCTCTTGGCTTGCAGTCTAAGCGGTTCGGCCATGTTTCTTTTCCTCATCGAAGTTGCGCTCGATGAGTTCCTTCAGGGCGCGGATCGCCTCTTCGGCGAGAATGCCGTCGGCCCGTATTCTAAGGATCGACCCTTTTCGGATTCGCGCGCCCATGATCTTGATGATGCTCTTGCCGTTCAGCCAGACATCGCTGCCGTTGACGGCGATCTCGATCGAACAGGGGAAGGACTTGGCAAGCCGCGTGAAGGTGACGGAGGGGCGGGCATGCAGCCCGACGCCGTGCTTGACTTCTACCTCCGTCTGGCAATTCACATGCAATGGATCGGGCTCCTGTTTTTCACTACGCAATCCTGTTGTCATCAGGGGGACAGTTCCTCGGCTGTGGCGACGACCTTGGCCAGCGAAGCGCCCCCCGACGCCTCGGCGGCGGCGATGACGGCGCCTTCAACCAAAGGCGCGTTGCAGATGGAGACGAGGGCTGCGCGGGGAAGGCCCAGCATTTCGATCGCCATCTCGCTGTTCGTTTCAGCACCGCCGAGATCGACGAAGACGGCGACGCCGGCATCGGACCAAGCGGCCTCGATCGCCCTGAGGATACCGCCGGCATCGGTGCCGAGTTCGCCATGGACATTGCCGCCCGACCAGGCGAGCGGCACGCTGTCGCCCACCATCTGTCGCACCATATCGGCGATCCCCCTTGCCACCAGCGGCGAGTGGGAGACGATCACGATACCCACATTTGCGGTCTTTCCATTCATTGCGGACGATGCTCCCCGAGATAGCGGCAGATCGCCGTGGTCAGCAGCGCGCAGCTCGACGCGCCGGGATCGACATGGCCGATCGAGCGGTCGCCGAGATAGGCCGCGCGCCCGCGCATCGCCTTCATGTCAGCCGTGCGGCTGGCAGAACGTTCGGCCTTGCGGGCGACGTCACCGAGTGGAGACCGCTTCTCCAGCGCGGCATGCACGGGATAGAGCACGTCGAGCAGCGTCTTGTCGCCGGCATGCGCCCGCCCGCGCCTTGCGACGGCGTCGATTGCCTGTTTCAGCACGAGGGAAAAATCGGCTTTCTCGTTGCTTTTGCGAAGCTCGCGGCCGATCTCCATCAGCAGCGTGCCGTAGAGTGGCCCGGCGGCACCGCCGACATTCATCACCAGCGTCAGGCCGATCTTTTCCATGGCGTCGGGGAAGGGCAGGCTGGACAGGCTTTCGCCTTCGGCGCTCACTGCCTCACAGCCGCGCCGCATGTTGGTTCCGTGATCACCATCGCCGATGGCGCGATCGAGCGCGCAGAGGTGATCGCTGTTTGCCGCGATCGTCGCGCGGCACACCTCGATCAATCCTGCCACAAGCACCGGTTCCGCCTGCACTGCCATCCTCCTAGTCGCCGCGCCTCCCGCGGGCTTTCAAACGTCACATCGGTCAGGCGAGGCTTGCCGCCACACCGAACGCGCCGGCAACCGCGACGGCGCCGGGATCGGCAACGCCCGCCAGATCCCTTTCGCCGACATAGGAGGCGCGTCCGGCTTTCGCCTTCGTCATCGCCTTCGTCGACTCCGCCCCCGCTGCCGCAGCCTTTGCCGCGGCGGCGACATCGCCGGATGCGAGCGCCTGCAGGGCAGGCGACAACGCATCGACCATCGTCCGGTCGCCGACTCCGGCTCCGCCATAGAACGTCATCCTGTCGAGCCCGGCAAGAAGGGCTGCTGATATATCGGCCTTGTCAGCCATCGCCTTTGCTGCGGCGGTGAAGAAGATCGATAGCAGCACGCCACTCGATCCGCCCATGCTGGTGCCGAGGATATCGCCAAGCGAGGCAAGGGTTGCGGCCGGCCGGTCGAGCGGCAGTGTGTCGAGGCGGGCCAGCACGCTGCGGGCGCCCGTCGCCACCGTCGAGCCGGTATCACCGTCGCCGACGCGGCCATCCAGCCGGTTGAGTTCGCTTTCCTGCGAGATCAGATGTTCGCAGAGTGCCGTGATCAGGCGCCGGTTGTGGGCGTCATCTCCAGCTGCGCCGTTCGCGCCGTTCAATCCGGCTGATGTTCTCGGTGCGGCGATGATCTGGATCTCGTGGCGTTCGACGGCCGGCATCCAGGCATGCGGTTCGACCGCTGCCGTTAGCGCGGCCTCACGCACGGCGTCCAGCCGGATCAGCGACAGCGAGAAGCCGTTCATGTTGAGCGCGGTCATCATCGGCGCCGGGCCAATGATCAGCCGGACGCGGCGGCCAAGCGGCGAGGACAGCACGGCATTGGCAATGACGGTCATTTCGAGTGGCGGCACGGCGCCGAGATTGTTGATGAGGAGGGCGTGGCTTGCCCCTTCGCGCAGCGCAGGCGACAGGCGCGCCACCATGGTGGCGACGATATCGGCGACCGGCTGCAAAGTGATGCGTTCGACGCCGGGCTCGCCATGGATGCCAAGGCCGAGTTCGCCCTCGTTCTCGCCGAGACGGTCCTCATGCGCCTGGCCCGGCACGCTGCAGGTGGAAAGCGACATACCGAGCGAGGCGATGTCGCCGGCTGCCGCGGCGGCATGGGCTGCGACCGTCTTCAGGTCCTCGCCCCTTTCGGCATGATAGCCAGCGATCTTGTGGACGAAGAGCGTGCCGGCGACACCGCGGGGCTGGTTGATCTCGGGGATGGCGATGTCGTCGGCGACGATGACCATCTCGACGTCGAAGCCCTCGGCGCGCGCCTTTTCGGCGGCGAGGCCGAAATTCAGCCGGTCGCCGGTGTAGTTCTTGACGATCAGCAGGGCGCCCTTTTCGCCGGTCACGGCGCGGATCGCCGTCAGCACGGCATCGACGCTCGGCGAGGCGAAAATCTCGCCGGATACGGCAGCCGTCAGCATGCCCTTACCGACGAAGCCGGCATGGGAGGGCTCATGGCCGGCGCCGCCGCCGGATATGATCGCCACCTTCGACTTGTCCCAGTCCGCGCGCAGGATCACCTTGATGTCGGGAAAGCTGTCGAGGCGGGCAAGACGACCCTTGCTGCTCGTCAGAAGCAGACCGTCCAAGGCTTCGGTGACGATGTTTTCCCTGCGGTTGAAGAAGTGTTTCATCGATTGAGACCCGTCTGTTTGTTTTTCATGCCATCATCAAGTCTGTTTGCCGGTCAGGACAGGCGCTGTCCAGCCACATCGAAATAAAGCGGATCACGTAGCGTCAGGCTGATCCGGTCGCCCGGCGCAATCGCCAGATATGGATCCGCAAGTGTGACGAGCTTGTGTTCCCGCGCGGCCTGCCTGGGATCGCGGACCCTGATGTGCAGATGGTTCTGGTCGCCCAGATGTTCGATCCAGTCGATCTCGGCGTTGGCATCTTTGCCGACGACGATATCAAGATGTTCGGTGCGGGCGCCGACGGTTTTCGTGCCGGCCGGCGGCTGACCGCCCGGGAGCAGGTCCGCCGGCAGAAGGTTGATATGCGGCTGGCCGAGGCGGGCGGCGACATGCAGGTTGGCGGGATTGCCGTAGATTTCGCGCGGCGTTCCCACTTGCATCAGCCGTCCCTCGGCGACGATGCCGATGCGGTCGGCCATGGTCATGGCTTCCACCTGGTCGTGGGTGACATAGAGTAAAGTCGAGCCCAGTTCCTTCTGGATACGCTTGAGCTCCAGGCGCAGTTCGGCGCGCAGCTTGGCGTCGAGCGAGGACAGCGGCTCGTCCATCAGGTAGATCGCCGGCCGGCGCACCAGCGCCCGGCCGATCGCGACACGCTGCATCTCGCCGCCGGAAAGCCTGGTAGAGCGGTTCTCCAGCTTGTGGTCGATCCGGACCATGCGCGCGACTTCGCGCACGCGCCGGTCGATCTCCGCAGTGCTGAGTTTGCGGACCGGCGCCTTCAGCGGGAAGGCGAGGTTCTCGTAAACCGTCATATGCGGATAGAGCGAATATTGCTGGAAGACGAAGGCGACGTCGCGTTCGGCGGGCGCTTCGGCGGCGACATTGCGGCCGCCGATCTCGATGCCACCGCTGTCGGGCTTTTCGAGGCCGGCGATCAGCCGCAGCGTCGTGGTCTTGCCGGCGCCTGTGGGACCGAGCAGCACGACGAACTCGCCGTCGCGGATCGAAAGATCGAGGTCGGCCAAAGCCTGGGTGTCGCCGAAGCGCTTGGCGAGGTTCCTGAGGACGACATTAGCCATGCCGGGTCTCCTGATAGAGCGAGGACGGTACGGCACGGCCCGATGTGCAGTCGAAGAGCGCGAGTTTCGCCGGGTTGAATTCGAGGCCGACCCTTTCGCCGATCTGGAAGCTGCGATTGGCGGGAACGCGGGCCTTGATCAGGCCGCCCTGGGTTTCCACAGCCACGACCTGGTTAGTGCCGAGATATTCGCTGCCATAGACGGCACCGCGCAGCGCCGAGGCGTCGCTGAAGCGGATATGCTCCGGCCGGACGCCGAGCGCCAGTTGGCTTTCGGCCATGTCTTGGTGGATCTCAGGAACGGCGACATCGACGCCGTCGAGCAGGATCGACTTGTCGCCGCTTTTCAGGCCCGAGGTGAAGCGCATGAAGTTCATCGGCGGCGAGCCGATGAAATCGGCGACATACATGGTCGCCGGCTTGGCATAGATCTCCTGCGGCGTGCCGAACTGCTCGATGACGCCATGGTTCATGACGGCGATCTTGTCGGCCATCGCCATCGCCTCGTGCTGGTCGTGGGTGACGTAGACGGTGGTGGCATGGATGCGGTTGTGCAGTTCTCGCAGCTCGTGGACCATGATCTCGCGGAACTCGGCATCGAGCGTGCCGAGCGGCTCGTCCATCAGGAAGCATTTCGGGCGCCGGACGATGGCGCGGCCGAGCGCCACGCGCTGCCGGTCGCCGCCGGCAAGGCCCGAGACCGAGCGGTTGAGAATATGGTCGATCTGCAGCAGGCGGGCGGTCTCTTCGACGCGTTGACGGATTTCGGCTTTGGGCATGCCCTGCGACAGCAGCGGGAAGCCGATATTCTTACGCACGTTCATATGCGGGTAGAGCGCGAAGAGTTGGAAGACGAAGGCGATGTCGCGGGCGCTGGCGCGGTTGAAGGTGACATCCTCGCCGTCGAGATAGATCTTGCCGCTCGACGGCAGCTCGAGGCCGGCAATCATGCGAAGCGTCGTCGTCTTGCCGCAGCCTGATGGACCGAGCAGTGCCAGGAACTCGCCGTCATGGACGGTGAAGCTCGAATCCTCGACGGCGACGAAGCTGCCGAATTCCTTGCGGAGATTTTCGATCCGGATATCCGCCATGGTTCACTCCGGGAATTTCGAGACGATGATGAACATGACGGTGCCTGCAAGCAGGGTGACCAGCGAATAGGTGTAGAGCACCAGCAGGAAGGGCTGGAACAGCATCAGGAAGCCGAGCCCGATCAACACGGTGGCGATGGTCTCCATCGGGCCGCGGCGCAGGAAGAACGACCGTTTCGGACGGGCAGGGGTGCGTGTTTCGATCAGGTGGCTCATTTGCGGACGGCTCCGAAGGTGATGCCGCGCAGCAGCTGTTTGCGCAGGAGAATGGTGAAGACCAGGATCGGAATCAGGAAGATCGTCGTGCCGGCGGCAACCGCCGGCCAGTCCTGACCGCCTTCGCCGATGATCGTCGGGATGAAGGGCGGCGCGGTCTGCGCCTCGCCCGAGGTTAGAAGGGCGGCGAAGGCATATTCGTTCCAGGCGAAGATCAGGCAGAAAATTGCGGTGGCGGCAATTCCTGTGGTCGCCTGCGGCAGCACGACCTTGCGGAAAGCCTGCAGGCGGGTATAGCCGTCGATCATCGCCGCTTCCTCATATTCGCGCGGGATTTCGTCGATGAAACCCTTGAGCAGCCAGACGGCGAGCGAGACGTTGACGGCGGTGTAGAGCAGGATCATGCCGAGCGCCGTGTCCGAAAGGCCGAGCTCGCGATACATCAGGTAGATCGGGATGGCGACGGCGATCGGCGGCATCATGCGCGTCGACAGGATGAAGAACATCAGGTCGTCGGCGAGCGGGATCTTGAAGCGGGAAAAGCCATAGGCGGCGAGCGTGCCGAGGAAGACCGCGAGGAAGGTGGAGCCGAAGGCGATCACCAGCGAATTGATGAAGCGCGGCAGGAAGTTTGACGGGCCTGCTATCACCATGTTGCGCTTGCGCGTCACCTCATCGCAGGTGCCGACCGGTGCCGGCAGCGAGGCGATATAATCAGGTGTCTGCCGCGTGCGCGTGGTGAACAGATTGCAATAACCTTCGAGCGATGGCGAAAAGACGATCTTCGGGGGATAGCTGATCGAATCCGGCGGCGACTTGATGCTGGTCAGGAAGATCCAGACGAGCGGGATGAGGGTGATCAGCGCGTAGAGGACGACGATGGTGCCGGCGATGCGCTTGCTGGACAGGCTCGGTACGACAACCGAATGGGCTGAGTTGGCGGCGCTCATCGTTGCTTCACCTTGTTCAATGCCTTGACGTAGATGTTAGCGAGGCCGAACACCGCGACGAAGAGGATGATGGCGAAAGCCGAGGCCCGGCCGGTCGCCCAGCTTTCGAAGGCGGCGCGTTTCAGCGTGATCGAGGCGACCTCAGTGACCGAGCCCGGCCCGCCGCCGGTGAGCAGCGTCACCATGTCGAACATCTTGAAATTCTCGATGCCGCGGAAGAGTACGGCGAGCATGATGAAGGGCAGGGCCATCGGCACGGTGATCGACCAGAACTGGCGCCATGGCGAGGCGCGGTCGACCTCGGCCGCCTCATAGATATAGTCGGGGATCGAGCGCAGCCCGGCTAGGCAGATCAGCATCACATAGGGCGTCCACATCCAGGTATCGACGATGATAATCGCCCAGGGCGCCAGCGAGACATTGCCGAGCATCTGGATATCCGACGTCGGGATGCCAGACACCATCGACACGGCATAGGCGAAGAGGCCGATCTGCGGCTCGTAGAGGAAGCGCCAGAAATTGCCGACGACGGCGGGCGACAGCATCATCGGGATCAGGATGATCGTCGTCCAGAAGGCATGGCCGCGAAACTTGCGGTCGATCAGGTAGGCGAGCGTGAAGCCGATCACCGTCTGCAATACGATCGTCCAGAAGACGAAATGCGCGGTAGTCTGCATCGCTTGCCAGATATCGGGGTCGTTCAGAACGCGCTGGTAATTTCCAAGGCCGACGCCCAGGACCGGCGCATTCGGCCGGTTGGCGCGGTAATTGGTAAAGGAGAGATAGACCGCCCAAAGCAGTGGGAAGATATTGATCGCCAAGAGCAGGGTGATGGCAGGCGCAATAAACAGCCAGGCGATCGCCCTGTCGGAGAGGCCGCGGACGCGCCGGGCGACCGAGGAGGGCGTTGCCCTCGCAGTCGCATCGGCTGCCTTCTCGACGATGGAGGAATGGGAAATGGTCAAGTCTTCACCTGGTATTTTTGGGGTACGGGGTCTATTAGGATATGAGAGATCTGGCGGCCCGGCTCGTCTGCCGATCCGGGCCGCCATCCTGTCGAGGATGGCACGCATCAGGGATGACACGCGTCAGATCTTGCCGTCGTCCTTGAAGACGTCGCTCCAGTCTTTCACCAGACCGTCGAGCGCTTCCTTGGCAGTGCCGTTGCCGGCGACCACGTAATTATGGACGCGCTTCTGCATGGCCTGCAGCAGCGAGGCGTAGCTCGGCTCGGCCCAGAAATCCTTGACGATCGCCATCGAGTCCAGGAAGGCCTGGGCATAGGGCTGGCTCTTGGCAAAGCCTGGCGCATTGACGACGGAGTTCAGGCAGGAAAAACCGCCGAGTTCCCACCATTTGGCCTGTACATTGGGCTGTGCGAACCACTTGATGTATTGCAGGGCGGCATCGCGTTTGTCGGAATAGGAGACCACCGAGATGCCCTGGCCGCCGAGCTGGGCGAAATGCGCCTTTTCAGCCGGATTGGGGAAGAAGCCGATCCTGTCGCCGCCGACCTTCTCGTCCTTGTAAAGGCCGGGCCAAGTGAAGGCGAAGTTCATCTGCATGGCGACCTGGCCGGATTTGAAGGCGTCGGCGGATTCGACCATGTAGACGTTGGAGCTGCCGGGCGGGGTGCAGCAATCATAGAGCGACTTGTAGAATTCGAGGCCCTTGACCGCGTCGGCCGAGTTGACGAAGCCTTCCATGTCATAGGGCTTCTTCGGGTTCTCGTACTGGAAGCCCCAGTCGTAGAGCACGTTGGTGACGCCCATGGTGATGCCTTCGGAGCCGCGCTCGGTATAGATCGAGGCGCCGTAGACGGTCTTGCCGTCGATCTCACGCTTCTGGAAGAACTCGGCGATCTGCTTCAGTTCGTCGTAGGTCTTCGGCGCTGCGAGATCGTGGCCGTATTTCTCCTTGAATTCCTTCTGCAGTTCCGGCTTCTCGAACCAGTCCTTGCGGTAGGTCCAGCCGACGACGTCGCCCATGGCGGGCAGCGCCCAGTAGTTCGGGGTGTTCTTCGGCCATTCCGAGTAGCCGACGACCGTCGCCGGCACGAAGTCATCCATCTTGATGCCTTCCTTGTCGAAGAAGTCGTTGAGCTTGACGTAATGGCCGTTCTCTGCCGAGCCGCCGATCCACTGGCTGTCGCCGATGATCAGGTCGCAGAGCTTGCCGTGCGAATTCAGCTCGTTGAGGAAGCGATCGGCATAACTCGTCCAGGGAACGAATTCGAACTTCATCTGCGTGCCGGTCTTGGCGGTGAAATCCTTCGAGAGCTCGACCAGCGCATTGGCGGGGTCCCATGCGGCCCAGCACAGGGTCAGTTCATCGGCTTTGGCGAGATTGGGCAATGCCGACGACATGACAAATGCCGTGGCCAGCCC
This sequence comes from Rhizobium sp. WSM1328, assembly GCF_057653715.1. NCBI lineage: Bacteria > Pseudomonadati > Pseudomonadota > Alphaproteobacteria > Hyphomicrobiales > Rhizobiaceae > Rhizobium > Rhizobium sp. WSM1328. Next base: position 2,415,871 of record NZ_CM172788.1, on the reverse strand, counting down.
GAAAAGGGCTTTCGATGTTTTCTGCATAAGTTCCTCCCAGAACTAAGGGCCGGCTCCCCGCCGGCGTCGCATGTTCACCCACTTCAGAGAATGCTCACATGAACTCCCCAATCATCATGTTTAGCAATATGTTTAGTGATATCTATTTTTATAAACATTGCAAGCGCCAATCGTTGCTGCGATGCGACAGGTGTCGCGCCACCTGGGCGGATAGTTTTGGGGGCCGATCTTTTCCGGCGGATCGCGAAAAATTCTTTGGCGAGCGTACCGATGCAGCGACATCTGGCCTCGCTGCGACATGGATCACACGGTATGGACTGCGCGCCGCTCCTGTTTTTCCCCGGAGCGGATCAAGCTTGGCCTCGCTTCGGCGGGGCCTTTTTCTTGAATCCTTTCTTGGGATTGATAGTGGCCAGCTATCCGGCTGCATCGGGAATATTCCTGCGTAGTGCGAGATTTAGCCTTTCCGGCCGGATGCAACGGGCGTATTCAGCCAGTGCGCAGCTTTCCAAGTCCGCGCACCTCCGCGCGTCAGATCTTCGATCGGCTTCCTTCCCGTTTCCCTGCCGCGTCATCCGGAATTTTTATTGGCAGATCGATGACCACGGCTGAGACGAGCGAGAATGGGCAAGAGGCGGCGAGCGGCCGCCAGGCGAAGATCGTGGCGCTGGTCGTTGCCGTTTCCTTCTTCATGCAGATCCTCGACGGCACGATCGTTACCACCTCGTTGCCGCAGATGGCGGCAAGTTTCGGCGTGCAGCCGGTGTCGATGAGCATCGGCATCACCGTTTACATGCTGACGATGGCGGCTTTCATTCCGCTGTCCGGCTGGCTTGGCGATCGGTTCGGCGCACGCCGCATCTTCCTGATGTCGATCGCTGTCTTTACCGGCGCCTCGCTGTTTTGCGGGCTGTCCGGCAGCCTTGCGGAATTTGTGCTGTGGCGCGCCGTCCAGGGGGCGGGCAGTGCGCTGATGACGCCGGTCGGGCGCATCATCGTACTGAAAAATGCCCGCAAGTCGGAACTCGTCCAGGCGATCGCGCTGATCACCTGGCCGGCACTGACGGCGCCGGTGATCGGCCCGGTGCTCGGCGGCTTCATCACCACCTATGCCAGCTGGCACTGGAACTTCCTCATCAACATCCCGATCGGCATTCTCGGCATCACGCTGGTGCTGCGTTTCGTGCCGGAGCAGCGCGAGACCAATCCGGGCCGGCTGGATCTCCTGGGCTTCGTCCTCAGCGCTGCGGGACTGACCTTTCTGCTCGCCGCGCTCGAACTCTCGGTCAAATGGGACGGCGGGCTTTTGCCCGTCTTATCAATGCTGGCGGCGGGCATCGTACTGTCTGTCATGGCGACGCGGCATTTCCTTGCCGTCGACAATCCGCTGCTCGACCTTTCTGCCTTCCGCATCCAGACCTTCTCGATGTCGACGCTGTCGGCGGGCACGGCCTGCCGGATGGCCATCAATGCGACGCCGTTCCTGCTGCCTCTGCTGTTCCAGCTCGGCTTCGGCCTCAGCTCGATTGCCGCCGGCACCTATCTGCTCGTCTATTTCCTCGGCAATTTCAGCATGAAGGCGGTGACGACGCCGCTGCTGCGCTTCTTCGGCTTTCGCACAGTGCTTGGGGTCAACGGGCTGATCGCCGCGCTTTCGATCGTCTGCTGCGGTTTCCTCTCGCCGCAGACGCCGCCATTTTTCATCCACGCGCTGCTTTTCCTTGCCGGCCTGTCGCGCTCGATGGAATTCACCGCTTTGAACACGTTGGCCTTCGCCGATATCGGCCCGGCGCAGCGAAGCTCGGCCTCGACGCTGTCGAGCATGCTGCAGCAGGTATCGATGCTGCTCGGCGTGGCGGTGGCGGCGGCCGTGCTCAACATCGGCTCGGCTCTCAGGGGCGCCGACAATCCGGTTCTTGCCGATTTCCGCTGGGCTTTCGTCGTGGTCGGCGCGATCGGCGTCGTCTCGTCGCTGCGCTTCCTGCAATTGCCGGCGGAGGCGGGGGCCGAAGTATCCGGCCATCGGAAATTCCAGAAAAGTTAGCTTGCTGCGGAACCAATCGGGCCGCTCGGCGTTTATGCATCTCATTTCAGGTTCTTCGTTTCCCCATCTCCTTCAACGGCTTCCATGGGATCCTCCCCAGGCCAGGGTCATGTTCTGAAAATGCCGGATTCCCAACATCCTTCTTCCGCGCCGCCTGCAACAAGAGCGAGGGATAACCGCTGTTTACCCCGGGCGGCCAATACAATACGACATTGCCATGCGGACGACTCGGACGCTTGCGGGCGGTCGTCGCTGCGAGAGAACGCCGGGAGACCGAATGAGCAATTCTAGCGGCGATGCGGATGCCCTGATCCACATCCTCTATATCGACGACGACGAGGGGCTTGCCCTACTGATGCAGAAAAACCTGCGTGGGCGTGGCTTTTCGGTCGAGCGGGCCGAGAGCGGCGCGGCCGGCCTTGCGAGACTCGGCGAAGGCGGTATCGACGCCGTCTTGCTCGATCATATCCTGGCCGGCGAGACCGGCCTCGACATTCTGCCCTGCATCACGGCGATGCCGGATCATCCGCCGGTGATCTATGCGACGGGTTCGGACGATACCAGCATCGCGGTCGCGGCGCTGAAGGCCGGCGCCGACGATTACATGCTGAAGGGGATCTCAGCCGATTATTTCGACCTGCTCGCCGCCGCCCTCGAACAGGCGCTGGAGCGGGCGCGTTTTCGCCGCGAGACGGCGCAGGCGCAGGAGGTGATCCGCCAGCAGCGCGACCTTGCCGAAATGCTGCTTACCGAAGTCAATCACCGCATCGCCAACAGCCTCGGCCTCGTCGGCGCGCTGATCCGTATGCAATCCTCGATGACCACGGATCAAGTGGCGATCGACGCGCTGCACGAAACGCAGATGCGCATCAATGCCATCGCCAGCGTGCACCGCCGGCTCTATACCAACCGCCAGGTCGGCTCGGTGCAGGTCGACGAATATCTGAACAGCTTGCTCACCGAACTCGAAACCTCGATGCGCGACGACAAGCGACCGCACCGGATCGTGCTCACCGCGCAGCCGGTCAATCTGGCGACAGACAAGGTGATCACGCTCGGGCTGATCGTCAGCGAGCTCGTCACCAATGCCTTCAAATATGCCTATCCGGACAGCGTGCCGGGCGAGATCCGCGTCATCGTCGACCAGACGGACGAGGCATTGCGTGTCATCGTCGAGGATGACGGCGCCGGTTTCGACCCATCGAGCCCGGCCAGGGGAACCGGCCTTGGTACACGCATTTTGACGGCGATGGCCGCCAGCTTGAAATCGGATTTCGCCTATGACCCCGGCCACGACGGAACCAAGGCGACGCTGGTGTTTTCGTTGCACGAGGTGAAGTAGCGTTTGACGCTGGACTCGACGATGTTTCTCTCGTTCGCCGCTATACAACAGGCCGTTTGTCCCATCTCTACAATAGTTTACCGACATCACAGCAAGGAACATGACGCTAGGGGAGGAGACATGACGACGATTCGCACACCGAAGGAAGTCTATGATTTCTGGTTCGTCAGATGCGGCCGGGAGCTGTGGTTCCGCGCGACGCCTGACCTCGACGCGGAGATCAGCACGGTTTTTCGCGATACCCATCAGGCCCTTGCCGCGGGTGTTGACGCCGAATGGCGGGCGGATGCGGAGAGCCGGCTGGCGGCTGTCATCGTGCTCGACCAGTTTCCCCGCAACATCTATCGCGGCACGGCGCTTGCCGTTGCGACCGATGGGCTGGCGCTTCGGGAAGCCAAAGTCGCGCTTGCGTCGGGCGCCGATCAGGCGGTCGAACCCGCATGCCGGACCTTTTTCTACATGCCGTTCGAACATGCCGAGGACCTTGGCGAGCAGGAGCGATCGGTGGAACTGTTCGGCGCGCTCGGCGATGCCGAATATCTCGATTATGCGATCCGCCACCGCGACGTGATCGCCACCTACGGCCGTTTTCCGCACCGCAATGTCATGCTCGGGCGGGAGTCCACGGCTGAGGAATGCGACTATCTCACCCGGCCCGATGCCGGTTTCTAAGGGTTTCCAGGGAGCTTCCGCCTTTCTGTCGCCTTTCTTTACTAAGACAAGCTGGCATTCTATTCCGACGACAACCTTTCCCGGAGGCGCTTTTGCGGCTGAGACCGATCCTGCTTCGCACCATTCTTCTGCTGACGCTGGCGGTCGCGGGCGCGCATTTCAAGGGTGTTGCGGCTTTCGCACAGGAGCCGCAGGCACCGGCGGCCGTGCAGGCGCCGCTCGCCGATACGCCGTTCGACCAGGCGACAAAGGAGATCGACAAGGCGAAGGTCCAACTGACGGCGCTTCAGGACGGCGTCAAGCAGAATGCCGACAACGACGATGCCCTGGTCGGGCTTGCGACCAAGGCCGACGAGCTCAGCCGCGCCGTCATCACCATATCGGTCAATCTTAGGCCGCGTTTCGACCAGATCAAGAACCGGCTTGCCGAGATCGGCGATCCGCCGAAGGACGGACAGCCGCCGGAAGCCGAGGTCGTCACCCAGGAGCGCAACGCGCTCGCCGCCGAACGCGCGCAGATCAACGCGCTGACGGGCGATGCCGAAAACCTCTCGATCACGGTGACGAAGCTCGTCAACGAGATCACCGAGATGCGGCGGCGGCTGTTTGCCGATACGCTGCTCAGGCGCACCGAGATTTCGGTCTCGGTGCTCGACGATGCCGGCAGCGCCTTTGTGCACGAGGCCAGCGAATTCTCGCAGGCGCTGTCGAGCTGGGCCACCTTCGTCTGGAAATTCAAGCGTTTCCCGATGTTTGCCGCGATCTTCCTGTCGCTTGCCGCGGCGCTGATCCTGCTCTCCGGCAGCTACCGGCTGTTCGGCTCCTACCTGCAGCGCGACGAGGCTGTCGAGAACCCGTCCTATATCGGCCGGCTGTCGATCGCCTTCTGGTCGACGTTGATCCGCACCCTGGCGCTCTCGGTGCTGCTCGTCACCTCGTTCTTTTTCCTTAACGGGTTCAATGTGCTGAGGCCCGACATCGCACCTGTCATCGGCGCGCTGTTCGGGGCGATCGGGCTCGTCTATTTCGTCGGCCGCTTCGTCAATGCCATCTTCGCACCGCACGAACCGCGCTGGCGCCTCGTTCGGCTTTCCAATCTCGGCGCGCGCTCGATCGGCTACTGCCTGCTGGCGATGGCGATCGTCAACGCGCTTGATTATCTGTTTGGCACGATCGGCGAGGCGATGGGCTCGCCGCTGGTGCTGACCGTGGTCAGAAGCCTGATCGCCGCGCTGATCATCGGTCTGATCCTGATCGCGGTCTCCTTCGGCAAGCCGATGCTGGCCAGGAACGGCGATCCCGATGCGCCGGGAAGGCATTGGCCGCGCGGCATGGCGATCATCCTGCGGGTAGTCGGCGCCGGCCTCATCCTCACCGCGCTGACCGGTTATGTCGGGCTCGCGCGCTTCGTCGCCACGCAGCTCATCATCACCGGCGCGGTCGTCGTCACTATGTATGTCGGCCTGCTTTCCGGCAAGGCGATATCAAGGCAGGAAAGCTTCGGCGACACCTTCTTCGCAAGCTTCCTGACGCGCCGCTTCAAGCTCGGGCCGGTGGCGATCGACCAGGCCGGCCTGCTTGTCGGCCTTGCCATCTATGCGGTGGCGCTTCTCGTCGGCATCCCGCTGATCCTGCTGATGTGGGGCTTCCATGTGCAGGACCTGCAGATTCTTGCCTATAGGCTATTCACCGAGGTCAGGCTCGGCGGTATCAGCATCTCGCTGCTCGGCATCTGCACCGGCATTCTCTTGTTTGCCGGCGTCTACCTGCTGACGCGCTGGCTGCAGCGCTGGCTCGACGGTAATGTGATGGCGAGAAGCCATGTCGATCTCGGCGTGCGCAATTCGGTCAAGACGGGCATCGGCTATCTCGGCGTCGGCATCGCGGCGATCATCGGCGTTTCGGCGGCCGGCATCGATCTGTCGAGCTTCGCGCTCGTCGCCTCCGCACTTTCGGTCGGTATCGGTTTCGGCCTGCAGAACATCGTCTCCAACTTCGTCTCCGGCCTGATCCTGCTCGTCGAACGGCCGTTCAAGGTCGGCGACCATGTCGTTTCCGGCACGGCCGAAGGCATCGTCAAACGCATTTCGGTGCGCGCCACGGAGATCGAGACCTTCCGCAAGCAGTCGATCATCGTGCCGAATTCGGAGTTGATCAACGGCCTCGTCGGTAACTGGACACACCGCAACAAGATCGGTCGCTCGGAAATTCCGGTTTCCGTCGCCTACAACGCCGATCCGCAGCAGGTGATGGACATCCTGCTGGAACTGACGGCCAAGATACCGCTCGTCATGCGCAATCCGGAGCCGCATGTCGAATTCCTGCGCTTTGGGCCCTATTCGCTGGATTTCGAGCTGCGTTTCTTCCTCGCCGATATGGGTGACGGCATGGCGGTGCGCAACAATCTCAGGATCGAGATCCTTAAGCGCTTCAAGGCCGAGGGCATCGAGATCCCGCTGCCACAGTCCGATCTTACCATCCATCGAGAGGCTCGTCCCGCGCTTGCCGATGCGGGCAGGGATCAACCCAACGAGCAGGAAAACTCGGCCGACACGCCCATGGAGGAGGAAGAGCAGCCGGTGCGGCAATTGCGCAGCAAGACGGCAGACGGCAATCGGAAAGGCTGAACGGGTCATTCAGCCATCATTCACAGCTATATGTGCATGATCTCCACTATCGGGATCGCTGCCGGGGGCAGCACCGATCGTTCGAGGGGAGGGCGCGCCAGCGCCGCCGCACATGATGGCAAGATTTGCCGCCGTTCTGCTTGTCCCGCTGCTTGCCACACCCGCGGCTGAAGCGGCATCCATCACCAACACCGATCCAGCCGCCGTCGTGCTCGTCATCACCGAGAGCGGCCAGCGCGTCGAGGTTGTGGTCGATGCCGGCGCTTCGGAAAACCTCTGTGCTTCCGGCTGCTTCATGACGACGCCCGACGGCGACCGCATCGGGCTCGACGGCGGCGAGACGATCGACATCGTCAAGGGCTCGGCCGTCGTCAAGTAGCGCCTGTCCCGACTAATGCGCTCAAGCTTCTCCGGGATTGGGAACAGGTTCCGGCCGGGCAACAACCGGGCGCGTCAGCCGCGTGATGGCGAAGAATGCGGCAACGGCGACGGTGCTGAGCAATGCAGCGATCGATAGTGACCATGATACGCCGAGATAGCCCATCAGGAAGGCAAGCGCGAACGGCGCCATCGAGGAGACGACGAGACGAACCGACATGATTTGTCCTTGCCGCCGGCCGTAGCCATCGCTTCCGAAGAGCGCGAGCGGCAAGGTTCCGTAGACGATGCTGTTAAGCCCCGAGCCGAGGCCGAAGACGACGGCGAAGACCAGCGCACCAGGCACCGAGGGTGCGGTGGCGATGAGGATGACAAGGGCTGTCGGCAGCAAGATGGCGCAGATGATCGCGAGCATCACTTGCGACAAGCTCTCGCCAAAGACCATGTTGATGAGGCGGCTCAGCACCTGTGACGGGCCGAAGAGCGTTCCGACCACCACTGCCATGGCGCCGAGGCCGAGGGCCGACATCACAGGCACCATGTGAACCAGAAGCGCCGAGTTCACGAAGCTTTCCAAAGCAAAGCCTGTCACCATCAGGATAAAGGCCAGCCTGCGCACCGACGGCGGAAGGCTCGGCTCGGCGCGTTTTGCGGCCTCCTCTCCGGTCCGTCCCCTGGTTTGGCTGATGCCACGGGAGAGCCAGGCATGAATGGGAAGGCAGACAACGAGATTGAGCGCGGCGAAAATCAGATAGACGTTCTGCCATGAGAGATGCGCATGCAGCGCCGTGGTGATCGGCCAGAAAATGGTTGAGGCGAAGCCGGCGATTAGGGTCAGATAGGTGATGCTGCGCTGGGCGACCTGCGGCCTGATCTGCACGAGCAGGGCGAAGGCTGCGCCATATTGCACCAGGTTCGAGGCGATCTCGATGCCGATCAATGCCGCGACGAAAGCGATCTTTCCCGGCGCGAAGGCGCAGGCGACGAGGGCGGCGGCGGCAATCGCCGAGCCCGACGTCATGATCCTGCCTGCGCCGAAGCGATCAATCCACGTGCCCATGAGAGGTGCGGCCAGACCGCCGATCAGAAGGGCCACAGAGAGCGCGCCGAAGATCCATTCAGATGACCAGCCCAAATCACGGGCCATGTCGGGGGCGAGGATGCTGAAGCTGTAATAGAGCGATCCATAACCGATGATCTGCGTCAGCCCGAGCGCGGCAATGGCCGCTACCGGTGGTCGTTCGGTGCTGATTGTCATAGGGATCTGAGGCTCACGCGCTGTTCGAGCTTTTCGGCTTCTTCCTTCCTCTCGCTGTAGCGGTCGGTCAGATAGTTCGAGGCATCACGGGTCAGCAGCGTGAACTTCACCAGTTCCTCGCAGACGTCGACGACGCGGTCGTAATAGGACGAGGGTTTCATACGGCCGTCCGCGTCGAATTCTTGGAAAGCTTTTGCAACCGAGGACTGATTGGGAATTGCGATCATCCGCATCCATCGTCCAAGGATGCGGAGCTGGCTTACCGCATTGAAGGACTGGGAGCCGCCAGAGACCTGCATCACCGCCAGCGTCTTGCCTTGCGTCGGCCGAACAGAGCCGACCGACAATGGAATCCAGTCGATCTGCGCTTTCATGATGCCGGTCATCGCGCCATGACGTTCGGGGCTGACCCACACCTGGCCTTCAGACCATGCCGACCATTCGCGCAACTCCTGAACTTTCGGGTGGCTCGCCGGCGCCGCATCAGGCAGCGGCAGACCTTCCGGATTGAAGATGCGCACTTCGCAGCCGAAATATTCGAGCAGCCGCGCGGCCTCCTGTGCGAGGAAGCGGCTGTAGGACACTGCTCGCAACGAGCCATAAAGGATCAGGATGCGCGGCTTGTGCGTCGAGAACGCCGGCCTGAGCGCGTCCATATCCGGTTGACGCAGATGCATCGGTGATATGGCAGGCAAATCAGACAATGCGCTTGCCTCCGGCATCGAGCACCTTCTCGCCGTCTTCCTTGGTGAAGGCGCCCTGATGCGTTTCCGGCAGGATTTCGAGAACAAGTTCCGAGGGCCGCGACAGACGCGTGCCGAGCGGCGTGATGACGAAGGGCCGGTTGATCAGGATCGGGTTTTTCAGCATCGCGTCCAGCAATTGCTCGTCGGTAAGATCAGGGTTGTCGAGGCCGAGCTCCGCATAGGGCGTGCCCTTTTCGCGGATCGCCTCGCGAACGCTCAAACCGGCATCCGCAATCACCTTGATTAGCTGGTCGCGCGACGGCGAGTTTTTCAGATATTCGATAACGTTGGGCTCAATGCCGGCGTTCTGGATCATCGCAAGCGTGTTGCGCGAGGTGCCGCATTCGGGGTTGTGATAGATCGTAACATCTATGGTCATGAGGCGGATTCCGTCTTGGTGAGAGTTTCAGGATCGCGGGCTTCCATCAGCAGCCATCCCGCAAGCATCAGCGCCAGCAAGGCGCCGAGGACTTCAGCGGCGATAAACCCCGGTAGATCGATCGGGCGGATGCCGGAAAAGGTGTGCGTCAGCGATCGAGCAATCGCGACGGCGGGATTGGCAAAGGACGTGGAGGCGGTGAACCAGTAGGCGGCGGTGATATAAAGGCCGACCAGCCATGCCACGGCATCGGCGCGAAAGCGCACACCGGCTAAGATGACGAAGACGAGGCCGAAGGTTGCCGTCACTTCAGAGAGCCATTGCGCGCCGCCGGTGCGCACGGTTTCCGAGGCCTGCAGCACGGGAAGGGCGAACATCGCATGAGCGAGCATCGTTCCGGCAATGCCGCCGACGATCTGCGCGGCGATATAGGGGGGAACGGAGGAGGCAGGCAGTTCGCGCCGGAGCGCAAACACCAGCGACACGACCGGATTGAAATGAGCCCCGGAAATCGGGCCTAAGATCGTAATCAGGACGACGAGGATTGCCCCCGTTGCCAGCGTATTGCCGAGCAGCGCAAGCGCCGTATCGTCCGTCAGGCTATCCGCCATGATGCCCGAGCCGACGACGGTTGCTACGAGCAGCAGCGTGCCGAGCGCTTCGGCGACCAGTCGTCGAGACGGGGGAAACATCGGCGCGCTCATGCCGGCAGGCTCCGGACCATCAGGGCGGCCGATGCCGGGCACAGGCTTGCGGCCTGCCGCGTCGTCAGGATCTCGGCCGGCGCTTCATCGCGGGCGATCGGACGAAAGCCGAGCGATTGAAAGAAGGAGGCGGCTGTTTCTGTCAACAGATAGGCGGCAGTGGCGCCTTTCCTTTGTGCCTGATCGAGCAGGCTAAGGGTGATCGCATGGCCGAAGCCAAAGCCTTGCTGATCGGACAGCACGACAATGGAACGCAGGAGTACAGTCTCGCCATAGAGTTCCAGCCCGCCGAAGCCGACCGTCTCGCCGCCACGTGAAAACCGATAGAAGCTTCGGCCGGCGTCTGTGAGGTCATCGACCGGAAGCCCGGCGCCTGCGAGCGCGCCGCGAAGTCTGTCGTCGTGCCCTTCCAAGGCCTGCTGGTTCAAATCGAAACCCATCAGCTCGCCTTGGGCTGTTTAATGCTGGCGCCTTCCATGGTGCCGATCTGGCGCAGGTGCGATTCCAGGGCGAGCTTGTCGATCGAGGAAAGAGGCAGGCTCAAAAAGGCGCTGATCCGGTTCTTGAGGAAGCGGGCGGCCTGCGCGAAAGCGCGGCCTTTGTCGACTTCGCTGCCCTCGACGACAGCCGGGTCCTCGACGCCCCAATGGGCGGTCATCGGATGACCGATCCAGACGGGACAAGCCTCGCCGGCAGCGCTGTCGCAAACCGTAAAGATGAAGTCCATCTCCGGAGCGCCCGGCTCGGCGAATTCGTCCCAGCTCTTTGAACGGAAGCCGACTGTTGGGTAGCCCTGCGCCGCAAGCTCCTTCAGCGCATAGGGATTGACTTCACCCTTCGGCTGGCTGCCGGCCGAATAGGCCTTGAATCGACCCTTGTCTTCGGTCTCAAGGATGGATTCAGCCAAGATCGAGCGGGCAGAATTGCCCGTGCAGAGAAAGAGCACATTGTAAATGCGGTCAGGGGTCATTGCAATTTCTCCTTCATTTTAGGGGCGCAGCAGGCCGCGACCTCCGCGGCAGGTGCGCAGATTTCCGGATGCCCGGAACAGCAATCTTCCATCAGAAAGCGAACCAAGCCACCAAGTGCCTCGTAGTTCGCGGTGTAAATGATCGATCGGGATTCACGCTGTTGCGCGATCAACCCCGACCGTTCCAGCTCTTTCAGATGGAAGGAGATATTAGAGGGCGAGACCTCCGCCTTCTCAGCGATCGCGCCTGCCGCCATGCCGTCGGGACCCGAAACCACGAGCATGCGGACGATGTGAAGGCGGGTTTCCTGCGAGAGCGCGCCGAATGCGATGAGGGCTTGACGTTGATCCATATTTCAATAATCCTTGAATCATTGAAACGAGGATTAGCGCTAATGAACGTCATCGACAACAGCAAAATTCAAGAGAACGAAATCGATCTCGGCCTGCTGCAGTGTGCTTACCGGCGCCAAGGATTCTCCGCTGATTTTCTATTACGACGGCAAGGCGGTAAAGCCTGGCTATCATGTCACCGAGGTCAAGGCGGGCCAATTCTCGGCGTTGGATTGCGGCGCCAATCCTGAAGCGTGGGCGGAAATCTTCATCCAGCTCTGGGATATCGAGGAAGGCGACCGCACGCATATGCTGGCCGGCAAGTTCCATGCAATCATCCGCAAGGTTTCCGATCATGTGCAACTGGATGGTTCGGCGAAGCTGACCTTCGAAGTCAGCGACGGCGTGCGGCCAATGCAGCTTTATTGCGCAGCGATGCCGGTTCTCCGTGCCGGCGCCGTCCATGTTGCGCTTTCGCCGCGGCCGTCAAGCTGCAAGCCGCGCGACCGATGGCTGGCAGAGGAGAACAGCAAGGCGGCGGCCTGCTGTGGGCCGCAAGCGGCAGCGAGCGGCTGCTGCGCGTAACGACACATAAGAACGCGCGGCAGGGCAGGTGGCAGAGAGATCGGGATCGTATTGACTGACCACCAGTCAGTGATGTAGGTGAGGCTGCCGGTTTGATGTCGGCGCCACCCGTTTCATATCCGGAGATCGTAATGAGCGCGCAGCCCCTGTTGAACTCGCTGTTCCAATACAAAGCCAGCGTCGACGACAAGCTTCTCGATGCCTTGTACGCGCTCGGGGCTGAGGTGCGATCCGACGAGTTCCGATCGGCCCTTCGCGTGCTCAATCACGCCCATCTCGTCGATCGCATCTTCACCGCCAATCTTCAACGGCTGGATCACTCCTATGCGGCGAGCTGGAGCAGCGAAGCGCCGCCTTTGGCACAGTTGTCCTCCGATATCCGGGATACGGATCGTTGGTATATCGATTACACCTCGCGTATAACGCCCGAGGAAATGGAGGAGGTCGTCGACTTCACCTTCACCGATGGCGGACGCGGACGCATGTCCCGCGAGGAGATGCTGGCCCATGTGGTGACGCATGCCGGCTATCATCGCGGTGAAGTCGGTCGTCTGCCGCCTGAGATCGAGATTACCGCAATGCGCGACGTGTTTACCGGCTATCTGCACAGGACCGATCCCGCGCGCCGTCAATGAGAGTGGACCAGTCTTGCCGCCGGCCAATCCTGTTTCAAAACCGAGAACCAAGCCCCCCGAAGAGCGGCGTGACGAGCTGATGACCGCGGCCGAGCGGCTGTTTCTGGAAAAGGGCCTGGAGCAGACCACGATCGAGGAGATCACGACCGGGGCGGGGGTCGCCAAGGGCACCTTCTACCTGCACTTTTCCTCGAAGGCCGATGTTCTCCAGGCGCTGCGCGCCCGCTTCGTGCAGGGCGTGCTGGATGGCATCGTCGCGGCGGTCGAAGGACGGCGGCACGAGGATTGGCGCGGGAAGCTGGCGGCCTGGTCGACGGCATGCGCCACCGGCTATCTCGACACCGCCGGGCTGCATCACCTCGCCTTCGTGGCAGCCCCTCCCGCAACAAGGGAAGGGCTTTCGCGCAACATCCTGATCGATCATCTGAACGAATTGCTTGCCGCCGGCGCTGGCGAGAATGTCTGGTTGGTCAGGGATCCCGGCTTTACGGCGGTGTTTCTGTTCAACGCCCTGTACGGTGTGGTCAATCAGCCCGGCATCGGTGAGACGCCCGCGGCCCGCGCCGAATTGCTGCGGGCGCTTGAGGGGCATTTCCTACGTGGACTGGGATTGCCGTCAGGCATTGATTGAGGGCTGGGCATCCCACCATCTGAGCACCCGCATCGCTCGGAGCGTCACCCACCGCGAGGGCTTGCCTTGCCCGTCATCGACCTCGAACCACACCCGACCGGCAGGGCTGTTGTCGAGCGGCCAGCTGCCGTCCTGCAGGCGTCTGGAACGAAGGTGGTCGATCGCCTCGCCGAGACGCGGATCGGGATTCGCGCCGGTTAGGATCGCGCCGGCGCGGAAATAATCGAGCGCGCGCAAAATGTCGTAGCGCCACCGGTTCGGATGCAGGAGGTGAAGGAAGCGTTCGTCGGCCGGCTCGCCGGTGCCAAGGCGGCGGAAGAGGTTGCGGGCCAGCAGAAACTCCTCGCCCGTCCTGCGCGCCTCTCGAGACCGATGCGTGCCGCCGGTCGATCTCTCATATTCCAGCAAGCCTTCCAGCACATTGATGGTGCTGGCGAACGACGAGCGGACGGAGCCATTGATCCGCTCGCAGTTCCAGCCGCCGTCGTCGAGACGCTCACCGGCCAGCCTGTCGACGATGGGCGAGACGTCGACGCCGAAATAGGCGCCGTCGGCAACGGTGCGACCGTTGATGCACTCCTCGACTTCGCCCTCCCAATAGGGCTGGCCACCTTCTTCCCAACGGGCGTTGGCGCCGATCAATTTGACGGTGCGCCGGACGCAGCCACAGGCGGGATCGAGACCGAATTCCCGCAATTGCGACAGCGAGAAGGTGGTGGCCGTCCACGGCTGGCCACGCTCCTCCCACTCGAGCGGGTCGAAACCGGCGGGCAGGAAGGCACCGCCTGCCCATTGCCCGTCCTCATCCTGGCAGGAGAGCAGCCTGGCGCCCCAGCCCTCGGTCTCGACTTTGGCCCGCTCAGTCATCCATTCCCGCTCCGGGGCATCGAGAAGGTCGCGCATCACCTGCCATCGGATCGACGGGTCGGAGTCGAGAAGCCATTCGATCACCGGGTCGGATTGGATCATGGGCGAACCTGTCGGCGGGTCGGGGTCGATGGCTCGTTTATAACCGCTTCGGCCAAGCGGTGCCAGCCGGATGGGCTCGTCGGCCGCGCCACCAACGGCGCCTTCGGCTTCCGCATCAACCGCTCGCCGGCGCTTGCCATGCTGCGGCCGGATTGCGCCAAGGAGGGCACGAAACCGAAGATCAAAACGTCGGTTCGACCTATAATGCGACGGTTGTCGGCGAAAACCCGTGCGACGCCGAGAATGCGGCGCTTCGCGCCTGATTTCTTAATCATATCCGCAAAGAAGTTGGAGGCGGCTCGATCGGGCCGCCTCTTCATTTATATCCAGGCGTGCCGATTAATAATTACTCAAATCAATTGATGTATCAGTTTGATCCGGGGACAGATTTTACATCAAAGGTTTGCTATGGCGTTTCTAGGTATTTCGGGGATGCAATATTCCGGGGAAATGTTTGCGGGTGCGCGCATTATTGTCGCGGAAGATTCCAACGTATTCACCTCGATGATCAGCAAACGCCTGAAGGAGCTGTTCGACATCGATGTCGAGATCTGCCGCAACTTCGAGGATCTGCAGGTTTCCTACGACAAGTCTTCCGATCCGATCACGCTGGCGATCTCGAACATCAACCTGCCCGGCGCCGAAAACGGCGAAGCGCTCGAATATCTGGTCGATCTCTCCATACCCACAATCGTCTTCACCGGCACTTTCCATGAAAACATGCGCGACAAGCTGATGGCCAAGGATATCGTCGACTATATCCTCAAGGACAATATCTTCGCCGTCGACCTGCTGGCGGAATCGATCTGCCGCTTCCTCACCAATCATCGCCACCACGTGCTGATCGTCGACGATAGCGCGACCGCGCGCGCCCTGCTTTCGAGCCGGCTGAAGCGCTACAATTTCCGTGTCAGCGTCGCCGAGAGTGGCGGCAAGGCGCTGGAGATCCTGAAGGCCAACCGCGATATCGGCCTTGTCATTACCGACTACAACATGCCGGACATCGATGGCTTCGAACTGACGCGGCGCATCCGCGCCAGTATCGGCTCGCACGAGCTGCGCATCATCGGCGTTTCCTCCTCCTCGAACCGGCTGCTTTCGGCACGATTCCTGAAAGCCGGCGGCAATGATTTCATGCTGCGTCCCTTCATCGACGAGGAGTTCTACTGCCGCGTCAACCAGAACCTCGATACGCTGCTGCAAATTCAATCGATGCGTAAGGAGCGGGCGGTTGCCTGACGACCCTTCCAGTATCGGTGTCGCCAGGGCGGCGGAAATGATGGTCGGGGACAGTCGTCGAATTTTTGCAATTACAAGTAACAGCGCCATTATTTGTCCCCTTCACGCGCACAGGTCTCTCGGTTATCGTCCCCGCCGGGGAGAGGGCCGAGTCGTGCCCGTCAGACGCATGGGGGAATAGCGGCTGTGGCTTTTCAAGCGGATTTTCTGCGGGATGGCATCGGGTTACGCTCCGGCGGGCTCAAAATACTTCTGGTTGAAGATTCCCGGATGTTTTCCGCCGTGCTCTGTCACCGGTTCCAGACGGAGCTGGGCCTTGCCGTCAAATCATGCCCGTCGCTGAAGGCTCTTCGCAAGGAACTTGCCGACGACGCTCACGGCTACACTATGGCCGTCGTCGATCTCAACCTGCCGGATTCGCCCTATGGCGAAGCGCTGGACTGCACGATCGAGCACGATATCCCGGCGATCGTCTTCACCGCGACATTCGATCTCAACACGCGCAACAGGATCATGGAGCGCAATGTCATCGATTACGTGCTGAAGGACAATGAATTCGCGCTCGACAATCTGGTCGCCACCGTCCGGCGGGCGATCTCCAACCGCAAGACGCGGGTGCTCGTCGTCGACGATGTCGTCTCGGCGCGCCAGGTGCTCGTCGATCTCCTGAAGGCACAACAATATCTCGTCGTCGAGGCAAATTCGGGGCTCGAGGCGCTGGCGGCGCTCGAGGCCTACAGCGATATCGAGCTCGTCGTCACCGATCACCACATGCCCGATATGAGCGGCTACGAGCTGACGCGGCGCATCCGCCATCGATTTGGCTCGGACAGGCTGCGTGTCATCGGCGTTTCCTCCTCCAACGACCGCATGCTTTCGGCGAGCTTCCTCAAGGCCGGCGCCAGCGATTTCGTCTACCGGCCCTTCGTCGCCGAGGAGTTGCAATGCCGCATCGCCAACAATGCCGAAACGCTGGCGCAGATGCGGCAGCTGAGGGCGGCGGCGGCCTGCGACTATCTGACCGGCCTCTATAACCGCCGCTATTTCTACGACAACGGCCCGAAGCTGGTGAACGAGTGCCTGCGGCTGAAGGTGCCGAGCTCCGTCGCCATTCTCGATATCGACCATTTCAAGCGGTTGAACGATACCTATGGCCACGAGATCGGCGACAAGGTGCTGAAGGCTGTCGCAAACAGGCTGTTCACGATCTTCGAAGGCAGCGACAATCTTCTCTCGCGGCTCGGGGGCGAGGAATTCGCCATCCTTTTCCCGCAGATGGATTCGGCAGCCGCAACCAAGCTCTGCGACGAGATCCGCTCGGACATTTCGCGGCTGAAAGTCACGGCCGACGATGAGGAACTCGGCGTCACGATTTCGATCGGCATCGCCGAGATCGCCGGTTACGAAACCTTCGAAAATTACCTCAACGCCGCCGACCAGTTTCTCTACATGGCCAAACACAGGGGCCGCAACCAGGTCTATTCCGACGCCAAGATGACGGAAGAGGCGGCGCAGTAGCGCCTATGAGGGTGGGGCCAAGCCGCCGCCCTTAATCTCAGGCGGCGACGGCCTGGCGAGCGGTCGCCATGGTCATCTTGCGCTCGGCGCGCTCCTGTTGCGGCGAGCGATGGTAGAGTTCGCGATAACACTTGGAGAAATGCGAGGCGGAGACGAAGCCGCAGGCAACGGCGACCTCGACGACCGGCATCGAGGACTGCACCAGGAGGTGGCGCGCACGGTCGAGACGGATTTCCAGATAGTAGCGGGCCGGCGAGCGTCCCATTTCCTGGCGGAACAGCCGTTCGATCTGGCGGCGGGAGAGGCCGGCGCCGTCGGCGATTTCGATCAACGACAGCGGCTCGGCGAGATTGCCTTCCATCAGCTCGATGATCGACAGAACCTTGGCATTCTGCACGCCGAGACGGGCGCGCAGCGGCAGACGCTGGCGGTCGTGCGGGTTGCGCACGCGGTCAGTCAGGTGCTGCTCGCAGATGCGGTTGACAAGGCTTTCGCCAAAGTCCTCGCCGACGAGGTTCAGCATCATGTCGAGCGAGGCGGTGCCACCGGCGCAGGTATAGAGATTGCCGTCGATCTCGTAGAGATCGGCATAGACCTCGGCCTGCGGGAAGGCTTCCGAAAAGCCCGGGAGGTTTTCCCAGTGGATGGCGCAGCGCTTGCCATTCAGGAGGCCGGCCTGGGCAAGCACATGCGCGCCCGTACAGAGGCTGCCGACGGCGACACCGCGATTGTAGCATTCACGCAGCCAGGCATTGACCGACTTGTTGTTGAACTGCTCGACATCGATGCCGGAACAGACGAGGACCATGCCCGGCCGGTTTTCGCCGCCGAGATGACGGCGCTCCTCGGCAAGCGAGGAATTTGCCTCGACGCCGATGCCGCAGGAGGAATAGACCTTTTCTCCATCGACGGAGGTCAGCCGCCAGGTATAGGCCTGATAGCCGAGCATGCGATTGGCGATGCGCAAGGTGTCCACGGCCGCCGAAAAGGGCAGCATGGTGAATTGCGGTACCATAAAGAAGACTACCGAACGCTTCTTGATCTGCATCCTGTTCATAGCAAAATCCATGCTCGAGGGGCGATGACACATTCGTTGCGCGGAATGCGTCGCGCCGATGTCCTGAAAGCGACACTGGCATGGAAAAATGCGGCCGGGAAGAGCAAATATGCGACATCGCCGGCGATTTGGCCGATCAAGCCGTGGGAACGGCTGCGGGCAAGGCAAATGAGAGGCTCATAGGCGACTGAAATTCAATGTTGAAAATGGCTTAGGAATGGACGATCAGGCCACGAAAAAGGCGGCGTTGCACGAGGCAGGCGCCGCCCTTATCTGGGGAGGAATGTCGCATTCATTACAGCCAGCTGATGTTCATTGCGCTGTCGTTGAAATTTCGTCAAAAGGCATGCGGGAAGCATAACTGGCGCTGCATGACCCACGCCAAGATGGTGCAGTGTTTCCTGAAGAGTATTTTAGTCGGAGCTTCCACAACGACTCGTCGCATTTAATCCAAAAGGCAGCATTGAATGAAGGACCTCGCTTTTCAGGGCACGTGGCGAGCATATCAGCAGAAGATACTTGATGATCTTGCAAATCTCATCGGCGATGACGGATTGCATATTGTCGCGGCACCCGGCTCCGGTAAAACGGTTTTAGGTCTTGAAGTGATGTGCAGGCTCGGCGAGGCGACTTTGATTCTGGCTCCGAGCAAGACCATCCGGGACCAATGGGCGCATCGGCTGCGCACGATGTTCCTGCCCCCCGACCTTGCGGAACCGGAGTGGATTTCCCACGATGTGAGAGCGCCCGGAACCGTCACGATCATCACCTATCAAGCTCTGCATGCGGCGTTCTCGGGCCATCCGTCCGAAGAAGAAGTCCTCGACGGTGAAGAGGAGGGCAGCGACGGGGCGGAATCCGGCGAACCAGGCAAGCAGGAAACGGAGAAGGCGAGAAAGAAAATCATCGCGAAGCTGCGCGAGGAGAAGGTTCGCACCCTTGTGCTCGATGAAGCGCACCATCTTAGAAACGAGTGGTGGAAGGCGCTGACGATGCTCAAGGAAGCACTAGGCCAACCCACTGTCGTCGCGCTGACAGCTACGCCTCCTTATGATGTAGATCCTCAGGAATGGGACCGCTATCAGGCGCTTTGCGGGCCGATCGACGGTGAAATTTCCGTGCCGGAACTTGTGTTGCAAGGCGATCTTTGCCCGCATCAGGATTATGTCCACTTCAGCCTGCCGAGTGCGCTGGAAGCACAGAAGCTGGCCGAGTTTCGCGCGCAGATCGGAGACTTCATTGAAACGCTGCTTGAGAGTGCAGAATTCAAAGAGGCAATTCTGCGCCATCCATGGATTACGCAGCCGATCGAGAATGTGGAGCATATACTGGACGATGCACGCTTTTTCTCCAGCATGCTCATCTTCCTGAATTCCCAATATGTCGACCTGCCGCAGTCGACTCTCGACATTCTCGGCGTCAAGGTGCGTGAAATACCGGATCTGACGCTTCAATGGATAGAGGTATTGCTGAACGGCGTTATCTACACCTATCGCAATGATTTCGAAGAAGCTGAACAGGCAATCCGCTGCCAGCAAGACAGGCTGAGGGAAATTAGGGCAGTGGAGCACAGCAGAGTGCGACTGACTGATCCACGATCGGTTCAGAAGCTGCTGGTATCAAGCGCGAGCAAGCTAAACGCGATCGTCGATATTACCCGGCTCGAAAGCGCGTCGATGCGTGACGAACTCCGTATGGTTATCCTTTCCGACTATATAAGGAAGGATGCGCTGCCCACTGCCCCCGCGGACCTTCAGCCCATCGAGAGAATGGGCGTCGTGCCAATCTTCGAGACGCTGCGGCGGTCCGAACTTGATCTCAAGCTTGGAATTCTGACCGGGAGTCTGGTTGTCATTCCGGCGGGGTCAAAAGGAATTCTTGACGAGATCGCAGACCGTCTTGGTATAGGTGCAGAACATATCCGTTATCAACAGACGGCATTCGATGCCGGCTTTCTGAGCGTGGAACTTGGCGGCGAGCTGAGCCGCAATATTGTCCATATGATCACTGAACTGTTCAGTCGCGGCGGGATCACGGTCCTGGTCGGCACCCAAGCTTTGCTGGGTGAAGGATGGGACGCACCGTCCGTAAACACTTTGATCCTGGCAAGTACGGTGGGATCATACGTGCTCTCCAATCAGATGCGCGGTCGTGCCATTCGCATCGATCCTCGAAGCCCTCAGAAGGCCGCGAACGTCTGGCATCTGGCGGTCATCGACCCTGAAAAGCTCGAGCAGAGAATACCGCTGCGCTTCGGGAGGAAATCGACCGACAGAAAAGCGCCCGATCCCTATGACACCATGACAATAGACCTGGGCAGCGACGTCGATGCGCTAAAACGCCGATTTTACGCGTTTGAAGCTTTGTCCTTCGGCGAGCCTCCGCTGATCCAAAGCGGTTTTCAACGATTGATGCTGGGTACTGCCAAATGGAATGCGCGCGGTGTTGATGACATCAACAAAATGATGGAACGGAGGGCTGCAGACCGCAAATCACTGAAATTCCGCTGGCATAGCGCGCTGCACAGCAAACGCGCCGTTGCGAGGATGCAAGAAACATTGGAGAGCAACTATGCCCCTAAGGGGCTAGTTAACTGGAATACGACAAAGTTTCTGTTTGCGCACAGCGCCGCGCTCGCCGGCATGATCTTGAACGGATTTTTGCACAGCTTTCGCGTTACGCACATCCGATCGCTCCAACAACTGGAGTTGGTCCTGTTCGTTATGTTCGCAATACTGGCCATCTTCTGCTTGCCGGGTGCACTCAAAGCTAGTCTGTTGCTGCTGCGGAACGGCTCCCTGGAAGGGAGCATGGAGCAAGTGGGAATAACCGTTCTGGAGACGCTGCATCATATGGGCGTCATAAGGACCGAATTGGGAAAAGTGAGTGTCGAGGCGACGCTCGACCAAAACGGCATGATTTACTGCCGGCTTGAGGGTGCCACGACAATTGAGCGGTCCCGCTTTCTCGACGCTCTACGGGAAGTCCTCATTCCCCCACAGAATCCCCGCTACATTCTCGTCAGGTCGTCAAAATTCTGGCGGCTGAACCGGGTGGATTATCATGCAGTCCCGTCGATCATCGGCCGGAAAAGGGAGGATGCCATATATTTCGCCCAGCTGTGGAATCGTTACGTCGGTTATTCGGAACTTGTATACACGCGCAGTGCCCAGGGTCGCCTGAAACTGCTCCAATTCCGCGCGAAGTCATTCGCTTCTGCGTTTACAAGGAAAACCGATAGAATTAGCCGGTGGGAGTAATTGGGAAAGCCTGATGCTGGCTCCCACCTGCCGCGGCGCGTTTGCGCCTGATATGCAGTTGCGGGGCCATCCAATGCCGGAAAGGCGAGCGACAATCGATAAGCAGATTCGGGAATTCGGAAGAAGAAAAAGGTGGCGTTGCACGAGGCAGGCGCCGCCCTTATCTTGGGAGGAATGTCGCATTCATTACATGGTCCGGTGTTTGTTGTCGTCCGTGCTCGGCCAGCCGATGTCCTTGCGAATGTCGAAGGGCATGGCTTCGATTTCGCGGGCCGTCTGCCAGCGCGTCCAGGCGAGCACAAGCTTACGGGCATAATCTGCCAGGTCGAAGCGGCTTTCGCTGGAGGTGAGGGACTTACCACCACCGCGATAGGTGAGAGTGGTCATTTTCCGGTTCCTTTCTAGGGTCAAGGGCATGGTCGTCAATGGGAGGTTCGTCCATGTCCATGATCCTAATATGGGCCTTGAAAACTCATCATTCAAACGAATAGAACTTATGGATAACATCAGAGATATTGAATGATCGTTGCGTGCCCGCCGGCCGTCTATGGCACCTTTGCAGCCTGTCATCGAGCTTAATCCCCCGGCTTTCCGTGCAGGGGGATCGCAAATCTGCAGCTAAACATGATGCCGAGATGCGTGAGCGGTTTCGGACGACATCACGCTCTATTTCTTGATTTAGAGTCCCGGTTCAAATTTTAGGTCGGTCCGGCCGAAAATTGTCGGATCTAGTGTGCCGCGCCCGGGGTGATGATCCCGAGATTGCCAAGCCCGACGACGATCAACTGGACTGCGACTGCGGTCAGCAGAATGCCGAAGACCACCTCCGAGACGATCATGGTGACCGGCTTCATACGCTTGGCGAGCTTGTCGATGTTGGTGAACACCAGATAGTCCAACGCGCCGACGATCAGGATCAGGCCAATGACGAGTATCGCGCTGGTGATCGAGACGACTTCACCGGAGGCGATGATGATGACCGTAATGCCGACAGGATTGAGCAGGTAAGGGACCGCAAGCGGAAATACGGCCAGCTTGTCTGGATCGACTGGCGCCGCAATGTCGTCATGCGGCTTCTCTATCGGTCCTGATGCCATCTTGATCGCGATCAGCGCGAGGATGATGCCGCCGGCGACGGCGACGGCGCCGCCCGTGATG
The DNA here is from genome assembly GCF_057653715.1 of Rhizobium sp. WSM1328. NCBI lineage: Bacteria > Pseudomonadati > Pseudomonadota > Alphaproteobacteria > Hyphomicrobiales > Rhizobiaceae > Rhizobium > Rhizobium sp. WSM1328. The sequence goes on along the minus strand of NZ_CM172788.1, from coordinate 2,393,366 downwards.
TGGAGAAGCCGCATCAGCAGAGCGCCGGTGGCGAAAAGGATCAGGGCCGTGACAACGGCGATCATAACCATCTGGCGCCCGATGCGCACCTTGGTTTGGGTATCGAAGGCGTGGGTCTTTTCCAGAAACGGCACCAGGGCAATCTTCGGCCCCATGCCGATCAGAAGCAGCAGGAGAAGTTTTCCGACGAGTGCGGCATCGATGACTGTGAAATCCATGGAACGTGCCCTCTAAATTTGTGACGCGGAAATTGAGACCCTCCCCAGCTGGGGGAGGATAGTGACGAAGAGAACCAAACGAACTCGCCGGTCTTTCTGCGAGCACTCAGCGCGGGCACACGTCCCAGAAGCCTGTCGTCTTGGCGGGCGAGGTGTAATACCAGCATTGACCGGACTGTGGCGGCGTACCTGCCAAGGACACGGCGGCAGCTCCGGCGACGAAACCGATGGCAGCACCTGCGGCGATGGCGGTCCCTGGACGCCAATAGCGGCGAGGGGCGACGACCACGACGCCACGCCGGACGGGCGGGCGAACGACTGGAGCGGTTCGGCGTCCGACCGCAGCGCATCCGCGTGGTCCGCAGGCTGCGGCGCCACAGCCTCTCGGACCGCATGCCGCCACGCCACGACGGGCGGCTTCGGCCGTTTCGGGAACGAGGACGGGCGCGCTGACCGTCATCATGACGGCAAGTGTCGCAAGCATGTGCGATAGAATGACCAGGATCTTCATTTCATTTCCTCCCATTGCTCTCGTGTTTCGTTTCATTGCCTAAAAGCGCCGGCCTCAGGCCGGGCCCGCAGCGGTGGCCGCGTTGTGAGCGGCGAGCGTCTGCTGGGCAGCGGCTGCAATAGCGTCGTCCCTGCCGCCCGAGACCTGGACAGTCGGCACGGCGAGCTTAATGCCGTTTTCGTTGAACGCCTCATGGATCATCCGCAGGGCCCGCCGCTTCAGCGTGAACTGCTGGCCCGGAAGTGTCATGACCTTCATCCGCAGGAGCAGGCCTGAGTTGCCGAGGCTGTCTATCCCCTGCATCTTCAACGGCTCGATCGTCGTCGGTTTGAACTCCGGATCCTCGAACAGTTCCAGGCCGATCTTCTTGATGATCTTGCGGGCCTTCTCGATGTCGGAATCGTAAGTGATGGTGATCGTCATCTTCTCGATCGCCCAGTCGCGGCTCATGTTCTGGACTGCTCCAAGCTCGCTGAAGGGCACGATGTAGACCGCGCCGCGCTGGTGCCGGAGCTTGATGGATCGCAGGCTGAAGGACTCGACGGTGCCCTTGTAGCTGCCGCTTTGGATATACTCTCCCACTCTGAAGGCGTCATCGAGCAGGTAGAACATCCCGCTGATCACGTCCTTGACAACAGTCTGCGCCCCGAAGCCGATCGCGACGCCAACCACGCCGGCGCCTGCGATCAGCGGACCGATTTCGACCCCCAGCGATGACAGTGCCATCATGATTGCGACGGCACTGAAGAGGATCATCAGGAAATTGCGAAGGATCGGTAGGAGTGTTCTGAGACGCGTGCGCCGCCGCTCTCGTTCGCTACCGACTTCCAGGACGGCCTCGGTGTCGCCGAGCTTGCGATCGATCAGCACTTTCACGACGCTCCAGGCAAGATCGACGACCAGAAGAATGATCCCGGCGCTGAGGAGGCCACGCACGAGGCGTAGAAGCGGCGAATCCTGCATCGTCATTTGCGTCAGCCTGATATCGAGCGCATCGGCAAGCAGGATGATGGCGCCGACGATCAGCGCCGCCCTGATGCCGCGCTCGACGATCACCGAGACGACGGTGCCTTTCTTGTGGCCGTCCTCTTCGTCCGTGGAAGAGCGCAGAATATTGTTGACCGACGCCTTGGTGAGGGCGATGGCACCGGGCAGGGCGGCACAGACCACGGCGATCCAGAACAGCCTCATGGCGCCGACCACCCACAACAGCCAGACGGCAACGAAATAGACTGTCCAGAGCCAGTTCCGCGTCCGCAGGCCGATCCGGCTCGCTTGACCGGCAGCCAATTGAGACGGCCGTCTCCAGACGGCTTCGATACCGATGAAAAGCAGCACGAGGCCGAGAGAATAGGCGGCGAGCTGTCGGGCCGGGACCGAAAAGCCGAGAGTACCGAGCAGGCGGATGCTCACCCAGCCAAAGGCATACCAGCCGACGAGATAGCCCAGGCGTTTTGCCCAGTGGCCGGCGGTATCGCTTGTGATCGGGACGACACGAAATCCACCCCCTTCCTCCGCCCGCGGCGCCAGGAACACGTCGAAAAGCGCGCTCGCCAGACGGAAGACGACAATTGCGAAGAGGTACCCGACGACGATCTCCCTGATGACTGGCGGCCATTGGAACAGCAGGAAGAAGCCAATGCTGCCGAGACCGAACGAAAGGACGTAACATGCCGCCCACAGAAGCCTCGCAGTCAATGCGGTCACTCTTTCCAGAACCGTCGCATAGGGTGCACGTGCCATCCATGAGCGCCAGCCGGCGCTGATCCACCAGAACAGCCATTGCGCGGCCAGACCGACGGCGACGAAGGCAGCGACCAGGAAGATCGGCCGCGTCCCGCCGTTCGCCTGGATGTCTTGGTCGAGTATGGCCGCACCACGCATCGTCTCCGAAGGAAAGGACTGGATAGCCCCGAGAAGGCCGGAGGCGTGGACACGGAACCGCATCGCAAATTCCGAGAATGAAGGGTCGGCGTTCGGCGTTGCGACGGGCGGTTCCGTCACGGCCTTGGCAGCTTCCGACTGCTGCTGCAGGAAGCGCTGGACATCCGGATCCGAGAACATGCCGATAAAGCGCTGGACACTTTCAGGCTGCGGGCTCGCAGGCGTCGCGCTCTGCGCCACGGCAATGGAGGCACAAAGGAGAATGGATGCCAGGGTGGCCCCGATGACAAGCGGCCTGACCATGCGGATCTTGGAAAGTAAAGGCATCGTCTATCCTGATCTCGATGAAGCTGTTGCGTCTGCCGGTTGCTGAAGCGCTATTGCCTGCATGTCTCCTTCGATCGGCCCGCGGCAGTGCACTCGGACGCCTTCGGTCGCGTACCCACGGGACCCGTGAGGCCGCTGACCTGGCCGGCGTAATTATCTCTGGTGTCGGCATCGACGACCGCGACCGGGGCGGCAAGGATCAGGCCGGCGGCGCTGCCCGCCGCCGCCGCCGTGCTCGTCGTCGCGGCGAGGATCTTGTCCCCGAGCCCGACCTTGCTGTCGGTCAGCGTCTGGCCGTCGGAAATCCGAGCGCCGATGAGCTGAACGACCTCGGGCGATTCCGCGAATTTTCCATGGTTCAGCCTGTCGCCCGCCTTGACCTTGGTGAGGTCGATCACGGTGATCTGGCTGTCGGCCAACTCTTTCTTGAAAGGGGCCTGCTCGGGATCGATGGCGCCGAGTCTGGCGACGTCGCCCCATACCCTGCGGGAAACCGCGAGCGCGCGGTCGTCTCGCGAAACGAACAGGGTGAAATTCGGATGCTGCTTGCCCATGTCGACGATCTGCTGGCGGAAGACATCGACATCCACGTCGGGCGAGGCCAGCATGACATTCTTGAACTTGGCAGGGAGGCGGCCGTTGCGGATCGCCATCTGCCGAAGCGCTTCCAGCGCCAGCCAGTTCCCCATCGAATGCGCCAGGATCGAGACTTCCTTCACCTCTGGATCCTTCGCGAGATACTGGAAGAGCATCTCCAATGCGTTGCGCGTGTAGTTGGTGCTCTCCCTGTCATAGCCATATGCGAGCAGACTTCCGCGCGACGGCCACGTCACCAGCACGGGCGCACTGTGGACGCCAGAATCCTTGACGATCTGAGCGAAGCGATAGACGGAATCTTCGAAACGGTTGTTGAAGCCATGGATGAACACCAGCACGCTGCGGTCGCGGCTCTTCCTGACAGAGGCGCTCAGCCATTTCTTGGCGTCGTCGCGCGTGATCTCCTCGGCTTTCAAGGTTGCGAAGTCCGTTGCCGGATTGGATGGAAGCCTTTTCGGCCAGGCGACTTCGCCGATCTTGCGGACGTTCGCAGGCGGGATGGATACGGTGATGTCGGCAAAGGCCGGGGCGAGTGCGCGTTCGCCCGTGAACATTTCGCCTTGGATCGTGGAGCGGCTGCGCGTCGTGGTCACGAGCATGGCGACCTTGGTGGCGTTCGGCGCGCTATCGGCAACCGGGATGAGCACGTTCTTCGGGTGGCCGCCGCATCCGGCCAATGCGCAGAGCAGCAGCAGAGCCGATATCCATTTCAAACCCAGAGCATTACCTAGTTTCTCCGAGCCACGGAAATGCTCTGTCTTTTTGTTTTCACGCAATTCCGGACGCAAAACCGCTGCGCACTTTTGCTGGAATTGCGCTAGGGAAGGGCTTGGTTGAATTCGGCCGTCAAGACATTTTGCTGTGCTCACTGGCGTTCCTCATAGCCCTGTCAAGTTTGTACGGGCCTCGACGCCGCACGCCGCGGCGGTCGAAGTCGGCACTGAGGTCAGACTATGCGAAGACGAGATGGCGTGCCCGTATGATCGGGTATGTTACGGTCGGGGAGACAGTATCAGCGAGGTTGCAGGTCCGAGGTGGCGGCAGTCGACGCAATTGCGTCGGGATCGGGCACCGTCATCCCCGCTTTGCGAAGTCCTTCGATCAGACGATTGCGATCTTCGGGCTGCATGTTGCGCATTGCGAGTTCCGTTACAATGTTCGGCAGGAAGTCTGGTCGCATGCCGACGAACACCTGTCCTTCCCGGCGGGCGTCGTCCATCATGCCAGCTTCTGCGTAGATGATGGCGGCAACAACATGGAATAGAGGGAACTTCTGCATGTTCGCCTGCCTGATCTCCAGCACGGCGGTGTGGTTGTCGCGGAGCATGTAGGCGGCCAGGGCTCGCGTTCCGTGGTAGAAGCCGCCGCTGCCTGGATTGAGCGCGATGGCCTGGTCCAGCAGGCTTGCTCCACGTTGCCACTGGCCAGCGATCGCAAGCCGCGTTCCGAACTCGCCCATCAGTTCGGTGTCATTGGGATTGGTGGCGAGCGCCTGCTCGCCCACACGAAGTGATTCAGCCAGCTGCCTGTCGAAGAACAGCGCCGTCATCAGCGCTTGAAGTCCGCGCGTATTGTTCGGATCGATCTGCGTTGCGCGCCTGGCGGCATCGAGTGCGCGCTGTATGGCCGAATCCTGGCCTGGTGTCGGATTGAACTTGTACCGGTCCTCATCGAGATAGACGATCGACAGCATTGCCCAGGCGGTCGCATAGCTCGGAAACCGCGCGACCGCAGCTTCTAGGCAATCCCGGACGCGCGCATGCGCTTCGGCGCTCAGTTCCGAACGATAGGCATAGAAGCGCAACGTGCACTCATACGCGCCGAGGTCGTCCGGCGGCGGACCGGCGGAGTCGATCTGTGCCATGACCCCGTAGGGTTGGGCGATGGCGGTCGCGACCTTTCTGGCGACATCCGTCTGGATCGCAAACAGGTCTCCCGATGCGAGATCATTGTCATAGTTCTCCGACCAGAGGATCTCGCCGTCCGAGGTATCGAGCAGTCTCGCCGTCACACGAAGACGCTTGCCCGACGTGCGTACCCCGCCGGCAAGGAGGTAGCGTGCGCCGAATTCGGCCCGAATCTCCGATGCGCCCACATCCGCGGGGAGGGACTTGGACGTTTCGCGGCCGAAGACCTTGATCTCCTTGAACCGTGGCAGGATGGTCATCAGTTCCTCGGTCAGGCCAGCCGTGTAGAGCTGTGCCTCCGGCCCTTCGCCGAGATTGGCAAAGGGAGCGACCACGAGGGCCGGACGATCGGGCGACAGGCTTGCAACGCGTTCGAGCGACGGAGCGGGAGATCGCGTCCCGATCCAATAGAGCGAAATAGTCACCGCAGCGAGCGCAGCAGCACCCGGCAACAACACCCGCCTTGCGCGCCACCAGCCTCCGGGGCGGACCTCAGAGGGCGATGTTTCGCCAGCGTCTTCGTCTCCAATTTCGGCTGACTCCGGACAGGACCAGGCGAAGGTTGGAACATATCCGCCTTTGGGGATGTCGATCCTGACAGGGTCATGCTGCCCGGCGACGAGATAATAGCGCTCGAGCGACCGCCGCAGCCGTCCGGCCTCGATCCTGACCACCGGATCGTCCTGGGTGAAGCCGGGATCCCGGCCGAACACCTCGATCGCGATCGAATAGGCTTTGATCCGGTTGCCCCGACCCTCGAGGGTTTCCGAGACGACATAGCGGAGAAACGCTGCCGCGCGACCGACGCCCGGAAATTCAGGGCTGGAGACGACACGTTCCAGTTGCTCGCTGATATCGTCGGCTTGAGGCGCCGGCCTTGAAGAAATGGGTGCAGCAGACCCCTCTGCTGGTATCGATGTCTGCATGTCTGTCCCCAATCCCCCGTGGAGTCACATCGCTGCCAGACCGTATGTTACGGTAACATACTCCACGAACCGATCGTCGTCCATGAAGATCGGGATCTGGCACACGTTGCAGTGGCGACGTCTCGAATGCCGGTAAGGAGTGGACCATGGACGAAGACGTGACCGCAGTCCGTCGGCAGTTTCCAGCCAGGATCAAGGCGATCGACGATCTCTCTGCCCGCAGTGAGGATTTTCGGGAAATCTGCAGGGACTTTGCCGACGCCCAATCGGCGCTGCAAAAATGGAACGTCTCAACCGATCCGAAACGCGAGGAGCGCGTCGTCGAATACCAGGAACTGATCGCCGAACTCTCCAAGGAGATAGAGGGCGCGCTTGACGCCTCGGTACCGCCAACCGCTCGCTGACGAGGCGAGACTACGCACGCGGCAAGCCATCGCGAGGCGTATGTTACGGTTACCTACTTGCGTTCCATCGCCCGGCAACGACCATCGCGACAAATGTCCGGCGCTGAAACTTTGCGCTTCCACGAAACGAAACGCCTCCGAAGGATATTGCCGTGGTTTCCGAAAACTTGGACGAGCCTGCCATTTCCCCAACGCCTCGGAATCCACTCCGCAGGATAGCACTCATCGTCCTCCTCCTTGCGCTCGTCCTGTTCGTCCTCTCCATCTTCATGGAGCGGCGCACGCCGTCGACCTCGCAGGCTCAGGTCCAAGCCTATATCGTCGGCATCGCGCCCGAAGTTACCGGCCGGGTGGTGGAAGTCGGCGTCGCCGACAACTCGCGCGTCGAGGCCAATCAGATTCTCTTTCGTATCGATCCCGAGCGCTATGAACTCGCGGTCAGTGAGGCCGAGGCGAGCCTTGCAAGTGTCGGCCAGTCAATGGGCGCCTCAACGGCTGCTGTCGATGCGGCGCAGGCAAAGCTCGTAACGGCCCAAGTCGATCGGGACAATCTTCGCGAACAAGCTGCGCGCGCCGCAGAGCTGCAAAAGAGGGGCGTGTATTCCAAAGCGCGGGCTGATTCAACCAAATCGGCTTTCGGTCAGTCAGAGGCGGCCGTCACCGGTGCTGAGGCTGAGTTGGCCAAGGCCAAGGAGCAGCTCGGGCCGAGCGGAAATGACAATCCGCAGCTCCGGGCAGCTCTGGCTGCGCTCGAAAAGGCACGACTCGATCTGCTGCGGACCACCGTTCAGGCACCTTCGGCCGGGGTCGTGACCAACCTCCAACTTACAACGGGTAAGGTTGTGTCGGCTGGACAGTCAGCCATGACCTTTATCGATGTCGGCACGATCTGGATCACCGCCGCCTTCAAGGAGAACAGCCTCGAGAAGGTAGCCGTCGGCAACCGGGCGGAAGTTCTTTTCGACGCGCTTCCCGGTCGGGTGTTTCCGGCGCAGGTCGAGAGCGTTGGTTTCGGTGTATCGCAAGGGAGCACGGACCCGAACACCGGATTGCCGACGATCCGGAGCGATAGCGGCTGGGTCCAGGAGCCGCAGCGGTTTCCGGTCCGCCTCATCATCGAGGAGGCGCAGCGGCCCAAGGGCGGCGTACGCTACGGCTCGCAGGCGACCGTCGTCATCTACACCGGCGACAACCCGGTCACCAATGCCTGGGGATCGCTCTGGATCCGCATCATGTCGGTGCTGACCTATGTCCGCTGAGAGGAGCCTCGCGGTCGAGGAGCAGAAACGCAAAGGGCTGCGGGTTGCGTTCGCGGTCTCGATCGGCTTCACGCTCGCAGTCTATGCGGGGGCCATTGTGCCCTTCCTCGGTCCGCTCTTTGCCGCCCAGTTTCTGCTCGGAAGTTCGCGGCCGATGCCGCTCGGCAAGACCATCGGCGCGGCGATGATCATCCTGATCGCCGGGATGGCGATGATGGTTCTGACCAAGGTGCTCGGCGACCGCCCGGCGCCATTTCTGCTGATCCTGGGGCTGACCTATTTTGCGTGCTTCGCCGCACAGTCGACGGGAAAGGGAGGACCGGCCGTCTTTCTCGTGCTCGTCGTTTCGATCATCGTGCCTCTGCTCGGCATCCTGAACAAGGAGCTCGCCAATTCCATCCTGTCCATCCTGGTCGCCGGGGTGTTGTCCGGCACGGCTCTGATGTGGTTCGCCCATGCGGTCTTTCCCGAGCCGTTCTCCCTGGAGGTTGAGGCGGTGGCGATCGACGAGCGGCCGCCGGCCTTGCTTCGGGCGCTGGCAAACACGGTCATCCTTTTGGGCTCCGTCGTGATCTGCCTGACGAGCGACAACCTGACCGCTGCGGCGGTCATTCCGATCACTGTTGCTTCGCTGCTCGGGCAGCTCGACGTTGCCGCGAGTGCGCGAGTGGCGATCGGGCTCGTGCTCGTCAACCTGTTCGGCGGAGTGCTCGCCTCCGTTGCCTATGCCGCGCTATCGCTGCGCCCCAATCTTTTCTCGATCTTCCTCATCGTTCTCGTCGTCGTCCTCCTCATCGGAGGGCGCGCGGCTGGTCGCTCGAAGGACGCCCCGGTTTTTGCCGGCGCCCTGACAACCTTCCTGATCCTGTTCGGCCTCGGGGTCTCGCCTCTGCCGGGGAGTGCTGCAGAATCCTTCGCGACCCGCATCGTCTATGTCGCAGCGGCCTTGATCTACGCGCTGCTGTTTGCCGTCATCCTGTGGCCGCGGACGAGGGAAACGAAGAGGATATCGGCATGACATTTCCTCGCCACTGGAATGAATGTAAGTATATGTGAATATACTAAAGCCGGCAGCCTACACACCATGTCTGACCTCAAGGAGGATTTGAGATGGCTAGACCTCATGCATTGTTAATCGCCACGGGCCTGTTCCTGCCTTTTGCAGGGTTCCCGTTTTCGCCACATCCGATGCCGATCGCCGCCGCGCAGGAGCCTGCCGCTTCCAGTCCCGTCGCGGCGGAAGACGACGCGCCGGCGCCGCTGAGCGAGGACGAACTCGAAATCCTGGTAGCGCGGATTGCACTTTATCCGGACGAACTGGTCGCGCTCGTCACATCGGCGTCGCTCTATCCTCTGCAGGTCGTGGAAGCAGCCCGGTTTCTCGAAACCTTGAAGAAGCAGCCCGAGCTCAAGCCGAAGACGACGTGGGACGGCAGCATCGTATCGCTGCTGAACTATCCTCAGATCGTCACGATGATGAGCGAGGATCTGGACTGGACGCAGTCTCTCGGAGAGGCGCTCTCCTACCAGCAGAAGGACGTTCTGATCGCCATACAGCAACTGCGCGACAAAGCGGTCGCCGACGGCATCATCAAGAGCGACGACAAGATCAAGGTCAGCCAGGAGAACGACAATGTGGTGATCGTCTCCGCCAGTCCCGACAAGATCTACGTTCCGCAGTATGCGCCGGAGATGCTGTATGAACCGAACTATGTGGCCGCGCCGATCGGCTACTATTCCGAGCCGTATCCGAACTACTACTATCCGACCGCCACCTTTTTTGCCGGCGTGGTGACGGGAGCAGTGTGGGCGGCTGCCGTCGACTGGAACCGTTGGGGTGTATGGGGCGGGCGCTGGAACGGCAACGTTGATATCGACTGCAACAACTGCTTCAACAACATCAACGGCAAAGTGAATATCAACGACGTCGACTGGAAAAACGTCGACCGCAGCAAGATCGGGTTCGACAGTGCGCAGTTCAACAAGATCGACCGCAGCTCCTTCCGGACCAGTATCGAGGCGAACGGCAACAACAGGGTCGGAGCAAGAGGCAACGATCGTGCGAACACGATCCGCGACCAGCCAGGCAAAGTCAGCGTCAACGATGTCCGCAAGAGCAAGATCGATGCGGACAGGGTCAATGCTGCTCGCAACAAGGCAGGCAATACGGGAGTGGCTCCCGGGGGCGGGAAGGGCGCGCAGGCTGCGCAGAACCGCAGGCCCGAGGCAAGGACGCCGAACAGGGCTGCCGAAAACGCAAGGCCCGGGGTCAACGCCAAACGCCCGGTCGCAAAGCCGAAGCCCGCGGCCCGGGTCGACAGCCGGCCGAGAAAGCCGTCGGCACTCGGCCAGGTCGATAGCGGCAGGCGCGCTGAGATGCAGTCCAACCGCGGCAGACAGGCCATGGCCGGCGGCAATCGCGGTGGCGGTCGTGGAGAAATCCGCCGCGGCGGTGGTGGCGGCGGCCGTCGTCGATAACCGGAAGAAGGAGGAAAGTCATGACCAGATCAGTCAGAAACATGCTTCTGGGTTCGGTGTTCGCTTTTGCGGTTCTCGCCACCAATCCGGTTTCCACATCTGCAGCGGAGCCATCCGATGCGACCGTCATCTCGGGCTTCGCCGCGCAGAGCGATCCGCCCGTATTCGAGACGCCGGAACAGGCCATCGACGCTTTCAAGGCGGCCTTGGCGGCTGATGATTTCGATAAGTTTACGGCGCTGCTGGGCATCGATGCAGCGAAAGCGAAAGCAGGCGAAGGGGTGATGGACACCTACGCACAGATCCGGGACGGCACAAGCAAGAAGATCGTCGTCAAGGACGTCGATAACCGCAAGATCATCGAGATCGGCGACAAATTATGGCCTCTGCCATTTCCGATCGTGAAGGGCGACGATGGCAAATGGGGTTTCGACACCTATGCCGGGTTCGAGGAGATCATCAATCGTCGCGTTGGCGAGAACGAATTGCAGACTATCGACACGATGCAGGCCTATGTCGACGCCCAAAAGGAATATTCTTCCGCCGACCACGATGATGACGGCGTCCTGGAGTATGCCCAGAAACTGATCAGCAGCGACGGCAAAACCGATGGTCTCTATTGGTCGCCTGATCTCGGCGAGAGTGATAGCCCGGCGGGCAATGCCCTCGAAGACAATGCGGCGCTTGATAAGGCCAAGGCCGGCGAGGGCTATTACGGCTATCGCTACAGGATCATCGACAGCCAGGGGCCGAACATCGCGGGCGGAGAGTTCGATTATGTGATCAACGGCAACATGATCGCAGGATTTGCCCTTATCGCCTGGCCGATCCGATATGGCGAAACCGGCGTGCACACCTTCGTCGTGAACGCGAACGGCACGGTCTACCAGGCCGATCTCGGCCGGGAGACCGAAAAAATAGCTGCTGGCGTCAGGACCTTCAATCCGGGTGACAATTGGGACGTGACTGCCGATTGAACACGGTGCGCGTGTTTGGAACCAAGTCTGCTCCACCTCGTTGCCGCTTCGTACCTGACAATGTTGCAAAGGAGGAAACGATGATTTCCGCAGAGCAGATCCGTGAACATATGGAAGTGCGGGCTGCCGACGGCACCCATGTCGGCACAGTCGATCACCTCGACGGCCCCACGCGCATCAAGCTGACGAAGCTCGATTCGGAGGACGGCAAGCACCACTTGATCCCGATCGATTGGGTCGATCACGTGGATGCTCACGTCCATCTGTCGAAGAACGCCAGGGATGTTCGAAGCCAGTGGGCCACCATCAACTGACAGCCGGTCGGCTGCGGCTTGCGGGCCGCAGCCTCCTTGGAACAGGATGATCAGAGCACGATGTCGTCCAAAAACTACTCACTCTTTTCGGCAAAAGGAGCCCGCCAATGTCGAAGCAATTGAAGAGGGGCGATGAGGTAAGCTGGAATACTAGCCAGGGAAAGACCGAGGGCAGGGTGGTCAAAAAGCAGAGCAGTCCGACGAAGATCAAAGGCCACAGCGTGAAGGCATCGAAGGCCGAGCCGCAATATATAGTCGAGAGCGACAAATCGGGAAAGCGCGCGGCACACAAGCCTGAGGAACTCAAGAAGCTTTGACGCCGGCGGCCGTTCTGTTCGAGCAAAAGGAGATCGATATGCCAGCCAAGTCCAAGGCCCAGCAGAAGGCGGCAGGCGCCGCACTTTCGGCCAAGCGTGGCGAGACGCCGAAGAGCGAACTCAAAGGCGCCTCGAAACAGATGGTGGAATCCATGAGCGAGAAACAGCTTGAGGAATTTGCATCGACCAAGAGGAAGGGCAAACCCCAGCACGTCTCGAAATAGGGGTGCCGAGCACCGCCATGCGTTACAGGACGTTCCCGCGCTTAACAGCTACGGGGCCGTGACCTTGAAAGCGGTTGCCTCTGCCGCCGGCGATGGCTGCCTATGAAGCAAGATTGGCGGTTCGTCCGCGGTCGGTGTATGGTTCCGACGATCGTTTCGAGGCAATTGCCCATCAGCTAGAAGAGCGCATCGCGCTAAAATGGAGTTCGAGATTGGCCGTCGCTTTTACCAAGGAAGAGAGTTTCGAAACCGCTTCGGAAACCCTGCTGCCCGATCGTCCGATTTCGGCTCATCCGAACCTTGTCACGGAAGCGGGGTTGAAGGCTCTGGAATTACAGTTCCAGCAGGCTCGCGAGGCCTATGATGCTGCGAGCCCAATCGAAGACGTGAACGAAAGGCGGCGGCAGGCGGCCAGTCCTTTGCGTGATCTTCGCTACTTAACGGCAAGACTTCGCACCGCTCAGCTCATGCCTTCCCCTACGTCAATCGATACTGTCGCCTTCGGCAGCACGGTGACTTTCCGTCGTGACGACGGGCGGGTGCAGACCTATCGCATCGTCGGAGAGGACGAGGCTGATCCGAAGGCCGGATCGATTTCCTATGTCTCGCCAGTCGCACGGCTTTTGATGGGCAAGGCTGTCGGCGATATGGTGGAGACAGGCGGCCAGGAACTGGAGATCATCGCCATCGCGTAGGAGAGCGCTATTCGCGTAGCCCTCTCATTATTTTGGTACCATACGGTACTTTATTTATCGAACATTTACCATCCGTGGCTAGAACGATGACATTCCATCATCGAAAGTCATGCTCATGGTCAGCGCAATTTCCAGTTCTGCATCCACCATTTTGAGTTCAGCCGCTTCAACCTCGTCTTCCAGTTCGTCAGACCAACTTGCCTCTCTCGAGGCGCAGCTTGCCGAAAAGCAGGCAGCCCTGTCGGAAACGCAGGACGAGCAAGAGAACGCCACGATCGAAAAATCTATCGATACGCTGGAGGCGAAGATCGCCAAGCTCGAAGCGAGCGAGAGCAGCCAAACTCAGGCGTCTGCTGCATCGAAGCCTGCCGGTGACGTTCCGAAAGAACTTTCCGGCGAAAGCGAGCGTATCGGCACGACGAATTTTGACGAGACCAGCGAGTTCGGCAGCCGCACGGCTTACGTCTGATAAAAGCAACCCGGTCACCGGGATGATGCCGCATTTTTGAGTGATGCATCAAAGACGGCGCTGGGCCACGGTGACGACTTCGCGCGTCAGATCCGCCAGGCGGTCGGCGGCGAGGCGATTTATCTGCCAGTAGAGCGAGACATCGAGCGGAGTGTCGGGCACCAGCTCGACTAGCCGTCCGGATGCGAGGTGCTCGCGGGTCAGCTGTGTCGGGTTCATTCCCCATCCCATGCCCGAAAGGCTCGCCTCGACGAAGCTCTGCGGCGACGGCAGCCAGTGGGTGGGATAATCGAGATCGCGTCCGAACGTTCGCCTGATCCAACTGCTCTGCAGCCTGTCCTTCTGATTGAAGGTGAGCGCCGGAGCGTTGCGGATCGCCTCTGATGTCACGCCCTGTGGAAAATGGCGCGCGACGAAATCGGGCGTTGCCGTGGCGTGGTAACGCAGAACCCCAAGGGCAAAACGCCTGCATCCGCGGACCGGCTTTTCCAGGCTGGTGACGGCGGCGATCACCCGCCCGCGCTGCAGCCATTCGGCGGTGTGGTCCTGATCGTCGACGGCGATATTCAGCAGATAGGAAGAGCTTTTGGCAAAATTCGACATGGCCTCGACGAACCATGTCCCGAGGCTATCGGCATTCGTCGCGATTTGAAGCGTGACCCTTTGGCGTGGTTCGTTGGGATCGACGAGGGCCGGCAGCTGCCCGAAGAGTTCTGCTTCGAGCATGCCGACATTTTCCATATGGCGGCAGAGCCATTCTCCCTTTTCGGTCGCCGTGCACGGCGTGCCTCTGACGATGAGGACGACGCCTAGACGCTCCTCGAGCTGCTTCACGCGCTGGGAAATGGCCGAAGGCGTCACGTTCAGCGCGGTCGCGGCTCTTTCGAAGCTGCCTGTCTGGACAATGGTTGCGACGGCGCGAAGAGCGGGATAGTCGAGCATGGATTAGTTTTGCTTAATTGGAGTAAGATGGATTAATTAGCCTAATTCTCCTAATCGCGATAGCGCAGCCTCACCGAAATGAGGGGCGTTGGCCGAAGCGATGAATTTTTCGATCTATGGAACCGGCCTGATGATGGGCCTCAGCCTGATTGTCGCCATCGGCGCGCAGAACGCCTTCATCCTCCGCCAGGGCTTGCGCAACGAACATGTCTTTGCCGTCTGCCTCGCATGCGCTGTATCGGATGCCGCGCTTATCGTGCTTGGCGTGACCAGCCTGCAGCAAATCGCCAGGTTCATGCCATGGCTCGATCCGGTCATGCGCTATGGCGGAGCCGCATTTCTGGTCTTGTACGGAGCAAGAAGCCTCTATTCCGCCTTGAGATCGTCCGCTGCTCTGACGGCCGGGGAAGCAAAGTCGTCAAGCTTTCGGCAGACGCTCGCGACCTGCCTCGCACTCACCTGGCTCAATCCGCACGTCTATCTCGACACGGTCGTGCTGCTCGGCACGATATCGACGCGATATCCGGGAGAGCAGACTTCTTTCGCCGCAGGGGCGGTGACGGGCTCCTTCCTGTTCTTCTTTTCGCTCGGATATGGCGCAAAGCGGCTGCGGCCGATCTTCTCGAAACCCTCATCCTGGCGCATGCTGGAAACGCTCGTCGCTTTCACGATGTGGATCATAGCGTTCAAACTGCTGGGTGGGTTGTGATCGGCGTTCGGCGTTCGGCTGTCGGTGCGGCGCAGGTCGAGCGGAAGTTGCAAGTGGACCGGCAGCGATCTGAGCGGATTCAAAGCGATCAAGCGTCTCTACCGCGTTCCATCGCACGCGCGGCGCTCCGGGACGGTCAACTCTAGCTCGCGCTGGCAATCTGCCAGCAGATGTGGCGGAAAGCGCCTTAGCTCCCGGAGCGCATGCTCATGGTTGGCATCCCTGCGCCTCTGCGACTTGAATGCGGAAAGGGCCTGTACGATATTCCAGATGCTTGTTTGAGACATGTCGGGCCTCCTTTGCTGCATTTAGCTGCCGACACCCGAAATATGAGGGTCAATTGACATTCAATCAAACAAAATGATATGGGGTTATAAATCAGAAAAATTGAAAGATGCGACGATGAGCATTCCATTTCGCCGTCCCATTCCGCTGCTTGACAACGAAGTGCTGCGTACCTTCGTGGCTATCGCCGAGACAGGCAATTTTTCGACCGCCGCCGAGGCGGTCTTCCGTACGCCGTCGGCAGTGTCGATGCAGATCAAGAAGCTTGAAGAGCAACTGGGGGCAACGCTGTTTCTGCGCGACGCCCGTTCGGTGTCGCTGACACGCCACGGCGAGATGTTGCTATCCTATGCGCGCAACATGCTGGCGCTGTCGAACGAGGCGGTGTCGCGCTTCATCATGCCGGAACTCAGCGGCGTCGTGCGGCTCGGCGCGCCGGAAGATATCGGCGAACGGCTGCTACCGAGCATCCTGAAGAGTTTTGCCGAAAGCTATCCCGGCATCATGGTCGACGTGACCATCGACATGAGCATCGGGCTGAAGAAGCGCATGGAGGAGCAGCGGCTCGACTTGGCCTTGATCAACTGTGCGACACGGCCGTTCCCGACGGGCGGAGAGGTGGTGTTCCGCGAGCGGCTGGTCTGGGCTGGCGCCAAGTGCGGTTCGGCGCATCGCCGCGATCCGCTGCCGATCTCGATCTGGGAAGACGGCTGCATCTGGCGCCAGGAGGCGCTCTCCCAGCTCGAACGCAACAAGCGGCATTATCGCGTCGCCTATCTCAGCGGCCACACGATGGCGCAGCGCGCCGCCGTGCTTTCCGATCTCGCCATCGCGCCGTTGCCGCTGTCCTATGTCAACGAAGACATGGCGATCCTCGGGCCTCAGGAAGGGCTGCCGGAACTCGGCGCCTTCGATATCCGCCTGCTGACCGCCTCGCAGGTGTCGGGGCCGATCGAGACGGTGGCTGACAGCATTCGCGGCGCCTTTGCCGAGAGAGCAAAGGCGGTCGCCGCCTAGCTGCATCGGACAGGATTATGCTCCGATCGAAAGTGATGGCGCGTCCTATCGGACGCGCGGCTTTAGCCGGTGTTCTTATAACCAGTGAACCTTTTGGTTTGTCGTGCGTTATTGGCGCGGGACGGCAATTGTCGCCGTTCGGGGTTGATTTCAAACAAGGATATCCGAGATGACGACAACGGCCAAAATTGCCGCAGCTTTTATGGTTCTTCTTGCCCTTTCCTCCTGCGGCAACACGATCCGCGGTATAGGAAAAGATACGGCAAATACCGTGAACGCCACGCAGGATGCCGGCCGCTCGGTCGACCGCGCCGCGAAGAAGTAACGACCGTTCAGATCGCTGCTAGAATCGCCGGATCAGGTGCTGACCCCGGGGATCATCAGCCGGGTCCGGATCATCCTAACGGATGACCGGGGGATAAATCTTTTCCAGCCCGCCGGATCGGTCGAGACCGGTCCGGAAGGCCTGGTAGGCGGGATGTTGGCTGGAGCGGGCGGTTTCCGTAAGCCGGATCTGCAGCCGGTCCGGCGCATGGCTTCCGAGCCAGATTCCCAGATTTTCGAGCTTCAGCGAGTTCAGGAATCGCGATCCGGCGGCGAGATCGAGATGGCGGCGCAGGCCGTCGAGCAGGTTGTCGTCCTGGGCGGCGTTTTCCATGAGCAGCGCCAGGTATGACTTGTCGGTCTCCGACAGCCCAGCGAGCTTTTCCGCAACGGTTTCGCGGTCGGGAAAGGGAACATTGCCTGTCATCGAATCGTCCATGCTTGATCGTGTTTTGGCCGTTATAAGCTCGCCTTGACCTTCTCGGCTACATCGACTGGCACCCATTTCGTCCACAGGCTCTCGTAATTGCGAAGGAAATAGATCGCGGCATCCTCATTGGTTTCGCGGTTTTCGTCCTGCCAGGCGAGCACCTGGTTGATCGTCGCATTGTCCCATTTGCGGGTCTTGAGATAGGTCGTGACAGGTCCGGTGCGGCTGGCGAAGGACCTGGTCATCAATGTGAAGGCGCGCGAGACCGGGTAGGAGTTGAGCTCGGGCCTGGCGCAGCCGGCAACCGCGGTACAGCGGTCCCATTCATTCTTGTTGTGGCCGACGCCGAAGCTCAGGCGCGTCATGTCGTATTTGCCGAGGATGGCGGTCGGCGCCCAGTAATAACCGAGCCAGCCGACCTTGTTTTCGAAAGCGCGGGCAATCGACGCATCCAGCTGTTCGGGACTGCCGGTCTCGACAAGTTCGAAGCCCTTCTTGTCGGCGGCAAGCGCCTTGAACAGGTTGGTGGTCGATATCTGGCAGCTCCAATCGGCGGGGCAGTTGTAGACTGCGCCTTTCGACGGGTCGTCCTCAGCGGGGAAGAGTTCGGGATGTTTCAGCGCGCCTTCGACCGAGCGGATGTCGGGGTGGGCGTCGGCGATGAATTTCGGTATCCACCAACCCTCGACGGCGCCGTCAGCCAGGATTTCGGCCCCCTGGACCAACCGGCCGCTATTGACGGCTTGATCGAGCAGGGACCTGACGGAATTGATCCAGTATTCCGAGGCGATGTCGGGGGTGCCTTTCTCATTCATCGAGGCGAAGGTCGGCAGAGTGTCGCCATCGACAATGGTGACGGAACAGCCGTATCCCTTTTCCAGGATGATCTTATCGAAGCTCGCCGCAATGCCTGCGGAGGCCCATTTCATTTCGGCGATCGAAACGCTGCCGCATTCGGCGGCTTCAGCCGGCGCGACGATAGAAAGAGCCGCGGCAAAGACGGCCGGAATCAGAAACGTCTTCATCGTCATTCCCCGAATTCTTCTTAGGTGGACGTGCAGCAGGCTCTGAAATTCACCGACAAATCTCTCCGAGCACCCGAATGCCGGGGCGATACCGCAACAGGCTTTCCGGTTCATAGGCAAGCCATGTTCAACAATGGCGTGTTATGACGGAGCCTACGCGTTCGCTCGCAGAAATCAACCATCTTCTGCTCATGGTTGCGTGACTAAATTATTGAATTCGAAGAATTTATGTCAGCATTCCGAAACTGGCACCCTCGGGTGAAAAGCACGCTCTTGGCGACAGGCTGCGGATCTTCGGCAGAAATTTTGGCCAGAATGTCAAAAAAGATCAAAATTAACATTTGCGTAAGCCTTCAATAACTCTCCGGTAAGAATGTGCCGTTATCAGTTGGGGCGTGGCAGCAATGACCGCCGCTTCTCCGGTTCAGGTAGTGCGTACCGGAGAAAGCGAGCTTCGCCGTGTAAGGGCGAAGACGCCTGAGTTTTTCGGCAAACCGCGCAGAGCCAAGGCCATGCGCGGTTTTCGCGTTTGCGTGGGTACTTGTCCCAAGCTAAGTCTTGCGCCGGGCCAAGCTTGACCCGAGGTTGCCGCCCATTGTAGGCCTCGCCTGAACGAGAGGCGAATGCGGGCCATCATGGCAAGAGCGATCATGCTGCAGGGAACCGGCTCCGATGTCGGCAAGACGGTGCTGGTCGCAGGGCTCTGCCGACTGGCGGCCAATCGCGGGCTGACGGTCCGTCCGTTCAAGCCACAGAACATGTCGAACAATGCGGCGGTCGCCGATGACGGCGGCGAGATCGGCCGGGCGCAGTGGCTGCAGTCGCTGGCCGCGCGCACGCCATCCTCGGTCCACATGAACCCGGTGCTGCTCAAGCCGCAATCGGACAATGGCAGCCAGATCATCGTCCAGGGCAGGGTGTTCGGACAGGCAAAGGGACGCGACTATCAGCGGCTGAAGCCCGAGCTGCTCGGCGCCGTGCTCGAGAGTTTTGAAAAAGTGGCTGCGGGGACCGACCTCGTTATCGTCGAGGGCGCCGGATCGCCGGCCGAGATCAATCTCAGGGCTGGCGACATCGCCAATATGGGCTTTGCGACGCGGGCCGGCGTGCCTGTCGTGCTCGTCGGCGATATCGACCGCGGCGGTGTCATCGCCTCGCTGGTCGGCACGCATGCGATCCTCGACGAGGGCGACCGGGCGATGATTGCGGGCTATATCATCAACAAGTTCCGCGGCGACGTCTCGCTGTTCGATGACGGCATTCGCGCCATCGAAGGTTTTACCGGCTGGCCGTGTTTCGGCATCGTGCCTTGGCTGCGGGGTGCCGCGCGCCTGCCGGCCGAAGATTCGGTCGTGCTCGAACGGCTGGCGAGGGGCGGGGCGCGCGCGCTGAAGATCGCCGTGCCGGTGCTGCCACGTATCGCCAATTTCGACGATCTCGATCCACTGAGGACCGAGCCGGATGTTGAGTTGGTCTTCGTTCGCGCCGGCGAGCGGATGCCAGCCGATGCGAGCCTCGTTGTGCTTCCCGGCTCGAAATCGACAATATCGGATCTCGCCGACTTCAGGGTGCAGGGCTGGGACCGCGATCTCCAGGCGCATGTCAGGCGCGGCGGCCGGGTGATCGGCATCTGCGGCGGTTACCAGATGCTCGGCCGGACGGTGCACGATCCGCTCGGCATCGAGGGCGGGACGCTGGAGACACCGGGGCTTGCGCTTCTCGATGTCGAGACCGAGATGGCGCCGGAAAAGACCGTGCGCAACAGCCATGCCCGCTCGACCGAATATGACGCGCCGCTTGACGGCTACCAGATCCATCTCGGCATCACCCGCGGCCCGGATTGCAATCGGCCTTCGGCAATCATCGATGGAGCACCCGACGGGGCGCTTTCGTCCGACGGCCGGATCATGGGCACCTATCTGCATGGGCTCTTCGGCTGCGACACTTACCGCGCTCGACTGCTCCAAAGTTTCGGCCTATCAGGCGAGCGGAGGAATTACCGCGAGAGCGTCGAGCAGGCGCTCGACGACGTCGCCGGGGAATTGGAACGTCATCTCGATCCACGCTGGCTGGCCGGGCTGCTTGGTTAGGTCGGATGTGTACCGGACGGGGCTGCCTCACCATCATCCGGTCTCGTCGTTCGGCTATTGCCAAATTAATTGACTGAGTCCATTAATTGTCGCGGCGGACCCGGTTGAGAGCGACGAAAACCATGAGCATATTGGACAGATTTTCGCTGGCAGGGCAGGTGGCGCTGGTGACCGGCGGTGGCCGTGGTCTGGGCTTCGAGATGGCGCGCGCCCTTGCCGAAGCCGGCGCGCATGTCATCGTCAACGGACGTACGGCGGCGACGCTGGAAAACGCCGTATCGACCATCCGGGCCGCGGGCGGCACGGCGGAGGTCGCGGCATTCGACGTCGCCGATCGCGAGGCACAGCGTGCTGCGATGGCCGATGTCGACAAGAACCATGGCCGTCTCGATATTTTGATCAACAATGTCGGCGCCCGCGACAGGCGGCCTCTGGCCGAATTCGACGATGATGCGATCATCGAGCTGCTGCGCACCGACCTGGCGGCGGCGATGACGCTTTCGCGCGACGCTGCCGTGTTGATGAAGCGGTGCAATCACGGCCGCCTGATCGCGGTGACCTCGATCAGCGGCCATGTCGTCATGCCCGGCGACTGCGTCTATCCGGCAGCCAAGCAGGGCCTGACCGGACTGATGCGCGGCATGGCAGTCGAATTCGGCCCGCACGGCATCACCAGCAACGCAATTGCGCCCGGCTGGTTTGCCACCGAGACGAACGCGGCGATGGCTGCGAACGAGGAATTCATGCCCTTCGTGCGCCAGCGCATCCCGGTCCAGCGCTGGGGACGGCCGGACGAGATCGCCGGCGCGGCGCTGTTTCTGGCAAGCGCCGCCGCTTCCTTCGTCAACGGCCATGTGCTGACGGTCGACGGCGGTATGACGGTCAGGATGTGAGCGGAGCCCGCAACTGCCGTGGCGCCGGCGTGCCTTTTCGCGTAATCCGCCCAATCGACCGAAGTTTGATGTCGACTTCTTAGGCGCGCCTGACAGGTGGGCTGAGTTCGCGTACGAGCTGCTGCAGGCTGCGCTGGTCTTCCGCTCCCGTCTTGTCGTAGATGGCGGCCAGTTGCGATTTCACGGTGCCGTCGGCAACGCCCTGCGCATTTGCAATCTCGGATCGCGTCATACCTTCGGACACGTAGCCGACCACGCGCCGTTCGGCAGGCGTGAGAGCAAAAAGGGCGGCAACGGCTTCGACGGCAGACTGGACCACCGTTCCAGCCGCGGCGAGAAAGATCGCCGCCGCCGCCCGGCTTTCGAAGCGTCCCCTTTCGGTGCGCCGCTGCAACGGCAGAACGTGGGCGACGGCGGGGCGCTCCGCCGAGGCAAGGGGAACATCGATCCCAGCGGCTGCGAGACTGATTTCGTCGCGCGCGCCAAGCGCCACTGCGTTGGAAAGGGCGGCGCCTGCATAACTATAGCGAGCGGCCAGACGGCCTGAAAGCGAGTGGACCACGTGCTGCTCGCGCAGCCGCGCTTCGGCGGCTTCATTGGCGAAGAGGATTGTCATGTCTTCTGCAACGATGAAGACCGCATGATCGAGGGCGTCGATGACCTCCCTGAGGACGGCGGCTTCGGCGCGCTCCATCTCGAACATGTCGTGGATCGTCACGGCACGGCGGATATGCGGACCGAGCAGCCCGATGATGTCGAAGACACGTCGCTCGCTCGGTTCGTATTGCACCGAAATGTTGATCGTCCCGACACGGGTCGGGCGCTTCAGCACGGCCATGTCGATCGAGTTTAGAACCCCATACCTGGCATGAAAGTTCTGGTGTAGCGCACCGCTTTTCCAGACGGCTTCGCCATCGGGTCCATAGAGGGAAAACATCCGCTCCAGCGTATCCGGCTGATCGATCTCCATTCGGTGGAGAAGGTGGAAGAACGGGACGTCCTTCGCATGCGCGACGAGGGTGCGGATGGCCTCTCCGTCGTCGCAGGCGATCTGGGCCAGCCGTGCGGAACGCGTGGTGGTGTCGAAGACGGCAAGCGTGGTTAGAAAACCGTTCACCTGACCATTGATCAGACGAAGAGCGTTTGGCCAGGCATCCTCCCGGGCCACGCAATCATAAATAGCGCCAATAATTTCCGACAGCTGCTGTTCCATGATCACAATCCTGCATCAGCCCGGCCAGCCCGGTCAATTGTCGCCGGCCACGGCGCCTTCATTTCCGGGATTTGCGGAAGATTTCATCCCCCATGCGGGAGATGTTTCATCGCGCGGATTTTTTACAACGCACTGCCGGCCGGAATCCAATCGGCTTGGACAACCAGAAATTGGAGGGCAATCTTCATGAAAGCGACAAAAGCGCCGATCGCGGCGCTTCTCATTATGGCAGCTCTTCCGGCTGCAGCGCTCGGCGGCGGCGGCCTGCCGGAACAGGTCCGGGAGGCCAATGCGCGCTTCCGGGACGTCAACCAGGCCGTCAAGGAAGGCTATTCGCCGATCCCGTGCACCAGCGGCATAGATGGAGGTGCGATGGGTATCCACTATGTCAGTGCCGACCTCATCAAGGATGAGGCCATTGATCTCTCCAGACCGGAGGCCGTGATGTACGAGCCTGACGAACACGGCAAGATGAAACTCGTCGCTGTCGAATACATCACGACGAAAGGTCCCGCCAATCTCGGCGGCCAGCTGTTCAGTTTCACGAACGCACCGAACCGCTACGGCCTTCCGGCTTTCTACGAGCTGCACGTCTGGGCATGGAAGAACAATCCGAGGGGACCGTTCGCCGACATGAACCCTGACGTCAGCTGCCGGCATGCGCACGGTTGATGAAGCTCCAGCTCACTCAAAACATCATGAAAGGATAAAACAATGCCGCAATTCGTTGTCGAACGAAACATTCCAGGTCTCGGGGACATGGACAAGGAAACTCTGCGCGAGATCTCGGCGAAATCCAACGCCGTCGTAGCGTCCCTCGGCGAACCCTATACCTGGATCACCAGCTATGTGACCGGGGACAAGATGTACTGCGTTCATGAGGCCGAGAGCGCGGAAGCGGTCTATCGGCACGCGGAAAAGGGTGGCTTTCCGGCGGACCGGGTGACGGAGATCACGACGCTCATCGGCCCACATTCGGCGCGCTAGGATGTCGGAACCGGCCGGCGAACGAGTCGCCGACCGGTTCTCCGGGTTGCGATCTTGCCATCGGCACGCGCAAATTCATGGGGATCACAATGAACGAGAAGCTCTTGTCCGGCGCGGTCGAGCTGCGACTGCGCAAAGTGATGGCGCTGCTTACCTCTCCGCTGCGCGCCCTTGTCGTCTGGCGACGCAGGCGATCGGCGGCAAATCAGCTTGGCGCCTTGCCAGATCACATGCTGAAAGACATTGCCTTGTCGAGGGGCGAAATACCCTTCGTCGCCTCCCAGGATGCAGACTGGAGCAGGTTCCGCTAGCGTCTCGTGGTGGGCGTCCGCATCGGGCGTAAAACCTCGCAATGCGTCGATAACGGTATCAATCTCTCTGCCATCTGCCCCGCGGTTGTGGTGGCCGAGCTCGATGGCTAGAAACATCGGTTTGGCCGGGCTATCACTGGATGTCGTGGCGACCCGGTTCGGATTGCCGCCCATTTGCCCGATTTGCCATCATAAGATTGTGGCGGCTCATGTGGAGGTTTAAAAATTAGCAATCATATTCAGTGGCTTATAGAACATGGAATCACAGCTGAGCATATCGCCGAGCTGATAGCCGCATTGTGCGATCGGTTGATCGCGGATGGCTTTCCGATCTGGCGGGGAAGCATTTCAATGCCGTCAATTCATCCCATGTATGGCGGCGTCTCGGCCAATTTCGTGCGCGGCGGTGCGACCACGATCGAGAATGCCGAATATGGCACTGCGGGAGTGCTGAATTTCGAAAAGACCCCGATCTATTTTCTTTTGGGCCGTGGCGAAACGTCAGGTCGCTGGAACATCGCCAAGGGTGAGGGTGTCGATGACTACCCGCAGCTTGCGGAATTCGCGCATAGCGGCGGCACGGATCACCTGGTCAGCCTGCTGGAGTTCCCGAAGGAGGCTGCGCTACGCGGCGTCAGCCTGTCCCTCACTAGCGACAGGCCGGGCGGATTTTCCGATGATCAACTGGCGATCGTCGCGAAGCTCTTCCCGGCGCTGGGGCTGGCTTGTTATCGTATCGCGGCAACGAAAACCGCATCGGATATCCTCGCCGTCTATACAGGCGCCAAGACAAGTGCACGCATCCTTGCAGGCGATATTCAGAGGGGAAAGGGAGGGGCGATCAATGCTGCGATCCTGCTTGCGGACCTGAGAAACTTCACGGCGCTGACCGAGGTTTATCAGCCGGGCGAAATCGCCGGGTTTCTGAATGAACATTTCGAGCTGATCGGCTGGCATGTCGAGGAAAATTCGGGCGAGATCCTCAAGTTCATGGGCGATAGCGTGCTGGCGATCTTTCCGACCGATGCTGAAGATCCGCAAAAGGCCTGCATGGCCGCTCTGGCTTCAGCAAGGAATATTCTAGAAGCCAACAAGGTGCTGAATGGTCAGCGGAGGAATGATGTAGGTCCTGACATCGGCGTCGATGTCGTGCTGCATCTCGGCGAGGTCTTCTACGGAAATATAGGCGCACGCGGCAGGCTTGATTTCACGGTGATCGGCAGCGCCGTCAACGAGGCTTCGCGGCTCGAAAAGCTCTGCGGCACGCTCGGGCACCATTTGCTGATGTCGGAGAGTTTCGCGGTCACCTCTGCCGTTGCCAGCGAATGTCTCGGCTCCTTCGAATTGCGCGGCGTTTCGAAGCCGGTCAACGTCTTCAAACTCGCCGGCACCGACTGACGACGGAGTGTTCCGACTTGCTCAGATCTCGCCTGAGACCTCGCGGCGGCGGCGGTCGAGTTCTTCGCTGTAGCGGCGCAGCGTATAGCTTTCGCTGAGCTGGCCGATCACCTTGCGTTCGATCAGGTTGTTGACGACGGCGAGCGCTTCGCTTTCGCTCTTGTCGAAGATCGCCGCCGCCTGCCTGGCATTCATCTGCGGCTGCAGGAAATCGTTGCGATAGTGGATGAAATCGGCAAGCGTCTTGCCCTCGTCCTGCGCATCGGTCGGATTGGCGTAAATCTCCGGCACCAGCACGAGGCCCGCATATTTGTCGCTCTCCTCGACGAGGATGACGCGCTGGGTCGAGCCGATCGGGAAGGCCTGCTTGAATTCCTCCAGAGAAATGCCCGCCCTTGCCGTCTTGACGTCGGCGCGCATCAGCTTGTCGACCGTCAGATTGCGGATCCAGCCGACATCATGGGCGCTGCGGATGCTTTCGCCGCGCAGGTGGAAGCGCCATGTGGCGAAGGAGTAGCCGAAGGTCGAACGCACGACCAGCGAGGAGGTGATGACGGCAGCGAGCACCAGCGCCGTGATCGGAAAGTCGCCGGTGATTTCGAGCGCCAGGAAGGTCATGGTCAGCGGCCCGCCGATGACGGCGACGGCAAGCGAACTCATGCCGACCACGGCATAGATGACGGGCGTCAGCGTCGCATCGGCGAAATAGGGGCCGCAATAGGCGAAGAGTTTGCCGAGCAGGGCTCCCATGAACAGAGAGGCGAAAAACAGGCCGCCCCTGAAGCCGGAGCCGATCGAGATCGCCGAGGCGAAGGATTTCAAAAGGAAGAGGCCGATCAGCGTCGGGATTGCCACGTCACGGGAAAGGTTGAGATGCAGCGCGCCGTGGCCGGCCGAAAGCACCTGCGGCGAGATCATCGCCAAGAGCCCGACGATGATGCCGCCGAGTGCCGGGCGGAAGGGTGGGGCGATCGAGCTCTTGCGCGCAAGCTCCTCGACAAAAGCGACGCCCTGCATGATCAGGATGCCGACACCGGCGCAGAACGCACCGAGCAGCAGCGCTGGGATATAATCGGCCGGCACGACCGAGCCGAAGCTGCCGATATCGATGGTGAAATCGCTGCCGGCGAGCAGCCTTGCGATCAGGGTGGAGACAAGGGCGGAGACGACGACAGGCGTCAGCGAGACGATCGTATAGGTGCCGATGATCAGCTCGAAAGCATAGAAGGCGCCGGTCAGCGGCGCGTTGAAGGCGGCGGCGATGGCGCCCGCCGCGCCGCAGCCAACGAGGGTGCGCAGGTCCGAGCGGCGAAGCTGCAGCTTCAGACCGAATTTCGAGGCGAGGCCGGCGGCAAGCTGGGTATAGCCGGCCTCCAGGCCGACGGAGGCGCCGAAACCGTTGGAGATCAGGTTCTGCACGGCAACGATGATGCTGTCGGTCAAGGACAGGCGGCCGCCATGCAGCGCATTGGCCTCGATCGGGTCGACCATCGGTTTCTTGCGTCGTTTCGCCAGCACGAAAAGCAGCAGGCCGAGCAGGGCGCCGCCGATAACCGGGGCGGTGAGCAGCAGCAGCTTGTTCTCGATCTCGGAGGAGCTCAACCTTTCGCTGTCGGCAATGCCGAAGACCAGCTGATGCAGCTCGTTGGAGACGTAGCTCATGCCGGTGACGGCAAGACCCGAGATGATGCCGACGACGGCGCCCGCCAGCGACAGGCCGACCTCGCTGCGCCGGGTCAGCGCCCTCAGGCGTCCCGGATCAAAGAAAACACGCAGCGCGCGGAAACCGCGCCGATCCAATTTCATAAGCATGGCTAGACAACTAGGCGGGGAGAGGCCCGGTCAAGGGCGGAGATGGTCGGGCACTCCGCTTGCGACGCAATTGCGGCGAAAAGCCGGAGCGCGGGATAAATATTTATCACGTAAGTCTCTGATAAAAGACGATATTTTAGGTAGAGTAAGTCGTGTTGGCGTGGGCGCTCCAACCGGCCGGCTATTCCCTAGCCGTGAAGGCCGGTTGACTTCACCCCTGCGCTTGCCTAACCATCCCGATAACGGATGGTCGACTGACCATCCTGACATAACGGATGGTTCCGGATCGGTGTTGCGCCCTTCCGGATGAAAAGGGAATGTGACGGGGCGGACCCAAGCCGGGCGCCTTCATCACAGCCGACCCCGCGACTGTAGAGCGGTCAGGGTCTTCCATCCGGCACTAAGCCCTTCCGGCCGGCGGCTTGCAATCATGCAAGCGGGCGGGATGGGCGACAT
The DNA here is from genome assembly GCF_057653715.1 of Rhizobium sp. WSM1328. Lineage (NCBI taxonomy): Bacteria > Pseudomonadati > Pseudomonadota > Alphaproteobacteria > Hyphomicrobiales > Rhizobiaceae > Rhizobium > Rhizobium sp. WSM1328. Next base: position 2,365,967 of record NZ_CM172788.1, on the reverse strand, counting down.
GCCGGAAAAGCCACTGGATATGCATGGTGATCAACCGGGGTCGGACGCCTCTCAAGTCTACGAATCGTCCACCTTTTCACTGATGCAGCCGGGAAGGCGAGGATGATCCGCTGGCACGATCAGGGCGACCGGTTTCCGGTCCGCCCCGATCGCGGCCGATAACCGCGAGCCAGGAGACCTGCCATGCGGCCGGGCGAGAAGCCCACACCTGGGCACTATGCCCGTTGCCAGCACGGAGGTTGTCTTGGCTGAACGATTGAATTCGGCGCGGCCTGGTGCAGGGCGCGCGACGCCTCCAAGCAGTGCTGCAAGAGGTGTGCTTTCGGCCGTTTATGTCGAATGCTGGGTCCCCCCCTCTGTCCTGCCGGACATCTCCCCCACAAGGAGGGAGATCGGCAAGCAGCACGACCGTCGCCCTACATCAATTGTTTGGAGAAAAGCTCTCGGCGATTTAATCTCCCCCCTTGTGGGTGAGATGTCCGGCAGGACAGAGGGGGGTGTCACACCCTCAGTAGCCGAGAAAGGTGCACTCGGAACAAGCCACGGCTACGCACTCTCCCTGAGGGGCGTTTGAGCATGACTGCCACCTTCATCCTCGGCGGCGTACGCTCCGGCAAATCCCGTTTCGCCGAAGACCTCGTGACGGCCGCCGGACTCGACCGCCATTACCTTGCGACCGGCCGCGCATGGGACGAGGAGATGCAGGCGCGCATCGCCCAACACAAGGTCGACCGCGGTCCGTCCTGGACGACGCATGAGGAGCCGCTCGATCTTGTCGGCAAGCTCACCGCCATCGACGGACCGGGGCGCATCGTGCTGATCGACTGTCTGACGCTCTGGATCACCAATCTGATGATGGAGGAGCGGAACATGGCGGCGGAATTCGCCGCCCTTGCCGATTTCCTGCCCGCCGCGAAAGCGCGGCTCGTTTTCGTTTCCAATGAGGTCGGTCTCGGCATCGTGCCCGACAATCGCATGGCGCGGGATTTTCGCGATCATGCCGGCCGGCTGCACCAATCGATCGCGGCGAAGGCCGCCGAAGTCTATTTCATCGCGGCAGGCCTGCCGCTGAAAATGAAGGGTTAAGTCCATGAACCAGCAGAAGATCCCCGCAACCGTCATCACCGGCTTTCTCGGCGCCGGCAAGACGACGATGATCCGCAACCTGCTCACCAATGCCGGCGGCAAGAAGATTGCGTTGATCATCAACGAATTCGGCGATCTCGGCGTTGACGGCGATGTGCTGAAGGGCTGCGGTGCGGAGAATTGCACCGAGGACGATATCATCGAGCTGACCAATGGCTGCATCTGCTGCACCGTCGCCGATGACTTCATTCCGACGATGACCAAGCTGCTCGAGCGCGAACAGCGTCCTGACCATATCGTCATCGAGACTTCGGGGCTTGCCCTGCCGCAGCCGCTGGTCGCCGCCTTCAACTGGCCCGACATCCGCACGCAGGTGACCGTCGACGGCGTCATCACGGTGGTCGACAGCGCTGCGGTTGCCGCCGGCCGTTTCGCCGACGACCATGATGCCGTCGATGCGCGCCGTGCCGAGGATGAATCGCTCGATCACGAAAGCCCGATCGAGGAGCTGTTCGAGGACCAACTCACCTGCGCCGACCTCATCGTGCTCAACAAGACCGACCTGATCGATGCTGCCGGCCTTATCAGGGTGCGTGACGAGGTCGCCTCCCGCACCGCCCGCAAGCCTGTCATGATCGAGGCACGGAACGGCGAGGTGTCTGCCGGCATCCTGCTCGGCCTCGGCATCGGCACGGAGGACGATATCGCCAATCGCAAGTCGCATCACGAGTTGGAGCATGAGGACGGTGCGCCGCACGACCATGACGAATTCGACAGCTTCGTCGTCGAGCTCGGCCCGGTCGCCGATCCCGCCGGCTTCATCGCGGCGCTGAAGACGATCATATCAGCCCATGACGTGCTGCGTCTCAAGGGTTTCGTCGATGTCTCGGGCAAGCCGATGCGCCTGCAGCTCCAGGCCGTCGGCAGCCGCATCGACCATTATTTCGACCGCGCCTGGGGCGCGAGCGAAAAGCGCGCCACGCGCCTCGTCGTCATCGGCCTGCACGAAATGGATCAGGACGCGGTGAGGGCGGCGATCGAAGCGCTGGCGTAACCCGATGCATCTGCTTCTGGCTCAACAGGGAACGATCAGCGACGGCGAGGAGGCAATCGACCTCGGGCAGACGCCGGGCGATATCCTGTTCCTGTCGGCGGCCGACAGCGAGCTTGCCGCGATCGCAACCGCCCATCGCGAGCGCCGGGCGGGGCCTTCGCTCCGGCTCGCCAGCTTGCTGAGCCTCAAGCATCCGATGTCTGTTGATACCTATGTCGAGCGCACGGTGCGGCATGCGAAGCTGATCATCGTGCGTGCGCTCGGCGGCGCCAGCTATTTCCACTATGCGCTGGAGGCGCTGCATGCGGCAGCAGCGCGCGCCGGTGCGCTGATCGCGGTGCTGCCGGGCGACGCCAGGCCGGATGCGGGGCTGGTGCCTTTCTCCAACGTTGATCTCGACGATCTCAACGCGCTCTGGGCCTATCTGATCGAGGGCGGCGATGCCAACGCGCGGGCCTTTCTCGACTATGCCGAGGCGATGCTGTCTGGCGCCGAGAAGCCGGCGCCGGCTGTGCCTTTGATGAAGGCTGGCATCTGGTGGCCGGGGCGGGGACTGATCGGGGTTGAGGAGTGGCGGCGGATTGTTGCTTCGCTCCAGGGTGCGCCTTTGGGTGTGGCACCCCCCTCTGTCCTGCCGGACATCTCCCCCACAAGGGGGGAGATCAGGGATGAGAGGTCTCGCTCCATCTCCTCGGCCGAAGGCACGGTATCCTCCAACGTTTCTTTTGTGCGAAGCCCAAGCGACTTGCCGATCTCCCCCCTTGTGGGGGAGATGTCCGGCAGGACAGAGGGGGGTACTACGAACTCGACGCAACAGGCATCCCCCATCGTCGCCATCAGCTTCTACCGCGCCCTCGTCCAAAGCGGCGAGACCGGGCCGATCGAAGCTCTGATCGAAGCGCTGGTGACACTCGGCCTCCGCCCGCTGCCGGTCTTTGCCTATAGCCTCAAGGATCCGGTTTCCACAGGCATTCTCGAAAGCGTGTTTTCGACGCTGAAACCCGATGTCGTCATCAACACCACGGGCTTTGCCGTCTCGGCACCGGGTGCGGACCGGCAGGCGACGGTGCTGGAGGCGAATGAGGCGATCGTGTTGCAGGCGATCCTGTCGGCCTCGTCGAGGGAGGCATGGGCGGCTTCCTCGCAGGGCCTGTCGGCGCGCGATCTCGGCATGAACGTGGCGCTGCCTGAAGTCGATGGCCGGGTGCTGGCGCGGGCGATCTCCTTCAAGACGGCAGCGCGCTACGATGCTGCCGTCGAGACGAATATTGTCGCCAGCGAGCCGGATACCGGGCGGGTGCGCTATACGGCCGAGCTTGCCGCCAACTGGGCGCGGCTGCGGAAAACATCGGCCCATGACCGGCGCATCGCGCTCGTCATGGCGAATTATCCGAACCGGGACGGTCGACTTGGCAACGGCGTCGGCTTGGATACGCCGGCCGGGACCACTGAGGTGCTGAAGGCTATGCGGGCTGTGGGTTATCCGGTCGCCGAGATTCCCGCCGACGGCGATGCGCTGATCCGCCACCTGATGGAAGGGCCGACCAATTCCGGTTCCGATGGAAAGATCATCCGCGAGACGCTTTCCCTGAGTCTGTACAACAGCTTCCTGGAATCTCTTCCCGATAAGATTCAAGATGAGGTGAGAGCCCGCTGGGGCAATCCGCAAGACGATCCGTATTTTCGCGAGGGCGTCTTCGCCCTGCCTTTCGCGCGTTTCGGCGAGGTGCTTGTCGGCATCCAGCCGGCGCGCGGCTATAATATCGATCCGAAGGAAAGTTATCATTCGCCGGATCTCGTGCCGCCGCACGGTTATCTCGCCTTCTATGCTTTCCTGCGCCGCGAGTTCGGTGCCCATGCGATCATCCATATGGGCAAACACGGCAATCTGGAATGGCTGCCGGGTAAGGCGCTGGCGCTGTCGGAGACATGTTATCCGGAAGCGATTCTCGGGCCGTTGCCGCACCTCTATCCTTTCATCGTCAACGATCCGGGCGAGGGCACGCAGGCCAAGCGCCGCACTGCCGCCGTCATCATCGACCACCTGACACCGCCTTTGACGCGGGCCGAGAGCTACGGACCGCTCAAGGATCTGGAGGCGCTGGTCGACGAATATTACGAGGCCTCCGGCGGCGATCCCCGCCGCATTCGTCTGCTCAGCCGGCAGATCCTCGAGCTCGTTGCCGATATCGGCCTCGACCGGGATGCCGGGATTGCCAAGGGCGAAAGCGAGGGCGAGGCGCTGAAGAAGCTCGATGCCTATCTCTGCGACCTCAAGGAAATGCAGATCCGCGACGGGCTGCATGTCTTCGGTGTGTCGCCTGAGGGGCGGCTGCTGACCGACCTGACCGTGGCGCTGGCGCGGGTGCCGCGCGGGCTGGGCGAGGGTGGGGATGCGAGTTTGCACCGGGCGATTGCGGCGGATGCGGGCTTGGGCGGCGGCATGCGGGGGATACCCCCCTCTGTCCTCCCCGACATCTCCCCCACAAGGGGGGAGATCGGGGATGAGAGGCCTCGCTTAATCTCATGTGTCGCAGGTGCGGCATCTTCAAACGGTTCTTTTTCGGGAAGCCCAAGCGACTTGCCGATCTCCCCCCTTGTGGGGGAGATGTCCGGCAGGACAGAGGGGGGTGCCTCCATCTTCGACCCTCTCAACACCGAAATGGCCGCTCCCTGGACCGGTCCACGGCCCGCAATCCTCGCAGATATTCTCGATGCTCCATGGCGAACCAACGGAGACACTGTCGAGCGCATCGAACTGCTGGCGGCAAAGTTTGTTTCCGGTGAGATGGAATGCCCGACCCTCTGGTCCCAAACCAGATGTGTACTCTCCGAGATCGAAACCCGCCTCAAGCCCTCCATTCTGGCCTGCGGGCCGGCCGAAATCGCTGGCCTGCTCGCCGGCCTCGACGGCCGCTTCGTCGCGCCCGGCCCCTCTGGCGCACCGACGCGCGGGCGGCCCGATGTACTGCCGACCGGGCGGAATTTCTACTCCGTCGACAGCCGCGCCGTGCCGACGCCGGCCGCCTACGAGCTCGGCAAAAAATCGGCGGAGTTGCTGGTACGCCGCTATGTGCAGGATCACGGCGAATGGCCTGTCTCCTTCGGGTTGACGGCCTGGGGCACGTCAAACATGCGCACCGGCGGCGACGATATCGCCCAGGCCCTGGCGCTGATCGGCGTCAAGCCGCTCTGGGACATGAGTTCGCGGCGCGTCACCGGCTACGAGATCATTCCGCCGGCGATGCTCGGGCGGCCGCGCGTCGACGTGACGCTCCGCATTTCCGGCTTCTTCCGCGATGCCTTTCCCGAGCAGATTGCGCTGTTCGACAAGGCGATCCGCGCCGTCGGCGCGCTTGAAGAGGACGAAGCCGACAATCCCATCGCTGTGCGGATGCGCGGCGAGGCAGCTAGGCTTGCGGCCGCCGGCCTCGACGAGGTGTCGGCTAAACGGCGGGCAGGCTACCGTGTGTTCGGCTCGAAACCCGGCGCTTACGGCGCCGGATTGCAGGCGCTGATCGACGAGAAGGGTTGGGAACGGCGCGCCGATCTTGCCGAGGCCTATCTCGTCTGGGGCAGCTATGCCTATGGCGCCGGCGAGGAGGGCAAGGCCGAACGCGGCCTGTTCGAAGAACGGCTGCGCTCGGTGCAAGCCGTCATTCAGAACCAGGACAATCGTGAGCACGACCTGCTCGACAGCGACGATTATTACCAGTTCGAGGGCGGCATGGCCGCCGCCACAGAACAGCTCACCGGCGCACGGCCTTCGATCTATCACAACGACCATTCCAGGCCGGAGCGGCCGGTGATCCGCTCGCTGGAGGAGGAGATCGGCCGCGTCGTGCGAGGTCGCGTCGTCAATCCGAAATGGATCGCAGGCGTCATGCGCCACGGCTACAAGGGGGCGGCCGAGATCGCCGCCACCGTCGACTATCTCTTTGCCTTTTCGGCGACGACAGGGGCGGTCGGCGAACATCACTTCGATGCCGTCTACCAGGCCTTCGTCGCCGATGACGGCGTGCGCGATTTCATGATCGAGAAGAACCCTGCAGCATTCGACGAGATGAGGGAGCGGCTGCTTGAGGCGATCGACCGCAGCCTCTGGACGCCGCGCAGCAATTCGGCTCGGTTCGACCTGGCCGCCAGACAACAGAATGAGGTGAACCAATGAGCGACGAGACCACGAACGCCGAGATCGGAGAAGCCGGGAGCGGCAAGGACGATGCGCGCCACGCCGAGAAGATGGCGAAGAAGAAGGCCGCGCGCGACAAGATCATGGCCACCAAGACGGATGGCAAGGGGCTGATCATCGTCCATACCGGCAAGGGCAAGGGCAAGTCCTCGTCTGCCTTTGGGATGATCTTCCGCCACATCGCCCATGGCAAGCCGTCTGCCGTCGTGCAGTTCATCAAGGGCGCGATGTGGACCGGCGAGCGAGACCTGATCGAGAAGCATTTCTCCGATCTCTGCCAGTTCCACACGATGGGCGAGGGATTCACCTGGGAAACGCAGGACCGTGCCCGCGATGTCGCCGCAGCCTCTGCCGCCTGGGAAAAGGCCAAGGAACTGATCCGCGACGAGCGCAATTCCATGGTGCTGCTCGACGAGATCAATATCGCGTTGCGTTACGACTATCTCGACATCAACGAAGTCGTCGCCTTTCTGAAGAGCGAGAAGCCCCATATGACGCATGTCGTGCTGACGGGGCGCAACGCCAAGGAAGAATTGATCGAAATCGCCGATCTGGTGACCGAGATGGAACTCGTCAAACACCCCTTCCGCTCCGGCATCAAGGGTCAACCGGGCGTGGAGTTCTGAGGCGGTCAGTTGAGCGCGAGGCTGCGCAGGATGGCAGCCGTTTCCTCATCCGCCGGGAAGAAGGATTCGACCGCGAGTTCCGACAAAGTGATTTCTACGGGCGTGCCGAACACAGTCGTCGTCGAGATCAGGGAAAGCAAGCCGGCCTTGCTCGAAAGCTGAAGGGGAACGGCGATGCCGGCGTAGTCGGTATGGACCTCGCCAGCAGTTTTAGGCGCCGGATAGGACAGCAACTCCTTTAAAAGCTTGTCCAACATTGGATCGCCCGAAGCCGAGAACTGCTGGCGCAGCCTGCCGATAAGGTGGGCGCGCCACTCGGAAAGGTTTTTGATATGGGGCGCCAATCCTTGTGGATGCAGGCTGAGGCGCAGTACGTTGACGGGTGGCGTGAGCAGAGACTGGTCGGAAACGGCTGAGAGCAGCGGAGCGATGGCCGCATTGGCCGCGATGAGTGTCCAATGGCGGTCGACAGCGATTGCTGGGAAGGGCTCGTGCCCTTTCAACACCATGTCGATGGCGCGACGGGCCGGTTCCAATGCGGGATCGTCGAGTGCGCGTTCGGCAAAAACAGGAGCGAAACCCGCCGCGAGCAGCAGCGGGTTCCGATCGCGAAGGGGTACGTCGAGCCGTTCGGCAAGATGCAGCAGCATGTCGCGGCTCGGTGTCGAGCGCCCGCTCTCGATGAAGCTCAGATGCCGCTGCGAGATCTCCGCCTCCAGCGCGAGGTTGAGCTGGCTCATGCGGCGGCGCTGGCGCCATTCGCGCAGATGGTCTCCAAGGGAGCGGGCGGTCGGCGTCATCAGGCGGCTTCCGGCAGCAAATCTATGAAACCGCGGACGGATTTCAGCTTGCCGCCTTCGAGTTCGGCGAAATCCGTGCCCTTGATCAGCGCATCGCCGTTTTCCGGGCCGAGGCCCCAGGAGAAGCGCAGGTTGTCGCCGTAGCCGTCGGCCGCGCCGATCAGGGCGAAGCGGAAGCCGGGGAAGCGGCTTTGTACCGCCTCGACCAGCGAATTGATCTGCTCATGGCCTTCGCCGCGCATCAGTGGGTCGATATAGGTGGCGGCTTTGCTCCAGCTCTCGGCGATGAGAGCGCGACGGCGAGCGGCATCCGTCTCGTTCCAGATGGCGAGATAGCGCTCTGCGTTGGTGTTTGCGTCGTTCATCGGGTCATCTCCTTTTGATCGCCCGTCAGTTCCAGGCAGTCCGATCATGCGGGAAGGCGATGCACCCTATCAATTACGCCAGAGGTAATGGAAGATGGTCGAACCGCCCATGACAGCCATCAGCGCCATCGGCAGTTGTTCCGCAAGCTGCACATGGCCCTTGCGGGTATAGGTGATCGTGGCCGAGGCCGCGCCGAATGGGGACTGCACCTTGTTGGTGCCGAGGGTCTGGAGCGGCGGAATGCCCGCGATCAGCATGATGGGGACGGTGATGAGGCCGCCGCCGCCGGCAATGTAATCGACCAACCCGGCAAAGAAAGCCACGGCGCAGAGCAGCAGAAGCAGATGGAAGGCGATATCGGGCAAGGTGGTTTTCCGGGCAGGGATTTCGAACGGCCTTGTTGCATTTGCCGCCCCAAGCTGCAATGGCTGCAAAGACATGGGCAGGGCGTATTTGACGGTTTCCATGAGCGATATCTCTTTCGATACGGCGAGGCGCCACGTGCTCGGGCTCGGCTGCGAGCGCGGCACGCCGCCTGCCGAGATGCTGGCGCTTGCGATCGAGGCGCTCGACGCAGTCGCTATAAGCGCGGCGGAACTCACAGCCATTGCCTCGATCGACAGCCGAAGACTGGAGCCCGCGATCCTTGCCGTTGCCGCGCATTTTTCCGTGCCCGCCGTGTTTTTCGGCGCGCTGCGGCTCGAGGAGGAGACGCCGCGACTGGCGAATCCTTCCGCGATCGTCTTTGCCCGCGTCGGCTGCCATGGGGTCTCCGAGGCAGCTGCGCTGGCGGCTGCGGGGCCGGATGCCGAGCTTGCTGTCGCCAAGATCAAATCTGCACATGCGACGGCGGCAGTTGCCCGCAGCGGGTTGCAGAAAGCCTAGTGGACGTTATGGTGGCGCCAATTCGCAGCGCCGTTCGGCAGCTTCACGGTTCACATCTAGAGGATATCTCATGCACAAGGTCATCTACGACACTGACCCTGGCGTCGATGACGCCATGGCGCTTCTGTTTCTGCATCGTCATCCCGAAATCGACCTCCTCGGCATCACCACGGTCTTCGGCAACGCCTCGGTCGAGACGACGACGCGCAATGCGCTCTTCCTCAAGCGCGAATGGAATATTGCGGCACCCGTTTCCAAAGGCGCCAGCGTCACCATCGATTCCGCGCGCGCGGAGCGGCCGTGGCCGGCCATGGTGCATGGCGAGAACGGCCTCGGCGATATCGATGTGCCCGAGACGATCGACCTGCCGCTCGATCCGCGCCCGGCGCATCGCTTTATCATCGACACGGTGCGCGCTCATCCGGGCGAAGTGCGACTCGTCGCCGTTGGCCGAATGACCAATCTGGCGCTGGCGCTGAAGGAAGATCCCGAGATTGCGACGCTGGCCAAGGACGTCGTCATCATGGGCGGCAATTTCTATGTGCCGGGCAATGTCTCGCCGGTCGCCGAGGCCAATATCCACGGTGATCCCGAAGCTGCCGACATCGTCATGACCGCGCCCTGGAAGGTCGCCGTCATCGGCCTCGACGTCACCGCGATCACCACGATGAGCCGCAGCTATCTCGGCGAGATGGCGGCTAGGGGTGACAAGGCGGTGAAGCAGCTCGACGCACTCTCGCAGTCCTACATCGATTTCTACAAGCACGCGGTCGAAGACGGCATGATGGTGCATGACAGTTGCGCCTGCGTCTATGTCGTGGTGCCGGAGCTGTTCTCGTCGATATCGGGGGCGGTGCGCGTCGTCTGCGGCGGCATCGCCGATGGTCAGACGATCGTCAGGCCGGATGGGCGGCGTTTTCCGCCTGACGGCGCTTGGGATGGCCTGCCGAGCCAGGTCGTCTGCACCGGTATTGAATCGGAGAAGGTCCTCGACCTCATCCGCAACACGCTGCTTGCAGCCTGAGGGATGGGTGAGCCGGCGCATCGCGCCGGCTTTCGATATATGATAATATATTCATATTGTTGTGCCGGTTTTTCGAGAATTCGAATCCGCCTCTTTGCAAAGTGAGTCATGGTCGTCTTAGCAACTTCAAGTGAGGTGATGGGCGCGGCGTTGACCTTGCCCTTTGCGGGGCCTAGATCAGCAGGATGATCGATGCCGCATTCTCCCATCTTCCGGTGCTTGAGCCGGGCAGCGTCTGGCTCGTCGGCGCCGGTCCCGGCGATCCCGGGCTTTTGACGCTGCTCGCCGCCAAGGGGCTTTTCGAGGCCGACGTCATCGTCCACGACGCGCTGGTCAACGAGGAATGCCTGGCGCTGGCGCGGCCGGAAACGCTGGTGGAATATGCCGGTAAGCGCGGCGGTAAGCCTTCGGCGAAACAGCGCGACATTTCGTTGCGGCTGGTGGAGCTGGCGCGCGCCGGCAAGCGGGTGCTGCGGCTGAAGGGCGGCGATCCTTTCGTGTTCGGGCGCGGCGGTGAGGAGGCGTTGACGCTGGCCGAACACAACATTCCCTTCCGCATCGTGCCCGGCATCACCGCCGGTATCGGCGGACTCGCCTATGCCGGCATCCCGGTGACGCATCGCGACATCAACCATGCCGTGACCTTCCTTACAGGCCATGATTCGTCCGGCATCGTGCCCGACAGGATCAACTGGGAGGCGATTGGCCAGGGCTCGCCCGTCATCGTCATGTACATGGCGATGAAGCATATCGGCGAGATCAGCGCCCGGCTGATCGCCGCAGGCCGGCTGCCGTCGGAGCCCGTTGCCTTCGTCTGCAATGCTGCCACTGGCCGGCAGCAGGTGCTGGAAACGACGCTCGGGGAGGCGACTGAGGCCGTCGCTGTCTCCGGGCTGGAGCCGCCGGCGGTGGTCGTCGTCGGTGAGGTGGTCCGGCTCCGAGCTTCACTCGACTGGCTTGGTGCGCTCGCGGGGCGGCGCCTGCAACCCGATCCATTCCGCCGGTCCGGCAAGGTGCGGGCATGAGCGGCCTCCTGATCGCAGCCCCTTCCTCCGGCGCCGGCAAGACGACGGTGACGCTCGGGCTGCTCCGTGCGCTTCGCCGGCGCGGCGTCGCGGTCGCGCCCGGCAAGGCTGGCCCCGACTATATCGACCCCGCCTTTCATGCGGCCGCAAGCGGCACGCTCTGCCTGAATTTCGATCCCTGGGCGATGCGCCCGGAGCTAATCTCGGCCAATGGCGCCCTTCACCGCTCCGGCGACCGTATCCTTGTCATCGAGGCAATGATGGGGCTTTTCGACGGCGCGGCCGACGGAAAGGGAACGGCGGCCGATCTCGCGGCTCAGCTCGGGCTTTCCGTGGTGCTCGTCGTCGACGCCTCGCGCATGTCGCAGTCGGTGGCGCCGCTGGTTGCCGGTTTTGCCGGCTTCCGCGCCGATGTCCGCGTTGCCGGTGTCATCCTCAACAAGGTCGGCAGTGACCGGCATGAAGCTATGCTGCGACAGGCGCTGGAGGCTATCCGCATGCCTGTCATCGCCGTCATCGGCAACGACAAGGCGCTTTCCCTGCCGGAACGCCATCTCGGCCTCGTCCAGGCCGGCGAACATGCGACGCTCGACAATTTCATCGACCATGCAGCGGATGCGGTCTCCGAGGAATGCAATTTCGAATTTCTGCTACGCATTGCGAAGCAAGGGCTCAACCGGCCGTCGGCCGCCAATATCGACCGGTTGCCGCCGCTGGGCGCACGCATCGCCGTGGCGCGCGATGTCGCCTTTGCCTTTTCCTACGAGCATATGCTGCTCGGCTGGCGTCGCCGGGGTGCTGCGATCTCCTTCTTCTCGCCGCTTGCCGACGAGGCACCAGCTAACGACGCCGATGCGATCTATCTGCCTGGCGGTTATCCTGAGTTGCACGCCGGACGGCTCGCAGAGGCGCAGAATTTCCGCGCCGGCATGCTCGACGCGACGGCGCGCGGCGTCCGGATTTACGGCGAGTGCGGCGGCTATATGGTGCTCGGCAACGGGCTGATCGATGCGGAGGGCAAGCGCCATCAGATGCTCGGCCTGCTGCCGGTCGTTACCAGCTATGCCGAGCGAACGCGCCATCTCGGCTATCGCCGTGTCGTGCCGCTCGACGGCGCCTTCTTCGCGCGGATGATGACGGCCCATGAATTCCACTATTCCAGCGTCGTCTCCGAGGGCGAGGGCAAGCGGCTTTTTCAGGTGCAGGATGCGCTCGGGACCGATCTGGGTGCAGCCGGGCTCCGGTGCGGGCAGGTGGCGGGGTCCTACATGCATCTGATCGATCTGGCCGGAGCAACGGCTGCATGAGCGCACCGATCGTCCATGGCGGCGGCATCACCGCCGCTGCCACCGCTTTCGGCGGCAGGCCGGAAGATTGGCTCGATCTTTCCACCGGCATCAATCCGTGCCCCGTCGCCCTGCCGGAGATTCCTGCACGGGCTTGGCACCGCCTGCCGGACAGGCATTTGGTCGACGCGGCAAGGTTTGCAGCGCGCGACCATTACGGCAGCGGCGAGATTCTGCCGCTGCCCGTGCCCGGTACGCAATCGGTCATTCAGCTTTTGCCGCGGTTGGTCGGCGCGGATGAACGCATCGCCGTGACGGACGATAGGATCGCCGTGGTGTCGCCGACTTACGGTGAATATGCGCGTGCCTTCACCTCGGCCGGTTTTGCCGTCGATGCGGTCAACGATGTTGCCGCGATCGGAGCCGCGCATCGGCTGGCCGTCGTCGTCAATCCGAACAATCCGGATGGGCGGATATGGCCGGCCGAAACGCTGGTCGCCCTGCACGACAGGATAAAGGCTGCAAACGGGTTTCTTGTCGTCGATGAGGCCTTCGGTGATACAAATCCGGCGCTGAGCCTTGCATCCCGTGCGCCGCAGCTTTCCAATCTGGTGATCTTTCGCTCCTTCGGCAAGTTCTTCGGGCTTGCCGGCCTGCGGCTCGGCTTTGCGATTGCGGGGGAGAATATTCTCGAACGCTTCGAGGATTGGCTCGGCCCCTGGGCCGTCTCCGGCCCGGCGCTTTCGCTGGCCGCTTCGCTGCTGCGTTCGGACGTTTCTCCGATCCACAGCCGCATCGAGGAGCGCAGCATCGGCCTGCATACGGCGCTGGATGGTGCCGGGTTGCGGATAGCAGGGGGCACGGCGCTGTTTACCCTTGTCAATGACGCCAGGGCGAGCGACATTTACACATATCTCTGCCAGCATCATATTCTCGTCCGCAAGTTCGATAATGCGCCGGATTGGTTGCGTTTCGGGCTTGCTCCCGATCCGGCGGCGGACAGGCGGCTTGGCGAAGCCCTTCAGAGATTTAAGCGATGACGATCGACCAAAACCTTCTCGTGCTGCTTTTGGCGCTGCTGCTCGACCGGATCGCCGGCGATCCACAATGGCTGTGGTTGCGGGTGCCGCATCCCGTCGTCATGTTCGGCGCGGCGATCTCCTATGCCGACCGGCAGCTCAATCCCGCAAGCCTCACGGGGTCGCAACGCCGGATGAACGGCGTCGCTGCCATCCTGGCGCTGCTTCTTTTGGCGCTGGCCGCAGGCTTCGTGTTCAACCGGTTCTTCGCGCTGTTCGGCCTTGTCGGCATCTTGCTGGAGACCGGGCTGGTGGCGATCTTCCTGGCGCAGAAAAGCCTTGCCGATCACGTCGCGGCCGTCGCCGTCGCGCTACGCGACGAGGGGCTTGCCGGCGGGCGGACCGCCGTTTCCCGCATCGTCGGGCGCGATCCCGAGACGCTGGACGAGCCTGCCGTCTGCCGCGCGGCGATCGAAAGCCTTGCCGAGAATTTCTCCGACGGCGTCGTCGCACCGGCGCTCTGGTATGCAGTCTTCGGCCTGCCGGGGCTTTTCGCCTACAAGATGCTGAACACGGCGGATTCGATGATCGGCCATAAGTCGGAAAAATACATCGACTTCGGCTGGGCGGCCGCTCGGCTCGACGATGTCGCCAACTGGCCGGCCGCGCGCCTCTCCATCCTGCTGATTGCCGCCGGAGCCTGGATCCGGCGGGGAACAAGCGCCGGCCGTGAGGCGATCCGCGTGGCGATGCGCGACGGGGCCTTGCACCGTTCGCCGAACTCCGGCAGGCCGGAGGCGGCCATGGCAGGCGCGCTGAACGTCCAGCTCGCCGGCCCGCGCATCTATGGCGGCGTCATCGTGCGTGAACCGATGATCAACGACGCCGGCCGCGACGTGGCGACCTCGGGCGACATCGAGGACGGCGTATCGGTGTTTTATGCCAGCTGCATGGTGCTCGCCGGTGTGACGTTCGGGCTTTTCTTGTGTTTTCTGTAGAGGCGGCACGGTACGACCACGCCTCGGTAGACAGCTCCCACTCAAACGTTTATGCGAAACGCCTCCTACCTCCACCAGACCGGAAGCAGAGTGATGACAGTTCAGGTTGAATTACCGTGCCCGAAGTGCAAGAGCACCAAGATGAAGTTCGAGCGTCCCGAGATCCGGGAGACCGACATCATCACCTGTGCCGCCTGCGGCCATAATCTCGGCACCATGGCCTCGATCCGCGAGAAGATGAACAAGGCCTACCAGCAGCTCAATCAATTTGGGGCGAAGCGTAAGCTTCAGTAAGCCTGCGGCGCACCCGCTTGCTGCCATGCGCCGTTAGAGTTGTGATTACCATTCGGATTAAAGCAATATAATAAGTATTGCCGTAGTCTCTCTTTCGTGGGGGCGCAATTAAACTGCGCCAAGGCGATAAGAGGGTATCATGAGGCGGGTTTTGGCGGCTGCGGCCGCAAGTTTATTGCTGCAGTTTTCTCCCGTTGCCGCTCAGGCAGCAACGCTGGTCGCCAATATCAGCATCGGCAAGCAAACGATGACCGTTTCCGAGAACGGCTTCGTCAAGTACCGCTGGAAGGTTTCGACCGCGCGCAACGGCTATGTCACGCCAACCGGTTCGTGGAGCGCCAAGTGGCTGTCGCGCGATCATCGCTCGCGCAAATACGACAATGCGCCGATGCCGTACGCCGTGTTCTTCAACGGCGGTTACGCCGTTCACGCCACTTTCGACCTGAAGCGCCTGGGCCGGCCGGCCTCGCATGGCTGTGTTCGCCTGCATCCCGACAATGCCGCCCAATTCTTCTCGCTGACGCGGCAGGCCGGCCTTGCCAATACCCGCGTGGTCATTACGCGCTGATCTCGGATCAGCAAATCGACAGCTGATCCCTTTTATGCGCTGATCTCAGATCAGCGCCTGACCCGAAATCGGCAGCTGATCCCAGTTTACGCGCTGATCATCCTCTCCAGCTCATCCATGTCGGGGACGATGATACGTCGGAAGTTCTCGATGCGAATGACGCCGCTCTTGCGCAGCCTGGTCATCTGGCGGCTGACGGTTTCGATCGTCAGACCGAGGAAATCGGCGATCTCGGCGCGGGATAGTGGCAAATCGAAGGCGGTGCTTGTGGCCGTTTGCGGTTCGGCATGGGTGGCGATGAGGTGGAGCAGGCTTGCGACCTTCTCTTCGGCGGTGCGTCGGCCGAGCGTCAGCATCCATTCGCGCGCGGCATCCAACTCCTTCAGCGCCTGATCGTGCAGGCTGCGCTGTAGTTCCGGCGTCGCCGATATCATGCGGTCGAGCAGGTTGCGCGGGAAGACGCAGATTTCGGAATCGGTCGCAGCCTCGGCCGACAGCGTGCTTTCACGCACGAATGGCCTGCCGACGAAATCGGGGGCGAATTGCAGGCCGACGATCTGCTGGCGCCCGTCCGGCATCACCTTGCAGAGCTTTACCACCCCGCGCATGATGTTCGAATAGAAGGAGCTTTCCGAGCCTTGAGCGATGATCTCGCTGCCGGCATCGACCTTGCGGCGCAGCGAGTGGCGGCCAAGCTCCCGGAGCTGGCTGCTCGACAGCGCGCCGCAGACGACGCCGTGCCGCGCCTGGCAGGAACGGCAGGCGGCGAGAGTGCCGGCGTCGGAAACCTCACTGCGTGCGACGTCCATGTCCTGATCCCTTCGAAATCCGCATGTGCCGGGTGTGGTTGCGCATGCCGGGCATACCCTAGACGATTACGCCGCGATTGCGGGTTCGGCTATCCCGATTTCTTCCAGCGCGGCTTGATGATTATCAATTTTGGCCGGATCGCGATTTGATCCAGATCAAAGTTTGCGTGCCCTGGCTGTTATTGGAAGTGCGGCGTCGAGACGAGGCCGTCCGCGGGTTTGATTCGGACGGCTTCTTCGCCCTCGCCGGCGAGACGGGTTTTCTGCAGCAGCGTCGCCTCGCGCCCTGGGTGACGGCAAAGGCCGGCATTCCATTGCTGTTTAGGCAACACCCAGCCGGCAAATTGCCGCAACGCCGGGACGAAAGCATTGGCTTTTGAAATGGATTTGCCTATGAGGGGGTTTAAATCGTCATTTCATGAGGTACAGCGCGTGACCGCTACATTCGATAAAGTTGCCGACATTATTGCAGAAACCAGCGAGATCGACCGCGCGACGATCACGCCGGAGAGCCATACGATCGACGACCTCGGTATCGACAGCCTCGATTTCCTCGACATCGTCTTTGCGATCGACAAGGAATTCGGCATCAAGATCCCGCTCGAAAAGTGGACGCAGGAAGTCAACGAAGGCAAGGTTTCCACCGAAGAATACTTCGTGCTGAAGAACCTCTGCGCCAAGATCGACGAGCTCAAAGCAGCCAAGGCCTGAGCGATATAACAGTCTTTTTTGAACGCCCTGCCGCCGTGAATATGGCGGCCGGGCGGTTTCGTTCCTAACTAGTGCATGCCGGCCAAAAGTGCGCAGCGGTTTTGGGACAACGGCATGCATAAAACAAAGACCTAAAGTGCGAACCAGACGCGCTTTAGGCGTCACCGGCGGGCGGATCTTGCCTGTCGGGCCGGAGGATCCGAATGCTGCTGGAATATTTCCAGATGATTGACCGCGTCGAAGCGGTGGACCTGAAGAAGGGCACGCTTAAGGCGCGATCCGTCGTGCCGGCGAAGAGCCCCGTCTTCGAGGGTCATTTTCCCGGCATGCCGCTCGTTCCCGGCGTGCTGCTGATCGAGACCATGGCCCAGGCCTCCGGCATGCTGGTGCTTGCCGTCACCAATTTTGCCGCCATGCCCTTCCTGATGACGGTCGACGGCGCCAAGATGCGCACCTTCGTCGAACCGGAAGCCGTGCTCGACATCGAGGCGGTGCTCGAGCATGACGGTTCGGGTTTCGCGGTCACCAAGGCTAGAATCACCAGCGGCGGCAAGAAGGTCTGCGATGCGCAGCTGAAACTGCGCACCATGCCGTTTTCCGAGGTGCCGCTCGGCGATATCGTGAAGAAACGTGCCGGCGAGATCGGGCTTCTCGAGGCGATCGCGGCGCAGGGAGTGATTGGATGAGCAAGGCTGCAAACGACGTCGTCATCTCGGGCATCGGCATCGTCACCTGTCAGGGCGTTGGCAAGGATGCGCATATCGCGCTGCTTTCGGCCGCCAGTGCGCCCAAAGCGATCGTCGAGACCGAAAAGTTCAAGCCCTATCCGGTGCATCCGCTGCCCGAGATCGACTGGTCGCAGCAGATCGCCAAGCGCGGCGATCAACGCCAGATGGAGAACTGGCAGCGCATCGGCGTCTTCGCCGCCGGCCTTGCGCTCGACGATGCCGGTTTCAAGGACGATATCGAGGCCTGCGGCACGATGGACATGATCGTGGCGGCCGGCGGCGGCGAGCGCGACATCAATGTCGACACGCTGATCGTCGACGAGGCGCTGAAGCGCAATGACCGCGAGTTGCTGCTCAACGAGAAGCTGACGACCGAGCTGAGGCCGACGCTGTTCCTCGCCCAGCTTTCCAACCTGCTCGCCGGCAATATCTCGATCGTGCACAAGGTCACCGGCTCGTCGCGTACCTTCATGGGCGAGGAAGCAGCCGGCATATCCGCCGTCGAGACCGCCTTCTACCGCATCAAATCAGGCGAATCCTCACATGCACTTGTTGGAGGCGCCTTCGCGGCCGAACGGCCCGACATGATCCTGCTCACCGAGGCGATCGGCGCTCATGCGCGCGGCGACTGGGTGCCGCTCTGGTCGCGCAGGCCGAGCGACGGCGGCGGCATGATCACCGGTTCGGCAGGCGCCTTCCTGGTGCTGGAATCGCGCAAACACGCCGAAGCCCGCGGCGCCCATATCTATGCCGTCATCGATGCAGTCGAGGGCGACCGCGGCAATCGCAATTCCGGCAATCTCGAAGTCCGGCTGGAGCGGCTTTTGGCGCCGGCTGCCGGGCTTGCCACTGAAAGCACGGCGATCTTTTCCGGATCGACCGGCATGCACGATCTTGCCGCCCGCGAGCGGGCGGTGCTCGAGCATCAATTGCCGGACGTTGCGATCCGCGGCTTCGGCGGCGTCACCGGCCATACGATCGAGACGCAGTTTACGCTGGGTCTTGCGCTCGCCGCCCTTGCCGTCGACGGCAAGGCCAAGGTTCCGCCATTCGACGCCGCCCATGAGGCGCCGATGCGGGCAGGGATCACCGCCGCCGTCGTGACCATGGTCGGACACCAGCGCGGCGAGGGCGTTGCCGTTCTTTCCGCAGATGCGTGAGGAGTGAGAGATATGACAGCTTCCGCTTACCAGGATCATCTCGGCCGTCCGATCGTCGCCGTAACCGGCATGGGCATCATCACTTCGCTCGGCCAGGGCCTCAGTGACAACTGGGCAGCCCTTACCTCCGGCACATCGGGCATCCACGAGATCAACCGCTTCCCGACCGAGGGCCTGTCGACGCGGATCGCCGGCACCGTCGATTTCATCGGCATTCCGTTGCCGAACGCCGTCGAGCGCTCCTATGCCTTCGCCCGCGAAACGACGATCGAGGCGCTCGCCGACGCCGGCCTTTCCGGCGATTTCAACGGCCCGCTATTCCTCGCCGCCCCGCCGATCGAGCCGGAGTGGAGTGCGCGCTTCGAGCTTGCCGACCGTTCGCCGGCTTCCGACCATCCGGGGGATGCCTATGAGCGCTTCCTGACGGCGCTGCGCCAGCGTCCGGATCCGGCCTTCCATGAGGCGGCCCTGTTCGGTGCGATTTCCGAGCGCCTTGCCGACCGGTTCGGCACCCGCGGCCTTCCCGTCACGCTGTCGACCGCCTGCGCCTCCGGCGTCACGGCGATCCAGCTCGGCATCGAGGCGATCCGCCAAGGCCGCAGCGATCGCGCACTGACGGTCGCGACCGATGGATCGCTGAGTGCCGAAGCGCTGATCCGCTTCTCGTTGCTGTCAGCTCTTTCGACACAGAACGATCCGCCGACCAAGGCTTCCAAGCCGTTCAGCAAGGATCGCGACGGCTTCGTCATCGCCGAAGGCGCGGCGACGCTGGTGCTGGAATCGCTGGAATCAGCGGTCGCCCGCGGCGCCAAGGTGCTCGGCATCATGAAGGGCGCTGGCGACAAGGCCGACAGCTTCCACCGCACCCGGTCGTCGCCCGATGGCGGCCCGGCAATCGCGACGATCCGCGCGGCCCTTGCCGATGCCGGCATCGACGAGAGCGGCATCGGCTACATTAATGCGCACGGCACCTCGACGCCGGAGAACGACAAGATGGAGTATGGCGCGATGTCGGCCGTGTTCGGCGATCGGCTTGTCGGCATTCCGGTTTCGTCGAACAAGTCGATGATCGGCCATACGCTGACAGCGGCGGGTGCCGTCGAGGCGGTGTTCTCGCTGCAGACGATGTTGACTGGAACGCTGCCGCCGACGATCAACTACAACAACCCCGATCCGTCGATCGTTCTCGATGTCGTGCCGAACAAGAAGCGGGAAGCCCAGGTTTCAGCCGTGCTTTCCAACTCCTTCGGCTTCGGCGGGCAGAATGCCAGCCTTGTCATGGCGCTCGAACCGGCTTAAGCGGTTCGCGACAATTTCAAAACAAGAAGACCGTCTTGAAGGCGAGGGATTTTGCCATGCGCGCTTTGCAACTGATCGATGACCGCAAGCTTGAGATCACCGACCTGCCGGAACCGGACGCTCCTGGTGCCGGCGAGGTGACGCTGCGCGTCAAGGCGGTGGCGCTCAACCATATCGACGTCTGGGGCTGGCGCGGCATGGCATTCGCCAAGCGCAAGATGCCGCTGGTTATCGGTGCCGAAGCTTCTGGCGTCGTCGAGGCGATCGGGCCGGGCGTTGCCAACGTGCTGCCGGGCCAGCTCGTCTCCATCTACGGCGCGCGCACCTGCGGCCTCTGCCGCCCCTGCCGCGAAGGCCGCGACAATCTCTGCGAACATGTCTCCGGCGTGCACGGCTTCCATCTCGACGGCTTCGCCCAGGAGAAGGTCAACCTGCCGGCGCGCCTGCTGGTGCCAGCCCCTCCCGGCGTCGACGCGATCGGCGCGGCGCTTGCTCCGGTCACTTTCGGCACGGTCGAGCACATGCTGTTCGACAATGCCAAGCTTGAGCCGGGCGAGACGATCCTCGTCCATGCCGGCGGCTCCGGCATCGGCACGGCGGCGATCCAGCTTGCCAAGAAGATCGGCTGCACCGTCATCACCACGGTCGGTTCGGACGACAAGATCGAGAAGGCCAAGGCGCTCGGCGCCGATCACGTTATCAACTACCGCACCGACCGTTTCGAAGGCGTGGTGCGCAAGCTCACCAAGAAGAAGGGCGTCGACGTCGTTTTCGAACATGTAGGCAAGGACACCTGGGCAGGCTCGATGCTCTGCATGAAGCGCGGCGGGCGCCTCGTCACCTGCGGCTCGACCTCGGGTGTTTCCACTGAGATGAACCTGATGATGCTGTTCCAGCAACAACTCAAGCTCTTCGGTTCCTTCGGCTGCCGCATGGAGAACATGGCGAATGCGATGCAGAAGATGGGCCGCGGGCTCGTCCATCCCGTCATCGATACCGAGGTCAGCTTCAGCGATATCGACCGGGCGCTGGAGCGGATGGAATCGCGCCAGATCTTCGGCAAGATCATCCTGAAGATGGATTGACCGCGTGAAGCTTTTCATCACCCGGATCGTTCTGGCGCTCAGGAATTTCCAGCAATGGCTGGTGGCTCAGCTGATGTTCGGCTTCATGAATTTCCTGAAGCTGTTTCCGGCCGATGGCGCGATCCGCTTTGCCGACAGGATGATGCGACGCCTCGGCCGGCTGACCGGCCGCCACAGATTGATGCTGACCAATCTGCGCAACGCCTTTCCCGAGAAGCGCGAGGCCGAGATCGAGGAGATCGCGCTCGCCAGCTGGGGCAATATGGGCCGGCTTGCTGCGGAATACGTCTTCCTCGACCAGTTGTTCGACTATGATCCTGAAAAGTCGGAGCCGGGCAGGGTGGAGGTGTCGGGCGTCCCGATCTTCCTCGACCTGCGTGACAATCCGCGCCCCTTCATCGTCTTTACCGGACATACCGCCAATTTCGAGCTGCTGCCGGTGGCGGGAGCCGCCTTCGGGCTCACCGTGACCGTGCTCTTTCGGCCGCCGAATAATCCTTATGTCGCCAAGAAGGTGTTCGACTTCCGGAGCGCCCGCATGGGCAAGCTGGTGCCCTCGCACGCAGGCTCGTCTTTCGCGCTCGCCCGTCAGTTGGAAGCAGGTCAGGGCGTGGGCGTGCTGGTCGATCAGAAATTCCGCAAGGGGCTGAAGGGCACCTTCTTCGGGCGCGACGTCAAGACCAATCCGCTGCTGCCGAAGCTGGTGCGTCAGTTCGACTGCGAAGTCTATCCAGCGCGCTGCATCCGGCTGCCGGGAAATCGCTACCGGCTGGAAATCGAGCCGCGGCTGGACATGCCGCGCGATGCCAAGGGCAACCTCGACCTGCCGGCCGCCGCCCAGCTGCTCAACGACAAGGTGGAAAGCTGGGTGCGGGAATATCCGGAACAGTGGCTCTGGTATCACGACCGCTGGCAGATCAAGCAGACGCTCGCGCCTTAGAATAGGATGCTCCAGAATAATAGTTGGAGCATGATGTCGCCCGAAAACCGCTGACACTTTTCGGCATCATACTCTAAAAAAGGTCCACCCCCATTTATCAGCGGTGAAAAGCGGCAGGTGCTCTCGGATTGAATCTGAGGGCACTTCATGTTACCCGTCACCACCAAGACGCGAATAATGTCTACCGGAAGGCGCATTTTTGGGAAATGCAGCCATGTGAGGTTTCGGACTCGTCTCTTGGGACAATGGGAGTGGAGGCGTCTTGCTGGAGCTTTTTCGAGCTTTTTCCTTGCGTTGCGTGCAAATCGAGGAAGCCATACGCCTGGGCGACGATCAACGTGTCACGGCGCTCGACCGCCATGTCGAGCCGCTGGTCGAGGCAATCCTCGCCTACCGGGCAGTCAATCTGCTCGAAGTCTACATGCAGCTACAGTTTGTGAGCCATCTGATCAGCCAGGATGCCGACGACAGCGCCAGCGTCACGGAGCACACGTCGGTGCTTTCCTACCTGCTCGACCGCTATTTCGGGGCACATGGGCCGGACTGGCGCGTGCCTTCGCCGCAGGATGTGCGCATCGAGCCGCCGCCAGCCTATGTGCCTGATACCGACAATGGCCAGTTCCTCAACGCGGTAATCCTGGAAAGCCTACCGGATCGCGTGGCGGTGCTGACAAGGGACTATCGCTACCTCTATTCCAATCCAGCCAACAGCGCCCATCTCAACAGGAAGCCGATGGAGCTCATCGGCCGTCACCTTTCCGAATTCATCGGCGAGGAGCGGTTTGCCGAATGCGCCAAGCATAAGCTCGACGCCTGTTTTGCCGGCGAACAGATCGACTATTCCTATGAGCGCTCGGCGGGCAGCGGCAAATCGCGGCAGGTGCGCTGTCGCATGTCGCCGCTGCGCGATGCGGGCGGTACGGTGATCGGCGCCCTGCTCGTCATGGAAGATCTCGATCGGCTGTCGCAGACTGCCTGATCTAGGTCGGCAGCCTTAGGCAGCCTGACCAACTCGGCTGCCTCGGGCAGTCTGGCTAAGCAGCCGCCCAGACGGCGAGCTCGTAACCATCGCGGTCGAGGAAGTGGAAGCGACGGCCGCCGGGAAAATCGGTGATCGGCCGGCAGATCGTGCCGCCGGCTCTTTCGACTGAGGTCAGCACTTCTTCCAGATCACTGGCATAGACGACGACGAGCGGGCCGCCGCCCGGCCGCACCGGTCCGAAATCGGAAAAGCCGCCCTTCAACCGGCCATCGTCGAATTCGCAATAATTGGGGCCGTAATCGGTGAAGCGCCAGCCGAAGGCCGAGCCGTAAAAGGCTTTGGCGGCGGCGATGTCGGCGACGTTGAATTCGACATAGTCGATGCGGCGGTCGTGGTTTTCTGTCTTCTCGGCCATCTATCTCTCCATCAGGGCTTTCAGCATGGCGAGATCCTTCTCGACATGGGCGGCATCGGCGGAAAACTGTGTGTCGGTCATGCCGGGTAGGCGCAGCAGCGTGAACATGACCTCGCAGCCATCGCCGTTCGGCACGATGCGCAGAGCATTATAAACCCTGAGGCCGGATTCGATCGTCACCGTATGGTCGATCACGCCGAATTCATTGGCAGGAACGAAGCTCACCTTGACGCTGCCGAGAGCGCCGTGGGCGATCCAGTCGGCGCCGTGAGTCTCTAAGCCGGTCGCAAGGCCGGAGGCCCAGAGCGGCATGTTCTCTGGCTTGCCGGCGAAGTCATAGACGTCGCGCCAGTCGCGCTCTATCGACAGGTGTAGGATTTTCGCGGGCATTGTCGACATGGCTTGCAGGTCCCTGGCATTTGGTTTCGTCAGAATAACAGACCGGCCAGCAGCGTCTTGAACAAATCGGTCAATCGGCTCTTTGCCGTATGCTGAGCTGGCCGAGAATGACGGCAGGTGTCAGCGTCGAGAGCTCGCCGACCTCGCGTGTCATGTGGGGCTGGTCGGCAAAGCCCGCTTCGAGCGCAAGGCGGGCAAGCGGCATAGCGCCCGACCTGCGGCAGAGGTCGAGGAAACGCTGGAACCGGCGAATCCGTTCCAGCGTCTTTGCGCCGTAGCCGAAATGGTGGTGGCAGCGGCGGCGCAGCTGCCTTTCACTCATGCCGAGGCGGTCGAGCAGGCCGGACACCGGGCGAGCATTGTCGGCGGCGGCGAAGATCATGGCGGCGTCGCGGGCTGGCTCCTCCTCATTGC
Source organism: Rhizobium sp. WSM1328 (assembly GCF_057653715.1). Classification (NCBI taxonomy): domain Bacteria; kingdom Pseudomonadati; phylum Pseudomonadota; class Alphaproteobacteria; order Hyphomicrobiales; family Rhizobiaceae; genus Rhizobium; species Rhizobium sp. WSM1328. The sequence continues at coordinate 2,341,802 of NZ_CM172788.1, read as the reverse complement.
GCGCGGTCTCTTCGAGCAGGCGGCTAAACAGCGCCGTGGCGGCCGGGGGGTCGAGACAATCCGCAAGCCGCGCTTCGAATTCGGCGGTGTCCTTTCGGCCGATGTCAGCAAGGGGCACCGAGCACCCGACCAGTGCCGAGAGCGGCGTTTTCAGCCAGGGTGCTGCGGCGCCGGGCGCAAAACGTGCGCCGATGACAGTCGCGCCCGGCCGGATGACGGGAAAGGCCGCTGTCCGGTCAGGGCCGGCGACGACCAGCCGGCCGTCGATCCAGAGCAGGTCGCAATAGCCGTCCGGCACGATCGCCACCATTGCCGGCGGTCCGTCATGCAGCGCATGCGACCAGAGGCGGCTGAAATGGCGTCGCAGCGCCGGCGGCGGCATAGCCTCGCGGTACTGGCCGGCGCGGGCCGCCAGGAGAGCCGTATCTTTTCGTCTTCCCGATGACAATGTGATATCTCCCGATGCCCTGATGATAACATGAGATAGGGCATTGCGGGCAGGGCGCACGAAAAACTCAGGGCTTCCGGACTGGGCGCCAGCCGGCGGGTTGTCGGACAAGCGGCGATATTGCAAGCTTCATTTCATTGGCTTTTGCGAACCGATTAGACCCTTGCGAGACTTGCCGTTTGACCGAGACAGTGCCACAACACCGGTCCAAATGACACATCGGAGGTTTGTCGTGGAAAAGGCAGAAATCGGACTGATCGGCCTTGCGGTCATGGGCTCCAACCTGGCGCTCAACATCGCGGAGAAAGGCAATAAAATCGCGGTCTTCAACCGCACGCCGGAGAAAACCGACGAATTCTACGAAAGCGCCGGCGATCTGAAGAAGCAGATCATTCCTTGCAAGACCATCGAGGAATTCGTCGATGCGATCCGGCCGCCGCGCCCGATCATCATCATGATCAAGGCGGGCGAGCCCGTCGACCAGCAGATGGAGCTGCTGCGCCCGCATCTCTCCAAGGGCGACATCATGATCGATGCCGGCAACGCCAATTTCCGCGACACCGTCGCCCGCTTCGATCGGCTGAAGAATACCGATCTGACCTTCATCGGCATGGGTGTTTCCGGCGGCGAAGAAGGTGCGCGCCACGGCCCGTCGATCATGGTCGGCGGCACTGAAGAGTCCTGGAAGCGCGTCGAGAAGGTGCTGACCTCGATTGCCGCCCGTTACAATGACGAGCCCTGCGTCGCCTGGCTCGGCAATGACGGCGCCGGCCATTTCGTCAAGACCATCCACAACGGCATCGAATATGCCGACATGCAGATGATCGCCGAAATCTACGGCATCCTGCGCGACGGCCTCGGCAAGAGTGCCTCCGAAATCTCCGGCATCTTCGGCGAATGGAACAAGGGCCGGCTGAACTCCTACCTGATCGAAATCTCCGAGAAGGTGCTTGCCGCAACCGATCCGGTTTCCGGCGGGCCGATGGTCGATATGATCCTCGACAAGGCCGGCCAGAAGGGTACCGGCAAGTGGTCGGCGATCGAGGCGCAGAACATGGGCATTCCGGCAACGGCGATCGAAGCCGCGGTCGCCGCCCGCAGCCTCTCCTCGATGAAATCGCAGCGCGAAGCCGCCGAAAAGATCTTCGGGACGCAGGCCGTGTCCTTCCCGATCGCTTACGGCCCCGAGCTCAACAAGGATCTCGAACTGGCGCTGTTTGCCGCCAAGATCGGCGCCTATGCGCAGGGCTTCGCGGTGATGGCGGAAGCGTCGCGCGAGTTCAACTGGTCACTGCCGATGCCGACGATTGCCAGGATCTGGCGTGCCGGCTGCATCATCCGCTCGCAGTTCCTCGACGAGATCACCTCGGCCTTTACCAAGGCGCCTGATGCTGCAAACCTCATCGTCACGCCAGCCTTCTCCGACATGGTCAAGGAATCGGTCCCGGCGCTGCGCCGTGTCGTCGGTGCCGCGATTGCCGCCGGCCTGCCGGTGCCGGCGCTGACCTCGGCGCTGACCTATTTCGACGCCTATCGCCAGGGCAGGGGAACGGCAAACCTCATCCAGGCACAGCGCGACTTCTTCGGCGCCCACGGCTTCGACCGCCTTGATGGTAGGGATTTCCACCACGGCCCCTGGGGCAGCGGTGCCTCGACCTTCTGAGGTTTTCCGATTTTTCAAGGAGAGGCCCGGCCACAGTGCCGGGCCTTTTGCTGAGATGCCGCGGCCGAGAACCCGGAGATCTAAGTGACGAGCATTCGGATAGCCGCCGCGCAGACGCCGGAATTTCGGGAGAATGTCGGAGCGGCCTTGGATTATGCGGTTAGGGTCGCGGCGCTCGCCGAGGCTGATGGCGTGGTCCTGCTGGTCTTTCCAGAAGGTTTTCTGCAGGGCTACCTGACCGATGAACGATCGGCGCGGTGTGTTGCCTTCGATCTCGCATCGGCCGAGTTCGCGGCGGTCCTGGATCGGTTGCCGAAGTCGGGACCGGTGCTGGTCATGGGGCTGATCGAGATCGATGACGGGCGATTGTTCAACACCGCCGTCGTCGTCGAGCGCGGCGTTCTCCTCGGCCGCTACCGGAAGGCCCACCTGTTGCGTGGCGAACGGGCTTTCGAGGCAGGAAAAGACAGTCCGCTCTTTGCGATCGGTGCCCTACGCTACGGGATCAACATCTGCTACGACACCAATTTTCCGGAAGCGGCCGCAAAGGTCGCCGCGTCTGGCGCGTCGCTGATCCTATGCCTGTCCAACAACATGATGCCACGGGAAAAGGCGGAAATATTCAAGCCGCTGCATAATGCCGTTCGAGGTGAAAGATGCCGCGAGACAGGCTTGTGGCTGATATCGTCCGACGTGACGGGCGAGCACGACGGGCGCATCGCCTGGGGGCCGACGGCGGTGCTGAACCAGGAAGGGCAGGTCGTGGCGCAACTGCCGCTGGAGGAGCCCGGCTTGCTGGTCTTCGACTTTCCCTGTGATGGACAAGATGCAGGTGCTCGACTCAAATGACGAGCACTGCGAAATCCGGGAATGTGCCCGAAAGTTGGATGGGGACAGTATCCCCATCCACTTCTCATGGCTGGCTTAGATCGGTTGGCCAACGTCAATACGGTTGCCGTCGGGGTCTTCAAACACGAAGGCCCGCAATCCGTAGTCCTTGTCCTGAAGGCTCTTGATGATTCTCAGCCCATATTGCTGGCAAACCGTGTGCAGGGCATCGACATTGTCGACCATCAGGTGGGCAACATTGAAGTCTGCAGCCTTGTGGTTCGGCTGCAAGGTGAGATGCACTTCACCCTGATCGCGCTTCAGGATCATGAAGCCGACAGGATTGCCGTTCTCGAATGTTTTCTTGAAGCCGAGGATATTGGCGTAAAAATCATAGGCCTTGGTCATGTCCTTGACCGGCAGCATGGCGGCAATTCGTCCGAAACGAACACCGTGATCGGCGATATCATTCATCGCAGAACCTCTGATTGCGAAGACGCAAACCACCTTCCGGACGGTGCCGACAGAGATGGTACGCTCCGATGTTTCGATCAGCAGGACGGTGCCCACGAGCTTAGGTCTATAGCCTCGGAATCCTCTTCGGAAGAGGGGGTAGCGGAATCTCCGCGAGATTTTCGTGGGATCTACGACACTCCGTTTCAATGGGATAAGACATTGTTTGTACGGGCAGCCCTGACGACAACGCGCTTGAGGAATTGACAGAGATGCTTATCCGAGACGAAACGCCTGATGATATCGATGCGATTCATGATCTGACCTCGACCGCCTTCAAGCCGATGCCCTACAGCGACGGTACGGAAGCGGAAATTGTCCGAAGACTTCGTGCGGCGGGCGATCTCAAGATATCGCTGGTGGCCGAGCAGGGCGGCGAGATTCTCGGGCATGTGGCGTTTTCGCCGGTGACGATCAACGGCGCGCATGACGGCTGGTTCGGGCTGGGGCCGATATCGGTCAAGCCGGAGAGACAGCGGCAGGGCATCGGCAAGGCGATGATTGCACGGGGTCTCGAATTGTTGAACGAGATGGGCGCCAGCGGATGCGCCCTGATCGGCAATCCCGAGATCTACAGCCGTGTCGGTTTCAGCAGCGATGGACAACTGGAGTATCTCGACCTCGATACGCGGCTCGTGCAGAGGATTGTTTTTCGCGGATCTCCGCCAAGCGGGACGTTGCAATTCGCCTCGGCATTTGAAAGCTAGAATATTTCGTTCAACGGCCGAAACTCCAAACCCAACCTGACAGAGAAGGCGACTTGTCCGAAGCGGGCGCGATAACCATTCGAACCGAGCGTCTCAGGCTCCGCATGCCTGACATCGCGATTTCGCCGCCTATGCGCAGATCATGGCGTCGCCGCGATCGATCGGAATGGGTGGTCCGTTCGATCTGCGCGCGGCGTGGGGGATGTTCTGTCACGACGTCGCTCTGTGGCAGCTTTTCGGGCACGGAGCGCTGACGATCGAGCTTGGCGAAACCGGCGAATGCGTCGGTCAGGTGGGGATCAATCACGGACCGCTCTTTCCCGAAAAGGAATTGGGCTGGTTCGTCTACGAGGAATACGAGGGCAGAGGCTATGCGACCGAAGCGGCCTTGGCGCTGCGCAACTGGGCCTTCGCGACGCTCAAGCTGCCGTCGCTGGTCAGCTATATTGCTCCCGGCAATGCTGCATCCGCTGCCGTTGCCGAACGGCTGGGCGCACGCCTCGATCCTGCTGCACCCAGAGATGACCCTAAGGATCTGGTTTATCGTCACTTCGCTTCCTGAACGGAGAACATGGTCCTGGGTACACTGCGACTGGTTGCAGACGTCTCAGTCCCTACATGTTGATCGGTTAGGGAATCGGGCTCTGCAAGAGATGGGGATATCGGATGACAGGCGAGAAGCGGGAACACTGGGACGAGGTCTATCGGACGAAATCTGCCGACAGCGTCAGCTGGTATCAGCCGACGCCCGGGCCTTCCTTGCAGGCGCTTGACGCGCTGCAACTGCCGGCCACGGCCTCGCTGATCGATGTAGGCGGCGGCGCATCGAGCCTTGTCGACCGTCTTGTCGAGCGCGGGTGGTCCGACCTCACCGTCCTCGACATAGCCGCGCCGGCGCTCGAAGTCGCCAAGGCGCGGCTGCGGGATGAAGCCGCCCGCATCGCCTGGGTGGTTGCCGACGTCACGTCATGGCAGCCCGACCGCCATTACGATGTGTGGCACGACCGCGCCGTCTTTCACTTCCTCACCGAGCCAGAGCAGCGGCTGGCCTATCGTCGAGCACTCGAAACCGGCACGGCGCCGGGCAGCGTCGTGATCATCGCGACCTTCGCGCCGGACGGGCCGGAACGGTGCAGCGGCTTGCCGGTCCAGCGTTACGACGCGGTGGCGCTTGCGACCGAATTCTCGTCCACCTTCGCGCTTCAGCATGACTGGCGGGAGGAACACACGACACCGGGTGGCGGCCGGCAGTCGTTCCAGTGGTGCGTTTTTCGGAGGCGCTGAGCCCCTTCGAGAAGGCGGCCGAGAGAGACCCTAACGATCTCGTCTACTGCTGCCTCGTTTCCGGAGAGAGGCAGTCGAGGATGAAATCCGCCCGGTCGGCGACCACGATTTTCGGCAGCGTGACGACGTCGTAGCCGAGCGTCGGATAGACGGCGGCAAGTCGATCATATTCGGCGACCGCCTCGTCGAAGCCATGGCGCCGCTCGGGGTCGGTCGTGTAGATTTCGGGCCATGGCGGCGTGAGAAAAACCCTCTGGTGATAGCGGTGGGCGGCGCTCAATTTCTCCAGGACCTGTTCTCCGGTCAGGTGCTGCAGCGCTGCCGCCGCATCGATCAGCCCACGATCGAAAAACGTCCAGCCGGACTGCTCACGCGCCGCCGTGTGGTCGGCCATCGCCATCTCGATTGCGCGGCGAGCAAAGGCCGCCATGTCGACCCAGGGCAGGGCTGCGCCGTCGCCCTCGAGTTCCTGTTTGACGATCCGCCGGCCGGGTTCTTCGACGATGGAATGACCGCGGGCGGCAAGTTCTGCAAGCAGTGTCGATTTTCCGCCGCCGGAACATCCCGAAATCAAGACCAGCCTGTTCATGATCAAGCTCCCGTCTCAGGCGGCCCGTCGGCTCCGCGCCAGGCCGTGATCCACCAGGCGGTCGATGATTTCGGCGTAGGTGACGCCGCTTGCCGCCATCGCCTTGGAATACATGCTGATATCGGTAAAGCCGGGGATGGTGTTGATTTCATTGACGAGGAACTGCATGTCATCCGTCAGGAAGAAGTCAATGCGGGCCATGCCATCGCAGCCGACGGCTCTGAAGGCTTTTGAGGCCACGTCGCGCATGGCGGTCTCGATCTCCTGCGGCAGTTCGGCCGGCACTTTCAGCACAGCACCTTTCTCGTCGATATATTTGGCATCGTAACTATAGAAGCCGTGGCTTTCGGCCGGCACGATCTCGCCCGGCCGAGAGACGAAGAGTTCTCCTGCCGTATCTTCCAAGACGCTGAATTCGATCTCACGGCCGCGCACGAATTCCTCGGCGAGCAGCGTGCGATCGTGGCGGAAGGCCTCAGTAAGGGCGGGCGCGAATTCCTGGCTGGCATGGACCTTGGCGACGCCGACCGACGATCCCTGGCGCGCAGGCTTGATGAAGAGCGGCAGGCCGAGCTCACCTTCCAAGGCTGCCAGTGAAGGGGCGGCACCCTCATGGATCGTCACCGCGCGCGCCACCGGCAGGCCCGCTGCCCTCAGCAGGCGTTTGGCGATGTCCTTGTCGAGCGCTGCGGCCGAACCGAGGATGCCGCAACCGGCGAGTGGGACGCGGGCCACCTCCGTAGCGCCCTGCACCGATCCGTCCTCGCCATGCGGGCCGTGCAGCACGGGAAACAGGATGTCGATCCTCGCCAGCTCATGCGGCGCGCCATGAGCCGGCATCGCCAGCATCCGGCCGTGCCCACCCGGCACCAGGCAGATTTCCGTGCCCGATGAAGGCGTCGCCAGTATACCGTCCTCGAAATTGCTCAGCAGCCATTGCCCCTCGCGCGTGATGAAGACAGGGACGGCGTCGTATTTCTCGGGCTTGAGTGCACCCATGACATTGGTTGCCGAGAGCACGGAAACCTCATGCTCGGCCGAGCGGCCGCCGAAGAGCACGGCAATGCGCAGCCTGTTTGGGGATGGGGTCATGAAAGGCTCCGAAACGATCTGGTGTTGAAAAAGGTCAGGCGTCGACCGATATGCCGCGATTGGCGAAGAAACGGTCGAAAATGGCGAGCGGCAGTGTGACATCGGCCTGGCTCGCTTCGTCATGACCGGACGGGTTGTGAAAGCGGATTGTCGCGTCGCTGGCTGCCGTCACCAGCACCAGATGTCCGCCTTTCGACGGCGGCTCGCGCTCCGGCCAGCGGATGCCCGAGTTCACCGAGGCGATGAAAAACCGGCGCTTCGACAGAAGCTCGGGAATGGCCGATGTCTCGACGCCGGTGATCGTCTCCGCGCTAAGCCCGAAACGGTCGGCGGCGAATCGGACGAAGGGTGCGTAGATCAGTCCTTTGATCGTTGCATCGATCTCGTTGACGACATAACCGCCATAGGCGGTGCAGGCGCGGGCAAGCTCGAGGGTCGGATGGATTTCGCCACGCGCGGCAAGGATCATCTTCAGGCAGGCCATGCCGCAGACATTGACCGCCCAGCGCGCATACTCCTCGATCGTCGCGGCTCCCGAATGGCGCCAGAGTGGATCGCCGAGCAAGGCCTGCGATCCCTCGGCAAGCACCGGCAACGTCATGCCGGGTGTTTCCCATTGGCTGAAATAGGGCACGCCGCTCTGCTGCATCCTGTCGATATCCCCGTGACTCGTCTCTTGAGATGGCGGGCAATCTTGGCTTTTTTCGAACCGATGCCCCGCTTGCGAATGTAAGGCTAAGGTGCCGTTTTCTTCAGGTCCACTTAATTAAAATAAGCATATAGGTTAGAAATTATGGCCGATTGATCAACCGGAGAAACGGGCTTGGATTTCTTCCGATTGCGCACACTTCGCGAGCTCTCGCGCCGCGAGACGATGGCAGCGGTTGCTGATGCGCTCGGCATTTCCTCGTCGGCCGTGTCCCAGCAGATCGCCCAGCTGGAAGACGAAGTCGGCATTGCGCTCGTCGAGCGGCGTGGGCGAGGGGTGACGCTGACACCGGCCGGCCGGCGGCTCGTCCTGCATGCCGACCGGATCTTCGGCATCGTCGAGGAAGCCAAAACCGATATTGCCGAGCTGCAGAACGTCGTCGCCGGCGACCTCAGGATCGTCGCCCAACCCTCGGCGGCCTCGTCCTTCATCCCCGCCGCAATACGGCAACTGGCGATCGACCATCCGCATCTCAACATCGTCATGACGACGATGGGACCTGCCGAAGGCCTGGCAGCGCTCCGGGCCTGGCAGGCCGATATCGTCGTTGCCGACGACATATCGTTCGATCCGCATACGCTGGAGGGCACGGCCGACACGCTCTTTCTGTGCCGCGACCAGCTCTACGTGCTTCTGCCGGCTGGCCACAGGCTGGAGAACGAGCCCGTCATCGAACTCGCACAGCTGAGGGATGAACATTGGGCGCTTGACGTCGCCTCCAGCGCCTATTCCATGGCCATCCGCCAGGCCTGCCGCGACATCGGTTTCGAGCCCGTCATCAACGGCTTCAGCGACAGTTTCGAAGTGGTGTTCGCACTGGTAGAAGCCCGGTGCTCGATTTCGGTGATGCCCGGGCTGGCGCTGAGAGATTTCGGCGGAGCGCTGTTCGTCAAACCCTTGGTGCCATCCGTTTGCCGTGGTATCCATGCGATTACCCGGCGTAGCGAGGCGCGTAACCCGAAGATCGCCGCGGTGCTCGATCAACTGGTAAAGAGCGCGCCACGGGATTTGAACAGATCTTGATTTTCGCGCGAATGCACTCTTGGCAGGAGCGATCATATCGGGCACTCTTGGTTCATGATTGTGGCAACCCAAGCAGCAGACGCTCGCGCACGCGACGCACGACTTACCACCGCGGCCTCCTGATCGGAGCCGGGTTAACACCGTCGTTTGCTTTCTTCTTATTTTCCTTGAGCCACCGTCCATGGACACCAGATCGTTTCCAAAGCCACATCGCGCTTTTTTCGTCCGGAGCTTCGCGCAGACGTCCTGCGCCGCAACTCCGCACGCGTTTCGACTTAGCTGCGGCTGCCGGACGTCACCGGAGCACCGGCAGCCGTAGCTGCTCCTGAACCAAAGAACGCCTCCATTTTTCAGGACACGCCGCGGCAAAGCCGACCGGCGCCAGGAGTGATGCATGCCTTATGATCCCAAGACGATCGAACCGAAGTGGCAGGCCTATTGGGCCGACCACCATATCTTCCGAGCGGAAATCGATCCGGCCAGACCGAAATTCTACGCACTCGACATGTTCCCATATCCTTCGGGTGCGGGCCTGCATGTCGGCCATCCTCTCGGCTATACGGCCACTGATATAACGTGCCGCTACAAACGCATGCGCGGCTTCAACGTCCTGCATCCGATGGGATGGGACAGTTTCGGCCTGCCTGCGGAGCGCCACGCGATGCGGACAGGTGTGCATCCCGATATCACGACGAAGCGCAATATCGAGACGTTTCGCGGGCAGGTGCAGAGGCTGGGTTTCTCCTATGACTGGAGTCGCGAGTTTGCCACGACCGACCCCGCCTATGTGCGCTGGACGCAGTGGATCTTTCTGAAGCTGTTCGAGAAGGGCCTCGCCTATCAGGAGGAGATCGCGGTCAACTGGTGCCCGGCCCAGAACGCGGTGCTTGCCGACGAGGAGGTCAAGGACGGGCGTTATGTCGAGACCGGCGATCCCGTCATTCGCCGCAGGATGCGCCAGTGGATGCTGCGCATCACGGCCTATGCCGACCGGCTGCTGCAGGGATTGGACGGCCTCGACTGGCCCGAAAACCTGAAAACCATGCAGCGCAACTGGATCGGACGCTCCGAGGGCGCCGAAATCCGGTTTCCGCTCGAGCACGGCAAAAAGGTCATCACCGTCTTCACGACGCGCCCCGAAACCCTGTTCGGAGCAAGCTATATGGTGCTCGCGCCGGAGCATCCTGCCGTTGCCGCCATCATCGAGCCGGAAATGCGCGAGGCAGTGGCCGCCTATATAGCCGAGGCCGAAGGATTGGAAGAGACGGTGCGGGCCGATGGCAGGCGCGAGAAGACGGGCGTCTTCACCGGCGCTTATGCGACCAACCCTGCCAACGGAGCCCGGCTGCCGGTTTGGGTGGCCGATTACGTGCTGGCTGGCTACGGCACCGGCGCCCTGATGGCGGTGCCGGCTCATGACGCGCGCGACTACGCTTTTGCCCATGCGCACGAGCTGCCGATCATTCGCGTGGTCGACAGCGAGGACGATATCGAAAAGGTGGCTTATGAGGGCGAGGGGGCGATGGTCAACTCCGGCTTCCTGGATGGCCTGGGCTCGCCGGAGGCGAGATCCGCCATCATCGCCTGGCTGCAGGCGAACGGCGCGGGCTGGCCGAAGGTCATGTACCGCCTGCGCGACTGGCTGTTTTCCCGCCAGCGCTACTGGGGTGAGCCGATCCCGGTGCTGCATCTGGCGGATGGCTCGGTGATGCCGCTGCCTGAAGAATGCCTGCCGCTGTTGCCGCCTGAACTGGACGACTACGCTCCGGCGCCGGATGGCGAACCGCCGCTTGCCCGTGCGCAGGCCTGGGTCGAAACGATCGTGCCGGGCACCGATATTCCGGCACGGCGGGAGACCAACACGATGCCGCAATGGGCGGGCTCCTGCTGGTATTATCTCAGATTCCTCGATCCGGAGAACACCAGCGAACCCGTCGGGCGCGAGGCCGAGCGCTATTGGATGCCGGTCGATCTCTATGTCGGTGGTGCCGAGCACGCGGTCCTGCATCTGCTCTATGCCCGCTTCTGGCATAAGGTGCTCTACGACATCGGCGTCGTTTCGACGGAAGAGCCGTTCCAGCGGCTGTTCAACCAAGGCATGATCCTTGCTCATTCCTACCGCGATGCGGCGGGCCGGTATTACGCGCCGTCTTTCGTCGTCGAAGAGGAGGGCAGATGGTTGGCTGGGTCGGTCGAAATGCAGCGCGCCGTAGAGAAGATGTCGAAGTCGCGGCTGAACGTTGTCAATCCCGACGATGTCGTCCATCAGTTCGGGGCCGACGCCTTGCGCCTGTACGAGATGTTCATGGGGCCTCTGGACGCGGCAAAACCCTGGCAGACCGCTGGCGTGATCGGCGTGCGTCGGTTTCTGGAGCGTGCCTGGCGTATTGTCTGCGACGAGAGCGACGGACTGTCCGCAGCGGTGCTGGAGGCGGCCTCCAGCCCGCAGCTTCTGCGCTTGCGCCACCAGACCGTGAAGGCCGTGACGGCGGATATCGAAGCAATTCGGTTCAATACCGCGGTTTCCCGGCTGATGGAACTGGCCAACGCATTGACGGCGGAAGCGGTGCGTCCGCGCGAAGTGGTGGAGACACTCGTGCTGTTGCTCGCACCCTTTGCGCCTCACATCGCGGAGGAGTTATGGAGCAAGCTTGGTCACGGGGAAACGCTGACATGGGTTTCCTGGCCCACCTTCGATCCTGCAATGGTCGGGATGGAGACCCGCGAATATGTCGTGCAGATCAACGGCAAGGTTCGCCACCGCTTCGAAGCCGCCGCCGATCTCGGCGAGGCGCTGCTTGCAGCGGCGCGATCCGAACCTTCCATCATGGCCTTGCTCGACGGCAAAACGGTGGTCAAGGAAATTCTGGTCCCGGGGCGACTGGTGAATTTCGTCGTCGAAGACCTGTGAAGATCCAAAGCGGATCGTCGGATTTGAGCCCGACGGTCCGTTCCTTCAACCGACCGCCTACCTGCCACTCTCCGGCCAGGTCGGCTGACTAATGCTCTGCAACAGTTCTGGTTCGACGCCGTCGATGCGGGCGATGACGGCTTTGGCCATTTCGCGGCCGGCATGGCGGACGTCTTCCTGGGCGGTGATGATCTCGGGGCGGATCCAGTTCAGGATCGGTACCGATTGCTTGGAGACCATGTCGAGATCGCGGCCGAGCGCCTTGCCGGCGGCTTCGATGCCGGCATTGACGGCGATTGCAGCACTGCCGGCCGAACAGACGATGCCGTCGGGGGCGTTGGCCGAGCGCATCATCACCTCGACGACGTCGCGGATATCGGCGAGCGGGGCGTCGGTGTTGATGCGCAGCGGCACTTCCTCGGCGCCGTAATCATGCAGGCCGGTCTGGAAGCCGATGCGGATATGGGCGTAGTAAGTGAGCTTGCTCGGCGGCTGCAGCAGGGCGATGCGGCGCCGGCCGCGCTTGACCAGCTTTTCCACCGCCTTATGGGCGAAGGCCTCGTTGTCGAAATCGTGGAAGGGATGCGTGAGACCCGCATCGGTGCGCCCATGCGTGGCAAAGGGCATGCCGCGCTCGCTCAGCAGCCTTACGCGCGGATCGTCCGGCTCGATGCGTGAGATGATGACGCCGTCGGCCGAGCCGGTATCAAGGATATAGCGCACCGGCAGCATTGGGTCCTTGCTGTGCGAATGCGGCGTGATGACGATATGATAGGGCGTGCCGGATAGCACCTCGGAGATGCCGAAGACCATCTGGCTCGAGAAGCCCATGATTTCCTCGTCGATGCTGAGGACGAGGGCGATGACGTTGGTCTTGCCGGTACGGAGGCGCACACCCGCCCTGTTCGGCTGGTAGCCGAGCTGGCGGGCGACCATGCGCACGCGCTCCTTGGTTTCGGCCCCGATATCCGGCGCATCCTTCAGCGCGCGCGACACCGTCGTCACGCCAAGGCCCGTCATGAAGGCGATCGTCTTCAACGTCGGGCGCTCGCGCGCTGCCGGCGTCGATGCCGCGTTCCCGAAATTTCCCTTGTTTTCCATCCCTTTAGGCCGTCCTGCGCGAATTGGTGTCGCTTATAGAGGCTTTTTCCAGCGTCGTAAGCCCGCCGCATGCCAAAATCGCACCTCCTGAGGAATGCAATCTGTAACGATACAGTAGAAATGTCGAGTGCTTTTTGTTGTGTGCATTGCAACATTGTACGTATAGGTTGAATCGGCAATCCATGCTCTGTTTTATTGCGATTGCGAAGAGACTGAATTGCAAGACTAAATTTCTTGTGTAAAATTATGACGCAAATTCAAATTGATAAATAGGCAACGCATGTGCGAGAACGCCCAGCCCTGTATAGTTTCAAGGGGATGCAGTGCTCCTGATGTAAACAGGCAGAAGTAGCAATTCCGGTTATCACGGAAAAATTTGCCTGCGGGCAGTTGCGTGGAGAAATCGATTGATCTAAGTTTTTCCGGCAACGTTTCAGTGAGGGAGGAGAACTCATGAAAATCCGTATATTGGCGGCCGTACTTGCCGCTTCGGTCGCGCTTCCGTTCGGCGCCGCAAATGCCACCGATCTCGAAGTCACGCATTGGTGGACTTCGGGCGGCGAATCAGCTGCCGTCGCCGAACTGGCAAAGGCATTCGACGCTACCGGCAACCACTGGGTCGACGGTGCTATCGCCGGTTCCGGCGGCACTGCCCGTCCGATCATGATCAGCCGCATCACCGGCGGCGACCCAATGGGCGCCACCCAGTTCAACCATGGCCGCCAGGCCGAGGAACTCGTTCAGGCCGGGCTGATGCGCGATCTGACGGATGTGGCGACTGCCGAGCACTGGAAGGACATCGTTCGTCCGTCGAGCCTGCTCGATTCCTGCACCATCGACGGCAAGATCTATTGCGCTCCCGTCAACATCCACTCCTGGCAGTGGTTGTGGCTGTCGAACGCCGCCTTCAAGAAGGCCGGCGTCGAAGTTCCGAAGAACTGGGACGAGTTCGTCGCCGCCGCTCCGGCGCTCGAAAAGGCCGGCATCATTCCGCTCGCCGTCGGCGGTCAGCCGTGGCAGGCGACTGGCGCCTTCGACGTGCTGATGGTTGCCGTCGCCGGCAAGGATACCTTCAACAAGGTCTTCAAGGACAAGGATGCGGAAGTTGCCGCCGGTCCCGAAATCGCCAAGGTGTTCAAGGCGGCCGACGACGCTCGGCGCATGGCCAAAGGCAGCAACGTCCAGGATTGGAACCAAGCCACCAACCTTGTCATCACAGGCAAGGCCGGCGGTCAGATCATGGGCGACTGGGCGCAGGGTGAGTTCGCGCTCGCCGGTCAGAAGGCCGGTACCGACTATACCTGCCTGCCGGGCCTCGGCGTGAACGAGATCATCTCGACTGGCGGCGACGCCTTCTACTTCCCGCTGCTGAAGGACGAGGAAAAGTCCAAGGCGCAGGCCGTGCTTGCCAAGACCCTGCTCGATCCCAAGACCCAGGTTGCCTTCAACCTGAAGAAGGGTTCTCTGCCGGTTCGCGGCGACGTCGATCTCGCCGCCGCCAACGATTGCATGAAGAAGGGTCTCGAAATCCTGGCCAAGGGCAACGTGATCCAAGGTACCGACCAGCTGCTTTCGGCCGACAGCCAGAAGCAGAAGGAAGACCTCTTCTCCGAATTCTTCGCCAACCCATCGATGACGCCGGAAGACGCTCAGAAGCGTTTCGCCGGGATCATCGCTTCTGCTGACTGATCGGCAGATTCGCTGCCCTTGCGGTCCGGCTCCCATGGGGGCCGGATCGTTCCGGACGATCGGTGATGGTCCGGCGCGCGGCGGCGTCTCTCTGGTACCTTCAGCAGGTTTCGGAGGTGGAGACGACAGGCGGCGTTTTGCCGTTCTGTTACTTGTCGCAGTGGCGATTGAGGAGAAGTGTTTATGACGGGTCAAGCGCGAGCAGGCCGGCCAAACAAGTTACTGCGCAATCTGAATGCCAAGATTGCGTCTATCCCGATGATCCTCACAGCGCTGGTGATCTTTGTCGGCGGCACGTTTTGGACGATCTTTTATTCTTTCACTAATTCCAAGCTCCTTCCGCGGTTGAGCTTTGTCGGATTCGATCAGTACCAGCGCCTCTGGGCGGCACCCCGCTGGGTGACGGCGATCGAGAATCTGGCAGTCTACGGCATCCTCTCGCTGATCTTCAGCCTGGTCATCGGTTTCATGCTCGCCGCGCTGATGGACCAGAAAATCCGCTTCGAAAACACCTTCCGCACCATCTTTCTTTATCCCTTCGCGCTGTCCTTCATCGTGACGGGCCTCGTCTGGCAATGGGTTCTGAACCCTGATTTCGGCATTCAGGCGGTGGTGCGCTCGATCGGGTGGACGAGCTTCACCTTCAATCCGCTCTATACGCCTGAAATCGTCATCTACGGCATTCTGATCGCGGCACTCTGGCAGGGAACGGGTCTCGTCATGTGCCTGATGCTCGCCGGCCTGCGTGGGATCGACGAGGATATCTGGAAAGCGGCGCGCGTGGACGGGATTCCGATGTGGAGGACCTACCTCTTCATCGTCATCCCGATGATGCGGCCGGTCTTCATCACCACGATCGTCATCATCGCCTCCGGCATCGTCAAGGTCTACGACCTCGTGGTCGCCCAGACATCGGGCGGACCGGGCATTTCCTCGGAAGTGCCGGCGAAATATGTCTACGATTACATGTTCCAGGCGCAAAACCTGGGGCAGGGCTTTGCTGCCTCGACCATGATGCTCGTCACAGTCGCGATCATTATCGTTCCGTGGGCCTATCTGGAATTCGGCGGAGGGCGCAAGCGTGGCTGATGTAGGAACTCTCAACACCACCGCCGCCGGCATCGACGCCGTGGCGCCTAAACTCGGCGATGGCCCTAGCGGCCCCAGGCCGCGCCCGGCGGTGTCGGCGCGTAACATCATGCTCTACGGCACGCTGATCATCGCAGCGCTCTACTATCTGTTGCCGCTCTATGTGATGGTGGTGACTTCGCTGAAGGGCATGCCGGAAATCCGGCTCGGCAACATCTTTTCGCCGCCGATGGAGATCACCTTCGAACCCTGGGTGAAAGCCTGGGCGCAGGCCTGCACCGGGCTCAACTGCGATGGCCTGTCGCGCGGTTTCTGGAATTCGGTGCGCATCACGGTGCCGTCGGTGATCATCTCGATCGCGATCGCCTCGGTGAACGGTTATGCGCTGGCAAACTGGCGCTTCAGAGGATCCGAGCTTTTCTTCTCGATCCTCATCGTCGGCGCGTTCATTCCCTACCAGGTAATGATCTATCCGATCGTCATCATCCTGCGCGAAATCGGCATCTACGGCACGCTGACCGGCCTCGTCATCGTGCATTCGATCTTCGGCATGCCGATCCTGACGCTGCTCTTCCGCAATTATTTCGTGTCGCTGCCGGAGGAACTGTTCAAGGCGGCGCGTGTCGACGGGGCGGGCTTCTGGCAGATCTTCCTGCGGATCATGCTGCCGATGTCGCTGCCGATCTTCGTGGTCGCGATGATCCTGCAGGTGACCGGCATCTGGAACGACTTCCTGTTCGGCGTGGTCTTCACCCGGCCGGATACCTATCCGATGACAGTACAGCTCAACAACATCGTCAATTCCGTCCAGGGCGTGAAGGAATACAACGTCAACATGGCGGCAACGATCCTGACGGGTCTGGTGCCGCTCATCGTCTACTTCGTGTCGGGGCGGCTTTTCGTCCGCGGCATCGCCGCCGGCGCAGTGAAGGGTTGATCTCATGAATATGAATGCAAGCGTCTCCATCAAGGATCTGTCCCTGAACTTCGGTGCGGTCAGCGTACTGAAGGACCTCAACCTCGACATCAATGACGGCGAATTCCTCGTGCTCCTCGGCTCGTCCGGCTGCGGCAAGTCGACCTTGCTGAATTGCATCGCCGGCCTGCTCGATGCCTCGGAAGGGCAGATCTTCATCAAGGGCAAGAACGTTACCTGGGAAGAGCCGAAGGACCGCGGCATCGGCATGGTGTTCCAGTCCTATGCGCTCTATCCGCAGATGACCGTCGAGAAGAACCTGTCCTTCGGTCTTCGCGTCGCCAAGGTGCCGCAGGCAGAGATCGACAAGCGGGTGGCGCGTGCCTCCGAAATCCTGCAGATTCAGCCGCTGCTGAAGCGCAAGCCGGCTGAGCTATCCGGCGGCCAGCGCCAGCGCGTGGCGATCGGCCGGGCACTGGTGCGCGATGTCGACGTCTTCCTGTTCGACGAGCCGCTGTCCAATCTCGACGCCAAACTCCGCTCGGAGCTGCGTGTCGAGATCAAGCGCCTGCACCAGTCGCTGAAGAACACGATGATCTACGTCACCCATGATCAGATCGAGGCGCTGACGCTTGCCGACCGCATCGCCATCATGAAGAGCGGCATCATCCAGCAGCTCGACGATCCGACGACGATTTACAACAGGCCGCGCAATCTGTTCGTTGCCGGTTTCATCGGCTCGCCGTCGATGAATTTCCTGCACGGCGAGCTGGTCAAATCAGGCGACGGCATTGCTTTTTCGGCCAATGGCGTCATTTTCTCGCTCGCTGACTACGACGCTGGCGAGACGCTGCAGCCCGGCCGCAAAGTGGTGCTCGGCGTTCGTCCGGAACACATCAAGGTCAACGAGAATACCGGCGGCGAAGAACATGACGCCACCGTCGATATCGAGGAGCCGATGGGCGCGGACAATCTGCTGTGGCTGAAACATGCCGGTCACACGATGTCGGTACGTGTCAACGGCGCACGCCGCTTCAACGTCGGAGCCAAGGTGAAGCTCAGCTTCGACATGACGGTCGCCTCGGTCTTCGATGCCGAAAGCGAGCTGCGTCTCTAGAGAACTCTGCGGGCGGGGCGAATTCGGCGAGAGGCCTCCACTCTCTGTCATCCTCGGCCTTGTGCCGAGGATCCATGCCCGTGGCTGCTGGTGGATGCGGTCTGGATCCTCGGGTCAAGCCCGAGGATGACGAGAGTGAGGCGGGCAGAAGGAGCCCTGACGAACGACAACGACCGGACGACGACCAAACGCCGTCTCTTTCAAAATCATAAATCGGAAACGATATCGTGACGCATCGATCAACTACTCCCAACATCGACCTTTCCGGTTCGTGGCAGCTCGCCTCCGTCGACGGCAAGATCCGCACCGCGATCATGCTGCCGGGCGACGTGCACACGGCGCTCCACCGTGCAAGCTTGATCCCCGATCCCTATTTCGGCCGCAACGAGGAAAAGGTGCAGTGGGTCGCCGAGCGCGAATGGGCAGTCGAGCGCAGCTTCACGCTTCAGGAGATCGAGGGCGACTGGTATCTCGATATCGACTATCTCGACACGGTTGCCAGCGTCCACGTCAACGGTTTTCTGGCGCTCGAAGCCGACAACAGCTTCCGCCGCTATCGTCCTGACGTTTCCAGCATGCTGAAATCAGGCGACAACAGCATCCGCATCGTCTTCGCCTCCAACGTCGCTGTCGGCGCTGCGCGACAGAAGCAGCAGCCCTTCTACATCCCCTACAGCACGGGCAACTCGCCGATCCCCGACGGCAACATGCTGCGCAAGCCGCAATGCCATTTCGGCTGGGACTGGAACATTGCCATTGCCCCGCTCGGCCTCTACGGGACGATCGCGCTGAAGAAGCTCGAAACCGCGCGCATCGAACATGTGGTCACCCGCCAGACCCACAATAACGACGGCTCGGTGGACCTCAAAGTGACGGCAACGCTGTTTTCAAAGGGGCCAGACATTGCCCAGGTCTATTTCGACCTCGACGGCGAGCGGGTGCGCCTGGATGTCGGCGTCAACGGCGAGACGCATGTCAACCACCTCTTCCATATCGACAATCCGCGCCTCTGGTGGCCCTCCGGCAGTGGCGAGCAGGCGCTCTACAGGCTTTCCGTCGAATTGCCGACTGATGAGGTGACCAAGCAGATCGGTCTTCGCACCATCGAGCTGATCACCACGCCGGATGCATCAGGCAGTCGCTTCGCCTTCGAGGTCAATGGCCGCGAGATCTTCTGCCGCGGCGCCAACTGGATACCGGCCGACGCGCTGTTTTCGCTGTCTTCGCCCGAGAAGACCGAAGACCTGCTGCAATCGGCCAAAGCCGCCAACATGAACATGATCCGCGTCTGGGGCGGCGGCTTCTATGAGCAGGATCATTTCTATGATCTCTGCGACCGGCTGGGCCTTATGGTCTGGCAGGACTTCATGTTCGCCTGCAACCTTTATCCCTCGACCGAGGACTTTCTCGACAATGTGACGATCGAGGTCGATTTCCAGGTGCGCCGGCTCTCCTCGCATCCGTCGATCGTGCTCTGGTGCGGCGACAATGAGCTGGTCGGAGCACTGACCTGGTTCGAGGAATCCCGTAAAGACCGCGACCGCTATCTCGTCTCCTATGATCGCCTCAACCGCACGATCGAGCAGGCAGTGAAAAAGGCGCTGCCCGGCGCGCTCTGGTGGCCTTCGAGCCCGGCTTCCGGTTATCTCGATTTCGGCGATGCCTGGCATGCGGACGGATCCGGCGACATGCATTACTGGTCGGTCTGGCACGAGAACAAGTCGTTCGACAACTACCGCTCGGTGCGTCCACGCTTCTGCTCGGAATTCGGCTTCCAGTCCTATACGTCGCTGCCTGTGATCAAGACCTATGCCGAGGCGAAAGACATGAACATCGCTTCCCCGGTCATGGAGCTGCACCAGAAGAATGCCGGCGGCAACGAGCGCATCGCCGGCACGATGTTCCGTTATTTCCGCTTCCCCAAGGATTTTCCGAACTTCGTCTATCTCTCCCAAATCCAGCAGGGGCTGGCGATCAAGACGGCGGTGGAATACTGGCGGTCGCTCAAACCCCATTGCATGGGCACGATCTACTGGCAGCTCAACGACACCTGGCCGGTCGCCTCCTGGTCGAGCCTCGACTATGGCGGCCGCTGGAAGGCGATGCACTATCTCGTCAAGCGCTTCTTCCAGCCGGTCGCGGTCGCGGCCATTCCTTCCGACGACGGCAAGACGATCCGTTTCTCGCTGGTCAACGACACGCTTGCCGATGTCAGTGTCGACCTTTCGATCTCGCTGCTGACGACGAAGGGCGAGCGCCGACACCTGAGAGACGTACGGGCCATATGTTCGCCGGATGCGGCCGTCACTGCCACGAGCATCGACGTTTCCGATATTCCCGAGGGAACGTTGCTTGCCTGGCGTTTCACCGCGTCGAACGGCACAGGCGGCGAGGGGCACCATGTCAACGGTACCTACAAGGCGCTGGAGCTGGAACCTGCGGGGCTGACAGTCACCCACGACTATGTCGAGGAGAATGGCTCCGTCGACATAAACGTCACCGCTAGGGGACTTGCGCTTTTCGTGATGATCGAAACCGAGACCGACGGCAAATATTCCGACAACGCCTTCGATCTTGCGGCCGGCGAGAGCCGCCGCATCACCTTTACCCCGGCACGGCCGCTTGATCGTGGCGCGCTTCCGGAGTTCCGGTTCTACGACCTGTATTCCTGCCAGTCGGCGGATTGATCTTGCAAGAATGGGCACGAGGCCCAAGGAGAACATGATGACGAAACTCAGCTACCAGCTCTATAGCGCCCGCAACTTCCAGCCCTATTCGGCGATCTTCGAAAAGCTCGGCAAATCAGGTTATGCCGAAGTCGAGGGCTTCGGCGGTATCTATGCCGATCTCGACGATGCCGGGCTGAAGAGCCTTCGCGCTGAACTCGACAAGAATGGCCTGGTCATGGCGAGCGGCCATTTCAGCCCCGATTTCCTGGAGAAGGAAGTTCAGAAGTCGCTGAACATTGCCAAGATCCTCGGCATGGATTCGATCTATGCGCCGCATCTGGCGGCCGAGGAACGGCCATCCGACGCTGCCGGCTGGGCCGCCTTCGGCAAGCGCCTGCAGGAAATCAGCAAGCCTTACAAGGCTGCCGGCTACGAATTCGGCTGGCACAATCATGATTTCGAATTCTTCAAGCTGCAGGACGGCTCGCGGCCGATCGAGCACATCTTCGAAGGCGCGCCCGACATTTCCTGGGAAGCCGATATCGCCTGGGTCATCCGCGGCGGCGCCGATCCCTTCGCCTGGATCGCGAAGCTCGGACCGCGCATCACCGCCGTGCATGTCAAGGACATCGCACCGGCCGGCGAAGCGACGGATGAGAGCGGATGGGCCGATGTCGGTCACGGCAAGGTCGAGTGGGCCAGGCTGATGACAGCGTTGCGCGCCACCAAGGCCAAGCACTACGTCGTCGAACACGATAACCCGAATGACATCGACCGCAATATCAGCCGCTCGATCGCATCCTTCCAGAGCTACTGAGGCTTCATCATGACCAGGGAACTTGGCGTCGGCATCATCGGATGCGGCAACATCTCCACCACCTACTTCTCGCTGGCACCGCTCTTCAAGGGGCTTAAGGTGCTGGCTTGCGCCGATATCAACGCGCAGGCGGCCGAGGCGCGCGCCAAGGAATATGGCGTCAAAGCGCAGACGATCGACGAGCTTCTCGTCAATGACGAGATCGACGTCGTCGTCAATCTGACGATCCCGGATGCGCATTTCCGGGTATCGAAGGCGATCCTCGAGGCCGGAAAACACGTCTATTCCGAAAAGCCGCTGGTGCTCTCAGTGGAAGAGGGCGAGGAGCTTCGCCGCATTGCCAAAGAAAAGAACCTTGCCGTCGGCTGCGCGCCCGACACTTTCCTCGGCGGCGCCCATCAGCTCGCCCGCAAGTTCATCGATGACGGCGGCATCGGCCGGGTGACCTCGGGCGCCTGTTACGTGATGAGCCCTGGTATGGAAATGTGGCATCCGAACCCGGACTTTTTCTTTCTGCCGGGCGGCGGCCCGATCCTCGATCTCGGCCCTTATTACATCGCCAACCTGATCAACCTGATCGGCCCGGTCAAACGTGTCGGCGGCATGACCTCGATGGCGTCGCCCACCCGCACCATCACCAGCCAGCCGCGCAACGGCGAGATCATCCCGGTCAAGACGCCGACGACGATCCAGGCGCTGCTCGAATTCGTCAACGGCGCCACCGTGACGCTGACGGCGAGTTGGGACGTGTGGTCGCATCGGCATGCCAATATGGAGCTCTACGGCACCGACGGCTCGCTCTACGTGCCGGACCCGAACTTCTTCGGCGGCACCGTTGAGGCAAGCGGCCGCGACAAGGACATCAAGCCGCTCGATGCCTGGGAGCATCCGTTCGGCAAGATCAACCAGGAAAGCCCGAACGGATCGCGCGCCAACTACCGCACCGCCGGCCTTGCCGACATGGCGATGTCGCTGATCGAGGGACGCGACGCGCGCTGCTCGCTCGACCGCACGCTGCACGGCGTCGACGTCATGACCTCGATCCTGAAATCGGGCGAGGAGGGCCGGTTCATCGACCTGACCACGACCTGCACGCAGCCGGCGGCTCTCGGCATCGAAGAAGCGCAGGCGCTTCTGAAGTAGAGAGCACGCGCGCCTTGGGCTTGCCGTATCGGCGCGCTTGTTACAATAGTTTCGTCAACCTCGGGCCTGTCCCACGGCTGTGCGGTTCGCGCCGATGGCTGCCCCTCACCCTAACCCTCTCCCCGTAAAAAAAACGGGGAGAGGGGACGTGCCAAACGCAGCGTCGAGGTTGAGGTTGAGGAAGACGGCGCGGCATGTCCCTTCGCCCCGTTTACGGGGGTCCGAAGGGCGGGTCGGGACACGTGGCTCGACCCAGGCAAAGGTGGCGGCAGCCGGATGAGAGGCAGGTGTCGGCAATCTCTTGGGCCGATAATGTCGCATGACGACCATATAGCTATTTTATCAAGGAGACATTCAGATGAGCTGGCAACCAGCCGCAGACCGCTATTCGAAAATGAAATATAACCGCACGGGCCGTTCCGGCCTGAAGCTGCCGGCCGTCTCGCTCGGCCTTTGGCACAATTTCGGCGGCGACACGCCGCATGACCGCAAAATCGACATGTGCCGCACGGCCTTCGACCTCGGCATCACCCATTTCGACCTCGCCAACAATTACGGCCCGCCTCCCGGCAGCGCCGAGACCGCCTTCGGCGAAATCATGCGCACCGAATTTGTCGGGCTTCGCGACGAGCTGATCATCTCCTCCAAGGCCGGCTACGACATGTGGCCCGGCCCTTACGGCGAATGGGGCAGCCGCAAGTATCTGATCGCCTCCTGCGACCAGAGCCTGAAGCGCATGGGCCTCGACTATGTCGACATCTTCTATTCGCACCGCTTCGACCCGGAAACGCCATTGGAAGAGACCTGTAGCGCGCTCGACCATATCGTCCGTTCCGGCCGGGCACTCTATGTCGGCATTTCCTCCTATAATTCGCAGCGCTCGCGCGAAGCTGCAAAGATCCTGAAGGATCTCGGCACGCCGTGCCTGATCCACCAGCCGAGCTATTCGATGCTCAACCGCTGGGTCGAGGACGACAGGCTGCTCGATACGCTGGATGAGGTCGGCATGGGCTCGATCGTCTTCTCGCCACTCGCCCAGGGCATGCTGACGACGAAATATCTCGGCGGCATTCCCGAAGACAGCCGAGCGGCGCAGAACCACTTTCTCAAGCGCGACTACATCCGCCCTTCAATTATCGACAATATCCGCAAGCTCAACGAGATCGCCGAAAGGCGCGGCCAGACGCTGGCGCAGATGGCGATCGCCTGGGTACTGCGCGGCGGCCGTGTGACCTCGGCTCTGATCGGCGCCAGCCGCTCGTCGCAGATCGTCGATTGCGTCAAGGCGCTCGACAATCTCGAATTCACCGTCGAGGAACTGGCTGAGATCGACGTCTATGCCCGCGAGGCCGACATCAACCTCTGGGCCAAGTCCGCCGAACGCGAATAGTCATCTCAGGCCCGGAGGCAAGTCTTCCGGGCCTTTTTCTGCTATAATCTGATGTACGTACAGCAAAGCACCGCCGGTCGGAGGAGACCCTGTCATGATCCGCAATCCCATCCTGCCCGGGTTCAATCCCGATCCGTCGATCTGCCGCGTCGGCGCGGATTATTACATCGCCACCTCGACCTTCGAATGGTATCCCGGCGTGCAGATCCACCATTCGCGCGACTTGGTGAACTGGACGCTGGTGCGCCGGCCGCTGGAGCGCAGATCGCAGCTCGACATGCGCGGCAATCCCGATAGCTGCGGCATCTGGGCGCCGTGCCTGTCCTATGCCGACGGGCAGTTCTGGCTGGTCTATACCGACGTCAAGCGCTACGACGGCAATTTCAAGGATGCGCCGAACTACATCGTCACGGCACCTACGATCGAGGCCGATTGGTCCGAGCCGGTCTATGTGAATTCCTCCGGCTTCGATCCCTCGCTCTTCCACGACGATGACGGCCGCAAGTGGTTCGTCAACATGCAGTGGAACCACCGCACCGAAAGCTATGGCGGCTCGCCGAAATCGCCGGCCTTCGACGGCATCCTGCTGCAGGAATGGGATCCGGTGGCAAAGGCGCTGAAGGGGCCAATCAAGAACATCTTCGCCGGCAGCCCGCTCGGCCTCGTCGAAGGCCCGCATCTCTTCAAGCGCAATGGCTGGTACTATCTGACCACCGCCGAGGGCGGCACCGGCTACGACCATGCCGTCACCATGGCGCGGTCGCGTAATATCGACGGGCCCTATGAGATGCATCCGAACATGCATCTCATCACCTCCAAGGATCATCCAGGCGCGGTATTACAGCGGGCAGGTCATGGCCAATATGTCGAAACGCCGGAGGGCGAGGCCTATCACACCCATCTCTGCGGCCGGCCGCTACCGCCGAAACGACGTTGCACGCTGGGGCGCGAGACATCCTTGCAGAAATGCGTCTGGCGCGACGATGACTGGCTCTATCTTGAAAACGGCACCTCGGTGCCCGATGTCGATGTGCCAGGCCTCTTTGGCGCGGCGCCGGTGGAAAAGCCGATGCGCAGCGAATACAGCTTCGATGGCGGCACGTTGCCCGCCGATTTCCAATGGCTGCGCACGCCAGGGCCCGCGCGCATCTTCAACCTGACGGATCGTCCCGGCCATCTGCGCCTGATTGCGCGCGAAAGCATCGGCTCCTGGTTCGAACAGTCGCTGGTTGCCCGCCGCCAGGAGCATCACAGTTTCCGCGCCGAGACCGTGATCGACTTCTCGCCCGACACCTATCAGCAGGTTGCGGGGCTGACGCATTACTACAACCGCCACAAATTCCACGCCGTCGCGGTGACGTTGCACGAAACACTCGGCCGCTGCGTGACGATCCTCTCCTGCAACGGCGACTACCCGAACGGCCGGCTGAGCTTTCCCGCCGACAGCGGGGTTTCGATTGCCGCCGATGGCCGCGTCCAGCTTGCCATGGAAATCCGCGAGAACGACCTGCAATTCTTCTGGCAGACCGAAGGCAAGGGCGCCTGGCAGCCGATCGGCCCGGTCCTCGACGCCGGCGTGATTTCCGACGAAGGCGGCCGCGGCGAACACGGCTCCTTCACCGGCGCTTTCGCCGGCGTGTTTGCCTTCGATACGTCGGGCCGGGCGAAGGCCGCGGATTTTGACTGGTTCAATTACGATGAGTTGTGAGGGGCACCTAGTCGCTTTCATCCACGGTGGACTACAGAAAGAATGAGGTGGGGAACGAAAAAAGAAAGCCGGCGCAGGGCCGGCTAAGACGAACGCGGCTGAACAGGGGATACTGGCCGGTTCCAAGCACTTCGTGACTGAACAATAACTTTGACTACATGGCCGAGGCAGCAAAAATGGGGCGCAACGAGAACACCCGGAGACGGCTCCGCAAAGGGGTGGCGGTGGGGCGGATGCCGGTGCTGACCTCGGCTCTCTTATCGGACACGAAGATCACCGGATGATGACATCTGAAAGCGGCAGCCGCCTTTCTTTTCGCCGTAAGGGGCTTCTCCTCGCGAAAACCCGATGCCGGCTACTTCGCCGCGTCAGCAGGTCAGCAGGTCAGCGGGTCAGCGGGTCAGCGGGCCAACTGTGTTAGCAGCGTGAATGCAGTGTTCATGGCTTAAGGATGTTAAAGCGTTACAAAGGGACTATATAGCGGCCGAAGTAACTTCCGAGAATCCGCAAGAGTACCGCATGGCCCCCATCATTTCCGTTCAGAACCTCACCAAGACCTATGCCAATGGGTTCGAGGCCCTGAAGGGCATCAATCTCGACGTCGAAAAAGGCGAGATCCTGGCGTTGCTCGGGCCGAACGGTGCGGGCAAGACGACGCTGATCTCGATCATCTGCGGCATCGCCAATCCGAGCCGCGGCCGGGTGCTGGTTGCTGGCCACGACGTCGTGAAGGATTTCCGCGCCACCCGCGGGATGATCGGGCTGGTGCCGCAGGAGCTGACCACCGATCAGTTCGAGACGGTGTTCAATACGGTGAGCTTTTCGCGTGGACTGCACGGCAAGAAGGCCAATCCTGCCCATATCGAGAAGGTGCTGCGCGCGCTCTCGTTGTGGGACAAGAAGGACAATATGCTGCGCCAGCTCTCCGGCGGCATGAAGCGGCGGGTGCTGATCGCCAAGGCGCTTTCCCATGAGCCGGAAATTCTTTTCCTCGACGAGCCGACCGCCGGCGTCGACGTGACGTTGCGCAAGGACATGTGGCATGTCGTTGAAGAGCTTCGGGCCTCCGGCGTCACCATCATTCTGACTACCCACTATATCGAAGAGGCCGAGGAAATCGCTGACCGTGTCGGCGTCATCAATGGCGGCAAGTTGCTGCTCGTCGAGGACAAGGCGGCGCTGATGGCCAAGCTCGGCCGCAAGCAACTCATCCTCGATCTCACCGAACCGCTCAGCCGCCTGCCGGATTGTTTTGCCGGCAATGGGCTGACGCTGGAAGCAGACGGCAACCGGCTGACTTATGATTTCGACGCTGGCAACGAACAGGAAAGCATCGCGGCCCTGCTGACCCGGCTCGGTGAGAACAATATCCATTTCAAGGATCTCTCGACGCGGCAAAGCTCGCTCGAGGACATCTTCGTGGCGCTGGTGGGAGCGGAAAAATGAACATCGAGGCCGTCAAATCGATCTATTTCTTTGAGATGGCGCGCACGCGCCGCACGCTGCTGCAGAGCGTCATCTCGCCCGTGATCTCGACCTCGCTCTATTTCATCGTCTTCGGCGCCGCTGTGGGATCACGCATTCAGGAGGTAGAGGGCGTGTCCTACGGCGCCTTCATCACGCCCGGCCTGATCATGCTGACGCTGCTTGGCCAGTGCATCAGCAATGGCTCCTTCGGCATCTATTTCCCGAAATTCACCGGCACGATCTACGAGGTACTTTCCGCGCCGGTGGCGATGACGGAGATCCTGCTCGGTTATGTCGGGGCGGCGGCGACCAAGGGGATGCTGATCGGCTTCATCATTCTCCTGACTGCCAATCTCTTCGTCGACGTCAGGATCGAGCATCCCTTCATGATGATCCTGTTCTTCCTGCTGACGGCGATTACCTTCAGCCTGTTCGGCTTCATGATCGGCATCTGGGCCGGCAATTTCGAACAGCTGAACCTCATTCCCATGCTGGTCGTGCCGCCGCTGACCTTTCTCGGCGGCAGCTTCTATTCGGTCAGCATGCTGCCGCCCTTCTGGCAGGCGGTCAGCCACCTCAACCCGGTGCTCTATCTCGTCAGCGGCTTCCGCTGGAGTTTTTACGGGATCGCCGATGTCAATCCGGCGATCAGCCTGGCGATGATCACGATGTTTCTGGTGATCTGCCTGGGAACACTCGCCTGGATCTTCAAGACCGGTTACCGGCTGCGCAACTGATCCGGCCCTCAGGAAGTGCCGCAATTTCAACATGAAAGATTGCTCAGCAAGAGGTCATCGGTCATGGGGCAATCTGATGGTCAGCAGCAATGTGCTTGGATGCCTCGCAATCGCATCCATCTATTACCTAGCACCGCAGCAAGGCCCATCGCAGGAGGCCGCCCATCCCGTCAAGGTTACCTTTGCTGTGGTGGTCGAGGGAAAAGAGCCTTTCTCTGCCGAGGTGTCATGCCTTCCCGACGACACATGCAGTCTCGCCAAGCATGACGATCTCGGCATTAATCTTGCAATTACAGTGTTTTCGGGCTCAGAGGCGCATGGTGAATTGAGCATCTATTGCTCACCCAATTCTTGTTCCTTCCGGAATTTGCGATCACGGATCGAGTTCTTCGGTCGGCGTGCTACCGTCGATATTTTGTCCGGTGAGGCTGACTCTGGTGTCACGACTCTGCTGGTTGCAAGGCAACGCCCGAGGATCGGTGAAGTCCTCATCTCGTACTGAGCGCATTGCGCCAGTTTTCCGTCAGGCGCTGCTGACGAGAAGGGCGCCCGAGATGATGAGGAGGATGCCGGCGACGAGCTTCATTATGTCGAGCTCGGAGGCTTCGCCGAGTCGTGCCGCCAGCCACTTCAACCCGGTGCCCTATCTTCAGCGGCTTCCGCTGGAGTTTTTACGGGATCGCCGACGTCAACCCGGCGATCAGCCTGGCGATGATCACGGTGTTCCTGGTGATCTGCCTGGGAACGCTCGCCTGGATCTTCAAGACCGACTACCGGCTGCGGAACTGATCAATCACCCGAACACGCGCCATCGGAAAACCCGATGACGCCATCGGTTTCTTCCGTTTTTCTTTCGCTCTGATCCGAGGCATCTGCTGCATCAGCCGAGAAGGAGATGGCAGATGACGGATATCAGGATCGAAGGCGCGAGGATCATTATTGTTGGCGGCAGTTCCGGAATGGGGCTGGCGCTGGCGAGGCGCTTGCTCGGGGAAGGGGCGGCGGTAACGATCGCAGGACGCAGTGAAGATAAGCTAGCGGCGGCCCGCCGCGATCTCGGCGAGCATCCTGGATTGGCGACGGTCGCCGTTGATATATCGCGCGAGGAAGAGGTCGCGACGCTGTTCCGCAATAGTGGGCGGGTCGATCACATCGTCAGCACGGCGGCCGATATCGAAGGCGCCTATCAGCTACTGCCTAAGATCGAGCTTGCGGCGGCGCAAAGGGTGGTCGAAAGCAAAATCTACGGGCCGCTGCTGCTGGCAAAATATGGTGCCGCCCATTTGCCGCCGTCAGGATCGATCACCTATACGTCAGGTGTCGCGGCCTACCGGCCGGCGGCGCGTGGATCGGTGGTCGCAGCCGTCAATGCGGCGCTCGAAGGCATGGTCAGGGCGCTTGCTGTTGAACTGGCGCCGATCCGGATCAACGCGGTGTCGCCCGGATGGGTGGACACGCCGATCTGGAGCTTCGTCGCCGGCGAGGCCAAGCAGGCAACGCTTGATGCGATGGCACAGCGCCTGCCGGCCGGACGCGTTGGACGGCCCGATGATATTGCCGATGCGATCCGCTTCCTGATCGGCAACGGCTTCACGACAGGCACTATCCTGCATGTCGAAGGCGGGCATCGGCTGGTCTGAGCGGCGAGAGTTCTTCGCTTGCCGATTGCAGCAAGAGGGTAAGCGCCGGCGGCTGCACGCGCCTGCGCCGCCACATCATCACCAGTGAAGCGGCAGGTGGATTGCCCGGCCATGGTAGTTCGACGACGTCGCCCCGTGTTGCGGCCGGGCCGACCGCAAGGCGCGGTACGAGGCCATAACCGGTGCCGGATGCGACGAGCCGGATGATCGTCGCGATGCTGCCGGCTTCGGTGACGATTGATGGTGCTGCAATCTGCGCTTCGGCAAAGGCAGTGTCGAACAGGTGACGGTAGACGCAGCCGGTTTCGGTGGCGACGAAGGGGGCGGTGCTCAGTGCCGCGAGGCTTGCAGGTAGCCGAGCTTGCGAATCGCGACCGCCAATCAGCACCAGCGGTTCGCTGCAGATGCGGCGCGTCAGGAAGCGCTCATCCTGCTGCCCGCGATCGAAGGTGAAGGCGACGTCGATCGAGCCGTGCTGCAATTGCGCAAGTAATTCGCCGCTGCCGCCGACCTTGAGCTTGAGGCCGACGTCTGGGTTCTTCTTGCGAAAGAGTGACAGCCACGGCGCCAGTCTTTCGGCGGCGATGGTTTCGAGCGTGCCCAAGGTGACGGACTGCTCCGCACTGCCGGCTGCGGCGCTGACGGCGGCATTCGCTTCGTCGTTCAGCGCCAGTATCTCTTCGGCGTAAGCCTTGAGGACCGAACCTGCCGCTGTCGGGACGACGCCCTGCCGGGAGCGGAGGAAGAGTTCTGCGCCCAGTTCCTCTTCCAGCGCCTGTATCTGGTCGCTGAGGCTTGACTGAGCGAGATTGACCTCGGCAGCGGCGCGCGTGAGATTTTCGTGCCGGATCACCGCAAGGAATGTCTTCAATTGTCGTGGGTTCATGTCGAGCTCCGGTACGGCGCGCAGAGGCGCCTGGACGCAGGATATCAACAAAGCAGAAGGCGCTGCAACGCAGGAGCATGTGGCGGCGCACCAGTCCCCGTCAAGCGCTGCTGACGAGAAGGGCGCCCGAGATGATGAGGAGGGTGCCGGCGACGAGCTTCATTACGTCGAGCTCGGAGGCTTCGCCGAGAAAGACGGCGCCGATCGCCAGCGTCACCAGTACGTTGCAGCTCCAGATCGGCGCGAGTTTCGAGACGGGAACACCGTAAGTGAAAAGCGCAAAGCTGATCAGGCCGGTGCCGACGGCAAAGCAGGCGCCTGCGGTGGCGGCAAAGCCGAGACCTTCGGCGGTCCAGGGGGCAGGGCGCCAAATCAGGGCGGCAATTAGCCCAGCCAACGCACAGGCGGCGCCGAAGGCGATCAGGTAGACAGCGGAGCCGGTGGCTGATGTGGCGCTCTGCTTCTGGAAGATGGCGGTAATGCCCCAGAACAGGGCCGGCAGAGCGCCGCCGATGACGATCGGCCAGAGTGAATTCATTGCGAAGCTCCTGTCGCACCCATGGGTCAAGGCCTCGCCGCGGGCGAAGGCCGGTCGAACATGCGGTGCCACCAGACTACAGCGCCGCGCGTCTTTTCAGACGCGCAAAGGACGCTGTAGCACTTTGAATTGTTGCATAATTCCTTAAATCGATTCCGATTTAAGGAATTATGCGGCAGGAGTTTCTTATTGTTCTTTGTGGTCTTGTTGTTCTTGCGCTCAAGCTGCCAGATCCGCTCGTCGCCGTAAAGCGGTGGAGCCGCAATTAGTTGCGCATGCGGAGTTCGTCGGTCTGCATCTGCAGCGAGCCCAGCGTTTCCAGGAAGCTCATACCGAGCAGGCTCTGGTCGAGCCGGCCATCCTCGGAGACGCTGGCTGCGACATTGTTGCGGACGATCGGGCCGATCGCTACCTGGTCGAGCGTGACGGGTGCTGCGCGGCCGCGGCCGTTGGCGGTCATGACCGTCATGGAATAGGTGAGGCGGGAGAGGTCGATGCCGATGCGTTCGGCATCTTCGCGCGACAGCGCCACCATGCTGGCGCCGGTATCGACAAGCATCTCGATCGTCTGGCCGTTGACTGCGACATCGGCTTGGAAATGGCCGTTCAGCAGCTTGTGCAGGATGATCTCCTGGCCGCCCTCGCTTGTGGTGACGACGACGGCGCGGCCGGGAACGAGGCCGGCGAGCAGCCTGTTGCCGACGCCGAGCGCTTCCTGGCGATAGAGGTAGACGGTCACGAGCGCCAGGATGATGACCAGCCAGATCATCATCTGGCGCATCGTTTCGCCGATGCTGCGCCGGCTCGCCCAGATGCCGGCCGACAACATCAGCGCGATCGGCAGCAGATAGACGACGCGGCCGAAGTCATCGCTCTGCAGACCAAGGATGCGGCTGTTGTCATTGTTGACAATCAGCACGGCAAGGCCGATGCCGATCACGACGAGGAAGACGGTCAAACGGATCATAAAGGCCGCTCCGGCCCACCGGCGAGGCTCGTTTTCATACGGTTCGACGGCGTGGCGGCGCCTGCGAGCCTTGCCGGCAGCAGCGCCATGATCCGTCTTCGCTCGGTGTCGGAATAACTCATCCAGCTGCCGATTTCCTGAAGAGTCCGGCCGCATCCGGCGCAAAATCCGGTGGTGGGTTCCAGCGAGCAGACGTGAATGCAGGGTGTTTGCATGAGCGATATATCGGAGTTTCAAAGGGCCGTGGCAAGGGCGCAAAGAGTGGCGATCTCGCAAATTTGCTGCGTCGCGCCCAGCGTATCGCCGGTGTGGCCGGCAAGCTTGCGGCGGATGAAGGCGGTGAAGGCAAACCCTGCGATGCCGGTGGCGAGCAGGCTTGCGACCAGCGGCCGCAGGCCGAATGCCGGCCAGATCAGAAGCGCTGCGACGAGGCCGGCCGAGGCGAGCGCAAACTGCATCGCCGCCTCGTCCGGCTGGCCGGTCGAGGCGGCCACGCCATCGGCCTTTGCCGGTGCCAACCGCTGCCAGTGCCAGGCGATGGCGCCACGGCTGAGAGCCGCGACGGCGGGAATGGCGAGGGCAGCAGTGAGCGGCGAGGAATGGCGGGCGATGGCGGCAAGTGCGGCTGCGCGGATCGCGAAGGAGAGGATCAGGGCTATCGCGCCATAGGTGCCGATCCGGCTATCCTTCATGATGAGCAGGCTCTGTTCGCGGCTCTTGCCGCCGCCGATGCCGTCGGCCGTATCGGCCAGACCGTCCTCGTGCAGCGCGCCGGTGACGAGGACCTGGACGGAAAGCGCGATCAGGGCTGCCATCAGCGGATCGGCGCGCAGCCCCAAAAGGAGGAAGAGGGCGAGTGCGGGGATGAAGCCGATGACGATGCCGGCAAAGGGAAAGGAGCGCACCAGCGGGCCGAGCCTGCCGTCATAACCTTTGAACAGCGATTGCCGCATGGGAATGCGGCTGAGGAAGGCGACGGCGCGGGCGGTATCGACCGCATAGTCCTTGATCTTCATTCTGTTTCGTTCTGCCGGAGGTCTCGGCTTATGGTCTCGGCTGCGCTTTTGGAGTTGTTCGCCTCGTCCGCCCGCTTTAAGAGAGTTTCCATCCGCAAAGAAGCTGATTTGCGGGGAAAAAACAAGAATACCCGGATTTATAGGAAAACCGCACAGATGAGCGTTTCAGGCCTGCCGTTCGACGATTTCCGTACCCTGCTCCGCGACCTGCCGGGGCCGGACGCCCGCGCGCTGGTGGCGGCGCGCGAACGTGACGCGCAGCTGACCAAGCCGCCGGGTGCGCTCGGACGGCTCGAAGAGATCGCCTTCTGGCTTGCCGCTTGGACGGGCCGCACACCTGCCGTCAACCGGCCGCTGGTGGCGATCTTTGCCGGCAATCACGGCGTCACCAGGCAGGGGATCACACCTTTTCCGCCAACGGTGACGCAACAGATGGTCGAGAACTTTGCAGCCGGCGGTGCGGCGATCAACCAGATCTGTGTCGCCTATGATCTCGGATTGAAAGTCTTCGATCTGGCGCTCGATTATCCCACCGGCGACATCACCGAGGAGGCAGCACTTTCCGAGCGCGATTGCGCCGCGACCATGGCCTTCGGCATGGAGGCGATCGCCGGCGGCACCGACCTGCTCTGCATCGGCGAGATGGGCATCGGCAATACGACGATTGCGGCGGCGATCAACTATGCGCTTTACGGCGGTTCGGCGCGCGACTGGGTGGGACCCGGCACCGGTTCGGAAGGCGAGATGCTGGAGCGCAAGATCGCGGCAGTGGAAAAGGCGGTGGCGTTGCATGCTGACCATCTCGACGATCCGCTCGAGATCATGCGCCGGCTTGGCGGCCGCGAGATCGCGGCGATGGCCGGCGCCATCCTTGCTGCGCGCATGGAACGCATCCCGGTGCTGATCGACGGTTATGTCGCGACCGCCGCGGCCGCGATCCTGAAAGCCGCCAATCCTTCGGCGCTCGATCATTGCCTGATCGGTCATGTCTCCGGCGAGCCCGGACATCTTCGCGCAATCGAGATGCTCGGCAAGACGCCGCTTCTGGCGCTCGGCATGCGGCTCGGCGAAGGCACCGGTGCCGCACTTGCCGCCGGCATCGTTAAAGCGGCCGCCGCCTGTCATTCCGGCATGGCGACCTTCGCCCAGGCAGGTGTGTCGAACAAGCATTAAGGCCGCAGTGAGCGCCGTCGATCCGCACGCGTTCGCTTGCGCGGCTCAAGTGGATTCGGTATTTGCGTATTCGCTCATTGATGGGGAGGCTCCCCGGTTTGATGCAACAGGAAGAGGAAGGGCATCTTGATGAAGCCTGCGGTGACGAAAGAGACCGGACTTCGGCATTTCATCGCCGCCGCCAGCTATTCCTGGGCGGGTTTCCTGCGGGTGCTGAAAGAGGCAGCCTTCCGCCAGGAACTCGGTTTCTTCGTCGTTTCGATCGCGGCGCTGGCGCTCGTCGGTGCTAGTATCGGCGAGATCGTCGTCGCCGTGCTTCTGTTTCTCGGGCTCTTTTCGATGGAGGCGATGAATACCGCTGTCGAAGAGGTGATCGACCGGATTTCGCCGGAGATTTCGATCGTTGGCAAACATGCCAAGGATCTCGGCTCCTTCGCGGTGACCTGCATGATCGCCGCCTGCTGCCTCTATCTCGGCTTCGTCCTCGGCAAGCACCTGTTTTTTAGCTGAATCAGGCAAAACTCTTGCGCTTGCGCGCAACGGCGTGAGCCTCTTCGACGGCCGGCAGGCTCTGGAGCACGCGCTTGGCAGGCAGGATGGCGATGACTTCGGTGCCCTCGCGCAGTTTCGATTTCAGCAGGAACTGCCCATCATGTTTGGCAAGGATCGCCTGGACGATCGGCAGGCCGAGGCCGGTACCCTGTTCGGCGCTCTTGATGGCGATCGAGCCCTGGCCAAAGGCCGACAGGACGACGGGAATTTCTTCTTCCGGAATGCCGGGGCCGTTGTCCTTGATCGAGATGTACTGGCCGCCGCCAGCTGTCCAGCCGACCTTAACGTGGATCTCGCCGCCCTGCGGCGTGAACTTGACCGCATTGGAGAGAAGGTTGAGCACCACCTGGCGCATCGACTTCTCGTCGGCCCAGATGGCCGGCAGCTGCCGCTCGAATTGGTCCGAAATGGCAATGTTCTTGGCGCGGGCGCGCAGCTGGACCATGCCGATGCAATCTTCGGTGATATCGAGCAGCGAAATCGCCTCTTCGCTCAGCTCGTATTTGCCGGCCTCGATGCGCGACAGGTCGAGGATCTCGTTGATGAGATCGAGCAGATGCTGGCCGGAGCGGTGAATGTCGCCCGCATATTCCTTGTAGGTCGGATTGGCGAGCGGCCCCATGACTTCGGCCGACATCACCTCGGAAAAGCCGAGGATCGCGTTGAGCGGGGTTCGAAGCTCGTGCGACATGGAGGCAAGGAAGCGCGACTTGGCGAGGTTCGCCTCTTCGGCGCGGCGGCGAGCCTCGTCCGACATCGATTTCGCCACTTCCAGCTCTGCGATCAGGTCGTCCTTCTCCGACTGATATGAGAGAATCCTGAGGTTCGACTTGAAGAGCCGGTCGCTGATATAATTGAAGAAGACAAGAGTGGTGGTGAAGGCCACCGTCAGGCTGATTTCGAGCAGGTCGCGCGACAGGCCGCTCTTGGCGGCGAGCGCTAGGACCGCCGGTGAGAAGGCGGCGAGCACGGCAGGCGTCAGCATGAAGTTCGACATCGCCGTGACGGAGAGCGCGATCAGCAGCGTCGCGCCCTTATAGAGAATGAAACTCGATGGCTCGCAGGTGTCGCAGCCTTGCAGCGCGAAGACGGCCCAGCAGCAGCCGAGCAGGAACTGGCCGGAGAGCAGCAGGCGGCGCCATTTGCGGGCGTTCTCGGAGGTGATTTCCTGCCGGCGGGCGCGGCGCGCCAGCAGGATATTGCCGGTATGACAGGTGAGCGTCAGCAGCGCCCAGAAGAGCAATTGGGTGTTCTGGGTGAAATAGACGCCAAGCGCGGTGATGATGACGACGAAGAGCGGCATGAGCGACGCGCTCTGCAGCACCGATGCCACATACATGTTGAGCACGTCACGATCGAAGGAGGAATTTGACGCATGACCGGACTGAAGACGTTCGCGCGTCTGCCGCACGGCCTTGGAAACGGCCTTGTTGCGGTGGCTGCGCGACCTGTCGACGATGATCTTGTCGGTCGATGTGCTTACGCCGGTACTCATGTGCACGTTGAAACTTCATCCCAGGGTGGATAAGAGCCTAACCGACAATTCTTAAGAAGATGTTTGCCATCTTTGCCAAGGATTTGTTTTTTAAGGAGGCGAAAGCGTGACACGGGGCCTGCGCCTGATTCGCGACGGCGTGACCGCTTTTGCCCTGCTGGTGCTCGTGGCGCTGATCGCCGCCAAGCTCAACGATGCAGCAAAAATCGAGCATGCCGGCGCCTTTCATGCTGCCGACGGTGACAGTCTGGCGTTGGGAGGCGAACGGTTGCGCCTCGAAGGCATCGATGCGCCGGAGCTCAACCAAAGCTGCGAGCGGGCGGGGAAGGCCTGGGCCTGCGGGCGCGCGGCGCGCGAGGCGCTGCAGGATATGGTGCTGGCATCGGGAACTGTTTGTCAGGGCAGCCGGCGCGACCGCTACGACAGGCTGCTCGTCGTCTGCCGGAGCGGGGCGGGCGGCGACATCAATGCCGCCATGGTGCGCCGGGGCATGGCCATTTCTTATGGCGATTATGGCAAAGAGGAGGCCGAGGCAAAGGGCCAGAAGGCGGGCCTCTGGGCCGGGACTTTCGAGCGGCCACGCGATGTGCGCGACCATGCGCGCCAGAGTTCCGGTTTCGACGGCGTCCTGCGCTTTATCGGGCAGGCTGTCGGATGGGAGTAAAGTCATGAGCGACGAAGCCATGCTGGAGATGCTGCGGCAGGAGATCGGCTCCTGTCGCATCTGTCGAGACGCACCGGGAAAAGGCCTCGAACACCGGCTGCCGCACGAGCCGCGGCCAGTGGTGGTGATCTCATCGAACGCGCGCATCCTGATCGCCGGGCAGGCGCCCGGGCTTCGGGTGCATGAGAGCGGCCTGCCGTTCGACGATGCATCGGGAGACCGCCTGCGATCATGGCTCGGTGTTGACAGGGCAAGCTTCTACGACCGCGACCGATTCGCTATCGTGCCGATGGGCTTCTGCTTTCCCGGCTACGACGACAAGGGCGCGGATCTGCCGCCGCGGCGTGAATGCGCGCCGTTCTGGCGGCAAAGGGTGATCTCGGCCATGCCGCAGATCGAACTGGTGCTGGTCATCGGCCAATATGCGCAGGCCTGGCATATGGCCGGTGAAAGGCGGGACAATATGACCGAGACGGTGCGGGCATGGCGTGACTGTTTTCTGTCCAACCGATCGCCGGCGGTGCTGCCGCTGCCGCACCCGAGCTGGCGCAACAGCGGCTGGCTGAAGCGCAATCCTTGGTTCGAGGAAGAATTGCTCCCGGTCTTGCAGGAACGGACGAAAATGCTGCTTTCCTGAAACAAAATTCTTTTAGTTGCACGGAATCGAGTTATACAAAGAAAATAATTCGAAAGGACTGTTGTGCGCATGGACCGCCTCGACCGAAAAATACTGCGTCTTCTGCAAGAAGATTCGACGCTTGCCGTTGCCGATCTCGCCAAGAAAGTGGGGCTTTCGACGACGCCATGCTGGCGGCGCATCCAGAAAATGGAAGAAGACGGCGTCATCAAGCGCCGAGTCGCCATCCTTGATCCGGAGAAGGTCAACACCAAGGTCACCGTCTTCGTGTCGATTCGCACCGCCACCCATTCGATTGAATGGCTGCGCCGCTTTTCCGAGGTGGTCGCCGAATTCCCCGAAGTGGTCGAATTTTACCGGATGAGCGGCGATGTCGATTATCTCCTGCGAGTCGTCGTGCCTGATATTGCCGCCTATGACGCTTTTTATAAGCGGATGATCGCCAAGATTGAGATTCGCGACGTTTCCTCCGCCTTTGCGATGGAGCAGATCAAGTATTCGACGCAGCTGCCGCTCGACTACATGATTCTCGACAATGCCAAATCCAACGAGGATTGAGGTCAAGCGTGCGGTCATGACCGCACGCGATAATGCCAAATCCGAAGACTGGGACCACGCGTGAGTCTGACCGGGGATATACCTAATGGGTGTGTTCTGGCCGCAAGCGGGAATGCCGGTTCCGCAAAACCAAGTTTTGGCCAGTGCGGTCGGCGATTGCAAAAAAGCCTCAAAAATAGCAAAAAAACGCTCAAATCGACCCAAATTCCTGGAAAAGTGAATAGCCTGGTAAGGATTCCGGGGTTATGGTTGATGAAACCACGGGGCGATATGTCATAATTTCGTCTCATTGGTATCGAATTCAGAACACCATGTTCTAAACCGCTGCCTTGTTTGTGCTTGTTAGCCGGCGGTAGAGTTTATGCGCTTCACCAGTATGTTCGACGGGGGTCGAGCGGTGGAGAATTTGACAGATGGGGTGTAGCGTTTTGCGGCTTGCGATGGAGGATTTCCGTCGCGGAGCCGTTTGTCGTGTTTTTCGCCTAAATATTTGAAGTTGTTGTATAAAAATCACGTCACCGGGGAAAGTTGCTCGAAGGAGCCCACCTGGCGTGTTTCGAGAATTGCTTGATAGGTCCTTGTATGTGATGACGGTTTGGCGGTTCGATCGATCCGCACGCCGAGATGGCTGTTCAAACTGGGCCGGCTTCAAATCGACTACCCGATCTGAAGCCAGCCCCGATCGACAAAGGAATGGATTGGTAAATGAACATCAGAATGGTTTTGCTTGCATCAGCAGCAGCATTTGCTGCATCGACGCCGGTTCTTGCAGCTGACGCTATTGTTGCTGCTGAGCCGGAACCGGTTGAATATGTTCGCGTCTGCGACGCTTACGGCACCGGCTACTTCTACATCCCGGGCACCGAAACCTGCCTCAAGATCGAAGGCTACATCCGTTTCCAGGTTAACGTTGGCGAAGATGTCGGCGGCGATTCGGACTGGGATGCCGTCACCCGCGGTCAGGTTCAGTTCACGGCCAAGAGCGACACCGAGTATGGTCCGCTGACCGGCGTCATCGTCATGCAGTTCAATGCTGACAACGCCACCGATCAGGACGCCATTCTCGACTCCGCTTACCTCGACGTCGCGGGCTTCCGCGCCGGTCTGTTCTACAGCTGGTGGGACGATGGTCTCTCCGGCGAAACCGACGACATCGGCTCGGTTGTAACGCTGCACAACTCCATCCGTTATCAGTATGAAAGCGGCACCTTCTACGCTGGCCTCAGCGTCGACGAACTGGAAGACGGCGTCTACAAGGCCGACGAAGAAGCCAACAACGTTGGCGTTGCCTTCGGCGTTGGTGGCACTGCCGGTGCGTTCAGCTACCAGATCACCGGTGGCTATGACGTCGACAACGAAGACGGTGCTGTCCGTGCAATGGGCACGGTTGACATCGGTCCCGGTACGCTCGGCCTCGCCGGCGTATACTCTTCCGGCCCGAACTCCTACTACTCTTCGGCTGAATGGGCTGTTGCTGCCGAATACGCAATCAAGGCAACTGACAAGCTGAAGATCACGCCGGCCGTTCAGTACTACGGCAACTACTTCGGCGGCGACAAGGCCGTTCCGGATGACTTCGACGGTCTCGGCGATGCCTGGAAGGTCGGTCTGACGGTTGATTACCAGATCGTCGACAACTTCTACGCCAAGGCTTCGGTTCAGTACCTCGATCCGGATGATGGTGACGACTCCACGACGGGCTACTTCCGTCTGCAGCGTTCGTTCTAATCCACTTAGTGGATGCTCCCGGTCTTCGGACCGGGAGCACTTAAATCAGTTTCTGATCCGAGTGACCTCCGATCAGCTACGGGGACGGGTCCGGTCTTCCCTGCCGGACCGTCCTTGCAGCGTTTTTGAAGCGCCGTCTTCAATGCCGTTTTTCAGAATTGCCTTTTGAGGTGAACCCAACAGGTACGTTGCGTATCGCACGTCGGCATCTGCCAGCCTCGCCTCTCGAGGCACTCCGTTTTTCAATCTTTCAAACGAGCTGGATCCACCGATAGAATTATCGTGCGGACGGCTGTTGGTCTGTCTGCCCGGCGTCGGCTGGCTTTGCCGCAATAGGTCGCGAAAAGAAAATCCAATGCCGACAATGTGATCACAGCTTTTTGGGAGAGAGGATACAACCCTTGCTGGGGGCCGGCATTCATTCCTACTCTCGGATAGCTTGTTCTTATGGACGATCTCAACGACTACTATTATTTCGCCGCTGTCGTCTCCAGCGGCGGTTTCGCTTCTGCAAGTCGCGATCTAAAAATACCACGTTCGAAGCTCAGCAGGCGGGTCAGCCGGCTTGAGGAAGGGCTTGGCGCAAGGCTCATAGAACGCTCGACTCGCCACTTCCGGGTGACTGAGATCGGCCAGGCTTTCTACGAAAGATGCCAGACCATCCTGCAGGAGGCCGATCGCGCCAAATCGATCGTCAGCGAGGCTCAGTCCGACCCGCAAGGTGTGGTGCGTATGGGCTGCCCGCTAGGTCTCGTCGACATATCGGTCGGGGGGATCCTGCCCGAATTCCTGGAACGTTATCCGAAGATCAAGCTGCAGATCATCGGCTCCGACCGGCGCGCCGATCTCATCAACGAACGGATCGACCTCGAGGTGAGGGCGACCAACGAGCCGGAGACGCAGACGAGCCTGACGATGCGTAAGCTCGACCGTATCAGGCGTATCCTGGTCGCAAGTCCGTCGCTCGTCGAACGTACCGGCAACTTGCATTGTGTGGACGAACTCGCGGACCTGCCGACGCTGGCGATGACGTCATGGGTGTCGTTCCACACCTGGGAACTGGTCGGTCCGAATGACGCCAAGCTGGTGATTCGGCATCAGCCGCGGCTCACCTGCCGCAGTATGACCGCCATCCTCGACGCAGCCCGTGCCGGCCTCGGCTTCGGGCTTTTGCTCGAAAGTGCCTGCGAGGCCGATCTCCAGGCCGGCAAGCTGGTGCGGGTGCTGCCGGAATGGCAGTCGGAGGAGAGCCAGTTCTACATCGTCTTCACGACAGCGAAGGGCATGCCGCCGGCGGTGCGGGTCCTGATCGATTTCCTGGTCGAAAAATCCAGGCAGCATTGATTTAGAGCCTTTCCGGGTTAGATTGAAGCATTCTGCCGGAGCAGGTTTTCGTCAGGGCAAAGGCGATTGGCGACGGGCATACCCCAGGGTACGTCCGAGCCGATCGCCTTTGTCCTGGCGGAAAGATGCCCGGCCCTTCGGGTTGGCTGAAACGGGCCGGCTGATCGACCGGCCGGCTTGGCCGTAGAGCTGGGCTACGACGCGC
This sequence comes from Rhizobium sp. WSM1328, assembly GCF_057653715.1. Lineage (NCBI taxonomy): Bacteria > Pseudomonadati > Pseudomonadota > Alphaproteobacteria > Hyphomicrobiales > Rhizobiaceae > Rhizobium > Rhizobium sp. WSM1328. The sequence goes on along the minus strand of NZ_CM172788.1, from coordinate 2,300,789 downwards.
GCCGGCCGGTCGACCATCCGACTCCGTTTGAGCCAACAGAATGCTTCAATCTAACCCGGAAAGGCTCTAGTTATTCGAGCCGGCATCCCGCCTCATCTCAACCGTGCCAACAGCTTTTCGTCGGCCAGTTCCCTGGCGGCATCCTTGCCGATCCAGTGGGCGGTTTTATCAGGGCTTTCCGCCAGGATCCTTGCGAGTGCCAGGGCCGGCGCATGGCAGGCGAGATTGCGCTTGCCGATACTGCGCAGGGCCCAATTCACGGCCTTGCGCACGAAGTTTCGCGGGTCGTCGGCATGGGCCTCGATCAGCGGCAACCAAGCGAGGATGGTCGCATCAGGTTCCTTCTTCAAGTGAACCGCGGCACCGGCAATCATGGCGAAGGCGGTGCGCCTGATAAATTCACGCTCGTCGGCGGCGAAGTCTGAGATGAGTTCATCCAGCCGGGCTTCAACGAAGAGATCGGCGGCGCAATCGACGATCTCCCAGGAGTTGAAATCAGCGGCCCAATTTCGGGCTTCTTCAGACGTCAACCGCTTCGGCTCGGCTGTGTAGAGGGCAAGCAGGCGGGCTTCGCGGATATCGCTTCGCCAGAGCTGCATTGCCCTGAGGTGATCCTTCTTCGCCAGTCTGGCGACCGCCCTGATATCGGGATTGGAGATACCGAGGGCGTGATCGGTAACGATGCCGAAGCGCGCCATGGCGGCGACATTCTCCTCCGAACGCAGGGTTTCGAGATGCGCGATCAGTTCGGCCGCATCGGAGGAGGGGGCGATCATTTTTCGAGGCGGGCAAGCAGCGAGGATGTGTCCCAGCGATTGCCGCCCATTGCCTGCACGTCGCCGTAGAACTGGTCGACGACGGCGGTGACCGGTAGCTTGGCGCCATTGCGGCGGGCTTCGGTGAGCACGATGCCGAGATCCTTGCGCATCCAGTCGACCGCAAAGCCGAAGTCATATTTGCCTGCGTTCATGGTCTTGTGGCGGTTTTCCATCTGCCAGGAACCGGCCGCACCCTTGGAAATCACCTCGACGACCTTTTCAATATCCAGGCCGGCGCGCTTGCCGAAATGCAGCGCTTCGGCAAGTCCCTGGACGAGGCCGGCGATGCAGATCTGGTTGACCATCTTGGTCAGCTGGCCCGAGCCTGCCGGCCCCATCAGGCCAACCATGCGGGCATAGGCGTCGATGACAGGCCTGGCGCGTTCGAAGACGGCCTCGTCGCCGCCGCACATGACGGTCAGGACACCGTTTTCGGCGCCGGCCTGGCCGCCGGAGACGGGCGCATCGATGAAATCGACACCTTTTTCCTTTGCCGCGGCATGAAGTTCGCGGGCGATCTCAGCGCTGGCGGTGGTGTTGTCGATCAGCACCGAACCCGGCTTCATGCCGTGCAGGGCGCCGTTTTCACCCAATGTCACCGAGCGGAGATCTTCGTCATTGCCGACGCAGACGAAGACGAAATCGGCTCCAGTGGCTGCCTTGGCCGGAGTGGGAGCGGCGTGGCCCGAAAATTTCTCGGCCCAGGCGGCGGCTTTTGCCGGCGTGCGGTTATAGACGGTGACATCGTGGCCGCCTTTCGTCTTCAGATGGCCCGCCATGGGAAACCCCATGACGCCGAGACCGATGAACGCGACTTTTGCCATATGTCCTATCCTTTTCCTGAAGTGCAGGCCCGAGGATTAACCGAAACGGCGGGAGCAGAAAAGCCCGTGAAGACGGACTTCCCTCCGATTGGCGCATATGAGGCTGGCCGCCGTTCGGCCGAGCCCTAGATTAGCGACAGGGCATTATGTTTCCGGGAGGTGACATGAGCGAAATTCCGACGATCAAGCCGCGGCGCAAAGGCCGTAGCGGAATGCAGGCGATGCTTATTCCATCGCAGCAGATGGTCGCAGAGCAAATTCGATCGGCACCGGAAGGTGTCCTCACCGACGTCGGCCTTCTCCGTCGCCGTCTCGCTGCTCAATACGGGGCAGACGCCTGTTGCCCGGTGACCATGCAGCGGCATTTGCGTGCGATCGCCGAGCTATCCTTCGGGGCACTGGAGAAGGGCGAGCCGGTGTCGACGGTTACGCCCTATTGGCGCATGGTCGATCCCGCAAGTCTGCTTGCGAAGCGTCTCACAGGTGGCCCCACCTTCATCCGGGAGCGGCTGGCCGCGGAAGGTCGGGAGTGAGCCGGGATGGTAGGCAGCATATGGCGCGCGAAAAAAATCCGCTCAAGGGCGATTTCCGAGCTGCAAAATTTCAGCAAAGGCGGAAACTTGCAAATAAAATTGTCGATATAAATTATAGATTTCATCATCATGGAATTCACCACTGACGGGGTCGACCAGCCGAAAGACAGGCCCGACACCATAAAAAAGGGGAAAGTCATGATTTCACGTCGACAAACGCTCGGGCTTTTCGCAGCAGCTGCGGCCACGGCAATCCTGCCGGCTGTCAGGCCGGCACGCGCTGCCGCCAGCGAGTTCCGTATCGGCTGGCAGAAGAACGGCGTGCTGGCGCTCGCCAAGCGTCGCAGTGCACTTGAAAAGCGGCTTGCCGATCACGGCATTACCGTCAGCTGGTCGGAATTCACCTCCGGCCCGCCGCTTCTCGAAGCGTTAGGCGCAGGCGCTCTCGATTTCGGCGCGACCGGCGATGTACCGCCGCTCTTTGCCCAGGCGGCCGGCGGGCAGCTCTATTATGTCGGTCTCTACAAGGGTAGCCCGGCAGCCTCGGCCATCCTCGTGCGCAAGGATTCGTCGATCAAGACACTTGAAGACCTCAAGGGAAAAAAGGTCGCTTTCAAGCGCGGCTCCAGCGCGCATAATGTAACGGTCAAGGTTCTGCGCAAGGCAGGCCTGAAGCCCGAAGATGTCGAGCAGCTCGACCTTTCGCCGCCGGATGCTGCCGCCGCTTTCAAGAATGGCAGTATCGACGCCTGGTCGATCTGGGATCCATATCTGGCGATTGCCGAAGCTGATCCGGAGACTCGTATCATCACGACCGCTGAAGGCATCGTCGACTCCTACAGTTTCTTCCTCGCCAATCGCGATTTTACCGATGCTAATGGGCAAGTGATCGTCGACGTGCTCGATGAGCTTGCCAAGGTCGGTAAGTCGGCACAGAGCAATCTCGACGAAACGGTGAAGGAGCTTTCCGAAATTACCGGTGTGCCGGCTGACGTGACGCGCGTGACATTGACACGCAAGGGCGCCGATCTCGGCAGCGTCTCGACCATCACCGATGCCGCCGCCGCCTATCAGCAAGCACTCGCAGACGAGTTCTACGGGCTCGGCATCCTGCCGAAGAAGCTCGTGACCGGCGATATCGTCTGGCGTCCCAAGGCGAGCTGATTTTCCGGCCGAGCCAAGATTTCCGCGAGGCGGCATGGAGAGGGCCTCCATGCCGCTGAACCGGAAAAATATTCTCCAAAACGGATTAGAATAGCAAATTGATATTGTCGATCTAATTGATGGTCTATGTCACTATCCTCGCGATCGAGCGGACACCGAAAGGCATCTGCCTGCTGCCATCCGATCGACAGGGATATTTCAGATGCTCGCGCATAGACAGACAGCCGGCCTTCTTGCCGCCCCGCCCACAACGATCCTCCCAAGCATCCGTGCGGCGGCGGCGCCACGAAGGCGGACGGTCTGCGCGTCGCCGCTTGCAGAGAGCTATCTCGACCACGAGTTGATTTTCGAATTCCGCAGCTAAAGGACCGTCTTCCAATGACCACCTCCCATACAGGCACATCCGAGCCCATCAATTTCCTCTGGTTCATCCCGACATCGGGCGACGGCACCTATCTCGGCTCCTCTGATCTCAACCGCGCGCCCGAGATCGGCTATCTCACGCAGATCGCTCAGGCCGTCGACCGGCTCGGCTATTCCGGCGTGCTGCTGCCGACCGGGGTTGCCTGCGAAGAATCCTTCGTGACGGCGGCAGCCCTTGCCGCCAAAACCGAGAAGCTGCAGTTCCTGGTGGCGATCCGTCCCGGCACCGCATCGCCTGCCTATTACGCGCGTCTTGCGACGACGTTCGACCGCATCTCCAACGGCCGCCTGCTGCTCAACGTCGTCGTCGGCGGTAGCCCGGCGGAGCTAGCCGGCGATGGCATCCATCTCGAGCATGACGAGCGCTATGCCCATGCCGAAGAGTTCTTCACCGTCTTCGAGGAACTGCTGGAAAAGGGAACGGCAAGCTTCGACGGCAAATACATCAAGGCGACCAATGCGCGCCTCGGCTTTCCCTCGGTGCAGAACCCGCGCCCGCCGCTCTATTTCGGCGGCTCGTCGGATGCCGGCATCGATTTCTCCGTCGGCCGTGTCGACAAGTACCTGACCTGGGGCGAGCCGCCGGCACAGGTTGCCGAGAAGGTCACCAAGGTGCGCAAGGCTGCCAGCGAACGCGGCCGCGAGGTGAGCTTCGGCATTCGTCTGCACTTCATCGTGCGCGAAACCGATGATGAAGCATGGGAGGCGGCCGAGCGACTGATCCGCCATCTCGACGACGATACGATCCGCGAGGCGCAGGAGCGCTTCGTCCACGAGTCCGACTCGGTCGGCCAGAAGCGAATGGCTGCCCTTCATGGCGGGCGCCGCGACAAGCTCGAAGTCTCGCCGAACCTCTGGGCCGGCGTCGGCTTGGTGCGCGCCGGTGCGGGCACGGCGCTTGTGGGATCGCCGAAGACGGTGGCCGCGCGCCTTCGCGAATATCAGGAGATCGGCATCGATACGGTTATCGGCTCCGGCTATCCGCATCTCGAAGAGGCCTATCGCGTCGCCGAGTTGCTTTTCCCCGAACTCGGCATCACCCGCGAGCAGCAGCGTCTGGGCTTCAACAACGAGTTCGGCCGCAAGCAGGTCTTCGCAGGCGGCAGCCATGGCGGCAATCTGAAAGTCGTCTCCGGTTCCTGATCTCGAACGAAGACGTAGAGCTTGACACCGCCGCAAGCCGCTTACGGCTTGCGGCATCCTGCTCCCGATAAGCGCGAGGACAATGCATGTCGACTTTCGATACTCCGTTCGTACGGTCGGTCGCTTCCGAAAAGGCCGGGAAGGCGGGTTTGCGCCTGCCGCTGCCCGGCCTGGACAAGCTGACCCCCTATCTGGTGCCGGTGGCGATCGTGGCGTTGTGGCAGCTTGCCTCCTCGGCCGGCTGGATCTCATCGCGCATCATGCCGTCGCCGGCCGATGTCGGCCTTGCCTTCTGGTCGACGACGGTTTCCGGCCAGTTGCCGAATGACGTGCTGGTGAGCGCCGGCCGCGCCTTTGCCGGTCTTCTCGTCGGCGGCTCGATCGGCTTCCTGCTCGGCATCGCCAATGGCGTATCGCGCATCTCCGAACAGCTGACGGATACGACGCTGCAGATGCTGCGCACCATTCCGCATCTGGCGATGATCCCGCTTGTCATCCTGTGGTTCGGGATCGGCGAGGAATCGAAGCTGTTTCTCACCTCGCTCGGCGTACTCTTCCCGGTTTATCTCAACACCTATCACGGGGTGCGCAATGTCGATCGCGACCTGATCGAGATGGGTAAGGTCTATGGCATGGGCAATTGGACGCTGTTCCGCAAGGTGATCTTTCCAGGCGCGCTGCCGTCGATCTTCGTCGGCCTCAGATATGCGCTCGGCATCATGTGGCTGACGCTGATCGTATCGGAATCGATCGCTGCATCGTCAGGCATCGGCCACATGGCCAACAATGCCCGCGAATTCATGATGACTGACGTCGTGGTGCTGGCACTGGTCATCTATGCCGTGCTCGGCAAGCTTGCTGATGTCATTGCCCGGGCTCTGGAAAGGCGGCTGCTCGTCTGGAACCCGGTCTATCAGAAATAGGAGAGACGCCATGACATCGATCGCACGTGAGCGTTTTCACGCCGTCGCCGAAGAGCCAGCTTATGCGCGCGAAAACGCGCCAGCAGTGGGCCGTAGTGCGCCCGCGGCGATCAGCCTGACCGGGCTTGAAAAGAGTTTTGGGGCCAACCGCGTACTGCGCGGCATCAATCTGCATATTCCGGCCGGCCAGTTCGTTGCCGTGATCGGCAAGAGCGGCTGTGGAAAGAGCACGCTGCTGCGCATCCTGATGGGCCTTGACGAGCCGAGTGCCGGCGAATTGCATTTCGAGGATGCCGGTGGCGCGCAGGCGAGCCCGAACGCGCGCATCGTCTTTCAGGAGCCGCGGCTGCTGCCCTGGCTCAGTGTTGCCGACAATGTGGTGGTCGGGCTGGGTGACGGCATCGACAGGCGGGCGGCGCTGAAGGCGGCCGACGCCGTGCTTGCCGAAGTCCAGCTTGGCGAAAAGACCGGGGAATGGCCGGCGCGGCTTTCCGGCGGGCAACGGCAGCGCGTGGCGTTGGCGCGGGCGCTGGTCAGCCGGCCGGGCGTGCTGGCACTCGACGAACCGCTCGGCGCACTCGATGCGCTGACGCGGATCAGCATGCAGGAACTCATCAACCGTGTCTGGTGCGAACTCGGCTTCACCGCAGTGCTCGTCACCCATGATGTCAGCGAGGCGGTGCATCTCGCCGACCGGGTCATCGTGCTCGACGAGGGGCGGATCGCACTCGATCTTGCCATTCCCTATCCGCGTCCGCGCCGGCACGGCCATCCTGGCCTCGCCGAGCTGGAAGGCCGGCTGCTTGCCGCGATTCTCGGCACCGACGGCGGCCATTGATCTTAGCGCGATTCGCGATGCTGCATGACCTCGGCATAGGCGAGGCGTATTGGTGCGAGCATGCATGACCAATGGCGAAAATGCATAGCCGCTTGGGTATGTGAAGTTCACCTATCTCTGCCACGCGCGCTGCCATGCGCACCAAATTCAGCAATACTATTTTCCTCAGGTTGTTTTACGTTCAGCTTGACTCATTCATATCTCCATGGCTATACGTTAATCCATAGCCAACGAGGTATGGATTGTAGATGTCGGACACCCAGGACGTGCTCTTCAGAACGCTCGCCGATCCGACCCGGAGGGCTCTTTTCGAACGGCTGTGCCGCGAAGGAGAGAAGACGGTCGGGGCTCTGACGGCTCGGGCCGGGGTCTCGCAACCGGTTGTCTCGAAACATCTCGGAATTCTGAAGCAGGCGGGATTGGTGCGCGACCGCCATGAAGGGCGGCAGACACATTATAGCGCCCAGCTCGGCGCGCTGGCGCCGCTGGTCGACTGGACAAGCGAGATGGCTGGCTTTTGGCAAAACCGGTTCGACCAGCTGGAAGATCTATTGAAAAGGATGGACCAATGACCGAAATTTCAAACGAAACCCGTTCCGTCATCGTCGAACGAGAGATCCCTTTTCCGCCGGAAAAGATCTGGCGCGCGCTCACGCAGCCGCATCTGATTGCGGACTGGCTGATGAAAAACGACTTCGTGCCGATCGTGGATCAGCGTTTCAAGCTGAGCGCGGATTGGGGCTCGGTCGACTGCCAGGTCCTGGAAGTCGAGCCGAATAAAACACTGTCTTACACCTGGGCTGCCTATGATCTCGAAAGTGTCGTCACCTGGACTCTCACGCCCACGGGCGCGGGCACGCAGCTGCGCATGGAGCAGTCGGGCTTCCGGCCGGATCAGCGGCAGGCCTACGGGGGTGCCAAAAGCGGTTGGCCGCAGTTCTTCGCAAATCTCGAGCAGGTCCTGACGCGGATCGAGTGAGGCCGCGGCCAAAACGGATCACACCATCGGCTTCGCTTGTTTTCGCAGGAGGTTCCCTTGAATTGGAATAACTGGCTTCGGCAGATCCACCGTTGGCTGTCCATTGCCTTTACGCTGGCCGTCATAATTAATATCATCGCGATGGTGCAGGAGAAATCGTCCGTCTGGGTAGGTCTCACGGCGCTGCTGCCGCTGACCTTGCTGCTGCTCACCGGTCTCTACCTGTTCGCGCTGCCATATGCCGCTAGGTGGCGCGGCGCGGGACGTAGCGGAGGGTAGGAGTGAAGGCAATGTCCGGGAAGACATCCAAGACTGCGGCAAAGGTCACGAAGAAGACAGCCGCCAAGCCTGATACCGCGGAGCCGACCCTTCTCTCGGGCGGCAACCCTCAGATCCCCAAGGGTTACGGCGACGCTCCCGTGCAAGCCTACATCGCGGCCATGCCTGGCTGGAAAAGTGACGTCGGGCGCCGTCTCGACGCGCTCATTACCCGTACCGTTCCCGATGTGCACAAGGCAGTCAAATGGAACTCGCCCCTTTATGGCATGGAAGGGCAGGACTGGTTTCTCGGTGTCCATTGCTTCGCAAAATACATCAAGGTTGCTTTCTTCCGCGGCACGTCGCTCAGTCCCGTTCCGCCCGGCGAGTCCAAACAAAAGGAAGTGCGTTACTTCCACATTCATGAGGAAGACCGACTCGACGAGGCCCAGCTCGCCGCCTGGGTGGAACAGGCAAGCCAATTGCCCGGCGAACGAATGTGAGCGGACGCGTAGATTTGAGGGTTAGAGCGTCCTTTGTACGTCCGAAAAGACGCACTGCGCTTAGGCCATCAGCATTTAAGGGATGAAGGGGAGATATCGATGAAGAAAGCCACGGCAACCCTGAAGAAGAGCGGCTCCAGCGAAGAGAAAGACGGAGACTCTCCTTCTCGTTTGATCGATGCGAGAATCGAGGAGTTGAGCGATTGGCGCGGCGAGATGCTCGCTCGGGTCCGAACTCTCATCAGGCAGGCCGAGCCCGACGTGGTCGAGGAATGGAAGTGGAGAGGCGTTCCGGTGTGGGAGCACGCCGGGATCATCTGCACCGGCGAGACCTACAAGAGCGTGGTGAAACTGACCTTCGCCAAGGGCGCCTCGCTGGAGGACCCTTCAAGCCTCTTCAACTCCAGCCTTGACGGCAATACCAGGCGCGCCATCGATTTCCACGAAGGCGATGAGGTTGACGAGGAGGCGTTGAAGGCGCTCATTCGCGGTGCTGCCACACTCAACACTTCAAAGCGGGCCGCGGCTCGTCCTGCCGGCTCGCGGAAGAAACCAAGCAACGCTTGAGGCTTGGCTTATTTCGCCTGAAACGCATCGCGTCAAACCTGATTCATGCGAGACGATTCAGTTTTGCGCGCCATGCGATCAGTGGATCGGGCTTTCTTCGCGCTCGAGGAAGAGTTCCAGATTGTCGAGGCCGATCTCGGTGCCCTGGAGGCGGGCACCGTTATCGGCGTAGCCGTCGAGGAATACCACCTGTTCGGTGAAGATCATTTTCGTGCCGCCGGGTGCGGCTTCGAAGGCAACGGTTGTGAGAGACGCGGAGATGCGGCTTTCCCCAAGCTTCATCTCATAGGCATAGACGATGCGGGCATCGGGCACGATATCGATATAATGGGCGTCATAGGCGTGCAGAAGGCCGTCAGTATCGGCGACGTAGTTCCTTTCCGTGCCGCCGGGGCGGAAATCGAGCCCGTAGTCCAGCGGCACCCACTCGCCATGGCATGCGAACCATTGGCGTTTGGCCTCTGGCACCGACCAGGCGCGGAAGACGCGGGCGACGGGCGCCTTCAGGTGACGCTCGATGACGAGAGTGGCGTGTTCGGCGGATCGTGTCGTCATTCGGGAAGGCTCTCCGTTTCATTGGCGAGAAAGTGGTCCAGCCTGTCGAAGGTGGTCGTCCATTGGATCTTCCGCTGTTCCACCCAGCGCTCGACGGCGGCAAACGCGTCCTGCTGCAGGCGGTAGGTTCGCACCCGGCCTGATTTTTCGGAGAGAACGAGACCGCTCTCCTCCAGCACCTGCAGATGTTTCATCACCGTCGGCAGGGCAACCGCGAGCGGTGCGGCCAGTTCGGTGACGGAGGCTGGGCCACGGCCGAGGCGGTCGATCATGCCGCGGCGGCTGCGGTCGGAAAGCGCATGGAACATGCGGTCGAGATCTGCCTGGCTTTCGATCATCCCGCCGCATCCCGGAAGCGGGCCGGCAGCCTCTCTTTGTAGGGATAGAACTTGAAGTAGGGGCTGGCCTCATCCAACGCCCTTGCAAAGGACGGGCGTGCCAGCAGCCGATCGTAATAGCCGCGAAGGTTCGGGTGTTCCGATGAAAACGGAACCAGCGTTTCGGCATAGAAAAGGGCGGGGGCGGCGGCGCAATCGGCCATGGTGAAGCCGTCACCTGATATCCATTGCTTGTCGGCGAGCTGCTTTTCGATCATTGCATAGGCGGTGGCGAGTGTCGCCCTGGCGGCGGCTACCTCAATCTCGTCCGCCGTGCCGTCGGGGCGCCGGCGATTGCTGACGATGGTCTGCATCGGCGCCTGGACATAGTGGTCGAAAAAGCGATCCCAGAGACGAACCTGCAGCGCCCGGTCGATCTCCGGCGGCAGCAGGCGAACGGGGCCGGCATAATATTGCTCGAGATATTCGATAATGATCGATGTCTCGGGAATGGTGCTGTCGCGCGCCTCGTCCCGCAGCAGCGGCATCTTGCCGATCGGCCAGAAGCGAAAGAGATCGGCGCGCGAGCTTTCGTCGGAAAGATCGACGATGCGATTCTCGAAGGGAGTGCCGTTTTCATAAAGCGCGATAAGTACTTTGTGGCAGAAAGAGGCGAGCGGATGCCCATAGAGCACGAGCGACATGCGGCGACCTTTCCTATCGTTGCGGTAAACTTTACCGATCGACTAACTATCAGGTCATGACACATTTCGCAACAGATACTTCGCCAACCGTGCAAGTATTCCGTCAGCCGATCTACCAGGTGTTGGCGTCAGCCATTATACCGGGCGATCACCAAATGGCCTGGTGTCGGCCGGCCTTCTTCCATGCGCACGTTGATATCCGATATCTCGACGAGTTCGAAACCCGTGGCCGTCAGGCGTTCTCTGACATAGGCGTCGGCATGAGCGAAGCGCTGGTGCGGGCCGACCATATAGGCGCGGCCGGCGAGAATTTCCTCAGGCAGGGTTTCCGAGGAGAAGATGAACAATCCGCCCGGCATTATGTTCTCGGCGGCGCCGAAGAACAGCGGTTCGAGTGCGCCGAGATAGGGCAGCACGTCGGTGGCGGCGATGATGTCGAAGGCTTCCTCGTCGTTGTCGTCGAGGAAATCCTCGACCTCGGCGACGAAGAGCGTCTCGTAGAGATCCTTCTCATGGGCGATCTCGACCATTTTCTCCGATATGTCGATGCCGGTCATATCAGCGCAGAGGTCGCGTAGCGCGCCGCCGGTGAGGCCCGTGCCGCAGCCGAGATCGAGCAGCCGCTTGAACGGTCCGAGCTTCAGCGCCTGCAGGCGCTGGCGCACCAGCATCGGCACGTGATAGCCGAGCTGCTCGACGAGCACGTCCTCGAAAACCTCGGCATGCTGGTCGAACAAGGTCTCGACATAGGCATCGGGCGCCTTGACCGGCGTTTCGCCGCGGCCCATCGCGGCGATGCGTACGGCCGCACCACCGTGATCGTCGGGATCGAGTGCCAGGACTTCCTCATAGGCTGCAACGGCCGCATCAACATCTCCGGCCTTTTCCAGCTCCAGCGCGCGGTTGTAGGCCTCGCCAAGGGCATCTTCGTCGATCTTCTTTGCCATCACAGTCCATCGTCCTTTTGTTTCAGGCATGCGTCTAAGACGGCTTTCGATGTTTTGCAATGGCGCGATTGCGGGCGCAGAATGGCCGAAAAGAAGACGAAGGGAGGAATGAGCCATGAAAATGGAGGAAGACGGGACTTCATCGGCAAGGGAAGGAGAGGGCGGGTGGCCATTGCTGCTGCCTAGCACACCAGGCGAGGTCACCAATACGCTCTGCCATTATTACCGCGGTGAACTCGGGCGGATGACGAGCTGGCGCGACCGCATCGACCGGACGTCCAACTGGGCGATCACGGTGGTCGCCGCACTCCTCTCGGTGTCGCTGTCGACGCCGACCTCGCATCACGGAGTGCTGTTGTTCGGGATGATGCTGGTGACGCTGCTTCTGATGATCGAGGCGCGGCGCTACCGCTTCTTCGATATCTATCGCGCTCGCATTCGCCAGATCGAGCGCTGCTATTTCGCACAGATTCTGGCGCCCGACCCCAATGCCGGCAGCGAATGGGCAGTGGTGGTCGCCAGTAGCCTGCGCAAGCCGCGCTTTCTGCTCAGCTATCAAGAGGCGATGCACCGCCGGCTTAAACGCAATTACGGCTGGATGTATTTCATCCTGTTGCTCGCCTGGTGCCTGAAGATCTCGACGCCGAAACTGCAGACGGAGGGAATGCCGGCGCTGCAGGCGCAGTCATGGGCCTATGTCATCGACAATGCCGTGCTCGGGCCGGTTCCCGGCCTTGCGGTCATTGCAATCGTCATCGCCTTCTATGTCGGCATGCTCGGTTTCGCCCTGCGCTCGGATCGCGACGAAGGCGAATTCGGCCATGGCGAAGCACATGTCTGATCTGGTGAGCATGATGTTCTACGAAAAGCCGTTCACACTTTTCGGCATCATGCTCCAGAACCGATCAGTGCAGGATCAACTCGCCCTTCAGTGCCCGCCACTCGGTTGCCGAGATCAGCTTGCGGTGGATGTAGCGCACCGAATGCAGCGGCCCGTCGAGCTTCTCTTCCCAGAATTTCAGGAAGCCGCGCATTTCGGGAAAATCGGGGGCGAGGTCGTAATCCTGCCAGACATAGGTTTGTAGGATCACCGGGTGGTCCGGCAGGCGGTAGAGGATCTGGGCGGTCGTCAGACCATAGCCCTTCAGTTGTTTTTCCATTTCCTTGTGCATCGTATTCCGCTTCTTCTTGTTCCCACTCGCGCGCTTATTAGCGCTGCATGATATGGAAACATGCGAGTGGTTAACGGAAGCTTTACAGATACTTCGTAAAAGGGCAATTTATTTTTAATATCAATGGTTTGGCAGCATCGTCCCGAGAGTGCTGCCAAAGGCTCAGCGCTTGAGATGCCGGGTCAGGCGGCGCTCGAACCAGGCCCAGAGATGGCGTAAGGCTTCGACGATGGTGAGGTAGAAGATCGCCGCCCAGAGATAGGTCTGGTAGTCGAAAGTGCGGGAGAAGGCGTAACGGGTTTCGCCCATCAGGTCGAGTACGGTGATGATGGCGACGACCGCCGAGCCCTTGATCAGCAGGATGATTTCGTTGCCATAAGGGCGAAGTGCGACGATGAGAGCCTGCGGCAGGATGATCTTGCGGAAGGCGATGAACTTGTGAATGCCGAGTGCCGCGGCCGCCTCGTGCTGGCCATGCGACACGCTTTCGATGGCGCCGCGCAGGATTTCCGCCTGGTAGGCCGCGGTGTTGATGGTCATGGCAAAGAGGCCGCAATACCAGGCTTCGCGGAAGAACCACCAGATGCCGACGGCCTCAAGCTGCGGCCGGAATATGCCGAGGCCGTAATAGACCAGGAACAGCTGGGCAAGCAGTGGCGTGCCGCGGAAGAAATAGATGTAGCCGTAGGCCAGCGCATTCAGCACCCGGTTCTTTGACATGCGCGCCACGGCAAGCGGCAGCGACAGGATGGCGCCGCAGATAACGGAAATGAAAACGAGGCTCAGCGTTATCCAGAGGCCATGGAGATAACGCGGCCCGTAGCGGGTGAATTTTTCCGGATCCCAGCCATTGATGACGGAGATCACCAGGAGCACCCCAAGCAGAGCCCAGAGAGCGACGAGGATATAGCCGGCCATGCGCGCCGGTGTCATCGGCTTCATCACTTCCCGGGGTGCGGGCTGCGGCGGGATCAGTGTTTCGGCGTAGCTCATCGGCGGATCTCCGAACGCTTGGCCCAGCGCTCGACATAGACGAGCAGAAAGGAGGAAAGGATGGCGAGCACCAGATAGAGGCAGCAGGCCAGACCATAGAAAAAGAAGGGTTCCTTGGTCACGCGTACGGCGACACTCGTCTGGCGCAGGATATCGGCAAGGCTGATGATCGAGACGTAGGACGTGTCCTTCAGGAGGACCATCCAGAGGTTCGTCAGTCCCGGCAGCGCGATGCGCACGAGCTGCGGCAGGACGATGAGGCGCAGCGTGCGGCCGCGATGCAGCCCCAGCGCGTCGCCCGCCTCATATTGTCCCTTGGGAATGGCGCGGAAGGCCGAGAGCAGCACTTCCGAGCAGTAGGCGGAGAAGACGACCGAAAGCGCGATGACGCCGGCGAGGAAGGCGTTGATCTCGATCGGCGGTCCGTCATAACCGACGAAGGTCAGCAGAGACTGGATTAGCATCTGCATGCCGTAATAGATGATGAAGAGCGTCAAAAGCTCCGGCAGGCCGCGGAAGATCGTGGTGTAAATACCGGCCGCCAGGCGCAGCGGCTTTTCCTCCGACTGCTGGCCGAGCGCCACCAGGAAGCCGATGGCGAGGCCGATCGGCAGGGTGACGATCGCCACTGAAATGGTGACCTGCAGGCCAAGTGCAATCTCGTCGCCCCAGCCGGTATCGCCACAGGCAAGGATCGTCGACTGACCTAACCACGTGAAGATGCCAACGGGTCCGCACAGCGGATCGAATATGTGCACAATCCAGCTCCAGAAGGAGCTCAGCGCGGAAAATAATCCGCCCATGCGAGAATTCCCCTCACGGCTTTTGCCGTTTTAATCTTGCAATCCTTGTCAAACAAAAATGGCGGAAGAGCAAGCCTTCCGCCATTACCTTCGTCGGCCAGATAACGAATTTCTTATTGGCCGTAAACGTCGAAGTCGAAGTACTTGTCCTGGATCTTCTTATATTCACCGCTGGCGCGGATCGCAGCGATCGCCGTGTTCAGCTTTTCCCTGAGCGGATCGCCCTGGCGGATAGCAATGCCTGCGCCGTTGCCATTGATTTCCTTGTCGACCGGCAGGGTCGTCAGGATCTTGCAGCAAGCGCCGGCGTCGGACTTGACCCATTCGGAAAGAACGACGACGTCGTCGATGACGGCGTCGACACGGCCGCTGGCAACGTCGAGCTTGTATTCGTCAGCGGTCGGATAGAGCTTGAGCTCGGTGTCGGCGAGATGCTTTTCGGCGTAGTTGGCGTGCGTCGTGGAGGTCTGCGCGCCAATCACCTTGCCTTTGAGGCCGGCGACGTCTGATATCGTCGAATCCTTCGGCACGGCAATGGCCGGCGGGGTGTTGTAGTACTTGTTTGAGAAGTCGACGAGCTTCAGACGCTCCGGCGTGATCGACATGGAGGAGACGATCATGTCGAACTTCTTGGCGTTGAGCGCCGGGATGATGCCATCCCAGTCGGTGCTGACGAAGGTGCATTCAGCCTTCATCTCGGCGCAGAGCGCCTTGGTGATATCGATGTCGAAGCCTTGGATGGTGCCGCTGGCATCGACGAATTCGAAGGGCGGATAGGTCGAATCGGTGCCGATCACATATTTCTCGCCATCGGCCATGGCCGATCCGGCAAAAAGGGACATCGCCGCGATCGAGGCTGCCGCGAAAATACGGGTAGAATTAAGCATGAGGATCCTCTCTGTTGGTAGCCGTCGCTCCTTATTTCTGTTGGGCTGACGGCCGCAGTTCAACGGTGCCGAGACCGCCTTGCGGCGATAATCAGACTTTTTTTCATGGAATTGCAACACAAATCCCATCGCAATTGTGCGGTGCAAATAGCAGGCGAGATGAACGCCGGCAGACTGCAACATTCACGCGAGGTTAATCCCCAACTTCTTAGAACCGGAACAAATCGGCGGCTCGGCAATTGCCATTCCGCCGTTTCGCCTCAATGCGAAGCTAGGGGCGGAACCAGGGCCTGGCGGCCTCAAGAAGCTCAAACAGGATCGAGGAAACCCGATGGGCATGAAATCAAGATTGTTCGCAAGCGCGGCTTTTCCGTTGCTTTCTCTTTCGCTGGCTTTGCAGCCGGCAGCGGCGATGGCGGCCGTACGTGACGTCGCGACGCAGGCTTCGCCCGTGCGGCAGGCCGAGCAGGGCAGCTTCCAGGTGGCGCAAGATGCGCCAGCCGAGGTGGCGCAGGATGCGCCTTCCGAAGAGGAGTTGCTGAAGAAGAAGCGCAAGCAGAAGGAGGAAGCCCCGGCCGAACAGGCGCCCGCCGCCGAGAAGCCGGCGCAGCAGGAAGCGCCCGCGGAAAAGCCGAAGGCTGAGCGCAAGGAAGCTCCGGCGCCGGAACCCAAGGCAGAGCCGGAGGCGCCCAAGGCCGAAGCAGCGCCGAAAGAAGAGCCTGCTCAGCAGCCGGAAAGCAAGCCCCAGCGGAAAGCCAAATCAGAAGCGCAGCCCGAGGCCGAGCAGCCGGTAACCCAGGAAAAGCCGAAAAAGCCGAAGAAGACGGAGGCGCAGCAGGCCGAACCAGAACAGCAGCCGGCAGCAAAGGAAGCTCAGCCGGAAGCGGAGCAGGCACAGCCCGAAGCCAAGCCGGAAGGCGGCAAACGGGATAAAGGACAGGACAAGGCCCAGGGCCGGGATAAAGGCAAGGGCAAGGCTGAAAAAGAAGCTCAGCCTGCCGCTCCCGAAGCCGTGAAGCCGACTGCGGAATCGGCCAAGCCCGAAGCCACGCCTGAAGCAAAACCCGCCGCCGAGGCGCCGGCCGAGAAAAAGCCGGCAAAGGGTGAGACTGCAGCACCAGCAGACAAAGCACCCACAGACAAGGCGACCGAAGGCAAGGCAACCGAAGGCAAGGCGACCGAAGACAAGGCGGCGGCACCGGAAGCTGCCCCCGCCGAAAAGCCCAAAGATGGCACGGCAGCAAAGCCTGCCGGTGAACAGCCCGCCGGCGCACAGCCGACCGCGCCCGCAACTGACACTGCCCAGCCGCTGCCGGATGCCAGCGGCAGCCAGCAGGCGGAGCAGGCTATTCCGGCGCCGGAAAAGGCTTCGCCCGAGGAGCTGGAACGCCGCAAGAAGATCGCCGCAGATCCGGCCAAGAGCAGCGAGACCGTCGTGCTGCCCGTGGAGAACGGTGCGGCCGTGCTCGACAGCGACAAGGATGCCGACCGCAGCAAGGGCCGGGAAGGCCGCCGCGACCGCGACAGGCAGCGCGCCGACAGCCAGGAGGTGAAGGTGCCGACCTCGGATGCCGATGCACAGGCCGCCACCGGCGGCAAGGCGCCGGCGCCGGTCAAACTCGAGGCGGTGACGCGCGAGAAGGGCAGGAAGCTCGACGAGCGGCCACGATTCGTCCGTCCCGACGGTGCGCGCTTCGACGACCGTGGGAGCGACGACAGCCGGGTGATCATCCAGTACGACAACAGGACGATCGTGCGCGGCGACGATGACAGGCGCTTCCTGCGCGACGGCGAACGGCCGAGCTACGAAGAGCTGTCCGGCGACCGCTACCGCGAGACGATCACGCGGCCGGAAGGCTATCGCATCGTGACGATCCGCAACCGCTACGGCGACATCATCCAGCGGTCGCGCGTCGATGCCCGCGGACGCGAGAACGTGCTCTATTATTCGCAGGATCTCTATGACGATCCGGACCGCGACTATTTCGAGGATCCGGGTGCCGACCTGCCGCCGATGCGGCTGCGTGTGCCGCTCAGCGACTACATCATCGACACCCGCAGCGACCCGAACCGGGACTATTACGAGTTCCTGAGCGAGCCGCCAGTCGAGCCGGTCGAGCGCGTCTATTCGCTGGATGAGGTGAAGTACTCGGCCCGTATCCGCGACAAGGTACGTCGCATCGACCTCGACACGATCACCTTCGCGACCGGCAGCGCCGATATCCCGATGACCCAGGCGCGCACCTTGCGCAAGGTCGCCGACGCGATCAGCCAGGTACTCGAGAAGGATCCGAGCGAAACCTTCCTGATCGAAGGTCATACCGATGCCGTCGGCTCTGACCAGAGCAACCTAATCCTCTCCGACCAGCGGGCGGAATCGGTCGCCAACGTGCTCTCCGACGTCTACGGCATCGCGCCGGAGAATCTGGCGACGCAGGGCTATGGTGAGAGCTACCTGAAGGTCAACACGTCGGCCCCTGAGCAGGAAAACCGCCGCGTCACCATCCGCCGCGTCACGGCACTGGTCCGCCCGGTCGCTGCCAACAAGTAATGATGTTGCCCCTCCCCATTTTCGGGGAGGGGCATTTCGGTCTTGCTTCTTCTTTCCAAGTGGCTTGAAGGATGGTTGAGAAGTGCGGCTCGCTCTTCTCCCCGGCGGGGCGGTGCCGGCAGGAGAGCGGATTGTCGTCGACTATCGAGGCATTGCCACGCCCTTTAGCGCCTATGCGGCGCTGCCGACGCCACGTATCTTTGAATTCATACGGCGCAGATCGCGATGTCCGACTGTCCTCTTCGTGGATTGCCGTATAAGTTCACGATGCTTCTTAGCCCACCGTGTCTCCGGTACTTTTAAGGAAAAAGTGCATTTTTTGAGTATCAATTGGAACGCTAATCCTGTCATCCGGTCCAACGCGCGATGACGCGTGGATCTGGGCAGTAAAGGGTGCTGACCCGACCTTGCCGATCGCCAGTGTGTATGGACCGAGAGGCTCGATATCGGCGACCTGAAGGCTCACAGTTGGAACGTTGGGATCCCCAGCCATAGTATGCTCCGGTCGAATTCCGAGAACCACTGACTGTCCCACTGCCGCCGAAAGGCGCTCCGCTTTTTGCGTAGGAACTGCAATGTCGACGCCACCTTCAGCTTGGAAGGCAATTCCACCGGAGTTTTGCACAAGTTGCCCCTCGATGAAATTCATGCTTGGCGAGCCGATGAAGGCAGCAACGAAGAGATTCTTCGGGGATTCATAAAGGGTGATCGGGTCAGCGGCCTGTTCGATCCGCCCTTGATTCATGACCACGACCCGATCTGCCATCGTCATCGCCTCTACCTGATCATGTGTAACGTACACGATCGTGGTTTTGAGCCTGCGGTGTAAGAGCTTGATTTCTGTTCGCATTTCAATGCGCAATTTAGCGTCGAGGTTGGACAAAGGTTCGTCGAACAGGAACACATCCGGCTGGCGAACGATCGCCCGGCCGATCGCCACGCGTTGGCGTTGGCCACCTGAGAGCGCGTTCGGCTTGCGTTTCAAATAGGCACCGAGATTGAGAATGCGCGCCGCATTTGCAACGGCGGCATCGATGTCCTGCTTCGGCGTTCCGCGCACCTTCATGCCGTAGCCGATGTTTTCGGCGACTGTCATATGCGGATAGAGCGCGTAATTCTGAAACACCATCGAGCAATTGCGCAGACCCGGGCGCAGCGCAGTAACGTCCCGCTCGCCAATACGTATTTCCCCTGATGTCGTCTGTTCCAGCCCCGCGATCATCCGCAGGGTGGTTGTCTTCCCGCAGCCGGAAGGCCCGACAAGAACCACGAATTCCTTGTCGGCAATTGCCAAATCGAGCGGAGGAATGACCTCAACGCTACCAAAGGATTTGGTGACCTGATCCAAACGCACCTGGGACATGCTGTAACCTTTTCATGAGAATTCCATCGCCTGGCCCAGCGCATCGGCCCGAAAATCGGAATCGATTTTCGGAAAGCACGATGCGAGGATTGAAAGAGTTAGAGCGTCCTTCGTCCGAAAGGACGCACGGCACTCTAAGCGGCGATAGTTTGCTTCTTCTTTCAACGATGTCTGATCTCATCCCGGCACCGCCGGGATGAGATGTTGAGGATGGGCTTACTTCGCAGGCAGGCCCATCGACGAACGATAGGCTGCCAGTTGCTTGTCGCGGCCGAACTCGTCCGTCAGCTTGTTCCATCCGGCAGCCACGGTATCCAGCGCCTGCTGCGGCGTCACCTCTCCAGCCAATGCCTTGGAAAGCTCGATTTCGAGAATTTCCGTATAGGAGAAATAGCCCGGCAGGCGCATGTCGAGCGCCGTGTTCTTGGCGGTCACCGCGTCCTTCTGGCTTCCAAGATATTCCTTGGCCTCACGCTCGGAAAAGATCTTCGACCACAACGCTGTATTCGTCGTGTGCGAAAGACGGTATGGATTGACGCCTGTGCCGCCGGTAATCGCCGCCTGACCGGAAACCGCCGGGCTCGTCAGGAACTGGATATAGTTCCAAGCGGCCTCCTGGTTCTTGGAGGACGACGGTACGGCTGCCTGCCAACCGCCGAAGGCCATGAAGGAAGTCTGGACGACCTCGGGCTGCTTGTCCCACTTTTTGGTCTTGTAGTTCCAGATCTCGTCGGATCCCGGCAGCGATGCCGAACCGACATTGCCAGCAACCTTGGACTGCTTCGGGTCGGCGGCGATGACGCCGGTATCGCCCCAGCCGATCGATTCCGCGACCTGGCCACCGGCAAAGGCTGCGTTCACTTCGCCGAACGAGAAGTTCAGCGCATTTGGCGGTGCCAGTTTGGAGGCGCGAATATATTCCTCCAGGCCGCGCACCCAGCCTGGATTGTTGACCTGCGCATCCATCGTGTCAGGATCGAAGAACATGCCGCCGGGATTGTCGGGATGGCTGGTGTATCCCGCCACGTGACTGAACAGGAACCAGAATTGCTGGCCACCACGGCGGAAGGCTTCCGCCGTGCCCCAAAGGCCCTTGTCCGGCTGCTGGAAGAATTCAGCGATGTCGAGATACTGCTTCCATGTCTTCGGTGGGGCCAGATCGTAGCCATACTTCGCGTTGAAGGCGCTCTGGTTTTCCGCGTTTTCAAACAGATCAATGCGGTAGGTATAGGTATGGGCGTCACCGTCCATGGTCTGCGACAGGACCTTGCCGTTCCAAACCATCAGTTGCTCGCGGTAAACCGGCGCGATGTCCTCCCAGTCGGCACCTGATTGCATCGCCTTGGGCATTTCCGAGAGAAAATCGGTGAAGTCCGGTGCCCAGGCCGGCGCAAAGGCGACCACGTCGAACGTGTCTTCGCCCGAGGTCAACGAGGTTACGATTTTCGGATAGAGTTCCGACCACGGAAATTCGACGACATTCATCTTGCCGCAGGTCTTTTCTTCCCAGCCCTTGGCCGCGAGTTGTAGCGCAGAGGCGATATAGGGGCCTGTCTGCGTCGTAGCGGTGAGCGTGACACCGGTGTAGTCCGGTTCGCACGCGAGCGCGGATGTGACGCCCGCCGCAGCAAGTAGTCCTGCGGCCGTTGAACTCAATAGCAATCTTCTCATGTTTTCCTCCCCGGAATTGAACAATGACTAGGCTTGTCGAACGGTCACTTTATTGCTCCTAAAAGCAGGCCAGACCGCATCAGCCTGCTCAAAATGCCCGCCATGACGACCATGGGTATGATCGCGACCAGGGCGGCTGCCGATATCGACCACCACTCGTCGCCGCGCTGGCTGTTTTGCCCGGCGACGAGAATGGGAAGGGTTTGCCATTTGGAACTGGTCAGGAAGAGTGCGAACAGGAACTCGTTCCAGACGAAGGCGAGCGTGATCATAAATGTCGCGATCAGGCCCGGCTTGGACATGGGCAGGACGATACCGAAGAAAATTCTCCACGACGGCACATTGTCGACCATCGCCGCCTCTTCGACTTCAACCGGCAGTGCCGCAAAGAAATCGCGCATCAGCCAGATCACGATCGGCAGCGAGAAGGCGACATAGGCGAAGGTGAGCCCGGTATAGGTGTCCACCAGCTTGAACCCCAACTTGCCCATTTCCGTGTACATCAGGAACAAGGCAAAGGCGGCGACGATCGGCGGAAACATGCGCTGGCTGACAAACCAGAAGACGATATCATCATTGCCAAGAAGCGGCCCTGGAAGCTTCATTCGGCTGGAGCCGATGGCGAGCGCAAGCGCTGCAACAAAGGCAAAGATCAGCGAAATAGCCTGCCCGTAGCCCAGCACATGACGGCCGAGAAGATATCCGCCAAAGGCAACAACGACGAAAATTATGCCGGACAGCAGCTTGACCTCGAAGGTGAAGCGCACCAGCGCATAGGCTGCCATCGATCCGATGAAGGTGGCCAGCACCGATGCGGAAAGCCCGATGATCGTCGAGGCGATGAAGGTGTTGTAGAACTGGCCACGCGCGCCCGACAAAAGCTCGCTCCAGGCTGTCAGCGTCGGGTCGAAGTCGACAAATGGAATATAGGTTGGCCCGCCGACGACGCCAAGCGGCGACTTGAACGAGGTGATCGCGACCCAGTAAAGCGGAAAGAAGGTGAAGGCCAGCCACAGCAGGCAGCCTGCGAGCGCCCACCAGCGGCCGGATCCTTTGAGGTCACGCACACTCATTTGTGCTTCTCCAGATAGGGCTTCAGGATGGCGAGATAGACGAGCCCGATCACGGTGATGACGATCAGGAACAGGAAGGAGAGGGCGGAGGTGTAGCCGAGGTTGAACTTCTTGAAGCCTTCCTGATACGCGAACAAGGTGAGCGTTTCGGTCGAAATGCCGGGCCCTCCGCCTGTCATGACGAACACCGTGTCGATGATCTTGTAGCTCTCGATGAGGCGGATGAAGACCACAGCCACCGAAATCGGCAGCATCATCGGGAAAGTGATCCCCCAGAACTGTTGCCAGGGACTGGCATTTTCAAGCGCGGCAGCCTCGTAGACGTCCTCCGGCAGGGTTTGCAGCCCGGCAAGAAGCATCAGGATGACGAAGGGTGTCCACTGCCACACTTCGACGGAAATGATGGCGCCGATAGCCCATCTGGTCTGAGTCAGAAACGGCAGATTGGGAAAGCCGAAGGCGGTCATCAACTCATTGAGCGGGCCCATCGTCGGGTTGAGGATCTGGCGGGCAATGAGTGCAACGGCAACGGGCGCCACCAGCATTGGCACCAGGAAGCTGACCCGGAACAAACCTTCGCCAGGCACCCGACGGCTGAGCGCCAGCGCCACGGAAAAACCGATGACATACTGCAGCGACACCGCGACAAAAGCGATGATCGTCGTGGTCCAGGTGACACTCCAGAAGCGTGGATTCTGAAGCAATTCCGTATAGTTGCCGAAGCCGACGAAATGCGCGGGGATCGGCGGCACGAGGCGCAGGCTCATGAAGCTGGTGGTCAGCGAATAGATCAGCGGGAAGATCGAGATCACCAGCACGATCAGCAACGCCGGCCAGATGAAGAAGTGTTTGACCGGATCGTTGCGGGTCATGCTGCGCCTCCTTTCTGGAGAAGCGCCTCGATTTCCTCGATCGTCGGCATTGCAGGCGCGGTACCCCGCCGCGTCACCGCGATACCGGCGGTCGCGCAGCCGAAACGCACGGCCTCGACCGGACTAAAGCCCCGCGAGAGCGCTGCCGAGAAACCACCGACAAATGCGTCGCCGGCGCCGGTGGTATCAATGACTGCTCCCGCCGAGATCGCGGGAACATGAACCGATTGCCCGGCCGTATGATAGAGCACACCGCGACCACCCAGGGTGATCAGCGCGGCTTTCACGCCTTTGACAAGAAAGGCGTCGCCAGCCCGTCTGGCGTCGTCGAGCGTGTCGAGCGGAAAGCCGACGATCGCCGCCGCCTCGGTCTCGTTTGGCACGATATAGTCGCAGAGCGGATAGATCGTGTCCGGAAACGGCTCGGCCGGTGCTGGATTGAAAACAGTGGTAACGCCGGCCGCATGGGCGATTTCGAGGGCGCGCTGCGCCGCTTCGGCCGGTTGTTCGAGCTGGGTCACGAAAACAGCCGATTGCTCGATGGTTTCGCGTGCCGCCTCGACATCACCAACGCCGATGGTGCCTGCGGCGCCTGGATAGACGATGATCGCATTGTCGCCGTTACTGTCATTGACGTAGATGAAGGCAGCGCCGGTCGGCATATCGTCCATCTGTACAACCTTCGGCGTCACGCCTGCTTCCGCATAGGTCTTCAGCGCCATATCGCCGAAGGTGTCGCGGCCGATCTTCGAGATGAAGGAGACTGTTCCACCGGCGCGAGCTGCAGCAACAGCCTGGTTGGATCCCTTGCCGCCCGGGCCTACCGCAAAACCGGTCCCGGTGATGGTTTCGCCAATGTTTGGCATGCGCTTGGCCAGATAGGCCGTGTCGGCGACGAAAATCCCGAGGATCGAAACACCCACCTTCATTTCGTTTCCCCTCATACGGTTTCCGGCGGAATCACGCCTTTGGTGAACAGGAAGCAGCCGTAGAAGCGGTTTTCGCCCGTGGTGATGACGCAATAGGCCTTTTTGGCTTCCTCATAGAAGGCGAAACGCTCGATGCCATACATTGGCGCCGGCTTGCCCTCGGCGCCGTCGACAACGACCTGGACTTCCTGCTGCACCGGAGGGATCTCGTCCGGCGCGCCCATGATTTCCATTCGCCCGGCAGACGGCTGCAGCGGCGTATCCAGCGGCATTACCGAAAGAATAGCTTCGATGGCGCGGGCAGAGGACACATTGTCTATGCGCAACAGCTTGCCGAGCACCGTTTGCCGGGCAATGGAATCCGAAGGAAAATTGGTGTCGGAAACGACGACCGTGTCGCCATGCCCCATGGACCGGAGCGCGTGCAGCACATCCGCATTCAGAGCCGGATCGATATTCTTCAGCATGGAAATCCTCCCTTAGTTGCACCATTTCGCAGCACCTCGTGCCGCAAAACAGAACCCGATAACCGCAGCTCCGTTACAGCTCTGCGATTCCCTCAAATTCCATTGTTCTCGCCTGCCGGTGCGGTTCTCCTCCCGCCCGAATGACCAGAGTTGGAGCCCTTATTCTCCGTAGGGGATCCAGATATTCTTCACATCTACAGCGCGCCGAAGGTATAGCGCGCCTTCGGCAGCGGCTTTGTCCATCCAGTCCGTCGCCTTGCCATTGTCCACGAAGGTTCGCTTGAGATTGCCCGAAGACAGCTTCTCCACCGTCGTCGAAAGTTCAGCCGAGCCGAAGGCCCACAACGCATCAACGTCATTGTGCGCGGCAAGGATCTTTGCCAGTTCGATCGCCGACCCGGTGACGATATTGACGACACCGGCAGGCACATCCGACGTTTCCAGAACGGAATAGAAATCCGTGGCCGAAAGCGGGAAGGCCTCACTCGGCACGGCGACGACACGATTGCCGGTGGCAATCAACGGCGCAATCAGACTGATAAAGCCGAGCAGCGGCGCTTCCGGCGGGCAAATGACGCCAACGACGCCGATGGCTTCCGGCATGGCCAGGGCAACGCCGCGAAGCGGTGGCTGGTGAATGCCGCCTTCATATTTGTCCGCCCAGGCTGCGTAGGTGAAGAGACGGGAAATCGCGGCGTCGACCTCGGCATTTGCATTGGCTGCGGAAGCTCCGGTCATCGCTGTTATCCGCGAGGCGAACTCGTCGGCGCGGCCACTGAGGTTTTCGGCGATGTAATAGAGAATCTGGGCGCGGTTATGAGTGGTCGCATTCGACCAGGCGGAGGCGGCCTGTGCGGCAACCACCGCATTGCGGATGTCCTTGCGGTTGCTTTCGCCGACCTCCCCGATCGCCTTGCCCTTGGGTGAGGCGATGACACGGGAATAATTGCCGTCCGGGCGTGCCTGCTTGCCGCCGATGAAGAGCTTTGCCGTCCGGTCGATGCTTGGCAGGGCAAAATCGCCGGCAACCGGCTTCGCCTGCGAAAGTGCAGGCATGGCTGCGCGCGCCTTGCGACCGACCCAAGCCTTCGGCTTCAGATATTCGTAGCAACCTTCGCGTCCGCCTTCGCGGCCGAATCCGGATTCGCGCTTGCCGCCAAAACCGACGGCGGCATCAAAAAGATTGGTGGCATTCACCCAGACCACGCCGGCTGCGAGCTTTGCCGCAACGTTCAGCGCCAAGCCGATCGTCTCGCTCCAGACGCTGGCGGCGAGGCCGTAGCGGGTGTGATTGGCAAGCTGGATCGCCTCTTCCGGTGTGCGAAAAGTCATGGAGACCGCGACCGGCCCGAAGATTTCCTCGGTCGCGACGATCGATGTCGGCTGCACGCCGCTGAGAAGCGTCGGCGGGTAGAAGCTGCCGCCCTTCGGCAGGTCGATCTTGGCCTGATGCAGCGTCGCGCCTTCTGAAACTCCCTTTTTCACCAGCGCTTCGATCCGCGTCAATTGCACAGGCGCTATGATCGCACCCATATCGATGCACTTGTCCAAAGGCTGACCGACCCGCAATGTCTCCATCCGGCGCTTCAGCCGCTCGTGGAAAAGATCGGCAATGCCTTCCTGGACCAGAAGCCGCGAACCGGCGCAGCAGACCTGTCCCTGGTTGAACCAGATCGCGTCGACCACGCCTTCCACGGCGCCGTCGATATCGGCGTCGTCAAAAACGACGAAAGGGGACTTGCCGCCGAGTTCCAGCGTCAAGGATTTGCCGCTACCCGCGGTACGCTCGCGAATAACGCGCCCGACTTCGGTCGATCCGGTAAAGGCAATCTTGTCGATATCCGCATGCCCGACGAGCAGCGCGCCTGTTTCGCCTTCTCCCGTCACGATATTGAGTACGCCCGGCGGAAGGCCCGCCGCGGATGCCAGTTCGGCAAAGAGAAGCGCCGTCAGCGAGGTGAATTCGGCAGGCTTCAGGATGACGGTGTTGCCGAGTGCCAAAGCCGGCGCCACTTTCCAGGCCAGCATCAGGAATGGGAAATTCCACGGGATGATCTGGCCGACGACGCCGACCGGCACATGATCGGCAAATTCCGTGTCCTGGATTTGCGCCCATCCGGCGTGATGATAGAAATGACGAGCCGCCAGGGGCACGTCGAGATCGCGGGTTTCGCGGATCGGCTTGCCGTTGTCGATTGCCTCGACCACAGCAATCAGACGCGCATGGCGCTGGATCATCCGGGCAAGCGCATAGAGATGGCGCGCCCGCGCGTGGCCCGGCAGCCGCGCCCATGACGCCTGTGCCTTGCGGGCCGCAGCAACCGCATTGTCCACATCGGCCGCGCCGCCATTCGCAAGCTTGGCCAGGACCTTGCCGGTGGCCGGCTCGAACGTGTCGAAGTTCTTGACCGACGCGGAGGGCACGAACGCGCCATTGATGAAGTGACCGAAACCGGAAGCGTGGCGCGCCAGCCAGTCGCGAGCTTCGATATCGGATTCAGGGGCGGGGCCGTAGGACATTTCGTCGAAATACTTTG
The DNA here is from genome assembly GCF_057653715.1 of Rhizobium sp. WSM1328. NCBI lineage: Bacteria > Pseudomonadati > Pseudomonadota > Alphaproteobacteria > Hyphomicrobiales > Rhizobiaceae > Rhizobium > Rhizobium sp. WSM1328. The sequence continues at coordinate 2,273,975 of NZ_CM172788.1, read as the reverse complement.
CAACAGTCATCTGGATCATCCAATCGGGTGTCTGTTGAGGGCCGAATAGGCACCGGTGACGTGATGCTCCAGCTGCCGCTCGATATCCGCAAGCAAGCTTGATGCACCGATGCGGAAGAGATCGGACTCCAGCCATTCGCGCCCCAGTTCGTCCTTCATCAGGAACTGGTAGTTCAACACGTCCTTCGCCGCGGAAATGCCTCCGGCCGGCTTGTAGCCGATCTTGATACCGGTGCGCTCCTGATATGCGCGGATCGCCCGCAGCATGGTCAATGTCACGGCCAGCGTCGCATTGACGCCTTCCTTGCCGGTCGAGGTCTTGATGAAATCGGCTCCGGCCATCATGCAGACCAGCGAGGCCCTGGCGACATTGCGGAGCGTCTTCAGGTCGCCGGTCGCCAGAATGGCTTTGACATGCGCATCACCGCAGGCTGCGCGATATTCTTTCATTTCCTCGTAAAGTGCTGTCCAGTTGCCGGTCAGCACATGCTCGCGGGTGATGACGATGTCGATTTCCTTCGCGCCATCGGCAACTGACGCCTCGATTTCCTTGACCTTGAGGTGGTGCGGGCTGAGGCCGGCAGGGAAACCGGTCGAAACCGCGGCGACCGGAATGCCGGAATCTCCGAGCGCCTCGACGGCCGTTGCAACAAAACGATGGTAGACGCAGATGGCGCCGGTGGTGATCGAACGGCCGCTCATGCCGAGAGAATCCAGAATGTCGGCGCGTATCGGATTCATCGCCTTCGCGCACAACCGCTTGACGCGTTCAGGGGTATCGTCGCCGTTCAACGTTGTCAGGTCGATGCAGGTCACCGCCTTCAGGAGCCAAGCAGCCTGTGCGTCCTTTTTGACGGTGCGGCGCCCAGGAAGCGAGGCTACGCGGCGCTCGGTTGCAGACAGGTTGACCCGGGTATCAAGCACCCACGACAGATCGAGTCCCATACCGGTATTGCGCGGCCGGTTATGGGTGCCGTCCGGCAATCGCGAAGGGCCTCCATGATGCGCCGCGTTTGCCGCATTGTGAACAGCAACGGTTTCCAACTAGAATCCTCCCGATCCGAGCGTGAAGATCCTGTTGCCATCAGTGAAGAGGCACGCAGACGAAGTTTCACGACTGGCTCAAATGTGATTTTTTTTTCACTGTTTGTGAAGTTTGCATCACCGCGCCGCTGCGTCAAGTTTAGATTTCGCCAGACGCAGAAAAAATGCGGGATTTCTCAGTCGAAATCGTCCATGCCGTTTTCGGTGATGACCACGTCGAACGACTTCATGTCGCTGAAAAAGGCTGGCTTGAGCTTGCCGATTTTGCTGCTGTCGGCGAGAAGAATATTCTTTCGTGCCCGGGACATCGCCTTTTTCTTGATCTCCGCTTCGTGAAAATGCGCGCAGGTCGCGCCACGCCGGGCATCGACACCGGCTGCTGAAAGAAATGCCACGTTGATCACAAGCTGATCGAGCATTTCCAGCCCCGAGGCACCGGAAAAGCTCGCCGATGCTGGGTGATAAAGACCACCGAGCATAACAAGGCGAACGTTGGGTTTTCGCGTCAGACGATCGGCGACATTCATGGCGTAACAGATCGCCGTTATATGAATCTGGTCTGGGAGGAGATCGACCAGATAGGGTAACGTGGTGCCGCAATCGAAAAACACCGTATCATCATGGTGAATGTAATCAATGGCTTGTATGCAAACTTGCCGTTTTGCAGCGGCATGACTGTCGGCTGCCTTGGAAATTTCATAGGGATCGTTTTCCGCTTCGATAGCCGGAACGATATGGCCGCCGAGAAACGCGAATTGGTCTGCATTGGCGCCGACATCACGCCGAACCGTCATCTCTGAGACGCCCAGGATCTCCGCAGCATTCTTGATGTGCAGAATGCGATGTTGTGAAAGGGCCTCGGATAAGACTGCGATGCGCCGGCCCTTGCGACTATCCATATCGCATCTCTCCCTTATCGTTTACACCTGGAATAGTGTTCTGATCAAAATTTAACAAGGGACTGCCATTCTCATCTTGTCTGTCCCTCGAGCTACGACTCGGCATTTGCGCCGAGCTACAGCTTCTGCACCAGCCAGTTGCGCGCAACATGGCATATCGTCACAATTTTACAGGGAAACCCCGCAATTTGAAATGAGAATTTGTGACAAATCTTCCATTTTCGTGATGAAATAATCACAAAACTGCATAGATGGTGCCTCACTTCGGCTGCGGGGAAGCGGGTGACGACGAGATCGACATTCTCGGCCGGCAGGGGCGAGTTCGTCACGCCTCTGGTCGGGGTGGCCTTCCGACCAGAGCTTCATCCTCGCGGCTGCTTAGGACATTCCTGGCTGCGCGCGCTACTCGCCGGCTTTCCTTGCTGCCGTTTCGATCGCATCGGCAACCTTTTCCGGTTGGGATGCGAAGACGGCGTGGCTTGCCTTTATTTCAGTCACGTTGCTTCCGGCACGTTTTGCCATGTCGCGTTCAAGCTCGGGGTTGATGGAGCGATCCTCGGTGGCGACGATCGACCAGCTTTTCTTTGTCCGCCATGCCGGCTGAGTGATCTTGGCGGAGAATGCCTGCTTTGCGGCGAAGACCTGTGACTTTGCCATGAAATCGGCGTCGGCTTGCGGAAGGTCGGCTGCGAAATCCGCGGCGAAGGCGCCTGGATCGAGATAGAGATATTTGCCGTCCTTCGTTTCCTTTATATCCATGCTGCCGGCGGGCTTCGAGCTGGCGAGGCTCAGCAGGCTTTCGCCCTTGTCGGGCTGGAATGCGGCGACATAGACCAGGCCCGCGACCGCGGGATCGTTGCCGGCTTCGGTGATGACCATGCCGCCATAGCTGTGGCCGACGAGCAGGACCGGTCCGTCCTGAAGGTCGAGAACGCGCTTGGTCGCCGCCACATCGTCATCGAGCGAGGTGATGGGCTGCTGGACGATGGTGACGTTGAAGCCGCGCTTCTCGAGAATGTCAGTCGCCTTGCGCCATCCCGAGCCATCGGCCAGCGCGCCGTGGACGATCACGATGTTCTTGACCTCGGCAGCCTCCGCCGCGAATGCGATGGCGGTGGTGGCAAAGGCAAGGGCTGCAGTGAAAAGAAGACGTTTGTTCATGACTATCACTCCTTGGGGTCGTTGTTGATGATTGGGATCGTGATGCGTTTCAGGTTCAGCCGAATGTGAAGGCGTAAGCCTGCACGCCGGGATCGAGAAAGCGGATCTCGAAGTTGCGGGCGGCGACCGTGTCGGACTGGCGGACGAGTTGATAAAGCCTCGTCGCGGTCACCGTACCGTTGCCGTCGGCATCGATGTCGGAGCCGTGGTCAAGCCCTGGCGCCTTGCCGTCGACCTTCACCTGGAAGCGGACCGGTTTGCCGCTGCCGCCAGGCCCGAGAACGAGATGCAGATCGCGGGCGCTGAAGCGATAGGTGATGCCGCCGCCCGACTGATCAAGCGTCGCCTGATCCCGGCCGACGGTCCAGGTTCCGGACAGGCCCCAGCCATTGAGGCCGGGTTCGGCGATCGAATAGCTTTTCGCCGTATCGGCCTGCAGCCCTTCGGGAGAGGCGAAGTTCGCCGCCTGTTCGTAGCCGAGATAGGTTTCGCCCGAGCGGATATTGCCGAGATCAGGACCTGCTTCCACACCCCTGGCATCCGGCGCGACCGGCGCACTTGCCGTCGTTTGGCTACCGGCCTCGCGCAGCAGGTCCTGAATAGCCTGTTCGGTCCTGTCGTAATTGCCTTCGCCAAAATGGTGGTAACGGATCTGGCCTTTGGCATCGATCAGATAGGCGGCAGGCCAATAGCTGTTTTCGAAGGCGCGCCAGATGCTGTAGTCATTGTCGATCGCAACGGGATAACCGATCTGGAAGCCGCCGATCGCCTTCTTGACGTTGTCGATCTTCTTCTCGAAGGCAAATTCCGGGGCATGGACGCCGATCACCACGAGGCCCTGATCCGCATATTTTTCGGCCCAGGCCCTGACATAGGGGATGGTACGAATGCAGTTGATGCAGGAATAGGTCCAGAAATCGACGAGCACGACCTTGCCGCGCAGCTGCTCGGTGGTGAGAGGCTGAGAGTTCAGCCATTCGACCGCGCCATCGAGCGAAGGGGCGTGGCCTTCGACGGGCAAGTCGCTACGGAAGGGGGTCTTCGCATCGGCTGCGGCGATCATCACCTCGTTGCTCGCCAGCTCGGAAGATGCGCCGCTGAGCGGCTTTGCATGCAGCCTGTCGAGCACGGCCTGTTCCAGCGATGCGGTGCTGGCGTAGGAGAGCCGGGCGAGCAGGCTGGTGTCGAGGCCGAGCGCGATGACGGCGACGCCCGCCAGCACGGCAGCGCCGAGCCCCTGACGAATCCTGTCGCCAACGCCGAGCGAACGCTTCATGGCGGTGAATATCCGGCCGCCGACCAGCAGGGCGACGGCAAGCGAACTTGCAGCGCCGGCGGCATAAGCGATCAGCAGGAAGGTCGTCTGCAGATTGGCGCCCTGCAATGCGGCTCCGGTCAGCACAAGGCCGAGGATCGGACCGGCGCAGGGCGCCCAGAGCAGTCCGGTGGCGACGCCGAGAAGAAGCGCGCTCTTCACTGTCGTGGTGCCGCGCCCGCCGCCGGTGGCGTTCATAAGATTGTTGCCAAGGTCGACGACCGGCCGGGCAAGCGTACTTGCGATTCGCGGTGAAAGCAGGCTTGCTCCAAAGAGCGCAAGCAGGACGATGGCGGCAAGTCGGCCATATTCATTGGCGCGAATGGCCCAGCTGCCACCGACTGCGGCCAGTGTGGCGACCAGCGCGAAGGTGGCGGCCATGCCCGCCAGCATCGGCAGCGTGCTCCTGACGAAGGGCTGTCCGGCGCGGGCGAAGACGAAGGGGAGGGTGGGGAGGATACAAGGGCTGAGGATCGTCAGCGCGCCTCCGAGATAGGCAATGATCAGAAGTGTCATCATCGTTTCCTTTGAAACCGATTGATCGGGCTCTGGGCGGCGATGGGGCCTGAACCAGCAACGGCGGGGATATGGCCGGTGTGAAGTATCCCCGATGTGTCCGGCTTTGCGGGAAAATGTACCGAAGTGTCGGGGTAGGGCGGCGGCGATACAAAGCGATACAAACTGCCGCAGTGGCGAGGAAACGGCTGCGGCCAATGCGACCGCTTGCTGAGGCAGTGCGATTGTATCGGAATGTATCCAGGCGGCCGGAAGCTACATCCGCATTCAAAAAACGGTTGCTTACGACATATCGGGGATACAAGTAGAACGCCTTTTCGCGACCGTGATCCATTCGACAGGAGTGACCGATGTCAGAGCAAATCAACCATCACCGCCGCCGTTTCTTCGGCATGACTGCAATCGCCCTTGCGGCGGTCGAATTCGGCGTGGCCGGCACGGCCGCCGCCCAGTCGTCTGCGACTGCCGCATCGGTGCCAGCTATAAAGCCCGGAACCAACACGTCCTTCGAAGCGCTGAAACAGGTCAAGGCAGGCGTGCTCGACATCGGTTATGCCGAGGCGGGAAAGCCGGATGCCCCGGTCGTATTGCTGCTGCATGGCTGGCCCTATGACATCTATAGTTTCGTCGATGTCGCGCCCCTGCTTGCCGCGGCGGGCAACAGAGTGATTGTGCCTTATCTGCGCGGTTACGGGACGACCCGCTTCCTGGACGATCAGACGCCTCGCAACGGCCAGCCGTCAGCGCTCGCCGCCGACATGATCGCGCTGCTCGATGCGCTGGATATCGAGAAAGCTGTCATTGCCGGATACGACTGGGGCGGGCGGACCGCCAACATCATGGCGGCGCTCTGGCCCGAGCGCTGCAAGGCGATGGTATCTGTAAGCGGCTACCTGATCGGTAGCCAGGAGGCCAACAAGAAGCCGCTTCCGCCGAAAGCCGAACTCGCTTGGTGGTACCAGTTCTATTTCGCCACTGAACGCGGTCGTCAGGGATACGAGAGCAACACCCATGATTTCGCAAAGCTTATCTGGCAAACGGCATCGCCGAAGTGGAACTTCGACGATGCGACGTTCGACAGATCGGCCGCTGCCTTCGACAATCCTGACCACGTCGCGATCGTCATTCACAATTATCGCTGGCGCCTGGGGCTTGTCGAAGGCGAGGCCAAGTACGATGCCTACGAGACGACGCTCGCCGCAACGCCTGTCATTTCGGTGCCGACCATCACCATGGAGGGCGATGCGAACGGTGCGCCGCATCCGCAGCCTTCCGCTTATGCCGGAAAATTCTCCGGCAGATACGAGCATCGCACGATCGGCGGCGGCATCGGCCACAATCTGCCTCAGGAAGCGCCGCAGGCTTTTGCGCAGGCGGTCATAGACGTCGATCGCTTCTGAGAGCGGCGCCGCCGGTCGCAGAGCCTCGTTGCTCCGACCGGCGGAATATGCGTAGCTCCATCAACCGTCTCGACATCGAGGCGGAGGGTGGGGGCCGCTTCTATCGGTAAGGAATAGGGAAATATGGATCATGTCGATCACATCCTGATCGTCGATGACGATCGCGAAATCCGCGAGCTGGTCTCGGGTTATCTGCAGAAGAACGGCCTGCGCACGAGCGTTGCTGCCGACGGACGGCAGATGCGCAGTTTTGTCGAGGCCAATGCCGTCGACCTGATCGTGCTCGATGTGATGATGCCCGGCGATGACGGGCTGGTGCTGTGCCGCGAACTGCGCGCCGGCCGGCACAAGGCGATCCCTATCCTGATGCTGACGGCCCGCACCGACGAGATGGACAGGATCCTCGGGCTGGAAATAGGCGCCGACGACTATCTTCCCAAGCCCTTTGCTGCGCGTGAGCTTCTCGCCCGCATCAAGGCGGTGCTGCGGCGCACGCGGATGCTGCCGCCCAACCTGCAGATCAGCGAAGCTGGACAGTTGCTGACCTTCGGCGACTGGCGGCTCGATACGGTGGCCCGGCACCTTCTCGACAAGGAGGGGACCGCGATTGCGCTGAGTGGCGCCGAATACCGTCTGCTTCGCGTCTTCATCGACCATCCGCAGCGAGTGCTCAATCGTGACCAGCTTTTGAGCCTGACGCAGGGCCGCGACGCCGATCTCTTCGATCGTTCGATCGATCTTCTGGTCAGTCGCCTGCGTCAAAGGCTGGGCGACGATGCGCGCGAACCGACCTATATCAAGACGGTGCGCAGCGAAGGCTATGTGTTTTCGGTTCCGGTCGAAATATCGGAGCCGCGCCAATGAAGGCGGCAATCCCCTTGCGTTCGGGCCTGACGTGGCCGAGCACATTGCGGTCGCGGATCTTCCTGATCCTGCTGATCGGATTGGCCTTGGCCTACGGTCTGTCTTTCAGTGTGCTCTATATGGAGCGGTACATGTCGGCCAAAGCTGTGATGCTCGGCACGCTGGAAAACGATGTGGCAACGTCGATTGCGGTTCTCGATCGGCTTCCGCCCGGCGAACGTGGCGATCTGCTCGACCGGTTGAGCCGCGGCAATTATCGTTTCGAGCTCGGGCCCGGTCTTCCCGGCGTGCCTGACACATCAAGCAAAGGGGCGGAAATCTCGGGAAAGATCGAGGAGGCCATCGGACACCGCTTTCCGATCCGGATCGAACGAATTCCTGGCGATGTGAATCGGCTGCAGGCGCATCTGACGCTGAGCGACGGAAGCCCATTGACGATCGACGTCACGCCAAAGGGCGTCATGCCGATCGCCGCATGGCTGCCCTACGTCTTCGTCGTCCAGATGGTGCTGCTCATCCTCTGCACCTGGTTTGCCGTTCGCCAGGCGATCCGGCCGCTCGGCGAGCTTGCCGCCGCCGCCGATGCTCTTGACCCGAACAAGGACGGCCCGGCTTTGAGTGAGGCGGGCCCGAGCGAGGTCGCGCATGCGGCAAGGGCGTTCAACGCGATGCGGGAGAGGATCGCCCATTACCTCGAAGAGCGCGTCCAGATACTGGCGGCAATCTCGCATGACCTGCAGACACCGATCACCCGCATGCGGCTGCGTGCCGACATGGCGGAGGATTCGCCTGACAAAGACAAGCTGGTGCATGATCTCGGCGAGATCCAGCGCCTCGTTCAGGACGGCATTGCCTATGCACGCAGCGCGCATGGCAATGGCGAGAAGAGCGCCCGCATCGATCTCGCCTCGTTCATCGACAGCATAGCCTACGACTACCAGGATACTGGAAAGGCCGTCACCGTCGTCGGTCTGGTTCAGGGCGCTGCCTTCACCAAGCCGCATGCTCTTCGCCGTATCCTGTCGAACTTCATCGACAATGCGCTGAAGTTTGCCGGTGCTGCCGAGATCAGCGTCGAGCGCAGCGCCGAGAACGATATCGTCATATCAGTCATGGATCGCGGGCCGGGAATTCCGGACGATATGCTGGAAGCCGCCATGCAGCCTTTCTTCCGGCTGGAGCAATCCCGCAACCGGGAGACCGGCGGCACCGGTCTCGGTCTTGCGATCGCCCAGCAACTGACGGCCAAGATTGGCGGGTCGCTCCGGCTCTACAATCGCGCCGGTGGCGGACTGGCCGCGGAAGTCACCATCCGCTGACATTCGGGCGCGCCGCAAAATTTCGAGATGTTTTGTATGCGAAGATGTCCTTGATATCGGATGCTACGCTTTGTGACATTTCGGGCGTTTTCGGAAACATGGCGGATATATCCGTCGGTCAAACCACACTCCGTCAACCCGGCCGCGCACCGCGGCCAGTCGCCTTTAGCGACGCAACAAAGGAGTGTTCCATGACAAAGATCGACAAGGTTCTCTATACCGGCAAGACCCACACGACAGGCGGGCGCGACGGCGCTTCGCACAGCGACGACGGCCAGCTTGATATCAAGCTTTCGCCTGCGGGCAGCAACCGCGGCGGCACCAATCCCGAACAGCTTTTCGCCGCCGGCTGGTCTGCCTGCTTCATCGGCGCGATCGGTTTCGCCGCGGCTAATCAAAAGGTCAAGCTTCCAGCCGATCTTGCCGTCGACACCGAGGTTGATCTCGGAACCGCCGATGGCGGCTATTTCCTGCAAGCCCGCCTCAAGGTCAGCTTGCGGGGGATCGAAGCGGAGGTCGCAAAGGCGCTGATCGACGAAGCCCACCAGACCTGCCCTTACTCGAAGGCCACGCGCGGTAACATCCATGTCGAATTGACGGTTGCCTAACGAGTGGAATTGCCCACCGAAAGCCATTGGCTGCGGTGGTCAGAAAGACAGAGCCGAAATCAAGCGAGACGGGGCCGATCGGGCCTCGCCGATGGAGGATTTGATGAGATTGATGATCATCTGTTTTTTGGGAGCGGTGGTCTTCGCCGCACCCTGCATCTACGACGTAAGCTCGCAGGAGCCTTCGCCGCTTGCGGGCCTCGTGACGGCGGCATCCGCAGCTTCTTCCTCAGGGGAACAGCCGCCGTTTCAGCCGCTTGGATCACCAGGAGAAAGACAGTGAAACTCTATCAGAACGAAATTTCTTCGGCGACGTCGAGAGTCCGTATCGCGCTCGCTCTGAAGGGACTGACGGCAGAAGCGCTGCCGGTTGGCATCCTCGGCGAAGATTCCGAGAGCCGGCAGGCCGGATATCGCAGCGTCAATCCGCAGGGGCTGGTGCCGGCCTTGCTGACGGATAGCGGCGTCCTCATCACCCAGTCGCTGGCGATCGTCGAATATCTCGACGAGATAAAGCCTGAACCGCCGCTATTACCTGACACCGCGGAAGGCCGGGCGCTGGCGCGGTCGATCGCGCTTGCGATAGCAGCCGAGATCCACGCGCTGCTGCCGCCGCGGATCGGTCTGCATCTCGGCAAGGTCTTCCAGGCGGATGCCGATGCCATTACTGCCTGGAATCGTCATTGGGTCGGTGAAGGAATGGCCGCGGTCGAGGCGATGATCGCCGGCCGCCGGCAGGGAGCTTTTGCTTTTGCGGATCAGCCTGGTATTGCCGAGATCTTCCTCTTCCCGCAGGCGATAAGCGCCCGGCGCCTCGGCTTCGATCTCGCCCGCTGGCCCAATATCGCGGAGATCGTCGCCAGACTGGAGGCGATACCGGCTTTCCAGGAGAACGCACCGGCGCCGAGACGATGATCCAATCTATGAAGAATCGGCTGCAAGTGGCTGCGGCCGATTCTCTTCTGGTGTTCTAGTGACGCGCCTCAATGGCCCGTCGGTGCTTTTAGCGGTTGACCCTGGCTTGCAGGTGCGCGGGATAACGATCGCCTTCCACCTTGATCGTGGCCAGCGCGCTTTCGATGCTGGCAAGATCCTCGGCCGTCAGTTCGACCTCGGCGGCCTGGATGTTCTCCTCGAGGCGGTGCAGCTTGGTGGTGCCGGGGATCGGCACGATCCAGGGCTTCTGCGCCAGCAGCCATGCGAGAGCCACTTGGGCGGAGGTAGCCTTCTTGCGGGCGGCGATTTCTCCGAGACGATCTACGAGCGCTTGGTTGGCTTTTCGCGCCTCCTGAGAAAAGCGGGGCACGACGTTGCGGAAATCCTTGCTGTCGAAGGTGGTCGTTTCGCTGATCGCGCCAGTCAGAAAGCCCTTACCGAGCGGGCTGAAGGGCACGAAGCCGATGCCGAGTTCTTCAAGCGTCGGCAGGATTTCCTGCTCTGGTTCGCGCCACCACAGCGAATATTCGCTCTGCAACGCCGCCACCGGCTGGACGGCATGGGCGCGGCGGATCGTCCGGGCGCCCGCTTCCGAGAGGCCGAAATGCCTGACCTTGCCTTCCGCGATCAGCGCCTTGACCGTGCCGGCGACATCCTCGATCGGAACATCGGGATCGACGCGATGCTGGTAAAAGAGATCGATGACATCAGTCTTCAAACGCTTCAGCGCCTGGTCGGCCACCGCGCGGATCTGCTTGGGCCGGCTGTTCATGCCGCTCTGGCCGCCATTGGCATCGAAGTTGAAACCGAATTTCGTGGCGATCACCACCTCGTTGCGGAAGGGGGCGAGCGCCTCTCCCAGAAGCTCTTCGTTCTTATAGGGGCCATAGGCCTCGGCCGTGTCGAAGAAGGTCACGCCGCGTTCAAATGCCCGCCGGATCAGTACGGTCGCTTCCTGAATATCTGTCGCCGGGCCATACCCGTAACTCAGCCCCATGCAGCCGAGACCGACGGCCGAGACTTGAAGTCCGCTCTTTCCAAGTTCACGCTTCTGCATAGAAGTTTCCTTTTCTAACCTTGGTATTGTGTGTCGGTGACATGCTCCATCCAGTCGACGACCTTGCCGTCGAGCTGTTCCTGGATGGCGATATGGGTCACTGCCGTCGTCGGCGCTGCGCCGTGCCAATGTCGTTCACGCGGTGCGAAGCAGACGACGTCGCCGGCGCGGATCTCCTCGACGGGGCACCCCTCGCGCTGCACGCGACCGCAGCCCGATGTGACGATCAACGTCTGGCCGAGCGGATGGGTGTGCCAGGCAGTGCGGGCTCCGGGCTCGAAGGTGACGCTGGCACCAGCCGCACGTGCGGGGCTGGTCACGGCAAACAGCGGGTCGACACGCACGCTGCCGGTAAACCAATCGGCTGGTCCCTTGGCCGAAGGCTGCGAACCGCTTCGCTTGATCTCCATCTTTGTCTTCCTTTTGATGTCGGGCTTTCGATGTCGGGGTGGACATGTCCACTCGAGTGACACGGTATTTAGGGCGTGCGCTTGGTTGCGATTAGATGGTATAAACGGCAAGAACCCATGAGAAAGTTTCATAAATGCCGCGCCCCGCCGTCAACGACCTCATCGCCTTCCTTGCCGTCGCGCGTGCGCAGAGTTTCACCAAGGCGGCGGGCAAGCTCGGTGTGTCGCAATCGGCGCTCAGCCACACCATCCGCGGGCTCGAGGAGCGGCTTGGACTGCGATTGCTGACACGCACGACCCGCAGCGTCGCGCCGACGGAGGCCGGTGAACGCCTGCTCGTCTCCATCGGACCGCGGCTCGACGAGATCGAGAGCGAGCTGGCTGCCTTGAGCGCGTTCCGGGAGAAGCCGGCAGGCACCATCCGCATCAATGCCGGCGAGCATGCGGCCGATGCCGTCCTCTGGCCCGCCTTGGAAAAGCTGCTGCCCGATTATCCTGATATCAATGTCGAGATCATCGTCGACTACGGCCTGACCGACATCGTCGCCGAGCGTTACGATGCTGGGGTGCGGCTTGGCGAACAGGTGGCGAAAGACATGATCGCGGTGCGCATTGGCCCCGACATGCGCATGGCCGTGGTCGGTTCTCCCGCATATTTCGGCACCAGGCCGAAACCACTGACGCCACAGGAGCTTACGGATCACAATTGCATCAATCTGCGCCTACCGACCTATGGCAGCGTTTATGCATGGGAGTTCGAGAAGGATGGGCGCGAACTCAGGGTTCGGGTCGAAGGGCAATTGGTATTCAACAATATAGCGCTGCGGCTGAACGCAGTACTGGCAGGTCTGGGGCTGGCATACATGCCGGAGAACTTGGTCGACGCGCATCTAGCCGATGGACGGCTGGTGCGCGTCCTCGAGGATTGGTGCCTGCCGTTTTCCGGTTACCATCTCTACTATCCGAGCCGCCGGCATACGTCGCCGGCATTTGCTCTGCTCGTCGATGCACTTCGCTATCGACCATAACGCCCACCGTTTCGAGTCGCCCGGACAGGCAGCCACCAGTGACCGGCTCTTGTCGGAAGCGAAATCATGCCTGCCAGTGATTTGACATTCCATCACTCGCCGCTAATTCACACTTGAAATCGAAGGAAACAGTGAATGAATACTGCGGCACCTGCCACGAAAGCTCGGACCGGCGTGTCCGGTTTGGATACAGTTCTGGCGGGGGGCCTTTCGCCGGGCCACGTGTTTCTCCTGGAAGGAAACCCGGGAGCGGGGAAGACGACGATCGCGCTGCAGTTTCTGATCGAAGGTGCACGGCTCGGCGAGCAGGGGCTCTACATAACCCTTTCAGAGACCGAGAGCGAACTCCGAGCCGGGGCCGCATCGCATGGCATGGTGATCGATGGCAATATCGAGATCTTCGAGGTCGTGCCTCCGGAAAGCCTGCTGGATGCCGACCAGCAGCAAAGCCTGCTTTATTCATCAGATCTTGAACTCGGAGAGACGACAAAGGAAATCTTTGCCGCTTTCGAGCGGGTCAAGCCACGTCGCGTGGTTCTCGACAGTCTGTCGGAGATCAGGCTGCTCGCACAAAGCTCACTACGCTACCGCCGGCAGATCCTTGCGCTCAAGCACTATTTTGCCCGGCAGGGCGCGACAGTCCTTCTGCTCGATGATCTGACCTCCGACGTGCTCGACAAGACGGTGCACAGCGTTGTTCACGGCGTGATCCATCTCGAAGAGATGGCGCCGAACTACGGCTCCGAACGCCGACGTCTAAGGGTCATAAAATATCGCGGTCAGGCCTTCCGAGGCGGTTATCACGATTTCATCATCCAGACTGGCGGCGTTATCGTCTTTCCGCGGCTCGTCGCCGCCGAACACAGGTCGAGCTACACCCGCGATCAGATTTCCTGCAATATTGCGGAACTGGACCTTCTTCTGGGAGGTGGCCTCGAGCGAGGTTCCAGCACACTCATCCTTGGTCCTGCCGGCACCGGCAAAAGCACTTTCTCGTTTCAATTCCTGGTGGCTGCGGTCGCGCGCGGCGAGAAAGTGGCGGCCTTCATTTTTGACGAGGAGCTGGGCCTGCTCTTCACGCGGCTGAAGGCGCTCGGAATAGATCTCGAGGCAATGCGGGACGCCGGTCATATCCACATCGAACAGCTCGATGCCGCCGAACTGTCGCCGGGCGAATTTGCCCACCGCGTGCGCAGCTGCGTCGACAAGTCGGATGCGAAAACCGTTATCATCGACAGTATCAATGGTTATCAGGCTTCGATGCCGGATGAGAATTCGCTGATCCTTCATATGCATGAGCTGCTGCAATATTTGAACAGGCAAGGCGCCAACACCTTTCTCACCGTTGCCCAGCACGGGCTGGTCGGTGACATGAAGGCACCTGTCGACGTCACCTATCTCGCAGATACCGTCATTCTGCTGCGTTACTTCGAGGCTGCGGGAAAGGTGCGGCGGGCAGTCTCGGTGATCAAGAAGAGGACCGGCTTTCACGAGGATACCATCCGCGAGTATCGTATCGACGCCTCCGGGTTGAGGTTTGGAGATCCTCTCGTCGGGTTCCAGGGCGTGCTTCGCGGCGTTCCCGAATTTATCGCGACCTCAACGCCGCTCCTAAAGACCGATGGCGGGGATAGCGGCAATTCCTAATTCCGGAAAACCGAAAGCATTGATCTACACCCCCGCCGGTCGCGACGCCTGGGTGGCGAGATCGTTGGTCGATGAAGCCGGATTGGCATCGATTGCTGCCACCGACCTGTCTATGTTCGCGTCATCGCTCAGCGATGACATCGCGCTTGGCGTCTTGACGGAAGAGGCCGTTCGCTCGAGCGATCTCAAGCCGATTGCCGCCTGGGTTTCGGCCCAGCCGAGCTGGTCGGATCTTCCCTTCATTGTACTCACCACACGTGGCGGCGGGCCTGAACGAAATCCGGGCGCTGCAAGGCTTTCCGAGGTTCTTGGTAACGTCACCTTCCTGGAAAGGCCATTCCATGCGACCTCCTTCATCAGCGTTGCCCGGACCGCATTAAAGGGACGCCTGCGCCAATACGAAGCGCAAGCCAGGCTTGAAGCTCTGGGCGAGGGAGAGCGACGGTTGCAGACGGCGCTCGCCGCCGGTCGTCTCGGGGCGTGGGAGCTGGAGCTGTCCTCGATGGCCTTGTCGGCCTCGGCGACCTGCAAGGCAATCTTCGGCCGAGGGCCGGATGACGATGTCACGCGCGACGATCTGATCGCAAGCATCCACCCCGACGACCGGGATCTTGTGCTGGCACGCCTGCGCCAGACGATCGATACCGGACGCGACTATTCGATCGAGCACAGGACGATCTGGCCGGATGGATCACTGCATTGGACCGAAGTCCATGCGCAGCTTTATTCCGACAGATATGGTTCCGCCAGGAAACTTGTCGGTGTCTGTTCCGATACCACCGTCCGAAAGACCATCGAGGAAAATCTGAGACGGCTCAATGAAAACCTCGAAGAGCGCGTGAGGGAACGAACCAAAGAGGTCAACGCCGCTCACCAGACCCTGCTCGAGGAAGTCGCCCAACGTGAAAGAGCCGAGGAGCAGCTTCGCCAATCGCAAAAGATGGAGGCGATCGGCCAACTGACCGGCGGCGTCGCCCACGATTTCAACAATCTGCTGATGGTCGTTCTCGGAAATCTGGAGCTGCTCGGCAAACACGTTGGCGGAGATGCCAAAGCGACGCGTCTGGTCGACGGGGCGATTCAGGGCGCGCGGCGCGGGGCGGCGCTGACGCAGCGGCTGCTGGCTTTTGCCAGACAGCAGGATCTGCAGGTCAAGCCCATCGATCTGGCCGAGCTGGTCTCCGGCATGAACGACCTGTTGCGGCGCTCGGTCGGATCCTCGATCAGCATCGAAACCATCCTGCCGGCGACGCTGCCGCCGGCGCTGATCGACGCGAACCAACTCGAATTGGCGCTGCTCAACCTCGCGGTCAATGCCCGCGATGCGATGCCGGATGGCGGGACCCTGTCCATATCGCTGCGCGAGGAGCAGGTGCCTGGCGATGACGGCGCTCTCGGCGAGGGGGCCTATCTGGTGCTGGCGGTGGCCGACAGTGGCACCGGCATGGATGCGGAGACGCTGAAGAAGGCGGTCGATCCGTTTTTCTCGACCAAGGAACTCGGAAAGGGCACGGGCCTAGGCTTATCGATGATCCACGGACTGGCCGTTCAGCTCAATGGTGCACTTCGTCTGACCAGCGAGCTTGGAGTGGGAACGACCGCCGAGCTGTGGCTTCCGGCGACGGAACGGCGCGCCGAGCGGGCGATCGAAGCGGAATTGCCCGTTCCGCAAGCTGCGTCCAGACTGAAGATAATTCTGGTCGACGACGATGCCTTGATCGCCATGAGTTCGGTCGACATGCTTGAAGATCTAGGCCACGAGGTCGTCGAAGCAAACTCCGGCTCGCAGGCGCTGGAACTGATCAGCAGCGGCCAGCATTTCGACCTTGTCATCACCGACTATTCGATGCCTGGCATGACCGGCGCACAGCTTGCCCAGGCCGCGCGGGACATTTGTCCGGGGTTGCCGATCGTGCTGGCGACAGGTTACGCCGATCTTCCTGCCGGCACCGATATCGATCTTCCGAGATTGGCAAAGCCCTACGATCAGGCTCAGCTCGCCAAGGAAATCGCCAAGGCGATGGCAAGCGAAACGGTTCCGCTTCTGAGGTCCGGCGGCAACGCAGGTGGTTCAAAGCTTCGCCTGTCCAAGGCCAACGATGTCAGCGATGAAATCGGCGATGGCGCCTGTGTCGTTTAGATCGAAGACCGGCAGGGCCGTATCCGTGACTGCATGATCGGCGGCGATGGCGCAGATATGGGGATCGCTCGGCGCCAACGGTTCGCGATTTGCCGCTTCCAGGCGGCGGGCCTCGATCTTCGGGATCGGCTCGCGCTTGTAACCTTCGATCAGCACGAGATCGCAGGGGGCGAGGCGGGCGAGGATCTCTTCGAACTCAGGTTCGGGGGCGCCGCGCAGCTCGTGCATGATGGCGTAGCGGGTGCCGGAGACGATGGTGACCTCGTGGGCGCCGGCCTGGCGATGGCGGTAGCTGTCGGCCCCGACCTTGTCGATGTCGAAATCATGATGGGCGTGCTTGATCGTCGAGATCCTGTAACCGCGGCGGGTGAACTCCGTCACTAGCCGGACGGCGAGACCCGTCTTGCCCGAGTTCTTCCAGCCGGCGATGCCGAAGATTTTCGGTGCAGTCATACGCGAAGGGCCTCCAGCCAGCGTTCCGCCTCGACGAGATCGTCGGGCGTGTTGATGTTGAAGAAGGGATCGAGCAGGCTGGCGCGGGTCGGATGCAGCGGAAACGCCACTTCCGTAACGTCATGCCGCAACAGGAAGTCGCGCACACGGCGCTTCTCGTCGGTGGCGATCCAGGCTTCGAGATCGGCGGCCAGCGTCACCGGCCAGAGCCCGAAGACCGGATGGCTACGGCCTTCGGAGGTGGCAATTGCGATCTGCGACGCGTGCTCGACCGCGGCCGCCAGCCGGGCGACGAGATCGGCCGGGAAGAACGGGCAATCCACCGAGACGGTGACGACATGGGTGATCGAGGGCAGACCGGCGGCATAGACCATGGTGGCATGGATACCGGCCATCGGCCCGGCCTTGCCGGGAAAACGGTCGGGAATGACAGGCACACCCTCGGCGGCGGCATCGGCATTGACGGCAACGTGGAAAGTTTGCTGCGAGAGGCGGGTCAGCACATGGCGGAGCAGGCTCTCGGCCCCAAGCATCACGCCTGCCTTGTCGCGGCCCATGCGCTGCGAACGGCCGCCGGCCAATACGACGCCCGCTATATGAGATTTATCCAACGAGAATTGAGCCATCATCCTTCCTCAAACCGGCGCACGCGGCGCGGATTCCTGCGCAATCGGCGACACACGGCGCTTGGCCTCACGATAGAACGTATAGAGGCCGGAGGCGATGACGATCGCAGCCCCGACGAGCGTCCAGCTGTCAGGCACTTCCGCGAAGAAAAAGAAGCCGAGCACAGAAGAGAAGATCAGGCTGGTATAGCGAAACGGCGCGACGAAAGAGATTTCGCCGGTGCGCATGGCGAGGATGACCGACTGGTAGCCGACGAGCACCAGCACCGATGCGAGTACGAGATGCCCAAGTGCTGCGGCGCTGACCGGCTGCCAGCCGCCGAGCACCGGGATGAGCAGCGCGCCGAAGAAGGAGGCTGATATGGCGGTGATGACGGTTATCATCAGCGAGGGAATCTCCGGACTGATGCTCCGGGTGGCGAGATCGCGGCCGGCCGTCGTCAGCACCGCAGCGACGCAGAGGAGGGCGGCGGCGGTGAATCCCTCAGGGCCGGGACGGATAATGATCATCACGCCGACGAGGCCGACAAGGATCGCCGACCAGCGCCGCCAGCCGACCGGCTCGCCGAAGAAGAGGGCAGCGCCGAAGGTGACGACCAGCGGCAGCGACTGCAGGATCGCCGAGGCATTGGCGATCGGCATCATGCCGAGCGCGGTGATATAGGTGACGGCGGAGAGCGTCTCACAGATGATCCTGAAGATGATCATCGGCTGCAGCATGATGCGCCAGGAGCGCAACGCGCCCATTTTCCAGGCGATCAGATAGACGAGCAGGCTGGTGAAGAGGCCGCGCAGGAACATGATCTCGCCGGCGTTCATATAGGCGATCACCGATTTGGATAGAGCGTCGCTTGCGGAAAAGCCGGCCATCGCCATGCTCATATAGATGGCGCCCTCAGTATTGCGTGACCGCGGCATGAAGAGATTCCCGTTACCTGTGCGCTCCTTTTAATCGCGAAGACGCATGAAGGGAATCGGATGAATGCCACACCAGGCATAAATCGATGATGCGGTGCACAACGGCACTGACCTCAATGCAGGCGTGTGGATGAAGGTCTCGGCAAATCTCGGTTTTATAAGGCGAATTCCGATGTTTCCGACGCCGTGATCAAGGCGTCGATGAGGACGCGCCGTCGCGCTGCCGGTTCGGCCATAGGCGTTTTTCTCGTCCTGCGCGGGAAACGGGTGGCTGCATCGCATGATGTTTGAGCATGTCAAATCTGGCAACAAACCAGGAGAGACCGATATGACACTTCTCAACGACAAGATCGCCATCATCACCGGCGCAAGCTCAGGCATCGGCCGCGCAGCGGCGAAACTCTTTGCACGGCAAGGTGCCAAGCTCGTGGTCACCGGCCGGCGACAAGACGCGCTCGACGCCGTCATCGCGGAAATTGAGGCGGAGGGTGGGCAGGCCGTCGCCATATCAGGCGATGTCAGGGACGAGGCGCTCCAGGAAAGGCTTGTCGAAACGGCAGTCTCGCGTTTCGGCCGGCTCGACATCGCCTTCAACAATGCCGGCATCATCGGTGAGATGGGGCCGGTCGCCGGGCTGTCGGTGGAGGGCTGGCGCGAGACGATCGAGACCAATCTCACCGCCGCCTTCCTCGGCGCCAAACACCAGTCGGCGGCGATGGGGAAAGGCGGCGGATCGCTGATCTTCACCTCGACCTTTGTCGGCCACACCGTCGGCATGCCGGGCATGGCCGCCTATGCGGCGAGCAAGGCGGGGCTGATCGGCTTCGTGCAGGTGCTCGCCGCCGAACTCGGAGCGCAGAAGATCCGCGTCAACGCGCTGCTTCCCGGCGGCACCGACACGCCCGCCAGTATCACCAACGCGCCTGATGCCACGCCGGAGGTGCTCGCCTTCGTGGAGGGGCTGCATGCGCTGAAACGCATGGCGCAACCCGAAGAGATCGCCAATGCGGCGCTTTTCCTCGCCTCCGACATGTCGAGCTTCGTGACCGGCACGGCGATGCTGGCAGATGGTGGGGTTTCGATCAGCCGAACAT
The DNA here is from genome assembly GCF_057653715.1 of Rhizobium sp. WSM1328. Taxonomy (NCBI): domain Bacteria; kingdom Pseudomonadati; phylum Pseudomonadota; class Alphaproteobacteria; order Hyphomicrobiales; family Rhizobiaceae; genus Rhizobium; species Rhizobium sp. WSM1328. The sequence goes on along the minus strand of NZ_CM172788.1, from coordinate 2,254,540 downwards.
AGGGGCAGGAAATAGGGTGTGCTGTGGCAACCAGCCGTGCGCGTCTGGGACCCAGCCACCCGCCCTCGTCCTTCGAGGCTCCGGCCTGCGGCCTGCGCGCCTCAGGATGAGGGCTGGTCGGTGTGCCTTGCCGCTGCGCTTCCCGTTGAACCAAGCCGCAACCTCTCTCCAGCCTCATCCTGAGGCGCCCCGAAGGGGCCTCGAAGGACGGGGCTGGCCGCTTTGCGGAGATCAGGCGACTTCGCGTATGTCTTTTGCCGCCTGGCGGTCGAGATAGGCGACCAGGTCCTCGATGGTGACGAGGGGGAGGTTGTGGCGTTCGGCGAAGAGCGTGAGTTCGGGCAGGCGGGACATGGTTCCGTCGTCGTTGGCGACTTCGCAGATGACGCCGGCGGGGATCCGCCCGGCGAGGCGGGCGAGATCGACGGCGGCTTCGGTGTGGCCGGGGCGGCCGAGCACGCCGCGGGGGTTGGAGCGCAGCGGGAAGATATGGCCGGGGCGGGCGAATTCGGCGGGCTTTGCGCGATCGTCGACCAGGGCGCGGACGGTGGCGGCTCGGTCGGCAGCCGAGATACCGGTCGTCGTGCCCTTGAGATAATCGACCGAGACCGTGAAGGCGGTTTTGTGCGATTCCGTGTTGTTGGGCACCATGAGCGGAATATCGAGCGCATCGAGACGCTCGCCTTCCATGGCGATGCAGACGAGTCCACGGGCGTGGGTCATCATGAAGGCGATTGCCTCAGGGGTGACGGCATCGGCCGCGACCACGATATCACCTTCGTTTTCCCGGTTCTGGTCGTCGACGACGACGACCATCTTGCCGCTGGCAATAGCTGATATGGCATCTTCGATTGTTGCGATAGTCATGCTGTCTGGCCTTTCAAGGGTTATGTCAGCTGACTGACATGGTCTGCTCGGCTCAGTCCGTGAGCGAGCCTTCTGCCCTTGGGCGAACAAACGTCGGCCGACTCCGGGATGGAGTGCGACTGCCCGTGTTGTCCTCTTCCATCCGGACTATACCGTCGGCTCCGGCATCTCACCGGATCTGCTGACCTTCCGACAGGAGGTGCCGGAAGCGCTCGCGGGCTCCAGGATTGCTCCTGATACCGCCGGTGGGGAATTACACCCCGCCCTGAGAACACTTCAAAGATAGGATCAAAAACAGGCGGATGGCAAGGTCACTCGACCAGGCAAAAATGCAAAGCTGCCCTGACGCCGATGGACACACTGTTCACACGGAGGCGACGACCGTGTCGCCTTCCGCACTTCGCTGGTGGTTTGCTCTTTGTTCGATGCATGTCGTTGTCCCAAAACCGCTACGCAATTTTGGGCGCCTGCATCAGGACATGATCAGGCCGCCGTCGACATTGATCGTCTGGCCGGTGATATAGGCGGCGTCATCGCTGGCGAGGAAGGTCACCAGGCCGGCGACATCTTCCCCAGAGCCGGCCCGTTTCATCGGGATGCCCTCGACCCATTCCTTCATCAGTTCGCCGGGGGCGTAGTTGCCGAGCAGCTTGCCCCAGGCCTGGTCGTTATAGGCCCACATGTCGGTCTCGATGATGCCGGGGCAGAAGGCGTTGACGGTGATCTTCTCGGTCGCGACTTCCTTGGCCAGGCTCTGGGTGATGCCGACGACGCCCATTTTCGAGGCGGCATAATGCGGGGTGTAGATGAAGCCGTCGCGGGCCTGGCCGGAAGCGGTGTTGATGATGCGGCCGCCGCGCTTGTGCTTGCGCATCCTTGATATCGCCTCCTGGGCGCAGAGGAAGACGCCCTTGGTGTTGACGGCCATGACCTTGTCCCACTCGTTTTCGGTCAGGTCCTCGACGCGGGCGATTGTGATGACGCCAGCATTCTGGATCGAAACGTCGACCGAGCCGAATTCCTTCTCGGCGGCATCGTAGAGGGCGGTGACGCTTGCCTTGTCGGTGACATCGCCGATGAAGGAGATCGCCTTGCCGCCTTCGGCCCGGATCTGTTCGGCGACGCCGTGGACCAGGTCCTCATTGGCCGAGACGACGAGATTGGCGCCTTCTTTCGCGAAGCGTTTGGCGATCGCCGCTCCGATGCCGCGGCTACCCCCGGTAATGACGACAGTCTTCTGCTCAAAGCGTTTCATGCTCTTTCCTTGTCCGTCGATAAACAGCAAATCTGGGTGCGACCTACCATGCGATCATTATTGGAGATCAAACGGTTGTCGCGAATTCAGGCAGTCTAGAGCGCCGATGACGATCCGAGCCCTCGGTCCGTTCGACAACCCGTTCGATCAGCGTGAAGGGCGGGCAAGACGGCGATATCGCACGCCGTCTTGCCCGTTGGTCCCTTCAGCGCCTCGATCTCAGCCAGGGAGGAAGCGAGATCGGTCACTTTCCAGCAGCGGCAATGAGCTTTCTCATCACCAGCAGCAGAAACCGCCGTCGACGAGAAGATCGACGCCGGTCACGAAACTTGCTGCATTCGACAGCAGAAACACCGCCGGGCCTACCATCTCGTCCACCGCTGCCATGCGCTGCATCGGCGTCTGCTCTTCGAAGAGCTTGGTCTGGTGGACCATCTCCGGACGGGTGTTCATGGGCGTTGCCGTGTATCCGGGGGAGATGGTGTTGACGCGAATGCCGCGGTCGACCCATTCCATCGCCATGGACTTCGACATATGGATGACGCCCGCCTTGGAGGCGTTATAGTGCGCTTGGCTCAGCCCGCGATTTACGATCACGCCGGACATGGAAGCGATGTTGACGATGGAGCCGCGTCCATTCTTGAGCATGGCGCGAGCCTCGGCCTGGCAGGAAAGAAAGACACCTTTCAGGTTGATATCCATCAACGTCTGATATTGGTCCTCCTCCATCTCTTCCGCGGCGTTCGCGTTAGCGATGCCTGCCGCGTTGACTGCAAGCGTCAGCGTGCCGAGATCGGCTTCGGTCCGTGCTATTGCCTCTCCAAGGGAAGATTTGCTCGTGACATCCGCCGCGATCTGGATCGAGCGGCGGCCGGCGGCGCGAATATGTTCGGCCGTCTTGACCAGCCCGTCGTCGGTTCGGCGGTCGAGCAGCGCCACGTCGGCGCCGCATTGCGCAAGGCCGATGGCAATGCGCTGACCAATACCGCTGCCGGCTCCGGTCACGATGGCAACCTGGCCGCTGAGATCGAAAAGCTTCGGGGCGTTCAGAGTGATGTCGGACACCGCTCTTCCTTTCTCTGTCTGTTTAGATGGTGGCCAGTTCCATGACCGAAACGTCATTTGCCTGGTCACGATTGAGAATCCCCGCCTGCTTGCCTTGCGCAAGCACGAGAATGCGATTGGAGACTCCGAGAACTTCCTCGAGGTCCGAGCTTACGACGATGACCGCCACGCCCCGTTTGGCAAGATTGACGATGATGTCGTAGATACCGGCTCGGGCGCCGACGTCGATGCCTCTCGTCGGTTCGTCGAGCACGACGACCTTAGGATCGCGCATCAGCCATTTCGCGATGACCACCTTCTGCTGGTTGCCGCCGGACAGGTCCGAGGCATATTGCTCCGCACGGCCCTTCACGCCGAACTTGGCCACTGCCTTCTCCGCAAACGAGCGCTTGACGCTCGGCGTAATCCAACGCCCGCCCAGCTTGTCGAGATTGGCGTAGATAATGTTCTCGCTGATCCGGTGCCCGACGATCAGGCCCTGCTCCTTGCGGTCTTCCGGAACCATCACGATACCCTTGGCGATCGCGTCCGCCGGATCTCGCAGCCTCAGTTCCTCGCCTTCCAGCTTGATCGACCCAGCACTGATTGGATCTGCTCCCGAAATCGCACGCACCAGTTCGGTGCGGCCGGCGCCGACCAATCCGGCGATCCCCAGAATTTCCCCGGCCCGGACCTCGAAGGTAACGTCACGGAACGAGTTGTCCGGCGAGCACAGCCCCGACACCTGGAGTACTGGATGCTCTGTCGGAACCGGCAGGGCAGGGAACAAGCGGTCAAGCGGGCGTCCGACCATGCTCTCGACGATCGTTCGCACCGGTGTCGCGCTGTCGGAGAATTCCTGCACGCGCTCGCCATCGCGAAGAACGACGATCCGATCGGTTATTCGCTTGATCTCTTCCATGCGGTGGGAAATGTAGACGATGCCGACACCTTCTGAGCGAAGCTTCCGAACCTGTTCGAAAAGAGCTTCCGTCTCCGCGCCGCCAAGGGCGGCCGTCGGCTCATCGAGGATCAGGAGCTTTGCGTTGAGAGCCAGCGCCTTGGCGATCTCGATGAGTTGCTGATTTGCCGTGGAAAGGCCGGCGACCGTCCGCGTTGCAGGGATGTGAAGGTTCAAGCGAGCGAGCTGGTCCTGGGCCCGGCGAACCATCTGGGCGCGGTCGACGACGCCGTTCTTCATCGGCCAACGTCCGATGAAGACGTTTTCCGCGATCGACAGCTGCGGCAGAAGCTGCAGCTCCTGATGGATCAGGACAACGCCCTTGTCGATCGCTTCCCTTGGGGTGGCCGGGGCATAAGGCTGCCCCAGCCATGTCATTGATCCTTCGGACGGCGTGCGTGACCCGGCGATAATGCCCGATAGCGTTGACTTGCCTGCGCCGTTTTCACCGAGAAGTGCAACCACTTCGCCGGGATAAACGTCCAAGCTGACATTCTTCAGAACCTGGAGCGGCCCATACCATTTGGATATGCCCCTCAGGGAAAGAACTGGATCAGTCACGGCACACCTCCTCAAGACCTCAACTTCATTACGGATGGTTGGCGATGAAGCCTGCGACGTTTTCCTTGGTTGTCAGCGTGGCATCCAGGAGCTGGACCGGCGGCACCTTTTCTCCGGCGACAAGCTTGGCGGCGTTTTCAACCGCGTCGCGGCCCATCTTCTGCGTCTGCTGGGTCGCCGTTACGTTGAAGACACCCTTGCTGAGCGCTTCGAGAGCTGCGGTGTCACCATCGAAGCCGCCAACCACGATCTTCTGGGAAGGATTGGCGACCTTGATCGCCTGCGCGGCGCCAAGGGCAAGGCCGTCGGCCTGGGCGAACACGATCGAAACGTCCGGATTTGCCTGCAGCATATTCTGCATGATCTGGAATCCTTCGTCCTGGCTCCAGATGTTCGAGAACTGCTCGGCGACAACCTTGACGTCCGGATATGCCTTGAGAGATTCAGCGCAACCCTTCGAACGATCGACTTCCGGCGTTGTGCCCTTCTGGCCGTGGATGATGACCATCTTCCCCTTGCCGCCGGCTTCCTTCAGAATGTAGTCGCACACGGCCTTGGCAGACGCGACGGAATCCGTTGCAAGGAAGGTATCGCCCGGTGCTCCCTCGGCGTTGCGGTCAACGTTCACGACCGGAATACCAGCGCTCTTGGCGAGCTTGACCGGAACGGTCGCAGCCGCCGCACCTGCCGGAATGTAGATCAGCGCGTCGATCTTCTGGGTCAGGAGGTCCTGGATCTGGTTGACCTGCGTCGGCCCGTCGCCCTTTGCGTCGACCGTGATGACTTCGATGCCGCGCTTCTTGGCTTCGGCTTCGACGGATTGTTTGATCTGGTTGAAGAAGTTTGCCTGAAGGTTGGCAACGGCCAAGCCGAGCTTCTTCAGTTCCGCCGCGTGTACTGGGCCGAGCATGAGACCGAGCAGGGCAGCAGACGCGAGCATGGTGCGCGCTATTTTCATTGTATTTCCTCCGTTGTTTGATGGAACCCTCGGGTATGTCCTCCCCCTCGGGGTATTGATCCGCCCCAAACCCTTGGAGCGGAATTCCTGGTCCGCCGACGCGGCGGACCCCGCTCGTCAGGCGCGACGCCGACGAATAGTCTCCGCGCCGACCGCGAGCACGATGACGATGCCGATGATCACTTGCTGCAGGAACGGCGAGACGTTGAGAAGATTGAGCCCGTTGCGAAGGACGCCGATGATAAGAACGCCGATCAGTGTTCCTCCGATACCGCCCGCCCCCCCCGAAAGCGAAGTCCCGCCGATGACGACTGCTGCGATGGTGTCCAATTCATAGCCCAGACCGCTGGACGGCTGGACGGAATCCAGCCTGGCGGCGAGTACGATGCCTGCGAGCCCCGCAAGGACTGAACTTGCGACGTAGACGCCAATCGTCACGAGCGGAACGTTGATACCCGCAAGGCGCGCGACTTCCGGATTTCCTCCCACCGCGTAGAGCATGCGACCTTCGGACCGGAAGTGCAGGAAAAGCCAGGCCGCAAGAACAACCGCAAGCATGAGAAACACAGTGGCTGTCAACACGCCGAAATGGCGATCGATTGCCAGCATCATGAACCAGTCGGGGAATCCGACGATCTGCTGGCCGTCCGTGATCATATTTGCGACGCCGCGAGCCGCGGACATCATCGCAAGAGTGGCAATAAAGGCTGGAACCCTGAACTGCGTCACCAGAAGTCCGACGATCAGGCCCGAAATGCCCGATGCGACCAGAGCAAAAACGATCCCGACCGGCAGCGGTAGGCCGGCGACATTCGCAGTCCAGCCCATGACCATCATCGCAAGAGCCAGTGCCGAGCCGACGGAGAGATCGATGCCGCCGATCAGAATGACAAAGGTCATTCCGACAGCCATGATGCCGAGGACAGTGATCTGATCGAGGATGTTGAGACCGTTCCGAACCGAAAGAAACGTGTCGGTGCTGAGGCTCAGGAAGACGCAAAGCAAGAGCAGCCCCACGAGCGGGCCGGTGGCTCCCTTGAGCTTGCTCAACCAGGCGCCGGACGAAAGCCCGTGTTCATTGATATCGAGCGCCACCATTGTTCCTCCCTATGCCTAGGCTGATTGCATGCTACGAATAAATATTCACTGATGCTGGAAAATTCATTAACAAGTTGCTTTCCGGCTGTCAACAGGATTTCTAGACTTGCAACTGTTGGTGTAGCACTTAAAGGACTTGACTAATCGGTGTCTTGTGCAAAAATATTGATAACTGAATATTTATGCATGAGAGGAATCCATGAATACGACAGAACTCGAGCGGGTCGCTCGCGAGATCCGATTGCGCGATCTCCGGGCGGTCTTTGAAGCGGGCGCCGGCCATATCGGCGGGGAAATGTCGGTCATCGACATTTTGACTGCCCTCTATTTTCGTGTGCTGAATGTTTGGCCCGACCAGCCGACGCACCCTGACCGCGACAGGTTCGTTCTTTCGAAGGGACATACTGCGTGCGCTCTGTATGTGACGCTCGCAAAACGCGGCTTCATCCCGGAGGAAGAGATTTCCACCTTCTTGCAGCCGCATTCGAGGCTGAACGGACATCCAAATTGCAACAAGGTTCCTGGCGTCGAAACGAATACCGGGCCGCTCGGCCACGGTCTTCCAGTCGCAATAGGAATGGCAAAAGCCGCCAAGCTCTCAGGCGCGAAATATCACACCTATGTCGTCACCGGCGACGGTGAGATGCAGGAGGGTTCCAACTGGGAAGCGATCATGGCGGCCGCGCAGTTCAAGCTCGATAACCTGACGCTGGTGATCGACCACAACAGGTTCCAGCAGGGCGCCGCCCTGGCGGAAACCAACGATCTCGCCCCGCTTCGTCCGAAGCTTGAAGCTTTCGATTGGGAAGTCACCGAGATCAATGGGAACAACATGAGCGAAGTCGTTTCAGCCCTCGAACACCGGGTATCGAGACCGCATTGCATCGTGGCCCACACCAATAAGGGGCATGGAATCTCGTTCATGCAAGACCGAGTCGACTGGCACCACAAGGTACCGAGCAAGGAACAATACGAAATCGCATTGGCAGAATTGTCGGAGGCACTGTGATGAACGCGCCAATAAACGCACCCAAGCTCTACGATTGCCGCGACGCATTCGCCACCACGCTTGAGCGGCTGGCAGCCGAAAACGAAACGATCGTTGCCGTCTGCAACGACTCCGTGGGCTCCTCCAAGCTCGGCGGCTTCAAGGCGAAATTTGGAGAGCGCCTCGTCAATGTCGGCATCGCCGAGCAGAACATGGTGGGGGTTGCAGCAGGCCTCGCCAATGGCGGACGCCTTCCGTTCGTGTGCGCCGCCGCTCCGTTTCTAACGGGACGGTCGCTGGAGCAGATCAAGGCCGATATTTCGTATTCGAATGCCAACGTCAAGCTGGTCGGCATTTCTTCCGGAATGGCGTATGGCGAACTCGGCCCGACCCATCACTCGATCGAAGACTTCGCCTGGACGCGGGTTCTGCCTAATCTTCCGGTCATTGCGCCTTGTGACCGCATCGAAACAGCTGCTGCGGTTGAGTGGGCCGCGGCCTATAACGGCCCCTGTTTCCTGCGTCTGTCTCGCGTAGGTGTGCCTGATCTCCTTCCGGAGGGTCACAAGTTCGAACTTGGCAAGGCAAACCTCCTTCGCCAGGGTTCCGACGTCACCCTTATCGCAAACGGCACTTTGACTCATCGAATCTTAAAGGCTGCCGAGATCCTCGCAGAACGCGGCATCAACGCCAGAGTGCTCAACCTTGCAACGGTTCGTCCGATCGACGAGGAGGCAATCATCGCCGCGGCGAAGGAAACCGGAGCGATCGTCACAGCCGAAGAGCATTCAATTTTTGGCGGGCTCGGTTCCGCGGTCGCCGAAGTGGTGGTCGACAATGCTCCGGTCCCGATGAAACGTCTCGGCGTTCCCGGCGTCTACGCTCCGACCGGTTCGGCAGAGTTCCTGCTCGACGAATTCGGGATGGCGCCGTCCGCAATCGCCGACGCCGCGCAGTCGCTGATCAGGCGCAAGTAAGTGGGATGACGTGATCAGCCCGGACGCTTTTTGTCGTCCCGGCTGCCGTCTGATCTGGGGAGGATAGAATGCGGGCAATTCTGGCAATTGACCAGGGAACCACCAATTCAAAGGCAGTTCTGGTTTCCGAAAAGGGAGAAATTGTTGGCAGAGGTTCGGCTCCAGTCGGCATCACCTATCCGAAACCCGGCTGGGTCGAACAAGATCCACACCGGCTCTACGCATCCGTCTGCGAGGCGATCGACGCCTGCCTGAAGGCCACCCCCGACGTGGCTGTCGAGGCCGTGGCGATTTCCAATCAGCGCGAGTCAGTCACTGCTTGGGACGCCGAAACGGGAGAAGCACTTGGGCCGGTGGTAAGCTGGCAGTGCCGTCGAACGGCACAGGATTGCGAACGTCTCATTGCCGAAGGCCACCTTGACCGTGTGCAGGCGCTCACGGGCCTGCCGCTGGATCCGATGTTCCCGGGTTCGAAATTCCGATGGCTGCTCGACCGTATTCCGGCCGGGCGATCGGTGCGGCTGGGAACGGTCGACAGTTGGCTCGTCCACTGCCTGACAGGCGGGCGCCGGCATGCCTGCGATGCTTCCAATGCCGCAAGGAGCCAGTTGTTCGATCTCCAGGAGCAGAGATGGAGCGAGGAACTTGGCGAGATTTTCGGCGTGGATATCGCGCTTCTCCCCGAGGTACTCGACAGCTCTGCCGACTTCGGCAGGACTCAAGGGTCGCCAGGCGTGCCGGATGGAACTCCGATCATGGCCGTGGTCGGAGACAGTCATGCTGCGCTGTTCAGTCATGGAGCATTCAAGCCGGGTGATGGCAAGGTAACCTTCGGAACCGGCTCGTCGGTGATGACGACGCTTCCGCGATTTATTCCTCCACGCAACGGCGTCACAACGACCGTCGCATGGCGTCTCAATGGAAAGCCGACTTTCGCTTTCGAAGGCAATATTTTGGTTTGCGCCGCCAGTCTCCCCTGGATGGCAGGCATTCTCGGCCTTTCGGACGTGGCGGCCCTTGTCGAACTTGCAGCGAGCGCCGAACCAGGCGGACCGGGCTTCGTGCCAGCATTCGTGGGACTGGGCGCACCCTATTGGAACTCCGACGCCCGTGCCCTGTTCTCCCAGATCAACTTCAATACGACACGTGCGCAAATGGCGCGGTCGGTAACCGACTCGATCGCCTTCCAGGTGCACGACGTGATCGCCGCCATGCGAGCACAAAGCGGCGGCGAGCTCGGGGCGCTCTATGTAGACGGCGGACCGAGCCAAAACCGCTTCCTGATGCAATGTGTCTCGAACCTCATCGAACATCCCGTGATCCAATGCGAAGCACCCGAGGCCTCGGCTTTGGGGGCCGCATATCTCGCGGGTCTTTCACTTGGCCTGTGGAGCGATCTTCAGGTTATCGCAGAGCTGCCCCGGAGCTCGCATATTATTGACCCGGAACCCGTGGATCGAGCGGTGCTTCTGAATACCTGGAATGATGCACTTGCCCGCTCGACGGCACGCGAAACAACGGCTAATGATGAATAAAAATTCACCCTAGGATTAGCGATGACTCGCCTCAATGAACTCCGCCTCATCTCAAGGGTCGCCCAGATGTACCACTTGGAGGGACGGCGACAGGCGGAGATCGCACAGCACCTTCGTCTGTCGCAGGCGACGGTGTCGCGCATGCTCAAGCGTGCCGAGGCCGAAGATATTGTGCGAACCAGCGTGACCCCTCCCGTTGGCACCTACAGCGAGCTTGAGAGCGCACTTCGCGAGAAATATGATTTGCCGGAGGCGATCGTCGTTGAGTGTACGGAAGATCGGGACGGAGCCATCATGGCCCGTATCGGAGAGGCAGCGGCTCATCTCTTGGAGGTAACGCTAGCGCCAGGGGAGATCATCGGCGTTTCGAGTTGGAGCCAGACCATCTCCAAGATGGTCGAGAACATTCATCCCCTGAAGAGCGCTCAGGCGAAATACGTCGTCCAAACCCTTGGAGGCATGGGCGATCCTTCAGTGCAGACGCATGCGACGCAGCTTACCACGCGGCTTGCTCGGCTGACCGGCGCTGAGCCAAAACTGCTCGCTGTGCAGGGTGTTACGACGTCCAGAGAGGCAAAATTTCTTATGCAGGCCGATCCATACGTTCGGGAGACGATGGACTTGTTCGGCAGCATAACGCTTGCGATCGTCGGAATCGGGGCAGTCGAGCCGTCCGAACTTCTCGCACGGTCCGGCAACATCTTTTCGTCTCGCGAACTCTCTGATCTCGCGGAAGCGGGAGCCGTCGGCGATATCTCGCTTCGCTTCTTCAATAAAAACGGCAAGCCGGTCAAGACACCCCTGGACGACCGGGTCATAGGACTTCCCCTCGAGGATCTCGAACGGGTGGACCGGGTCATTGCTCTTGCCGGCGGGTCCAAAAAGACTGACGCTATTGCAGGCGCGCTCCGCGTGGGGGTCATCGACATGCTTGTTACGGACAAGTTTACCGCGCAGCGATTGATCAACTGATGAGGCAGGCAGTTGCCATCCTCAATGCGCCGTCCCATCCACGATCACGTGGTGGTACTCCATAGAGCATTTCTCCACCCGGGCCTCGACCCTGTAGATTTCCCGTAGCATCTCAGCGGTGACGACATCCCTTGGGGTGCCGCAGGCGTGCATGCGGCCGTTGGCGATGACGAGGACCTTGTCGGCGAAGCGCAGCGCCTGATTAAGGTCGTGGATGGCGATCAACACGATCATGCCCTTGATGCGGGCCTGGCGGCGCATGAAATCGAGAACCTCGACCTGACGGTGGAGGTCGAGCGCGCTTGTTGGTTCGTCCATCAGCATGATCTCGGGTTCGCGGACCAGCGCCTGGGCGATCGAGACGAGCTGGCGCTGGCCGCCGGAGAGCGCGCCGAGATCGCGGAAGGCAATGGCTGATATATCGAGCGCCTTCATGATCTCGTCGATGAAGCGCAGGTCGCTGTCGCTGACGGCCCAGGACTGGCCCTGCTTGCGGGCAAGCAGGATGGATTCGTAGACCGTCAGCACCGCGTTGGCCGAGGTATCCTGCGGCATGTAGCCGATGGCGTTTGTCGCCTTTGAGCCTTCGACGACAACCTGGCCCGGCCCTTTGAGGAGGCCGGTGATGCGCTTGAAGAGGGTCGACTTGCCGGCAGCGTTCGGGCCGATCACTGCCACGACCTCGCCTGATGTCATCACTGGCGTCGTCACGTCTTCGACGAAGAGCTTGCGGCCGTGATAGGCGCCGACCGATTGCAACTGAAGCGCTACCACGACCGGCTCCTGTTTGAGAGGATAAGCGAGAAGAAGAAGGGCACCCCGACCAGCGCGGTGATGATACCGATCGGGAAGACGACACCCGGGATGATGGACTTCGAGACGATCGAGGTCAGCGACAAGAGCAGCGCGCCCGACAGGATCGAGCCCGGCAGGAAGAAGCGCTGATCCTCGCCGAGGATCATGCGTGATATATGCGGCCCGACGAGGCCGACGAAACCGATCGTGCCGACGAAGCTGACGGGTATTGCGGCAAGCAACGAGACCACAAGCATAGTTTCCAGCCGGATGCGGCGGACATTGACGCCAAAGCTTGCGGCCTTGTCTTCGCCGAGGCGGATGGCAGTCAGCGCCCAGGCATTGCGGGCAAAGAGCGGTAGGGCGATCAGCAGAACGGCAAGCGTTACCCAGATCTTCGGCCAGGTCGCCTTGGTGAGGCTGCCCATCGTCCAGAAGACGACAGCCGACAGCGCCTGTTCTGAGGCGAGATATTGCAGGAAGGCGAGCAACGCATTGAAGGTGAAGACCAGCCCGATGCCGAGCAACACCACCGTCTGCACCGAGACGCCGCGGGCCTGCGAGACGAAATGGATGAAGAGCGTGGCGATCAACGCCATGATGAAGGCATTGACCGGCACCAGCAGGCCGGCTGCTACAGGCAGAAGCGGAACGCTGGTGACGATCGCCAGGGCGGCGCCGAAGCTTGCCGCCGCTGAAATGCCGAGCGTGAAGGGGCTGGCGAGCGGATTGGCGAGGATCGTCTGCATTTGCGCGCCGGCGACGGAAAGCGACGCGCCGACGACGATCGCCATCACGGCAACCGGCATGCGGATGTCCCAGACGACGGCCCGCACTTGATCCGAAACGGAGGAGGGGTCGAGAAGGGCGGCGACGACCTCACTGAGGTTGTAGCGGGCCGGGCCCCAGGCGAGATCGACCGCAAAGGACAGGCAAAGCGCAGCCGTCATGGCGGCAAGGATCAGCAGCTTGCGCCGGGCGAGGGCGCGGTAGCGCTCCCTCCCGGCTTCGGCTTCGATCGATATGGCGGCGATCTCGGCCATGTCGGATTACTGACCCGCCTTGGCGTCGACCCAGTAACCCGGCTGGTAGGCGACCGGCAGGAATTTTTCGTGGAATTCCTTGAAGGTGGCATCGGGATCGAGATCGGCAAAGAGGTTCGGATGGAACCACTTGGCCAGCTGCTGCACGGCGACGAACTGGTAGGGGCTGGTATAGAACTGGTGCCAGATCGCGTGGACATTGCCGCCGGCAACCGCCCGGGAGCCGGTGAAGGCAGGGTTTTCCATCAGCGTGTTCAGCGCCTTGCGGCCGTCGTCGAAGGTGGCTGCTGCATTCGGGCCGACATTCACAAAGTCCTTGGCATTCTTGGTCTGGCTCCAGTTGGAGCCGGTGACGACGATGACGTCAGGATTGGAGGCGACAACCTGTTCGGCATTAATCGAGCCGGTATAGCCAGGCAGGAAATCGGAGCCGAGATTGTGGCCGCCGGCCCAATCGACCATCAGGCCGAAATTGTCAGGACCGAAGGTGCCGCAGCACTCCACCAAGCCGGCGGCGCGGTACATGAAGACATTCGGCTTCGGCGGATTGGCGGCCTTGAGCTTGTCGGTCACGCGGGCCAGCTGCTCTTTCCAGAAGCTGGCGACGGCTTCGGCGCGATCTTCATGGCCGAAGATCTGGCCGAGGATCTTCAGGCTCGGCTCGGTGTTGGCGAGGATATGCTCGCGGAAATCGATATAGACGATCTTTACGCCGATGCCGTTCAGCATGTCCTCGAGCTTCACCTCGTCGGCAGCCGCCTTGTTGCCGATCGGCAGCAGCAGCACATCGGGATGAAGATTGACGACCGTTTCGGTCTGCAGCGTGCCGTCTGTGAGGTTGCCGAGGAAGGGCAGGTCCTTGCCCTTCGGAAATTTCTCGACATAGGCGTTGAAGCCATCCTTGTCGGTGGTCCAGAGATCGTTGCGCCAGCCGACGATCTTGGCGAAGGGATCTTCCTTCTCGATCGGCGCGACCGCGTAGAGCATGCGGCCTTCCCCAAGGATCACACGCTCGACCGGCTTGTCGAAGGTCACTTCGCGGCCAGCGACATCCTTGACGGTGAAGGATTGCGCCCACGCTGAAAGCGGCATCAGGCCGGCAATCGCAGCCGCGGAGACTGCGAGCATTTTCACGAAATTCATCTGGAAATTCCCCCGAGGTCTGAATAATGTCCGCAGGCATAAGAAATATGACTTTATGAATCAAGTTATATGTTTTAGAGCCTTTCCAAACTGATCCGATGCCGGGGTGCCTCAGATGAATTCCATGAACACGAACTACTCGATCCGCGACGAAATCCGCGACTTCTGGTCGGAACGGGCGGCGACCTTCGACCAGAGCGTCGGCCATGAAATCTTTTCGGAAGCGGAGCGGAAAGGCTGGCAGCGGCTGATCAGAAAACATCTGGGCGAAGGGCAGGGGCGCGCGGCACTTGATCTCGCCTGCGGCACCGCCGTTATCTCGCATCTGATGCATGGTGCCGGCTTTGCGGTCACCGGCCTCGACTGGTCGGATGCGATGCTGGCGCAGGCACGCGCCAAGGCGAAGAAGCGCGGCACCGATATCCGCTTCGTCTCCGGCGACGCCGAAAACACCATGGAGCCACGGGAAAGCTACGACGTCATTACCAACCGGCATCTCGTCTGGACGCTGGTGGATCCGGCTTCTGCCTTCAAGGAATGGTTCGCGGTGCTGAAGCCGGGCGGCAAAGTGCTGATCCTCGACGGCAATATGGGCAAGGAAACCTGGGTCAAAGGCCTGCAGAAGCTCTGGACAAAAGTGACCGGCAAGCCGGCGGCAAGCCACATGACGCCGGAGATGATGGCGCGGCACCAGAAGATCCGCTCACGCGTGCATTTCTCCAGCCAGATGCCTGCTGAAGCAGTTGTCGATCTTCTGCGCCAAGCCGGCTTTACGGATATTGTCGTCGACCGCAAACTCGCCGATATCCATTGGGCGCAGGCGCGCAAGATGCCGTTTCTGCGCGGGCTCGAGCGCATGGTGCAGGACCGGTTTGCGATTTGTGCGCGTAAGCCTGAGTGATGGGTTGGCGCTTGGGGACGGTCGGCCCTGCAGCAGGCAACGTTCCATCTACCTACGGCAGAAAATCTAGCGCGAGGATCAACCCAGCCTCCCTCATTCCTGTGACGTGCACAGGAATGAGGGTGGTGCGGGTAGGCGTACGGCCCTATTTTTCACCCACCAGTAACACTCATATGCCGCGCTACCGCTGGACGGTTATGCGTGCGGTCGATGATGAAGTCGTGGCCTTTGGGTTTGCGGGTGATGGCCTCGTCGATGGCGGCGTGGAGGAGGGCGTCGTCTTCGGTGGCGCGGAGTGCGGCGCGTAGATCGGCGGCGTCGTTCTGGCCGAGGCACATGTAGAGCGTGCCGGTGCAGGTGAGGCGGACGCGGTTGCAGCTCTCGCAGAAATTATGCGTCATCGGCGTGATGAAGCCGAGGCGGCCGCCGGTTTCTTCGACCCTGACGTAACGCGCCGGGCCGCCGGTCTGGTAATCGATGTCAGCAAGGGTGAACTGGTCTTCGAGATCGGCGCGCAGTTTCGAAAGCGGCAGGTACTGATCGGTGCGGTCTTCTTCGATCTCGCCCATCGGCATGGTTTCGATGACGGTCAAATCCATGCCGCGGCCGTGGGCGAAGCGCAGCAGCTCCGGCATCTCGGCATCGTTGAAATCCTTCAGCGCCACGGCGTTGAGCTTGATCTTCAACCCTGCCTTTTGAGCAGCGTCGATGCCTTCCATGACCTTGGCGATATCGCCCCAGCGGGTGATCTTGCGGAACTTGTCGGGGTCGAGCGTATCCAGCGAAACGTTGATCCGGCGCACGCCGCAATCATAAAGCTCCTCGGCGTGGCGAGAAAGCTGTGAGCCGTTGGTGGTCAGCGTCAATTCGTCGAGGCCGGCGCCGATCTTCTGGCCGAGTTGGCGAACCAGATACATGATGTTCTTGCGCACCAAAGGCTCGCCGCCGGTCAGCCTGATCTTGCTGACACCCCTGGCGATGAAGGCGGAACAGAGCCGGTCGAGCTCTTCCAGCGTCAGCAGATCCTTCTTCGGCAGAAAGGTCATATTCTCCGCCATGCAATAGGTGCAGCGGAAATCGCAGCGGTCGGTGACGGAGACGCGGAGATAGGTGACCGCCCGCCCGAAGGGGTCGATCATCGGGTCCGCACCTGCCACCAGCGGCGATGCATTGCCTATCGTTCCAACTCTAGTGTTCACCTGTATCTCCGTACTCTCGTCAATGTGGGCATATGCTATTGTCGCGTCAAGGGAAACCGCCCGCGCGAGCATGCCAATTTCAGCTTGCGCCGAAAAAGATCAACGCCTACTTCTCGCATGAGAAGAGGACAAAATGATGAGCGATATCTGGCCGAGCGAACTTCGCGTCTCCAAAGACAGGCAGCGGCTGGTGGTGACCTTCAACGACGGCCAGAGCTTCGACCTGTCGGCCGAGCTCTTGCGCGTGCTGTCGCCCTCGGCCGAGGTGCAGGGCCATGGGCCGGGGCAGAAGGTGACGGTGCCCGGTAAGCGCAACGTCGCGATCATCTCGATGATGCCGACCGGCAATTACGCGGTCCGCATCGGTTTCGACGACATGCACGATACCGGCATCTACACCTGGACCTATCTGCGCGAGCTCGGCGAACAGGGACCTGAGCTGTTTTCGGCCTACGAAGCCGAGCTGAGCGAAAAGGGCATGAACCGCGACACGGCGGAGAAGCCGCGCTGACACTCACCTGAGCCGCTATCACTTTCAATCCATGCATAATCCAGCCATCGGGGGGCCATATGGCGAAAACGAACGGAAAGAACTGGCTGCGCGCCAAGGGCAGCGCCAGCAGCAACAAGGTGACCTTCCTCGAACTGTTCTTCGACCTGGTCTTCGTCTTTTCGATCTCGCAGCTCTCGCATGCGCTCGCCGCCCACTACACGCCGCTCGGTGCAGCCGAAGCAGCGCTGATGACCTTCGCCGTCTGGTGGGTGTGGATCTTCACCGCCTGGGTGACGAACTGGCTCGATCCGGACAAGATGCCGGTGCGCGGGATGCTGGTGGCGCTGATGATGCTCGGGCTGCTGCTGTCTGCCTCCATCCCCGAGGCTTTCGGCGACAAGGGCCTGCTGTTTGCCGGCGCCTATGTGGCGATGCAGGTCGGGCGCTCGCTGTTTACGACCTATGCGATGACGCGCGTCGACCGCGCCAATACGCTGAATTTCGTCCGCATCACCGCCTGGCTCGTGGCAGCAGGCGTCTTCTGGATCGCCGGCGGGCTGCTCGAGCATGAAGCCCGGCTGATCGCCTGGGTGATAGCGCTTGCGATCGAATATGCCGGGCCCGCCGCGGGCTTTGCCGTGCCGGGGCTCGGCCGCTCGACGGCGCGGGACTGGGATGTTTCTGGCGCGCACATGGCGGAGCGCTGCGCACTCTTCGTGATCATCTGCCTCGGCGAAGCGATCCTTGTTTCCGGCCGCACCTTTGCGGAGCTGCCGTTTTCAGGACTGACCAGCGTCGTCTTCGTCACCGCCTTCATCGGCACGGTCGCCATGTGGTGGCTCTACTTTCGCTTCGGCCACGGGCGCGCTGCCCACCGCATCGAGCATGAAGAGACGCCGGGAAGCTTGGCGCGGCAGGCCTTCACCTATGGACATATCCCAATTCTTGCCGGCATCATCGTCCATGCGGTCGCGGTCGAGTTCATGTTCTCGCATCCGCACGAAACCGGTGATCTCGGCATCGCCGCAGCCGTGCTCGGCGGCTCCGGCCTATTCCTGATCGGCAATCTCTGGTTCAAGGGCGCGACCAGCGGGCGGATGCCGCTCTCGCATCTTGCCGGCCTGGTGTTTTTGATCCTGCTTGCCTTTGTCGCGCCCTTCATCGAAGTCTATCTGATGGGTATTCTGGCGACGCTGGTGCTGATCGTCGTCGCCGCCTGGGAATATCGCTCCCTGACGGGTACGGAGGCAGCACCGACGCTGCATTGAACATCAGTCTTCGTCGCGCAGGTCTTTCAGCAGCACAGTGATGATCCGCTCCATCGAATCGGCGGTCGCCATGCATTGCTCTATCGGCTCATCCGACAGCACGCGGTCGATGAGGCCGGTCTGGATGGCCATGGCTTCCTCACTCAGTTTCCGACCCTCTGGCGTCAAATAGAGGCGTAGCACTCGCTTGTCGCGCTCGTCATCGCGGCGAAGAAGCAGACCGCGCTTCTCCATCTGCGGCAAGAGCATGCTCATGTTGGAGCGGCCGACCAGCAGCTTGCGCGCCAGCTCCTGCTGCGAGATGCCCTCGAAACGATAGAGATTGACCAGGATATCGAGGTGCGGCGGCTTGATGTCGAGATCGGCAAGCGAGCGGGCCAGGGATTGTTGCATCAGCTGGCAGGCACGAGCCACCGCGATCCAGCTGCGAAAACGCGGATGATCCCAGGGAAGGGATTGATTTTTGTTCATCGTTGTACTTTATTGTTCAGTGTTGAACAGTCTTTTGGAATCTCACTATGGCAAACTTTGCGCTTGACGTCACCCGCCTCGGGTTTTCGCTGCTGCAGGCGGTTTCGCCTGATCTAGCAGGCAGAGCGGCGTTCCGGCTGTTCTGCCGGACGCCATCGGCAAAGCCGAAGGGAGCAAAGGCGAGGGCGGCACATGCAGCGGGCGCGGCCCGGCTTGCCGGCGCCGAACGCTTCACCCTCCGGCTTGCTGGCGGGCGCCAAGCGCATGCCTATCGGCTGAACGGCGGGGCGAGGGGCAAACGCAAGCGCTGTCTGGTGACCCATGGCTGGGGATCGAGCGCGGCATATATGGCCGAACTTGTCTCGATGCTTGCGGCAACGGGCGCAGAGGTCGTGGCGCTCGATTTTCCTGGCCACGGCCGTTCCGGCGGGCGCTTCCTGCATATGGGGCTTGCGGTCGAGACGATCGCGGCGGCCGAGGCGCGCTTCGGCGCATTCGATGCGGCGATCGGCCATTCCTTTGGCGGCGCGGCGCTGATGGTCTCGGCGGCGGGCCTGCTGCCCGGCGTGGCGCCTGTTGGCGGCGACCGCCTAGTACTGATCGGCGCGCCGAGCGAGATGGGCTGGCTGTTTACCGATTTCGGCCGGATGGTCGGTCTTCGCCCTGCGGCGCAAGCGGCACTGGAGAATGAGGTACATCGCATCACCGGCCGGAGACTTGAGGATTTCGACGCCGGCGCGGCGGCGGGCGTCATCGGCCGGCCGGTGCTCGTCATCCATGCCGAAGATGACAAGGAGGTGTCATCTCTCCATGCCAGGCGCTATGGCGCGGCGGGAAAGGGCGTTCGACTTCTCTGGGCGAACGGCTTCGGCCACCGACGGATCATCGGCGCCGCACCGGTTCTTGCCGCGATCGCGACGTTTCTCGACGGCGATCGGGGCCCGGGTGAAGTGCCCGATGAAAGCATCAAAAAAGATGCGGAGATCATTCCGTTTTTTGAGCTTCCGGCCAGGCGCGCGGCATTGTAGCGTCCGTCGCGAAGATCAAGCCGCGGCGGGACGCCTCATGAAAATCATCAGCAGCATCGAAGAGCTCAATACGATCTATGGCGCCGGCCTGTCGCCCGCCTCCGTCACCAAGGTGACGAAGCAATTGACCCCCCTCTATCGTGAGATGATCGAGATCTCACCGTTTGCAGCGCTTGCGACCGTCGGGCCGGAAGGGCTCGATTGTTCACCGCGAGGCGATCTCGGCGGTGTGGTGCGCGTTGCCAACGACGAGACGCTGCATCTGCCGGATTGGCGCGGCAACAACCGGGTCGATTCGCTGTCCAACATCGTGCGCGATCCGCGCCTGGCGCTGATGTTCCTGATCCCCGGCTCGAACACGACGATGCGCATCAACGGCCGCGGCGTCGTCTCAGACGATGAGGCGCTGCTTTCGAGCTTCGAGATGGACGGCAAACATCCGCGCACCGTCGTCGTCATTTCGATCGACGAGGTCTATTTCCAATGCGCGCGCGCCGTGATGCGGGCCGAGCTCTGGAATGAAGAACACTTTTCCGATCCGGCGAAGCTGCCGACGCCAGGGCAGATGTTGAAGGCCGCAACCGGCGATTTCGACCAGGAAACCTACGATCGAGAATGGCCGGGGCGGGCGGCGAAGACGATGTGGTAGGGTGTGGTGCCGAGAAGCGGACACCCACCTCTCTTCCCTCATTCCTGTGCTTGTCACAGGAATCCAGTGCGCCCAAGTCCTTGGGCGCGGAAGGCATTTTCGCGGTCGCAAAGAGTTATTCACCGCGCAGACGCGCGGTGGCTGGATTCCTGTGACAGGCACAGGAATGAGGGAGCCATCGGCGCGAACCGGACAACAGTCTAAGCCGTCACCTGTCGGTGACAGCGTGCGTGTGGCGTGGGAGGCCGTCAGGCCTTGTAGATCAGCCAGCTCTTGGTGAAATCCTTCTGCATGCCGTCCTGATAGAGGATGGTGCAGTTGCGGCCGGCATTCTTGGCGCCGTAGAGCGCGATGTCGGTCTTGCTGTAGAGTTCGCCGGCATCCTCGGCATTGGAGGCCATGCAGATGCCGATCGAGACCGTGACCGGACCGTAATTTACCCGCGTGCGGGAATTCTTGAAGGGCGTCGTCTCCAGCGTGCGGCGGATGCGCTCGGCGATGCCGGTGACTTCCTCGGGCGTGTTGCCATCGATGATGAGGGCGAACTCTTCGCCGCCGGTGCGGGCGACGAAGATGTCGCGGCGGACATTGCTGCGGATGACGGAGGCGACGGTGGCGAGCACCTTGTCGCCGACCGGATGGCCGTAGGTGTCGTTGATCTTCTTGAAATTGTCGATGTCGCAGAGCAGCAGAGCCGTCACCGGCCGCATGCTCGAATTGTCGAAGATGGCGGCGAGGCGGTCGTCGAAGGCGCGGCGGTTGGAAAGGCGGGTCAGCGAGTCGGTGTTGGCGATGCGCTTGTATTCGTCGAGTTCCTTGCGGACCTGATCCATCTCCTGCGAGCGCTGGACGACGTCCTCGACGGTGCGTTCGCCATGCGCCATTGTGTCTCCGGTTGCCTGGCTCAGCAGATCGATGGCGTTTTCGATCAGTTCGACGCTGGCATTGCTCTTGGAAGTAATGCGCTTGTGGGTTTCGCCGAGCAGCCTGGTATAACTTTCGAGCGAGCTCTGCTCCTGCTTGAGAATGCGCAGCAGGCCATCGAGTTCGCCCGATATGCGCGTATGGGCATCGTCGAAGACACGGGCCGGGCTGTGGGTGAAGTGCTGCGCGCCGAGCGCATCGAGTTCGGCCTGGGTCACCTGGCCGCCGAGGGCCGCGAGCTCACGGGTCAGGGCTGGATTGGAGCCGATATAGGCCTCGTAGAAGAGTTCGTAATTGCGCGGTATCGGCGCAACGCCCATGGAGCGCATGGCATAGGTGATCTGACCCGCAACGTCGGGAACCTGCACCTTGGGCGCGACAGCCGTATTCATCCGGCGAACTCCTCATATATTCAAAGGCAATATTCCATTTGTTAGCTTAAATTTCTTGGGAAAAGATTAAAGCGATATATACCAAAGATTACATACGACAAATGCCCCATCGGTCAATACTTCGATCAGGCCTATGATTCTCCACGGAAAAACGTATCTTTACCGGGACAGTGCGTACTCGCTGAGCGGGAGCGTTGTCTGAAAAACTTACAGTTCTTCTCTGCCGGAGACCGTATTCATCTTGTCGACAGCTGGTTTTGGCCGTTTCGTATTGCAGTGCAAGTATTTCGGGTTGATATTTCTTGGTGGCAGACCCGGTCGTAGCCGGCAAGCAGGGCGTGAGATCGTGGAAACCTCCCGTCATATTTCTTTCGCCATCCTCGCCTTCACGGCCCTCGCCGCCGGCGCCTTGCTGCTGGAGCACACCGGCTTCTTCGCCGGCGCGTTCCGCACGGAAATCCTGGCAAGGGTCGATGCCTGGGATGTGGTGAGTGCGAGCGAGGCGGTGACGGCGCGGAACATCGGCGCGTCGGATAAGGCGTCGGCACGGTAGAGCAGGCGCAGCCTGCCCGTCACCCCAAATTCAGCTCCTGGAAGAAATCATTGCCCTTGTCGTCGATGACGATGAAGGCGGGGAAGTCTTCGACTTCGATCTTCCAGACCGCTTCCATGCCGAGTTCGGGATATTCGAAGACTTCGACCTTGCGAATGCAGTCCTGGGCAAGACGGGCGGCGGGGCCGCCGATCGAGCCTAGATAGAAACCGCCGTGCTTCTTGCAGGCTTCGCGCACGGCGCGCGAGCGGTTGCCCTTGGCGAGCATCACCATCGAGCCACCGAAGGACTGGAACTGGTCGACATAGCTGTCCATGCGGCCGGCCGTCGTCGGTCCGAAGGAGCCGGAGGCGTAGCCGACCGGTGTCTTGGCGGGGCCGGCATAATAGACCGGGTGGTTCTTCAGGTAGTCGGGCATGCCTTCGCCCTTTTCCAG
This sequence comes from Rhizobium sp. WSM1328, assembly GCF_057653715.1. NCBI lineage: Bacteria > Pseudomonadati > Pseudomonadota > Alphaproteobacteria > Hyphomicrobiales > Rhizobiaceae > Rhizobium > Rhizobium sp. WSM1328. Next base: position 2,232,029 of record NZ_CM172788.1, on the reverse strand, counting down.
CCGCTCGCGGATCTTGGCGTGCGCCAGATCGCGGGCGACAATGATGGTGCCCGACAGCGACAGGCGCGTCTTGACCGGATGCCTGGAGAGTTCGGCAAGCACGTCTGCCATCGGCCGGTTGAGATCAATGCGCACCGTCGATTCCGACAGTTTCGCCTCGTCGATCTCGGGCAGGTATTTCGACGGATCGGTTTCGAGCTGTTCGACGAAGATGCCGTCGCGGGTGATGCGGCCCTTGGCCTGACGGTCTGCGGAACAGGAGACGCCGAGGCCGATCGGCAGCGAGGCGCCGTGGCGGGGCAGACGGATGACACGCACGTCATGACAGAAATACTTGCCGCCGAACTGGGCGCCGACGCCCATCTGCTGGGTCAGCTTGTGGATTTCCGTCTCCATCTCGATGTCGCGGAAGGCGTGGCCGCTCTCGGACCCTTCGGTCGGCAGCTCGTCGAGATAGCGGGTGGAGGCGAGCTTGACGGTTTTTAGGTTCATCTCCGCCGAGGTGCCGCCGATGACGATCGCCAGATGGTAGGGGGGACAGGCTGCCGTCCCTAACGTCAGGATTTTCTCCTTAAGGAAGTCGATCATCCGATCATGGGTCAAGAGCGAGGGCGTGCCTTGGTAGAGGAAGGTCTTGTTGGCCGAGCCGCCGCCCTTGGCGACGAAGAGGAATTCGTAGGCATCGGTGCCTTCCTCGTAGATGTCGATCTGGGCCGGCAGATTGTTTCTGGTGTTCTTTTCCTCGAACATTTTGACCGGCGCGAGCTGCGAATAGCGCAGGTTCTTCTTCTCATAGGCATCCATGACGCCACGGGCCAGCGCCGCCGTATCCTCTCCCTCGGTCCAGACCCTGCGGCCTTTCTTGCCCATGATGATCGCCGTGCCGGTATCCTGGCACATGGGCAGCACGCCGCCGGCGGCGATATTGGCGTTCTTCAGCAGGTCATAAGCGACGAAACGGTCATTGTCGGTCGCTTCGGGATCGTCGAGGATCGAGGCGAGCTGCTTCAGATGGCCGGGACGCAGCAGGTGGTTGATGTCGGCAAAGGCGGTTTCGGCCAGCAGGCGGATCCCCTCCGGCTCGACGGTCAGGATCTCCTGGCCCTTGAACGTGTCGACCGAGACATGGTCGCCGCTGAGCTTGCGATAGGGGGTGGCATCCTTGCCGAGGGGAAAGAGATCGTCAGCCATCGAAGTGACCTTTCTGGTAGGGCGTCGCTAGATTGGAAGCGGTCTAAATCCGCCACGGGGCAAATGCAATCGGGATGCGGCGGACTCTGGAGTGGGGGGCATGTCGTGCCGCGTTTTGCAGTCGGCAGGTCACACGCGGTAAGCGAGTGAAAGAACAGGCGAAATCGACATTTGTCGCGAAACAGACGACTTCAAGTTGCCTTCGGTCCGCGGCCAGTTCATATTCCCGGCAGCGTTAACCTGCCGGGGCTTCCAATGACAAATGCAAAGCCAACTGCTGTCGACGACCTTCTCGTTTTTTTCGAAGACAATTGGATCCGCGGGAATCTGCTGCGCCTCTCCAGCGATCCCGAGGGAGCGGACATGTATGTTCGCTTCGTCAATGGCGTGCGTATCGACGCCAAACATGGACCTGACCACGAAACGATCATAAGGGGCGAATACGGAACCTTCAGACTTAAACCTGACGGTCACTTCGAGTACGAGCTGGACTACACGCTCGACGTCGTGAAAAATTTAACGAAATACGATCAGCTCATCGAGAAGCTGAGCTTCAAGATGTCCGATGGCTCAGGAGGCACGGACCTCGGCGTGTTGACGCTCGCGATCGACGGCGTCAACGAAGGCGATAAATACCACGAAATCCTCGATTTCGACGATTTGGGTGTCACGTCGAGGGCCGATAATTTCTCTCTGCCTGATTATCGCAACTTTGCGCTCTCGGTGAATGGAAGCCACGAGGTGACGCTTCTGAACGGGTATGTCTACGATACCATCCCGGGTGTCGACGCCATCACCGAGGACGGTTTCAGCGATACCGTTCTATCGCCGGGTTCTGCGCCCGTAAGCTTGAAAATGCTCGATGGTGGGGAATTCACCTTTCAGAGCGTTTCGATTGCCGAATTGTCGGCAGCGCCCTTTCACCTGACGCTCACCGCGCTGAACGACGGCCAGATCGTCTATCAGCAGGAGCTCGAGGTCACCGGCCCCACTCTCGAGGTCAATCTCGAAGACATCGAAGAAATCCGTTTCGACTTCATGGGTAATTCCGTCGTGATGGACAATTTTTCGCTGTTTGCCTTGCTATAGGCTGGAGGGTGTCGAGGCGTTGCGGCATATCTCCTTCTCCCCGCGAGCGGGGGTCCGAAGGACGGGTCGAGACCTGTGGCTCGACCCCGGTTGGTGGCGGCAGCCGGATGAGCGGTTGTGGCCTATGCGACCTTGCTACTTCGGCCCGATCATCGATTCCGGGCGCACGATCTCGTCGTACTCTTCCGATGTCACCAGGCCGCTGGCGAGGGCCTCTTCCTTCAGCGTCGTGCCGTTCTTGTGCGCCGTCTTGGCGATCTTCGCGGCTGCGTCGTAGCCGATCTTCGGGGCGAGGGCGGTCACCAGCATCAGCGAGCGTTCGAGGCCTGCCTTGATATTGTCCTCGCGCGCCTCGATGCCGACGACGCAGTTGTCGGTGAAGGAGACGGCGGCGTCGGCGAGCAGTTGCACCGACTGCAGGAAATTATAGGCCATCATCGGATTGTAGACGTTGAGTTCGAAATGGCCCTGGCTGTCGGCGAAGGTCAAAGCCGCGTTGTTGCCGAAGATATGGATGCAGACCTGGGTCAGCGCCTCGCACTGAGTCGGGTTGACCTTGCCGGGCATGATCGAGGAGCCGGGCTCGTTTTCCGGCAGCGCCAGCTCGCCGAGGCCGGCGCGCGGACCGGAACCGAGCAAGCGGATATCGTTGGCGATCTTGAAGAGGGCGGCGGCTGCCGCATTGATGGCGCCATGGGAAAAGACCATGCTGTCATGCGAGGCGAGCGCCTCGAACTTGTTCGGCGCGGTGACGAAAGGCATGTCTGTGATGGCGGCGATCTCCTCGGCGACCTTTTCGGCAAAGCCCACCGGCGCGTTGAGGCCGGTGCCGACGGCAGTACCGCCCTGGGCGAGCTCGCAAAGGCCGGGCAGGGTCATTTCGATGCGCTTGATGGCGGAGCCGACCTGGGCGGCATAACCCGAAAATTCCTGGCCGAGCGTCAGCGGCGTCGCATCCTGGGTGTGGGTGCGGCCGATCTTGATGATGTGACTGAATTCGGTGACCTTCATGTCGAGGGCGGCATGCAGGTGCTTCAGGGCCGGCAGCAAGTGATGGGCGATCTGCTCGGCGCAGGCGATGTGCATGGCCGTCGGATAGGTGTCATTCGACGACTGGCTCATATTGACGTGATCGTTCGGATGCACCGGTTTTTTGGAACCCATGACGCCGCCGAGCATTTCTATCGCACGATTGGAGATCACTTCGTTGGCATTCATATTGGACTGCGTGCCTGAGCCGGTCTGCCAGACGACCAGCGGAAAATGGTCGTTCAGCTTGCCCTCGATCACCTCCTGGGCGGCGTCGACGATCGCTTTGCCGAGGCCAGGATCGAGCTGGTCGAGCGACATGTTGGCGCGGGCGGCCGCCTGCTTGACGATGCCGAGTGCGCGTACGATCGACAGCGGCTGCTTTTCCCAGCCGATCTTGAAATTGCCGAGCGAACGTTCGGCCTGGGCGCCCCAATATCGGTCGGCGGCGACGTCGATCGGGCCAAAAGTATCGGTTTCGGTGCGGGTTGCGGTCATCAGCCTTGCCTTCCCTTTACATGCTGTTTTCGGGCATCTTCGAAAGATGACGTCTTATAGGTTGGAAAGTCCGACAAGAAAACTGGATGCCGTGCGAAATATTGAAACCGGAAGTCATGTTTGCGCAGGCTTTTCGGCGTGCCTTTTAAGCCACTTTGGAAATTTTATGCATCCTGGCGTTTTCGCCGCACTGGTCTGGCGGCGAAAATTCGGTAAAAAATTAACCAATAATTTCATAATTTTGTGTGAACTGCTGGGCGGCGCCGTGCAGGATCTCCGTCACACAAAATTGAGTCCGCCGGCGCTGGCGGCGCAGGCCGGTTTCTGATCAATGGGGCCCTACGCTGCTTGAGTTTCGCGGGATTTGAGCTTGAGCCTTGCGCTCGTGACAAGAACAGCATGACACCGGGACTGGAAGATATATGACGTTCGTTTTGAAAAGCGCGGCATCCGCATTGGCAATTTCCTGCGGCGTGGCAATGATGAGTGCCGCACCCGCGCATGCTTATACATTGATGGACATGTTGCGCGGCGACAGGCAGCGGACCCAGAGCACTATCTTCATGGACCAGATGCCGCCCGGCCGTGTAGGCCCGCGCGGCGGCGTCGGCGGATCGCTCGGCGGGCTCGATCCGGAAGCGCCGCTGCCGAAGGTGAGCGGTCCGCGTTATTATACTTATAAAACCGAGACGCTGCAGTTCGTCGACACCGGCAGGTTCGCCGATCCCGTCGTCACCGGCGCGGTCGCCGATGTTTCGGGCAGCGGCGATGCCAGCGCCGAGCCGGCCGTGCAGCGCCGTTTCCTGGCGCAGGCTAAGGTGCGCGCCAATGCCGACGTCGCAAAGGCGCTCGAAGCCTATTACGGCGACAGCCGCAATCCGCTCGTCTGGGTCGAGGGCAATCAGGTCAACGACCGCGCCAAGTCGGCGATGCTGGTACTTGCCGATGCGGCCTCCGTCGGCCTCGACCCGGCGGACTACGCCGTCCAGACGCCTGATATCGACCCGGCCAATCCCGATCCCGCCTTCCGCGACCGGGCTTTGACACAGTTCGAGCTCGATCTCTCCGCCAAGGTGCTCGCCTTCGTCCAGGACACGGTGCGTGGCCGCATCGATCCGAACAAGATCTCCGGCTATCACGACTTCCAGCGCAAGGTGGTTAACCTGGCCCCGGTGCTGAAGCTTGCCCGCCTGAGCCCCGATGTCGGCGCCTATATCGCCAGCCGCTCGCCTGATAGTTCGCAATTCCAGGCGCTGAAGGCGGAGCTTGCCAAGCTTCGCGCCGCCGACGGCGGCAATGAGGAGCGAATCGTCGTTTCGCTCGACAGGCTGCTGAGGCCTGGCGACAGCTCGCCGGAGATCGCCAATATTGTCAAGGCGATCGGCAAGCACGGTTCCGAAACGCTGAGGACAGATCATGCGGCAACGCTTGCTGCTTACGCCGGCAGCATCGACTATTCGCCTGACATCGTTTCGCTGGTCGAGGAATTCCAGAAGGAGCGTGGGCTGAAGGCCGATGGCGTCATCGGCCAGGCGACCGTGCGCGCCATGACCGGCGGCGACACCAATGCCTCGAAGATCGACAAGCTCATCGTCGCCATGGAGCAGGCGCGCTGGCTGCCGGAAGATCTCGGTTCCCGTTATGTCATGATCAACCAGCCGGCCTACATGGTCTACTACCACAATGACGGCAAGGAACAGCTGTCGATGCGCGTGGTCGTCGGCGGCAAGAACAACCAGACCTATTTCTTCGACGACGAAATCGAGACGGTCGAGTTCAACCCTTTCTGGGGCGTGCCGCAGTCGATCATCATCAACGAGATGCTGCCGAAGCTGCGCTCGGATCCGAACTATCTCGACCAGCTCGGTTATGAGGTCGAGGTGAACGGCCACGCTGTCGCCTCCTCGAGCGTCGACTGGTACGGCTCGACCAACAATGTTTCGGTGCGCCAGCCGCCAAGCAGCGACAATGCGCTCGGCGAACTGAAGATCCTGTTCCCGAACAGCCACGCGATCTACATGCATGACACGCCGTCGAAGAGCTTCTTCAAGCGCGACATGCGGGCGCTGAGCCACGGTTGCGTACGCCTTGCCGATCCGCGCGCAATGGCGGCCGCCGTGCTCGGCACGACGGTCGACGACGTCGCCAAGCAGATCGCCAGCGGCCAGAACCATGCGGTGCGCGTGCCGCAGAAGATCCCGGTCTATGTGTCCTACTTCACCGCCTGGCCGAATAAGGACGGCGTGGTGGAATATTTTGACGACGTCTATGGTCGCGACGCCTATGTCGACAAGGCCTTCGACGCGACGACTAAGGCGCGTGGGGCGCAGATCTGATAATTGGATTTGATTAGTGATGCCGGCGGGCAGTCTTTGGGCTGCCCGTTTTGTTTTTTCCAGCGCGCACGGAATGGGAATAAAGTGGAGAGGACTTGCCGCGTGGTACCCCCCTCTGCCCTGCCGGCCATCTCCCCCACAGGTGGGGAGATCACAAGTGGCTAAACCTTACCGCCCGTCTAGCGTTTCGTCGTGCTGTGACGCCTGTTGTCGGGCGAGCAAGCGCGGCCAGCCAATCTACCCACCTGTGGGGGAGATGGCCGGCAGGTGTCCGACCCGGATAGATAGGTAACAGAACGGACCGTTTACATAGGTGACAGTTCTCTAGCAGCCGGGAGGGCCCGGCGATGGTTTGGAGAGAGACTGGCATCATGGACGAGCGGCTGCGCTTTGTTGGGGAATGTCTTGCGGGCGAGGAGACGATGACGGCGCTGTGTGCGGCCTACGGGATATCGCGCAAGACGGGCTACAAATGGTTGGAGCGGTATCGGGCGCTCGGCCCTGCGGGGCTTATCGACCTGCCGCGGGCGCCGCTTGAGCACGGGCGGGCAACGGCGGCGGAGCTGGTGGCGCGGATCGTGGCGGAGAAGGAGGCGAATCCGCAGTGGGGGCCGAAGAAGGTGCTGGCGCGGCTGAAGCGGTCGGCGCCGCAGCTTTGCTGGCCGGCGGCCTCGACGATAGGCGAGATCCTGAAGCGACACGGGCTGGTCGGGCGCCGGCGGCATCGCTGGCGGGCGGCTGGTTGCGGCCCGTTCGCGCCGGCCAACGGGCCCAATGCGGTGTGGAGCGCCGATTACAAGGGCTGGTTCAGGACCCGCGATGGGCGGCGCTGCGAGCCACTGACGGTGATGGATACGGCGAGCCGCTTTCTGCTGGCGCTGGAAGCCTGCGCGACGCCGGCCGAGGTAGAGGCCTGGCCGGTGTTCGAGCGGCTGTTTGCCGAGCACGGACTGCCGGAGCGCTTTCGCAGCGACAACGGTTCGCCCTTCGTGGCGATCGGCGTCACCGGGCTGACGACGCTTGCTGTACGGTTCATCAAGCTCGGCATCGGCCTGGAGCGCATCCAGCCGGGCAAACCGCAGCAGAACGGCCGCCACGAACGCTTCCATCTGACGATGCTGCCGCTGGCCATGGCGCCGGAGGTCGACCATGCCGCGCAGCAGGCGGTCTTTGACGCATTTCGCCAGAATTACAACGCCGAGCGTCCACACGAGGCGCTCGCTATGGACGTGCCTGCTGATCATTACCGACCATCACTGCGGCGCCTGCCCGACCGCCTGCCTGAACCGGACTATCCGGCCGAGGCGGCGGTGCGCCGGGTGCGCTCCAGTGGCGAGATCAAATGGAACGGTGACCTCGTCTATGTCGCAGCAGCGCTGGCCGGCGAGGTCGTGGCGATCGAGGAGAGTGAAGCGGGCATCTGGACGCTACGCTTCCATGCCCATCCGCTCGGCATCATCGACAAGAAGACCAAGCGGCTTGTCCGCCCCAGCGCCCTGCAACCCCCACCAGCCGGCGCAGGGGCGGACACTGGTTTACAAGGGGGAGAACTGTAACCCATCTATCCGGTTCAATCTGTTACCCATCTATCGGCTGGACACAGGGCAGAGGGGGGTGCCCACGGTACGCCAGCAGAAAGTAAGGAACGGCTCCGCCTCAGACGGCAACCTTCTCCGCATATTCCCGCAACAGCGTTTCCACCAGATCCGGCGTCAACTCATCGAAATGGGTGATGATAAGATCCGGATCGAGGCTCGAAACCGGCACGTCGGAATAACCGAAAGGCACGGCGATCGACGGTATGCCGGCGTTTCTTGCTACGGCAATATCGTTGACGCTGTCACCGATCATCACGGTGCGGGCGATGTCGCCGCCGGCGCGTTCGATGGTGCCGGTGAGGTGGCGGGCGTCGGGCTTGCGGTATTCGAAGCTGTCGCCGCCGGTGATGGTGTCGAAATATCTGACGAGGTCGAGCTTGTCGAGCAGGCGGACTGCCAGGCTTTCCATCTTGTTGGTGCAGACGGCGAGGCGGTAACCCTGAGATTTCAGCCGGTCCATGGCGGCGACCAGGCCGGGATAGGGTTCGGTCCGGCCGGGCATGTTGCCGGCATAATGAGCGACGAAGCGCTCGACCAGCGGCGGCAGGGCGTCGCTTTCGAGCGGATGGCCGCGCAGCCGGCAGGCGCGCTCGATCATGACGCGCGCGCCCTGGCCGACGAGATGGGTGAGGTCGTCGTAGCTGACCGGCTCGAGGTCAAGGGCCGCGATCGTGTGGTTCAGGCTCTCGACCAGGTCCACATGCGTATCGAGAAGGGTGCCGTCGAGATCGAAGACGACGAGCGCCGGGCGAGTGGGGGCAGGGGTCAAGGGCATGTCTCTTTGAGCGATGGTCGTTTTGAGGAGCGATGTATCGTTCTGAGGAACGGTGGATCGTCCCTGAGGTAGGCGATCGTGCGGCGGAAAGCAACGTCCGGCGATGGCCGGGAAGGCCGCAGGCCTCTGTTTCGGCTTTTCATTTTCCGTGATGATTTTGACTTTCGTTTGCCAGGCGAGCCGTGTAAACAGCACATCCAACGCAATATCAGGAGCTGGCGGCGCATGGATGCCCGCGAAATGAAGATCAAGGCCGCCGAGGCCGCACTCGCGCATGTCGAAAGCGGGATGCGTCTCGGGATCGGCACCGGCAGCACGGCGGAAGAATTCGTTCGCCTGCTGGCGGAGAAGGTTGCTGGCGGCTTCAGGGTCGAAGGCGTCCCGACGTCCGAACGAACCGCGCGGCTCTGCGTCGAACTCGGTGTGCCGCTGAAGTCGCTCGACGAACTGCCGGCACTCGATCTGACGATCGATGGCGCCGACGAGGTCGATCAGGCGCTCAGGCTGATCAAGGGTGGCGGCGGTGCGCTGCTGCGCGAAAAGATCGTCGCGGCCGCGTCAGAGCGAATGATCGTCATTGCCGACGAGAGCAAGCTGGTCGATACGCTCGGTGCCTTCGCGCTGCCGATCGAGGTCAATCCGTTCGGGCTCGTCTCGACGCGGATCGCGATCGAAAAGGTCGCGGCCCGGCTCGGCCTCTCGGGTGAACTCGCTCTGCGCCAGTCGGGTGACGGAGAGTTTACCACGGATGGCGGCCATCACATCATCGATGCATCTTTTGGCCGCATTCCTGATGCAGAGGCGCTTTCGAGCGAGCTGAATTCCATACCCGGCGTCGTTGAACACGGGCTCTTTATCAATATGGCGGCACTTGCGATCATTGCCGGTCCTGCGGGTGCGCGCACGCTGCAGGCAAACAGATAACAGGAGCATATACTCATGATGAACATTGCAGGTCTTGGCCGTCTCGCCGCTGCCACCGTCGTTCTTTCCGGGCTTGCCTTCGGCTCCGCCGTCAAGGCGCAGGAAGTCTCCGAGGATCAGCTGAAGGCGTCTCGCGCGGCGATCGACGCCATTGGCGCCACCGCCCAGTTCGACAACATCCTGCCTGGTCTCGCCGAGCGCCTGAAGGCCGGACTGATCCAGGATTCGCCGAACTACCAGGACATCATTTCGTCCACGGTCGACGCGCAGGCGCTGGCGCTGGCGCCGCGCCGCGGCGATCTGGAGAAGGAGGCGGCACTCACCTATGCCAAGACCTTCACCGTCGACGAGCTGAAGGCGATCGCCGACTTCTATAATTCCGACGTCGGCAAGAAGCTGCTGCGCGACGGCCCGGTCGCCTCGCGCGAGACGGCGAAGGCTGCCGACATCTGGGCGCAGGGCATTTCCCGCGACCTGGAAAAGCAGAGCAACGTCGAGCTTTCCAAGGTCATCAAGGCACCGCCGCCGGCAACCGACAGCCCGACCGCTCCGGCTCCGGCACCGGCTGCCCAGCAGTAAGGCTGCCCCATCTAATTTGCGAAAGCCCGGCATCGTCCGGGCTTTTTTGCTATGATACGGCAAATGCCGCCGGCGAGGCTTCAGGTGACCGCAGACATGTTTGATCATGACAAGGCCGTCCGAGTGCGGATATCCGGCAAGGTCCAGGGTGTCGGTTTTCGCTATTGGACGCGCGATGAGGCCGTACGGCTCGGTTTGACGGGTTGGGTTCGCAATGAAGAGGACGGGGCCGTGGTCGCTGTGATCGCAGGACCCGACAGCGCCATCTCGACGATGATCGAGCGTTTCAGGCGCGGGCCTTTGGGGGCGTCGGTTTCGGGCGTCGAGACGGAAGCAGCCCAGCTTGAGAAGAACCCGACGGATTTCCGCATTACCCGCTGACAGCGCTAATCGCTAAGCAGATGCAATTGGCATCGCATATGCGCCGCACCTCAGCCCCTATGGGTTCGGGTTCTTTGCAAGTTGCCACACACCCTCTTCATCCGGCTCCACGCGCTTGTTGCCGCGGTAGAAGATCGGCAGTCGCGTCTTCTTGTCGATCGAGAAACGGCTCGGCGTGTATTTTTCGTCCTCGTGGCCCTGAATGGCGAGGCCGAGCGCTTCCTTGAACTTGCCAGCCTTGCACAGGTTGCTGAAGAGAGTTTGATCCATCTTTTGCTCCGCCATTCTTTTCCATCCCATGGATTGCCTGCCAGCCTCGGCCGACCGGGTCAACCGTAAACGGTGACTGGTCAACCGAAGTCGGTGTCTGGGCCAACCTAGACGGTGACCGGGTCAACCGTAGACGGTGACTGGGTCAACCGTAGACGGTGACTGGGGTCAGCCCTTTACAATGAAGATTCGGCGATGGGAACCGGATGATGCAGGAGCGGGCTTTTGTTTTCATGATGATCGCCCCTATATCAGGAACATCCTTCCTGCGATTCCCTTCCGGAGCTCCTCATGTCTTCCTACGACTACGACCTCTTCGTCATCGGTGGCGGTTCAGGAGGTGTGCGCGGCGCCCGTGTCGCCGCCTCGCTCGGCAAGAAAGTGGCGATCGCCGAGGAGTATCGCTACGGCGGCACCTGCGTCATCCGCGGCTGCGTGCCAAAAAAGCTCTTCGTCTACGCCTCGCAGTTCCATGAGCATTTCGAGGATGCGGCGGGCTTCGGCTGGACGGTCGGCGAAACCAGCTTCGACTGGAAGAAGCTGGTGGCGGCCAAGGATGTTGAAATCGCCCGGCTCGAAGGCCTCTACAAGAAAGGTCTCGCCGGCGCCAATGCCGAGATCCTGGAAACGCGCGCGGAACTCGTCGATGCTCATACGGTCCGGCTGCTGAAAACCGGACAGACGGTGACGGCAAAGACGATCGTGATCGCCACCGGCGGACGGCCGAACCCGCATGCGGCCCTTCCCGGTCACGAACTCTGCATCTCCTCCAACGAGGCCTTTCATCTTGAAGAACTGCCGAAATCGATCGTCATCGCCGGCGGCGGCTATATTGCCGTCGAATTCGCCAATATCTTCCATGGCCTCGGCGTCGAGACGACGCTGATCTATCGCGGTGCCGAGATCCTGTCGCGCTTCGACGAAGATTTGAGGCGCGGGCTGCACGAGGCGATGGTCGCCAAGGGTATCCGCATCCTCTGCCACGATACGCTGCAGAAGGTTTCGAAGGGTGCGGACGGGCTCGTTCTGGAGACGCTGAACAACGGCACGCTGCAAGCCGGCGTCGTCATGCTGGCGCTCGGGCGCGATCCGAACACCGAAGGCCTCGGTCTTGAGGCGGCCGGCGTCGCCGTCGACGAGCGTGGCGCCGTTATCGTCGATGAATATTCCCGTACCAATGTCGAAAACATCTATGCGCTCGGCGATGTCACCAACCGGGTACAGCTGACGCCGGTGGCGATCCACGAGGCGATGTGTTTCATCGAGACCGAGTACAAGAACAATCCGACCCGGCCGGATTACGAGCTGATCCCGACCGCCGTGTTCTCGCAGCCGGAGATCGGCACCGTCGGCCTTTCGGAAGAGGAGGCGGGCAGGCGTTATCCCGAACTCGAGGTCTACCGCGCCCAGTTCCGGCCGTTGAAGGCCACGCTTTCCGGGCGGGCCGAGCGGATGATCATGAAGCTGATCGTCGATGCGGCGAGCCGCAAGGTGGTGGGTGCCCATATCCTCGGCCACGATGCCGGCGAGATGGCGCAGCTGCTCGGCGTCACGCTGAAGGCCGGCTGCACCAAGGACGATTTCGACCGAACGATGGCGCTGCATCCGACGGCGGCCGAAGAGCTCGTCACCATGTATGCGCCGAGCTATCGGATCCGCGACGGTAAGCGCATTTGAGCCGCAACGTGCTTTTGCCTTGCATGTCGTTGACCCGGAACCGCTGCGCACTTCCGGGCGACATGCATTAGAGCGCCCTGCGTCCTTTCGGACGCACAAAGGACGCTCTAACTCTTTGAGCCTACGCATCGTGCTTTCCGAAAACCGATTTCGATTTTCCGGCCGATGCGCTAGCTGGTGATGCGCGGTGCCCGGATGACCTTGAGGAAAAGCGCCTTCATCGCATCGGCGATGCCTTCGGTCGGCGTCACTTCGAAATAGAGGCCGGGCGAGGCGCATGCCTGCATCTTCGTCGGGATCTCGCCCTGGAAAGGCTTGATCCACGTATTGTACCAGCTGTTTTTCGGCAGCGGCAGATAGGTGGTGTAGAGCACCGCGATCCTGATACTCTTGTCCTTCAGTGGCTGACAGAAGGACGTGTCGATCGGCTCCTGGCAACGGTTGCCGGTGAGTTTCTTGGTGCAGCCTTTCGGTTTTTCGCTGTCGCCGACGCCGTCCGAGACGAAGAAAAGAATCTTCTGCGGTGTCGTGGCGGTGCTGCCGTCGCCGGGGGTGGTGATAATGGTTTTCATCTGCGTCAGCGCGCTGTCGAAGCTCGTCTGCTGGTCGTTGTTATAGCCCTGAAACGGAATGGTCATGAGATCGACGGCGTCGGTATAGCTGCGCACCTTGTCGAGATCGTCCGTCGGGTCGGATATGGTGGTCAGCTTTGCATCCTCGGCCTTGGTGCCGAACGTATAGACGCCCATGCGGAACTGATTGCTGGAAACACGCGTGGACTTGGCGGTCACCGTCAGTTCCTTGGTCGCCTGGCGCACGACGTCGATGCGCATGCTGACGCCGAGCTTCTTGGCGAGATTGTAATAATTGTTGTTGTTCTGCGTTTCATGGCACGCGAAAGCGCAGGTATCGCTGGTGTTTTTTTCCATCGTCGAGACGTCTGTCGCGGTGGCGCCAACGCCCATCGAAGGGGTGTTGTCGAGGAGAATGTAGAAATCCATAAAAGACGCGGTCTGGTATTCGGCCGTCGCTGTACCAGAGATCGTGATCGAATCCCGGCCAAGAACGCGCATGAAGGTGGTAGGCACAGTCGCACTGAAGGAAACCTGCGAATTCAGCTTGTTGGCGGTCTTGGTGACATCGATTCCGAGATCGACCTGAACGTCGGTCAGCTCCCCGGATATTTGAGACATGAAGATGCTGCGGGCGTCGTCCTTGCCGAGCGAGATCGTGCCGTTGCCGCTCATGGTCATGGCGGCTGCGACGGCGCCGGATTTTTCGGCGATCGAACCGACGGCGGCAGCATCGGCAGCGGCGTAGAGCTGCGTCCTCAGGCTGAGCGCGTGGGCGAAATCCACCGCCATGCCGGCCGCACCGAAGAGCGGCACCACCAGCAGTGCCGTCATGATGCCGAAATTGCCCGAGCGGTCTGATATGAAACCGGGCGGAAGGATCGCCATGCCATGTCCCCGAAGTTGAAACTCTCTCCGGTTCTACATTGAAAGTCTAAAGTATGGGAAAATCGACATGGTATACGCTGGTTTAACTAGAGCAGGGCGGGCGGCGGCGATGAGGCGACAACTGTCGGCGAATGGTCTTTGCAAGCCTGACCTAAAGGTCTATAAGCCGCCGCATATTGAGGGCATCCTGAGGTATGGATGTGAGAACAGGTGAGTGAGATGGCAGACAATTGGACCCCGAGCAGCTGGCGGCAAAAACCGATCCTGCAGGTTCCCGAATATCCCGACGCAGCCGCTTTGGCGGCAACGGAAGCCACGCTCGCCAGCTATCCGCCGCTTGTCTTTGCAGGTGAGGCGCGCCGCCTGAAGAAACATCTCGCCAATGTCGCCGAAGGCAACGGCTTCCTGCTGCAGGGCGGCGACTGCGCCGAGAGCTTCGCCGAACACGGTGCCGACAATATCCGCGACTTCTTCCGCGCCTTCCTGCAGATGGCCGTGGTGCTGACCTTCGGGGCTCAGCTGCCGGTCGTCAAGGTCGGCCGCATCGCCGGCCAGTTCGCCAAGCCGCGGTCGTCGAATGTCGAGAAGCAGGGCGATGTGACGCTGCCGGCCTATCGCGGCGACATCATCAACGGTATCGAGTTCACCGAGGAATCGCGCATTCCGAACCCGGAACGCCAGGCCATGGCCTATCGCCAGTCGGCTGCGACGCTGAACCTATTGCGTGCCTTTGCGATGGGCGGTTATGCCAATCTCGAAAACGTGCATCAGTGGATGCTCGGCTTCGTCAAGGACAGCCCGCAGGGCGAGCGCTACCGCAAGCTTGCCGACCGCATCAGCGAAACCATGGATTTCATGAAGGCGATCGGTATCACCTCGGAAAACCAGCCGGCGCTGCGCGAGACCGATTTCTTCACCAGTCACGAGGCGCTGCTGCTCGGCTACGAGGAAGCGCTGACCCGCGTCGATTCCACCTCGGGCGACTGGTATGCAACCTCTGGCCACATGATCTGGATCGGCGACCGCACGCGCCAGGCCGACCATGCGCATGTCGAATATTGCCGCGGCATCAAGAACCCGATCGGCCTGAAATGCGGCCCTTCGCTGCAGGCCGACGACCTGCTGCAACTGATTGACATCCTGAATCCTGCCAACGAGGCCGGGCGCCTGACGCTGATCTGCCGCTTCGGCCATGAGAAGGTCGCCGACAGCCTGCCGAAACTCATTCGCGCCGTTGAGCGCGAGGGCCGCAAGGTCGTCTGGTCCTGCGATCCGATGCACGGCAACACGATCACGCTCAATAACTACAAGACCCGTCCCTTCGAGCGGATCTTGTCGGAAGTCGAAAGCTTCTTCCAGATCCACCGCGCCGAAGGCTCGCATCCGGGTGGCATCCATATCGAGATGACTGGCAAGGACGTGACCGAGTGCACCGGCGGCGCCCGCGCGGTCTCCGCCGAAGACCTGCAGGACCGCTATCACACCCATTGCGATCCGCGCCTCAACGCCGACCAGGCGCTCGAGCTGGCCTTCCTGCTTGCCGAGCGCATGAAGGGTGGTCGCGACGAAAAGCGCATGGTCGCCAACGGCTGATCGCAGCCCCAAATGGATGAAGAAAAGCCCGGCGATGCCGGGCTTTTTTATGCTGCGAAGGTGGAACAGGCAGTCAGATGCTGGCCTGGACGCTGTGCAGATTGGCGTAGACGCCCTCTTGCGCCATGAGCTCATCATGGGTGCCTTGTTCGACGATGCCATCAGCTGTCAGGACCAGGATGCGGTCGGCATGGCGGACGGTCGACAGGCGGTGGGCGATCACCAGGGTGGTTCGGCCGTTTGCCAGGCTCAGCAGCGCCTGCTGCACCGCCCGTTCGCTCTCGTTGTCGAGCGCGCTGGTTGCTTCGTCGAAGATCAGGATTTCCGGATTCTTGAGGAAGGCGCGAGCGATGGTGATGCGCTGGCGCTGGCCGCCCGAGAGCTTGACGCCCCGTTGGCCGATATCGGTGTCATAGCCATGCGGCAGGGCGATGATGAAGTCGTGTGCATTGGCCGCGCGCGCGGCCGCTTCCAGCTCGGCATCGCTGGCGTCGGGCCGGCCGTAGCGCAGGTTTTCCGCCACCGTACCGGCAAACAGGTAGACATCCTGCTGCACCACCCCGACATGGCGCCGGAGCGAGGCCAGCGTCACATCGCGGATATCGATGCCATCGATCCGGATTGCCCCAGCCGCGACATCGTAGAAACGCGGTATCAGCGCGCAAAGCGTGCTCTTGCCGACCCCAGACGGGCCGACCAGGGCGACGAACTCACCGGGCGCGATGGTGAGCGACAGCTGCTCGAGCACCCGCGGGCCATCGGCCTCGTAACCGAAGGCGACGTTGGAAAAACAGATCTCGCCCCTTGGTGCCAGCATCGGACGCGCGGCCGGTCGATCGGTGATATCGGGGGCTATCTCCAGGATCTCCATGGCCCTGCTGAAGCCGGTGTAGCCCTCCTGCCAAAGGCGCACGAAATTGGCGAGCCGCTGCACCGGATCGACCAGCACGGCGACGCAGAGCAGGAAGGTCAGCATGTCGGGCACAGTCAGTTCCGCCGCCAGGATGCGCAGGCCGCCGATGATGATCACCAATATGGTGACGAGTTGGGCGAAAGTTTCGGTGCCGACCGAAAACCAGGCTTCGCTGCGGTAGCCCTCGGCACGGCTTTGCAGGAAACGCCGGTTCTGCTCGGCGAAGCGTTCCTTTTCCAGCGCTTCATTGGCGAAGGACTGGACCACGCGGATGCCCGCAAGAGCATCCTCCACCCGCTCGTTGACGGCGGCGATCTGCCGTTTGCTGGCTTCGAGCGCGCGGTTCATGCGCCGGTTGAAATAGAGCGCATAAGCCACCGCTACCGGGGTGAGCAGCAGGATGAGCCCGGCCAATGGCGGATCGATGAAGAACAATACCAACATGGCGCCGCCATATTTCAGCACGGCGATGGAAAGATCCTCGGGGCCGTGATGGAAGAGCTCGCCCAGCCACAGGCTGTCATTGGTGATGCGGCTCATCAGCTGGCCGGTGCGCTGGCGGTCGTGGAAGCTGAACGAGAGCTTCTGGCAATGCTCGAAGAGTTCCTGCCGCACCGTCGCTTCGATGCGCGCGCCCATCACGTGGCCGCGATAATCGACGAAGAAGATGGCGACGATCTGGACCGCCAGAACGACCAGCATGACGCCGCCCATCGTCAGGATTTGTGCGAAGGCCTGCGGTATGTCGGGCAGAGCCAGAAGGCGGCTCGTGACGATGTTGGCGCAGAGCGGGAGGGCGACCGCCGTGCCGGCGACCAGGATGGCGCAAAGCAGATCCGCCAGCAGCAAAGGCAGATGCGGACGGTAGTAGGAGAGGAATTTGCGCATACGCGACCAGCGCCGCTCGCGGTCGGCGGCATTCGCATCGTCGCGGAAGAATCTCGGGAAGACGTTATGGCGTCGCGAGCTTTTCCTCGCGCGGGAGAACCGAATGTTCATGAAGCTGAATGTCCTTGTGGGGGATGTTTCCTTTCTGTTCGGACAGGGTCGCTCTCATGTCAGTCTCCCGAGGGTCGAGTGAATTGGACCTTAAGTATCACCGACAACAGCCGGCGATTCAATGCCGGGATGAGATGAGGTTGGCAGCTGTTGTCGTCGAGCAACACGTGCTCGCGCCGACCAAGCATGGATAAGGCTGGCGATTTTCAAGATTTCTGATGATTTCGTTGAGCGGAATGGATTTGACGCCAAGGGCGATCGGCGGCAACGTTTCGTCGTAAACGGGAGAGCAATCATGACCGAACGGCATACAGGCGGCTGCCTTTGCGGCGCCGTACGATTTTCAACGACGGCGAAGCCAGGACCTGTCGTCGGCTGCCATTGCTCGCAGTGCCGCCGGCAGACCGGGTTTTATTACGCCGCGGTCAACGTGGCCCGCGCGGCTCTTTCGGTTGATGGCACTGAGGCGGTCCGCTGGTACCGGTCAAGCGAAGAGGCGCAGCGCGGCTTCTGCTCGAATTGTGGCTCCGCGCTGTTCTGGCAGGCGGATGGATCGGCGGAGATTTCGGTGATGGCCGGCGCCTTCGACGCGCCGAGCGGCCTGACCTTCGGCCATCATATCTACTGTGCCGACAAGGGCGATTTCTACGAGATATCGGACGGCCTGCCGCAATACGCCGTGAATCCCCCATCGTCATCCTCGCCGGCCCGTGATTGACAAAGGTTGATCGCCGAGGCTAGGTTTACCGTGCTGCGTAGGGCGCTTCGTCGAATGTCGAAAGGGCAATGCCCGCCTACAATGTATCAACAGTTGCGCCCATGCCGAATCTCGAAAACCTCAAAAAGCAGGCCAAGCAGTATTTGCGATGGCACAGCGAAAGATACTATCCTGTTGCAGCCGAGATCAGAGCTGCGTTGCCGCGCTTCCGTCATCTCGATGACAGCCAGGTGCTGGAGGCGCGCTTCAAGCTTAGCGACGCGCAGGACCTGATCGCACGTCAAATGGGTTTCGAGGGATGGCAGGCGCTCAAGACAGGAGCCGCAGCCATGACAGATCCGAAAAAACAGCCAGCACCACAAGCCATCCTGAGTTCGCTATCCGCGCAGTTGTTCGTCACCGATATCAAAGCGTCGTGCGAATTCTTCACCGGCAAACTCGGCTTCAGGGTCGACTTCGTCTATGGCGACCCGCCGTTTTACGGACAGGTCATCCGCGACAATGCTCAACTCGCTCTGAGGCTGGTATGCGAGCCCGTGTTCGTCGGCGATATCAGGCAACGGGAGCATCTGCTTTCAGCCTCGATCACCGTCGGTACATCAGACGAGATCAAGCGCCTGTTCCTGGATTTCCAGACCGCAGGCGTATCCTTCCATCAGCCCCTCAGGAAGGAGCCGTGGGGCGCCAGAAACTTCATCGTGCTGGATCCGGACGGAAATCTCATCCTGTTTGCTGGTCCGGGCGGCTGATAATTGCGCAATAAGCGCTGCCTCAGCTTCTGGCGGAAAGTTCGGCGCTGAGGCGGGCCACATCCTCGCGCAGCGCCGTCAGTTCGGTCAGCACGCTCATATCGATCTTCTGGTGCAGGGAGAGCACTTCGAGCTCGGCCTTGAGATTGACCTCATAATCCTTGGCGGCCTCGAAGCGGTCGCGCTCGGCCTGCCGGTTCTGGGACATCATGATGATCGGCGCCTGGATGGCGGCGATCATCGACAGGATCAGATTCAGAAAAATGAAGGGGTATGGGTCGAAGGGATTCGCCACCAGACCGATGGTGTTCATCAGTGTCCAGACGGCGAGAAAGGCGAGGAAGGCGAGTATGAAGGACCAGGAGCCGCCGACGCGGGCGATGCCATCGGCGATACGCTCGCCGAAGGATGACTCGGCGGATAAGGCGGCATTGACGTCGGTCGAGATGATCTTGCGCGCGTGCGTTTTCGCCAGCACGCGCTTCTCGATGTCGCCGAGTTCATCGGCCGGCTTGTCGAAATGATGGTGCACGAAATTCGAAAGATTAGACATTGTCTGTTTCCGATACCGGTTATCGATGCGGTCGCTTTCGGCGCCAGTATTCCGCTCCAGAGGCAAATTGCAATGCGTATCAGTGCCGCGCGGGAGTACGCGCGATCCGTTCACAAAAATTTCGTCGTTGCGAGGTGCCGCTTTCGGCCCGAACGTGTTGCGGTCGTGAAAGGTGCAGTCTAAATAAATGACATGACACAGGAAAACGCTCTTTCTGATATCTTCCGCATCGCCATCGGCCAGCTCAACCCGACGGTCGGCGATGTCGCCGGCAATCTTGCCAAGGCGCGCGAGGCGCGCACGGATGCTGCCCGGGAGGGCGCGCATCTGCTCGTGCTGACCGAGCTTTTCATTTCCGGTTATCCGCCTGAAGATCTGGTGCTGAAGCCCGCCTTCATCCGCGCCTGCTGGAAGGCGGTCGAAAACCTGGCCGCCGATACCGCCGATGGCGGGCCGGGCGTGATCATCGGCTTTCCCCGGCAGGACGAGACCGGGCGCTACAATTCGGTCGCGGTGCTCGACGCAGGCAAGGTGATCGCGGTGCGCGACAAGATCGACCTGCCGAATTACGGCGAGTTCGACGAGAAGCGCGTCTTCGACCAGGGCGCCATGCCGGGGCCGGTGAATTTTCGTGGCGTGCGCATCGGCATTCCGATCTGCGAGGATATCTGGGGCGATCTCGGCGTCTGCGAGACGCTGGCCGAAAGCGGGGCCGAGATCCTGCTGTCGCCGAACGGTTCGCCCTATTATCGCGGCAAGGTCGATATCCGCCATCAGGTGGTGCTGAAGCAGGTGATCGAGACCGGTCTGCCGCTGATCTATGCCGCCCAGCTCGGCGGCCAGGACGAACTGGTTTTCGACGGTGCGAGTTTCGCCTTCAATGCCGACAAGTCGCTCGCCTTCCAGATGAGCCAGTTCGAAACGGCGCTGGCGGTGACCACGTGGAAGCGCGGCGAAGATGGTTGGCATTGCGCCGAAGGGCCGATGGCGCATATTCCTGAAAGCGAGGAGGCCGATTACCGCGCCTGCCTGCTCGGCTTCCGCGACTACGTCAATAAGAACGGCTTCAAGACCGTGGTGCTCGGCCTTTCCGGCGGCATCGATTCTGCGATCTGCGCAGCAATCGCTGTCGATGCGCTCGGCGAAGAGCGGGTGCGCACCGTCATGCTGCCCTATCGATACACCTCTGAGGATTCGCTGAAGGATGCGGCCGATTGCGCGAGGGCGCTCGGCTGCCGCTACGATATCGTGCCGATCGAACAGCCGGTGACGGGTTTCAGCAGCGCGCTCGCCAGCCTTTTCGAAGGCACGGACAGCGGCATCACCGAGGAGAACCTGCAGAGCCGGGCGCGCGGCGTTATCCTGATGGCGATCTCCAACAAGTTTGGCTCGATGGTGGTGACGACGGGCAACAAGTCGGAAATGTCGGTCGGCTACGCCACGCTCTACGGCGACATGAACGGCGGCTTCAATCCGATCAAGGACCTCTACAAGATGCAGGTCTATGCGATTTCGCGCTGGCGCAACGAAAACGTGCCGCCGGGTGCGCTGGGACCGTCGGGCGAGGTGATCCCGCAGAATATCATCGACAAGGCGCCTTCGGCCGAGCTTCGTCCCGACCAGAAGGACCAGGATTCGCTGCCGCCCTATCCCGTTCTCGACGATATCCTTGAATGCCTGGTGGAAAAGGAAATGGCGGTCGAGGAGATCGTCGCGCGCGGCCATGATGTTGCGACCGTCCACCGGGTCGAGCACCTGCTCTATCTCGCCGAATACAAGCGCCGGCAATCGGCGCCCGGCGTGAAGATCACCAAGAAGAATTTCGGACGCGACCGGCGCTATCCGATCACCAACCGTTTCCGGGATCGCTGACGCAATCGAGATTGCTGACGGCATCAAGCTTTGGGAGGAATCATGCGCAGCTCGGTTGAGATCTACAATGTCCGAACGGGCAGGGCCCGCGAGGTCTGGCAGACGGACAAGCTGGTGGAGGCGCCGAATTTCTCGCCGGATGGTTCCTACCTGCTCTTGAACGGCGATGGGCTGCTTTACCGGTTGCCGCTCGATGGCGGCGAGGTGGTCAAGGTTGATACCGGCTTTGCCGTCAACTGCAATAATGATCACGGCATTTCGCCCAATGGCAGTGAGATCGTCATTTCCGACAAGACCGAATTCGGCAAGTCGGCGATCTATATTCTGCCGATCGAAGGCGGCACGCCGAGGCTGATCACCGAGAACCTGCCATCCTACTGGCATGGCTGGTCGCCGGACGGGCGCCAACTCGCCTATTGCGGCATCCGCGACGACCTCTTCGATATCTACACCATCTCCGTCGACGGCGGCGCCGAGACGCGGCTGACGCATGGCGAGGGGCGCAATGACGGACCGGATTATTCCGCCGACGGCCAATGGATCTATTTCAATTCCAGCCGCACCGGGCTGATGCAGATCTGGCGCGTCCATCCCGACGGCACGGGTCTCCAGCAGGTGACATCAGACGATTACGGCAACTGGTTCGCCCATCCGTCGCCCAACAACGACATGGTGCTGCTCTTGTCCTACGACCCGTCGGTATTCGACCATCCGCGCGACCTCGACGTACGGCTGCGGCTGATGGATATGGATGGCGGCAATCTGAAGACGCTGTTCGAGCTCTTCGGGGGGCAGGGCACGATCAACGTGCCCTGCTGGTCTCCTGACGGCGAAGAGTTCGCCTATGTCCGCTATTTCCCGGCGGCTTAAGCGCGGGTCTGGCGGCGCTCGCGGGCGGATTTTGCCAGGTCTTCCAGCACCGCGACCGACATCGCCCAGTCGATGCAGCCGTCGGTGATAGACTGGCCATAGACCAGCGGCTTGCCGGGAACGAGATCCTGGCGGCCGGCGACGAGGTTGCTTTCGATCATCATGCCCTTGATGTCGTTGTTCCCGGCGGCAATCTGTGCGGCCACCGATTTGACGACGAGCGGCTGGTTCATCGGATCCTTGCCGCTGTTGGCGTGGCTGGCATCGATGAGGATGCGCCGGGCGACGCCGAGCTTGAGGGCTTCGCCGGTGACCGCTTCGACGTCGGCCGCTTCATAGTTCGGCCGCTTGCCGCCGCGTAGGATGATGTGGCAGTCCTCATTACCCGTCGTCGAGGCGATGGCCGCCTGTCCGTCCTTGGTCACGGCGGGGAAGTGATGCGGCTGCGAGGCGGCGAGGATGGCGTCCAGCGCCACACGCACGCCGCCGTCGGTGCCGTTCTTGAAGCCGATCGGGCAGGAAAGGCCGGAGGCAAGCTGACGATGGACCTGGCTTTCGGTGGTGCGTGCGCCGATCGCTCCCCAACTGACGAGATCGGCAATGTATTGCGGCGTGATCGTGTCTAGGAATTCGACGCCGGCCGGAAGACCCATCGCATTGATATCGAGCAGCAGGCGTCTGGCAATCCTCAGCCCCTCCTCGATGCGGTAGCTGCCGTCGAGATGCGGGTCGTTCATCAGACCCTTCCAGCCGACGGTGGTGCGGGGCTTTTCGAAATAGACGCGCATGACGATCTCAAGATCGCCGGCGAAGCGCTGCCGCTGTTCCGTGAGCCGAGCGGCATAGTCCCTGGCGGCAACGGGATCATGGATCGAGCAGGGGCCGATGACGACGATCAGCCGATCGTCTTCGCCCTGGAGAATTTTACGGATCGCCTCACGATTGATGGTCACGGTCTTGCTGACATCCGCATTGCGGGAAATTTCCGCGATGATATCGGCAGGCTTGGTCAGGGGGGTAATTTCGACGATACGCAGATCGTCAATGGTATCAGACACGGTATGGCTCCTGTTTGGTCATACCCGCGCGGAACAAAAAAGCCGCCAGGTAGACTAGCGGCTGTTCGGGTTGTCGTCGCGTCGAATTCAGTTACGCATGGACCCGCATCCGCTGTGAGCAGCGGTACCAATAAAATCGCGAGGCGTTGATTGATGTGATCGACATGGCGCGTATGTAGCGTCACGCCCAGGCGTTGTCACGCAGAATTTGCTGTTTTGAAGCTGGTGCTCTTGCGGGAGGGAGGCGCAAAGGAGATGAGATCGAGAACGCTCTACAGAGGGCGCGGCGAGCTTCTCGTTTAGGTGAGGAGCGGCGGTCGAACAAGCTACGATCTGTTGCGCTTTACGGATGTGCTCGGCGGGACGCTCCGCCGCAGGCTCCGTCTTGCTCACCAGAGCCCGTTTGAAGAAATGACGGGAAGTTGGATTGGGTGTCGATGAACAGGAGAGAGACCACACGGCAGCCATTCACATTGTTCCCTGCCAGCCGAATACCAAGATTGGTGGAAAATATGGGGTCGGGGCTCCAGTGCTCATAGCGTCCAGTATCAAGGAGTTTATCGCGTTCGGCAAGGAAAGCCGCTCTCAGGAGACTCTCCTCGTCAGCAGAGATTGGCTTCGCCTGTGGAGCAAGTTCCAGATTGCAGGAACGTCTTGTTTTGCCGCCATGCGGTGGATACTCCGTTTCGACCACGACAAAACGATCCCCTGGAATTCCCCAACGCTGTTCGGCCATGTCGTAGCCTGGCATGATGGCCTTGGTAGATCCGGCCATCATCGGCGGCGCTGCGATCCTTAGGCTTTGTCCCAAGTCGCGTAATCCCATTGCATCGAAGTCTTTGCCTGTCTCCACGGCAACTCGGCACCGTGTAAATAAGTCACGCCAAACGCCGGAAATGTCTTCGCCAGCGTTGGCACAGGCTATCAGAGCCAAATTCAGAAGCACTGACAAGGTGATACGGCGCAAGCAGAGTTTCCTTTACACTGGCATCGCTGCGGTAGCCGATGATATTGGTCCCGGGGGGAGGGGAGGCACGAAGCACGTCGCACTCGATCTCACTCATGCGACGTGCGTGCCAAGTCGTAGTCCATGCATATTGTCCGCGCTTGCTTCCGGCCAATATGCATTTGCACTGCTTTAATGAGATTACAGGGCGTCGACGTTCACGCCGACGGTAATGGCGCCGATCGGTGTTCCCGTGTCGTCGGAAATCGTCACACTTGCCTGCGACTGCAGCGTCTGGGTCGACTCATCCTTTTCGATCTCATCGACGAAGACGGCGTCCTTGCCGGCTCCGAAGGACTTCTGGAATTTGCCTTCGTCGCCCTGCCAGTAGTCGGATGTGGTGTCGCTTTGACCGACATTCAGGCCTTTTGCATCCATGACGAAGATTTCCGTGATCTTGCCGCCGGAAGCCTCCTTCTTTCCCTGAAGGAATTTCGACAGTGCATTGTTGAGCACGCCGTCGATCATCGAGTGGTCTGAGCCATCGACTTCGGCACGCCACTTCTTGTCGAGGGCGTCAACATCAGCCGCGCTGAGATTGGCGTTGGCAGTGTTCTGGGCCTTGACAGCCTCGATGATGGCTGGGTCGTTGAGCCAGGGCTTGACGTCGCTCGTCACGTAGTCGGAGATCGGGGCAAGCTTGGCATCTTGCGCCATGGATACGCCCATGGGCATGGCAAATGCGGTGCAGGCCAAAAGAAATGCGGGCACGATTTTCTTCATAAGCGTTTCCTTCCTGATTATAGGTTGCTGAGAACTAAGGCTTATCGGATGCAGACGACGTCAGAACTCCTCCCAGGCACCGGGAGCAGCGGCAACGGCGGCATTTCCTGTATGACGCTGCGCGAAGGCTCTGGGCTCAGGACGAGCTTGGCGGGCGGCTTGAACGGGTTTGGGCTGGCTGGCGGTAGACGCACTGACGACGAACCTGCCGGCCGAGTCCTGTAGAAGGCGTCCTTGCGACAGCAGTTCGTGGCAGGCCGCGTTGGTTTCCTCGACCATTGCCGCGTTCTGCTGTGTCGTCTGATCCATCTGGTTGATCGCGCTGTTGATTTCCTGCAAGCCCGTCGCCTGTTCGCGATAGGATTGGACGATGGAAGCGATGCTATCGCTGATGCGGTTGATCTGCTCCTCGATCTTCAGGAGTGCGTCACCGGTTTCGTTCACCAGCCCGACGCCCGCGGCAACTTCCTGGCCAGATACATTGATCAGGTTCTTGATTTCCTTTGCGGCATTTGCCGACCGCTGGGCGAGTTCACGCACTTCCTGCGCAACGACCGCAAAACCCTTGCCGGCCTCGCCGGCGCGCGCCGCCTCGACACCGGCGTTCAGCGCCAGCAGGTTCGTCTGGAAGGCGATTTCGTCGATGACGCCGATAATGCGGCCGATCTGGCTCGACGAGGTTTGAATCCGGTCCATCGCGCCGATCGCATCGCGTACCACCGTCGCCGAGACATGGGCGCTCCGCTTTGTCTCCTCGACCAACTGCCCGGCATTTTCAGCCCGTTGCGACGATGTTCTGACCGTGGTGGTCACCTCATCCAGTGCCGCAGCGGTCTGTTCCAACGCTGCTGCCTGTTGCTCGGTCCGCCTGGCGAGTTGATCCGCGGAGGTCGCCAGCTCGCTGGAGCCGGTTTCAACCGCCACGGAAGCGGTCTTGATCTCTGTTAGAGCGGCCGCGACCGCATCGACCATGTTATTGAAATCCTGACGCAATTTATCGAATTCTGGACCGACATCGGCCAGGTGTATCGAGAAGTCGCCAGCGGCGAGCCCTTCCAATGCATTTGCGAGAGCGTTCATGACCAGCCGTTGCGTGTTGCTGGCCTCTTCGGTCAACAATGCGTTGCGCGCCCGTTCGGCGTCGAGCGAGGCACTCTGCTCGGCAGCCGCCTGCTCTCTCTCGACCTTCGCAATCGCCTCGTGACGGAAAACTTCCAATGCACGCGCCAAAAAGCCGATCTCGTCGCCATTTTCCCTGTAGGTGACGGGAGAGACCAGATCGCCTTTCTGCAACGCGCTGATTCGTTCGCTGATCACCCTGATGGGCCGGCCGACCAGGCTGCGCATGGCGAGAAGGAAGGCAACGACGGCCATGGCGGTAATCGCGGACTGCGTGAGCAGCGAAATGAGAACTTTCTGCCTGACTTCGGAAGCGATTTTTTCGACGGACCAGTTCGTGACGACGTAACCGGTGGCCTTGCCCGACTTATCCAACGGGAGCGGCGCGATGATCGTCACGACGCCGGCAGATATTCTACCGTCATCGATGGTCGTCTTTTCCGGTTTCGCGGTGAGGCTCTTCGCCAGATCGGCTGGTGCGGGCAAACCACCGACGCCATCGCGCGCCCAGGTATCGACGGCGGCAGGTTCGGCGTTGAATGCCGCAAACTGCACGAGATCGAGCGTGGGGTCGTCGCGATAGAGCGAATAAGCCTCTCGAACGGCGTTGGCCTTCCCCCATTTCACGCCGCCCGCTGCCAGAGATGCAAATTGCTCGGCGTCCTTGGACCAGTTCGCCTTGGCGCCATCGATCAAGGCCCGGGTTTCGTACATCCAGGTATAGGTGGCGAAAGCGGAAATGCCGCAGAGGTTGACGGCAACGATAATCGCCGCCAGCTTGGCGGTTAGAGGCATCGTTTTCAAAAAATGAAACATTCCGCGGCGGCCTAGAATTGCGGCTCAGTCGGACATGTTCCCGACTGGCGTATCAATACGGGCATCGACGCTGACGGTCACATCACGAGCGCTCATGCCCATGTCCTGATAGCAACCCAAAACGCGCAAACGCAGTGTGTATTTGATGTGTGAATAAATTATAAAGTAGAAGGGGATGTTGGAGTACGCGCGGGCCATTCGCCCTTACTCCCGCCGCACGGAGCCTTGCGAACCGGCGGGTGAGGAGTGCTTCCATCGCGCCAGGGAGATCAGCTATTTTCCGCCACGGCCTCTTCGGGCTCGGCGTGGCGGCGCTTGCGGCCGCGCGCCGTCAGTTCCGCGCCGGCATCGTGCGGCAGGCGCAGGAAGGTGATGCAGGCCAGCGCCGAAATCGCCGAGACGCTGAAGAAGGCGATGTGGAAATCGGAGACTATCAGCCTGCCGTCGTGAAAGCTGCTGGAGATTTCGAGGATGCCGCCGGCGATCGCCACACCCATCGCCATGGAGATACGCTGGGCAACGGCATTGATTGCGGTTGCCTGGCTGCTGTCGGCGTCGTCGACATCGCCGAAGGCCATGGCGTTGACGCCCGAGAAAGCCATTGAGCGGAACAGTCCGCCGATCAGAAGGCAGGCCATGATCAGGAACAGCGGCGTTTCGGCGGTGAACAGACCGTTGATGCCGAGGAAGATCGCCGCCAGCAAGGTGGTAAGCGAGATCACCGTGCGGAAGCCGAAGGCATTGAAGGTGCGCGAGGCGGCGAATTTCGAGCCCATGGAGCCGAGCGCGCTGACGAAGGTGACCGAGCCCGATTGCAGCGGCGTCAGGCCGAAGCCAAGCTGCAGCATCAATGGCATCAGGAAGGGCAAGGCGCCGAGCCCCATGCGGAAATTCGAGGCGCCGAGGATCGCCGCCCGGAACATCGGATAACGGAACATCTTCGGATCGAGAAGCGGATAGGGCGCGCGGCGGGCATGGAGGAGGTAGATGAGGCCGGCAAGGATGCCGATCGCAACCGTGACATAACCGTAAATGACGGGCACGGCCGGCAGGCTGATCACCGACACGCCGAAGACGAAGCCAGAGAAGCCGATGCCGCAAAGGAAAAAGCCCGGGAAGTCCATCGGCCGCGGACTGCGTGGCTCGACGGCCGGCAGGAAACGCGTGACGAGGATGATGCCGAGCACGCCGATCGGGACGTTGATCCAGAAGATCCAGTGCCAGGTGAGGTAGGTGGTGAGGAAGCCGCCGATCGGCGGACCCATGATCGGGCCGATCAGAGCGGGAATGGTGAGCCAGGCCATGGCATCGACGAGTTCGTGGCGCGGTGTTCCCCGGACCAGCAGCAAGCGGCTGACCGGCGTCATCATCGAGCCGCCGGCGCCCTGAATCAGGCGCGAGATGACGAAGGCCGTGATCGAGTTTGAAAAGGCGCAGGCGATCGAGCCGATCATGAAGACGAAGATCGCCATGCGGAAGATGTTGCGCGCACCGAAACGATCGGACATCCAGCCGCTGATCGGGATGAAGATCGCCAGCGCCACGAGATAGCTGGTGACGGCGAGCTTCAGCGCGATCGGCGAGGTGCCGATATCGGCGGCGATTGCCGGCAGGCTGGTGGCGATCACGGTCGAATCCATCTGTTCCATGAACAGGGCGACGGCAAGGATCATGGGTGTGAGGCGGGGCACGGGCAACCGGGATGCTGCGATGGACTGTCTCAGTCCATACGCCTTCGGTGGCGATAAGGCCATAGGAACGATGGGGTGAAGAGGCTTGCCAAGCCGCTTCAAACCGACGCGGGGCGGCTGTCTGTTCGCTGCTGGATAGAGGGGGTGCGCGGTGACGTCTTGCTCCATTCTCACCTCCAGAGCATAGCACTGCCTCATCCTCAAACCACAGTCGAATTGGATGCCTCATCTTCGGCGCAGCGGCGAATCTTTCCTGAGCCGAAGACGAGGAAGCTGGCCGTGGCCAGCAGCCACGCACCGAGGCCACCGTAGAGCATCACCCAGCCGAATCCCTCGACGAGCGCGTCGCGGATGATGTTGGCGGGCAGATCGGGGAGGGAGGCGATGTTTCCGGCTGAGATGCGTTCAGCCATAGCCCGCAGTTGTTCCGGGCCGAGCGTCGCCGGCAGGACGTTTTCTAGATGTGAGAACACCCCGCTGACCAGGATGAAGCCCATCACCGCGATATTGATCGCGAGTGAGATCATCCGGGCGCTCATATCGATCCCCGATGCCATGCCGGCGCGGTCACGCGCAACTGCGCCTGTCGTCGTGTTGGTGACGGGGGTATTGGTCATTCCGAGGCCGAGGCCCGACAGCAATGCGCCGGGCAGCATGGTCAGCCAGCTTGCTGCGGCGGAGGCGGCTCCAAGCCGCATCAGCAGGAAACCGAGGCCGATCGTGAATAGGCCGATTGGAATGACGAGACCGGGGCGATAGCGCAGCGAGAGCCGCTCGGCCAGCGGCGGGACGATGAGCGTGGGAAGCGTATAGGCGAGCAGCGACAAACCGGCGGCGAGACTACCATAACCAAGGCCTGCCTGAAACCAGATCGGCAGATAGATCATGAAGGGCCAAAAGCTGATATTCATCGCGACCGAGCCGATTATGGCGCCGGAGAAGGCGCGGATGCGAAAGACCGAGACATCAAACATCGGCCGCGAATTGATCTTCTCTGCAACGATGAAGGCTATGAAACTTGCGGCAGAAAGGCCGATGGCTGCAAGGGCCGTAGTATTGTCAAAACCGAGGGCCGGCCCCTGGGTGATGTAGAAGGCAAGGCAGAAGACGGAAAGCGACAGGGTGGCGATGCCCGCGATATCGAGGCTTTTCGCCTCGGGGTCACGCGATTCACAGACACCGAAGACGGCGAGCGTGGCTGTCACGGCCGCCAGCACAACATGGACCAGGAACACCCATTCCCAGGTCGACAAGGCCGCGATCATAACGCCGACGAGCGGCCCGAATCCCAAGCCGATGCCGAAGATAATCCCCCACCAGCCGAAGGCCATGCTGCGCTGCCGCCCCTCTGGAAACTGGTGCGAGAGGACGGCCACTTGGCAGATCAGCATAGCGCCGCCACTCATGCCCTGGAGGAAGCGGGCGACGATCAGAACGGGTGCATTGTCCGCGAGCCCGCAGATCAGCGAGGTCAAGCCGAAGGCAATGATGCCGATCAGGAAGACGCGCTTGCGGCCATAACGGTCGGCCAGCGTGCCCGTTGCCATAAGCACCGTAGTCACCGCGATCGTATAGGCATTCATGATCCATTGAAGTTGCCGGAAATCGGCATGCAGCACCGCCTCCAGCGTCGGCAATATCGCGGGTACGCTTGAGATCTCCAGGCCGAACATAAGGGACGAAAGGCAGGCGGCTGCCAGGGCGACGATGCCCTGCAGCCTGGATGAGGCAATGGAAGCGGGTGGCATGGTTGGTCCTTTCAGCACGGGATGGGCGACGGTGAAATCCCGATGACAGGTGAAATCGGGGCGCTGCCGGTTCGAGCCACCATAGTCGGCGCTTGACCATAACTGAATTGGATGATTTTCTATTTCAGAAACAACAATTTTGGATGGTTGCTATAACAATGCTCGATGTGGATGCGGTGCGGGCGTTCGTGACCATTGCCGAGCTGCAGAGCTTCACCCGCGCCGCCGAGGCGTTAGGCAGCACTCAGGCGGCAATCAGCGTCAAGTTGAAGCGGCTGGAGGAGCGTCTCGGCCACAGGCTGATCGAGCGGACCCCGCGCTTGGTGCGCCTATCGGCGCAGGGCGCGGTCTTTCTTCAATCCGCGCGGGATTTCATCGGCGCCCATGATCGTGCGGTCGCAGCCCTTTCCTCGACAAGCCGGCACTTCACGCTCGGCATCGCCGCGCATGTGGCGGGGCCGGAGGTTCCGACGATTCTGGCGCGTCTCAGCGCTCACGATCCAGGGCTGACGATCGAGGTGCGGCTCGACAATTCTCGAGTGTTGCTCGATGCATTCGATCGCGGTGAGCTGGATGCGGCGATCATTCGCCGGGAAGAGGACCGGCGTGACGGTGAGGTGCTTGGGCCGGAGCATTTCGGGTGGTTCGCGGCACCGCAGTTCGAGTATCGCCGCGGTGAGCCGCTGCGTCTTGCTGCACTGTCGCCATCTTGTGGCGTCCACAACATCGCTACCCACGCGCTCGATGGTGCAGGAATCGCCTGGAACGAGGTTTTCCTGGGCGGGGGCTCGCTGGTGATGACGGCGGCGGTGTCGGCTGGGCTTGCGGTCGCGGCATTCTCCCACCGTCTCGCGCCGGTGGGCTCGATGGAAGTGAGTCAGCGCTTCAGCCTGCCGCCGCTGCCCTCGTCGGAGATCGTCCTGCATTCGACACTAACGGATGCAAGATCGCGCTCGGCGCTCAGAACCCTGGCTGCGGCGTTCAGGGAACATCGCGCCTCTGCCAACTGAACGCGGCTTCAACGCCACATCGGCTCGCGGCTTGCCGCCGCCGCGCTTTCCTGAAATAGATGCGCCGTCAGGTGCCCGTCGGTAAGGCGGGAGAATCGGGAATCCGGTGCAAGGCCGGAACGTGCCCAACGCTGTAAGGCCGACGCCTGCCGCTTCATCACGCCACTGGCTTTTGCCGGGAAGGTTGCGGCAGACGGATGACGCCGAGTCAGAAGACCGGCCTGGCTAGATAGACCGATCCGCGCGGACGGCGGGGCGGTTGCGTTGTTGGGGATTTGACGATGCGACCCTTTGATGAGGATGCCCTTTCGGCGGCGTCCGGTTTTTCCTTGGCCGAACGCGAGGCCGTCTATCACGCGATCAAGACGCGGCGCGACGTTCGCAGCCAGTTCCTGGCCGATCCTTTGCCTGATGATGTTGTGCAGCGGCTGCTGACGGCCGCCCATCACGCACCCTCCGTCGGCTTCATGCAGCCGTGGAATTTCATCCTGGTGAAAAGTGCCGCTGTGCGGGCGCGCGTCCGGGACGCCTTTGCGAGCGCCAACGACGAGGCGGCGCTGATGTTTGCCGGCGAGCGGCGGCAGGCCTACCGCGCCCTCAAGCTCGAAGGCATCGTGGAGGCGCCGCTCGGCATATGCGTGACCTGCGATCCCACGCGTAGCGGTAGCGTGGTGCTGGGACGCACGCACAATCCGAAGATGGATTCATACTCGACCGTCTGCGCCATCCAGAATCTCTGGCTTGCGGCGCGGGCGGAAGGGGTCGGAATCGGTTGGGTCAGCATTTTTCGCGAAGGCGATCTGAAGAGCATTCTCGGCATACCCGAGCATATCGAGGTGGTCGCCTGGCTCTGTGCCGGTTTCGTCGACCGGCTCTATGACGAGCCGGAACTCTCCGTCAAAGGCTGGCGGCAGCGGCTACCGCTCGAGGAACTCGTCTTTCATGATGGATGGGGACTGAACGCCTAGGGCAGTGCGGTGGAGCATCGCCTCAATCGCACAGTCACGCCATTGACAGTCAAGGTGAGCAAACCGGTATCGCCGACGCCGTGCGAGGCTGAGATGTCTTTATTCCTGACCGTCATATCGATACGCTGAAGGCGAAGTCCCGGAATTGGATATTCGGCTATCGGCGGCTCAATCGGAGGATAACGGCCCAATGAACATGATCGACTTGAAGGAACGCATCATCGTAATCACAGGCGGTGCGCGCGGCATCGGCTACGCGATCGCAGAGCGCGTCATCCAGTCTGGTGGCAAGGTGGCCATTTGGGACCTGAACGAAAACATGGCGAAGGACAGCGCTTCCGCTCTCGGATCCGGCACGGTTGCTTTCGGCGTCAATGTCGCAGATCCCGTATCAGTGAAAAACGCGGCGGGGAGGACCGAGGAGATTTTTGGCCGTATTGATGGCCTCGTCAATTCCGCCGGGATTACCGGTCCGGTAAAACCCACGATCGAATACGATGTCAGCGAGTGGAAAGATGTTGTCGATGTCTGCCTCACGGGAACCTTCAACTGCTGCCGGCACGTCGTTCCGGTTATGTTGAAGCGCGACTACGGGCGGATCGTGAACATCTCCTCGGTTGCGGGCAAGGAGGGAAATCCGAACATCGCCGCCTACAGCGCAGCGAAAGCCGGGGTGCTGGGCTTCACCAAGTCTCTTGGCAAGGAACTCGCAAAGACGGGAATCGCCGTGAACGCGGTAACGCCGACCACAGCAAAGACACCCATATTGGACGGGCTGACAGCCGAGTTTATCGAATATATGCGCGTCCGCATTCCGCGCGACCGTTTTGCCGAACTTCACGAGATCGCTTCGATGGTCGTCTGGCTGCTCTCTGAAGAGAACTCCTTCACGACCGCATCGACGTTCGACCTGAGCGGCGGTCGTACGACCTACTGACCATGCTCAAGCGACCCGCATTCACATCGCGCCGCACGTTCACGTGACATCGCTGTCATCTCATGCACCTTGGCACAACGCCGCTATAGCTCGGCCACCGCCGTTCCAGCTGTTCGATCACTGCTGCTGTTGCGGCTGCGGACCTGACGTTGCCGGGTTGGCGAGATCGATCGAGCCCTGATCGCCGGCCAGGAACTGCGGGCCGACCTGACGGACGCGGTTCTGCGCCGGATCGTAGGGGCGCTCGGGAACGGACGGCTGCGGTGCGATCTGCGCTGCCGCATCCTTCGCCGGGGGATTGGTGCGGATGGTGGTGATCGAGCCCTGCTGCGGCGGTTCGCTCAACGTCTGCTTGCCGCGCATCTCCTCGTAATAGGCGGTGAGATTGCAGGTGCAAGCGGACTTTTCCCCGGGCGTGCGGTTCTTGTAGGCAAAGGCATTTTTCATGGCGCTGTAGGGCGTGCCCGTTGCGACCGAGATCATGTTCGAGGCTTCGGTGCTCGTCACGTCACGATAGAACAGTTCGGTCTCGATGCCCGGGCACATCTTGGCGCAGGTCTGGGCGTCGCGGCCGAAATCGACCGAGGTGGCGTTCGAGCTGATCGGGAAGAAGCCACCGTCGCAGCTGCGCACACACATGGTGCTGACCGGCGAGAGCATCTCGGCCCGCGGCAGGTCGTAGCGCGGATCGACCTCTTCACCGCCGCCGAGCGGAATGAAGGTATCAGTGCGCATCGCCTGTTCCTCGACGCTCGGAGCCGGTTCGTTGGCGCTGCGATCGCTCGGAGCATAGAAATTTTCGCTGTTGCAGCCATTGCGGTCGAGAGCCGCGACCAGTTCGCGGCGCGCGCCGTCATCGGCACCGTTCTGGCCGGCCAGTTCGTTGCGGCGGTCCTGGAGATAGCGGATATTGTCGATCATGCGGGCTTCGGACTGCGAGAGTTCGGCGCAATAATCGGCATTCTCGCCGCCGATCACGACCATGCTGCCCGAGGTGCAGTCATTGCTGCGCAGCTCGTTGCGAACCTTGCGCAGCTCGAGGTTCTGTTCGGCCATGGCACTGGAATATTGGCGCGCCTCCGGGCCGTTGCCATTGCCGATCGATCGCGGCAAGTCGGCAAGGCGACCGCGCAGGTCCTCACAGACGGCGCTGCTTTGCGCGGCGGCCGGCGCCGCAAGGGCAAGGAGAAGGGCAAGAGACAGGTTTCGGCGTTTCACGGCGTCGTCCCGGAATGAGCAAAAGAATCGATCGGTCGATTGCGGCCTCGATCGCAGCGGGTTTCTCTTAGGGTATTTCTCTTAATAAGCTGGGATAAATTCCTAGCGTATTTTCGCGATTTTAGCCAGCGGACCGCCAGAGACCCAGTGTTCGATTATGAAGAGGCTGCCGGTGGTAATCAACGAGGCTAAGTGCTCCACTCCAATCTCCTCAGCGGCTTGGGGAACGTACTCATATCCGGACGTCGAAAATGACAGGTATTGTCAACGAACTCAGCTCCCCCGCAACGACAGTCGGGCTGCCGGAAACCCAAGACGGCTTCCACGTCTTCGTGGACGGTTGTTATGAACCGGGTTCTGGGCACGGAGGCTGGGCATTCGTCGTTTATCGCGATACCGCGGAAATCGCGTCCGGCTTCGGTGGCGCCGAAGATTCCGCCAATAATTCGATGGAATTGACCTCCGTGCTCAGGGCGGCAATCTGGATCAACAGCGAGGCAAGCGGCGAGCCTGTCACCATCTGGTCCGATTCCGTCTACGCCGTCAAAGGCTGCAACAGCTGGCGACATATCTGGAAGAACAACGGCTGGAAGAAGGGCAGCCCGAATGGGAATGCGCGAAGGCGAACGATCGCCAATGCGGAACTCTGGAAAGCGGTCGATCTTCAACTATCGCAGAATGGTCTGGTGACCATTGCCTGGTGCAAGGGCCATTCCGCCATTGCCGGCAACGAGCGCGCGGATGCGCTTGCGGATAAAGGGCGCCTGTCGTTACGGCGTGCCTGATATGTGTGACGTCAGGACATGTGTCGGGACGGCTCCAGGGTCTTTACGTTGGGTTGCCGGCTACCGGCTCAAGCCGGTTGCGATGCCTCGACGACGGCCAGCGCTGCCATATTGACGACGCCGCGGGAGGTGACCGAGGGGGCGAGGATGTGGGCGGGCAGGGCGGTGCCGAGCAGGATCGGGCCGACATGCAGGCCGTCGGTCATCGACTTGACCACACCGAGGGTGATGTTGGCGGCATCGAGGTTCGGGAAGACCAAAAGATTGGCTTCGTCGTGCAGGGTGGTGTCCGGCATGACGCGCTTGCGCAGTGCTTCGGTGATGGCGCTTTCGCCGTGCATCTCACCGTCGACCTCAAGGTCGGGCGCGGCTTCGCGCACGAGCTGCAGGGCGTTGCGCATCTTCGTGGCGCTTTCGGATTCACGCGAGCCGAAGTTGGAATGCGAAACCAGGGCGGCGCGCGGCGTGAGGCCGAAACGGCGGATTTCTTCGGCCGCCAGCACCGTCGCCTCGGCGACCTCCTCGGCGGTCGGATTGAAGGTGACGTAAGTGTCGGTGAAGAAGGTGGCGCCGCGCTGCGAGATCATCAGGCTGAGGGCTGAGAAATCGCGGACATTCTTGCGCTTGCCGATGATCTGGCGAACATCGCGCAGATGCTTCTCGTAGCGGCCTTCGAGGCCGCAGATCAGAGCATCGGCCTCGCCGCGCCTCAGCGCCAGCGCGCCGATGACGGTGGTGTTGGTGCGCACGATCGTGCGGGCGGCTTCCGGGATGACGCCGCGGCGGCCGACGAGGGAGAAATAGAGATCGACATATTCGCGGAAGCGCGGATCGTCTTCCGGATTGATGACTTCGAAATCCTGCAGCGGCCGAATGCGCAGGCCGTAGCGCTTCAGACGCGTCTCGATGACTTGCGGGCGTCCGATCAGGATGGGTTCGGCAAGGCCTTCTTCGAGCAGCACCTGGGCAGCGCGCAGCACGCGCTCGTCCTCGCCTTCGGAGAAGATGACGCGTTTGCGCTCGGCGGCCTTGGCGGCGGTGAAGATCGGCTTCATGACGAAGCCGGAGCGGAAGACAAAGCGGTTCAACTGGTCGAGATAGGCGTCGAAATCCTGGATTGGGCGGCGCGCCACGCCGCTCTGCTCGGCGGCCTTGGCGACCGCAGGTGCGATGCGCAGGATCAGGCGCGGATCGAAGGGCGAGGGGATGAGGTAGTCAGGGCCGAAGACCGGGGTCTCACCGGAATAGGCGCGGGCGGCGACGTCGGACGGCTCTTCGCGCGCAAGGGCTGCGATGGCGCGCACGGCCGCCATCTTCATTTCCTCATTGATCGTCTCGGCGCCGCAATCGAGCGCGCCGCGGAAGATATAGGGGAAGCAGAGGACGTTGTTGACCTGGTTGGCGAAATCCGAGCGGCCGGTGCAGATCATCGCGTCGGGACGGGCAGCGCGGGCGAGATCGGGCATGATCTCCGGCGTCGGATTGGCGAGCGCCATGATCAGCGGCTTGTCAGCCATCTGCGCCAGCAGCTCGGGCTTCAGCACGCCGGCGGCCGAAAGGCCAAGGAAGACGTCGGCGCCGCCGATATTTTCGGCGAGCGTGCGCGTATCGCTCTTCTGGGCATAGATGGATTTCCATTCGTCCATCAGCTCGACACGGCCCTCATAGACGAGGCCTTCAAGATCGTGGACCCAGATGTTTTCGCGTTTTGCCCCGAGAATGACCAGCAGGTTGAGGCAGGCAAGGGCGGCAGCACCGGCGCCGGAGGCGACGATCTTGATGTCGGCGATGTTCTTGCCGGCGAGTTCCAGCCCGTTCAGGATCGCGGCGGCGACGATGATCGCCGTGCCGTGCTGATCGTCGTGGAAGACGGGGATCTTCATCTTCTCGCGCAGGCGCCGCTCGACCTCGAAACATTCCGGCGCCTTGATGTCTTCGAGGTTGATACCACCGAAGGTCGGCTCCAGCGAGGCAATGGTCGAGACCATCTGGTCGACGCCTGGGGCATCGATCTCGATATCGAATACGTCGATGCCGGCGAATTTCTTGAAGAGCACGGCCTTGCCCTCCATGACCGGTTTGGAGGCAAGCGGGCCGATATTGCCGAGGCCAAGCACGGCGGTGCCGTTGGAGATAACGGCGACGAGATTGGCGCGCGAGGTATATTCTGCCGCCATTTCGGGATTGTCGCGGATGGCAAGGCAAGGGGCGGCAACGCCGGGCGAATAAGCGAGCGCCAGGTCGCGCTGGTTGCCGAGCGGCTTTGTCGCCTGGATCTCAAGCTTGCCGGGGCGGGGATAGCGGTGGAAGAAAAGCGCCTGTTCGTCGAGATCGCCGCTCGTCAGGTTCTTTTCTGTCTTCGATTTTTCCGGGTGATCCATCGCCGCCTCCGTGCACGTCTTTTGAGCTCCCTCCATACATCAATCGGATACGCACGACAGTATGGAAATGGCGGAGTTGGCGAGTTTTTGTCTGGGCAATAAAAACATCCCGCCCTCACGGACGGGATGTCGCTCCTGCCGATCGATGAGAGACCTCAGGCGGCGATGTTCATCCAGGCCGGGGCGATGGCGGTTCCGCGGCCGAGCCCGTAGCCGAGGCGGATATTGAGCATGCCCAGCGGTTCCAGGAGCTTGGCAGCGTCGAGGCCTCCAGTCTTTTCGACGGCAAATCCTGCGTCGACGACTAGTCTGGAAACCTTTTCCACCGCGTCTGCGTCATTTCCGGCGACAAATACCGGCACCTTGGCCGTGGCATCGTGGGACGCGTTGAAGAACTCGGCGAAGATGGTGTTGAAAGCTTTGACCACCCTGGCGCCGGTCGCGGCATTCTGGATTTTGTCGGCGGCGGAGGTTTCGTGACCGAAGAGCAGACCGGAGAAATCGGGCTTCAGGGGATTGCTGATGTCGACGACAATCTTGCCCGAGAGCGACGGCGAGGCGGCGATCTCAAGAGCGCTGGCATAGGGAACGGCGAGGATGACGATCCCCGCGGCGGCGATCGCCTCCGCAATAGTAGCGCTTTCAACGCCGAGGCTTTCGGCAAGGCTGCGCGCGGCCTGATCGTTGCGTGCCGCGACGATCAGGTCAGTCTTCCCGGCAAGGCGTGAGGCCAGGCCCTTGCCCATGTTTCCGATGCCGATAATTGCAGTCTTCATCGTTCTGTCTCCTGTTTCCGATGTGATGGCCACAGGGATACATCCGAAGTATTCCGTCGTTAATTGCATTGATCCCGATAACAGAGATGCATAAAAGTATCGAATGCCCGATCTTCTGAACTTGCAGACCCTCATTGCCGCCGCGACATCGGGGAGTTTCGCCGCCGCCGCGAAGCGGCTCGGCATTTCGCCTGCCATGGTCGGCAGGCGCATCCAGGCGCTGGAGCAGGAGTATGGGGTCAAGCTGATCGAACGCACGACGCGTACGCAGCGGCTGACCGAGGTCGGGTCCCGCTTCCTCGTCAAGGCAAACAGAATCATCGACGAGTTGGAGGAACTCAACGACATCTCCCGGCCTGACGCCGAGGCCATGTCGGGACGCCTGCGTCTAAGCGCTCCGACGACACTGGGGATCAAGCGGCTTGCGCCTGTCATGGCCGAACTCGCGGAGCGGCATCCGGCACTTTCGGTCGAGCTCAATCTCAGCGACCGCAATGTCGACTTGGTGGCCGAAGGGTATGATCTAGCGATCCGGATCGGCGAATTGAAGCCTTCGTCGCTTATCGCGCGGCGTGTCGGCAGCTATCATTTCGTCTGCCGCGCCTCTTCGGTATATCTCGATAGATTTGCCGTGCCGGAGAGGCCCGAGGATATTCGCCTCGGCCGCTGCATTCTCAACCTCAATCTCGTGCCCCGCGACGAATGGCCGTTCGAGACAAAGGGCGGTGAAGGTTTCACGGTTGGGGTTCGCGGCAACATCGAGATCGACAACGGAGAGGCGCTGCGAATGGCAGCGCTCGCCGGGGCAGGCATCATCTACGTCCCGGTGGATCTCGTGGCGGAAGACATAGCGGATGGCAGGCTCGTGGAAGTTCTCGCCGGCTGGCGGAAACTGGTGCTGCCGATCCACGCCATTCATCCGTCACGCCGGTTCGTGCCCGGCAGGGTTGGCGCGATCATTGATGCCATTGCTCGGGGGCTGCGGGATTAGGGATTGTTCCGCCGCGTGCGGGATTGCCGCCGCAGTCATCGATTTCCGATGAAAATTCAATAGGAAGTCGCTTCCTTTCTTTGCTGCCGCCGAGGGCTAATCCTTTTCGAAACTTGTTTGAGGATCGTAGCAAGCGCAAAATGCCGGCCGCGACGGTGCGGGGCGCCGGTCGCATGGAGGAAACCATGGACAATTTGAACCTCACGACCCTGCAAAGGGGGCAGACGATGGTCAATGACGTGGCCATCGATGCCTTTGCCGCCGGATTTCGCGGCAGTCTCCTGACCAGTAAGGACTTGGATTACAATGAAGCGCGGACGATCTGGAATGCGATGATCGACCGCCGGCCCGGGATTATCGCGCGTTGCGCCGGTGCTGCCGATGTTGTGCGGGCGGTAAGGTTTGCACGCGACAATAATTTGCTCCTTTCGGTGCGTGGCGGCGGCCACGGCATTGCCGGCAATGCGGTCTGCGAGGGCGGTATCGTCATCGACCTGTCGGCGATGAAATCGGTGCGGGTCGATCCGCAAACGCGGCGCGCCAGGATCGAGCCGGGTGCAACGCTTGCCGATGTCGACCAGGAAACGCTGGCCTTCGGGCTGGTGCTACCGACTGGTATCAATTCCACCACCGGCATCGCCGGCCTGACGCTCGGCGGTGGTTTCGGCTGGCTGACCCGTAAATTCGGGCTCACGATTGACAATCTGCTGTCGGTGGACGTGGTGACGGCCGATGGCGAGCTGGTCAAGGCGAGCGAAACGGAAAAGCCTGATCTCTTCTGGGCGTTGCGCGGCGGAGGCGGCAATTTCGGCGTCGTGACCTCCTTCGAATTCAAACTCAACCCTCTCAACACGGAGGTTCTTGCTGGGCTCGTCGTGCATCCCTTCGCTGACGCGGAAAGCGTGCTCAAGGAGTACCGGCAGGCGCTGGAGACGGCACCTGACGAACTGACCTGCTGGGTGGTGATGCGCCAGGCGCCGCCGTTGCCGTGCCTTCCCGCGGAATGGCACGGCAAGGAAATCGTCGTGCTCGCCATGTGCTATTGCGGAGACATCGCGGCGGGCGAAAAGGCAACGGCCAGATTGCGGGCGATCGGAAAACCGATTGCCGACGTCGTCGGTCCGGTGCCGTTCACCGGCTGGCAGCAGGCATTCGACCCGTTGCTCACCCCCGGTGCGCGCAATTACTGGAAGAGCCAGGATTTCGCCTCCCTTCCGGATGCGGCGATCGACGTGCTGCTCAACGCCGTGCGCAAGCTGCCCGGCCCGGAATGCGAGATCTTCATCGCCCATATCGGCGGCGCGGCCGGCCGTGTGCCGACCGAGGCCACCGCATTTCCGCAGCGCAGCTCGCATTTCGTCATGAATGTGCATGCGCGCTGGCGGGAAGCCGGGATGGATGGAAGCTGCATCGGTTGGGCGCGGGAGCTTTTCGAGGCAACCAAGCCGCATGCGGTCGGCACCGCCTACATCAACTTCATGCCCGAAGACGAAGGCGACCGCGTCGAGACTGCCTACGGCGCCAACTACGCTCGCCTTGCCGAGATCAAGCGGCGCTACGATCCGAACAATCTGTTCCGGATGAATCAGAACGTCAAACCGATGGCGGCCGTGCGCGCTGCCTAGCCCGACCATCCCGCGCTCGGGTGATATACTCGGGCGCGGGATGAGGCGCCAATCGCTTGTCACCCTTCGGTGAGTTCGATCAATTCGTGCAACAGCGCCGCGTCGTCCGAACCGGCATGGTCGTCAGGCCTCAGAACATGGGCAAGCCATGCTCCGTCCGCCGCCAGGCGAACGATCTCGAGCCGCATTCCCATGTCGGTTTCGGCGTGCCTGACCAGCCGGTCATTCATCCATCTGTGCCAGAGGCTTTTGGAGTAGGGGTCGGCGAGCACGGTCATCGTTTGCGCCGACCATGGGCTATTGTTGAGGGCGCGGTCGGCAAACAGGGTGCGGACATAGGCGCGGGTGAATGTGCCGTGGCCGCCCTTATCCTTTTCCAGTTCCTCATCGATCTCCCGGTCGAGGTTTTCCATCATGCCGTCGAACACAGCCTCTATAAGCGCCTGCTTATTGGGGAAGTGGTGAAACAACCCTCCCTTGGTCACGCCGGCAGCACTTGCGACCGCCTGCAGGCTGACTGCGGCGAGACCATGCTCAAGCGCCAGCTTGGTGGCGCAATCGAGGAGAGCCTGTCGCACGACATCCGGCTGTTTCTTTCTGTTGCGGGGGCTATCTACCAATGCATGACCTGTGTTCGAGATAAGCTTCGCGCCGAGACGGCTCGAGAAGATCAGTATCACTCCCGGGATCGCCGGGCCATGGGAGTTCCGGCCATGATAGTGCTATCATACCAACCGGTAGGTATCTTGCAAAGTAAAAAAAGATCGACTATCTGTCGGCTGAGGAGGCCCGCCGAACGTCATTTCGGCGGGCTGTGCTTTTTTGGACCCCAGCGGGACCAACAGGAAGGCTAGTGAACATGCTTTTTCGAACGAAATCATTGGGTTGTACGCTTGTCCTGGCGCTGATATTCGGCGCCGACCTGCCGGCTTACGCACAGGAAGGCGGCGCGATGCCGCCAACAGCCGTCAGCGTCCTGACGCTCAACGCGCGTCCGGTTCCCGTTATCAGCGAATTGCCCGGCCGCATTGCCGCGACGCGCGTTTCCGAAGTGCGGGCCAGGGTTTCCGGCATCCTGCAGGAACGGATCTTCGAGCAGGGCAGCCTCGTTCATCAGGGCGATGTGCTCTACCGGATCGATCCAGCGCTTTTCCGGGTCCGTGTGGCCAGTGCGGAAGCAAGCCTCGATCGCGCCAGGGCGACGCAGCTGAATGCCCGCCAGCAGCTGGACCGGCAGAAGTCGCTGCGCGACCGTGATGTTGCAAGCGGTATCGAATATGATGCGGCCGCCGTCGCCCTTGCCCAGGCCGATGCCGATGTCGCGCTGGCGCAGGCCGCACTCGACGAAGCGAAGATCAATCTCGGCTATACCGAAGTCCGCGCACCGATATCAGGCATCATCGGCGGCGCGCTGGTGACGGAAGGCGCGCTGGTGACGGCCGATGGAGGCGATGCGCTGGCGATGATCCAGCAGATTGACCCCGTTTATGCCGACTTTATGCAATCCTCCGGAGACCTGCTGGCGTTGAAGCGGGCGGTCGAGAACGGCAGCCTCACATCGACCGAACCAGGCAAGGCCGACATCAAGCTCGTCTTCGACGACGGCACCGTCTATGGCGAAGCCGGGAAGCTGCTCTTCAGCAGCGCCAGCGTCGATGCGACGACGGGCCAAGTCACCCTCCGCGGTGAATTCCCCAATCCGAAGGGCGACCTGCTGCCCGGTCTTTACATCAGGGTGCGCATCGAACAGGCCGTCCGAGAGAAGGCAATCCTTATCCCGCAACGCGCCGTCATCCGCACGGCCGACGGCAAGGCGCAGGTCTACGTCGTCCAGGAGGGAGACGTGGCACAGCCGCGGGACGTGGAGCTCGGTCAATCCTTCGGCAATGAATGGGTGGTCGAAAGCGGTCTGTCATCAGGTGAGCGTCTCGTTGTCGACGGCAGCCAAAAGCTGCAGCCGGGCGCAAAGGTCGCGCCGGAAGAGTGGCGGGATGGCCAGCTCGCGTCCGGTGACGCCAAGAAGCCGGAGTAAGGTCGATGGCACGTTTCTTTATCGATCGCCCGATCCTAGCCTGGGTCTTTGCGATCTTCATCTCCATCGCTGGCCTGATCGCGCTGCCGTTCCTGCCGGTCGCCCAATATCCCAAGGTCGCGCCGCCGCAGCTCAGCATCACCACCAGCTATCCCGGCGCTTCGCCCCAGGATATCTATCAGGGCGTCACCCGCCAAATCGAGGAAGAGCTGAACGGGGTCGAGCACCTTTCTTATTTCGAGTCGACGTCGGATACATCGGGCGCGATGACGATCACCGCGACCTTTGCGGCCGGCACCGATATCGACCAGGCCTCCGTCGACGTTCAGAATGCCATTCGCCGCGTCGAACCGCGGCTGCCGCAATCCGTCAAGGATCAGGGCATCACGGTCGAGGAGGCGTCGTCGGGCTTCCTGATGTTCATCTCGCTGACATCGACGGACGGGAAGACCGACGAGGTGGCGCTCGGCGACTATCTCAACCGAAACGTCATCGGCGAGCTGCGCCGTCTCGAGGGCGTCGGCCGCGCCCAGCTATTTGCGTCGCAGAGGGCGATGCGCATCTGGATCGATCCCGACAAGATGGTCGGCCTGAACCTCACAGCATCCGACATCAGCGCGGCGATCTCGGCGCAGAACGCCCAGGTCGCGGCGGGCCAGATCGGCGCAGCACCCAATCCGATCTCGCAAGACCTGACGGCGACAGTGCTGGTCAAGGGGCAACTGACCGACATCAAGGAGTTCGGAGACATCGTGCTGCGCGCCAATGCCGACGGATCGAATGTCCGGCTGCGCGATGTCGCGCGCATCGAAGAGGGCAGCGAGAGTTATAGCTTCTCCACCCGCTTGAACGGGCAGCCGAGCGCCGCCATTGCCATCCAGCTGTCGTCGACGGGCAATGCCGTCAACACTTCCAATCTGGTCAAGGCGAAGATGGAGGAGCTGTCGCGCTTCTTCCCTGCTGGCGTCGAATATTCCGTTCCCTATGATACCAGCCCGTTCGTTTCGGCATCGATCGAGAAGGTGGCGCATACGCTCGCTGAAGCCGTGGCGCTCGTCTTTGTTGTCATGCTCATCTTCCTGCAGAGCTTCCGTTACACCATCATTCCGACGCTCGTCGTGCCGGTCGCGCTGCTCGGGACGCTTGCTGTCATGTTTGCTGCCGGCTTCTCGATCAACGT
Source organism: Rhizobium sp. WSM1328 (assembly GCF_057653715.1). Classification (NCBI taxonomy): domain Bacteria; kingdom Pseudomonadati; phylum Pseudomonadota; class Alphaproteobacteria; order Hyphomicrobiales; family Rhizobiaceae; genus Rhizobium; species Rhizobium sp. WSM1328. The sequence continues at coordinate 2,187,891 of NZ_CM172788.1, read as the reverse complement.
GCTGACGATGTTCGCGATGGTGCTTGCCATCGGCATTCTCGTCGACGACGCCATCGTGGTGGTGGAAAACGTCGAGCGGCTGATGGCGGTGGAAGGGCTGTCACCGAAGGAAGCGACCAAGAAGGCGATGCGGCAGATCACCGGCGCGATTCTCGGGATTACGCTGGTTCTCTCCTGCGTCTTCGTGCCGATGGCGTTCTTCCCAGGCTCGACAGGCATCATCTACCGTCAGTTCAGCCTGACCATGGTCGTATCCATCCTGTTTTCCGCCTTCCTGGCGCTGTCGCTGACGCCGGCGCTCTGCGCCACTTTCCTGAAACCGATCAAGGGCCATCACGAGAAGAAGGGCGTCGCCGGCTGGTTCAACCGCAACTTCGACCGGCTGACCGGCCGTTATGCCCGCACCGTCGAGGGACTGGCCAAGCGCTCCTGGCGGGTCATGGCCGTCTATGTCGCGCTGCTCATCGGCCTTGGCTATCTTTTCGTCAACCTGCCGAGCAGCTTCGTGCCGGACGAGGATCAGGGCTTCCTGATCGTCGACGTGCAGGGACCGCCGGAGGCGAGCCGCAACCGCACGGTGGCCTCGCTCGAAAGCATCGAGGCAATCTTCAAGAAAGAGCCGGCCGTTGCCAACGTCGTCGCGATCCAGGGCTTCAGCTTCTCCGGGCAGGGACCGAACGCCGCCCTGGTGTTTGTCACGCTCAAGGACTGGGCCGAACGCGGCGCCGGCAATTCGGTGCAGGAGATCTCCAACCGCGCCAATATGCAGCTGTTTGGGCTGAAGGACGCGACGTCCTTCGCGCTGTCGCCGCCGCCGATCGAAGGGTTCGGCACGACCAACGGCTTCACCTTCCGCCTTCAGGATCGCGGGGCGAAAGGCCAGGCGGCACTGACCGAGGCGGCGGGAATGCTGATCGGCAAGGCATCGCAGAACCCCATCATCGCAGGTATCCGCCCGGAAGGCATGCCTGACTCGGCCCAGCTCGTGCTCGTCATCGATCGCGAGAAGGCAAATACCTTCGGTGTCGCCTTCGCCGACATCAACAGCACGATCACCGCCAATCTGGGTTCGAGCTATGTCAACGACTTCCCGAATTCGGGCCGCATGCAGCGCGTCATCGTGCAGGCGCAGGACAAGAGCAGGCTTCAGGCGGAAGACCTGATGAAGCTCAATGTCCGCAATGCGAGCGGCGGCATGGTGCCGCTATCGTCCTTCGCCGTCGCCGAATGGCAGAAGGGACCGGCGCAGATCGTCGGCTATAACGGCTACCCTTCCGTGCGTATCTCTGGCGCTCCGGCGCCGGGATATTCATCGGGGGCGGCGATTACCGAAATGGAGCGGCTGGCCTCGGAACTTCCCGACGGCTTCGGCTTCGAATGGACCGGCCAGTCGCTGGAGGAGCTGAGATCGGGATCGCAGGCGCCGTTCCTGTTCGGCCTCAGCATCCTCTTCGTCTTCCTGCTGCTGTCGGGGCTTTACGAGAGTTGGTCCATCCCGTTGTCGGTGATGCTGGTCGTGCCGCTTGGCGTCATCGGCTGCGTGCTCGCGGTGATGAGCCGCGACATGTCCAACGACATCTACTTCAAGGTCGGTCTGATCGCGATCATCGGATTGTCGGCAAAGAACGCCATCCTGATCGTCGAATTCGCCAAGGACGGTTTTGCCGAGGGCAAATCGCTGATGGATGCCGCGATCGAAGGCGCTCGTCTGCGCTTCCGACCGATCATCATGACCTCACTCGCCTTCACATTGGGCGTGGTGCCTCTGGCGATCGCCACCGGGCCAAGTGCGGCGAGCCAAAATGCCATCGGCACGGGCGTGCTCGGCGGCATGATCTCGGCGACGGTGCTGGCGATCTTCTTCGTTCCCGTCTTCTTCGTCTTCGTGCTGCGTCTCTTGAGGACGAAGCGGCCCGAGACTGTGAACGAGGAGGCGGCGGCCGGGCAGGAGCCGGCAACCGTGACGTCGCCGACCTGAGGTGAAGAATTGGCGGGTTGCCTTACGCAACCCGCCACAGACCTTTGCGGCGGTCCGATTTCGGAATTATGCAGTCGGCTTCGGCGTGATCGTCACGTCGGCGCCATGGGCATCGCGCAGTTCGCCTTCCTGTCCCGGCTGCCGGTCGGCGGCCTGATGCAACAAGATCGACTCGTATCCTTGCGAGCGCGTCCCCTCGATCAGGGTGATATCGGCGTTTCCAGGATTGTCGGAGCGCTCGAACCACTCGACGGGGCGGTGCAGGAAATTCATTTCGACCGCCCGGTTGGTGACGCCATGGCCGACGATCACGACGTTGTGGTCGCTATTTTCTGCATCGTGCATGACGGTTTGCAGGAACAGGCGCACCCGCTGGGCCACATCCGCCCGGCTTTCGCCATCCGGCGGCCGTGCGTAGAACTTGCCGCTGTTGCTGCGCAGCCTCGCCCATTTTTCGAACTCCTCGGGAAACTTCTGCTTCTGTTCCGCGTGATCGTAGATTTCGGTGAAGAGACCGAAATCCTGCTCGCGCAGCAGATAATCCTCCCTGATATCGCCGACGAAACTTTCCGGCAGGGCTTCGAGCAGCGCATCCTTGCTCTGCCGGGTCCTCAGAAAGGGCGAGTACCAGATATGCAGCTTGCCGAAACCAGCGCTCGGCAATGCTTGCAGGTAGGAGGCGATCACGCCGCCTGCTTCGAGAGCCTGCCGATGGCCCCATCGCGTCAGCGGCACATTGTGATCGCCGAATTGACGGTAGGCCTGTTCGTTGATGTTGCCGAGGGATTCGCCGTGGCGAACGAGAAAGAGACGCATCAGCCATCCCGCATTGTCGAATATGAATCGCCGTCATCATGAACGCCCTGAATGCACAGGGCAACCTTGTCGGCGGGCCTGGCGGCGACGGGCATACAGCCCGCGTGGCGACGGCCATGCGGCCCGCGTGGCGAACGGCCATGCGGCCGCGTGGGATGAACAGGTTTGCAGGGCTTTTCCCCAGCTTGTCATCTTTCTGAAACACGAGTCTGGTTTTGGAAGGTTAGATGAAAGATGGGACATGAGCGGCAGCTCGTGAAAGACATGATGGAACCCAGACATTTCCGCACGCTCTTCATTTCCGATGTCCATCTCGGCTCGAAGGCCGCGAAGGCCGACTTCCTGCTGGATTTCCTGCGCCACCACGAGGCCGATACGATCGTGCTCGTCGGCGACATCGTCGACGGCTGGCGCCTGAAGCGCAGCTGGTACTGGCCACAGGTCTGCAACGACGTCGTCCAGAAACTGTTGCGCAAGGCGCGCAAGGGCACGCGCGTCGTTTATATTCCCGGCAATCACGACGAATTCCTGCGCGCCTTCCCGGGCATGCATTTCGGCGGCATCGAGGTCGTCGAGCGTATGATGCATGACGGCGCCGACGGCAGAAAATATCTGATCCTGCATGGCGACGAGTTCGACGTCGTCGTCCGCAACGCCCGACTGCTCGCCTATCTCGGCGACTGGGCCTATGACACGGCAATCCGCATCAACATCATCCTGGCGGCGGTGCGCCGCCGACTCGGCATGCCCTACTGGTCGTTCTCGGCCTGGGCGAAGCTGCAGGTCAAGCATGCTGTCAACTTTATCGGCGAATTTGAGCGCGTCGTGGCCGAGGAAGCCCGCAAAAACGGCGCCGATGGGGTGATCTGCGGACATATCCATCATGCCATCATTCAGGACATGGACGGTATCCGCTACATCAACACCGGCGATTGGGTGGAAAGCTGCACGGCTGTCGCCGAGCACGAGGATGGCACGTTCGAACTGATCACCTGGCGGGCGCTCGCCAGCAGCGTGCCGGCGCTTGCCGCTATCGAAATGCATGACGAGGGCGAACTGGCCCCGCAAGCCGCCTGATTTTGGCGCCGGCGCATCCGCGCCTGCGCTCCCACGAATTTAGCCGTTACCGTCAGGCGACAGGCCCTATTTATTTTCTAAAACGTTTCAGAACGGCTATTTCTCGCAATAGTCGCCTCCAGGGTGGTGTGTTAGGACAACGTCCAGTTTCCTTCAGGTCCACCCATGATTCCCGCTCAAAATTCCCCGACGGGTGAGGGAGCGCCGCCGCGCTTCCGGCTTCTCAGTGCGCTTTCCTATTGTGCGCCGCTGCTCGTCAACGGCATCGTCCTGCCGTTCTTTCCCGTCTGGCTCGCAACCCATAGCTTTAGCGATCATGAGATCGGCATCATCCTTGCCATACCCATGGTGGTTCGCGTGCTGGTGGCGCCTGTCGTCGCCATGATCGCCGATCGATTGAAGGAGCGCGCCGACGTGCTGCTCTGGTCGGGCGGCCTTTCGCTGCTGACGGCGGTCGCGCTGTTCTGGACGACGACTTTCTGGCCGGTGACGATCGTCTATGCGCTGCAGGGCGCCACCTTCGCACCCTATGTGCCCGTCGTCGAATCGATCGTCATCTCGGGCGTGCGCCGCTGGGGGCTCGATTACGGGTCGATGCGCGTGTGGGGCTCCATCGCCTTTATCGTCTCGACGCTGGTCGGTGGCCAGATGATCAGCCGGTGGGGCGGCGGAATGGTGCTCGATGTCATGGTGTTCGGCTTTGTCATGACCGTTGTCATGGCGATCTTCTGTCCGCGCATCGGGCCAACGCGACGGCGGGGCCAGCCGATCAACATCCCAGCCGCTACCGGCAGTGGCCTGCGCGAGCCGCACCTGCTGCTGCTTTTGATCGGCGTTGCCATCCAGCAGTCGAGCCATGCGGTGCTGAACGCTTTTTCCTCGATCTACTGGCATCAGCTCGGCTTCTCCGGCACTGAGGTCGGCCTGCTCTGGAGCGCCGGCGTCGCCTCGGAAGTGACGGTGTTCTTCCTGTCGAAGCGTCTCAACCGTCGCTTCGATGCCTGGACGCTGATCCGCTTCGGCTGCGCCATCAGCGTCTGCCGCTGGATCCTGTTTCCGATGAATACCGGTTTTGCCGGTTTCTTCCTGCTGCAATGTTTCCACGGCTTCACCTATGCCTTCGTGCATACCGGCGTGCAGCGACGGATCATGGCGACGGTGCAGGAGACGCAGGAATCTTCGGCACAGGGCGCCTATTTCTTCTATGTCGGCATGGCGATGGCGCTGATGACCCTGGCGTCGGGTTATCTCTACGCCTGGCTCGGCGTCGTCAGCTATTACGTCATGGCGCTGGTCGCGTTTTCCGGCCTCGGCCTCGTCATCTTCGCCTATTACCTTCAGCCCCAAAGGGTGCTTTCCGGCGGAAAGACCAGCGAAGCGGCGTAGCGCAGGCCGGGATCGCGGTCGCGGGCAAGCAGCAGCGGACCGTCGAGATCGACGAAATCGGCATTCTGGGCGAGGAGAACGGCGGGCGCCATGGAAAGCGAGGTGCCGACCATGCAGCCGATCATGATACTGAATCCGAGCCGTTCGGCCTCGGCCTTCATCGACAGCGCCTCCGTCAGGCCGCCGGTCTTGTCGAGCTTGATGTTGATCGCGTCGTAGCGGTCGGCAAGGCTTGCGAGATCGCCGGTGTGGTGGACACTCTCATCGGCGCAGACGAGGAGCGGGCGGCGGATTTCGGCAAGCAGGCCATCGCGGCCGGCCGGCAGTGGCTGCTCGACGAGGGCGATGCCTGCTTCGGCGGCGATATGGAGATGACGCTCCAACACCGCTTCCGGCCAGCCCTCATTGGCGTCGAGAATGATGGCGGCATCGGGGGCGGCGGCGCGGACGGCGCGGATGCGGCTTTCATCGTCGCCGGTGCCGACCTTGACCTTCAGCAGGGCGCGGCCGGCATGCTCGCGCGCTTGGGCGGCCATCACCTCCGGTTCACCGAGCGAGATGGTGTAAGCGGTGGTGAGCGGCTGCGGAGCGGCAATGCCGAGGCGGGCGGCGACGCTGTCTCCTGTCTGTTTTGCCTGAAGGTCCCAGTGGGCACAATCGACGGCGTTGCGGGCCGCGCCCGGCGGCATGGCCGACAGCAGGTCATGGCGTGAAATGCCGGCCTCGATCAGCGGTCGCGCCGCCTCGATCTGGGCGAAAACGCTCTCCATGGTCTCGCCGTAGCGGCGGTAAGGCACGCATTCGCCGCGCCCCTGCGCACCCTCTTCGACAAGCGTGCAGGTGATGACCTCGGCTTCGGTCTTTGCCCCGCGGGAGATGGTGAAGGTCCCGGCAATCGGAAAGGAATTCATCTGGATATCGAGGGTACGCGGCATTATTGCTCTCCTGCAAGCATGGAAATTGCACGGTGCTTCTGTATATTGACGCGCCGGGCGAACGATCTGCTTCGCGATTCGGCAATGTCGCTGCAAGCCTTGAAAGACATAAGTATCTTGAACGCCGAAAATCGCAACGCCGCCTCCCTTGATGTGGACGACCAGGCTGATGGCTCGGGACAGCGTGTGCGTCTTCAGGGCAATTGGCGCAGCGCCTACATCCATCTGGTGCTACGCGATTTCGAAAAGCTCCTGCAGAAGAAGACTGGCGACCTGACGGTAGACCTCTCGGATATTTCGGAGATCGACACCGCCGGCATCTGGCTACTGTGCCGGTTGAAGAAGCAAGAAGAGGCGGGCGGGCGGACGGTTCGCTTCGAAGGCACCAACTCGCATATCGACGAAATGCTGGAGATGGTTTCCGAGGAGCCGGCCAAGGTCGAGCCGGAGCAGACGGAGAAAGTCTCGCTTGCCGCGCGCATCTTCGCGCCGATCGGCAAAATGACCTACGAGGTCTGGGACAATTTCGCCGCCGCCATGTATATCCTCGGCTCGGCGGTGCGCGGCGCGCAGATGAAGTTCGGCCGCGGCAGTGGCGTTTCACCGGCCTCGATCGTCAACCAGATCGACCATATGGGCGTTCGCGCCGTTCCGATCATCTTGCTGATGTCTTTCCTGATCGGGGCGATCATCGCCCAGCAGGGCGCCTTCCAGCTGCGTTACTTCGGCGCTGAGGTTTTCGTCGTCGATCTCGTCGGCATCCTGCAATTGCGCGAAATCGGCGTGCTTCTGACTTCGATCATGATCGCCGGCCGCTCGGGCAGCGCCATCACCGCCGAAATCGGTTCGATGAAGATGCGCGAAGAGATCGACGCGCTGAAGGTGATGGGGCTGAACCCGATCGGCGTGCTGATCTTTCCGCGGCTGGTGGCGCTGACCATTGCGCTGCCGCTTTTGACGGTGCTGGCGAATTTCGCTTCTCTGGGCGGTGCTGCCGCTGTCGCCTGGGGCTATTCCGGCATCACCTTCGCCAATTTCCTGTCGCGCCTCCACGAGGCGGTCACATTGTCGACGGTGCTGTCAGGCATGATCAAGGCGCCGTTCATGGCGCTGGTCATCGGCATCGTCGCCGCCGTCGAGGGGCTGAAGGTTGGCGGCAGCGCGGAATCGCTCGGCCAGCACGTGACGGCCGCGGTGGTGAAGGCGATTTTCGTCGTCATCCTGATGGACGGGCTTTTTGCGATGTTCTATGCAGCGATCGATTTCTAGGATGGCGGACCGCGTGGACGAGAAACCGATCGATATGGAAGACAAGGACGAAAGGGACATCGTGCTGTCGGCGCGCGACGTCACCGTCGGCTTCGGCTCCAAGGTCGTGCTCGACAATCTGAACCTCAATATCTACCGCGGCGAGATCCTCGGATTCGTCGGCGCGTCGGGCACGGGTAAATCGGTGCTGATGCGTACGGTGCTCCGGCTGCTGCCGCGCCGCTCAGGCACGATCAAGATCCTCGGCCAGGATTTCGACGAGCTCGACGAACCACAACGCAACGCGCTCGACATGCGGCTCGGCGTACTGTTCCAGCAGGGGGCGCTGTTCTCGTCGCTGACGGTCAAGGAGAACATCCAGGTGCCGATGCGCGAGTATCTCGACCTGCCGACCTCGCTGATGGATGAGCTGGCGCATCTGAAGATCCGTATGGTCGGTCTTGCAGCCGATGCCGCCGACAAATATCCATCCGAACTGTCCGGCGGCATGATCAAGCGCGCAGCCCTTGCCCGCGCACTTTCACTCGATCCGGAACTCGTTTTCCTGGACGAACCGACCTCCGGCCTCGACCCGATCGGTGCGGCCGAATTCGACGAACTGATCGCCAACCTGCGCGATAGTCTGGGATTGACCGTGTATATGGTCACGCACGACCTCGACAGCCTATTTTCGGTCTGCGACCGTATTGCCGTGCTCGGAAAGAAGCGAGTAATGGTGGAAGGCACGATCGACGACATGCTGGCCTATGACGATCCGTGGGTGCAGGCCTATTTCAAGGGCAAACGCGCGCGGTCGATTGTGCCGCAGAACGATGCTGCCGCGCGGCACGACAGCAGCGGAAAGTGACCGGATAAGATGGAAACCAAAGCCAATTACACGATTGTCGGTTTTTTCACGGTGCTGGTGATCGCGGCTGCCTTCGGCTTCGTCTACTGGATGGCCGAATATGGCCGCGGCGGCCCGATGACGGAACTGATCGTGCGTATTCCGGGCTCGGCCAACGGCCTCAGCGTCGGCTCGCCGGTGCGCTTCAACGGCATCCAGATCGGCTCGGTGCAAACGCTGTCGATCGATGCCGACGATCCGCAATATTCGCTGGCCTTCACCCAGGTGCGCACCGATGCGCCGATCTACCCCTCGACCAAGGCCGCCCTTGAAATCCAGGGTTTGACCGGGGCTGCCTATATCGAACTCTCGGGCGGCCGCAAGGGCGAGGAAAGCATCCTCCAGCATGCGATCGATAACGGCAAACGCGCCGTCATCGTTGCCGACCAGTCGAGCGTCACCAATCTTCTGGCGACCGCCGACAAGATCCTCGATCGCGCCAACGACGCGGTCGGCGAGCTTCAGGGATTCATCGAAGATTCGCGCGGGCCGTTGACCGAGACTTTCAAGAATGCCGAGACGTTTTCGGATGCGCTTGCCAAGAATTCCGGCAATATTGACGCCTTCCTGCAGAGCGTGGGTGAGCTCTCCAATACGGTGAAGGCGGTCTCCAGCCGTGTCGATTCGACGCTTCAAGCCGTCGAGTCGCTGGTCAAGGCAGTCGATGCGCAGAAGATCGATAACATCGTCTCCAATGCCGAGAAGATTACCGCCAATGTCGCCGATGCCTCAGGCGACCTCAAGGGCGCGATCCAGAAGTTCGACCAGACGGCCACCACCTTCAATGATTTCGGCAAGCAGGCGCAGGCGACACTCGACCGCGTCGATACGCTCGTTGCCCAGATCGACCCGGCGAAGGTGAAGGGCTCTGTCGACGATATCTCGCAGGCGACCAAGGATGCGCGCGCCGCCGTCGCCTCGATCCGCGAGGTCGCCAACACGGTTTCGGCGCGTCAGAAAGATATCGACCAGACGATCCAGGACGTGTCGCAGCTTTCCAACAAGCTGAATTCGGCCTCGACCCGCATCGACGGCATTCTCATCAAGGTCGATGCGCTGCTCGGCACCGACAATACGCAATCGCTGTTCACTGAAGCGCGCGACACGCTGGAATCCTTCAAGAAGGTCGCCGACAATCTCAATTCGCGGATCGGGCCGATCGCCGACAATCTGCAGAAATTCTCGAGCGGCGGCTTGCGCGACGTGCAGACTCTCGTCAACGACATGCGCGGGACCGTGAGCAATCTGAACGATACGATCACCAACTTCGACCGCAATCCGCAACGCCTGATCTTCGGCGGGGACACGGTGAAGCAATATGACGGCCGGACGCGGCGTTAACTGGGAAGTCAGGGGTAGCCTAATATGGTCGCATCGCATCTGTTGTCGCGCCGTTCTTGGATCAGGGGAACGGTGATCGCGCTGCCGCTGACGGCGCTGATCCTTTCGGGGTGCGGCACCGCGGCCAAGAACGACACCTATGACCTGCCCGCCGCCGTCGATGGCAGCGGACCCGCGGCCAAATCCCGCCAGATCCTGATCGCCAGCCCGACGGCGCTAAGGTCGCTCGACAGCGAGCAGATCGTCATCCGTGTTTCGCCTTCGGAAATCCAGTATCTCTCAAAGGCGCAGTGGGGCGACAAGCTGCCGCGCATAGTGCAGTCGAAGCTGGTGGAAGCTTTCGAGAACTCGGGCAAGCTCGGCGGCGTCGGCATGCCGGGGCAGGGGCTGGCGATCGACTACCAGATCGTCACCGATATCCGCTCCTTCGAGATCGATGCTTCGCGCGGCAACCAGGCGGTGGTCGAGATCTCCGCCAAGATCCTCAACGATCGCAACGGCTCGGTGCGCGCTCAGAAGGTGTTCCGCGCCATGGCGCCGGCCGGCGGCGACAATGACGGCTTCGTCAAAGGCCTCGACCGCGCCTTCTCCACGGTTGCCTCCGAAATCGTCACCTGGACGCTGCGCTCAATCTGAACTGGAATTCCCAGACCGCCCCTTGAATATCAGGGGTTGTCGATTCTGAAAAATATTTAACCCCATGGTATGCGGGCCGTCATCGTATTCAATTTCTTCATGAATTTATGGAACGCATCATGCAGTCCCTTTCAGGAGGAATGTTGCATGGTGGTTGCACGGGTCTTCGGGAAATCGTCATTGGAGGCGATCCAACGCGAAAATGATCGCCTGGCTGTGTTGCAGCAGCTCGATATCCTCGACACTCCGAGGGACGAGGGCTTCGAGCGGATCGTACGCCTGATAAAGGAGATCTTTTCCATCGACATCGGCATCGTGTCGCTGATCGATGCGCATCGGCAATGGTATAAGGCTTGCTCCGGCCTCGCGGGCGACGAGGTGTCGCGCGAAGACACGTTCTGCCGCTATGTCGTGGACTGTGAAAAGCCTATTGTCGTGCAAGACGCCACCAAGGATTCGCGGTTTTCACAACATCCTGCGGTGACGGGCGAGAACCATATCCGTTTTTATGCCGGCGTGCCGTTGAGAACAAAAGCCGGGCACATGATCGGAACGGTATGCGCGATCGACCGCAGGCCAAGATCGTTCGGCAACAGAGATCTCAGCATTCTCGAGGAGCTGGCGGGGGCTGCTATGGACCGCATCGAGCTCATGCAGTCGGCCGCGATCGACAGCCTCACCGAGGCGATGACGCGGCGCGCCTTCAAGCAGGAGGCAGATCAGCTCATTTCGCTCGCTTTGCGGCACAAGCACGACCTATCGTGTATCGTCTTCGATATCGACCATTTCAAGAAGGTGAACGATACGCATGGGCATGCGGCCGGAGATGAGGTCCTCAAGGCGGTCGCATCGACCTGCAAGACGACCCTTCGAGCCGGCGATCTGTTCGGCCGTCTTGGCGGGGAGGAATTTGCCGTCATCCTGCCGCATGTCGATCGGGAGGGTGCTGCCGCGGTCGCCGAGAAACTCAGAGCCGCCGTCGCTTCTCACATCATACGCGGCGATCATGGCGCCCTGACCGTCACAGCCAGCTTCGGAACTTCTGCACTCTCGATTGTCAGCAAGGAGATCGAGACCCTGCTGGCTCAAGCGGATGGGGCGATGTATCAGGCCAAGCATGGCGGACGGAATCGTTGCGTGTCGTGGAGTTCGATCCACGCCGATCACGCCATTGGGGCTCGACGGCGGGTGCTGAAGGCGGGTTCGATCCTGTTTAACGATCGACGCTCGACCATCGACTGCACCGTCAAATCCATTGGATCGGAGAGCGCCGGCATTTCAGTCTCCAATACATCAGGCATTCCTTCGGAATTCGTCCTGGCCATCAAAGGCGAAGGATTCGAAACGAATTGCAAGGTGATCGCGCAAGACCGGCAGCATCTGGAAGTGGCCTTCAGATAACCCGTCAGAGCGCCGTGCGTCTTTTCGGACGTATAAAGGACGCTCTCACTCTTTGAATCTACGCATCGGGCCGACGCGCTAGCGACCTTTCGGCAGGTCTCCGCTGGTCGATCTACTTCGTCGGCTGCGAATCCGTCATCGTCGCGCCTGGCTGGCTGACCGGTGTCGTGGAAGCTGTGGCGGTCGATGACGACTGCAGAGTACTGTCCAGCAGGCTTGCCATCTTGTCGTCGCGTATGCTCGCGGTCTTTTCGCCCATGACGACGCCGACCACGCGGCGGCCATCCTTCAATGCCGATGTCACGACATTGTAGCCCGATGCATCGGTGTAGCCGGTCTTGATGCCGTCGACGCCGTCATAGCGATACATGAGGTTGTTGTGGCCGCGCAGCTTCATGCCGCGGAACTGGAAGCCGCGCATAGAGAAGAGCTTGAACTCCTCGGGGAAGTCCCGCATCAGCGAAACGCCGAGCGTCGCCATATCACGCGCCGTGGTGACCTGCTCCGGATCGGGAAGCCCCGACGGATTCTTGAAGACCGTATCCTTCATGCCGAGCTGGTGTGCCTTGTCGGTCATTGCCTTGGCGAAAACCTGTTCAGAGCCGCCAAGCTGTTCTGCGATCGCCACAGCCGCATCATTGGCGGAGAGCACGACAATTCCTTCGACCGCTTCGCGCAGCGTCACCTTGCGGCCGGCACCGACAGCAAGCTTGAAGGGCTCCTTGCTCTCGGCATTTTCCGACATGGTGAGCTTCTGGTCCCAGTTGAGACGTCCGTCATGCAGGGCCTCGAAGGCGAGATAGAGCGTCATCATCTTGGTCAGCGACGCCGGATAGTTCAGATCGTCCTGATTGGAGCCTTCGAGGACCTGACCGGACTGCACATCAACGACGAAGCTTGCCTGACCTGCCTGGGCCAGAGTGAAGGCGCCCATCAGGAAAACGGAGGAGAGCGCGGTGGCAAGGAGCCGGGATGTCGTCTTGGTCATCAATGTTGCTGTCTCGATCGTTTGGATGGTGGAGTGAGCTATTCGCTTTAATGTGAGCGGATCAGAAAAGTTTGTGACGGAATGAAGGACAGGGGGCAATAAAAAAGGGTCATCCACAGCTGATTCCTTTTGTCTCACCCTCTTCGGTTTTGACAATGATGCGCACGGCTCGTAGAAAACTCGCCATGAGCATGAAGCGCGCGTCTTTCTCTCGTCATATCAGCACCTGCCTGCAGGTCGCGATCGTGCGCGCTCTTGGCGGGCGAGGTCTTCGCGTCCTGCTGTGACGTCAGGGCGCTCCGCGTCCGGCGCGCTGCTGGACGTAAAGCCCCTCACCACGTCAATCAAGGTTGCCAGGGAGACAGGCACCGTGCTCAATATTTATCATGTCAATTCGCTCGTCCATTGGGAGGAGCGCGAGATCCAGCTGCGCGATCATATGATCGGCTTCTTCTCGCAAGAGGTCCGCAGCTTCCTCAGATCCGTCAATCCAGCCTGGGATGTCAGGAGGGTCGAGGCGCCGGCGTTGATGCCGCGGTCGCTGGTTTCAAGCGCCTATTCGAACGCCGATATCTGGGTCCAGGAACAGCTCTCCACCAGCGAGACCGCGCTGGTGCTGAGACCGGAGACCACGCCGTCGACCTACATCTACATGCAGCATATTCTCGGCAATCATTCGAAGACATGGTTGCCGCTCTGCGTCTGGCAGGCCGGCAGATCCTATCGTCGCGAGCAGGAGCAGCCGACCAAACACATGCGGCTGAAGGAATTCTGGCAGCTCGAATTCCAATGCGCCTTCACGGCCGACAGCGGCAACGACTATCACGCCGCCTGCCTCGAGCCGGTCCGCCGGATGATCGCATCGCTGATCCATCTGCCGACCCGGATCGTGCCCTCCGACCGGCTGCCGGCCTATTCGGAGGTGACTGTCGATATCGAGGTCGACAATGGCGACAAATGGATGGAGGTCTGCTCGATCTCCCGACGCACGGATTTTCCGCAGCGCTACCGGTCGCAGCCGAGGAAGGGAGCGGCCGTCGACCACGACGTGCTGGTGCTTGAGATCGCCATCGGCCTCGATCGGTGCGTCTACAACTGGAATATAGCGGCCGATCGGTGAGATATCGGAACCCGGGGCCGCCAAACGGTCCCGGGTTCCCATGTGGTCCGAAAATTTAGGAAAAGTCGATCTCGGCAGCGGGGCGGATTTCTACCGTCGCCTTGCCCGCATCGAAACCATCGAGTGTTTCATTGTGATGGGCAATGATCTCGGAGAAGGCTAAGGTCGCCGTGTCGCTGGTCGTGTGACCATCGGCAATCAACGTCACATCATATCCGAGCGACACGGCTCGCCTGACTGTCGTGTCGACGCAGAATTGGGACATGCATCCACCCACGACGAGGTGAGTGACCGATCGTTCGCCCAGGCGTTCTCCAAGATCGGTCTCGAAGAAGGAGTCGGCGCTTTTCTTGCGCACAACGACCTCGGCCTGCCTCGGCGCGATCTCGTCGCGTAGCGCCCAACCTGGCGTGCCGACAGCCAATCGATGGCCGCTGTCGCCGTCATGCTGAACGAGTACGATCGGCGCGCCCGCCTGCCGAGCTTTTTCCTGTAGCGCGGCCAGCCGTGCGACGGTCTGGTCGAGTGCGGCATCGACTTGGGGCTGCCGCTCTGGCGAGGCTTTGCCGGAGAGGATGGCATTCTGGACGTCGATGATCACGAGGGCTTTGGTCATTTCGGGCGAAGTTTCCGTGGCTGGATGGCGAAAGCCGCCTGACACATGTTCAAGCGGCTTTCCCGGGTAATTCCAGTTCAGATCAGCGAGTTCAGCCGAGCCTGCCTGCGGCATGAGCGAGCATGGTGTAGACCTTGCCCGTGTCCGAGGTGAGGTAGGACTGCGTCACCGTCCGGTTCGGGTCGGTGCGGGCGACGTCGGCGAGCAGCTTTTCGAAATCACCGATGTAGCGGTCGACGGCGGTGCGGAACTCCGGTTCGCGGTCGTATTTGCGCTTGATCTCGTCGAAGGTCTGCTGGCCCTTCAGCGTGTAGAGGCGGCGGGTGAAGACGTCGCGCTCGCCGCGCTGGTAACGGCGCCAGAGATCGACCGAGGCGTCGTGATCGATGGCGCGGGCGATATCGACCGAGAGCGAGTTCAGCGATTCGACGACGTGGCGCGGATTGCGGCTGTCGTTGCTGCGCGCGGCCGGCGCGGCAGTTTCCGCCGGGCGGGCAGGAACACGGGCGGCCGCGGCCTCGTCGGCGGCGTCCTCACGCGATGCGCCACGCAGGAGATCGCTGATCCAGCCGCCGCTTTCCGGACGAGCCGGCTCTTGGCGACCTGTTTCCGGGCGGCCTGTTTCCTGGCGAGCGGGGGCAGGCTGCGGCGCGGCGCGCTGGGGGGCGGCAGCCGGCGCAGACGGTGCGATCGCTCCGCGCAGACCTGTCGCTTCGATCGGCGGCGGTGCTGCCGGCTGCGGCGGCTGGGCTGCGACCGGCTGGGCAGGACGCGGGGCCGGCTGCACCTGAGCGAGTGTGCGGGCGACGGGCTCGGAGATCTCGAGCTGCTGGCTGGAGCGGCCGACCAGCTGGGAGATATCCTGCAGCGCCTTGATCTGCTCGGCGACGGCCCGGCGCATGGCCGAGGCGCTTTCCTTGGCTTCCTCGGGAAGATCGAAGGCGCCGCGCTTCAGTTCGGCGCGGGTGGCGTCAAGCTCGTTGCGGATGTCGGCCGCAGAGCGACGGATATCCTCGGTGGCGCCGGAGAAGCGGCCGACGGCATCATCGATCGCCTCGCGCAGCGCTTCCCGCATGTGCTGGGCGGCGCCGTCTGAGGCGCGGCCAGCTTCGCCGAGCATGCGATCGACTTCCGACAGCGAGGCGGTGAGACCGCCGCGAATGCGATTGGAGAGATCGCCGGAGCGGCGCTCGACATTGGCGAAGGTGCCGTCGATCGTCGTATTGGCCTCGTCGCCGGCGCGGGTGATCGCCTCGCGCATCGTCTCTGCCGCTTCCTGGGCACGCTTCTCGGTTTCGGTGAGAATGCGGCCGATATCGGCGAAGGAGGACTGCACGCCCTGGCGCAAATTGCCGGTAACCTGGTTGGAGCGTTGCTCTGCCCGCTCGAACACGGTCTCGATCATGCTGCCGAGGCCTTGCATGGTCTTTTCGATCTCGGCCGAGCGCGAGACGAGGCCGACCGAGAGCGTCTGCAGCGCGCTCTCGCGTTCCTCGAGCGTCGAGGCGAGGTTGGACTGGGCGGCGCCGAGAAGCTGCGAAGCCTGGGTCAGAACCTTGGAGTGTTCGTCGAAGCGGCCGATGATGCCGCCGACCTGTGCCAGCGTCTGGCCCGAAATGTCGGAGAGGCGGTCGACCTTGCCTTCGAGAAGCCTGGTCGAGGCGGAGACCATTTCAGCGGCCTTGGTGGCGGAGTCGGCAAAGCGCGTGGTGGTATCGCCGAGACGACCGTCGACGCTGGTCAGTTGCTCGGCGGCGCGGTTCATCATCATCGCCATCGCCGCGCTGCTTTCCGACATGCGCTCGACGAGGCCGTTGACGTTGCCGACCAGGCTGTTCTCGATGGCGCTGACGGCATTGGCGACATTCTCGGTGCGGGCGGCAACGGCGCTGGCGAGCGCTTCGTTTTCGGCGCGCAGGCGGTCGGCGCTGAGGTTCGCCGCGGCGGTGATGCGGGCGGCGGCCTGCTCGCCGGCATCGGTGTAGCGGTCGATGATCGGGCGGGCCGTTTCGTCGAGGATGCGCGTCAATTCGACCGAACGGCCTGATAGCATCGAGTTGAGGTCGCGGGTGCGCTCCTCGAGCGTCGAGCGGATCGAGTTGCCGCGCGCTTCGAGCGCCCGGTCGATTTCGGAGAACGTCGTATCGATCTCGCGGGCACGCTCTTCAAGGTTGGTGCGAATGGCGCTGCTGCGTGCTTCCAGCGAGCGATCGACATCCGCCATGGTGGCGGAAATCTCGGTGCCGGCGCCCGACAGGGTCGAGCGGATGGCATTGCCGCGTGTCTCCAGAGACTGGCCGGCATCCGACAGCACCTTGGAGATGGCATTGACCTGCGTGCCGACGATGGTCTCGGCCTCGGCGACCTTGTTGACGATGGCGTTACCGGCTTCCGAGAAGGTCTGGGCAACGGCAGCGGCCTGGCTTGCCAGCCGATTCTGAGCTTCGGCGACGCGGGTGACGATCTGTGACGAGCGCTCATCCATGGTGCGGGTGAATTCGTCGCTTTTCACATTGAGATCCTCGGCGAATTGCTGGCCGGTCTTGCCAAGCAGTTCGGTGGTTCTCGTCGCTTCGCCTTCCATTCCCTGGGCCGCGTCGGCAACTGCGCTGCGCAGCGTCGAGGCGAGACCGGCGGCCTTGCCTTCGATGGTGCGATTGACGGCATCGAGGCCGACAGTCAACGCACGGTCCATGGTGGAGAGGCGTTCCTCGATGCGTTCATTGCCGCGGTCGAGCGTTTCGGCGAGGCTCGCGGTGCGGCCATCGATGGCGCCGGTCAGGCTGGTGGTGCGGCTGTCCAGCGTCTCGGCCAGATTGGCGGTGCGGCTGTCGATCGCCTGAGTGAGGTTTGCGGCACTGCCTTCGAGCGTCGCCGAGATGCGCTGTGTGGCGTCGTTGCTGAGCGCGCCGATACGGGAGACGCCGTCGGCAAGCACGCCGGACAGTTGGCCGCTGGCCGCTTCGACCTTTTCGGCAACGCCGCCGACGCCGTCGCGGATGCGGGTCTCGATCGCCGCAAGGCCGGCTTCCACACGCGATCCGGTTTCTTCAAAACGGCCCGTCAGGCTTTCGACCGACCGATCGAGATGGGTGGACAAATCCTGGGTGGAGCTCGAAATCGCACGTGCCGCCTCCTGGAAGCGACCGGCGATCTGGCCGGCGCCGGCATGCATGCGATCTTCCAATGTCTGGGCGCCGGCATCGATCGCCTGGCGGATCGCCGCTTCACGGTGCTCCAGTGACAATTCGAGCATGCCGACGCTTGTCGCCACCGAGGTGCCGATGCTGGTCGCCTGTTCGGCCAGCGTATCGCTGATCAGCGCATGGGCCTGGTTCAGCGATAGGTCGATGGCGTTGGCGCGGTCTTCGAGCGTCGTGCGGATGCGCTCATGGGCAGAGGCGAGCCCGCCCTCGATGCGCGCTGCGGCCTCGTCGGCGAGGCCTCCGAGCCGTGTATGTGCATCGGTCAGACGGCCTTCGATGCGGCCGGTCAAGCCGCCGACGAGATCCTCGAAGCGGGCGCCGCCGGTATCGAGAACGCCTGAGAGGGCGGCGCTATGTTCGGAAAGCGCATTTTCGAGCCGCTGCTGATTGTCAGTATAGGCGGTGCGGATTGCATCGGTCTTGTCGGAGAAGGCGCCGGCGACTCGGGCTTCGGCACCGGAGACGGCCTCCATGATGGCGTTGCTGCGGGCTTCGAGCACACTGTCGAAGCGGCTCTGGTTATCGTCGAGCGAAATGGCGAGCGCCATGGTCTTTTCATCGAGCGTATCGGTGAGCCGATCGTGGGTTGCCGTTACGGCGCCGATGATCGCGGCGGTGCGGTGGCCCAAGGCCTCCTCGAGGCGAGCCTGGCCTTCGGTTAGCGAGGCGGCGAGGGCGGCGGCCTTCTGGTCGAGCACTCCGTTCAGGCCGACATGCGTGCCGGAAACCGCATTGGTGATCGCCTCGGCGCCTGTTGTCAGCGTCTCCTCAAGACGGCTCTGGCTCTCGTTCAGCGAAATGGCAAGCGCCATCGCCCGATCGTCGAGTGTCTCGGACAGGCGGTCGTGAGTGGCGGAGACCGCATTGAGTAAGGATTCCGAGCGGCTCTCCAGGGTGTCCTGCAGGCGGCTCTGGCCCTCGTTCAGGGAGGCGGCGATCGCCGTCGCCTTTTCGTCGAGCGTTTCCGAGAGTCGGTCGTGCGTGCCGGACACGGCCTTGAGGAAGGCTTCAGAGCGTGCTTCCAGCGTGTCTTCGATCCGCGACTGGCTCTCATTGAGCGAGATGGCGAGCGTCATCGCCTTCTCGTCCAGCGTCTCGGACAGGCGGTCATGGGTGCCGGAGACCGCATTCAGCAGGGCTGCCGAGCGGGTTTCCAGCGTGTCTTCGATACGCGTCTGGGTTTCGTTGAGCGAGATGGCGAGGGCCATCGCCTTTTCGTCCAGCGTCTCGGAGAGGCGATCATGGGTGCTGGAGACGGCGTTCAGCAGCGCTGCGGAGCGGGTTTCGAGCGTATTCTCGATCCGGGCATGGCCTTCGCTGAGCGAGGTGGCAAAAGCTGCCGCCTTGCCGTCCAGAGTCTCCGAGAGACGATCATGGGTGCCGGAGACGGCGTTCAGCAGCGCCGCGGAGCGGGTTTCCAGCGTATCCTCGATACGGGCCTGGCCCTCGTTCAAGGAAATGGCGAGCGCCATCGCCTTTTCGTCGAGCGTTTCGGCAAGACGGTCGCGCGTGCCGGATACAGTGTTCAGCAGTGCCTCGGCGCGCGTTCCAAGCGCATCCTCGATGCGGGCATGGCGCTCGTCGAGCGAGGTCGTAAGGGCCGCCGCCTTGCTGTCCAGCGTTTCCGACAGGCGATCATGCGTGCCGGACACGGCGTTGAGGAAGGCCTCGGAGCGGGTCTCGAGCGTGTCCTCGATGCGAGCCTGGCTCTCGTTCAAGGAAATGGCGAGCGCCATCGCCTTTTCGTCGAGCGTCTCGGCAAGACGGTCATGGGTGCCGGAGACGGCATTGATGATGGCGTCGGAGCGGGTCGTCAGCGCTTCCTCGAAGCGGCCGTGATGGGTGGTGAGCGCCTCGAGCAATGCGCCGCCGCGCTCTGCCATGACGCTGTCGATACGGCCGTGGGCCGTGCCGAGCGCCTCGCTGATTTCGGCCGCACGGGCGGTAAGCACGCCGCTCAGCTCCTCGGCGCGACCGCCGAAGGCAGAGGTGACCTGTTCGGTGCCAGCGGCAACGGCAGTCGTCAGATCGGTGGTGGTGGTGCGCAGCGCGTCGCGGAATTCGGCCGAGCGTGTCTGAAGGTTGTTCTGCAGCTCGGAGGTGCCCGATGCGAGCGTCAGCGCGATGTCAGACGTAGCGCTCTGCAGCGCCGAGGTCAGTTCGCCGGTGCGGCTGGTGAGGGCTGTGGTGATTTCGTCCGCGCGGCTGCCGAGCGTGCTTTCCAGGACTTCGTGGCCGGTGGCGAGGGCGGTGGCGAGCGCCAGCGACTGGTCTGATATCGACGAACCAAGGCGGTCGATACCGGAATTCAGGATGCCGTCGATCGAATCCGAGCCGCCGGTCAGCGTCTCGTTGATACGAGCGAGGCTCTCCATCAGCTTGGTGTCGAGCGAGCCGGTGCGCTTGTCGAAGGCGCTGGTGAATTCGGAGACGCGTTCGTCGAAGGCGGTCGACAGCTGGGCGACGGTCGTCTGCAGCCGCTCCTCGAAGAAGCCGGAGCGCACGTCGAGATCCATGACGGCATCGTCGGCGGTGGTCTGCAGGCTCTGGCGGAAGCTTGCGCCCTTTTCATCGAGCGCGCTGTTCAGCTTCGACAACACGTCGTCAAGCGTGCCGCCGATGGTGCGTTCGCCTGACGTCAGGCTCTCATTGATCTCGCGGGTGCGGGCGATCAGGATCTCGTTGAGCTGGTGCGTGCGCTCATTCAGCGCCGCATTCAGCTTTTCGGTGCTGCTGTCCATGGTCGAGGCGCGCGTCTCGAACTGGCTGAGCAGCCTTTCGCCATGGTCGTTGAGATTGACGGAGAGGGCTTCGAGGCGGTTGTCGAATTCGGTGGCCAGCGCAAAACCCGATGCGTTCAGGGTCTGCAGCAGGGTATCGGTCTTGGCAGCGAGCAGGCTGCCCATCGACTGCAGGGCGCTGTCCGACTTTTCCAGGATCGTGGCGGCGCGTGTATCGATCAGCGAGGCGAAGGCTTCGCCAGATGTGGCAAGCCGCACCGCGATCTCTTCGGTCGCAAGCGACAGCTCTTCCTTCAACTGGTCGTGCACGCTGCCGATCGAGGTGCGGATACGGTCGGCATGGTTGACGATCGCCTCGCGCTCGGAGCCGAGTTCGTGGACGAGACCGCGAACGCGCAACTCGTTGTCGGCGTAAGAACGTTCAAGCGCATTGACTTCGGAATGGACGAGCGTTTCCAGCTCGGAGGCACGCGCGATGGTGCGCTCGATGCCTTCATTCATGGCCGAGACCTCACGGCGCACGGCCTGGCCGACGGTCATGATGCGCTCGGAGGCGATGGTTTCCGGCTCTGCCAGGCGCAATGCCACCTCTGCCATGGAACGGGCGGCGTTGCGCATGTCCTGGGCGCGGGAGATCATGATGGCAAAGGCATAGAACATCATCACGGGAATGATGATGCCGACGAGGCCGGCGATGACGCCGGGCAGGGCGACGAGATCGGCGAGCGAACGAATCTGCCAGATCTGCGGAGCATAAAGCAGCGACATCAGGCCGAGGCCGGCCATGACCCAAAGCACGGAAAACAGCGTGGCGGTGCGCACCGCCGAGCGGCTGGAGGCGCCGTCAAAGGATTTCAGGATCGAGGCGGGCGTATTGCGGCTGGCATCGTTGGCGGGGGCGAAGGCCGGAGCCCTGGAAGTCTGCTCGCCGGCGGCACCGCGGCGGCTGCGGCGCTGCGCTTCTTCCTGGGCCTGCTGGTTACGCGCATTTACTGGATCAGACACATTAGCCTCCGGGGCCTGGGGCGCGTCGCCGCGGCGAGACGGTACGTTATCCTTGCTAAAGTCGATCTGGAGCGCCTCGTCCAATGCCTTGAACGCCTTGTCCTCAATTGACTCGTTATATTTGTTGTTCGCCATTCGGTTATGCCTCGTTACTGTCAGCCAGTCCGACAGCGCTTCCTGGGCTTCCGCCTCACCCGGGAACAACTTTGCCGTTCCAGCCTTCCATCCCAACGAAGGACGGATAAGCATGTCATTTCAGAGTAGATAGCCGCTTTTTCAAACGGAAGGTATCAAAACACTACCATTATCCACTCGCTCGGCAAAGGCGCGTACCACAAACCCGCTCCACCAGTATCGTAGTGACACATCTGGGCTCTTCACACAATTAATGAAGGCTTGAGATTCATGGCGCGTTAACCCTTTGTTAACACCTTTGAATCCCAGGCGCGGCTCAAAAGCCAATAGTTTAGGGATATTTAACGGATGTTAACCATATGGCGAGATTTCCGCCCTGACTGTGCCGGAATTTAACGTGATGGCCACCCTCCTGTCGCAGAACTGTTGCAACTGCGGACGACAGAGACGGGAGAATTGGCAATGGCAGCCCAGATGGCAGGATTGAACATCGTATTCGAGGCGCCTGATAATGCAAAGGGACCGTGTCCCTCGAAGGTCCGGCCGATCGATCTGGTCCATCTCGCAAAGCAGACGATGGGCGACAAGACACTGGAACTCGAAGTCCTTCAGATGTTTGCGCGCCAGGCTCGCGCATGCCTGCAGGATATTGCCAGCGGCGAAACCATCCGTATCGGCGCAGCCGCGCATCGGCTGAAGGGCGCGGCAAGCTCGGTCGGCGCGTTCCGCGTGTCGCAGACGGCGGAAGCCGTCGAGGAAAACGGCGGCGATGCCGGCGCGACGGCAGCGCTCGGTGCCGCCGTCATCGACGCCGAGAATTTCATTCTGAAGCTCTGCCGCGGCTGACTCCAAGTTTTTATCTGACGCATGTTGTTGTGCCAAAACCGCTGCGCACTTTTGGGCGACGTGCATAAGATACCGTTCGAACGAGGCCCGTTGTTCCATTGCGGAACCGCGGGTCTTTTTGCGACGTTCTTTATGACGCTTTGAAGACGGCGGGCGAAGGGCCGATCTGCGAGGCTGTCGCGGATTTCCCAATGTTGACTGATGCGTCGAATTGTCGGAAGAAAATCCGCCCACCCACTGAAGACCGGAAATAGTCCTGATGCCAAAACTTACCATCGTCGCCTTCGACGGCACGCGCTTCGACCTCGACGTCGACCAAGGCTCCACCGTGATGGAGAATGCCGTGCGCAATTCGGTGCCCGGCATCGAGGCCGAATGCGGCGGCGCCTGCGCCTGCGCGACCTGTCATGTCTATGTCGACGAGGAGTGGACGGAGAAGGTCGGCCAGCCGGAAGCGATGGAAGAGGACATGCTCGACTTCGCCTTCGATGTGCGCCCGACCTCGCGGCTGTCCTGTCAGATCCGGATGAAGGCTGTCTATGACGGGCTCGTGGTGCACGTGCCGGAACGCCAGGCCTGAAGCGCGCTGCGCTTCAAACGTCGTCGAAAAATTCGATACCAAAAAAAAGACGCCTCGCGCGCTAGAGCGAGCGAGGCGAGGCGGGCGCATTACCTACGGATGAGGGAGGAACATCCGCGGCTTCGGAACGCGCCAGGAGAACCCAGCGATGAAAGTGCAGATGCCGTACCTGAACTTTCGAATGTGTTCATATTAACGCGTTCCGGTTGAGTCTGCCAGGATGAAAAATGACCAGTGAATCGCTGGGGAGGGTGCAAGTTTCGCACAAGTTTCGTTATTCAGCTAAGGGTTTCCGCTCGCAACCAGACTGAAAAAGCCTTATTTTGCGCCGGCTCGACCGTTGATTCGATTGTTCAGCAACCTCAGCATCCGCTTCTGGAAATTGACCGCCTCGACCCGGTCGAATCGCGCCTGCTGCTGGTCGTGCTCCTCTATACCGCGAGCTGATTCGCCGGAGACGAGTTCCTGCATGGCTTCGCAGCTGCGCTGCTGCGGCAGCGCCCGGATGGCGCGCTCCATGGCGCGGGCCTGGTCGCGGGCGATCTCGGCATGGCGCTCCTCGTGGCGCTTGATATCGCTCGACAGCGCGTCCCAGATCATCGACAGCTCCTTGCTGGCGCCCTTGCGACTGCTCCAGCGCGGCAGGATGATCTGGGTGTGGACCGTGACCTTGACGTTACCGACGCGGCAGCGCCCGTTATTCTGAATATAGGTTGCCTCGCCGCCGAAGCGGATCTTCGTAGCGCCGGGGTGGCGTGCCGAGGAACCGCTCGCCGTCGGGCCGCGCCGGCTGAGTTCGCGGTCGAGCTCATCCGCGCTTTTGCCGCGAATGTCGAAATAGGAATAGCTTTTCGATGCGATCACTTCGGCTGCCGACGGGCTGCAAAGGGAAAGAGCAATGGAAAAGGCGATAGGAACGACCATATAACGCACTGCAAGCGGCATTCTGAACGCAACCCGTGTTGAAATCGACAGGAGCTTGGGGCATAGCCACCCCAAGCGCAATATCAGATGGCGCTTTTTTCGTCATCAATGGGATAAGTCTGGTGACAGGGCTCGAAGGCATCATATGGCGTGTCGGCCATGGCCGGGAGATCGAACTCGGGCGTCGTTCGGTGATCATGGCGATCATCAACGTGACGCCGGACTCCTTCTCCGACGGCGGACGCTTTGAAACCGTCGATGCGGCGGTCGAACAGGCGTTGCGGGCGGTAAGCGAGGGTGCCGGGATTGTCGATATCGGCGGCGAATCGACCCGGCCGAACGCTGCAACCGTCAGCCCTTCCGAGGAGCAGGCGCGCGTGCTGCCCGTCATCGAGGCGCTGCGCGGGCGCACCCAGGCGCTAATCTCGATCGACACCTATCGCGCCGAGACGGCGCGGCTTGCAATCAGTGCCGGCGCCCATATCGTCAACGACGTCTTCGGGCTGCAAAGGGAGGCCGATATCGCCGATATTGCTGCGGTGACCGGAGCCGGGCTCTGCATCATGCATACCGGCCGCGACAGGGTAAAACTCGTCGATGTGATTGCCGATCAGGTGCATTTCCTCGAACGGTCGCTTGCGATCGCCGCTGCATCAGGCGTCAACCGCGACCGCATCGTGCTCGATCCGGGCTTCGGCTTCGCCAAGGAGACGGCGGAGGAGAACCTGGAGCTGATGGCGCGGTTTTCCGAACTTTCCCGTTTCGGCCTGCCGCTGCTCGCCGGCACGTCGCGCAAGCGCTTCCTCGGCACGGTGACGGGGCGTGAGGCGCAGGGGCGGGATGCAGCGACGGCTGCGACCAGCGCGCTGCTCAGACTTCAAGGGGCTGCGGTTTTCCGCGTGCACAATGTCGCAATCAACAGGGATGCGCTCGATATCGCCGATGCTATGCTTAATGCGCGCCAGGAATTCGAGAGGAAGCGGCCGACATGACCACCTACACGATCACGCTGCAGAACTGCGCCTTCTTCGCGCGCCACGGCGTGCATGACGAGGAGGAATTCCTCGGCCAGCGTTTCTTCGTCGATGCCGAGCTCGATGTTGTCGCCGGCGAGGCGCTGGAAAGCGATTCGATCAACGATACCGTCAATTACGGCATCGCCTTTACGGTGATCGAGCAGATCGTCACCGGCAAGCGGCGCTACCTGATCGAGTCCCTGGCGCTCGATATCGCCAAGGGGCTCTGCGAGACATTCCCGCAGATCCGGCGGGCGAAGATCACGGTGCGCAAGCCGAACGCGCCGGTGCCCGGCGTGCTCGATTTCGTGCAGGTGAGCGTTGAGCACTTTGCCTGAGGCCGCATTGCAATCCGCCACACTCGGTCTCGGCGGCAATATCGGCGACCCTGTGAAGGCGATGGCCGCGGCACTGCAGAGGCTCAACGGACGGGACGACTGCCGGGTTACGGCGGTCTCGCGGCTCTATCGCACGCCGCCCTGGGGCAAGACCGACCAATCGTTCTTCTTCAATGCCTGCGCTGCCGTCGAGACCAGGCTGAAGCCGGAGGCTTTGCTCGATGTCTGCCTGTCGATCGAACGCGAGATGAAACGCGAGCGCATCGAGCGCTGGGGTCCGCGCACGCTCGATATCGACGTGCTGACCTATGGCGACGTGATCCAGGACGCGCCGCGGCTGGAACTGCCGCATCCGCGCATGACCGATCGCGGTTTCGTGCTGATGCCGCTTGCCGACATCGCGCCGGGTCTCCTGGTCAGGGGCAGGGCGGTGAGTGACTGGCTGTCGGATGCCGAGGTGGCCGGCATCGAGATTGCCGACGATAGTCGCGACTGGTGGCTGAGCGCCTGAAGCAGGGAAACTGAAACGGAAAACGGCGGGAACCCCGCCGCTTCAGGAAAATCCGCTGTGCGATTTGTCTACTGGATGGAACCCACGGCCATCTCGTCGACCTGGCGGGTCAGCGTCAGGCCGATCACCGGGATCATCTGGCTTTCGACCTTGACCGAAACGGTGACGTTCATCGTCTTGTCATCGCGCACGCGGGCAATCATCGCACCATTCAGCTTGGCGCGGTTGATGCCGACGACGACGGTATCCTCGCTGACGGCGCCGGAGACGACGTCAAGGCCCTTGCCGGCGGCGCCGTCGAGGAATTTGCCCTTGTAGCTCGAGCCCGACTGAGAGATGACGGCGGTCATCGGCTGCTTGAAGACGCCGACGCGGCAGGTGCCGTCGAGCTTGATGCCGGCGCTGCTGTCGCCGGTGGGCTCACCGATCAGGTTGCAGGTGAATTTCGTGCCCTTGTACTTGCCGGCGACGATTTCACCAGGCCCCTTCCAGGAGCCGGCGACGGAATCGAAGAAGGCCTTGTCACGGGTTGCAGCGGTGGCTGCCGGTGCGACATCTGCGACGGGAGACAATGCCGCGGCGGCCAGGCCGCATACGATGAGAAACTTGCGCGAATACATGGATTTTCCTTGGCAAACACCACTCACGAACTGGCTGCAAGTTTTGCCGAAGAATGGTTAATCCTTCCTTTCGATTGTGCCGAAATGCAAGGTAGTACAGGGTTTTCGCGCGGTGATGGTTTTAAAATCCCGTCACTAGAGCCTTGAATCTGCTGAAATTTCTCCGGCATTACGCTACGGCAAGCGAAAACTGCGGAATCGCTGCTTCGTTCAAGGATTGTTGCCGCGCGGCGACATGGATGGGGTGAGATCGCCGATGAAATCACCGATTCCCGGCCGCTTCAGGGCGCGGAAGGCGAGCGGGCGGCAGAGATCCATCGCCGCGATTCCAATGCGGGCGGTCATCAGGCCGTTGATGACGCCTTCGCCCAGTCGTGCCGAGAGCTTCGAGGCCAGCCCGTGGCCGAGCACCTGCTGGACGAGGCTGTCGCCAACGGCGATCGAGCCCGTGACGGCCAGATGCGCCAACACGTCACGCAACAGACGGAACATGCCGAGCGTGCCGGGCCGGCCGCCGTAAAGCTCGGCCATGGCACGGATGAGGCGCACGGCCTCGTAGAGCACGTAGAGCAGGTCGACCACGGCGCGCGGGCTGACGGCGGTGACGATCGAGACGCGCTTCGAGGCGTTGACGATCAGGGCGCGGGCCTTGCGGTCGAGCGGAGCGAGCAGTTCGCGTTCGGCAAGCGCAATCAGATGCGGGGGATCTATGACCTCGCCTTCGGTCGCCTTCAGCGTCGCGCGGCCCTTCGATGTCTCAGGATTGGCGGAAAGGAGCGTGGTAAGGCGTGCGACGACGGCACGCGCCTTCACTGGTCGGGTTTCGAGCATCGCCGCGTCTGCCTCGGCCTTGATCGTCTGGACGGCGGCAAGGCGCATCATGCCTGATGTTTCGCGGATGACGAGGGCCAGCACGGCGAGGATGCCTACCGCGAGCACGGCAAGGGCCGCATAGCCTAACCAGTCGGCGCGGGTGAAGAGATCGCGGATCAGGCTATCGGTCCAGAGGCCGATGGCGAGCGACAGCAGGATGCCGAAGGCGCCGGCGGCGATCTTGCCGAAGGAGGTCCGCCGCTTGCGCGGCGCTGCAACGGGGACCGCGCTCAGATCCTTGTCGGGATTGAGGAAGGGATCGTCCTCATCCGGCGTCACGACGACATTCTCGGAGAAGCTTTCCGGCTTGCGCCGCTCACCTCCTTGCCGGCCGTTGTCACGCCGCTCGGTGGCTTCGTCCTCATAGATGAAGGCGGCGGGTGCGCGGCGCGGCGGATCGGACGGGGGCTTGCTCATGCGAGACGGTCTCCGAACAGGAACTGCATGGCGCGGTCGAGGCGGATATGCGGCACCGACAGCTTGATGCCGCCGCCGGTTTCTTCGAGATGCGGCGGGCGGAACCTGACGACGTTAACATCGGGCAGCTGCAGGCCGGTCTCGCCCGAGGCGATGCGGTCGAACAGGCTTTCCGGATCCTCCGGCAGGTCACCGGGGAAGATCGCGGTCTTTCTCTGGCCGTCGAAGCGTTCGCCGGCGATGGTTTCGCCCTCTATCGGCGTGCCGACGATGACCGGAAGTTCATGGCCGTCACGTTTGACGGTCGCCTCGCGGGTGGCGCGCACGGAAGCAAGTGCCATGACGTCGATGCCGGCGCCAGCCATGCCGATGCGGTCGATGGCGCGATCCACCAGGCGGCGGGTCAGCGCATCGAGCCGGTCGTGGCTTTCATGATGGAGATGATCGGCTTTGGTGGCGGCGACCAGCACGCGGTCGATGCGGCGCCCGAGCAGGGAGGAGAGCAGCGAATTGGTGCCGGGGCGGAAACAGGCGAGCACATCGGTCAACGCGCGTTCCAGATCCTGCACTGCTTCGGGGCCGCGGTTCATCGCCTGCAGCGCATCGACGAGGACAATCTGGCGATCAAGCCGGGCGAAATGCTCACGGAAGAAAGGTTTGACGACGACCGATTTGTAAGCCTCGTAGCGCCGCTCCATCATCGTCCAGAGCGAGCCGCGGCCGGGACGCCCGTCCGGCGGCAGAGCCAGCGGCGCAAAGGTCAACGCCGGCGACCCGTCGAGATCGCCGGGCAGGAGCAGGCGGCCAGGCGGCAGGGTGGAAAGCGAGCGTTCGTCGGCCTTGCAGGCTTTGAGATAATCGGCAAAAGCGGTGGCGAGGTCGCGGGCGATCATCTCGTCGGCGCCGGCATGGATGTCAGTGGCGCGCGTCAGCGCCAGCCATGGGCGCGACAGTTCGGAGCGGACGCCCGTTTCGGCAAGTGCCAACGTTTCCTCGCTGAACGTGCGATAATCCTTGCCGAGCAGCGGCAGGTCGAGCAGCCATTCGCCGGGATAATCGACGATATCGATCGACAAGCGGCCGGGCGAAAACAACCGGTTCCAGCCGCTGGCGCTCTGATAATCCAGCGTGATGCGCAATTCTGATATGGCGCGGGTCGAATCCGGCCAGATACGGTCCTTCACCAGTGCGCGGATATGGTCCTCGTACTGGAAGCGCGGCACGGCATCGTCCGGTTGTGGTTCCAGCCGCACCGCCGAGACGCGGCCGGATTGGACCGGCTCGAACAGCGGCAGTCGGCCGCCATGTAGGAGATTGTGGACCAGCGAGGAGATGAAGACCGTCTTGCCGGAGCGGGAGAGGCCGGTAACGCCGAGCCGCACGGTCGGATTGACGATCCCGCTCGCCCGATCGGCGAGATTGTCGAAGGCGATGCGGGCGTCATCGGCAAAAGATGTCAGGCGTGGCGGCAAGGCGCAATTCCGGTTGGTGACTGCCCGCAATATAGGGAGGGCGCCCCGCCTGCAAAAGAAGCGGCGCGAAAGTCTTCAGACGACCACGAAATCGATAAGGCGCCAGACGGCGCCCGAAGCGTCGTAATCGACAACGGCAAGGCCTGCCGTCGGGAAGCCGCCGGGAAGGGCGCTTGCCATCGCCTCATGGCCGATCAGCGCCTCCAGCGTCTGCTCCATGGTCGGATTGTGGCCGACCAGCATAACGGCAGATTCGTCCTGCGCATCGATGATCTCGAGATAGGTGTCGACCGTGGCGTTGTAGAGCGCGTCGACATAACGAACCTCAAGCGTGAGGCCTATCGCCCGGTAGACCGCATCGGCGGTATCGCGGCAGCGCAGCGCCGTCGAACTGATCAGAAGATCGGGACGGTAGCCTTTGTCGGCGGCCTTATCGGCGATGATCTCAGCATCGCCGAAGCCCTTTTCATTGAGCGGCCGGTCGAAATCGCGCTGTCCGGATTCGGCCCAGCCGGCCTCGGCATGACGCAGGAGATAGATGCGGTTGGGCGGAGGCACGGGTACGGTCATGGGCAAATCCAGGATCGGGCGGGTCTTTTCAGTAGCGGTTGTAATTGGCCGCCGTCAATCGCCAGTCAGGCCGCAACTCCCTAAAACCTGGCTGACAACACGGCGTTTTGAAGGCGAAGCAAAAAACGGCGGCCGGAATAACCATGACAAAATAGATCGTTAGCCGAAAATTGTAACAGATTTAAAAATCTGTTTACCTGTCGTATTTGGCTTGAATCGCGACTAGCGCTTGGGATATACACCCGGCCAGATGAGATGTTCTTCAGGAGAATCGCGTTGAGTGAGAAGATCGATCTTAGCAATTACGTTCCCTCGGAAGAGGAAGAGTTCATGAACGTAAACCAGCGCGCCTATTTCAGGGCCAAGCTGGTTGCATGGAGAAATGATATCCTTAGAGAAGCGCGTGAGACACTCGACCATCTGGCCGAGGAAAGCGCAAACCATCCCGACCTCGCCGACCGGGCGTCGTCGGAAACAGATCGGGCGATCGAACTTCGCGCCCGTGATCGGCAGAGAAAGCTGATTTCGAAGATCGACGCGGCAATGCAGCGCATCGACGACGGCACCTACGGCTATTGCGAGGAAACCGGCGAACCGATCGGCCTCAAGCGTCTCGATGCCCGCCCGATCGCGACACTGTCGATCGAGGCGCAGGAGCGTCACGAACGCCGCGAAAAGGTCTATCGCGACGAATGAGAGTTTTCATGCGGGCATGAAAGCAGAATAGGCGCCGCGATCTGATCGTGGCGCTTTTTCGTTTATCCTTATCCCGGTGTGTTGGATAACAAGCCACAAAGGCCCAGGATCGAGCCGTTGTGGCCGCGGATTTCCGCGATTACAGCGGATCTCCTGATGCCAGAGGTTTCCACGATTGCTCTCGATCGGCCTGCATGGCGAGGTCGATCACGATAAGGGTGCCATTCTTGATTCGCCGCCGCATCACGTCTGCTGGGTGAGGATTTGTCAGAACCATGCCTTGATTATGAAGAGCCTGCAGCCGCGAGCGCGAAACTTTCAACTCGGAGGCCAGCAGACGGTCAAGCCGTGTGCTGGTTGGAAACGGGACCATCAGTTCGATTGCCAATCTCGTCCAATCTGCAGTTTTCTGGTGAATCTCCTTTGCGATTTCAAATTCAGCAAACTCGTCCACACGCTGCGACTTGTGCCGGAGAGCCTCGAGGTTGAAGGTTTCTGCCCGGATCCAGTCGGGATCGTTGGATTGTAACGCGTCAAGGACGGCAGGATCGATGTCGCGAACATTGCGGCGCTCGATGATTGGCCGGTTCCATGTCCTTTCGCAGGTCAGGCATTTGTAGATAAGCCAAGCGTCGAGCTTGCGACCGTTGGCGTTGAGCCGGATCTTGCCGCTGGATTGGAAGGCTCTCAGGCCTCCGCATCCGCCGCATGCAATCCAAGGCTGGGGAGCTGTCTTGGGAATAATGGTCCATCGGACCCGAAGCGTATTGCACATACCGTCTTGGTCTTCCGTTCGGAAGTCCACCAAGATGGTGCATGAGAAAACCCCTTGCGGGCGCGGTGTGGCGATGTTGTGGGCGGCTGAAGAGCTGAGACAGCGGAGCTGCACATGGCACATTGTAACAATGCCAAACCGGTCTCTCGCCACCACCCGATGAACATGTTCGCATGCCGCCAGCGTATCGCTCTGCGGCAGTACGGGTGAAACTGGAGTGAGACCGGTATTTACTTAGGCAAAGTGCAACCTCGAATGCGCCGACGCTCTTCAACCCTAGGGATAACAAATGATCGGCATGAAAGGGAGCCCCCAAGCCCGTTCGGGGTGCTGAAAGCCAGGGCAATGCGGCTTTTATGCAACTTAGTGATGAAGGAGGGGCGCTCTAGCAATCCGACATCACTTGTCGCGATTGACACTCATTTCGCCGAAGATGCGGGCGACTTCCTTCTGCAGCTCGGTATCGGCGCCGGTGATCGGGGCAAGCTCGGGATCACGGCGTGGCAGGTTGGCCGGCTGCGACACCGCTTGGCGAGGCGCCTGGTTTGCCGGCGCCGGCACGATGCGTTCGGCCGTCAGATTGTTCGACATTTCCTCTTCCAGCACCCGCTGGAAATCATGACGGATCGCCGCTGCCGACTGCGCAGCCGCCTCGTCTTCGGCGCTACCTGGTGCGGCGCGCGCGGCCGCCGGCATGTCCCGGACAGGCGGGGCGGAGACCTCGGGTTCGATGCGCTGCTGCGGCAGCACGCGCTGGCGGGCGGCATCGAGGATCTCGGCGGCACTTGAGGCATCGTGAAACGGTGCGGGCTGCGCGGCTGGGGGAGCGGCGGGACGCTCCTGCGGGCGCGGCTGGGGCGGGACGGCGCGCAGAGGATTGTCGCGTTCGGCCGACAGCGGAGCTGTCACGGGCTCTGCCGGAAGAGGGCTCGTGACCACCGGCGGTGCCACGGCAGGCTGAGACGGCGGTTGGGCCGGTGGTTCTGGGCGCGGGCGCGGCTCTGGCGAAACCGGCGCAGAGAAAGTGGGCTCGGCGGCCGGCTCGACACGGGCTGCGACCGGCGGGCGTGGTGGAGAGACCGGCGGTGTTTCCGGCCGCGCGACCGATATCGGACGCTGCTCGGCGGGCTGCTGCGTGCCGCTGACGCTTTCCGGCTGTTCGGCCGCTGCGGGCAGGATACGGCTTTCGATGACGATATCGCTCGGGCCGCCGATCATGATCAGGTGTTCGACGTCGTCGCGGCGCACCAGCACCAGCCGGCGACGGGCATCGACGGCTGCGGCATCCAGCACCTGCAGCCGGGGCTGCCGGTTGCGGCCGCCGCGCACGAAGGGCGAGGGCGCCCGGCTGCGGATCACCCAGAGCACGATGATGAGCAGGAGAAGCGCCAGACCGACGCCACCGGCGGCAAGCAGGAAACGGCTGCCATAAGCTCCGACAACATCATCCAACATAGTCACTCACTCCATTTCGCATTCGGCACATATTGACGACTTTTCCGTTCCTTAGGCAAGGGCCGCCGATACTGTCCAGTCACGGGAGAACGCGATTTCGTGTTCCGCTGCCAGGCACTCGGCGACCTCACACACAGGCGGCAGCTTTGGGTTTCTGGGGCAGATGGCGCTGTTGCCTGTGAATTCAAGCAGTCTTGCCGGCCAGCGGTGTTTTTGCCGACGCGGCAAATTGCTAAGAAGGAAAGAGTGCCTGATTCCTGCTTCGTGTTCGTGCTACGAAGCGGTAGGGTTTATGTGAGGAATATATGACGAAACCGCGTCAGGCCGACGACTATAACGCACCGCTTGTGGATCGTGGGGGGCGTTCTGGCACGGTCTTGCGCATTCTTCTGCTGGCGCTCGTGCTGATTGCGGCTGCCGGCGCCTTCGTCTTCTTCAAAAAATCGCTCGACAACGAGGTCGTGCTTGGCGGCCTCGGCGTGCTCGCCATGGTCGGCATCTTCTTCCTGGTGTCCTCGGTCATCGGCTTCATCGAGGTGATGCCGCAGCGCCAGTCCGACAGCCTGGCGCGCGCCTTCCTCAACAGCCATCCCGACGGTACGCTGATCACCGACGAAAAAGGCCGGATCATCTATGCCAATGCCGCCTATGGCGCGCTGACCGGCGCGCGCAAGGCGACCGAGGTGCAGACGCTGGAAACGCTGCTGTCGCGCCACCGCGAATCCAACGAGGCGCTCTACCGGCTGGTCAACGGCCTGCGCGAGGGCAAGGAAGGCCGGGAGGAATTTCGCCTGCTGCGCGCCGTCGGGCCTGGCAGCAACAGCTCCGGCGCGCATTGGTACCGGCTGAAGGCGCGGCTGCTGCAGCCGGAGGAAAACGGCGGCCAGCCGCTGCAGATCTGGCAGATCACCGACATCACCACGGAGCGCGACGACCAGGAGCGCTTCTTCAAGGAATTGCAGAACGCGATCGATTATCTCGACCACGCGCCGGCCGGCTTCTTTTCCGCCGGCAGGAAGGGCGAGATCTTCTACCTGAATGCGACGCTTGCCGAATGGCTGGGCCTCGACCTCACCAAGTTCGTGCCGGGCTCGATGACGATCGGCGACGTCGTGGCGGGCGAGGGACTGGCGCTGATCCAGTCGGTGCAGGCCGAACCGGGCCTGAAGAAGACCGTGACGCTCGATCTCGACCTGCGCAAGAGCAACGGCCAGAGCCTGCCGGTACAGATCGTCCACAGCGTCACCTCGATGCGCGACGGCGCACCCGGCGAAAGCCGGACGATCGTGCTGGCGCGTGAAAAGGGCGATGCCGGCGGCCAGTCCGCTTCGGCCGCCGCCATGCGCTTCACCCGCTTCTTCAACAATACGCCGATGGCGATCGCCTCGGTCGACGGCAACGGGCGCATCTTGCGAACCAATGCGCCGTTCCTGAAGATGTTCTCCGGCGTCGTCTCTCGCGACGATCTCGAAAAGGCGCCGCATCTTGAAACCATCGTGCAGGAAAGCGACCGGCCACAGCTGGCCGCGGCGCTGGCGGCGGCCAAGGATCGGCAGGGCGACATCGCGCCGCTCGACACCCGCACACCGACCGACGAGGCGCGCTATTTCCGCTTCTATGTCAATGCCGTCATCGACCAGAGCGACGAGGCGCCCGAGGAAGCGGCGATCGTCTATGCCGTCGAGGTGACCGAGCAGAAGGCGCTGGAAGCGCAGATGGCGCAGACGCAGAAGATGAATGCGGTCGGAACGCTCGCCGGTGGCATCGCGCATGATTTCAACAACGTGCTGACGGCTATCCTGCTTTCCTCCGACCATCTGCTGCTGCAGGCGCGGCCGGCCGATGCCAGCTTCGCCGATCTGATAGAGATCAAGCGCAACGCCAACCGCGCCGCAGTGCTGGTGCGCCAGCTGCTCGCCTTCTCACGCAAGCAGACGATGCGGCCCTCGGTGCTGAACCTCACCGATGTCGTCGGCGACCTGCGTATGCTGGTCGATCGGCTGCTATCAGGCACCAATGTCAAGCTCGACGTGCAATATGGCCGCGACCTCTGGCCTGTCAAAACAGACCTTTCGCAGTTCGAGCAGGTGCTGATCAATCTCTGCGTCAATGCGCGCGACGCGATGCCAGAGGGTGGCACGCTGACATTGCGCACCCGAAACCTGACCGCTGCCGAGGTCTCGGCCTTCAATTACTCCTACATGCCGGCCGAGGACATGGTGCTGGTCGAGGTTGCGGATAACGGCACAGGCATCGCACCTGAAATCATGGACAAGATCTTCGAGCCGTTCTTCACCACCAAGGATGTCGGCAAGGGCACCGGTCTTGGCCTCGCCATGGTCTATGGCATCGTCAAACAGTCGGGCGGCTACATCCAGCCGGAATCCGAAGTCGGCAAGGGCACGACCTTCCGCGTCTTCCTGCCGCGCCACATCCCGGAGCCGGCGGTTGCGGCCGAAGCGGGTTCGATCGACGGCGCCATCGCCGGAGCCGAAGTGGTGCCGCTGCCGGTATCGCCGCAGCAGCCCGAGGACCTGACGGGATCGGCCGTCATCCTTCTCGTCGAAGACGAGGAGGCGGTGCGCCGCGGCGGCAAGCGCATGCTGGAAACGCGCGGCTACACCGTCCACGAGGCGGGCTCGGGCGTCGAGGCGCTGGCTATCTTGGAAGAACTCGACGGCAAGGTCGACATCGTCGTCTCCGACGTCGTCATGCCCGAAATGGACGGCCCGACGCTGCTGCGCGAGCTGCGCAAGACCTATCCCGACATGAAGTTCATATTCGTCTCGGGTTATGCCGAAGATGCCTTTGCCCGCAACCTGCCGCCGGAAGCGAAATTTGGCTTCCTGCCGAAGCCGTTTTCGCTGAAACAGCTTGCTGTCGTCGTCAAGGAGACGCTGGACGGGTGAGGGAAGGGATGGTTGTCGGGGAAGCTGTGCCGTGCAAGCCCCTTCTGCCCTGCCGGGCATCTCCCCCACGGGTGGGGAGATCGGCTGGGCGCACCGGCTTCCCTAGCCAAGTATCCATTGCAGCTCGGCGAAACGTTGATGTGATGCGAAGGTCTCGCCGCTTGTCATCTCCCCATCTGTGGGGGAGATGCCCGGCAGGTGTCCGACCCGGATAGATAGGTAACAGAACGGACCGTTTACATAGGTGACAGTTCTCTAGCAGCCGGGAGGGCCCGGCGATGGTTTGGAGAGAGACTGGCATCATGGACGAGCGGCTGCGCTTTGTTGGGGAATGTCTTGCGGGCGAGGAGACGATGACGGCGCTGTGTGCGGCCTACGGGATATCGCGCAAGACGGGCTACAAATGGTTGGAGCGGTATCGGGCGCTCGGCCCTGCGGGGCTTATCGACCTGCCGCGGGCGCCGCTTGAGCACGGGCGGGCAACGGCGGCGGAGCTGGTGGCGCGGATCGTGGCGGAGAAGGAGGCGAATCCGCAGTGGGGGCCGAAGAAGGTGCTGGCGCGGCTGAAGCGGTCGGCGCCGCAGCTTTGCTGGCCGGCGGCCTCGACGATAGGCGAGATCCTGAAGCGACACGGGCTGGTCGGGCGCCGGCGGCATCGCTGGCGGGCGGCTGGTTGCGGCCCGTTCGCGCCGGCCAACGGGCCCAATGCGGTGTGGAGCGCCGATTACAAGGGCTGGTTCAGGACCCGCGATGGGCGGCGCTGCGAGCCACTGACGGTGATGGATACGGCGAGCCGCTTTCTGCTGGCGCTGGAAGCCTGCGCGACGCCGGCCGAGGTAGAGGCCTGGCCGGTGTTCGAGCGGCTGTTTGCCGAGCACGGACTGCCGGAGCGCTTTCGCAGCGACAACGGTTCGCCCTTCGCGGCGATCGGCGTCACCGGGCTGACGACGCTTGCTGTACGGTTCATCAAGCTCGGCATCGGCCTGGAGCGCATCCAGCCGGGCAAACCGCAGCAGAACGGCCGCCACGAACGCTTCCATCTGACGATGCTGCCGCTGGCCATGGCGCCGGAGGTCGACCATGCCGCGCAGCAGGCGGTCTTTGACGCATTTCGCCAGAATTACAACGCCGAGCGTCCACACGAGGCGCTCGCTATGGACGTGCCTGCTGATCATTACCGACCGTCACTGCGGCGCCTGCCCGACCGCCTGCCTGAACCGGACTATCCGGCCGAGGCGGCGGTGCGCCGGGTGCGCTCCAATGGCGAGATCAAATGGAACGGTGACCTCGTCTATGTCGCAGCAGCGCTGGCCGGCGAGGTCGTGGCGATCGAGGAGAGTGAAGCGGGCATCTGGACGCTACGCTTCCATGCCCATCCGCTCGGCATCATCGACAAGAAGACCAAGCGGCTTGTCCGCCCCAGCGCCCTGCAACCCCGACCAGCCGGCGCAGGGGCGGACACTGGTCTACAAGGGGGAGAACTGTAACCCATCTATCCGGTTCAATCTGTTACCCATCTATCGGCTGGACACAGGGCAGAGGGGGGCTTACACGGCGCGACCGTTTTGAAGGCCATGCTGGCCCAGCCCCGTCACCCCTCATTCACCCAGCGCCACCGCAATCTCAGCGGCAAGCCGCGCATTGTTTTCAACGAGCGCGATATTGGTCTTGAGGCTTTGGCCATCCGTCAGGTCGAAGATGGTCGACAGAAGATAGGGTGTGACCGCCTTGCCGGTGACTTCGTCGCGCTCGGCGCTGTCGAGCGCCCGCTCGATATAGATTTCCATTTCCTCGCGCGCGATTTCGTCGGCCTCAGGCACGGGGTTGGCGACGAGCATGCCGCCGTCGACGCCGAGTTGTTCGCGCACCGTCTGGAAGTTGGCGATGGCGGCCGGGCTGTTCAGCGACAGCGGGCTGCGGATGCCCGAGGAGCGCGACCAGAAGGCGGGGAATTCCTCGCTCTCATAAGTGACGACAGGCACGCCGCGGGTTTCCAGCACTTCCAGCGTCTTCGGAATGTCGAGGATCGCCTTGGCGCCGGCGCAGACGACGATGACGCCGGTGCGCGCGAGTTCCTCGAGATCGGCTGATATATCGAAGCTTTCCTCGGCGCCGCGATGCACACCGCCGATGCCGCCTGTGGCAAAGACGCGGATGCCGGCGCGCGCCGCCGCGATCATCGTCGCCGCAACCGTGGTGGCGCCGGTGCGGCGCTCGGCGATGGCGAAGGCGAGATCGGCGCGCGACACCTTCATGACTTCAGTGGCCTTGGCCAACTGTTCCAGCTCCGCGGCTTCAAGGCCGATATGCAGCGTGCCGTGAATGACGGCGATCGTTGCCGGCACCGCACCCTGTTCGCGGATGATCGCCTCGACGCTGCGGGCCATCTCGATATTGCCGGGATAAGGCATGCCGTGGGTGATGATCGTGGATTCCAGCGCCACCAGCGGCGCGCCGCGCTGCTTGGCGCTGGCGACTTCCTTCGAATAGGCGATCGGCAGAAGAGGGGAGATGGGCTTGGTCATGGTCTTGTCCTGTGATCGACAGAGCATGATGCCGAAAAGGGTGAGCGGTTTTCGGTCGACATCATGCTCAACTATTTAATTCGCCGCTTCAATGCAGAATTCTGACCTTGGGGACAAGGGCAAGCGCCTCATTCAGGAGATCGGGCGTCAGATTTTCGTTGACGGCGTGCCGCGACTGCACGGTCAGTATGGCGGCCGCAGTGCCGTGGCGGACGGCTTCTTCGAGCGGCAGGCCTGATATCAATGCGGCGAGCGTGCCGGCTGCAAGGGAATCGCCGGCACCCGTGACATCGGCGACGATGTCGGCAATCGGCGGCTGTAGCGTCACGGCGCGGCCGTCGCAAAGCGCGACGAGCTCGCGCCGGCCGCGGGTGACGACGGCGTTCCTGATGCCGATCTCGTTCAGCAACGGCGGCCAGCCTGCAGCCCCTTCCGGCCGCTCACCGGCAAGGGCGGCAGCTTCTGCCTCATTCAGGAACAGGTAGTCGATATCCCCGATGCAGGGTTTCAGCCTGACGACCTTGGCCGGCGAGATGGCGATTGCCGCGATGGGCTTGCCTAGCGAGTGCGCCTTCGCGACGATCGCCGCGATCGTCTCTTCCGGCAGGTTGGCGTCAAAAAGGATGAAGTCATGGGCGGCGAAGGCCTCCCGCACCCAGCGGATGGAGAGACGCCGTGGCACGAAGAAGCGGTAAAGATCCATGTCGGCAAGGGCGATCACCAGATTGCCGTCCTTCTCGATGATTGCCGTATAGCTCGGCGTCTTGCGGTCGAGGAAGACGAAGGGCCGGTCGTCGATGCCGGCAAAATCGGCAGCTTCTCCGACCGTCTCGCCCATCGGATCGCCGCCGCGCGGCGAGATCATCGTCACCTGAAAACCGAGCCTTGCCAGGTTGCGCGCCGCATTGAAGCCACCGCCGCCCGGCTCCTCGAACCAGGTGCCGGGATTGCTGGCGCCAGGCGCCGTCTCGCCGGAGATGCGGCCACGCCGATCGATATGGGCGCCGCCGAGAACAAGAATCTTTTTCTTCATCCGAGCCGCTCTCCCGATGCCCGAAAGGCGAATCGATGCGATGCGCCTTGCGCCGCTCGTGCCAGCACTTCAAACCTAAGTCGTTGCTTTCCATCGATAAAACAAATACAGAACACGGGTCGTTTTACCTTTTTCTTTCAATTATTTGATCGCCTATTGCGAAAATGGAACAAATAGGGTACAAACTCGACATTGCTAGAGCGGCTTCAATAACCTAAAGGTGGATCGGATGTCTCAGAATTCATTGCGGCTGGTAGAGGACAAATCGGTGGACAAAAGCAAGGCGCTTGAAGCGGCACTCTCACAGATAGAGCGGTCGTTCGGCAAGGGCTCGATCATGAAACTCGGCTCCAACGAGAATGTTGTCGAGATCGAGACGATCTCGACCGGCTCGCTTGGCCTCGATATTGCACTCGGCGTTGGTGGCCTGCCGAGGGGCCGCATCGTCGAAATCTACGGGCCGGAGAGCTCCGGCAAGACGACGCTTGCATTGCAGACGATTGCCGAAGCGCAGAAGAAGGGTGGCATCTGCGCCTTCGTCGATGCCGAACATGCGCTCGATCCCGTCTATGCCCGCAAGCTTGGCGTCGACCTGCAGAACCTTTTGATCTCGCAGCCCGATACCGGCGAGCAGGCGCTCGAAATCACCGATACGCTGGTGCGCTCCGGCGCCGTCGACGTTCTGGTCGTTGACTCGGTCGCTGCCCTGACGCCGCGTGCCGAAATCGAAGGCGAGATGGGCGACAGCCTTCCCGGCCTGCAGGCACGACTGATGAGCCAGGCGCTGCGCAAGCTCACCGCTTCGATCTCGAAGTCGAACACCATGGTGATCTTCATCAACCAGATCCGCATGAAGATCGGCGTCATGTTCGGCTCGCCGGAAACGACGACGGGCGGCAATGCGCTGAAATTCTACGCCTCCGTGCGCCTCGACATCCGCCGCATCGGCGCGGTCAAGGAGCGCGAAGAGGTGATCGGCAACCAGACCCGCGTCAAGGTCGTCAAGAACAAGATGGCGCCGCCCTTCAAGCAGGTCGAGTTCGACATCATGTATGGTGAGGGTGTTTCCAAGACCGGCGAACTGGTCGATCTCGGCGTCAAGGCCGGTATCGTCGAAAAGTCGGGCGCCTGGTTCTCCTATAACAGCCAGCGCCTCGGCCAGGGCCGCGAAAACGCCAAGACCTTCCTGCGCGATAATCCGGACCTCGCCCGCGAGATCGAACTGTCGCTGCGCCAGAATGCCGGCCTGATCGCCGACCGCTTCCTGCAGAATGGCGGACCGGAGCCCGATGACGGCGATGGCGATGCCTCCGCGGAAATGTAATTTTCGCGCTTAAACTCATCGGACAGTTCCAACCGGCCGCATTCCTGATGAGAATGCGGTCGGTTTTGTTTGTCTGCTGGACAGTGGCGGGGGCGAACGTTAAAAGCCGATGGATTTGTATTTACCTGCCTCCGGCAGCATTGAAGGGCATAGCATGAGCGGCGTGAACGATA
This sequence comes from Rhizobium sp. WSM1328, assembly GCF_057653715.1. NCBI lineage: Bacteria > Pseudomonadati > Pseudomonadota > Alphaproteobacteria > Hyphomicrobiales > Rhizobiaceae > Rhizobium > Rhizobium sp. WSM1328. The sequence continues at coordinate 2,147,298 of NZ_CM172788.1, read as the reverse complement.
TCCGGTCGACCTTCCTCGACTATTTCAAGAAGAACGGCCATGAGATCGTTCCGTCGAGCCCGCTCGTGCCGCGCAACGACCCGACGCTGATGTTCACCAATGCCGGCATGGTGCAGTTCAAGAACGTCTTCACCGGCCTCGAAAAGCGTCCCTATTCGACGGCGACGACTTCGCAGAAATGCGTGCGAGCCGGCGGCAAGCACAACGATCTCGACAATGTCGGCTATACTGCACGCCACCTGACCTTCTTCGAGATGCTCGGCAACTTCTCCTTCGGCGACTATTTCAAGGAGAATGCGATCGAGCTTGCCTGGAAGCTCGTCACCGAGGGCTTCGACCTTCCGAAGAACCGCCTGCTGGTGACCGTCTATTCCGAGGACGAAGAAGCTGCGACGCTGTGGAAGAAGATCGCTGGCTTTTCCGACGATAAGATCATCCGCATTCCAACCTCCGACAATTTCTGGCAGATGGGCGATACCGGCCCCTGCGGCCCGTGCTCGGAAATCTTCATCGATCAGGGTGAGAATGTTTGGGGCGGTCCTCCGGGCTCCCCGGAGGAAGATGGCGACCGGTTCCTGGAATTCTGGAACCTGGTCTTCATGCAGTTCGAGCAGACCGCACCCGGCGAGCGTTCGCCGCTCCCGCGCCCATCGATCGATACCGGCATGGGCCTGGAGCGCATGGCCGCCGTTCTGCAGGGCGTTCAGAGCGTATTTGACACCGATCTCTTCCGCACGCTGATCGGCACCATCGAGGACACGATGGGCGTCAAGGCGGAAGGCAGCGCCAGCCACCGCGTCATTGCCGACCATCTGCGCTCCTCAGCCTTCCTGATCGCCGACGGCGTGCTTCCGTCGAATGAGGGCCGCGGTTATGTGCTGCGCCGCATCATGCGCCGCGCCATGCGCCATGCACAACTGCTCGGCGCCAAGGAACCGCTGGTCTACAAGCTGCTGCCGACGCTGGTGCAGCAGATGGGCCGCGCCTATCCGGAACTGGTGCGCGCCGAGGCGCTGATCTCGGAAACGCTGAAGCTGGAGGAAAACCGTTTCCGCAAGACGCTGGAACGCGGCCTGTCGCTTCTGTCAGACGCGACGACGAATCTTTCCAAGGGCGATATGCTGGATGGTGAGACCGCCTTCAAGCTCTACGACACCTACGGCTTCCCGCTCGATCTGACGCAGGATGCACTGCGTGCCCGTGAGATCGGCGTCGACATCTCCGGTTTCACCGATGCGATGCAGCGCCAGAAGGCCGAAGCCCGCTCGCACTGGGCCGGTTCCGGCGAGAAGGCGACGGAAACCATCTGGTTCGAGCTCAAGGAAAAACACGGTGCGACCGAATTCCTCGGCTACGACACCGAAACGGCTGAAGGCGTCGTGCAGGCGATCGTCAAAGAGGGCGCGGTTTCGACCGCGGCCAAGGCCGGCGACAAGGTGCAGATCGTCGTCAGCCAGACGCCATTCTACGGCGAATCCGGTGGCCAGATGGGCGATACCGGCGTAATCTCGTCCGACCACGGCAAGATCGAGATTTCAGATACGCAGAAGAGGGGCGAAGGCCTGTTCGTGCATCAGGGTACTGTCATCGACGGCGTGTTCAAGGATGGCGATGCAGTCGTGCTGACGGTCGATCATGCTCGCCGTTCGCGGCTGCGCGCCAATCACTCAGCGACCCACCTGCTACACGAGGCTTTGCGCGAAGTGCTCGGCACCCATGTGGCGCAGAAGGGTTCGCTGGTTGCGCCCGAGCGCCTGCGTTTCGACGTTTCGCATCCGAAGCCGATGTCGGCCGAGGAGCTGAAGATCGTCGAGGACATGGCAAACGAGATCGTGCTGCAGAATTCGCCGGTTACAACTAGGCTGATGAGCGTCGACGATGCGATCGCCGAAGGCGCGATGGCGCTGTTCGGCGAAAAATACGGCGATGAAGTCCGGGTCGTGGCGATGGGTGAGGGTGTGCGCGGCGCCAAGGCCGGCAAGGCCTATTCGATCGAACTCTGCGGCGGCACGCATGTCGGGGCCACAGGCCAGATCGGCCTGATCCGTGTTCTCGGTGAAAGTGCCGTCGGCGCCGGCGTTCGCCGCATCGAGGCCGTCACCGGCGAATCGGCGCGCGAATATCTGGCCGAACAGGACGAACGCGTGAAGACACTGGCCGCCTCGCTGAAGGTGCAGCCGGGCGAAGTGCTGTCACGTGTTGAAGCGCTGATGGACGAGCGCCGCAAGCTCGAAAAGGAATTGGGTGACGCCAAGCGCAAACTCGCCATGGGCGGCGGGCAGGGCGGCTCGGTCGATGCCGTGCGCGAAGTTGCTGGCGTCAAGTTCCTCGGCAAGGCGATTTCGGGTGTCGATCCCAAGGATTTGAAGGGACTGGCCGATGACGGCAAGACCAGCATCGGCTCGGGCGTCGTTGCCCTCGTCGGCGTTTCCGACGACGGCAAGGCAAGTGCTGTTGTGGCGGTGACACCGGATCTGGTGCAACGCTACAGCGCCGTCGATCTCGTCCGCATCGCCTCTGCCGCCCTCGGCGGCAAGGGCGGCGGCGGCCGCCCCGACATGGCCCAGGCCGGCGGTCCCGATGGGTCGAAGGCCGACGAGGCGATCGAGGCCGTTGCCGTAGCACTCGCCGGCTGATTAGCCGGCTAATCAATGCGTTTCGAAAAGGCGGAGGCTTGGCTTCCGCCTTTCTCATTTCATCGGCTCACTGCCGAGGGCAAGTCAGCAGGATTTGTCAAATCGGGATATGGTTCTCTCAAGCCGATCGATTGCACGAGGTTCCGAGATGAATGGCGAAACGGCATGGGCACTTTATGAAAACCGTCTGAGACGGGTTTCGGCCTATATTCACGACCACCTCGACGAGGAGCTGGATATGGAACGCCTTGCCGAAATCGCCTGCATGTCGAGCTATCACTGGCACAGGATCTACCGGGCGATTTACGGCGAGACGCTGGCGGCCACCGTCAAGCGGCTCAGGCTGCATCACGCGGCTGGCGAGATCGTCCGCACGGAACTTGCCGTCAGTGAAATTGCGAAGCGATCAGGCTACCCCAATCTCCAATCCTTCAATCGTATCTTCAAGTCGGTCTACGGCATGCCGCCGGCGCGCTACCGGAAAGAGGGAAGCCATACAGCCTTTGAACCCTCACCCAACGGAAAGACCAAAGCAATGTTAGACGTTACCATACGCGAGATCGGACCGATCGAGCTGATCGGCGTTGCCCATACCGGCTCCTACATGCATATCGACAGGGCCTTCGAGACGCTGTTCGGCACGCTTTATGCTCGCGGCCTCGCCAGGCCCGACATGCGGATGATCGGCGTCTATCTCGACGATCCCGACATCGTGCCTGAAGAAAAGCTGCGCTCGATCGCCTGCGTCACCGGCGCTTCCGACGTGCCGGTCGAGGCGCCGTTCGAGCGGCGCACCATCGACGGCGGCGATTATGCGGTGCTGCGCCACAAGGGTCCCTATGCTAATATGCCGAAGTCCTATCGGTGGCTCTTTGCCGAATGGCTGCCGAAATCCGGCCGGCAGTTGAAGGACAGGGTGATGTTCGAGGAATACCTCAACAACCCGCGCGAGGTGTCGCCGACCGAGCTTCTGACGGATATTCATATGCCGCTCGTCTGAGGTCGCTATTTGGGGGGGCGGCGGATCTGCCGCGTCCCCGAGCTCTCAAGCGGCCTGCATGGTCTTGATGGCTTCGTCATCGAGGGCGTTCGCCCGCTTGTAGGCCTCGCGCTCGTTGATGCGGCCGAAATAGTCGATGAAGGCTTGGCGCTTCTCGATGGAGCCGAAGCCGAGGCCCCAGGCGATATGGGAGCCGACATAGACGTCGGCGGCGGTGAAGCGCTCGCCGGTGACGTAGGTCGAACCGGAGACGGCTTTCTCGAGTGTGTTCATCACGTCGCCGAAGCCGCCGCAGCCGGCCATGCGCAGGCGTTCCTGCGGAATTTCGAAGCCGAGAGCCTTCATGGTCACCGCCGATTCGAGCGGACCGGCGGCAAAGAACATCCAGCGGTAGTAATCCGCGCGCTCTTCCGGCCTCGGCGCCAGCGCCTTGTCGGGAAAGGTTTCGGCGAGATAGGCGCAGATCGCCGCGCATTCGGTAACGACGGTATCGCCGTGGCGGATCGCCGGCACTTTGCCCATCGGATTGACGGAGAGATATTCCGGCGCCTTCATCGTCTCGCCGAAGGTCAGGTATTCGGTGCGGTAGGGCTGGCCGATCTCTTCCAGCATCCAGCGCGCGATGCGGCCGCGCGACATCGGGTTGGTATAGAATACCAGTTCTTCGGTCATGAGATCCTCCTGTTGTTCCTATGTTTGCGGAACCACCCCTTCGAGAATCAACACTTATCAACCCTTGATGTCAAATTTCGCCAGCAGTCAGAGCGCCTTGCGATACTGGATGAAGCCGGAGCGCTCGGCGATGCTGTCATAGAGCCGGCGCGCCGTCGCGTTGGCCTCGTGCGTCATCCAATAGAGCCTGCCTGCGCCGTTTCCGCGCGCGAGATCTGCGACGGCGTCGATGAGTGCAGCACCGGTGCCGAGCCCGCGCTGGCTGCTCTCGACATAAAGATCCTGCAGATAGCAGGTCCATTGCGGCAGCCAGCAGGAACGGTGAAAGATGGCATGGACGATGCCGACGAGGCGGCCGTCTTCGTCGAAGGCGCCGAGCGCATGCATCGGTTCGTCAGGGTCGTGGAAGCGAGCCCAGGTGAGATCGGTGGTTTCAGGCGGGATGACCACTTCATAGAAGTGCTGATAGGCAGCCCATAAAGGTTCCCAGGCGGCACGGTCAGAGGCTTCGAGCGGGCGCACGGTTGCCGTCATCGGTTCATCCTCGCAAATGAAAACGGCGGGGAAAGCCCCGCCGTTTCAATGCTATACCGAAAAGACCGGCTTACGCCATGGCCTTCTGCAGGTTCTCGTCGATCTTGTCGAGGAAGGCGGTGGTCGACAGCCACGGCTGGTCGGGGCCGATCAGCAGCGCCAGGTCCTTGGTCATGAAGCCGGATTCGACGGTGTCGACGCAGACCTTTTCCAGCGTCGAGGAGAAGCGGGCGAGCTCGGCATTGTCGTCGAGCTTGGCGCGGTGCGCCAGGCCACGGGTCCAGGCGAAGATCGAGGCGATCGAGTTCGTCGAAGTTTCCTGGCCCTTCTGGTGCTGGCGATAGTGACGCGTCACCGTGCCGTGGGCGGCTTCGGCTTCGACCGTCTTGCCGTCGGGCGTCAAGAGAACCGAGGTCATCAGGCCGAGCGAGCCGAAGCCCTGGGCTACGGTGTCGGACTGGACGTCGCCGTCATAATTCTTGCAGGCCCAGACATAGCCGCCCGACCACTTCAGCGCCGAGGCGACCATGTCGTCGATCAGGCGGTGTTCGTAAGTGATGCCGGCTTCCTTGAACTGATCCTTGAATTCGGTCTGGTACACCTCTTCGAAGATGTCCTTGAAGCGACCGTCATAGGCCTTGAGGATGGTGTTCTTGGTCGACAGATAAACCGGCCACTTACGCATCAGGCCGTACATCATTGAGGCGCGGGCGAATTCGCGGATCGACTCGTCGAGATTGTACATGGCCATGGCAACGCCGGAGCCGGGGGCGTCGAAGACGTCCTTCTCGATAACCGTGCCGTCTTCACCGACGAACTTGATCGTCAGCTTGCCCTTGCCGGGGAAGCGGAAGTCGGTGGCACGGTACTGGTCGCCGAAGGCATGACGACCGACAACGATCGGCTTGGTCCAGCCGGGAACGAGGCGCGGCACGTTCTGGCAAATGATCGGCTCGCGGAAGATGACGCCGCCGAGAATGTTGCGGATCGTGCCGTTCGGGCTCTTCCACATCTGCTTGAGATTGAATTCCTTGACGCGGTCTTCATCCGGCGTGATCGTCGCGCACTTGATGCCGACGCCGTATTTCTTGATGGCGTTGGCGGCGTCGACGGTGACCTGGTCGTTGGTGGCGTCGCGGTTTTCGACCGAGAGGTCGAAATAGTCGATGTCGAGGTCAAGATACGGATGGATCAGCTTATCCTTGATGAGCTGCCAGATGATGCGCGTCATTTCATCGCCGTCGAGATCGGCGACGGGATTTGCGACCTTGATCTTGTTCATGTATCTGCCTCGTTCGAGCTTGAATGGGGACGGGGGTCCCGGGTGGGTGATGTGATGAGGAGCGCTATAGCATTGTGAACCGGGAACGCAAAGCTGCAACGGGTTTCAGAATGCGTTTTTGCCGCCATTGCCAAGTGCTGGAATTTGGTTAGTGTCCGCCACGATCTGCCGCCCCGGACATTCGACCATGAAGACAATCGCCGTTGTTATCGCATGCCTTATCGCCTTTTCCGGCACCGGCCATGCCGCCGATATCATCGCTCCCGTGAAGGAGATCATGGAGGCGACCAGGAGCAATTGGGCCGACAATAACAGCGACTGGACCGACATCTTCGATGCGAGCCGGCTCGACCATCTCTACAGCCGCGATTTCGTCGCGAAATACCAGGCGGCGGCTCAGTTTCCCGCCATCGACGATGACGGCATTTCGCCCTTCGACTACGACGTCATCGTCAACGGCCAGGATGCCTGCCCGCTGGAGGATCTGACGATGGCGGCAGCGCCTGTGGTCGACGGCGTGGCCGAGGTGACCGTGCGCTTCAAGAAATCCGCCTGCTCGGACGCTGCTGACGCCAAGGATTATACGACTGTTCATTTCCAAGTGGTCGAAGAGGGCGGCAAAACCGTCATCGACGATATCGTCACCGAAAATATCGAAACGCAGGCGCGCGATTCCCTGAAGGCAACGATGGCGCTGATTGCCAAGGGCCAATAGGCGCGCGACATTCGAGAGCATCTGGATTCGATCTCGGGTGGTTTGATTTCCGCTCTTGCGGCGGTATCTGTCGATCCCTGGGCAGCATGAGGGGCTCTTGCACTTGTTTTCCGGTTTTCAGTTCCGCGACTGGCTGCTTGCCAACGATCCGGCGCTATCGCGCCTGCGGATGGCCTCGCGGGTGACGCTGACGATCGCTTTCTCCTTTTTAGTCCTCCTCGCCATCCAGATGTTCATCCTGCCTTTGCCGACGGCGGCTTTCGGCCTTGGCATCGTGCTGTCGATCGAGGGCGGGGTGGCGGTTCGCGACAAGGGCAATGCGCGACAACTGGTGACGCGGCTCTTCGGTTGTGCCGCAAGCCTTGGCGTTGTCGCCATCGCGGCGGGCCTCGAAGATCACCGCTTTCTCTCCGATCTCGTCTTCCTGGTGGTGATCGCGCTCGCATCGGCGGGCCGCGTGTTCGGGCCGCGCGGTTTTGCGATCGGCATGTTCGCCTTCACCTCCTATTTCATGGGGTCTTATTTCCGGCCTTCTCTTGCCGAGCTGCCTGATGTGGCGATCGGCCCCGTCGTTTCGGTGCTCTTCGGGCATCTGGTGAGAGCCGTGCTCCTGCCGGACGATTGGCGGCGCGACCTGCTGCGGTCGCTCGAAAGCGTGCGCGGCCGGATCAATCAGATCCTCTTCAAGCTCGCCGCCCTTGCCGGTGGCGCCGAGATCGGCGAAGCCGACAGGCAGGAGCTGCGTCAGTTGGAAGACCGGCTGAAGGAAGTGGTACTGATGGCCGAAACCTTCATTCCACGCCCGGCCGGCGGGGTTTTCGATGCCACCGCCGATCCCGCCGCAGAGCTGGCAATCCGGCTCTTCGACGCGCATCTTGCTGCTGAGAGCGCGATCGTGCTGAGCTTCCAGAGCCCGCCGCCCTTCGCACTCGTCCATGCGGTGATCGAGGCGGATGCAGCCGAACTTGCACCCTATAGCGCCATGGCGGAAGCCATCAAGGACGAGCCGCAGGGCGAAACTGTGCGGGCGCTTCTCTGGCTCGGCGAGGCGCGGCAGCAGCTAACGCAGGCGATTGGCGAGGGGCAGGTCTCCGGCTTTGCCGGCATCGATGCCGTCAGGGACACTGCGCAGCCTGAAAAGATCGACTTTTCCTTTGCCAATCCGCTGCTGCGTTCGGCGCTGCAGATCACGCTCGCTTCGGCGATCGCCATGGGCTTCGGCCTGCTTCTGTCGCGCGAGCGCTGGTTCTGGGCGGTGCTGGCCGCCTTCCTCGTCTTCACCAATACCAATTCGCGCGGCGACACGGCGATGAAGGCGCTGTCGCGTTCGCTCGGCACGGTGTTCGGGATCGCCATCGGGCTCCTGTTGGCGACGCTGATTTCGGGGCAGCTGGCAATCGCCATTCCGGTTGCGGTCATCTGCATCTTCCTCGCCTTCTATTTCCTGCAGGTCTCCTATGCGACGATGACCTTCTTCATCTCGATCGTGCTCTGCCTGGTCTACGGCATGACCGGGGTGCTAACGCTCGACCTGCTGCAGCTGCGCATCGGCGAGACCGTGATCGGCGCGGTGGCCGGAACGGCGGTCGCCTTCCTCGTCTTTCCGGCGCGCACGCGGGGTGCGCTCGATGCTGCACTTGCCCGCTGGTTCCAGGCGCTGGAGGACCTGCTGAACGCGATCGGTGAGGGCAGTAGCGGCTTCGAGCTGATCGCCCTGTCGCAGAAGATCGATGCCTGCTACCGCGACGTGACGGTGGCCGCGAAGCCGCTCGGCTCGTCCTGGTCGGTGGTGACGCGGCCGGGCCAGATCCGCCAGACGCTGGCGATCTTCCTTTCCTGCACCTACTGGGCGCGCATCCTGGCGAAGAGTTCCACAGCGCCGGCCGAGGCCGACGACCTGAAGAGGCTGATCGCGTCGGATCTGGCGCTGATGAAGGATGCGGCCCCGCGCGGCTCGACCTGTTTCTTCATTGAGCGCAAGGCGTCGCGGACGACAGGGCGGCACCTGCCGCTGTCGCGCGAGGGCGCGAGACTGGGGCTCGAAATGATCGGTTCTGCGCTGGAAAGGCTTTATCCGCAGGCTGACGTCTTGCCGTTTGCAGCGGGCGAGGTTATTGCGCGCTCGAAACAGGGATAGAACGATGGCAGGCACGAACAGCGAGCGTCAACTTCTGGCCGAAGGGCCGGCCATCATTCTGGTCGAGCCGCAGATGGGCGAGAATATCGGCATGGTGGCGCGCGCCATGGCGAATTTCGGCCTTGCTGAACTGCGCCTCGTCAATCCGCGCGACGGCTGGCCGAACGAGAAAGCCCTGGCGACCGCCTCCAAGGCCGATCACGTCATCGAGGCGACCAAGGTCTACGATACGCTGGAACAGGCGGTCGCCGACCTCAATTTCGTCTATGCGACGACGGCGCGCGAGCGCGACGGCTACAAACCGGTGCGTTCGCCGGTCATTGCCGCCGAGACGCTCCGGGCGAGGTTTCGTGCCGGCGAGGGAACCGGAATCCTCTTTGGGCGCGAGCGCTGGGGGCTGACCAACGAGGAGGTGGCGCTTGCAGACGAGATCGTCACTTTCCCCGTCAATCCGGCCTTTGCTTCGCTGAACATCGCCCAGGCAGTGCTGCTGATGTCCTATGAGTGGATGAAATCAGGCATGGAGGATCTCGGCGCGGTGCCCTTCCAGGCAATGGGGCAGACGCCCTCGACCAAGGACCAGCTGTTCGGCCTGTTCGACCAGCTGGAGGAGGCGCTCGATGCGCGTGGTTATTTCCACCCTGCCGGGAAAAAGCCAAAAATGGTCGACAATCTCCGTGCCGTACTCTCCCGCCGGGCCTTCACGGAGCAGGAAATCAGCGTGCTGCGCGGCGTCATCTCCTCCCTCGACCGCTTCTCGCGCAAGAGCCCGCGCGGCGGCCGGTTCCCGACAGCGGCCAAGGAAACACCGCCCGATGACAGCGCCGACGCATGAGCTGAAACCCGTCCTCGTCTTCGATTCCGGCATCGGCGGGCTGACCGTGCTGCGCGAGGTGCGCGTGCTGATGCCGGAACGCGGCTTCATCTATGTGGCCGACGATGCCGGCTTTCCCTATGGCGGCTGGGAGGAACAGGCGCTGAAGGAGCGGGTGATCGGGCTTTTCGGCCGGCTGCTCGAGGAGCACGATCCCGAAGTCTGCATCATCGCCTGCAACACCGCCTTCACGCTTGTTGGTGCCGATCTCCGCGCCGCCTTTCCTCAGATGACCTTCGTCGGCACCGTGCCGGCGATCAAACCGGCGGCGGAGCGCACGCGCTCCGGCCTGGTCTCGGTGCTCGCGACGCCGGGCACGGTCAAGCGCGCCTATACGCGCGATCTCATCCAGTCCTTTGCGCAGCAATGTCATGTGCGGCTCGTCGGCTCGGAAAACTTGGCGCGCATGGCGGAGGCCTATATCCGGGGCGACGCGGTTTCCGATGAGGCGGTGCTGACCGAGATCGACCAATGTTTCGTCGAGAAGGAAGGCCGCAAGACCGATATCGTCGTGCTCGCCTGCACGCATTATCCCTTCATGGCCAATCTATTCCGCAGACTGGCGCCTTGGCCGGTGGACTGGCTGGATCCGGCAGAAGCCATTGCCCGGCGGGCGCGCACACTCGTTCCGCAGATCGCCGATGCCGTTCACCCCGATAATTTCGACTTTGCCGTTTTTACATCCGGCAATCCCGACTTTGCGACGCGCCGGCTGATGCAGGGTTTCGGTCTCAGCATGCGATAAGGCACTGCGCGCTTTATTTCACCGATGTCATCGCGCAACATCTCTGTGGGGAATCGCGGGCGGGTGTTTGCCGCTCGATACATAAAGGGATGCGCCGTGCCGCTGCAAAGACTTGTCATGCTGATCTTCTTTCTGCAGCCGATAGCCTTTGGCGCCTGGTTGCCGCGCATTCCTGATATCCAGGCGAAGCTTGAACTCGGCACCGCCGATCTCGCCGTCGCACTTCTGGGGTTGCCGATCGGCACGCTGATCACCCTGCCGTTTGCCGGCCGCCTCGTCTCGCGCATCGGCGGGCGCATGGCGATCATCTATGGTTTCATCTTCTTTCTTGCCGTGGTTTCGCTTCCAGCCTTCGCCCCCAGCGTCATGCTTCTATTCTTCGCCTTGATTGTCGTTGGGGTTGCGCTTTCGACGGTGGAACTCGGCATGAATGTCGAGGCCGATGTGACGGAGAAGGCGACGGGGCTGATCATCATGAGCCGCTGCCACGGCTTCTGGAGTTTCGGTATCATGGCCGGCAGCCTGATCGGCGTTGGTGCCATAGCCCTCGGGCTTTCGCCGCACTGGTCGATCCTGATCACGGCGATCGTTATCCTGCCGGCTGCGCTGATTGCCAGCCTGCGCCTGCCGAAATTGCCGGAAAGTCACCATGCGGAGAATTCGCAGGCAATGACCGGCTTCAAGCTGCCCAGTCTTGCTCTGCTCGGGATTTGCGCCTTCGTCTTCGGCGTGACGATGACCGAAGGTGCGATCGCCGATTGGTCGGCGGTCTACCTCCGCGATGTCATGAATGCAGAAGGCGCACAAACCGGCCTCGGTTATTCGGTTTTCGCTTTCATGGTTGCGGCGGGGCGCTTCAGCGGTGATTACATGAAAGGCCGTTTCGGCGCGGTTGCCATTGCCCGTGGCTGCGGCATCGCCTCGCTTGCCGGTATGCTCGTCGTTCTCCTTGCACCGGCGACGCCGCTTGCGCTACTCGGCTTTGCCGCAGTCGGTGTCGGCGTCTCGGTCGGGTTTCCGCTTGCGGTGACGGCCGTCGCTTCGCTGACTGATCGCCCGCCCGCTTCAAGCGTTGCGACGCTTTCCTTCGCAGCCCTGACCGGTTTTCTCATCGGGCCGCCGATCATCGGCTTTCTCGGCGAACTCCTGGGCTTGCGCGCGGGGCTTGCGGTCTTGCTGGCGCCGCTTTTCGTCAGCCTGCTCTGCACACGTTTGCTGATTCCGACGCAGAAGGACATGGCGGGCGACCTCGTCGAGCGCGAGGCGGTGTGAAGCCTTATTTCCCAGGGCTGGCTTTCCTGTGGGTTCTTAAAGGTTTGACGACAACGGTGCCTGCGAATCTGCTAGAGCATGATGCCGAAAAGTGTACGCGGTTTTCGGACGACATCATGCTCTATTTCTTTGATGTAGATCAGGAAACAGGTTTTAGGCCGATCGGGCCTAAAATCATCCTGATCTAGAGACGGGCCGGGAATTTGTAAGGGGAATTGGACGTGCAGGTTGGCATCGATATGGGATTGGCGTCCGGCGCTCCGGCGACGCTCGATATCGAGGAGCTGCTGGCGACACGTCTGCTCGTGCAGGGCAATTCCGGCTCCGGAAAATCGCATCTTCTGCGCCGTCTGCTCGAGCAATCGGCGCAATGGGTGCAGCAGGTCATCATCGATCCCGAGGGTGATTTCGTCACGCTCAGCGACAGGTTCGGCCACGTCGTCGTCGACGGTGAGCGCACAGAGGCGGAGTTGGCGGGCATTGCCAACCGCATCCGTCAGCATCGCGTTTCCTGCGTGCTGACGCTCGAAGGCCTCGATCTCGAAGACCAGATGCGCGCCGCCGCCGCCTTCCTCAACGGCATGTTCGATGCCGATCGCGAATACTGGTATCCGGTTCTCGTCGTGGTCGACGAGGCGCAGATGTTTGCGCCGTCGGTCGGTGGCGATGTCTCGGAAGATGCGCGCAAGATGTCGCTCGGCGCGATGACCAATCTGATGTGCCGCGGCCGCAAGCGCGGCCTTGCCGGCGTGATCGCGACGCAGCGGCTTGCCAAGCTCGCCAAGAACGTTGCGGCTGAGGCCTCGAACTTCCTGATGGGCCGCACCTTCCTCGATATCGACATGGCGCGCGCCGCCGACCTGCTCGGTATGGACCGGCGCCAGGCCGAGATGTTCCGCGACCTGAAGCGCGGCAATTTCGTCGCTCTCGGACCCGCGCTGTCGCGCCGGCCGCTGCCGATCCAGATCGGCGCGGTGGAGACCTCGGCGCGCTCCTCCAGCCCGAAACTGATGCCGCTGCCGGATGCGCCGCAGGATGTCGAAGACCTGATCTTCACGCCCGATCCGGAGGAATTCCAACGCCCGCTGGTGCGCCGCGCCCCGCCGGCGCCACGGCCGACGACCGATATTCTGGCCGAACTCTCGCGCTCAACGCCGGCTGCATCGGCCGTACCTGCGGAGGCGAGGGCGAGCCAGGTGGAAGTCTCCGCCGAGGAGCGGGAGGAGCGCCTTGCAGGTGTGCTGGCCGAGATACTGGACGATCCGGCATCCGCCTTCCGCACCGATTCGGTGCTCTACCAGGACTTTCTGGTAAGGCTGCGCATGCGTCGCGTGCCGGGACCGCCGATCGCGCTGCCGGATTTCCGCCGGCGCGTGGCGATCTCGCGCTCTGGCGTCGATGCGGCAACGGCCGCAACCGATGCCTGGGCGACGGCGCTGTCGCTGTCTTCAGGTGTCACCGACGACCTGCAGGGCGTCTTCCTGATGCTCGCCAAGGCCGCCGTCTGCGGCGAGCCGTGCCCGTCGGACGCCCGCATCGCCCGTGCCTATGGCACCCATTCCGCCCGCCGTGCGCGGCGCCTGCTCGGCTATTTCGAGGAGCAGGGCATCATCGTCGTGCACGCCGATTTTTCCGGCAAGCGTATCGTCGCTTTCCCTGATATGGACTGCCAGACGGCGCCGGGCGACGCCAACGCACCTGATGCTGGCGGGGACCCACGGCTGGCGGCGGAATAGTGGTGCTTTCGAGCTTTGCCGCTGTTGACAATTTCATGACGGCCCTCTAAAGACCGCCGCAAGCACCGGGCAGCAATGCCCGGTGTTTCATTTGACATGTCCCGTGGATCGTTCCTGTTCGCTAACCGGAACATCCTGTCAGGTCTCGGAAAAGACCAGAGGAGGGCGTGTTTCCTTCGTGCGGTTTGGCAACAAGCCGTCATAAACCTTTGAAAGGAAATACGATGAGCAAGCGCGAATCGTCCAAGTACAAAATTGACCGCCGTATGGGCGAAAACATCTGGGGCCGTCCGAAGTCCCCGGTAAACCGCCGCGAATACGGCCCGGGCCAGCACGGCCAGCGCCGCAAGGGCAAGCTTTCGGACTTCGGTGTGCAGCTGCGCGCCAAGCAGAAGCTCAAGGGCTACTACGGTGACCTGCGCGAAAAGCAGTTCCGCGCGATCTTCGCCGAAGCCGACCGCCGCAAGGGCGACACTTCTGAAAATCTGATCGGCCTGCTGGAATCGCGCCTCGACGCAATCGTCTATCGCGCCAAGTTCGTTCCGACGGTCTTTGCTGCCCGCCAGTTCGTCAACCATGGCCACGTCTCGGTCAACGGTGTGCGCGTCAACATCGGTTCCTACCGTTGCAAGGCCGGCGATGTCATCGAAGTTCGCGAAAAGTCGAAGCAGCTGGTGATCGTTCTGGAAGCCGTCAGCCTCGCAGAGCGCGACGTTCCTGATTACATCGAAGTCGATCACAGCAAGATGGTCGCAACCTTCGGCCGCGTTCCGACGCTCAGCGACGTTCCGTTCCCGGTCGTCATGGAACCGCATCTGGTCGTCGAATTCTACTCGCGTTAATGCATTCGTCTCGCAGTCGAAACCGATTGCGAGACAACAGCATGCGTCGATATACGGAAAGCCGCTCTTTCGAGCGGCTTTTTTGCGATCTGGAGAGAAGCAATGGCAGATTTGCAGGCGACCCTCGATAGCATCTACGCCGATATCCAGCCGCGGATCGGCGAGGGCAAGGTGGCGGACTATATTCCGGAGCTCGCCAAGGTCGACCCGAAGCAGTTCGGCATGGCGATCGTCACCGTCGACGGCAAAGTCTATCGCGTCGGCAATGCCGATACCGCCTTCTCGATTCAGAGCATATCGAAGGTCTTCATGCTGACGCTGGCGCTCGGCAAGGTCGGCGAGGGGCTGTGGAAGCGGGTCGGGCGCGAACCCTCGGGATCGGCTTTCAACTCGATCGTCCAGTTGGAGCATGAGAGCGGCATCCCCCGCAACCCCTTCATCAATGCCGGCGCGATCGCCGTCAGCGACGTCGTCATGGCCGGCCATGCGCCGCGCGAGGCAATCGGCGAGCTGCTGCGCTTCGTGCGTTATCTCGCCGATGACGAGTCGATCACCATCGACGACAAGGTGGCGCGCTCGGAAACGCAGACGGGATACCGCAATTTCGCGCTTGCCAACTTCATGCGCGCCTACCGCAATCTCGACCATCCGGTCGACCACGTGCTCGGCGTCTATTTCCATCAATGCGCGCTGTCGATGAGCTGCGAGCAGCTCGCCCGCGCCGGGCTGTTCCTGGCGGCGCGCGGCAGCAATCCGACGACCGGCCATTCGGTGGTCTCGCCGAAGCGGGCGCGTCGCATCAATGCGCTGATGCTGACCTGCGGCCATTACGATGGCTCGGGTGACTTCGCCTATCATGTCGGCCTGCCCGGTAAGAGCGGCGTCGGCGGCGGCATTTTTGCGGTGGCGCCGGGCATTGCCTCGATCGCGGTGTGGTCGCCGGGGCTGAACAAGGTCGGCAATTCGCAGCTCGGCGCCGCGGCGCTGGAAATGCTCGCAGCCCGCACCGGCTGGTCGGTTTTCGGCGATTGATGCTGTGTTGCCAGGCAGCTTTCTGCTAGAGCAAATGTGGAATTTCTGTAGGACGAAGCAATGAATATCGCAGCCAACATCGCCGATGATTTGGAAACCGGCGAAGCCGACACCAGCGGCCATGCGCTGTTTGCCGATGCACCGCGCTCGGTCTCCTTCAACAAGCTGCGCAAGCGGCTGCTGCGGCAGGTGCGCCAGGCCTTCGACGATTTCGACATGCTGAAGGGCCAGAAGCGCTGGCTGGTCGGCCTTTCCGGTGGCAAGGACTCTTATGGGCTGTTGGCGCTGCTGCTCGATCTCAAATGGCGCGGCTTGCTGCCGGTCGAGCTCATCGCCTGCAATCTTGACCAGGGCCAGCCGAACTTTCCGAAACACGTTCTGCCGGATTATCTTAACAAGATCGGCGTCCGCCACCGGATCGAGTATCGCGACACCTATTCGATCGTGAAGGAGAAGGTGCCTGAAGGCGCCACCTATTGTTCGCTCTGTTCGCGGCTGCGGCGCGGCAATCTCTACCGTGTCGCGCGGGAAGAGGGTTGCGATGCGCTGGTGCTCGGCCATCACCGCGAGGACATTCTCGAAACCTTCTTCATGAATTTCTTCCATGGCGGCCGGCTCGCCTCGATGCCGGCGAAGCTTCTGAACGACGAGGGCGATCTGATGGTGCTCCGTCCGCTCGCCTATGCCGCTGAGGACGACCTCGCGAAGTTTGCCGTCGCTATGCAGTTTCCGATCATCCCCTGCGATCTCTGCGGCTCGCAGGACGGGCTGCAGCGCAATGCGATGAAGGATATGCTTGCCGATATCGAGCGGCGGATGCCGGGCCGCAAGGATACGATGCTGCGGGCGCTTTCGCATGTGAACCCGTCGCATCTGCTCGATCCGAAACTCTTCGACTTTTCCACCCTTGGTGTCACCGATCCTTCATGAAAGGCCAGCTATGCAGGCAGGCTATTGAATGAGGCAGGATTTCGCATGACTATTTCAGATCAGGATATTCTCTTTCTCGGCGATTGCGTCAGAGAGGCGGCGCAAGCCGAGATCATGCCGCGTTTCCGCAATCTCGGCGCTGCCGATGTTTCGGAGAAGACTTCGGCAATCGATCTGGTGACGCAAGCGGATCTGCTTGCCGAACACCGGATCACCGCGGCGCTGAGAGAGCGCTTTCCCGCAGCACTCGTCGTCGGCGAGGAGGCTTATGACGCCGACCGGTCTGTCGTGCCGGCACTTGCCGATGCCGAGCTCGCCTTCGTCATCGACCCTGTCGACGGGACGTTCAATTTCGCCGCCGGGCTTCCTGTCTTCGGGACCATGTTGGCGGTGACCGTCCGGGGCGAGACGGTCGCCGGCATCATTCACGATCCTGTTCTCGGTGACACGGTGACCGCGATCAGGGGGGCAGGCGCCTTTCTGACGCGTCGGGACGGGCAGTCGACAAAGCTGAAAGTCGCTGAGCCTGCTAGCCTGAACCAGATGGTCGGTGGCCTGTCATGGAGCCACATGGACGAACCGGATCGCGCGCGTATCTGCGCCAACATGGCGAAGATCCGGATGACCTTCGCCTTCAACTGCTCGGCCTACGAATATTGGATGGTCGCCTCCGGCAAGCTGCATTTCATCGGCCATGCGAAGCTGATGCCTTGGGATCACCTGGCCGGGGTGCTCGCGCATCAGGAGGCCGGCGGCCATACGGCGAAATTCGACGGCACGCCCTATCGCCCCGGCGAGACCGTGGGCGGTATCATCTCCGCGCCCGACAAGGAGAGCTGGCAGCTCATCCGGCGCGAGATCGTCGGCATCTGATTCAAGGTTCTTCTGAGAGACCCAAGCGTGAGGATTTGACATGACTTCGATTGTCGACGCGACCCTTCTTGCCGATTTGCTGCGCCGCGCGGCAAAGGCGGAGATCCTGCCGCGCTTTCGCCGGCTCAGCCAGGCCGACGTACGCGCCAAGAGCGAGGCGACCGATCTCGTCACCGAAGCCGATGAGCAGGCCGAGCGCATGATCAAGGCGGAATCTGCGCAACTCTGGCCGGGTGCGCTGTTCCTCGGCGAAGAATCGGTCGCGGCCGATCATGATTTGCTCGGCAGGCTCGAGCATGCCGATCTCGCGATCGTCGTCGATCCGGTCGACGGCACGTTCAATTTCGCCTCCGGCATCCCGGCCTTCGGCGTCATGGCATCCGTCATCTCCGGCGGCGAGACAGTTGCCGGCATTATCTACGATCCGATGGGCGACGACTGGGTGATGGCCGAAAAAGGCGGCGGCGCCTGGCTGCGGCGGCCGGATGGCGGCGCCGAGCGGCTGTCGGTCGCAGCTCCCGTGGGACTGGAGCATATGGTCGGCATGGCCTCGACAGGCTACCTGCCGCAGGAGAAGCGGGCCGAAGTGCTCGCCAATCTCGCCAAGGTGCGCTTCCTCACCAATTACCGCTGCGCCGCCCACGAATACCGCACCTTTGCCGGCGGCCATGTGCATTACCTCATGTACAACAAGCTGATGCCCTGGGATCACCTTGCCGGTACGCTGATCTCGCAGGAGGCGGGCGCCTATGCGGCGCGCTTCGACGGCTCGCCCTACCTGCCGCATCATCTCGATGGCGGGCTGCTGATTGCGCCCGACAAGGCCTCGTGGGAGGTGTTGCGGCGTGAGGTTTTTACGGTCTGAACCCGCCGTTCCGGTGAGCTTCAGACTGCTGAGACGGTTGTCTAACTCCTCTTTCGTCATGCTCGGGCTTGTCCCGAGCATCTGCAATTTGTTGATATGCAGCAGATCCTCGGCACAAGGCCGAGGATGACGTCGAGTGAAGAACGTTTGTCAACAAACTAAACCCGCCGGGTCCAGCATTGATCCCATTTCAGAAATGCGCCGCACCCGGATCGAGCTGCGGGCTGTCGCCTGGATGGGTGAAGAGCTTGCCGTTTTCGGCCCAAAGGGTGGCTGCGATCGTCACCGCGCCGAAGAGCGCGAAGCCGCCGAAGAGCGGCTGCACCGTGCCGTTGAACATCTGGCCGACCAGGCCGCCGAGGATGGCGCCGGCCGTCGTCGAAACGAAGCCGGTGATGGCGGTCGCCGTGCCGGCGAGATTACCCATTGGCTCGAGGCAGATGGCGGTGAAATTGGTGGCGATCAGGGCAAACATCATCAGCACGATGGTGAAGATGCCGTAGGCAATGGCGAAATCGGGCTTGCCGGCCAGCGAATAAAAAAAGCCGACAGCCGATAGCGCCGTGAAAATCAGCAGGGCGGCGTGCGAGATGCGGCGCATGCCGAATTTGCGGACGAAGAAGCCGTTGGCGAAATTGGCGACGGCGATGCCGCCAGCGGTGGCCGCAAAAGCGATCGGCAGCCAGTCGCCAAGGCCGTAGACCTCGCCGAAGACCTGCTGCACCGAGATCACATAGGCGCTGATGACGCCGGTGAACATGGTGAGGCCGATCATGTAGCCGCAGGTGATGCGGTTGGTGAGCACGGTCTTGAAGCCATCCACGACAGAGGCGACCGACAGCGGCAGCCGCTCTTCCGGCGGCAGCGATTCCTTCAGCCGCAGGAGAGCCCAGACGAACAGAATGGTGGCGATGATGCCGAGCAGGATGAAGATCCAGTGCCAGTTGGCATAGAGGATAATGAGTTGGCCGACGGATGGGGCAACGATCGGCACGATCATGAAGACGATCATCACATAGGACATGACTCGGGCCATTTCGCGGCCACCGAAGCAGTCGCGCACCATGGCCATGGTGGTGATACGCACGGCCGCACCGCCAATACCCTGGACAAAACGCATGACGAGCAGCATTTCGAAGCTGCCGGTCGCTGCGGCGGCAAACATTCCGACAATATAGCAGGCCAAGCCGCCGAGCAGGATGTTGCGGCGGCCGAACGTATCCGAAAGGCTGCCGAAGAAGATCTGCGAGACGCCGAAGCCTAAGAAGAACACGCCGATGATCAGCTGCGCGTCGTTGGTATTGGTGACGCCGAGGGAATGGCCGATATTGGGCAATGCCGGTAGCATGCTGTCGATCGCCATAGCGACGCTGGCGGTCATGATGGCGATGGTGACGACGAATTCGCCAAAGCCCATGCCGATGCGGCGGGAGCCCTGGTTTTCCTGGTGCGGTTTATGCGGCGGCGTCATGTGGTGAAATCCCGGATGCGAATGAGGCCCGCCGTTCAGACGGCTGGGTTCTGCGATTGGAAGAGGCGGCCCTTTTCGGCGATCAGCACGAAGACGAGCCCGATGATCGACACGGTGAAATAACCGGCGACCATCGGCAGCGCAGTGCCGTCGAAGGCCTGGCCGATGCCGGCGCCGATAATGGCGCCGCCGACCGTGCTCATGAAGCCGAGGACCGAGGAGGCGGTGCCGGCGACGTGGCCGAGCGGCTCCATGGCGAGCGAATTGAAGTTCGAGCCGATCCAACCGAACTGGAACATGGAAAGGCCGAAGAAGGAGATGAACAGAGCGAAGGGCATCGGCTCGGTGCTGGCCAGCTGGACAATCAGCCAGATGGTGTTGATGGCGATGAAGCCGATGAGCGAGCCGTGCGACAGGCGGCGCATGCCGAGCTTGCCGACGAAGCGCGAATTGAAGAAGGACGACAGCGACATGAAGATCGCCACGCCGGCGAAGGCGAAGGGGAAATAGACGCCAAGATCGTAGATGCCGACATAGACCTGCTGGGCCGAATTGATGAAGCCGAACAGCGCGCCGAAGATGAAGGTGCTGGCGATGGTGTAGCAGAGCGCGACGCGATTGGTCAGGACCAGCTTGAAGGCGCCGAAGATCGAGCGGGCGGTGAAGGGCCTGACATTGGCGGGATGCAGGGTTTCCGGCAGGCGCAGATAGGCCCAGACGGCGATAGCGGTCGCCATGGTGGCGATGAACAGGAAGATCAGGTGCCAGTTGCCGAAGAACATGACGATCTGGCCGGTGCCGGGCGCAATCACCGGCACGATCATGAAGACCATCATGATCAGCGACATGACCTCGGCCATCTGCCGTCCACCATAGATATCGCGGACGATGGAGATGGTAATGACGCGGGTGGCCGCCGAGCCGATGCCCTGGACGAAACGCAGCACCAACAGACCGGCGAAGGAGGGAACGAAGACGATGCCGATGGCCGAAACGATATAGACGACGAGGCCGAACAACAGCGGCGTGCGGCGGCCGAAGCGGTCGGAAAGCGGTCCGTAGAAAAGCTGGGCGCAGCCGAAGCCGAGCAGATAGGAGGAGACGACGAATTGCCGGTGGTTCTCGCTCTCGACGCCGAGGCTCGCGCCGATCTGCTGCAAGGCCGGGAGCATGATGTCGATCGCCAGCGAATTGATGGCCATCAGGAAGGCGGCGAGCGCGATGAATTCTCGCTTGCCCATGGGCAGGCGGCCCGCGGACACGGCTTGTGAAGAATCTGTCACAATGAAATTCCCATAAACAGGTCAAGGCGCTGCTAGCCGCAGCGCCTCGAACTCAAGAAACAGATTTGGAAACCGGGCGGACGTCCGGTGACCGGTCAGGAGGCGGCGCGCACGGCGATGCCATTTTCCTGGAGATGCTGCTGCAGTTCACCAGCCTGGAACATTTCCCGGACGATGTCACAGCCGCCGACGAACTCGCCCTTTACGTAGAGCTGTGGGATCGTCGGCCAGTTGGAATATTCCTTGATGCCCTGGCGGATTTCCGAATCGGCGAGCACGTTGACGCTCTTGTAATCGACGCCGATGTAATCGAGAATCTGCACGACCTGGCCGGAGAAACCGCACTGCGGAAACTGCGGCGTGCCCTTCATGAAGAGGACGACGTCGTTGCTCTTGATTTCGTTGCCGATGAATTCGTGAATGCCGCTCATGGGACCTAATCCTTTCAACAGGCGGGTTAAAGGCCCACCGTTTCAATCGTTGCCTTTAGATAGCATGCGACAGCAGGAATTCCAGCCGCCCGAACCAAAAAAAGACCAGTTCGGGCAGGCCGCTGCCGGGTTGTTGCCGTCGCGTTACGGTCGACGGGCGAGATAGATCTGAATCTGTTCGATTTCCACATCGGTGAAATGGCTGAAGTCCCATTGGGAAACCTCCGTCATCACGCCGAGATCGCGGCCGCCGACACCCTTGCCGGTGCGCAGCAGCGTCTTGAAATCGGCAGCCGAATAGGATTGCGCCAGCGGCTTAAGCGCCGGCGCCAGGAAGGCTTCCGACTGTTTTGCCGTATCGAGATTGTGGCAATGGCCGCAACCCGTCTTGAAGGTATATTCGCCGATATCGGCCGGGCGAGTGGCGGCAGGGGTGATGACAGCCGGTACCAGATCGGCTTCGAAAGGGATCTTGTCGAGCGCCAGGCCGATGCGTCCGAGCGGCCCCCACTGTGTCGTTCCCTCGACGGCGTCGGGCAGTTGCTTCAGACTGCGCAGCCAGGTGATGATTGCCGCCATGTCGTCGTCGCTGATATTGGCGAAGTTGCTCGCCGGCATGATGACGGCACCGGTGCCGTCCTTCTTGACGCCATGGCGGATGAGGCGAACGAGTTCGGCGTCGCTGTACATCGGCACGAAGCGGGTCATGTTCGGCGCGACGATCCGGCCGACGCCCGGCTCATCGAGCAGCACATAACCGGCGTCGTGATGGCAGCCGCCGCACATCAGCGTGCGGGCGCGGCGTTCGGATTCTTCCGCAGACAGCGTCGTCTTGACGGTGAAATCGGTCGCTGCGACATCATAGGTCCTGGAGAGACGCATCTCCGACAGGGCATAGACGCCGGCAACGGCGATGAGACAGATCGCGACGACTGCCGCGAGAATGATTTTCACAATGCGCATCATCGGTTCAGGCCCTCAATAGCGCCGCAGAATTCGTCCGAAACCGCTCACTTTTGATCGTGCCTTAGCTGCGTCGCTGGCGGCTGCGGCCGGCGGCGGTGCGGCGCTTGCTGACCTGTTTGCGAGCGGGCTTGGACTTGGCCGAGGTCGTCTTGCGCGCAACCTTCGTTGTCGCGGCGGGGCGTGTCTTATGTCTTTTGCGCTTCGTCGTGACGCGGCCGGTGGTCTTCTTCAGGATCTCCTTCAGCACGCTGTCGACGACGCCTGATATCAATTCTTTGACTAGGTCGGCCACAAAACCCCTCCGTTCGTGATGGAAACGACATGGCTGCTATTGAATTCCGGAAGAGTTCGGTTAGCAAGACGGCTTCGAGACCATAGCTGCTTTTTTGCTGATATCAGTGGCGCAGCAATATGCCGGCTATTCGCCCGGCCGGAAGAGTGGAATGAAACTGATCGAGAAGCGGGTCGTCCTGCATTTCACGGGCTTCGAGCCGCTCGACGGCGTTGCCCACAGGGCACGCTACGAGCGCTCGGCCAGGCAGAGTGCCGCCGTCTGGGGCTATTCGGTCGAGACGGGGGCAGCAGACGAGGGGAGCGATCCGGTCAGTTTCGAGGTGATGACGGCTGGGGCGTTGGCGGAGCCCGAATCAGAGACCGGTTTCCCCGGCTGGCAGACGAAGAGCCGGATTCACATGGTCGATCACGACACACTGGTGCGCAAGCTGCGTGCCGGCAACACGCTGAGCCAGATCATTGCAGGCTTCCGAAGCTGCGCCGAGATCATGCTTGAAGGCGGGATGCGGGGATATTTCCACCACGCCTGGCGCTTCGGCCTGTTCTTCCTCTTCCCGTTCCTGCTGACGGCGCTGGCGATCGCGCTGACGGCGCAGATCGCCATCTTGCCCTATGCTCTTAGCTTTTCGCCATGGCACATGCTCTGGAGCGGGCCGCTGGCGCTCTGTTTCTTCATCTTCGCCTTCCTGCCGTTTTCCGAACGCTTCCATACGCTGCATCTCTTTGCCGATTGGAAAATGGCCGTGGCGCTCGGCCGCATGGACCAAGCCGATTTCAACGGCTGGCTGGAAGACCAGGCCATTGCGGTGCGCAAGGCGCTTGAGGAAGAGGCGGACGAATATGTGATCTCCTCGCACAGTATGGGATCGAGCGTCGCCGCCCATGTCATCGGCATATTGCTGGAAAGAGAGCCGGAGATATTCAAAGGCAAGCGCGTGGTGTTTGCCACACTCGGTAGCGCCATCCTGCAATGTGCGCTCATGTCATCGGCCACGCTGCTTCGCGCCCGCGTCGGGCTGATCGCCCGCTGTCCCGAGATTTCCTGGCTCGACGTGCAGTGCCTGACGGATTCGATCAATTTCTACAAGGTGCCGGTCGTTGCCGTCTCCGGCCATCCGGATGCACCTCACGCGAAAATGATCCTGATCCGCGTCAAGCAGATGCTGACGCGCGAACACTACCGCAAGATCCGCAAGGACCAGCTGCGTGTCCACCGGCAATATGTGCTTGGGCCGGACCTCAAGGCATCGTTTGATTTCACGCTGATGACCGCGGGACCGATGCCGGCCTCGGTCTTTGCCGATCCCGACGAAAAGAGAATGCCCGGCTGAGGGCCGGGCATCGTCATCCGGATTGCGTCTGGCTCTATTCCGGCGCGGAGGTCTGGAGGGCCAGAGCGTGCAGTACGCCGCCCATATTGCCCTTCAGCGCCTCGTAGACCATTTGGTGCTGCTGCACACGGCTCTTGCCGCGAAAGGCTTCGGCGACGACTTCGGCGGCGTAGTGATCGCCGTCGCCCGCCAGATCGCGGATAGTCACTTTGGCACCGGGAATCCCAGCCTTGATCATGTCTTCGATATCGCCGGGTTTCATGGCCATGATCGTTACTCCTTGCGCATCATTCCGCAGCGGCAAGTTCGCCGCGGCCTTCCATGAAATCAGGGAACCATGATTCATGGGCATCGCGCAATTGCTGAATCGGCAGCAAGATGAGATCGCCAACGACGAGCGCCGTTCCTCCGACCGTGCCGAGACGGCGGAAGGGAACGCCGCCACCTTCTGCATTGACGCAGACGAAATCGGCGACATCGGCAGGCAAGGTCAGGACGTAGCGCGCCTGATCCTCGCCGAAGAGCAGCGCATGCGGTTCACCCTTGCCTTCGCTCAGATCGATCGTCAGGCCTTTGCCTGAGGCCATCGCCATTTCGGCGAGCGCCACGGCAAGGCCACCGGAGGAAATGTCGTGGCAGGCGGTTGCCTGGCCGTTGCGGATGACGGAGCGAACGAAATCGCCGTTGCGGCGCTCGGCAAACAGATCCACCTCCGGTGCCGGACCTTCGCGGCTGGAAAGCACGTCGCGGAGATAGACGGACTGGCCGAGATGGCTGCCGTCGACGCCGATCATGATGACCTTATCGCCATCGTTGGCGCTGCCGATGCGGGCCATCTTGCGCCAATCCGGCAGCAGGCCGACGCCTGCGATCGTCGGGGTCGGCAGTATGGCGACACCGTTGGTCTCGTTGTAGAGCGAAACGTTGCCGGAGACGATCGGGAAATCGAGCGCGCGGCAGGCCTCGCCGATACCCTTCACCGCCTGAACGAACTGGCCCATGATCTCGGGCTTTTCGGGATTGCCAAAGTTCAAATTGTCGGTGGCGGCGAGCGGCTCGGCGCCTGTCGCGGTGATGTTGCGCCAGCATTCGGCGACCGCCTGCTTGCCGCCTTCGAAGGGGTCTGCCTCGACATAACGCGGAGTAACGTCGGAAGAGAAGGCGAGCGCCTTGGAGGGATGGCCGTCGACACGCACGACGCCGGCATC
Organism: Rhizobium sp. WSM1328; assembly: GCF_057653715.1. NCBI lineage: Bacteria > Pseudomonadati > Pseudomonadota > Alphaproteobacteria > Hyphomicrobiales > Rhizobiaceae > Rhizobium > Rhizobium sp. WSM1328. Next base: position 2,122,169 of record NZ_CM172788.1, on the reverse strand, counting down.
GCCGCCCGGCAGCTGCAGCGAATTGCCCTGGATCAGCGTGTCGTATTGCTCATAGACCCAGCGGCGGCTCGACTGGTTGGCGGAGCCGACGAGTTGCAGCAGCGCCTGGCCGTAATCCTCGGGTGCGGCGACGAGATTGGCGGGCAGGGGGCCATGCTTGCCGGATTCGCGCCAGGGGCGGTCATATTCCGGCGCCTGGTCGCCGAGATCCTTGATCGGCAGGTTGGCGACTTCCTCGCCCTGATGCATGACGCGGAAGCGCAGGTCGTCGGTCGTCTTACCGACGATAGCGAAATCGAGGCCCCACTTGACGAAGATCGCCTTGGCTTCCTGTTCCTTCTGCGGCTGCAGCACCATGAGCATGCGCTCCTGGCTTTCAGACAGCATCATCTCGTAGGCCGTCATTCTCTCTTCGCGCACCGGCACCTTGTCGAGCTCGAGCAGGATGCCGAGATCACCCTTGGCGCCCATTTCGACGGCGGAGCAGGTAAGGCCGGCTGCACCCATGTCCTGGATGGCGATGACCGCCCCGGTCTGCATCAGCTCGAGGCAGGCTTCCAGCAGGCATTTCTCGGTGAAGGGGTCGCCGACCTGTACGGTCGGGCGCTTCTCTTCAATCGATTCGTCGAATTCGGCCGATGCCATCGTCGCGCCGCCGACGCCGTCGCGGCCGGTCTTGGCGCCGAGATAGACGACCGGAAGACCGACGCCCTTGGCTTCGGACAGGAAGATGGCGTTGGATTTGGCGATGCCGGCGGCAAAGGCATTGACCAGGATATTGCCGTTGTAGCGGGCGTCGAACTCGACCTCACCGCCGACCGTCGGTACGCCGAAAGAATTGCCGTAGCCGCCGACGCCGGAAACGACGCCGGAAACGAGATGGCGGGTCTTCGGATGATCCGGCTCGCCGAAGCGCAGCGCGTTCATCGCGGCGATCGGGCGCGCACCCATGGTGAAGACGTCACGCAGGATGCCGCCGACGCCGGTCGCAGCGCCCTGATAAGGTTCGATATAGGAGGGGTGGTTGTGGCTCTCCATCTTGAAGACGACGCAATCGCCGTCATCGATGTCGACCACGCCGGCATTTTCACCCGGGCCCTGGATGACACGCGGCCCCTTGGTCGGCAGCGTGCGCAACCATTTCTTCGAGGATTTGTAGGAGCAGTGCTCGTTCCACATGGCCGAGAAGATGCCGAGCTCGGTGAAGCTCGGTTCGCGGCCGATCAGATCCAGAATACGCTGGTACTCGTCAGGCTTCAGGCCATGGCGTGCGATGAGTTCCGGCGTGATCGGGATGGTGTTTGAAATGGTCATGAGCGGAAAGTCCCTGGCGCGTTTTGCGCTGTCTTTAGCTTATGTAGCGACGGCGCGCGACAGGAAAATGCCCGCCGTCAACAGAGGGCGGGCGACTTCTTTGTCTTGGGTAAAGGCGGCTGCTTCTCAAAGTCTGTTTGACAACTTGCTTTCGGTTGTCGACCGATAGCAATGGGGCAAGGCTCCGGCCTCAGCTTTTGTGTGCCGCTGATGTTTCCTATAGGAAACTTTTCTTCTTGGTTGATGGTATCGAGATACAATGCCGGACATACAACAACAGGCAGACGAAAAGGTGTTTGCCGGGCGCGCGCTTGTCGCTGGCTTCGCTACGGGGTCGATCGTATTCAGCGACACGGCGCTCAGCTTCTGGGGCGGCGTCGACTCCCAGACGGGAGAAGTCATCGACCGTCACCATCCCCTGTCGACACAGGTCCTGACAGGAAAGATTCTCGCCATCCCCGGCGGACGCGGTTCGTGTACGGGCAGCAGCGTGCTTATGGAGCTGATCATGAACGGGCACGCTCCCGCCGGCATCGTGGTCTCGCGCCAGGAGGAAATACTGTCGCTCGGAGTGATCGTCGCTGACGAAGTGTTCGGCCGATCGATCCCCGTTGTCCAGCTCTCCGAAGACGACTTCGCCGAGCTGCACTCTATCCCTGAAGTCACCCTCATCGGCGACAAGGTCATCGCGAGCTGGATCGAAACCGCCCCCGGTTTCGATGCCGCCGATCGCACCTATGGAAATTCGATAGCGCTGACATCGAGGGATCGGTCGGCTTTGAACGGGGAGATGGGCAAGGCTGTGCAGGTGGCAATGAGGGCCACGACGCGCATGGCTGAAATTCAGGGAGCGACGGAACTTATCGACATCTCCCAGGTCCACATCGATGGCTGCATCTACACCGGGCCGACCAGCCTGGAATTCGCGAAACGCATGCGGGACTGGGAGGGTAGGGTTGTCGTTCCAACGACCCTGAACTCGATATCGGTGGACCAGATGCGTTGGCGGGAGCAGGGCGTGTCTCCCGGCGTCGCCGGACCCGCATCCGAATTGGGTGAGGCTTACGCCTCCATGGGAGCACGAAAGACGTTCACCTGCGCGCCCTATCAGCTGTCGTCCGCACCCAGGCAGGGTGAGCAGGTGGCCTGGGCGGAGTCGAACGCCGTCGTATTCGCGAACAGTGTTTTGGGTGCTCGCACTGCCAAGTATCCTGACTACCTGGATCTGTGCATCGCTCTCACCGGGCGCGCGCCGCTGACCGGGCCGCATATCGCCGACAACAGGCGCGCCAGCCTCGTGGTCAATGTGTCGGGCTTCGTGTCTTGGGATGACATGGTCTACCCCATTCTCGGCTACCACATCGGCAAGCTTGTCGGAGATGAAATTCCGGTCGTGATCGGCCTCGAGACTTGGAAGCCGAATCTGGACGACCTAAAGGCGTTCGGGGCGGGTTTTGCGACGACATCAGGCTCTCCGATGTTCCATATCGTCGGTGTCACGCCGGAGGCCGACAGCCTTGAGAGCATTGTCGGAAGCAACATCAAGGCGAGCTACGAAATCTGTCCCAAGGACGTCGTTGCGGAGTGGAGGAAACTCAACGGCGGGTCTGTGGATGCCATCGAGTTCGTTGCGCTGGGCAATCCCCATTTCTCTTTCGACGAATGCGAGCGGCTGGCCGCGCTCTGCGAAGGCTTGGCGAAACATCCCGACGTCAAGGTTCTGGTTACCTGCAACCGTGCGACGTTCGAAAGGGCTTCCGCTGCGAATCTCGTCGGCAAATTGTCGGACTTCGGCGTAGAATTCGTAACCGATGCGTGCTGGTGCACACTTGCGGAGCCTGTCATCCCAAAATCGGTCGATACAATTATCACCAATTCCGCGAAGTTCGCTCACTACGGTCCCGGATTGACGGGTAAGGCGCTTCGGTTTGGCAGCCTGGCGGACTGCGTCGCTGCTGCTTGTCAGGGCGAGTTGAAGCCTGTTCGTCCCACATGGGACTGAACGGTTCCCGCCTGCCGATGGCCGATCAGACGGCCGTAATGAGCAGTTCAATCATCCGTCGGCCAACCCGCTGAAATTGTCGAACGGACTCTCAGAATTTGTAGCCGACCTGCAAGCCGGCGCGCGTCATGCCGTCGTTTGGCCCGTCGCAGAGATTGGCGTGCGAGGAATGGGCGACCTGGGCCATCACATTCCAGTGGGCGTTGAAACGATAGCCGGCGCCCAGATATTCGTGGAAAAGGACGCGACAGCCGAGTTCCGGACCGTCATCATCGCCGTCGAGCTCGCCGGTATGAATGACGCCGCCGAAGCCGGCTTCGGCAAAAAGCTTCTCGTTGAAATCGACCGTCCAGGTGAATCCGGTGAAGAACTGGGTGGCTTCGCCTGACGTGCCGATCGAGGTGCCGAGATGCACACGAGGATGCAGCAGCTGTTGCTGCCAGCCGACCGCCGTATCGTAGCCGAAGGGATCGAAGAGAGCGGTAATCTCCGGAAAGACGCCGTCTTCTCTGGAATGGCCCGATTGTACCGAGGCCGAGACGCCGAAGCGTAATTCATCAAATATCTGCTCGCCGGCAGTTGCCGAGCCCGCAACCGAGATGGCGGCTGCCGCTGCTAATGATGCCATACCCAAAAAACGCAACGCGATCTTTCCGAAGTCGACCCTCATTTGCTGTCCTTTGATTCGCGTCAGACGGGAACAACAAAGAGGTAACATGGAGGTTGAGTCGGTAAAGCGCTCCGAATAGGCGTCAGCGTTTTTTCCGATTTATGGCGTGTATTTGCAACACGTCATATTTCGCCATCATAGGCGGAGCCGCCGTTTTCCAGCAGACGGCGCAGGATCATCAGGCCCGAGATCAGTTCCTGCCCGGTCTTCGGCGAGGAAAAACCGATGCGAACGCGATGATAGGGCCTCTCTCCGCGCGCCGACTTGAACTCGTCCTCGTCGTCGACGAGCACGCCGTCGCGGAAGGCGGCATTCTTGAAGGTGCCGGACATCCAGGGTTCCGGCAGTTTCAGCCAGAGGAAGGGCGCGTGTACGTGCGATTCGAAATCGAAGCCCTGCAGCTGCTCGCGGGCGAGCCGGACCCGCCGGGAAAGTTCCTCGACACTTGCCTTGCGGATCTCGTGCGCCATGCCGCTTTCGACGAGGCGCGCACAGGTCTCCGCCAGAATGAACGGCAGACCGCCGGTGATCATCCTGTGCGTCACCTTGATGCGCTGGGCAAAATGCGGCGGGCAGGCGACCCAGCCACCGCGCACGCCGGCGGCGACCGATTTCGACAGGCCGTTGACGAGGAAGGTGCGATCGGGCGCAATCGAGGCGAGCAGCGGCGTATCGTCGTCGGCCATGCCGCCGTAGAGGTCGTCCTCGATCAGCCAGACACTATGTTTCCTGGCGATTGCGGCGATGGCCGCGCGCCGCTCATAGGGCATGATCGCCAGCGTCGGATTGTGGACGGTCGGCATCAGGAAGGCGATCTTCGGATGCTGCTGCTGACAGAGCCGCTCGAAATCCTCCGGGATCACGCCGAGTTCATCGGAATCGACCGTCAGCGTGCGGCGGCCGAGCAGGCGGGCGCTGCGGCTGACCTGGGTATAGGTGAGATCCTCGAAGACGATCTTGTCGCCCGGCGCCGAGACAGCGGCGATGACTGATATCGCCGCTGCATGAGCGCCGAGCGTCGGCACGATGTTTTCGACCTCCGGCGTCCAGCCGCTGCGGGCAAGCCACAGGCGGCCGGCCTCGAACCAGTTGCGCGGGAAGCTCCGGGAATAGGAGGAAATTTCGGCAAGATGCTGCTCGCCGATCTCGGCGAGGATGCCTGCTATGATCTTGCCCTGGCCGAGATCGGGAGCGGCTGTCGTGTCGAAGCGGATCTTGTTCGCCGGCGCATCCTGGACGCGGGTGCCGCCGAGCGAGACGGTTAGCGGATCGATCTGTTCGCCGGGCGGCGTTTCGGAGCGGTTCAGCACATAGGTGCCGCGCCCCACTTCGCCGGCGACCAGGCCGCGCTCATGCACCAGCGCATAGGCGCGGCCGATCGTGCCGATCGTCACGCCAATATCATAGGCGAGGTTGCGTTGCGGCGGCAGCTTGCTGCCGGCGGGCAGGGCGCCGCTTGATATGGCGGATTCGATGCTGTCGGCAAGCCGGAGATAGACCGGCCCGGAACCGCGGGAAATATCGGGAAGCCAATTTGTCATGGTGACAATTGTATATATTGGCACATTGTATCGGTCAAGCGTATGAGTCAATTCCAATGGCAAGCCGAGAGGATCCCTGGAATGTCTGCCTTACCTGAGATCAAAATGCCGATTGTACCGATTGTCTCTTACGAGGACAGGAGGCAGATCATCCTCCCCGCCGCGCCCGCCGAGGTGACGACGCGCCGGGGCCGGATCTGGGCTGCCATTCTTCTCTGGCATCAGAAGCGGGAAGGCCGGCGCGCGCTGAGGGAACTGACGGCGACCGCGCTCAAGGATATCGGCGTGTCGCAGTCCGATGCCGCGCGCGAAGTCGGCAAGTCATTTTTCTGGGACTGATCATTTTCGGGCTGCCGTATCATTCCTTAAATCGGAAGCGATTTCAGGAACATATGCGGCATTCAGGGTGTTGCAGCGCCCTTTGTGCGTCTTGGAAGACGCGCGGCGCCGTCAGCGGGACGATCAGCTGCAGGCCTTGTTGCCGCCGGACCAGCGATTGACGTCGGTGGTGATGCGGCCGGCGACCGGTTCCTGCATCATCGGACCGAAGGCCTGAAGGCGCGACGGGCTTCCCTCGGCCTGGACGACGAGCAGCGGCCGGCTTTCCGGGCTGCCCTTATGGACGAGCAGGATGCGCGGACGGCCGGAGAAGGAATTGAGCTCCGGCGCGAGCTTATAGGCTGCAAAGGCCGGATCGCCCGATTTGAACCAGCAGGCATTGGCGCCGAGCGCCACGCGTTCCATCGTCGGTAGAGCGGCGCGGTTCGGGCCTGTCGGTGCCGGCGTCTGGCAAGCTGCCACCGTGGTTGCGATGGCGGTCAACAGGGCGGCGTGTGCGACGGAGAGGCGAGGGCGCATCGATCTTGCTCCAGATCCGGATGAGAGGATTTTGAGTGCCGAGGTTTAGGCGGCGATGACGTCGAGCGCCGAGGCGAAGAGGCCGCGGCCGTCCGAGCCGCCATGGGCAGCCTCGATCAGGTTCTCGGGATGCGGCATCATGCCGAGCACGTTGCCCTTTTCGTTCATGACGGCGGCGATATCGTTGATCGAGCCGTTCGGGTTGGTGCCCTCGGCATAACGGAAGACTACCTGGCCATTGCCTTCGATCGCAGCCAACGTCGCATCGTCGGCGAAATAATTGCCGTCATGATGGGCGACCGGGCAGCGGATGACCTGGCCCTGCGCGTAGGCGCGGGTGAAGTCCGTCTCGGCATTGACGACTTCGAGCTTGATCTCGCGGCAGACGAATTTCAGCGAGGAATTGCGCATCAGCGCGCCGGGCAGCAGGCCAGCCTCGACGAGGATCTGGAAGCCGTTGCAGACGCCGAGCACCTTCACGCCCTTTGCAGCCTTGTCGATGATTGCCTGCATGACCGGCATGCGGGCGGCGATCGCGCCGCAGCGCAGATAATCGCCATAGGAAAAGCCGCCGGGGATGACGATCAGGTCGACATCGGGGAACTCGGTTTCCGTCTGCCAGATCGTTACCGGTGCCTGGCCGGAGATCTTGGTCAGGGCCGCGATCATGTCGCGGTCGCGGTTGAGGCCCGGAAGTTGAACGACGGCTGATTTCATAGGGTCCCTGCGTTTCGCGAAAGATATTGAACTGGAACGCTTTCAGCGAGCCATACTCCATTGTCGGAGACAAAGAAAGAATGACCTTCTGAAAACATGCGGGCCGCGTCCACACGTAGGATGATATGTTCACCCTTGCGGCGCGTTGCGACGATTTTCGCCGTTTCGACATCCGCCGACAGATGAATGTGGTGCCGCTGCATCTTCTTCAAGCCTTCGCGCTCGATCGACTGCCAGTTCGTCAGAGACGTGCCGTGAAAAAGAGCGGCGGGCGGTTCAACCTGGTTCAATGCGAGATCGACGTCGACGCTATGACCTTGGTTTGCGCGAATTCTGTTATCGGTAAGCGTAAAGCGCTTCTTCGGATTGTTCTCGACAATCTCGATGATATCGGCGCGGGAAACGTCGTATTTCGACGCCAACGCTTTTTCGAGTTCGTCAAACGACACCCAACCCTCGCTATCAAGCGTCAAGCCCGCAGCATCAGGCGCATGACGCAAAACATAGCTCATATATTTCGAGACTTCCGTCTCCAGCTTTGCTTTCATCATGACGCCAAATCCTCAAAGTCCGCCAGACGACGGGTCTGTGATCATCAGTCGATCGCGATTGCGTAGTTCTCGATCACCGTGTTGGCGAGCAGTTTTTCGCACATGGCCTTGAGGTCAGCCTCGGCCTTGCCCTTGTCGGCGCCTTCCAATTCCAGGTCGAAGACTTTGCCTTGTCTTACATGGCCGACGCCCGAGAAGCCGAGGGCGCCAAGCGCACCCTCGATAGCCTTGCCCTGCGGATCGAGAACGCCGTTTTTCAGCGTGACGGTGACACGAGCCTTGATCACTTTGTCTTTCCTGCCTTACTTGACGAGAACCGGGCCGGTGCCGCGCACAGGCTCGTTTTCATTGATGATGCCGAGACGGCGCGCGACTTCGGAATAGGCTTCGAGCAACCCGCCGAGGTCACGGCGGAAGCGGTCCTTGTCCATCTTCTCGTGGGTTTCGATATCCCAGAGCCGGCAGCTGTCCGGCGAGATCTCGTCGGCGAGGATGATGCGCATCATATCGCCTTCGAAGAGGCGGCCGCATTCGATCTTGAAATCGACGAGCTGGATGCCGACGCCGAGGAAGAGGCCGGTCATGAAGTCGTTGACGCGAATGGCAAGCGCCATGATGTCATCGAGTTCGGCGGGGTTTGCCCAGCCGAAGGCGGTGATGTGCTCTTCGGAGACCATCGGATCGTCGAGCGCGTCGGACTTGTAATAGAATTCGATGATCGAGCGCGGCAGCACGACGCCTTCGTCGATGCCGAGCCGCTTGGCGAGAGAACCGGCCGCGACATTGCGCACGACGATCTCCAGCGGGATCATCTCCACTTCCTTGATCAACTGCTCGCGCATGTTGAGCCGGCGGATGAAATGAGTAGGGATGCCGATCTTGTTCAGATGGCTGAAGATATATTCGCAGATGCGGTTGTTGAGGACGCCCTTGCCATCGATGACTTCGTGTTTCTTCTTGTTGAAGGCAGTGGCATCGTCCTTGAAGAACTGGATCAAAGTACCCGGTTCCGGGCCCTCATACAGAATCTTTGCCTTGCCCTCGTAGATACGGCGGCGACGGTTCATCGTGGTCATTCTCTGTTGTTGGCGCTCTTGGGATAGCGCGAGTGGATCTATCTCGTGGCGTCCCCTTAAAGGAAAAGAGATGGTTTCACAATCCGCCTGTCGCTCCTTCCCTGGTTTCCGGATTTCGCGGCCCGGTTTCCGATTTTACGGAATACTGCCAAGAGAATCGAATGAATTCGCAAGACCAGTTTAGCGCCTTTTCCTCTACGGTGGAATGAAGGCGAAATGGCGGGCCGCTTATGCAGGTTTTTATTTGGCGGCTCTGCCTGGCAGGGCGCGGCGAAGCTGCGCCTGCAAGGCGCGAGCGGCGATTTGCCCGTGGCGCCAGCTTCCGGCGCGGATGAAGGAGGGGATCTGCATGGCCGGCATCGGCCGGGCGAGCGCGTAGCCCTGCAGCGTGTCACAGTCGAGTTCTTCGAGAATGCGGATATGCTCCGCCGTCTCGACGCCCTCGGCGATGACGAGGATGTTCAGCGAGCGACCGATATCGATGATCGAGCCGACCAGTTTGCGCTGCTCTGCCGATTGCGGCAGCATGCGGATCAGCTCGCGGTCGATCTTCAGCGTCTTCGGGCTCAGGCGCAGCAGGCTGACGATCGAGGCATGGCCGGTGCCGAAATCGTCGATCTGGATGTCGATGCCGAGCTTGCGCAGCTTTTTCAGGTTGGCGACCACCGCCTCGTCGCAATCGTCGAGCGAGATCGATTCCAGCAGCTCGAAGGAGAAGGTGCCGGGCTCAATCTTCAAGGCGCGGAGCTTTTTGCCCAGATCGGGATCGGCGAGCCGCCTGGCGGAGACGTTGACCGATATCTTCGGGATCGGCAGCCCGTCCTTCAGCCACACCTTCCGGTCGGCAATGGCACGCTCCAGGATGAGGGCGTCGATAGTCGAGACGACGTCGAGATCCTCTGCAATGTCGAGGAAGCGGTCGGGCGTCAGCAGCCCGTGCACAGGGTGCTGCCAGCGGGCAAGTGTTTCGACGCCTGCGACATCGAGCGTGCGGGCATCGAACTGCAGCTGATAGAAAGGCACGAATTCATTGCGCTCAAGACCGATCAAGATCTCGTCGGCAAGGTGCTTGGCGGAGATGATGTCGCGGCGGGCAGCGGCCGAGAAGAATTCGAAGCGGTTGCGGCCTAGGCCCTTGGCACGGTAGAGGGCGATATCGGCGTCGAGCAGCATCTGCTTGGCGTCGAGCGTCGGTCCGCTATCGATGGCGATGCCGATGCTGGCGCCGAAACGGCAATCGTGTCCCTCATATCTGACGGGTTTGCGCAATTCGCGGATGACACGTTCGGCAAGACTGGCGATCTTCTTCGATGCGGGATCGACGATGCAGAGGATGACGAATTCGTCGCCGCCGATGCGGGCCACGAAGTCGACGGCGCGGACGGACGTTCTCAGCACGCTTGCGGCATGCTGCAGCATGGCATCGCCGGCCCGGTGGCCGAGCGTGTCGTTGATCTGCTTGAAGCGGTCGAGATCGATATGCAGGATCGCCATCGCCATGCCCTTGGCCCGGCATTCGGCCGCACGCTCGTCCAGCATCTTGTCGAGATAGCGGCGGTTCGGCAGGCCGGTGAGGTAATCGTGCAACGCCAGATGCTCGATGCTCTCCTTGGCGGCTTCGAGCTCGCGGTTGCGCGCCTCGGCCAGATCCTTGGCACGGCGCAGCTCGTTGCGCAGTGCGACTTCCTCGGTGACGTCCCAGTTGGCGCCGATCAGCTTGCGGTGGCCGTTGCCGTCGATGAAGAAGGCCGAGCGGGCGCGGATGACGCGTTCGGCGCCGTCGCCGCGGATGATGCGGTATTCCTGCTGGAAATCACTGCCGCTTTCGACGCTACGGTCCGACAAGCCAAGCACACGCTCGCGGTCGTCGGGATGCAGGCTTTTCGCCCAGGCGTCGCTGGCGATCTGGCGTGAGGCGCCCTGCAGCCCGTAAATGGCAATGAGGCGGTCGTCCCATTCGACGGTATCATGCTCGATATCCGCCTCGAAGACGCCGATGCGGGAAATCTCCAGCGCCAGATCGAGCCGGCGCGACAAACGCGACAGCGTCTCCTCGGCCTGCTTGCGGGCGGTGATATCGGTATCCGTGCCGACGATGCGCGTCGGCACGCCATTCTCGTCCCATTCCACGCAGGCGCCGCGACACTCGATCCAGACCCAGTGGCCATCCTTGTGACGCTCGCGATATTCGAAGATCTGGTAATGCGGATCGCCGGCATTCTGCCGGTCGATCGCATGGACGACGAAATCGCGATCATCGGGATGGACCAACTGCAGCCAGGTATCGTATTCGCCGGCGGCTTCTTCGTCGGGTGCCATGCCGCGGATGGTTTTCCACGTCTGCGAGTAATATTTCCGGTCGAGACGGTAGTTGTGATCCCATACGCCAAGGCCCGAGCCGACGAGCGCATGGTTCCAGCGGGTTTCCCGCTCTGCCAGGTCGGAATCGTCGGTCGGCCCATTGCCGATACCTGCCTCAGCCGCATCGCCATGCGGATCACCGGCCTCTGGATGGGCTTTCTTCACGGGCATTCTCGCTTATCTCACCTCGGCGCAGTCTGCTGTCATTCCATTAAGAAAGACTTAGAAAGCACTTGCTCAACAAGCGGGATAGCGCCTTTTCCTCGATCAGGGGGAGAGCCGGCCGAGGAACTGGGCAAAGACCATGGTGCCTTCTGGCCACGGGCCGTGACCGGAATCGGCATTGATATGACCGGACTCGCCGGCATCGACGAGGAAGGAGCCCCAGCTGCTGGCGACATCGTCGGCATGCTCGTAGCTGCCGAACGGATCGTTGCGGCTGGCCACCGTGATCGACGGGAAGGGCAGCGGATCGCGCGGATAGGGGCCGAAAGTCATCAGGTGCTTCGGGCGAATGTCGGGATTGGCAACATCGGGCGGGGCGACCAGGAAAGCGCCCGCCACGCGGTTGCGGAAATGCGGGATGGCGTGGATCACCGAAGGCACGCCCAGCGAATGGGCGACGAGGACGACCGGGCGGGTCGAGGCGTTCACCTCCTCGGCGATGCGGGCGATCCAGTCCTCGCGGACCGGCTTCGTCCATTCGGCCTGTTCGACGCGCCGCGCCGTGCTGAGCTTTGCCTCCCAGCGGCTTTGCCAGTGGCTCGGGCCGGAATTGGTGTAACCGGGGATGATGAGGATATCTGCGTCTGAGGCTTTCATAGTGCCGCCGATGTGAGAAAGCTGGTCCAAGATGTCAAGAGGGAGTGTCAAGGGAGAGAGCGACACAGGCGTTGAAAGTTGCTATATTGCTCCAGTGCCGGTTGCGGAATTCGTATCGGCTTGCCCGCCGATGCTGTCCGCCGCCGATCAGGTCTCGGCTGAGGAGGAGAAAACCATGGCGGCATTTCATGTCATGACGGGTGCCAGCGAAAGCTTGGCGCGGCCCGTTGTCAATCGCATCGGTATCGCTGACGTCTTCGACGCGCTAAAGCGCGGATACGAAGATTTCATGGAGAAACCGTCCCATTATGTGTTCCTGTGCCTGATGTACCCGATCGCCGGCGTCTTCCTGACGCTGTGGACCTCGGGCGCCAACCTTTTGCCGATGGTCTTCCCGCTGATGGCGGGTTTCGTGCTGATCGGCCCGATCGCAGCGATTGGCCTCTATGAGATCAGCCGCCGGCGCGAGGCCGGCCTCGACGCGTCCTGGACGCATGCGCTGGACGTACGCCATTCACCGGCGCTGCCGTCGATTGTCGCGGTCGGGCTGATGCTCTGCGGCCTCTTCGTCGTCTGGCTGGTGACGGCGCAGACGCTCTATAGCAATCTGCTCGGCGAGGTCTTTCCGCGCAGCATGGGGGATTTCTTCCGCCAGGTCTTCGGCACGTCAGAGGGCATGCAGTTGATCATCTGGGGCAATCTCACCGGCTTCGTCTTTGCGCTCGTCGTGCTGGCGATGACCGTGATCACCTTTCCGCTGCTGCTCGACCGCGATGTCGGGGCAGTCGCTGCCGTCACGGCGTCGATCCGCGCGACGATTCTCAATCCGGTGCCGGTGCTGCTCTGGGGCCTGATTGTCGCCGCGCTACTCCTCATCGGCACGATCCCGGTCTTTGCCGGGCTTGCGCTCGTCATCCCGATCCTCGGCCATGCGACCTGGCATCTCTATCGCAAGCTGATTGCGCGGGAAGCCACAGCGTAACCACGGCGCTTTCTGCGGGGAATCCCGGACCGGGAGGAATCTCGATTCCGGGGGGAACCTCGAACCTGCCTCGGAGTTTGTTTAGCCGAGAGCATGATGTCGTCGGCATCGTGCTCTGGAGACTTCGAGGGAGGATCTTTGAGGTGACGATGAAGCATCTGTTTGCCCACTTCGCAACCAAGGTATCGGAATGGGCGGGCAAGCCTGTCATCTTCATCCTGGCACTGATTGCCGTCGTCATCTGGGCGGCACTCGGCCCCTTCTTCGACTATTCGGAAACCTGGCAGCTGGTCATCAATACCGGCACGACGATCGTCACTTTCCTGATGGTCTTCGTGCTGCAGAACGCCCAAACGCGCGACACCAGGGCGATCCAGGCAAAGCTCAACGAAATCATCCTGACCAGCCATGCCGAGAACCGTTTCATCGGCATCGAGAATCTCGACGAGGAAGAACTGAAACGTCTCGACGAGCTGGTCGCGAAGGCCGCAAAGGGCAGGGGTGAGAGGGAGGCTTGCTGGACATCGGACTCAACCGAAGCAGCGAATGCGGCGCCGTCGAAAAAGGCGGAGGTGCGCAAACGACGGGTTTCAGCCAAGCCGGTGAAGCAGAGGTAGAGATCGGTCGGCTATTTTTACCAGGCTTATCTTTCCTGCATCGCTTCCGATCCGATCTCCGCTAACGCAAGAGATATTCAAGGATGCGCCGGCTGCCAGTCTTGACTTCAACGGTGACGGACATGCCCGGCGAAAGCGCCAGGCCCAATGCTTCGGCAGTGAAGTCGCCGGGGTATAAGCATGCAGGCCTGACAAAGCTCCCTAAACCCTGTCAGTCAACGACAGTTACACGGGCAGTGATCTCCCAAACGCCAGCCTCAGACTCGCTCGACTCTCGCAACTTGATTTTATCGGATCCAGTGAACTTGGCGCCTGGCGTATAGTAGACCACAGCTCCCTCGACCTGGCGGCCATTGCATTTGAAGCGGGGATTGCTTCGCTTGAAAATCGGAAACACCTTTTCATGGACGATTTGAATCTCTCCATGTTTGCCGCCGTCCAGAATCTTTAGACGCGGCACAGCGGCCAAGCTGCAGTCGGGATTCACAAATGACGATTGATAAATGATGGTTCGACTGCCGGAGATGACTGTAGCGGAAGTATTTACCTTTTTGATCTCCTGCGCTTGGGCATGTCCCCCGGCAATGAGAAGAAGGGCCGAACCCAAAAGTCCGTATCGGATGTTCATGGAATTCTCACCAGTATTGAAATTGGGTTCTGGGGCAGGCGGCATCATAAGATTACGATACCGGCCGCCAACGCAGCATGACTATTCGACAACCGTAATATTCAGCACCCCTTCGGTGACAATGCCGTTTTTATCGGACGTGCGAATTACAATTCTGTCCTTGCCGACAAAGCCCTTGTCAGATGTATAGTACCCTACCGTGGTAGGTACCTTTGTGCCATTGCACTTCTTATATTCACCCTTGCCATGGGGGAACGCGAGTTCGCGCAGGCTCTCCACGTTGCCATGTTTTGGGGCCTCGCGGATGCGGACCTCGGGTACAACTTTCGCGCTACAGTCAGGGTTGAGGCTGAAGGCAACGCCAATCTTGGTGCGCTCGCCGCTCGCCACGCTGATATTCCTTTGGTAATGCGACAATCCATCCGGACCGGTCGTCGTGCAACTCGCCAATGCTGCACTGGCGCACATCGTGGCAACCGACAGAATGAATGCTTTCTTCATGAGAACCTCTGTTGTCATTGTTGATATTGTGTTTTGGGCGGCACGCATCACCGCGTCAGCGGCTGAAATCCGGTCATAGCGAATTGTGAAGCAGGGGGCGACTTTCACCTCTCATCAAATCCAAAAACGCGAAATGCGTCGGCCGGGCGTGGGGATATCATCATCACTGAGATCCAAAGCGCTACTTCCGAAGCAGGCGTCGAGCTTATCGCTCGCTTCCATCGATAAACACCGATCTCAAGCCCGCTTACGCTCCTCCAAACACGCGCCGGAAGATCGTGTCGACGTGTTTCGTGTGGTAGCCGAGGTCGAATTTTTCGCGGATGTCTTCCTCCGAGAGGGCAGCGCGGACTTCGGCATCGGCGAGCAGCTCTTCCAGGAAATCCTTGCCCTGTTCCCAGACCTTCATGGCGTTGCGCTGGACGAGGCGATAGGCATCCTCGCGGGAAGTGCCGGCCTGGGTCAGTGCCAGCAGGACGCGCTGCGAATGGACGAGGCCGCGGAACTTGTTGAGGTTCTTCTCCATGTTCTCGGGATAGACCAGCAGCTTTTCGATGACGCCGGCAAGCCGCGACAGGGCGAAATCGAGCGTCACGGTGGCATCGGGGCCGATCATGCGCTCGACAGAGGAATGCGAGATATCGCGCTCGTGCCAGAGGGCGACGTTTTCCATCGCCGGCATGGCGTAGGAACGGACCATGCGGGCAAGGCCGGTCAGGTTTTCGGTCAGAACCGGGTTGCGCTTGTGCGGCATGGCCGAAGAGCCCTTCTGGCCGGGGGAGAAATATTCCTCGGCTTCCAGCACCTCGGTGCGCTGCAGGTGGCGGATTTCGGTCGCCAGCCGCTCGATCGAGGAGGCGACGACGCCGAGCGTGGCGAAATACATGGCGTGACGGTCGCGCGGGATGACCTGCGTCGAGACCGGCTCGGCCTTCAGGCCGAGGGCTTCTGCGACATGTTCCTCGACGCGCGGATCGATATTGGCGAAGGTACCGACGGCGCCTGAGATGGCGCAGGTCGCGACTTCCTCGCGGGCGGCGACGAGACGCTGGCGGCAGCGCTCGAATTCGGCATAGGCAAGCGCCAGCTTGACGCCGAAGGTGGTGGGCTCGGCATGGATGCCGTGCGAACGGCCGATGGTGACGGTTTCCTTATGTTCGAAGGCGCGGCTTTTCAGCGCTTCGAGCAGCCGGTCGATATCGGCAAGCAGGATGTCGGTGGCGCGTACCAGCTGGACGTTGAAGCAGGTGTCGAGCACGTCGGACGAGGTCATGCCCTGGTGGACGAAGCGCGCATCCGGGCCGACGATCTCGGCGAGATGGGTGAGGAAGGCGATGACGTCGTGTTTGGTGACGGCCTCGATCTCGTCGATGCGGTCGACGTCGAAGGTGGCGGCGCCGCCTTTCTCCCAGATTGTCTTTGCAGCCGATTTCGGGATGACGCCGAGTTCGGCCAGCGCGTCGCAGGCATGCGCCTCGATCTCGAACCAGATGCGGAACTTGGTTTCGGGAGACCAGATGGCGACCATTTCGGGCCGGGAATAACGCGAGATCATGGGCGGCTGCCTTTCAAGAGGTTTGTTAGCGCCCCTGTAGCAAAGACAGGCGGCAATCTCAACGCATGCGTTTGGCAAGATGATAGCTGCTTGCGACAAGGCAGACGAGGCCGAGCGGCAGGAAGAGGCGCAGGCCGATCACCAGGAACTGATAGACTGCGCTGATACTGGTGAAGACGAACTGGAAAGCCCAGACGATACTGCCGAAGGGCGCATGCCAGCGCGAATAGAAGATCCGGTATTCCATGGCGAAGAGGAAGGCGGTCATCAGGATCGTGGCCGCTGTCAGCGTCACGAAAAAAGCGGCAAAACGCGTTTCCAGCGGCCTGTCAAAGGCAAGGAAGCGGGCAACCGGCAGGGCGAACGGCCAGGCGAACAGGCCGCCGGCGAAATAGAGTGCGGCGATCTCGGCAAGGCGGCTCGTCTGCAGGCCGTTGCGCAGGTAAAGGCCGAGCATTGCGGCGGCAAGCATCTGCATGCCCCAAAGCAACGCACCGGCAATCAGATCGGGATAGGGCGGCCGTGCAGCTCTTAGACGATCCATCCTGGGGCGATCCGTCCTCGGGCGATCCATGCTCAGGGATGAACCGGAACGGCAATCCAGCGTCCGTTCCTGTCGGCATCGAAGGCCAGGACGAGGGCGATGTGAACCTGGTTTCCGGCCTCCGGCTGATAGACCACGGCGCCGCCGATCCGGTATTCGACGGAACATACGCGCTCGGCCGGAACTGCGGTGGCCTGGCGCGCCGCCTGCCGGTTCGGAGCGCCTTCCTTCTCGATCATCTGCAGGCTGAAGCTGATGACCCGCTTGTCGACTGCAGCGCAATCCTTCGGCGTCGGCACCGGCATCTCGCCGAGCGAGAGCGTGTAAGGCGCTTTCGGCGGGCCGTCGGTCGCAAGCGTCGTGTAGCGGATCGTCTTCGAAGGGGAGCCGAGTTCGGTCGGCGGATTGAAGGCGGCGATCAGGCCGGGATTGGTCAGGAGATCGTATTTGTCCATCTGGCTGCGCGCCGCCGTCAGGTTCTGCCGCCGCGCCTTGGAGAGATTGGCGTCCTTATCGGTCAGTTCGGTATGGAAGGGCGTGCCCTCGAGATAGTGGCCGTCTTCGGTATCGATGAAATAGGTGTTGGAGTAGGGAAGGTTGCCGCTCTCCTCGATGCCGAACTCCTGAAATCCAAAGACCTTGCCGTCCGCGGAAAAGCCGATCGGCTGGATATTGGCGATGTCGCCGGCAAGTGACAGGCCGGGCAGGCCGGCAAATGCGGCAGCAAGCATGCCACCGATGATCAGACGTTTGTTCATGCTCGTGCCCCTTCGGCTGCCTGACGCAGATCGGCGACAGTCCGGCGATAATCCTCGACCGTATCGCCCTTGAAAATTGCCGAGCCGGCGACCAGAACGTTGCCGCCCGCCCGCGCGATCGCAGGCGCCGTTTCCACCGTGACGCCGCCGTCGACCTGGAGTTCGATCGGCCGGTCACCGATCAGTGATTTCGCCGCCGCGATCTTCTTCGCCATCGCCGGAATGAATTTCTGCCCGCCGAAACCTGGATTGACCGACATGATCAGGATGAGATCGACATCGTCGAGCACGTTTTCGATAGCGCTGAGCGGCGTCGCCGGATTGATCGTCACGCCAACCTTCTTGCCGAGATTGCGGATGGTCTGCAGCGAGCGGTGCAGATGCGGTCCGGCTTCGGCATGGACGGTGATACGGTCGCAGCCGGCCTTGGCGAAGGCTTCGAGATAGTCGTCGACCGGCGAGATCATCAGGTGGCAGTCGAAGGTGGCCGATGTATAGGAGCGCAGCGACTTGATGACATCGGGGCCGAAGGAGATGTTCGGCACGAAATGCCCATCCATCACGTCGAGATGGATCCAGTCGGCGCCGGCGGCCGTCACGTCGCGCACCTCCTCGCCGAGCCTGGCGAAATCCGCCGCGAGGATCGAGGGGGCAATGCGAATGGGCAGCGTCATCAAATCTTACTCCGTATGGGCCGCCATTTGAGCGCCGGGCCCGAATTCAAGGCTGGCGCGCCGCTCATTGCGTCGGCGCGGCCGGTGGAAAAAAGCCGTTGCCCCGCCATTCGAGCAGGCGGTAGGGATTTTGCGAAAGTTCATGCGCACCGGTGAAGGCAATGGTGCCGACCGGTGTCTGGAATGTCGTGCCGAGAAGCGTCTCCTGGAGGGGCTTGCCCGCCGCAGCGGCGGCTTGCCCGGCCTGGCCGGCAATGAGGGCCGCGGCCAGCGACGGCAGGACATAACCTTCCGGCTCGATGCCTTTGGCGCG
The DNA here is from genome assembly GCF_057653715.1 of Rhizobium sp. WSM1328. Taxonomy (NCBI): domain Bacteria; kingdom Pseudomonadati; phylum Pseudomonadota; class Alphaproteobacteria; order Hyphomicrobiales; family Rhizobiaceae; genus Rhizobium; species Rhizobium sp. WSM1328. The sequence goes on along the minus strand of NZ_CM172788.1, from coordinate 2,103,685 downwards.
TAGCGCGTCGGCCGCAGCCGTGCCTTCCGGCAGGATGGCGTATTCGGGCAGGGCGACAGCACGCACGCCGGCATCCAGCGGCAGCGGCTGGTCGGCAGCGCGCATGGCATCGCCGCCGAGGATGGATAGCTGGATGTTCTCGACCTTGGCGTCGCGGGCGATGACGGCGACATCGTTGCGGTCGCCGCCGATGAAGACCCTGGTGGCGCCGGCTCTTTTCAGGCGGCGGACGAGGGCGATCTGCTGTTCCTGTCCCGGCCGGTAGGTGTCGGTAAAGACCGGCTTCAGGCCGTTCTGCTCCAGCGCATTGCGCACCGCTTCCGTCAGTTCGCGACCATGGATGGTGCCGTCCTCGATCAAGGCGATCGGATCGGCGGCCCAGTCCTTCAAGATCACCTCGATGATCTTTGCCGCTTCGGCACCGTCGGCGGGCGCTGCCCGAAAGAGCGGCCAACCGTTCTTCAGCGCATCCTCCATCAGGATGCGGGAGCGCACGGAGACGGTGATCGCGGGAATATTGGCGTCCTTCAGCTTCGGCAGCGCGCCTTCGAGCGTTTCGCTGCAGAGAAAGCCGACCGCGACCTGCACCTTGGCATTGACAAGCGCATCGGCGATCGCGGCACCGCTATTGTCCTCGCAGGTCTCGTTGATGGCGACGAGGGTATTTCCGGATTGCTGGATCTCGAAACCGGCGCCGGCGGCAATCTGGGCGCCGAGGAGGGCGAGCGGTCCGTTCTGAGGGGCGACGACACCGATCGTCAAGCCGGCCGCATGGCTTTCAGCCGCCGCTCCCAGCAGCGCCAGAAAAGCTGCTATGCCACGCAGGTTGATCATGAAAGGCGGAGATCCCTAGCCATCGTCCATGCCCTTTTATCCGCAAGGCCGCGATCGTCAAAGAAAAACAAGCGCAACACAGCGCTTTTCACCGGTCCTATTGTAGAAAAGGTAACCGATGCTCGCCATATTGGCGCGATAGCAAGTGGATCCAGACAGAGTAAGCGCGTACGGGAGAAGCAGGTGTTGAACAGGCAGCATATCGACCCCGGCCTTTATCGCGATGCCATGAGCCGTTATGCCGGCCACGTGCAGCTCGTGACGACGGCGATGGGCGAGCTGCGCCGCGGCGTCACCATCACCGCCGCCTGCTCGGTCTCGGACAATCCGGCCTCGGTGCTGATCTGCCTCAACAACACCAATCCGAAGAACGAGATCTTCTTTCGCAGCGGCATTTTCGCGCTGAACACGCTCGGCGCCCACCATCAGGGTGTTGCCGATGCCTTTTCCGGGCGCACGTCGCTTGCCAATGACGACCGTTTCGCCAGCGCCCGTTTCGAGATGCTTGCCACCGGTGCGCCCGTGCTAGCCGACGCACTTGCCGCCTTCGATTGCCGGGTGATCGATATCAAGGAAATGCCGACGCACAATGTCATCTTCGGCGAGGTCGCGGCTGTCCGCTTCAGCGAAAAGCACCCGGCGCTCATCTATATGAACCGGGATTATCACGCGCTGTGATAAGAGCGCCGTGCATCCTTTCGGAAGCATTTCGAGGGTAGTAGAGAATGGACAATGCCGGGATCGAGGAAATGTTTCAGGGGCTCGGCCCCGTCACGGTCAAGCGCATGTTTGGCGGCAAAGGCATCTATCATCTCGGGCGGATCATCGCGCTTGAAGTGCGCGACGAGATGCTGCTGAAGGCCGATGAGACGAGCGCCCCGGAATTTGCCGCTGCCGGCGCCACGCAATGGACTTATGAGGGCAAGAAGGGCAAGCCGGTAAAAATGCCCTATTGGTCGATCCCCGACGAGGCCTACGACGATCCCGATCTGATGGCGAAATGGGTGAGGCTTGCCTATGAGGCGTCGCTTCGCGCCGAATAGTTAGCCGCGTTCAGCGGGCGACAAGGCTGCGATCGCCGCCTTGGTGAAGGCCGACAGTGGCTCGGGTAAATCCGTCAGGGGAAACCAGCCGAAATCCGAAAGCTTGTCCGGTTCGGTCAGCTGCGGCTCGCCCTCGACGTCGCGGGCGAGATAGAGAATCGACATCCAGTGTTGGCGGTCGGCATCGATGATCTGTTCGGTCATGCCGATTCGTTCGATGCGGCCGATCGTCAGACCGGTTTCTTCTTCGGCCTCGCGGCGCGCGGCAGTCTCAGCCGGCTCCATGTGATCCACCTTGCCGCCAACGATATTCCAATAGCCGGCTTCAGGTGGTCGCATGCGTTTGTAAAGAAGGATCCTGGCGTCGCGCAGAATCACCAGGCCAACGCCGAGACCCGGAAAATCAATGCCGGGCCTACCCATGATAATGCTTAGACCTTGGCGCTGCCGGCGATCAGCATGAAGGCGGGGATATCGTCGCCGAAGCCGACCGGGGTCGGGCCATCGTCGTGGTCGCGATGACGGCGGCGGTCGCGGCTGTCGTCGTTTGCCGGGTAAGGCCGACTGTTGCGCGCGTTGTTCTGCGGCTTCTGCTCTGCTTTGCGCTCGTTCTTCACGATGTCGGCCTTTACTGGTGCTGCTTCAATCACGTCGACGCCATTATCCTGTATGTCGTTATCAGATTTATGACTCGCGGCGGCGCGATTGCCTCGTCCGCGTCCACGATCCTTGTCGCCATTCTCTCTCGGCGCGCGATCTCGGCCTGCACCATCTCTGGCGCCACGCTCGCGGCCGTTGCGGCGCGGGCGTTCGCTGTCCCGGCTGTCTTCTGCCGGCGGCGGCAGCGACGTCAGGTCACCGCTCAGCCATTCGACCTTTTCGCCGATCAGCTTCTCGATGGCATCGACGAACTTAGTGTCGCGCTTGGTGACGAGCGTGAAGGCGGCACCCGAGCGGCCGGCACGGCCGGTGCGGCCGATGCGGTGGACGTAATCCTCGGAATGAATAGGCACGTCGAAATTGAAGACGTGGCTGACATCAGGGATATCGAGGCCGCGGGCGGCGACGTCGGAAGCGACCAGAAGCTGGAGATTGCCGTCACGGAAGCTTTGCAGCGTCATCGTGCGGGAACGCTGGTCCATGTCGCCATGCAGGGCGCCGACCGAGAAGCCATGACGCTCGAGCGACCGGAAGAGATCGGCGACATCCTTCTTGCGGTTGCAGAAGACGATGGCGTTCTTGAGCTCGGTCTGGGCGCGGACGAGTTCTCGCAGAACCGCTCGCTTCTCGTAATCCTTGCCGTGGGAGGCGACGAAACGCTGTGTCACGGTCTCGGCCGCGGAAGCCGGCTTTGCGACCTCGATACGTTCGGGATTCTGCAGGAAACGGTCGGCGAGCTTCTGGATTTCCGACGGCATGGTTGCCGAGAAGAACAGCGTCTGGCGGGTGAACGGGATCATCTTGGCGATGCGCTCGATATCGGGGATGAAACCCATATCGAGCATGCGGTCGGCCTCGTCGATGACGAGGATCTCGACGCCGCTCATCAGCAGCTTGCCGCGCTCGAAATGGTCAAGAAGGCGGCCGGGGGTGCAGATCAGTACATCGGCGCCGCGTTCGAGCTTGCGGTCCTGGTCCTCGAAGGAAACGCCGCCGATCAGAAGGGCGACGTTAAGGCGATGGTTCTTGCCGTATTTCTCGAAATTCTCGGCGACCTGGGCAGCGAGTTCGCGCGTCGGTTCGAGAATCAGCGTGCGGGGCATGCGCGCACGCGCACGGCCCTTCTCCAGAAGCGACAGCATCGGCAGCACGAAGGATGCCGTCTTGCCAGTGCCGGTCTGCGCGATACCGCAAATATCGCGGCGCTCAAGCGCAAACGGGATGGCTCCCGCCTGAATAGGCGTGGGGATCGTGTAGCCCGCGTCCGTAACAGCGGATAGCACTTTTTGGCTTAAGCCAAGGTCAGCAAATGTCGTCAAAGGGAAAACTGTTTCCATTCCGTTCGGCCGAGCTCTGAACGAGTCGGCGGGATTGCATGCCGCAATGCAGCGCGACATAGCCCCGAATGGCCGGCAAGTCAAGAAATAGAGACGCCGCACCCATTGCAGAGTGAAGCGTTGGTTACCGGGCAGGAGTTACTTGATATAGGTGGCGAGTTTAAGGCCGGCATTCATGAAATATACTGGATCGACGGCATGGCCGTCCTGGCGCACTTCATAGTGCAGGTGCGTGCCCGTCGAGCGGCCGGTGCTGCCGGCGAGGCCGATGACATCGTTACGGCCGACCGTGTCGCCGACCTTGACCAGAACCTCCGACATATGCCCGTAGCGCGTCGAGATGCCGTTGCCGTGATCGACCTCGACCATGTTGCCGTAGCCGCCGGTCCAGCCGGCCGAAACTACCTTTCCAGGTGCCGCCGGGCGAATTCGTTCGCCGGGCGAAAAGCGGAAATCGATGCCGGAATGGAGCGCGAGGCGGCCGAGGAAGGGATCGCGGCGATTGCCGAAGGGGCTGGTCACGTCCTTGCCGATAGCGGGATTGCGGAAGGGCAGGGATTCGGCGGTGCTGCGGACCTCCTCAAGACGAGTCAGCGCGCCGTCGAGCGCCACCAGAGAATTGTTGAAGTCGTCGTTGCTTTCGGGCTCGACATAGGGGCCGCCGACGGCATCGTCATCGTCTTTCTTGGCAGCGGTCTCTTCCGGTACCGGAATCTTGAAGCGGGTCAGCACGGTCTCGATGGCATTGGCGGCATTGCCGGCATCGCTCGTCAGCTGTTCGACACGGCTGCGCTGATCCTGTTCGACATCTTTAAGCGACAGCGTCACCTTGGAGAAGATGCGGTCGGCACGATCGCCGACGGTGTCGGTGGCCGGCACATAAGCAAGCGTCGAATTGTCGGGCGTCGCATCGGCGGGGGCGCCGTTCGCCAGCTGTTTCTCGATCGCCTCGATGCCGCTACCGGAGAGCGAAGCACGCTTGTCCTTGACATCGGGCGCATAGGACTGAACGGGCGAAGACGGCGCAGGCAGGGCGCCGTCCTTTTCCGTCAGGCCGGAGCTTTCGGCCCGGTCGAGCAGATTGTCGAGCTTGCCATGGCGCGAGGTCAACGCCATCTGCTGCTCCATCAGCTTGTCGACCTTGTCTTCGACCACCTGCTGGTCGAGAAGCTGGCGGGAGGTGATGCGGTCGACCTGGGCGCGGAGGGCGGCGATGCGGTCTTCATAGTCGTGCTGCATGCGGGCCTGGCGGGCCATGGTGGCGCCGATCAGGTCGTCGCGCAGCACGAGATAGGATGTGGCCAGGAGGTAGCCGATCGAGAAGACGCCGACGAAGCAGAAGGCAAGCGCGGCCATCCACGGCCGGACCGTCATATGGCGGACTTTGTCGCCGCTTGCGAGGATGAGGATATGTTCCTGCGCCCGCCTGCCGAATACCCGGTGCTGATGTCCGCTGTTCACGCAGGCTCTCCCGATTGATGCTCTACGCCTCTTTCGGAAATTAGACACCGTTATGGTTAATGAATGCTTTCATTGTTGCCGTCGCGTCATAAATTTCAGTGACTTCAAGCGTAGCTGATCGATGCGAGCGAGCGGTAGAAGGACGGCGTCAGCCCGGCCTCGGCGCGGGCAAGATCGTTGAAGGGCGGCTTCAGCGGTCCGCGGAAGTTGGCGCGCACCAGCTCCTGGAAGGCCTTTGCTGGATCGCGCTTCTCGCGGGCGCAGAGGAAGCGGAACCATTTGGCGCCGACGGCGACATGGCCTTTCTCGTCATTGTAGATGACGTCGAGCACCGCAGCACTTTCGAGATCGCCTGTCTGGCGCATTTTCGCCTGCAGCGACGGCGTGACGTCGAGGCCGCGAGCTTCCAGAATCAGCGGCACGACGGCGAGCCTTGCCGTCAGATTGTTGCGCGTCGAATGGGCTGCCTGCCAGAGCCCGTCATGGGCGGGAAGATCGCCGTAATCGGCGCCGAGATCGTTGAGCCTGGCGCGCACCATGCGGAAATGCTTCGCCTCCTCGAAGGCGACCAGCATCCAGCCGTCGAAAAAGGAATTCGGCACCTGCTCGGTCGCGAATCGCGCGACGATATCGAGCGCCAGATCGACGGCGTTGAGCTCGATATGGGCGATGGCATGGAGCAGGGCGATCCGGCCTTTGAGCGTATGCAGCGAGCGCTTCTCCACCTGGGTCGGCGGCGTCAGCACCGGTTTCTCAGGACGGCCGGGCCTGTCGGGCAGGGCCGCATCGAGCGGCGAGCGCAGCGACACCCGGCGCGCAAACCAGCGGGTGGCGCTTTCCTGTGCAAGTGCCGTCTTGCGGTCGAGATCGGCGGACGAGATTGCATCGATGGCGCCGCCGCGCAGCGAGGTTATCGTCAGATCCCCTATCACGCTGCCAGGTTCCTCACGGCCTCGAGCACGGTTTCGGCATGGCCCTGCACCTTCACCTTCTGCCAGATGGTGGCGATCGTGCCGTCCTGGCGGATCAGGAAAGTGGTACGCTCGACGCCCATGAAGTTGCGGCCGTACATGCTCTTTTCCTTCCAGACGCCATAGGCCTGCAGCGTCGTCTTTTCCTCGTCCGAGGCGAGCGCCACCGAAAGACGGTGCTTCTTGATGAACTTGTCATGGCAAGCGGCCGAATCGGGTGACATGCCGATGACGGCAGCACCCGCCGCTTCGAACTCGGCTGCTAACGCGGTGAAAGCCAGCGATTCGGCGGTGCAGCCCGTCGTGTCGTCCTTGGGATAGAAGAACAACACCAGCGGCTTGCCGTGGAATTCGGCCAGCGAAACGCGGCCGCCGCCGTCGCGGGGAAGGTTGAAATCAGGGGCCGAAACGCCGATGCCGGGAACCGCCATTAGGAAAACCTTTCTTTTGCCGGGTTTGTGGATGACACTTTCTCTCCCCGAATTATATAGTGGACGGATACCCGTCCAGCATGGCCGGGTTCAATTCTTCACTTAAAGGGAGAGCCCGAGGGCGCATGTCAGCCATCCGCGGCGAAAAGGTCACGTTTCGCAAGAAGGATATCGTTGCGCTGGACCGCTTGCCGTCCGCCCAGGCCGAGGATCCGATCATCGTTCATTGCCCGCCGCCGCGTTCGCCGATGCGCCGCACGGCGAAGCTGACCTGCGGATTTCTGGGGCTGATCCTCGTTATTCTCGCTGGCATCGTTTTCACCGTCGAGAGCGGCATGTTCGACAAGCCGCTGTCGCAGCAGGCGCAGGCGGCGCTGAACGGGGTAGCCGGACCGCGCTATCGCGCCGAGGTCGGTTCCACCGTCATCCGCTTCACCTCGGATTTCCGGCTGGCGCTGGAAGCGCGCAACGTCAACATGATCGACCAGGAGAGCGGCCAGCACCTGTCGACGACGGGTTCGGTGCGCCTGGGGCTCGATCCGCTGCAGCTTTTCCGCGGCCGCATCGCCGTCGCGGACATCGAAGCGGAGGATATTGCGCTCGATACCGCGCTTCTGCCCTCCGGCAATGCCGTCAAGCTCGACGATCTGCGCATCGACGCCATGCCGGCGGCGATGGAAAAGATCTTCTCGCAGTTCGACATGTTCGACAGCATCGTGACGCGCGGCTCGACCAATTCGGTGCGCATCTCCGGCCTCGACATCAAGCTTGCCGATACCGCCAACGGTCCGCTGTCGCTCGTCATCGACAATCTCGTCTTTGCCCATGCCGGCCCGTCCTCGCTGCAATTGACCGGCGAAGTCGCGCTCAACGGCGAAGTGGCGGAGCTCGACGTGCGGGCCGAGAAAGACGACGGCCACGTGTCCAAAGTCGTGGCGACGCTCAGACATGCCGACCTCACCCCCTTCGCGCTGAAACGCAACGATCAGGGCATGATCCGGCAAGGACTGAGCGCCTTTGCCGATCTGACAGTGTCGGCCACCCGGGCGCGCGATGGCGCGCAGCCGGCGCTGACGGCGACGGTCGACATCGATCCCGGCCAAATCTATGCGGACGGCGATCCGCAGCAGCTCTCGGGCGGGCAAATCAATCTCGTCTACGATTTCGCCAAGCAGAAGCTCGAGATTGCCCGATCGAACGCCCGGTTCGGCGCGACTACGCTTCCCATCAATGGCGCGCTGATTGATCTCGACAAGCTCGACCCGCAGGCGGGCAAAGGCTTCGGCATCGACCTGCTCGTCAGTGGCGGCACGGCTGCCCCCGGCGGCTCCGGCGAGGAGCCACTCTCCTTCGACATCCAGGCGACCGGGCGCTACATGGTCGCCGGCCGTGAGTTCCAGTTTCCCAACATAACCGTTTCCAGCCCGCTCGGCGCGCTCTACGGATCACTGCACGTCAAACTCGGCGACAAATCGCCGGAGATCAGCTTCGCCGGCCAGTCGGCGCAGTTGCAGACGATTGCGATCAAGCAGCTCTGGCCGTTCTGGATGGCGCCCAAGGTGCGCACCTGGGTGCACGGCAATCTCTTCGGAGGCACCGTCACCGACGCTTCCATTTCCGTCTTCATTCCCTTCGGCAGGCTGGACGAGGCAGCCGGCGGAAAAGGATTGAAGCTCGACGCCAACCAGATCCGCATCGGCTTCGACATCACGGGCGCGCGGATGAACGTCGCCGGCGACATTCCGCCGATCCGCGACACGTCAGCGCATTTCGACCTGACAGGCCCGGTTGCGACGATCGCGATCAAGAGCGGCACCTCCTATTTCCCCTCCGGTCGGTCGGTCGGTCTCGGGCAGGGGACGTTCATCCTGCCCGCCACCTACGATAAACCGCTGATGGCCGATATCGATCTCGCGGTCTCCGGAGCCGCGGACGCCGTCGGCGAGCTTCTGACCTACCGGCCGATCCGGGTGCTGCAGCGCGCCGGCTTTACGCCCGACGATCTCAAGGGCCGGATCGAGGCGAATGTGAAGGCCCATTTCGGTCTGCTTTCCTCGCAAAACCCGCCGCCGGCCGAATGGTCGGCGGCAATGAAGCTCACCAATATCGATCTTGCCAAGCCGTTTTCCGGCAGGATGATCAGCAATCTCGACGGAACGCTGAACGGCAATCCTAAAAGAATCACGCTTGACGCCAAAGCCCAGATCGACGGCGTCCCGGCCGATATCGATCTTACCGAACCGGTCGAGGCATCCGACGCGGCGGCCAAACAACGGGTGATCACCGCGACCCTTTCCGAGGACCAGCGCAACAAGCTGATACCCGGCCTTTCCGGAATCGTCGGCGGCAGCGTGAAGATGGTGCTGACGCGGATCGACGACGACCGGCAGGACGTCCAGCTCGACCTCACCAAGTCGCTGCTCGAACTGCCCTGGATCGGCTGGGCGAAGGGCAGCGGCATTGCCGCCACGGCCGAATTCGAAACATCCGGGCCGGCCGACAATACCCAGATCAAGAACTTCCGACTGAAGGGCGACGGTTTTGGCGCCAATGGATCGTTGAACATCGGCAAGGGTGGGCTGATCTCGGCCGATTTCGACAGCGTCAAGCTCTCCTCGCTCGACGATTTCGCCCTGTCGGTGAAGCGCAGCAAAGGCAATTTCGACGTCTCGGTCTCCGGTGACAGCGCCGATGCGCGACCGGTCATCCAGCGGTTGAAATCGGGCTCGGACGGCGATGGTGACGGGGATGGCGGCGACACCGGCGTCTCGGTGCGCGCCAGGCTGAAAAACGTCATCGGTTTCAACGACGAGAAGGTCGGCAATTTCCAGGCGCAAATATCACTGCGCGGCGACAAGCTGCAGGCGCTCAATTTTTCCGCCGTTACCGACAGTGGCGAGGCCGTGGTCAGCCAGATGAAGGACGGCGGCGTCATCAACATCACCAGCGGCGATGCCGGCGCGGTATCGCGTTTCGCCGATCTCTACCAGCACATGCAGGGCGGCCTGCTCAACCTGGCGATCCGGCTAGGGGCGGAGGGCGGCTGGGACGGCTCGCTCGACGTGCGCCGCTTCGCGATCGTCAACGAACAACGGCTGCGCTCGATCGTCTCGACACCGGTCGGAAATGAGCAGCGCAGCCTCAACGAAGCCGTCAAGCGGGACATCGATACCTCGTCGCAGCGCTTCCAGCGCGGCTTTGCCCGTGTCGTATCGCGCAATGGCATGGTCGGCATCGAGAACGGCGTGCTGCGCGGCGATCAGATCGGCGCGACCTTCCAGGGCATCGTGCGCGACCGCAAGGGCAACATGGACATGACCGGCACCTTCATGCCCGCCTACGGCCTCAACCGCCTCTTCGCCGAACTGCCGCTGATCGGGGTCATCCTCGGCAATGGCAGCGACCGCGGCCTGATCGGTATCACCTTCAAGCTGACAGGCAAGTTCGACCAGCCGAACCTGCAGATCAATCCGCTGTCGATCATCGCGCCGGGCGTCTTCCGGCAGATTTTTGAATTCCAGTGAGGCGGGAAGCGGTTACGGCAGAGGTCGTGGCGAGACCTACCTAAATCTCCGTCCGCCTGAGGAGATAATCGAGACCGCCGACGCGATACCAGCGATAGCCGTAGGCATCGAGCATGACGGTATGAAATCCTTTTTCGTCCGCTTTGCTGCTCGCGCCATCGGCGATATCGATTAATTGCCGCCCGTCTTCGCCTATCTCGGGATCGAAGGTCACTTCCGCCGGCTGCGCATGCAGATTGTGCAGGATCAACACGGAATTGCCGCGCCAGTCATAACGAAGCGCCAGCACGCCGTCATCCCCGGTGTCGATTACAGAAAAGTCGCCCCAGCCGATCTCAGGGGCTTCCTTGCGCATCCGGATCATCCGCTCGGTCCAGTTCAGCAAAGAATTGGGATCGCGCCGCTGTTCGGCAACATTGACATGCTGGAAACCGTAGGGACCGTCCTTGATAACGGGCGAGATCGGCTTTTCACTTTTGGTGAACCCGCCTTCCGGTTCGGTCGACCACTGCATCGGCGTGCGTGCGCAATTGCGCTCGGGCAGGCCTAGATCGTCGCCCATGCCGATTTCGTCGCCGTATCGGATGACGGGCGTTCCAGGCAGTGAAAACAGCAGGCTGTAGGCCATTTCGATCCTGCGGTGGTCGCCGCCGAGCATGGGCGCGAGGCGACGGCGAATGCCCCTGTCGTAAAGCTGCATGTCCTTTTCAGGCCCGAAGGCGGCAAATACCGCGGCGCGTTGTTTTTCCGTCAGCCGGCCGAGATCCAGTTCATCATGGTTGCGGAGAAAGAGGCCCCATTGCGCGGTCGCAGGGCGCGGTTTGGTGGCCTCCATGGCCTTCTTGAGCGGCCGGGTATCGGCGCTGGCGAAAGCATAAAATAGCGCTTGATTGACCTGGAAATTGAACATCATCTGCATGCGGTCGCCGTCATCGCCGAAATATTCGAAATTGTCCTTCGGCAGGATGTTGGCCTCTGCCAGGATGATGGAATCGCCCAGCCGCCACTGCAGGAATTCGCGAAATTTCCTCAGCATATCGAACTGTTCGACAGGCTTGGTAACGTCGGCGCCTTTCGTTGCGATGATGAAGGGGGCGGCATCCATTCGGAAGCCGGAGACGCCGAGCTGGATCCAGAAGCCCATGATCTTCAGGATTTCTGCCTGCACCTCGGGGTTCGATGTATTGAGATCGGGCTGGTGATCGTAGAAGCGGTGAAAGTAATAGGCCTTGGCTCTATCGTCATAGGTCCAAGTGGTCTTCTGGACGCCGGGGAAGACCATGCCCTGATCGGCATTATCAGGTTTTCTCTCCGACCAGACGTACCAGTCGCGATAGCGCGAACGCGGATCGCTCCTGGCGTCCTGGAACCAGGGATGGTCTTTGGATGTATGATTGATCACCAGATCGATCAGTACCCGGATACCGCGCTGCTTGGCGCCGTGGGTGAATTCGACGAAATCGCCGAGCGAACCATAACGCGGATCGACATTGTAATAATCGGAGACGTCATAACCGTCGTCGCGACCGGGCGATGCCTGGAACGGCATGAGCCAGATCGCCGTCACGCCGAGGCCGGAGAGATAATCGAGGCGCCGCATCAGACCCTGAAAATCACCGACGCCGTCACCGTTCGCATCCATGAAGGTCTCGACGGACAGGCAGTAAATGACAGCGTTCTTATACCAGAGGTCGTTGATCATGCCGGCACTCCAATCCAATCTGGTCGCAAATCCCGGCGGGCGGAAAAGGTTCCGATAAAGCATTCGCCATGTGGGTCGTGTTGCTTTCCAGTGGAAAATGCGGGGGCTCCTCCTCGGCAAGGCCGAATCCAAGCCAGGCTGACAAATCCGGCAGTGATGCTTTGCCTATTTTAGGAAAATCTGATGTACTATACTGCCCCGGTCAGAACGCAACGGCCGGTGCAATGTCGGAGGATGCCATGCAGTGCGCCCGGACAGTTTCTTTTGCATCGGCCGCCATGATGGCCGTCACGATTGCCGACGTGTCGCTTTCTGCGGAAAAGAGCGTGCGGCTGAAATCGCAAGAGGCGGTCATCCGTTCCGACCACGTCCTGGTGGTTCCTCTGGACGCGGAAATGACGCCGCCGATCTTCTCGATCAGCTGGTGGTCGCGGGTGAAGCCCGCTTCAAGCGTCGATCCGCCCGGTTATCTTCTCAAGAGACCAGACGAGATGACGCGGAATACCGGCGGGGAGCTGAATGATCTTGCTCGCCGACCCGAATAGTGAGGCAAAGAAAAGCCGGCGCGGACGCCGGCTTCGATATCCGTTCAAAATTTGACGCCGCTTACGCCGCGCGGCGGATCAGGATGTGTTTCTTCTTGCCGAGCGAGAGCTTGATGACGCCGTCGGCGGTGATTTCGCCGCTGCCGATCATCTTGCGTTCGTCGTTGACCGCCTCGTCGTTGATGCGGACCGCGCCGCCCTGGACGTGACGGCGGGCTTCGCCATTCGAGGCGGCAAGGCCGGCACGAACGATCAGCGAGAGGAGGCCGATGCCGCCGTCGAGTTCGGTGGCGGGGATATCGACCGAAGGCAGGTTCTCCGAGAGGCTGCCTTCCTCGAAGGTCTTGCGCGCGGTTTCGGCGGCCTGCTCGGCGGCCGGGCGGCCATGCAGGATTGCCGTTACCTCGGTCGCAAGGATCTTCTTGACCTCGTTGATCTCCGAACCGCCGAGAGCGGAGAGACGGGCAACCTCATCCATCGGCAGCGTCGTGTAGAGCTTCAGGAAGCGCGAGACGTCGGCATCCTCGGTGTTGCGCCAGTACTGCCAGAAATCATAGGCCGAGAGCATGTCGGCGTTCAGCCAGATAGCGCCGGTCGCCGACTTGCCCATCTTGGCGCCCGACGACGTCGTCAGCAGCGGCGATGTCAGCGCATAGAGCTGCTGTGTCCCCATGCGATGACCGAGATCGATACCGTTGACGATATTGCCCCACTGGTCCGAACCGCCCATCTGCAGGCGGCAATCGTAGCGCTTGGCAAGCTCGACGAAATCGTAGGCCTGCAGGATCATGTAGTTGAATTCCAAGAAGGAGAGGGACTGTTCTCGGTCGAGGCGCGTCTTGACGCTATCGAAGGACAGCATGCGGTTGACCGAGAAATGCTTGCCGACATCGCGCAGGAATTCGAGGTAGTTCAGCGAGCGCAACCATTCGGCATTGTTGATCATCAGCGCGTCCTTGGGACCGTCGCCGTAGTTCAGGTAATTGGAGAAGACACGCTTGATCGAGGCGATGTTGCCTTCGATCGTATCGACGGTCATGAGCTGGCGCGCCTCTTCCTTGAAGGAGGGGTCGCCGACCATGCCGGTGCCACCGCCCATCAGAGAGATGGCGCGATGACCGGTCTTCTGCATCCAGTGCAGCATCATGATCTGAATCAGCGAGCCGGCATGAAGGCTGGGTGCCGTGGGATCGAAGCCGATATAGGCCGTCACGGTTTCCTTGGCGAACAGGTCGTCGAGGCCGCTTTCGTCGGAGACCTGATGAATGAAGCCGCGCTCTTTCAGCGTGCGGAGGAAATCGGACTTGAACTCGGACATAGGTTTCGTCTCTTGGTGTCTGCTCCGCACCCCATGGGGGCTAGGCGCAAGTTCGTTGTTGTTGATCTGTCGCGGCGCGTTTAGCACTGTTTTTATAAATGTGCATCCGGGAATCGCATGGGAGGCAAGCCTCATGGATGTCATCAGGACCTCGATCGGGCTGATGAGCGGCACGTCGATGGACGGAATCGACGTCGCATTGATCAGGACCGACGGCCGCGGCTTTATTGAGCGCGGCCCGTTCATGGGCGTGCCCTATGACGCGGATTTTCGCGGGCAGCTCAAACGGGCGCTGGAACTGTCGCGTCCACTCAGTGAGAGAAGCCAGCGACCGGCTGAGCTTCGCGATATCGAGCTTGAACTGACGTTGCGGCATGCAATTGCCGTTACGGTATTCCTGGAGCGTTTCGGGCTTTCTGCCGATGCCGTCGATATTCTCGGCTTCCATGGCCAGACGGTGCTTCATCGCCCTGATGAGGGATTGACGATCCAGATCGGCGACGGCCAGGAACTTGCGAAGAGAACCGGCATATCGGTGGTCTACGACATGCGCGCCAACGACATGGTCCATGGCGGGCAGGGAGCGCCGCTGGTGCCAGCCTATCACGCAGCACTTGCAGGAAAATTCCAGCAGGCGGGACAGGCGGTGTGCTTCGTCAATATCGGCGGCATCTCCAATCTCACCTTTATCGGCACGGACGGCCGGATATCGGCCTTCGACAGCGGTCCGGGCAATACGCTGATCGACCAGTGGGTGGAGATGCAGACCGGCAAAACCTATGATCCCGGCGGCGCGATCGGCGGACGCGGCAGGGTGGTGGCCAGCCTGGCGGAACGTTATCTGCAAAGCCCGTTCTTCCGCGGCAATGTTCGCCGTTCGCTGGACCGCGGCGATTTCGCGCCGCTTCGGCCGGAGGACGCGAGCCTCGAAGACGGCGCACGCACGCTGGCCCATGTCGCCGCCGCGTCGATCATCAAATCTGCCAACTTCCTGCCCGAGACCCCAGCGATCTATATCGTCTGCGGCGGCGGGCGGCTGAACGCCACCGTGATGGCGGAGTTCTCGGCCATGGCCGAATGGCTGGGATCGAAGGTGTTGACGGCCGAGGAGGCAGGTTTCGACGGCGATGCGATGGAAGCCGAGGCCTGGGCCTATCTCGCCGTCCGATCGCTGGATGGGCTGTCATTGACATTTCCCGGCACAACGGGGGTCGACGCCCCCGTCAGCGGCGGGGTGCTTGCAACGCCATGAGAGAGCCGAGCGTTATATTGAACACGCCGCGGCTCAGCTTCGTCATGTGGGACGAAGGCGATGCGGCCCTGGTGCAGTTGCTGCATTCGACGATGGCAACGACCCGATATCTGTCCGGCAATGCGCCGTGGAGCCTCGAGAAGGCTGAGCAGCGGCTGCAGGGCTGGTTCGAGGAGCAGGCGCGCGACGGCACGACCAAATTCAAGCTCCTCGCCGAGGACGGCAGCTTCATCGGCCGCGCGGGGATTTCGAGGTTCAGGAACGAGCAATTCGAACTCGGTTATTCCCTGCGCGAGGAGGCCTGGGGCAAGGGCCTGGCAACGGAAGCGGCGAGCGTGCTGGCTGACTGGTTCTTCGAAAGGCAGTTTGCGCCAGGCTTCATTGCCTTCACACATCCCGACAACATCGCTTCGCAGCGTGTGCTGAGGAAGATCGGCATGCGCGAACGCGCGCCGATCCTGATCGATGGAGTGCTGGGCACGGCTTTCGAACTCACCGTCGATAAACGGCCGGCAAAGCTCTAACTCTTTACGGCGACCGGCCGGACATGGGATTCGCGCCCAGCCTGATTGCCATCCTCGACGCCCCTGACCTGGGCGATGAACGAGAATTTCTTGCGAAGGCCGAGGATCGGCTTCTCGATGAAATGCCAGGACAGCACCGCAACGGCGAGAGCCGATGGCAGGCCGACGAGATAGAGCGCCAGCGCACCATATTTCGGATAGAGGAAAACCGACGGGAACGAGCTGATCCAGATCTGTAAAAACGGGTCGTGATAGAGATAGACGCCGTAGGAATAGTCGCCTTTCCTGAAAAAGGCCGGAATGGGCACCTCGGACAGGCCGACGAAGACGGTGATGTAAACGAGAGAGGTGATGACCAGGGGCCGGTTCATCACCGATTCCGTCGCACTGCTGTCGAGGGTGAGGATAGCGACGATGCAAACCAGGCAGGCGGCGGCAAACAACCAGCGAGAATGCGGAATGACCGCTTTAAACTGAAAGACGACGATGCCCATCATGAAGGCCGTTATCAGCTGGGAGCCGCGGCTCATGAACAGGAAGCGAGCGATCGGCTTGATCGAGCCTGGCAGCAGATAGGGCATCTTCTGCACGATAAGGCCGATGACGATGTAGGCGATCGTCACCGCGAGCAGCTTGTAGCGCGTCTTGACGATGGCGGTGATCATCAGGAACGACATGATGATGTAGCAGAAGATTTCCCAGGGAACCGTCCACAGAGCGCCGTTGACACGCTGGCTCGGATTATCCTGGAAGACGCCCGGAAGTTCGTAATGAATCCAGCCGACGATATTCAGGAAGTATTTGAAAAACCGCTGATCGGTAAAATATTCGGAGTGGTAAACGACCGTAATGATCGGCCCGATGATCAGCGAGCAAACGACGATATCGACGGCAAGGGCCGGGACGATGCGCAAGCCTCGGTTGATCAGAAAATTCCGAAGGCTCAAGCGCTGGGCGCTACCGGCAATCAGAAATCCGCTCAAAGCGAAGAACATCGGAACAAGAGCGTATTCAGTAAACCAGAATACTGACCCCCTGATGAAGTCATTGTTGTCGGTTAACAAAAAGGAATGGGTCAATACGATGGAAAAGGCGAGCCCTATTCGAAGAAAATCGAACCCCGGACCAATTCCCCTATACTTATCCAGGACTTCCCCGAACGACTTGGTCATTACGGACCTCGCTTTTGTTAGGATCGCGAGGACCCTACCGCACTGCAACATGGATTGCAACACGGTAGGTGATCTGTTCCGGGACAGCCGGCCCGGTTGTGTTGCGGACCGTCATGGCCTCGATGAGGCCGAGATTTGGGTGTCAGCGAATCCGCTTGGCGGCGGGTTCCGGCACCAGTTCGCCGTTGAGACGACGGTCGAGGTAATCCTCGCATTCGCCCATCAGCGTTTCCACCTGGCCATTGAAAAAGTGGTTGGCGTTGGTAACGGTGCGGTGGGTGATGAGGATGCCCTTCTGGGTCTTCAGCTTCTCGACCAGGCCGTTGACATCCTTTTCCGGCGCCACCTTGTCGGCCTCACCATTAATGATCAGGCCGGAAGAGGGGCAGGGCGCCAGGAAGGAGAAATCATAGGTGTTCGGCTGCGGCGCGATCGACATGAAGCCCTCGATCTCCGGCCGGCGCATCAGGAGCTGCATGCCGATCCAGGAGCCGAAGGAATAACCGGCGACCCAACAGGTCTTGGAATCAGGATGCAGGCTCTGCACCCAGTCGAGCGCCGAGGCGGCGTCCGAGAGTTCGCCGGCGCCGTGGTCGAATTCACCCTGGCTGCGGCCGATGCCACGGAAATTGAAGCGCAGCGTCGTGAACCCACGCTTCTGGAACATATAGAAGAGCTGGTAGACGATCTGATTGTTCATCGTGCCGCCGAACTGAGGATGCGGATGCAGAATGAGCGCGATGGGCGCGCTTTTTTCCTTGGAGGGCTGGTAGCGGCCTTCAAGACGGCCGGCTGGGCCGTTGAAAATAACTTCGGGCATTGGTACTCCGGGTTTTATTTCGCGTTCGCGCTGCGTTGGATGACAACATGACTTGACTAGTGTTGTCAGCTTTTCTAAAACGCAGTTTAGAACAATTCGAAACTTGCATGGCGATCCACGCATCGTGGAATGTGTCATAAGGCAAGCCCGGCGGAAATTTCAAGAAAAATGAGCCGCGGGTGCCGAAGCAAGCTCGTCAAGCGCAGGACTGAAGATCATGGCGCCGCCACGCCTTTATCTCGACTGGAATGCCACAGCGCCGCTGCACCCCGCGGCACGCGCGGCGATCATGCGCGCCATCGACATTTTCGGCAATCCAAATTCCGTTCACGGCGAAGGGCGTGCCGCCCGCGCTGCGATCGAAGGCGCACGACGCAAAGTGGCGGCACTGGTCGGCACCGACGCCGGCAATGTGGTCTTTACCAGCGGCGCGACTGAGGCCGCCAATCTGGTGCTGACGCCGGATTTCCGCATGGGCCGCACGCCGCTTCGGCTCGGCCAGCTTTATTTTTCGGCGATCGAGCATCCGGCGGTGCGCGAAGGCGGCCGCTTCGCCAGAGAGACGATGACGGAGATCCCGGTGACGGAAGCCGGCATCGTCGATCTCGATGCGCTCGGCCGCTTGCTCGAAGCGCATGACAAGGCTGCCGGCCTGCCGATGGTCGCTATCATGCTCGTCAACAATGAGACGGGCATCGTGCAGCCTGTCGAGGCAGCGGCAAAGATCGTCCATGCCCATGGTGGCCTCTTCGTCGTCGACGCCGTGCAGGCGGCCGGCCGCATCGCGCTCGATATAGAGAAGATCGGCGCCGACTTCATGATCGTTTCCTCGCACAAGATCGGCGGGCCGAAGGGGGCCGGCGCGCTCATTGCGCGCGGCGAGGCGCTGATGCCCAGGCCGCTGATCCAGGGCGGCGGACAGGAGCGGGGTCACCGCTCGGGGACACAGAATTCGCTGGCGCTGATCGGCTTCGGCGCGGCAGCAGAAGCGGCGGTCGACGAACTCGAGGCGCGCAATGCGGCAATCGGCGCGTTGCGCGAGCGGCTCGAAGCCGGCATGCGTCAGACGGCAGCCGACGTGATGATCCACGGCGAGGGTGGCGAGCGTGTCGCCAATACGATCTTCTTCACCCTGCCGGGGCTGAAGGCCGAGACCGGACAGATCGCCTTCGATCTCGAAGGCGTTGCACTTTCCGCAGGTTCGGCCTGCTCATCGGGCCGGCTTGGCGAAAGCCATGTGCTGACGGCGATGGGACGTGACGCCAAGCTCGGAGCGCTGCGCATTTCGCTCGGCTTTTCGACGACGGAAGAGGATATCGACAGGGCGATTGCGGCTTTCGCAAAGATCGCCAACCGACGCAGGTCGGCTGGCGAGGCGGCTTGCCCTGTGTCAAAACTTGCGGAAACGCAAATTTCTGCTTGCCAATCGGGCTGAAAAGTCCCTTTTGGCCCCTTACATAAAGGGCAAGACAATTGCCCAAACACTACAAGCTGCCGGACCTTGTATCCGGCGAGATTGGAGAATGAGATGGCTGCCGTGCAGGAAACAATCGACCAGGTCCGCCTGATCGATGTGGACCAGTACAAATACGGTTTCGAGACCGTCATCGAGATGGACAAGGCGCCGAAAGGCCTGTCCGAGGACATCATTCGTTTCATTTCGGCGAAGAAGCAGGAGCCTGAGTGGATGCTGGAATGGCGTCTCGAGGCCTATCGTCGCTGGCTGACGCTGGAAGAGCCGACCTGGGCGCGCGTCGACTATCCCAAGATCGATTTCAACGACATCTATTATTACGCCGCGCCGAAAAGCACGCCGGGTCCGAAGTCGCTTGACGAGGTCGATCCGGAGCTGTTGAAGGTATATGAGAAGCTCGGCATTCCGCTGCGTGAGCAGGAGATCCTTGCTGGTGTCGAGAGGCCGAAGATCGCCGTCGACGCCGTTTTCGACAGCGTCTCGGTCGTCACCACCTTCAAGGCAGAGCTGAAGAAGGCCGGCGTGATCTTCATGTCGATCTCGGAAGCCATCCGCGAATATCCGGAACTGGTGCAGAAGTACCTCGGCTCGGTCGTACCGACCACGGACAATTATTACGCGACGCTGAATTCGGCGGTCTTTACCGACGGTTCCTTCGTCTTCGTGCCGAAGGGCGTTCGCTGCCCGATGGAGCTGTCGACCTATTTCCGCATCAACGAGAAGGGCACCGGCCAGTTCGAGCGCACGCTGATCATTGCGGAAGAGGGCGCCTACGTCTCCTATCTCGAAGGCTGCACGGCGCCGCAGCGCGACGAAAACCAGCTGCATGCCGCCGTGGTCGAGCTGGTTGCGCTCGACGATGCCGAGATCAAATATTCGACGGTGCAGAACTGGTATCCCGGCGACAAGAACGGCAAGGGCGGCATCTACAACTTCGTCACCAAGCGCGGCGATTGCCGTGGCGACCGCTCGAAGATTTCCTGGACGCAGGTCGAGACCGGCTCGGCGATCACCTGGAAGTATCCGTCCTGCATCCTGCGCGGCGACGATAGCCGCGGCGAGTTCTACTCGATCGCCGTGTCCAACGGCCATCAGCAGATCGACAGTGGCACCAAGATGATCCATCTCGGCAAGAACACGTCGAGCCGCATCGTCTCCAAGGGCATCGCGGCCGGCGTTTCCAACAACACCTATCGCGGCCAGGTCTCGGCTCACCGCAAGGCATCGAATGCGCGCAACTTCACCCAGTGCGATTCGCTGCTGATCGGCGACAAGTGCGGCGCCCATACCGTGCCCTACATCGAGGCGAAGAATTCGACGGCGCAGTTCGAGCATGAGGCGACAACCTCGAAGATCTCCGAGGACCAGCTGTTCTACTGCCTGCAGCGCGGCATCCCGACCGAAGCGGCGATCGCACTGATCGTCAACGGCTTCGTCAAGGAAGTCCTGCAGGAACTGCCGATGGAATTTGCCATCGAGGCGCAGAAGCTGATCAGCATTTCGCTGGAAGGCTCTGTAGGCTGACATGAGCGAAGCGGACAAGAAGCGCATTCTTGAACGTCTGACGAATATGCGCGGGGAGATATTGGCGAAAATTCGCCCCCGCGAGCTAAGAAACGAGACCGAAACGCCGCCGGAGCAGCCTTATGTGTTTCTCCGGCAGCGCATGGAAAAACCGGGAATGATCTTTCAGGGGATCTCGGATTTTCTCGAATGGGTTGGGCTCGTAACGGTCGCGGTTTTCCGCGTCGTCCGCTTTTTTGCTCGATAGCGCCGAGCGCAACATGTCGATGTCCCTTAGATATTACGCGAGGCTCCTAGTGAGCTGCGCAGAGAAAAACGCAGGAACCAAAGATGCTTGAAATTAAGAACCTTCATGCCCGCATCGCCGAAGACGGCACCGAGATCATCCGTGGCCTGAACCTGACGGTGAAGGCCGGCGAAGTTGCCGCGATCATGGGGCCGAACGGCTCCGGCAAGTCGACGCTCTCCTATGTGCTGTCCGGCCGCAGCGACTACGAAGTCACCGAGGGTGATATTCTCTACAATGGCGAGAGCATTCTCGAGCTCGATCCGGCCGAACGCGCTGCCAAGGGCATCTTCCTCGCCTTCCAGTACCCGGTCGAAATTCCGGGCGTTGCCACCATGCAGTTCCTGAAGGTGGCGATGAACGAGCAGCGCAAAGCGCGTGGCGAGGACGAGCTGACGACGCCGGACTTCATGCGCCGGGTCAAGGATGCCGCCGGCAAGCTGCAGATCAATACCGAAATGCTGAAGCGGCCGCTGAATGTCGGCTTCTCCGGCGGCGAGAAGAAGCGGGCCGAAATCCTGCAGATGGCGCTGCTCGAGCCGAATCTCTGCGTGCTTGACGAAACCGATTCCGGCCTCGACATCGATGCGCTGAAGATCGTCGCCGACGGCGTCAACGCGTTGCGTTCGCCGGACCGCGCGGTCGTGGTCATCACCCACTACCAGCGCCTGCTCGACTATATCGTGCCGGATACCGTCCACGTGCTCTACAAGGGCCAGGTGATCAAGTCGGGCGACAAGACGCTGGCGCATGAGCTGGAAGCCAACGGCTATGCCGACATCATCGGCACGGCGGCCTGAGTTTCGGGTGGAAAGGATGATGTCCATGAACATGCAGACGACGAGCCGCCTGACTGCGGCCGAGACGGCGCTGATCGAGGCCTTCAATCAGCAGATCGGCGAACTGCCGGGCAATGGCACGGTGACGGCCCTGCGCGACCGGCTTCTCGACGACCTGAAGAAGGCCGGCCTGCCGACGCGCCGGATCGAAGCCTGGCATTATACCGACCTCAAGAATCTGCTGCGCACCGTTCCGCAGCAGGCGGGCGATGCCGGCTCGGAGGCTTTGGAGCCGCTCGTTGCTGATGCCACGGTGCTGGCGGTGATCCAAGGCCATTCCAACCAGAAGGCTACGGCCGACGGTCTTGGCGTTTCGGCCTATTCCGAACATCTGCTCGACGGCTCCGCCGCGGATGGCCTGGATGCGCTCGGCAGCGACGACGCGGTCGGCCGCATCAATGGCAGCTTCGTGCGCGATGGCTATGTCATCGACGTGCCTGCCGAGACCGAGCTTGAAAACCCGCTCGAAATCCAGTTCATCCATGCGGGCGGGCAGACGCATACTCGCTTGCCTGTGTCCTTCGGCGCCGGTGTCAAGGCGACGGTCATCGAGCGTCACCGCACGGTGACCGGCGATGCTGCGCTGGTGTCCCACGTCACCGACATCACGGTCGGCGAAGGCACGGAACTGACCTGGATCATCCTGCAGCAGCAGGGAGCCGACGATACGCATCTCGGCCAGATCCGCATCGATCTCGGCGCAGACGCCAAGCTCCGGCTTTTTGTCATCAATGCCGGCGGCAAGCTGGTGCGCCAGGAGCTGCATATCAAGGTGACAGGCGAGGGCGCCGACCTGACGCTGCGCGGCATCAATCTGCTCGGCGGCGACACGCATACCGACGTGACGATGGTACTCGGCCACGACGTGCCGAATACCGGGTCGACCGAAGTCATCCGCAACGTCGTCTTCGACCGTGCCAAGGGTGTCTTCCAGGGCATGATCCGGGTGGCGCCCGATGCGCAGAAGACCGATGCCAAGATGGCCTGCAACACGCTGCTGATGTCCGACGATGCCGAATTCTCGGTCAAGCCCGAGCTCGAAATCTTCGCCGACGACGTGCAGTGCGGCCACGGCGCCACGGTGACCGATATCGACGCCAACCATCTCTATTACATGATGGCGCGCGGCATTCCGGAGAACAAGGCGCGGGCGATGCTCGTCAACGCTTTCGTTGCCGAAATCGTCGAGGAACTGGAAGACGAAGCCCTGGTCGAGGCGCTGGAAGGCGTGATTTCGGCCTGGCTCGAAAAGCACGCCTGATCGGATATATCAATGGACAAGATAGTGCCGGCCAAGCCATACGACGTCGAAGCCATCCGCCGGGATTTTCCGATCCTAGCGGAGAAGGTGCATGGCAAGCCGCTGGTCTATCTCGACAACGGCGCGTCGGCGCAGAAGCCGCAGGTGGTGATCGACGCCATCTCGCATGCCTATAGCCATGAATATGCCAATGTGCATCGTGGCCTGCACTATCTCTCGAATGCGGCCACGGACGCCTATGAGGCAGCGCGCGAGAAGGTCCGCCGCTTCCTCAATGCGCCTTCGGTGAACGACATCGTCTTCACCAAGAATTCGACGGAAGCGATCAACACCGTCGCCTATGGCTGGGGCATGCCGAAGATTGGCGAAGGCGACGAGATCGTGCTTACGATCATGGAGCACCATTCCAACATCGTGCCCTGGCACTTCATCCGCGAGCGGCAGGGCGCCAAACTTGTCTGGGTGCCTGTCGACGACGAGGGCGCCTTCCATATTGAGGATTTCGAGAAGAGCCTGACGGAGCGCACCAAGCTCGTTGCCATCACCCATATGTCGAATGCGCTCGGCACAATCGTTCCCGTCAAGGAAGTCTGCCGGATCGCGCATGAGCGCGGCATTCCGGTGCTGATCGACGGCAGCCAGGGCGCCGTGCATCTGCCTGTTGACGTGCAGGATATCGATTGCGACTGGTACGTCATGACCGGCCACAAGCTCTACGGCCCGTCAGGCATCGGCGTGCTTTACGGCAAGAAGGAGCGGCTTTTCGAGATGCGCCCGTTCCAGGGCGGTGGAGAGATGATCTTCGAGGTCGCCGAGGATATGGTCACTTATAACGACCCGCCGCATCGCTTCGAGGCCGGCACGCCGCCGATCGTGCAGGCGATCGGGCTCGGTTATGCGCTCGACTACATGGAGAAGATCGGCCGCGAGGCGATCGCCCGGCATGAGGCCGATCTTGCCGCCTATGCGGTCGAGCGGCTGAAATCCGTCAATTCGCTGCGAGTCTTCGGGACGGCGCCCGACAAGGGCAGCATCTTTTCCTTCGAACTTGCCGGCATTCATGCCCACGACGTCTCGATGGTGATCGACCGGCAGGGTGTTGCAGTCAGGGCCGGCACGCATTGCGCCATGCCGCTCTTGAAACGCTTCGGCGTCACCTCCACATGCCGTGCATCCTTCGGCATGTACAATACCCGCGCCGAGGTCGATGCCCTGGCCGATGCGCTTGATTATGCGCGCAAGTTCTTTGCTTGAGGAGTGTCCGTGATGAGCCTGGACGAAAGCGAACAGAAGATCGACGTGCGCGAAGGCATCGTGCATTCCAGCATTCCGGCCGATGAGCTGGCGCGACTCAGCGACGACGTCATCAGCGCGCTGAAGACGGTCTACGATCCGGAAATTCCCGCCGACATCTTCGAGCTCGGTCTGATCTACAAGATCGACATCGAGGACGACCGGATGGTGAAAATCATGATGACGCTGACCGCCCCCGGCTGCCCGGTGGCCGGCGAGATGCCCGGGTGGGTCGAAAACGCCGTCGGCGCCGTCGAAGGCGTATCGGGCGTCGAGGTGGCAATGACCTTCGATCCGCCGTGGACGCCGGATCGCATGTCGGAGGAGGCGCAAGTCGCCGTCGGCTGGTACTGACATCCCGCGGTATTGATCCGTTTACTTCAGGGTACTACATTTGAGTCACGATGCGCCGGATCTTGACCCCGGTTGCGGAAGGAGAATGAGCCGATGGGCTTTGCAATCATGAGCATGACGGACGGGGCTGCGGCCCGCGTCAAGGCGATCGTCGAGAATTCGGGTGCTGATGCCAAGGGTGTCCGCGTCGGCATCAAAAAGGGCGGCTGCGCCGGGATGGAATATACCATCGACCTAGTGACCGAGCCCAATGCCAAGGACGACCTGATCGAGCGCGACGGTGCAAGAGTCTGGGTCGAGCCGTCGGCAGCCCTCTATCTGCTCGGCACCGAAATGGGCTTCGAGACGACGACGCTCCGCTCCGGCTTCACCTTCACCAATCCGAACCAGACATCGGCCTGCGGCTGCGGCGAATCCGTCGAGTTGAAGCCCGCCGATCTCGCAGCCCTTGCCGCCCAGCGCCAGGGCGAGCCGGCGCATTCCTGATAGCCGCGCCCTTCAGGCTGGCGGGAAATTCTCAGCCAGCCAATTCTCGATGAAATCCGGGTGTGCTCAGTCGCGCTTGATGCTCATCAGCATTTCCCACATGTCGGCGCCGGTCTCGAAGACCACGGCATTTGCCTTGTAGCTCTGCTCGGCTTCGATCAGGTCGGTGAGCTCCGTGGCCTGATCGACCTCTGACGTCGTCGGGCTGACGACGGCCTGTACGCCGCCTGACACAACGGATGTGAGGCTGGTGTTCAGCCTAGCATAGTCTGGCGTGCTGGTGTTTGCAATGTTGTTGGCAATCGCGCTAACCCGCGTCGCCTGTGCCCGCATTCCCGAAAGAGCAGTACTCGCAATATCCGATAGGCTCATCAGCCGTTTCCCCAGAACTGGATGGTAAGCTTGTAGCTGCGAGGCTTTAGGAAATGCTGAAGGCTTTGCGTTAGCAAAAGCCTTAGGTCAGGGCCTCGTGCCGTCGCCTCTGTTCGGGATCGGCACGGCACTTTATCCAGGATAAGCGGCAGTGGAGCCTGCGGCGGCGATAAGAGACGCCGCCACCAGGGCCGACATGGGCGATGCGGCGGCTGCAAATGCAAGCGCCGCAGCCAGGATGAGCAACTGGCCGATGATCAGCCGGCGTCGATTGACATGGTTCCCGAACGACCGCAACGGAGGCCATTCGCGTCCGTGACATAGCGCTTCATAACAAGTGTCGACGAAAGCTGATCCGTTGGCGGCCGCCTTCGCCAGACGACCAAATCTTCCGAGTTGAGGATCCTCAAGTGTCCGGATAGTGGTCATGACATTACCGCTTTCCAGCGGACGGTCAGCCGGTTATGCGGCGTTCCGGGTTGTTTCGAACAGGAACCAGGCGCGGCGTTCCGTCTCGTCGATCCAGACTTCGAGCAGGCTTGATGTGGCGACGTCGTTATGCTCGGCGCAGACCTCGTGCGCCTGCCTCATGAACGAGATGAGCTGCTGGTTGTCGTCTTTCAGTTCTGCGAGCATGTCGCGCGGCGTGACGAAATCGGCGTCATTGTCGAGAAGGCGCTGCAGCCGGCCGATATGACCGATCGAGCGAATCGTCATGCCGCCGATCTTGCGGGCGCGCTCGGCGATCGCATCGGTCATCGCGAAAATCTGGTCGCCCTGTTCGTCGAGCAGGAGGTGATAATCGCGAAAATGCGGGCCGCTCATATGCCAATGGAAGTTCTTGGTCTTGAGATAGAGGGCAAAGGTATCGGCAAGCAGCGCTGCCAGCGGGCCCGAGATGTCGGCGGTCGCGTTGGAGGCAAGGTCGGACGGAGTGGCAAGCGACGCCTTGCGACGGTTTTCGAGTTCGATACGGTCCATGGCTGTTCTCCCTGGCTGGGGATTTCGGGAATGAGCGATCTGGCTGCGCGGCCGTCAATTTGGCGTTCCTGCTTCGCTGGCCTTGAAAGAACCGTAGAGCAGGTTTGGAAAGCAGGACATTCAATGCTGGTGTAGCCGGACCTATCCTTCTGTTTAGGTCTCAGCGGGCACCACGAGCTTGGGCAATATGGTATCAACAAGATCCCCCATACCTATGTATAGTTTCGTGGTCTGCTGCCGGGACGTAAGGTCTGGCTGTCTCTCGGAAGTGACTTCCATGTGGAGACCGGCATCGCGAATGTGCCGATAGACATCGGCATGTCCCCTCCCGCGCCGAGTCTCGTGGATCCCATGATCCGCCAGGACCGCTCCGCCCCCTCGGAGCGGTCCGATCTTTTAAAAGGATGTCCGCGCCATCTATCGCATGGCATCCCTTTGCATTGATAATAGGCGCTGGCCCTCGGACGGATTTGTGGAGCAGGTGATGACCAAGAAGCGGCCGAAAGGCATCGAGAAATACACGGCCCCTGCCGGCGGTTGGGGTGCACTCAAAGCCGTCGCCGAAACCCTTGCGCGCCAGCAGGTCATTGCGCAGGGGGCTGCGACGCTGCTGAAAGCCAATCAGCCCGAGGGGTTCGATTGTCCGGGCTGCGCCTGGCCCGATCCCAAACATACGAGTTCATTCGAGTTCTGTGAAAACGGCGCCAAGGCGATCACCTGGGAATCCACGGCGAAACGGGCCGGGCCTGACTTTTTCGCAGGGCATACGGTCGCCGAACTGTGGCAATGGAACGACCATCAGCTGGAAGACCAGGGCCGCCTGACGCACCCGCTGGTCTATGATCACGCCAGCGACCGCTACCTGCCGATCGGCTGGGAGGAAGCCTTCACGCTGATCGGCGCCGAACTGCGCAAACTGCCCGATCCTGACATGGCCGAATTCTACACATCGGGACGCGCCTCGAACGAGGCGGCATTCCTGTTCCAGCTTTTTGTCAGGGCCTACGGCACCAACAATTTTCCCGACTGCTCGAACATGTGCCATGAGGCGACCAGCGTCGGTCTGCCCGACTCGATCGGGGTCGGGAAGGGCACGGTGACCTTGGAAGATTTCGATCATGCCGATGCGATCTTCAGCTTCGGCCACAATCCCGGCACCAACCACCCGCGGATGATGACCACTCTGCATGATGCCGCGAGGCGCGGCGTCCCGATCGTGGTCTTCAATCCCCTGAAAGAACGCGCGCTCGAGAAATTTGCGGCACCGCAGAACCCGGTGGAAATGGCGACGATGTCTTCGACGCCGATCGCATCTGCTTATCATCAGCTGCGCACCGGAGGGGATCTCGCTGCCCTCAAGGGCCTGATGAAGCGGATATTCGAGCGCGACGATGCCGATATCGCGGCAGGCGGCAAAGGCTTTCTCGACCGGGAATTCATCGAAGCCCACACGATCGGACTGGAGGCTCTTAAGGCCGATATTGCAAAGACGGAGTGGGCGTCGATCCTGAAGAGATCGGGATTGACGCTCGAGGCGCTCGACAGCGCCGTTGATGTCTATCTCAACGCCCGCAACGTCATCCTCTGCTATGGCATGGGCATCACCCAGCACAGCCACGGCACTGCCAATGTCCAGCAGCTTGCCAATTTCCTGATGTTGCGGGGAAATATCGGCCGCCAGGGCGCCGGTATCTGCCCGCTGCGGGGGCATTCGAACGTTCAGGGCGACCGGACCGTCGGAATCACCGAGATCCCCAACATGGCGCTTCTCGACGGCATGGAGAAGGCCTTTGGCTTTCGCCCGCCGGAGGAGAAGGGCCATAACGCCGTCGAGGCCATCGAGGCGATCATCGAAGGCCGGTCGAAGGCGCTGGTCTGCCTCGGCGGCAATCTCGCCGTCGCCATATCCGATCCGGAGGCGACATTCGCCGGCATGCGCAAGCTCGACCTTGCCGTCCATCTGGCGACAAAGCACAACCGCTCGCACCTGCTGATCGCCCGAACCTCCATCATCCTTCCCGTTCTCGGCCGCACCGACCAGGATATTCAGACGACGGGACCACAATCGGTGACCGTCGAGGATTCCATGTCGATGGTGCACGCCTCGCGCGGCTTCCTGAAACCACCAGGCGAAGAGCTGAGATCCGAACCGGCGATCATCGCCGGCATCGCCAAGGCAACGCTCGGCGTCAAATACGGTATCGATTGGGACGGGATGATCAGCGATTACAATCGCATTCGGGAAAAGATCGAAGTGGTCTTTCCCGATTTCCATGATTTCAACACACGGGTCAGGAAACCCGGCGGCTTCCGGCTTACAGTGGCGGCCTCCGACCGGCAATGGCGCACGCCCTCAGGAAAAGCACAGTTCCTCATCGCGCCTGGGCTGGAGGAAGATCCGCGCCTTGCAGACGCAGACACACTGGTTCTGACAACGCTGCGCAGTCACGACCAGTACAACACGACAATCTATAGCCTTGACGACCGCTATCGTGGCGTCTTCGGCCGCCGTGACGTGATCTTCATGAACAGCGGGGATCTCTTCGCACGCGGCCTCGCCGATGGCGATAAGGTTGATATCGAGTCGGTCGCTGAAACCAGCAGCAGGGCGGTCAGAGGCTTCACCGCAGTGGCCTACGACATCCCTGTTGGCTCCATCGCCGGATATTATCCCGAGATGAACAGGGTCATCGCGCTTGGCGATTACGACCGGAAATCGGGAACGCCTGCCTACAAAGGCGTGCCGGTGAAGGTGCAGAAGTCCGCGTGAGGACGGGGCGCGGAGCCATTGCAAGCTTCGGCTATCGCGACGCCACCCAGTCGTGCCAATCGCTTTCATTGCCGTTGAACACGTTGAGGTCGATCTTGCCGTCAACGCCATCGGAAAGGCCGGAGCCGGAATATTGCCAGAACAGCCACTTGCGACCCGGATAGACCTTGGAGGGGTGAGCGGCCACAGAGCGCAACCAGAAGGGGTAGTCGAGCAGTTGGCCCTTCAAATTGTCGCGGTAGAAGTCCGGCGCCGTGTAGATGATCGGGCGCTGGCCGTAATAGCGCTCCAGCTTGTCCATGAAGACCTGCATCTTTTCCCGGACACGTGCAGGCGAGATGCGCCTCTTGCAGCTCGATTCGCCGTTCCATTCGACGTCGATGACGGGCGGAAGAGCGTTGGCTTCCCTTGGCACGTTGCGGATGAACCAGTCGGCCTGCTCGCCTGCCGTCCGGCACCAATAGAAGAAGTGATAGGCGCCGTGTTTCAGGCCGGCTTCCTTGGCGCGGCGCCAGTTTTTCTTGAACATCGGATCAAGGTGATCGCCGCCGTCCGTGGCTTTGATGTAGACGAAATTGGCGCCTTGCCTCCGCAACGTTTCCCAGTCGATCTCGCCCTGCCAACGCGAGACATCGACGCCATGCACGGCAAGCTTTCTCGGCGAGGTGGAGCCGAAGTTGATCGGCTTGGCATCGCGGAAGCGGTGGCCGTAAATTTGGCCGCGTGTCGGCGATCTCGTGCCGACATCGGGCATTGCATTGCCGGCGGGATTGGCCGGCATCAGCAGCGCGACCGGTTTATCTGTCGGCAGCGGCATGCCAACCGGCCTGTCGGCGGGCACGAGCGCCTGCGGCTCCGGAACCTCTCCCGCCCAGCGCAACGCTTGCTGCGGCGGGCTTGCCTGCGGCGCAGGATCGCCCACGGCAGCGGCAGGAATCGGGCCGCTTGGCTGGGCGATGGCATTGGTCGTTTCCGACGACGGCACGTTGCCCAGCACATCTTCGGCGCCAGAACTGGCGGCGCATCCCGACAGGATCAGGGCGGCGAGGAGGATTGCTGGCACTGCCGATGTACGCATAAGAACCTGCACGCAGAACAAGGGATCGACGGAGATCCATGTTGATGGAAGCCGCCTTTCTGAATTGCTAACAGAGACTTGCTAAGAAAGGTTAAATTTGATCCTTGCGCACCAAAAGCATGCAGACCCTCCCAACCTGGGGAAGGAGCTTTGCCTAACGCTGCTACTCAGCCGCCTCTGCGTAGCTTTCCACCGGCGGGCAGGTGCAGATCAGGTTGCGATCGCCATAGACGTTGTCGACGCGGTTGACCGGCGACCAGTATTTGTCGACACGGAAGGCGCCGGGTGGAAAGCAGGCCTGTTCGCGGCTCCCAATCGCCGACAAGTTCTTCCACCTTGCGCGCGGAAACCCTCCATGTCGATGTCCCCAACCGTCATCTGAGACAGCCGTGCCGCAATGGTACGACAGCCTCAGCGACTGGCTCTCATACCCGCAATCAGAATATCGATGAGTTGCCTTGCCGCATCCCGCCAGGCGGGGCCACTGCTGATGCTCGCGCCGCCGGCCAGGGCGCGCAGGATATCGAGCGGGTCCATCGCCAGACGGATTTCACCAGTGGCGACTGCGCGATCCACCAGCAGATTGACGGCACCTATGATCAAATCGGCAGAATCGGCATAGAGCTCGGAGGTGCCGCCGACCAAAGAATCCAGCACTTCGGACATGCCGTGTTTCGTCACGACATAGTCGACGAACTGCACCAGCCACAGGCGAAGCGCTTCGACAGGCGGATGTGTCTCGGCAAGGCTTTTGGCGGCAGCGGCAAGCTGCGCCGTCTCGTTGCGGTAGATGGCGGAAACCAGTGCGTCGCGGGTCGGGAAATGGCGATAGAGCGTGCCGATGCCGACGCCGGCGATGCGGGCGATTTCCTCCAGGCTGGCGCTGGAACCCTTGTCGGCAAAGACGGTCTTTGCCGTCTCCATCAGCAGAAGACGATTGCGTTCGGCATCCGCACGCGGCTTTCGGGCGGTGGGCTCGTCGCTTTTTTCGGCCATTTCCGAGAGGCCCCTTGATAAGCGGAGGTACCCTCCATATTTATCTGGAGGCATCCTCCTTTTATTTCATTTGAGGCCGGCGGGCAATGGTCCACCAGCCTGGAGCGGTGCGTCCATGATCAAGGAGATAATCATGAGTGGACTTTTTGGCGCGACATCGACCACCGATGAGGTGCTCGCCGGCGTCGATCTCAAGGGCAAGCGTGTTCTGGTGACGGGTGTTTCGGCCGGCCTCGGCGTGGAAACCGCGCGTGTGTTGGCAGCCCATGGAGCGCAGGTGACGGGTACGGCACGTGACCTTGCAAAGGCGAGGGCGGCAACGGAAGTCGTGCGTGCCGGTGCGGCCAATGGCGGCAGCCTTGATATCGTCGAGCTTGATCTTGCCTCTCTGGCAAGCGTGCGCGCCTGTGCCGATGCGCTCATTTCGGATGGCCGGCCCTTCGATGTCGTCATTGCCAATGCCGGCGTGATGGCCGCTCCCTTCGGCCGCACCGCCGATGGCTTCGAAACGCAGTTCGGCACCAACCATCTCGGTCATTTCGTGCTGGTCAACAGCATCGCACCGCTCGTCAAATCGGGCGGCCGAGTGGTGATCGTCGCATCCTCGGGCCATCGCATGGCACCTTTCAGCCTCGATGACCTCAATTTCGAGAGCAAGACCTATGAGCCCTGGGCGGCCTATGCCCAGTCGAAAACCGCAAATATCCTGTTCGCGGTGGAACTCGACCGGCGCCTCAAGGAGCGCGGCATCCGTGCAACGGCACTGCATCCCGGCGGCATCCAGACCGAGCTCGACCGTCATCTCGACCCTGACATGATTGAAGGCATGATAACGCAGATCAACGCAGCACTCTCCGCCGAGGGCAAGCCGCCTTTCCAGTGGAAGACGATTCCTCAGGGTGCGGCTACCTCCGTCTGGGCAGGTTTCGTCGCCCCTGCAGACGCGGTCGGTGGCAGATATTGCGAGAATTGCCACGTCTCCGAAGTGACGGATGCGGAGATCAGCCCGATTTCCGAAGGCGTGCGTACCTACGCGCTCGATCCCGAGACGGCCAGGGGATTGTGGACGAAAAGCGAGCATATGGTCGGCGAGCGCTTCTAGAGCATGATGCCGAAAAGTGTAAGCGGTTTTCGGACGACATCATGCTCTAACTATATAATGTAGAACAGGATTCAGATTTTAGGCCGACCCGGCCTAAAATCATCCTGTTCTAGCCCGCAAACCGGCACGCTTCGACGCTGATAGAGAGCAGGGGAACTGGGAAACTGGTGCCCCTGCCGAGGAATTGAACCTGGATCGGCTAACAAGACAGGTTAGCCGCACATTTCTATCAGAATTAGGAAAGCCCCTCCCTTGATGGAAGGGGCTCAGATTGCTGGGCCCGTCGCTACAGCGTCAGGCTTGACCGCTATTCGGCGGCCTCTGCGTAGCTTTCCACCGGCGGGCAGGTGCAGATCAGGTTGCGGTCGCCATAGACATTGTCGACGCGGTTGACCGGCGACCAGTATTTGTCGACGCGGAAGGCACCGGGCGGGAAGCAGGCTTGTTCGCGTGAGTAGGGGCGGTCCCATTCGCCGACGAGGTCTTCCACCGTGTGCGGAGCGTTCTTCAGCGGGTTGTTCACCTTGTCCATGCGGCCATCCTCGATGGCGCGGGCTTCCTCGCGGATCGCCAGCATCGCCTCGCAGAAACGGTCGAGTTCGGCCTTGGTCTCGCTTTCCGTCGGCTCGATCATCAGCGTGCCGGCGACCGGCCAGCTCATGGTCGGCGCATGGAAGCCGCAGTCGATCAGCCGCTTGGCGACGTCGTCGACGGTCACACCCGAGCTGTCGACCAGCGGACGGGTGTCGATGATGCATTCATGCGCGACGCGGCCGGCAGACGACTTGTAGAGCACGTCATAGGCGCCCTTCAGCCGGGTGGCGATATAGTTGGCGCTGAGGATCGCCACCTTGGTCGCCTGCGTCAGGCCTTCGCCGCCCATCATCAGGCAATAGCTCCAGGAGATCGGCAGGATCGAGGCGGAGCCGAAGGCGGCGGCCGAGACCGCACCCGGACGGCCGTCGGTTTCGGGATGGCCGGGCAGGTAGGGGGCCAGATGCGCCTTGACGCCGATCGGGCCCATGCCGGGTCCGCCGCCGCCATGCGGAATGCAGAAGGTCTTGTGCAGATTGAGATGCGAAACGTCGGAGCCGATGTCACCGGGGCGGGATAGGCCGACCATGGCGTTCATGTTGGCGCCGTCGAGATAGACCTGGCCGCCATGCTCGTGCACGAGGTCGCAGATTTCCTTGACGGTCTCCTCGAAGACGCCGTGCGTCGAAGGGTAGGTGATCATGCAGCAGGAGAGGTTTGCCGCATGCTGCTCAGCCTTGGCGCGGAAATCGTCGAGATCGATATCGCCATTTTCGCGCACCTTGACGACGACGACCTTCATGCCGACCATCTGAGCCGAGGCCGGGTTGGTGCCATGCGCAGAGGTCGGGATCAGGCAGACGTCGCGATGGCCGTCGCCATTGGCGATATGATAGTTGCGGATCGTCAGCAGGCCGGCATATTCGCCCTGCGCGCCGGAATTCGGCTGCATGGAGAAGGCGTCGTAGCCGGTGACGGCGCAGAGCTTTTCGATCAGGTCGTCGATCATCTCGCGGTAGCCGAGCGCCTGGTCGGCCGGCACGAAGGGATGGATGTCGGAAAATTCCGGCCAGGTGATCGGCAGCATTTCCGCCGTCGCATTGAGCTTCATCGTGCAGGAACCGAGCGGGATCATCGAGCGGTCGAGCGCCAGATCCCGGTCGGAGAGCCGGCGGATGTAACGCGTCATCTCGCTTTCGGCGCGGTTCATGTGAAAGATCGGATGGGTGAGGTAATCACTGGTGCGGAGCAAGCCCTTCGGCAGGCGGTAGGAAGGCTCGAAATCGGCAATGGTAAAATTGCCGCCGAAGGCGCGCCAGACGGCTTCGAGCGTCGCCGGCCGGGTGCGTTCGTCGAGGCTCATGCCGATTTTGGTTTCGCCGACCTTGCGCAGATTGACGCCTTCGGCGACGGCGGCACGCAGGATGAGACCCTGCATATGGCCGACATCGACGGTGATCGTGTCGAAGAAGGTCTCGGGTTCGACCTTATAACCGAGCTTTTCCAGGCCCTTGGCCATCAGCACGGCCTTCTGGTGCACCTGCTGGGCGATCGCCTTGATACCCTTCGGGCCGTGGAAGACGGCGTACATCGAGGCCATCACGGCAAGCAGTACCTGGGCGGTGCAGATGTTCGACGTCGCCTTTTCGCGGCGGATATGCTGTTCGCGGGTCTGCAGCGACAGGCGATAGGCGCGGTTGCCGCGGGCATCGACGGAAACGCCGACGAGGCGGCCGGGCATGGAACGCTTGATGGCATCCTTGACCGACATATAGGCCGCATGCGGGCCGCCGTAGCCGACCGGCACACCGAAGCGCTGCGAGGATCCGACGGCGATATCGGCACCCATTTCGCCGGGCGATTTCAGCAGCGTCAGCGCCAGGATATCGGCGGCGACGATCGCTATGGCGCCGGTCTGGTGCAGGCGCGAGATCAGGCCGGTAAAATCATGCACGTGACCGTGCGTGCCGGGATATTGGAAGATCGCGCCGAAGACGTCGACGGGATCGAGATCGGTGAAGGGATTGCCGACGATGACGCTCCAGCCGAGCGGCTCGGCGCGGGTGCGGATCAGGGCAATGGTCTGCGGATGGCAGTCGGCATCGACGAAGAAGGCCTTCGCCTTCGACTTGGCGACGCGCTCGGCAATCGCCATGCCTTCGGCGGCGGCGGTCGCCTCGTCAAGCAACGAGGCGTTGGCGACGTCGAGGCCGGTGAGGTCGCAGACCATCGTCTGGTAGTTCAGCAGCGCTTCCAGGCGGCCCTGGCTGATCTCCGGCTGGTAAGGCGTATAGGCGGTGTACCAGGCCGGGTTTTCCAGGATGTTGCGCTGGATGACCGGCGGCGTGATCGTGCCGTAATAACCCTGGCCGATCAGCGAGACCAGCACCTTGTTCTTGTTGGCGGTCTCGCGCAGCTTGTCGAGCGCCTCGCGCTCGGTCATCGGCGCGCCCCAGACGAGCGGCGCCTTCTGGCGGATCGAGGGCGGCAGCGTCGCGTCGATCAGGCCGTCGAGGCTGTTATAACCGATCACCTTCAGCATGTCGGTCATCTCGGCCGGCGAGGGGCCGATATGGCGGCGATTGGCGAAATCGTAGGGCTGATAGTCGGTGAACTGGAATTCTGTCGGCGTCGTCATTACGCAGTGAGCTCCTTGTAGGCCGCCTCGTCGAGCAGGCCATCGGCGTCGGCAGCATTTGCAAGCTTCAGCTTGAAGAACCAGCCGGCGCCATGAGGATCGGAATTGACCAGCGATGGATCTGCAACGATGGCCGGATTGACCTCGGTGATCTCGCCATCCAGCGGACAATAGACGTCGGAAGCAGCCTTGACCGATTCAACGGTCGCGGCATTGCCGTTCTTGGAGAAGGTCGCGCCGACTTCCGGCAGTTCGACGAAAACCAAGTCGCCGAGCTGATCGACGGCATAAGTGGTGATGCCGACCGTCGCAACGCCGCCTTCGATCTTCAGCCATTCGTGTTCTTCGGTAAATTTCAGCATGGTTGGTCCTCTCTGGAAAAGGTTTAGCGTTTGTAGGTCGGTGTGACGAAGGGCAGGGCGCTGACGGTGGTCGGCAGATATTTGCCGCGCACCTCGGCGTAGACGAGCGTGCCTGCCGCAGCATGGGAGAGCTGCACGTAGCCCATGGCGACGGGGCCTTCGACGCTGGGGCCAAAGCCGCCCGAGGTGACCTCGCCGATTTCGATCTTGCCCTCGGCATCGGTATAGAGCTTGGCATGGCCGCGCACTGGCGCCTTGCCTTCTGGCTTCAGGCCGACGCGGCGGCGTGCGGCGCCGTTTTCGAGTTCGGAGAGGATGCGGCCAGAGCCCGGGAAGCCGCCGGCGCGCGCACCGCTGCCGCGCCTTGCTTTCTGCATAGCCCATTCGAGTGCGGCCTCGACCGGCGAGGTGGTCGTGTCGATATCGTTGCCGTAGAGGCAGAGGCCGGCTTCGAGGCGCAGCGAATCGCGAGCGCCAAGGCCGATCGCCTGGACGTCCGGATGTTCGAGCAGCCGCTTGGTGACATCCACGGCCTTGTCTGATGGAATCGAGATCTCGAAGCCGTCCTCGCCGCTATAGCCGGAGCGCGAGACCAGACAGGAAACGTCGTGCAGACGGCAGTGGCGCACGTCCATGAATTTCATCGCTGCGACATCGGCCCAGAGTTCGGCAAGAACCGCAACGGCGCGCGGTCCCTGCAGCGCGATCAAGGCGCGATCGAGGACGGTGATGTCGCATTGGTCGCTAATGTGTGCCTGCAAATGGGCGACGTCGGCCTCCTTGCAGGCGGCGTTGACCACGACGAAGAGGTGGTCGTCGACATGGGCGATCATCAGGTCGTCGAGAATGCAGCCGGTATCGTCGGTGAAGAAGCCATAGCGCTGGCGGCCTTCGCCAAGGCCCAATATGTCGACGGGGACCAGGCTTTCGAGCGCGAGAGCCGCATCCTCATAGCTGCCCGACTTCGCCTTCACGATGACCTGGCCCATGTGGGAGACATCGAAGAGGCCGGCTTCGGCGCGGGTATGAAGATGCTCCTTCATCACGCCGGCCGGATATTGCACCGGCATGTCGTAACCGGCGAACGGCACCATGCGGGCGCCGAGCTGGAGATGCAGGGCATGCAACGGGGTTCTTTTCAGGGCAGCAGTATCGTCCAAAAGACGCCTCCGGGGTTTGCGCCTTCTTCACGAAGGCGCGGGCTCAAATCTGAAGGCGCGGTTGCGCGCTTCTCTCCTGAGCCCCCTCTGTCCTTGTGCCTGAGATTGTTATCCCTTCGGCGAGCGTTTCGAGAACGCTTCTCTCCAGAGTTCCGTCTGCCCCTTGCTGGTCCTTTTGCCTGAGAGTTTCCGGGGCGGTTGCTCCTTCGGCACCGGTGGCGAAAGCACCGGCTTCTCCCAACAAGGTTGGCGCAATTATCCGGCGGGTGCAGCACTTGGCAAGACCAAATGTCGTGACCGGGCAAATTTTTGTCGTCTTATTCCCAGCAAGCGTTGATCTCAGGCAAATCTGCTTTTGCATTCCGTGCTAAAACCGGCTATCGCGGCCTTCTGTTGAAGGGGATCTCATGCGGCAGACCGGACTGAAAGCGACGCTCTTCCTGCGCATGCTTTGCGCATTGAGCCTGCTTTTGCTCGGCCTCGCCCATCAGGTGCCACAGGCTGTCGCCGCCGAAGGCTATGATGCCGCGGCCTATGTGCTGCCCGACGGCACCTTCGCCTCGCTCTGCGTCACCGTGAAGGATGCCGACGGCAAGACCGTCGCCTTCAAGCCGAATTGCGAAGCCTGCCGGCTGTCGGCCTCCACCATCCTGCCGACGCCGGATGCGGGCTCGTGGCTCGAGCGCAAACTCGCTTCGCTGATGAATTCGCCGATCGAAACATCAGCCGTTTCAGGCGCAAGCGCTGTCTGCCGGCCGAATTCCCGCGCGCCTCCCATCCTCGCCTGATCTGCCTTCGCAATCCATGATGCAGCATGCCGGTCCGCCCGAGAGAGGTCCGTGGCCGGCGAGGAGACATCCGATGAAAACTATCAAGACATTTGGCAAGACATTCGGGCTTGCCGCCGTTCTTTCCGCGACCGCCTTTGCCAGCGCCGAGGCGCATGTGACCTTCCTCGACAGAGAGGCGACGCAGGACAGCACCATTCTCGCCACGCTGCAGGTGCCGCATGGCTGCGACGGCAAGGCGACCACGGAAGTGCGAGTCAAGCTGCCTGAGGGATTCGTCTTCGCCAAGCCGCAGCCGAAGGCCGGCTGGGAGCTCGAGGTGATCAAGGGCGACTACCAGAAGACCTACGACAATCACGGCGACAAGGTGAAGACGGGCGCGATCGAAGTGCGCTGGAGGAACGGCAATCTCTCCGACGATTTCTACGATACCTTCGTCATCCAGGGTAAGGTATCGGGTGTCGAGGCCGGCTCCTCGCTCGTCTTTCCGGTGACGCAGATGTGCGGCGAGACGGTCACGGCCTGGGATCAGGTGGCGGCGGAAGGCGGCGACGCGCACGGACTGAAAAGCCCGGCGCCGCTGTTGAAGGTCGTCGCCGGCGAAGGTGGCCATGACCATGACGACATGGCCGGCATGGATATGTCCGGTATGAACATGAGCGGGACGGCGGGCATGGGCGCTGCGGCGCCGGCCGGCGAAACGGTCAAGGCCGGCGATCTCGAAGTCTCCGGTGGCTTCGCCAAGGCAATGCTGCCCGGCCAGCCGGTCGGCGGCGGCTTCTTCACGGTGAAGAATAACGGCCAGACGGACGATCGCCTGGTGTCCGTCAGTTCGCCCGCAGCTGGTGAGGTTCAGATCCACGAGATGGTGACGAAGGACAACGTCATGCGGATGCGCCAGCTGAAGGACGGCATCGCCATCGCCGCCGGCGAGACGGTCAAGCTCAAGCCCGGCAACCTGCATCTGATGTTCCAGAAGGTGAAGACGCCGTTCAAGCAGGGCGATACGGTGCCGGTGACGCTGATCTTCGAAAAGGCCGGCAAGGTCGATCTGGTCCTGCAGGTGCTCTCCGCCCAGGGCAAATGAAAGTAGACTCGTTAAACAGAAAAGCCCGCGACTGTGACGGCAGTCGCGAGCTTTCGTTTGGAAGGCGATGGCCTCAGAAGTCTTCGTAGGATCGCAGCGCCTGTTTCAGGCCGGCCTGCGGCTGGCGATTGCCCTTGGCCATCAGGTCGAGGGCCACTTCGGTCGACTGGATGATGCTGGAGGGCTCGTCTATTTCCTCGGTGCCTTCGGCCTTCAACTGCCGGTCGGCAACGCGGCGCGCATCGCGGGCGGCGGTGCTCGTCGCGACACGCTGCGGGATTCGGAGCGACTCGAACGCAATAGCGGCGGTGTTGGCCGATATGGACAGGAGCTGGGTCATGCCGTCACGGTATCGGCACGATCTTGGCGCCATTATAAGAAAATCATCGGCATTTTACCGGATGGTAAGAATTCATACCTTCTCGATTGGAATCGCTGCGGAGTTGCGATAAATCCGGCTGATGATCCAGGCTCTTCTCGTCGCCGTTGGCGGCGCCATCGGTTCTCTTCTCAGATATTATGTCGGCCAGTGGGCGCTGAGACTCATGGGGCCGGCATTTCCGTGGGGCACGCTCGCCGTCAATGTTGTCGGCTGCTTCGTCATCGGCGTCTTCGCCGAGCTGATCGCGCGGAAGTTCAACGCCTCGGTGGAGCTGCGCCTGCTGCTGATCACTGGCTTCCTCGGCGGCTTCACAACCTTCTCGGCCTTCTCGCTGGATGCGATCTCGCTGTTCGAGCGCGGCGAGGCCGTCGCCGGCGGTATCTACATCGCTGCGAGCGTCGGACTTTCGATGGCGGCCGTCATCGCCGGGCTCGCCGTCATGCGCGCTTTGGCCTGATTTCTTTTCCGGTTTCCGTTTTGCTTGAAAATGCTCTAAAGGCTGCGGCAAGAACGCCGGCTCGGCCTGCGCTGCAATTTCCGAAAGATCGTTTATGGCTGGCATAGAACATATCAAGGTTGAACCCGACGAAGCCGGCATGCGGCTCGATCGCTGGTTCAAGGTGCATTTTCCCGGGCTCGGCTTCGGTCCGCTGCAAAAGCTCTTGCGCTCCGGCCAGGTGCGCGTCGACGGTGGGCGTGTCAAATCGGATGCACGCGTGCAGCCCGGCCAGACGGTGCGCGTGCCGCCGATGGATGTCGATGCGAAGCTGAAATCCGGACCGATCGCCGGCAAGGATCTCAAACATTCGTCGGATTTCCAACTCTTGTCGCGCATGGTGCTGCACGAGGACGACAAGGTGATCGTGCTCAACAAGCCACCCGGTCTTGCGGTGCAGGGCGGCTCGGGTGTGGCCCGGCATATCGACCAGATGCTCGAAGCCTGGACCAGCCCGAAGGGTGAGAAGCCGCGGCTCGTCCACCGCCTCGACCGCGACACATCGGGTGTTCTCGTCATCGCCCGCACCCGCGGCGCGGCGCAGAAGCTGACGGCTGCCTTCCGCGAGCGCGACACCAAGAAGACCTACTGGGCGCTGGTCAAGGGCGTGCCGCGCAAGCACGAGGACAAGATCTCGACCTGGCTGGTGAAGGAGCCGACCGCCGACGGCGACCGCATGCGCATCGCCAAGCACGGCGAGGACGGCGCCGACCATGCGATTTCCTTCTACCGCGTGCTGGAGACGGCGGCACAGAACCTCGCCTGGCTGGAGATGGAGCCCTATACCGGCCGTACGCATCAGTTGCGCGTCCATGCCCTGCATATCGGCCATCCGATCATCGGCGATCCGAAATATTTCGACGACGATCCGAATTGGGATTTTCCAGGCGGCGTCCAGAAGAAGCTGCATCTGCACGCGCGTCACATCGACATCCCGCATCCCTCCGGCGGCCGCCTGCGCATCAGTGCGCCGCTGCCAGCGCATATGGTGCAG
Source organism: Rhizobium sp. WSM1328 (assembly GCF_057653715.1). Taxonomy (NCBI): domain Bacteria; kingdom Pseudomonadati; phylum Pseudomonadota; class Alphaproteobacteria; order Hyphomicrobiales; family Rhizobiaceae; genus Rhizobium; species Rhizobium sp. WSM1328. The sequence goes on along the minus strand of NZ_CM172788.1, from coordinate 2,062,834 downwards.
ACCTGGAACCTTCTCGGTCTCGACCTTGCCGGTGCCGAAAGGGACGCCGAATGAAACTGGCGCTTTTCGATTGCGACGGCACGCTGGTCGACAGTGCTGCGTTGATCCACGAAACCATGCGCAGGACCTTCGACAAGTTCGGCAAGCCGGAACCGCGCTTTGAAGACACCAAGGCCATTATCGGCCTGTCCCTCGATATTGCGATCGCCCGCATGCAGGGCAGGCCGCATGTGGAGCAGCAAGATATCGACATGACCGCGCATTACAAATCGCTGTTCTCGATCGTGCGTCAGGATCTTGACTATAAGGAGCCGCTGTTTCCCGGCATTCGCGCGATGATCGACGCGATCAGCGGACGCGATGACCTGCTGATCGGCGCGGTGACGGGCAAATCCCGCCGCGGGCTCAAGGTCGTGATGGAGACGCATGGCTTCGACAAGCATTTCATTGTCGCACGCACCGCCGACGATTGCCCCTCCAAACCGCATCCGGCCATGGTGACGGAATGCTGCGATGAAACAGGCATGAATGCTGCCGACACCATTGTCATCGGCGATGCGGTTTACGATATGCAGATGGCAAAGGCTGCCGGCGCCAAGGCGATCGGCGTTGCCTGGGGCTATGCCAGCGTGGATGAGCTGATCGCCAACGGCGCTGATGCGATCGCCTCCCATCCGAACGAGATATTGCGTCATTTTTCCTGAGGTGAGCCCATGCGCGATCTGCTGAACGACCTTTCCGAAGGCCTGAGCCATCCCGATCCCATCCGCCGCGCGCAGATTCAGATGAAGAAGCCGCTGCCGAAGCGCTTCTATACCGACGTCTCCGTTGCCGAGCACGAGGGTGGTTTTGCGATCACCCTCGACGGCAAGTTGGTGCGTACGCCGGCGCGCCAAGTTCTCGCCGTGCCGACCGAGGCGCTCGCGCGGCTTGTCGCCGCCGAATGGCAGGCGCAGGGCGAAGAGATCAATCCCGTAAGCATGCCGGTGACCCGGCTCGTCAACACCGCACTCGACGGCGTTGCCGCCAACGCGCAGGCGATCTTCGAGGATATATTGCGCTTTTCCGCGAGCGACCTCATCTGCTATCGCGCCGAGGAGCCGGAACTGCTGGTCGAACGCCAGGCCGAGCACTGGGATCCGGTGATCGATTGGGCAGCGAATGATCTCGGCGCCCGCTTCATCCTCGTCGAAGGGGTGATGCCGCAGGAGCAGCCGCGCGAGGCGACGGCCGCCTTCGCCGTCACGCTCGCAAGATATGATAGCCCGATGGCGCTGGCCGCCCTCCACACAGTCACCACTCTGACCGGCTCAGCGATCCTGGCGCTTGCCTTCGCCGAGGGCCGGGTGACGGTGGAGGAGGCTTGGTCGCTTGCCCATCTCGACGAAGATTGGACGATCGAGCATTGGGGCAGCGACGAGGAAGCCGAGCAGCGGCGGGCCAAGCGCTTTGCCGAGTTCAAGGCCGCAGCGGATGTTTTTTTTGCCCTAAGCGCCTGAAACATATTGCCTTCCAATGCATTATGACGAAGTCTGCGACTCCAACGGGGTGGTGCGGGATTTTTGCAATGAATTGGCTGAGGTCGTGTTTTTGCCGGGCGACACTCGTCTGTGTCGCGCTCACGGCCTGCGGCAGTCTCTCGGTCACCAAGCCGGCGGCGCCGGTCTATGATGTGCGCAGTGCCGTCGTTCTCTCCGGTCCGAACATGCCGGCCGAGCTGCTTTCCGGTATCAACGACCGCGTCAACGCAGCGATCAATGCCACCGTGCGCGACACCGTGCTGCCGCGGGTGGTGCTGACGATCCGCGTGGTTTCCATCCAGAAAGGCCTCGGCTTCCAGAAGGACCGCAACGTCGTCAAGATCAGCATCGATGCGGCCTCGGTGGAGGATGGCTCGGTCATCGCCGTCAGCGCCTTCGACGTCACCAGCATCGCTGCCGATCCCAAGCTTGCCGACGAGATCCTGGCTGAGGACGCCGCTGCTAGGATACGCTCGGTTTTCTCACTCAGCGGGCGCGCTCATTAGCGCGACGTTTTAGCCGCCGGATTGCCGCCCGCAGCGGCGAGGGAGATCGCATGAAGGAAATTCTCGAAGAACTGGAACGGCGCCGCGACATTGCCCGCCTCGGCGGCGGCGAGGCGCGTATCGACGCCCAGCACAAGCGCGGCAAGCTGACGGCGCGCGAGCGCATCGACCTCTTCCTCGACGAAGGTTCCTTCGAGGAGTTCGACATGTTCGTCGAACACCGCTCCACCGATTTCGGCATGGACAAGAGCCGTATCGCCGGCGACGGCGTCGTCACCGGTTGGGGCACGGTCAATGGCCGCACCGTGTTCGTCTTCGCCAAGGACTTCACCGTCTTCGGCGGCTCGCTGTCTGAGGCGCATGCCGAGAAGATCATGAAAGTGCAGGACATGGCGCTGAAGAACCGCGCGCCAATCGTCGGTATCTACGATGCGGGCGGCGCCCGCATCCAGGAGGGCGTGGCGGCCCTCGGCGGTTATGCCGAGGTGTTCCAGCGCAATGTGCTGGCCTCCGGTGTCATTCCGCAGATCTCGGTGATCATGGGTCCTTGCGCCGGCGGCGACGTCTATTCGCCTGCGATGACCGATTTCATCTTCATGGTGCGTGATACCTCCTACATGTTCGTCACCGGTCCCGATGTGGTGAAAACCGTGACCAACGAGACGGTGACATCCGAAGAACTCGGCGGCGCTATCGTGCATACTGTGCGCTCGTCGATTGCCGACGGCGCCTATGACAACGATGTCGAAACGCTGCTGCAGGTGCGACGGCTGATCGATTTCCTTCCGCTTTCGAACACCGCGCCATTGCCGGAGATCGAATGTTACCAGTCGGTGACAGAGATCGACATGTCGCTCGATACGCTGGTGCCGGCGAGCTCCAACAAGCCTTACGACATCAAGGAACTGATCCGGAAGGTGGCGGACGAGGGGGATTTCTTCGAGATCCAGACGAGCTTTGCCAAAAACATCGTCTGCGGCTTCGGCCGCGTCGAAGGCTCCACCGTCGGTTTCGTCGCCAACCAGCCGATGGTGCTGGCCGGTGTTCTCGACAGCGACGCCTCACGCAAGGCCGCCCGTTTCGTGCGCTTCTGCGACTGCTTCAATATTCCGATCGTCACCTTCGTCGACGTGCCGGGCTTCCTGCCGGGTACGGCGCAGGAATATGGCGGCCTCATCAAGCACGGCGCCAAACTGCTCTTTGCCTATGCCGAGGCGACGGTGCCGAAGCTCACCGTCATCACCCGCAAGGCCTTCGGCGGCGCCTATGACGTGATGGCGTCGAAGCATCTGCGCGGCGACCTCAACTATGCCTGGCCGACGGCGCAGATCGCCGTGATGGGCGCCAGGGGCGCCGTCGAGATCATCTTCCGCAAGGATATTGCCGATCCGGAGAAAATCGCCGCGCATACGAAAATGTATGAGGACAGGTTCCTCTCGCCCTTCGTCGCCGCCGAGCGCGGTTATGTCGATGAGGTGATCATGCCGCACTCGACCCGCAGGCGGCTTGCGCGCGGTCTAAAGATGTTGCGCAACAAGGATCTCGCCAATCCCTGGAAGAAACACGACAACATCCCGCTTTGACGGCTGCCGGCGAATAAAACTGTCCGGTCAGGTGTTTAGCCACTGTCGAAAAAGTGAACGGCCGTCAGCGATCCGTGTGTTCTATCCTTACGGGGGACAGGCTAACGCTCGGCTCTTATTATTTTAAAGGAGAGGTTTAATGTCATCTTTCGAGCGTCTTTCTGCCTATCGCCCCTATGGGCTGGCCGCTCTCAGAATTATCACCGCGCTGCTGTTCATCGAACACGGCACGATGAAGCTTTTCGCTTTCCCGGCTGCGCAGATGGCTGGCCCGTTGCCGCCGCTGATGCTTTTCGCCGCCCTTCTTGAGCTTATCGGCGGTATCCTCATTCTCGTCGGCCTGTTGACGCGCCCTGTCGCCTTCCTGCTGGCCGGCGAAATGGCGGTCGCCTATTTCATGGCGCATGCCCCGAGCAGCTTCTTCCCGGCCGTCAACCAGGGCGACGCCGCGATCCTGTTCTGCTTCGTCTTCCTCTACCTGTTCTTCTCCGGTCCCGGCGCTTTTGCCGTCGATAACCGCAAAGCAGCCTGAACGATAGACTGAGGGGCGTCGCGACGCCCCTCAACCTTCACATCAGGCGGTAAGCTTCAGACCAGCGATGCCGGCGACGATCAGCGTGATGCAGGCAAGACGGGAGACACTTGCCTCATCGCCAAGCAGCCAGATGCCGAGAAATACGGTACCGACCGTGCCGATGCCGGTCCAGACCGCATAGGCGGTGCCGATCGGCAGGTGCTTCACCGCCAGGCCGAGCAGCACGATGCTCACCACCATGGATATGACGGTCAGCGCCGTCGGCAGCGGCCGTGTGAAACCCTCGGTATATTTAAGGCCGATTGCCCAGCCACATTCGAAAAGACCGGCGAGAAAAAGCAGAAACCAGGCCATGCGACTCTCCTTGTTCAAGAGCGAGGCCGTCCCCGCGACAGTTGCATCCCAGAGGATGCCGCAGTCGTCTGCGATAGCGCTTATATGCGTGAGGAAACGGCCGACTTCAAGATAGGAATCGGCATGGCTGCCATGCCACCCGTTTCTTGCGGTCTACAGCGCCGCGCGGCTTTCAGACGTGCTAAGGACGCTGTAGCAGCTTTAGTTGCTGCATCACGGCTGCCCGCCAGCCTCCGAGGCAAGGCTCTTGGCGCGGCGGCAGAGGCGATCAAAGGTTTCGAGGAAGCGTGAGCGGTCCTTCGGGCTGAAGGCGGCGTTGTAGCCCTTGCTCTCGCCGGTTTCGCGCAAGTGCGCGCCGAGATCGCGCATGGCGCTCGCCATGCCGATATTGGTCTCGTCGAAGACGCGCCCTGTGGGGCCGCTGACGAAGGCGCCGGTCGCGACACAGCGCACGGCAAGCGGCACATCGGCGGTGACGACGACATCGCCCGTGCCGGCACGTTCGGCGATCCAGTTGTCGGCGGCGTCGAAGGCGTTGGAGACGATGACGTTGTGGATCATCGGATCGCGCGAGGGGCGCAGGCCGGAATTGGCAACGAAGGTGACCTCGAGGCCGTGACGTTCCGCGACCTTCAGGACTTCCGGCTTCACCGGGCAGGCATCGGCGTCGACATAGATCATGGCAATATCCTCATGCCGGTTGCGTGGCCTGCTGGCGGACCATATCGATGTGGGGAATGCCGTCTTCCAGATATTCCTGTGACACCGCTATGAAACCGAAAGATTCGTAGAACCGCCGCAAATGGGCCTGTGCTGACAAGGCAATAGGATTTTCCGGATAAAGCCGCTCGCAAGCGGCAATCGCCTCGCTCATCAGTGCATCGCCCAGCCGCTTGCCGCGATGGTCAGGCGAGACGACAACGCGGCCGATCTTCGACGGATCCTGTGGCTCATACGGTTTCAGGATTCGCGCCGCGCCGAGGAGTTCGGCACCTTCCAGCAGCCGCAGATGCAAGGCATCGATATCCTTGCCGTCAAGTTCCGGGTAGGGGCAGTTCTGCTCGACGACGAAGACATCGACGCGCATTCTCAAGAGGTCGTAGAGTTTCCCGCGTGGTAAGTTCATCAAGACTCCTGAGGTCTGCCCTATAGGTGGCCGCAGCCCCCGTCGCCTTGACCTCCACCGGCACTTCGCCGGCCCGCGGCCCCTCCAGCTGCACGGCCATCACTTCCAGCGGTTTTCCTGCCTGAAGGGCAACGGCGGCGCGAACGTCCATCTTGATATCTCCCTGCTGATTTTGTCGGTACCCAGCTGCTTGTCGGGCTGAGCTTGGCATGGTCGGCAAGCCGGGCCGATGTGAAGCCGGCCGCCTGGCTTGTCTCTCAGGCGAATTCCATGATGACGGCATCGACGGCCAGGCTTTCGCCGGCCGCGGCATTGATCTTCGAGACGACGAGATCGCGGTCGGCGCGCAGCACGTTTTCCATCTTCATCGCTTCAACGATCGCAAGCGTCTCACCGGCCTTGACCTCCTGGCCCTCGGCCACCGCGATGGCGACGACGAGGCCGGGCATCGGGCAGAGCAGGAGCTTGGAAGTATCGGGCGGCAGCTTCACCGGCATCAGCCTGTCGAGCTCGGCATGACGCGGCGAAAAGACCTTGGTCGTCACTGAAAGTCCCTGCCAGTCGATGCGCAAGCCGTTCAGAACGGGGCGGATCTGCGCGGTGATGTCGCGACCGCCGACCTTGCCCCTCCAGACAGGGTCGCCCGGTCTCCAATCGGTGACAACATTCTGGCTCCCGCCCTCTATCGCCCCATCGATCGCGATATCCATATCGAAGGGGATGGTGACGAGGCCGTCGAGCAATCTTGCCGCGACGTGGTTGTCGCCGATCTTGACCACCCAATCCTCGCGCAGCGCGCCCGCTGCGGCGCGCAGGCGATCGGCGAAACGTTCGCGGCGGTTGGTCTCGATCAGGCAGGCGGAGAGCGCGATGCCGGCAAGCACGGCTTCTTGCGCCGGGTCCGGTTTCATCGGCGCAAAGCCATCGGGGTATTCCTCGGCGATGAAGCCTGTGGAAAGCCGGCCCTCGCGCCAGCGCGGATGTTTCATCAGCGCCGACAGGAAAGGAACATTGTGCTCGATGCCATCGACGACGAAACCGTCGAGCGCCTGACCCATGGCCTCGATCGCTTCCAGCCGCGTCGGCGCCCAGGTGCAGAGCTTGGCGATCATCGGGTCGTAATACATCGAGATCTCGGCGCCTTCGAAGACGCCGGTATCGTTGCGGACGACGACATTGCCGGTCCTGCCTTCCGCCGGCGGCCGGTAGCGCGTCAGGCGGCCGATCGAGGGCAGGAAGTTGCGATAGGGATCCTCGGCATAGAGCCGGCTCTCGACCGCCCAGCCGTCAAGCCTGATATCCTCCTGGGCAAAGGGAAGGGGCTCTCTTGCTGCGACACGGATCATCTGCTCGACGAGGTCGATGCCGGTAATGAGTTCGGTCACGGGATGCTCGACCTGCAGGCGGGTGTTCATTTCGAGGAAATAGAAATTGCGGTCCCGGTCGACGATGAATTCGACGGTGCCGGCGCTCTGGTAATCGACGGCTCTCGCCAGCGCCACCGATTGTTCGCCCATCGCCTTGCGGGTCGCTTCATCGAGGAAGGGCGAGGGCGCCTCTTCCGCCACCTTCTGGTTCCGCCGCTGGATCGAGCATTCGCGCTCGCCGAGATAGACGACGTTGCCATGCGCATCGGCCAGGACCTGGATCTCGATATGTCGCGGCTCGACGACGAACTTTTCGATGAAGACGCGGTCGTCGCCGAAAGAGCTTTTCGCCTCCGAGCGGGCGCGCTCGAAGCCGTCGCGCACTTCCGCCTCGTTCCAGGCAATGCGCATGCCTTTGCCGCCGCCGCCGGCCGATGCCTTGATCATGACGGGATAACCGATCCCGCCCGATATCACTTCCGCATGGGCGCCATCCTCGATGATGCCGAGATGGCCGGGCACGGTGGATACACCGGCGGCATTGGCGAATTTCTTCGATTCGATCTTGTCGCCCATCGCCATGATGGCTTTCGGCTTCGGGCCGATGAAGATGATGCCCTGTTTTTCCAATTCAGCGCAGAAGGAGGCGCGTTCGGACAGGAAGCCATAGCCGGGATGCACCGCCTCGGCGCCGATTGCCTTGCAGGCGGCAATGATCTTTTCCGCAACCAGATAACTCTCCGACGCCGCGGCCGGGCCGATATGAACGGCCTCGTCGGCCATCTCGACATGCAGCGCGTCCCGATCCGCATCCGAATAGACCGCGACGGTCAAAATACCCATGCGGCGCGCAGTCTTGATCACGCGGCAGGCGATTTCGCCGCGATTCGCGATCAGGATTTTCTTGAACATCGAGACTCCACCCAGAAATGCATCCCGGAGTTTTACGCACAAAACACCGGAACGCACAATCAGGCTTGCGGAGCGTCAGGCGACGGCGGCTTCTGCGACGGGTTCCTCGTCGACGATGCGCAGCCAGCGGCTGCGCCGCGGCTCGGCATAGTCGCGCAGCTCGACGGCAGCCATGATCCCCGCCCAGTGCGGATGATTGGCGCCGCGCAGCGTTGCCTGCTCGATCTGCTGGAGAACGCCGTATTCGACCGACGAGACCGGGATGACGCCGCCTTCGGCGACGCTTCTGAAGATGCGCATCGCATAGTCGATGTCCTGGCGGGTGATGCCCCGGCGATCGATGGCGCGCGACAGCTTGTAGCCACCGATATTGTCGGTGATCGCCAGGCGAAGCTGATCGAGGGCGAGCGCTCTCAACTCGACTGGGACATCGGCCGAAATCTCCATGACGTGGAGAATGAGTTCGAGCTCGAGCGCCGAGTTGACGACACCATCGGTCGTGAACATGCGCATGATCCAGGCGACGTTGATTTCATCCAGTGAGCCCTGCGGATAGGTGTAATGGACGATGAAACCGGCGAGCTGCTCGACGAAGAAAGCGTTCCAGTCGGCACATTTTTCAGGGCAGGAATTGTTGAGCGCCAACATCGCCACGACATCGTCGGATGTCCGGATACCCTCCGGAAAACTATGTTTGCGCAGCAGTACTATATCTTCGGCCGTCAGCCGATGCTTGCCGGCCACGACACAGGCCGGAAAAGCGAGACGAAATTCGCTCATGTTTTAACTCCAGGCTTCATCATGAAGCCGGAGACGGTTTTACCGCCTGCGAATTGACGATCCCTCAAGAAGAGGAGTTAACCCGATATTCCCCGGGTCAGGAAGATTTTAACGATTGCGCCTGCAGCCGCTCGCGCCAGATGATGAAGAGGCCTGACGCAACGATGATGAAGATGCCGATCCATTTGGAAAAGCTCGGGAAATCGTTGAAAAGCGCATAGCCGAGAACGGTCGCCGAGATGATCTCGAAGTACTGGAACGGCGCAAGCAGCGACAGCGGCGCGAGCCGGAAAGCCCGGACGATGAGCATATGCGCATATCCCGAGATCGAGCCGAGGGCGAGAAGCAGAACAAGACCGAGGCCGGAGGAGGGTAAAGAGACGGCAAAATCGGCATTGCCTGAACTGTTGCCGAGGAAAAGGGCGGCCGCCATGAAGACCGTTCCGCCGATGCCGGCCATCGTCTGCATGGTCAGCGGAGAATCGGCCTCGCCGATGGCGCGGTTGAGGAAGAGATAGAGCGAGAACAGAAAGGCGCAGGCGACCGGCAGCAGCGCCTTCAAGCCGAAAATCTCGTAGCTCGGCTGAATGACGATCATCGCGCCGCCGAAACCGACGACAATCGCCGTCCAGCGCCGCCAGCCGACCTTCTCTCCGAGAAACAGCGCCGACAGGGCGGTCAGCATGAAGGGCTCGACGAAATAGATGGCGAAGACATCGGCAAGCGGCATGTATTTGACGGCGACGAAGAAAAGCAGGCTCGCACCACCATGCAGCGCACCGCGCAACAGGTTCATCCACGGCCGTTGCGCCGAAAGCGCCTTCAGGCCGAAAAGGGCGAAAAGAATCGGCAGGGTGCAGGCGATCTGGAAAAAGAATCGGTAGAAGGTCACCTGACCCGGTGACATCGCTTCGAAGGTCGCCATGTATTTGGCGATCGCATCCATGATCGGCAGGATGAGCATGGCGCCGGACATGATGGCCATGCCCTGCAGGGGATTTTGATGGGGCTCTGACATGGCTGCTGATTCTTGCGAGGATGACGCCATCAACCATGAGATGGCCGGGTAATCAAGCCGATCAACCGCAAATAGCTTCGAGGTGAAATCGAAATCGTCGCTTAGAAAGCGTTTCCCTGAAGGGAAATGGTGCGGTCGAGAAGACTCGAACTTCCACGGGTTGCCCCACAGCGACCTCAACGCTGCGCGTCTACCAATTCCGCCACGACCGCATCGTGGTAGGTGCCGATTTGCGTCGGCGGGGCAGCATGTAGCAAAAGCATCTGGGGTGCACAAGGGCGATATGACAGTTTTTTTGAAAACCGCTCACAGCATTTGAATTGGCCCCGAAACGGGTCCATATAGCTGTCCTGCCGCCCCTATTTCACAGGCATTTTGAGGAGAGCGGCAAGGAATGGCCATGCTTCGCACCGATCTCGAATTTTCCATGCTTCCCCAACTCGGCACCCGGCCGGTCCGCTGGCGCATTGCCGACGGCCTCGTCCCCTATGAGGAGGCGGTGGAAACGATGGAGCGCGAGGTGGCTGTGATCGCTGATGGCGGTGATGAGCTCGTCTGGCTCGTCGAACATCCGCCGCTCTATACTGCCGGCACCAGCGCCAATGCGAGGGACCTTGTCCAGCCGAACCGGTTTCCGGTCTTTGCGACAGGGCGCGGCGGTGAATACACCTATCACGGACCCGGCCAGCGCGTCGCCTATGTCATGCTCGACCTGAAAAGGCGGCGGCAGGACGTGCGGGCCTTCGTCGCTGCCCTTGAAGATGTCGTCATCCGCACGCTCGACATGATGAATGTGCGCGGCGAGCGACGTGAAGATCGCGTCGGCGTGTGGGTGCGCCGGCCGGAAAAGCCACTGCTGACCGATGGGGCGATGGCCGAGGATAAGATCGCCGCCCTCGGCATAAGGCTGCGGAAATGGGTGACCTTCCACGGTTTGTCGCTCAACGTCGATCCCGATCTCGATCATTTCGGCGGCATCGTGCCCTGCGGGATATCGGCCTACGGCGTGACCAGCCTCGTCGATCTTGGCTTGCCGGTGATGATGGCTGATGTCGATATCCGGCTTCGCACCGCCTTCGAAGCGGTTTTCGGCGAAACGACCGGCGAAATCTGACTGATCACGGCGGCGACCGGGGCAATTTGCATTGCCTGGCGCATCCCGCAGTCAGGCTCGGCAATCGCTTCACCGTCAGATGCGAGCCAACATTTTAACCTATAATTAGCAATGGCAAATATATACGACACTACAGCTCTGTGAATATGGAAGTCTGAGGACAATGAAAAAAAATGCAGCGGCAAGCTGGTCATTCCTCGATGTGTATTTCGTTCTCGATCTTATCGAGAAGGTCCTCATCGGCTATTTTTTCGTCGGGATCGTCATGCGTGTCCTGCCGCAGATGCAGGACAATCGGGCGATCATCGATTGCCTGCTGATCGTTTCGGAGGGAGCCGCCGCCTTCCTCATCCTCACGCGCCGGCCGACGAAAAACGCGTCTCTGCGCCTGTTCGACTGGACGGTCACCGCCATCGGCACGATCTTCCCACTGCTCGCCGCGCCCTCAGCGACACAGCCGCTAGCACCGCTGGCATTCTGCGGGACGGTGATGGCACTTGGTTTCGTCCTGCAGATATCGGCAAAGCTGACATTGCGGCGGAGCTTCGGCCTGGTGCCGGCCAATCGCGGCGTCAAGATCGGCGGACCCTACAAGTTTATTCGCCATCCGATGTATGCGGGTTATCTAATGACGCATATCGGCTTTTTCCTGACCCATCCGAGCCTTTGGAATTTTGCCATCTATGCGGCGGCCCTTTCCGCACAGTGTTTCCGTCTCTTGGCGGAGGAGCGTCTGTTGAAGCAGGATCCTGCTTACGAGGCCTTCATGAACACGACCCGTTACCGGCTCGTTCCGTTCGTGTTCTGAGACGACAAGCACGTCGATTGAAAAAGAGAAGGGCCGTTTCCGGCCCTTTCTTTTATCGGATCTCGGTCCTTTATAGGATCCCGGTCTTTTATCGGATCAATGCGTCGCGCGGCATGCTTCGGTGCGGGAGGCGCCGCTGTCGGCACCCTTGGTATGGGAGCCCTTCGGGCCGATCATGCTATGGCACGGAGGCAGGGAATTGATGCTGGCCGTTGCGGTCTTGTCGACGACAGGAGACGCCATGGCGCTCGGGGCGAAGCCGTCGCTGTCATTGGTGTAGTCGCTGGAATATGCCGGCGCCTTGCGACTGCTGTAGTGGACCGGAGCAGGCTTCGACATGGGGCTTGGGGCGAAGCCGTCGCTGTCGTTGTTGTAGTCGTCGGAATAGGTCGGCTGGGCGAAGGCAGCGCCTGCAAGGCTGACGGCGAACAGGGACGCGGCAAGGGCGAATTTGATGCGCATGGGTCTATCTCCTCAATCTGCTGTTGAATTCCACAAACGTAAACTAACCCTCGGCACACACGAGTTCGCGCTCCAATTCAGGCAATTTGGTGATAATATGGCGACGCAGCCGCGACCATTTGTCCAAATGAAATCACAGTGTTGTCAACGAAACTAACGTTCTTGTGACAGAAGTCGCCTAACAAAAATCGGCGATTGGTCTCAGAAATAAGACAGTTGTTGCTACAATCGTAAATTGTTAACTTTTGGTAATGTTGATAAAGATCGGCAACAGGCGACGGTAGCCCGCCGCCCGTTGATGATCTGCGCTTTGGCGTGAAGTTCAATCCTCGTTCGGGATATGCGCATCGACACCGGTCAGCTGCAGTTTGTTGCGGACATGATGGACGCCGTCGACCGAAAGCGCGCCGAGTTCGACCTTGCGGGCGATGCCGATCGTCTCCACCGAGCCTTCCAGCGTGACGACGTGACCGTCTGCATGAACCTCGATACTGTCGATATCGACCTCGGGAATGTTTTCGAGATTGTCGTTTACCCGCGCTTCGAGTTCGTCGCTTTCATCGCGGTCGATCGTATCGGCCCGCAGCGAATCTCTCAGGCGGTTTTCATTGCCGTCCTCATCCGTGCCGTCGACCCGGAAGCCCTTGTTGGGATCGCTGTCGAAATTGGCCGCTGTCTCGCCGTAGGGGCGATTATCAGGGCCGCCGGTGCCGGCGCCGCTGCCATCGGCATAGGGCCAGCCGTCGTCGAGATTGCGCTCTTCGAGATCGCGATAATCTTCTTCCCGGGAAAGCTCAGGCTTCTCCCGGGAAAACTGGGTTTTGTCACCGATCCTTGCCATTGCATTTGCTCCTTGTTTCTCTGCTGGAAACGCCGGCAGCGGCGAATGGTTCGGTGTGGACGGCGATTTGTCAGCCGTGATTGTCAGTCCTGGGTCTTCTCCCATTTTTTCACGAGACGGTCGCGCTTCAGCCGCGAGAGGCGCTGCAGCCAGAATATGCCGTCGAGCTGGTCGACTTCGTGCTGGACGCAGATGGCGAGGAAATCTTCGGCACCGTCCTCGTGCACGGCGCCCTCGGCATCCTGATAGCGGAAGCGGATCGCCCGAGGGCGCGTGACCTCGTCGGTCGCGCCGGGCATCGAGACGCTGCCTTCGACATGGCTCATCGTCTCCTGCGAAAACCAGGTGATATGAGGGTTGACGTAGAGGCGCACGCCGTCGGCCTTGTCGAGCTCCAACACCGTGACACGGCTGACGACGCCGATATGGGCGGCGGTGATGCCGACGCCGGGGGCTGCGCGCATCGTCGCCAGCAGGTCGCCGGCAAGGGCTGTAAGCGAGGAATCGAAGGCTGTCACCGGCGCGCAGACAGTCTTCAGGCCCGGATGCGGATAGCGCAGAATCGGACGGATGGGCATGGGGAAGGTTTCCTCTGCTTGGACGGGGGAGGAAACTATCGCCGGCCGCGGGCATTGTCATCACGAAGCACGTTTGGCGCTTTACGACACGGATGCTTTGGGCTAGCAGGAGCCAAGAATTCCGGCTGCGGGAGCCTCGCGCCGGATTCGCTTATCCGCTTGTTGATAATGTGTTTTCGGCCGACATTTGCGAATGCGGCGCGGCAGTCGTTGAAATTCGAACCAGATGCGAGGGCGGCAGATGACGACGACCGATGGGGAAGACCGCATTCGCAGGCGTCCCGATGACGAGGAAGCCGATATCTACGACGAGGACGGCAATGTCCGCGGCGATTTCCTGGCGCTCGTGGGTGCTGCGATCGCCGACCGCGACACACTGTTCCTGCGCCAGAACGTTGCCCGCCTGCATGAATCCGAAATAGGCGACCTGCTGGAATCGATCCAGCCGGATCAGCGCCTGGCGCTGGTGCGCCTGCTCGGCGACGATTTCGACATGACGGCGCTGACCGAGGTCGACGAGGCGATCCGCCGCGAAATCGTCGACCAGATGCCGAACGCGCAGATCGCCGCGGCGATCGGCGAGCTCGATTCGGACGATGCCGTCTACATTCTCGAAGACCTCGACAAGGAGGACCGGGAAGAGATCCTCGCCCAGCTGCCGTTCACCGAGCGGGTGCGGCTGCGCCGGGCGCTGGACTATCCCGAAAGTTCGGCCGGGCGCCGCATGCAGACGGAATTCGTCGCCGTGCCGCCGTTCTGGACGGTCGGCCAGACGATCGACTACATGCGCGACGAAGAGGATCTGCCCTATTCCTTCTCGCAGATCTTCGTCATCGATCCGACCTTCAAGCTGCTCGGCGCAGTCGATCTCGACCAGATCCTGCGCACCAAGCGGCAGACGAAGATCGAGCAGATCATGCGTGAGACCAACCATCCGGTTCCGGCCGAGATGGACCAGGAGGAGGCGGCCCAGCTCTTCGAGCAGTACGACCTTCTCTCGGCCGCCGTCGTCGACGAGAACGGCCGGCTGGTCGGCGTGCTGACCATCGACGACGTCGTCGACGTCATCCATGAGGAGGCGGACGAGGACATCAAGCGCCTCGGCGGCGTCGGCGACGAAGAGCTGTCGGACAATGTGCTTTCGACGGTGCGTTCGCGCTTCCTGTGGCTTTTGATCAATCTCGGCACGGCGATGCTGTCGGCAAGCGTCATCGGGCTGTTCGACGGCTCGATCGAGAAGATGATCGCGCTCGCCGTGCTGATGCCGATCGTCGCCTCGATGGGCGGCAATGCCGGCACGCAGACGATGACGGTGACGGTGCGCGCGCTCGCCACCCGCGATCTCGACATCTACAATGCCGGCCGCATCATCCGCAGGGAGGCGGGCGTCGGCATCCTCAACGGCATCGTCTTCGCGACGATCATGGGCGCGATCGCCGGGACCTGGTTCCACGACTACCAGCTCGGCGGGGTGATTGCGGCGGCGATGGTCATCAACCTGATGGCAGCCGCTCTTGCCGGCATCCTTCTGCCGCTGTTGCTCGACAAGATGGGCGCCGACCCGGCGATCGCTTCGTCGGTCTTCGTCACGACGGTGACGGACTGTACCGGCTTCTTCGCCTTTCTTGGTATCGCCACTTGGTGGTTCGGCATCTGAACCGCCCAAAAATTGACTATTACGTAAAAGTCAATATTATCGTCTGTCCGACGACGGGGAACACATGCCGGTGAACAAATATTATAGCATAACGGAACTGACGCGCGAATTCGGGGTCTCGACGCGCACGCTCCGCTTCTACGAAGACGAGGGACTGATCCATCCGGAGCGGCGCGGGCGTACCCGTCTGTTCCGGCAAGCCGACCGTCGCCTCATCGGGGAAATCCTGCGCGGCCGGCGCATCGGTTTCACCATCGCAGAGATCCGCGAGATCATCCAGGTCTACAAGGAGCCGCCGGGCGAACTCGGCCAGTTGAAGCTCCTGATGAAGCGCGTCGACGAGAAGCGCGACGACCTGCGCCAGAAGCGCAAGGATATCGACGACACGCTGGCGGAACTCGACGCTATCGAAGAGACCTGCCTCGGCCGCCTCGCCGAAATCGGCGTCACCACCTGATCACGCGCCGTATTGTCGGCGAACTCATTCAGCCTCGGCGCTGCATTCGGCAGCGATCGTCTGGACCCGCTCGTCGTTCTGTATATCGATCGCGCCCTCCTGCAGCGGTGTGAACAGGGCTTGCGCCTGCAATTTCCCCAGCGTGCACTGGCAGAAGCTGTGGCAGAGTGCTTCGCCTTGCTGCATGACGCAAGAGGCGTTGCATTGCCTCAGGTAAGTCGCGACCGGATCCGGCGCCTGCGGCGGGAAGACGAGGGAAATCCCGTAGGCGATGGCGATCAACACCGGCTGGTGGATGAGATAAAAAGCAAGGCTGTGGCGGCCAAGCTTTGCCGGCCACCAGGAGCCGGTGCCGACGGCGGCAAGCCGGTGCAGCAGCCTGGTTCTGATGGCGATCGAGGCGATACTCAATCCAGCGAAGAAGGGCGTTGCCCAAGGAAACAGCGGCACATAGTCGTTGGAGCGCTCCGGCGTCACCGCAAGGCCGATCCAGGCGAGATATCGGGGATCGAAGAAGGATGAGCGAAGCAGGCCGGGTGGTCCGAAATTATCGGTTATCCAGGCGGCAAGGAGCGCGAGCGTGGCGATGAGCGTGAAGGCGAGCGGCAATCTCAAAAAAACGACGCCGATGAGCGTGAGCACCGCGATGCAGTGCAGGATGCCGAAATAGATCCACTCGTTTGGCATGGCGATGCGCGTGGCGATCGAGATCACCGCGGCTGCCGCGGCAATCATGCCGAAGCGCTTCCAGAAGGATGGCCAGCGAATCTCAGGCTTGCTCGACAGCACCAGGCTGACGCCGACGATGAAGAGAAAGGTGGTGGCGATCGCCCGGGCATAGATCTTCAGCCAGCCTGTCTCGGCCGTGCCCGGCGCGAGATAGCCCATGAACTCCATGTCCCAGCTGAAATGGTAGCTCGCCATGGCGATCAACGCGACGCCGCGCGCCGTATCCAATAGGCCGATGCGCGGCGGTTTTGCCGCTGCATCGGTTTCCCTTGCCGGCAATGTCATCAAAGTTCCTCCGGCAAATCACTTCCGTCGCTCGACGGCCTATCGCGGCGAATAGCAGAAAGGTGGAGATTTGATGGCGGGCCGGTATCCATGATCGCCAGTCGCGCTTGCGAGAAAAATTGCCGGCGTGTCAGCACGAAGATGACGATCGCCGTCGTCATCATGAAGACATAAGGGTTGATGAACCAGCCGAGATAGCCGATCGACAGGAAGATCGCTCTGAGGCCCTCGTTGAAATTGCTGCCGGCAATGACATTCATGCGGATGACGCGTTCGGCGGCCCGCTCGGCGGCGATGATGTCGCGCTCGCTGTCGCGCATCATCGGGATCGAGCCGAAGAGAATGGTGCAGTAGTTGAACAGCCGATAAGACCAGCCGAATTTGAAGAAGGCGTAGCCGAAAAGCACTGCCAGTCCGCCGACTTTCATCTCGAAGACGGCATGGCCGCCATGGAGGACGAAGGGCAGATCGGCGAAGACCGCGTCGACCTTTTCCGTCGCGCCGAGCAAAGCGAAGCAACTGCCGAGCGCGAAGATCGAAGTCGAGGCGAAGAAGGCGGTGCCGTTCTGCAGGCCGGCCATGATCTGTGTGTCGATCATCTTCAGGTCGCGGCGCAGCGAATTGTAGATCCACTCCCGGCGCCGTTCGGTCATCGCGTGAGTCAGGCTGGTGCGTCCGAAGAAGGTGCGGCCGTGCAGCAGCCAGGAATAGCCCACCCAGACACAGGCAAAGAAGGCCAGAGCGATATAGTCCGCCGTCGTCATCAGTGTTCAGTCTCCGCATGAACGCGGCCATCGTGCCGCAACCCGGATTATGCCGCATGGCCGAGTTCGGCGGCTCGGCGCAGGCTTTTTGGCCATGCGGCAGTTCGGCATAATCGAGGCGTCGGGAAACGACAAGGCTTGGTGGATCGCCGACCGCATCTTCTGGAGCTAACTGCAGCGGTCATTCGTCGCTTGGGGGTTCGGGACGGCGCCCAAAGAAGAAGAAAAGGACGGCGCTAGCCCTCCAGCGCCTCAATCATCCCCACCCGCGTCGCATGACGGCCGCCCTCGAACTGGGCGGTCAGGAACGCATCCACGATATCGAGTGCCAGCCCTTCGCCCACCACGCGCACGCCAATCGAAAGCATGTTGGCATCGTTGTGCTGGCGGATCATGCGGGCTGAGAATGTGTCGACGCAGACGCCGCAACGGATGCCCTTTACCTTGTTCGCCGCCATCATGATGCCCTGGCCGGTACCGCATAAAATGATGCCAAAGCGGCAATCGCCGGAGGCGACGAGACGCGCCGCCGCTTCGCCGTGCTTGGGATAGTGTGTGCTCTCCGGCGTCGTCGGTCCGATATCGACCGCTACCCACCCCTGCGCCGCGATATGACCGGCAATAGCCTGTCGGAGCTGAATGGCGGCGTGGTCGCTGGAGAGGGCGATGCGGTTGGTAGCTGTCATGGAGAAGTGGTCCCGTTTTCCAAAGCAATTTGCCGTCTTGAGGATGCACGCTAGCGCATCGGCCCGAAAATCGGAATCGATTTTCGGAGAGCACGATGCGTCGCTCTAGCGCCACACCAGTCTAGAGGCGCACGAGCAGGGCGCCGCGTTAACCGCTTGTAAAGTCGTGATGGCCAATTGTTCAGGACTGAACCTCAACTCCGAATTCAAAAGTGACCCATGAGTCGGCCGGATTACATCCCGAGTCTTGATGGCCTGCGCGGTGTCGCTGCGCTTCTGGTCGTTGGAGCCCATATTGGCCTTATCTTTCCGATCACAGCGCCGCATCTCGTGACGATGGGCGACGAAGCCGTCGGTTTGTTTTTTGCTCTCAGCGGCTTCCTGATGGCTCATCTCTACGGCTCACGGCCGGTCACGAGAGACAACGTCCTGGATTTTCTTGTCAGCCGCTTTGCCCGCATCTATCCGGTTTACCTAGCGGCTGTCGTTCTCGTAGCGATGCTGTCGATCATGCAAAATCTGGATTTTGTTCAGCCGATCGTTAGCGGCACGGATTTTGTCCGTCATATCGTCCTTCTCGGCTCGAGTGGTGTTTTCTGGTCGATACCACCCGAGATCCAGTTCTATCTGCTCTTTCCCGTCCTGTGGCTTTGCTTGGCCCAGCCGCGCCGCTATAGCGGCATGATTGTGGGCCTCACCGTGGTCGTCGTCGTGGATGGCCTGGTTGAATTGCCAGGCCCGGGAATCCTGCTCGTCTCGAAGCTCCCCTACTTTCTTTTCGGCGCACTGGCCGGAATGATGCATTCCCACTGGAACAGCTGGATTCCATCCGCCCTCACAGGCATTTCAACGCTTTTTCTCCTGGCGGTGTTTTTCGTTTACCGGCATATCTTGCCCGGTTTTTCCCCTGAATTTTGGGGCCTGCAAAGTGCGGTGGCCGCAGCCGTGATTGTCGCGCTCGTCGCTCGACAGCCTCCCATCGCAGCCCGTGTCCTGGCAACTGCACCAATGCGGTTTTTCGGAAAGATCAGTTTTTCACTTTACCTTTTCCATGTCCCCATCATGTTCCTGGCGCGTCTGACTTTTGATGCCATGCTGCCCGAACCGGCGCTCATCGTGGTGACGCTTTGCATTGCGGTCGTTGGGGCATGGTTCATCCATGAGACGATAGAGGTTCCAGGCCGGCGGCTGCTGGTCCTGATATGGCAGGATAATCGCTGGCGTCTGGTTTCGCGGGAAACTCCGGCTGACCAAATGGACCGCGCGATCCTCGACCTGCAAGAAATCGAAAAGCGCCTGCTGAGCGGCGCAACGTCAACCACCGCCGATCAACGACAAATCTCGACGACGCCCGAACCCCGGGATGGAGCCGACGGCACGGTCATTCAAGATGATCGCGACGAGAAGCTTCGCGCATAGCTCAGCCAAGTTCTTGGGCGAGTCCGATGAGAAGCCCTCCAGGCCCGCGGATGTAGCAGAGCCGATAGGTGTCTTGATAGTCCACGACTTCGCCGACGAGCTGCGCGCCGCGCTTGCGGAGCCTCTCAAGCGTCTCATCGATGTCATCAAGGGTGAACATGACGCGGAGGTAGCCTAGAGCGTTCACCGGGGCATTGCGGTGATCTGCGACGGCAGGCGGCCTGAGGAAGCGGGAGAGCTCGAGCCGGCTGTGGCCATCAGGCGTGCGCATCATGGCAATCTCGACGTGCTGATCGCCCAGTCCAGTGACACGCCCCGCCCATTCTCCTTCGATCGCAGCCCCGCCCTTCGAGCTCGAGGCCGAGCTCGCGAAAGAAATCAATCGTCTCGTCGAGGTCATCGACGACGATTCCTACGTTGTCCATCCGTTTGAGCGGCATGTGTCCAATCTCCCAATCTACAAGGTGTCATCTAGCATCGACGTCAGCAGGACATTGGGAGCCGGAGCAGACTGTCAAGATAAGGCAACCAGTTCTTCCTCCGCATAGCCTTCATTGAATGCAGCAATGATTGGTAAGACGGGCCGTTTGGTTTAGCGCATGATCCCGAAAATCGGATTCGATTTTCGGACGGGATTATGCGCAAGCTCAAAGTGCTGGAGCGTCCTATTGGACGGGTGGCGCTCCAGCGTGCAGTGCGAATGTCGCACCGGCTCCATGCGATGTCGGTGCGCCGCACGGATTCGAAACCGGCCTCGCTTAAGCTTGCATCCTCATCTTCAGAAGGCGCACCCATGTTTCTCTCGGTATTCGATGTCTTCAAGATTGGTGTCGGGCCGTCGAGCTCACACACGATGGGTCCGATGTCGGCGGCCAAACGGTTTCTCGAGCTGATCCTCTCGAACGAATGGCCGCGCCCGTCATCGGGCGCGCAGGTCACAGCCATCAAGGTCAGCCTGCACGGCTCGCTCGCCCATACCGGTATCGGCCACGGCACGGGCAGGGCTGTCATTCTCGGGCTGATGGGCGAAGCGCCCGACAGCGTCGATCCCGACAAGATGGACGGCATTGTCGACACGGTGGAGCGCACGGGCCGCATCACGCCGGAGGGCCATCCCGGCTATCAGTTCCAGCCGAAAACCGACTTGATCTTCGACAAGAAACAGCCGCTGCCCGGCCATGCCAACGGCATGGTCTTTTCCGCTTATGACAAAGACGGCCGGCTGCTCGTCAAGCGCATCTATTATTCGGTCGGCGGCGGCTTCGTCGTCACCGACACCGAGCTGGAGCAGATGCGGGCGAAGAAGAACGCGCCCGGCGGCACGCGTGTGCCCTATCCCTTCTCCACCGCCAAGCAGATGCTCGAGATGGCGGAGCGCTCCGGGCTGTCGATCGCCCAGATGAAGCGGGCGAACGAGGAGAGCCAGCGCAGCCAAGAGGAGCTCGACCAGGGGCTCGACCGTATCTGGGAGGCAATGCGCTCCTGCATCGAGCGTGGTCTCAAGGTCGAGGGCATCATGCCCGGCGGCCTCAACGTCAAGCGCCGCGCCCGCAGGATTCACGACAAGCTGGAGGAGGAGTGGCGCAGCAACCGCGTCAACCCGCTGCTCGCCAATGACTGGCTGAGCGTCTATGCGATGGCGGTCAACGAGGAGAATGCAGCCGGTGGGCGCGTCGTTACGGCACCGACCAATGGTGCTGCCGGTGTCATCCCGGCGACGATCCGCTACTACGAGCATTTCCACGAGGACTGGGACCAGAACGGCATCCGCGACTACCTGCTGACGGCCGCCGCCATCGGTGGCATCATCAAGCATAATGCCTCGATCTCGGGCGCCGAGGTCGGCTGTCAGGGCGAGGTCGGCTCGGCGGCGGCGATGGCGGCCGCGGGCCTTGCCGCCGTCATGGGCGGTACGCCGGAGCAGATCGAGAACGCCGCCGAAATCGCGCTCGAACATCATCTCGGCATGACCTGCGATCCGATCGCCGGATTGGTGCAGGTTCCCTGCATCGAGCGCAATGCGCTCGGCGCTGTCAAGGCGGTCACTGCGGCTTCGCTCGCCATCAAGGGCGACGGCCAGCATTTCGTGCCGCTCGACGCCTGTATCGAGACGATGCGCCAGACCGGCCACGACATGAGCGAGAAATACAAGGAGACCTCGACCGGAGGTCTTGCGGTCAACGTCGTTGAATGCTGAGTTTGTGGACGCTTGAAGCTTGGTGCTTGACGCTCGCTGCCAAAAGGATTTCAACGGCAGCATGGCATTGCATCTCATCAAACTCTGCGTCGGCGCCGACTCGATAGACGATCTGCGCGAATGGGTGGCGGAACGCTCGCTGCGCGCCATCGCCGCTGGCCTTGAGCCGCATTCGGTGCACACGACGCGCATGGCGCCGAAACGTATGGCAGAGCTGCTTGACGGCGGTTCGCTCTACTGGGTGATCAAGGGGCAGGTGCAGGCGAGGCAGAAGCTGCTCGACATCGAGACCTTCACGGACGGCGAGGGCATCTCGCGCTGCCGCCTGATGCTTGGCCCTGAGGTCATCGAGACGGCTGTGCAGCCGAAGCGTCCCTTCCAGGGCTGGCGTTATTACACTGAGGACGATGTGCCGCGCGACCTGACAAGCCTTGGTGCCGGCATTGCCGAAATGCCGGCGGATCTTCGCCGCGAGCTTACGGACCTTGGTCTGCTCTAATCCCCGAAAATCGGAGCCGATTTCCGGAAAGGTTTATGCGTGAATTGAAGGTGACAGCGTGCCCCCTTCGGGCACGCGGTACTCTGCAGTTCAGCGCAGGCGCAACTGCACCGGCGCACTGCCGTCCGGCGAGGTCACATGCAGATGGATACGGGCTTCGGGCTGGGAATAGCGCCAAGCGCGGGCGCCATGGCACAGCAGCAGATTGATGAGATCGCGGGTCTTCGGAGACTTCGCCTTCGGCCGCTGCAGGCCGATCTCGGCGAGGCGCATAGCCGCCTCGTGCAGCGGATGCAGAGATGAGCGCCCCTTGGCCGCCATGCGGCGGTCTGAAGGCATTCCCGGAACATTCTCATTGATCGCCATTGTTTTCCCCGTACGCAATACTGATCGAGTTCAAGAACGGTGGCCGGAAACGCAAACACCGATTCCGGCCGTCACCGATGCCGCCAACCATCTTGCAGGCAGCATCGAATAGCTCATTGGGCAGCCGCCCAGCACTTGATGCCGGCCTTCTTCAAGGCCTTGCAGGCGTTGACGGCGTCGCGCTGATCGTCGAAGCCGCCGAAGCGGGCGCGGTAAAGCTGGTCACCACCAGCGGCATAGGCAACCGCGAAGGGCTTCGCCGAGGCCAGCGCCTTGCCGCCCTTGCTCTTGGCGCTTTCCAGAAGATCCATGGCCATCTGCCGGTTCGGCGAGACGCCGACCTGCACCACCCAGCCGGTCGGACCGTTGCTGGTTGAAGCGGCACGAGTCGGGGAGGGAGTGGTCGAGGCGGTGGTGACGTTATCGACCGACGTATCGCCCTGTTCCGGCGGCATATAGGCGGGTGCCGGCGTCGGCACGGCGACCGATGCCTGCTGCTTGAAGGCCATGGTCTTAACTTTGGTCGGCGCCGGCAGCGGCTGGGCTACCAGCGGATTGTCGGATTTCGGCGCAGCGGTCTCGGCATAGGCGACCTCGGTCTCGGCGACCTGATAACGCGCATCCGGCAGCGGGCCTTTGTGCGGCAGGCTGAGATCGGCAGCGGCGGCCGAAACCGGCGGCTGCGCTGCGGTGATGGTCTTTGCGACCTGCTGCTGGGCCTTCTTCGGCTGAACCGGAGCGGGTGTCTCGATCATCGCCGGGGCAGGGGTTGCCTGGGCGATCAGCGCCGACGATCCGCCGCGGCTCGATGCCTTCGGCAGGTAACTGGCGATCAGATTGCGCATCTGGGCATCTCGAGCAGGCGTCGAGGCGCCGCCGAGCACGACACCGACGATCGACTTGCCGTCGACCTGCACCGAGCTCACCAGATTGAAGCCGGCGGCGCGCGTGTAGCCGGTCTTGATGCCGTCGACGCCGCGCACCGAACCGACCAAGCGGTTGTGGCTGCGGATCGTGCGGCTGCCGAACTTGAAGGCGCGCGTGGAGAAATAGCCGTAATATTGCGGGAAATGCTGGCGAAGGGCGATGCCGAGGCGGGCCTGATCGCGCGCCGTCGTCATCTGCGCCGTATTCGGCAGGCCGTTGGCATTGCGATAGGTGGTGCGCGTCATGCCGAGTGCATGCGCCTTGGCGGTCATCAGCTGGGCGAACCGATCCTCGCTGCCGCCGCCCAGCATTTCGCCGAGCGCGGTTGCCGCATCATTGGCCGACAGGGTGACGAGACCGAGAATGCCCTGCTCGACGGTAATCGTGCCGCCGGCGCGCACACCGAGCTTGGTCGGCGCCTGGGCTGCCGCATGGGCGGAGAAGGGGACCGGCGTGTCGAGACGGATGCGACCCTGCTCCAATGCCTCGAAGGTCATATAGAGGGTCATCATCTTGGTCAGGGAGGCGGGGTATTGCAGCCGATCGGCATTCTCGCTGTAGAGAACGTTGCCGGTCTTGGCGTCGACGACGATGCCTGCATATTTTGAATTTGCCGCTTCCGCGTCGGTATTCACCGAGTCGACCATGACGATCGTGACGGCCACCGAAAGGATCGCCAGCAGCCTTGCGAAAAAGCTGCCGGATCGGGACGATGATACGGAGGAGACTGACCTTGACACTATTCCACTCTTCGCTTGCATTTCAGATATTTGGCATTTCAGAATTTGGCAGGAACGGCACACCTCCCGCCGCGCAGCTCATCTGCTAAAACTACCGGTTGGGCGTTACCAATCCGTTTATGATGAATCGTTTATTTCGCTGTCCCTGGAGCATTTTAGGGACCTGTCGCAGAACGGTTCACAAGACGCGCGTCTACAAAGGTGCGGATAGCGGCATCAATATGTTCCCAGTCGTCGAGATGGCTGCTCGAAAAACGATAGAGAACACTGAGATCCCTGCCGACTTTGATATCGCGCTGACAATCTCCGCCCCCCGCCTTATCCGGGGCTGACGGCAATATGCAGCGCACGACGTAATCCGGCCCGCCCTTGACGGGCGCCGTCAGCAGCACCTCATCGCCGTAGCCCGCATCGGCGCGAAGACGATGCAGCGTCAGCCCGTCGCGGAAGGGCTCGGCCGGGCCTTCGAGCAGATGCGAATAGATCGGCTCCAGCCGCCCGGACATGTCGCGCGACATGGTGCTCTGGGTGATCTGCAGGAAGATCAGCCCGGAGGACTGGGCGATATCGTCGAATCGAAGGTGATTTTCCTTGCCGTAACCCTGCATCTCCGGCCAGGCGAGGTAGAGATCGACGCGCTCGGCGGCGCCTTCATGCCTTTGGCTCGGGAAGCGGATGGTGTTCTCGGGGAATTTCACGGTGTCGCGGCCAATGGCCAGCTGAATTTCAACCGTGCTGTCGGTGTTGCCGGCAAGCGAGATATGCCGGCCGAACCAACGGCCGCCGATGCTGATAGCAACAGTCAGGACCGCCAGGACGGCGATCACCGCCATCGTGCGGAGGAGAAACCCCATGGAAAGAAGCGGCTGCTCGTCGGGTGCGCTGTGCGCGGCATGGCTCATGGCAGTTCTTCGCGTTTCGGTCCGCCGCAGGAAGAACATGAGCCGCCGGTCCGATGATGATTCTCATCGCGATGATCGGACCGACAGGGTTAACAATTCACTAAGATACTAAAGCCTGCCGCGCAAAAATATGCAGCGGTTTGCGATAACGGCATGCGTAAAAACAAAGACTTAAAGCGCAGGAGCGCAGCTTAAGATCGCGAAGCGCTTTCGTAAGGGAAGTCTAGGAAAGGGGCGAGCCGTTCCCGGGACAGCGGGAACGGCTCTTGGGCACCGGTCGGGGACGGGATGCGGGGACTGACCGGGCCGCAGGTTGCAGCCGGCATTGGCCGGCAGGCTGTTCTTACTTGACGCTACCGACCGCGACAGCGCGGCCGTCCTGAAGCTTCGACCAGCGGGCCGGATCGTCGGCGGACTGGCGCTTCAGATAGGTGTATTCGGTATCCGACCACAGCAGTACCTTGTTGCGCATGTTGTCGAGAATGAAGTCGCCGTGATCGGTACGGACCGTCAGCACGGCATGGCCTTCGCCATTCGGCTGCAGCACGACGGTGATCAACGTGTCGGACGGTGAAAAACCGTCGTCGATCAGCATCTTGCGCTTCAGCAGGGCGTAATCCTCGCAGTCGCCGACGGTGCGCGGATAGGCCCAGCGCTCCTCGACACCGTAGATCTGCTCATCCGTCATCGGCTGGATCGTCGAATTGACGGTGTAGTTGACCTTGAGAATTTCCTTCCAGCGATCCTCGGTGAGGATGGCCGGTCCGGCATCGCCGCCGACTTCGACACATTCCGTCGGATTCGCCTTGCAGAATTCGTAGTGTCCGATCGGCGGGCTGGCATTGCCTGCCAGGGCCATGCTGGCGGGCATCGCCTGTCCCGAACCCGCCATTGCCATCATGATCGCACCGGCCAGAAGGCCGCCTTTCAGGATATTCGCAGTTGTCATTGCCGTCTCCCCGTAAGTTGAGGTGACAATGGCACAGACGTTTTTATCTCACGCAAAATTACGTAATAGAATTAAAGGCTTAGTTGATTCAAATACCGATAAAGCTTGGCTAAAAACAGATTCGAATACGCATAAAATTCGATGCGGATTTGTCTTGAATTCGATTAAAATTGTAATCCACGCAACAAGGCTTTCGCCCGTGGAAAGGTTGCGTTGCCGTCCTCATGTTAAGGATTTTCGTTGAGCCGGGTAAATTCCGCCGGCCGATAAGCGATCTGCGGCGGCGTGCCGCCGGTCGACGATGCCGCCGGAAACGACCGATTCGGCCGGTTCGAAAGCAGAATATCGCTCAGATCGCCGATGTAGGCGGGAAAATTATTTTGGAGGAAAATCGCGAAATCGATCGGTGGCAGTCACAATCGCCGCGCTCATATCCGGATTTGCGATGGAATGGGCAGCATGCGGAAGGATGCTGAGCTCGCTTTGCGGCCAGGCGCGGGCGAGTTCCCAGGCCGTGACGAGCGGCGCCTCGATGTCGAGCCTTCCCTGCAGCAGGATACCGGGAATGCCGATGAGCCGCGCGGTGTTCTTCAAAAGCTGGGCGTCCTCCAGCCATGCGCCGTTGGTGAAGTAGTGGGTGATGATGCGGGCGCGCGTCAGCAAATAGGCCGGATCGGCCCAGCGGCGCGGCCGGCCTTGGGGATCGGCGAGCAGGATCGAGGCCGCCTCCCAATCATGCCAGTCGCGCGCCGCTTGGAGGCGCGTTTCCGGGTCCGCATCGTTGAGGAGACGATGATAGGCTGCAACCATGTCCTCGTCCCGTCCCTGGCTGCCAGGAGGAACAGCCTGGCGGAAACGTTGCCATTCTTCCGGAAAGAGCGGCGCCATGCCACGATAGAGCCAGTCGATTTCCGAGCGCCGGGTGGTGGTCACGCCTGACAGGACGATCGCGGCGACACACTCCGGATGGGTTTCAGCATAGGCCAGCGCCAGCGTCGAACCCCAGGAATTGCCGAAAAGGAGCCAGGTATCGATGCCGAGACAGGCCCGCAGCCGCTCGATATCGGCAACGATATGCCAGGTGGTGTTGAGGGAGAGATCGGTTTCGGGATCGGCAGCGCTCGGCAGGCTGCGGCCGCAATTGCGCTGATCGAACAGAATGATTCGGTGGGCGTCGGGATCGAAATAGCGGCGCGCCGCGGTCGTACAGCCGGAACCAGGGCCGCCATGAAGCACCAGCGCCGGGCGGCCCGCCGGATTGCCGCAGGCCTCCCAATAGATCAGATTGCCGTCGCCCGTATCGAGCAGGCCATGATCATAGGGTTCGATTTCGGGATAGAGAGCTGACATCGGTCCGCCTGCGGTCGAAGCGGATCTTATCCGTCATATCGCTGACAAAGGGAAGGCGGGCGAGGGCGGGGCACTCCGGGACGCAACAGCACTGCACAATTTGGGGCGACCTCATTAGGGTGCCGATTGGTGTCGCAGCTTGTTCCACTCATAATTCTAACTACCGACTGGCTGGAACGACTTGCGACAGGATTCGCGCTTGCTTTCCAAAGCCAGATTTGTTGCCGCTTGCAAAGCTCTTGCCGTGAAGTGCCGGCTTTTCAACACGACCTGACCGGGTGCGCACCGGACTTGGCAATCGCGTTCGATGGAAGTCCGTCGAGAATTTGCACCCGCCACGGAATCCCCGGCAGGCAACGCCATTTTCAGCAGCTGTTAAAGGAATTCGCGCAGCGTCTCGCGGGACTGGATCGACAGGAATTCGATTGCCACGCCTTCGACGAAGTGGCGCACGACGCGCCCACGCATGTTGCCGAGGCGCACAGCCGTTCCGATCGAAGGGCGCATTTCGACGTCGACGGCGGCGCCCGACAGCGAAAGGTCCATGATGCGGCAGGAATAAAGCGTGCCGTCCTCCAGCGTCAGATCGGTCTTCGTGTCGCGTGGCGTCAGACGGTCGTGGCGGCGATCCTCGGGCAGGCCGAGTTCGTGTTTGTTGGCAAGCCAGGTGAGCTGGGCCGCGAGTTTCTCGCGCTTCCGGTCGGTGGCATTGATCGACATGGTGAAGCCGCGGCCATCGATCGTCTGGACATAGCCTTCGACGCGGCCGAGATGGTCAATATAAGCGACGACGCGTTCGTTGGCGCGCGGCCGGCCGAGGCAGGTGACGTACATATCGCCAGGCGACATGTCGATCACCATGCATTCGAATTCTTCGTAGTTCGCAAGCATCAGCCGGCCCTGCATATTGATGGGCACGCGCTGGAATACGCCCTGTTCAGGGCGCGGCGCAGGTCGTTGCGTCTGAGCTGGCTGGAACGAGTGCATCAAGGGGCTTCTTCATGAAAATCACAGAGACCGATCTTTACCCACAATCCATTAACAGAAGGTTGTTCTGCCCCACCCCGACATAGCGGAAAACGAGTATGCAAGATGTGCCGAAACGGGACCGTCAACGAGCCTCCACGCTCAGCAGCTGCGACACCATGCGGCGCATGACCTGCCCGAAATGGATGCTTTTGCCGGCGACGATCCTGTTGATGGGGCGCCGCAGTTCGGCCGGTGCTGCCTTGTCGAATTTTCCGGGCAGCAGACGGCTGCGGTCGAGCGCCAGGAATTCGAGCGGTACGATCTCCAGCCAGCTCGCGGCCGCTGCCGGCGCGATCGCGCCGAGCAGCCGGTCGCAGGCGCCGTCCGGCGAACGCAGCGGCATCATGATAATCTCGAAGGAGGCCTGATGACCGACAGTGCTGTAGCCGGTGGCGTTGAACAGGGCCGGCATGGCATGGTCCATGACACCCATCGCCGTGCGTTCGATGTCCGCGAGCTGACCATTTGCCCAGAGAGACGAAAAACGTTCGCCGCGGAGGTCACGCCCGAAGAGATCACAGATACGGGTGCCGGCGAGCCGAAAGCCGATATCTCCACCCTTGCGCGTCTCCAGAATAAAGAGACTTTGGAGAAGATGGGGGACGGCGGAGGGTTCGACCTGTGATTTCAGCGGCGCATCGGCAGCGCCGCGGATACGGTTCCAGTAGTCAAAAATTTCGATGGTCGTTTGTAGCCGCATTTCACACCAACCTGTTCCATTCCGGAGCATTTTTGGGCAGTCATTGCCCGTACAAGCTCTACCTTGCGGATTTCATGCCAAATCACGGCGGTTAAGGTTAAGAGATGGTTTCGGTTGAGATGCGATGCCCGTCGTGAGACTGTCCTGCCATCGCTTCGACTTTCGAAGTTCAGCACAACCTGCCCGGGCCGAGGTCTTTTCCTGGAGCTCCCGGTATGCCGTCCGACCCTTCGGACGGCTTTTTTTTTGACAATCGCTCCTGTATGGCTGTGGCCTCAACGAGGCGAAACACAGATGAATGAGCAGACGGCCGAGCCGCACAAGGCGCCCGAACCTCCCGAGGTCCAGCCGCCGGCACGGCCACCGCGCGAACCGGTCTTCAACCTCCCACCGGCACTGTTCTTCAGTCTTTGCCTGCTTGGTGTCATTTATGCAGTGCAGGAACTCCTGCTCTCCGACGATGCGCTGAACTGGCTGTTCTTCACCTTCGGCTTCGTTCCCGCCCGCTATGTGATTCCGCTGTCGCAGCAGGGGCCGGAGCTGTTCTGGACACCCGTCACCTATTCGCTGCTGCACGGCAGCGTCCAGCATATCCTCTTTAACGCCTTCTGGCTGATGGCCTTCGGCGCGCCGGTCGTGCGCCGCATCGGGACGCTGCGTTTCGCGCTCTTCTGGCTTTTTTCCGCCGTCGCGTCCGCCGCCCTGCACGCGGTCCTGAACTGGGGGGACGTGTCATTGCTGATCGGCGCGTCGGGCGTGATCTCCGGGCTGATGGGCGCCGCCTGCCGATTCGCCTTTCCGGCCGAACGGCGACCGATGGCGCCTGCGCATCTCAATCCCCGGCTTTCCATCGTCGAGGCGCTGAAGAGCCGCACCGTAATCATCTTCATGCTGCTCTGGCTGGTCGGCAACGCGCTGATCGCTGTCGGCATCCCGCTCGTCGGCGACAGCGACCAGGCGATTGCCTGGGATGCGCATATCGGCGGATTTGTCTTCGGCTTCTTGCTGTTTTCGTTGTTCGACCGGGCGCCGCGCCCGCCGGTGATGGAACCTGACGGAACCGAGAAGGATATGTTGCAATCCTGAGCCGAGCAGTGCACGATCGACCTATATCCGTGCCGGGGGGAGAAACCGCCGCGGATGCCTGTGACAAGTGTTTCACGGACATAGGAGGTTCGAATGACCAGTTCAGTCAAAGCAATCCTCGACCTGAAGGGCAGGGACGTCGTCACCGCCGGGCCGAACACCACCGTCGCCGAGGCGGCGGCCATCCTCAGTAAGAAGAAGATCGGCGCCATCGTCGTCGTCGGCATGGAGAACCGAATTTCGGGGATGTTCACCGAGCGCGATCTCGTGCATGCGATCGCCAAACACGGTAAGGAAGGCCTCGACCACTCGCTGGCCCAGGTCATGACCGCGAAGGTCTATCGCTGCCATGAGGAAACGACCGTCAACGAGTTGATGGAGCTGATGACCAGCCGTCGTTTCCGTCACGTGCCGGTGGAAAGCAACGGCAAGCTTGCCGGCATCATCTCGATCGGCGACGTGGTGAAATCGCGTATCGCCGAAGTCGAGCGTGAGGCCGAGGAAATCAAGGCCTATATCGCCGGCTGAGGTTTTCGCCGACCGTGCTTGAGCGATGTCGTTGCCGCAAAAGCGCTGCAGGCTTTTGGACGACGTGCATCAGGGGTTGCTTGCATAGACTTCCTGCATGCGCTTGATCTCGGGGAGCCGGGCTCTGGCTTCCTCGTAGCCGCGTTCGATCGCCTCGCCAGCCCGGTGGAATTCGGAAAGGCCGATATAGCTGAGCCGCGGCTGCAGCGAAATATCCGGTGGGTCGCCGGCAAGGCGGGCGCGGGCGATCCTGTCCTGGATAATGTTGAAGGCCTGCACCATGACGCCGGTCATGCCGAGGCGCGCATAGGGCGCCTCTTCCTGCTTCTGCACTTCCTGCGGCGACAGGCTGGCATTGTGCCGGACGACGGCCGAGCGGCCGTAGAGATCGTAATTGAGATTGACGGCGACGACGAGCGGCTGCTCGTAGGCGCGGCAGACGGAGACGGGGACGGGATTGACCAGCGCCCCGTCGACCAGCGTGCGGTGATTGCTGCGCACCGGCTCGAAAATGCCGGGCAGGGCATAGGAGGCGCGCAGCGCCGTAATCAGCGAACCATTGGCAATCCAGACTTCATGACCGGTATTGACCTCGGCCGCGACCGCCACGAACGGCCGGTCGAGATCCTCGACGTTCAGGCCCTCGAGATGTTCCTGCATGCGCTTGGTCAGCCGCATGCCGCCGAACAGGCCGCTGCCGCCGATCGTCAGGTCGAGCAGACTTGCGATGCGGCGCATCGTCAGCGAGCGCGCGAAACTTTCGAGTTCATCGAGTTTGCCGGCGAGATAGCAGCCGCCGACCAGAGCGCCGATCGAGGTGCCGGCAATCATGCCGATCTCGACCTTTGCCTCGTCGAGGGCGCGCAGCACGCCGATATGAGCCCAGCCGCGGGCAGCGCCGCCGCCGAGAGCCAGAGCGATCTTGATTTTCTTGAGGGGCGAGGGAGGCGGGATCGTCTCGAGCGTAGTCGACATGCCGGAACCGGCACCTTCGCCTTCAGAGCTTTGACGATGCAAACTCCAGCTCAGCATGGCCTTCTCCCCTCCCAACACTTGGTTCCGATAGTCTGCCCGATCAGTTTCCAAATGGTATATAGAGACGGTTTCTGGCGCAATAAGGGGCAAATGCCCGGGAGGTACAGCCTATTTTCCGTAAACGTCCGCGGGATCGAATTGGCGCTCGTCGTCAACGATATCGAGCATCGGCTTTCCATCTCGGAGCGTGATCGTCCGGTAGAAGCAGGAGCGGCGGCCGGTGTGACAGGTGGCGTCGTGGCCGGCGACCTCGACCTTCAGCCAGATGGCGTCCTGATCGCAATCGGTGCGGATTTCCTTCACCGTCTGGAGATTGCCCGAGGTCTCGCCCTTCTTCCAGAGCTTGCCGCGCGAACGGCTGAAATAATGCGCCGTGCCGGTCTGGATGGTCAGCGCCAGCGCTTGGGCATTCATGTGCGCCACCATCAGCAACTCGCCGTCGCCGGCGTCGGTCACGATGGCGGTGATCAGGCCGCGGTCGTCGAAACGCGGCGTGAAATCGCCGGCGTCTTCCAACGCCGACTTGTCCTCGGATGGTTGATTGAAGATCAGTTGACTCATCGCGGCCCTCCTGAGGGAGCCGGTATCAGCGGCTCCGCACCATGGTCATGAAACGGGCCTGATCGGCCGGCTCGGTCTTGAACGTTCCCGTAAAGGTGGTCGTCAACGTGGTCGAGCCCTGCTTCTGAACGCCGCGCATCGCCATGCACATGTGTTCGGCCTCGATCAACACGGCGACACCGCGCGGATTCAGCGTATCGTCGATTGCCCGGGCGATCTGGGCGGTCATCGTTTCCTGCGTCTGCAGGCGACGGCCATAGATCTCGACGACACGGGCAATCTTCGACAGGCCGAGCACACGCCCGTCCGGCATGTAGGCAACGTGGGCCTTGCCGATGATCGGCACCATGTGGTGTTCGCAATGCGAGTAAAACGGAATGTCCTTGACGAGGACCATGTCGTCGTAACCGGCAACCTCCTCGAAGGTGCGGCCGAGCACGTCTTCCGCCGCCATGTCGTAACCGGAAAAAAGCTCGCGGTACGATTTGACGACGCGGGCCGGCGTTTCGAGCAGACCTTCACGCGCCGGGTTGTCACCGGCCCAGCGCAGCAGGACGCGAACGGCTTCCTCCGCCTCCTGCTGGGAGGGGCGATCCGAGTCGCGGTTCGTCTGCGGAAAATTCTTTACGATGGCGTCCATGAACAATGGTCTCCTGGTCCGCACCGCGGACCCATCTGTCGGAATCGCCACTGGTCAATCCCATGCGGGAATTCATGCACCTTTGGCAGGCTCCGGGGCTTTCAGGGCAGTTCAGCCCGTCCGGCACGGTTTCCCAATCAAACTTACACGAGGCCATTGCATTTTAACGGCCTTCGAACGACATACATATAGGAAGACGGCCATCGTATGTAAGTATCCTCACACGACACGGTGTGTTTTTTGTTTTGATGACAATAACGCCCCCACAGAGGCCGATCCGCAGTGATTTTGGAGCGGAAATCCAGCATGGACGATATCTACAACAGCAAAATCCTCGAATTCGCCGGCAATATTCCGTTGACCGGCGCGCTTGATGATGCCGATGCCAGCGCCCAGGCCTATTCCAAGCTCTGCGGCTCGAAGGTGCGGATCTGGCTGAAGATGGATGGCGACACCGTGACCGGCTTTGCCCATGACGTGAAGGCCTGCGCGCTCGGCCAGGCCTCGTCTTCGATCATGGCCCGCCATGTCGTCGGTGCCACATCGGACGAATTGCGCCAGGCCCGCCAGGACATGCTCGCCATGTTGAAGGCGGACGGGGCGGGGCCCCATGGACGATTCGAAGAGATGCGCTATCTGCTGCCGGTGCGGGACTACAAGGCCCGCCATGCCTCGACGATGCTGACCTTCGATGCGGTTGTCGATGCGATCGGGCAGATCGAGGCAAAACGGGCGGAAATTGTCGAGGCGTAACTGACATGTGCGAGTTCTGCGCTCGGCAGGCTGACGATGAGGACGACGGCGGTGCCGCCGGTTCAGCAAAGCCGCGTGAAAAGGCGGCACTCACTTCCCGCAATTATACCGGCCCGTTCCGCAAGTCTCCCGACCGCCTGCTCGGCATGGGGCTGATCCGCCTCTACCAGCTGACGCTTTCCGGCTTTATCGGCAATTCCTGCCGGCATATCCCGACTTGCTCCGAATATGGCTACGAGTCGATCGCCCGCCACGGCCTCTGGGCCGGCGGCTGGATGACACTGTTTCGCGTCGGCCGCTGCGGCCCCGGCGGCACCAGCGGCCTCGACCAGGTGCCGGAGATGCTCGGCGACAGCTTCCGCTGGTGGAGCCCTTGGCGCTATCTCGCCCTCGGACGCAAGAGAGGGTGACCGCCATGAGCACCTTCATAGCCCTTCTGCACAGCATTGTCCTGACGCCCGACCGCCGCGTCATCATGCAGGATTTGCGCGCCCTTGCCGAAGAGCTCGGTTATCGCGAGCCGCGCACGCTGGTTTCCACAGGCAATCTCGTCTTCGAGGCCGACGAAATGCGGCCGCACGAACTCGAGGTCACGTTGGAAGAGGCCTTTGAAGAAAAATTCGGCAAACATGTCGACATTATCGTGCGCAGCGACTGCACTTGGATGGCGCTTTGCAGCACCAATCCCTTCAAGGACGGCAAGGGCGACCAGGTGATCGTCCGGGTGATGCGCCTGCCGGTCGACCCGAAGAAGGTGGAGGCGCTGAAACCGCTGATGACGGAGGGACAGCGCATCGCCGTCGTCGGCGGCGATCTCTGGATCGATTTCGGAGGCAAGCCGAGCCAATCCAAGCTGCTTTCGGCCCTGACGACGAAGCGGATCGGCGTCGGTACGATGCGCAACTGGAACACCGTGTGCGGCCTGACTGAAATGCTATTCTAGATGCAAGGAGAACACGCCTTCAAAGGTTTTCATTTACCGAAGGAAAAATGTACTTGCAGTTGAATAAGTGGCGGATATCACTGTATTTCCAGTCTTAGTTTTCGAAATGTCGTCACTAATGAAGCTCTTCTATCTCGCGACCGCCTCACTTTTTCTCGTCATCTCCATTGCCAATTCTCCCGCAATTGCTGCAAGCGCAGATGACCCCACATCAGAAGCCAAGTGCCGCCATCTGGCGCGTGATGGCCTAGATATCGACAATCTCGCTTATTGGCGGAATGCGCTTACCGCTTGCGAAGTCTATTTGCAGGCAGAACCAGGCTCCATCGACGCCCGCTATTTTTCGCTCGCCAGCAAATTCAAACTTCAGCAATTCGAGCCGGCACTTGCCGGATTCGAGGAGTTGGCGGCCCAGGGACACGCACCCTCCATGGATTACCTGGCGGAGGCAGCTGCTTACGGCCTCGGGCGTGAGCGCGATCTCAATGCCGCGCTGTCCTGGCTGAGAAAGGCAAGAGCAACAAACGATCCGCGCTCCGCCGAATATCTCGGAGAGATGTACATGTTGGGCTGGGGCGTTGCGCAGGACTTTGTCATGGCGCGCTCCTATTTCGAACTTGCAGATCGGCTAGGCTATATTCCTGCCAAGAGATCACTTGCTTGGATGTACCTGGACGGGATTGGTGTTCCCGTTAACGCAGAGCGGGGTTTTGCACTGCTTTCAGCCGCAGCAGAACAGGGCCATGAGAGAGCGACAACGGACATCGCATTCCTTTACACGAAAGGCATTGGAACGGAGAAGAACGCCAGCCGCGCCGTTGCCATGCTGGACGACCTGGTGCGGAAAGGTTCCGCCGATGGGATGAGGACGCTTGCTCGATACTATCTGAGAGATGGGGACAAGACGCAGAGAAAGACGGCGCTCGATCTCCTTGAGAAAGCAGTGGCACTTGGCGACGGCAATGCGATGAGGACGCTGGCAGACGTCTACGTGGCGGGCAGGGAGACGAAGCGTGACTTCGCAAAGGCCGAGAGCCTGCTGGATCAGGCAATTGCGCAAGACATACTCGCTGCCTATCGTAGCAAGGCTTTGCTTTTATTGAAGATGCCCGATCCGCGCTATGACCAGGCCATGTACTGGATGAAGGAAGCTGCCTCTCGTGGGAATGCCCGTGCCATGGCAGATGTGGGCGCCATGTATGAGCAAGGC
This sequence comes from Rhizobium sp. WSM1328, assembly GCF_057653715.1. Lineage (NCBI taxonomy): Bacteria > Pseudomonadati > Pseudomonadota > Alphaproteobacteria > Hyphomicrobiales > Rhizobiaceae > Rhizobium > Rhizobium sp. WSM1328. Next base: position 2,026,918 of record NZ_CM172788.1, on the reverse strand, counting down.
AAAGGTGTGCCGGTAGACGAGAGCGAAGCCCGCATCTGGTATGGAAAATCTGCCGAACTCGGAGATTCCAGCGGCGCCCGACGTTTCGGTCAATCGCTCTATAGGGGAACGGGTGGTCCTCGCGACGTCGAAAACGGCGTGAAATGGCTGGAGAAATCTGCGGCCGCCGGCGATACAGACGCCATGCGGGTGCTTGCCTATGGTTATGAAAATGGCGGCGGCCTTCCCAAGGATGTGGTCAAAGCTTTCGAATGGTTCCAGAAGGCGGCGGAGGCAGGAGATACCGACGCATTTCTCGAAGTTGCGGACCGCACCTATGACGGTTCGGGTACGACTGCCGACGCCCAAAAATCCTTTGTCTGGTATCTCAAGGCCGCCGAAAATGGTTCGGCCAAGGCCCAGTATTGTGTTGGGCTTTTGTATGAAAGAGGGGAGGGTACGACTCAGGATTCGAGAGAAGCCGTACACTGGTTCAAGGCCGCCGCAGAGAACGGATACATCGACGCCTTCGCCGAGCTTGGCCAAATGTACGCCAATGATGCCAATCTGCCGCGGGACGACGGCAAGTCGATCGACTATCTGGAAAAGGGCGCCGCCGCCGGTAACGTCACGGCGATGGTGCTGCTCGGCATCAAATATGAAGATGGCGATGGTGTCGCCCGCGACTATGCGAAAGCGATCGAGTGGTACGAAGCGGCGGCGAACAAGAAATCTGCTGACGCGATGTACAGGCTCGGGACGCTCTATCGAGGAGCGGATGGAAGCCAGAAAGATTTCGGCAAAGCTCTGGAATGGCTGACGAAGGCCGGGGCCCATGGCAATGCGAAAGCGCAATACGCCCTGGGCGATATCTACGAATACGGGCAGGGCGTGCCCATTGATCGCTCCAAGGCGCTCAGCTGGTTCATGATGGCGGCCCTCAAGCAATATCCTGAAGCGATGAACGCCGTCGGCTACTACTACCAGAATGGCATCGGCACCAAAGAGGACCAGACCATCGCCCGCAACTGGTTTCAGAAGGCGGCCGATGCGGGATCTGCGGCCGGCGCTCTTAATCTTGCGTGGTATTACGAGAACGGCAAAGATCAAGATCAGGCTATCGCATTCCAATATTATAAGAAATCCGCCGAGCTGAATTCGGCCGGCGGCATGTTCGCGCTCGGGCGTTTCTACGACGATGGCCTCGGAATTGCTGTCAACCGGCAAGAAGCCATCAAGTGGTATCTGCGGGCGATGGACACTGGCTACAATAGAGCCGCCTATCGGCTGGCCTATGCCTATGATGCGACCTTCAGTTCGGATAATGCAGCCGAAAACATCCTTCTGGCAATGCGGCAGGGAGACCGGCAGATTGCCGATGAGCTGAAGGCGTTTTCGCCTTTCACCCGCACGGCACTGAAAAGAAGCCTCTTGCGACGCGGCCTTTACGATGGGCCGCTGGACGATGAGATCGACCAGCCCTTGAAGTCGGCACTCAAGAATTACACAATGACCTATGGGGGATAGACGCACGACCTCGCTTCGGTGCCGGATTGTCCCGCTTCATCTTTACTCAGACAGGAAATCTGGCTATCAGGCGGCTGCGCATTCAGCTCCGCGGAGGCGCGTTTCAGTCAACCACCCGCATTCGTTGGCGGGACTGGACAAGGAGAATTTCGATGTCCCAAGCTATTTCCCTGACATTTCCCGATGGTTCCGTGCGCGGCTATGATGCCGGCGCAACCGGCCGGGATGTCGCTGAATCCATTTCCAAGTCGCTGGCCAAGAAGGCGGTCGCCGTTGCGATCGACGGCACCGTGCGCGACCTTTCCGATCCCGTGACGACGGGCAGGATCGAGATCATCACCCGCAATGACGACCGCGCGCTCGAACTCATCCGCCATGACGCGGCGCATGTCATGGCCGAAGCGGTGCAGGAGATCTGGCCCGGCACCCAGGTGACGATCGGCCCGGTCATCGAAAACGGCTTCTATTACGACTTTGCCAAGAACGAGCCCTTCACACTCGACGATCTGCCGAAGATCGAAAAGAAGATGAAGGAGATCATCGCCCGCAACGCCGCCTTCACCAAGCAGGTCTGGTCGCGCGAGAAGGCGAAACAGGTCTTCGCCGACAAGGGCGAGCAGTACAAGGTCGAACTCGTCGATGCGATCCCGGAAGGGCAAGATCTCAAGATCTATTACCAGGGCGACTGGTTCGACCTCTGCCGCGGCCCGCACATGGCCTCGACCGGCCAGATCGGCAGCGCCTTCAAGCTCTTGAAGGTGGCTGGCGCCTATTGGCGCGGCGACAGCAACAATCCGATGCTGAGCCGCATCTACGGCACGGCCTTCGCCGAGCAGTCGGAACTCGACAACTACCTGCATATGCTTGCCGAAGCCGAAAAGCGCGATCATCGCCGGCTCGGCCGCGAGATGGATCTCTTCCATTTCCAGGAAGAGGGTCCCGGCGTCGTCTTCTGGCACGGCAAGGGCTGGCGCGTCTTTCAGACGCTGGTTGCCTATATGCGCCGCCGGCTGGCCGGCGACTATCAGGAAGTCAATGCGCCACAGGTGCTCGACAAGTCGCTGTGGGAGACCTCCGGCCACTGGGGCTGGTATCGCGACAACATGTTCAAGGTAACGGTTGCCGGCGACGACACCGACGATGATCGCGTCTTCGCGCTGAAGCCGATGAACTGCCCCGGCCATATCCAGATCTTCAAGCACGGGCTGAAATCCTACCGCGAACTGCCGATCCGGCTGGCCGAATTCGGCAATGTCCACCGTTACGAGCCGTCGGGCGCGCTGCACGGGCTGATGCGCGTGCGCGGCTTCACGCAGGACGATGCGCATATCTTCTGCACGGACGAGCAGATGGCCGCCGAATGCCTGAAGATCAACGACCTGATTCTTTCGGTCTATAAGGATTTCGGCTTCGACGAAGTCACCATCAAGCTCTCGACAAGGCCGGACAAGCGCGTCGGCTCGGACGATCTCTGGGACCGCGCCGAAAGCGTGATGATGGGCGTGCTGGAGACGATCCAGCAGCAGTCGAACAACATCAAGACCGGCATCCTGCCGGGCGAGGGCGCCTTCTACGGTCCGAAGTTCGAATATACGCTGAAGGATGCGATCGGCCGAGAATGGCAGTGCGGCACGACGCAGGTCGACTTCAACCTGCCGGAACGCTTCGGCGCCTTCTACATCGACAGCAACTCCGAAAAGACGCAGCCGGTGATGATCCACCGCGCCATCTGCGGCTCGATGGAGCGCTTCCTCGGCATCCTGATCGAGAACTTTGCCGGCCATATGCCACTCTGGGTATCGCCGCTGCAGGTGGTGGTCGCAACGATCACCTCGGAAGCCGACGCCTACGGGCTTGAAGTGGCCGAGGCGCTGCGCGAGGCCGGTCTCAACGTTGAAACCGATTTCCGCAACGAGAAGATCAACTACAAGGTCCGCGAGCATTCGGTCACGAAGGTTCCTGTCATCATCGTCTGCGGCAGGAAGGAAGCCGAGGAGCGCACGGTCAACATCCGCCGCCTCGGCAGCCAGGACCAGGTTTCGATGGGGCTCGACGCCGCCGTCGAGAGCCTTGCCCTCGAAGCGACACCGCCTGACATCCGTCGGAAGGCCGAAGCAAAAAAAGCCAAGGCGGCCTGAAAACGGCCGGGAACCGACAGCGCCTGGCTTCGGCGCTGTCGGAAGCTGATCTCTGGCCATAATGTTTATCGGAACGTGTCACCCCAAGACCGGGTGCGTTTCAGAAAAATACTCTATGCCAATGATGGAATCCGCGCCTGAGCACTGCTGAGCTGCACGGCCGGGGGGCTTCTGGCCGCGATCCGTCTTCTCAGTGGCGCCGACGTCGGCTCGAGCCGAAACCGCTCACGGAAAAATCAATCGAGGCTGGTGTCGTCGCCGCCCTGCGGCACGAGCTGTTCGTAGGAGGGCAGCGGTGCCACCGGAGCTGGCTGGACACCCGGCGGCGGCGGTGTGCCGACCGGCACCTGCTGTACCGTGCGGGCCGCGTCGCTCACGGGCGGCTGCGGCTGCTGGTCCTTCATCAGAACCTCGACATCGGTGTTCCTGCCGGCGACGACGGTGAAATCGCGCTGGTAGATCTTGTCCTTGTTGCGGGCGACGGCGGAATATCCGCCTTCGGCGAGAACCATGGTGGGGAAGGCGCTGACACTTTCGCCGACGCTGTCGCCGGCCGCCGTCAGGATCGACCATGCGGTATCGGCGATCGCCTCGCCGCCGGCATCGGAGACCAGCTTGAAGGTGATCTGCGCGGCGCGATGCTGGATCGTCGCCTCGGTCAGCTTGCCGGCCTCGACCTGGATGTCGGCGCGGATCACGGCGTTGACGCTGCCATATTCGGAAACGATGTGATAGGTGCCGGCATTGAGACGGACGACGGTATTCGGCGAGATATCGGCCATAACGAGGCCACGCTCGCCATCGTCGCGCACTTCCGAGGAATAGATCGAGAAGCTCAACTGGTCGGGGCGGATGCGGGCATCGGCGCCGGAGACGGCATTGAGCAGCAGACCGCCGGCATCGAGCACCATCACCTGCTTGTCGATCTCGCCGTCAGCGGGCACGGTCAGTTTCTTGGTGACGCCGGCGCGGCCGAAGGAGACGTTGACGAAATAATCGCCGGGGGCGAGCTGAAAGGCGGCGGGGCCGCCCTTGGCGCTGGCGATCAGCGGCAGCTTGCCGTCGGCTCCGGCGATCGGGCTGAAGACGTACCAGGAAAGGCCCTCCTCAACCGGCGTGCCGTCCGCCGTCAGCTTGGCCTCCATCGGGACGTCGCGCAGCTTGACCCCATCGGGCACAGTGCCAGGCGCGATGAAGGCATCGAGCTTCGGCATCTTCGGTGTCGATTCAAGCTGTTTGAATTCCTTGAAGGCATCCTGAGCGCCGGCGCCGAGGGGCATCAATACCATCAGGGCAATGGCAAGGCCGATGCGTGCAAAAGGCAAAATGCCAAACATCTGTTTCGTGAACCGATTGACTTCTGAAATCGCAAAGGTCACTTCAAGACCAACGCGATGGCAAATTCAAGACCCACCCTTTGCAGCAGCATAAAAATGAGAGCTTCTCCCGTATGAAATCCGATATCAAGCTGATCGACTACCTCGCCGTGCGCCGCTCCATTCCCGCTTTCCAGATGTGCGAGCCAGGCCCCGAGAAGGCCGAGATCGAGGAAATCCTGCGTCTTGCCTCGCGTGTTCCCGATCACGGCAAGATCGCGCCCTGGCGCTTCATCGTCTATCGCGGAGAGCAGCGCGTGCGTCTCGGCGAGGAGCTGCTGGCGCTGGCACTTCAGACAAAGCCAGACCTTTCCGAAGAGATGATTCAGGTCGAGCGCAGCCGTTTCACCCGTGCGCCGGTGGTCGTCGCCATCGTCAGCAAGGCGGGGCCGCATATCAAGATCCCGGAATGGGAGCAACTGATGTCGGCCGGCGCGCTTTGCTTCAACGTCATCCTCGCTGCCAATGCCAATGGTTATGTCGCCAACTGGCTGACGGAGTGGTTTGCCTATGACGGGCGTGCTTATCCACTGCTCGGCGTCGGGCCTGATGAAAAGGTGGCGGGCTTCATTCATATCGGCTCGACGACATTTCCGGCGATCGAGCGGCCGCGGCCGGAACTTGCCGATACCGTAACCTGGGTCGGCGGAGAAGACTGATGTTTTACACCACCGACAGCAACCGGCACGGGCTCGCGCATGATCCGTTCAAGGCGATCGTGTCGCCGCGCCCGATCGGCTGGATCGGCAGCAAGGGCAGGGATGGTTCGATCAATCTCGCGCCCTATTCCTTCTTCAACGCCGTTGCAGACCGGCCGAAGCTGGTGATGTTTTCTTCCGCCGGACGCAAGCACAGCCAGCGCAACGCGGCCGAGACCGGCGTCTTCACCTGCAATTTCGTCAGCCGCGATCTCGCCGAGAAGATGAACCTCTCCTCGGCGGCGCTACCCTACGGCGACAGCGAATTCGACTTCGCCGGCCTGACGCCGAAGCAGGCCGAACTGATCGACGCGCCCTATGTCGACGAGGCTTTCGCGGTGCTCGAATGCAAGGTCACCGAGATCATCGAGCCGAAGACGCTGTCGGGAGAACCGTCCGAGAACGTCCTCGTCTTCGGGGAAGTGGTCGGCATCCGTATCGATGAAGCGATCGTCAGGGACGGCCGCCTCGACATGTCAATCGCCCGACCTTTGGCCCGGATGGGCTACATGGATTACAGCGAAGGCAGCGATGTTTTCGAGATGATCCGGCCGAAGCCCCAGCAAGGCTGAGCCCAACCGCCAGGCGTCCAAAGGCTTAAGAAACATGGTGAACCAATCTTAAACCTTTTGCCGCTACGGTCGCAACATTGAATGGAGCGCGAGGGAATCGCGTTCAAGTGCTGGGGCGTCGCGTGATCGTAGAAGCTTTCCTTCGTTGGATCGAAACGGCCAAGACCGGTGACCGGGCCCGGGCCGCAAACGCCCTCGGGCGTGCCTATCTGCAGTCCGAAATGTCCGCAGACGAGCGGGCGGCGGCCGAAATGGCGATGACCTTTCTTCTCGACGATCCGTCGCCGCGCGTGCGGCTTGCGCTTGCCGAGGCGATCGCCTGGTCGCCCGATGCGCCGCGTAACCTGATTCTTTCGCTTGCCGAAGACCAGCCCGAGGTCGCCTGCCACGCGGTGACCTGCTCGCCGCTTTTGAGCGATGCCGATCTCGTCGACCTCGCCGCGCGCGGCAACGGCGCCACCCGCATGCTGATCGCCGCCAGAGCGCATGTGACGCGACCGGTTTCCGCCGCCCTTGCGGAGGTCGGCGACGAGGAAGAACTGCTCTGCCTGCTGGAGAATGACGGCGCGGTGATCTCCAGCCTGTCGTTGAAACGCATTGCCGAACGGCTCGGCGACTGCTGCGACGTCCGCAACCTGCTTCTCGACCGCAGCGATCTTCCCGCCGATGCCCGCCAGCTGCTCACCCAGCATGTCAGCAATGCGCTGATCGGGCTGCCGCTGGCGCAGGCGGCAATCGGCCTGCAGCGGCTTCAGCGCATCAGCCGCGAGGCGACCGAGGCAGCCATCGTTTCGATCGCCGGCGACATCGCCCCGCGCGAAATACCCGATCTCGTGACGCATCTGCGCCTCAACGGCCGGCTGACGCCGTCCTTCCTGATGCATGCGCTCTGCGCCGGAAAGGTGGATTTCTTCGCCGGCGCGATTGTCGATCTGACCGCGTGCAGCGAGCGCCGCGTGCGCTCGATCCTGGCCACCGGGCGCATGCATGCCGTGCGCGCGCTCTACGAGTCCGCCGGCCTGCCGAGGGATATCAGCGTGATCTTCGTCGAGGCGACGATGCTGTGGCGCGATGCCGCCAGAAAAGCGCCGGGCAGCGTGCTCGGCAATGTCTGCGGCCGTCTTCTCGAAAGATTCCGCCATCACGATGCGCATGGCGCGATCGGCGAACTGCTCGACATGGTAGAAAAGCTGCACGTTAACGAGCAGCGACAATCGGCCCGCGTCTATGCGGCGCTTGCGGCGGCCTAATCAGCTAGCCGCGTCACCACCCAGGAATAACTGGCGGAGACGAAATGCACCGGCTTGGTGAGTGTGTCCTTGACGCTTCTGCCCGAGGGCAGGTGGGCGCGGACCTGTCCGGCGATGCCTTCAGCAAAACCGGCAATCCTTCCTGCTGGTTGGGGCGCTGCGACGGCGACCTCGGGCGCGGCGGCAGGCGCGGGCGCTGGTTTCGGCGGCTCGGCGGCGGCGATGGCTTTCGGCGCCTCGCACACCGCGATCACCGAGGGATAGTTGACATTCACATAGGTCTTCAGCCGTCGTTCGGCTTCGGCATCACAGGCGGAAACAGTTTCCCAGCGTTTATCGACCGTCGCGACATAATTGCACTGGCTGATGGAATCGTCGCAGCCGAGAATGGTCATCGCGATCAGCACCGCTTGCATATTTTGCTTCCTTGATTATTGAGCACCTCATCGTCTTAGAGGGCGCAATTCCAACCGAATGAAGGCAAGGGTATTAACTCTCCGTCATATCGGGGAAAATTTTGTTACGCGCCGGCAGAGGGAGCCAACATGTCCGTCACCATCGCCCATGAGCCGCCGCGCCAGGAGGGCGTCATCCGCCTTCTCGATCTTTCCGATGCCTATGCGCAATCGCTCTATCCGGCGGAAAGCAACCATCTGGTCGACCTCTCCGTGCTGGAGAAGCCTTCGGTGAGCTTCCTCGTCGCGCGCAACGGCGATGCGATCGTCGGCTGCTGCGCTCTGGTCGAGGCCGGTGACGGCACGGCTGAGATCAAGCGCATGTTCGTCGATCCCGAGGCGAGGGGGCTGAGAATCGCCAGCGGCCTGATGAATGCGCTCGAAGCAATCGCAGGAGAAAAGGAGCTGACGGCGATCCGGCTCGAAACCGGCATCTACCAGCCCGAGGCGATCGCTCTCTACCGCAAATACGGATATCGGGAAATCGAGCCTTTCGGCAGCTATCTGCCGGATCCGCTCAGCCTGTTCATGGAAAAGCGGCTGGGTTAGCCGGTCTGCGAAGCCATGTTCAGCCTTCGGCGACGCGCGGCATGGTTTTCGGTGAACCGGGGACCGGCGGCGGGGCCTGTTCGTCGATGATGATCTGCGGCCCGGTTTCGCTCTTATCGGCGTTGCGGGCCTCGTGGATCCACTCGCGCCAGATGGCGACGATCAGCGCCATCAGCACCGGGCCGATGAAGAGGCCGAGGAAACCCATCGTCTTGACGCCGCCGACGAGGCCGAAGAAGGTCGGTAGGAAGGGCAGCTTGATCGGACCGCCGACGAGTTTCGGCCGCAAGGTCTTGTCGACGATGAAGAGCTCGACCGTCCCCCAGACGAAGAGACCGATGCCGGCGACATGCGAGCCGCTCGCCAGCAGATAGATGGAGACCAGCGTGAAGGAGAGCGGCGCACCACCCGGTATCAGCGCCATCACACCGGTCAAAACGCCGAGCGTCACCGGCGAGGGCACGCCGGCAATCCAGTAGGCAAGGCCGAGCACGATGCCTTCTCCGATCGCGATCAGCGTCATGCCCATGACGGTGGAGCTGATCGTCGCCGGCACGACGCGGGAAATGCGCTCCCAGCGGTTGGGCAGGATGCGCTCGCCCAGCATGTCGATCTGCTTGGAAAAGGAAAAACCGTCGCGATAGACGAAGAACAGCGCGATCAGCATGAAGAGCAGGGTCAGCAGCAGATGGAAGGCGCCGCCCCCGGCCGCGAGCACGGCGCGGTATATGTTGCCGATATTGGCGCCGCTGACCGCCTGGATGACTTCGCCGAGGGCGCCGGGGCTGCCGATATATCTCGTCCAGACTTCATTGAGATAGGCACCGGCCCAAGGCAGTGCGACGATCCAGTCGGGCGTCGGGGCGCCGACGCGGTTGGCATGGATCGCCCAGGTGACCCAGGTGCGCACTTCGCCCGTCGTATAGGTGACCGCAAGCCCGATCGGGATGACCAGGAAGGTGATGATCATGATGATCGCGATGGTCGCGGCGATCGTCGTATTGCCGCCGACGCGGGCAAGAAGTTTGCGGTAGAGCGGCCAGCTGGCAAAGCCGATGACGAGGGCTGCGAGCACCGGCACGAGGAAGCCGTAGAAGAAATAGACGCCGGCAGCAACGACCAGGACCAGCAACCAGCGCGCCGCCGAAATGGAGGGAATCAGAGGCGTGCGCGTTTGCGCCGACGATCCGAGCCATCGCGGTTCATGATTGCTTTTCTGACGGTCGAACACACCCACGCGCGCCTCTTCTTTTTCTTGTACTCTGGTTATGGGCCATCAACCCGGCGGTTTCAAGGTCCGCACCATGAAAGCGTATACAAAGCGTCGCTATTCGACCCGCAGACCCGAGCGTCTTACTGCTGCGGGCGGTTGAGAACCTTGAAGGCATAGAATTGCGTCTTCTGGCTGGTCGAAAAATTATTGTCGGAGCCGAGAATGAGAAGATCGGTGCCGTCCTTGGCCTTGCCGAGCGACATGGCCTCGATATTGTCGGGAACGAGGCCGATCGCCCTCAAATCGAGGACCTGGCTCTTGCGGACAGGGACGACGCGCTGGTCGTTTTTGGCGAGGGACGCGATGGCGGATACATCGGTGGCATCAGTCAGATCCATCATCATGATCTCGATGCTGTTGCCGAAGCCCTGGGCATAACTCCGCTCGACGGCGAGCAGGCGGTGATCGTCGAGGGCAAGCATTTCAGACATGCCGTTGTCATTACCGCCGTCGGCCTTGGTGGCGGCCTGCGGGATCGGCGAGACGGGATAGACGTACTCGGCTTTCGGCGCGCCGGTGGCGCCGTCGTAGCGGACGATGCGCGACAGGCTGCCCGACGTCAGCGAGGGGTTCGGACCGTCCTGGTAAAGGGCCGCTTCGACACCGACGAAAACATCGCCGGAGGGCGCGACCGCGAGATCCTCGAAAGCGAGGTTGTCGCGGATGCCTGTTGACTTGTCTGCGGTCGGTGCAAAGCCCTCCGGCAGCTTGAATTCGCGGACGAAGGAACCGTCCGGCGATGCGACGCGGATGAAGGGCGCCAGCAGCGCCTTGCCGTCGCCCTCACTGCCCCAATAGATGCCATCCTTGCCAAGGCGGATCGATTCTGGATCGACGGTCCGGGCAACGAAGAGCTCGCCGTTCTTGTCTTTCAGCGTCACCTGCTTGACGACCGAAACGCGCTTAAGGCCCGACGCGTCGACATCGACGTTGAGTTCATAGAAGCGGGCCGGGCCTCTTTCCGAGCGGTCGTCGCTGATGGCGATATAATGGCCGGTGGCGACATCGAAATCGAGGCCAGAAATGCCGCCGAATTCGACGCCGTTTTCGATATGGCCTGTGGGGATGACGAATTCACCGAGATAGGAGAGCGAGATGCCAGCGGCGCAATCGCCGAAGGGGCAGGCGGTCGCGAAGGTGGCGCCGATATCTGTGGCGCTGGCGGAGACTGTGCTTGACAGAAGGGCGAGAGCGGCAGCCGCGAGAAAACGCTTGGTCATGACAAATATCCGGCAAGGGTTGAAAACGGTTCGACCGGCGCAAATGCCCTCCGAGGAAGGCGCGCCGACCGCTTCATGCGCCGGTTGTTTGACGGAGTTGTTACGGTTCTTCATCAGTTCCGTGAAATCGTGAATGCTAAAATGCGGCGCGCTACACTGTTTCCATCCGCCCCACAGGCGCATTCAGCCTTTCGACCCCAGAGTGCATTTTTAATACATTATTTCTTCTGATGAGGGTAAAAATGTAAGTTTCACTTGTCATTTATAAATTCAATTTATAATCATCTTTTGATGATCATCAGCGCTGAATTGCAACTTGGAAGATGGCGCTTGTGATCTAAAGCGAGGGCTAAGCGTGGCCGCGGACCAACGTTCGCGTCTCATTTGCTGTGTCGTCCGGGCTGAGGTTTCCGATGGCGAGTGGCAGAGGCTTGGTCGGGCGGCGCCTGTTCCGGGCATGCCGGTGGAGGCCTTCATACAGACCGGTGAGCGGACAGCGCTCGCATATCTGACGAAGCCATTCATGGATCAGGTGAGTTCAAGATGCGTGGCGTTCCGGCTGATCAAAGACATGGGTAAGAAGGGCTCCCAATTGTGGCCGACGAGTTGACCGCTTCAGCATTCCGTAGGGCAGTGGATCCTGGTTCGGCCGATGATTCCCATCTTGCTAGCCGAGCGGTTCAAGCAAAGAACCACTTTATCTTTCTGGACGAGCTTCGGGGAATAGCTGCGTTATCGGTGGCTCTCTTACACGCCAGCCAGATTTTTGGCTTCGGTCTTTCCTACGCCTACCTGGGCGTGGATTTCTTCTTTTGCCTTAGCGGCTTCGTTATCGCAAATGGGTACGACCAAAAATTGAAGTCCGGTGTTTTGCCGAGCAGTACATTCTTCCTGAAGCGCGTGGTACGGCTTTATCCCATGATCGCGGCTGGCGTCGCCTTGGGCGTACTCGCGTCGCTATTTGCTTCCACGGCAAGTCTTTCTTTCGCCGACGTTTCAATTCTTGCGGTTGGTGCAATGCTCCTATTGCCCCTGGGGCTTCTGGTGGGGCAAGAGGCGTTCGCGATTAACAATCCGCTCTGGTCCCTCTGTTTTGAAATGGCCGCCAGCGTGACTTACGGATCCGTCGCTCGCCGAAGATTTCATTTGTGGCATGAGATAGCAGTTCTCGTATTATTGGCGGCGGCGCTTTTCCAGATTGTCGCGATCGAGGGTACTATCGGGCCAGTTGGATTTGGCAGCTGGCGGGCGTTCTTTGAAGGATTTGTCAGAGTTGGGTTTTCGTTCCTTGCCGGCGTTCTCATCTTTCGCTGGCAGATCCATCGTCGCGTCAGAGCGATACCGCCTCAAATCCCACTTTTCGTCCTGATCGGTGTTCTGTTCTTTCCGGTGACGGTCCCGAGAGAGATCTACGATTTCATCTGCATCGCTATCGTGATTCCGATCGTGGTGGCGCTAGCGGCTGCAGTCCCACTGAGTGAGGAGCGGCCATTCGCTGGATATCTCGGAAAGTTGTCTTATCCCCTCTACATGGTCCATCAGCCTGTTTTTCAACTTGGTGCTCAATTCGAACACTTTGCCGATGGCTTCATTCCACGGTTAATCACCGTGAGCGTCACCGTCTTGGCCGCTGTTGGAGTGGCACATGTTTTATCCATTTGTTTCGATGCGCCAATTCGCGCTTACCTGGGCCGCAAGTTCTCCCTGGACTAGTCAAATCGGGCACGGCGTTTTGGACAATGTAGAAAATCTATCGCAAAACGGCTCGGCGCGATGAGCCCATTTTTTGGAACAAGCTGAAGGTGCTACTAGGTAGCATCATGCCCTAAATATCGAGGTTTTCAGCGAAAGCCGCGCGATCCTGGATGAAGCGGAAGCGGGCTTCCGGCTTGGTGCCCATCAGATCGTCTACGGCGGCGCGGGTGCCTTCGAAATCCACCTCGTCGATCAGCACCTTGAGCAGGGTGCGCTTGGACGGATCCATGGTGGTTTCCTTGAGCTGGGCGGGCATCATTTCGCCGAGACCTTTGAAGCGGCTGATCTCGACCTTGGCCTTGCCCTTGAACTCCGTCTGCATCAGCTCGGCGCGATGATTGTCGTCGCGGGCATAGGCGGATTTCGCCCCTTGGGTGATTTTGTAGAGCGGCGGCACGGCGAGGAAGAGATGGCCGCCGCGCACCAGCTCCGGCATCTCCTGATAGAAGAAGGTGATGAGCAGCGATGCGATATGGGCGCCGTCGACGTCGGCATCGGTCATGACGATGATGCGCTCGTAACGCAGGTCTTCGTCGCGGTATTTCGAACGCGTGCCGCAGCCGAGAGCCTGGACGAGATCGGCGAGCTGCTGGTTGGCGCCGAGTTTTTCGCGGCCGGCGCTGGCAACGTTGAGGATCTTGCCGCGCAGCGGCAGAATTGCCTGGTTGGCGCGGTTGCGCGCCTGCTTGGCCGAACCGCCTGCCGAATCGCCCTCGACGATGAAGAGTTCGGCACCCACGGCGGTGTTCTGCGAGCAGTCGGCGAGCTTGCCCGGCAGGCGCAGCTTGCGCACTGCCGTCTTGCGGTTGACTTCCTTTTCCTTGCGGCGGCGCAGGCGCTCCTCGGCGCGCTCGATCACCCAGTCGAGCAGCTTGGCCGACTCGTTCGGATTGTCGGCAAGGTAATGGTCGAAGGGATCGCGCAACGCGTTCTCGACGATGCGCTGCGCCTCGACGGTCGCAAGCCTGTCCTTGGTCTGGCCGACGAATTCCGGCTCGCGAATGAAGACCGACAGCATGCCGACGGCCGAGATCATCACGTCGTCGGTGGTGATCTGCGCGGCGCGCTTGTTCTGCGTCAGCTCGGCATAGGCCTTCAGGCCCTTGGTCAGCGCAATGCGCAGCCCCGCTTCATGTGTGCCGCCTTCGGTCGTCGGGATGGTGTTGCAATAGGAATGCACCTGCGGATCGCCGCCATACCAGGTGATCGCCCATTCCATCGAGCCGTGGCCGCTTACCTTCTCCGTCTTGCCAGCGAAAATCTCGCGGGTGACGGTGAACTCCTTGCCCATCGTCGCCTGGAGATAGTCCTTCAGGCCGCCAGGAAAGTGGAAGACGGCCTTGTCAGGGACCTCGGAGCCTTCGGGCAGCACGCCCGACTCACAGCTCCAGCGGATTTCGACGCCGCCAAACAGATAGGCTTTCGAGCGCGCCATGCGGAAGACGCGGGCGGCATCGAACTTCATGTGATCCCCAAAGATCTGGGGGTCGGGATGGAAGCGCACGCGGGTGCCGCGGCGATTGTGGACGTCACCCAGCTCTTCGAGACCGCCCTGCGGCAGTCCGCGGGAGAAGCGCTGGCGGTAGAGCTTGCGGTTTCGCGCCACCTCGACTTCGAGGTCGTCGGAAAGCGCGTTGACGACCGAAACGCCGACGCCATGAAGGCCGCCCGAGGTCTCATAGGCCTTGCCGTCGAATTTACCTCCGGCATGCAGCTTGGTCATGATGACTTCGAGCGTCGACTTGCCCGGCACCTGCGGATGGTTCTCGACCGGGATGCCGCGGCCGTTGTCGGAGACCGTCAGATAACCCTCTAGGTCGAGATAGACTTCGATGAAATTGGCGTGACCGGCGACCGCCTCGTCCATCGCATTGTCGATGACTTCGGCAAAGAGGTGGTGCAGCGCCTTTTCATCGGTACCGCCGATATACATACCCGGGCGCATGCGCACCGGTTCGAGGCCTTCGAGGACGCGGATCGACGAGGCGCCGTAATCATCCGAGTTCGAGGCGGCGGGTGCCGGGCGCGCTGAGGCTCCGGCAGCAGGGGGCGCTGCGGCGACCGGCGCAGCCGGAGCCGGCGGCCGTTCGACCGGAGCGGCGGGCTTCTGCGCCTCCTCGCGTTTTTCAGAGAGGGGCATTCCGGAAAAAAGGTCGTTGCTATCGTCCATGGAGCCGTTCAGATCTTCATCCTGTCTTAGGTCTGGCTTGGGCGGGCATCCGCCGCCGACCCAAAATCACCGCATTTCATGCCACGTTTGCGAATCAGGCAGATTTTGCCAGAAAGCACACCTATACGCGACACCGCCGGACTTGGCGGCCTTTTCCTCAATGATTTGCGTTGCCGGGCCCAGAATGGCAAGCGGCGGCCGGCTTCAGGAACCATCCGAATGCGAATGTCCACAAGTCATTGCACGATCATCACCGCAATTGCGGCGTTTTTCCTATCCGCAGCCGTGCTGTCCGCCAGTGGACCAGCGCAGGCAGCCGATGTGCTGACGCCGTTCAAGGACGATCTGTTTTCGAAGCAGACCGTGTTGCAGACCGGCGATAACGGCGCCTTCGAGCTCATTGACTATGACGAGATGCGCGATATCAACGGCCGCGACCAGATCCCGCAAAAGCGTGTGCAGCAGAAATATGTGGCGCTCGGCATCCGCAAGGCGCAAGCGGACGAGACGCTGTCCCTCGACGGCATCAAGCTTGATGTCACCAGGGTGGGACCTGCTCAGAGTGCCGCTTTCACGGTGATTTTCATCCATGGGCGCGACGGCGACCGCCGGCTCGGCGCCAACGACTATAGCTTCGGCGGCAATTTCAACCGGCTGAAGAACCTCGTCGCCGGCAATGGCGGCGTTTATTATTCGCCGACGGTCAAAAGCTTCGACAGCAGCGGCGTTGCGGCGATTGCCGGCCTCATCCGCCATGCCGGCGCGCAATCGCCCGGCCGGCCCATCATCCTTTCCTGCGCCTCGATGGGCAGCCAGGTCTGCTGGGGCATTGCGCGCGATGGTGACAGCGTCAAGCGGCTTAAGGGCATGCTGATCATGAGCGGGGTCACTGATCCCGATTTCACCAGGAGCGCCTTCTACAAGGCGAAGCTGCCGCTCTGGTTCGCCCATGGCAGCCGCGATCCGGTCTATGCAGCCACAGACCAGCAGGCGCTGTTCGAAAGCCTGCACAAGGCAAAATATCCGGCGCGTTTCACGCTTTTTCAGACCGGCAATCACGGGACGCCGATCCGGATGATCGACTGGCGTCGGGTTTTGAACTGGATTCTGGCTGGCTAAAGCATGTCGCGCAAAAATGTGCGGCGGTTTTTGCGATCACGCCATGCGTAAAAATGCCGAAAGGGCGGTTTTCGGCAGAAATATGCGCGGGATCGACGAGATTCCCCTTACGTCAGGGGCATGATGCTTTTCTTTGCCACAAGCTTTTGATATTGCCCAAGGCATATGCAGATTGTGGAAGGCCAGCATGACCCCTGACGTGCGCCCGCTTGTGGCGGGAAACTGGAAAATGAATGGCATGCGTGCCTCCCTGGATCAGATCAAGGCGATCGCCGAGGGTGTTCATCCGCCGCTGGCCGACAAGGTCGAAGCGCTGATCTGCCCGCCGGCGACGCTGCTCTATGTGGCGACGGCACTGTGCACCGACAGCCCGCTGGCGATCGGCGCTCAGGACTGCCATCAGAACCCGTCCGGTGCGCATACCGGCGACATCTCGGCCGAGATGATTGCCGATTGTTTCGGCACCTATGTCATCGTCGGCCATTCCGAGCGGCGCACCGACCATGCCGAAACCGACCATCTGGTCCGCGCCAAGGCGGAGGCCGCCTTTGCCGCAGGGCTGACGGCGATCATCTGCATCGGTGAGACGGCGGATGAACGCCGGACAGGCCAGGCGCTCGACGTCATCAAGCGCCAGCTTTCCGCCTCCGTTCCGGACGGCGCCACCGCCGAGACCACAGTTATCGCCTACGAGCCGATCTGGGCGATCGGTACCGGTGTGACGCCGACATCAGGTGATGTCGAGAAGGCGCATGCCTTCATGCGGGCAGAGCTCGCGGCCCGCTTCGGCGACGAAGGCCGCAAGATGCGTCTTCTCTATGGCGGATCGGTCAAGCCGGCCAATGCCCATGAGCTGATGGGCATCGCCAATGTCGACGGCGCGCTGATCGGCGGAGCGAGCTTGAAAGCGGCCGACTTCCTCGCCATCTACCGGGCCTATGAGGCGCTGCTCGCCTGAGGCATTGCTTATTCCTAGTTTTATTCCGGGCCGAAGGGCTTGGAATAGATGAAAGCCTCATGTAAAGAGCCGCCAGAATTCTTACTTATGTCCGTCTCCAGGCGGGCAGGACTGGACCCATGCAGACCGTATTGATTGTCATCCATCTCATGATCGTGCTCGCCCTTGTCGGCGTCGTGCTCATTCAGCGCTCGGAAGGCGGCGGCCTCGGCATCGGCGGCGGTTCCGGCTTCATGTCGGCCCGCGGCACGGCCAATGCGCTGACGCGCACCACCGCGATCCTTGCGACCCTGTTTTTCCTGACCTCGCTCGGCCTCGGCATCCTGACGCGTTACGAGGGCCGTCCGAGCGACATTCTCGATCGCATTCCGGCTACAGGCGGCCAGGGCAACGGCATTCTCGATTCGCTCGGCGGTGGCGCACAGGCTCCAGCAACCCAGCCGGCCGGCAACGGCGTTCCGAGCAGCGGGGCGGCGACGCCCGCACCGCAGGCTCCCGCCGCTCAGACGCCGGCAACTGGGGCTCCGGCAACTCAGGCCCCGGCAGCCACCGCACCTTCAACGACTGCTCCGGCAACGACTGCTCCGGCAACGCCCGCGGCTCCGGCCGCGCCGGCACCGGCTCAGCCCTCCGGCGTCCCGACGGGACAGTAAGCCGGTCTTCGACATAAACGCCGGCAGGCCCTCGGGTCTGCCGGTTTTCTTTTGTTCAGATTCCTGCGCCATGCATCGAAAGTTCTGGAAAAGAATTTTTGGGCTGGTGGAATCGTTTTTGAAAAGGTATCCGGTGAATCCCATGGCGCGATACGTATTCATCACTGGCGGCGTGGTTTCCTCTCTCGGAAAAGGAATTGCGGCCGCGGCTCTCGGAGCGTTGCTGCAGGCCCGTGGATATCGGGTTCGGCTTCGCAAGCTCGACCCCTATCTGAACGTGGACCCGGGCACGATGAGCCCGACCCAGCACGGCGAGGTCTTCGTCACCGACGACGGCGCGGAAACCGATCTCGATCTCGGTCACTACGAACGCTTTACGGGGCGTTCGGCGACCAAGACCGACAACATCACCACCGGCCGCATCTACAAGAACATCATCGACAAGGAACGGCGCGGCGACTATCTCGGCGCGACCGTGCAGGTCATCCCCCACGTCACCAACGAGATCAAGGATTTCGTCATCGAGGGCAATGACGACTACGATTTCGTCATCTGCGAGATCGGCGGCACGGTCGGCGACATCGAAGCGATGCCGTTCATGGAAGCGATCCGCCAGCTCGGCAACGACCTGCCGCGCGGTACCGCCGTCTACGTTCACCTGACGCTGATGCCCTATATTCCGGCCGCCGGCGAGCTCAAGACCAAGCCGACGCAGCATTCGGTCAAGGAACTGCAGGCACTCGGCATTCATCCCGATATCCTGCTGGTGCGCGCCGACCGGGAAATTCCGGAAGCCGAACGCCGCAAGCTCTCGCTGTTCTGCAATGTTCGCCCGTCTGCCGTCATCCAGGCGCTCGACGTCGCCAACATCTATGACGTGCCGATAGCCTACCACAAGGAAGGCCTCGACGACGAAGTGCTCGCGGCCTTCGGTATCGAGCCGGCGCCGAAGCCGCGGCTAGACCCGTGGGAAGAGGTCTGCAACCGCATCCGCACGCCGGAGGGCGAGGTTACGATCGCCATCGTCGGCAAATATACCGGCCTCAAGGATGCCTATAAATCGCTGATCGAGGCGCTGCATCACGGCGGCATCGCCAATCGCGTCAAGGTCAATCTTGAATGGATCGAGTCCGAGGTCTTCGAAAAGGAAGATCCGGCGCCCTATCTCGAAAAGGTGCACGGCATCCTGGTGCCCGGCGGCTTCGGTGAACGCGGTTCGGAGGGCAAGATCCATGCTGCCCGCTTTGCCCGCGAACGCAAGGTGCCGTATTTCGGCATCTGCTTCGGCATGCAGATGGCGGTCATCGAGGCGGCGCGCAATCTCGCCGACGTGTCCGGTGCCTCCTCGACCGAATTCGGCCCGACGAAAGAGCCGGTGGTGGGTCTGATGACCGAATGGGTCAAGGGCAACGAGTTGCAGAAGCGCACGGCAGCCGGGGATCTCGGCGGCACGATGCGCCTCGGCGCCTACAAGGCGGCGCTGAAGAAGGGCACGAAGATCTCGGATATCTACGGTTCCACTGATATTTCCGAGCGTCATCGCCACCGCTACGAGGTCAATATCGACTACAAGGATCGGCTAGAAAACTGCGGCTTGGTCTTTTCCGGCATGTCGCCGGACGGCGTGCTGCCGGAGACGATCGAATATCCGGATCATCCGTGGTTCATCGGCGTGCAGTACCACCCGGAACTGAAGAGCCGGCCGCTCGACCCGCATCCGCTGTTTGCCAGCTTCATAGAAGCGGCGACGGAACAGAGCCGTCTCGTCTGATGCATGCAAACCAGATCGCGTTGTTTCAGGCGCGATCTGGATAACAACCGTGCCTGCGCTAACTTGCCGGCATGACCCCTTCACGCAGCACCACCGTCTCACGCTTCATCGCAGCGCCGCGCGAGCGCATCTACCGCGCCTTCCTCGATGCCGACGCGGTCGCCACCTGGCTTCCGCCTGATACGATGAAGGGCATCGTCCATGCCTTCGAGGGCAGGGAAGGTGGCGCCTTCTGCATGTCGCTCGTTTATCCTGAGGACGAGACATCGCAACCGGGCAAGACCTCCGACAAGATAGACTGGTTCGAAGGCCGCTTTGCCAGACTCGTGCCGAACGAACGAATCGTCTGGGCAACGGTATTCGATTCCGAGGATGAGGGCTTTTCCGGCGAAATGACCGTCAGCACGATGTTGTCGGCTGCGAATGGAGGCACCGATGTGACGATGGTCAGTGACAATATTCCGTCCGGGATCCGCCTCGAAGACAATGCGGAAGGGTGCCGCTCGACGCTCGACAATCTGGCTGCTTTCGTCGGCGGTTGAGGATCGGCGGCAGGACATGCTGCCGCCGAATTCACTTTCAGGCAGCGGCGGGCAGCGGCCCGATATAGACCGAACGTGGACGGATCAGCCGGCCGTCGAGCGCCTGTTCGCGGGCATGCGCCAGCCATCCGACGGTGCGGCCGATCGCGAAGACGCCGGTGAAGGCCTCGCGGGGAAAGCCGAGCGCTTCGAGCAGAAGCGCAGTGTAGAACTCGACATTGACGTCGAGCGGCCGGTTCGGCTTGCGCGCCTTCAAGATGGCCAATGCAGAGGCCTCCACGGCTTCGGCCAATGTACCGCGGGCGCTGTTTACCTGTCCGGTTGATATCAGCGGCTTCAGCGCTCCCTTCAGTGCATCGGCGCGCGGATCGCGGACGCGATAGATGCGGTGGCCGAAGCCCATCAGCCTTTCGCCGCGGTCGAGCGCTTCGCCGAGCCACGAGTAAGCATTCTCCGCCGTTCCGATCGCATCCAGCATGTCGAGCACAGGACCGGGCGCGCCGCCGTGCAGTGGCCCTTTCAGCGCGCTCAGTGCGGCGAGCACGGAAGAAGTGAGGCCGGCCTGCGTCGAGGCAATGACGCGTGATGCGAAGGTCGAGGCATTGAGGCCATGGTCTGATATCGTCACGAGATAGGTGTCGAGTGCCGCCGTCTGCTCCCTGGTCGGCAATTTTCCGGTCAGCATACGCAGGATATCGGCCGCCTGCGGCAACGAGGCGTCGGGCGCGATCGGTCTTTTGCCGCTTTGCATGCGAAGGATCGCCGGCAGGAAAACTGCGGGCGCAGCCAGAAGGCTGAGCGCAGTATCGAAATCCTCGCCGTCGGGCAGGCGGGCGATCAGCGCCCGCATCGCATCAACAGGAGGCAAAGCGAGCAGGGCGGCATCGGCGGCCTTGATATGGCCGAAAATCCTCGTTCGCGCCTGCGCCAACCAGTCGCGCAATTCCGCTTCGTCGAAGCTTTTTTCCATCAGCCCATCGAGCAACAGGGCGGCGACGCCTTCATAGGTGCCGTCTGCAACCAGGTGATCCAGCGATACACCGCGGATGATCAGTCGTCCCGCTTCGCCATCGACATCCGAAAGCTGCGTTTCGGCAGCAATGACATCTTCCAAGCCGTTTTTCATGTTGTTTCTCCTTTACGGTCCGGATGATCCGACCTAGTTTCATTGACGTCAATCTTGACGCAATTGATCAATGTGAGGCTCCGATGTCGTGGCTGACCGCCGAGGAGGCGCTGCAGGCGCTGAAGACCAAGCCGCAGACGCTCTATGCCAATGTCAGCCGTGGGCGCATCCGCGCCAAGCCCGATCCCGCCGACCCGCGCCGCAGCCTCTACCAGGCTTCCGACGTGACGCGGCTTGCCGAACGCCATGCCGGCCGCCGCAAGACTGAAACGGTGGCCGCCGAGGCGATCCGCTGGGGCGATCCGGTTTTGTCGTCGGCAATTTCCACCATCATCGGCGGACGGCTTTTCTATCGCGGAAAGGATGCGGCCGGTTTCGCTGAAGTCGCGACGCTGGAGCAGACGGCGGCGCTGCTCTGGAACGGCGCGGAAATACTCTCCTCCGGCAGCGGAACCGGGCATGCCGCTCCGTCGCTTCAGGCGGCGTTCCTGGCGCTGGCAGGGCGGGTGACATCGGATCTGCCATCGCTCGGTCGCTCGCAGGCAGCACTTCGCCGTGAAGCAAGTGGCGTTCTCCGTACCGTCGCCGATGCGCTCGCGCCGGGACCTTTCGACCAGCCGCTGCATTTGCGGCTTGCGGCAAGCTGGCAGCGGCCGGATGCTGCCGATTGCCTGCGTCGCGCGCTGGTGCTGCTTGCCGATCACGAACTCAACGCCTCGACCTTTGCGGCGCGGGTCACGGCATCGGCAGGTGCTGCCCTTTCAGCCGCCGTGCTGTCCGGTCTGGCGACGTTGACAGGGCCGCTGCACGGCGCCGCCTGGCAAGGCGTCGACGCCTTGATCGAGACCGCTTCCACGCTCGGGGCGGAGCAGGCGATTCGCCGTACGCTTGCCCAGGGCAATCGCCTGTCGGCCTTCGGCCATCCGCTCTATCCCGATGGCGATGTCAGAGCCTTGGCGCTGCTGTCGCACTTCCCTCTGCCGCCGCAGTTTGCCGAGGTCCGGGAAGTGGGCGAGGAGATGGTCGGCGAGAAGGTCAACGTCGATTTCGCGCTTGCCGCAATGGCCGCCGCCTTCGATCTCCCAAGGGAGGCGCCGATCATCATTTTCTCGCTTGCCCGTTCCGCCGGTTGGCTTGCACATGCGATGGAGCAGATCGACAGCGGCGAATTGATTAGGCCGAGGGCGCGTTATGCCGGACCGGTGCTTGAAACGGATAGTAGAACGTAAGAATTCCGCCGGCGATTGCGTCGGTTTGCTTTTTTTGCCTAGGGAAATATTTGAATTCGGCTATCATGCCTCATATGGAAGAAGACGGTTGGCGGGCGCTTTCCAAAAAAGCTGTTCCGCACGGTCAAGGGGACTTTCCATGAATACGACGCTTCGCAGCCTGCTTGCCGCCGCGCTCGCTATCGGCCTCATTCCGCATGCGGCGGCCTTTGCGCAGTCTGCCGGCTGCACCGTATCGCGTGATGCCGGCGCCCGCCAGGTGCTCAGTTGTCCCGGCGGCGTCACGGTGACGGCAGAGGCCGGAGCCGCCTACAGCCTCGTCGACCGCAACCGCGACGGCAGCCCTGATTCGGCGTCGCTGCGGCGCAAGGCCATCCTCGTCGATGTCGACAGCAGTCAGCACGCGGGTGGTTTCCAGGTCGTGACGCCGCAGGCGATCGCTGCCGTGCGCGGCACCCAATGGGCTGTCGATGTCGCAGGCGGCAAGACCTCGGTGCTGGTCGTCAGAGGCAGCGTCGCAGTCCGCCGACCGGCCGGCGAGGCGGTGGTGCTGTCGCCGGGCGAGGGCGTCGATGTTACCGGCGGAACGGAACCCCTCGTCGTGCGTCGCTGGCCGGCGCCGCGCGCCGCTGCCCTTCTTGCCCGCCTCGGCCAATAAGTCCCATGAACCATCGCTTGCTGACAGTGATCGCGCTGCTGCTCGCCGGTCTTTGGGGAGCTGCGCTCGGCTCTGTCAATCTCAATGCCGAAAGCGGCCTTCTCGATCGGATGGAAGCCTCGCTTGTCGATATCCGCAGCGCCATCGTCGGGGCGAAAACACCGCCTCCCGTCGTCTCGATCGTTGCGATCGACGACCGCACCGCTAGGGCGCACGGCTATCCGCTCGATCGGGCGACACTTGCGCGCCTCGCCGGCGCGATCACCGCGTTGAAGCCGAAGGCCCTGGCGATCGATATTCTGCTGGTCGATCCGGGGCCGGAGGCGGGTGATGCGGCGCTGACTGCTGCCTTGCGCCAGGGGCCGAGCGTGATTGCGGCTGCGGCCACTTTCGCGCAAAGCCGCCAGCGGGTCACGGATACGGCCGGCGATCCGCTTGCCGCCATCCCTGAGGCAAACCAGCTGCTGTTGCCGCTTCCGCGCTTTGCCGAGGCCGCCGCGGTCGGCATCGTCAATGTCGCAACCGATCAGACTGGCACGCCGCGCTTCATTCCGCTGATCTCGCGTGCCGCAGACCGGCTGGATCCAGCTTTTCCGCTGCGTGTCGCGTCGGTGGCGCTCGGCGTCGATCCCACGATCGAACCCGATGCCATCATGCTCGGAAAGCTGCGAATTCCCACCGATGTCGGCCAGCGCCTGCCGGTGACCTTTTATGGCGGGCATGGCAGCATCGCCACCTTCAGCGCCGCCGATGCGCTTGATGGCAAGCTTTCGGCGGATGCGGTCGTCGGTCGTATCGTCGTCATCGGTTCGACGGTCACTGGCGGCGGCGACGTCTTCCCGACGCCGTTCGATCCCGTCATGCCGGGCGTCGAGGTAATGTCGACGGCGATCACCCATCTCGTCACTGGCGACGGCATGGTGCGCGACCACCGGATGCGGCTGATCGATGCCGCCACCGCCGTCGGACTGGCGATCGTGCTCGTGTCGCTGGTCGCCTGGCGCCGGAGTGCGGCAGGCTACATCATCATCGTGCTGACGCTGATCGTCTGGGCGATGCTCAATTTGTCGGCCTTCGCGCATGGCTACTGGCTGAGTGCGGCGCTGCCGATCGCCGCAGCACTGCCGCCGGCGCTGGCTTATGGCGCGGCCGAACTCTGGCTCGACCGTGGCCGCGCCCGTCATTTCGCCGAGCAGAGCGCGCTCCTGCAGCGTATCGAGGCGCCTGGCCTTGGCGAGTGGCTGGCGCGAGATCCGAATTTTCTCGCCGCGCCAGTACGCCAGAACGCCGCCGTCATCTTCATCGATCTCTCGGGCTTCACCGGCCTCAGCGAAAATGTCGGGCCGGTGGCGGTGAGCGAGATGCTGAGCGGCTTCTTCGAATTGGTCGACGAGGAGGCGCGCGCCCATGGCGGCGCCATCACCAGCTTCATGGGCGACGGGGCGATGATCCTGTTCGGCCTGCCGGAGCCCGCCGATGACGATGCCGCCCGCGCCGCTGCCTGCGCGGTCAGCCTGTGCGAGCGCACACGGGCCTGGCTTCAAGCGCATGCGGGCTTTGCCCCGAAGAAGATCGGCTTCAAGGTCGGCGCCCATTGCGGCCCGATCGTCGCTTCGCGTCTCGGTACCGGCGACCGGCAGCAGATCACGGCGGCGGGCGACACCATCAATGTCGGCAGCCGGCTGATGGAGGTCGCCGCCCGCCATGGCGTCGAACTGGCGTTGAGCGCCGAAATCGTCCGTGCCGCCGGCCCTGATAGCGTGCTCACGCATACCGGTCGGATGGAGGGACCGTTGGAAACAGCGCTGCGCGGCCGGGCAAGCCGCATCGACGCCTGGCTCTGGCGCAGCCGCACGCTTTGACAATCGCCGCGGGAGCGGCTAGGAACGGCGCAAATACCCCGCCGGCTGGCTCCGGCCATGGCGCAGCAACGCGCCTGACAGCTCCGAAAGATCGAACTCATGACAGAATTTAACGGCGTCGTTCCGGCGATCGCCAAGGCGTTGCAGAAGCGTGGTTACGCCGAACTCACCCCGGTGCAGAAGGCGATGCTCGATCCGGCGCTTGCCGCTTCCGACGCGCTGGTCTCGGCCCAGACCGGCTCCGGCAAAACCGTCGCCTTCGGCCTGGCGCTGGCGCCGACGCTGCTCGAAGGCAGGGAGCGCTTCGGCAATGCCGCCGCGCCGCTCGCCCTCGTCATCGCCCCGACGCGCGAGCTTGCCCTGCAGGTGAAGCGGGAGCTCGAATGGCTCTTTGAGATGACCGGCGCGGTGATCGTCAGCTGCGTCGGCGGCATGGACATCCGTAGCGAGCGTCGCTCGCTCGAACGAGGCGCCCATATCGTCGTCGGCACGCCCGGTCGGCTTTGCGACCATATCCGCCGCAGGGCGCTCGACATGTCGGAACTGAAGGCCGCCGTGCTCGACGAGGCCGACGAGATGCTCGATCTCGGCTTCCGCGAAGACCTTGAATTCATCCTCGATGCGGCGCCGGACGAACGCCGGACGCTGATGTTTTCGGCAACGGTGCCGGCGGCGATCGCCAAGCTTGCCAAGAGCTACCAGCGCGATGCCGTGCGCATCAGCACCGCGGCCGAGGAAAAGCAGCATATCGACATCGAATATCGCGCGCTGATGGTTGCCCCGAGCGACCGCGAGAACGCGATCATCAACGTGCTGCGGTATTACGAGGCGACCAATGCCATCGTGTTCTGCTCGACGCGCGCCGCCGTCAACCATCTGACCGCACGCTTCAACAACCGCAATTTCGCCGTCGTGGCGCTGTCCGGCGAGTTGACGCAGAACGAGCGCACTCACGCGCTGCAGGCGATGCGCGACGGGCGCGCCCGTGTCTGCATCGCGACCGACGTTGCCGCCCGCGGCATCGACCTGCCGGGGCTCGATCTCGTCATCCATGCCGACCTGCCGACCAATCCGGACACGCTGCTGCACCGCAGCGGCCGAACCGGCCGGGCCGGGCGCAAGGGCATCAGCGCCATGATCGTGCCGCTGAATGCACGGCGCAAGGCAGAGCGCCTGCTCGAGAATGCCGGCATTTCGGCTGCCTGGGCGCGACCGCCTTCGGCCGAGGAAGTGAGCGAGCGCGACGACGAGCGGCTGCTCGCCGATCCGATCTTCAACGAAACGCCGCAGGAGGAAGAGCAGGGGCTGGTACAACAGCTTCTCGCCAGCCACGGCGCCGAAAAGCTCGCCGCAGCCTTCCTGCGTCTTTACCGCACCAATCATTCGGCGCCGGAGGACCTCATCGAGGTTACCGTGCAGGACGACCGCAACCGCAAGCGCCGCGACAATGCCGAGCCGTACGAGCCGGCGCAAAAGGGACCGCGCGAAGATTTCGGCGCCAGCGTCTGGTTTTCCGTCTCGGTCGGGCGCAAACAGAATGCCGAGCCGCGCTGGCTGATCCCGATGCTCTGCCGCAACGGTAATGTGACGAAGCGCGAAATCGGCGCGATCAAGATGCAGCCCGAGGAAACTTTTGTGGAGATCGCTGCGGCGAGCGCCGAAAGCTTCCTGGCGGCGATCGGTCCGAACAAGGCGCTGGAACGCGGCATCCGCGTGACCAGGCTTTCCGGCACGCCGGATTTCAGCCGGGCGCCTGCGCCAAAACCCTATGCCGGCAAGCCATCTCGCGACGAGCGGCCGGACGACACATTCCGCGGCGAGCGGCCGAAGAACAAGTTCGGCAAGGGTCCGGGCGGCGGATATGCCGCGGCCGATAATAGCGGCGGGGACAAACGGGATAGCAAGCCCTGGAGCAAGAAGCCGGGCAAGCCCGCGTTCGATGGCCCGAAGTCCGACAAGCCGAAATACGAAGGCCCAAGATCCGACGCCCCAAGATATGAGGGTAAGGGCGGCGCCGGACCAAAAGCTAAGTTCTCGAAGAAGAAGCCCGGCTGATTATGCCGGCAGCCCTACGCTGGTCCGGCGGAGGGCTTTGGGCCGTATCCCTGAGGGAGGCAAGGATGGTGATGGAAACGGCGATCCTCAGCGTCCCGGTTTTCAGTACGCTCTGCAATGAGGCCTTCCGGCTGCGGCGCGCTATTTTCGTGTATGAGCAGAAGGTTCCCGAAGCCGAGGAATTCGATGCCGACGATCTCAGCGCCCATCATCTCGTTGCCGTCACGGCAGGCGAGGTCTCCGGCACGTTGCGGATCATCTACGCCGAGGAACATGTGAAGATCGGGCGGGTTGCGGTTGCAAGCCAATGGCGCGGCCAAGGCGTTGCAGCCGCAATGATCGGGCAAGCGATGGACCTGCATCGCGCTGCCCGCGACAACCGCTTCTATCTGACAGCGCAGGCGGACAAGTTGCCGCTCTACGAGCGTTTTGGCTTCGTTGCCTATGGCGCGGAATTTCTTGACGGCGGGATGCCGCACCTTGCCATGAAGAACTACTGAGCTTCGGCGGCAGGAGCAGATGCCGATGAAACGCCCCGGTATGCCGAATCCCGATCCGGCCGCCTTCATCAAGGCCAACCTGCCGATATCACCGGTTCCCGCTATCCCGGAGATTTGCCTTCATACGGCAGGGCCTGCGAGCGGGCTCTGGCGGCTTTCCGGCCGCAGAGAGGCCGATCCGCCGCCTTACTGGGCCTATCCCTGGGCCGGCGGCGCCGTGCTTGCCCGCCATCTGCTCGACCGGCCGGAAATAGTCGTGGGTCGCCGTGTCCTCGATCTCGGCGCCGGCTCCGGGCTCGTCGCTATCGCGGCGGCAAAGGCCGGAGCAGCTACGGTGACGGCGGTCGACATCGATGCTAATGCCATTGCCGCGATCGGCCTCAACGCAGCGACTAACGGCGTCAACATCGTTGCCGTCGCCGCGGATATCATTGGGGATTCGCCGCCAGAGACAGACCTCCTCGTTGTCGGCGATCTGTTCTACGATCCAGGGCTAGCCTTGCGGGTGATGGCCTTCCTGCGGCGTTGCCAGGCGCGCGGCATCGAGGTGCTGATCGGCGATCCCGAGCGGGCCTACCTACCGCAGGACGAATTCAGGCGAATCGCCACCCATGCGGTTGCGGATTTCGGGGCGGGCAAGGGGGGCAAGGCTGTGCAGGCGGTCGTCTTCTCGCTCTCCGGCAATAGCTGAAAGGCGAGATCAACATTTAGCCTAGCTGCCCGCATTACCTCATCGTCAGCAGACAAATGACCGCGTGGCCGATGCCTGCGGGCTGGCCTTTATTTTTTTGCATCAGCGGCAGGCAGCGGATGAACTACAGTAATTGGGATTGATGCCGAAAGTGACCGGAACGAACTCGTCGAGACATCTATCATCGGTGGAACCGTCGATGTTAACGTCCGCCTGCCAAGTCGTTGTCCCCTCTGGCGGATAATAGGTTTTTCCAAAGCATTGACGCGGCGTTGCACTCTTCGGCAAGATTCCAAGTCGTATCAGGTCTTGAACGTCATTTTGTTGAGCCAATAGCTCCTTTTCCATGAAATCGGTCACAAATTCTCGAACTTCAGGGTAGTTCGTAGCGCAACTGTTTACGGCAAGGTCCTCGTTGCCCCGATGCGCGATGATGATGTAACCGATGGATCCGGCTTGTTGCTTGCGTGCCATAGGCTTGCTTCCATCCAGGATCGTATGGCCTTTCAGCACACTGAGTTTTTCAATCAGCGACCGATATCGTCTGAGCTGCTCGTCCATACGATCCGAGCAAAGTACCAGAGTTCTTGGCGTCGCTGCGTCTTTCAAATCGGAGCTTAACCAGTCAATCGCCCAGGGAGCGTTGGTGTTAGCAGGGGGCTCCAGTGCGGGGCCTCCTTCTACCGCCGCAACGGCGGACGAATAGGCCGTGAGAAGGACGACAGCCGACATCATGCAGCTAGATAACATTGGCATCACCTACAAACGTGGCTCCTGCGCGTTCATCATCAGGCAGAAGCGGTATACGCTCAAACGTGGAAATAAATTACACTGTAATATCAGGCCAGAAGGTCCGGCCGCAACAGCATGACCGGGCAGGGCGCTCCGGCCAGCAGCTCCGGCGCATGTGGCGGGCGGATGACGAGGCAATCGGCTGCGGCGAAGACCTTCATCATCGAGGAATCCTGCTTGCCGAAAGGCTCGGCGAGCCAGTGGCCGGCGGCGGATTTCGAAAGTTTCGCCCTGATATAGTCCTGCCGGTGGTCGTTGGCGCGCAGCGTGACAGCCGCCTCCACCGTTGCCTCGCGGCGCACCGGCGGCAGGGAGGCAAGCCTGCGGATCAGCGGTTCCAGGAAGAGCAGCGAACAGACGAGGCTCGAGACCGGATTGCCGGGCAGGCCGAGCACATGCGTCTCGCCGAAGCTGCCGACCATCAGCGGTTTGCCGGGGCGCATGGCGATGCGCCAGAAATCGAGCTGCATGCCGGCTTCGATCAGCGTGGCCTGCACCAGATCATGGTCGCCGACCGAAGCGCCACCGAGCGTGACGATCACA
The DNA here is from genome assembly GCF_057653715.1 of Rhizobium sp. WSM1328. Classification (NCBI taxonomy): domain Bacteria; kingdom Pseudomonadati; phylum Pseudomonadota; class Alphaproteobacteria; order Hyphomicrobiales; family Rhizobiaceae; genus Rhizobium; species Rhizobium sp. WSM1328. Next base: position 1,997,457 of record NZ_CM172788.1, on the reverse strand, counting down.
TCGACCCCGGCATCCCGGGCCGTGTCGATCGCCGCGGTGATCCTAGCCTTGTCGTCAGGCACGATACCGAGATCGAGCACATCGGCGCCGGCTTTGCGGGCAAGGGCTGCAATACCAAACGTATTGGATGCGATGATCTGTGAAGGGCCGGGCGTGCTTCCGGGCGGCAGCAGTTCGTCGCCGGTCGCGAGGATGGCGATCAGCGGGCGCCGCAGCACTTCGACATCAGGCCGGTTCATGCCGGCAGCAACCGTCAGCCGCGAGAAATCGAGCACGGTGCCGGCCGACAGAACGGCTTCGCCTTCGGCGAAATCCTGACCGCGCGGACGCACATGCTGGCCCTGCCGCACAGGGAAATTGGTTCGGATACCGCCTTCGATCTTCTCCGCATCCTCCTGCAGCAGGACGCTGTCGGCGCCCGGCGGAACAGGCGCGCCGGTGAAGATACGGACGGCTTCACCCTGGCTGACGCTTCCCTCGAAGCCGTGGCCAGCGGAAGACGTGCCGATGACCTTCAGCTCGGCGCCCGGCTCCGGCGCGTCTTCGCGGCGCAGCGCATAGCCATCCATGGCGGAGGCATTGAAGGGCGGCTGGGTCAGGCCGGCCGTCAGATCGACGGCCAGGACGCGGCCCTCGGCTTCGGCTAGCGGCAGCGTCTCGGACGCAGCAGTGGGTTTTGCGCGAGAGAGCAAGCGGTTCAGGGCGTCGGCGACCGGGAGAAGGTTCATCTTGCCTCCGGATGACGGAAATCGCCGGATTTTCCGCCGGACTTTTCAAGAAGCCGGATGCCGCCGATCTCCATTGCCTTATCGGCGGCCTTGGCCATGTCGTAGATCGTCAGACAAGCGACCGAGACGGCGGTCAGCGCCTCCATCTCCACACCGGTCTTGCCGGTCAGCTTGGCGGTCGCCGTAACGCGCAGGCCGGGCAGGGCGGCATCTTCCTCGATCTCGACCGTGACCTTCGTCAGCATCAGCGGATGGCAGAGCGGGATGAGATCGGCGGTGCGTTTTGCCGCCATAATGCCGGCAAGGCGCGCCGTGCCAATCACATCACCCTTCTTGGCATTTCCTTGGACGATGAGAGCAAGCGTTTCCGACGCCATCTTCACATGGCCCTCGGCAGTGGCGATGCGCACCGTCTCGGCCTTGTCCGAGACATCGACCATATGTGCCTCGCCGGAGGCACCGATATGGGTCAGACCGGGCTTTGCGCCGCTCATATCATTCGGCCGCGATGGCGGCTTCGCCAAAGAGCAGTGCGCGGGTGGCGGCGGCGACGTCCTCCTTGCGCATCAGGCTCTCCCCGACAAGGAAGGTATTGATGTCGACGGCCTGCAGGCGCTGGCAATCGGCATGGGTGAAGATGCCGCTTTCGCCAACCAGGAGCCGGTCATCAGGCACCATGGGGGCAAGCGCCTCGCTGACGGTGAGGCTGACCTCGAAAGTACGCAGATTGCGGTTGTTGATGCCGATGAGCGGCGAGGAGAGTTTCAGCGCCCGCTCCATCTCCTCTGCGTCGTGGACTTCGACCAGCACGTCCATGCCGAGGGCGAAGGCCTCGTCCTGCAGGCGTTCGGCTTCATCGTCGGACAGCGAGGCCATGATCAAGAGGATGCAATCGGCGCCCCAGGCGCGGGCCTCGTGCACCTGATAGGTCTCGAACATGAAATCCTTGCGCAGCGCCGGCAGCGCGCAGGCAGCACGGGCGGCTGTCAGAAATTCCGGCGCGCCCTGGAAACTCGGACTGTCGGTCAGCACCGAAAGGCAGGCGGCACCGCCGGCCTCATAGGCGCTGGCCAGCGACGGTGGATCGAAATCCGGGCGAATGAGGCCCTTCGAGGGGCTTGCCTTCTTGATTTCGGCGATCAGGCCGAAGCGGCCGGCATCACGCTTGGCAATGAGCGCCTTGTGGAAGCCGCGCGGGGCGGACTGGCCGGTCTGCATCGCCTTCAGATCGGCAAGCGACACTGTCGCCTTGGCAGCGGCGATCTCTTCGCGCTTGTAGAGTTCGATCTTCTTCAGGATATCGGTCATCGGGCAATCCTAGTCGATATCGTTGGAAACGGCGATGAGTTTGTCGAGGGCAAGCGCGGTGGAGCCGCTATCCAGCGACTGCGTGGCCAGCGTCATGCCGTCGCGGATCGTCTCGACCTTGCCGGCGATGACGAGCGAGGCGGCGGCATTGGCGAGCGAGACATCGCGATAGGCATTCTTGGCGCCGCCGAGCACCTCGCGAAGGGCTGCAGCATTGGCGACACCGTCACCGCCCTTGATGTCGGCGAGCAGGCAAGGGCTGACGCCGAAATCGGCCGGCGAGAGCTCGAAGGTGCGAATCTTGCCGCCTTCGAGTGCCGCGACTTGTGTGATGCCGGTGGTGGTGATCTCGTCGAGGCCGTCGCCATGGACGACCCAGACGCATTCGGAGCCGAGATCGCGCATGACTTCGGCAAGCGGCACCAGCCATTGCGGCGAGAAGACGCCGAGCAGTTGGCGGCGAACGCCGGCCGGATTGGAGAGCGGCCCGAGCAAGTTGAAGATCGTCCGCGTGCCGAGCTCGACCCTTGAGGGGCCGACATGGCGCATGGCGGAATGATGCATCTGCGCGAACATGAATCCGACGCCGGCCTCGGCAATGCAGCGGGAGATGATCTCGGGGCCGACGTCGAGCTTGACGCCGAGTGCGGCCAGATTGTCGGCCGCGCCCGATCTCGAACTCAGCGCCCGATTGCCGTGTTTGGCGACGGGAACACCAGCGCCGGCGACGATTAGCGCCGCCAGCGTCGAGATATTGTAGGTGCCGCTGGCATCGCCGCCGGTGCCGACAATGTCGATCGCATCGGCCGGCGCCTCGACGGTCAGCATTTTCGAGCGCATTGCGGTGACGGCGCCGACGATCTCGTCGACGGTTTCGCCGCGCACGCGCAGCGCCATCAGGAAGCCACCGATCTGCGAGGGTGTCGCCTGGCCCGACATCAGGATGTCGAAGGCAGCGCGGGCCTCGTCACGCGTCAGCGGCTCGCGGCTTGCGGCCTTGGCCAGGAACGGCTTCAGATCGGTCATAAAGCCTCCTAGCGGGTCGTCGCCTGTTCAGCGAGCGTATGGTTGATCTCGGCGCCGTACTGCGTCTGCAGCAGGTTGACCATCTGATCGAGAATATCATCGCCGGCGGCATTGGCCATGGCGGTGATCTGGGCATCGCGGTTGTTCAGCACGTCGCCGGTCGGCTGGGTGTTGACCTCGGTGACCTTCATCAGGATCTGCGTCGAGGGATCGGCGCCGACAGCGCTGGCGACCGTGTCGAGCGGGCCGGAGAAGGCGGCGGTGACGCCGGCCCGGCCGAGGACCGCATCATCGGTGGAACGGGTGACGCCGCTCTTGCTTTCGACGGCAATGCCGAGCGGCGTTGCGATATCGGCAAGGGCAGTGCCCTTTTTCGCCTCGGCCTTCAATGCATCGGCCTTCTTTGCGAGCTCGGCCTTCTGCTGTTCCGCCGTCCAGTCCTCGACGGCCTTTTCGCGCACTTCGGCGACCGGGCGGTCGCGGTCCGGCGTGATTTCGCGGACGTTGAACCAGACATAGCCGTCATTGCCGATCGGCAGCGGCGGCGCATCGACGCCAACCTCGGTCTTGAAGGCTTCGCCGAGCAGCTGCTGCTTGACGGGAATATCCTTGACCTCTTGGCCGTCCTTGTCGGCGCCGGTCATATCGACGGCATCGACGGTGACGGCTTTGAGCTTCAGCTGGCCGGCGATATCCTCGAGCGTCGAACCGCCGGCGCGCAGGTCCTCGATGCGGTCATGAACGTTGATCACTTCCTGGGAGGCGTTGGAGAGCGACAGCTGCTTGCGGATATCCTCCTTCACCTCATCGAAATTCTTCGCCGTTTCCGACTTGATGTTGGTGACGCGCAGGATGACCGAGCCGAAGGAGCCATCGACGACAGGCGTCGTGCCGCCATCGCGCGAAACTGCGAAGGCCGCATCGGCAACCGCCTGGTCGGGAACCTTGTCCTTGGTGAATTCGCCGAGCAACACGTCACTTGCCGTCTTGCCCTGGTCGGAGACCAGCTGGTCGAAGCTGGTGCCGCTCTTCAGCGCCGTTTCGGCGGCGGTGGCGAGATCCTTGCTGGCGAAGGTCAGCTGTTCGATGGTGCGGCTTTCCGGCGTGCGATAGGTATCCTTGCTCTTGTCGAAGGCTTCGTGGATCTGGTCGTCGGTGACGGTCGCGGCATCGGCGATATCGGCAGGCTGCAGCTTGAGATAGGCGAGCTTGCGATATTCGGGCGCCCGGTAGCGCTGCTTGACACCTTCGAACCACGTTGCCAGCACGTCGTCGGCAGGTGCCTTGATCGGCTCGATATTGGCATTGGTGAGCAGCAGGTAATCGATGCTGCGGCTTTCATCGCCATAGAGCTTCAGGGCGTCGACCAGGGTCTTCGGTGCGGTGAAACCATTCGAGATGGCATCGACCACCTGGCTGCGGACAGCGACCTTGCTGCGCTCCTTGATGTAATCGTCCTGGCGGATGTTGGCATTGCGCAGACGCGAGATGAAGAGCTCGCGGTCGAACCGGCCGTTGACGGCCTTGAAAGCCGGATCGTCAGCGATCAGCTGGGCGAGGCGATCTTCGGAAAGGCCGAGGTTCATGTCTTCGGCGAGCTGGTCGAGCGAGGCGCCGGCGACGAGCTGGGCGAGCACCTGCTGCTCGACGCCGAAGGCGCGGGCCTGCTCGGGGGTGAGGCGCGTGCCGAACTGCTGGCTGAGGTTTGCCACCTGGCGCTGATAGGCGAGGTGGAATTCGTTGACGTCCACATGCTGATCGCCAACGGTCACGACCGTGGTGCTGTTACCGCCTGTCAGCAGCTGATGCGACACGCCCCAGGCGCCGAAAGACACGACGAGCAGAAGCAGGAGCAGCTTGGCAACCCAGGTCTGAGCAGCTCTTCTCAGGATATGGAACATAGAAACGCAAACCTCGCAGTATCATTGACCCGCGCGCGGGCGGACATTCGACGTTCCTTAAAACAAACCCGACAGGAAATGAAGGGTTTGTCACGCGAAAAGCTGCACAAGTCGACCGCTCCGCCGCGGCGGCTTTGCGGAGAACAAAAGATCGGTTGCGACGGAACCTTTCGGGCCGCCATTTCGTTGAAGCGGCATCCCATGAAACAGGAGCAGACCATGGCAGAATTGAAAACCGCTTCCGCCGAATCCACCGCTGCGCGCGTCAAGGCTGATATAGCAGCAGACGATCTGTCGGCGCAGGTCGCAGCCCTTCGCAACGATCTCTCCCGGCTAACGGAAAGCGTGGTCGCGCTGGGGCAGGGGGCGAAGTCGGCGGTGACCGACGAGGCTTCGGTGATGACGGAACGGCTGCGCGACAAGGTACGCGAAGAACCGCTCGTGGCACTCGCCGTGACGGCAGGCATTGCCTACGTGTTCGGCCTGCTCAGCCGCCGCTGAACGGCAATTCAGAGTGAAGAAAAGCCGGGCGCCATGAACGCCCGGCTTTTAGTGTTTGCATCCGTCCAAAAGTAGCCGGGCCAGCTGACGCGACCGGGCTCAGTTGGCGCGGCCAAGTCAGCGGCGGATGACGCGCCCGATCGCGATCAAGATGCAGGCACCGACGAAACCGGTGATCAGATAACCCAGCCAACCGGCGAGCGGCTGGATGTGCAAAAGACCCAGGATCCAGTTGGCGACAATAGCGCCGATGATGCCGAGCAATATGTTCATGAGCAGGCTCATGCTGCTGCGCATTGCCTTTTCCGCCAGCCATCCGGCGACACCGCCGATAATGATGGCTGCAATCCAACCCACGCCTGCGCTTTCCATAGTTATCTCCCTCCTGGCAAAACGAGTCACAGAATGCACGAAACGAAACGAAGTTCCACTCCTAGTTACTGAGATTGCTTTGCGGGTTCAGCAACTTATGTGACTCACGGCTGCAGCAGGGTGACCGGGGAGTGCACCGCGTATGCGACGATCTGAAACAGGAGGCCAGCAATGGCCAGCAATGCGAAGCCAAAAGGCATAATCAAGCTTTTGCTAAACATCTTTCCTCTCCCGTTTGCGTAAAGCATAAGCGGAAGCGGAAGGAGCGCAAGAATATTGTTAACAGATAGTTAAGCATAGCAATTAGTTAAAATTTAATACATCCGCTGACGTCGTAATACTTTCGGATGTCAAAACGTTTATTTTTGCAGCCCTGCCGTGTCTGCTGGCGGATCATGCTACTTTCGCTCCAGACCTTCCACACTCTGCCGGCTCGTCGCCTTTGGCGCGAGATGCTTTAGATGCAGCTGGAGATGCAGTCTCTCTGGCTCGCAGACACGCGGCCGCAGAACGGGCCGGCGCTGTCGCGCGCCGTCGGGCAATCCGCGTCGCGGGCGATCAGGTCCGGTGTACGATCAGCATAAAGACGAGGAAAGACGCTGTTGCGACCGTCGCGGCGAAGGCAAGCTCATAATCCATGTCATTAACCCGGTTGGATGGCACCCCTAAACGCCGATCCGCGTCAGGGAGTTCCATACCGCCACTCGCGCTTATCGCCTGCCGATTGATTTTGTCGAGGAGTGTATCATTTTCCCTAGAACAGGATGATTTTAGGCCCAGTCGACCTAAAATCTGAATCCTGTTGCAAATTAAGAGTTAGAGCATGATGTCAAAACCGCTCACACTTTTCGCGATCATGCTCTGAATCGCCATTCAGCCAAGGGGACCACTTGATGCCAAAAGCTGCAATCGCCATCGCCTGCATCGGCTTGCTGACACTTTCCGGCTGCGGCAATACCGCATACGGGCTGAAGAAGGATGGACAGGAAGCAAGCCACGCAATGGACAATGCAACACATCGGGTGCTTTCGGCCGGCGCCAAGAAGTGATGCAGGCGATGGAATAAAAAAGCCCGCCTGGGGTGAGGCGGGCTTAGGATTAACAGGGAGAATGGGCGGATAGGCTTCCGCCTCGACTAATAAAGCATTTTCTTAAGCGCATGACTTTACGTCATTCGACGTAATGGCGATCGGCAACGACCAATGCGGCCAGGATTCGGAATCGAATCAGAGATGTCCGGATCGAATCAGAAGTTGCCCCAGTTCTGAGCGCGGGCACGAGCGCGAATAATCCGGTATTCGCGACCGCCATAGAGGGAGCCGATTGTCAGCAGAAGCGTCAGAACGTCCCAGATGATATGCATGTTATCCTCTTAGGTTGGACGGCCCCGCCGCCGATCGGTGAAGATACAATAGCAATCTTTCGAACGTGCTTATATGACAAGAAATCGGGATGAGCGGGAAAGCCGGCAGGGCGCTTCCGCAGAGGAGAGGCGGCGTTGCCGCCTTGGAGCAGCAAAGTGAACAGATTCGACGGCGGCTTATGACGATTTTCTCTGTCCGCCACATCACGTCCTATCGTTACGTCAGGGACGTCGATTTCGGCGAGCATCGCTTGATGTTCCGGCCGCGCGACAGTTTCGACCAGCGGCTGATCGAAGCGTCGTTGACGATCTATCCTGAGGAAAGCCATGTGCGCTGGATCCACGATGTTTTCGGCAATTGCGTGGCGCTCGTCGATTTTTCGAGGCCGGCGTCCGAACTTCGTTTCGAAACCTGGATCACGCTCGATCATACGCCGCAGGTCGCCCTGGATCTCAAGGTCGACGATGCGGCCCTGACCTATCCATTCTCCTACGACAAGGACGAAATTGCCGATCTGACGCCGGCGATGCAGCGCCATTATCCCGACCCGAACGACGAGGTCGGGCGCTGGGCACGCCAGTTCGTGCGCCAGGGGCGTCCAACGGAGACCGGGCATCTGCTGATGACGCTCTGTTACGCCATCCGCGAGAGCTTCGTCTACGCGCGGCGCCAGGAACATGGAACCCAGACGCCGTTGCAGACCTTGCAGCTTCGCTCCGGCACCTGCCGGGATTTTGCGCTTCTGATGATGGAGGCGGCACGGGTGCTTGGCCTCGCGGCGCGGTTCGTCACGGGCTATGTCTATGTTCCCGACCGGGACGGTTCCACCGTGCTCGGCGGCGGTTCCACGCATGCTTGGTGCCAGGTCTATCTTCCAGGCGCCGGCTGGACGGAGTTCGATCCGACCAACGGCATCGTCGGCAACCGCGATCTCATTCGTGTCGCGGTTGCCCGAGATCCGCGCCAGGCCGTCCCGTTGAGCGGCAGCTATGATGGGGACGGGAAGGATTTCGACAGCATGACGGTGCAGGTCAACGTCACCACGAGGTGATCTCGACTACGTCTGAGGTAATCTTGGATTACTCCGGCCTGGCCGCCCGCAGCCATGGGAACCGGGTCGCGCGATCAACGTTCCCTACTCACCTCCACCGATGCGGAGACGCGAGAAGGAAGCCACAATGAAGATACGCGCCGGGTTTCATCTGGGCTACGAATGCACGCAGCCGACGCCGATGCTGCTCGTCCTCAACATCCATCCCTCCCGTCGCGCTGATCTTCTCAGCGATCAGATCCTGACATTCGACCGGCCGATCGAGGCCTGGGGCTATACAGATGGGTTCGGCAATGCCTGCAGCCGGATCGTCGCTCCGCCCGGGCTGACGACGATCTCCACGGAGTTCGAGATCTATGACAGCGGCCAACCCGACATCGTTCCCGACGATGCCGTCCAGCACGGGATCAATGATCTGCCGGACGATGTGCTGGTCTTCCTGCTCGGCAGCCGTTATTGCGACACCGACAGGCTTGCGGATTTCGCCTGGGCAAGGTTCTCGTCGACGCCGCTCGGCTGGGCGCGTGTCCAGGCGATCTGCGATTTCGTCCATGACCACATCACTTTCGATTACCTGAAGGCCGACGTGCTCAGGACCGCGCATGGCGGCTTCACCGACAAGGCGGGCGTTTGCCGCGACTTTGCCCATCTCGCCATCGCGCTTTGCCGATGCATGAATATTCCCGCACGATATTGCACCGGCTATCTCGGCGATATCGGCGTTCCGATCGATCCCAATCCGATGGATTTCAGTGCCTGGTTCGAGGTCTTTCTCGGCGGTCATTGGCATACGGTCGATGCCCGCCACAACACGCCTCGCATCGGCCGGATCCTGATGGGGACCGGCCGCGACGCCACCGACGTCGCGATGTCGACAGCCTTCGGCCCGGCTACACTCTCCCGTTTCGAGGTGATCACCGAGGAAGTGCCGCAGGAGGCGATGAAAGCCGATTGATCGTCGGAGTCGGACTTACGAAGCGTCGACCGAGCATCGCAGGCGAGGCAGATCCTATGCCTTCTTCAAAAACTCGGTTTTCAGCACCAGGCCTTTGACCTGCTTGGTGCTGCACTCGATCGCGCCCGGATTGTCGGTCAGGCGAATGCCCTTGACCAGCGTTCCACGCTTCAACGTCTCCGAGGTTCCCTTGACCTTGAGGTCCTTGATCAGCGTCACGGAATCGCCGTCGTGCAGCTGGCTTCCGTTGCTGTCTTTTACAATGATGTCGGTCATAACGTCCCCGTTTGGTGATCCCGACGGGAAATCATGGCGACGCGGGATAGTCAACCACACGAACGGATCAATCGGCCCGACCTCAGATCCTACGCACTCCTTCAATCAGCGCGCGCGCAGGCGTCCCGAACGCAGCCGCGCAGCCAGCGATGCGCGGGATCGGCATCCATCCTGGGGTGCCAGAGTAATGACACCGTGATCTCGGGCGTCGGGACGGGGAGGGGGAAACTATGCATTCCCGCGCGCAAGACTCCGGTGTGCCGTTCGGGCACGCTGGCGATCAGATCGGAGGTTCGGGCGAGCGCCAGTGCCGTGGAAAAGCCGCTGACGATGGTGGCGATCTGCCGCTCCAGCCCGAGCGCGGTCAAGGCTTCATCGATCGGTCCCTTGTCGAGCCCGCGCCGTGAGACGTAGATGTGCTGGCCGGCGGCATAAAGGGAGGGCGTCAACTCGCGCTCGCAAAGCGGATGCCCCAAGCGCACGACGCCGATGAAACGATCGCGGAACAAGGCCTGCGCCCGCACCTCCGGCCCGGTCGTCCCGCCGACGACGCCGGTTTCCAGATCGACGGTCCCGTCGCGAAGCGGGGCGCTGTCCTTGTCCGGCTTCTGCACGAAGCGCAGCCGCACGCCGGGCGCTTGCCGGCCGAGGCGTGCGATAAGATCAGGTCCGAAGCTCTCGGCAAAGCCTTCGCTGGTGCGCAAGGTGAACGTCCGGACCAAGCGTTGAAGATCAAGCGCCTCGGCAGGACGCAGGACCGCCTGCGCGTCCTCGACAATCCGGCCGACCCGCTCGCGCAGTTCGAGCGCGCGCGGCGTGGGGACGAGGCCGCGGCCGGCGCGCACCAGCAGCGGATCGCCCGTCGTTTCGCGCAATCGCGCTAAGGCCCGGCTCATCGCCGACGGGCAGAGCCGCAGCCTTTGTGCCGCACGCGCAACGCTGCCCTCGGCAAGCAGCACATCGAGAGTGACCAGCAAGTTGAGATCGGGTGTCGACATGCATCAGCTATAACACGCTTTCATCGTGATGTGGCGCCAAACGCATGAATGAAGTGAAAATCATGCGCCTTCCGCCATATCAAACATAGGACTAGGTTTTCACCAGTTCCATTTGGGGAACTAAGAGAAAACGGAGTTCACGTGGTGAAATCGATCATTGCAGAGCGAAGCGAGGCCATCGCCGAACAGTCACCCTCCGTACGATGGGCGCTTGCCAGTCTTTCCCTCTCGATGTTGTTGCCGTCACTCGGCACCAGCATCGCCAATGTCGGCCTGCCGAGCTTGGCGCAAGCGTTCAATGCGTCCTTCCAGGATGTGCAGTGGATCGTTCTCGCCTATCTCCTTGCCATCACCACCCTGGTCGTCAGCGTCGGACGGCTCGGCGACATCACCGGCCGACGCCGGCTGCTGCTCATCGGCATCCTGCTCTTCACGCTGGCCTCGATCCTCTGCGGCGTCGCGCCGACTTTATGGCTGATGATTGCCGCGCGCGCCGTGCAGGGGCTGGGTGCGGCCATCATGATGGCGCTCACCATGGCCTTTGTCGGCGAAACGGTGCCGAAGGAAAAAACCGGGAGCGTCATGGGGCTGCTCGGAACGATGTCGGCGATCGGCACCGCTCTTGGGCCTTCGCTCGGCGGCCTGCTGATCGCCGGGCTCGGCTGGCCGGCAATCTTTCTCGTCAACGTGCCGCTCGGCGTTCTGACCTTCGTTCTCGCCTATCGCCATTTGCCCGCCGATATCAGCAAGGGGAAGACGGATCGGAAGGGCTTCGACTTGGCGGGCACACTGCTGCTTGCGCTGACGCTTTCGGCCTATGCGCTGGCGATGACGATCGGGCACGGCCGCTTTGGGCCGCTGAACGTCGCTCTGCTCTCGGCCGCCGTCTTCGGCACCGGTTTGTTCGTCTTAGCCGAGGCGAGAGCGGCATCGCCGCTGATCCAGTTGACGGAATTTCGCAATCGCGTCCTCAGCGCCAGCCTGGCGATGAACGCGCTGGTTTCGACTGTGATGATGGCGACGCTGGTGGTGGCGCCATTCTACCTTTCCCATGCGCTCGGGCTCAATCAAGCTCTCGTTGGCATCGTCATGTCGATCGGGCCCGTCATCTCCATCTTGAGCGGGGTCCCGGCTGGCCGCCTGGTCGACCGTCTGGACACGTCCTTCGTGGTTGTCGCAGGGCTCGTTGCCATGGCGGCAGCCTCCGTCGCCATGGCCGTGCTGCCCGGGATATCAGGCTACATCGCCGCCATCGCCATGCTGACACCCGGTTATCAGCTGTTCCAGGCGGCCAACAACACTGCCGTCATGGCGGATGTCCGTCCCGACCAGCGAGGCGTCATCTCCGGCATGCTCAACCTGTCGCGCAATCTCGGGCTGATTACCGGCGCATCCGTGATGGGCGCCGTCTTCGCGCTCTCTTCGGGAGCACCCGATATCACAGCGGCGCATCCCGAGGCCGTCGCCTCAGGTATGCGGGTCACCTTCGCCGTTGCGGCAGCACTGATTATCGTCGCGCTCGCCATTGCGGTCGGGACTTACCGCCGCCGCCGAGCGCTCGGGGAGAGTTGAGCCCGGCAGGCCGCGCGAGCGAAGCTCAGACCAAGGTCCGATCCATCCCGGACTTCGTGCCCATAGCAACTTTCGGTCAACGCGATAGGTCCTTGCGGCATGCGTGGAGGTTTCGGAGTGTTGCTGTGACTAAAATGTTCGTTGCGGGGATGATACTGACACCGCTTATCTTCTGGGGTTCTATTGGCGTCTTGATATACGCGTACTTTTCGTGATGGCTGTCCGGCAATCATCGACTGAGGTCGGCCGCGTCCCGCTTATCTGCCGATATGAGCGACGGTCAAGATTTCGACCAGGGCATCCCGCTTCACGAGGCCGCATTGGTATCATGGAATGAGAATGTACCGTGCGTTCCGCGCACTCCATATCTTCGCGCACTTGGCCGCATCGCCGAGCCAATATTTCGAAACATTCTGCGCCTTGACGATGCCGGCTGATGGCGCCGAAGAGATTCCGAACTGCCGCCTGGCCGCCGACATCTAGGCATCAGTTCGATTGGCCACGGAAGATCGCAACGGCCGCAGTGACCAGCACGACATTGTCGTTCGCAATCGTCCCATCCGGAAGGTGCTTGCCATCTTCCAGGCCGATACGGGTGGAGTAGCGCCGCTCGCGCGCCAACCTGACGAAGGGCCAGACGGTGTCGTCGAAACCGTGCAGAAGAATGGGCCGATTGACCCCGCTATCCCTGAGCACCTTGATAATGCCGCCCGCGATATCGCATGCGCGCTGCAAATCCTGTTCGTCATCGAGCTCGATGAGCACGCGAAAGACCCGGTCATGATCATCGAGGCCGATGTAGCGCTCCGCATCGGCGACCGATGCCAGCCCGACTTCAATGCCGACACCCTTCTGCCGCAGCAGCTGCATGACGCCGGGGCCATCGTCTTCCGAGAGGTTCACCGAGGCATAATCCGGCAGGACATCCCATCGGCGGATGGCTTCCCGCGTTTTCTCCCGATCACCTTCGATCCAGGCGCCCGTGGACACGCCGATCAGCGTTCCCGGGCAGGCCCAGCGGATTGCACCAACCGTCTCGTCGACGGCGGCAAGGCTCTCCTTGCCATCGGCTCCGCGCGGATGAACGTGGAGCTCCGCAGCGCCGGCAGCAACCGAAGCCGTGGCATCACGCACCATGGCATCGATCGTCAGGGGAAGGAGGGGATGGAAATCGCTCGGACGTGCGCCGTTGATGCAAGCTTGAACGATCATAAAAGGAGCCTCGCGCTTGTTGGGCCGCTTAAGACGCCGGGTATACCAAATTGGAAACCTGAAGACCTAGGGTGCTGCTGACAAAGTCATTTCCCTTGCCGTTGCAGCCCCAATAATATCATCTCAGTCGAGATAGGCGACTGCTGCTCGTGCAGGGTCAAGCTGCGCGCACGCCGACCAGAGGACGGCCACGTGATCTCGTGGCAGCGACGTGACGTCAATCTGCCGCCCGACCCCATTCTTAAGTTAATGGCGGTCGCGTCCTGTTGCTGCCTGTACATCATCTCATCGTCGACGCAAAGGAGGGGGGTGAAACTCATCTGTTGCCCTTAGGGAAGGCCAACCTTCCTGAGGTACAAAACCGCAATTTTCGGAAAACGACGGATGGCGGAAGGCTCGTGAACTCTACGACATCAAAATTCTTAGCTCAGCTCACGGCAGGCAGCGGCGAGCAGTCGTTGGCCCGGCCATCGAACCCATCACCGGCTGATCATGACCCGCCACATTCAGAACCGCATCAAGATACGCGAGAAACAGGGCGGCCGCTGCGGCTACTGCCTCCGGCCTATGGTTTTGAGTGACCAACCGCCTCATAAGCAGCCGCGGAATGCCGAAACCCTTGAGCACCTGCGGCGCCGCTCTAATGGCGGCCGCAACAATCGAGACAACATCGCTTTGGCGTGCAAGCGTAGCAACGAAGAGCGCGGCGCTGCCGAGCCGCAGCGGCGGCGGGACCAACACCATAGGCCGGCGCGATCACCACCCGCGACCACACCAGCGGCGCGCCGGCCGGTGTTTTCTGGGATGCTCGCAGCTGTTCATCGGAGGTTAATGCTTATTAACCCAGAATCGCAGCCTGAAAGGATGCGCCGATGAAGATGCTTTTTTCCTCACTTGCAGCCATGATCTTGTCTGCATCTTTCGCCCTGCCGCTGAACGCCGCGCCGATCGTTGTGCCGAACGCAGTACATATGCATACCCCCGACGTCGAGCAGGTCAAACACCGGAGCCACGGTAATGGACATGCGTATGGCCACCGGAAGAAACACCGGTACGCTTACCGCGACTGTCGGTATTACGGCTCGTGCTATCGTCCGCGGTATTACGGCAGTCGCGACTATTACGGCTATCGCGACCGTTACCCCGATCGTCGTCGGTCAGGCGTGACCGTGTATTTCGATTTTTAGCCGGCAGTGCCACGGAAACCAACCTTGGTGCTCAACAAATGCGCCGCCGGCCTCACCTGCCGGCGGTTTTCATACCAGAAGCGGGGTTATGACAAGCGTGCAATTCTCAGGCGGAAAGTAGAAATTATACAACAAAATCAATACAATATGGCGGAAGAGGTGGGATTCGAACCCACGGTACGGTTTCCCGCACGCCGGTTTTCAAGACCGGTTCCTTAAACCACTCGGACACTCTTCCATCTGATTGAAAAGGTTGAGACATCAACATGCTGTCGATGTCTACGAACCGGCCATTGCTACCGATTTGCGACCCAATCACTCGATGGCTGGCTTTTTAGCAGCTTTGTTAGCAGCGTCAACGTGCTCTGCAGCATTTGCCAGCATCTTCGCCATGACGTGCAACTAGCTCGAGAGAGCCGCGCTTCCGCTGTTCTTCAGCCCGCGCGAGCCGGTAGCGGGTCGGGCGCAAGGACGCTGGAGGTCAACCCGACGCTGCTGAACAACTCAACCCTGTTGCGACCCTTGTTTTTGGCAATGTAGAGCGCCTGATCTGCACGCTTCTGAATGTCTTGTTCGGTCAGGCCCGCTTCCCAAAGAGCCACACCTGCACTGACGGAAGGGGTGACCTGATTTCCTTCCAAGACAAGGCTCACGGCGTTGACAGCCTCGCGTATCCGCTCAGCGAGCGCAAAAGCAGAGGCTGCCGTTTGGCCGCGAAAAAAGAGGCTGAACTCCTCGCCGCCCAGCCGGCCGAACACACAGGAAGGGGGGACACTCAGAGCAATCGTCCGAGCAACATTTATGAGAACGACATCGCCTTTGTCGTGTCCATGCATATCGTTAACACGTTTGAAAAAGTCGATATCGATGAGGATGAAGGCGTCTCCGGAGCCGAGGCTTTTCGGAAGGGAATTGAAGAAATGCTGCCGGTTGGGAATGCCGGTCAGCATATCGGTATTTGCAAGCCTGATAAGCTTTTCTTCGGCTCTTTCCTGCACGAGGACGAGCACGAACAGAGCCACTGCGAAATGACAGATGATCAGCAGAAAGAAAGCGTAGCGCGGGGGAAGAGGCGCATCGTCTGGAAAGATGAAACCAACGACGACCAAAGCCGAGAGAGACGTCGCCACCCAAATTGAAGCGGAGAGGCCGAGCCGCGCGGTAAGACGCTCGTGGAAGAAGTCGCGGGCGATCACGAAACCTGACAAGGCAAGCAGGATGGTGGCGTTGCCATTGAACACGGATGCTCTCGATCCATTGTTCAAATACCATGGCGTGATCGCCGCACTCAGCATCAGGACGACGGGCAGGAGCAACGGCCACCAGTCTCGTAGAGAATTCTGACGCCGACTGAGGCCGAAAAGACCAACCGCCATCAGCCCGTAACCATTGGCGCCCAGTGAAAAACTCCAGAACGTCCTGGCATTATCGGACATGTGAAGGCTCTCGTCCCACCCTGCCAGCGTTGAGGCGATCGCGAGCAAAGTAAAACCCACGGCAAGTACGCCGAGCCCCGGCGTCGCTCCGGAACGCCATCTCACATAGAAGAAGCAGATCGCTCCGACGATGAAGGAAGACTTGTGTAGAAGAAGGACTGTCGCAAGATCCATTGCCGGAACCCGATGTGAGATGAGAAGCGGGGTTCGAATAACTGCTAAAGTCTACTTTTCGATGAACGCCGCGCGACCTTCTGACGGCGGAACTCGCTGCTCTTCTGGAGACTGCCGACCGAGACCGTTGGGAGCCCGTTCCATATATTGGAAATGACTCGCGTTCTCCCCGACTTGAGCGTTAACTGTGCTGTTCTGGCGGAGGAAACAAACCATGGCCATGTATCTCACGCGCTTCAGCTACACGCCCGAGACCTGGGCACGGATGATCGAAAACCCCGAGGATCGCCGAGAGGCGGCACGTAGTTACATTGAATCCGTGGGCGGAAAGCTCCATGGCTTCTGGTACGCGTTCGGCGAGCATGATGGTTGGAATCTGTGGGAGGCGCCTGATAACGTATCGATGGCGGCTGTCGCGCTGGCGATCGGCGCAGGAGGCGCGCTCAGTTCCATGGAGACCACTGTCCTCCTCAGCGTCGACGATACGATCGAAGCCTTGGAAAAGGCGAAGTCGATTCGCTATCGTCCACCGGCAGCATAGGCGGCGACCACGGCTTCCCATCCACGTCGAAGATGAGCGCGTCGCGCGTATCGTTCCCGGCACAGGCTTTGTGTGATTTGCTGCGGACATAACAGACTTAGCTTCCGTCAGATCCAAGGCCCTTTGGACCGTTGAGCTGGTTCATATCCCCGCCGAGAGATCGAACCGCCTCCATCGTCACGGCGAGGGCCGACATCAGGATTGCGATGTCGTTATCTTTATCCGGCTGGGAAAGCTGGCGAGATCGGGCATGCAACTGATGGCTGATCGTGTCGAGCTGCGTCAGGGTTTCATCGTTCATGGTGATCCTCCAAAGGTCTAAACCTTCAAAGCCCGTGGCGGACAATTCGTTCCCATGCAGAACGAAGCGTCGCCGCTGCGGCGCATCAAATACGCGCAGAGCGCGTTTCAGTATGGAGCATTTGGGCCGTCCGGAACCGCCCGGATGTTCACCATATGCTCCGCATCGGCACGATGATTTCGGGCTTCATTGCGGCGGCGAAAGGGCAGGGCGGCGGGGCTTTTGTTAGTGATTTATAAACCATAATCATTAGAATTGTCGCTATCGCTGCGAAATCGTTCGTAAATTTGCCACGAAGTTAGCAAGATTAAAGCCTCGTTAGGCGGGTGGGAATAAGGCGTTGTTGGCCCAAGATGGGGCAAGGTTCCTTAACCATAACGATCTTTGAGCGGCGTGGGGCATATGAAACTGGATTACGGGGCGGCGTCTTTCGCAACGACAGCACGGTGGCTGGCGATCTCGGCGATGTGTGCGACGGTTGCGGCGTGCGGCACGACACAGGCGGTGCCGAAGAAAAAATCCCACGGCAAAGAATACTTCTCCGAATCCGAATACGGCGTGAAGGCGAGCCCGCGGGTCGCTACCGGCAACAATATCCCGAAGGGCGGCGGCCGCTACATCGTCGGCAACCCCTACGAGGTGAAGGGCAAGTGGTATTATCCGAAGGAAGATTTCGCCTATAACAAGGTCGGCGTCGCCTCCTGGTATGGTTCGGCCTTTCATGGGCGCCTGACGGCCAACGGCGAAGTCTACGACCAAATGCATCTTTCAGCTGCACATCCGACCTTCCCGCTGCCGAGCTATGCGCGCGTCACCAATCTCGAAAGTGGCTCCTCCGTCATCGTGCGCGTCAACGATCGCGGCCCCTATCATGCAGGCCGTATCATCGACCTTTCGAACAAGACGGCCGACATGCTGGATCTGCAGCACAGCGGCACCGGCAAAGTGCGCGTGCAATATGTCGGCCGCGCCCGCATGGACGGCCACGACATGCCCTATCTGATGGCCTCCTACGCGCCGAAGGGCAGCCGCCTTCCCGGCGTCAATCCGGAAGGCCAGATCGCAACCGGCGTCATGGTCGCCTCCAACAGCCGCAAGATCACCCGCGACCAGCTGCAGAGTTCGGAAGACTACGAGACGCCGGCCAACGTGCCGGTGCCTAGGTCGGCGACTTCTTATGCCGGCTCGACGCCGAGCGCCCGCAACAATGCGGCAGCCGCCGCGGCACCGGCGGCCCATGTTCTGGTGGCGCCATCAGCGCCGTCCTTCAACAATGGCGCGCAGGCCATGGACCAGATGGTCGTGCTGCCGGAAATCGGTCCGATGCCCTATGAGCGGCCCCAGAATTCGCTGGCCCTCGGCTACCAGAACGAAGAGGTGAAGACGGTGACCGTCGATCTCGCCTTCGACGCGGTGATGGTGCGCAATGACGGGCTGACGCAAGAGTCCATCCTTGCCTCGGCCAAGCGCCAGCACGCAAAGTCCGCCGCCCGCTGAGCATGGCATTGCATCGAATACCCCCTCGCTCTAACCTCCCGACATACGCCGCTCCATAAATGGAAATTGCGATGCTGAAGCCCGCGCTTCGCCTGCTTGCATGCCTGATGCCGTTCGCCACCGGCGCCTTTGCAGCCGATGGCGGTGCCGCCGGTTTCGCCACCAAGGCGGCGCAGGCCTATATGATCGAGGCCGCCACCGGCACGGTGCTTCTCGCCAAAAACGAGGATCAGGGCTTTTCGCCGGCCTCGCTCGCCAAACTGATGACGATGGATCTCGCCTTCGAGGCGCTGACCAAGGGCCAGATCACGCTCGACACCGAATATCCCGTTTCCGAATATGCCTGGCGGACGGGCGGCGCGCCGTCGCGGACGGCAACAATGTTTGCCAGCCTCAAATCGCGCGTGCGCGTCGAGGACCTGATCAAGGGCGTCGCCATCCAGGGCGCCAACGACAGCTGCATCATCCTCGCCGAAGGCATGGCCGGAAGCGAGCAGCAATTTGCCGTGTCGATGACGCGGCGCGCCCGCGAGCTCGGCATGGAGAAGGCCGAGTTCGGAAATTCCACCGGCCTTCCCGACGGCAAGAGCAAGGTGACGGCACGCGAGATGGTGACGCTCGCCGCCGCCCTCCAGCAGACCTATCCGAACCTCTATCCCTATTTCGCGCAGCCGGATTTCGAGTGGAACAAGATCTTCCAGCGCAACCGCAATCCGCTGCTCGGGCTCGATCTCGGCGCCGATGGGCTGGCGACGGGCTTTACCGAGGGCGAGGGCTATTCGATCGTCGCTTCGGTTGAGCGTGACGGCCGGCGGCTTTTTGTGGCGCTTGCCGGCATCGCCTCCGACAAGGAGCGGACGGAGGAAGCCAAACGCGTACTCGAATGGGGGCTGACGGCCTTCGAGAACCGGCAGATCTTCGGCGAGAAGGAAGTGATTGGTGCTGCCAGCGTCTATGGCGGCACGGCGCGTACCGTCGACCTCGTCGCCAAGGCGCCGGTCAGCGTCTATATCCCGATCAGCAATCCCGACCGGCTGTCGGCGCGCATCATCTATCGCTGGCCGCTGACGGCGCCGGTCAAGCCGGATACCCAGGCAGGAACGCTGAGGATTTTCGCAGGCAGCCGGCTGCTCAGGGAAGTGCCGCTTTATACCGTGCAGGCAGTCGGCGAGGGATCGCTCAGCAGCCGGGCGGTCGATGCCATGCTGGAACTCGGCGAATCGCTGTTCTTCTCCTGGCTCTGGGACAAGCCCGCGCCCGTCTGACGAGCTGTATCCAACGCAATTAGCCGGGAAAGGTGAATATGTCGCCGCGGCGAAAGGTTTTCCTCCGTGATATCTTCGGATAGATAGAAGGAACGAGGCGCTTGCGGCGCCTGGAATGCGGGAAGTTGTCATTGTCATCCGGTACGGGATTGTTCGTTACGTTTGAAGGCGGGGAAGGCGCGGGGAAATCCACGCAGATCCGCCGCCTCGCCGAGGCGCTGAAGGGCGAAGGTCACGACGTGCTGATGACGCGCGAACCAGGCGGATCGCCGGGCGCGGAGGCCGTGCGCCACGTGCTGCTGTCGGGAGCTGCCGAAGCCTTCGGCACGCGGATGGAAGCGATCCTCTTTGCCGCGGCGCGCAACGACCATGTCGAAGAGGTGATCCGGCCGGCCCTCGCATCGGGCAAGGTCGTGCTCTGCGACCGCTTCATGGATTCCTCCCGCGTCTACCAGGGCATCACCGGCAATCTCGAGCCTGATTTCATCGAGACGCTGCAGCGCATCGCCATCAACGGCGTCATGCCGGATTGCACCGTGATCCTCGACATCCCCGCCAAAGTCGGGCTGGAGAGGGCGCAGAAGCGCGCCGCGGCCGATGCTCCCGATCGCTTCGAGAAGGAGCGGCTGGAAACGCACGAAAAACGGCGCGAGGCCTTTCTCGATATCGCCGCCCGCGAACCGGAGCGCTGCCACGTGGTCAACGCCATGCAGAGCGAGGAGGCGATCGCCGCCGAGATCCTGGCGATCGTCCAACAGCTGCTGTCGCCGTCAGGCCGTTTGCGAATGCCGGAAGCCGCCCATCATGAGTGAAGCCCATTATGAGTGAGGAAAGGCCCGGACTGCTCGACGGCGCCATCTGGCCGGGAGAAAATACCAGGATGTTCGGCCATGCGGAGGCAGAAGCCTTCCTTGCGCAGTCCTACCGGTCCGGCAAGGGCCACCACGCCATCCTGATCGAGGGGCCGGAGGGCATCGGCAAGGCGACGCTCGCCTTCCGCTTTGCCAATCACGTGCTCTCGCATCCTGATCCCCAGACAGCGCCGGAGACGATCGGCGATCCCGATCCTGCCTCTCCGGTCAGCCGGCAGATTGCCTCGGGCGCCTCGCACAATCTGCTGCACCTTGCCCGGCCGGTGGACGAAAAGACCGGCAAGGTGAAATCGGCGATCACTGTCGACGAGGTGCGCCGCGCCGGCAAATTCTTCTCGCAGACCTCAGGCACCGGCAACTGGCGGATCGTCATCATCGATCCGGCCGACGACATGAACCGCAATGCGGCCAACGCCATCCTGAAGATCCTGGAAGAACCACCGAAGAGGGCGCTGTTCCTGGTGCTGTCGCATGCGCCGGGACGGCTGCTGCCGACGATCCGCTCGCGCTGCCTGCCGCTGAAGCTGGCGCCGCTTGCCGACGATGAACTCGTCGCGGCCCTTACCCATCTCGGCATATCAGGCGAGGGCGGGGCGGTGCTTTCGGCCGCCAAGGGCAGCGTCGGCGAGGCGCTGAAACTCCTGAACTACGGCGGCGGCGAGATCATCGCTGCCTATGACGAGATGTTTGCCGCCGAGGGACCGACAGCCCGCAAGGCAATGCATCGGCTGGCCGATGCACTTTCAGGCCGGGAAAGCGACACGATCTTCGATTTCTTCGTCAGCCATGTCGGCGACGACATCATGAACCGCGCGCGCGTAGCGGCCGGCGAGGGACGGATCGCGACGGCGGAGCGGCTGGCCCGGCTCTATTCCGAAATCACCGAGCGGCTGACCATTTCCGATGGCTACAACCTCGACCGCAAGCAGACGATCATCAGCATTCTCGCCGATATCAAGCAGCCGGGCCTTTAAAGCGCGTCACCGCTGACATTTTTCGGCATCGCGCTTTGATCAGCCGGTCAGCAGCTTCAATGCAACGACGGCAAGCGTGGCGGCAAGGACGATGCGGATGGTGCGTTCGTGCAGTTTCGGCGCCAGAAGGCTTCCGATGATGATGCCGGGGATAGAGCCGATCAACAGGGCAAGCAGCATCGGCCAGTCGATCTCGCCGATCAGCCAATAACCGGTGCCGCCGATCAAGGTCAGCGGTACTGCATGGACGATGTCGGAACCGACGATTTCGCGCACATCGAGCCTGGGATAAAGGACCAGCAGGATCGTCACCCCCAGCGCGCCAGCGCCGACCGAGGTCAAGGTGACGAGGACGCCGAGAACGAATCCGAGAATGACGGTGAGGGCGAGGATGGTTGTCGGCTTTGGCGGTGTGCGATCGCCGACGGCGCGGCGCGCCAATTCGAGGATCGGGCCTCGGAAGACCAGCATGATCGCGGTCATGACGAGAAGCCAGCCGAGTGCCGTGGTGATCGTATTGGTCACGCCGATGCTTTTGCGATCGACGCCGGCTAGCAGCCAGAGCATCAGCAGGGCGGCCGGCAGGCTGCCGGCTGCGAGGCTGCCGACGATCCTCCAGTTGACCCGCCCATGCATGCCGTGAACGGCCGTGCCGGCCGTCTTGGTGATTGCCGCATAGAGAAGATCGGTGCCGACGGCGGTGGCGGGATGGACGCCGAAGAGCAGCACCAGCAGCGGCGTCATCAGCGAACCGCCGCCAACGCCGGTAATACCGACGAGGGCGCCGACGAACAGGCCGGAAAGCGAATAGAGCGGCTCGAATGTCAAGCAAGCGCCCCTGACGGCGCGCGGGCACGACCATTCCGATAGATGAAAACTGGCACTTCGTTCTTGTCCCGCCCTCTTTCCCAAGACGGGTAGATTGGGCGAGAAGCTGAGTCAAGTTCACGCCCCCATCGTCCGGAAATCATTGGCGGCGGCGAAACTTGAGGTTTCGCTTGACGGTGACATGCGCTAAGAGCGGCTGACCATTTTTATAGAGTTAGCCGGACATTGGCCGCCATGACAGACAAGACACCCTTCTACATCACCACCGCGATTTCCTACCCTAACGGCAAGCCGCATATCGGCCATGCCTATGAGCTGATCGCGACCGATGCGATGGCGCGCTACCAGCGCCTGGATGGCAAGGATGTGTTCTTCCTGACGGGCACCGACGAACACGGCCAGAAGATGCAGCAGACGGCGCGCGCCGAGGGCATCACCGCGCAGGCGCTCGCCGACCGCAACTCCGGCGAATTCCAGGCGATGGCGACGCTGCTCAACGCTTCCAACGATGATTTCATCCGCACCACGCAGGAGCGCCATCACGAGACGTCGCGCAACATCTGGAAGCTGATGGCCGACAATGGCGACATCTACAAGGACAGCTATGCCGGCTGGTATTCGGTGCGCGACGAGGCCTACTACCAGGAAAACGAGACCGAGCTGCGCGCCGACGGCGTGCGTTACGGGCCGCAGGGCACGCCCGTCGAATGGGTGGAAGAGGCAAGCTATTTCTTCAAGCTCTCCGAATACCAGGAGAAGCTGCTTGCGCATTACGAGGCAAACCCTGATTTCATCGGTCCGGCCGAGCGTCGCAACGAGGTGATCTCCTTCGTCAAGTCGGGCCTCAAGGACCTCTCGGTCTCGCGCACGACCTTCGACTGGGGCATCAAGGTGCCGGACGATCCCGCCCACGTGATGTATGTCTGGGTCGACGCACTGACCAACTACATCACCGCGACCGGCTATATCGAGGACAAGAACGGCCCGCGGGCGAAATACTGGCCGGCCGATGTGCACATCATCGGCAAGGACATCATCCGCTTCCACGCCGTCTACTGGCCGGCCTTCCTGATGTCGGCGAAGCTGCCGCTGCCGAAGCGGGTCTTTGCCCACGGCTTCCTGCTCAACAAGGGCGAGAAGATGTCGAAGTCGCTCGGCAACGTCGTCGATCCGGTCAATCTGGTGAACCATTTCGGCCTCGACCAGGTGCGCTATTTCTTCCTGCGCGAAGTCTCCTTCGGCCAGGACGGCAGCTACAGCGAAGAGGCGATCGGCACGCGCATCAATTCCGATCTCGCCAACGGTATCGGCAATCTCGCCAGCCGCTCGCTGTCGATGATCGTCAAGAACTGCGATGGCAAGATCCCTGAATGCGGGGCGCTCAGCGATGAGGACAAGGCCATGCTGGCTGAGGTCGACGCGCTGCATGCATCGACCCGCGAGGAAATGGGTAAGCAGCAGATCCACCGGGCTCTCGCCTCGATCATTTCGGTCGTCTCCGAGACCGACCGTTATTTCGCCGGCCAGGCGCCGTGGGCGCTGAAGAAGACCGATCCGGAGCGTATGGGCACGGTGCTCTATGTGACCGCCGAAGTCGTGCGCCAGATTGCCATCCTGCTGCGACCCTTCATGCCGGATTCATCAGGCAAGCTGCTCGATCTGGTCGCGGCACCTGCAGACAAGCGCGATTTTGCTGCCCTCGGCGAAGCCGGCCGTCTCACTGCCGGAACGACCCTCGAAGCGCCGACGCCGGTCTTCCCGCGCTACGTGGCTCCGGAGGCTTGAGGCCGTGCTAATCGACACGCACTGCCATCTTGATTTCGCCGACTTCGAGGCGGAGCGGGACGAGATTGTCGCGCGCGCCCATCAGGCCGGTGTTGCGCAGATGGTGACGATCTCGACGCGGGTGCGTAAGCTCGAGACGCTGCTTGCCATCACAGAGAAATATCCTTCGGTGTTCTGCTCGGTCGGCACGCATCCGAACAATGCCGACGAAGAGCTGGATATTGAGACGGAAGACCTGGTGCGTCTCGCCAATGCCCATAAGAAGGTGGTGGCGATCGGCGAGGCCGGCCTCGACTATTTCTACGACACGCAGAAGCCCGAGGATCAGCAGACCGGCTTTCGCCGGCATATTGTGGCGGCGCGCGAGACCCAGCTGCCGCTCGTCATCCACAGCCGCAGCGCCGACGAGGACATGGCTGCCATATTGACCGAGGAAAGCGGGAAGGGGGCCTTCCCCTTCATTCTCCACTGCTTTTCCGCAGGACCGGAGCTGGCCAAGACCGGCGTCGCGCTCGGCGGCTATATCTCCTTCTCGGGCATCCTGACCTTCCCGAAGTCGGAAGAGCTGCGCGAGATCGCCAGGACGATCCCGCATGAGCGGCTGCTTGTGGAAACGGACGCGCCCTATCTGGCGCCGAAGCGCTGGCGCGGCAAGCGCAACGAGCCGTCCTATGTCGTCAACACGGCCGAGGTGCTCGCCGATACGATCGGCCTTTCCACCGAAGAGGTCGCGCGGATCACGACGGAGAACGCTTTCCGCCTGTTCTCGAAGATGCCGAGGATCTAGCGGCGTGCTCTACCGGCGGCGTTTCACCATTCTCGGCTGTTCGTCGTCACCGGGCGTGCCCCGCATCACCGGCGACTGGGGCGCCTGCAATCCCGACAATCCGAAGAACCGGCGCACGCGCGCCGCCTTCATGGTGCAGCAATTCGCACCCGATGGCGGTGTCACCACCGTCGTCATCGACACCGGGCCGGATTTTCGCGAGCAGATGATCAGGTCAGGGGCCGACCATGTCGATGCCGTGCTCTACAGCCATCCGCATGCCGATCATATTCATGGCATCGACGATCTGCGCGGCTATTTTCACAATACCCGCCGCCGGGTGCCGATCTTTGCCGACCAATTTACCATGGACAGGCTGCGGGAAGCCTTCGGCTACTGCCTGGCAACGCCGCCGGGCAGCAATTACCCGCCGATCGTGCTGCCGATCGTCATCGAAAACCTCGACGCGCCCTTGGAAATTCACGGTCCCGGAGGCACTATCGCTTTCCATCCCCATATCCAGCAGCATGGCGACATCCACTCGCTCGGCTTCCGGATCGGCGATGTGGCTTATTGCAGCGATATCAGCGATTTCCCGCCGCAGACCGTCGAGAAGCTTCAGAACCTCGACGTGCTGATCATCGACGCGCTGCAATATACCTACCATCCGAGCCATCTGTCGCTGGAACAGTCGCTCGACTGGATCGGCCGGCTGAAGCCGAAACAGGCGATCCTCACCCATATGCACACGCCGCTCGACTACGACGTGGTGATGGCCGAGACGCCGGACCATGTGGTGCCGGCGTATGACCAAATGAGTTTCGAGACCGAGGTCAGGCTTAAAGCTTGAACCCGCTCGCTTGCACGTAAGGCAGCACTTCGACGCTGCCGCGGTGGATCATGTCGAGCGAGACATAGAGGATGATCAGCAGACCGACATAGGCGATCCAACGATGGTTGGTGAGCAGGCGGGCGATCAGGTTTGCGGCGATACCCATCAGCGCGATCGACAGGGCAAGACCGATGACCAGTACGCTCGGATGCTCGCGCGCTGCACCGGCAACGGCGAGCACGTTGTCGAGCGACATCGAGACGTCGGCGATGACGATCTGGGTTGCCGCCTGGAAGAAGGTCTTTTTCGGCGCGCCTTCCGCGCCTGCCGCCTCGTGGTTCTCGCCATGGCCGGCGCGAAGCTCGCGCCACATCTTCCAGCAGACCCAGAGCAGCAGCAGGCCGCCGGCCAGCAGCAGCCCGACGATCGCCAGCAGATAGACCGCGACGCTGGCAAAGAGAATACGCAGAACTGTCGCGGCCACAATGCCGACGATGATCGCCTTGCGGCGTTGCGTGGCCTCGAGGCCGGCAGCGGCAAGACCGATAACCACGGCATTGTCGCCGGCGAGAACGAGGTCGATAGCGATGACCTGCAGCAAAGCCGTCAGACCGGCCGCGGTAAAGATGTCCATGTGAATTATCCCCAATGCATTAAAGCCGTGCTAGCGTCTCGAAGGTTTTCCGTCAACCGCTGAGGGATTTCGCGAGCGGCGCAATTTGCGACTCTGCGCGCCGAAATGGGCAGGCGGCAATGAAACAGCGGGCGATACGGCGGAGCATCGCCATTCCCTTGGAACATTCAACTCAGCCACCGGTTCTTCAAGTCAGGAAGCCAGACGCCCGGCCGAATTTCGTATTGGCGGCTGGATCTGCACATCGAGAGGAGAGTCCCATGGGCACCATTTACAACGATACCAACCCGGCCTTTTCAGGCCCGACAGGCGGCAGCAGCCTTGCCGCATTTTTCGATAACCGATCGGAGGCCGAATCCGCCGTCTCCCGTCTCGAGGACGCAGGCGTGCCGGTTGCGAGAATAAGGCTGATGCCCGGATATGAGGCGGATGGAAAAAATGCCGGCGCAACGAGCGAAGACCGCAGCGGCTTCTTCGACGCGCTGGCGGACTTCTTCTTCCCCGACGAGGATCGCGCGGTCTTTGCAGAAGGCCTGCGACGAGGCGGCTTCCTCGTCCAGGTCAATGATATTGATGACGCGCTCTACGAGACCGTCCACGATATTCTGGACGACGGGGGGAGCATCGACATGGATGAACGCGCTGATCTCTGGTCGTTGGAGGGCAGACAGCAAGGAGCATCCAATACCGTGTTTGTCGGATCGGCGCAGGGCGGCAAAGCCTCGGAAAACCTCGCCGTGTCCGAGCGCGCATTTGACGATGCGCGCCCGGTGGAAATGCGGGACACCGCGCATGGAAGCGCCAAGGTGCGTGCCTATACCTTCCCCGAGCCTGGCACCACGTCATCGGACGAAACCAATCGCCAATCTCAAGACCAGTCCCAAACCCAATCGCAAGGTGGATCTCACCAGAGCCAGGGTTTCCGGCGCGACCATTGAAATCATGAGGCCCGGCCGCAACGCCGGGCCTCATCTCTCGCTCACCTATTCGAGGATACGTCGATGCAATCATCCATCAACCGCCACGGCCTTGCGCCTGACCCCGACGAACTGATCGCGGAAGGCGATCCACCCTTCGCCGACGCCGCTGAGCAAACTGCGCGTGAAAAGGCCGACGAGAGCCTGAACGCCCTGCAACATGAGGTCAGGCTGCTGAATGCCCGCATCGGCGCGCTGCGCGAGGATGCCGAAGCGGCGCTCAAAGCCAAAGCCACATCGGTCGATGCAAGTGCCCATGTCCAGCTCGGCGAATATCCTTGGCTGAAACTTACCGCGGCGATCGGCGCAACCTTCATTGCAGCCAGGCTGGTTCGGCGTCTTTCACTCGGGGCCATGCTTGCGGGATTTGCCGGTCATTTCTCCGAGGCGAGACCGCGGTGACGATAGTTGATGGTGACTGCTTGATGCGGACGAATATCGTTCCAGACACCGATGCGCTCATGCCAAAACCAAGCCGGCAATTCCGGCCAAGGTCGCGACACCGCCTGCGATCGCAAAACGAACCGTATAAGCGATGCTCCCCGTACTTGCTGCAAGAACGGCTTTCGCAAGAAGATTGGCGAAAGCGGCGACCGCTATGGCTCGAGCGGCCGCGTCTGCAGGCACCTGGACGGATGACAGTTTCGCAACAGCAAGCGTTATCGCATCGAGATCGCCCAGTCCTGTGATAAATGCAAGGGCGATCAGCGACTGAGTTCCAAAGCCGATCAAGGTCATTCGCGTCAGGACTGTCACGACGGCGAGAAGGAGTGCGAAGCGCAGCACGACCATCACCTCGAGCGGGTTTCGGGGTGAAAAATCGGTGTTGTCATCCGGGCGTTGCAGCAATGCGGCAAAGCCGCCTGCTATGGCGAGGGTGGCAGCAGCCGGAGCGAGTGATGGAGCAAGCTCCCTGAAAACTGCCGGTGCTATGACGCCGCAAATCAAAAGCACGCGGGCGAGAGAAACGGCTCCCGCCAGCATTGCTCCCGCTGAGAGGAGTGGCGAGAGGCCAGGCATCTGCTTCGACTGACGGGCGAAGGAAAGCGTCAAGGCCGTCGAGGAAACGATGCCGCCGCTGGCCCCCGTCAGCAGTATTCCGGCGCGGGCGCCGCTCAGCCTGATGAGGATATAACCGGCAAAGGAAACGGCTCCCACCAGGATTGTCATCATCCAAAGCTCGAAAGGATTGATTGTCTGCCAAGTATCAATCGGCCTATTGGGAAGGATAGGGAGGATGACGATGGTCATCGTCAAAAGGATCAGAGCGGCCCTGAGTTCAAGCCAGGTCAAACGGCGAAGAAATCCATGCAACGGCTCCCGCGCTGCAAGAAGGGCCGTTATGGCCACAGCGCTTGCGGCCGTTACCGTCATATCCGCCACGACCGCGCCAAAGCCCAACGCAAAAACCGCCAGGGCCGCAATGGTGCCGGTGGCGCTGTAATCCTCTTCTTGTGCCGCCTGCATGAGGCTGAAGAGGAGAACGGTGATGCAAAAGAATATAAAGATGGCTGTCGGCAGAATCGGCCCTGTCAGAGGCTGCAGAAAACCGCAGAAGCCGCCGAGGAAACTTGACAGGCCATAGGTGCGGATACCGGCTACTCTTTTGCCCGGAGCAGCCTCACGATCCTGCCAGCCGCGCTCAATACCGACAAGAATGCCGATTGCAAGCGCCAGACTGAGGCGCTGGAATGCTTCTGTCGTCACCAATGATGTCATCATCCGATGGGTCCAGGCGCGCCGGCCGTTTCATCGAAGGCAGCTGCGCCGTAAATGCCATTGCTGTTCATCCGCAAGCTGCTGCCCGGCGGCGTCCGGACGGGTCTGCTCCGCGAAGTGCTGATATTCAATCGCTGATCGCACTTCATCGCTTAGCATAGATCTTTGCCGCTTCGCCCTATGAATTCCGCTTCCTTCCTCATGAGGACGTTCAATATCACGCTCGCGCTTTCGCGGTGGAACGACCTTGATCTTCATCAAGGCGCGGGAGACACCTTTACGCTATGATACCTCCAACCATTAGGAGGACTTCAGCCATGAAAGCGCAATTCCATTTACCGCTGGCCACCTATCCAGACGCAAGCTCCTTCTCGCTCCTTCAGAATGCTGTCGATGTTTCCCTTCACCAACAGGCCGGTTTAACGGCAAGTATACCGCAGATCAGGATCGAACCCGTTCAGCCGCGATTTCCATCACTCCTTGACATAGACAAAATGCGCGTGGAGGCGGAGCGCTTGAGTAGAGACAATGGTACGGTTCTCGGGCAGACGCTCCGTGATTATGCGAAAAAAGCCGAGGTCGAGCTCGAAATCCAGCCATTCGATGTGAGGCAGCCGTTTGTCGCACAAACTCTTGCCGAGCTCTCGCGCGCATATGATCTTTCCATTTTGGAAGCATCTGAACTGATGAGGCCGTTGATCGAGAGCGTGCTGTTTGAAAGCGGTCGACCGCTCCTGCTTTTCCCCCCAGATAATTTCAGCGGCCGGATCGATGCTGTCGCCGTCGCCTGGGATGGAGGAGCCACTGTCGCGCGAACACTGGCGGGTTCCAGATTCTTGCTGGAACATGTTTCGCGTATCGTCCTGATTTCCATCACCGATGATAAGCAGATTGACGAGCGCAGCCGAGATCACCTTGCGGCTGCGCTTCGGAAGGCTGGTCTTGCCGTCGATGTCGCAGCCGTGCAAGCGAAGGGAGACTCACCGGCCAGCGTCATTCAAGGCGCAGCCCTGGAACGCAAGGCAGACTTGCTCGTCGCCGGCGCGTTCGGTCATTCGAGGCTGCGCGAATTCATCTTGGGAGGGGTCACACGATCGCTGTTGACCCGCCTCGAAATGCCCACTGTCCTTTGCCACTAACTGCAGTGCGCGCGGCGCATTGCCGATAGCAGCAATATCGCCATCATCGAAAGTCTGATGCACAATCAACGCTTTGGAAGGAATCAATGAACCTGCGCGACGTCTGAAGGCATCGGCTTGGCAAGCTCTTTGAGAATCGCTTCAAGCGCATCGGCCGTCGTCTGCAGACCGGATGACCGCGCAATTTTCAGTGCCGCATTGCAGTGAGCGGACAATTCGTCTTTCTCCCCGTGATCATTCGTCGGAAATACGATGCCCGCATATTGCGACGGGTTTCCGGCTTCATCCCTGAAGCAGCGGCCCAAGGCCGCCACGGCGACTATTTGCCCGCTTCGATCAAATACCCGATAATCACAGCGATACGGATTTCCGGTGATCACCGATTGTGAAATCGCCTTGGCGACAGATGGCTTGTCGTCCGGATGAATCCGGTCGAGGTATCTTATGACCGGCAGCCCCGTGAGAGTCTCTTCGGGATCAAGCCCAAAGAGGTTTGCCAGCGCCGAATCCGCATAAACCTTGTCGGTCGCC
Organism: Rhizobium sp. WSM1328; assembly: GCF_057653715.1. Lineage (NCBI taxonomy): Bacteria > Pseudomonadati > Pseudomonadota > Alphaproteobacteria > Hyphomicrobiales > Rhizobiaceae > Rhizobium > Rhizobium sp. WSM1328. Next base: position 1,966,735 of record NZ_CM172788.1, on the reverse strand, counting down.
AGCTCCCAGGTGAAAATGCCCGGCTCGTCGGTAAAGGAAAATTCGGACGTTCCCAAAGCTCTGTTGACAAGACTCATTTCGTATCCCCGGTCTGCACGCCAATGCCGCCGGGTGGCTAGGTCCCCCGGTTCTTGAGAGAAACCGACGCGCTCGATCAATGACAGGGCGGTCGACCATTCATTCCCGATCTTAGCCGCGTTTCCATCCGACGCAACTGCAAGGACATTTGGAGCCGAGACCGCCAAACATGCTCGTGGCGCGCGGCCAGCAGCGTCGTTTTCTTGACGCGCACGGCGAAGGTGTGCTCCACCTCGGCTTCGACGTTCCAGCATGCGACGAAGCTGACAAGACCAGCGCGAAGGGTTGACGGAAATCATGACGAAAATCGATCTCAATTCTGATCTGGGGGAGGCGTTTGGACCTTGGCGCATGGGCGATGACAAGGCGATCCTTGACGTCGTCACCAGTGCGAACATCGCATGTGGCGGGCATGCCGGGGATCCAGCGACCATGGTGGAGACGCTTGCCCTCGCAAGCGAGCGGGGTGTCGTCGCCGGAGCCCATCCGGGCTTTGCAGATCGCGAGGGTTTCGGACGACGGCTGATCCCCTTGAGCATCCGGGAAGTGGAGCAGCTTGTCGCAACGCAGACAGGGGCGCTGATGGGAGCTGCAGCCCTGGCGGGCGCCCGCGTCCGTTACATCAAACCGCACGGCGCACTCGCCAATTGGGCGGCCGACGAACGGCCGGTCGCCGACGCCATCATCCGCGCAACCCGAGCGGTCTCGCCGGAACTTGCCATACTGGCGATCTCCGGGACAGAGCTGCAGCATGCGGCCCGCGATGCCGGGATGACCGTCTTTAGCGAGATTTTTGCCGACCGCGGCTACCTATCCACGGGTCGGCTCGTTCCGCGCAACTTGCCGGGAGCGATGATCGATGATCCCGCAAAGGCGGCAGCGAGATTGATCGGATACCTGTCCAGCGGCCTCATGCCGACGGTCGACGGCGTTCCGATCCCTCTTAATGCGCACTCGATTTGCGTTCATGGGGACAGCCCAGGAGCACTTGCCATGGCTGTCCACGTACGCCGGGAATTGCAGAAGGCAGGCATCGAGGTGGCACCATTCCTCCAACCGACACAGGAAAACAGGTGATGGCCAAAGGCAACCTCGTCGCCCAGGTTACCGTTACCGATCCGGACGCCTATGGGACCTGCGCGCCGGCCGCAGATGCGGACTTCATTCTGATCGAAGGCGCCGACTGACGTGTCACAGGACCCCTCCGCATCGTCCGGCAGCGTTCCGAACTACCGCCCGGTGGGCGGGCACGCGTTGCTCGTCGAATTTGGCGCGACCATCGATAAGCGGATCCACGATCAGGTCGTCAAGTTGGATGCCGCCTTGAAGGCGGCACCCTTTGAAGGATTCGTCGAAGCTGTCCCGGCCTATGCCAGCATTCTCGTATGCTTCGATCCGCTTATGGCCGATCACCGGACGACGGAGGTGGCCATTGCCGAGCTTCTGGGGGCCGAGGTTCCAGAGACGATTGGAGCGATGCGCGAAGTCGAAGTTTGCTACGATCCTGATCTTGCGCCCGATCTTGCCTCCATCGCCGAGGCAAGCGGATTATCGCCGGAAGACGTTATATCCGCCCATCTCTCCGGCGACTACAGCGTCTTCATGTACGGCTTCGCTCCGGGATACGCTTACCTTGCAGGCGTGCCCAAAGCCATTCAGCAGCCGAGGAAGCCGGCGCCTATTCGCGGCATCGCCGCCGGAAGCGTGCTAATCGCCGGTCCGCAGTGCCTGGTCAGCACGCTCACCATGCCGACCGGCTGGTGGATCATCGGCCGCTCGCCGACGAAGATCCTCGATGCCGCGTCCAACGACCGTCCGTTCCTTTTCGACGTCGGCGACACGGTGCGTTTCCGCCGCATATCGAGGACCGAATTCGACGCGAGGTGCCTTGCATGAGCCAAGCCGTCCTTGCAATCAACTTCGCGGGTCCTCACGTCGCGGTCCAGGACGGAGGACGCCACGGATTGATGCGTTACGGCGTTCCGGCCTCTGGTCCGATGGATAGGATCTCGTTTGCCGCCGCTAACGTCGCCGTCGGCAATCCTGCCGGTCAGCCCGCAATCGAAGTCTCCATGGGCGGCCTGGTTCTCGACTGCCTGTCGGGAGACGTTACGTTTGCCGTCGCCGGAGGAGGCTTCATCGTAGAGCATGCCGGCGACAAGCGCGGCGCATGGATGGTCGCCACGCTGAGGGCCGGGGAGCGGCTGGCAATCCGTCCGGGACACTGGGGAAGCTGGACATATCTGGCCTTCGTCGGTCATATCGAGGCGAAGACCTGGCTAGGCAGCATGTCGACGCACAGTCTCTCCGGTCTCGGCGGTGGGCGCCTTACGGCCGGTCAGATGGTCACCGTCGCCGATCCGGAAGTGCGGGATGATCGACATGGTCCGATCACATGTCCAGTCATCGCAAGACCGCGATCCGAGCTGCGTGTGGTGATCGGTCCACAGGATCGGTTCTTCTCGAAAGAAACCCTGTCGAATTTCCTTTCGTCGCCTTTCCGCCTGAGTGACGCCTACGACCGCATGGGCGTACGCCTACAAGGTCCGTCGCTTGCGCCAAGCGTTGCGCTGGACATGCCGTCGGAAGCGATCGTGCGGGGCTCGGTGCAGGTGGCCGGAGACGGTGTTCCCACCATTCTGCTGGCCGACCACCAGACGACCGGAGGGTATCCCAAGATCGCCACGGTGGTGGATTCGGATCTGGACGCCTTCGTCCAGCTACGCCCCCGCGACCATGTCGGCTTCCTGGCCGTGACGCCGCAGCAGGCGATCGAGCACATCCGGCTTCGGGCTGCGACTATGTCCCGTTACCTCGCGGCGGTCTGCGACGGACCATGGAACGTCCGAACATAGGCCTGTCGATCCGAAGGGGAGGGCGGCGATAGACGCTTGGAGCTGCCGTGAGCCCGAAGTACTGTTCAGAAAATCCAGATTCAGTTCGGGGGCACCATGGATTTTCTGAACGTCGCAGCGATCGTTTTCTTCCTTCTCGTCTGGGTGGCGGTCGAGCCTTTGATGGCAGCGGGATGGCCGAGAAGGAACGATAGCCTTTCCGTCGATATGGTGCGCATTCGCACAGCCTGGATGCGCGAGGTTCTGACGCGTGACAACAACTTCATTGGCGACGCCGCGATCCTCGGGCACACGATCAATTCGGCATCCTTCTTCGGCTCCGCCAATCTCATCGTCATCGTCGGGCTCAGCGGCGCGCTGTTCATGGAGCCGAACTATGGGTCGGGTGGCGGGCTGATCGCAATGTTTGCGGCTCGGGACCCAGCGTGGTTTTTCCAGTGCAAAGTCCTCCTGATCATGGCGACGCTGCTGCGGGGATTATCCGATTTCATCTGGGCGGTCCGGCAGATCAACTACTGTCTGGCGGCGATTGGGGCCAGCCCATCCCGGGATGAAGACAGGGACATCGCCGGTTGGACGAACGCCCTGACCCTGGTTTTGAACCCTGCACTTCGATCGTTCAGCGTCGGTGTCCGATCTTACTACTTCACCTTTGCAGCGGCCTTCTGGTTTCTCGGGCCAATTCCCTTCGCTGTTGCCACCATCCTCAGCGTCGGCATTTTGATCTGGCGTCAATCCTGGTCGGATGCTGCAAAAGGGATCATGGCCATACGGAAGCTGCTTGACTAGTGCCGAGCCTGAAGCTGTGCTGAAGCGGAAATTTGTCTGAGACCGGTGTGGCAGCCGCGGCGCTCGAACAATAAAACAGAAGTGGTATCTTACTGGCGGTGTCCGATGGATCGTCTCGAAGCAATGCGCATATTGCTGGCGGTCGTCGACGCCGGAAGCATCTCGGCCGGCAGCAGGAAGCTCAACGCGCCATTGCCCAGCGTCAGCCGTAAGGTGGCGGAACTTGAACGACATCTTGGGGCGAACCTCATCGTCCGCACCAGCCGCAATCTTCAGCTCACCGACGCCGGGCGTGACTATGTCGACGCCGCACGAAAGATCATGGCGGATCTTGAGGAGGCCGAGCGAAGGGCGTCCGGGGAATACCAAACGCCCAGAGGCGTGCTGACGATCACGATGCCGATCGAATACGGCAGCCGCTACGTCCTGCCCGTTGCGCTGAGCTTTATGGACAAATATCCCGAGGTATCGCTGAACCTTCTGTCGCTCGACCGCACGGTCGATCTCGTGTCCGAGCAGGTGGATATCGCGATCCGTCTCGGCGAGCTCGCCGACAGCGCCCTCCATGCCGTCAAGATTGGTGAATTCCGCCTACTGACCTGCGCGAGCCCCGCCTATCTCCAGCGGCATGGCACACCCGAGCGTCCCGGCGATCTCATCGATCGAGACGGGATCATCTTCAACAAGCGAACATTCTTCTGGACGTTTGATGTCGACGGCACGCCGATGGAGGCGGTGCCCCGCAACCGGCTGGAGGTGAATACCGCGGCGAACTGTGTTGCGGCGGCCGTCGGCGGGGCGGGGATTGCGCGGCTATTCGACTATCAGGTTCCTGACGAGCTGGCGTCCGGCACGCTCGTTCCCATCCTCAGCGATTTCGACGGCCCACCCAAACCCATTCATATCGCCTACGCGCGCCAGGGGCTTCTCGCGTTGAAGGTACGGGCTTTCGTCGACTGGGCATTGCCACGACTGCGGAAAGTCAGCAAAAATAATCGAACATTATCTGAATGATGTACGGATTTCTTCAACCGTTTGTTTCGAAGTCTGAAGATGCGGAAAGTGGCCGATGCCTGGCAGGACGTCGAGTTGTGCACCGATCTTGCCAGCGAACTCGATGCCCATCTCGCTGCTGATATAGATGTCCTTCTCGCCCCAGATCACCTTCACGGGCGTCTTCAGCCGGGTGAGGTTGGCCTCGAGATAGTGCTGATCGCGGGTGAAATTCGCGTAGTAATGAGCGAAGGCATCCGCTGAAGTCATCCCGTCAAGGCTCCACGAACGGGTCATGTCCTGCTGGATGTCGATCGGCAGATCGAATTGTTCAGCGGGTGAGAGGCCGCGCCTGTGCACGTTCTCGAGGATCTCGTCGCTCGTCGTGTTCATGTAGGCACGGGTCGGCGAAGCGGTCGGCTCGGCTTTGAGGTTCTGCAGGTTCTCCCACATGTATTGCGGCCGATCGAACGGCGCGAAGTCTCCGACGATGATCTGCCTGGCGATCGTCGGCTCGTCGAGAGCAAGCAGCAGGACGGGCAGGGCACCGATGTCAGTCGCGTAGATCAAGAGGTTCGACCGATCGATGCCTGCCCGTTCGATATAGGCCTTCAACACCTGGGCGTACGCCCTCGGCGCATAGGAAAACCGTCCCGAAGCCGGGCGCGACGACTGCCCGTAGCCCGGCCAATCGAAGGCATGGACGTCGTAGTCGAGAGCAAGCGTTGTCGCGATGTCCTTCCACACCGTCAGTGTTTCCGGAAATCCATGCAGGAAAAGCACGGTACCTTTTGGAGAGGCGGTGCGGACAACCATCCTCCTCAGCGTCAGGATCTCATTGATCTCGATGAAGCCGACGGCGTCGCGCGCGGCTTGCGTAAAAGCGAAGGCTTCAGGCGTGTGGGAAGACGGAGTTGTCGCGACTGAGGCAGCATTTACGGTTTTGTCCCTAGACATAGGATGTCCTTTCTGAACGACGATCAGCCAAAGCCCAAAGAGCCGGCTGTCTCCACAAATAATTGGGCACGGCGTCAGCTCGCGGTAGCCGGAGAAAGCGAGAGGAACCCTCTCGACGGCGGCAGCGCTGCAACCCGCTGCCCAAGGCTGACATCTGAACGAGAGGGTGCCTCTCACTTTCCCGAGGTGCCGGCCGGCCGTCGACCCGCCCAAATATTCACCAGCCGCCGATTTGAGACAGCTCGTTGGCGTTTGCGTGCGGAAGGCAGAGCGTCGGCCGCGACAATATAAGGAAGAACTGATATGAACGACATTACCCAAAGCAGACAGCTGGCAGCCGACCCCGACAAGGTCCGCAGCCTCCCTGGCCACGCCACTGTCGGCACGAATGATCTGGATGCCGCGTCGGTATTCTACGACAGACTTCTGGCCGTGTTCGGGATCGGACGAGTCCTCGTCCAGCCTAACCGAGCCATCTACTACGGTCATCGCACGCTCGAATTCGGCATCATCAAGCCGTTCGATGGCCGCCCTGCCACCGTCGGCAACGGTGGAATGGTTGCTTTCGAAGCTCCGTCCCGTTCAAAGGTCGACGAAGCCCATGCAACGGCATTGGCAGGGGGCGGCTCGGACGAAGGGGCTCCTGGTCCGCGTGGCGAGAACGGTGCGGGTCCTTACTGCGCATATTTTCGCGATCCGGAAGGCAACAAGTTTCTGATCTTTCGTTCCGGCGCCGACGCTGCCTGACGTTTTCGGCATTGAAGCGGGGCAGGGCCATCGTTTTCCCCTCCTCGATATCACGAAAGGACACGGCATCATGGCAATGCTGAACGTTTTGAAACACCGCGACGTATCGCGCCGCTCGCTGCTGTCAGGCTTTGCCGCGGCCGGCATAACCGCTGTTCTCCTTCCGCGCGCGTCCGACGCCGCTGATGTCGTTGTCGCGTCCGAGGAGATCCGACCGTTCAAGGTTGATGTCTCCGAGGCGGCGCTTACAGACCTCAGGCGGCGTCTTGCCGCGACCCGGTGGCCCGACGGCGAAACCGTCATGGATCGCTCGCAGGGGGTGCAGCCCGACAGGCTGAAGGAACTGGTGCGCTGCTGGCAGTCGTCCTACGACTGGCGGAAGGCGGAGAGCAGATTGAACACATTTCCGCAGTTTCTCACCACTGTCGACGGACTGGACATCCATTTCATCCATGTCCGTTCCCGTCATGAAAACGCGCTGCCGCTGATCATGACCCACGGTTGGCCAGGTTCGGTCTTCGAGCTGCTTAATGTCATCGGGCCGCTCACGGATCCGACGGCGCATGGCGGCACGGCTGAGGATGCCTTCCATCTGGTGATCCCTTCGATTCCAGGATTCGGCTTCTCCGGCAAACCACCAGCAACAGGTTGGAACCCCCAGCGGATAGCGGCTGCCTGGGACGTGCTGATGAAGCGACTGAACTATGACCGCTATGTCTCGCAAGGCGGCGACTGGGGCGCGATCATCAGCGACGCCTTGGGTCGCCAGGCGCCGGATGGGCTGCTCGCAATCCACGTCAACAGGGTCGAACGCGCCACGACGTTTCCAGCGGACGCAGCGCAGGCTCTCAAAAATGACGGCCAGCTCCCGATAGCTTGTCTCAGGATGAGAAGGTCGTCTTCGACGAGGCTCGGGACTTCCTCAACAACGGCTTCGGCTACGCAGCGATCATGAGCACACGGCCGGAGACGATCGGTTACGGCATTTCGGATTCTCCAGTCGGCCTCGCCGCCTGGCTTTACGACAAGATCGCCGACTGGGTGTATACACGCGGCGATCCCGAACAGGCTCTTGGCGAGGATGCGATCCTCGACAACATCACGCTGTACTGGCTGACGAATACCGGCCCCTCCAGCGGTCGGATCTATTGGGAAAACGTCATGTCGGGCGCCAAGCTTACGGCCGTCAAAGTCCCGGTCGCCGTCACAGTGTTCCCCGGCGAGGTCTACAAGCCGCCAAGGCATTGGCTGTCGAAAGCCTATCCGACGCTCATCTACTACAATCGCGCTTCCAAGGGTGGTCACTTTGCCGCCTGGGAGGAGCCAGAACTCTTCAGTCAGGAGATCAGGGAGGCCTTCAGAAGCTTGCGGTCTTAAAGCCGTCCGGCCCTTGGTTCGCAGTCTGCGTCCGCCAGACGGGTTCGTCGATTGACGTTGGTCGTGCAACGCTTCACAAAGTCCGAAGTTTCGACCAACCCAGCAAAAGCGACGACACCGTCGCGGGGACCACGGCTATATGCGCATCAACGACGACCGTCATCCCCGCCGAGGAGTGTGCGCATTCCTGACGGTGGTATTTTCAACGCTTCTGCTGGCGAGTGCAAACCCCGCATCGGCGGCTGAGCCGACCAATTCCTCGGCGCCGATCCGGGTTATTATCGAATTGCCGAATGATGATTCCGGACGAGCGCTGGTTAATCGGATCGTTCCGGGCAATCAGGAACCGGCGCAGCCGGTAGCAGTCTCGCAAGAGGCGGCACCGACGTCGATTGCAACGTCACTACAGGATTTGCGCCAGAGGTTGCTCACACTCGTCGGTGCCGTTCCGACCCTTCCCGGGCAGATCCAGTCGGCGATCCGGGTCTTCCAAACGGATGATCGTATCGAACCGGTCGGCCTGATCTTGGCGGTCATACTCTTCGTCGCAGGCGGGTTCGTTGCGCAGCGCCTTGCCTGGTGGTCAGGGCGAGGGCTGCTCCATTTCGTGCTGAACGCGCCTGCCGACACAGTCCGGCAGCGGATCAGGCTCCACGCCGCCCGGCTTTCAATGGGTCTTCTGGCGTTGGTCGGTTACCTGATCGGAAGTCTCGGCGCGTTTATCCTCTTTCCATGGCCTGCCGTGTTTCGCGATATCGCCCTCATCCTGCTATCAGCGGCGCTCATGGTGCGCCTTGGCGTGCTCGTGGGCCGTATTGTCATCGCACCAGGCGCCCGCCTGCCGCATATGCGGCTTCTGACGTTGGTCACCTCACTTGCCTGGTTCTGGTACTACTGGCTCCTCGGAATCGTCGCTGTGCTGGCGGCTGGCTGGGCCGCTATTGAAGTGATCGGGACGATCGGGGCTTCACCCATCTTGGTCGACCTCTTTACCGCAGCATGGCTCGGTGTCGTTTCAATCGCTCTGATCGTTATGATCTGGCTGCGGCACTTTCGTTCCGACGGGCCGCCGGTGAGCCGGCTGGTCTGTGTCGGCTTCAGCGCGAGCATCATAGTATCGTGGCTGTTATGGGTGTCCGGGCTCCACGGGGCATTCTGGACGGTGGTCATCATTACGCTTCTGCCTCTTACCGTTGCGGTGGCTCGTGATATCATTCGGCGCATTATTCAATCCGGGGAGGGGCAGGCGGTCGAGGATCCGGCCATCGTCGGATGGTCTGTTGTCATCATGCAAACGCTGCGGAACGGCCTCATCGTGGTCGCCGCGCTGCTCATTGCCCGCGCGTGGAATGTCAATCTCAGTGATCTCGCCGCAGCCGAAACGGTGACCACGCGTTTGATCCGCGCAGGAATCCGCATCGTTATCGTGCTGCTGGTGACCGACGTTATCTGGAAGCTCGCAAGCACGTTGATCGACAGTCAGATGGCGGTGGCGTCGCGAAGCGTGCAGGCGGGGCATCAGGAGGGACCCGACGCACGCCGGCGTCAGCGGTTGAATACCCTCCTTCCCATTCTTCGCAATGTGCTGTTTCTGGCGATCGGCGCTGTCGGCTTCCTGATGATCCTGGATGCCGTTGGCATTCAGATCGGACCGCTGCTGGCGGGCGCCGGGGTCGTCGGCATAGCCGTCGGCTTCGGTGCCCAAACACTCGTCAAGGACATCATCTCCGGCGTCTTTTATCTGTTCGACGATGCCTTTCGCATCGGCGAATACATCCAGGCGGCGAAATATAAGGGGACGGTCGAAGGTTTCTCGCTGCGATCGATCCGCTTGCGCCATCACCGCGGCCCGGTCACCATCGTTCCCTTCGGCGAACTCGGCGCGGTGCAAAACCTCAGCCGTGACTGGGTCATCGACATCATTACGCTCACCCTGAACTATGACAGCGACCTCGAGGAGGTCCGCAAGACCATCAAGCGCATCGGCGTTGAGCTTCTGGAGGATGCCGAACTCGGGCCTAACATCATCGAGCCCTTGAAAATGCAAGGGATCGAGCAGATGGCCGATTATGGTGTGCAGATACGGCTGAAGTTTATGACCAAACCCGGCGAACAGTTCGGCGTTCGCCGAAAGGCCCTTGCCATGCTCAAGAAGACATTCGCGGAAAAAGGCATCCAGTTTGCAACGCCGACCGTTCATGTTTCCGGCGGTCCCGCCGATGCAGCGGCAACCGCCGCCGCCTCGGAGCTGCAAAGACCATCGAAAGTCATCTCGACACTTGAGGAATAGCCGCGGCGAGCCCCACGTGCTTGCTTTCCATCAAATCCCGTCAAAGCAACACATAGGTCTGGTCTCAAACTTCCGAGAGCGGCCTCCTGGCGGCTCGCCGCATCAGCGGTTCCGCCCATACTGCGCGCCGCCAGCGCCAGCAGGGAGCGTCCGGGAGTCCATTCCAATGTCGTTCGCCGCCCGAACATTGCTGCCAACCGGCGGCACCGGCCGCACGAATCGCTCTCCGGGAAGAGCCAACTGACCTAACATGACTACACGTCCTGCTAGACTGATTGATCGATTTACTGCATCTAAAGGTTAGCAGGGAGCGAGAATATGATCGACATGGCAGACGGCGCATCTGAGCAGAATGAAACGTCCATCTTTCAAAGTAATCTGTCCGTAGAAGCCAAGATCGAAAAGGCCAGAACCGAACTACTTGACCTTTCTGCGCGCAACCGCCTTTTGAACGTTCCCCGCTTTTCGAAAAGTGCGAAAACCATCGACGTTGTCGACGAGAAGTCGTCCGAAGTGTTTCGGATCCTTGTGACCGATGGAAGGACCATGACTTTCCTGGCGGGGGCGAAGGGGCGGGAATCCAAGGATGACGGCGACGGTGACGAACTGATCGAACTCGCGCTCCCGGACGATGATGAGCGCGACGGCGACGGTCGGCTTGTCCGTCATGGCGACACCAAGCTCCAGACCCGCATGACGCCAAATGCTCTCCAGAAGCGTCTGCTGGACCTTTACTTCGATGCCCGGACATTAGAGGAAGAGCAGGGGGTGAATATCCTGTTCCTCGGGCTGGGCACTCTGAAGTGGATCGATCCCAACAATGCGGAGAACGTCCGCTACGCACCGCTCATCCTCGTGCCGGTGTCGTTGGAGCGTGGCAGCGCAGCCGAGCGCTTCAAGCTTCGAGCGCGCCAGGAGGACCTCGCTTCAAACCTCTCCCTCGAGGCCTTTCTCGACCGTGTCCATCAGATCTCAATGCCGGCGTTCGAGGCGAGCGACGACTTCACATTCGAGGACTACGCCGCGAAGGTGGCGGCGTGCATCTCGATGAAGCCAAACTGGTCCGTCCAACCCGACGACATCGTGCTCGGTTTCTTCAGCTTCGCCAAATTCCTCATGTACAGAGACCTTGATCCCACGCTCTGGCCTAAGGATGCCAAGTTCACCGAGCTGCCACTCATCATCGGTTTGGTTTCCGATGGCTTCGAGGGCGGCGAACAGCTGCTTGGCGAGGACGTCAAGATCGACGAGCACATTTCGCCTTCCGAGATGACGCATATCGTCGATGCCGACAGTTCGCAGACGGCCGCGATCCACGAAGTCAGGCGAGGGAGGGACCTCGTCATTCAAGGCCCGCCGGGCACGGGAAAATCCCAGACAATCGCCAACATTATCGCGTCGGCGGTCGCCGACGGCAAGACGGTGCTGTTCGTAGCCGAAAAGATGGCGGCGCTCGAGGTCGTGAAACGACGCCTTGACCAGGCGAGCGTCGGTGAAGCCTGCCTCGAACTCCATAGTAACAAGGCGAACAAGCGCGCCGTCCTCGCAGAGCTGCAGCATACTTGGGAGCTCGGCACGCCCAAAGGGGAATCCGGCAGTGCGCTCGACCAGCGCCTCACGGACGCACGCGATTTACTTAACGCCCATCCGGCACGCATTCACCGCGTGTATCAACCCTACTCGCTTTCCCCGTTCCAAGTCATGGGACACCTTGCAAGGCTGCGTCGCGAGGGCATGGCTCCATCGGATATCGATCTGCCGGTTGCTGCGGACTGGACGCCGGAGGTGCGCGAGCGGGCGAAGGCGCTGCTGACGGAACTTGCTGAACGCATCGAGGACATCGGCCTGCCAAAGCACCATCCGTGGTACGGCGTCGGGCTTACCGGAGTTACCCCGCTCGATCTTGAACGTCTGACGACGAGATTGAAAACGGCGGCCACGGAACTGGCTGAATTGCGCAGCCAGATGGATGACGTATCGCAGACGCTCGAACTATCATCGCCTCACTCGCTGGCAAACTTTATGGACATCGCGTCGACCGCGGAAAGGGTCGCCTCGTGTCCTTCGGAGATATCTTCGGAGGCATTGGCAAACGACGCATGGGCGACCGAACTGGATCGGGTACGCGATCTTGTCGTTGGCGGCGCCGAATTCTCGACATACGCGGCCGAAGTCGCGGCCCGCATGACGCCGTCCGCATGGGAATCTGATCCGGAGCCGATTGCCACGCAATTCGTCCGTCTTTCTGCAGACTTCTCACAAAGCGGGTTTGCCACGATCGAACAGCTTGCGTCTGTGCTGCCGCGCTTCCTGGCGGGCGCGGGCGCGTTGCGTACCCTGCTCGGCGTCAATGCTTCTCCGACCTTGGCATCGATTGATCGGCTCATCGTCATCGGACAGCGCGTAGCCGAAGCCCCGGACGCGAGCCCCGACGCCTTCGTTGCCGCCATCTGGGAACGAGGCCTTGACCAGGCCTCCGATCTCGCTGAGGCCGTGGGAGACTTTCGGCGTATTCGTGCCGAGCTTGAAGGCAAGATCTCTGAGCAGGCCTGGGATATCGACCTTATGCAGGTGCGGGCAGCGGTCGCCGTCCATGGCAAGCGTCTCTTCAGGTTCATGAGCGGTGAGTGGCGCAAGGCAAAGGCGCTTCTGCGCAGCGTGATGCCCAACGAGACTTCGCCCGACGAAACTGTTCGAATCCTTGATCTTCTCCAGAAGGGCAAGAGCGCCCGCGCTGCGATCAAGGACGGCGACAGCCTCGGCAGATCTGCTTTCGGAGCGGACTGGCGCGGAGAAAAGTCGGACCCGAAGCCGCTTGAAAACCTCGTACTTTGGATGCGAAGCCTGCGCGGTGTCGGTGTCGAAGCACGGTTGATAGCCGGCCGTCTCTCCGACAGGACGTCGGTAGCGGGCCGTTGTGAGCAGGTGAGGGCGCTGCTGGACGAGTCGCGACGTCTTCTGCTCAGTCTATGGAAGGATCTTGGTGAGAAGGCGTCAGTTTTGTTTTCGGACGCTCCAGGCCCAGATGGCGTCTCGCTTACACAGACATCGCAATTCGCCCGCGAAATCGCCGATGCCCACAAGGTCTTCCTGACGCTGGTCCGCTCTGTTCCGGAAACCAACGCACACCGTCTTGCGCTATTGAAGCTGCTCGCATTGGCGCGCGGCCTGAAATCCACGCTGGAGCGGCTGGACTCCCTCGGCCGGGCTTCCTTCGGTCCGCTTTGGAAGGGGACGGAGTCGGACTGGTCGCTGCTGTCTCGCACGACTGAGTGGATTTCACACAACTCCGACATCCGCCTGCTAAGCTCGCGCGTATCCGACCGCCCCGCGGTGGCTGTGAAAGCTCGCGATGCATTGGCGAGAGGAGCGATCCTTCAACACGATCTCCAAGCTTTGCTCGGCTTCCTGAAGGCGGATGTGTCGATTGTGTTCGGCGCGCACGAAATCGGACAGACGGAGCTTGCGACGGTCGCGCAAAAGCTCGCGAAATGGGTCGAGACCGAGGAGCACCTATCCAAATGGGCCGCCTATCGCGGAAGAGCGGAAGACGCTGCGAACGCCGGCGTCGGTCTTGTTGTTGAACGCCTCGAAGATGGGCGGGTGAAGCCGGATGACGTCGTGCCATATGTGGAGATGGCGATCTACGAAGGGATCCTCAGACATCAGCATTCCGCCGACCCCGAATTATCTCGTTTCGACGGCGAGGTGCACGGGCGACTCGTGAACGAATTCGCGACATTGGACCGGAGCAGAATGGCGCTATCCCGTCTTGAGGTCGTCCGCGCTCACCACAAACGAATTCCTGCCGTCAGTGGGATCGGTCCTGTCGGAGTCCTTAGGGGAGAGATGGCGCGCCGTCGCGGTCACATGCCGATCCGCCAGCTCATGCAGCGCGCGTCCGTAGCGATACAGGCCCTTAAGCCAGTCTTCATGATGAGCCCGCTTTCCATAGCACAGTTCCTGCCGCCCGGTCTTCTGCGGTTCGATCTCCTCGTCATGGACGAAGCCAGTCAAATTCAGCCGGTAGACGCGTTGGGAGCGGTAGCCCGCGCTAAACAGGTGGTCGTGGTTGGGGACGAGCGTCAGTTGCCGCCGACCCGTTTCTTCTCGAAAATGACCTCCAGCACGTCGGATGACGACGACGCCCAGGACGGCGCTCAGGTGTCAGATATTGAAAGTATCCTGGGACTCTTTTCCGCCCGAGGCCTTCCGGAAAAGATGCTCCGATGGCACTACCGAAGCCGCCATCAGTCTCTGATCGCGGTCTCAAACAGCCAGTTCTATGATAACAAGCTCTTCATTGTACCGAGTCCTTATACGGCCGAGGCGGGCATGGGCCTCCGCTTTCAGCATGTGCCTGGCGGCGTCTTCGAGGATGGCGTCAACAAGGTAGAGGCTAAGGTCGTCGCCGAAGCGATCATACGGCATGCGCTTCAATCGCCGAGCCTGTCGCTCGGCGTCGCGGCATTCTCCATCAAGCAGCGTCGAGAGATCCAGGACCAGTTGGAACTGCTGCGACGCCTCAACCCAGAAACCGAGGAGTTCTTCCACTCGCATCCGAGCGAGCCTTTCTTCATCAAGAACCTTGAAAACGTTCAGGGCGACGAGCGCGACGTCATCCTCATTTCCGTCGCCTATGCCAAGGGGCCAAGTGGCGCGCCAATGAGCATGCGCTTCGGGCCGTTGGGAGCCGAGGGAGGCGAACGTCGTCTCAATGTTCTTATCAGCCGCGCGAAGCGGCGCTGCGAGGTATACGCTTCGATCACCGACGAGGACATCGATCTCGAACGTGGAAAAGGCAAAGGCGTCTTCGCATTCAAACTGTTTCTCCATTACGCTCGGACGGGCAGGCTTTCGATGACCCAGCGCACCGACCGTGGGATGGACAGCGTCTTTGAAGAACAGGTCATGGCTGCGCTTAAGGAGAGGGGCTATCAGGTCCATCCGCAGGTTGGAATCGCCGGGTTCTTCATAGATCTGGCGGTGGCCGACGAGCAGATACCGGGCAGATATATTCTGGGGATCGAATGCGACGGCGCCGCATACCATGACTCGCGTTCGGCTCGTGACCGAGACCGGCTTCGACAGGCGGTCCTCGAGGATCATGGCTGGAATATCTATCGCATCTGGAGTGCAGACTGGTTCCAAAGGCCCAAAGCGGAACTTGAACGCCTCGTTGCCGCCATCGAGCGGGCCAAGGCCGACGTCAGGTCGGGAACAGAGGAACACCTGTCGAGGCGAGCGGTACCGGTCGAGGTCGTCACTATCGAACGTGCGGACGTTACAGAGATTGGTCTGCAGCCGGTTATCGTCGACGAAATTTCGAGCGCAACCTTGTATCAGGAGGCCGTGCTGCGACCGAATATCGTAGGCGAACTTCACGAAGCGCCGATCGGCGTGGTGATCGCGCTGGTAAAGCAAACGGTCGGAGCAGAAGGACCAGTGCATCAGGACGAGGTCGTCACCCGCATCAGGTCGGCCTGGGGTCTTCAGCGGGCGGGAAACCGGATCGATGCCCATGTCGGCGCGGCGATCACGATCGCCCAGAATTCTCAGGAGATCGTGCGCGACGGAGAGTTTCTGCTTTGGCCGGACAAGGACATCACGCTCAGAGATCGTAGCGGCGTCACGTCTCTCAGCCTGCGTCGGATCGAAATGCTGCCGCCGATGGAAATTGACGAAGGGCTTATCACAGTCATCAGAACGAGCCTCGGGGCCACCGTAGATCAGGCGGTGAATGCGGTCGCGCGCGGGCTTGGGTTCAAGTCAACGAGTAGTCAGTTAAAGGAACTGGTGGAGTCCCGGATTGTGCTCTTGCAAGAGAAGGGTTCCTTGATCGATTTCGGAGGCATGCTGACTGTTCTCAATCAAACCTGATGTGTGTAATGCCGAATTGGACGCGCAGCCTCAGGCAAGACATCTCGACAATTGTACATCGGGAAATCTCGAATTCATACTCTACCGAAGTCGTAACTTCGCCATCGAACACATTGATATCTAAATCGTAATGCCAATCGGCGATAGCCGCATCTTCGGCGGTCTGAGAGGCTATTTCA
This sequence comes from Rhizobium sp. WSM1328, assembly GCF_057653715.1. Taxonomy (NCBI): domain Bacteria; kingdom Pseudomonadati; phylum Pseudomonadota; class Alphaproteobacteria; order Hyphomicrobiales; family Rhizobiaceae; genus Rhizobium; species Rhizobium sp. WSM1328. The sequence goes on along the minus strand of NZ_CM172788.1, from coordinate 1,950,590 downwards.
TTAGGCTGCATGTTCCATAATCTATCTTATGCGATACATGTATGTAGCCGCAAAGTTAAAGTGTCCTGTTTCTGCAAAGTTGGAATGTCACTCTCCCCTTGTTTGATGACCTGGGAGATTGCGGATGGGACTGATTGCGATGAGCGAGCGTGATCTGCAGCGGATCGAGATTCTATCGAAAGTGATCGCCGGCCGGATGACGATGGTGTCGGCGGCACATGTGCTTGATCTGAGTACGCGCCAGGTGCGTCGTCTGCTGGAGCGGATCAACACGGGTGGTGCGGCGTCGATCCGGCACAAAGCGATCGGCCGACCGTCGAACAACCGGATCAGCGACGGTGTTCGGGATTACGCCGTGACGTTGGTTCGCGAACGCTATGCAGACTTCGGACCAACCTTGGCGGCCGAGAAGCTTGCCGAGCGCGATGGGTTGCGGGTGTCGCGTGAGACGTTGCGCAGCTGGATGGTGGATGCGGGCCTGTGGCTCTCGCGCAAGCAGCGGCGGACGTTTCATCAGCCGCGCTTGCGGCGTGAAGCCTATGGCGAGTTGGTGCAGATTGACGGGTCCGAGCATCGCTGGTTCGAGGACCGCGGTGATCCATGCTCGCTGCTGGTGTTCGTCGACGATGCGACGGGCAAGCTGATGCAGTTGCGGTTCGTGCGCTCGGAAAGCGCCTTCAGCTATTTCGAGGCGCTGGCGCTTTACCTGCGCGATCACGGCGCGCCTGTGGCTTTCTACTCCGACAAGCATTCGGTGTTCCGGGTGGCGAAGAAGGAGGCCAAGGGTGGCCAGGGCATGACCCAGTTCGGGCGGGCGCTTTGTGAGCTAAACATCGAGATTCTTTGCGCAAATTCGAGCCAGGCGAAGGGTCGTGTCGAGCGGATGAACCGGACGTTGCAGGATCGACTGGTCAAGGAACTGCGGCTGGCGGGGATTTCCGGCATGGCGGCAGGCAATGCGTTTTTGCCTGGCTTCATGGAAGACTACAATGCCCGCTTTGCGATTGCCCCTGCCCGGTCGGAAGACCTGCATCGGCCACTGAATCTGGCGCCGGACCGGCTCAGCGAGATCCTGTGCAAGCGCGAGCAGCGCTATGTCGGGGCGCAGTTGACGTTCTCGTTCGAGCGCCAGCGGATCATGCTGGAAGAGAGTGATGTGACGCGTGGCCTGGTTGGCCGCTATGTCGAGACCTATGCCTATGCCGATGGCCGGCTGGACGTGCGCTGGAAAGGTCATTCCCTGCCCTACAAGACGTTCGACCAGGACCAGCGGGTGACGCATGCGGCGATCACCGAGAACAAGCGGCTCGGCGATGTCCTGGCCTATATCAAGGAGCGTCAGGAGCAACTGCCGGCGCCCAAGGTCAGGACCAACAGCGAGAAGAATGGCTACACGCCGCGGGGCCGCAAGCCGGGTCGGAAGACGGATTTCATGAACGATCCCGCCGTCATTGCCCGACGGCGACAAGCACTCTCTGACCTCGATGCGGCGGAATGACTGGCTGCTCCAACTGTCAAAGCTAAAGCCGAAGGGAGCATCTCACCCGCCCCCTCCCTTCCCTTGCAACCGGGTCCAGCCGGTCTGGTCGGGGGCTTGCCTCAGCGCAAGTGGACATGCCGAGTGTCGCATTTCTAAATAGCTGAAGACGCGCCCAAAGTGACACTTCTACTTTGCACACAAACGGACATTCCAACTTCCCCGCCACAATGTATGTAGCCGCAAAGTTAAAGTGTCCTGTTTCTGCAAAGTTGGAATGTCACTCTCCCCTTGTTTGATGACCTGGGAGATTGCGGATGGGACTGATTGCGATGAGCGAGCGTGATCTGCAGCGGATCGAGATTCTATCGAATGTGATCGCCGGCCGGATGACGATGGTGTCGGCGGCACATGTGCTTGATCTGAGTACGCGCCAGGTGCGTCGTCTGCTGGAGCGGATCAACACGGGTGGTGCGGCGTCGATCCGGCACAAGGCGATCGGCCGACCGTCGAACAACCGGATCAGCGACGGTGTTCGGGATTACGCCGTGACGTTGGTTCGCGAACGCTATGCAGACTTCGGACCAACCTTGGCGGCCGAGAAGCTTGCCGAGCGCGATGGGTTGCGGGTGTCGCGTGAGACGTTGCGCAGCTGGATGGTGGATGCGGGCCTGTGGCTCTCGCGCAAGCAGCGGCGGACGTTTCATCAGCCGCGCTTGCGGCGTGAAGCCTATGGCGAGTTGGTGCAGATTGACGGGTCCGAGCATCGCTGGTTCGAGGACCGCGGTGATCCATGCTCGCTGCTGGTGTTCGTCGACGATGCGACGGGCAAGCTGATGCAGTTGCGGTTCGTGCGCTCGGAAAGCGCCTTCAGCTATTTCGAGGCGCTGGCGCTTTACCTGCGCGATCACGGCGCGCCTGTGGCTTTCTACTCCGACAAGCATTCGGTGTTCCGGGTGGCGAAGAAGGAGGCCAAGGGTGGCCAGGGCATGACCCAGTTCGGGCGGGCGCTTTGTGAGCTAAACATCGAGATTCTTTGCGCAAATTCGAGCCAGGCGAAGGGTCGTGTCGAGCGGATGAACCGGACGTTGCAGGATCGACTGGTCAAGGAACTGCGGCTGGCGGGGATTTCCGGCATGGCGGCAGGCAATGCGTTTTTGCCTGGCTTCATGGAAGACTACAATGCCCGCTTTGCGATTGCCCCTGCCCGGTCGGAAGACCTGCATCGGCCACTGAATCTGGCGCCGGACCGGCTCAGCGAGATCCTGTGCAAGCGCGAGCAGCGCTATGTCGGGGCGCAGTTGACGTTCTCGTTCGAGCGCCAGCGGATCATGCTGGAAGAGAGTGATGTGACGCGTGGCCTGGTTGGCCGCTATGTCGAGACCTATGCCTATGCCGATGGCCGGCTGGACGTGCGCTGGAAAGGTCATTCCCTGCCCTACAAGACGTTCGACCAGGACCAGCGGGTGACGCATGCGGCGATCACCGAGAACAAGCGGCTCGGCGATGTCCTGGCCTATATCAAGGAGCGTCAGGAGCAACTGCCGGCGCCCAAGGTCAGGACCAACAGCGAGAAGAATGGCTACACGCCGCGGGGCCGCAAGCCGGGTCGGAAGACGGATTTCATGAACGATCCCGCCGTCATTGCCCGACGGCGACAAGCGCTCTCTGACCTCGATGCGGCGGAATGACTGGCTGCTCCAACTGTCAAAGCTAAAGCCGAAGGGAGCATCTCACCCGCCCCCTCCCTTCCCTTGCAACCGGGTCCAGCCGGTCTGGTCGGGGGCTTGCCTTAGCGCAAGTGGACATGCCGAGTGTCGCATTTCTAAATAGCTGAAGACGCGCCCAAAGTGACACTTCTACTTTGCACACAAACGGACATTCCAACTTCCCCGCCACAATGTATGTAGCCGGGGTGGGTTCAAGGATGAAGTGCGACTTGCAATAGATAACAACGGTTTATCCCTGCAAGGAACGAGACATGAAGCGCACCTACTCCCAGATCGATATGGATGAACGCCGCAAGATCGCTCGTTGGCGAATGGCCGGATGCTGCCCTCCTGAAACGGATTGTCTCAACGGGGCAAGATCACGACACGCATGGCCCCATCCACTGACCTAGTCCTGATTGGCAACCACTGGCAAACTGCCTTCGTTCGAAAGACGGGTTTCGGTCTGCCGGGCGGCAAAGACGAGGCGGCGCTTTGCGCGGATCGCGTGCCATTGTTGGTCGATCAGGACGCCGATGAGGATCACGCCACCCATGACAGCGAAATTCAACGACGAGGGAATACCAAGTAGGTTGACGAGATTCTGCAACTCCTGGAGCAGGACCGTCCCCAGCACGACGCCGACGATCGACCCCTCGCCGCCGCGGAGCGAAAAGCCGCCGAGTACGGCAGCGGCAATCGCGTAGAGTTCGTAGAACTGGCCATGGCTCGCCGGCGAGATCGAGCGCGTGTACATGGCGAAATAAATCGCCGAAAGCGCCGTCAGCAGCCCGCAGATGACATAGGCCGACATGATCATGCGGCCGGTACGGATACCGGAATAGCGGGCTGCCTCCTCGTTCTTCCCGATCGCGTAAAGATAACGCCCGAAGACAGAGCGATGCAGCATGATCCACATGACCACGGCAATGATGACGAGTGCGATGAAGGTGTTGGGAACGCCGTAAAACCGTCCGGCGGTCAGGAATTCGAGGTCTGGGAAATTTTGGCCGAAAGCAAAGCCCGCCGTTCCGTCGGCCGTGTAGAAGCGCGCTGCCCCACGATAAATCAGGAGGCCGCAGAGGGTGACGACGAAGGGCTGCAGGTTGAGCCGGGTGATCAGCCAGCCGTGGACGGCGCCTATGACCGCGCCGAGTGCGAGAATGAACGGCAGCGCCAGCATCCATGACATATCCTGGACCGCGATGAAATCGACGAACAGCACACCGAGAAGCGCAACGAGCGAGCCCACGGAAAGCTCGATACCGCCTGTAATGATGACAAAGGCCTGGCCGATCGACAGGATGCCGAACAGGCCGATCAAGTTGGCGGTGTTGGCCAGGTTGATCGGTAGGAGGAAGCGCGGGTTGATGATGGCGACGACGATGCCGACGACGACGATCAAAAGCAGCAGTCCGAGATCTTTTTTGATCATTCGAGATCCATCCCCCGATACTTATTTATGGGCCGCAGCCGCTATTTTACCCTTTTGCCGACAGCAAGCAAAAGGACACTTTCCTGGCTGATTTCGTCCTCTTCCAATATGCCGGCGATCTGGCCCTCGTGCATGACGGCGATGCGGTCGGAAACGCCGATCACCTCTTCCATGTCGCTGGAGATCATCAGGATGGCGACTCCGGCATCGGCAAGCGCTCGCATCAGGCCGTAGATCTCGTTCTTCGCGCCGATATCGATGCCGCGCGTCGGCTCGTCGAAGATCATCACCTTCGGGCTCATCGACAACCATTTGGCAAGCACCACCTTCTGCTGGTTGCCGCCGGACAGAGTGCCGGTTCGCGTCGAAACCGACGGCGCCTTGATACCGAGGCGAACACGCTGCTTTTCGGCCGCTCCCCTCTCCCGCTCGGCAGAAAGCATGAAGCGGTTGGAGAGCTTGGGGAGATCGGCAAGGGTTATGTTCTGGGCGATCGGGAAATCAAGAAGTATGCCGTTGCGCTTGCGATCCTCCGGTACCAGGAAAATGCCACGAGCGACGGCGTCCCGGGCAGACCTGATCGCAATTTGCCGCCCGTCCTGCAGAATGGCTCCGCCGTAGCTCCGGTCGATGCCGAAGAGTACTTTTGCAAGCTCGGTGCGGCCCGACCCAACGAGCCCTGCAAGCCCCATGATTTCTCCATACCGGATTTCCAGATCAACGGGGCGGGCGGGATAGGCCTCGGTGCGCACGCCGCTTGCCTTCAGCGCGACCGAGCCAGCCGAGCGTTGCGGTTTTGCGGTCCGGGCCGCAAGCACCCGGCCGATCATCAGCTTGACCATCTGGTCGTGGCCGATGTCTTTCTTGGCGAGCGTGCCCACAAGCGTGCCGTCGCGCAGGACTATGACCCGGTCTGCGACGCGCTCAACCTCGTGGAGGCGATGCGAGATGAAAATTACGCTGATGCCATCCGCTTTCAACGATTTGATAATGCTCAGGAGCCGCTCGGTTTCGGCCAGCGGCAGGCTGGACGTGGGTTCGTCGAAGATGACGAGCCTGGCGTTGATGGATAGCGCCTTGGCGATTTCCACCATCTGCTGCTCGGCAAGGGAAAGCGATGCCACGGGTGTGTCGGCGGAAAAATGAGCCCCTACCCGCTTCAAGAGCGGCTTCACCATGTCTCGCAGCCGATCGCGATCGACGAGCTTGAAAGGTCCGGCCTTGAGCGGTTCGCGGCCCAGGAAGATATTGGCAGCAACGTCGAGATTTTCAAAGAGATTGAGTTCTTGGTGCACGAAGGCGATGCCGGATGCGATACTCGATTCCACAGTGAGGAAGCGAAGCTCTGTGCCGTCGAGCAGGATCGTGCCTCGGTCGGGTGCGATCACGCCGCCAAGAATCTTCATCAGGGTCGATTTTCCAGCCCCGTTCTCGCCGACGAGGCCAATGACCTCGCCCGGCATGATGTCGATCGACAGGCCCTCAAGCGCAACGACGCCCGGATAGGTCTTGCCAACGCCGGAAAGCGAAAGGAACGGGGTTGCAAGCGGGTCCGGTGACGGGATGTCAGAGCTGTGGTTCATCGCCTGTCCATGGCAACTAATGCTGTGTCGGCACGACACGTCAGTCGCGGCAGCGGCAAGTGCCGCCGCCGCGAAGGAGGGTTATTTTCCAGACATAGCCTTCAGGCTGGCGGCATACTTGTCAACGTCATCCTTGCCGATGATCACCGTCGGGATGATGATCAAGCCGTTGCTGGGAACGCCTGATTTGTCGCCCTTGAGATAGGCCGCCATCAGCTTCATGCCCTGATAGGCCCACTCGAACGGCTGCTGCACGACGGTCGCTGCGATCGTGCCCTCCTTGACGCCGCCGAGCGTGATCGGATCGTCATCAAAGCCGACGACGGTGATCTGGCCGAGTTTGCCGGCGTCGCGCAGCGCCTCATAGATGCGCGGCGTATTGTAGGAGTAGAAGCCGACCATGCAGGTGACGTCCGGGCTGGCCACCAGCGCGTCTTCGACGTTCTTCTTTGCGCGCGTCTGGTCGATATCGTCACCGCGGACATCCGTCAGCTCGATCTTCGTGCCCTTCAGGCCGTCCTTCATGCCCTGGATGCGTTCCTTGGCATTGTCGGCGCCGAGCAGGCCGACGAAGCCGATGCATTTGCCGCCGTCAGGCATCGCCTTTTTGGCGATCTCGGCGGCCTGCATGCCGGCATCGATATTAGACGAGCCGATATAGGCGACGCGGTTGGTCTGCGGCGCGTCACTATCGGTCGTGAAGAGAGCAGTCTGCGAGCCGATCTTGTTCAAGCCGTCCGTCTGGGTCTTGGGATCGACCGCGGAGACCATCACCCCCTTGACGCCGGCACTGACCAAGTCTTCCATAAGCCGTTGCTGAACGGCGACCGATGCCTGCTCAGGATACTTCAGCTCCATCTGGTAGTCTGGCATCTCGCCCTGCGCCTTCTTCACGCCCGCCTCTGCGGCTTTCCAGAAGTCGGATGCGCCATTGACGACAAATGCAAGTGTCGGCTTGTCGGCAGCATGCGATACGGCAATCGGCGCCGCGCTCAGCATCAACCCGGCGAAAAACAAGGCTGCATTGCGTTTCAGCTGTTTCATAATACACCTCCCGAGGGGCCGCAGTTGCACGGGCCCGTTTCCGATTTACGGCCGGCCGGATGCGCCCCCTCCCAGGGCCGTCGCAAAGCGACGAGTGGCATAGGTTCCGATCGCTCCCTGACGGTATACAAGAATTTTAATTAGTAAATAGTATTATCAATGCAGATCGAAACATTTCATCGCCCAGTGGTCAGGGCTGCAATTTCGTACTGGAAGTTGCCAATAACCGCTGGTGTTGAAGCAATTCATGCAATTGCCAACGCTTTCAGATAGATGCTAATACTATTAGCAGAAAACGACAATCAATCACCCTGCCCCATTATCTGAAGCAGAGACAGTTTCCACGAATGCGAAAACCCAAGACCCAAAAGAGGAATAAGCCTGTGCGTGTGACGATGATGGATATCGCCGCCGCAGCTGGCTGCTCGCAGGCGGCCGTCTCCTTCGTCCTCAACGACACGCCCGGCACCCGTATCTCCCAGCAGACGCGCGATCGCGTATGGGAGGCGGCGCGCGAGCTCGGCTACATGGAGAAGACCTACGCGACGAAGGCCTCTTATTCGGGACTGGACAACGTCATCGGCTTCGCCGTCGATCAGCTCGCCACCAGCCCGGAAGCGATCGTTGCGATCGAAGGCGCGCGGCAAGCCTCCTGGAACGCCGGCAATGTCCTTTTGGTAACCCAGACGCTCAGTGATCCCGTCATGGAGCCGAAGGCAATCGAGGCGTTGACGAGCGGAGGCATATCGGCGCTCATTTATATGACGATCTATACCCGCCAGGTAGAGCTTCCCTCCTATGTCTGCGAGCTCAACATCCCGACGGTCCTGCTGAACTGTTATACGGCCGACCATGCCTTTCCCGCCGTGGTGCCGAGCGAGATCGCCGGAGGGCAGAGCTCCACCCGGCACCTGATCACGCACGGACACCACCGCATCGCGACGATCACCGGCGAAATCTGGATGCAGGCTGCGCAGGACCGGCTGACGGGATATCGCCGCGCCCTGGCGACCGCCGATATACCCTTCGATCCTGAATTGGTCATTGAAGGCGACTGGTCGGCCAGTGCCGGCTATGCCTCCACGATGAAACTGCTTGCTCTGAAAGAGCCGCCCACCGCGATCTTCTGCCAGAACGACCGCACTGCCATCGGGTGCTACGAAGCGCTCAAGGATGCAGGGCTTCGCATTCCCCAGGACATGTCGGTGGTGGGTTATGACGACGAAGAAATTTCACGACATCTCGTACCGCCGCTGACGACTTCGGTCCTTCCACATCTTGCCATGGGGCAATGGGCGATCGAACATCTCAACCCGGAAAGTATACCGGGCAAGCGCTATCCAATCGCGAAGCTCGAATGCTCGCTCGTTAAGCGTCATTCCGTCGCCGCGCCGCGGGCCGAGGCGCGGCAGATCCTCGATGGCGCCCATACCTCGTCATAGAACCTGGGTTCGCGCCGGGCCAGATAGGCTGGCGAACGGATCGCCCCTGCCCTTGCCTCGTCACTGGCTACCCTACCGATCTCAAATATTCTCAACTGCAGATACAATCTACGCAGAGACGTCGTTGACGACGTGTAGATTCGGAGGTAGCTCTATCGCCCATGAAAATCGCAATGGTTCTCGTAGTCGTGATATCGCGCATGGGCAGGACGGTCTGATCGTCCGGCAATAGCCACCCATGCGCCGAAAACAGGTCCCTGACGGGGCCTTTTTTTATGCCCCGTCGCAACTATCACCTCACTCACGACGGAACCCAGATATGACCGGCGAGACAGCCAACTCTTCTCTAAACAACCCCTCTGATCGTCGCATGAACGGCGGCGAGATCGTTCTGCAAGCGCTGCGCGACAACGGTGTCGAACACATTTTCGGCTATCCAGGCGCCGCGGTGCTGCCGATCTATGACGAAATCTTCCAACAGGAGGACATCAAACATTTCCTGGTGCGCCATGAGCAAGGCGCCGGACACGCAGCCGAGGGCTATGCCCGCTCGACGGGAAAAGTCGGCGTCATGCTGGTGACATCAGGACCAGGCGTTACAAATGCGGTCACGGCGCTGCAGGATGCCCTTATGGACTCCGTTCCCCTCGTCTGCCTCGCGGGCCAGGTGCCGACAAGTCTGATCGGCACGGACGCTTTTCAGGAATGCGATACGGTCGGCATCACCCGCCCCTGCACAAAGCACAATTTCCTGGTCCAACACATCGACGATCTGGCCAAAACGATCCATCTGGCTTTCCGGATCGCGGCGGCCGGTCGGCCCGGCCCTGTTCTCGTCGACATGCCAAAGGACGTGCTGTTTGCCAGCGGCATCTACGTCTCACCTGACAAGGTAGGTCCGCTGCCGAGCTACCAGCCGGCAATGCAAGGCGATCAGAACGCGATCCGGTCGGCTGTCGCATTGATGGCCGAAGCCCGACGCCCCATCATCTATACCGGCGGCGGCATCATCAACGCCGGACCGGAGGCATCGCGATTGTTGCGCGAGTTCGTCGACCTAACCGGCTTTCCCGTAACGTCCACCATCATGGGGCTTGGAGCCTACCCCGCTACCGGGCCGAACTGGCTGCGGGTCGCCGGACAGGACGGATCGCATGAAGCCAATATGGCAATTGCCGACTGCGACCTGATGATCGCCATCGGCGCGCGGTTTGACGACCTTGCGATCTCGCGCGTGCATGAGTTTTCGCCTCACTCGAAGAAGATCCAGATCGATATCGATGCCTCGTCGATCAACAAACGCGTTCTTGTCGACATCGGCATTCAGGGCGACGCCGCGCATGTGCTGGCGGACATGATCCATGCCTGGCGGTCGCTTTCCACCGTCCCCGACCAGAAGCGGTTGCGGGCGTGGTGGTTGCAGATCGATCATTGGCGAGCCCACCAGTCGTTTTCCTACGAGCGGCTGGACCATGCAATCATGCCGCAACATGCCCTGGAGCGTCTGCATGCGCTGACAAAGCCGCACGACCCCATCATCGCCACGGAGATCGGTCAGCAGATGTGGGTGGCGCAGTTCTTCGGCTTCGACAAACCCAATCGCTGGATTACGTCAGGTGGATTGGGGGCGATGGGCTTCGGTCTTCCTGCCGCGCTGGGCGTGCAGCTCGCAAATCCTGGGCGCCTTGTCATCGACATTGCCGGCGACGCTTCGGTGCAAACGACGATGAAAGAGCTGTCGACGGCGATACAGCATCAAGCGCCGATCAAGATCTTCATCTTGAGCGATGAGCATCCGGGCATGGCGCGAGAATGGGGTCAAGTGCCGGATGGCAGTGGTCGATCGCGCTCCTATTCGGCCTCACTGCCCGATTTCACCAAGCTCGCGGAAGCCTATGGCGCCGTCGGCCTTCGTTGCGAGAGCCCTACCGAACTCGACGCCAGGATCGAGGAGATGATCGACACGGACCGGCCGGTGCTCCTTCACTGCCGGGTCGCGAGGCTCGCCGGCACCGATCGGCAGTAGCGGCCGGTTCGAACACGCCAAAAGCAAGCCGTGCGATGCTGCAGCCCGCAGATCACCGTTCTCAAGCTACCGAAGCTGTCGCCAGATCCGCCACTTGTTTAGTACTTGCGGGCCTGGGGCAGCAGGTTCATGCTTGTCCCCTGTCTGAGGCCTGCTGGTTGCGGCTGAAATAGCCGTACATCGGGGTTTCGTGAGATGCGTCCGATGGAGTGCAGCGGCTGCGGGTTCGATATTCAGAGCGGTTTTGCTTTCTGTCCGCGATGCGGCGCAAGGCAACCGATCACCTGCGCCGCCTGCGGCAATGCTTGTCAGCCCGATTTTGCCTTCTGCCCCAGCTGTGGCGCGTCGATTTCGGGCAAAGTCCAACCCGCATCGAAGCCGAAGATCGAGGCGCTACCTCAATCAGAGGGCGATGCCGACCGGCGGCCGGTGACCGTGCTCTTTGCCGATCTCTGCGGCTTCACGACTCTGAGCGAGCAGATCGACCCTGAAGTCATGCGGGTACTGCAGAACGAATTGTTCGAAGAGATGACCCAGGCGGTCGAGGCTTATGGCGGCTTCGTCGACAAGTTCGTCGGCGATGCGCTGCTGGCGCTGTTCGGCGCGCCGGTCGCTCATGAGGACGATCCGGTCCGGGCGCTCGGGGCCGCACTCGATATGATCGGTCGGGCCACTGAGGTCGGCGAGCGCTGGCACGCCCGCGCCGGCGTGCCGCTCCGCCTGCATATCGGTATCAATAGCGGTCCCGTCGTCACCGGCGGCTTCGGCGCGGTCAGTACAAAATCCTATTCGGTGACCGGCGACACGGTGAACACCGCTCAACGCCTGCAATCCATGGCCGGCGAAAACGATATCCTCGTCGGGCCGCTGACCTATCGCCTCACCCGCCATGCCTTTGCCTTCGACAGTCTTGGCGCGCAGACCTTGCGGGGTAAAAGCGGCAACGTCCTTGTCCACCGGCTGACAGGGCTGTCGGAAGCGCCGCATACGGCGCGCGGGCTCGAAAGTCTCGGCCTTCAGGCACCGATGATCGGACGGGATACGGAAATGTCGCGGTTGCTGACATGCCTCGACCTTGCCTGCGGCGGTGCGGCGCAGCTTGTCCGGCTGATCGGCGAAGCCGGCATCGGCAAGTCTCGGCTGGTCAACGAATTCGTCGCAATCGCCGGCAATGCCGCTCGTTTCCAGGGCCTCGCCATCCGCAAAGCGACCTGCTCTCCGCTCGGCGAACAATCCTATGGCACGCTCGGCGCGGTCGTGCGTAGCGCCTACGGCATCGGCGAGCGGGACGATCTCGACAGGGCGCGGCAACTGCTGGCAACGGGGTTCCGCGCGCTCGATCTGACGCAGGAGGAGGTCGAGGGACTTTTGCCGCTCTTTCTGCATGTCCTCGGTCTCGGCGATCCCGATGGCGCTTTGCGGTACATCGAGCCGGAGCAGTTGCGGCGGCAGATCTTCTATGGCGTCCGCACCGTCTTCGAGCGGCGGCTGGCGCAAGGTCCCCTGCTGCTTGTCATCGAGGATCTGCACTGGGCGGATGCCGCCTCACTGGAAGTGCTTCGCTTCATGATGGACCGGCTGGAGCGCAGCCGGTTGATGCTGCTGGCGGTCTACCGGCCGACATCGCAGACCGACCCACTGGACTCCAATCGTGTCAGCGTCACCGTGCAGCGTCTTGCACCACTGTTTGCGGCCGACGGGCAGAAGCTGCTTGCTGCGTTTTTCGGCGAGGATCAAGGCAAGTTGCCGGTCACGATGCGCAAGCGTATCCTCGACCGCGCCGGCGGCAATCCGCTTTTCATCGAAGAAATCCTTCGGGCGCTGATCGACATGGGCACGTTGCACAATGACGGCCAGCGCTGGCATGTCGCAGCGGAAGACACGGACGTCGATATCCCGGTGAACCTGCAAGCCCTGTTGCTTGCCCGCGTCGATCGTCTGCCGCAGGACATCAGACGGCTGGCGCAAGAGGCGGCGGTGGTCGGCCCGAAGTTCGATACCGCCCTGCTCCGCACCATCGCCACCGACCCAGCCGCCATCGATGCCGCATTGGATCATCTCTGCGATGCCAATATCATCGAGGAATTGCGCGGGCCCGATGCCGGCGGATCGCCGGGATATCGCTTCAGCCAGACACTGATGCACGACGTCATCTACCATAATCTCCTGCTGCAACGGCGCATGGAGCTTCATCAACGCATCGGCCGGGCTCTGGAACGTCAATATGGCGCAGCGCCCGATCGGCCCGAGCACCTGGCGCAGCTCGGCCATCACTTCAGCCTGACCACCGAAAAGGCCAAAGGGGCCACCTATCTGATGGCGGCGGGTGATCTGGCGCGCAAGGCCTACGCCAATGACGATGCAATGCGCCTCTACCGTCAGGCCCTTGCGGCCTTCGCAAACGAGGCGGAGGTGACACCGGAACAACTGGCGCTCTTGGAGCGCCTTGCCGATCTCTGCGGCCCCGCCGGCCTGCGCGACGCCGCCTTGAACCATTATCAGCGGGCGCTTGCGATCCACCGCACCAAAGACGACCCTATTGCCGCAGCGAGGATATTGCGCAAGGTCGGCCGTTTGCATCTCGATGCAGGACGCCGCGATCAAGCGGAGACATATTTGGCCGAAGCCGAAGCGATAATCGCGACAATCGATGCGCCGGTCGAACGTGCACATGTCCTGCAGGAGCGTGGCCATCTGGCCTTCCGCATGGGGGATCAGGCCGCTGCCGCCGAGTGGGCGACGCAGGCACTTCAATGCCTGCAAACGCTGCCGATCGACGGGACGACCGAGGCCGGACGGGAGACAGCGCGAGCGATGGCGGAGGCGCTGAACACCAAGGGTGCGGCCTTTGCGCGGCTAGGACGTCGCCGCGAGGCCGTGCAGGAAGTGGAGCGCAGCCTCTCGGTCGCCGAAAAAGCCGATCTGCAAAGTGCTGCCTGTCGCGCCTATTCCAATCTCGGCGTTCTCTACACGATTGTTGATCCAGCCAACGCCATCAAGATCTGCCGGCGCGGATTGGAGCTTGCGACCCGTATCGGCGATCTCGGCTTCCAGGCGCGGCTTCTCGCCAACCTCGCAGTTGCCTGCTGCACCTTCACCGATCGCTGCGCCGCTGAGGGTGTACCGGCTGCGGAAAAGGCCGTCGAAATCGACCGGGCGCTCGATCAGCGCGACCATCTCTCCGTGCCGCTGATCGTGCTGGGCCAAATTCATCAATGCCACGGGCAGCCAAAGCTAGCTCGTAAGTATTACGAAGAAGCCCTTGAGGTTGCGAAGGAAATTGATGAACCGCAACTGCTCTTTCCGTGCTATGATGGATTGGCGACACTCAGCCTTGAGCATGACGACATGGACGAGGCGGAACGGTATTTCACGCTGGCACAGGATGTGTGCATCCGCCACAACCTCGATCCAGGCACGCTCGTCGTCCTGCCGTTTCTCGACTGACTTGTCCTCGTTGCAGTGATCGCCGGAGATCGATTAGGCAAATCGATTCAAGAAGATAAAGGGAGGAACGAAACATGCAGGAGAACCACGCCGCAAGACCATTGCAGCCGGGAGATCGCGCGCCGAACGTGGTGCTGGATGCGATCACCCGCCAGGGCAAGGTCGCCATCGACGATTTTCGCGGCCAGAAGCCGGTGCTCGTCGGGTTGTTCCGCGGATTGCATTGCCCCTTCTGTCGCCGGCAGATCGCCGCCATGGCTGAACTCACCGATGCCTTGCAGGAGAAAGGCATCGACAGCCTGACCATCGTCAACACGCCGATCGACCGCGCTCGCCTCTATTTCCGCTACCATCCGCTTCCCAATTTGCTGGCGGCCTCGGACCCGGAACGGGTATCGCACAGGGCCTTCGGCCTGCCGAATCTTCAGTTTACCGAAGATGAGAATGAGTGGCCGCGCAAAGTCAGCATGAACATGGTGATGTCGATGCGCATCGACATGCCGGGCGAGCTTCCAGCGCCTATGGACCCGATGGCGGCGTCGGAATTCCTCGACAAGGCGGACGGCTATGAAATCACCGAGGATGACAAGCAGATGATCGCCACCGGCCACGGCCAACTCGTCGGCGAATTCCTGCTCGATCGGGATGGCGTCGTGCGCTGGTGTTTCACGGAAGTCGAGGAGGATGGTCGCCATATGTTCGGCGGTCCCGCCCCTCGGGAAGTGATGTCGGCAGCGTCGAACATGGCTGTTTGAAACGAATGATCTTTAAAGCGCGCCGCATCGAATCGGATTCATGCGACGCGCCTTCGATGAGACGAACGACACGTTCGGCGTCCGCACCGAGCCCTCTTACCTCAAGGAACAAATCTCGCATGGCGATGTTGTCATTACGACAAACATAGGATCATGGGAGGAACTCATGCGGAAATCTCTTCAGTGCGTACTGGTCGGCTTGGCTGCGATAAGCGGCTTGACGATCTCGCCGACGATCGCGGCCGCGCAGGACTTGGAGTTGCGGGTCGGCCCCGGTGGCGTCGGCGTTTACGATCGGAATCGCGATCGTGACCGATATGACGGATATGATCGGCGCGGACCGCGCGGATGCGATCCGGATGATGCTCTCGACATCGCACGCAGCGAAGGACTTCGCAGGGCGCAGATCGTACGCATGTCTCCCCGCAGTATCGTTGTGCAGGGGATGACGCGCCGCGGACCGGAACGAATGACCTTCGCAAACCGGCGAGGCTGCCCGGAAATCTGACTGCGGCGTGAGCAATGAGGTGGGCGGCCGGGCCTTCGAGATTGTCGAAGGAATGCGGCCCGCGCGGCCTTGTTTTCAAACCGGCGGAACCTTTGGCCACTCTGGACATTGCTGCCCATGCAGCGCTCTGCTTGTGGGTCGCGTGCACGTTGGAGCACCATAGGAGGATTCATCATGATGAGCGGTCAATTGAAGGCGCTTCTCGCCGTCCTTGCCGTTGCCGGCTACCAAAACAGAGACAAGATCGGAGAGCTTCTGCGGGGCATCCAGAACCCTCAGCCGGGTGATGAGGGAAACCCGCAGCCCGGCGGGCTAGGCGGCCTTCTTGGCGGACTGGCCGGTTCGGGTGGTCTCGGCGGCCTTCTCGGCGGACTGACATCCGGCAGTATCGTCAGCGGCGGTCTCGGCGATCTGCTGAAGACGTTTCAGCAGAATGGTCATGGTGACACGGCGGAGTCGTGGGTAAAGCCCGGTCCGAATGCGGATATCGATGACGGCCAGCTCGCGGAAGCACTGGGCCCGGATGTTCTGAACGAGATCGCCGCCAATACCGGCCTTTCGCATCAAGAGATTCTGGGGCGACTGAAGCGCGATCTTCCCAAAGCGGTCGACGACCTGACGCCAAACGGAAAACTCCCTACCGCCGAAGAGGATTTTTTGTCTTCCGCGAGCCAATTTACGACCTCCGCGCGGCCCGGCACCATCTAATCTCGGGCCGTCTTTGAGGCCGGCGTCACTCCGGAAGTCCGGCCTTACGGTAGCCGTCGATGAAATGCTTAAGCGTCCGAGCGTCGCGGAATGGCTCGGTCTTCGCCCAGTGGCGGGTTGAAAAATGCGGGTTGGCGACGAGAAACAGTTCGGCTTCGGCGCGCGCCTCGTCGAGCCGGCCGAGTTGAGCAAGGCTTGCCGCCAGGAAACGGCGTGAGCTCGTGCGATAGGTCTCGTCGCTCCGCAGCGTGTCGACAGCGGCTGCGTATTGGCCGGCGGCATATTGCGCCTGTCCGAGCGCCAGATAGTACCAGCTTGCCGGAAACGGGTTCAGCCGGAAAGCCTTGGCGATATGCTCGAGGCCCTCCCCGACCCGCCCGGCTAAAACCGCGATGTCGGATAGTGCCGCAAAGGTGTCGGCCTCGTTCGGGTCGAGTTCGATCGCCTTGGCAAATTCGGCATCCGCCTCGGCAAAGTTGCGCTCATAGGCAAGCAGGTAAGCCAGTATCCAGCGGCAGCCAGCATCGTTGGGATCGATCGCCACCGCCTTGCGCGCCAGTTCCAGAGCAGTCCCGCGTGTGGGTTCCGTCGGTCCGCCGGAATGGACCTCTCCCATCCAGTGGTTCATGGCAAGCCAGCGGTACGCCTCGGCATAATCAGGGTCGAGGGCAATCGCGCGCGTCAGCATCAGATGCGCTTCCCGCGCCGTCTGCGGCGTATCATCCATCAGCCTGCGCGCCCGTACGCAGAGATCGTAAGCCTCTAAATTTTTGGGCCGATTGCGCGATGGCGGTGCGCGCAGCCGCCCGAGCAGCGCTTCGACGATCTTGCCGGTGACCTCGTCCTGAACGGCAAAGATATCGTCGAGGCTGCGATCGAAGCGTTCCGCCCATAGATGATCGCCACTTGCCGCATCGACCAGCTTGGCGTTGACGCGCACGTGCCCTGCTACGCGTCTTGCGCTTCCCTCCACCAGGTAGCGTACGCCGAGCTCCTCGGCGATCTCGCCTACGTCCCTCGCCTTTCCCTTGTAGGCGAAGGCCGAGTTGCGGGCGATGACGAACAGGCCCGGCATTCTGGATAAGTCGGTGATCAGGTCTTCCGTCAGCCCGTCGGCGAAGGATTCCTGCTCGGGATCGTTGCTGATATTGACAAATGGCAGCACTGCTATCGATGGTTTGTCAGGCAGCGGCAAAGCTTTTCGCTTCACGCCGCCAAGCTGGTTGATGGCGCCTATGAAGCGGTAGCCGATGCGCGGAACCGTGGAGATCCATTCACCGCCGTTCGCGGCCGGACCAAGCAGCTTGCGCAGCTGCGCAATCTGGACAGTGAGGTTGCCCTCCTCGACTGATATGCCCGGCCACGCCGCGTCCATCAACTCGGCCTTGCCCAAGATTTCGCCGGGTCGTCCGACAAGCGCTGCAAGCAGCTTGACCCCGCGGTGGCCGACGGCAACGGGATCATCGTTCCGAAGAAGCGTTCCCGCAGCCGGATCAAGCACGAATGGTCCAAAGGCAAAACGCGATCCCTGCATAAGGCGCATCCTAGAGTCATTAAAGCTTGGATGGAACTGTTCGCCCGCTTAGGCCGCGTGGCATCGAGGACGCGATCAGTGTAAATCGTATTCCAATGGCCGATTGCGGTGACGACCAAATAATGACTGCCTGAAAATAGAGCGTCGAGGTGACTCCCATGGTTTTCTGGATGGCGGGTGCAGTTGGATTGACGATCGCCTATCTCCTCGGTTCCACACCCTCGGGCTATCTGGCGGGCAAACTGATCAGGGGCATCGATATCCGGGAGCATGGCTCTAAATCCACCGGGGCAACGAATGTATTGCGAACGCTCGGCAAATGGCCTGCATTTGTGGTGCTTCTGGTCGACGTCTTGAAAGGTGTGGGAGCAGTCGTCTTTGCCCGCTGGTTTTACCCTTGGTTCTCGACAGTCTCATCGGGCACGCCACCGACAGCGCTTGACCTGCAAAGCTTAGAGCCTTGGGCTGTTTGCCTCGCAGGACTTGCCGCGTTGTTGGGGCATGGCCGTTCGGTCTGGCTCAACTTTACGGGAGGCAAGTCGGTTGCTACAGGGCTCGGCGTGTTGCTGGCGATGTCATGGCCCGTAGGTTTGGGCGCTGTGGCGGTTTTCGGCGTTACGTTGGCGGCCTTCCGGATTGTTTCCCTGAGTTCGATACTGGCAGCATTGACGGCCATCGCTCTCGTCTGCGGCTTGGAACAACCGCTGCCCTATCGTCTGCTGGTGATCGCAGGCGGCATTTACGTGATTGCCCGCCATCGCACCAACATTCGGCGGCTACTGGCCGGGACGGAGCCTCGTCTGGGCAAGGTCGCCTAGAGCGGTTCAGCTTTTAATGGAAGCGCAGGGCCGCTCTAGCTTTTTGTTTTTACGCAATTCCGGACGGAAAACCGCTTCGCACTTTTCCTGGAATTGCTTTAGAAGCGAAAACGCACCGCACCATGCACTGGTTGCTGCCAGAGGAAACAGGGTTTCAATCTTGCCGGACGATGGCGCCGACCGCATTGACCAGAAGGCGTGCGGCGGTCAGGGCCGACAGGCCGTCAATGTCGGCAGGAGGATAGAGCTCGACAAGGTCGAATCCTGCGATTCTGGCCCGCCTGCCGAGGCCCGCGATCAGGTCGATCACCTCAGTGTAGGTGAGGCCGCCGGGCGTACGCGCCACCACGCCCGGCATGATGCCGGGATCGAGGCTGTCGCAGTCGAGGGTGACGACGACCCGCGCTCCTTCCGGAATATGCCGGAGAGCTGCTTCGGTCCCCTCGGCATGAATCTCGCGGGCGGTCACGAAGCGGCTGCCGTAGGCCCGCGCCGCTTCAATGTCGGCGAGGCGTGCGCTGCCGACGCTGCGGAGGCCGACCTGGACCATGCCGGCGACATGCGGCATCTCGCTCGCCCGACGCATCGGGCTCGAATAGCCGTGGCGCTCGCCATGCACCTCGTCGCGCCAGTCGATATGGGCGTCGATCTGCAGGATCCAGACCGGCTCGTGGTCCGCAAAGCCAGCGAGGAAGGGAATGGTCACGGAACAATCGCCGCCGAGCAGGATCGGCACTGCGGGCATTGACAGGACCTCGCGCGTCCTCGCCTCGATCCGGGCTCGATTGCCGGCATTGTCATGAAGGATGGTTGGAACGTCGCCAGCGTCAACGCAGCAGACCGGATTGTGGTCAAACAGCGGACCGCCGAGATCGAAATCCCAGTGCTCGACGAGCGCGGCATCATCCTGGCTCGCAGCGCGGATGGCGCCGGCCGCCAAGACATAGCCGCTGCCGTCCTTGCCGGGATAGGTGCTGCCGTGAGCGGCTGCGAAGATCACCGCTCGGGGCAAGCGACCATCGGCGAGGCGATCGGGAAGGCCAAGAAAGGAAGGTGAGGCGGTCATTTACTGATGGTCCTGATGATGTCCGGCTGAAATTGCTGTGGTGAGGACTTTTGAGAATTCGATGCTGACCTGTTTAGTCTGTTTGGACGTTTTTGAGAACTTTTTGGGAAAGCTTAAGTACGACGCTCACCCTATCCTGCAGAATTCGTCCTCTTTCAGGTGAAAGGCCCCCGGCCCTTCAACCCTATGGAGGTTGCTGTGAACGATATTTCCTGCGTGGAGCCGGCGGACGTGTCGGATCGACACTTGCACGGCACGACATCGCCGCGAGTGGATCGGACCCCATGGGCCGCGATGGCGGGCATCATCGCGACCGTCACGGTGTTTGCCGTGGCGCAGGGGCTGACCTATCCGCTGCTCAGCTTCATCCTGGAACGGCAAGGGACGACATCAGGCCTGATCGGCTTGTCGGCGGCGATGACGCCGCTCGGTTTCATCCTATCGGCGCCCTTCATTCCTGCGCTTTCACCGCGCGTGGGTGGGGCGCGGTTGGCGATCCTGTGTTCGATCCTGGCCGCGCTCACTCTAATGACGATTGCCTGGGCGCAGGACGTCTGGGCCTGGATGCCGCTGCGCTTCCTGCTCGGCGTCTTCGCCAATCCGCTTTACGTGATCAGCGAAACCTGGCTGATCTCGATCACGCCGGCGCCACGCCGGGGCCGGATCATGGGTCTCTATTCATCGATCGTTTCGGGCGGCTTCGCCATCGGCCCGCTGTCGCTCTGGCTCACCGGCACGGAGGGTTGGCCGCCCTTCGCGATCGGCATTGCGGCCTTCCTCCTCTGCGGCCTGATCGTGCTTGCGGTCGTCCCACGCCTGCCCGACATGCCTGGTGAAGGCGAGGCAACAACGGTGGGCCGCTTCTTCGCGCTAGCACCA
This sequence comes from Rhizobium sp. WSM1328, assembly GCF_057653715.1. Taxonomy (NCBI): domain Bacteria; kingdom Pseudomonadati; phylum Pseudomonadota; class Alphaproteobacteria; order Hyphomicrobiales; family Rhizobiaceae; genus Rhizobium; species Rhizobium sp. WSM1328. Next base: position 1,930,159 of record NZ_CM172788.1, on the reverse strand, counting down.
CTGCTGTTGTTTGCCGTTTTTACCGCTGCCGCCTTCGAGCAGATCCTGCTTTCCCTCTTCGCGGTCTATGGCGCAGCACTCGGCAGCGCCGAGGAGCGCATCGCTTCGCTCATCACCTGTTTCATCGCCGGCAATGCCGTATTGCAGATTTTACTCGGGCGCTTGGCCGAACGGTTCGGCTCGACGCGGATGATGCTCTTCTGCGTCCTGGCCTGCCTCGCCAGCTGTCTGCTGCTGCCGTCGGCCTTCAATTCGTGGCTCATCTGGCCGCTGCTTTTCGTCTGGGGCGGGGTCTCGTTCGGGATCTACACCCTGTCGCTGATCCTGCTCGGCGAGCGTTTCACCGGCCAGGCCCTGATCGCCGGTAACGCCGCCTTCGCCTTGGTATGGGGCATCGGCGGCATCGTCGGATCGCCCGCGACAGGACTGGCGATGCAACTGATCGGACATCAGGGTCTGCCATTGTCCCTTGTCCTGCTCAACTGTGGGCTGGCGGTGTTGCTGATGGCCAGGAGATGGCGGGGCTGATCGAGGCACTTGCTCGTGCCGCCCTGCCCCGGCTTCGCCTGCCGGCCCTTGGCTCAGAAGAATTGCCATTTTATGTATAACATGTTATATAATTTCCCATACAAATGGAGATCGGCATGGTCGAGGATGTGGTCCGAACGCTCGGGTTTCTATGTATGGGCAGCCGGCTGCGGCGCATCGGAGAAAGGCTGCAGGCCGATACGCAGCAGGTCATCGACGAGGCCGGGCTCAGCATTCAGGCGGGCCAATATCCGTTCCTTGCGGCGATCGACCGGGCCGGACCGCTGACGATCGGCGAGCTTGCGCAGGCGGTGGGCATCACCCAGCCCGGCGCAACGCGCACCACCGGCCAGCTTCTCGAACTCGGTTACGTCGACATGCAACCGGCACCGGACGATCAGCGTCGCAGACTGGTCTCGCTGACCGCCAAGGGACAGGACCTCGTCGATCATTCGAAGAAGGTGATCTGGCCACGCATCGCCGCCGCTGTTGCCGATCTCTGCGGCGATCTCGACGGACCGATCCTCGAACAGCTGGCCGCTATCGAGGACGGGCTTGCGGTGGCACCGCTTGCGCGCCGCAGCCCTGTCAAGGAGGAAACATGATGAAACATATTCTCGACCGGCCGATCTGGAGCGCGCTGGAAACCGCACATGCCGATCTCGCAGAAGGCAATGAGAAGGCACGGCGGTACCCGCCGTCCATCGTCCCCTTTGCGGCGTCCGCCGACGATGCGCCGGAAAGCCTCGACGCCCTGGAGGAGCTGCCAGCGCCGGAGGAGAGCATGATCCTCGTCGAGGCGGGACCGATCGCCATTCCACCGGGCTTAGCCGTCGTCACAGAGGCATCGGTGGTCCAGATGGTTGCCGAGCGGCCTCATGAGCGAATTTCGGATCCTCGCATCCAGCCGCTGACGGAGTCCGATGCCGCCGACATGCTGGCGCTGGCGACACTGACCAAACCCGGGCCGTTCACCCTGCGAGCCCAGAGCCTCGGCAGCTTCTGGGGGATCAGAAGCGAGGGCCGCCTGGTGGCGATGGCCGGGCAGCGGATGCGGCAGACTGGCTTTGCCGAGCTTAGCGGGCTTTGCACCCATGCCGATTTTCAGGGGCGCGGCCTCGGCACCCTGCTCTTCCGTTTCGTCGCCGGCGAAATCGCATCCACCGGCGACACGGCCTATCTGCATGCCTATGCGGCGAATACCTCGGCCATTTCCCTCTACGAAACGCAGGGCTTCGCTGTTCGCTCGGAAATGAACATGCGCGTGGTCAGACGTCGTTCCTGAGCGTGCTCAACACCTATCGTACCACCACCGGCAGCACTTCGAATTTCCAGAATTTTTCCGGGCTCAAATAGGCCGCGGCAAACGCGCGGATATCCCCGGCGGTGACCTTGCCGTAGCCGCTGAGACTATCGCGTATCCGGTCTAAACGACGCGAATCCTCTTGGGCGTGGTGCAGGTATTCGATCCAATACTCGTTGCTCTGCTGCTGATGCTTCAATGTCTCGATGATGGGTCCCCGGGCGCGCGCGAGCTCGTCTTCGGAGACATCATGCGACCGCAGATCATTGGCGGTCTCGTCGACAAGTTCATAGAAGCGCGCAACCTTTGCCGGGTCGGTCTCGACGTAGAAATATGCGTAGCCGTAGCCGGGAACTTCCCTTGAAAGCTCAACATCGCCCTGCAGGGCATAACTTGCTCCTTCTGCAATGCGAAACTGGTCGATCAACCTGTTTTGGAAAATCTGGGTGGCAATATTGGCGGTGAAGGACCGCGGCAGATCGGAGAGCAAATCTCCGATGGAAGCCCCTACGGCGGCGGCGGCATTATCTGCCCTACCGCTATGGGTCTGCAAAACGGGCTTCTCGGTCGTCGCCGGAAAATGCACGTCGTCCCGATCGTTGCTTGACGCCGTCTCCGGGCGCGGCGGCAAAGCGCCAAAGGTTTCAGCCGTCAGGCGGATTGCGTCGTCCACTGTTACGTCGCCGACGATGGTGATGTCGATGGGGCCATTGGAAACCATGGGCCGGAACAGCGCCTCGAATTCGTCTGGCTTGGCGGCGGACAACTGCGCGCGGTCGGGGAAGGTCCAGCGCGGGTCGCCGGAATGCACGAGACCTGCGAAATCGCGGCTGAAAACGCCGCCGGGCGACGCGTTGTACTGATCGAGGCCGCTCAAATAGGCCTGCTGCACGCGCTTGAACGCCTCGGGGCGATAGGCTGGATCGGAGGTGTATGCGCTCATCAGCTGCAACTGCGTCGCAAGATCTTCAGTCCGTGTACGACCGTCGAACCTGAAGGAACTGTCGCCGACCGAGAAGTCGACGCCGACAATGTTGGCGGTCAGCGCTTTCTGTATATCCTGGTAATCCATGGCCTTTACGCCAGACAGCACGACGGCCGGAGATGCCCAGATCGCAGCGGAACGGTCGTGCGGCAGGTCCAGCCGACCGCGGCCGATATCTTCGCGTACCAGCACTTCGTTGGCACGCAGCCTGGTTGGCTTGACGGTAAGCAGAATGCCGTTGGAAAAGCGCACCATGGTCAAGCCGAGATCTTCAACCGCACGGCGTTCGACCACAGCGCCCGGTTCGCCGAAATGGGTGTAAGGCCAGGCGACATCAGTTGCACCTGATGGTGCCGAGACGGCAATGGCATTTGAAGCGTCATAGACTTGCCGAACCGTGTCGGCTCCACCCTCAGGTGATTGGTCCGCCTGTAGCACGACCTGCGGACCGTTGCCGGAGAAAGCACGCTGCAAGGCCCCATTGACCTCGTCCGCCGTGACGCCGTTCGTCATCGTCTCGAACATAGAGAGGTCTTCGGCGGGCGAGGTGAAGACTTGATCGTCATCGACGCTGCGAGCCAGCATGGAAGCAATGTCGGTCGTCATCCGCGTCGCGGCTCCGGCCGCAGCAGCTTGCAGGGCCGAGCGATATTCGCGAATTTCGCGATCGATCTCCGCCTGCGCAACGCCGAACTCCTGGATCCGGCGCTGTTCCTGGTCAATGGCCGTGAGCGCCGCCTGCCATTTGTCCGGCTCGGAGTTCGCCGCGATCAGGACGACATGGGCGGAATCGAGGAGATCCTGGGAGCCGACGTCCGCACTGATGAAAGGGGCATCCGCCTTGCTGGCGATGGCGCTCACCCGACGTTTGAGCACCAGGAAACCGAGATCCTCAATAAGCCCAGCGCGGCGCTTGGCGAAGGTGTCAGGCGCGGCGTCATAGGGACGCGTCCAGGCGATCTGTATGCTGGTCATGCCGCCGGGAACGACGATGACCTCGGCGCTTTCGCCTTTCGTCTCCAGCGCGCCAAGATCCGCTTTTGTCGGCGCCGGACCCACGGCCTTCCAGTCGCCGAAGCGCTGCCGGATTTCGACTTCCATGGCGGCGGGGTCGATATCGCCCACCACTATCAGCGTTGCCCGATCGGGTCGGTAATTGGCCCCGTAATAATCACGGACGAGGTCCACGGGCGCATTGCTGATGATGTCGGCTTTACCTATCGGCGCGCGCATGGTCGCGCGCTGGCCGGCGAGCAGCGAATTCATGATTCCGAGTGACGCGCGATACTGCGGCGTGTCGCGCAGCCGCTCCTCCGACAGGATGACACCGCGTTCGCGATCGAAGGCGCCGGCATCGAGGGTCAGCTCGCTCGCCGTTTCTAGCATCAGCATCAGGCCCGTCGAAATTGTGTCTGCATCGACCTCGGGCAGATCGAGCGCATAGACGGTCTCGTCATAGGAGGTATGGGCATTGGTGTCCGGTCCAAAGGCCAAGCCCTTGCGCTGCAAGATACGGATCATCTCCCCTTCGGCGACATGTGTCGAACCCTTGAAGGCCATGTGCTCAAGAACATGCGCCAGGCCCTGCTGGTCGTCGTTTTCGTCGAGCGAACCGGAGCCAATGCGAAAGCGGATCGCTGCCTGTCCGGGCGGCGTGACATTGCGCATGATCGCAAACCGCATACCGTTGGCGAGCGTGCCAAAATGCACGTCGGACTCGGCTTGCATGTCGCTTTGCGTTTGTGGCCAGGGCACGGACGAGGTGTCCGCATAGGCTGGTAACGCGAAGTTTGCGACAAGGGAGACCGTCGCAAAAAACCACCACGCCGTGGAGCATTCCATTTTTTTGTGAGACATTCTTGTCCAGGTGATGAGAATGAAGAGGGGTAGATGGCGTCAACCTGACTATTCCACAGGTTGCATTCCTCAGCAACTTCCATGTTTATGAATAAATAAGAAGTCGATAACTCTGCCTCGAACACGATGATTTTAGGCCCGGTCGGCCTAAAATCTGAATCCTGTTCTACATTAAATAGTTAGAGCATGATGTCGTCCGAAAACCGCTCACACTTTTCGGCATCATGCTCTGGGTGTCAGACCATTGTCATCGAACCCGCCCAAGGGGATTGCGCCTCGGAGACGTTTTCGATGGCGACATCGGCGCATGGGTCGCGTTCAGGGCAGGATGGCGGCTAGGACGCAGGCCCGTGGTGGTTGGCGTGCTGATCCCGAACATCACCAATCCGGTCTTTGCCTCGTCGCTGCCAAGCATAAGGCTGCCCACGGGAACCGGGGCAGCCTTTACCTGCATTTGGAATTGAGATTGCGTTGCAATCAGTGCCGTGGCGCGTTGGCGGGAATGGACGACACCGTTGCCGAGACAGGATCGCTTGCAGGAAAGCTGTCCTCGAGGCCTTCATCGAGTTCCTCTTCCAGCGCTTGCCTGTCACCGGTCGAACGCGCACTCGGCTCACCGATCAAGCCTTTGCTGCCTTCGTCGAAATTGCCGTTGCTCAAGGCATCGTAGCGGTTGATGCTGCCATCTGCTTCGCTGCCGGCAAAGGCGGTCAGCTGAACCATCATGACCTTGGCGTGGTCGACCGCCGTCGTATCGTCGAGTTCGCCATGGGAGTTGTCGATTTTGACAGAAATCGATTCTCCTCCCTCGCCCAGGAATTCGACGGTGAAGATGTCGCCGGCCTGTGTCACCCGAGTATCGATCAGCTGCATGGGAACCTCCTATATTCATGCACCTCAACGGCGATCCAGGTCCGGAGTTCCACGGCAACGCCATTTCGAGGCAAGGCGACAGGCCCGGGACAATGGGCCAGCTCGGAACAAAAAGCGGCCATGCGAGTTCATTGGCAGTTCAATAGGTCGCATCCATGCCGAAATCGCCGCTGTCGCCTTCCGAGAAACGCTCGTTCTCTATTATTCCCGCAGACCAGAAACTCGCTTTGATATCGAGCTATTCAGAGGCGCTGCGTAAGCTCGCCAGATCGACTGAGGCGGTCGGACGAGCCGATATGCTGCCGAAACTGATCCAGGTGGCGGACGGACTGGACGGTATGGCAACCGCGATTGCCGAGACGCAGGCTGGAACCGAGGTGATGGCGCGCACGGCGCGGCTGATCCGGGCGACCGAGGGGATGCTGGCGTCGATGTCTTCGTCATCAATCGTCCACTAAATGTCACCTTTGCGAGACTGACGGATCGAATGCGGCGGCGCCCTTTGCTCTTAAGCTTTATGGTTAATTTATTAATAATTCGGGGTTTATAAGCGGAACCAGACGACCTTTCCAAATGTTGATGCTGCGCCTGGAGGAACCCCAATGATCCTGAAAATCCTTGCCCCCAAGATCGACGCCGATTGCCATGATACCGGCACCTATCCCGATGGGATCTTTGCCGAAAACCGCATCGATCTTTCCGCTCGCCGCGAAGGGCGCCGGCGCACGCCGCATGAGCGCGACTACGGCAATGACAGGAAAGTCGAGAATCTGCCGCTCGGCTTTGTCTGACCGTTCCGGCCGTGGCACGCGTCACAGCCTGCGAAAGACCAGAACGCCTGATGCCGGCAGCACGGCATTCAACACTCCTTTCGTGGCTCTGATTCTTCCGCCGCCTTGCCCAGAACGCCTCGACGGTAGCACCACCCGCTTCGGGTCGCAGACGACCGAACAGCTTTGCAGGCCACGCTGTCGAAATCGGAAAGTCCGTCGTCGTCGCCGGTTTCAACGCTCCAGAATCCATCAACGGTCCTGCGCATCCCGATGGTTGCGAGCGCTATGGTGCCGTCATCGGCGACATAGCCAACGGCCGGATCGGCGAGCACGAGCAAGACATCCCGGGTGTTCGGCGCCCAGACCGAGAAGCGGATGCAGTCGACACCGTCGCGCCATTCAACGCGGTTCGCCCCCAGGCGGCCGATCCATGTCAGATATAGGTCTGCGGCGCTATCCCCCGCTGGAGATCGAAGGAGCGCTCGCGACGCGTCGAGGTCTCGTCGTCCAGTTCGGCGGCGATCGCCCACAGGTCTGAAATGCCGGGCCGATCGAGTTCGATTCCCCCAGCGAAAATGCGTGCCGATCTCGCCATCGGGAAAGGGCACGCGGGCGACAAAAACATCATAACCATCCTCGTCACGAGAACGCTGCATTGGGTGAGACGCCCAATCGTTCGAGGCTCGGCCTTGCTCGTCCCAACTGCCGCGGAGACGGACATTGTCGAACGCCATCGAGGGCAAGCCGCTGCGAAACCGGAACTGAACATTGACGGTCATCGGATCCTCCAGGCCATGTCGGATTTCGCCAGACTCTGCCTATGGGCCGTCCCACTCGCGCATGATCAGCCGGCCGAACGAAAAAATTCAAGCGCAGATTTCATAATAAATACAATCCGAAACGGGCCACATTCGGAACAATATATCATGGTTAACGAGGCCGCGCCGCACGACCCTCCTCGTGTAAATCGAATTGGCATCAGAAATGGGGATAAAGTCCCATCGCCGATTCCCTCGTAAACTGGGAGAAAAATCTATGGCTCAAGCCGTTAGAATAAACGATATTATTCGTTCCTTTGGAATTGATACGCATATCGACTACACAGATGGAAAATATTCCAACGTCGGAGAAGTTGTTAAAGCACTCGACTATCTTGGCCTTGATACAGTTCGCGATCACGCCCCCAACTCCGCTTCCGATCCCAACGGCCAAACGCATCTCGGCGATGCTGCCGAGGCCGGCGTGCAATTCGTCTTCAGCGCCCAACGGGAAGTCGACCCCGCCACTGTCGCCCAGCGGCTGCATTCCTTCGTGCAGGCCCATCCAGGATCGGTCGTCGGTATCGAAGGTCCGAACGAAGTCAACAACTGGCCAGTCAGCTATCACGGCCTGAGCGGCCAAGCCGCAGCGCTCGCCTATCAGAAGGACCTGTCTGCCGACGTCAACGCCGATCCCTTGCTGAAAAATATCCCCGTTCTCGGCTTTACCGGATATACCGTGGCTTCCGCCTCCGACTACACGACGATCCACACCTATGCGAAGGATGGCGACCAGCCATATTCATGGCTCTCCCGAGAATCCGGCGTGCAGCGCGCTGCCGATCCGGGCAAGCCGCTGGCGATCACCGAGACCGGCTACCACACCTCGCTGACCGCCGACACCAATGGCGGCTGGGAAGGCGTCAGTGAAGCGACGCAGGCAAAGCTCCTGCTCAATACGCTGATGGACGGCGCCGCACTCGGATCAAAACAGACGTTCATCTACGAGCTGCTGGACGCCTATTCCGATCCGCAGGGCACCAATCAGGAAAAGCATTTCGGCCTTTTTCATCTCGACTATTCGGCCAAGCCGGCTGCGACGGCGATCCACAATCTGACCGAAATCCTTGCGGATGACGGCGCCGCGAAGGCAAGCTTCAGCGCGGGGACCCTCAATTATTCGATCGACGGCCTGCCGTCCTCGGCCCGGAGCCTGCTGACGGAAAAATCGGACGGAAGCTACCAGATCATCGTCTGGAACGAGCCCGATATCTGGAGCCAGTCCTCCGACACGGTTATTCAGGCCACGACAACAGCCGTCAAAGTCAATCTCGGGGCCTCGTTTGGCTCCGTTAAGGTCTTCGACCCGGTGACAGGAACGACGGCGATCAAAAGCCTCAGCAACGTGTCGTCGCTGCCGCTCGATGTCGTCGACCATCCCTTGATCATCGAGGTAGCAGGCACCGGCGCCAGCACACCGCCGCCGGCCACCAACCATCTCTATGGCGGCACCGGTAACGACACCTTCACCGTGACCAATGCAAATCAAATCGTCGACGAAAGCCGGGGCGGTGGAACAGATACCGTCAAGGCTTCGATCTCCTTCAGCCTGGCCGATCAGAAGCATACGGTCGGAACGATCGAAAACCTCACTTTGACCGGGACGGGCAATCTCAGCGCGACGGGCAACAATACGGCCAACATTCTCACCGGCAACGACGGAAACAATTCCCTCAACGGCGGGAAAGGAAACGACCGATTGATCGGCGGGCTCGGAAACGACAAGCTGATCGGCAAGGCCGGTGCTGACGTTCTCACCGGCGGCGGCGGCAGCGATTCCTTCGTCTTCGATGTGAAGCCCGACAATACCAGCGTCGACAAGATCCGGGATTTTTCCTCCGCGGCGGGCGACAAGCTGATGCTCGATCATTCGATTTTCGCCGAGCTTAGCCTATCCGGATTTTCGGATGAGAATTTCGTTTTGGGAAGGAAAGCGCTCGAGGCTGATGACAAGCTGATCTACGATCAGGCGAGCGGCATTCTATCCTATGACGCGGATGGAAGCGCGGCGGGCGCGGCCATCCATGTTACGGATCTCGATAATTCCGCAGCACTTCACTTCAAAGACTTCCTGCTTGTCTGACCCGGTCGGCCCGTCGCCTTTCAGGCGGCAGGCCCAAAGCGTCACGGGCGGTCGCATCTCTCCCTCTTGCCGGAGCCTAAATCCCGGCCACATTCTCCGTTGACACTACTCGTGCCGCAACGGAGAAGCCTTTGCCCTGGATCGCCTATATCGCCCATTTCGTCGCCGCGGCATTTTTGACCAACGGCGTCCCACATTTCGTCAACGGCGTCAGCGGCAGGCCGTTCCGGATTCCCTTCGCGCAAGGCGCAAAGCTCGGCTCGCCGACAGCCAATGTCGTCTGGGGATGGGCGAATTTCCTCATCGCCTTCCTGCTCTTTGCCAATGTCGGGCCGCTCTATATCGGCACGCCGGGTGACACGATCTTCGTGGCAGTCGGCATGCTCGTCACAGGCATTGTGCTCGCCCGCATTTTCGAGGGCGACAACAGATAGTAACTTGCATGATGATAGTTACTGCTATAGTGACATCGGCCATGCAAAGGACAAGCTTCAGCGACTTCAAATGCCCGGCGGCACGCGCGCTCGACAGCGTTGGCGACTGGTGGAGCATGCTGATCCTGCGCGACGCCTTCCAGGGGCTTTCGCGCTTCGACGAATTCCAGAAAAGCCTCGGCGTGGCGCCGAACATCCTGACGCGGCGGCTCAAACATCTGACGGAAAAGGGCCTGTTCAAACGGCGGCTCTATCATCATCGCCCTGCCCGCTACGAATATCTGCTGACGGAAAAGGGCCGTGATTTCTTTCCTGTTCTGATGACGCTGTTTTCCTGGGGAAACCGGCACATCCCCGAAGAGGACCTCTCCTTTCTCTTGGGCGATGCCGCTTCCGGCAGAGTGCGCGAGACGATGCTGGTCGATGCGCGCACCGGCGAACAAGTGACCCCCGAAAACACCAGCCTGCTTGCAGGCCCCGCCGCCGACGACGAGGTGCACGAGCGGATCGCCCGCATGCGCGCCTGGTATCTCGGCATCGACGCATAGAAAGGAAAAGGAAATGGATCGCATCGTTGTCACCGGCATGGGACTTGTCTCGCCACTCGGCACCGGCGTCGAACCTGCATGGAAGCGTCTTCTCGACGGCGTTTCCGGGTTGAGGGTGCTGGCGGAGGATATCGTCGGCGAGCTCTCGGCCAAGGTTGGAGGCATCGTTCCCGGTATCGCGGAAGATGCTGAGGCCGGTTTTGATCCCGACCGTTACATCACGCCCAAGGACCAGAAGAAGATGGACCGCTTCATCCACTTCGCCATGGCGGCGACGGAGGAAGCAGTAAAACAGGCAGGCTGGATGCCGACCGACGAAGGCGAGCGCCAGCGCACGGCAACGATCATCGCGTCGGGGGTTGGCGGCTTTCCGGCGATCGCCGAAGCGGTGCGGATTGGCGAAACGCGCGGCGTGCGGCGGCTGTCGCCCTTCACCGTGCCCTCTTTTCTCGTCAACCTCGCCGCCGGCCAGGTCAGCATCCGTTATGGCTTCAAGGGGCCGCTCGGGGCGCCGGTGACGGCCTGCGCGGCCAGCGTCCAGGCAATCGGCGATGCGGCGCGGCTGATCCGCTCCGGTGAAGCGGATGTGGCGATCTGCGGCGGTGCCGAGGCCTGCATCGACAAGGTGAGCCTCGGCGGCTTTGCCGCTGCCCGTGCCCTTTCCACCGGCTTCAACGAGACGCCGGAGTTGGCGTCGCGCCCCTTCGACGTGGCCCGCGACGGTTTCATCATGGGCGAAGGCGCCGGCATCCTGGTCATCGAAACGCTGGAGCATGCACTTGCCCGTGGCGCCACACCGCTTGCCGAACTCGTCGGCTACGGCACGGCGGCGGACGCCTACCACATGACCTCAGGCCCCGAAGACGGCGACGGCGCCCGCCGGGCGATGGAGGCAGCACTCAGGCAAGCGAAGATCCCGGCTTCAGAGGTCAGGCATCTGAACGCGCATGCGACCTCGACACCGGTCGGGGACAGAGGCGAGATCGCGGCGATCGGCACGGTCTTCGGCCGCGACGGCGGCATTGCCGTCAGCGCGACAAAATCGGCGACCGGCCACCTGCTTGGAGCGGCCGGCGGGCTGGAAGCGATCTTCACTATCCTGGCGCTGCGCGACCAGATCGCGCCTCCGACCCGCAACCTCGATGAGGCTGATCCTGATGCCGACGGCATCGATATCGTCGGCAAGACGGCGCGGCCAGTCGTGATGGACTATGCGATCACCAACGGTTTCGGCTTCGGCGGGGTGAATGCCAGTGCCCTGTTCCGCCGCTGGTCGTAAAGTCCGCTTTCCTTGCGCTAGAAATCGCCTACACTTCTACTCTATCGGAGGTCGTTCCCCGATAGAGCCGGAGATCCCCCATGCGCGCCTTCTTCGCAGTTCTCATTCTGTGTGCCGCGTCCGCCCTCTCCCCTGTATCGGCCCGCGCCGAAGATCCGATCGACACGACGCGGACGATGATCGAGGCCCAGATCAAGGCCTTCCTCAAGGACGATGCCGAGACCGCCTATTCCTTCGCCGCTCCCGGCATCCGGGCACTATATCCCGACAAGAACCTGTTCTTCGCCATGGTGAAAAAGAGCTACGAGCCGGTCTATCACCCCGGCAATTACGCCTTCGGACGCAGCCGCTCGATCGACAACGGCGCGCTGATCTATCACGAGGTGCTGATCTCAGGCCGCGACGGCAAGGATTGGACGGCGATCTACCAGATCATCCGCCAACCGGACGGCGGCTACAGGATCAACGGCGTGCAGATCATGCCCGATGCGGACAGCAAGGGCATCTGACGCGCTGTTTCCACTCTTTGGTGGAAACTCAACCGACCGCACGGTTTCGTTGCAATAACAATTTCGAAATCCTCCTGGAGTAACAAAGTGCCAACGGAGGGTTGTTGCGGTGAACGCTGGTAAGCAATTTTTTACAGCTCTTGAGGCGTTGCGAGGAATTGCGGCTATCATGGTCATGTTCCTCCACACGGGTGGTACTCTGGGTCCGATCCCGGCGAATATCAGTTACCTTGCCGTTGACTTCTTCTTTCTGTTGAGCGGCGTCGTTCTTACAAATTCATATGAGAAGCGACTGATAACAGGGCAGATTTCGCCCGCCGGGCTTCTCCTACAGCGTATCATTCGGCTTTATCCTCTTTATCTTCTTTCGCTTCCGATTGGCCTTTTCAGCTATGCACTTAAAAACGGGTTGGACTACTCCACCCTGGCGGACCTTCTGCTGAGGGCAATCCTGTTCATTCCAAGCGCAAGCCAGGAAGGTATCTTTCCCTTCAACGGGCCTAGCTGGTCACTCTTCTTCGAGCTCTGGGCCGGAGTGCTGTTCTCCATGCTTCTGATACGACTGTCATTCAGAAGCTTGCTCGCCATCGCCCTGGCGGCGGCCGGCATCACCATCTATGGGGCATTGGTCGGAGGTAATTTCGATATTGGTCCCGAGGCGGGCGATTTCAGATTTGGCTTTTCAAGAGTGCTGTTCTCGTTCTCGCTCGGAATCTGCCTTTACAGGTTATATGAGGTCCAGAAACCGAATACAGCCAATAACGGCAACGTTATAGGCCTTTTTCTCTGTGCTTGTCTGATCTTCATAACCAACATACCAGCCCGCATATTCTTCGGTTTCCCGTATTTTGATTTTTTAATATGCCTCGTGGTCTTCCCGGCCATTGTCTGGCTTGCGATGCGCACGAGACAGACCGGCCTGGTCGAGCTGGTATTCCGTTGGCTCGGGAGGCTTTCCTATCCGATTTATATCCTGCATAGCCCCATCTTCAGTCTGCTGCAGTCACTGCGGCAAAAGGGCTTTGACCTTCCTGCTTCTCCGGCAGCCGGTATGGTCGTCGTAGTCGGAATTTTCATTGTGGCTGGCATCGCCGCTATTCACTTCGACGAGCCAGTGCGCAAAAAACTTAAAATGATGGTTGTGCCAAACCCGGCGTCCGCAGTTCCTGCGGTAAGCAACGCGGGGGCGGAATAGACTTACACTGGTTCGAGATCGCCCCTCGCCCATTCCTCCTGCGTTTCCGCCATGAAATCGGCGAATCGGCCTTCGGCGATCGCTTTGCGGATGCCCTGCATCAGTTCCTGATAATAGGCGAGGTTGTTCCAGGAGAGGAGCATGCCACCAAGCGCTTCGTTGGAGCGGACGAGATGGTGCAGGTAGGCACGCGAATAATCGCGCGAGGCCGGGCAGTTCGACTGTTCGTCGAGCGGGCGCATATCCTCGGCATGGCGGGCATTGCGGATATTGACCTTGCCGCGGCGGGTAAAAGCCAGACCGTGACGACCGGAACGGGTCGGCATGACGCAGTCAAACATGTCGATGCCGCGCGCGACCGATTTCAGGATATCGTCAGGCGTGCCGACGCCCATGAGGTAACGCGGCTTTTCCAGAGGAAGGACCGGCAGCGTCGTTTCCAGCATCTGCAGCATAACGTCCTGCGGCTCACCGACGGCAAGGCCGCCGATCGCATATCCTTTGAGGTCGAGCTGGCTCAACGCCTCGGCCGAGCGGATGCGCAGTGCCGGGATATCGCCGCCCTGGACGATGCCGAACATCGCCTTGCCGGGCTGCTCGCCGAAGGCGACCCTGCAGCGCTCGGCCCAGCGCAGCGACATTTCCATGGCCCGCTCGATCTCCTTCGGCTCGGCCGGCAGCGCCACGCATTCGTCGAGCTGCATCTGGATGTCGGAGCCGAGCAGCCCCTGGATTTCGATGGAGCGTTCCGGCGACATATGGTGCAGGCTGCCGTCGACATGCGACTTGAACGTAACGCCCTGTTCGTCGAGCTTACGCAGGCCGGACAGCGACATCACCTGGAAGCCGCCGGAATCGGTCAGGATCGGGTGCTCCCAGCGAATGAGCTTATGCAGGCCGCCAAGGCGGGCGACACGCTCGGCCGTCGGGCGCAGCATCAGGTGATAGGTATTGCCGAGGATGATGTCGGCGCCGGTCTCGCGCACCTGGTCGAGATACATCGCCTTGACCGTGCCGACGGTACCAACAGGCATGAAGGCCGGCGTGCGGATCTCGCCGCGCGGCATGGAAATCTGGCCGAGGCGGGCGCCGGCATCGGTCATCTTCAGGGTGAATTTGAAGTTGTCTGTCATTTGTCTTTCCGGAAAAGAAGGCTCGCGTCGCCGTAAGAGTAGAAGCGGTAGCCCGTCGAAATGGCGTGTTTATAAGCCGCGTGCATGGTCTCGAAGCCGGCAAAGGCCGCGACCAACATGAACAGCGTCGAGCGAGGCAGATGAAAATTGGTCATCAGCATGTCAACCGCCTTGAAGCGGTAACCGGGCGTGATGAAGATGCCGGTAGCGCCGGCCCAGGGCATGATCTCTCCGCCTTCCTCGGCCGCGCTCTCGACGAGCCGTAACGAGGTCGTGCCGACACAGACGATGCGCCCGCCTCTTTCCCGCACGGCATTCAGCCGGGCAGCGATCTCGGCGCTGACATAGCCGCTTTCGAGATGCATCTTGTGATCGTCGGTATCGTCGGCCTTGACCGGCAGGAAGGTGCCGGCACCGACATGCAGCGTGACGAAATGGCGTTCGATGCCGGCCTTGTCGAGCGCTTCGAACAGCGCAGGCGTGAAATGCAGGCCGGCGGTGGGGGCGGCAACGGCGCCCTCCTCGCGAGCATAGATCGTCTGGTAATCGGCGCGGTCGCGCTCATCCTCGGGGCGCTTGGCGGCGATATAGGGTGGCAGCGGGATATGGCCGACGGCGGCGATCGCCTCGTCGAGCGCCGGGCCCGAGAGATCAAACAGTAGCGTCACCTCGCCGGCCTCGCCCTTTTCCTCGACGGCGGCATCGAGCGAACCGAGGAAACAGCTTTCGCCGGAATGGCCGAAGGAGATGCGGTCGCCCTGTTTGATCCGCTTGCCCGGCTTGGCAAAGGCCTTCCAGCGGTTGGGGCCGGTGCGCATGTGCAGTGTGGCAGACACCTGCTGGCCGCCGGCGCCGTCGCGATGGCGGATGCCCTCGAGTTGGGCGGGAATGACCTTGGTATCGTTGAAGACCAGCGCATCGCCAGCCCGCAGGAAGGAGGTGAGATCGCCGACGCGATGATCCGACAGGTGGCTTTCCGCATTCGGATCAACGACGAGCAGGCGCGCGCTGTCGCGCGGCTCGGCAGGCCTCAACGCGATGCGTTCATCCGGCAGATCGAAATCGAAAAGGTCTACGCGCATCGGGGCACTTTCAGGCAAAGCGAAACCCGCCCCGCGCAGCTATGCGCAAAGGCGGGTTTCAGCAGAAATCACAATCAGACGTCGGCGGCAACCCGCATGGAGACGATCGAGTCCGGATCGGAAACCGGCTCGCCGCGCTTGATCTTGTCGACGTTGTCCATGCCTTCGATGACCTGGCCCCAGACGGAATACTGCTTGTTCAGCCAGGGCGCGTCGGTGAAGCAGATGAAGAACTGCGAATTGGCCGAGTTCGGGTTCTGCGAACGGGCCATCGAGCAGGTGCCGCGCGTATGCGTGGTCGCGGAGAATTCGGCCTTCAGATCCGGCTTCGAAGAGCCACCCATGCCGGCGCGGCCGGGATTGAAGGTTTCCGAGCCCTTCTTGCCGAATTCGACATCGCCCGTCTGGGCCATGAAATCCTGGATGACGCGGTGGAAGACGACGCCGTCATAGGCCTTCTCGCGAGCGAGTTCCTTGATGCGGGCGACATGTTCCGGGGCGACCTGCGGCAAAAGCTGAATGACAACCTTGCCCTTGGTGGTTTCCAGAATGACGGTGTTTTCGGGATCCTTGATCTCGGCCATTTGCCTTCTCCTCTTGTTTCTCTCGTAACTTACTTCTTGCCCAGGGTGACCTTGATCATCCGGTCTGGGCTTTTGACTTCGCCGTTCTGGCCTTCACCCTTCTTGATCTTGTCGACGTTCTCCATGCCGGAAACAACCTTGCCGACGACGGTGTACTGACCGTTCAGGAAGGAGCCTTCGGCGAACATGATGAAGAACTGCGAATTGGCGGAATTCGGATCCTGCGAGCGGGCCATGCCGACCGTGCCGCGCACGAACGGGGTCTTGGAGAATTCAGCCGGGATATCAGGCATATCCGACGAGCCGGTGCCGGCGAGGCTCGCATCGAAGCCCTTTTCCATGTTGCCGTATTTGACGTCGCCGGTCTGAGCCATGAAGCCGTCAATGACGCGGTGGAAGGCGACGTTGTCATATTCGCCCTTCTTGGCCAGTGCTTCAATCTGGGCGACATGCTTCGGCGCCACCTCAGGCATGAGCTGGATGACGACTGGGCCGTTCTTCAGCTGGATGGTGAGATAGTGATCGGCCGACTGGGCAAAAGCATCCCCCGCGAAGGAGGCGAGATACAACACGCCGGCAAATGCGAGATAAAAGAGTTTCATATGAGCTCCATTGCGGCGGGTTCCGCCTGGTCTTTGCGCTTGCTAGTTTGGGCGCTTGGATGTGAGGGCTTGCAAGACGGCGGCCGGCACGAAAGCGCTGACATCGCCGCCCATGGCGGCGATCTGGCGGACCAATGTGGCGGTAATGGGCCGCGAGGCAGTGCCCGCCGGCAAAAAGATGGTCTGAATATCGGGCGCCATCGTCCGGTTCATGCCGGCCATCTGCATTTCGTAATCGAGATCGGTGCCGTCGCGAAGACCGCGGATCAACAGCGTGGCGCCATGGGTGCGAGCGGCATCGACGACAAGATTGTCGAAGGCGACGACGGCGATGTCGCCGGTCTTGCCGGGCAGCGCCTCGGCCAGCGAACAGCGGATCAGCTCTGCTCTCTCTTCGAAGGAGAAGAGCGGCGCCTTGCCGGGATGGATGCCGATCCCGACGATCACCTTTTCTGCGACGTTGAGCGCCTGGACCAGAACATCCACATGCCCATTGGTGATCGGGTCGAAGGACCCCGGATAGAAAGCTGTCGTCATGTGGCCCGACCGTTGGTTTGACGCCTTTTGTCACGGATGACGCCTTCTCGCAAGTGATTTGCCCAGCTCCGGCCAGAGCGCCGCGCGTCTTTTCGGACACGTAAAAGGCCGTTATGCGCCGGGCGGTTAAACGACGGATGAATGGCCCGTTCAAGACCGTTTCAGATAGGATCTGTTTAACTCCGATCATCAAAGCAGCCGATGCCATTCCGGCATCCGCGCTCCCTGAAAGACCAGATCCATGCTGATCGTGCTTGTTGCACTTGCCGTCGTTTCCTCCCTCGCCGCCGAGATGGCCTATGGCTATTTCGCCGATCGATACGAGATGAGCTGGGTGCGGCCGGAGCTTGCCGAGCACGCGGCGATCGTGCGCATCCAGGTTCGGCTGCGCGAAAAACGAGCTGCGAATCTGAATGCCAGATGAACGAGACATTCAAGGTCGCTTCAGATCGGCATTGGTAAACACCCGATCAACATCCGGCGGAACCATTTACAGACGGATGCGTTCATTCAACCGATACATTAGAGCGGCGCGGAAGGATTAAAAATGCCCGGCAAGATTACGATGATTAACGTGCTCTGGATGGTAATGGTCACGGGCATGCTGACCGCAACTGTCGCTCTCTATGATCAGAAGGTTGATACGTCCAAGGTTTATGGACCCTACGCTTCGGCCCGGACGGCCGTGCTGGGCCAGTACTGAGGGGCGAGAACGCAACTCCCCAGGAAAGGAATGCCTATGTTCACGATCTTGACAATGCTCACCGCCCTTATCAGCGTCATGTTCATCGTGTCTGTGGCCTCGACGATTTCAGCGCTCCGGCGCGAAGGCGAAGAGGTGAAGGCTCTGAATGAAAAACATAGAGCATTCTGACATTCCTCGCTTACTGCCCTCTCCCACCCTTGAGCGGCACCCTTCCGTCGCCAGGGCCATTCAAAGCCGGATGCCACACAGCGTCCGGCTTTTTCTTTGGGCGTGTCCCGAACCATCTCCGATTTGAAAAGAAAAGGGCGGCTCGAAGCCGCCCCGTTCATTTGATCATTCCTCGGCAGGCCCGGCCGGATCGCCATCGGCAATCGGCGCCTCGTCGCCGCCACCTTCGTCGGCAGCACCTTCTTCAGTAGCAGGTGAGCCTTCGGCGATCTCGACAGCCTCTTCCGTCTCGTCCTCCTCCGGCTCGCTGATGCGCTCGACCGAGACGACCTTCTCGTCCTTGGCCGTCGAGAAGATGGTGACGCCCTTGGTGGCGCGGCTGGCGATGCGGATGCCGCCGACCGGCACGCGGATCAGCTGACCGCCATCGGAGACCAGCATGATCTGGTCGCCATCATCGATCGGAAAAGCCGCGACCAGCTCGCCGATCTCGGCTGTTTTCGAGGTGTCGGTAGCGCGGATGCCCTTGCCGCCGCGGCCGGAAATGCGGAAGTCGTAGGACGACGAACGCTTGCCGAAGCCCTTTTCGGAGACGGTGAGCACGAACTGTTCGCGTGCTCTCAGCTCGTCATAGCGGTCGTCGGAGAGCTGTCCCTCCTCGATGACCTCTTCACCGACCAGCGCAATATCCTCTTCATCCACGCCCGTCGCCCGGCGTTCGGTGGCGGAACGCTTGAGATAGGCAGCACGCTCCCACGGCTCGGCATCGACATGACCAACGATCGTCATGGAAATGATGCGGTCGCTATCGCCGAGATTGATGCCACGCACGCCGATCGAGTTGCGGCCGGCAAAGACCCGGACGTCGTCGACGGAGAAGCGGATGCACTGGCCGAGCGCCGTCGTGAGCAGCACGTCGTCATTTTCCGTGCAGGTCTCGACGGAGAGGATTTCGTCGCCCTCCTCCTCCAGCTTCATGGCGATCTTGCCATTGCGGTTGACCTGGACGAAATCCGACAGCTTGTTGCGGCGAACCGTGCCGCGCGTGGTCGAGAACATGACGTCGAGATTGTCCCAGCTCGTCTCGTCTTCGGGCAATGGCAGGATCGTGGTGATGCGCTCGCCGGGTGCGAGCGGCAGCATGTTGATCAGCGCCTTGCCGCGTGAGGTCGGCGTGCCGATCGGCAGGCGCCAGACCTTCTCCTTGTAGACGATACCGCGCGAGGAGAAGAACAGAACCGGCGTATGAGTGTTGACGACGAATAGCCGGCTAACGAAATCCGCGTCGCGGGTGGTCATGCCGGAGCGGCCCTTGCCGCCTCGGCGCTGGGCGCGGTAGGTGGTCAGTGGCACGCGCTTGATATAACCGAGATGCGAGACGGTGACGACCATGTCTTCACGCGCGATCAGGTCCTCGTCGTCCATTTCGAGACCGCCATCGACGATCTCGGTGCGGCGCGGCGTGCCGAACTCGTCGCGGACGGCGAGAAGTTCGTCCTTGACGATGGTCTGGATGCGGACGCGCGAGGAGAGGATATCGAGATAATCCTTGATTTCCTCGCCGATCTTGTTGAGTTCGTCGCCGATTTCGTCGCGGCCAAGCGCGGTCAGGCGGGCAAGGCGCAATTCGAGGATGGCGCGGGCCTGCTCTTCGGAGAGGTTGTAAGTCAGATCCTCGTTGATGCGATGGCGCGGATCGTCGATCAGACGGATCAGGCTTTCGACATCTTCCGCCGGCCAGCGGCGGGTCATCAGTTCTTCGCGAGCCGACTGCGGATCGGGCGCCTGGCGGATGACGCGGATGACCTCGTCGATATTGGCGACGGCGATGGCGAGACCAACCAACACATGGGCGCGATCACGCGCCTTGCGCAGCAGGAATTTCGTTCTCCGGCTAACGACTTCCTCGCGGAACGAGACGAAAGCGCGCAGCATGTCGAGCAGGGTCAGCTGTTCGGGCTTGCCACCGTTCAGCGCCACCATGTTGCAGCCGAAGGACGTCTGCAGCGGCGTATAACGATAGAGCTGGTTGAGGATAACATCGGCGTTGGCATCGCGCTTCAGCTCGACGACAACGCGATACCCCTGGCGGTCGGATTCGTCGCGCAGATCGGAAATGCCTTCGATGCGCTTGTCGCGCACCAGCTCGGCCATCTTCTCGATCATCGTCGCCTTGTTCACCTGGTAGGGAATCTCGGTGATGATGATCTGCTCGCGGTCACCGCGCATCGGCTCGATGGCGGCGACACCGCGCATGATGACGGAGCCGCGGCCGGTCTCATAAGCCGAGCGGATGCCGGCACGGCCGAGGATCTTCGCGCCCGTCGGGAAATCGGGACCGGGAATGATCTGGATCAGTTCCGGCAGCTCGATTGCCGGATCGTCGATCAGCGCGATGCAGCCGTCGATGACTTCGGAGAGATTGTGCGGCGGGATGTTGGTCGCCATGCCGACTGCGATGCCGCCGGCGCCGTTGACGAGCAGGTTCGGGAACTTGGCGGGCACCACGACCGGCTCGGAAAGCGTGCCGTCGTAGTTGTCGCGGAAATCGACGGTTTCCTTGTCGAGATCGTCGAGCAGCGAGTGGGCAGCCTTTTCGAGGCGGCATTCGGTATAACGTTCGGCCGCCGGCGGATCACCATCGACCGAACCGAAATTGCCCTGACCGTCGATCAGCGGCAGACGCAGCGACCAGGGCTGCGCCATGCGGGCGAGCGCATCATAGATCGCGGAATTGCCGTGCGGATGGAATTTACCCATCACGTCACCGGTGACGCGGGCGCATTTGACGTATTTCTTGTTCCAGTCGATGCCGAGTTCGGACATGCCGTAGAGGATGCGCCGGTGCACGGGCTTCAGGCCGTCGCGCACGTCGGGCAGCGCGCGGCTGACGATGACGCTCATGGCGTAATCGAGATACGACCGCTGCATTTCCTCCATGATGGAGATGGGCTCGATGCCTGGCGGGAGCTTCCCGCCGCCGGGGGGTGTTTGCTCAGTCAAAACAGATCACGATCTCTTCTAGAATCACTTGAAGATTTATAGCGGAAAGCCTGTTGCCGCGCCAATTTCACAGCGCGTTTTGAACAGGCTTTTGCGGCTTAAAGAGGGTAAAACATGCAAGTTGCGCGGCCGGACCGGACAAATCCGCCGCGGGCCGCCGCGGGATATTTGCCAAATCGGAATCCCCGCTTCACAATCATAAAAACCACGCACCCATATGGGGTTCCGGAGAGCCGATGGCAAGCGCCGACCAATTGATCAACGCCTTCACGACGCTGCTCGTCACCATCGATCCACCGGGGCTTGCGCCGATCTTTCTGGGCCTGACGACGGGCATGAGCCGAACCGAGCGCAAGCAGGTGGCGCTGCGCGGCTCGGTCATCGCCTTCATCATCCTTGCCGTCTTCGCGCTTTTCGGCGCGGGCGTGCTCGGGGTGCTCGGGATTTCGATCGGCGCCTTCCGCATCGCCGGCGGGCTGCTGCTGTTCTGGATCGCATTCGAGATGGTGTTCGAGAGGCGGCAGGAGCGCAAGGAGAAGGCGACCGAGGCGGCGATCACCAAGGATCATATCGAGAATATCGCCGTCTTCCCGCTCGCCTTGCCGCTGATCGCCGGCCCGGGCGCGATCTCGGCGACGATCCTGCTTGCCGGCACGCTCGCCACCTCGATCGGGAAAGCGCAGCTGATCGGCGTCATTGCCGCCAATCTGCTCCTGACCTTCGTCATGCTGCTCATCGCCGAAAGGCTGGACCGTTTTCTCGGCGTCACCGGCCGGGCGATCCTGACGCGACTCCTCGGCGTCATCCTCGCCGCGCTTGCCGCACAATTCGTCGTCGACGGGGCAAAGTCGGCGTTCAATCTCATCAGCGCGACGCCGCACTGAAAAACCTTGAGCGCCTTTCAATCTAAACTGCGAGAAGTGCGAACGCCTCATTCGGCGTTTCAGGAACCTGCTCCATAGTCAAAGCGCGCACGATAGCTCTCGTCAACTCGCGAAAAATATCTATCGACGAACCTATGTCCGAATGTGCCATTCGATCAAAGGAGAGAATTCCAAAACTAGGTAATGCAGCCTCACCAAGATCCTCTATCCCCTTGAACAGGCCCGGCATGTATTCCGCGGCAAATCCGGTAAGCACTTTGTGGTGACTTGGAGCAAGTGATAGGGACCACCTCTCTCCCTTGGTACGTTCAATCGGGACATTCACCTGCAGACCTTGCGTTTTAGTGGACTTATCCAGGGTAACTGACAGCAGACCATGTACAGTCATGCCTCCAACCGGCCGAGCTATTTCCGCAGCCACGTTCGTCCGATGAGGAGTGCCTTCTCCGCTGGCGAAAACTTTACTCTCCCACAGACGGCATCGAGTTGAATCCATCGACGGCGGTGACTCGTCCAACCAAAGTCGGAGGCGCGTACCGGAAGCTCTATTAAAGATGTGGCAGCTCATTCAGAATTCCCCAAATTCCGGCCGATGTGGTCTGAATCATCTGCCGCGAAATCAAAGAAAAAGAGCATGACGCCATCCAAGGCATCATGCTCTCTCACGTCTCTCACCAAGCCAGGAAAGGCTATCGATCAGAACGGGATATCGTCGTCGAGATCCCGCGAGAAGTTGCCGCCGCCGCCACCGCCGCGGCTCGGCGATGAAGCGGGAGCCGGGGCGCCGTAATCGTCGCCATAATCGTTGCCGCCGGCGCCACTGCCACGGCCGCCGCTCGCGCCGCCGCCTTCACCGCGGCCGTCGAGCATCGTCAGTGTCGAACCGAAACCCTGCAGCACCACTTCCGTGCTGTAGCGATCCTGGCCCTGCTGGTCCTGCCATTTGCGGGTCTGCAGCTGGCCTTCGATATAGAGCTTGGCGCCCTTTTTCACATATTGCTCGACGACCTTGCAGAGGCCCTCGTTGAAGACGACGACAGTGTGCCATTCGGTCTTCTCACGGCGCTCGCCGGAATTGCGATCGCGCCACGTCTCCGAGGTCGCGATACGAAGATTGGCGATCGGCCGGCCATCCTGAGTGCGGCGGATTTCGGGGTCCGCACCGACGTTTCCAATCAGAATTACCTTATTCACACTACCAGCCATACTTCTCACCCTGCCTGCCGCCCTGCCCGGCGGCGTTTAATCGATCGGCGCACCTTAAACCATCACGGACCGCCGATGCGCATGGGCGGCATTTAATCCACATCTTTATCCCATCAGAAAGCCGCATGCACTCATCAGGAATTTTGTTCTTTATTTGTTCTAGTTTATCCGTATGATCCTGTCAACAGAATCGAAAACCTTGAGCCCTTGCGGATATTCAGCCTCGACTCGCCCGTCGGCATCACTAAATAAGGGCTGTTATCCAGAAAACCAAAGCAGAGACGATGAGCGAACTGAAGACGATCTCCATCCGCGGCGCGCGCGAGCATAATCTGAAGAGCATCGATCTCGATCTGCCGCGTAACAAGCTGATCGTCATGACCGGGCTTTCGGGTTCCGGCAAGTCCTCGCTTGCGTTCGACACGATCTATGCCGAGGGCCAGCGGCGTTATGTCGAGAGCCTGTCGGCCTATGCCCGGCAGTTCCTCGAAATGATGCAGAAGCCCGACGTCGACCAGATCGACGGCCTGTCGCCGGCGATCTCGATCGAGCAGAAGACCACCTCGCGCAATCCGCGCTCGACGGTCGGCACCGTCACCGAGATCTACGACTACATGCGCCTGCTCTTTGCCCGCGTCGGCGTTCCCTATTCGCCAGCGACCGGCCTGCCGATCGAGAGCCAGACCGTCAGCCAGATGGTCGACCGCATTCTCGATTTCGGCGAGGGCACCCGTCTTTATATTCTTGCGCCACTCGTGCGCGGGCGCAAAGGCGAGTACAAAAAAGAGCTGGCCGAGCTGATGAAGAAGGGTTTTCAGCGCGTCAAGGTCGACGGCCAGTTCTATGAGATCGCTGAAGCGCCGGTGCTCGACAAGAAATATAAGCACGATATCGACGTGGTGGTCGACCGCATCGTCGTGCGCTCGGATGTCTCGGCGCGGCTGGCCGACAGTCTGGAGACTTGCCTGAAACTCGCCGACGGGCTGGCGGTCGCCGAATTCGCCGACAAGCCGCTGCCGCTGGAAGAGACGTCGGCCGGCGGCTCGGCCAACAAGTCGCTGAACGAGACACATGAGCGCGTGCTGTTTTCGGAAAAATTCGCTTGCCCGGTCTCCGGCTTCACCATTCCCGAGATCGAACCCAGGCTGTTCTCCTTCAACAACCCGTTCGGCGCCTGCCCGACCTGTGACGGCCTCGGCGCCCAGCAGAAGATCGATCCGGATCTGATCGTGCCCGAGCCCGAGCGGACGCTGCGCGACGGGGCGATCGCGCCCTGGGCCAAGTCGACCTCGCCCTATTACAATCAGACGCTGGAAGCGCTCGGCAAACATTACGGCTTCAAGCTCGGCACCCGCTGGAACGATCTCACCGACGAGGCCAAAGACGTCATCCTCAACGGAACCAACGACAAGATCGAATTCCACTACGCCGACGGCGCCCGCTCCTATACGACGCAGAAGAATTTCGAGGGCATCATCACCAATCTCGAGCGCCGCTGGAAGGAGACCGACTCCGCTTGGGCGCGCGAAGATATCGAACGCTTCATGTCGGCGGCCCCCTGCCCTTCCTGCAACGGCTTCCGCCTGAAGCCGGAGGCCTTGGCGGTGAAGATCGACACGCTGCATATCGGCGAAGTGACTGGTATGTCGATCCGTGTTGCCCGCGATTGGTTCGAGACGCTGCCGGCAAGCTTCAACGCCAAGCAGAACGAGATTGCCGTGCGCATCCTCAAGGAAATCCGCGACCGGCTGCGCTTCCTCAATGATGTCGGCCTGGAATATCTCAGCCTGTCGCGCAATTCCGGCACGCTGTCGGGCGGCGAAAGCCAGCGCATCCGGCTTGCCTCGCAGATCGGCTCCGGGCTGACGGGCGTGCTCTATGTGCTCGACGAGCCGTCGATCGGCTTGCATCAGCGTGACAATGCCCGGCTGCTCGACACGCTGAAGCACCTGCGCGACATCGGCAACACCGTCATTGTCGTGGAACATGACGAGGATGCGATCATGACGGCCGACGACGTGGTCGATATCGGCCCGGCGGCCGGCATTCACGGCGGTCAGGTCATTGCCCATGGTACGCCGCAGGACATCATGGACAGTCCGAACTCGCTGACCGGTAAATATCTCTCCGGCGAACTTGGCGTTCCCGTTCCCGACGAGCGCCGCAAGCCGAAGAAGGGCCGCGAGATCAAGGTGGTCGGGGCGCGCGGCAACAATCTGAAGAATGTCACGGCGTCGATCCCGCTCGGCGTGTTCACGGCGGTGACCGGCGTTTCCGGCGGCGGCAAATCCACCTTCCTGATCGAGACGCTTTATAAATCGGCGGCACGCCGCGTCATGGGCGCACGTGAAAACCCGGCCGATCACGATCGCATCGACGGCTTCGAGCATATCGACAAGGTGATCGACATCGACCAGTCGCCGATCGGCCGTACGCCGCGCTCGAACCCGGCGACCTATACCGGCGCCTTCACGCCGATCCGCGACTGGTTCGCCGGCCTGCCGGAGGCAAAGGCGCGCGGCTACCAGCCGGGCCGCTTCTCGTTCAACGTCAAAGGCGGACGCTGCGAGGCCTGCCAGGGCGACGGCGTCATCAAGATCGAGATGCACTTCCTGCCCGATGTCTACGTCACTTGCGATGTCTGCCACGGCAAGCGCTATAACAGAGAGACACTCGATGTCACCTTCAAGCAGAAGTCGATCGCCGAGGTGCTCGACATGACGGTGGAAGAAGGCGTCGATTTCTTTGCGGCGGTGCCTGCGGTGCGCGACAAGCTGCAATCGCTGAAGGATGTCGGCCTCGGTTATATCAAGGTCGGCCAGCAGGCGAATACGCTCTCGGGCGGCGAAGCGCAGCGCGTCAAGCTCGCCAAGGAACTGTCGAAACGCTCGACGGGGCGCACACTCTACATTCTCGATGAACCGACGACCGGCCTGCATTTCCACGACGTCGCCAAGCTGCTCGAAATGCTGCACGAACTGGTCAACCAGGGTAACTCGGTGGTGGTGATCGAGCACAATCTCGAAGTCATCAAGACGGCCGACTGGGTGCTCGATTTCGGCCCCGAAGGCGGCGACGGCGGCGGCGAGATCGTCGCGACCGGCACGCCGGAAGCGATCGTCAAGGAAAAGCGGTCCTATACCGGGCAATTCCTGAAGGAATTGCTGGAGCGGCGGCCAGCGAAGAAGGCGGTTGCGGCGGAATGACGATGAGGACGGCGTCGCCCGATGATCTGGAAACGATCGCGACGCTGACAGCAGCCGCCTATCGGCCCTATAGCGAGCTGTTCGGCGCTCCGCCGATGCCGGTGACGGAGGATTACGCGCCGCGGATCGAACGCGGCGAGGTCTGGCTCTGCGAGATCGACGGGCAGACGGCCGGCCTGGTGGTCGTCGAGCAACATTCCGATCACCTCATGCTGTTCAGCATCGCGGTCTCGCCGGCCTTTCAGGGCGCCGGGCATGGACTGGCAATGCTGCGCTGGCTGGAAGGCAAGGCGCGGGCATGGGCCTTGCCGGAGATCCGGCTCTACACCAATGCGCGGATGGAGCGGAACATCGCGCTCTATAGCGCCTTCGGGTTTCAGGAAACGGGTCGCCGGCCGAACCCTTATCGGCCGGGATGGACGCTCGTCGACATGACGAAAGAGATCAATGCGGCCTGAGCGGCTGCGAATGGGGAGGACGACATGACGAAATCCGGCACTATCCGCACCGGCATCGGCGGCTGGACCTTCGAGCCCTGGCGCGGGCATTTCTTTCCCGAGAGCCTGAAACAGAAGGACGAGCTGAATTATGCCAGCCGCCAGCTGAAGGTCATCGAGGTCAACGGCACCTATTACAGCACGCAGAAGCCTGCGGTCTTTGCCAAATGGGCGGCTGACGTGCCCGACGGCTTCATCTTCTCGCTGAAGGCGACACGTTTCGTCACCAATCGGCGGGTGCTTGCCGAAGCCGGTGAATCGATGGAGCGGTTCCTGTCATCGGGCATCAGCGAACTCGGCGATCATCTCGGGCCGCTGCTCTGGCAGTTCGCGCCGACGAAGAAGTTCGATGCAGAGGATTTCGAAGCCTTCCTGAACTTGCTGCCGGCAAAACAGGAGGGGCTGACACTCCGCCACGTGGTCGAGGTGCGGCACGATTCCTTCAAGGTGCCGGAGTTCGTGGCGCTGCTGGCCAAATACGGCGTGGCGCCTGTTTGCGCCGAACATTTCGAATATCCAATGATCGCCGACGTGACGGCCGATTTCGTCTATGCGCGGCTGCAGAAGGGATCAGACGATATTCCGACCTGCTATCCGGAAAAGGACCTGAAGGCCTGGGCTGACCGGCTGGAGACCTGGGCGGAGGGCAAGGTTCCTGATGACCTGCCGCTGATCGATGGAGATCGCAAGGTGAAGACCGAGCCGCGCGACGTCTTTGCCTTCATGATCCATGAGGGCAAGGTCAATGCGCCGCATGGGGCAATCGCCCTGCAGCAGGCGCTGGCGAAGTAGGCAAGGCTGGCCCGCCGATAACGGCAGGCTTCATTTTTTCTCGTTCGCCAGCGCCTCTTTCCGGCGCGGCAGGAGCGACTTGAGGTGCCGCCATAGCGGCGAAACGGCGTAGCCGGCGACCGGAATTGCAATCAAGCCGGCGACGATCCCGACGATGCCAGCTCCTGCGGCCTCGACGATCCAGCTGAGCACCGATGCCAGAACGGGAACTGCATGCGCCGTCGCCTCACCGGCATCATGGATCAGATGCGCAAGGCCGCCGATGCCATAGGCTTCGAGGCCATGAACGATGATGCCGCCGCCGACCCAGATCATGGCGGCTGTTCCGACAATGCCGAGCACTTTCAGAAAATAAGGCATGCCTGTGACGAGCCCCTTTCCGATCGAACGCAGGAATGCGCCGATCGGAGACGCCGTCCGCACACGCGCCAGCATCAGACCCAGATCATCGGCCTTGACGATAAGCGCCACACCGCCATAGACCAAGACCGTGATGCCCAGCCCAACGACGGCAAGGATGACGGCCTGCGTGAACATGCTGCCTGACGGCACTGCGGCGAGCGTAATCGCCATGATCTCGGCCGACAGAATGAAATCCGTCTTGATTGCGCCGGCAACCTTCTCGTCTTCTATGGATTTGGCATCGAGGCTCGTCGCCTCGAGCGCCGATTCATGGGCGTGGGCCGCGTGCGGCAGCACCAGCCCGTAGACTTTTTCCACACCCTCGTAGCAGAGATAAAGTCCGCCAATCATCAGCAGCGGTGTGATCGCCTGCGGTGCGACAAGGCTCAGGATCAGTGCTGCCGGAAGCAGGATCAGAAGCTTGTTCTTCAGCGAGCCGAGCGCGATCTTGCCGATGATCGGCAATTCGCGTGCTGCCGAAAATCCGGTGACATAGCGGGGTGTGACGGCCGCATCGTCAATGACGACGCCAGCCGCTTTCGCGCCTGCTTTGGCCGCCTGGCCGGCAATATCGTCGAGCGAGGCCGCAGCCACCTTGGCCAATGCCGCGATATCATCAAGAAGGGCGATCAGGCCAATACTCATTCGAGCCTCCGTCGGGAAGACAAACTTACACAGCAAAACGGAAAGCCCGTGAACGAGACGCGGAATCCTCCGCCGGGAAGATGCCACGCAAGGATCGCGGCGACAATGGCCGTTATTCAGCCGGCATCGAGTTCAACCCGCCCTCGATGCTGCTTCTGCGTCAGAGGTGCAGGAGGCCATCAGCGGGCAGATCCGGCAGATGGCTGGATCCGCGGCGTCCGCGCTCCTCAATCCTGGCCCATGCCGAGGCGCAAGCGCATCGGACCGAAAATCGGAATCGATTGTCGGAAAGCACAATGCGATTGAAAGAGCTAGAGCGTCCTTTGTGCGTCCCAAAGGACGCAAGGCGCTCTAAAGGGGCAACACCTCGGCTGCAAGCTCCTCCGCCGTCAGCCCCTTGCCGGCGCGTTGGCCTGCCTCGCCGTGCAGCCAGACGCCGGCGGCCGCGGCCTCGAAGGCCGGCAGGCCCTGGGCCAGCAATCCGCCGATGATGCCGGCAAGCACGTCGCCGGAACCGGCGGTGGCAAGCCAGACGGGAGCGTTGGTATTGATGAGCGCACGGCCGTCTGGCGCGGCGATGACGGTATCGGCGCCTTTGTAGATAATCGCGGCATTGGCGCGGCGGGCGGCGGCCACAGCCTTGTCCACCTTGCCGAGCCTATCGTCGCCGCCGATATCGGGAAAGAGCCGGGCGAATTCGCCCTCGTGCGGCGTCAGCACCAGACGCGGCTCACCCCGGAAAAGATCAAACAGCTGTTGCGGATCGTCCTTGAACGAGGAGATGCCGTCGGCATCGAGCACCAGATGGCGATCGGCAACGACCGAGACGAAGCCGCGCGCCCTGGCGCCGATACCGAAACCGGGGCCGAGGACGAAGGTCTGCAGCCGCTTGTCGGAGAGCCAGTCGCCGAGGTCGGCCTCGTCGTCGATGGCATGCAGCATGACGGCGGTGAGATGCGCAGCATTGGCGGCCATCGCCGCGCGGGGGGCTGCGATGGTCACCAAGCCGGCGCCGGCCTTCAGGCCCGAGATCGCCGACATGCGCGCGGCACCTGTCTTGTGGGCCTCGCCTGAGAAGACGACCAGATGACCGCGCTTGTATTTGTGGGTTTCCAGTTGCTCGGCCGGCAGCACGCGCTTCCAGGCATCCGGCGTGTTCTCGGCGATGACACCGCCTGCCTCAGCGCGGATGATGCGGGCGGGAATACCGATATCGAAGACCTCTAATTCACCGCAAAGCTCCCTACCCGGCATCAGCAGATGACCGGGCTTGCGGGTCATGAAGGTGATGGTGTTGCAGGCCCGGAAGGCGGCACCCAGCACCTTGCCGGTGCGACCATCGAGGCCGGAGGGCAGATCGATGGCGAGCACAGGAATATCGGCCTCGGTGACGCGGCCGATCAGCGCGCGCACATCGGCCGGCACCTCGCGGCCAAGCCCCGCCCCGAACAAGCCATCGACGACGACGTCGCCGGTTTCCGGCCGATAGAGGTCGAGTTCCTGTCCCTTGAGCGCGCAGTTCATGTGGGCACGGGCGGCATCACCTTTCAGCCTCATGGGATCGCCGAGGTGGAAGAGCGCCACCCTCGCCCCGCTTTCCTGCAGATGACGGGCTGCGACATAGGCGTCGCCGCCATTGTTGCCCGGTCCGCAGAGTGCGACGAAACGCAAAGCTCCGGGATAAAGGCGCAGAGCAGCGGCCGCGACCGCGGCACCTGCCCCCTCCATCAGACCGAAGGAGTCGATGCCGGATGCCGCAGCGGCCGCGTCGACCGCGGCCATTTCGGCAGGCGTGAGAAGAAGGTCGGACAGATGTTTGATCATCACCCTATTCAATCAAAAAACGCCTAAAAAACAACCGCCTGAAATACCAAAGAGAAGGACGCAATTTAAGCATTTGCCTATATTTTCATCTCCAGACGATGTGTATTCGCAGTTGCGAAAATACCTGACTTTTTCCGTTTCGGATGTGATTTTGATCGGAGACAATGTTTTTCCACCCGTTCCGCCACCAAAACCACATAGAATTCCCCGCAAACGCGCCTGTTTTGACAGAATCGACGTGTTTTTTCGACAAGATGGATTTCAAACTGGCACGATATCTGCATCATATCCGGCGAGCGGGAAAATTCCTGCCATAACAAGAGAAGCGGAGAGACATTTTCTCATGAAAAAGATCGAAGCGATCATTAAGCCTTTCAAGCTGGACGAAGTGAAGGAAGCCCTTCAGGAAGTTGGCCTGCAGGGTATCACGGTCACGGAAGCCAAGGGTTTCGGCCGTCAGAAGGGCCACACGGAACTCTACCGCGGAGCTGAATACGTCGTCGATTTCCTGCCGAAGGTTAAAGTCGAGGTCGTACTGGCCGACGAGAACGCGGAGGCCGTCATCGATGCGATCCGCAAGGCGGCGCAGACCGGCCGCATCGGCGACGGAAAGATCTTCGTCTCCAACATCGAAGAGGTTATCCGCATCCGCACCGGCGAGACCGGCATCGATGCCATCTGACCACTTTGCCAATCGCGCAAAGTCCGTTACCGTCATCGCCGACCTACACCGTCATCGCAAATCGGAGGAAACTCATTAATGGCGACCGCAAGCGAAATTCTGAAGCAGATCAAGGAGAACGACGTAAAGTTCGTCGATCTGCGTTTCACCGACCCGAAGGGCAAGCTACAGCATGTGACGATGGACGTCGTCTGCGTCGACGAAGACATGTTCGCTGACGGCGTGATGTTCGACGGCTCCTCGATCGGCGGCTGGAAGGCCATCAACGAGTCCGACATGGTGCTGATGCCCGACACCGAAACGGTGCATATGGACCCGTTCTTCGCCCAGTCGACCATGGTCATCGTCTGCGACATCCTCGATCCGGTCTCCGGCGAGGCCTATAACCGCGATCCGCGCGGCACCGCCAAGAAGGCCGAAGCCTATCTCAAGGCATCAGGCATCGGCGATACCATCTTCGTCGGCCCGGAAGCCGAATTCTTCGTCTTCGACGACGTCAAGTACAAGGCCGATCCTTATAACACCGGCTTCAAGCTCGATTCCACCGAATTGCCGTCGAACGACGACACCGACTACGAGACCGGCAACCTCGGCCACCGTCCGCGCGTCAAGGGCGGCTACTTCCCGGTTCCCCCCGTCGACAGCGCCCAGGACATGCGTTCTGAAATGCTGACGGTGCTCTCCGAAATGGGCGTCGTCGTCGAAAAGCATCACCACGAAGTGGCTGCTGCCCAGCACGAACTCGGCATCAAGTTCGATACGCTGGTGCGCAACGCCGACAAGATGCAGATCTACAAATACGTCGTGCACCAGGTGGCCAACGCCTATGGCAAGACAGCGACCTTCATGCCGAAGCCGATCTTCGGCGACAACGGCTCGGGCATGCATGTGCACCAGTCGATCTGGAAGGGCGGCAAGCCGACCTTTGCCGGCGACGAATATGCCGGCCTTTCCGAGAGCTGCCTGTTCTATATCGGCGGCATCATCAAGCACGCCAAGGCGATCAACGCCTTCACCAATCCGTCGACGAATTCCTACAAGCGTCTGGTCCCGGGTTATGAAGCACCGGTACTGCTGGCCTATTCGGCCCGCAACCGCTCGGCTTCCTGCCGCATTCCGTTCGGCACCAACCCGAAGGCAAAGCGCGTCGAAGTCCGCTTCCCGGATCCGACCGCCAACCCCTATCTCGCCTTTGCCGCCATGCTGATGGCCGGCCTCGACGGCATCAAGAACAAGATCCATCCGGGCAAGGCCATGGACAAGGATCTCTACGACCTGCCGCCGAAGGAACTGAAGAAGATCCCGACCGTCTGCGGCAGCTTGCGCGAAGCACTCGAAAGTCTCGACAAGGATCGCAAGTTCCTGACGGCCGGCGGCGTCTTCGACGACGACCAGATCGATGCCTTCATCGAGTTGAAGATGGCTGAGGTGATGCGTTTCGAAATGACGCCGCATCCGGTCGAATACGACATGTACTATTCGGCCTGATCGGGCCCTGAACACAGAAAGTCCCGGCCCGCCGGGGCTTTCGCCTCCCAGGTCACGAACGGCAAATGGCGAGGATATGACGTTCATGTGACGAACGGCGTGCAAAATCTTGATTTGCGCGGCGCCAATCACCAAATTTGGTGATGAAAGGAAGTCGTACCATGAAAGAAAGAGTAGCAAAGTTCAGCATCGGCGAAGTGGTTCGGCACAAGGTTTTTCCGTTTCGCGGCGTCATCTTTGACGTTGATCCGGAGTTCGCGAATACGGAGGAATGGTGGAATTCCATTCCGGCCGAGGTGCGCCCGAGCAGGGACCAGCCCTTCTATCACCTGCTTGCCGAGAATGACGAGAGCGAATATGTCGCTTACGTCTCCGAACAGAACCTGATGAACGACGAAAGCGGCACGCCGCTTCGCAACCCACAGATCTACCAGATCTTCGATCAGGCCCCGTCAGGGCAGTTCAAACCCAAGATGAGCTTCGCCCACTAACTCACTCGTGCCGATCGTTAAATCAAGGCCTCGCTTCTCCCGGCGAGGCCTTTTCATTGCGCAACAAAAAACCCGGCGCGAAGCCGGGTCTCTGTTTCAAAGAAAGCGGCAGGATTACTGCGCCTTGGCTGCCTTCTGGGCATCTTCAAGCTTCTTGCGGGCTTCTTCGGCCTTCTTCTGCATGCTGTCCTGCAGGCTGCGCTGGCTTTCAGCGAGCTTGGATTCGGAAACCGGTTCGCCGTCATAAGCGCCGGTGAAGCCTTCAAGCGAAATCTTGATCGGGTTCGGGGCGCGGCGGAAGTTGATTGAAGTGAAGATCACGTCGCTGCCCTTCTTGAGGCTGGCGATCATCGCGTCGGTCAGCGGAATTTCGGCTGTGCACTTGTCCGGCAGGCAGACGGCGTAGTCGAGCTTCTGGCCCTTGCCGCCGTCGATCTGCATGATGACGCCGGGAGGAACCAGGCGTGCCGTGGGAACCGAGACCTGCAAGAGCTTGCGGTTGATCTTGCCGGAAACCGAGATCAGGCCGACTGCTGTAACAAGCTGGCCGCCATTGGCGAGGATCAGGTTCTGGACAACACAGATGTCGTTGTCTTCCTGCTTGCTGCAGGTCTTGTACCAGCCGAGCTTCGGCGCTCCTGCGGCCTGTGCCGGGGCATCGGCCGGAGCCTGTGCCGCCGCATCCTGTGCGAAGGAGGAGACCGGAGCCGAAGCGCCGAACACCACTGCCAGAACGGACAGTGCTGCCCGCATTTTCTTTTCAGACTTGAACATCATAACGAATTCCGTCTCCTGATATCCGTTCGGAGCAGCGGTTTGCCGCCCCAACCATCGGGTCGTTCGGCACTCCACCTCTTAAAAAAATAAGGCAAATGCATGACCCCTAAACTTCGGGTTCACCTGTTACATCGCAGCGTTCAAGATATCCAGCATTTCTTTGGCAATTTGAGGTGCATTTCGTCGCGATGCCAAAGAAATCGCCGCTCAGTGTTGGAATCGATCGACCCCATGATAATCTCCGCGGTGAATCATGCCCCGTTTTCACGGATCAAGGATTGCCGAATGCTCCGGATTGTCGTCCCTCTCGTCCTCTCGCTGCTGTGCGGCACTGTCGCTGCCGAGCCGCTGCACGGCATCGCGATGCACGGCGAGCCGGCCTTGCCGGCCGACTACAAACACTTCCCTTACGTCAACCCCGACGTGAAAAAGGGCGGCAAGATCACTTACGGCGTCGTCGGCACCTTCGACAGTCTCAACCCGTTCATCCTGAAGAGCATGCGCACGACGGCGCGCGGCATGTGGGATCCGGAATATGGCAATCTCGTCTACGAATCGCTGATGCAGCGCTCCAGGGACGAACCCTTCACGCTTTACGGCCTGCTTGCCGAGACGGTCGAATGGGACGACAACAGGAGCTTCATCCAGTTCAATCTCAATCCGAAGGCGAAATGGGACGACGGCCAGCCGGTGACGCCCGAAGACGTGATGTTCACCTTCGAGCTGATGCGCGACAAAGGCCTCCCGCGCTACGCAACCCCCCTGAAGAAATTCGTCGCCAAGGTGGAAAGGGTCGGCGAGCGTAGCGTGCGCTTGACCTTCACCGACAAAGCTAACCGTGAGACGCCTTTGATCTTCGGCCTTTTCCCGGTGCTGCCCAAACATGCGGTCGATCCCGAAACCTTCGACCGCACAGCGCTGACGCCGCCGGTCGGCTCTGGCCCCTATAAGGTAAAGACGGTGAAGCCCGGCGAGAGCATCACCTATGAGCGCGACCCGAATTACTGGGGCAAGGACATTCCCGCCAAGGTCGGCACGGACAATTACGACCAGATCACCGTCCAGTATTTCCTGCAGGACACGACGCTGTTCGAGGCCTTCAAGAAAGGCGACGTCGACACCTACCCTGACGGCAATCCCGGCCATTGGGCCAATGCCTATGATTTCCCCGCCGTCACCTCGGGGGCTGCAATCAAGGATGCGTTCACGCCTAAACTGCCGAGCGGCATGCTCGGCTTCGTGTTCAACACGCGCCGGCCGATCTTTGCCGATCTCAAGGTGCGCGAGGGCCTGTCGCTGGTGTTCGATTTTGAATGGGCGAACAAGAACCTCTATTCCGGAGCCTACAAGCGTACGCAGAGCTTCTGGCAGAATTCCGAGCTGTCGAGCTTTGGCGTTCCGGCCGATGCGAGGGAACTTGCCCAGCTCGGGCCGATCAAGGACAAGATCGCGCCAGAGATTCTCGACGGCACCTACAAGCTGCCCGTCACCGACGGCTCCGGCCGCGACCGCAATGTACTGAAACAGGCCGTCGCGCTGTTGAAGCAGGGCGGCTATACGATCCAAGGCGGCAAGATGCTTGACGCCTCCGGCCGCCAGCTCGCCTTCGAGATCATGACGCAGAATGCCGACCAGGAGAAACTCGCCGTCGCCTACCAGCGTTCGCTGCAGACGATCGGCATCGCCGCCGCGATCCGTACGGTCGACGATTCGCAGTATCAGAGCCGGACGAACAGCTTCGATTACGACATGATCCTCAAGTCCTACACGTCTTCGCTCTCGCCTGGAACCGAACAGCTCGGCCGCTGGTCTTCGGCTGTGCGCACGCAGGAGGGGACGGACAGCTTTGCAGGCGCCAACGATCCCGATCTCGACACGCTGATCGACCATCTGCTCGGGGCGCGCTCCGCCGAGGATTTCACCGCGGCGGTGCGCTCCTACGACCGGCTGCTGCTTTCCGGCCATTACGTGCTGCCGCTCTATCATATGGACCAACAATGGGTGGCGCGCAGCAAGCGCATCGGCCATCCCGACACGGTGCCGCTCTACGGCTACCAGCTGCCGGTATGGTGGGACGTGAGCGCGCAATAGGAAGCAACCGAACCGCTGCCGGCCGAAATGTCGCCGTGCGGAGATGCATGAGAATAAGGAAGATTATTATGGAGCGTATCACCATCGACGTCGTCTCGGATGTCGTCTGCCCCTGGTGCTATCTCGGCAAGGCGCGCCTGGAGCTCGCCATCGCCGAAGTTCAGGACCAAATCGGCGTCGACATCAACTGGCGGCCGTACCAGCTCAATCCCGACTACCCAAAGGAAGGCGTCGACCAGAAGAAGGCGCTGGCGGAAAAGCTCGGCGGCGAGGAGCGTGTGGCCCAGGCGCACAAGATGCTCACCGATTACGGCCGCGAGGTCGGCGTCTCCTTCAATTTCGAGGCGATCAAGATCGGCCCGAACACGCTCGACGCACATCGGTTGGTCCACTGGGCGATGATCGAAGGCCGCGAGAAGCAGGACAAGGTCGTTGCCGCGCTGTTCAAGGCGAATTTCGAGGAAGGCCACAATGTCGGCGACCATGCGGTGCTGCTCGATATCGCCGAAAAATCAGGCCTAGACCGCTCGGTCATCGCCTCGCTGCTTGCCTCCGATGCCGACCGCGATCTGATCGTCGCCGAAATCAAGGCGGCCCAGGAGATGGGCGTCAACGGCGTGCCCTTCTTCATCTTCGACCAGCAATATGCCGTCAGCGGCGCACAGACGCCCGACGTGTTGGCGAACGCGCTGCGCGACATCGCCAAGGCGAAGGCCGAGGCGCGATCAGGCATGAACTAACGCTGCCGGCTCCAGGTTCAGCCCAGAACCGGAACGCAGCGCACATCGGTCTTCACCGAATTTGCAATGAAGCATTCGCCGTGAGCGCGATCGTGTAGAGCTTCCAGCTCGCTCAGCGAGGGCTGCTTTTCGCCGCTGAAGACGACATGCGGACGGAGGGTCACGACGGTCATGGCAAGGCGGCCTTCGGCATTCTTCTCCATGATGCCCTCGGCGGCATCGGTGTAGCTGTCGACGCAAAAGCGCTGTTTGGCGGCGATCGACAGGAACCAGAGCATGTGGCAGCTGGAGAGCGAGGCGACGAAAGCTTCCTCCGGATCGACGGCATCTTCGGCGGAATAGGGCAGCGGAACGACATGCGAGGAGGAAGATGCCCTCACCTCGGTGCCGCCGTCGAAGGTCCAGCGGTGGACGCGGCTGTAGCGGTTGTCGGTGAAGGTCTCGCCGCTCCGCTGCCAGGCGATCGTTGCGCCGTATTTCGCCATCCTTGTCTCCTTTTTCCACACAATTCCGGATGCAAAACCGAGGTACAGTTTTGCTGGAATTGCTCTATTTCGCAAATTCAGCCAGCTGCGTCATGATGACGGCAGCGCCCTGCAGGCGTTTTTCCGGCGTCGGCAGGTCGCGGGTCAGGAACAGGCTGTGGTCGGGGCGGATCTTCGCCATCGTGCCCTGCTTGCCGATATAACCGACGAGGTTTGCCGGGTTGGGGAATTCCTTGTTGCGGAACTGCACGACGACGCCCTTCGGGCCGGCATCGAGCTTTTCGACATTGGCGGTGCGGCAGAGCGACTTGATGTAGACGATCTTCAGCAGGTGCTGGACTTCGATCGGCATCGGGCCGAAGCGGTCGATCATCTCGGCGCCGAAGCCGTCGATCTCCTTGAGTTCGGTGATTTCGCCGAGACGGCGGTAGAGCGCCATGCGCAGGTGCAGATCAGGCACGTAGCCTTCCGGGATCATCACCGTCGTGCCGACGGAGATCTGCGGTGACCAGCCGGTATCGTGGATCTCGTCGACACCCTTGACCTCGGCGACCGCCTCTTCCAGCATCTGCTGGTAAAGCTCGAAGCCGACCTCCTTGATATGGCCGGACTGCTCCTCGCCGAGCAGATTGCCGGCGCCGCGGATATCGAGATCGTGGCTTGCCAACTGGAAGCCGGCACCGAGCGTATCCAGCGACTGCAGCACCTTGAGGCGGCGTTCGGCGGTGGCCGTCAGCACCTTATTAACAGGCAGGGTGAAGAGCGCAAAAGCGCGCACCTTCGAGCGGCCGACGCGGCCGCGCAGCTGATAGAGCTGGGCAAGGCCGAACATGTCGGCGCGGTGGACGATCAGCGTATTGGCGGTGGGTACGTCGAGGCCGGATTCGACGATGGTGGTCGACAACAGCACGTCGTAACGGCCTTCGTAGAAAGCGTTCATGATGTCTTCGAGTTCGCCGGCCGGCATCTGGCCATGGGCGACGGCGACCTTCAGCTCCGGCAAATCCGACTGCAGGAAGGCATGCACGTCCTCGAGATCGGCAAGCCTTGGGCAGACATAGAAGCTTTGGCCGCCGCGATAATGCTCGCGCATCAGCGTCTCGCGGATGACCAGGCTGTCAAAAGGCGAAATGAAGGTGCGCACCGCCATGCGGTCGACCGGCGGGGTGGTGATCAGCGACAATTCGCGCACACCGGTCATGGCGAGCTGCAGGGTGCGCGGGATCGGCGTTGCCGACAGCGTCAGCACGTGCACGTCGCTTTTCAGCTCCTTCAGCCTCTCCTTGTGCTTGACGCCGAAATGCTGTTCCTCGTCGATGACGAGCAGACCGAGATTGGCGAATTTGATGCCGGCGCCGAGCAGCGCATGGGTGCCGACGACGATATCGGTCTTGCCTTCCGCCACTTCCTTCTTGGTCAGCGCCAGTTCCTTGGCGCCGACGAGGCGCGAGGCCTGCTGGATGCGCACCGGCAGACCACGGAAACGGTCGGAGAAGGTCTTGAAATGCTGGCGGGAAAGCAGTGTCGTCGGCACGACGACGGCGACCTGGGCGCCGTTCATCGCCGCGACGAAGGCAGCGCGCAGCGCCACTTCGGTCTTGCCGAAGCCGACGTCGCCACAGACGAGGCGATCCATCGGCCGGCCGGCACCGAGATCGGAGCGCACGGCTTCGATGGCGTTTTCCTGGTCCTCGGTCTCGTCATAGGGGAAGCGGGCAGCGAATTCGTCGTAAAGGCCTTCCGGCGTCGTCAGCATCGGCGCGTGGCGCGTCAGGCGCTCGGCGGCGATGCGGATCAGCGCATCGGCCATGTCGAGCAGGCGCTTCTTGAGCTTGGCCTTGCGCATCTGCCAGGCGCCGCCACCGAGCTTGTCGAGCTGGGCTTCGGTGCCCTCGCCGCCGTAGCGCGAGAGAAGATCGATGTTTTCGACCGGCAGGAAGAGCTTGGCCTCGTCGGCATATTGCAGTTCGAGGCAGGCATGCGGCGCGCCTGCGGCCTCGATGGTCCTCAGCCCGATGAAGCGGCCGATGCCGTGTTCGGCGTGGACGACGATCGAGCCCTCGTCGAGGCCCGCGACCTCCGAAATGAAATCGGCGGCGCGCTTGCGGCGCTTGGAGCGGCGCACCATACGGTCGCCGAGGATATCCTGCTCGCCGATGACGACGAGATCGCCGGCCTCGAAGCCGGCTTCGAGGCTGAGCACGGCAGCGGCCGCCTCGCCTCTCGCCAGCGAGCCGACATCCTTCAGCGCCTCGATCGGCTTGACCTTTTCGAGGCCGTGCTCGTTCAGCACCTGCAGCAGGCGTTCCAGCGAGCCTTCGGTCCAGGCGGTGACGAGCACTTTCGCGCCGGCGGCGCGGCGGTCGGCGATATGCTTGACGACGACGTCGAAGATGTTGATGCGTTCGGCATCGCCGCCGCCTTCGGCGTTCGAGCGGGCCCAGCGCTGGCCCTGGCGGGCGTCGACATTGACGACCCGCCGCGCCTCGCCCTCATGCTCGTTGAAGGGGCTGATGCGGATCGCGCCGAGCGCATCGAGGGTTTTGACGAAAAGCTTGCTGTCGAGATAGAGCTGGCCCGGCGTCACCGGCTTGTAAGGCGTGCCCTGCGTCATCCCCTTGGACGGCTGGCCGGAGTTCAGGCGGGCGTCGTAATAATCGAAAACGAGCTTGGAGCGCTCTTCGGCTGCTTCACGCACCGTATGGTCGATGACGATCCGGAAGCCGCTCAAATAATCGAAGACGGTATCGAGCTTCTCGTAGAAGAGCGGCAGCCAGTGCTCCATGCCGGGGTAACGGCGGCCTTCGGAGACGGCAAGATAGAGCGCGTCGTCGCGTGTGGTCGCGCCGAAAGCGGAGAGGTAATTCTTGCGGAAACGGCTGATCGTATCGGGCGTCAGCGTCACCTCGCTCATCGGATTGAGATCGAGGGCACGCACCTGCCCGATCGTGCGCTGGCTGGCCGGATCGAAGGAGCGGATGCTCTCCAGCGTATCGCCGAAGAAATCGAGGCGGACCGGCTCTTCGGAACCCGGCACGAAGACATCGAGAATGCCGCCGCGCACCGCATA
This sequence comes from Rhizobium sp. WSM1328, assembly GCF_057653715.1. Classification (NCBI taxonomy): domain Bacteria; kingdom Pseudomonadati; phylum Pseudomonadota; class Alphaproteobacteria; order Hyphomicrobiales; family Rhizobiaceae; genus Rhizobium; species Rhizobium sp. WSM1328. The sequence goes on along the minus strand of NZ_CM172788.1, from coordinate 1,889,879 downwards.
TTCGCCGACTTCGCGAACGGTGGCGACCCGCTCGAAGCCATTGCGCTCCAGGCGGCCGGCGAGATCGTCCATGCGCAGCTGGTTGCCGGGACGGGCCGAAAAGCTCAGGCTTTCGATGACATCCTGCGGCGCCACCTTCTGCAGCATGGCATTGGCGGTGACGAGCACGATTGCCGCATGCGGCTTCTTGCGATGGGCGATGAGGCCACCGAGCGCAGCCAGCCGGCGGGCCGAGGTGTCGGCGCTCGGCGAGACGCGGTCATAGGGCAGACAGTCCCAGGCCGGCAGGGTGAGAACCGGAATGTCGGGGGCGACGAAGCTCAGCATTTGCTCCAGATCGGCCATGCGGTGGCCGTCGGACATGACATAGGCGACCGGCTCTCCCGTTCGGGCGAGCTCGGCGAGCAGCAGCGTTTCAAGACCTGCCGGCACATTGCCGATCGTCAGCGGCTCGGCAATGGCCGCAAGCTTCTTCGCATCGAAACCAGGGATCATTCCGGCGTCCTGAGGGGCTTGTCAAAATCGGGCTTATAGGCGGCAATGCGGGCAAACATCGGTGTCTGGAAACGCTCAGGCACCGGCCATGTTCCCATGATCCAGCGGACGAGATCATTGTCCTCTTCCGCCATGATCGTCTCGAACTCGTCGAGTTCGGCTTCCGACAGTCTGGCAACCTCGGCTTCGGCGAACTGGCCGAAGACCAGATCCATTTCGCGGATGCCGCGATGCCAGCAGCGGAAAAGGATCCGGCGGCGGCGCGGGTCGAGACCGGCACTGGTGAGCGTGACACCTGTCATGGCATACCTTCCTGTTGATGCGCCTCTATAGACCCTGGAAAGCGGCTTGTCAGCCTTGCCAAGGCCGCATTGTTTATCGCATTTTGGCCGCATGCGCCCCGCCATTCTCGATCCTCTGTTTTCCCCTATTTCGGGCCTTCCGGGCGTCGGCCCGAAGATCGCCGACCTGCTGGTCAAGCTGCTCGGGCGCGAGTCGCTGGAGGATTGCCGGGTCATAGACCTGCTCTTCCACGCGCCCTTCTCGCTGATCGACCGGCGCAACCAGCCAGGCATCGCCCGCGCGCCGCAGGGCGCAATCGTGACGATCACGGCGCGCGTCGACCGCCACCAGGTGCCGCCGGGCGGCAAAAGCAATATCCCCTACCGCGTCTTCCTGCATGACGAGACGGGCGAACTGACGCTGGTGTTCTTCCGCGGACAGGCGGCATGGCTGGAGAAGCAGCTGCCTGTTGACGCGGAGGTGACGGTCAGCGGCAAGATCGACTGGTTCAACGGCCGCGCCTCGATGGTGCATCCCGATTATATCGTCAGGGCCGACGAGACGGAGAGCCTGCCGCTGGTCGAGCCGATCTATCCGCTGACGGCGGGGCTCTCGCCGAAGACGCTGCGCAAGATCATCGACGCCGGCCTGCCGCGGTTTCCCGAGCTGCCGGAATGGGATGATCTGGCACTGACGCAGCGAGAGGGCCTGCCATCGATCCGCGACAGTTTCCACATGCTGCACGAGCCGCACGACCCTGGGGATATCGACCCGCAGGCCCCTGCCCGGCGGCGGCTTGCCTATGACGAATTCCTCGCCGGCCAGCTGTCGCTGAGCCTGGTGCGGCAGAGGCTGCGCAAGGTGGCGGGCCAGCCGGTCACTGCGACCGGCGCCATCAGCAGCAAGATCCTGAAGGCGTTGCCCTTCTCGCTGACATCAAGCCAGAACGAGGCGATCGCCGAGGTTTTGAAGGATATGGCCGGCAACGAGCGCATGCTGCGGCTGCTGCAGGGCGATGTCGGTTCCGGCAAGACGCTGGTGGCGCTGATGGCGATGGCGGCGGTGATCGAGAGCGGCGGCCAGGCCGTGCTGATGGCGCCGACGGAAATCCTGGCGCGGCAGCACCACGCAACGATATCGAAATTCGCCGCCTCTGCCGGGCTCGGCATCGAGGTGCTGACCGGGCGCACCAAGGGACGCGAACGGGAAGAAATCCTGGAGCGAATCGCCTCGGGTGCCGCCCAGATCGTCATCGGCACGCATGCGCTGTTTCAGGACAGCGTCGCCTACGCCAATCTGATGCTTGCCGTCGTCGACGAGCAGCACCGTTTCGGCGTGCATCAGCGGCTGCGGCTGACCGCCAAGGGCCTCTCGCCGCATATGCTGGTCATGACGGCGACGCCGATCCCGCGCACGCTGGTGCTCGCCGCCTTCGGCGATATGGACGTCTCCAAGCTCACCGAAAAACCGGCCGGCCGCAAGCCGATCCAGACGATCACCGTGCCGATGGAACGGACCGGCGAAATCGTCGGCCGGCTGCAAAGCGCGATCACTGAGGGCAAGAAGGCCTACTGGATCTGCCCGCTGGTGGAGGAGTCCGAGGAGCTCGACCTGATGTCGGCCGAAGAGCGGCATGCGACGCTGGTCTCAGCACTTGGTCCGGGCATCGGCCTCATCCACGGTCGCATGAGCGGGCCGGAGAAGGACGCGGCGATGATGGCGTTCAAGAACGGCGAGACCCGGCTGCTCGTCGCCACCACCGTCGTCGAGGTCGGTGTCGACGTGCCGGATGCGACGATCATGGTGATCGAACATGCCGAACGCTTCGGCCTGGCGCAATTGCATCAGCTGCGCGGCCGCGTCGGGCGCGGAGACGAGGCCTCGACATGCATCCTGCTCTACAAGGGACCACTCGGCGAGACCGGCCATGCCAGGCTTTCGATCATGCGGGAGACGGAGGACGGTTTTCGCATTGCCGAGGAGGATCTGAAGCTGCGCGGCGAAGGCGAATTGCTCGGCACACGGCAATCCGGCACGCCGGGATTCCGCATCGCCAGCCTCGAAGCACATGCCGACCTGCTGGAGATCGCCCGCAAGGATGCCGCTTACCTCATCGAGCGGGATCCGGAGCTGACCACCGAAAGGGGAGCGGCGATCCGCACCCTGCTCTATCTCTTCCGCCGCGACGAGGCGATCCGTTTTCTTAGAGCTGGATAAAGCGCGCTGCGGCGCGCTTTAAGTCATTGTTCTATGCATGTCGTTACCCCAAAACCGCTGAACACTCTTGGGCGACATGCATCATTCAGCCTTGGAAACCGCGACCGGCTTCGGCCGCGGCAAATGCTTCTGCTTCGGATCAGCCGGCTTGTGTTCTGGCGCCACGAGCCCGCCTGAAATCAGGAACTTGGCGGCGTCTTCCGGCGACATATCGAGCATGACGATCTTCTCGCGCGGTACGAAGATGAGGAAGCCGGCTGTCGGCACCGGCGTCGGCGGCAGGAAGACGGCGACCATGTCCTGGCCCATGGCATTGAACTTCGAAGCGATTTCGCCCTTGGCGTCGGTGGCGATGAAGATCAGTGCCCAGAGGCCGGGACCCGGATATTCGATGAGGCCGACCTTCTTGAAGGAGTTCGCTTGTTCCTTCAGCACGGTTTCGAAAATCTGTTTCACGCTTCTGTAGATCGTGCGCACCAGCGGCATGCGCTGAACGATCGATTCGCCGAAACGGACGATGCTCTGGCCGATGAGGTTCTTGCCGAGAAAGCCGACGACGGTGATCAGCACGATGGCGATCAGCAGACCGAAGCCGGGAATGGCGAAATTGAGATAGCTTTCCGGATTCCAGCGCGCCGGAATATAGGGCCGGACCCAGCTGTCCGACCAGTGGATGAAAGTCCAGGTCAGCCAGATGGTGATCGCGATCGGCGCGCAGATGATCAGCCCTGCGAGAAAATTATTCCTCAGCCGCGTCGCGACCGGCATTCTGGGGGTGTTGTCGGTCATCGTTTCCTGATGATCTCCATCTCAGTCGTGGACAGGCCGGTACGCCGGCCCTTCCCCCTTGTCCGCAGACCAAAATTGCCAGAATTCGGGGCGTCGCACAATATGTTTCGGCGCGACGGTCGCGGCGTTACAGGCTTATTCCACGGTCACGGATTTCGCCAGGTTGCGCGGCTGGTCGACATCGGTGCCCATGAAAACGGCGGTGTGATAGGCGAGCAGCTGAATCGGTAGCGAGAAGATCATCGGCGCGATGATTTCATCGACCACAGGCAGGGTGATCGTCGCCATGGTCGGCAGTTTCGAGGCCGCCGCGCCTGCCTCGTCGGTGATGAAAACGATGCGGCCGCCGCGGGCTGCGACCTCCTGCATGTTTGAGACGGTCTTTTCGAAGAAACGGTCGTATGGGGCGATGACGATAACAGGCATGTTCTCGTCGATCAGCGCGATCGGTCCGTGCTTCAATTCGCCGGCGGCGTAACCTTCGGCGTGGATATAGGAAATTTCCTTGAGCTTCAGCGCGCCTTCCATGGCGAGCGGGAAGCTGGTGCCGCGGCCGAGATAGAGCACGTCCTTGCACTTCGACAGCTCGCGCGACAGGCTTTCCATCTGCGGCTGGATAAGGTTCAGCACCCGGCTCATGATGCGCGGCATTTCGGCGAGATGGCGCACCAGCGCCCTCTCCTCGTCAGCACTCACCGTGCCGCGCGCTTTGCCGGCGCCAATCGCCAGCGCTGCCAGCACGGCAAGCTGGCAGGTGAAAGCCTTGGTCGAGGCGACGCCGATTTCGGGGCCGGCCATGATCGGGAAGACGGCGTCGGATTCGCGCGCGATCGTCGATTCGCGAACATTGACGACGGCGCCGATCTTCAACCCGTTGTCGCGGCAATAACGCAAGCATGCCAGCGTATCGGCGGTCTCGCCGGACTGGGAGATGAAGAGTGCTGCCTGCGACGGCGACAGCGGCATTTCGCGGTAGCGGAATTCCGAGGCAACGTCGATCTCGACCGGCAGGCGGGCATAACGCTCGAACCAGTATTTGCCGACGAGGCCGGCGAGATAGGCGGTGCCGCAGGCCGAGATCGCAAGTCCGGTCGCCGCCTTGAAGTCGATCGCGGCGGCATTGGCGCCGATGGTGTTCTCGGCGAAATCGACATAGTGGCTGAGCGCGTGAGAGATCACCTCCGGCTGCTCGTAGATTTCCTTTTCCATGAAATGGCGGTGGTTGCCCTTGTCGACGACATAGGCGGTCGCCTGCGAGATCTGGCGGGCGCGTTTGACCGGCTTGCCGGCGAAATCGAGCACCGCGACGCCGTCGCGGGTGAGGACGGCGAAATCGCCGTCGACGAGATAGGTGATCTCGTTAGTGAAGGGCGAAAGCGCGATCGCGTCCGAGCCGAGGAACATCTCGCCGCGGCCGTAGCCGACGGCAAGCGGCGGTCCGGAACGGGCGGCCATGATCGTGCCGGGATCGGCTTTGAGCATGATGGCCAGCGCATAGGCGCCGGTTACCCGGTTCAGCATCTTCAGCATGGCGGCGCGCGGCTCCAGGCCCTCGCGCAGGTATTTCGCCATCAGATGGGCAACGACTTCGGTGTCGGTCTGGGTTTCGAAGACCGACCCCTCCTCGGTCAGTTCGTCGCGAAGCTCGGAAAAATTCTCGATGATGCCGTTATGGACGACGGCGACGCCTTCGACGAAATGCGGATGGGCATTGGTCTCGTTCGGAACGCCGTGGGTCGCCCAGCGTGTGTGGGCGATGCCGACGGTGCCGGGCAGCGGTTCGCTGTCGAGGCGCTTTTCCAGATTGAACAGCTTGCCCTCGGCGCGGCGGCGATCCATCACGCCGTCATGAATGGTGGCGACGCCGGCGGAATCGTAACCGCGATATTCGAGACGCTTCAGCGCATCGACCAGGCGCCCGGCAACAGGCGCAGTTCCGACGATCCCCACAATGCCGCACATATAGTATCCCCATAAAGGCTTCGATGACGAGGCCAGTCCTAACAATTCCTGCTTATTTCTCAATCACCTCGGCGGTCACTTTCAATTTCCGCCGGTTACGCAAGGCCGGTCAGGCTTTCGCCTTCTTCGCCGCCTTGATGGCGAGCGCACGCTCACGCAGCAGCGTCGCGCGGCCGGGCTTGATCTCCTGCCGGGCGCGGCCGAGCGCCAGCGCGTCGGCCGGCACATTGACGGTAATGACGCTGCCGGAGGCGATATAGGCGCCGTCGCCGATCGTCACCGGCGCGACCAGCGAGGAATTGGAACCGATGAAGGCGTTTTCGCCGATCACCGTCTCGCTCTTGTTGACGCCGTCATAGTTGCAGGTGATCGTGCCGGCGCCGATATTGCTGCCGGCGCCGATGACGGCATCACCGATATAGGTGAGGTGGTTGACCTTGGCGCCCTCGCCGAGCCGGCCGTTCTTGACCTCGCAGAAATTGCCGACCTTCGAACCGGTACCGAGATCCGCACCTGGCCGCAGCCGCGCAAAGGGTCCGACGGTCGCGCCCTGGCTGACATGCGCGCCTTCGATATGCGAGAAGGCATGGATGACGGCGCCGCTGTCGATAACAGCACCAGGGCCGAAGACGACGTTCGGCTCGATCAGCGCATCCTGGCCGATGACGGTATCATAGGCGAGAAAGACCGTTTCCGGTGCGATCATGGTGACGCCTGAAAGCATCATCTGGTGGCGGCGGCGCTCCTGCCAGAAACGCTCGATGACGGCGAGTTCGGCACGGGTGTTACAGCCGGTCATCTCGATCTCAGGAGCATCGACCGCAGTGACGCGTCCGCCGAGCGCACGGGCGATCTCGACGAGATCGGTCAGATAGAATTCACCCTTGGCATTGGCATTGCCGATGCGCGAGAGAAGATCGAGCGCCTTTCTGCCGTTGATCGCCATCAGCCCGCTATTGCACCAGGTGACGGTGCGCTCGGCATCGGTCGCATCCTTTTCCTCGCGGATGGCGATGAGTTCGCCGTCCTTGACGAGCAGGCGGCCGTAGCCGGTCGGGCGGTCGGTGTGGAAGCCGATGACGACGACATCGCTGCCATCGGCGAGGCCCTGGCGGGCCGCCTTCAGCGGTCCCTCGGTCTGCAGCGGCACATCGCCATAGGTGACGAGGATATCGTCATAACCCTTGGCGATCGCTTCGCGCGCCGCCAGCACCGCGTGCCCGGTGCCGAGGCGCTCCTTCTGCAGATAGGATTCGATGTCGACACCGGCGATGCTTGCCGCCTTTGCCACGTCCTCGGCATCACGGCCGACCACAAGGGCGACGGACGAAATGCCGGCAGAGGCGACCGCCTCGACCACATGGGCGATCATCGGGCGACCGGCGACCGGATGCAGCACCTTCGATTTCGAGGATTTCATCCGCGTGCTGTCACCGGCGGCAAGGATGACGGCAAGACAAGTGCGTTCCATGATTTGCTCCGCGAATCCGCGCCGTGAGGCGGCTTTATCGCCTCATACTGCATAATTCCCTAAATCGGTATCGATTTAAGGATAAAATTATCCAGCAGCTCAAAGTGCTGCAGCGTCCTTTACGGCTCTCGAAAAGACGCGCGGCGCTGTCGATAGGCAAAGCCTTCACAAAGGTAAAATTGCGGCCGAAATCGATCCTATGACGGCCTCGGAACCGCGGGCCGCAAAGGCTTCGTGCACATGAATACGGCCGTCCAGGATGACGTCCTCCATCGCGCGGCGCGCGGCGGCATTATCGCCGGATACGATCGCATCGACGATGCGCATATGGGTGTCGGCGATATTGGCGAAGCCGTTTTCGGTTGGCGGCGTGCTCATCCGGAACATGCCGACGAGAGCCGCTTCGATGAGGCTGCCCAGTGTCCGCATGAAGGGATTGTGCGAGGCTTCGGCGATCGCCAGATGAAAATGAAGGTCGGCGAGTGCCAGGCTGTCGGCCGTATGACCCGCCGCTGCCATCTCGAGCGCCAGCTCGCGCAGCGTCTCGATCTCCTCGGCATTCGCCCGTTCAGCGACGAGACCGGCGGCGAAGGGTTCGAAGGCGAGACGAATATCGTAGAGCTGCAGCAGGAATTCTTCCGTCACGCCGTTGTCGAAGTGCCAGGCGATAATCTCGCTGTCGAACATGTTCCAGAGATTCTTCTCGGTCACACGCGTGCCGACCCGGGCCTTGGCGACGACCATGCCTTTGGCGGCAAGCGTCTTCATCGTCTCGCGCAACACGGTGCGGGACACTTTGAAACGCTGCGCCAGTTCCGTATCGCCAGGCAGGATCGAGCCAACGGGATAGGTGCCGGCGACGATCGCCTTGCCGAGCTCGTCGACGACCTGAGCGTGGCTCGTCCGGGTTCTGCGCCCCGTCTTGCGTGTCTCGTCCAATTTGTAGCGCAAGCGATCCGTCTCCCCCTCAGGCGTACCTCTTGTTCAGACTGGAAATGAACAGGATGGCTTTCTGCATCAGGATGAATGCAAACAGCAGAAGACCAATCAGAATCTTGGTCCACCAGCTCGACAGCGTACCATCGAAGGTGATGTAGGTCTGAATGAGCCCCTGGATCAGTATCCCGATCAAGGTTCCCGCCACGAATCCCGCTCCTCCGGTCAGCAGCGTCCCCCCAATGACCACCGCCGCGATGGCATCGAGTTCGACGCCGACTGCTGCAAGAGAATATCCGGCAGAGGTGTACAGCGAAAAAACGATCCCGGATAGGCCCGCCAGAAAGCCCGACAGCGCATAGATCTGGATTGTCGTGCGGCCGACCGGCACGCCCATCAGCCGCGCCGTCTGCGGACCGCCGCCGAGTGCATAGACATTGGTGCCGAAGCGGGTGCGCTGGGCGATGAAGATGCCGACGGCAAAGACCAGAAGCATGATGCCGCCGATCAGCGTCAGCCGCCCGCCGCCGGGCAGACGATAGTAGAGGCTCGTCAGCGTCGAATAATATTCATGATCGATCGGGATGCTGTCGATCGAGAGCACGAAGGCCATGCCGCGTGCCAGGAACATGCCGGCAAGCGTGACGATGAAGGCCGGCATTTCGAGATAATGGATGATCGCGCCCATGATACCACCAAAGACAGTGGTGATGACGAGCACGATCGCGAAAGCGAGCAGCGGATGGATCGAGGTGTTCTGCAGGATCACCGCGAGGAAGACGCCGGTAAAGGCGATGACCGAGCCGATCGACAGATCGATGCCGCCCGAAATGATGACGAAAGTCATGCCAACGGCGGCAATGCCGAGAAAGGCGTTGTCGGTCAAAAGATTGCCGATGACGCGCGTCGACAGAATGTTCGGATATTGCAGCGCGCAGCCGGCATAGGCGAGCACGAAGATGACGATGGTCGCAAGCAGCGGCAGGTATTTGGAGTTCATTTCGGCTGCTCCCTACCGCCCTGCCGGCGGCTGGCGAAGATGGCGAGCGATTGGACCGCCGGCGACTGGATGACGAGGATGACGATAATGATGACGGCCTTGATGATCAGGTTGAATTCAGGTGGAAAGCCGGCGGACAGGATGCCGGTATTCACCGCCTGGATGATCATCGCGCCGATCAGCGACCCGAGAATGCTGAAGCGGCCGCCGAGCAGCGAATTGCCGCCGACGACAACGGCGAGGATGGCGTCGAGTTCCAACCATAGGCCGGCATTGTTGGCATCGGCGCCCTTGATGTCGGCTGCGACTATGATGCCCGCGATCGAGGCGCAGAGCCCGCTCAGCATATAGACCGCCATCAGCAGCACCGGCGTTTGAATGCCGGAGAGCGTGCTGGCGCGGCGATTGATGCCGACGGCCTCGATCAGCATGCCGAGCGCCGTGCGGCGGACGAGCAGGATCACGAGCAGGCCGACGAGAAGCCAGATGACGACAGGCATCGGCAGGAGCAGCAGCGAACCGCTGCCGAAGAAGGTGAGCCCGTCATTGTTGAAGGTCAGGATGGCGCCTTCGGTGATCAGCTGGGCGATGCCGCGGCCGGCGACCATCAGCACTAGCGTCGCGATGATCGGCTGGATATTGAGGACCGCCACCAGGAAACCGTTCCAGACGCCGCAGGCAAGCCCGATCGCAAGCGTCAGGATAATGGTGTAGGCAACTGAATTTCCGGAGACAATCGACGATGCGGCGACGGCGCCGCAGATGGCGATGACTGCACCGACGGACAGGTCGATGCCCTTGGTGGCGATGACCAGCGTCATGCCGATCGCCAGCAGCGCCACCGGCGCGCCGCGGTTCAGCACATCGATCAGGCTGCCATAGAGGCGGTCATTCTGAACCACGACATTAAAAAACTGCGGCGACGTTATGAAATTCAACAGAAGAATGACAACGAGCGCAATCAATTGCGGCGCCAAGCGATATGCCAGCGCTTTCAGCGAGGACCTCATGCATCCTCCATCTTGTGTTCGGCGGCGGCGATGGCTTCGACGATGCCGGCAGCGGTGATACGCTCGCCTGTCAGTTCGGCGATATGCTGTCTGTCGCGAAGTACGATGACACGTGAACTATAGGCGACAAGCTCTTCAAGTTCCGAGGAAATCACGATGAGCGACATGCCACCGGCGCAGAGCTCTTCGATGAGCCGGATGATCTCGGCATGGGCACCGACATCAATGCCGCGGGTCGGCTCGTCGAGGATCAGAAACTTCGGATTGGTCGCCAGCCAGCGGGCGAGGATCGCCTTTTGCTGATTGCCGCCTGACAGTAGCCGGATCGGCTTCTCGCGATCGGTGGTGCGGATATCGAGCGCCTTGATGTAGCGGTCGGCAAGCGTGTTCTGTTCGGCGCGCGACAGCGGCCGCGTCCAGCCGCGGCGGGCCTGGAGCGCAAGTGCGATGTTCTCCCTGATCGACAGGTCGCCGATGATGCCATCGGTCTTGCGGTCCTCGGGGCAGAAGCCGAAACCCTTTGCGATCGCGGCGCGCGGGCTCGAAATCGTCACCGGCTGGCCGTCGATCGTGGCGCTGCCGCTGTCGGCATGCTCGATGCCGAAAAGCAGTTCGGCAGTTTCGGTGCGGCCGGAACCGAGCAGCCCGGCGACGCCGACCACCTCTCCGGCGCGCACTTCAAGATCGAATGGTTTGACCTTGCCGCGTTTGCCGTAGCCTGCAAAATGATATCGGACGTCGCCGGCCGCAAGGCTGCGTTCCCTGACGGTCTCTTCTACATGCGCCAGTTCGCGGCCGAGCATCATGGCGATCAGGCCCTGGCGCGGCAGATCGGCGGCGTCGCGGGTACCGACGAGCTTGCCGTTGCGCAGCACGGTGATACGGTCGCTGATCGCATAGACCTGCTCGAGAAAATGGGTGATGAAGACAATGCCCAGGCCGCGCTTCTTCAGGTCTTCGATGATGCGGAAGAGCAGCGCCACCTCCTGATTGTCGAGACTTGCGGTGGGCTCGTCGAGGATCAGCACCTTGCCGGAGAGATCGACGGCACGGGCGATGGCTACCACCTGCTGGACAGCGACGGAAAAACGGCCAAGCTCGGCGGTGACGTCGATATCGACGCCGTAGCCGGCGAGCAGGTCGCGCGCCTTGCGGTTCATCGAACGCACGTCGGTCATGCCGAAGCGCCTTGGCTGGCGTCCGAGAAAGAGGTTTTCGGCGACGCTCAGATTGGAAAGGAGATTGACCTCCTGATAGACCGTGCCGATACCGAGCTTCTGGGCGGCGAGCGTATTGGCCGGATTGATTTCCTGGCCTTCCAGCATCAGGCTGCCCTCGTCACGATGATAGGCGCCGGTGATGCACTTGATCAGCGTCGACTTGCCGGCGCCGTTCTCGCCCAGCAATGCGTGCACCTCGCCTCTGCGGAGCGTGAAATCGACCTTATCCAGCGCCACTGCGCCGGGAAAGAATTTCGATATTCCGGAGGCCGCGAGAACGTTCTCGAAATCGTGAATCATAAGGGTCTGTTTTCCTGATATTGACGGCAAAAGCCGCGCCGCGGCCGGACATGACGTCCCAAGGCGGCAAAGGCAGTTCCGCACCGGTCCATGACGGGCCGGTGCGGTTCTACAGCGCCGCCTGGTCTCTTCGAGAGGCATAGAGGACGCTGTAGCGCTTTGAATTGCTGCATGATTTATCCCGAAATCGAATTCCGATTTAAGGAATTATGCAGCAGTGTCACATCAGATCAGTAGCCCTGACCCTTTTTCTCTTCATAGACCTTCATCGGCTCGTCGGCAGGCGTGTAGAGCTTGGACTCGGTCTGGATCCACTTGGCCGGAGCCTTCTTGTCCTTCAGATAGGCTTCCAGCGCATCGAAGGCCGGACCTGCCATATTCGGCGTCAGCTCGACCGTGGCGTTGGCCTCGCCTTCGGACATCGCCTTGAAGATATCCGGTACGGCGTCGATGGAGACGACGAGGATATCCTTGCCAGGCTTCAGACCGGCTTCCTTGATCGCCTGGATGGCGCCGACGGCCATGTCGTCGTTATGGGCGTAGAGAGCGCAGATATCCTTGCCGCCATTCTCGGCCTTCAGGAAGCTTTCCATGACTTCCTTGCCCTTGGTGCGGGTGAAATCACCGGTCTGGCTGCGAACGATCTTGAGGTTGTCGTGGCCGGCAAGGGCCTCTTCGAAGCCCTTCTTGCGGGCGATGGCCGGCGACGAACCGGTGGTGCCCTGAAGTTCAACCACATTGCACTTCTTGTCGCCGACGGTCTTGACCAGGAAGTCGCCTGCGACCTTGCCTTCATGGACCAGGTCTGACGTAACAGCCGTCAGATAGAGATCGTCCGGAGCCTTGATGGTACGGTCGAGAAGGATGACCGGAATCTTGGCTTCCTTGGCTTCCTTGAGAACGTCGTCCCAGCCGGTTTCAACGACCGGAGCAATGAGAATGGCATCGACGCCCTGAGCAATGAAGGAGCGCAAAGCCTTGATCTGGTTTTCCTGCTTCTGCTGCGCATCGGCAAACTTCAGATCGATGCCGCGCTTCTTGGCCTGCTCCTTGGTCACTGTCGTTTCAGCCGCACGCCAGCCCGATTCCGAGCCGATCTGCGAGAAGCCGACGGTGAGGCCGGCGGCCGAAGCCGAACCGAACATGCAGGCAGCCAGAATCGTGGCACTCAAAAGTGCAGTCTTCAATTTCATGATTTCCTCCCAATGCCGCATCTCGCGGCGCAGGGTCAAAAAATCATATAGTATTACTTTTGTAAATCGGAATCTTGGGATGCGTTGCAGCAAAAAAGAGCGCCTACAAGGGCGCTCTTCGCATCTGCGAGATGGCTACGGGACTATTTACCCGGCAGCTTATCGTCGACGCCTTCGACATAGAAGTTCATGCCGAGCAGCGTGCCGTCATCGGCCTTCTCGCCAGCCTTCAGCCAGGGCGTTCCGTCCTGCTTGTTGATCGGGCCGGTGAAGGGATGCAGTTCGCCTGACTTGATCTTGGCTTCGGTTTCCTCGGCCATCTTCTTCACGTCGTCGGGCATGTTGGTATAGGGCGCCATCTTCAGGATGCCGTCCTTCAGGCCGTCCCAGCTCTGCTCGGACTTCCAGGTGCCGTCCAGAAGAGCGTGAACGCGCTTGGAGTAGTAGGTCCCCCAAGTGTCAACGATTGCCGTCAGCTGAGCCTTCGGGCCTGCTGCGATCATGTCGGAGGCCTGGCCGAAGGCGTGGATGCCGCGTTCTTCGGCGACCTGCATCGGCGCAGTCGTGTCGGTGTGCTGCGTCAAGACGTCGACGCCCTGGTCGACCATCGCCTTGGCGGCATCGGCTTCCTTGCCGGGGTCGAACCAGGTGTTGACCCAGATGACCTTCAGCTTGAAGCTCGGATCGACCGACTTGGCGCCCTGTTCGAACGAGTTGATGCCCATCACGACTTCGGGAATCGGGAAGGAGGCGATGTAGGCCGCGCCGTGATTCTTCGAGGTCTTGGCGGCGATCTGGCCGAGGATGTAGCGGCCTTCATAGAAGCGCGAATTGTAGGTCGCAAGGTTCGGGCCGGCCTTGTAGCCGGTGCCATGCTCGAACTTCACGTCCGGGAACTTGGCGGCGACCTTGACGGTCGCGTCCATGAAGCCGAAGGACGTCGTGAAGATCAGCTTGCAGCCGGAACGGGCAAGGCGCTCGATGGCGCGCTCGGCATCCGGGCCTTCCGGCACGTTTTCGAGATAAGGCGTGTCGATCTTGTCGCCGAACTCGGCCTGGATCTGCTGGCGGCCGAGGTCGTGGGCCTGTGAATAGCCGCCGTCGGTATGCGAACCGACATAGACGAAGCAGACCTTCGTCTTGTCCGCGGCTTGCGCGGCGGAAGAGATGCCGATCACGGCGGCAGCCGAGGCGGCAAGTGTGAATGCTAACTTCTTCATGGGGACCCCTGTTGGTTTGAAGTTATTGCGTAAACCCGTCTTTGTATTGTTGCTTTATCGCTCCGGCACGAAGGCTTTTCCGAGCGACGCGGGCGTGTTGATCAACGTCGTGCGCCGATTATGGGAAATGATGATGAGAACCACAATAGTCGCGGCATAGGGCAGCATCGAGAGAAACTGCGAGGGAATGCCGAGACCGAAGGCCTGCGCGTGAAGCTGCAGGATGGTGACCGCGCCGAAGAGATAACCGCCGGCAAAGACCCGCCACGGCCGCCAAGAGGCAAAGACCACCAGCGCCAGCGTGATCCAGCCGCGGCCGGCCGACATGTTCTCGGCCCATTGTGGCGTGTAGACGAGCGAAAGCTGCGCGCCGGCAAGACCGGCGCAGGCACCGCCGAACATCACCGCCAGATACCGCGTACGGATGACGTGAATACCGAGTGCGTGGGCCGAACCGTGATTGTCGCCGATCGCCCTGAGCTTCAGCCCGATCCGGCTGCGGAACAGGAACCAGCTGACGCCGACGACGAGCGCGATCGACAGGTAGAAGATTAGGTCCTGGCTGAAGAGAGCGTGGCCAACGACCGGAATATCCGACAGGGCGGGAATGACGATCTCTCCTAGCCGAATGCCGGGCACGCTGACATAGGCTTCGCCAAGCATGCCTGAGGCGCCGAGGCCGAGAAGGGTGAGCGCCAGTCCAGTTGCCACCTGGTTCGCCACCAGCGTTAGTGTCAGGAAGGCAAACAACAGAGAGAAAAGCGCGCCTGCCGCAATGCCGCAGACAATGCCGACATAGGGCGAACCCGACATCTGCGCGCCGGCAAAGGCGGCGACTGCACCCATGATCATCATGCCTTCGACGCCGAGATTGAGAACGCCGGAGCGCTCGGTCACCAGTTCGCCGAGTGCGGCGATGACGAGCGGCGTCGAGGCGGTGATGACAGTCAGAAGAATGGCTTCGAAGATGCTCATGCCGCCCTGCCCCTTAACCGCGACCAGACAATGCGGATTTTGTAATAGATCAGCGTATCGCAGGAGAGCACGAAGAAGAGCAGTAAGCCCTGGAAGACGCGGGTGACCTTGTCGGAAACGCCGAGCGAAAGCTGGGCTGCCTCGCCGCCGAGATAGGTCAGCGCCAGCACCAGGCCGGATGCAATGATGCCGAGTGGATTGAGGCGGCCAAGGAAGGCGACGATGATGGCGGTGAAGCCGTAGCCCGGCGAAATCGCCGGCTGCAGGTGGCCGATCGAGCCGGAAACCTCGCTGATGCCAGCAAGGCCGGCAAGAGCGCCCGAGAAGAGAAAGCTGAACCAGATCATCTTCTTCGACGAGAAACCGGCAAAACGCCCTGCCCGTTCCGATTGGCCGAGCACGACGATCTCGAAGCCTTTCAGCGTATAACGCAGCATGAACCAGGCACCGACCGCCGCAATGATGGCGAAGATGAAGGCCCAATGGGCGCGGCCCGACTCTTCCCAGATCGCCGGCAGCACCGCCTCCGGCGCGAAATCGCGCGAGACTGGAAAGTTGAAGCCCTTCGGATCCCGCCAGGCGCCGCGAATCAGCCAGTCAAGGAAGAGCTGGGCGATATAGACCAGCATCAGTGACGTCAGGATCTCATTGGTGTTGAAATGCGCCTTCAGCAGCGCCGGAATGGCGGCGAAAAGCGCACCACCGAACGCACCAAGGATCAGCATCAGCGGCAGCACGAGCGGCGAATGCCAGTCGTAAAAGACGATCGGCAGATAGGAGCCGGTGATGGCGCCGATGGTGAACTGGCCTTCCGCGCCGATATTCCAGTTGTTCGAGCGATAACAGACGGCCAGGCCGACGGCGATCAGGATAAGCGGGGCGGCCTTGATCGCCAGCTCGTGCAACGACCAGACCTCGAGCAGCGGCTCGACGAAGAAGGCGTCGAGTGCCTCGACCGGGTCCTTGCCGAGCATGGCAAACATGATGGCGCCGAATACCAGCGTCAGGACAAGGGCAAGCAGTGGCGAGACGACGGCGAAGAGCTTCGAGACGTCGGGCCGTTTTTCAAGTTCAATGCGCATGGGGCGCCTCCGGGGGAGAGCTGCTCTCGTGCAGTCCGCCCATCAGCAGTCCGATCCTTTCCCGCGTCAGTTCGCCGGCCGGGAACGGGCGGGAAAGACGGCCTTCGCAGATGACGGCAATATCGGTCGCCACTTCGAAGATCTCGTCGAGATCCTGGCTGATAACGACGACGGCCGAACCAGCTCTTGCGAGATCGACGAGCGCCTGACGGATGCGGCTTGCAGCCCCGGCATCGACGCCCCAGGTCGGCTGGTTGACGACGAGGACTGCCGGCTGACGGTCGAGCTCGCGTCCGACGATAAACTTCTGCAGGTTGCCGCCTGACAGGGAGCCGGCCGCCGGATCATCACTGCTCTTGCGGACATCCATCGCCTCGGAAATGCGCCTTGCGGCGGATTTCACCGCAGCGTGGCGAATGATACCGAGCAGGCCCAGAAACGCCTTGCGGTCCGACTGGCTGCGGGCAAGGACGAGATTATCCGACAGTTTCATGGCAGAGACGGCGGCATGGCCATGGCGCTCCTCCGGCACGAAGCCGGCGCCGAGAAGACGCCGGGCGGTAATGCCCTGGTTACCGACCGGCCTCTTGCGGATGACGATCGCCTCGGCCGAAACAACGGGATATTCGCCGGACAATGCGTCGAAGAGCTCGCTTTGGCCGTTGCCCGCGACACCTGCTATGGCGAGGATTTCGCCGGAGCGGACCGCCATCGACACGTCGCGCAGCGGCATAGCGAAGGGGGTGCGCGCGGCGACGGAAAGGTTGGCAACGGCAAGCTGGATCTCGCCCTTGTCGCTGCGCTCCGGATGCGTCACGGTCGCCACTTCGCTGCCGACCATCATGCGGGCGAGCGAGGCCGGCGTTTCGTGTTTGGGATCGCATGCGCCGGTCACGCGGCCATGGCGCAGGACTGTGGCGCGATCGCAGATGCGCTGCACTTCCTCCAGGCGGTGGCTGATATAAAGAACCGAACGCCCCTCGGCGCGCAGTTTGAACAGCGTCTCGAACAGTCTGTCGGCTTCCTGCGGCGTCAGCACCGAGGTCGGTTCGTCGAGGATGATGAGCTTCGGGTTCTGCAGCAGCGCACGGACGATCTCGATACGCTGGCGCTCGCCGACCGAGAGATCGGCGACATGGGCATGCGGATCGAGCGGCAGGCCGTAGGCGATGGACAGCGCCCTCGCCTCCTCGGCGATTTTGTCGATCGGGATGGCGTCATCGAGCGACAGCGCGATGTTTTCGGCAACCGTCAGCGCCTCGAACAGCGAAAAATGCTGGAAGACCATGCCGATGCCGAGCTTGCGGGCTTCACCGGGCGACGCGATCGCGACCGGCTGGCCCTGCCAGAGGATATGCCCGCCCGTCGGCTCGAGAACGCCGAACAGCATCTTCACCAGGGTGGATTTGCCTGCACCATTTTCGCCGAGAAGCGCATGAATTTCGCCCGGCGCGATATCGAGATCGATTTCATTGCAGGCTGCAAAGCCACCGAAGAACTTCGTCAGCTTCTGGACCGATAATAACGCGCCGGAATCCGGCACATTCAATGGCGACACGTTCCCCTCATTTCTTCTGCCAACCGGTCCGTTCGGATCTCATGGAATCAGCAGCGTCGTTCCTGTTGTTTTTCTTGTCTCCAGATCCGCATGAGCCCGCCCAACCTCACGCAGCGGATAGGTTTGATTGATATTGATACGCACTTTGTTGCTTTGCACAATATCAAATAGCGCTTTCGCACTGTCGATCAGTTCCTGACGCGTGGCGATATAGGTGAAGAGCGTCGGCCGCGTCGCAAAGAGCGAGCCCCTTTGCGCCAGAGCCGCAAGGGTGAAATTCTCGATCGGTCCGGAGGATTGGCCGAAGGAGGCAAAAAGGCCCCGCGGCTTCAGGCAGTCAAGCGACTGTGGAAAAGTATCGCGGCCGATCGAATCGTAGACGACATCCACGCCCTTGCCGCCGGTGATGTCGCGGACACGGTCGACGAAGCTGTCGCTCTTGTAGTTGATCACATGATCGTAGCCATGGGCGAGCGCCAGCTCGATCTTGTCTTCAGAGCCCGCCGTGCCGATGACGGTGGCGCCCAGCGCCTTAGCCCATTGGCCGGCGATCAGGCCGACGCCGCCGGCAGCGGCGTGGAACAGCAGGACGGTCTGCGGGCCGACCTTGAAGGTGCGGTTCAAGAGATATTCGGCGGTCATGCCCTTCAGCATCATCGCCGCTGCGGTTTCGAGCTCGATTCCCTCGGGAACATGCACCAGATGGCGCGTCTCGACATTGCGCTCGGCGCTATAGGCACCATCGGCACTGGCATAGGCGACACGGTCGCCGACCTTGAAATCCTCGACGCCGGGACCGACCGATGTCACGGTGCCGGCGCCCTCCTTGCCGGTGACGAAGGGCAGATGCGGCGCCTTGTAGGTGCCGTTGCGGAAATAGACGTCGATGAAATTAAGCCCAACCGCCGCCTGCCTGATCTGCACTTCGCCCGTCGAGGGTGAGGGAAGATCGATCTCGACATAGTCGAAAACCTCCGGCCCACCCGTTCTCGAAAATGAAACAGCCTGCGTTTTGGTCATCTTGCCTGTCCTATGCTTCGCGTCCCAGGGCGGGGAAGAATTGCAGCACCGCGCCGATGACGTAAAGATAGGCTCCAGTCACGATAAAGAGAATGAGCGCCCATTCGGGCGTGTCGAAATGCATCAGCAGCGAAAAAATGCCGAGCGCCGACCACAGGAAAAAGACGCCGAGGTTGAGCGGGCGCAGCCTTTTGACCCGGACCGGGTGGAGGAAATTGATCGGCAGGAAGGTCAGCACCACCGAGACGATGACGACGGTGAGCGCCGTCGTGGCGCTGGCATCGATGACGAACAGCGTGAAGACGATCATATTCCAGACGACGGGAAAGCCGGAGAAGAAATATTCGTCCGTCTTCATGCCCATATCGGCATAGTAAATGGCGCTCGAGACGACGATCATGCCGGCGGCGACGAAGGACCAGGGCTCGCCGATCATGCCGCTCTGATAAAGCGCGAAGGCCGGCAGAAGCACATAGGTGACGTAATCGATGATATTGTCGAGCGTATCGCCCGACCAGTTCGGCAGCACTTCCTTGACGCGCACCTTGCGGGCGATCGGCCCGTCTATGCCGTCGACCAGAAGGGCAAGTCCCAGCCACCAGAACATGTCGATGAAGCGGTGCTCGGCGGCAGCGACGACGCCAAGAAAGGCAAGGAAGGAGCCGGATGCCGTCAGGATATGGACGGAAAAGGCGCGCATCTCCGCATAAGGAACGCGCTTGTAGTTGAAAATCTTCATATTCCCCCGACCGCCCTATCGCGCTCGCCCCGGCAAGCATCTTTTTTTCGCCACCATCGCCGAACCTGTTACTGAATCGGGTTCGACGCCGTAGGTCTTTGTTGTCGCACCGTTTTTGCCGAAAACCGGCATCCGTTTCCGGCGTGCTGCTCTAATATGCATCCTTTGCCGGGCTTCGCCAGCGGGAAATACGACATTCCCCGCCTGCTCCCTGCTCCCCATTGAATCCTGACAATGACATGCATATTTCCCTTTAGAAGCGTCGTGTGGAATGGAATGCCTTTAATTCCGGCCCGATTTGTAATATCTCGCTCGCATCCGACAGTTCATCCGACGAAACGGGATCCTCTACCGCAATGAACGCGCCTGCAAAGACCGAAGACTTCGCCTCGTCCATCCCCGCCGGCGTCTACGCCGAGACGGTGCTCGATGTCACGCACTATACCGACCGGCTCTTCCGCTTCACGATGACCCGGCCGCAGGGCTTCCGTTTCCGTTCCGGCGAATTCGCGATGATCGGCCTGATGGTCGAGGGCAAACCGGTCTTCCGCGCCTATTCGATCGCCAGCCCCGCCTGGGCCGAAGAGCTTGAATTCTTCTCGATCAAGGTGCCGGACGGTCCGCTCACCTCACATCTGCAGGAGATCAAGCCGGGCGACCAGGTGCTGATGCGCAAGAAGCCAACGGGCACGCTGGTGCTCGATGCGCTGACGCCAGGCCGTCGTCTCTACATGTTCTCGACAGGAACGGGCATTGCGCCTTTCGCCAGCCTGATCCGCGATCCCGAGACCTATGAAAAGTTCGAGGAAGTCATCCTCACCCATACGACACGCGACGTCGCCGAGCTGAAATACGGCTTCGACCTCGTGCACGAGATCCAGAATGACGAGCTGCTGAAGGAAGTCGTCGGCGACAAGCTGCGCCACTATCCGACAGTCACGCGCGAGGATTTCGAATATCGCGGCCGCATCACCGACCTGATCTCCTCCGGCAAGCTGTTCACCGATCTCGGCGTGCCGCCGCTCGACCCGGTGATCGACCGCGGCATGATCTGCGGTTCCTCGGCCATGCTGAAGGATACCAAGGAACTGCTCGAGAAGGCCGGCCTCGATGAAGGCGCCAACAGCAAGCCCGCCGAATTCGTCATCGAGCGCGCTTTCGTCGGCTAAAACATTTCTGACAATCAGACCTGTAGCGGCTCCGGAAACGGAGCCGCTTCTATGTGTGGCTGAGGTAATCGATCAGCACCGCCATGGTGGCGCGCGCTTCATCCGGCCTGCCCTGATGGATGGCGCGGATGACGGCGACGTGCAGCGCGATGGCGCGGTCCATGCGCTCCGGGCTTGCCTTGGAGTACCAGAGGCGACGTGAATGCGTCTGCACCGGGCCGAGTGCTGCCGTGATGAAGCCGTTCGGGCAGGCATCCTCGAGGATTTCGTCGAAGGCCTTGTCGGCGGCGAAGAAGCCGTCGAGATCGCCGTTAACGGCGCATTCCTCCATCGCGCGGGCGCAGTCGAGGAGACGCGCGCGCTGTTCGTCGCTCGCATGTTCGGCGACAAGGCTTGCCGCGATCGGCTCCAGCTCACGACGCACCTGCATGACATTGCCATGATCCTCCGGCGCGATCTCGGCGACCTGCAGCCCGACGCGCGGCTTCACCAGGATCAGTCCCTGCCAGGCGAGCTTCTGGATTGCCTCGCGCACCGGCGTACGCCCGTGGCCCGCCATATCGATCAGCTGTTTTTCGGTGACAAGCGCGCCGGGCTTCAGCGCCAGCGTCACGATCAGATGCTCCAGCGCGAGATAGGCAAGATGGCTCTGAGAAGTCTGCAATACGGAGCTCCGTCGCCAAGTCTGATATATCACATACTGACACGGTCAAAAACCGAAGACAAGTCGGCATTGAAATATCAGAATAGAGACAGATAGATAACATAGGCGAGGCGTGAAACTCGGCGAGGCATTGACGTCTGCGCCGTGAAGGCTCGTGCCACCCGCCCGGCCTACTGAGGTACACCGGCTCGCCTAGTCATCAGGCCGGCACTACCCCCTCGGTCACCCCTTGCGAAACGCCCGGCTGGAAACCGAGATCGAATTTTGACACGGGTCTTTGGCATTGGCGAACAGATAACCGTCGGCTTTATGGATGGCGCCGAACTCCAGGCCGTTCTCCGCGCATCGACTGCAAAAGGCCTCGACGTCCTCCACGTCGAAGACCAGCTTGACGGTGGATTGACCGCTCCGCTGGCCCTTGGCGGCCTGGTGCAGCATGATATTCGCACCGCCGTCCTGAGCGACCAGTTCAACGATCCTGTCGCCCGGCAGGCTGGTCGCCTTGAAACCGAAGTGCTTCTCATAAAACCGCGCCGTTTCCTCGACATTCCCAGCGTAAATCACCAGTCTGTTGAGCGGCATGATGCTGACCTCCGATAGTGCTTGTGTTCGATTGATAGGAGTAGCGAGACATCATGCGTTTTGCCACGGCGCATTATTCGTGCCGCAGCGCCTCGATCGGGTTCAACTGCGCGGCCCTTCTCGCCGGAAAATAGCCGAAGATCATGCCGATCGCCGCGGAGAACAGGAAGGCGACGGCGACCATCAGGGGGCTGAAGACGAAGGGTACTTTCAGCAGCGTCACAGCGCCGAAGCCGAGGCTGAGCCCCAGCACGATGCCGGTGATGCCGCCGAACAGCGACAGTGCCACCGCCTCGACCAGGAACTGGGTGAGCACCTGGTTTTCGAGCGCGCCGATCGCCAGGCGGATGCCGATCTCGCGGGTGCGCTCGGTGACGGAGACCAGCATGATGTTCATGATGCCGATGCCGCCGACGAGCAGGCTGATCGCCGCGACGGCGCCGAGCAGGCCGGTCAGCAGCGTCGTCGTGCCGGTCATCGCCTCGGCGATCTGAGTCATGTCGTTGACGTTGAAATCGTCCTGGCGGCCGGGCACGATCTTGCGGCGCTCGCGCAGGAGATTTTCGACATCGGACTGTACTTTGGCTGTGGAGACACCGTCGCGCGCCGAGATGATGATCTGCGGCACGTTGCTGCTGCCGCTGATGCGCCGCTGAAACACCTTGACCGGCATGATGACGACATCGTCCTGGTCGTTGCCCATGCCGGACTGGCCGCGCTTGGCCAGCACCCCGATGACCGGGCATGAGACCTTGCCGACGCGGATCTGCTGGCCGGTAGGGTCAGCGCTGCCGAAGAGCTGTGAGCGCACCGTCTCGCCGATGATGCAGCGCGCCTGGCCGCGTTCCTCGGCGGGAAGAAAATTGCGACCGAGCGCCAGATTCCAGTCCTGTGCGATGAAATAGTCGTTGGTGGTGCCCGACACGCTGGTCGAATGGTTCTGGCCGCCGAAAATCACGGTCGCTGTCGACTGGTTGAGCGGCGCCACCGCCCTGAGACCGCCGATCTGGTCGCGGATGGCCGCGACGTCCTTGACGCTAAAGCGCTTGGCCTCGGAGCTTGCCCGACCGGGGCCGAACTGGCCGGGACGGACGAACAGCATGTTGGTGCCGAGCCGCGACAGCTCGGTCGAGACCTGTGCGGTCGTGCCGTTGCCGATCGTCACCAGCGCGATGACAGCGGCAACGCCGATGACGACGCCGAGCACGGTCAGGAACGAGCGCAGCATGTTGCGGCTGATGGCCCGCAGCGCCAGTTTCAGCGTCTCAAAGAACATGATCCGCCCTCCTCCGATGCTCGACTTCCGTCTCCAGCTTGCCGTCGACGAAACGCAGCAGCCGTTGCGCATAGGCGGCAATATCGGGTTCGTGGGTGACCATGACGATGGTGATGCCCTGCTCGCGGTTCAGCCGCGTCATCAGATCCATGATCTCGACGCTGGTCTTCGTGTCGAGATTGCCGGTGGGCTCATCGGCGAGCAGCAGCGCTGGCTCGGTGACGATGGCGCGGGCTATGGCGACGCGCTGCTGCTGGCCGCCTGACAGTTCCTGTGTCTTGTGATGTTCGCGCCCGGTGAGGCCGACGAGTGCTAAGGCCTCGCGGGCCCGTTCGCGCCGCTCGCGCACCGCCATGCCGCGATAGATCAGCGGCAGTTCGACATTTTCGACGGCCGAGGTGCGCGACAGCAGGTTGAAGCCCTGGAAGACGAAGCCGAGCATGTGCCGGCGCAGCAGCGTCAACTGGCTGCGGTCGAAGCCGCTGGTCGGAATACCCTCGAAGATGTAGTCGCCGGCGCTCGGCACGTCGAGGCAGCCGAGAATGTTCATCGCCGTCGACTTGCCGGAGCCAGACGGGCCCATGATCGCGACGAATTCATGGGCGTTGATCGCAAGGTCAACATGGTCGAGCGCGCGGATCGCCGCCTCGCCCTCTCCGTAAATTTTCGAGATCTGTCTGAATTCGATGAGCGGCGGGCTTGCCATCCGTCTCTCCGCCTAGTTCGCACGCGTCGTGGCGTCGGTCACCAGTGCGTCGTTTTCCTTGATGTCGCCGGAGACGACCTGGGTGAACTGGCCGTCAGATGAGCCGACCTGGATGACAACAGGCGCCGGGCGACCGTTGCGCAGCAGCCAGACACGGCGCTCAGCGCCCTTCAGCGCCGGACCGGCATTGTTGTTGCGCTGGCGCGGCGGGCCGAAGATGCCGAAAATACCGCGGCCGCGCCTTTCCGCCTGCGCCGGAGCGTAGCGCAGCGCCGCATTCGGCACCATCAGCGTGTCCTTGACGGCCTCGACGGTGACATCGGCCGTCGCCGTCATGCCGGGGCGCAGCAGCAAATCGGCATTGTCGACCGATAGGACCGCCTTATAGGTCACGACATTGTTGACCACTTCGGAGGCGAAGCGGATCTGCTCGATCTCGGCGGGAAAGCTGCGATCGGGATAGGCGTCGACGGTGAACTTCGCCTTTTGGCCGACGGCGATCTGACCGACATCGGCCTCGTCGACATCAACCTGCAGCTCCATCTTCTTCAGGTCGCCGGCGATGGTGAAAAGGATCGGCGCCGAGAGCGAGGCTGCGACCGTGGCGCCAGGATTGACGGAGCGGGTGAGGATGACGCCGTCGATCGGCGATATGATCTTCGCCTTGGCGAGATTGACTTCGGCAAGCTGCAGGTCGGCCTCCGAGGCCAGAACCTCGGCCTCATTGATCTGTTTGGCGGCGACGGCGGAATCATATTTGTAGCTGGCGTCGTCGAGGCTCTGCTGGGTGGAGACGTTGCTCTTGACCAGGCTCTTCAGCCGCTCGAGCGAGGTGCCTGCCGATTGCATATCGGCATTGGCTTTGATGACGTTCGCCTTGGCCGAATTGAGCTTGGCGCGCGAGCTCTTCACATCGGCCTCGAGCTTGTTGGTATCGAGGAGAGCGAGCACTTCGCCCGATTTGACCGTGCTGTTGTAATCGACGTTGACGTCGCGAACTGTGCCTGACAGTTCGCTCGATATATCCACCTGCTCGGTCGGCTGCACGGAACCGGTGGCGGTGACGAGCACCGTCAGGTCGCCGCGTTTTGCCGGCTGGGTGGCATAGCTCACTTCGCTTTGCCCACGGCCCATATAGACATAAGCGGAGACGGCTGCAGCAGCGATGAGAATCAGCAGGATGAGCAGGCGTCCGCGCCAGCGGCTGCGCTTGCCCTGCCGGCCCGATGCAGCAAGGACCGCGGCGAGATCAGACGCTGCGCCTGTCTTTGCTCCGGTTTCGCTGCCGCTTACGATTTTGTTCATGTCGTCCTCAATCCGTCAGTGGCCGCTTGTGGCCTCTGCGGCGAAGTAATCACAACGCAGATGAACCGGCGATTAGCGTTGCCGCCGAACTGGCACGGAATTGCGGATGGGTGAAATGAAATATTGGTAAGGAAAGTCAAGTTTTCGATGAGCAAGCGTCCGTCAGTTCGGATCCTCGGCAAATTGGCCCGCGCCGGGCAAAGGATGCAGCCACGGTTCACGCCGCTTGATCCAGACCTCATAACCAGGCGCAAAGTCGGTTGGCGGACTGTCGAGCGAGCCCAGACGGATTTCCGCCTCGTCTTCCCTGAGGCAGAAAAGCCTGCCGCCGCAGACGGGGCAGAAGCTGCGGCCGGCGAAGGTGGCGATCTCGCCGCTGTGGGAAAAAGCCTGGCGCGGCCAGACCGCGAAGAACACGAAGGCGGAGCCGCTCGATTTGCGGCAATCGGCGCAGTGGCAGAGGCCGGTGCGAAGCGGCTGGCCTTCCACCCTGTAGGCCACCGCCCCGCAAAGGCAACTTCCGGTTCGGATACCCATGGCGCCCGTCAGCCGTCGAGATTGGTCGGCAGGCCCGGCGGGCGCCGCTTTGCTGCCATCAATAGGTCGAGTTCGGTGGCCGACGGGCCGAACTTGTCGTAGAGGCGCTTTGCCTCCTTGTCGTCGAGCCGATATTTCCTGGCAAATTCGCCGATGCTGTAAGGGCGGCCACGCAACACTCTCCGCGCCGGGGTCGCCGTATTCGGTGCGTCGGTCATGGTTTTCTCCTTTTCGTCAGATACTCTCTAAGTTAGAGCGACCCGTCGATTTGGAAAGAGCCGGCGAGCCGCATCGAGGCTTCCGGCGCGGGTGGATGCAATTGTTTTTCTGGAACCTTTTCGCCAACATGCGCACTTTTTGATCGATGTTGCGGGCCGCGCCAAGCGGACGCGGCGGTGCTGGAGAACATCGGGATTTTTCCGCTTTCTCACTCTGGCCAACGAAATGGCAGTCGAGCTCCCTACCCGCCCGGTCCACGTCCTCGTAGCGCTTTTTCCGAGCGAAGATCACGAAATATTAAAATGCGGAACGCTTGCGCGGGAGCGCGGTTCTCCTCTCGAGGTCGACGTGGCCTCGTTCAAACCAAGGAGAACCGAATGGCAAACCAAGGTGGATCCAATGAACAGCACGTCAAGGCTGGGCAGCAGAGTCCCAAGAATGACTCCAATGCCCGCACACTTTTGCGCGTCATGCTTAGGACAAGCGCCTGCCGTCCTCGCCGAAGAGGTGCAGCACATCGGGGTCGAGATGCAGCGGCAGGCTGTCACCCGATTTCATCCGCTGCTGGCCGGCAAAAACCGCAATCAGCTTCTTCCCGCCTGCGTCGGCGTGGACGACAGTCTCCGAGCCCAATTCCTCGACAAGGGTAACGCTTGTATCCAGTCTGCCCGCTGAGCCCGCTTCGGCGAGGGTGATATGCTGCGGCCGAATGCCGATGCTGACCCTTTCGCCCGCCGGGGGGGCCTCCTTGGCAATGACGGAAAGGCGATGGCCGCCGACGGTTTCGACTTCAGCGAAACCGCCCTCGTGACCGACAATCGCACCTTCGAGGAAATTCATGTGCGGCGCGCCGATGAAGCCGGCGACGAAGCGGTTGGCCGGCTTGTTGTAGAGTTCCAGCGGTGTTCCCACCTGCTCGATCCTGCCGCCTCTCAGCACGACGATGCGGTCGGCCAGTGTCATTGCCTCGACCTGATCGTGGGTGACGTAGATCATCGTCGCCTTCAGGCGGGCGTGAAGGGCCGCCAGTTCGGCCCGCATGCTGACCCTGAGTTCGGCGTCGAGATTGGATAGCGGCTCGTCGAGCAGAAAGGCATCCGGCCGCCGCACGATGGCGCGGCCGATGGCGACGCGCTGGCGCTGGCCGCCGGAGAGTTGGCCCGGACGGCGTTGCAGGAAAGGCTCGATCTCCAGCATGCGCGCGGCGTCGGTAATGCGCGCTTCGATCTCGGCTTTCGCCACCTTGGTGTTCTCGAGACCAAAGGCGAGGTTCTCCCTGACACTCATATGCGGATAGAGCGCATAGGACTGGAAGACCATGGCCAGGCCGCGATCGGCAGCGCTGATAGCGGTAACATCCTTGCCGTCGATGGCGATGCTGCCGTCAGTCGGCTTATCGAGGCCGGCAATCAGGCGCAAGAGCGTCGATTTCCCGCAACCGGAAGGGCCGACGAAAGCGACGAACTCGCCGTCATTGACATGAAGCGAGACATCGCGAATGACCTCGACGGCGCCGAAATTCTTGACGATGTTCCTGAGCTCGAGCCCGCTCATGCACTCTCCTGTTTTCTTCTTTTAAGGTGGCCTATTTGAGCCCCGAGCCGGCAATGCCCGTGGTGATGAAGCGCTGCAGGAAGACGAAGATCAGCACGACCGGGATCATCGAGACGACGGTCATGGCGAGGATGTAGTGCCATTGCACATTGAGCTCGCCGGCATAGACGTTGAGGCCGACCTGCAGCGTATAGAGTTCCTTGCGCGACAGCACGATCAGCGGCCAGAGGAAGTCGTTCCAACGCCAGACGACGGAGAAGATCGCCAGCACGGCGAGAGCCGGCGCCGACAGCGGCAGGATGATGCGCCAGTAGATCTGCCATTCGCTGGCCTTGTCCATGCGGGCGGCGTCGAGCAATTCGTCAGGGATCGTCAGCATGTATTGCCTGAGCAGGAAGACGCCCGTCGGGGTGGCGACCGTCGGCAGGATGACGCCCCAGAGGCTGTCGAAGAGGTTCAGCGTGCCGATGACGGAATAGAGCGGCACGACGATGACCGAAAGCGGCACCATCAGCGTCGCCAGGATCATCAGCATGACGGCGGTGCGGCCGGGGAATTGGTATTTCGACAGCGCGAAGGCGGCCATGGAATTGACGAGCAGCGTAATCGCCGTCGCTACGACGGTGACGAAGACGGAGTTGCGCAGGAACAGGAAGAAATCGAAGCGCTGGAACGGTTCGGTGTAGTTGCCGCCGGCGAATTCGACCTGACGCACCGGTGTGCGGTCCTTGATATTCGGCTTGACGATTTCGCCCGGCTGTTTCGGATCGACCATCTGGCCGATGATGCCGATGCGGCGGACTTCGGCGAGCACACGCACGCTGCCATCCGGCATCGCGACATTATAGAGCGGCAACGGCTTGTCGTATCCCGGCACCACGGCCTGTTCGGTGACGTAGGGCAGGAAGGACGGCGGGAACTCGGCAAGGGCCGCCGGCGTCTTGAAGGAAGAGAAGACCAGCCAAACGGCGGGCCCGAACATCAGGAAGACGCCTGAGATCAGCCAGATCCAGGTGACGACATCCGTCCAGTGCCAGCCTCGTCCGCGGCGGCGGAGCAGAAAGGCAGAGACAGCGCTCATTGGCGTGCTCCCTTCTTCTCGTTGCGGCTGCTGACGCCGAGCTGGACCAGCGTCAGGATGACGAGCACGATGCCCATCAGGATCGAGGCAGCGGAAGCCAGCCCCGGATTGCGCAGCGAACTCGCAAAGCCGGTCTCGTAGATATATTGGGTGATGTACATGGTGCTGGTGCCCGGCCCGCCGCCGGTCAAAACGAAAACCTCGTCGAAGATCTGCACGGCGCGGATCAGCGCCAAGACCAGGACGACGATGAGGTTCGGCATCAGAAGCGGCAAGGTGATGCGCCGGAAGATGCGGGTCGGGCGGGCGCTGTCCATCGCCGCCGCCTCGTAGAGATCCCGGGGGATCGCCTGCAGGCCGGCGAGCAGGATCAGCGCATAAAAGCCCATATGCGCCCAGACCGAGACGAAGACGGCGAAGAAAAAGGCCCAGAAGCGATCGCTGAGCCAGGAAAATGGTTCGAAGCCGAAGGGGCTCAGCGCATAATTCAACAGGCCTTCACGCTGCAGGATCCATTTCCAGATCAGGCCGACGACGACGGGCGACAGCAGCACCGGGAAGAAGAAGACGGCGCGCCAGAAGCCGCGATTGGAAAGCTCACGGTTGAGGATCAGCGCCGTTGCGAGCGCTGCGATCAGCATCACTGTGACCTGGAAGACGACGAAGACGGCGGTGTTGCGCACCGCCGCCCAGAAAGTATCGGCGGCGCAGGTCGAGGGATCGAGATAGCTGCCGCAATCGAAGAGGATGCGGTACTGGTCGGCGCCGACATAGGTCCTGTTCTGCAGGAAGATGGCGCTGCCGCTCGTCGTCGAATAGATGAAGTTGATGACCAGCGGCAGCAGCACGAAGACGGTGAAGATCAGCATGTTGGGCGCCAGGAAGACGCCCGCCATGCCGTTCAGCCCGGTCAACTTCTGCCAGCCGCGCATGGGAATATCGACGAGCCCCATGGCAAGCCGGACAGGCGCCAAGAGCGCCTGCCGCAGGCCGGTTTTGACAGGTGGTTCAGAAGAAACCGTCTTCGCCGTCATCTGTTCTTCCGTCAGTTGCCGGCGACCTTGGCCTTGATGTCCTCGTCGATGCGGGCATAGGCGTCGTCGAGCTTCATTTCGCCGGCGATCACCTGGCTGATGCGGGCGACGATGGCGCTGTAATATGCATCCGACCACTTCCAGCCCGGCAGCTTCATGGCGGGTGCCGCCGTCTGGCCGGCCGCTTCGACGAAGGCCTTCAGCGCCGCCTGCACATGCGGATTGTCGGTCTTGAAGTCCATCTGGCCGGCGGCGACGCCCTTATGCGCCGGAATGAACAGGCTGCGTTCGGCAAACTCCTTCTGCACGTCGGCACCTGCCAGGTAATCCATCACCTTGGCGACGTCCTTCGGGTTCTTGGTGTATTTGACGGCCACCAGACCGGCGCCGCCCTGCATGCCGGAGCATGCGACAGAACCGCAGGGACTGCCCGCCATCACCCAGTCGAAATTGTCGCCAATCTTCTGGGCGAAGCCCGAAACCTGCCAACTGCCCGAATAAAGATAGGCAAGGCCGCCATTGATGAAGTCCTCGGCGGCGGAGCGGTAAGTGGTGCCGGCAGCACTCACCCAGACATCCTTGTTGATGGTGCCGTCCTCGTTCCACTTGACGAAGCGGCTGAGGAAGTCCTTGGCGCCCTGATCGATCGGCGCCGGCTTGCCGTCGGCGGCGATGTAGTTGGCGCCGTAAGAGATGTTCGGGCCGGAGACGCGGTGGCCGGAGCGGTCGATCGCCATGGCGAAGACCTTCTGGCTGTCGGCAACCTTCTTGGCCGCCGCCGCCCAATCGTCCCAGGTGGCTTTCGGGCCGGGAATTTCGACCCCGGCCTGCTCGAACAGCGTCTTGTTGACGAAGCCGCCGGTCAAGGTCAGCTGCGTCATGAAGCCGGTGATGGCGTTCGAGCCGTCGGGACGCATCCAGTCGGCCTGGGCGCCGAAATTGTCCTCCCAGTATTTCGCGTCGGTGAGGTAGGGCCGAAGATCGAGCCAGTGCTGGGCCGGCGCCTTCAGATTGGTGACGCGGGCGATATCCGGCCCCTGCCCGGCTTCGAGCTGAACCGGCAGCTGTTCCTTGACGACGTCGTAGGAGACTTCGTCGAGGATGACGTTGACGTCAGGATTGGCCTTGGAGAAGCGCGAGAGCAGGTCCTTGATCACCTCGCCTTCGCCGCCGTCGGAATACCACATGATGCGCACGTCGCCGGCATGGGCGGCAACGGAACTCAAGAGAATTGCAGCAAAAGCCGCGCCGATCGATTTCATTCTGGTCATTTTTTCCTCCTCTGATCGATCAATTCCTGCGTCCGGCCGGTCCTCCACCTGCCAGACACGTCGTCTACGAGGCCGCGCGCCGAGGCTGCCTGCCCGGTATCTTCAGATGTACCGCGTCTCCCCGCACCGACCAGTCCGTCGGGCGAAGAATACGGCCTTCGGCGCGCACGGTGCCGTCTTCTTCGAAGACGACCCGGCCATAATCCGGATCGATAACGATCAATGCGCCCTCTTCGTCGCGGCGGGCCGAAAGCGTGGCGAAACGCGCCTGCATGCCGTCAAGGCTACCCTCGCGCCCGACATCGGAGAGACGGACGATCCAGCGGCCCTTGCGGCCGGCCAGCCGCAGCTCGATATCCGTTGTCGGCCCTTGCTTCACCGGCTCCAGCGCGCCGTTGCCGATCAGCATCACAATACCGTTGCCGGAACGGGCGAGCGCCAGATTGCCGTCGACCACCGTGTCGTCGAAGGCCTCGAGCGGGAACCAGGCATGGGTGAAATCCGGCTGGCCCTCATGGATGTCGAAATCGAGGATCGCCAGATCGCGATACTGATGCACGCGCGGCAGCGTTCCGCAGCCGCCCCAGAAGCTCGGCCGGCCATACCCGAACTGGATGGTTTCGCCGGGATGATTGATCCAGATCTGCGCTTCCGGCCGGTCGCCCAAGCGCAGATGCAGCACCGTCTCCTGGTAGCCCCAGGCGCCGGGACGATAATGGGCGATGGTACCGAGCGCGGCGTCACGGGTCTTATAGTGGTAGAGGGCGGCGAAACGGTTCTCGCCCTGTGAAAAGGTCCATTCCTGCGCGTCGTCGGACTGGTGCGCCGCAATCGCCGCAAGCGCTTCTGGAAAACACAGGCCGTGGTCGCGGATGCAGACGGCAAGCTGCGGCAAAGCGTGGACACGCCGGCCGTACCAGCCTCGGCCCCAGAGCAGCCGGGCAATGGCAGAGAGTTCGACCGAGCGGCCGGGGCGCAGCGTATGTTCGTAGGAGCGGCCCTGGCTGCCGGTCAGCATGCCGTGATGGGCCGAGCGGGCGACGATCTCCATCAGGCGGACGATGCTGGCACTCGCCCGGTTGCGGATCGTCTCATCCGGCGCGCAGGCGGCCAGCGCCGTCAGCCCCTTGAGATCGATCGGGAAATAGGGAACGGAATTCCACTCGGCCATTTCCCAGCGCTCGAAATGATCGAGCCAGGCGCGGACGCGCTCTTCGCCGACCTGCATCTGCTCCGCGCCGGTGCGGCCGGAACGGACGAAGACAGCATCGGGGAAAAGCCTGCCGCCGAGATAGGCGGCGGTATGGAAGAGAAGCGCGTGGTTTTCCGAAAAATACCATTGAACGTCGTTGCCGGGCTCATCCATCCAGTAGCGGTAATTGAGGACGGCGTGTTCGATCCTGTCGCGCAGCTCGGGTGACAGTAGATCACTCCAGCGTGTATAGGCAAAGAGCAGCGGCACCAGCACGAAATCGGCGCAGTCGTGGCAATCCTCGATGACCGGCAGCATCGCCGAGATCATCGCCTCGGTTTCCTCGCCGCCCTGCCCCAGCGCAAGACGCGCGAAAGCGCAGACCGTGTCGGGCTCGGAATGGGCAGCGACCTCGGCCAGCGCCTCGGCGACGCGGTCCTCCAGCATGGCGGGGGCATCCCCCTGGCGCTGGGGATGACAGATCTCGACGCCGAGCGTGCGACCGAGCGAAAGCTCGCCTGTTTTGAAGGTGATGCGGAAATGGCGGAAATCGGCGGGCATATCCGCCGAAGTTCCGAGTTCCAGCTTGGTCGCTCCCGCTTCCAGCTCGAAATCATAGTCGAAGCGCTCGATCGACATGAAGTCGCCTTCGATCTCGACATGGCAGCTCAGCGCCACCGGCAGCGGCACGGGGAAGAGGATCGTCACATCTTCGCCGAGATAGGCAGTGCGGTCGAAGCGCATGCCTTCGAGGATGACCTCCAGCGCATCCGCATCGCCGGCGGCGGTGGGAACGGGCACGGCGGTTTCAACTTCCGGTCCTTCGACATAATCCAGTTGGAAATAGAAACGGGCGTCGCGCTCGGCGAGATCGTCGAAATAGACGCGGATCTCGTTGAGGCCAGCGGCCAGCTCGACCTCGAACAGCTGCTCGGCTTCGAGATTGCGCTGGTAAGGCGCCATGAAGCCCTGCTCGCGGCCATTGACGAAGAGGATCGCGCCACCGCAGGTCGACAGGCGGAGCGTCGCGGCCCCAGCAGACTGGATATCGAGGAAGGTGCGCGCCCAGCAGCCGATGCGTGTCGGGCGGAACCAGAAGCCGGAGAGATCGACACGCGGGGAAGCAAAGGGAAGCCACCACCGGACAGCCTCGAATTCGGCAGCCGGTTGCGGCCGCCGGCCGGAGAAGGATTTTTTGAATTCGGTGCGGCAGGGATATTCATGCGGAATGAAGTTCTTCGTCTTGGTGACGAAGAAGAAGGGATCCATGCTGCCGTCCATCGGACGGTCGGCGACGTCATAGCGCTCCTGCCACAGGTCGGCGAGCTGCCAGTAGACGATCGGGCTATCCTTCACCGTTGCACGGCGGAGATGAGATTGCTGCTCGGCGGTCATGCTTCAGCCCGCCCTAGAACAGCTAGAGCATGATGTCGTCCGAAAACCGCTCACACTTTTCGGCATCATGCTCGATCCTTGAGACGCCGGGTAAAACGCCGACGCATCGACTGGCCGTCTAGCCACATTTCAAAGCCTCCCTGCTCTGCCGCTGCCGCGGACTCCTCAGCAACAATTGTGCATAGGCATTCCATTTGCGCAATCTGAAAGATTTTTGCATAATAGTTGGGAGCGAGGAGACGACATGGCGGCGGAAGAGAAAAAAGGCAGGCGCACGCGCCTCGACGACATTGCCGCCCGATGCGGCGTCTCGATCAGCACGGT
This sequence comes from Rhizobium sp. WSM1328, assembly GCF_057653715.1. Lineage (NCBI taxonomy): Bacteria > Pseudomonadati > Pseudomonadota > Alphaproteobacteria > Hyphomicrobiales > Rhizobiaceae > Rhizobium > Rhizobium sp. WSM1328. The sequence continues at coordinate 1,856,101 of NZ_CM172788.1, read as the reverse complement.
GTCGCGTGCGCTGGCCGGCGAAAAGGGCGTCAGGCCGGAGATCCGCAAGCTGGTGCTGGAAACGGCGAGTGCGGTCAGCTACGCGCTGCCGGCCAGCGTTGCCGGCAAGAAGGTCATGCTCGTCGCCTCCGGCGCGGCGATGATCGACTATGTCCGCAACCAGTTCACGCTCTATGTGCTCGAAGGATTGAATGCGCGTGCAACCGCCCTCGGCATCGAACTGGCGATGCGCCCCATCGCCGACAAGGGGGATGAAGCCCGCGTCGTCGCCGAGATGCGTGACGATCCGAGCTTCGGCGGCATGCTGATCATGACCGTTGATGAAGAGGAGATGCTGGCAGCGGCCGCCGATCTTGGAAAACCTGTCGTGCTGGTCAACAGCGACGATCCCTATATGCGGCTTTCGAGTGTGACACCCTGCAACCGTTCAGCCGCCTTCATCGCTGCCGAGCGGCTGATCAAGGCCGGGCATGAACGCATCCTGTTCATGCTGAGGCCGGGGCGGCGGACCATCGAGCGGCGCCTTGAGGGCTGGCGCGATGCCCTGCAGCATCATGGGCTGACGGCCGATGCCGATCTGGTGCTCGAAGTCGATGACTGGCTGCCGGAACTCGGCGCCGAGGCCGTCACCCGTCTTGTCCGCGAGAAAGGCCTCACCTTCACCGCCATCCTGACGGCGGGCGACAGCCTTGCCAATGGTGCGGTGCGCGGATTGCAGGCGATGGGTTATGCCGTACCGCAGGACATCTCGGTGATGGGCATAGACGACCTGCCGCAGTCGGCCTTTCTCAATCCACCGCTCTCGACGGTGCATATTCCGATGCGCGAACTCGGCGCCACCGCGCTCGATCTTTTGCGCGACATGATGCTCGGCCTTGCGGCCCCACGGCGGCGGGTCGAGCTTGCCTGCCATCTTGTCGAAAGGGGCAGCGTTGCGGCTGTCCGCATCCCTGCCGCAACGGCGGGCCGCTGAACCCACACCGCGATCGAGGATATCAAGCCTCGATAAAACTCGCCTCAAACAGTTCTCGCGCATAGGCATCATGCGTGGTGCCGGCCTGCAGATCCGCTTTGGTGAGCTCGTCCACAAAGCAACCGTTCTTCATGATCAGCACCCGGTCGCACATATGGGCGATGACTGCGAGGTCGTGGCTGACAAGCAGATAGGTCAGGCCCTTTTCCTCGCGCTGATCGGCCAGCAGGTTCAGGATTTCGGCCTGGACCGAGACGTCGAGCGCCGATGTCGGCTCGTCGAGCAACAGGATGGGCGGCGACAGGATCAGGGCCCGGGCGATTGCCACCCTCTGCCTCTGGCCGCCGGAAAGTTCGTGCGGAAAACGGTTTGCGAAGCTCGCCGGCAAACCGACCTGGATCAAAGCCCTTTCGACCTTCGACCAGATATCGGAATGGCCCATCGCGCGCAGCGGTTCCGCCAGGGCGGTGCCGATACGATGGCGCGGATGCAGGGATCCGTAAGGGTCCTGAAACACCATCTGGGCAAATTTCAGCTCCTCGCGGGAGCGCTTCTTGCCGATCGGTTTGCCGCCAAGCTCGATGTGACCGGTCCAACCGGCCTCCATGCCGGCCAGGCAACGCAGCACCGTCGATTTGCCGCATCCGGATTCACCGACAATGCCAAGGGTCTCCCCCTGGTTGACCTGAAAACTGATGCCCCTGACGACATGGTTGCTAGTCTTGCCAGAGGCAAAGACGACATCGAGGTCACGCACATTGATCATTGCGCCGTCTCCAGATCGAGTTTCGTCCTGTCGAGAACTGCAAGCCGGCGAACCGGATTCCTGGGGTCGGGCAGCGCAGCGATCAGCCCGCGGGTATAGGGATGGCGCGCCTCCTCGAGACAGGTCAGCGTTTCCACGATCCGGCCGGCATACATGACGATGATGCGCTCGCAAAAAGCTGCCACCATGCGAATGTCGTGGCTGATCAACAGCAGTCCGGAATTATTCTCGCGCACCAGTTCATCAAGCAGCAGCAGCACGTCCTTGCGGACGCTGACATCAAGCGCCGAGGTCGGCTCGTCGGCGATGACAAGCTTCGGCCGCGCCAGCAGCATCATGGCGATCATCACGCGCTGGCCCATGCCGCCCGATATCTGGTGCGGATAAAGCGCCATGACCCGCTCCGGATCGCTGATGCGCACGCGCTCCAGCATGGCGCGGGCAGCCTCATGCGCCTGTTTCTTATGAAGACCGAGGTGAAGGCGGGCGGCTTCGGCGATCTGCTTACCGATCGAAAGCACCGGATTCAGCGAATAGCGCGGATCCTGCATGATCAGCGCGATGTCCTTGCCGCGCAGCGCGCCCATCTGACGCTCACTCTTTGAAAGCAACGGATCGCCGCTAAGATCCATGCGTTCGGCCGAGACCACCGCGGCCGGCGGCAAAAGGCGCATGATCGCGCGACCTGTCGTCGATTTGCCGGAACCGGATTCGCCGACAATCCCGACGCGTTCGCGCCCGACGTCGAAACTGACATTGGAGACGGCGGGTACGGCGCCTCGGCCGAAACGGACGGTCAATCCTTCGACGGAAAGAACGGGCTGCAGATCACGATCTTGCATGGCGGGGATCCAAAAGGTCGCGCAGAGCATCTCCGGCGATGTTGAAGGCAAGGCTGGTGAGGAGGATGGCGATACCCGGCATCACGGCGACCCACCAATAATCGAGCATGAACTTGCGGCCGCTGGAGATCATCGCGCCCCATTCCGGCGCCGGCGGCTGGGCGCCAAGCCCGAGGAAGCCAAGCGAAGCTGCCGTCAGAATGATGCCCGCCATGTTGAGCGTCAGCCGAACGATGACGGAGGGAACGCACATCGGCGCGATATAGAGAAGAAGAATGCGCATCGGCGAGGCGCCATAAAGGCGGGCGGCGACCACATAGTCGGCGTTTCTGACGACAAGGGCCTCGGCGCGCGCGAGTCTCGCAATCGGCGGCCATGCGGTCAACGAGATCGCGATGATTGCCGTGGTCAAGCCGGCGCCGAGTGCCGCAGCAAAAGCCAAAGCCAGGATCAGCGACGGGAAAGACAGAACGATATCGGTGGCGCGCATCAGCAGCGCATCGGTGCGCCCTCCGAAGAAACCGGCGACGACGCCGATCAACAGGCCGATCGGGCCGACGATCAAGGAGATCGACAGCACGGTCTGGATGGTGATGCGCGTGCCGAAGATGAGGCGGCTCAAGATGTCCCGGCCGAATTCGTCCGTGCCTGCCAGGTGCGCGAGGCTCGGCGGCTGCAAGGCATCGCCAAGCGACTGTATAACCGGATCGTAGGGCGCCAGGAGCGGCGCGAAGATCGCGATCAAACAAAGCAGACCAAGGATGACGAAACCGGCAAGACCAAGCGGCTCGTGGGCCAATTTGCGGCCGGCGCGCGCAAACGACGCCGCGATACGGGTCGACACACTTGGAGGGCGGATCTCTATTTCGCTGCGGATGACATCGCTCATCGGGCCGCCTCCCGCATGCGCGGATCAAAGACGGCGTAAGCGACGTCGGCCAGGAAGTTCAACAACATGAAAATGAATCCCACAATGATGGTGCCGGCGACGATGGCGTTCATGTCGCCGATCATCAGCGCGTTGGTCATGTACTGGCCAATGCCCGGCCAGGAGAAAACGATCTCGGTCACGACAGCGCCTTCGAGCAGACCGCCATAGGAAATGGCCAGGATGGTGATCAGCTGCACCGCAATGTTCGGCAGGACGTGGTGCCAGATCGTGCCGAGCGGGCTCACACCCTTGGCTCGGGCCGCGATGACATAATCCTGGCTCAACTGCTCCAGGGTGAAGCTGCGTGTCATGCGGGTGATGTAGGCCATCGCCGCGTAGGCGAGAATGACAGCCGGAAGAATGATATGGCCGAGTGCATTCCAGAAGATTTCCGTCTCGCCCTGCAGCAGGCTGTCGATCAACAACAGCCCGGTGCGCGGCGTGACGAGACCCTCGTAAAACACATCGATCCTGCCCGGCCCGCCGACCCAGTTGAGGCCGGCATAGAAGATGACGAGCCCGACGATGCCGAACCAGAAAACCGGGATCGAATGACCGACGAGCGCGACCACGCGGGCCGTCTTGTCGATGAAGCTATCTCGAAACAGTGCTGCGACCAACCCGAGCGGGACACCGACGAAGGTCGAAATGATCACCGCCAGCGTCGCCAGTTCGAATGTCGCAGGAAAGGCTTGAGCGAGATCCGAAGAGACGGGATTGCCGGTGAGGACGGCGGTGCCGAAATCACCGTGGGCCAGCCCGTTCAGATAGAGGAAAAACTGCTGGTAGATCGGCAGATCGAGCCCGAGACGCGCCCGCATCGCCGCATAGGCGGCGGGATCCGCGAGCTCGCCGACAATCGCGCCGACCGGATCGGTGGGCAGGATACGGCCGATCACGAAGGTCACACATAAGAGGATGAACAGGCTGACCAGCAAATGCGCCAGGCGTCGGCCAAATTCGGCTACGGAGAGTTCCTTCATGATCGGCTGTCCTGGAAGTATTACTGGGTTTCGACCTTGGTGACGTTCTCGAGACGCGTCAGCTGAGACGGATGCCCCACATATCCCTCGACCTTGCTATTGAGGACGATCGGCTCAAAGCGCTCGAAGAGCGGAAGCACCGCCGGCTTCTGTTCGACGAACATCTTCTGCATCTGAACATAGAGTTCGCCACGCTTCTTGGCGTCCGGCTCCATCGATGCTTTCGCCGTCAGCGCCGTGAGTTCCGGAATATCCCAGGCCGAGCGCCAGACGAAATTGCCGGCATTGTTGGCTTCCTTCGAATTGTCGGGATTGGAGGAAAACTGCTCCATCGAGCCGAGCACGTTCGGCATATAGGCGCTGGTCTGCGGGATCAGCAGATCGAAATCCCTGGCGCGATGGGCGGCGATGATTTCCGAGCCGTTGCCCTGCTGGATGTCGATCTTGATGCCAACTTGAGCAAGCGATGCCTGGATGGCGGTGGCAAGATCGATGCGCGGCGTTTGCGCGATGGTCTTCAGCGTCAGCGAAAAGCCGTCCTTGAAGCCTGCCTCGCTCAGCAGCTGTTTCGACTTTTCGACGTCGAGATGCCAATCGGGGTTCGGGATGGCATATTCGAAATTCTCCGGAACGGGAACGTTTCTCGCCCGGCCGTAAGGGCCCATGATCGTCTTTTCGATGCCCTTGTAGTCGATGCCATAGGCGATGGCTTCGCGAACCTTCGGATTGGCGAGGTATTTGTTGCCGGCATTCATCGACAGCACGTAGAAACCGCCCGTCGGAATACGCTGGATGGCAAAGCCTTTCTTGGTCTGGAACGTCGCGAGATCCGATGCGGTCAAGGCGCTGGCAATATCGATATCGCCGCGTTCAAGCATCAGCCGCTCGACCTGGCTTTCAGGCACATGCCGGACGATGACGCGACGCATCTTCGGCGTGCCTGCCATATAGTCCTTGTTGGCGTCGAGGATCACCAGTTCGTTCGGAGACCAGCGATTGAGGGTAAACGGACCGGAGCCGGCAGAATGCGTTCGCATCCACGCGTTTCCGTAGTCGTTATCGACGGCGTGGCTCTCGACTTCGACGCTGTCGACCACGCTGGTCGTCGTCGTTGTCAGCCGATAGAGCAGAAGCTCTGCCGTCACCTGGTCGGAGAGATCGATCCGCACCGTCTGATCGTCGACGGCCTTGACGAGCTTTTCGACATTGTCCTTGTCGTAGCCGACGCGCTTGAGGTTAGCGGCGGCGGCCTGGTCCATTTTCAGGAGCCGCGCCAGTGAATAGACGACATCCTTCGAGGTGACCGGGTTACCGGAGGCGAAATTGGCCTTGCGCAGCGTAAAGGTGATGCCCTTGTCGTCAATCTTCCAGCTTTCCGCCAGTTGCGGAAGGATCTTGCCATCAGCCGTGCTGGCAACCAGCCGATCGTACAGATTCGACATGATTTCGACCGCCTTGCCTTCGGTCGCCTGCTGCGGATCGAGCGACAAAACCTGCGCCAGCGAAGTGCCAATCACCAGCTGGTCCTGCGGCGTGGCGGCCTGCAGCTGCGCTGCCGATATCGTCAGGGCGCCGATGACGGCACCGACGAACAAGCTCTTAGAAAAATGCTTCATTGTCACTCCTCCCTGGATTACTATAGGAAACATATTATGTCGTCCGTATGTCGTATTATGATTTAACGAAGTCCGATAAGATTGACAAGTCCCGGGCGACAGAGACTTGATGCGAAGGGATTGGGGGAGCCGAAATGACGACACTCAGCCGGGGCCGGCAAAGACTGGCGCAACAGGTTATCGATCAGCTGCGGGCGCAAATCGAAACGGGGAAGCTGCGCGTCGGCGACCAGCTGCCGACCGAGCCGCAGCTCGAAGCGACATTCGGCGTCAGCCGCACTGTGGTGCGCGAGGCGATAGCCGATCTGAGGTCGGCTGGCTTCGTCAAGCCGATCCAGGGCAAAGGCGTCTTCGTCGCGGATCCGAAGACGCATTCGATGCTTTCCTTAACACCAGTGGAAATCAAGAGCATTCCGGAAACCCTGGAATTGCTGGAGTTTCGCATGGCCGCCGAGGGTGAAGCGGCGGCGATCGCCGCCTATCGCCGCACCGCCGAGCAGGAAGCGGCGATCCGCGAAGCCAACCGCAGGATGGCGAACCTGATCGAGACGGGACAGCAGACGGTGGAGGCGGATTATGCCTTCCACATGGCAATCGCCGCCGCCACGAACAACCGATTCTATGTTGCCGTCTTGCGCCAATTCGGCCCAAAAGCCATTCCCCGCGGCCAATTTCCGACGCTTCCCGAGGCCAATGACCGCGACTATCTTCAGAAGGTCTATGCCGAACATGTCGAGATCCTGTCAGCGATCGCCGACCAGGATCCGGAGCGGGCGAGACAGGCAATGCGGGCGCATATGCTGGCCAGCCAACGCCGTTATCGAATGCTCGCGGAGCAGCAATAGGGCTCGACACTCTTCGAAATTCATATTATGTCATATGACATTGGATAATTTTGAAAGAGACTCAAATATGTATCTGGGAACACAGGTCGCCGCGCGGGACGACGACGATTATCGTATCTTCGCGCAACTGGGCGTGAAGCATATCAATGCCGACCCACCGGGGAAGCCGAGCAGCTGGACGCTCTCCGATCTCGAGCGCCATCGCGACAAGGTCGAAAGCTTCGGCCTGATCCTCGACATGATCCAGTTGCCGCTGCCCTCGCAGCCGATCGAGAAGGCTTCCTATCCTGATATTCTGCTTGCCGGCCCCGATCGCGACAGACAGATCGACGCCGTCTGCAAGCTGATCGAGAATACCGCCGCCGCCGGCATTCCTGCGGTGAAGTACAATCTCAACCTGATCGGCATTCCCCGTACGCCGGATGAGCCGGGGCGCGGCGGATCTCTGAATGCGAGCTTCCGCTGGGACAAGACGGATCAGCAGGCCGAGCCCGGCCTTGCCGGTGTGCTTTCCGAAGACGAAAACTGGGAACGGATCGACTATTTCCTGGAACGCGTCGTTCCTGTCGCTGCAAGCAACCGCGTCCGGCTCGCCTGCCATCCGCACGATCCCTATACGCCGCCGGGCTATCGCGGCGTCACGCGGGTGCTCGGCACGGTGGAAGGCCTAAAGAAATTCGTGCTAATGCGCGAAAACCCCTATCACGGCCTCAATTTCTGCCAGGGTTCGATCGGCGAGATGCTGGAAAATCCCGGCAAGGAAATCGACGATGTCATCCGCTGGTTCGGCCAGCGCGGTAAGATCTTCAATGTTCACTTCCGCAATATTCGCGGCGGCAAGCTGTCCTTCATGGAGACCTTCCCTGAAGAAGGCGACATGGACATGGTCCGCTCCGCCAGGATCTACAAGGAGGTGGGCTTCAAATACATGCTGATGCCCGACCATGTGCCGACCGTCAGCGGCAAGGATCCAACCGCCACCGCATTTGCCTTCTGCTACGGCTATATCGCCGCACTTCTGCAAGTGCTCGACAGCGAGTGACCCGGTTTTCAACACGTAAGAAATAGGACTTCATGATGAACCCGATTGAATTGAAGAAGGCCGTCGGTAGTGGTCTCCTGTCGTTTCCGGTTACGCACTTCGACGATCAACTGAAATTTGACGAAGCGAAGTACAGCCGCCATGTCGAGTGGCTTGCAGGTTATGACGCCGCTGCACTGTTTGCCGCCGGCGGCACCGGTGAATTCTTCTCGCTTAATCCGGCCGAGATTCCGCAGGTGATCCGGGCCGCCAAGGCGTCGGCCGGCAAGACGCCGATCATTTCGGGAACCGGCTACGGCACGTCGCTCGCAATCGAGATCGCAGTCGCGGCCGAGAAGGCCGGCGCCGACGGACTGCTGCTGCTGCCGCCCTATCTGATGTTTGCCGAACAGGCGGGTCTCATCGCCCACGTCAAGGCGGTCTGCCAATCGGTCGGCATCGGCGTCATCGTCTATAACCGCGACAACGCCGTCCTGACCGCCGACAGCATCGCGCGCCTGGCGGAGGAATGCCCGAACCTGATCGGCTTCAAGGACGGCGTCGGCGATGTCGACAAGGTGATCGAGATTACCACCCTGCTTGGCGATCGTCTCGTCTATGTCGGCGGCATGCCGACCCACGAGGTTTATGCCCAGGCCTATTTTGCCGCAGGCGTGACGACCTATTCATCGGCCGTGTTCAACTTCGTACCAGCGCTTGCCCAGCGCTTTTACGGCGCCTTGCGCACCGGCGATCAGGCGACCGTCGATGAGATCTTGAAGGGCTTCTTCTTCCCCTTCGTCGCCTTGCGCAATCGCAAGAAGGGATATGCCGTCTCGATCATCAAAGCCGGCCTTCGCGTCCTCGGGCAGAACCCAGGCCCCGTGCGCCCGCCTCTGACGGATCTTTCCCAGGATGAGCTCGCGCTGCTGGAAAAGATCGTCCAGGCCAACGGCGTCACACGGATCGCGGCGGAATAATATATCGCGGCAGTAGGCCGCCGGGGTGGCCCGGCGGCTGTCCGGTTCGCACCAGCAACGGACATCGGCTCGGTTTGGATAGACGACCGCTACGGGGCCGGAAGCGACGTGTCTGTTATCAGGGCGAGTTCATGCATTGCGCCGGATCTACACCATCATCGATCCTGAATAGTTGTCGATTTGGCATTCATGGGCGCAAAACCAAACTGTGCCTTGAAGGCTCGGCTGAAGGCTGCTTCGGAATCATAGCCGACTTGCCTGGCGACCGACCCAACCTTGGCATCAGGCTGGCGCATCAAGCCCAAGGCGAGCGTCAGCCGCCAGCGACTGTGGTAGGAAAGTGGCGCTTCTTTCACCAATGCTGTAAATCGCGCCGCGAAGCCGGACCGAGACAGGCCCGCCACCCGAGCCAGATCGAGCACGGTCCAGCGCCGATAAGGTTCGTCGTGGATGGCCTTGAGCGCGCGGCTGATGCGCGCATCCCCGAGCGCTCCAAGCCAGCCGACATTGCCGCCCCGCTCGATCCGCACCCAGCTCCGCAGGATACTGATCACCAGCACGTCGATCAGCCGTGAAATCATGATGGACGCGCCGGGATACACCTCCTGGGCTTCCTTCATCATGAAGTAGCCAAGGCCCTCGGCCCATCCGGCGGTCTCGCCGCTAGCTTTTGGAATGTGTATGACCGACGGCAGTGCCGATACGAGCCAGGGCACGGAAGCGCTTTCGAACCGAAAGGCTCCGGCGATAAGCTTGGTCTGCTGGCCGCCTCCGCCGTGGGAGACATTGAGTTTTTCGGCGGTAACCTGCGCCGCCATCAGGGCTGCCAAGTCAGCCTCAGTTGCACACTCGCCATCGCTCAAGCCGTGTCCAAGGCCTCTCGGCAGCATGATCAGATCGCCAGTTGCCACCTGCAAGGCATGGCCCTGATCGTTCACAACGCTCAGGCCCCCTTCGAGCACGATGAAGAAATAAGCCGCTCCTGGATGAAAGCGTAACGCCCATGGTTGGCTGAGCTCAACTGTAAAGACGATTTCGCCATGCAGGCTGACCATGGCCAAAATCTGGGAGAGCAGATCCACCCGAGAGGCGAGCATAATCGCATTTTTGGACGACGGAGCATGCATTGCGGGGCTCTGGTCATGGTGATCCATCTCGGTGAGCCCTAGTTTGGTTTTGTCTTCAACGAGGAATTATCTGGCAGTTCAAGTGTTTGCGCGAAGGCAAGGCCATCCTGGTCTTCCTGCCGTCGCGTAGGCGATAGCATTGCAGATTATCCGAATTAAGCAATTGCGCTGATGCGCCCTGTAGGAGCTCCAAATGAAATCTCTTCTTATGTCCGCCCTGATGCTGACGACCGGCATGCTTGGTGCTGCACCCGCGTGGGCCCAGCCGGCTCTCCCGGATCAAACAATCAAGAATATCGTTCTTGTCCACGGCGCCTTCGTCGACGAAACCAGTTGGGACGGCGTCGCTGCAATCCTGACCGTCAAGGGCTACAAGGTGACTGCGGTAAAGAACCCATTGACCTCGCTTGCTGACGACGTCGCTGCCACCAATGCGGTGCTGGATGCGCAAAATGGCCCGGTTGTCCTGGTGGGGCATTCCTGGGGTGGCGTGGTGATCGGCGAGGCGGGCGACAACGCCAAGGTGGCGTCACTCGTCTATGTCTCGGCCTTTGCGCCCGAGAAAGGTGAAACCATCACAGCATTGGCAGCCAGCGGTCCGGCAACTCCCGGAGCGGCGGCCATTCGGCCCGACGCAAAGGGTTACTTGACCATCGATCCTGCAGTATTCCCCAGTGCAGTGGCGGGCGACCTGCCCAAGAAGATCGGTGAACATCTGGCAGCGCACCAGATGCCGATCAACCACACTGCCTTCGATGCACCTGCTGAGGTCGCGGCATGGCACGACAAGCCAAGCTGGTACGTCCTGAGCTCCAAGGACCTCGTCCTTGATCCCCACGCACAGGCTTTCTTTGCCGAACGGATGAAGGCCAAGGTGACGACGGTCGAGGGTGGCCACGCCTCGCTGGCCTCGCACGCCAAGGAAGTGGCTGCGGTCATAGAAGCGGCCGCAGGAGCACAGTAGCCCTCGTCAACCGATGCTATCGCCCGCCTAGCGGTGGTCGGTAGCATCGATGTGCAACGATCCCGGTCGCAGAGCAAAGCCCCCGCCACTGCCCACACGCCATGGCCTCGGACAGCGCAGCACCGGATAGGACTCAGCCATCACGCCCCCTCACCGCCCATGAGGCGGTATCGTGATCGGGGTGCTGGTTGTTGCTCTCCTTGATCGCCGCCGCCCAGTCGGCGCCGTTGTCTTCGGTCGCACCGGTATTTTCTATGCCCGTGATCGTATCGAACCATGCCACCATGTTCTCGGTGCAGGTATTGGCAAGCGGCGAGAAGGCGTGCGGATCGTCAAGCGAACCGATCATCAGGTTGGTGCGACCGTTTTCGAGGTGGTGGAAGAACAATGGCGTGCCGCAATTGGCGCAGAAGCCGCGCTCGACAAGCTCCGAACTCTTCCAGACGCTCGGCTTGCCGCGTGTCCAGCTGAGCGCATCATCGGGCGCGGCGACGAGCGCGGCAAAGACGTTGCCCGAGGCTTTTTGGCACATGCGGCAATGGCAGAGATGCGAATTGTCAAACATAGCGGTTGCGTGGTAGCGCACGGCACCGCACTGGCAGCCGCCGCTCACCTCCATCTCGATGCGTTTCATTTTTCTCCTCCTTCAAGAGGCGGGTTTGGGCTTGATCTCTTTTGGGTTTTCGCCACTTTCCCGCTGCCCGAAGCTGGCATGCTGCCTTAGTGGTAGGTCACGACGGGATTGAACACCCTTTGCAGGAAGGGCCTGAGAGCTCCCTGCATGTGGTTCCTTGGAATTTGATGTCCACACTCAAAGACGTGAAGCGTCGCCAGGACTCCGGCATTGGACAGAGCTTTTGAGAAGAGTTCGGCTTGGGCAACAGGAGCACGGTCGTCATGCTTTCCATGCAGCACAGCGTCTCAGACCGAACTTCGGGCGCATAATGAATTGCAGAGCGAGCCAGAAAGGCCTCTCTCGATAGGCCCGCCTCTTTCTCGATAGCCCACCGCAAACCGTCTGAACTCTCGTGATAAGCGACTTCAAGGTCATAGACGCCGCTGGATAGGATGACTGCTCGCAGATCAGAAACCTGGGTGGCGACCATTGCCGATGCAACGGCACCACGACTGTTTCCGTAGAGAACAATTCGGTTAGGATCGACGGAAGGCTGGCCCCGCAGGAAAGCGAGAGCAGCTATGATCGCTTGCTGGGTTTTGGGACCGCAAAAATCTGGAGGGCCGTCTGACGCCCCGAAACAGGGCTGCGAGACTGCCGCAGCAGTGATATTCAAACCAGAACAGAACCGATGCAACGCGCCGCTATCGACCGCCTCTATCCCTCCAAGCAGACGGCCACCCTGATTGCCGTGGACAAATAGGATTGCTCCTGTGGGCGTTTCGCTTGCGGCTTGAGCTTGAAAAAGCTCGACCGTGGCTCCGTCACCCCGGTCAATGAGATGTCGAGTTACTACCGGCATAACCACCATCAGGTTTTTGCGTGCCGGACAGACAATAGTGCAACTTGTGGCATTGGCAACGTCCGGTGGCGGCGGATATGGTTGAGAAACCAAGTGGCTTAGCCGCTCATCCGTCCGTTTCGGTCTTTTGATCGAAATTCCGGAAGCGACAGCACAATAAAGGCCGCAGATGAATAGTGATCATTTTGATGAACGATCAACTTCCGCACTTATGAATATCATCCAAGACAAGGATGTCGGTAACGAAAACAGGTATGCCGCAACACAATCCGTTTTAAGAAGATGGCGACAAGGAGTTGATCTAGAATTCCTCATCGATCTCCTTCTTTCGGAGAGTTCGCGGGACCGCCTCCGTGGTGCACACTATCTTGCGGAGTTGGGGCAGGAGGTAGAAGGTTTGAATGTCGCTGCGACACAACTCGCCGATGACGCCCTGTCAGATTGTCGTAGGGCGTTTGTCGAATACACAGTGAATTCCGGACGCTATGATCAAACGATTTCCAACGCCTTGGCTAAATGCCTATTGGACTTGAACCTACATGTGAGGGTGGAAGTAATTAATTGGGCGGTCCCTATATCCGATGAGAGATTTGAAAACTTTTCCCAATTGGTTGAAGCTGGAGCTGGTTGGCCTGAGTTTCGGTTCCCTAACCCTCTGAGTAATGATTTCTGGAATGCCTCCATTCTCAAACGCGCAGTTCGAGGGCTAGATATCATTCGTTGCATCCGCGACGGCAAGGAAATCGAACAGATCAAGAAAGACTTTCCGGAAGAAGACAGTTTTATATTCGATGTTATTCAATTTTCGAGAACGCGCCGAGAACGGCTCGCGAAATGGCAAGACAAATCACAGTATTGATTAGCTGGAGCCATGTGTCTCGCCCCTCCTCCTTCTAACTCGGCTTGCGCGCAAAGGGGCATCGCGCGATCTCTCGACTCCCTCTTCTCTCCTCGGGGAGAAGAGGGTATGCCGCACCCCTCCCGGTCCCCGCTCGTCGCCGCAAATCGGACAGCCGTGGGACAAACTGCCCCGCCTACAGCGCCACACCAGTACCGCGGTCGAAGACGTGGACCTGATCGCTGGTGATGCTTGCCTCGAAGACGGCGCCGTAACGGGCGGGGTATTCGCCGTCGACGATGGCGGTCACCTGCTGGCCGGCAAGATCGAAGACCACATGGGTCTGGGCGCCGGTGGGTTCCACCAGCATCGTCCGACCGGCGAGCGGCGTGCCGGCGGCGACACCGGGAACGAGATGTTCGGGACGCAGGCCGATGGTGATGGCCTGGCCGGCCTTGACCTTGCGGTCCGGCGCGATGCGGATCGCCGTGCCGTCGCTGAGACGAGCAGCAGGCCCACCATTTTCTCCGTCGACCGTGCCTTCGAGCATGTTCATTGCCGGCGATCCTATGAAGGCGGCGACGAAGAGATTGGCGGGCGTCCTGTAGAGTTCGAGCGGCGTGCCCTGCTGTTCCACCCTGCCCTGATTGAGAACGACGATGCGGTCGGCAAGCGTCATCGCTTCGATCTGGTCATGGGTGACATAGATCGAGGTCGTCCTGACCTTCTGGTGCAGCGTCTTGATTTCCGAGCGCATCTGCACGCGCAACTTGGCATCGAGGTTGGACAGCGGTTCGTCGAACAGGAAGACGGCCGGATTGCGCACGACGGCGCGTCCCATGGCGACGCGCTGGCGCTGGCCGCCGGAAAGCTGGGCCGGCTTGCGGTCGAGGAGTTCGGCGAGATCCAGCATGCGGGCGGCCTCGGCCACCCGGGCCTCGATCTGGGGTTTAGCAACGCCGGCGAGCTTCAGATTGAAGCCCATGTTTTCGGCAACGGTCATGTGCGGGTAAAGCGCGTAGGATTGGAAGACCATGGCGATGTTGCGCTCGCGCGGCGTCATGGCGTTGACGACTTTGCCGCCGATGGCGATCTCGCCATCGGTGATCTCCTCGAGACCGGCGATCATCCGCAGCAGCGTTGATTTTCCGCAACCGGACGGCCCGACGAGGGCGACGAATTCCCCATCCTCAATATGAAGTGAAATGCCGTGGATGACGTCGACGGCGCCATAGGTCTTGCTGATATCGGTGAGTTCAACAGATGCCATGATTGCACCTCCAATGGTTCGGCTCAGGACTTCACGGCACCGGCGGTCAGACCGGCGATGATGTGTCTCTGGGCGACGAAAAAGACGATGATGGTGGGAAGGATGGTGAGCGTAATGAAGGCCAGCACCAGCTGCCACTCCGTGCCGTATTCGCCGCGATAGACCATGATGCCGAGCGGCCAGGGATATTTCGATTCCGAGTTCAGCATGATCAGCGGCAGGATGTAGCTGTTCCAGCTGCCGACGAAGGAGATGATGCTGACGGTGGCGACGATCGGCCGGGAAAGCGGCAGCGAGATATGCCAGAAAAAGCGGAGATAACCGCAGCCGTCGACAAAGGCCGCCTGAAACAATTCCTCCGGAAGGTTGCGGAAATAGTTTCGAAACAGCAGGATGCTCATGCCAAGGCCGAAGGCCACCTGCGGCAGCACCACGCCCCAATAGGTATCGAGCAGGCCGAGATCGCGGATGCGGATGAAGAGCGGCAGGATCGCCGTCGCCGCCGGAAACATCAGGCCGAGCAGGAAATAATTGAGCAGGAACGACGATCCGAAAAAGCGGACATGGGCAAAGGCGAAAGCCGCCATCGACGATACGATCAGCGTCAGGAGGACGGTGAGCGACGCGATCACCAGCGAATTTCCGATCTGCAGCCAGTAGCGCTCGCCGAAGAGAATATCGGTATAGTTCGCCCATTGCCACTCCGTCGGCAGGCCGAAGGGATTGGTGCGCAGGTCGCCCAGCGTCTTGAAGCCGCCGAGCGCCGTCGTCAGCAGCGGCACGAGCACGATCGCGGCAATCAGGCTCAGCGACACATAGAGATAGACGCGTGTGGACGTGCTCATGCGGATGGAAGAGCTCATATCAGTCATGGCGCATGAATATCCTTTTGTAACCGAAGGCGAGCGTCACGCAGATGACGAAGAGCACGACGCCGACGGCGCTGCCGAGGCCGACCTGCATGCGCATGACGCCATAGGTGTAGAGGAAGGTGACCATCGTCTGGGTGGAGTTGGACGGCCCGCCGCCGGTCAGCGGCATGATCATGTCGAAGAGCTGCAGCGAGCCGACGACGGCAAAGAAGATGGAAAGACGCAAGGTCGAGCCGAGCAGCGGCAGCGTGACATAACGGAACTTCTGCCAACCTGTAGCGCCGTCGATTTCGGCTGCCTCCAGCACGCTCTTGTCGACGGATTGCAGGCCGGCGATGAACAGCATCATGTGGAAGCCGAAATATTTCCAGACGATGACCCCAAGCACGGCGTAGATCGCCACGTCCTTGTCGGCGAGCACGTAAGGGTTGGCGAAGCCGAAGAAGTTGGAAACGGCGGCAAACAGGCCATAATCGCCATCATAGACGAAGCGCCAGATAAGGCCCGCGGCAACGTCCGCCAGCACATAGGGCAGGAAGAAGATGAGGCGGTAGCCGACGACACCCGGAATGCGGTGCGCCAGCATGGTCGCCAGCCAGATGGCAAGCGGCACCTGGATGCAGATCGAGATCACGATGATCAGGCCGTTATTGACCAGCGCCTGGGTGAAGGCCGCATTTCGAAACAGGACCTGGAAATTGCGCAGCGCGATGAACTCGGTCGGCGTGCCGTAGCCGTTCCACTTGTAGAGGCTGTACCAGGCCGCCTCGCCCATCGGCATGATGACGAAGAGGGTGAAAAGCAGCAGCGCCGGCGGCAGGAAGATCAACAGCACCGCCAGCCGGTCATGGGCGACCGAGCTCTTGCTGTTTGCGGCTCTTTTTGCCGGCCTTGCGGCCGTGGTTATCGATGGGACTGAAATGTTGGCCATGGGTCCTGCTTTCGCTTCTCGTCGGCAGCAATGCTGGCGCTCCGGATTAGCGGAGCGCCAGGAAGGGTCTGCAGGCGCTGGTTATTGTTCCAGTTCGAAAGCGTCCTGGATCATCTGGGCGCCGTCCTTGGAATTCATCTGCCCGGAGACGATTTCCACCGACACGTCGTTGACGACACGGCCGACCGCAGCGCCAAGATCCTGGTCGAAATAGTTCTGATGCCAGGTCGAACCGGCCAGCTGTTTTGCCGATTCGGCAAGCAGCGGATTGGTGACGCCATCGCCGGCGCCGACGGCAACGGGCAGAAGCATGCCGGCCTTGGCCATCGCCCGCTCATTGTCCGCATTGGTCAGGAAGGCGAGGAAATCGAGCGCTTCCTTGGATGCCTTCTTGGTGACAGCCCAGCCGTTCAGACCGCCAAGCGTATCGGTCGGCTTGCCGGCGCCGCCATCGACGGCCGGGAAGGCGAAGCGGCCGATATTTTCGGGCGCGAGACCCTTGCCGTCGCCGGCATTCTTGCGCTGGTTGGCCTCGGTATTTTCAAAGCCGAGGATGATCGCCGCCTTGCCGTCGCCGAAAACGCCGAGCGCCTGCGGCCAGGTGGAGCCGAGATAGCCGGGCTGGAACGGTTCGAGCTTTCCGAGTTCAGCGAGATCGTCGCCGGCCTTGATGATCGAAGGATCGAGGAAACCTTCGCCCTGGCCAGTCTTTGCCGCTTCGAAGACCTTCTGTCCGCCTTCGCGCATGACGAGATAGCTCCAGTAGAAGTGGATCGGCCATTTCTCACCGCCGCCGCCGGCGATCGGCACGATGCCTGCCTCTTTGATCTTCTTCACGGTACCCAGAAAATCAGCCCAGTTCTTGATGTCCTCGGCCTTGACGCCGGCCTTGGCAAACAGGTCCTTGTTGTAGAAAAAGCTGACCAGACCGACCTTATAGGGAATAGCCCAGGTCTTGCCTTCAAATGTCAGGCCGCTGACCGAAGCCGGGCTATAGGCGCCGCGCAGTTTGCCGCCATCGGCATCCAGCGCCGGCGTCACATCCTGGAGCGCGCCGGTCTCGGACTGCTGCTTCAAGACGCCGCCGCCCCAGCTGAAAAAGAAATCCGGCACGTCGTCAGATTGCAGCAATGTCGGAAGCTTGGCCTTGAAGGCCTCGTTTTCAAGAAACTGCATCTGGATATCGACGTCTGGATGCTGGGCTTCGTATTTCTTGACGATATCTTCCCAGGCCGCGACGTATTTCGGGTCGAGCTCGAGATGCAGCCACTTGACCACCGTCGTTGCCGAGGCAGCTCCTGCTCCGGCCAGCAACATGCCGGCAGCTGCGGCCATCGATGCGATACGCCTGCCGCCAAAAGCGGTGCTCTTGAACCTAAAAGTCATGATTTTTCCTCCCAGGGGCTATCCTCACAATTTTTCCCCTATGCGGATTAATTCAACGGAGCTTTGGCATATTGTCAACCCAATGCCTCTATTTTTATCAAATGCGCTTGACAGGACCACTGAATTCCCTGCTATTTATTTCGTAACCCGTTAAAAATATTTGGGTTCCGCCCCAACGAAACGCTCGCCTGGCTAGTTCCCATGAAGACCGCAGATCCCGAATTAATGCGCGCGATCAATCGCTTGAACGTGCTCGATACCATCAGGCGCCATGGTCCGATCTCGCGGATAGAGATCAGCGAGCGTACCGAACTCTCCACCACCACCGTTTCGGCCATCACCGCCTCATTGCTCGACGACGGACTGATCCTGCCGCGTCACGAAGGCGATATCCGCAATGAGGCGGTGCGCGGACGGCCGCGGGTGATGCTGGAGCTCAATCCCGATGCGGCCCGCGTGGTCGGCGCCAAGATCGCCGCCAACAGGATGGTTTTCGTCGTCACCAATTTCCGCGGCGACGTGCTGTCGAAGCTCGCCTTGCCGATCCGCATCGACCGGCAGCCGATCGGCGTCATCGCCGATCTGGTCGAGGACGGGGTCAGGCGTTGCGTCGTCGATGCCGGGCTGTCGCTGGAGGATGTCGACAGCGTCTGCCTCGGCTTTCCCGGCGTCATCGAGCACCGCACTGGCTACATCAGAAGCAGCCCGATCTTTCGCGACACCAATGTCGATTTCGCCGCCGAGATGTCGACGCGGCTGGCGACGCCGACCATTGTCGAAAGCGACGCCCACGCCATCACGCTTGGCCATCACTGGTTTGGAAAGGCCCGCGATCTCGAAGATATGGTGCTGATTTCGCTGGAGCAAACGCTGGGGCTCGGCGTCCTGCACGGCAACAGCCTGTTTCGCGGCGCCGGCGGCCTCAGTCACAATCTCGGCGACCTCGTGCTCGGCATGGGACCGAATGGGGTCGTCCGGCTCTTCAGCCAGGCCGGCGAAAGCGCGATCCTCGGAGAACAACAGGCTGATGGGCGTTTTGCCGAGGCAATCCGCCTCGGGCGCGGCATGAACCATGCCCAGGCGCTGATCAAGGCCGATGACGACCGGCTGATCAGCGCCGCCATCCGCGCCGGCGAAGCGGTGGGATTGACCATTGCCAATATCGTCACGTTGTTTGCGCCGCCGCGGGTCATTCTTGTGGGGTCGAGCCTGGCGCTCGGCGAACCCTTTCTCAACAGCCTGCGCGATGCTTATGCGCTCGCCATTCCGCCATCGCTGCGCGGGGTGAGCGAACTCGTCTTCGACGATTCGACCGATGATTTCTGGGCGCAGGGTGCCGCGGCGGTGGCGCTCTACGAGCTTTATGAATCGCCCTGGAGCACGACGGGGCCGGCGCTCTGACGAGCGACACAATCAAGATCAATGGCAAGACCAATGGAGGAATTCATGGACAAGGTCGGTATCGGCATCATCGGATGCGGCAATATTTCGGGCGCCTATCTCACGGCGATGGCATCCTTTCCCATCCTCGACATCCGCGGCGTCGCCGATCTCAACCGGGAGCTGGCGGAAGCAAAGGCTGCGGAATTCAGCGTTCCCGTCAAGACCGTCGAAGAGCTTTTCGCCGACCCCAAGGTTGAGATCATCGTCAATCTGACGATCCCGAAGGCCCATGTTGCCGTGGCGCTGCAGGCGCTCGATGCCGGCAAGCACACCTATTCGGAAAAGCCGCTCGGGATTAATTTCGCGGAAGGGAAAAAATTGGCGGAAGCCGCCAAGGCGAGGAATCTGCGCATCGGCGCTGCCCCCGACACTTTCCTCGGCGGCGGCCACCAGACGGCGCGTGGCTTGATCGACCAAGGCGTCATCGGCCAGCCGGTCGGCGGCTCGGCAACCTTCATGTGCCCGGGCCATGAGCGCTGGCATCCGAACCCGGCCTTCTATTACGAGGTCGGCGGCGGGCCGATGCTCGATATGGGTCCTTACTACATCACCGATCTCGTCAATCTTCTCGGGCCGGTTTCTCAAGTTGCGGGTTTTGCGACGACGCCGCGATCGGAACGGCTGATCACCAGCGAACCGCGAAACGGCGAGCGCATTCCCGTGCATGTGCCGACCCATGTCACCGGCATGATGGCCTTTGCCAACGGCGCCGTCGTGCAGATCGCTATGAGCTTCGATGTCGCCGGCCACAAACATGTGCCGCTGGAAGTCTACGGGACCGAGGGCACGCTGATCGTTCCCGATCCGAACAAGTTCGGCGGCCCTGTGGAATATCTGAAGAAGGGCGGTCCGTTCGAGGACCAGCCGGTCACATCGCCTTATGCCGACGGCAATTATCGCTCGCTCGGCGTTGCCGACATGGCGCATGCGATCCGCTCCAACCGGCCGCACCGCGCCAATGGCGATCTGGCGCTGCATGTGCTCGAAGTCATGGAAGCATTCCACACCGCCGCCTCGACCGGCCGCACGGTCGCGATCACCACGGCAACGGAGCGCCCTGCGCCGCTGTCCGATTCCATCGTCGACGGACGACTGGCGAAATAAGTTTCAGGAGGAAAGACTATGCGTGAAGCACTGATCGTCTGGGGCGGCTGGAGCGGGCATGAGCCGCAGGAGTGCGCCGAAATCATCAAGACCATGCTCGAGGAAGACGGCTTCAAGGTCTATCTCGAACACGGCACCGAGGCGCTTGCCGACCCCTCCGTCCATGATCTCAGCCTCGTCGTGCCGATCATGACGATGTCGAAGATCGAGAAGGAGGAGGTGAAGAACCTCGCCACGGCGATCGAGAGCGGCGTCGGTATCGCCGGCTATCACGGCGGCGCGGGCGATGCCTTCCGGGACTCCGTCGACTACCAGTTCATCATCGGCGGCCAGTGGGTGGCTCACCCCGGCAACATCATCGACTATACCGTCAACATTACCCGGCCCGACGATCCGCTCATGGAGGGCATTGCCGATTTTCCCTATACGTCAGAGCAATATTACATGCATGTCGACCCCTCGAACGAGGTTCTGGCGACGACCAAGTTCACCGGCGAACACGCCTACTGGATCGACGGCGTCGTCATGCCCGTCGTCTGGAAGCGGAAATACGGCAAGGGCCGGGTCTTCTATTCCTCGCTCGGCCATCAGGCCAAGGAATTCGACGTTCCCCAGATGAAGACCATCTTCCGCCGCGGCGCCAACTGGGCTGCGCGGTAAGGTGAGGCTCGATTGAGGCTGCCGCTATGAGGGGCACATGGAGCCCTCTGGCAAGGGTTGCCCCTCATCCGCCTGCCGGCACCTTCTCCCCGCTTGCGGGGCGAAGGGGGATTGCCGCTCACCTCTCCGTTCCTCGACAACCTCTCGCAGGGCACGTCCCCTCGCCCCGTTTACGCGGAGAGGGTTAGTGTGAGGGGCAGGCGGCGATCCTCATTGGGCGAGGCGAGCAGACCCCGAGCTCACCCAATGATCAATGCCGTGCCATAAAGCCCCAGCGCAAAAACCGTATGGGCGAGAAGGTTGAAGCACCGAACCTTGTTTGGGGTCGGATGTTTGGAAGCGGCCCAGCCGATGCCGAGGCCCGGCTGCAGCAGGAACCACCCTGCCCCGACGGTGACGATGCCGAAGATCCAGGCGGGAAGAAATGTCGGGGCCGCCAACCAGCCTGAGCCCATGATGATGGCGAGGATCACCCCATAGAGAATGCCGACGGCGTAATGGCTGATCCAGCCGAGCGCCAGCTCATTGGCATAGGGCTCGGCGTCGGCAATGCTCTCGTGAAAGACCTTGCCGCGGCGGAGGTGCCAGAACCAGCGTCCAACCGGTGCCCAATTGGGGGCCGCCTGGCCGAACTGGGTGAGCAGGATCGCCCAGAGGTCCATGAGGATGGTTGCGCCGGCGCCGATCACCAGGCCGCGCCACAGAATATCGAACATTGGGAATCACCGGAAAACGTTGCGATTGCAGGTCGCTACAAGATCATCGCAGACGCGCCGGCGCAATGGCTCCGGTGAATTCACCCGACATATCAAGGAGGAATTTAGAGGCTAATCCGCTTGCCGTCCGCCCTCGCCCGCAGCTTCTCCCGCGCCATTGCCGATATCGCCGCTGATATCCTCGGCAAACTTCCGCATGAGCCGCACCAGTTCATTGAAGTCATGTTCGTCCCAGCTCTCGAAAATGGCGCGGCCCATCCGCTCGCGGGCGATATCGATGCGATCGGTCATTGCCTTGCCCTTCGGGCTGATGACCGCCTCGCGCACGCGGCGGTCGGTAGCATTGCCGCGGCGCTCCACCAGATCGAGACTTTCGAGCTTGGCGACCTGACGGCTGACGGTGGTGTAGTCGCGCCCGGCGCGGTCGGCGAGTTCGACCACCCCGATGGGACCGAGCCGTTCGATCGTGACCAGCAGCGGAAACAGGGCGCGATCGAGCGAAATGCCTGCCTCGCGGACCATCTGCTCGTCGCGCTGCGGGCGGTTCATGACGCTGACGATCTCGATCAAAGCCCCATGCAGCTCGCGCAGCTTTCCGCTTATATGTGTATTTTGCACATTCTTTGTTGACGCCATGCCGATTCTCCTATTATGTGCATAATACACACATGGAGAGATCAATGACAGAGAATTCCACAGTCGACGTGCTGATATCAGGCGCCGGGGCTGCCGGCCTGACGCTGGCGATCGAGCTGGCGCGGCGGGGCGTCTCCTTCCGCCTGATCGAAAAATTGAACGACCCGTTCCGCGGTTCCCGCGGCAAGGGCATTCAGCCGCGGAGCCAGGAAGTGTTCGAGGATCTCGGCATTCTCGACCGGATCGTCGCCCAAGGCGGCACCTATCCCAGGCAGCGGGAATATCGTGACGATGGCAGCGTCTGCGAATCCGACGCTGTGGTGGGTGGCGAGCCGACGCCGGCCGAGCCCTATCATCTTCCGCTGATGGTGCCGCAGTTCCTGACCGAAGGCGTGATGCGCGAGCGCCTGCTCGAACTTGGGCATCGCCCCGAATTCGGATGCGAACTCATCGGCTTCGAACAGGATGAGGCGGGCGTGACTGCTCGACTTAAGGGCACATCCGGTGAAGAGACCATCCGCGTGCGTTGGCTCGTCGGCGCCGATGGCGGCCGCAGCTTTGTGCGCCATGCGCTGGATATCGGTTTTCCCGGCAAGACGCTCGGCGTGCGCGCCATGGTCGCCGATGTCATTCTGACAGGGTTGGACCGAGAGGTATGGCATCGCTTCGGCGATGGCGACATGCAGCGGCAGATCGCCATTTGCCCGCTGGCGGGGACGGACCTGTTCCAGATCCAGGGACCCATCCCGCTCGAAGGCGAGGTCGACCTCTCCGCGGCGGGCTTGACCGCCCTGGTGAAGGAACGCACCGGCCGCGACGACATCGAGGTCCGATCGGTCTCCTGGGCGTCAGCCTTCCATATGAACGCCCGGCTTGCCGATCACTACCGGCTCGGCCGCGTGTTCCTGGTCGGCGATGCCGCCCATACGCATCCGCCGACCGGCGGACAGGGGCTGAATACCAGCGTTCAGGACGCCTATAATCTCGGATGGAAACTGGCTGCGCTCACTGCCGGCGCGCCCGACGCGCTGCTCGACAGCTATGAGGAAGAGCGCCGTCCGGTCGCCGCCGCCGTGCTCGGTCTGGCGACCAATCTTCTCGACGCCATGAAGCGAGGCGATATGCGGCGTGGCCGCGATGTGCATCAACTCGATATCGGCTATCCCTCCTCCTCCTTCGCGCTGGAAAAGCCGGAGCGGAACGCCGGCCTGCTTGCGGGCGACCGTGCGCCCGATGCGCCGCTCAAAGGTGTCGCCGGCCAGCCAACGCGCCTGTTCGAACTGTTCAGGGGGCCGCACTGGACGCTGCTCGGCTACGAGGTCGAGCAAGCCGCCGTGCCGCCGCGCCCGGGCCTGCATATCCACAGGATCGGCGAGCGCGGAGATGTCATCGATGAAGGCGGGCATTTCCATGATGCCTACGGTCTGACATCGGGCGACTGGGTGCTCGTGCGTCCGGATGGCTATGTCGGCGCTATCATTGCGTCCGCTCACGCCTGGGCTCTGGAAGCCTATCTCGCAAATGTCGGCCTTGCTGCGTAAGCGGCAACTCAAAGCGTCACGGCCTCGGCGCGTCTGAAGACAGGCGCGCTGCTGGGAACCCGGCTGCGGGAATACCCGCCGCGGCCGCGTAACGCCGGAGAAGCGAGTTTCTCAGGGCGGCCGGCCGCGTGCACCGTCCTAGCCTCAGTCAGAGAGAGAAATGTGATGAGCGACGAACTGCGTCCGATCGATGCTGCCGCAAGCGCCGTGTCGCAGAAACTTGACTGGCGGCTGATGCTGCCGGTTTTCATCATCGTCAGCCTCGATGCCGCCAGCAGCGGCGCCATCCTGCCGTTCCTGCCATTCTACCTCCGGAATCTCGGGGCGTCGCCGCTCGTTCTCGGGCTTGTTCTCGGTGCGGAAGCGCTCAGCCAGTTCGTTGCCGCGCCCTGGCTAGGTCAACTTTCCGACCGTTGCGGACGCAAGAGGGTTTTGCTCGCCAGCCAGGCCGGAGCGTTGATCAGCCTTTTGCTGCTGGCGCTTGCCAACAGCGTCGTCTTCGTGCTGCTGGCGCGGATCCTGCTCGGCCTGACCGCAGCCAATTTCTCGGCCGCGGCAGCCTATGCTGCCGACAACAGCAGCGCCACCACCCGGCGCCAGGCCATCGGCATTCTGAGTGCGGGCCTCGGCCTTGGCGGAATGATCGGACCGAGCCTCTCCGGATACCTTGCCGACACGTCTCTGACGGCGCCGATCTGGGTCGCGCTTGCCCTGTCGGCGACCAGCATGCTGGTGACCGGGCTTTGGCTGAAAGGCGCCGATGCGCCCGGCCGGTTCGGCAACGACAGCGAAGCGGACGAGACGGTCGGCGAGAAGGTTTCCTTCCGAACCCTGCTCGCCTCGCCGGTCATCCGCGTCCTCGTCGCCGTTCTTCTCTGCCACTATTTCTCATACGGGATGTTCAGTTCGCAGCTCGCCGTTTTTCTGGCGGATACATTCACCTGGAATGAACATGCGTTCGGTCCGAAGGAGCTGGGTTACCTCCTGAGCGCCGACGGTGCGATCAACGTCCTGGTCCAGCTTTTCCTGCTGAGATGGCTCGGCGGCACCTTCTCTGAGCGAGGCCTGATCGTCCTGGTCTTCACCATTCTCTCAATTGGTTATGTCACGGCTGGCCTCGCCACCGACATCGTTACCCTCGCCTTCGCCGTCCTTTGCATCAGCACGGGCGTGGCATTGGCGCGGCCGACATTCGTTGCAGCACTCTCCGTGCATGTGCCGCAGCAACGCCAGGGCATCGTCATGGGAGCAACGCAGTCGCTCGTCGCCGTCACCGACATCGTCACGCCGGTCCTTGCCGGCGTCATTCTCGGGCAGAGCTTGTATGGCGCATGGATCGGCGCCGTGGTGGCGATCGCACTGGTCGGAGCCGTCATCGCCCGCAGCCGGCTGCCCGCAATCGATCCGGAGACGAGTGCTACCGGCGGCTGAAGCCTCTTGCCGGTTCGGATCGCCTCAATTTCAGAGAGCGTCGCGCTCGTATCGCGGCGCCCATCCGCGGGCCATCCCGCGGCTCATCACGCTTTCCGCCAGCGCTAGTTGCTGGCGGAGATGTTTGCAGTCGTCGAGCAGGGAACGTATCGCCGCTTTGGCATTGTCGTCATGCCAGGCAAGCACGGCTTCGATTTCCCAGGCCTGATCGGGCCAAGCCTGATCGGACCCAACTTGTTCGGAGCGCACCTGACCGGGTTCCAAGATCCTTGCCGGCCGCATCAGTTCAGCGCCAACGGCAATTGAACCGGACGCGGCAATGGCGGCAGCGGCCGACTGAGTTCGACCTTTCTCTGCCAGGCGGCGCGCCGCTGTTGATCCCGCTCCCGGGCTGCGCGGGACGCTTCGACAAGCGCGAGGGCGTTGGCGATCACCTGTTCCGTATGCGTCATGATCATCTCCAATGTTCCTGTTTTGTTCTAAGTTAGAACTTCAGCAGGAAAAGTCAAGCGTCGGGACGATCTGGCGTTGAGGATAGGTGGGGAAGCGCGGAGAGTATTCAGTCCGCCGCTTCTATGACGGCAATGCCGGCCTCCTGCGCAGCCCTGATGAAGGCTGCCCGAACGTGTTCCGGTGGGAGGTCGCCGATAATCGCATCCAGGCACGACTTGACGGCCTCGAAATACTCTTCGCCGTCGTCTACCGGCCAGTCGCGCAGGAGCGTGCGCGCGGCGTCCCACACAGAGTTAATAACGGCATAATGGCCGAGCCCCATTGAGGCCAAGCCAACCGGTCGAAAATGTGCCGTCTGTCTCACTTTGCTACAGCTTTTCCCAATTTCGGTGGAGCTATGGAATACGATGCAATTTGCGTGCCGTTGGCAGGTCGCCTACCGGGACGAAAGCTTGGCTTTTGATCCTAGAACAGGATGATTTAGGCCCGGGTCGGCCTGAAATCTGAATCCTGTTCCACACTATAGAGTTAGAGCATGATGTCTTCCGAAAACCGCTCACACTTTTCGGCATTATGCTCAGGTCAATCATGGCCGTAACAGACGTGTTTCTCCATCCCTCCCGGGTCCGGCAGCCGCCGCGTTTGAGAACATGGAACGCCTGAAGACCCCGACAGCTCCCCCGACCAGTCATTAAGCGACTGATTATGGTAAATATCGGGCTTTCCATCCCACTCCCGCTGATTAAAACTCAGTCTTTCCTTTTATACTCTATAAGGATTACAGCAACTCATATGCATTGCTGGAAGCAAGAACCTCTCTAATCATTCATTGATTGTGCCAGAGGTGGACGGAGTTTCGTCCCGGTCGTACAATGCCATCTCCTGCACGCGGCGGATCTGGGAGGAGCGCGCGATGCCTATTTTCATGGACCGGCACTTTCTTGAAGGAACGTCAGCGGCTGACGTTGCCCGGGCGCATCGCATGGATCTCGATATCCAGGACAAGTACGGCGTCAAGTTCCTGACCTACTGGTTCGATCAGCGGCGCGGGACCGCCTTTTGCCTCGTGGATGCGCCGGATGCGGAGACTGCGCAATGCGTGCATCGCGAGGCCCATGGCTTCGTCGCCGGCGAGATCGTCGAGGTCGCCCTGTCGGCGGTCGAGGCTTTTCTCGGCCGAATTCACGATCCTGAGCCGACGCCTGGCCAGTCGTCCAGCGACGTCGATCCCGGCCACCGGGCAATCCTGTTTACCGACATCGTCGGATCGACGGCGATGACATCGCGCCTCGGCGACCGCATTGCGACCGAAATGGTCAGGGCCCATGACTCTATCGTGCGCCGATGCCTGAGCCAGAATTCAGGTCGCGAAGTGAAACACACCGGCGACGGCATCATGGCGGCCTTCGCCGCGACAACGGCAGCCGTCGCATGCGCCATGGCGATCCAGCAGGAATTCGAGCGTTACAACGGCGGAAACACCGAGCCTATCCATATCCGCATCGGAGTGGATTGCGGCGAACCGGTCGAGGACAGCAACGATCTGTTCGGCTCGACCGTGCAACTTGCCGCGCGACTCTGCGCGGCAGCCTCCAGCGACCAGATCCTGGTCTCGGAGAATATTTTTCGGGAATATGGCGCCGCCGATCTCTTCACTCACGCAACGCGCCGACGGTTCAAAGGATTTTCGAAGCCCATGCTGGTCTTCCGATGCGACTGGGCGAGTGCGGGCGTAAACTAAGATCTACTGGATCCGACACCCGAATAGCCGGCTGCCTCTTGGCAAGGCTTGCCGCGTCGCTCTGCGGCCAAGAAATAGGCGATCATCCGATCTGTTGATATCGAAACCAGAACGCGCCGCAACTGATGTGACGGCGCGCCATCCGTGCCATGCAAACGGCCCCCAACAGGCCTATAATCTGACTAAGCATTACCAATTTGGTGGTTCATCGGTCCGTCGAATTTGGGGCCACCCTCGACCTTCGCAAGGACGCCAGCCATGTTCAGGAACCGCCGGAAATTCTCGCGCGCAGCGCTCAGCGGGAAACGCCCATTGGCCGCATCTCTGCACGCCTTCAACAGCGTGTCATATGCCAAGCCCCGTTTGTCCTCCGGCCACCCGTCCAGAACATCGAAGATTTCATCGAGGCACGTGACCTCATCGATGATATGTTGACGATGAAGCAGAATCGGATCAAACCGAGTTGACGACATAGTATCCTCCCATTTATATTACTTTTTATGGTGTAATTTTACTCAAAAACCGCAATCTATTCAAGTCGAAATCGCGTCCACTTGACTATTAACGTCGCGAAACTACTTCCATAACGACAGAATAGCCCGACCAGGTTAGACTTACGTGAATTTAATCATCAACTGAGGCGCGACGCATCACGATTATAGATTGATTGATCAATCGTGCGAATGTTTCGGCTCAGGTGAGCGTGATCTAGCGGGCCACAAGTTTTCGTATAGGCTCGCGTTGGCATGGTAGATTGCGACCATGACAAGCTTATGAGGAGACGTTCAGATGAACCGATTTTTTCCATTGGTAGTGGGAGTGCTGATCAGTGTGTCCGCGTTCACGTCTTCCTGCACATCGCCTGCAAGGCAGGATCACCAGGACTTTCAATATCAGCGGAATACATCGGTAAACCCGGCATGTGCGGATGGGTTCAGACCCAGCAATGCTCGCTCGTGCAGCTATTGAAAGGCATAGAGCCGGAAATTGGTCCTGCGCCGAAGGTGGCACGCTACAGCAATTGGACCGGTTGGGAACTCCAAGCCCTGCCTCACCGTTAAGTGATCGGGTCACAATGGCCCGACACTAAACAGGAGAACGCTTTCCCATGAACAATTTGATCTGGCTTGTCGGCGCTGTCGTTATCGTGCTCGCGATTTTGAGTTTCTTCGGCTTCCGCTGATTGCAGACACGTGCTGATGGAAATGTCGTGGCTCAACCGCGTCTTCCCTTCCGGCGATCGGACGGACGATGAATCCTCCGCGCCGATGGATCGCTGAACAGCGACTTAACAGTACCTTTCCGGTCATAAGACAGTAGGCAAAGGGTTGGGTTGGATGGTACGATGCGACATGGCAAAAGAAACGAAATTAGGTCGATCTGCTGAATCCGGCCGGTTTGTCACACGTCCGATCGGTGAAAAGAAGGCGGAGAAATTCGCCGCGGTCGAAGGTTTGAAGATGAGTGCCGGTTCCAAGGCGCTGTCGCAGAAACTAACGTCCGGCGACCTCAAGGGGGACGCTTACCGCCGAGAGATACTTAAAGCCTTCAAGAAAGTCTGACGGGTGGTCCGTTACAATGCCGTCGAGGATCCGCTCTGTTATCCAGGCACTCACCTCCTACGCAACAAGGCAGATATCGAAGATCAAGACCAGCTTGATCAATTCGAACAGCTGATGTTCGATTCCCGCGGCAACGGAAGCTCTGCCAGAGGGCAATTGGGATTTCGCGCACTATCGGGCGCTGCACCATCATTTTTTCCAGGATGTATACGAGTGGGCCGGGAATATCCGAACGATCCGCACCGGCAAGGGTGACAGTTGGTTCGGTTATCCTGAATATCGAGCCGGAGGCCAAGCGGCTGTTTGCTCAATTGGCAAGCCGCGAATATCTCGCCCAAGCCGGAAAAAAGGACGCCTTCGCTGAAGACTCCGCATGGTTTCTGGCGGAAATCAACGCGATCCATCCATTCCGCGAAGGTAATGGACGGATTCAGCTGGTCTTTCTGACGATTCTGGCGCGCAATGCAGGATATGAGATCGATGAAGACCAACTGCGCCCTGGGCCGTTTCTACAAGCGATCATCAAAAGCTTCCACCGCGAGTTGGCGGCTCTCGTCAACGAAATCCGGCGAATGATTTAGGCCGCAACAGGCAATCTCCCCCACCGCCGCTTCTTCGCAGAATGACGTGTGATCAGCGCAAAAAGTGGATGATCACCCCCTCGGCCTTCCTTTACAATCAGTCGTTTCGGCCTCCCAAGGCAGACGGCAAAGGAAAATCGATGGCTCGTCTTATGGGTCCGGATGAAGCGGCTCAATCGGAAAAGCGAACTGCAAAAGCCGATCGGCCGGATGGCCTGTCGCGGAACGTTACGGCCATCAAGGTCGGCGACTGTCTGCTGGGTTACAAGGCCGTCCAGCGCCGTACGCGGGCCAGCCGTTGGAACCATTTCCGCGGCCGGATGCGCGAGATCGAAAAATTGATCAGGCATCGCCACGGAGACATCGTGCCGGAGGCCGATGACGCATTGATTTACGTCGAGGTGATCGCCGGCCTCGCCTTGGTCGAATTCAAGGAAGAGTTTGTCGAGGTGGTCCTCGGCTGGGCGGCGCGATGGCTTCCCTGGGCTGGCAAAGCCGAGATAGAGGACGTCATCTACGAGCGGACAAAGGTGCGCTTTTCCGACTTGTCCGCCGACGCCCTCGGCCATGCTTTGCACTTAAGCTACGCAGAACGGAGCGCCCTCGATATCCGCACCATCGGTGCCTTCGATGTGCCGAAACGGAAGAGAGCAAAACTTCAAAAGGAAAAGCGGCGGCAGCGGGACCGAAGCCGAAAAGAGGAGCAGCGCCGTGCCGCCGGCGCGCTTTCCAGAGCCGATTACCTCGCCAATTCTTTCAGCCAAGTGCGCCCCTGGGAGGCTTTCGGCATCAGCCGCCGGACATGGGAACGCCGGGGTAAGCCGATGCCGGATGCCACAACGATATCGGATTGCGATCCGATCTCGCTCGCCGCTTAGGTCAGCGCTTTTTCGGCGTTTAGCCGTGTGATCCGAACCAGCTATTCATCGCCTCTTGCAGACCATCCTGCGTCCTGTCGCCTACCCACGCCACATATCCATCCGGCCGGATCAACACTGCCATTGGCGCGGAGACCAAGCCCAGCGCAGGCAGCTCCCATGCGCCGTCATATCCGGCGTCAACCAATTTGATGCGGTCCGAGCACGGCGCGATGTCGAAGCTGCCGGCCGCGCCGAGGTTCAAGAACACCGGCCGCGCATCCTGGAGCAGCTTATAGACGCGCGTGGGACCATCAGGCGTGGTGAGGTCGAGGTCAGGCATGCGGCGGCCGAGCAGCGGATGCCCCTCGCCGAACTCGTAGTGGATCGCCAATCCGGACATTTCGGCAGCGATCCGTTTGCGCGGCTCCTCCATGCCGAGCAGCTCCGTTACCACGTCACGCAAGGCTTCGGTGCGATCGTCGGTGCGCTGCAATGCCACCTGCGCCATCGTCATGCGCAACACGCGGGCAGCAACCGGATGCCGCTCGGCGTGATAGGTGTCGAGCAAGGCGTCAGGCGACGTGCCTTTCACCACCTGGGCCAACTTCCAACCGAGATTGACGGCATCCTGCACACCGGTATTCAGGCCCTGCCCGCCGACCGGAGAATGCACATGGGCGGCATCGCCAGCGAGGAGTACCCGGCCCTTGCGGTAGGCCGTTGCCTGCCTGGACATGTCGGTGAACCTGGAAATCCAGTTGACGCGATGGAGTCCGTAATCCGTTCCGAATGCAGCAATGAGCGCTTCTTTGAGATCACTGAGCGTCGGTTCAGTCGTCGCGCCGGCATTCGTCTCCGGCACCATCACGCCGATCGGACCCTCTTTGGCAAAGACGATCTTGCCGTCGTGAATTTCATACTCCTCCCTGCCGAAGGCATAGATGCCAAGGGCCGTGCGATGGATGCCCAATGGCGGCTCCTCGTCCATCTCTACTTCGGCGAGAATGTTGCCGGTCGTCGGATCCCATCCTTCAAACGCGATGCCGGCAGCCTTGCGAACCAGACTGCGGCCTCCATCGCAGCCGACGAGATAGCCTGCCCTGAGCAACGCGGCATCGGAGAGATCAAGGGTGACGCCGGTATCGTCCTGCGCGAAACCCGTTACCTCAAGGCCGCGATAGATCGGCACCGCCAACTCGCCGACCCAGCCGGCCAGAATGCGCTCGATATGCTTCTGTCGCAGCGCCAGCCCGTAATTGTGCCGGGTCGGAAAATCGCTGATATCAAGCCGCGTGACCGCAAACCCCGTGACCTGGGCTATCTGCCCTTCCGCGAGGAACCGGTCGACGATGCCGCGCTGATCGAGAACCTCGAGCGTGCGCGCACTCAGACCGCCGGCCCGCGTACCTGCAAGCTCCTGATTGGGTCGGCGCTCGACGATGGCGACGTCGACGCCCGCCAAGGCCAGTTCGCCTGCCAGCATCAGGCCCGTCGGCCCTGCCCCTGATATCACGACTGCATGTTCCCTCATCCGTAAACTCCTCTGTTCCGGCGCACTCTCTCAGGGTTCCAGACAGAGCTGGCCCCCACTGCTTCTCCCCAATCTCATCGCTTCTGCGCAGATGCCGATTTTCTCTGTCGCAGGTTGTTCTCCCTATAATAAGAGTTCCATACTGGTTGGAAGGACTTGCGACAGGATGTCGGGCTTGCTTTCCGAAGCCATATTCTTTGCCACTTGCTGATCTGGTGCCATGGAGCACAGGCGTTTCAGTACGACCTGACTGGGTGGGCGCCGGATTTTGACAGGCATCTTCCCCGGTCATCGTCTGTTCTCGAACGGCGATCAATCAATGACTTGGAAAGAGGTATCTTACTGCGGAGCCGGAGCTTTTTGCGGAATCGTCTCGGCCGCCGGTCGCTCGGACGGATCGGCGGGATGGCCATAGATCGTGTACGCAGCCCCCGCCAGCACCCCCAGGACGAGAAGAGCGAGTACGTACAGCATCATGCCGCGGATGGCCGTCTTCGGTGTCTTGTCCATCAGGGATCTCCAGGATTGCTCAGCGGTCAAATTCAATGCGAGCGCTTTTGGTTCTGACGCGGCGGTTGTTCAAGTGAGTAGCCGCTCACGGAACGATCAGGTTCGGATTTGGTTAATCCACATCCTCATCGCTAGCGGAGGCCACCATGTGGGCAATCCTCACCGGAGCCGCTCTCATCATCGGCGGAGTTCTTTTTCTCTTTACGTCGGCGCTTGGTCGAAGACCGAGTGATCCGCATCGAATGCCGCAAGGCGGCACCACGCTGGAACCCCGGCGCCAAGGCCTCAGGTTCCTCGGCCTATCGCAAAACTGGCCGGCGCTCGCCGTGATCGCGCTCGGCGTCCTTCTCCTGGCTTTTGGCGGATATTCATGACGTCCGACGGACATCAGCCGCCTTAACTCCACTCCTTCGGCAGCAAAAACCCGGCTTTCACCGGGTTTTTGTTCTGTGACTACCAAGTTTGGCGACCAGACCAGTCATCGATGTCGCGTTTAATACGATCCTTTTCGATGCCATACCGCTCCTGGATCTTGCCCTCCAGCTGGTCGCGCTTGCCGGCGATCTGGTCGAGATCGTCGTCAGTGAGTTTGCCCCACTGCTCCTTGACCTTGCCCTTCGCCTGCTTCCAGTTTCCTTCGATACGATTCCAATCCATGGTGGATTTCTCCTGTTGTTGATGAGGAGAAAACGGACCGCAGCGGAATTTGGTTCCTGTGTCTGAGCCAATTTCTTAAACCGTCGCGTGACCTGTATCGACGCACATAAACGACAGGTTAGGCCATTCGCGCAGGCGCTCGCCAGCAGCGGATCGCCATCGGCTCATTTCAGTGTTTGAGCAAATGCGCACCTATTGTACCGACCATAGTGCGGAGATCATCTTTTGATCGTACCCCATGCTCGAACATGGAGATCAACTCTTGAGCTGCTTTGATTGCACTTGGGCTATCCTTGGCGCAGCAGCGCGCGGCGCACCATTCGTCATAGATGTCTTTGATCATTGTGAGGTCTTCTGGACCCAGTGCCGACTTGGAGCCGTGCATACCTTGAAACATCGCAATCCTCCCAGATGCTGACGTGACACGTAACCACAACGAACTGATTTTATAACAACTTCCAGAAATTTCAATGGGTGGCATGGCACCGAGTGAAGCTCAATTCCTGCGGGAAAGACGCAAGGCGCTACCCATCTCAAATCAAACCCACACTCCAAACAAGGAAATCTGAATAAATTTTTGGAGCTATACTAGATGTTGAAAATATTTATCTAGGACTAAGCAAATATTTCTTTGCGTGTTATACTGTACCAGCGGGAGAGGAACAATGTCACTCAATGTATTCGTTAGCCTCTACAATTTAGGCGGCCTGGACGCACTTAACGTTTCCCTGCGAAGCCTTTCAGATGACGAAAGGCTTGGCGCTTTACTCTCGCTTGAGAAGATAGGGTACGAAGTGATCTGGAATGCCCAGCGAAAGCCGGCTTCTGCATATGTGTGGAGCGGGCCGAACGAGAATTAGTTGCCAGATGGGACAAAGACCTATCACGACAATGAGGGTGAGACCTCACGACCTTGTGTCTCCCTTCACCCGCTTAAAAAGCAGATGTTCCACCCTCCTATCGATCCGAAGGAAGCGAGGGCGATCATGATCCGATCCCAGATAGCCGACGCACAAACCGTGTTGAGCGACGAAGAAGTTGCCCTCTGCCAGAGAGTATTCGACCACATCAGCTCGATGCGACAAATCACAACAGACACCGAGCGCGAAGATCTTGCTCGGCGGGT
This sequence comes from Rhizobium sp. WSM1328, assembly GCF_057653715.1. Taxonomy (NCBI): domain Bacteria; kingdom Pseudomonadati; phylum Pseudomonadota; class Alphaproteobacteria; order Hyphomicrobiales; family Rhizobiaceae; genus Rhizobium; species Rhizobium sp. WSM1328. The sequence goes on along the minus strand of NZ_CM172788.1, from coordinate 1,821,726 downwards.
TATCCATTCGTACCAGCATGGGGTGAAGGATGAGGGCGCGTTACTGCGTCTGCTGATCTAAGATTGCGGCGGCGGCCTGCGGGCAATGGAGAAATCACTCACTCGGAAGTAATTAGGACGCCAGAATGCTTAGTGATGCAATAATCGCCAAAGCAATTGACCCAGATTGATTATTGGCTAACTCCAGAACGGCGCGGCGTGTCTCCTGCCGCCAATTCATGCAGCCACCCCTTGCATAGGTTGCTCAGCACTATCTATGCTCTCGGGAAACTTGAGGGAGTTGCGATGAAGTTCTGGTACGAGCGCTATGGAGTATGGGTTGCGCTCACAGTTTTTATTCTGGTCAGCATCCTATCATTGGTTGGATTCAGCCCAACACACCAGCTTCTGCAAATGATGTGCTCGCCAGCCGATAAAGGAGATTGCTTTCGCCAATGGGCGTCCGCTACCAGCGGCTGGTTCGGAGGCGCAGTTACGCTCGCCACGCTGATTGTTCTTTCGCGACAGATCAGTGACATACGAAATCATCATCGGGAGACGATGCTGCACGCGACGCGCCCCACCTATTTGAGAGCGATGCGATTGAACGATGCTGTTAGGTTCGCTCGCATAACCCTGAAACTGCTCGCGGACGCGATTACGAAAGTTGATCAAAACGGCGAGACCATGGAGGGATTTTTCTCGATAATGGCCTGCATTAGGTCATTGAATGAGGAACTTTCTCGTCCAGAATTCGATAACTTTGAAAATGACATAGGCTATGTCGGTATCGGCTCCGCATTCGCGATCAGATCCGGCCTGCGGACTATCCTTGAGTTTGGGGAGTTTACTGTGGAAGCGGCAAAGCGTGATCTGAATCGAAAGATCGACAGTGCCGCGTTCGAAGACTTCAAAGCGAAAGCTTCCTACCAAAAGTATACGGAACTCTATTTTGAAGGCATCTCGGCAGAAGCGGATAAGTACATCCGACATTGGGAAGCAACATCTGGCGGCGCGGTCATGCGATGACTTCCTGACTCCTCGAAAAGTCGTTCCTGCAGCGCCGTCACGCCTCGCGGACGGCTGCTGTGGTGATGAGATCGCCGGTCGATCCATCGAAAATTTGATCAACTTGATGCCGGCCTACAGATGAATCCTGACCAGGCGGGGCCAATTTTCTGCAACACTGCTGACGGCCGCAAGCAGCCCGCTTATGCGAGATGGGGAGTGCCTTCGCCGCCTCACATACCTGCCGCGCGAGCGCTCTCATCTAAATCGATCGACGACGCGTATGCACGGTCCTGCTTGAGCTTTCGGATGCGCTTCAACCTCTGTTGAGCATGCATAACGACTTATAGATCAATAACCGGGCACCGTAACAGCGCCGGAGTGCCGCGACACCATCGGGCGGGGGAGCAAGCTTGGTTCGGCGTTCTGCGGGCTCCACTTCGATGGCAACTGTCATCGGGGTACCCTCTTAGCTTAATCGGAGCTACCGTGCGCAGCTGTATCCTCGACTAGCGACGAAATTGCAATGAAAATGGCCCATAAGGCGAATTGAAACAGGTCCTCCCTAACCGTCATTGTGGTATTCAACCAGCCCATTGAGTCAACAAAATCGTCAATTCGATCGTTCAAACCGGTGGGCGGAACTACATTGTGCGCGATATCATTCCGGATTTTGTTCAGCTTCTTGGCTGATTGCCAAAGGTCATGGTCCTCGGGACAAAATGCCTCAGCTAGGCAGATAGCCTGATACGTCGCAATCCGACCATCTTTCAGAGCACTGGGCTTTCGGAGCCGTGAAGATATAACTTTCCACACTTGCTCTTCTACTAGGAGGTGGCCCTTCAATATGATCAATGTAAGGTCTTGGCTGCGAGGGAGCAATTTTAAGAATCTTCTAAAATCTGCCACCTGCTCGTCCGTGATCGGCTGGCTTGACATTTAGACCTCTTCTAAACCAGGCGTGCGCGGCTATGGCTCCTATGAATGAGCCGTCGAATCGTTGGCGACGGGGTTAGCCGACGGCCAACACAGCTTTAATATGTCATTCAGAATATTGATTTCAAAGGAATTTTGGTGAGAGCGTCGGGGTTCGAACCCGAGACCTACTGATTAAAAGTCAGTTGCTCTACCAGCTGAGCTACGCTCTCCCTCTCCGCGGGTGTGACCACCCCGGCTGGAAGTGGGCGGAACATAGGCAGGCGACCCATTGCGGTCAACCGAAAAATTTGCCTTTTTCCGGTGGTCGGCACATTTCTTGCTGGCGCGAAGGCATCTCGCGCGCGCAAAGCAAATGTCTGGCGTGCAAAGACAGATTTCCTGCGCGCGCAAAAAGGTGATTGGCAATCGCTTGCCTGCAAAGCTAGGAACATCACGCAGATTGCAGCCGGAGAGAATGCGTGTCGATTGCCGATATTTCCCTGTGGAGCGCGTTGATTGCCGGGGCGCTTTCCTTTCTGTCGCCCTGCGTGCTTCCCCTCGTCCCGCCCTATCTCTGCTATATGGCCGGCATCTCCGTCGAGCAGTTTCGCGGCGGCGGTGCAGTGGCGGTGGCGCCCGACGTCAGGCGCGGCGTATTCTTTTCCGCACTGCTCTTCACGCTCGGCTTTGCCACCGTCTTCGTAGCGCTCGGCGCCGGTGCTTCCAGCATCGGCATGGTGCTTCGCCAGCATCTCGACCTCCTGTCGAAGATCGGCGGGCTGATCATCATCGTCATGGGGTTGAACTTCCTTGGCCTCTTTCGAATCGGGGTGCTGGCGCGTGAGGCGCGCTTCCAGGGCAGCGGCAAGCCGGCGACGCTGACGGGCGCCTATATCATGGGCCTTGCCTTCGCCTTCGGCTGGACGCCCTGCATCGGCCCCGTGCTTGGCGCAATCCTCGGCGTTGCCGCCTCGCGCGAGACGGTCGGCTCCGGCGCCGGGCTGCTCGCCATCTATTCGCTCGGCCTTGCCATCCCCTTCTGGATCGCCGCCGGCTTTTCCGGCTCCTTCATGCGCTTCCTGTCGCGCTTCCGCCGCCATCTCGGCACGGTGGAAAAGGTGATGGGTCTGTTCCTCGTGCTTACCGGCCTCGCCTTCCTGTTCGGATGGGTCAGCAATGTGGCGATCTGGTTCCAGCAGACCTTTCCGATCCTGATGCAGATCGGCTAGGCCACCGGCTGCCGATTTTCCAGGCCATGGTGCAGGTGCGCGGGCTCCTCCGCTTCCTTCCGCGCCGTCTGTCGTCGTGTGCAGGTATCGGAAAAAGCGTCCCACGTTGCCGGATCGCCCATTGGTCAAAGAGACACTCCTCAGCATGCTGAGAATATCTGGCATCCGCACGCCGACACTGCCATAAATGGAGCTTCATCGAGGGAGGCATCGTGATGCAGAAGAATGCGCCGGACTTCAGCCTTGAGGGCAAGGTGACTTTGGTGACAGGAGCGAGCCGCGGCATCGGTCGAGCTTGCGCACTTGCCTGCGCCGCAGCAGGTTCCAATATTGTTTTAGGGGTCCGCGATGTCGCGGCGTCGGCGGACCTGGTTGCCGAACTCGAGGGCGCGGGCCGAAAAGTTCTCCCTGTTGAACTGGACATCCCCAACAAGGCCCATATCGCACAAGCCGTCGACGCGGCGCTTGCGACATTCGGCCGGATCGACGTCCTCGTCAACAACGTCGGCGTGGCTCCAGGCAATCTCGCGGAACTCGTCGAAGAGAAGGATCTTGACGAGATACTCGACGTCAACATCAAGGGTACCTTTCTGATGACGCAGGCTGTGGGCCGGCACATGATCAAGCGCAACGGCGGCCGGATCATCAACATCAGCTCACAGGCCGGCACCGTGGCACTGCGCGGCGAGGCAATCTATTGCATGAGCAAGGCGGCCATCAATCACCTCACGCGCTGCCTTGCAGCCGAATGGGCACGCTATGACGTCACCGTAAATACCGTATCGCCGACATTCATTCACACCGATGGCACAGCGCCTTTTCTATCCGACGCCGACAATCGGGAAGCGACGCTCGGTCACATTCCGCTCGGCCGGATCGGTGAGACCGATGATGTGGTGGGTGCCGTCGTCTTCCTTGCATCACCGGCTGCGAGCCTGATTACCGGCGCTAATCTGCTGGTAGACGGTGGATGGTCCGTCGCCTGAGATCGAGGCGGCCCCTGCAGGGCAAGTCCTGTCCAGACGAGAACAACGATTTGCCGGACAAGGATCTCTTCGGCGACTTGCGGACGCCGATGAGGGATCTACATTCCCTGGATGAAAACTTTCGAATCCGACGACGGCTCTCTGCAGAATTCGCTTCGTCAGGTGCTGCGAGGGCTCGATAGGGCCGACGGCAGGCAGGCGATTGCCTTTCGGCTGGTATTTGCTGCCATTGACGTCGCCATTCTCGCCTTCTTCCTGCTCGGTCCGTACCTGCGATCCGGTCCGTCCTATCTGATCATCGACTATGCGATAGCAGTGTGGATCGCCGCCGAGATGGTCGGCCGGGCGGTCGCCGCATTCTCTTTGCGCGAGTGGATTCGGCGACCGATGACCTGGATCGACTTCGTGGTGCTGGCCACGCTGTTGCTGCCGGACCTGCTCTTCAATTTCGCTTTCCTGCGGATCATGCGGTTCTGGGCGATCGGCACCAGTCCGCTGCTCAAGGACTTGCTGCGCAAGGCCGGCTATTTGTACCTTCTCGACGTCGTCCGGGCGGTGATCAATCTCCTTGTGTTCCTCTTCATGGCAACCGGGTTCGTCTATACGTCCTTCTTCTACAACAGGGAGGGAAGCGAAGGATTCGTCGATGCGCTATACTTCACGGTCGCGACGGTGACGACGACGGGATTCGGAGACATCACGCTTCCGGGAACGCTGGGCAAGCTCACTTCCGTTGTGACGATGATCGTCGGCATCTCCCTATTCGTCAGGCTTGCTCAGGCAGTGGTCCGCCCTCACAAAGTGACCTATTCCTGTCACCGATGCGGCCTCCAGCGCCATGACGCCGACGCCGTTCATTGCAAGGCGTGCGGAGAGGTCTTGAACATACCGGACGAGGGATCGTGACCGTCGACCCTGGCTAGCCGATACGCCAGGAATTCGCACGCAGTCGTTGTCTGAGAGAGCGCCTCAAGATCGTATTGAACGTGGAATCTTGCGAGCGAGTTAATCGTCGCGGCAAAACGCCGACGGCCGCCTTGGCGTGCCTGGCCCTGAAGGGCCCGCATTCTCGTCGATTGAATGCCGAATGATTGATGTGCTTGCCTTTCAAAAGAAAATGCCTAGGATATCTTCAGTTTTATAAGAAATATCTTCAGATTTTTTCTATTTATGAAAGCCATGACCATTGCGAGAACATCTCGATCAGACCGACCGGCGACTGGTTAAACTGCTGTCGGAGGATGCGCAGCTTGGCGTCAATCGCCTCGCCGAGAAGATGGCGATCTCTGTTCCGACAGTGCGTATGCGCTTGCGAAACCTCCTGGGCCGCAACCTGCTCAAGATCGTCGGATTGCTGAACCTGACCGAGCGTCCGGAATTGATCTCGGCCATTGTCGGCATCAATGCCCAGGGGCGCGGGCAGGCCCGGAAACTGGCGGAACGCATCTCCGAGCTGCCTTTCGTGAACTCCGCCTGCGTGGTCACCGGGCGCTTCGACATTATCGTCGACGTGACAGTGGTCGGCGATGTCGCCGATCTCTACCGCGTCACCAGCGAGTTGATCCCGGGCGCGGGCGAGCCGGGCGAAGTCGTGCGCAGCGAGACCTTCGTCGTCATGGCATCATGCAACAAGTGGGTCAGCCTGCCGGAAGGTTGCTGGTCGGACGAGAATCCTCGAAAGGAAAGCGCGTGAAGATCGCGGTACTTGGCGGCCTCGGGTTGCAAGGGCGCGCCGCGATCACCGATCTCGTCGCCAGCGACGGTGTCGAGCGAGTGGTCTGTTTCGATACCGCGCCGGATGGCGCGGCCCTGCTTGCCGGACTGACAGACATTGGCCGCATTCGTTTCGTGGTGCCGGAAGGCCCGATCGGTCCAACGCTGGCGGATGTGATGGAGGACGCCGACGCGGTCATCGACCTCTTGCCGCAGCCGCTGATGCGCGAGGCGGTTCTCGCGGCGATCGCCACAGGCACGCCGCTCGTCACCACCAATTACGGCAAGGCCATCGCCGATCTCGATCCCGCGGCCACGACGGCGGGCGTTTCGATCATGACCGAATGCGGGCTCGACCCCGGCATCGATCTGGTGCTTTACGCGCGTGCCGCCAGTCAGTTCGACACCATCACCTCCATCGACTCCTATTGCGGCGGCATCCCCGAGCCGAAAGCGACGACCGAGCCGCTACGCTATAAGGTGAGCTGGAACTTCGACATGGTCTTGACGAGCCAGAATCGCGACAGCGTGCTGGTCGAAAACGGCGAACGGGTCGACGTGCCCGCCGCCCGGCAACACGACAACCGTTTCATCCATCAGATCGAGTTCGCGGGCCTCGGCAGGCTGGAGGCCTTTCCGAACGGCGATGCGCCGCACTATTCCGACATGCTCGGCCATGCCAAAGGGCTGCGGCGCGGTGGCCGCTATTCACTGCGTTGGCCGGGCTGGTCGGCTTTTTGGGCTCCGCTGAAGGAACTCGGCTTCCTCTCCGAAGACAAGGTGCCGGGCATTGGCACCAGCCCGCGCGAATTTCTCGGCCGGATGCTCGGTCCGAAATTACAGTATGGTGTCGATGAGAAGGATCTTTGCGTGATGCGCAACGTGTTCTCCGGCAGCGAAGGCGGCCGCCGCAAGACAGTGACATCGGACCTGATCATAGAGCGCGACCTGACGTCCGGGCTGTTCGGCATGAGCCGCGGCGTCGGCTATCCCGCCAGCATCGTGGCGCAGATGTTGGCCCGCGGCGAGATCGCTAAGCCTGGCCTGCTCAACCCGCTGATGCATGTGCCGGACGGTCGCTTCCTCGACGAGTTGGCCAGGCGCGGCATCCGGGTTTCCGAGACGGTCAGCTGGGATTGAGAGTTTCGAACGCGGTCGCCGCCGGGAACGGCGCCGAGGTTCAAAAGGCACCCACGGGTGGGTAGGACAACGACAACCGGGAGAAATATGAAATGAACATTACCAAGTTTTTCGCCGCAGCGGTCGCGCTTGCCAGTATCGCCGCCGCCGCCAATGCCGGAACGCTCGACGACATCGCCAAGCGCGGCGAGCTGCGCGTCGCGGTGCAGACACAAGGCCCTCCCTTCTCGTTGGTCGACGCGGCCGGCGAACGGACCGGCAGCTCGGTCGAGCTCGCCGAATTGATGGCCAAGGAAATGGGCGTGAAGATCACCTTCCTTGATTTCGACTGGGATGGCCTGATCCCGGCGCTGTTGTCCGGAAAGGCCGATCTCCTGGTCGCCGACATGACGCCGACGCTGGCGCGGGGAATGAAGGTCGCCTTCACCAAGCCCTACATGTATACCGGCAGCACCGTCTTCACCAAGGCCGGCGGCAAGTTCAACACGACCGGAGACTGCAAGGCCAAGGGCACCAAGATCGCGGTACTGCTCGGTGCCACCGGCGAGAAAGAGGCCAAGGCCGCCTTTCCCGATGCCGAGATCAAGAGCTACAAGGGTGGCGGCCCGCTGCTGCTCGATGCCGTCAATAACGGCCAGGCCGATTGCGGCGTCAACGACGTCTCGGCGGTCAAGGGTCAGTCAACGGCTTATCCGGCCGGCAGCTTCACCATTATGCCCGACATGCTGTCGAAGGAGCCGTTGGCATTCGCCACGCGCTATGACGAACCGGACCTGTTGATCTGGATGAACCAGTTTCTCGACCAGGTCACCCTCGACGGCCGTCTGCAGAAAAACCTCGATTATTGGGTCAACTCCGACAACTGGAAGAAGGATCACTAAGCCCGACCCATGGTTCAAGCATCCATCTGATCCGGCCGGTTTCGCGCGCGCTTCGGCGTCGCGAGACCGTCCGGGACATTTCGTCTTCCGCCGTCTGGGATAGGCCATTCGCCATGCTCGAGAACTTCAGCTTCCGCGCCATCGTTGAATATCTGCCCTTGTTCGGGCAGGGTCTCTTCACGACGGTGTGGCTGTCGCTCCTCTCCTTCGCCGGTGCGCTCGCCGTTGGCATCGTGCTCGTCGCCATGAACCTGCAGCCCGCCCGGCTGTTTCGCCTTCCCGCCAGGGCCTTCATCGACGCGGTGCGGGCCACACCCTTGCTGGCGCAGCTCTATTTCCTCTATTTCGGTCTGCCTCGCCTCGGCTTCATCCTGCCGGAACTCGTTGTCGGCATTCTCGCCTTGTCGCTGAACAGCGGTGCCTATATTGCCGAGATCATCCGTGCCGGCATCCTGTCGATCCACCGCGGCCAGGTGGAGGCAGGCATCGCTTCGGGCATGACCTTCATCCAACGCATGCGCTTCGTCATCCTGCCGCAAGCCTTCAAGGTGACGATTCCACCATTGCTCGGCCAAGCGATCGTGCTGGTCAAGGATTCGGCCTTGCTATCGTTGATTTCGGTCGCCGAACTGACCCGTGCCGGGCAACTGCTCGCCTCCGACCGCTTCATGCCCGCCGAAGGGTTCATGACCATCGCGGCCTTCTACCTCCTGCTCTATTACGGCCTGAAGGGGCTAGCGGCGCTATCCGCGTACTGGCTCGGATTGGCGCCGACAGGAGCGCGGACATGATCTGGCAGCAGTTGCAGAGCCTCGCCGGCAGCTATCCCCTCGCCTTGCGTGGCCTCGGCATGACCGTCGCGTTGTCGCTGATTAGCCTGGTGCTCGGTACGCTGATCGGCTTTTGCCTCGGCATCCTTCGGACTGGTGGAAGCCGGCTTTTAAGCGCAGCGATCGGCTCCTGGGTCGACCTGATCCGCGGCACGCCGTTCCTGGTGCAGATCTTTCTGATATTCTTCATTCTGCCGGAATTCGGCATCGAGCTCGACGCCTTCAGTGCCGGCATCATTGCTCTGACAAACCTCGCGGCTTGTTTTATCTGCGAGATCGTCGCCGCCGGCATCCGCGCCGTTCCAACCGGCCAGATCGAGGCGGCGCTGGCGTCCGGGCTGTCACGGTGGCAGAGGATGCGCCAGGTCGTGCTGCCGCAGGCGATGCGGATCGTGTTGCCGCCACTGGTTGGCCAGTACGTGCTGCTGATCAAGGATTCCTCCGTCGTCTCGGCCATCGGGCTCACCGACCTCACGCGGGTCGGCTGGCTGGTGGTGCAGCGGGTGCCGAATGGGCTCCTGGTCTTCTTCCTGGTCGGCGTGGGTTATTTCATTGTCTGCTATCCGCTCATCATGCTCGCCCGCCGTCTGGAGCTTCGAATGGGCGCGGCCCATGGCGAGGTGCGATTGTGACGCCGCCGCAGAATCCGAAAGGTTGAACCAGCATGATCGAGTTTCGCGCCGTCAATAAATGGTTTGGCCCACTTCATGTGCTCAAGGATATCACGCTCGACGTCGCGCCGCGCGAGGTCGTCGTCGTCTGCGGTCCATCCGGCTCGGGCAAGAGCACCTTGATCCGTTGCGTGAACGGTTTGGAGACGATCCGTGACGGTGACTTGGTTGTCGACGGTCAGCGTCTCGGCGATCGCACCACCAACATGACACTATTGCGCGCGGAGATCGGCTTTGTCTTCCAGTCGTTCAATCTCTATCCGCACAAGACAGCGCTGGAGAACGTCACGCTGGCGCCAATGCACGTGCGCAAGATCCCGCGCGCCGAAGCCGAGAAGGCCGGCCGCGAGCTGCTGGCCAAGGTCGGGCTCGCGGACAAGGTCGATGCTTACCCCGCGCAACTGTCGGGCGGCCAGCAGCAGCGCGTGGCCATCGCGCGCTGCCTCGGCATGCGCCCCAAGATCATGCTGTTCGACGAACCAACCTCGGCGCTCGATCCCGAGATGATATCGGAAGTGCTCGATGTCATGGTCGCCGTCGCGGAGGAAGGCATGACGATGATGGTGGTGACCCACGAAATGGGCTTCGCCCGCAAGGTCGCGCAACGCGTGGTGTTCATGGACGCCGGCGCCATCGTCGAAAGCGGCACGCCGGATGAATTCTTCGCCCACCCGAAGACCGACCGCAGCCGCGCCTTCCTCGGCAAGATTCTGCGCCACTAGAGCCCGTTGATCGGTTCCTTCCCCTACGCGAAAGGATTATCCGCATCGTTGGCTGTTGCTAGACCGGCCGCCAGTTCATACGTTCTGTCATCCAACCTCAAAGGAGCAGAAGATGCAGATCGACCTTACAGGCAAGACCGCTCTGGTTACCGGATCCACCGAAGGCATTGGATACGCAATCGTCCGCCAGCTCGCGAGGGCGGGGGCGAACGTGGTGGTCAACGGCCGGTCCGAGGAAAAGACCGCGAAGGCCGCCGACCGCCTGAAAGGCGACGGCGCCAAGGGAAGCGTGACCGCGGCGGCAGCGGATCTCGCAACCGCTGGCGGATGTAACGCTCTTGTCGCCCAGGTTCCTCACGTGGACATCCTCATCAACAACGCGGGCATCTTCCAGCCGCTGGACTTCTTCGATGCGGACGACGAGGTATGGGACCGCCACTGGCAGGTGAACGTCATGTCCGCCGTCAGGCTTTCGCGCGCATATCTTCCGGGCATGCAAAAGCTCGATTGGGGCCGCGTCATCTTCATCGCGTCCGAATCCGGCTTTAACATACCGGTCGAGATGATCCACTACGGTGTCAGCAAGACCGCGGACATCGCGGTTGCCCGCGGCCTTGCCAAACGCATGGCCGGCACCGGCGTCACCGTGAACTCCGTCCTTCCCGGCCCCACGCTGTCGGAAGGCGTCGAGGCGATGCTCGCCGAGGAACGTGCGAGGACAGGGAAACCGATCGAGGAGGTGGCGGCGGACTTCGTCAAGAAGCACCGCGCCGGTTCGATCATCCAACGCGCCGCGAGCGTCGAGGAAATCGCCAATCTCGTCACCTATCTGGCCTCCCCTTTGGCGTCCGCAACGACTGGAGCTTCGATGCGCGTGGACGGAGGCCTGATCGACACGCTCTGACGGACTCCACCGACCGGCCACTGCACCGTCTTCGTCGGAAGTTGTCTCCGCGATGCGCTGCCGTGGCGGGCTATTTGCAGCTTTTCGAAGCGGCTTTCGCGCGCCCGCCATGGTCCGCTGGCCCGGCAAGATGCCTCCCGGCAGCGTAGAAAACGGCATCATGTCCGGCCTCGACTGTCAAAAATGACATTTGTGGCGAGCCCAGTCACAGGCATGCCGCGTTCGCTGATCTGATCGAGTCCGCCCATCAGCACGCCGCCGACAGCAAAAAGCGAGGCCTGGACCTATGCCGTGGTATGGCTTGCCCTGTCCCTCGGCCCCACCCGCCCTTATCCCTCGACCCAATCGATCGAAAACACGGCTCCATGTAGCGTCGTCGATGCCGTGTTTAAGGCGGCGGTCAGAAGGAGACGAACATGAACCTTGAGACAAAGATGAGCCTGGAAAACACCGCACACACCGGCAGACCTCGGCTCGACGAATTGGTTCCGTCGCGCTACGCGGTGCAGGTCGGCGAGATTGAGGTGCTGGTGGTCAGCGACGGGGTGCTACCGCTCCCAACCGCGATGCTGGGACACAACATCGATCCCGCCGTCCGAGCGGCCTGGCTGAAAGACATGTTCCTGCCAGCGGACGCTTTCGACTGGGCGCTGAACGTGGTCGTGGTACGCAGCGGCGACCAGACCATACTTCTCGACGCCGGGTTGGGGCTCGACCCGGACCTGCACCTGCCGCGGGCCGGGCAGCTGATCAAGCGACTGGAGGCCGCCGGCATCGATCTTGCGTCGGTGACCGACGTGGTCCTGACCCACATGCACATGGACCACATTGGCGGGCTGCTCGTCGACGGAGTGAAGGACCAGCTGCGTCCGGACCTGCGGATCCACGTGGCGGCGGCAGAGGTCAAATTCTGGGAGGCGCCCGATTTCTCTCGGGTCTCCATGCCGCCGGGCTTCCCGGACGCGCTTCGGGCGACCGCCAAGCGATTCGCCAAAGAGTATCGCAGCCATCTCAGGCTGTTCGATGATGAGTACGAGGTGGCGCCGGGCGTGGTCGTCCATCGCACCGGCGGCCACACCCCCGGCCACAGCGTGATCCGCGTGGCCTCCGGCGGCGACAGGCTAATGTTTGCCGGCGACGCCGTGTTCGCGGTCGGGTTTGAACATCCGGACTGGTACAACGGCTTCGAACACGACCCCGAGGAGGCGGCGCGCGTTCGGGTCCGTCTGTTGCGGGAACTGGCGGAGACCGGCGAGCAGCTGGTGGCCACTCACCTGCCGTTTCCCTCCGTCGGCCGGGTGGCGGTGGACGGCGACGCCTTTCGTTGGGTGGCGGCCTTCTGGGACTATTGATCGCTTGTTGGCGGTCGCAGAGCGTGTACTCATCGCGTGAATGAGTCCACGCTCTACTGGTTTGTTTTTTTGAGCAATTCCTGACGAAAAACCGCTACACACTTTTGCTGGAATTGCTCTTGTTTCTGCGCAATTCCTGACGAAAAACCGCTACACACTTTTGCTGGAATTGCTTAAGTCAGATCCTGACCCGCCGATCATCCCCGCGCCCTGGAAGACCTCTTGGCCGATATTGTCAGCCTGCTATTGCCGTTCTTCGGCCTGATCCTGATCGGTTACATCGCCGCCAAGGCGACCAAGCAGCCGGCCGAAGCGCTCGGCTGGCTGAACACTTTCATCATCTATGCCGCCCTGCCCGCGCTGTTCTTCAAGCTCGTCTCGCGCACGCCGATCGAAGAGCTGACGCGCGTCGATTTCATTGTCACCGATATCGCGGCGACCTATGCGGTCTTCATCCTGCTTTTCGTCATCGGCCGCGTCGTGCGCGGCAATTCGCTGGCCGATTGCACCATCCAGTCCTTTGCCGGCGCCTATGGCAATATCGGCTATATGGGACCGGGCCTGGCACTCTTGGCGCTCGGCGAAGGCGCAGCCGTGCCGGTGGCGCTGATCATCTGCTTCGAAAACGCGCTGCATTTCATCGTGGCGCCGGCGCTGATGGCGGCGGCCGGCGACGACAAGGGTTCAACAGGCCAACTCGCCGCCGATATCGTCCAGAAGGTGGCGCTGCATCCCTTCATCCTGTCGACCGCGCTGGGCTTTGCGGTGGCCGCCTTGCACATCGACCAGCCGCCGGCGTTTCAGCGCCTCGTCGACTATCTCGCCCAGGCGGCGGCGCCCTGCGCGCTCTTTGCCATGGGCGTGACGCTGGCGCTCCGACCGTTGAAGCGGATCCCGGCAGAAATCTCCTATATCGTGCCGGCGAAGCTGATCCTTCATCCGATCGCGGTCTTCGTTGCGCTGACGGCGGTTGGCGGTTTCGAACCGGTCTGGATCCAGGCGGCCGTGCTGCTCGCCTCACTGCCGACGGCGACCAACGTCTTCGTCATCGGTCAGCAGTATGGCGTCTGGCAGGAGCGCGCCTCGGCGACGATCCTGATCACGACGGTGTTTTCGGTGGTGACTGTTTCGCTCTGGCTAATCGTGATCCGCTCAGGCCTTCTTCCGCTTCAGCTTTTCCCGTAGCGCCTCCGGAATATCGCGGAAGCCGCGGCCCGGCTCGATGCCCTCACGCATGACGATATTGCGCAGCGGCGGTATGGCCGAGAGGATGTGCAGGCCGGCAGCGCGCAGCATCTGGACGGGCAGGAAATCCGAAAGCAGCGAGCGGTTGAGAATATCGACACTTGCCGTGCGCGTCATGATGTCGGCGCGGCGTTTGCGGTCGAAGCTTTCGCCGGCGTCGGCCGGCACCGGCAATTCCGCCCTGTCGCAGAGGATATCGGCAAGCGCCATGATATCGCGCAGGCTGAGGTTCAGCCCCTGAGCCCCGATCGGCGGGAAGACATGGGCGGCCTCCCCGATCAGCGCGATGCGTCCCTTGCCGAAACGATGCGCCATCATGCCGGAGAGCGGCCAGACCTGGACGCCCTCTTCGACATCGACCTTGCCGAGCATGGACTGCATGCGCGCTTCGACAAGGGCGCCGAGCTCGGCAAGCGGCAACTCCGCGCGGCTCGCCGCCTCAGCGGGATCCTGCACCCAGACGAGGCTGGAGCGGCTTCCCGGCAGCGGCACCTGGGTGAAGGGGCCGTGTTTGGTGTGGAATTCGGTCGAGATGTTCTGGTGCGGCAGCGAATGGGCGAAATTCAGCACCATGGCCGATTGCGGATAGGACCAGTTGCGCACGGCAATGCCGGAGGTCTCGCGCAGCTTCGAGCCGCGGCCATCGGCGCCGACGGCAAAATCGGCCGACAGTGTCTCGCCGCCAGTAATGCGGATCGAGACAGCCTCGGCTGATATGTCGATCGATTCGGCCATATCGGTGAAACGGGTGATATTGCCCTCGCCGGCGGCAGCCTCTTCGAGAATGCCGTTCAGCGCCTTGTTGGGGAAATTGTAGCCGAAGGCATCGAGGCCGACCTCGGCCGCGCGGAAAGTGGTGGTCGGCGCGCGCAGCAGTCGATCGGTACCGTCGACGATGCGCATGCTGGTCAGAGGAGCGGCTGCGGGACGGAGCTTTTCCCAGAGCGCCAGCCGGTCGAGGAAGCGGATCGATTGATCCATCAGCGCCGTGGTGCGCCGATCCTCCTTCGGAGCGAGGGGTGCCACCAGCGCGACATTGCGACCGCCACGCGCCAGCGCGATTGCGGCGATCATGCCGGCGAGACCGCCACCGATCACCGCTACTTCGAATCTCTTCATGCTACCGTTCCGTCAAGGTAAAACGGCTGACCAGCCGCTTATGCGGCCGGCTTCGCCTGACGGCGCCAACTATAGCCCTTGCCGGCTTCGGCGTCACGCACCGCCGGCTGATAATGATGGGGAATGGCGGGAAGACGGTTTTCGGAAAGCCGCTTCAGCGCCGTGGCGTTGGTGACGGAAAAGCTGTCGATGCCGACGCGCAGCATCAGCGGCACCTGATCGATCAGCACGTCGCCGACGGCACGCAGCTCATTGGTGTAGCCGAGGCGCTGGCGCAGCAGCGAGGCATGGCTGAAGGCGCGGCCGTCGTTGAAAGCCGGAAAGGCGACGGCGACGATTTCGAGGCGATCGAGATAGGGCTCCAGCCGGCGCACGTCGTCGGCCGGCTTGATCAGCACGCCGAGGCCCACATCGTTGCTTTCGTCGGCCTTGGCAATCAGTTCGTCGAGACCGAGCAGCGGCTTCTGCTCCTCGGTCGCCTTCACCTCGTCGGTTTCGATCACCCAGGGATCGTTTTCGACAAAACCGGTTTCTCTCCAGATCTTCGTCATCATCCCCTCCTTATGCCGCTTCGGCGGCCGAGCCGTAGAGCGCAGTCTTGAAAGGCTGCGGTCCGACGCGGCGATAAGCGGCGAGGAAGTTCTCGGATTGATCGAGGCGCAGGCCGAGATAGGTGTCGACGATCGTCTCGATCGCGTCCGTCACCCGGTCCGGCTCGAAGCCGCGGCCGATGATTTCACCGATCGAGGTATGTTCGTCGCCGGAGCCGCCGAGCGTGATCTGGTAGAGTTCAGCGCCCTTCTTCTCGACACCGAGCAGGCCGATATGGCCGACATGGTGATGGCCGCAGGCATTGATGCAGCCGGAGATCTTGATCTTCAGCTCGCCGATCTCGGCCTGGCGTTCCGCATCGCCGAAGCGGCGGGAGATTTCCTGCGCCAGCGGAATGGAGCGCGCATTGGCGAGCGCGCAGTAGTCCAGCCCGGGACAGGCAATGATATCAGTGATCAAGCCGGCATTGGCTTCGGCGAGATTGATGGCGACGAGGCCGCGATAGACGGCTTCGAGATCGGCAAGCGCCACATGCGGCAGAATCAGGTTCTGCTCATGGCTGACGCGGATTTCGTCGAAGGCATATTCCTCGGCGAGGTCGGCGATCGCATCCATCTGCGCATCCGAGGCGTCGCCCGGAATGCCGCCGATCGGCTTCAGCGAGATCGTCACCATGCCGTAATCGGGGTTCTTGTGCGGCTGCACGTTCTGCTGGACCCAGCGGGCGAAGCCGGAATCGGCCTTCTTCCAGCGGGCAAGGTTTTCCCAGCCTTCGGCGCGTTCGGGCAGGGCCGGCGGCGCGAAATAGGCAGATATCGACTGGACGTCCTTTTCCGGCAGCTTGAGCTCGGTATCCTTCAGCGCGGCGAATTCAGCCTCCACCTGGCGCGTCAGTTCCTCGGTGCCGGTTTCGTGCACGAGGATCTTGATGCGGGCCTTGTATTTGTTGTCGCGGCGGCCGTGCAGATTGTACACGCGCACGATGGCCGTGGTGTAGGAAAGCAGGTCTTCCTCGGGCAGGAAGTCGCGGATCAGCTTGGCGATCATCGGTGTACGGCCCTGGCCGCCGCCGACATAGACGGCAAAGCCGATCTCGCCCTTGTCGTTCGTCTTCACGTGCAGGCCGATATCATGGACCTGGATTGCGGCGCGGTCGCGCTCGGCACCGGTGACGGCGATCTTGAACTTGCGCGGCAGGAAGGAGAATTCCGGGTGGACCGACGACCACTGGCGCAGGATTTCGGCGTAAGGACGCGGATCGGCGATCTCATCGGCGGCGGCACCGGCGAAGTGATCGGCCGTGACGTTTCTGATGCAATTGCCCGAGGTCTGCAGCGCATGCATCTCTACGCTGGCAAGGTCGGCAAGCGCATCGGGAATGTCGGACAGTTTCGGCCAGTTGAACTGCAGGTTCTGGCGCGTGGTGAAGTGGCCATAGCCGCGGTCATAGGTGCGGGCGATATGGGCGAGCATGCGCAGCTGGCGGGAGCTCAGCGTGCCATAGGGAATGGCAATGCGCAGCATGTAGGCGTGAAGCTGCAGGTAGACGCCGTTCATCAGGCGCAGCGGCTTGAACGCGTCCTCGGCGAGCTCGCCGGAAAGGCGGCGCTCGACCTGATCGCGAAACTGCTCGACGCGCTCGGTAACAAAGGCATGGTCAAATTCGTCGTAACGGTACATCGTCTTCCTCAGACTGCAATGAATTCGGGATCGGCAGGAGCGTAGCCCGGGGCATATTCCATGGTCGGGCCCTGCGCGCGGATGCGCTCGCGAAGGCGAAGAGGCCAGAGAATGCCGTTGGTTTCCTGAACGTCGACAACGGCGACGTCAACCACCTCGTTGTCGGCATAGGATTTCTTGCCGATCGCCTCCAGCGCCTCAACGGCCTCGGCATGACGGGCAACAAGCGCCTCCTGCAGCGAGGTGGACCACTTCCCGTTCGCATCCAGCCAGACGGCAATGCCGTCCGTCAGCCGGTTGGCGGTCAGAACCTTGTCACCCATATTCAGCTCCTTGCAAGTTCCTCGAGCCGGGCGTTTGCGCGCACCAAGGGCTCGGACAGTTCGAAATTGGCACCGGCGACCGCATCGCCGATGATGACCATGACGGGCCCTGTTAATTCGTCGCGGTGCTGCAGATCGGGCAGATCGGCGAGCGTGCCATGCAGCAGGCGGCGATCGGCGCGGCTGGCATTTTCGATGACGGCAACGGTAGTCTCAGACGGAATGCCCGCCTGCATCAGCCGCTCGGCGACGGAGGCGGCAACCGTGCGACCCATATAGACGGCGATCGTCGCGCCGGAAACGGCAAGGCTTGCCCAATCGGGCAGCACGTCGCCGGTGAGATCATGGCCGGTCGTGAAGACCAGCGAGGAGGCGACGCCGCGCAGCGTCAGCGGCAGCTCGAAATCGGCAGCGGCGGCGAAAGCCGAGGTGATGCCGGGCACGATCTCATAGGTGACGCCGGCGGCGCGCAGTGCCGCCATCTCTTCGCCAGCCCGGCCATAGACCAGGGGATCGCCGGATTTCAGACGGACGACACGCTTGCCCTGGCGGCCGAGATCGACCAGCAGGTCGTTGATCTCTTCCTGGGACTTCGAATGGCAGCCCTTGCGCTTGCCGACGGAAAGCCGCTCGGCATCGCGGCGGCCCATATCGACGATCGCCTGCGGCACCAGCGCGTCATAGACGATGACGTCGGCTTCCATCATCACGCGCTGGGCGCGCAGCGTCAGCAGATCCTCGGCACCCGGACCGGCGCCGACCAGCCAGACGTGGCCGGCGACCTTGTCCATCGCGTGCAGCAGCCGGTCGGCGGCATGGCGGGCCTGCGGCAGGTTGCCGTTGGCGACCGCATCGGCAACGGCGCCGGAGAAGAAACGGCGCCAGAAGACCCGGCGGGAGACGCCTCTGGGAATCAGTTGTTCGACGGACTTGCGGTAGCTCGTCGCCAGCCCGGCAAGACGGCCGAGCGAGGGCGAAAGAAGCTGGTCGATCTGCGCGCGGATCATCTGCGCCAAAACCGGCCCTGCCCCTTCCGTGCCGATCGCCACGGCGACGGGGGCGCGGTTGACCAGCGCCGGCGTGAAGAAATCGCAGTAATCGGGTTGATCGACGGCATTGGCCGGAATTCTGGCGGCACGTGCAGCTTCGACGATGCTGCGGTCGTCAGCTTCATCGCCGGTTGCGGCGAAGACGAGCGCCGAACCCTCGACCTGTTCGGCTGCGAAGGCAGCGCGTACGGTCTCGATCCGGTTGGCGATCAGGAAAGCGTGGTAATCGGCTTCCGGCCGGTCGGCATAGGCGATAATCCGCGCCCGCGTGTTGAGCAGCAGCCGCACCTTGGCGAACGCTTCGTCGCCATTGCCGAAGACAGCCGTCTTCTGGCCTTCCACGCGAAAGAAGGCGGGAAATACCGAAAGCTGTTCAGTCTTGGAAGGCATCATCAATCCACTTCGAGGTTGCCGGAATATGCCCTTGATCGACAAGGGATTGAAGGAACAGAAATTCGAAAGCCCAAGCAAGCAGGTATTCTTTTGCTCGTGCCGTCAGTGATTTGAGAAAAGTCACCCGTGCGTCCCAAAAGCCGCATGTTCCCAACCCGCTTGCTGCGGTGCAGTATAAAGCCTGTGACAAAAGACGTCCACCGGTGCTTGACGCATTTCACTCGCGCCGCCAAGGCGATAGACTGAGGAAAACTGGAGTGTCCTCATGCCTGATAAGACCATTGCCTCCCGCCTGCTTTCGGTCATGGAAGACGATATCCTGCCACTGACGGAGCGTGGGGTTTCGCTTGGCAACAAGGTATTCGGTGCGGCGATCCTGCGGAAATCCGATCTTTCGCTCGTCGTCGCCGAGACCAATAACGAGCTGGAAAATCCGCTCTGGCACGGCGAAGTCCATACGCTGAAGCGCTTCTACGAGCTTGGCGACAAGCCGCCGACCAAGGATCTGATCTTCCTGTCGACGCACGAACCCTGCACCATGTGCATGTCGGCGATCACCTGGGCCGGCTTCGACAATTTCTACTATTTCTTCAGCCATGAGGATTCGCGCGACGCCTTCGCCATTCCGCACGATTTGAAGATCCTGAAGGACGTCTTCGGGCTTGAACCCGGCGGCTACCGCAGGCAAAACGCCTTCTGGAACAGCTTTGCCATCGCCGATCTCGTCGAGACCGAAGAGGCTCAGCTGAAAAACGCGCTGAAGACGCAGACCGCCCGCATCAAGGCGCGCTACGACGCGCTGTCGACCAGCTATCAGTCGTCGAAGAGCGCCAACGACATCCCCTTGAACTGAAGGCCCCTGAACTGAGGGCCACCCAACTGAAGCCTGCTGAACCGAGGCAACATGGAACCTTCCAAAGACATTTCGCGGCTGATCGAGATCATGGCGGCGCTGCGCCATCCCGAAACCGGCTGCCCCTGGGACATCGTGCAGAACTTCGAGACGATCAAGCCCTATACGATCGAGGAGGCCTATGAGGTCTCCGACGCGATCGAGCGCGGCGATATGGACGATCTCTGCGACGAGTTGGGCGATCTGCTGCTGCAGGTGGTCTTTCACGCCCGCATGGCCGAGGAGGCCGGCGAATTTTCCTTCGGCGACGTGGTCAACGCCATCACTGCCAAGATGATCCGCCGCCACCCGCACGTCTTTGCACGCTCGGCGGCGGATACGCCAGACGCGGTGAAGAGACAATGGGACGAGATCAAGCAGGCGGAGAAACGCGAGCGCGCCGAGCGACGGTCACGGCGCGGCATCACCGAGGACTTCAACAGCGGCTTCCTCGGCTCCGTACAGCGCAGCTTCCCGGCCTTGACGGAAGCACTGAAACTGCAGGAACGCGCCGCCAAGGTCGGCTTCGATTGGTCAGCGCCCGAGCCGATCCTCGACAAGATCGAGGAGGAGATCGGCGAATTGCGGGTGGCCCTTCGCGAAGGCGATCAGGCAAAGGTCAACGACGAGCTCGGCGATCTGATCTTCGCGGTCGTCAATATCGGCCGGCATGTGAAGGCCGATCCGGAACAGGCAGTGCGCGGAACTAATACGAAATTCCGTCGTCGGTTCAGCCATATAGAACAGGTTCTTGAAGCAGAAGGTGAGACTCTGCAAGACGCGACGCTGGAGCGGATGGAGGAAATCTGGCAGGCGGCGAAGGCGATTGAAAGGGCGATCGTGGTTGGAGCGGAGTGAGGTATCGGCTGTCCGGTTTGTGCAGATGGCTGCCCCTCACCCTAACCCTCTCCCCGTGAACGGGTAGAGGGGACGTGCCATACCAGAGGTGCGCGAGAGCCGAGACATTGCGGCTTGTCCCTTCGCCCCGTTTACGGGGAGAAGGTGGCGGCAGCCGGATGAGGGGCTGGTCTCGCCGACCTTACCGCTCCCAATCTTCCTTTGAAGACTTCTGGCCGTTGCCGATGCGGCGCTCGAGTTCGGTGGCTTCGGTTTCGGACAAGCGCAGGTCGAGGGTGATCGTTCCGTCTTCATTATCCTCGCGGCCGTCGACGATCGCGTGATCGTAAAGCCAGGGCAGCAGCGCCAGCTTGTCGACCGGAAGGCGGATCGTTGCCACGGTCATCACGCCGGATAGTCTGCGGCTGATCTCTTCCATCAGCGTATCGACGCCCTCGCCGCTGACGGCCGAAACGGCGACCACGTTGCTGGCGCCGGCCGATTTCTGCACCATGGTGTCGTGCACCTCGGGCTCCAGCCGGTCGATCTTGTTCCAGACCTCAATCAGCCGCTTCTCGGCTTCGGCCTCGTCGATGCCAAGATCGTTCAGGATGCGCATCACGTCGGAGCTCTGCGCCTGGTTGTCGGCATCGGACATGTCGCGGACATGCAGGATGAGATCGGCTTCCAGCACTTCTTCCAGCGTCGCCCGGAAGGCGGCGACCAGATGGGTCGGCAGGTCGGAGATGAAGCCGACGGTGTCGGACAGGATGACGGTGCGGCCGTGCGGCAGTTTCATGCGCCGAAGCGTCGGGTCGAGCGTGGCAAAGAGCATGTCTTCAGCCAGCACGCCGGCGCCGGTGATACGGTTGAACAGCGTCGACTTGCCGGCATTGGTATAGCCGACCAGCGCCACGATCGGGTGCGGCACCTTGCGGCGCTTGGCGCGGTGGAGCTGGCGGGTGCGCACGACCTGCTCCAGCTCGCGTTCGAGCTTGATGATGCGGTCCTGCAGCATCCGTCGGTCGGCTTCGATCTGGGTTTCGCCGGGACCGCCCATGAAGCCGCCGCCGCCGCGCTGGCGTTCAAGGTGGGTCCAGCTTCGGACGAGGCGGCCCTTCTGATAATTCAGATGGGCGAGGTCGACCTGCAGCGTGCCTTCCTTGGTGGAGGCGCGGCGGCCGAAGATTTCGAGGATGAGGCCCGTCCGGTCGATGACCTTGGCGTTCCATACCTTTTCGAGGTTGCGCTGCTGTACCGGAGTCAACGGATGATCGACGATGACGAGACCGGAATCGCGCTCATCGAGCAGTGCCTTGATCTCCTCGATCTTGCCGGTGCCGAGCAGTGTGGCCGGTCGCGGATCGTTGACCGGGACAATGGAGCCGTTGACGACATCGAGGTCGATCGCCTGGGCAAGGCCCGTCGCCTCTTCGAGCCGGCTTTCCGGTGTGCGGGTCGAGGCCGATTCGCCCTGGCCGCCGCGACTGCGCGATTTCAGAACCGGCACGACGACAGTCGCGCGCATGTCGTCCCTGTGCTTGGCGGCCTCAGGGATGATCGAATCGTTCTTGGTATCGCGTGTCGAAATGACGGCTGATCCTGTTAGGACGCTGCTTCTTCGCTCTCGAACATCTGCATGGGCTGGCCCGGCATGATCGTCGAGATCGCATGCTTATACACGAGCTGCGAATGGCCGTCACGGCGAAGAAGAACACAGAAATTGTCAAAAGACGTAACAACGCCCGTGAGTTTCACGCCGTTGATCAGAAAGATTGTCAGGGAAATCTTTTGCTTGCGAACAGTATTGAGAAATAAGTCCTGAAGATTCTGAGAACGTTCCGCCATCGCGCCGCTTCTTTCTTTATTGCCGACCTGATCCGGCCAGTAGAATATCAATCAACCTCACCATGCGAAGACCGGTGGCATCCTCATTCCACCTGTCCAGCAAATCTTGGTATCAAATCGCAATCTTTTCCGCAACGTCGAAAAAGGCCTCGCGGACTTTCTGCGAAACGCTGCCCGGATGACCGTTGGCAATGGGCTGGCCGTCGACGGAAACGACCGGAAAACAAATGCTTGTGGCTGCAGTGAGGAAGACCTCGCGGGCTGCGAGCATCTCCGAAACGGAGAAGTTCCGCTCAGTGATCGTCAACCCCAGCTTGGCTCCGACATCCATCAGAGTGGTGCGGGTAATGCCGCGCAGAATGCCGTGTTCGGCCGGGCGCGTCACCAGCGTTCCATCAGGATCGACGATCCAGACATTGGTCGCCGCCCCTTCCTTCACCATGCCGTCGCCGTCGGTATAGATCGCTTCCTGGGCGCCGGCTTCCTTGGCCTGCTGGCGGGCCATGGCATTCGGCAGCAAGCCGACGGACTTGATGTCGACGCGGTCCCAGCGATTATCGACAAGGGTGATCGCCTTGATGCCATTGGCGTTCTTGGCGGCGATGATCCTGGCATCGGTGCTCTTGGCGGTGATCACGAGTGAGGGCGGCGTTCCCTCGGCCGGAAAGACGTGATCGCGGCGGGCGACGCCGCGTGTCACCTGCATGTAGAAAAGCCCGTTGCGGACATGGTTGCGGCGCAGCGTCTCGCGAATGACCTGCGTCAGCGCCGCCCGGCCCATCGGCCAGGCGATGCGCAACTCTCCAAGCGATCGGTCGAGACGGTTCAGGTGGCGCGTGAGATCGACGATATAGCCGTGGCGCACCTCGCAGACCTCATAGACGCCATCGGCGAACTGGTAGCCGCGATCCTCGATATGCACGCTGGCATTGGAATGCTTGACGTAACGGCCATTCACATAGGCAATTCTCGGCATGGGAAACCTGGTCTTCCGGGAAGCAATATGGGACGCGGCGCGGGGTCGGCCGCGCCGGATACACTTAGACGCCGAGCGACTTCAGCTTGCGGTGGAGCGCCGAACGCTCCATGCCGACAAATTCCGCGGTGCGCGAGATGTTGCCGCCGAAGCGGTTGATCTGGGCGATCAGGTAATCCTTCTCGAACATCTCGCGGGCTTCGCGCAGCGGCAGCGTCATGATGTGATAGTCGTTCTTGGCGGACACCTTCGGCAGCATGTCGCCGAGATCGGTCGGCAGCATGTCGGCGGTGATCGGCGCATCCGGGCCGTCGGTGCGGGCAAGGATCATCAGCCGCTCGATATTGTTGCGCAGCTGGCGGATGTTGCCGGGCCAGTCATGCGCCTGCAGCACCGCCATGGCGTCGTCGCCGATACGGCGCGGACGGATGCCGGCCTGCTCCGATATCTGGCGCATCAGTTGATCGACGAGGAAGGGAATGTCCTCGCGCCGTTCGGCAAGCGCGGGCACACGCACCGGCACGACGGCAAGGCGATGATAGAGATCCTCGCGGAACCATCCCTCGGCGATGCGGCTCTCGAGATTGTATGCGGTCGAGGAGATGATGCGGACATCGACCTTGACGCGCTTGGAGCCGCCGACCCGCTCGAACTGCTGATCGACCAGGACGCGGAGAATCTTGTTCTGCGTCTCGCGCGGCATCTCGCCGACCTCGTCGAGATAGAGGATGCCGCGATGGGCTTCTTCGAGCGCGCCGATCTTGCGCGCCTGGCCGGGCGTGCCCTCGGTGCCGAACAGCGCCACTTCCATGCGCTCGGGCGTGATGTTGGCGGCGTTGATCGCAACGAAGGGGCCGTTGGCGCGGGCCGACTTCTTGTGGATCATCCGCGCCACCAGCTCCTTGCCGGAGCCCGACGCGCCGAGGATCATGATGCGGCTGTTGGTCGGCGCAACCTTCTCGATCGTCTGGCGCAACTGCGAGACGGCAACCGAGGTGCCGATCAGCTCCAGCGCATCGCCGGTGCGGCGCTTCAGATCCGACACCTCGCGCTTCAGCTTGGAATTCTCCAGCGCGCGTTCGGCGATCAGGATCAGCCGGTCGGCCTTGAAGGGCTTTTCGATGAAATCGAAGGCGCCGCGCTTGATCGCCGAGACGGCGGTCTCGATGTTGCCATGGCCTGATATCATCACGACGGGCAGTTCCGGATGGCGAGTCCTGATCTCGTCGAGCAGTGAGAGACCATCGAGCTTGCTGCCCTGCATCCAGATATCGAGGAAGATCAGCCGCGGCACGCGATCGGAAATCGCCGCCAGTGCGCTGTCGCTGTCATGGGCCGTGCGCGTCTCGTGCCCTTCGTCGGAGAGAATGCCGGAAACGATCTCGCGAATATCGTGCTCATCGTCGACGACGAGAATATCAGAGGCCATAAACGCTTTCCTTGTCATTGGCTGCGGGGGCAGCAGGCGTCGGATCCAGGCGTGGCAGATGCACGCGGATCATGGCCCCTCTTCCCCGGTCAAAATCGGCGGGCGCATCATGCAGCTCGAGCTGCCCGCCATGTTCCTCGATGATCTTCTTGACGATGGCGAGGCCGAGGCCGGTGCCCTTCTCGCGCATCGTCATATAGGGTTCCAGAATGCTGTGGCGGTTCTCCACCGGCAGGCCGCGGCCATTGTCGATCACGTCGACGGTGAAGCGGTCGCGGCCGGTATCGAGGGCGGCGCGGACGAGAACCTTGCGTTCGTCCCGTTCGTCGCCAGGAACGGCCTCGATCGATTCAACGGCATTCTTGATGAGATTTCCGAAGGCCTGGCCGAGCATGCGGCTGTCGAACAGGCCTTCCAGCGGCTGGTCGCCGAAATCCTGCCCGAAGGTGACGTGATGGTTGCCCATCTCGCGCAGGAAGATCGCGTCGCGCAGGATATTGCGCAGATCGCTCGGCTCCTTGGTGGGTTTCGGCATGCGAGCAAAGGCGGAGAATTCGTCGACCATGCGGCCGATGTCGCCGACCTGGCGGATGATCGTATCCGTGCACTGGTCGAAGACGGTCCGGTCATCCGGGTCGATCTGCTTGCCGTAACGGCGCTGGATGCGCTCGGCGGACAGCTGGATCGGCGTCAGCGGGTTCTTGATCTCATGAGCGATGCGCCTGGCCACGTCGCCCCAGGCGGTCGAGCGCTGGGCGATGACGAGATCGGTGATGTCGTCGAGCGTGATCACGTAGGATTCGCTCATGTCGCGCACTTCCTCGCGGGTGACCTGCACGCTCAGCGTCCTCACCGTGCCGCCGCGCACCAGCGCGATCTGCTTGCGGAAATCGCCGCGATAACGCACCGCAGCCTCCGTCAGCACGTGATCGACCTCCGGCGCGATGTCGACCAGCTGCTTTCCGAGCATTTCGTCGGCCGACAACGACATCAGCGTCTCGGCCGAACTGTTGACGATGGCGATGCGGCGATCCTGCTCGACGCCGATGACGGCGGCGGTGACGCCCGACAGCACCGCTTCGATGAAGCGGCGGCGGTCGTCGACCTCGTCCTTGGCCTCAAGGATCTCGTCGCGCTGGGTGCGAATTTCGGAGATCATCTTGTTGAAGGTGCGAGAGAGATTGGCGACGTCGCCGTCGACGGCATGCACCGGCACGACGATATCCATATTGCCCGATGCAACGCTGTCGGCCGCCGTGATCAGCAGGCGGATCGGCCGGACGATGCGGTCGGCGACGGCGATCGCGGTCCAGATCGCCGCCAGCAGCACGATGAGCGCGAAGCCGATATAGAGCACGGCGAAGGCGACCTGCAGCGAGAAGCGGTTGGCCTCCATCGAGCGGTATTCGGTGGCGTTCTCCTCCATCATGCGCATGGCGCCCATGACCTTGGGATCGACGGCGCGCACCGTATAGAGGAAGGTGCCCTGGATGGCGTCGAGCTTGATGATGGCGCCGACGAGATTGGTAACGCCGGGCGGGATCAGCGTCGGCTGGCCGGCAGCCGCCTTTTCCAATGCGTCCTGCGGAATGGCCGGCAGCGGCTTTTCGGTGGCGATATCGGCTTGGACGATCACCGAGCCGTCGCGCTCGACGAGGAAGGCGCCGAGCAGGCCGCGGCCCCTCGCCTGGCGGGTCATCAGGTCGGCAAAGCCGGTCCTGTCGAGGGTGTAGAGCGCGCGGTTGCGCTCCAAATCGTTGGCCATGGAGACCGTCTGCCCCTGCAGGTAGCTGGCATTCTCCATCATGTAGGCTTGGCCGATGTTGCGCGACGAGCTGACGATCGACTGGGTGCGCAGGGCAAACCAGCGGTCGAGGCCGGCATTCAGCGTGATACTGGCGAAGATGGCGACGAGGATCGCCGGCGTAATCGCGACGATCGAAAAGAGCACGACGATGCGGATGTGCAGGCGGGCTGCCGCACGGCCGCGGGTGCGGGCTTTCAGCAGCCTTGCCACCTCGCGGCCGATCAAGGCGAGCAGCGTCAGGACAAAGAAGGAATTGACGATCACCGAGGTGATGACGACATGCGACGTCGGGGCGATCGGCGTCAGGCCGAGCAGCACGAAAAGCGTCGCTGTGGCGCAGAGAAGCGCGCCGCCGGCGAGCACCAGGCCGGGCACGGCAAAAAGGGCGCGGCGGTCGGTCACTGTCGTCACCGTCTCGCCCGCCGCCGCCGGCGATACCCCATCCTGCGTCATTCGGCCTCTCTTCAGACGACACCTGCCGCCCTCGCCATCCGATCGAAAACCAAGCAACGCCGGCTTTAGAAAGCCAGCGCTGCAACGACTCGATCGGGAGCGAATGTCCAAAACCCTTGCGTGACCTTTAAGCAACGCATTGTGGCGAAAATGCAACGCGTCTCGTCACATTGTCAAGCCGTGTTAACCTTGTCTCGTCGGCCATGCTTTCGCAGTCGCGGCGTCGCGGTTGCCGGATGATACACTGACGAGCAGACGCTGTAGGCTGGGCAAATCGCCTGCCGTTTGCCATGCTGTGTGCCGTCAGCCTTTCCGTCGTGTTGAAAACTAGACTGCAGGCTCATTTACTATGATCCCTGTATTGGATCAGAAAATCTAAGACCCGTTTGAGCGTCTTCTCGTCGTCATCGCGTATTACACCCATACCGACCAGGTCAGAGAACTCGTTGATGAGTCGTAGAGACCTTCTGCAACTGGCATCACCGATCGCACTTGCAAGGTCCATGGCGATCCGGCAGCGAGTGAAGGATTCATCGAAAGCGTTTATTCTCAGATACATACTGGCAAAGCTATCAGGTCTTGCGAAAAGACTGATCCCTGTCAAATTCGCCTCGATTTTCCCCTGACTGATGGCGCAGAAAAATAACAGCCACGCAAGGATACGAAACTTAGAGCGTTTCATTTTGCCTTACTGATCAAGTAAACCGCCACAGGCATCATAAACACGACCATGAAAACGATCCAACACTGCCTGTAAAGCACGAATTGACTCTTCAATTCCCGTGGAATCACTTGGCTGTTCTGATCAATTTCGGGGAGCGCCCTTCCCCTTTTCGTTACCAAGTTCGGCCCATATTTGTTGATCTTACTGGTCAGGTGCTCGAAGGCGAAGAGCATGCAGACGTGAAAAATTCCAGCGGCTATAAGACTTCCGATCGCGAAAACTTCAAGAAAATGCATCCCGCCTCCCTAGCATGTCACTGTTGCAAAAAGCTCGTTACAGCCGATCCAACCTAGTCACGGATACGCAGGCCCTCTCACGCGCCATCGTGCTGGAACGATTGGCCAGCGACGTCTCTCGACGGGCGTTGATCTGGCCCGTCGAGAGGTTTGTTTTCTCTAGAAGCGACGTGGTCCTTCGGGCTTGTTTCCGACGATCGTGTCGATCCGCTCCAGCACGTCAGACGTCATCTTGTGTCTGTGTGAGAGGGCCGCGAGATTGTCCTGCAGCTGGCCGGCGCGCGAGGCTCCAAGAATGACGGTCGAGACGTTGCGGTTGGCGAGGCACCACAAAAGGGCGAGATGGGTGATCGATATGCCGATCTCGTCCGCGAGCTTTGCGAGCTCGCCAACTTGTTTGAGCTGGGCAAGGCCGGCATCACTGGACCACTTTTCCTTCAGCCATTCGTAGCCCGGCAGGTTCATACGGCTGTCGGCAGGGACACCGTTGTTGTACTTGCCGGTCAGGACGCCTGAGGCGAGCGGCGACCAGATCGTGGTGCCAAGGCCGATCAGATCGTAGAGCGGCAGGTAGTCGGATTCGACCTTCTGGCGTTCGAAGATGTTGTACTGCGGCTGTTCCATGGTCGGCGGCGTGATGCGCAAGTCCCGGGCGACGGCATAGGCTTCCGTCAATTGCTGCGCGGACCATTCCGACGTGCCCCAATAGAGCACCTTGCCCTGGGCGACGAGGTCGTGCATCGCCCGGACCGTTTCCTCGATCGGCGTGTCGATATCCGGGCGGTGGCAGAAGTAGAGGTCGAGGTAATCGACCTGAAGCCGCTTAAGCGCTGCGTGGCAGGCGTCGGTCACATGCTTGCGCGACAGGCCGCGCTGCGTCGGCTTCTGGCCTCCCCAGAAGACCTTGCTGGAGACGACGAAGCTGTCGCGGCTCCAGCCGAGCCTGCTGAGCGCCTCGCCCATCACGATCTCGGACTTGCCGCTCTCGTATCCTTCGGCATTGTCGAAGAAGTTCACCCCGTTGTCATAGGCAAGCTTCATGAGGTCGACGGCGTCGCCTCCATTGACCTGCTTACCGAACGTCACCCATGAGCCGAAGGCGAACTCGCTCACCTGCAGGCCCGACTTTCCCAAACGTCGATATTCCATCATGCAACTCCCGCAAATTATGAATACGTGCCGGCCTGTCACCGGGGTCGGCGTCGCCCGATTGATCGACGACCGATTGGCGTAATCTATGGCATCCGCAACGATATGCGAGGCTCAGTGCGCCAAGTTGACCAAACACGATGTCGCAGTTCCCGTCAGCCCCTGACCGTAAAGAAAAAGGGCGCTCAACGACATCAGTCGGAGCGCCCCGTGGCATGCGATCGACGACGTTTGCGGCGGAGGTCGACGGCAGCAACGGCAGAATGACGAGATTCGGAACGGATAGGCAACATGCGATTGGCATCTGCGACATTATCGACCGCTGATTGCTCATGTCGTCCACCGGATATCCACAGCTTATCCACAGGCACGGCGACGATGATCGCAGCAACTTCAATGACATTTGCCTGTCGGCAAAACAATCTTCACTAATGCTTATGTGACTGTCGAATGACACCGCATCTTTGTTTGTCGGCTTGGATATAAACCGTGGCCTCGCTCAGATAGGCTCACCTCTCCTCCCGACCGTGGCGGCGGACGCCGGGAGGGGTGGGCGGTGGGCAACATGAGGGCCCGCCGCCTTCTTTTCATCGCCCCGAGCGAGCTCAGGCGGTGCGGGAACTCCTGTAGACCGAGACGCCAAGTTCCCTGATCTTCTTGCGCAAGGTGTTGCGGTTGAGACCGAGAAGATCGGCCGCCTTGATCTGGTTGCCGCGCGTCGCCGTCAGGGCGGCGAGGATCAGCGGGTATTCCATTTCGGTCAGCACACGGTCATAGAGGCCGGGCGGCGGCAGATTGTCCCCGAAGCCTGCGAAATAGCTGCGCATGTTCTCTTCCACGGCTTGCGCGATCGTCATCGAGCCGCTGCGCATCGGCCCCTTGTCGATCGGGCTGTCGGGCACGTCGGAGCGAAGTTCCGCGTCGATGATCTCGCGGGTGATCACATCCTGCGGGTAAAGCGCCATCAGACGGCGGATGAGGTTTTCCAGCTCGCGAACGTTGCCCGGCCAGGCATAAGCCTTCATCAGTTCGAGCGCTTCCTGATCGAAGCGCTTTGAGCCGAGACCTTCCTTTTCCGCCTGCTGGATGAAATGGCGCACCAGATCGGGAATGTCCTCGGCGCGGTCGCGCAGCGGCGGCAGGCGCAGCGGCACGACATTGAGGCGGTAGTACAGATCCTCGCGGAAGAGGCCCTGGTTGATCGCCTGCTTCAGGTCCTTGTTGGTGGCGGCAACGATGCGCACATCGGTGCGGATCGGCGTGCGGCCGCCGACGGTGGTGTATTCACCCTGCTGCAGGACGCGTAAGAGCCGCGTCTGGGCGTCCATCGGCATATCGCCGATCTCGTCGAGGAAGAGCGTGCCGCCTTCGGCCTGCTCGAAGCGGCCGGTCGAGCGCGTCTGGGCGCCGGTGAAGGCGCCCTTCTCATGGCCGAAGAGTTCGGATTCGATCAGGTCACGCGGGATCGCCGCCATGTTGATTGCGACGAACGGGCCGTTGCGGCGCTTGCCGTAATCATGCAGCGCGCGGGCGACGAGCTCCTTGCCGGTGCCGGATTCGCCGGTGATCATCAGCGTCAGGTCCGTCTGCATCAGTCGGGCGAGCACGCGATAGATTTCCTGCATCGCCGCCGAGCGGCCGACGAGCGGCATGCCGTCCTGCATGTCGTCCTCGAGTTTGGCGGGCTTGCGCTTCGGCTCGGAGAGCGCCCGGCCGATGATGCCGATCAGCTCGGTGAGATCGAAGGGCTTCGGCAGATAGTCGTAGGCGCCCTTCTCCGAGGCCTTGATGGCAGTCATGAAGGTGTTCTGGGCGCTCATGACGAGGACCGGCAGGTCGGGCCGCGCCTTCTTGATGCGCGGCAGCAGATCGAAGGCGTTTTCGTCGGGCATCACCACATCGGTGACGACCAGATCGCCCTCGCCTGCCGAAATCCAGCGCCAGAGGGTAGCGGCGTTGGAGGTGATGCGAACGTCATAACCGGCGCGGCTCAAAGCCTGGTTGAGCACGGTCCGGATGGCCGCATCATCATCTGCAACGAGGATCGTGGCTGTCATCGAGAAGGTCCTGTCGAGCTTGCTATAGAGGCGTCTTCAAGCGAGGCGTCCTTCGACGCCGGCATGAGAACGCGGAATGTCGTGCGGCTGTTCTGGCTGTCGCATTCGATGATGCCGCCGTGATCGCCGATGATCTTGGCGACCAGCGCCAGGCCGAGGCCGCTGCCGTTCGGCTTGGTGGTGATGAAGGGATCGAAGAGATGCGGCAACAGATCGAGGGGAACGCCCGGGCCGTTATCGTGGACGCAGAATTCCAGCGGCAGCGAGATCTTTTCGCGCGTGCCGGCGACCGAAAGACGGATGCCGGGGCGATAGGCCGTCGTCAGCATGATTTCGCCGTCCGGCCGATCGCCGACCGCTTCGGCGGCGTTTTTCACCAGATTGAGGAAGACCTGGACGAGCTGGTCGCGATTGGCATAGACGGCCGGCAGCGACGGATCGTAACTCTCGGTGACCCGAATGTTGCGGGCAAAACCCGCCTTGGCGACCGCCTTCACATGATCGAGCACCGAATGGATATTGACCGGCATGCGGTCGACAGGGCGTTCGTCGGAAAAGACTTCCATCCGGTCGACCAGCGAAACGATGCGATCGGTCTCGTCGCAGATCAGCCGGGTCAGCGCCCGATCGTCGTCGTCCGCAGATTGTTCGAGCAGCTGGGCGGCGCCGCGGATGCCGGAGAGCGGGTTTTTGATCTCGTGCGCCAGCATCGAGGCAAGACCGGTCACCGAGCGGGCGGCGGCGCGATGCGTCAGCTGCCGGTCGATCTTGTCGGCCATCGAGCGTTCCTGAAAGACGATGACGACGGCGCCGGGCTCGCTGAGCACCGGGGCGACGTAGAGATCGACGAGCTTGTCCTGGCCGAGGCGGGGCGAACTCAGGTCGACGCGATATTCGTTGACCGGCGCCTTGCGCTCGCGCACCTGGTCGATCAGGGCAAGCAGCGGGCTGCCGAAAGGAATGAAAGTCGAAATCCGGTAACGCGCCAGATGCGAGGCGCTGGCGCCGAAGAAGGCCTCCGCCTCCCAATTGGCGAAAACGACGAAGCCGGATTCGTCGACCATGATGACGGGGTTCTGGATGGCGTTCAGCACGGCCATGGCGACGGTCCCGCCGGCGTGATCGGACGGAGATGTCATATCCTTCGTCATGCCGCCTCCCGGCTGTCGACAACACTGGCCGCCAATGCATCGTAAAGGCGCGCGGCCACCTCGCGCGGGTCGCGCGAGGTCATGATCTCAGCCTTTTCAGGGCCTGACAGATCAGGCGCGAAACGCTGGAGATACCAGCCAAGGTGCTTGCGGGCATGGCGGATCGCCACCGCCTCGCCGTAGAAATCCAGCATCATCCGGTAATGCTCGACGGCGATATCGGCGATCTTCAGGGATTGCGGTGCGGGCGCCCCCGATATGACGCCGGCATGCCATGGCCTGCCCTGGCAGCCCCTGCCGATCATCACGGCATCGGCGCCGGAGCGGCGCAATATTTCCTGCGCATCGCTTGCCGTTTCGACATCACCGTTGGCGATCAGCGGAATGGAGATCACCTCGCGGACGGCGCGGATCGCATCCCAATCGGCGCGGCCTTCATAGAATTGCATGCGGGTGCGCCCATGAATGGTCACAAGCTGGATGCCGGCCGCCTCGGCGCGGCGGGCGATATCAGGCGCGTTGATCGAATTCTCATCCCAGCCAAGGCGCATCTTCAGCGTCACCGGAATGTCGACGGCCTTGACCGTCGCCTCGATGAGGCCGAGCGCGTGATCGGGATCGCGCATCAGCGCCGAGCCGGAATAACCGCCGATCACTTTCTTTGCCGGGCAACCCATGTTGATGTCGATGATATCGGCGCCGTGATCGGCGGCGATCTTGGCCGCCTCCGCCATCCAGTGCGCCTCGCGCCCGGCAAGCTGCACCATATGCGGCCGGAAGCCCGCAGCGCTAAGCCGCGACCAGGATTCGGCCGTGTCGTTGACCAGTTCACGGCTCGCCACCATCTCGGTGACGACGAGGCCAGCGCCGAAGCGCCAGGCAAGCTCGCGGAAGGGCATATCCGTGACGCCGGACATCGGCGCCAGTACAACGCGGTTCCGCACGGACACGGGTCCGATTTGGAAAGGCGCTGCGAGGTCCTTGGAAATCAAATGATTATCTTTCGGGCACACAATAGAACTGCATTATTTTTAGCCACTATTCCCTGGCTTGCCAAGGGGGCTGGGACGGGAATTGATATTTTTCGGGCAGATGCTGGAAAAGGCCAAAGCAAGACGTTAGAGCACTCGGGTCAATTCCGCATAATTTAGGGGATTTATGCTGCAAATGCCTTCTAAGCAACCGATATCGGCTGGAATTGTCATCGTGGCCGCCGGCCGCGGCGAGCGCGCAGGATCATCCAAGGAAGGCCCCAAGCAGTATCGCATGATCGGCGGCAAGCCGGTTATCGTGCATACGCTTGAAAACTTCATGACATGGGAAGCGGCAACTGAGATCGTCGTCGTCATCCATCCCGATGACGAGGCGCTGTTTGCGAGAGCCTTCCGCCACATCATCTCGGCAACACCGATCGAAACGGTGCATGGGGGTGCGACTAGGCAGCAATCCGTGCTTGCCGGCCTCAGATACCTCAAGGACAAGCAAATCAGCCATGTGCTGATCCACGATGCCGTTCGGCCGTTCTTCGACCATGATCTCCTGGACCGCATTGCCGAGAGCCTTAATGCCGGCGCGCAGGCGGTCCTGCCGGCGATCCCGGTCACCGATACGCTGAAACGCGCCGACAACACAGGCACGGTGCTGACGACGGTTTCACGCGAGCATCTTTACGCTGCGCAGACGCCGCAATCCTTCGCCTTCGAAACGATCCTCGAGGCTCATGAGAAGGCGGCTTCAAGCGGGCGAAGCGATTTCACCGACGATGCCTCGATCGCCGAATGGCTGGGCATTCCGGTGACGATCGTCGAGGGCACGGCCGACAACGTCAAGCTGACGGTCAAGAACGATATCGCCATGGCCGACGACAAGCTGTCGGCTCCGCTGCTTCCGGACGTGCGCACCGGCAACGGCTACGACGTGCACCAGCTCGTAGTCGGCGATGGCGTGACACTCTGCGGCGTGTTCATTCCGCATGACCAGAAGCTCAAAGGACACTCCGATGCCGACGTCGCGCTGCATGCGCTGACGGACGCGCTGCTTGCCACGTGCGGCGCCGGCGATATCGGCGATCATTTCCCACCGTCCGATCCGCAATGGAAGGGGGCAGCTTCGCGGATCTTCATCGAGCATGCTGCCCGGATCGTGCGCGAGCGCGGCGGCACGATCATGAATGCCGACGTCTCGCTGATCGCCGAGGCGCCGAAGGTCGGCCCGCATCGCGACGCCATGCGGGCGAAACTATCGGACTATCTCGGCATTGACATCGAGCGTTGCTCGGTCAAGGCGACGACCAACGAGACGATCGGCTTCGTCGGCCGGCGCGAAGGCATCGCGGCGATTGCGACGGCGACCGTCGTCTATCGCGGGAGGAAATGATGAGTGTTTTTCCCGACGATATCCTTTCAGCGGCGGAGACGATCATCCATGACTTTACGGCCGCAGGATTGATGGTCTCGACCGCCGAATCATGCACCGGCGGGCTGATCGCCGGAGCGCTGACGGAGATTTCGGGTTCGTCAGCCGTCGTCGACCGCGGCTTCGTCACCTATACGAATACCGCGAAGATCGAGATGCTCGGCGTGCAGGCGGAAACCCTGCTGCGCTTCGGGGCGGTCTCCGAGGAAACGGCGCGGCAGATGGTGCATGGCGCCCTCTTCCGCTCACGCGCCGAGATCGCCGTTGCCGTCACAGGCATTGCCGGCCCCGGCGGCGGATCGGCGGAAAAGCCGGTCGGCCTCGTGCATCTCGCCGCCAAATCGCGCGACGGCACGCTCATCCATCGCAAAATGCTCTATGGCGATATCGGCCGCAGCGAGGTTCGGCTGGCGACGATCAGGACGGCGCTGGAAATGGTGCGCTCGCTCCTTGCTGCCTGACGCGGGTTCGCTCATCAAACCGGCGTGTAGATCCTGTTTGCGCGCGTCTCGAAGGCTTCGGTGAACATGCGGAAGGCGCGGTCGAACATCGAGCCCATCAGCGCGCCCAGGATGCGGCTCTTGAACTCGTAATCGATGAAGAAATCGACGGTGCAGCCGCCATATGGCGTCTCGGCAAAGTGCCAGCGATTGTCGAGATATTTGAACGGGCCATCGATATATTTGACCTCGATGACGTGTTCGGCCCGGTTGAGCAGCACCTGTGTCGTGAAGGTCTCGCGGATCGCCTTGTAGCCGACCGTCATGTCGGCGACGAGCAGGATCTTGCCGTCGCGCTCCTTGCGGCTCCTGATGGCGAGCGCTTCGCAGAGCGGCAGGAATTCCGGATAGCGCTCGACATCGGCGACGAGATCGAACATCTGCTCGGGCGTGTGCGGGACGGGACGGTGCGTTTCGAATTGCGGCATAAGCGGCAATTAATCGGGCCGGCCGAGAAGATCAAGAAGCTCGCGCATCTGGCGGCGGGATTTTAGCTGAAGAACCGGCACTTCGGGGCCGTGCTCGGCGATGCCCGCGACGAGACGCGGCGCGAATTTTTCCTCGAAAGTCCAGATGAAGCGGAGGAATTCCAAATCGATCTTCTCGATACAGCCCGGCGCCATTTCGGGGCGAGTGCGGCCGATCCATTTCGCCCACCGGCTGATTGCACCCCAGATACAGAGAAGCCGCGGCATGCGGACCCAGACGACGAGATCGGTGCGCGGCAACCGAATGTCCAAGGAAGACGGATTCGTGCCGTCCATGATCCAACGTTCTTCGAGGATCCGACTGGTGATGATATTTCTCTGCTCGACCCTGTCGCGCACCACCCAGCCGGGAAGCCAAAATACGTCGCGATCGAGCGAAATGTAGGAAAGCCCGAAGCGCTTGGCAATCTTCAGCGATAGCGTGGATTTGCCGCCGCCCGAGCAACCCATGACGAGGATGCGGCGGGCTGTGCGAATATGCTCCGAAGCCTGTTCGAGATCGGTGATCTGCTGACGCGGCGGCAAGTCTACTCTCTGATCCATCATGCAACTCCCTCGAGCCAGACGTGCGTTTCGCCGGCGCGACTCAAGCGCTAAGAGCGGCGAACCGGTTAGCTGCTTTGCGCGATTTTATGATGACGGTGGAATTTGCAAGCCCGTGATCCTGAAGTGCTACCTCGATCAGAGGTGCGGCATCGCGCTCGAAATTCCAGATATAGGCGAGCGCGTCCAACGAGAGGCGTTGCAGTTCGGGACGGTTGCGCCCAAAATAACGGTATGTTCTCGAGACCGCGCCGTACAGGCATGCATATCTGGGCAGCCGAAGCCAAATGACGGCGTCTGCGCGCGGCAGGCGAAGATGGAAGGAGCTGAGGCCGGTTCCATCCATGATCCAGCGTTCTTCCGCCACCGCCTTGGCGATCAGGCTGTCGATCTCGTTGCGCGGCCTCTTTCTCCAGCCTGGTAGCCAGTAGAAGTCGCGGTCCATGGAGATGTAGTCAAGGTCGAGCGCGCGCGACAGCCGCTTTGCCAGCGTGCTTTTGCCGCTGCCGGGGCAACCGATCACCAGGATACGGTCGGCTTCGGCCAACGCCGATTTCAATCCGAAGGTGATGTTCATCGTCGGCCGCCCAAAGAAAAACCGCGGCGAAAATCGCCGCGGTTCAATCAAAAAGCAAGTGCCGGCGCTTACTCGGCGGCGATCAGCAGCTTCTTTTCGCGCGCCGCTCTCAGCCGGGCAAAATCGTCGCCGGCATGGTGGGAAGAGCGGGTCAGCGGGCTGGAGGCGACCATCAGGAAGCCCTTGCTGTAGGCGACGGTCTCATAAGACTTGAACTCGTCGGGCGTGACGAAGCTTTCGACCTTGTGGTGCTTGCGTGTCGGCTGCAGGTACTGGCCGATCGTCAGGAAGTCGACATCGGCTGTGCGCAGATCGTCCATCAGCTGGAGGACTTCGTTTCGCTCTTCGCCAAGACCGACCATGATGCCCGATTTGGTGAACATGGTGGGGTCGAGTTCCTTCACCCGCTGCAGCAGGCGGACGGAATGGAAGTAGCGGGCGCCAGGGCGAACCGTCAGATAGTTGCCAGGCACCGTTTCCATATTGTGGTTGAAGACGTCGGGCTTGGCGGCGACGACGCGTTCCAGCGCACCCGGCTTCTTCAGGAAGTCGGGCGTCAGGATCTCGATCGTCGTCATCGGCGAGGCCGCACGGATTGCCCAGATCACCTTTTCGAAGTGTTCGGCGCCGCCGTCCTCCAGGTCGTCACGGTCGACCGAGGTGATAACGACGTGGGATAGGCCCATCTCCTTGACCGCCTTGGCGACATTCTCCGGCTCGGCCATGTCGAGCGCATTCGGCTTGCCGGTGGCGACGTTGCAGAAGGCGCAGGCGCGGGTACAGATCTCGCCCATGATCATGAACGTCGCGTGCTTCTTGTCCCAGCACTCGCCGATATTCGGGCAGCCGGCCTCCTCGCAGACGGTGACGAGCTTGTGCT
The DNA here is from genome assembly GCF_057653715.1 of Rhizobium sp. WSM1328. Lineage (NCBI taxonomy): Bacteria > Pseudomonadati > Pseudomonadota > Alphaproteobacteria > Hyphomicrobiales > Rhizobiaceae > Rhizobium > Rhizobium sp. WSM1328. The sequence continues at coordinate 1,784,070 of NZ_CM172788.1, read as the reverse complement.
CCTTCACGATCGCGCGCGTCTCGGCATAACCCTTGGAGGTCGGCGCCTTGACGCGAATCCAGTCCGGCTTGCGCATGACTTCCGTATCAGGCCGATGCGCCTTCTCCGGATGCCGCACGCGCTTGGCGTCGGGATTGATCGTATCGAGGATCGTCACCATTGCAGTTTCAGCTTTCTATCGCCCCTATGCGGCAAATCTCATTCGGATCTAGCGCCGCACCAGCCGCGCAAGGAATATCAACAGGCAGGCGCCAAGGAAACCCGTCACGAAGTAACCGAGCCGTCCGCCGACCACCTCGACATGGAACTGCGCAAGGACGGCGCTTGCGACGACCGAACCGACGATGCCGAGCACAATGTTCAGAAAAATCCCGTATCGCGCTTCCATCAGCTTGCCGGCGAGCCAGCCCGCAAGTCCACCGATGATGATTGCCGAAATCCAACCGACGCTTTCCATGCCTGCCCCTACCCTCAAGTTGGCCCTCAGTTACGCCTCAAGCCACCGCCCTGGCGATCAGAACCACGATGATGGCGCCGACGGTGGCGTGGATGATCTGCACCACCAGCGCGTTTTCAATGCCCAGCGAAATGCCGAGCGCGCTGAACAGATAACCGCCGACGAAGGCGCCGATAATGCCGCTCAGCAGGCATCTTATCAACCCGCCGCCACCGACGACCAGGCTTGCGAGGAAGCCTGCGACCAGGCCGATCAGCAAAAATACCAGCAACGCCTGCGTCTCCATAGACATGATGATTTCCTTTCGTTTTTTCCACCCCGGTGGGATGGCTTTGCCACCCCTTGGGGATGGCGTTGCCACCCCGACATAAAGGGCAGCCTTGGAAATTATCAAGCGTTCAGGACACGGCCGTAGGCATCGAGCACCGCTTCCTTCATCGATTCCGACACGGTCGGATGCGGGAAGATCGTGTGCATCAGCTCTTCCTCGGTCGTTTCGAGGTTCATCGCGACGACGAAGCCCTGAATGAGCTCGGTGACTTCGGCGCCGACCATGTGGGCGCCGAGCAGCTCACCGGTCTTCTTGTCGAAGATCACCTTCACCATGCCCTGGTCTTCGCCAAGCGCGATCGCCTTGCCGTTCGCTGCGAACGAGAAGCGGCCGACGCGGATGTCGCGGCCCTGTTCTTTGGCTTTGGGCTCGGTGATGCCAACGGAGGCGACCTGCGGATTGCAATAGGTGCAGCCCGGGACCTTGCCCTTGTCGGTCGGATGAACGTTCGGCAGGCCGGCGATCTTTTCGACGCAGACGACGCCTTCATGCTCTGCCTTGTGCGCCAGCATCGGCGGGCCGGCGACATCGCCGATCGCATAGATGCCGGCGATATTGGTCTTGCCGTAACCGTCGATGACGACGCAGCCGCGGTCGGTCTTGACGCCGAGCGCCTCGAGACCGAGGTTTTCGATATTGCCCTGAACACCGACGGCCGAAATCAGTCGGTCGGCGGTGATCTGCTGCACCTTGCCATCGGCCGTCTCGACATGGGCGGTAACGCTGTTGGCGGCCTTGTCGACCTTCGAGACCTTGGCGCTGGTGAAGATCTTGAGGCCGCGCTTTTCAAGCTGCTTGCGGGCGATCGCCGTGATCTCGGCATCCTCGACAGGCATGATGGTCGGCATGACTTCGACGACGGTGACGTCGACGCCCATCGAGCGGTAGAAGCTGGCGAATTCGATGCCGATAGCTCCCGAGCCCATGACGATCAGCGACTTCGGCAGAACATCCGGCTTCAGCGCCTCAAAATAGGTCCAGATCAGCTTGCCATCCGGCTCGATGCCGGGCAGCGCGCGCGGACGGGCACCGGTGGCGATGATGATGTGCTTGGCGGTATAGGTGCCCTCGCCGCTCTTGACGTTCTTCGGCAGCGGATGCTGCGGCTCGACGACGGCCTTCGACGACTTGCCGACGACGACCTCTCCCGGCTTCGTGATCTTTGCCTCGCCCCAGATGATGTCGATCTTGTTCTTCTTCATCAGGAAGCCGACGCCAGCATTCAGGCGGGCGGAGACGGCCCGCGAGCGGCCGACGACGGCCTTGGCATCCGGCTTGACCGTGCCTTCGAGAACGAGGCCGAAATCCTTGAAGTGATTGGCGTGATCGAGCACCTCGGCCGAGCGCAACAGCGCCTTGGTCGGAATGCAGCCCCAGTTCAGGCAGATGCCGCCCATATGCTCGCGCTCGACGATCGCGGTCTTCAGGCCGAGCTGGCTGGCGCGGATGGCGGCGACATAGCCGCCGGGACCCGAGCCGATGATGATGACGTCGTAGGATTCAGCCATGTGTTTCCTGCCTTTGTTACGCTGCGCTGCGGGTCATGAGCACCCACGCATGTCTTTTGCTGTTTTCGAAGAGCGGCACGGCATCGGCGCGCGCAGCCTCCAGGAATCCGTTTCTTCCATAAAGCGACAAAGCCGCTTCGTTATCACTTGCGGTAATGAGACTGACGGGCCGCCGATCGGCCCTTTCGATCTGATCGTCCAGCAGCCTGCGTCCGATGCCGATGCCGCGCAGGTGGCGATAGACGCCGAGACTGCCGATGAACCAGCTTCCGACCACCGTTTTCTGCAAGGCGAGCATCGGTGCGGTCGCCGGAATCGTCGCCTCGATATCGCCTATCCCCTCACCCAGCGCATGGCCGATCGCCACACCAGCGACCTCGCCATAGGCCTCTGCAATGACGGCATCCCGCCAGCTGCCGACAGCTTCCTCCTCGCTCATCTTCAGCCGGCCCCGCTCCAGCGGCGTGTCGCTCACGCCGTTTTCCACACCGGCAACCCAGAGCCAGGAGGCAAAACCGCGCGATGCGATATCCGCCAGAATCGCCAGCTCCGAGGCATCCCGCCGTGAGGCCTGCCGGAGGGCGATGAAGGAGGTCATGGTCAGATCCCCAGCATCATCCGCACGATCGATTCCAGCCCGCGACCGAGCGCACGCGTATTCTCCGCATCGAGGTGAATGCCATCGATCGGTGTGGTCTTGGCGACAGAATTGCCGTCGAAGAAGCCACAACCGAGTTCGTCGGCAAGATCACGATAAAGCGTTGCAAGTTTTGCCGATTCCTCGATGCCGCCGGGAAACGACGCGGCGAAGGGCACATTGCCCGTCGCGCGGATCGCCGGTGGCGCCACGATCAGGATCTCCGGCCCATCGAATTCGAAGGGCCAGGCATGATTGCGGATCAGCCGCACGAGCCGGCTGATGCCCTGGCATGCGGCAAAGGCCGAGCCTGCCACGACCGGCTTCATGTCATTGGTGCCGAGCAGAAGGACGACGAGGTCGAGCGGCGCATGCGTCTGCAGGATCGTCGGCAAGATGCGCGCACCGTTGCGGTCACAATCGGCGAGGTGGTCGTCGAAAGCGGTGGTGCGACCGTTCAGGCCTTCGGCAATGACGCGGGCCTCACTGCCGAGCGCTGCCTGAAGCACGCTCGGCCAGCGATTCTTGTAATCATGACGGCCGATCGTCTCGGCGTCATAACCCCAGGTCAGCGAGTCACCATAGCAAAGAACGGTCTTGGTCATTTCCGCCTCCGCGACGCTATCAGACAAGCATGCCCATCGGGTTTTCGATGTAGCCCTTGAAGGCCTGGAGCAGCTCGGCGCCGAGCGCGCCATCGACGCAGCGATGGTCCGTCGAGAGCGTGACGGACATCACGGTCGCAATCGCCATCTCGCCCTTCTTGACGACGACCCGCTGTTCGCCGGCGCCGACCGCGAGGATCGTCGCATGCGGCGGGTTGACCACGGCTGCGAAGTTCTTCACGCCCATCATGCCCATGTTCGAGACCGAACTGGTGCCGCCCTGATATTCCTCAGGCTTCAGCTTGCGGTCCTTGGCCCGCTTGCCGAGATCGCGCATCTCGTTGGAGATCGTCGACAGGGTCTTTTCCTCGGCCTTGCGGATGATCGGCGTGATCAGGCCGCCGGGGATCGAGACAGCAACGCCGACATCGGCATGCTTGTGCTTGATCATGTTGTTGTCGGTCCAGGAGACGTTCGCATCCGGAACGTCGCGCAGCGACAGCGCCATGGCCTTGATGACCATGTCGTTGACCGAGAGCTTGTAGGCCGGAGCGTTATCCTTGCGCGGAGCCGCATCGTTCAGCTGGGCACGCAGCGCCAGAAGCGCATCGAGTTCGCAATCGACGCTGACGTAGAAATGCGGGATCGTCTGCTTGGATTCGACCAGGCGCCTGGCGATCGTCTTGCGCATGCCGTCATGCGGCACGAGCTCGTAGGAGCCCGGTTCGAAGAGCTTGAGCACGGCTTCTTCGGAAGCGCCCTTCGGGGCAGCGGCGGCCGGAGCCGGAGCTGCGGAGGCTTGCGGAGCGGAAGCAGCAGCGGCGGGGGCTGCGGCCTTGGCGCCGCCGCCGGCAAGGGCGGCTTCGATGTCGCTCTTGACGACGCGGCCGTGCGGGCCGGAGCCTGCGACTGCCGAAAGGTCGATACCGGCTTCCTTGGCCAGCCTGCGGGCAAGCGGCGAAGAGAAGGCGCGGCTGCCATCAGATGACACCGATGCGGGTGCAGCGGCGGCTACAGGTGCCGCAGCCGGAGTAGACTGGGCCGGAGCCGGTGCAGCTTCGGCCTTCGGCGCGGCTGCACCGTCAGCTTTCGGTGCCGGAGCAGCGGAACCCGCACTGCTTGCGGCAGCGGAGACATCCTCGCCATCGGCGGCGAGAACCGCAATCAGCGCATTGACCTTGACGCCTTCGGTGCCGGCGGCAACGACGAGCTTGGCGACCGTGCCTTCATCGACGGCTTCGACTTCCATCGTCGCCTTGTCGGTCTCGATCTCGGCGATCACATCGCCAGACTTGACCTTGTCGCCTTCCTTGACCAGCCATTTGGAAAGGTTGCCTTCCTCCATGGTCGGAGAGAGGGCGGGCATCGTGATATTGATCGGCATCGAAACACCCTCCCCTTATTTGTAGCAAACAGCCTTCACCGCATCGACCACTTCGCCGACGTTCGGAAGGGCGAGCTTTTCGAGATTGGCGGCGTAAGGCATCGGAACGTCCTTGCCTGCGATCGTCAGGATCGGCGCATCGAGATAGTCGAAGGCCTGCTGCATGACGCGGGTGGCGATTTCGGTGCCGACGGAGGACTGCGGATAGCCTTCCTCGACGGTGACGAGACGTCCGGTTTTCTTCACCGATTCGATAACAGCCGGCAGGTCCATCGGGCGGATAGTGCGAAGGTCGATCAGTTCGACATCGATGCCGAGCTTTTCGAGTTCGGCGACAGCCTTGATCGCATAGGTCATGCCGATGCCGAAGGAGACCACGGTGACGTCCTTGCCGGGACGATGGATGCGGGCCTTGCCGATCGGCAGAACGAAATTATCGAGCTTCGGCACATCGAAGTGCTGGCCGTAGAGAATTTCGTTTTCGAGGAAGATGACCGGGTTCGGATCGCGGATCGCAGCCTTCAGCAGGCCCTTGGCATCAGATGCCGTGTAGGGCATGACGACCTTCAGGCCGGGAATGGCGCTGTACCAGGCTGCATAATCCTGGCTGTGCTGGGCGCCGACACGGGCCGCTGCACCATTCGGGCCGCGGAAGACGATCGGAGCGCCCATCTGGCCGCCGGACATATAAAGCGTCTTGGCAGCGGAGTTGATGATCTGGTCGATCGCCTGCATGGCGAAGTTGAAGGTCATGAACTCGACGATCGGGCGAAGGCCGGCCATGGCTGCACCGACGCCGACGCCGGCAAAGCCATGCTCGGTGATCGGCGTATCGACGACGCGGCGGGGGCCGAATTCCTGCAGCAGGCCCTGCGTGACCTTGTAGGCGCCCTGATATTCGGCGACTTCCTCGCCCATGACGAAGACGTTTTCGTCGGTGCGCATTTCCTCGGCCATGGCGTCACGAAGCGCTTCGCGCACGGTCGTCGACACCATTTCGGTGCCGGCCGGGATTTCCGGATCGTTCTGCACCTGGGCTTTCGGCTCGGCGGGAACGGGTGCGGATGCCGGAGTTGCGGCAGCCGGCTTTTCCTCCTGCGCGGCCTGCGGTGCAGCAGCCGGCGCTGCTGCCGGAGCGGACGCAGACATGTCGGATGCGGATTCACCGTCCTGCAGGAGAACGGCGATCTTGGCGTTCACCTTGACGCCTTCGGTTCCGGCAGGAACCAGAAGCTTGCCGATGACGCCTTCGTCAACGGCTTCGACTTCCATCGTCGCCTTGTCGGTTTCGATTTCGGCAATCACGTCGCCGGAGGTGACCTTGTCACCTTCCTGCTTCAGCCATTTGGACAGTGTGCCTTCTTCCATGGTCGGAGAGAGGGCGGGCATGAGGATATCGATAGGCATGGGTTCCCTCCCCGATTAGAGCAGAATGTCGGTATAGAGCTCGGATGCATCCGGCTCCGGATCGGCCTGGGCGAAATCGGCGCTATCGGCGACGATGTCGCGAACATCCTTGTCGATCGCCTTCAGATCGTCTTCGGAAGCCCAGCCCTTTTCGACGAGGCGTGCCTTGACCTGTTCGATCGGGTCATGCTCGGAGCGCATCTTCTGCACTTCGTCCTTGGAGCGATACTTCGCCGGGTCGGACATCGAGTGACCGCGATAACGATAGGTCAGCATTTCGAGAATGATCGGACCCTTGCCGGAACGGCAATGCTCGAGCGCCTCGTCGGCGGCCGCCTTGACGGCGCGGACGTCCATGCCATCGACCTGAATGCCGGGGATGCCGAAACCGGATCCGCGAAGCGAGTAATTCGACTGCGCGGTGGCGCGGGCAGTCGAGGTGCCCATGGCGTAACGGTTGTTCTCGACGATGTAGACGATCGGCAGCTTCCAGAGAGCAGCCATGTTGAAGCTCTCGTAGACCTGGCCCTGGTTGGCAGCGCCGTCGCCGAAATAGGCGATGGAGACATTGTCATTGCCGCGGTAGCGGTTTGCGAAGGCAAGACCCGTTCCGAGCGAGACCTGGGCACCGACGATGCCGTGACCGCCGTAGAAATGCTTCTCTTTCGAGAACATGTGCATCGAGCCGCCCTTGCCGTGGGAATAGCCGCTGCGGCGCCCGGTCAGTTCCGCCATGACGCCACGCGCTTCCATGCCGGTTGCCAGCATATGACCGTGGTCGCGATAGGCGGTGATGACCTGGTCGCCATCCTTCTGCGCCATCTGCATGCCGACGACGACAGCTTCCTGACCGATGTAGAGGTGACAAAAGCCGCCGATGAACCCCATGCCGTAAAGCTGGCCGGCCTTCTCCTCGAAGCGGCGGATCAGCAGCATCTCGCGATAGGCCTTCAGCTCTTCATTGCGATCGAAGTCGGCTACCGGGCCTCCATTCGATGCTTTGGCTGCCGGTTTTGCTGCAGTTTTGCGGCTGGAAACGGTCGCGGTCTTTCGCGGCGCCATTCAACCCTCCCTATGGGTTTGTCGTTTCTTGGTGGCGCGTACCATAGGGAAGAAATATGAGCACAGCAATGCCATAATTGCATGGCTCGTATTCGGTGCTAAATTATTGGAAAAACATTGAAAATTCCAATTAACCTGTTTCCGGTTAATTGGAATAATGATTGAATACGACGATCTCGTCGGCGCGCGACATGTTGAGCTGATAACGCGCTTTTTCGTCCAACATATCCTTATCGAGCGACCCGTCACTCAAGAGCGCGACCTGATTTTCCAGATGTTCGCGCTTCGCCTTCAAGATCGCAAGCTCTTTTTCACGCGCGACACGCTGATGCTCGAACGTCTCCGTTGCGCGCAGGCCGTAATCGCCATGGATGCAATGATAACCGAAATAGGAGAGGAAGGCGACCGTCATGGCCGGAATGACGAAGCGACCGATCTTTCTCTTCTTATGATGCTTTGTCCACATACACGCATGCTCTTGAACGCATTACCAATTCGTTCAATCTAACGTGCAGAGATTAACCGTTCGTTGACTCTAAAAAACGGGCAACAAAAAACCCGCGCCGGGAAGGCGCGGGTCAAGCCGTTGAAAATCAGATCCGATCAGCCGCGAACGATCGAGCGGCCGGCATACTGGGCCTGCGGGCCGAGGCCCTCTTCGATACGGATCAGCTGATTGTACTTGGCAAGACGGTCGGAGCGCGACAGCGAGCCGGTCTTGATCTGACCGCAGTTGGTGGCGACCGCGAGATCGGCGATGGTCGAATCTTCGGTCTCGCCGGAGCGGTGGGACATGACGGCGGTATAGGCCGCCTTGTGCGCCGTGTTGACGGCATCAAGCGTCTCCGTCAGCGTGCCGATCTGGTTGACCTTGACGAGGATCGAGTTGGCGACGCCCATGCGGATACCGTCGCGAAGACGGGCGGAGTTGGTGACGAAGAGATCATCGCCGACGAGCTGGGTCTTCTTGCCGGCTAGGTCGGTCAGCGTCTTCCAGCCATCCCAGTCGTCTTCGGCCATGCCGTCCTCGATCGAGATGATCGGATACTTGGCGGCGAGTTCGGCCAGATATTCGGCCATGGCGCCCGATTCCAGCGTGCGGCCTTCCCCTTCGAGAACGTATTTGCCGTCCTTGAAGAATTCCGTCGAGGCGCAGTCGAGGCCGAGGCACATGTCGTCGCCCGGCTTGTAGCCGGCTTTCTCGATCGACTTCATGATGAAGTCGAGAGCTTCCGGCGCGCTCTTCAGGCCCGGTGCGAAACCGCCTTCATCGCCGACATTGGTGTTATGGCCCTGTGCGGCAAGTTCCTTGCGCAGCGTATGGAAGACTTCCGAACCCATGCGCACGGCTTCGGCGATCGAATCGGCGCCGACCGGCAGGATCATGAATTCCTGGAAATCGATCGGGTTGTCGGCATGGGCACCACCATTGATGATGTTCATCATCGGCACTGGCAGCAGGCTGGCGGAAGCACCGCCGACATAGCGGTAGAGCGGCAGGCCGGACGCCTGGGCGGCAGCCTTGGCGACGGCGAGCGACACGCCAAGGATGGCGTTGGCGCCGAGACGCGACTTGTTCGGCGTGCCGTCCAGCTCGATCATGATGTTGTCGATCTGGATCTGGTTTTCGGCGTCGATGCCGCCGATCGCGTCGAAGATCTCGGTGTTGGCGGCTTCGACCGCCTTTTCGACGCCCTTGCCCAGGTAGCGCTTGCCGCCGTCACGCAGTTCGACCGCCTCATGCGCGCCCGTCGAGGCGCCCGAGGGAACGGCCGCGCGGCCCATGCTGCCATCTTCGAGATAGACATCGACTTCGACGGTGGGGTTGCCACGGCTATCGAGAATCTCGCGGGCGATGATATCGGTGATTGCAGTCATGGGTTCTTCCTGCTCGGTGGGTGATAAATGGTTCGAAACCTGTCTTAGTCGAAGGCGTGCAAATTACAATGCTGCAATAGCCTTCGGACCAGCGTTCGGATGTGGCCTATAGCACGATCATGTCAGACTGTTGAACGTCAAGCCTTGGCGACCGCATCGAAGGCGAGCAGCTTTTCGAGAAGCCGCGGCATGTCCTTGAGATAGACCATGTTCGGGCCGTCGGAAGGGGCATTGTCGGGGTCCTGATGGGTTTCGACGAAGACGCCGGCAATACCGGCAGCCACTGCTGCCCGCGCCAGGGTTTCTACGAATTCCCGCTGACCGCCGGAGGAATCGCCCTGCCCGCCCGGCTGCGCTACGGAATGGGTCGCATCGAAGACAACGGGCGCACCCATCGCCGCCATGATCGGCAGCGAGCGCATGTCGGAAACCAGCGTATTGTAACCAAAGGAGGCGCCGCGCTCGCAAAGCAGCACGTTCGGATTGCCGCTGGCGTTGAGCTTCTTCAGAACATTCTTCATATCCCAGGGAGCGAGGAACTGGCCCTTCTTGACATTGACGACGCGGCCGGTCTTGGCGGCGGCGATGAGAAGGTCGGTCTGGCGGCAGAGGAAGGCCGGGATCTGCAGGACGTCGACGACCTTTGCCACCTCCGCGCATTGCTCGGCGGTATGAACGTCGGTCAGGACGGGAAAGCCGAACTCCTTTTTGAGGTCGGCAAAGACCTCCATGCCTTTTTCAATCCCGATACCGCGTTCGGCCGACAGCGAGGTGCGGTTCGCCTTGTCGAAGGAGCTCTTGTAAACGAGGCCGATGCCGAGCTTGCCGCAAAGCTCCTTCAGCGTGCCGGCGACCATGAAGGCGTGGTCGCGGCTCTCCATCTGGCAGGGACCGGCAATCAGCGACAGGCGGCCGGTATTGGAAAAGCTGACCTGGCCTTGGCCTTCGCCGATCCTGACTTCGGAATTCGTATCAGTGCTCATCGTGTTTCCTCGAAGGCGAAGAGCGTGCCCTGCCCGGGCGCGGGCTTCACCAGAATGCGATTGTTCTTGCGCGCGTATGTCACCCCGTTAGCAGCCAAATGCGCTTCTGTCACGGCAAGATCGGCGACAGCGAAGAGGATTGCCCGGCCGCGCAGGCCACGATCTGCGGATGAGCCGACGATGTCGAAATAGGCCTCCAACCCTTCCGCCGTCATCAGGCTGATTTTGGCATTCGACGCCGGGATATTGACGCCGAAACCGGTTTTCTCGACTGCCGATTGCACCACGGCGAGGCTGACGAAGGCAGCGAAGGCGGCAGCATCAGGCGCGCAAAGCGCTATCTCGACTATGCCGGTGACGCCATTGGCATGCGTCTCCAGCACGGCGCGGTCGGCCGGCAGCGGATTGACGCGCTCGACGGTAAATAGCAGGAGATCAGGCGCGCGCAGATCGCCGGCAAAAGCCAGCTTGAAGCCGGCAATCGTCTCAGAACCGTCCGGCATCGTCATCGGCCGGGTGAACTGCAGCATCTCGCCGGCGCTCGATCCGTTACCGACGAAATTCTGATGATCGATGCCGGCATCCTTGCTGCCAAAAGCCAGCCCCGAAAGCCCCTCCGCGCCGCAGCGGAAGCGGAAAGCCTGATTGCGGGCGGTGAAGACATTGCCTTGGCGCGCCGACGCCTCGCTCTCCTCGACGCTCGCAATCCCGAGCGGCTCCAGATAGGTCTTGTCAGCAAAGAAGACGCAGGCATTCTCCGTTCCGAAGGGATGGCGCGCATCGGGGGCAACGGTGAAGCCGAGCTTGCCGAGCCTCTCGCGCGCCAGATCGATATTGACGACCGGCAGCACGACATGATCCAGCGGGTGCGGTTTGGCGGAGTGCTCGTTCATGATATCCCTCCCTGACACGGCAAGAGATGTGCGACAGCGCTTCCCTCAACGCAAGACTTCTGTGCCAATCCGGCGAATGAAAATAAAAATCTCAACGAGTTGGCGCCAAGTTTTACGGAAATTTAGCTACTTGCGGAACACATATGGAACATATAGTGTCTGTTCTGGATTTGTTTCAATCACGAGGTCACAACGTCGATGCTCACGCGCAAACAACAGGAGCTTCTCCTTTTCATTCATGAGCGCATGAAGGAATCCGGCGTTCCGCCATCTTTCGACGAAATGAAGGATGCTCTGGACCTCGCCTCGAAGTCCGGGATTCATCGCCTGATTACGGCGCTCGAGGAGAGAGGCTTCATTCGCCGCCTACCGAACCGCGCCCGTGCGCTCGAGGTCATCAAGCTTCCGGAGGCCTACAGCCCCAGCATCCAGCCGCGGCGCGGCTTTTCGCCGAGCGTCATCGAAGGCAGCCTGGGCAAACCTCAGCCGGTCGCCGCCCCTGCTCCCGCAAAACCCGTCGCCGACAACGGCAACTCGGTTTCCGTGCCGGTCATGGGCAGAATCGCCGCCGGTGTGCCGATCTCGGCGATCCAGAACAACACCCACGACATCGCCGTTCCGGCCGACATGCTCGGTTCCGGTGAACATTATGCCCTGGAGGTCAAGGGCGATTCGATGATCGACGCCGGCATCTTCGACGGCGACACCGTGATCATCCGCAATGGCAGCACCGCAAGTCCTGGCGACATTGTTGTTGCACTCGTCGATGACGAAGAAGCGACACTCAAGCGCTTCCGCCGCAAGGGCGCCTCGATCGCACTGGAAGCGGCCAACCCGGCTTACGAGACCCGGATTTTCGGACCAGACCGTGTTAAGGTGCAGGGCAAACTCGTCGGCCTCATTCGCCGCTATCACTGACATCGGTTAGGCCGGATTCGGTAAAGCTGTTGCTGCGCCAGTCAAAGGCGCGATGGCGCATCCATGGTCGCGACAATGCGTCAAATGCGGTTGCCACCTCCAGGCCGGCGTCCGCGAAGCGCAACTCGATGGATCCGGTCCTGCGCAGCGTCTCGCCGGTGAAGAGCGTCGCACCTGAGCGGCAGCTGTTGAAACGCAGGCGGACCGACGTCACGATGATATCGGCCGCGTCGCATGCCGGGCCGAGATAGGCGGCATTGTCGATGACAGCAACCACACGACCATTGCCAAGCCTTGATGCGCACCAGGCCCTCTTGACGCAGGAAAAGCGGTTTGCTTCACCGGCCGCTGCGGCCGCCCGCATCGCTGTCCTCGCTTCGTTCTGCTGATCGCGGGAAAGCTTGACGCGGCGGTCTTCTCCTACCTGCGGGATAGCAGGACCATCCAGCATCTTCGGCGGATCATGTCTCGGCAGGACCAGGGCTCTCTGCCACTGGTCGAAGATGAAATCCGGTGGTCTTTCACGGTTGGAAGCCATTGCTGCCGCTTCGACCACCGCGACGAGACTGCCATCCTCCGAAATCACCAGATCCGGCGGCCGGGGAACCGGTAGAAGCAACAGGATGAGCGTTGCGACCGCGATGATTGATGTGCCGATATGGCGCAGCCGGGTGCGGAGCAGCGTCAGCAGCAGAAAGCCTGCCACGGCGACCGCGAAATACCAGGCGGGCAAGCGGCCGACGTCGATATTGCCATCCCAGCCGGACACCGTCTTTGCGACCGCGATCACCAGATCGAGGCCGAATCCGACGACCTTCCAGGGCAAAACATCCAGACCGAAAGGCATGAGCAGCATCGCCAGCAAGCCGGCCGGCATGACGATGAAGGAGATGATCGGCATCGTCGCGAGGTTTGCCGGCAGGCCGTAGGCGGTCAGGCGATGAAAATGCTCGATCGAAAACAGCGCGGTGGAAAAACCGCCGATCAGCGAAGTCAGGAAGACGCCGCCGAAGAAACCGGCAACCGTAACGACGGGCCTGATGATAGGTAGCTTCAGAAAGGCGTTTTCGCGGACGCGCCGGTCCTTCCACAACTGATAACCCGAGACCAGCGCCAATGTCGCGGCAAAGGACATCTGGAAGCTCGGACCTAAGACCTCGGACGGTGAAATGAGGATGATGACGAGGGCGGAAAGCGCGACATTGCGCAGGCTGATCGACGGCCGGTCGAAGAAGACGGCAATCAACATGATGGCCATCATGATGAAAGCGCGCTCGGCAGAGACCGCAAAGCCCGAAATCAGGAAATAGGCAGTAACGGCGATGAGCGCGCCGGCGGCAGCGATCTTCTTCGTCGGGTAGGCCTCAGCGATACCGGCAAAGATGCTGAGCAGCATCCGAAAGCCGACGAAGAAGATGCCGGCCGACAGCGCCATGTTGAGACCGGAGATGGCGATGATATGAGCCAGACCGGACTGGCGTAGTGCCTCCGTCGTCGCATCCGAGATGGCGCGCCGCTCGTCCGTCACCAGTGCGGCGGCAAAAGCGCCGGTATCGCCGGGCAGGATCGACCTTATCCGGTCGCCAATGCCGCTGCGCAGCCGGTAGAGCCCTTCGAGCAGCGCTTCCACCGCCGATCTTGCAGCCTGCGGACCTGCCTGCGCATCGACCTTCGTCGGTGCACCGTAGAAGAAGCCGTTGGCGCCGATGCCGTCGAAATAGGCACTGAAGGAGAAGTCGTTGAGCTCGGGAAGTGCTGGGCCCGCCGGCGGCGTCAGCCGCGCCCTGCCGGTGATGATATCGCCGATCTCGAAGGCTGCGTCCGCACCGCGGGCGATGGCGGTGATGCGTTCCGGCGGCCGCTTGACCTGAGGCGCTTCAGTGCCGGTGACGGCAAGAATGTAGCGCCACCGGCCGCGACCATCGCCTTCGCGCCGCTCGACGCGGCCGGTCACCGTCGTCGTCACTGATGAATCGAGGATCACGGTCGAAGCCCGCCAGCTCTCGAACTGCGCCGAGACTATGCCGCAAGCCACGAGCGAAAGCGCCAGCAGCGCTGCCCGCAATGCCGCCCGGTTGCGGCTGGCGATGAGAACTGCGACGGTCAGCACCAACAGGCAGAGCAGCGATGCAGTGAGCGGAAAATCCGATGCCGCGAGAAACCAGATGGCTGACCCGGCGCCGAGGAAGACCGGCGAGAACAGCAGCAGGCGGCCATGGTCCGTCTCCTCGCCCAGCATGCGCATGCCGGCACGCAGCAAGTGCGAGGCTGCGGCCGGCAGCCGGTGGCGCAATGGTATTGCCGACTGCGTCCTTGCCGGTCGCGTCACCACGACTGGTGGTGAAAAATTGGAGGAGCGGCAAGGCCTTCGCCTGTTTCCGGCCGCAATTCGACTGACGTCAACTCCTGCATGAACCGCCCAAGCCCGGCTGCGAAGGCAGTCAGAATGCAACCTCCAATCAAATCCGGCAAGCATAATCGATTGAAATATGAGGCAAAATCGCGAGCCCCAAAAGACCAGTCGAATCATCGGCTTCCGATATGCGTGTGGCTCATCGCTGCAGTGCCTAAAAGGTGATACCGCATTGCACAAAATGCCATCACAGTAACTTGGCATTAGCTTCGCGATCATATAGCTATCGGTGAGGACGCTTAACCCCTATGGCGCTTTTATGGCGCCACCGCCATTTCGGAGGATCAGCATGACGGATCAAAGCGCTACAATAAAAATCGGTGACAAGTCTGTCGACCTTGCTGTCAAAAGCGGCACGATCGGCCCGAGCGTCATCGATATCGGTGCCCTCTACAAGAACACCGCTTCCTTCACCTACGATCCGGGTTTTACCTCGACCGCATCCTGTGAATCGAAAATCACCTACATCGACGGCGACGAAGGTGTCCTGCTGCATCGTGGCTATCCGATCGAGCAGCTCGCCGAGCATGGCGACTTCCTCGAAGTCTGCTATCTCCTGCTTTACGGCGAACTGCCGACCACCGTGCAGAAGAAGGATTTCGATTACCGCGTTACGCACCACACCATGGTACACGAGCAGATGAGCCGCTTCTTCACCGGCTTCCGCCGCGATGCGCATCCGATGGCCGTCATGTGCGGCTGCGTCGGCGCACTGTCGGCCTTCTATCACGACTCCACCGACATCACCGATCCGCACCAGCGCATGGTCGCCAGCCTGCGCATGATCGCCAAGATGCCGACGCTTGCCGCGATGGCCTACAAATACCATATCGGCCAACCCTTCGTTTATCCGAAGAACGACCTCGACTATGCCTCGAACTTCCTGCGCATGTGCTTTGCTGTGCCCTGCGAGGAATATGTGGTCAATCCGGTGCTTTCCCGCGCCATGGACCGCATCTTCATCCTGCATGCCGATCATGAGCAGAACGCCTCGACCTCGACCGTCCGTCTCGCCGGTTCATCGGGTGCCAACCCGTTCGCCTGCATCGCCGCCGGCATTGCTTGCCTCTGGGGGCCCGCTCACGGCGGTGCTAACGAAGCAGCCCTCAACATGCTGACGGAAATCGGCACGGTCGACCGCATTCCGGAATATGTCGCCCGCGCCAAGGACAAGAATGATCCGTTCCGCCTGATGGGCTTCGGTCACCGGGTCTACAAGAACTACGATCCGCGCGCCAAGATCATGCAGAAGACGACGCATGAAGTGCTCGGCGAACTCGGCATCAAGGACGATCCGTTGCTCGAAGTGGCGATGGAGCTGGAGCGCATCGCGCTCACCGACGAATATTTCATCGAGAAGAAGCTCTATCCGAACATCGACTTCTATTCCGGCATCACGCTGAAGGCGCTGGGCTTCCCCACGACCATGTTCACCGTGCTCTTCGCGCTCGCCCGCACCGTCGGCTGGATCGCGCAGTGGAACGAGATGATCGAGGATCCGGAACAGCGCATCGGCCGTCCGCGCCAGCTTTATGTCGGCGAACCGAAGCGCGACTACATTCCGGTTTCGAAGCGCTGATCGCTTCAGAAAGAACCCAAAAGAAAACCCGGTCAGAAACGACCGGGTTTTTTCTTTTTCAGCACGTCGAGAAGGATCTCGGCAGCGTGTTCGCCGGGCGGCTTTTCGGTCTGCATGCGTTGCCAGACGAGATCATAACCCTCGTTCATCGCCTTCAATTGGAACGTGTCGGCCGACAGCCGCTCCATCCAGCGCGCCAGGCTGGCGCCGCGGACGATCTCGTTCAGATATTCCGGCACGACGGCATAATCGGCGATGATATTGGGCAATGCGCCCGTCCATACCTTGATGCGCCGGGCGAGCAGGCGGATAATCCAATCCGTCTTGTAAACGGACACCGTCGGCACGCCGGCAAGGGCGAGTTCGAGGATCACCGTGCCGGAAGCTGCCATCGCCGCATCCGCCTCGGCAAGGGCCTTCCACTTCTGCGCCGGCCCGACCGCCACCTCCGGCGGCGTGGCCCAGCCGGCGACGAGCCCTTTCACCAGCGCTTCGTTGTGCGGCACGGTCGGCAGCAGGAATCGCATCGGGCCGTTGCGGGCGACAAGTTCTTTGGCCGCATCCTCGAAGAACGGAAGCAGTTTGGCGATTTCGGAGGATCTTGATCCAGGAAGCATCAGGATCGCCTTGCCGGCTCCCTCGACGGGTGCGCGCATGGCGCGCTGCTGCCGCACTTCGAGCAGCGCCGGATCGGCGGTCAGGCGATGGCCGACATAGGTGGTCTCAGGCCCGCCGAGCGCACGCATTGTTGCCGGCTCGAAGGGCAGGACGGCGAGCACATGATCGACATAGGCGAGCATGCGCGTGGCGCGATATTCCTTCCAGGCCCAGACGCTTGGACAAACATAATTGACAACCGGCAGATCCGGCAGAGCGATGCGGACACGCTTTGCGACGCGATGGGTGAAATCCGGGCTGTCGATGATCAGAAGAATATCCGGCCTTGCGGCGATGATGGCAGCCGTCGTCTGGCGGATCAGCGTATAGAGCTTTGGCAGCCGGCTCAGCACCTGGGTGATACCCATGATCGACAGCTCGGAGAAATCGAACAGGGATCGCAAGCCTTCCGCCTGCAGCCCCTCGCCGCCGACACCGACGAGCTCCACCGGTCCGCTATGAACCCGCTTCAGGGCGGCGATGAGATCGGCACCGAGCAGATCCCCCGACACCTCGCCGGCAATGACGGCGATCTTCAGCGACGCCCCGTTCATTCAAGCCCCCATGCCGGCAGGCCGCGATCGATGCCACAGACGAAGAGCCCAGCCTCATCGGCGGCTTTGATGACGGCGGCGCGATCGAGCACCAGCGAGCGGCCGGCCTCGACGGCGACGCCGGCAAGGCCGGCTTTCCTCGCGTTCAGAACCGTGGAAACGCCGATCGCCGGCAAGTCGGCGCGGATATCCTGTTGCGGCTTGCAGAGTTTGACGAGTGCGCCACGGCGGCGCGGCGAGATGCGCCCGGCGGCTCTGAGACCCGCGACACGCTCCAGCATCTCGTCCGTGCCCTCAAGACCCTCCAGCGCGACGATACGCCCGCCGATGGCGACGGCGCCCTGACCGACATCGAGCCGGCCCAGCATCTCAGCGGCATCGGCTGCGCGCCTGATATCGCGCCGGTCTTCCTCGCCAGGCGCTGCAGCGCCAAGCGGACCGACGTAGGCAAGAAGGTCGGGAGCGATCTCATGAGCGCCGACGACCCGGCGGCCGTTTCCCTCGATCAGCCGGATCACCATCTGCAGCACCGTATCGTCGCCACCGGACAGCAAGGTGCGGATCACGGCCGGCATCTTCATCAGAGTGCGCAGCGTCGGGCGCACCTCGCGCCATTCCGGCCGGCGCCGCACGCTGCCGGACATGACGACACGGCCGATGCCGTAGCGGTTCAAGAGGCCCTCGAGAGCTGCAAAATCGCCGACGCCGATGACGGCATGGTCATACCCTTCCCAGCGCCGGTCGCTTTCGTCCTTCAGCGCGACGATGACGGGATTTTCGCCCGCCGCGCGCGCAGCTTCGGCTACATAGGAAGGCAGAAGGCCGCCGCCGGCGATGATCGCCAGCCGGCCCGCAGCGGTATCGCCGGAAAGAGTCACGGACTAGCCCTTCTGCCCCCGAGTTGGCGAGGACAAGGCGCGGTCGCTGTCGGCGGCGATGAAGTCGAGGATGTGGACCGCCTGCTCGCAATCAGCATATTCTTCGCGGATGGCGGCGGCGTTTTCGCGGACGGAGCCCGGTCCTTCGAAGATCGACTTGTAGGCGCGCCGCACCCTGTGAATGACGGCGCGGTCCACGCCGGCGCGCGTCATGCCGACGACGTTGAGGCCGCTCAGCAGCCCGGGATTGCCGTTCAGCATGCCGTACGGAATGACGTCGTAACTCACTGCCGAGAGCCCCCCGACGAAGGCCTGACGGCCGACGCGGGTAAACTGGTGAACGGCCGAGCCGCCGCCCAGGATGACGCGATCTTCGATGACGACATGGCCGGCGAGCATGACGTTGTTCGACATGATCACATGGTTGCCCACCCGGCAGTCATGCGCGACATGCGAATTGGCAAGGAAGAGGTTATTGTCGCCGACGATCGTCTGGCCGCCGAAATCGGCCGTGCCCGTATTCATCGTCACGCCCTCGCGGATCGTGCAGTTGGCGCCGACCGTCAGCGTCGTCTCCTCGCCGCCGTGATGCACGCTCTGCGGATCGCCGCCAACGACCGCCATCGGAAAGATGCGTGTGCCCTTGCCGACCACGGTGCGGCCGGTCACGACCGCATGCGACAAAAGCTCGACATTCGCATGCAGGACGACGTGCGACCCGACATGGCAGAAGGGACCGATCTTGACGCCCTCACCGATGGTCGCGCCGTCTTCGACGACAGCCATCGGATGAATGCGAGCGCTTTCGGCGATAGTGCTCATGCCTGATCCTTACGAACGATCATCGCGCCGATATCGGCCTCGGCGACAAGTGCGCCGTCGACCTTGGCGTCGCAATGGAATTTCCAGATATTGCCGCGCTGCTTGTGCTTCCTGACATGGAATTCAACACGATCGCCGGGTACAACGGGCTTGCGGAAGCGCGCATTCTCGATGGTCATGAAATAGACGAGGTTGCCTGGCTGGCCATCCTTCTTGGCACAGATCGCACCCGCGGTCTGGGCCATGCCCTCGATCAGGAGAACGCCGGGCATGATCGGAGATTCCGGAAAATGACCGGTGAAATGCGGTTCGTTCACCGTGACGTTCTTGATGCCGATCGCCGTGTTGTCGCCGTCAATCTCGATGATCTTGTCGACCATGAGAAACGGGTAGCGATGCGGCAGCAGTTTCATGATCTCGATGATGTCAGCCGAAGAAAGCGTTGTCGTGGCTTCCTCAGTCATTTTGCTTGCCTCCAGGTTTCGTCCCGCGCAGCTTCGTCCTTGACATCTGTTGCGCGACATCTCTCAGATAGTCATTCAGCGGGCGCCCAGGTGTACCACCATATTGTCCGCCGGCGGCAAGATCGGTCATGATACCGCTTTGGGCGGCGATCTGCACGCCGTCACCGATCGTCACATGCCCCTTGATACCGACCTGGCCGCCGATCTGAACGCCATTGCCGATCTTCGCGCTGCCGGCGATGCCGACATGCGCAACGATCGCGCAATGGCGGCCGATCTGAACGTTGTGGCCGATCTGTACCTGGTTGTCGATCTTGGTGCCTTCGCCGATGACCGTATCGTCCATGGTGCCACGGTCGATCGAGGTGTTGGCGCCGATCTCGACATTATCCTGGATGATCACTCGGCCGATCTGGACGATCTTGATCATGCCGCGCGGGCCCGGCGCATAACCGAAACCATCCTGGCCGATGCGGGCGCCGTTGTGGATGATGACGCCATTGCCGAGCAGCGCGCAGAGAATGCTGGCGCCGGCCGCAATCGAACAATCCCGGCCAATCTTGACATTCGGACCGATGATGCTTTGGGCGCCGATGCGCGTCCCTTCGCCGATCTCGGCATGCGCTCCGATGACGGCCATCGGCTCGACGATCACGCCCTTTTCAAGCTTGGCGCTCGGATCGATCACCGCGCTTGGCGCGATCTCGCTTTCACCGGAAAAGACGACCGGGCGCAATGCCGCGGGATAAAACAGGCCGCCCGCCATCGCGAAAGCCGCATGTGGATTGGACGACAGGATGACCGGGATATGGGGGGGTACGAGATCGGCGAGCGCCTTATCGCAGATCACTGCCGAGGCCTCGCATGTCGCCAGTTCATCGCGGTTACGACGCGACAGGATATAGCAGACGTCTCCCGCCCGAGCCCGGCTGATGGGGGCAACGGACCTGACGACAACATCGGCATGGTCGGAATTGGCGAGTTCTGCCCCAAGAAACTCTGCCAGCTCAGCGAGCTTCAGACCTTCATGGGGCAGAAAAAAAACGTTTTGCTCCATCGGCAATGCTCCAGAACGGAATTGAGTCTTACAGTTCCGGACTGCCGATATCAGAATTGGTTGTTGATGCCAAACTTGAAGTTCTGCGTCTTGTCGAAGTCTTCCTTGAGAACCGGGATCGCGTAATCCAGACGCAATGCACCGAAGGGAGACTGCCAGACGACGCCGACACCGACGGAGGCGCGCAGCGAAGCGCTGGTACCGTCGGCCTGGTCTGACCCAAGAAGCTCGACGTCATTGCCGAACAGCGTACCGGCATCGGCAAAGACTGCGCCGCGCAGGTTGAAGTCACGCGGGAAGCCCGGCATCGGGAAGGTGGCTTCTGCAGACGCCGTGAAATAGGTCGTGCCACCGAGCGGGTCATCGTGATCCCCGCGGATGCGCGGGCCGATACCCTTGTTCTCGAAGCCGCGAATATCGCCGTTGGTCAGCGTGAACTGGTCGAAGACGTTCAGATGGTCGCCCAAGGGAACGACATAACCAGCCGAAGCGGAGACCGAGCCGATGATATCGGCATCGTCAGCGAGCAGGTGGTAATAACGGGCCTTGCCGTAGATCTTGTAGAACTGCGAGTCGCCGCCGAGGCCGGCAAGTTCGTGCGTCGCCGTCGCATAGATGCCTTCACGCGGCAGGACGGTGTCGTCAAGCGTGTTGTAGGTCAGCGTCTGCGAGACGGAAGAGCGTGTCCACGGGCTCTCGTCGACCAGATTGGCGTAGGTCGCCGAAAGATCAGAGGTATCGCCGTCATACTTCATCTGCTTGTAGTTATAACGGAAGGTCGTCGCCAGATCTTCGGTGATCGGCGCAGTCACACGCAGGACGACGCTGGTTTCTTCGTAATCGTAGTCGTCGTTGCTCGACGTTTCGCTGCGGTTGACGTCGAAGCCTGCCGCCAGACGGTAGCCGAGGAAATAGGGTTCAGTGAAGCTGACGCCGTAGGCGCGTGAGCCTTCCTGGCCGCCACCGGCCGAGATGCGGATGTACTGACCACGACCGAGGAAGTTCTTTTCCTCGATCGATGCTTCGAGCAGCAGGCCGTCGCCGCCGGCGGCATAACCCGCGCCGACACCGAACGAACCGGTCGACTGATCCTGCACGTCGACGACCACCACGACACGGTCAGGCGAACTGCCCGGCTGGGTGGAGATATTGACGGAAGAGAAGTAACCGAGCGCTTCGAGGCGACGCTTGGCCTTGGTGATCATCTGCTGGTTGAAGGCATCGCCTTCGCTCATGTCGAATTCGCGGCGAATGACGTAGTCGCGCGTGCGGCTGTTGCCGCGGATCTCGATGCGCTCGACATAGGCGCGCTCGCCCTGGTCGACCAGATATTCGACACCGATCGTGTTGTTGTTGAGGTCGCGGTTACCGCGCGGCGTGACGCGCGCAAAGGGATAACCGGCTGACGCCACCTGATCGGAGATCGCCTCGATCGACTTCTGGACTTCCTTGGCGTTGTAGACCTGGCCTTCGCGGGTGCGCACCAGCGGCTGCAGCTGCTCTGAGCCGACGCCTTCGACGGTCGATTGGACGGTCACCGGTCCGAAGTCGTAACGCTGGCCTTCCTCGATGTTGAAGGTCAGCGTGTATTTGTTGGTCGCGTCGTCGAAGGTGGCATCGGAAGAGACGATGCGCATGTCGGCGTAGCCGCGATTGTAATAGAACTGGCGCAGCGCTTCTTCGTCGGCGTGGAGCTTGTCTTCGTTGTAGACATCCTTGCGAGTCAGGAACGACAGGAAGTTCGAACGCTTGGTGGCGATGACGGCAGCCAGGCGGCCGGCGCTGTAGGCATTGTTACCGACGAAGTTGATCGAATCGATCTTGGTGCGGTCGCCCTCGTTGATGACGAAGGCGAGGTTGACACGGCCTTCGCCGAGCGGCACCACCTGCGTCGTGACTTCGACCTCGCTGCGGCCGGTGGCAGCGTAAGCTTCCTTGATCGACTGAATGTCGGCCTGGATCTGGGTGTCGCTGTAGGGACCGGCAGCGTGGGTCTGGACGATCGTCGCGAGCTTGTCGTCCTTGATCTTGCGGTTGCCGTTGAAGACGACCTGATTGACCAGCTGGGCTTCCTGAACGTTGACAACCAGCGTGCTTCCGGAAACCGAGATCTTGACGTCGGAGAAGTAACCCGTGCCGTAGAGCTGCTTGACCGAGGCATCGATATCGCTGTTCGAAAAACTCTTTCCGGGAGCGATGGTGAGGTTCGACCGAACGGCTTCCGCGCCGACACGGCTTGCGCCGCGCACATCGATGCGCTGGATAACCGCGGCCTCAGCGGCCGTAGCGGAAACGAACGTCAAAGCACCTGCGCCCGAAGCAACAACACTAGCAGACAGCGCAACCGCCGATACTGCGTTCAAAAACTTTGAACCAGCCTTCATTTCACCCATTACCTTTTGTTTCCCTCGTCCCCGGCTTCAGGAAACCCCGATTCCGGTCACGTGTGTCGTTTTACCCGCTTTTGACATACAAGCAAGGCAGGTCGTTAATTTCTGTTTACTTCATTTGCAAGCGTGACCCATTCGCCACTACAGCCTTGAAACATCGTAAATAAATAGTAATTAGCCTCGCCTTGCTCGTTTACCCTCTTAACGAGCCAATGTCGTTCCAGGTCGTGAAAACCATCAATGTCAGTATCATCGCCAGGCCGATGCGAAATGCAATTTCCTGGGCCGAAGAGCCGAGCGGTTTCCCCCTCACCGCTTCCACCGCATAGAACATCAGGTGGCCGCCATCAAGTACCGGAACCGGCATCAGGTTAAGCAAGCCTATCGAAATAGAAAGCACCGCCGCAAGCTGCAACACTGCGCCTATTCCAAGCGACGCCATCTGGCCCGAAGCTTGCGCCACGCGGATCGGCCCGCCCAATTGATCGGCGCGCATCGTTCCGCTGAAGATGTTGCCGATATATTTGAAGGTGCCGGTGACAATGTCACGGGTCTCAATCACAGCCTCGCGCAACGACTCCAGCGGCGTGTAGGTCTTCAGACGGAAGTTGCCGGCCTCCCGGCTGGTGACGATGCCGATCTGGCCGAGCTCGACCTTGTTGCCGAACTGGTCGGTCTGGTCTACGCGCTGCGGCACCATCGGCACATCGAGCTTCTGGCCGGCGCGCTCGATCGTCACGACGATCTTCTGGCTCGGGCGGATGCCGACATAGCGGCGCACGTCGTCGAAGGTCTCGACCTTGCCGCCGTCGATGGCGACCAGCAGATCGCCTGGAAGGATGCCGGCGGCAGCGGCTGCGCCGTCTGGCTTGACCTCGGCAACGACGGGATCGGCGATCGTGCGGCCATAGACCGAGAAAAGAATGGTGAAGATGGCGATCGCCAGCAGAAAATTGGCGATCGGGCCAGCCGCGACGGTTGCAGCGCGTTTCCACAGCTTGGCGCCGGCAAAGGAGCGCGCCCTGTCCTCCTCGGACATGGCGGCGATCTTGTCGGTGTCGGGCTTGCTCGAGGCATCCTCATCGCCGAAGAACCGGACGTAGCCGCCAAGCGGGATTACCGCAATCTTCCAGCGTGTCCCGTGGCGGTCGGTGAAGCCGAAGATCTCCGGACCGAAGCCGACGGAAAAGGCAAGGATGCGAATGCCGCTCCAGCGCCCGACGAGGTAATGGCCCATCTCATGCACAAAGACGAGCAGTGACAGCACGAGGATGAAGGTAACGATGTTCCCCATCAGAAATGCGTATATGCCGCTCATCGTTTCCATGAGTCCCTTCCGTCAGACTGCCGCGTTGTCAGAGTCCGAACAATGCCGCACCAAGCGACGTCATTCCGGCCCCCTTTATCAGGGAAAAAAGCCCAGCAAGCAAGAACGCCGAAAAACAGGCGAAAATCAGTCCGTCGACACGGTCCATGACGCCGCCATGACCCGGAATGAGACGGCTCGAATCCTTGACGCCGAATTTTCGCTTGATGAACGATTCGAAAAGATCGCCCGACTGGCTGCAAACCGAGAGAACCAATGCCACGCCGGCGGCGATGATTTCAGCGCCCGGAAGGAGAAAATGGACGAGAACGACGCCGGCTACGACCGCCGAAACGGCGCCGCCGATTGCGCCCGACCAGGTCTTTCCGGGCGAGATCGAAGGGGCAAGCTTTGGCCCGCCGAGCGCCCTGCCGACGAAATAGGCAAGGATATCGGTTGCCCAGACGACAGCAAAGACGAAGAGCATGGCGTAAAGGCCAAGCCCGTCATCGCTTCTGATCGCGGCAAGCGACAGGCCGGTGGCGCCGGCATAAAACAGGCCCACTGGCAACCAGCGGCTCGTGCCCTGCAGGATGATCAGGGCGATGCCGACGGCGGTGACGCCGGCCAGCATGCCGGCGGCGAATTCGAAATTGCCGACAAGCACGAGAAAGGCAATCGCCGCCTCGCCGATCCAGCCGACGGCATTGGCGACCCAATCCCGCGCGATGCCTGTCATTTTCGACCATTCATAATAGATCAGCAGGCCGATCACGACCGCCAGGATACGGAAGGCAAGGCCACCATACCAGGTGGCGGCAAGAACGATGGCCGCAAGAATCAGTCCTGAAACGATGCGGAGCTTCAATTCCCTCTGCATCAGGTGCCGACCGCGGCCGCCTGCGACGACAGGCCGCCGAAGCGCCGGTCACGAGAGGCGAATGTATCGAGCGCCGAGCGGAAGATCTCGGGGCTGAAATCCGGCCAATATTCCGGAAGGAAGATGAATTCCGAATAGGCGGCCTGCCAGAGGAGGAAGTTGGAAAGCCGCTCCTCGCCGCTGGTGCGGATGATGAGATCCGGATCGGGGATGCCGGCCGTATCGAGACGGGCGTTGATCAGGGCGGGCGTAATATCCTGCGCTCTCAGGCGGCCGGCTTCGACATCCCGGGCGAGGCTGACGACGGCGCGGGCGATCTCGTCGCGCGAACCATAGTTGAAGGCGATGACGAGCGTCAGCGACGTGTTGTCCTTGGTCGTCTCCTCCGCCTCCAGCAGCAGGCCGAGAATGTCGCTGCGCAGGCTGTCGCGGTCGCCGATCACCTTGATCCGCACGTTCTGGCGATGAAGCTCGGCGAGGTCGCGCCGGATAAAAGCCTTGAGCAGGCCGAGCAGATCGGAGACCTCTGCTTCGGGCCGGCGCCAGTTCTCCGAGGAGAAGGCAAAGAGGGTCAGATATTTTATGCCGGCCGCACCAGCGGCGCGGACTGTCTCACGCACCGCCTCGACGCCCTTGCGATGGCCCATCGTGCGCGGCAGGCCACGTTGCTTGGCCCAACGGCCATTGCCGTCCATGATGATGGCAACATGCTCTGGCACAGTCACAAATACAGATTCCGACATTTCCCGTCCGGTCTTTCCAGGCAAAGGCACAGATCCACTAGACCTGCATGATTTCCTTTTCCTTCTCGCCAAGCAAGCGGTCGATTTCGGAAATCGTCTCGTCCGTCATCTTCTGTACACGTTCCGACTGCGCCCGGCTCTCGTCCTGGCCGATTACGCCGTCCTTTTCGGCTTTCTTAAGGCCGTCCATGCCGTCGCGGCGGACATGGCGAATCGCCACTTTGCTCTTTTCGGCATAGTCGTGCGCCACCTTGACGAGCGACTTGCGGCGCTCCTCGTTCAGCTCCGGCAGCGGAATGCGCAGGTTCTGGCCGTCGATGATCGGGTTGAGGCCGAGATTGGATTCTCGGATGCCGCGCTCGACGGCGCTGACCATCGACTTGTCCCAGACGGAAACCGACAGCATGCGCGGCTCAGGCACGGTGATGTTGGCGACCTGGTTCAGCGGCATGCGCGAACCATAGGCCTCGACCGTGACCGGGTCGAGAATGTTGGCCGAAGCACGGCCGGTGCGCAGCGATGCGATGTCGCCCTTGAATACGGAAATCGCGCCGTCCATGCGGCGCTTCAGTTCCTTGATGTCGATACCTTCACTCATGTCGATGCTCCCGTCCAGAGCATGATGCCGAAAAGTGTCAGCGGTTTTCGGGCGACATCATGCTCTTACTATTTAATGTAGAACATGATTCAGCTTTCAGGCCAAACGGGCCTAAAATCATCATGTTCTAGCGAGGGCTGCGCCGAAACCGCGGCGCAGCTTTATCAGTTGTCGGAGACGATGGTCTTGAGGCCACCGCCCGTCAAGATTTCAGCAAAACCACCCTTCTCGTGGATCGAGAAGACGATGATCGGAATGGAATTTTCTCTGGCCAGCGCCACGGCGGCAACGTCCATCACCGCCAGCCCCCTGTCCAGCACTTCCTGGTGCGTCAGCCGGTCGAGGCGGGTCGCATCAGGATATTTCTTCGGGTCGGCGGTGTAGATGCCGTCGACCTGCGTGCCCTTGAAGATCGCTTCCGCACCCATTTCGGCGGCGCGAAGTGCTGCGGCGGAATCGGTGGTGAAGAAGGGGTTGCCGGTGCCGCCGGCAAAAATCACCACGCGTCCCATCGACAGATGATAAAGGGTCGCGCGCTGCGAAAAGCTCTCGCAGATCTCGGGCATGGAGATGGCCGAAAGCACCACCGTATCGATATTCAACTTGCGCAGCGAGGTCGCCAGCGCCAGCGCATTGATGATGGTGCCGAGCATGCCCATATGGTCGCCGGTGACCCGGTCGCCGCCCTTGGACGCTACCGCGACACCGCGGAAGATATTGCCGCCACCGACGACGACGCCGACTTCCACGCCCATATGCCGTGCCTCGGCGATGTCGGATGCGATGCGGTCCGCCACAGTCACATCGATCCCGAAACCCTGGCCACCCATGAGCGCTTCGCCGGAGGCCTTGAGTAGAACGCGTTTATAGACAGGCTCTAAAGACATCTTGGCTCCTCGTAAATTGCCGTGAATGCCCGATACACGAAGGGCACCGCGTTGTCACGCGATGCCCTTCGTGTTTTCCCAATTATGGCTGGAAGATCAACCCTTGACGGCAGCCGCGACTTCGGCCGCGAAGTCGGTCTCTTCCTTCTCGACGCCTTCGCCGAGCAGAAGACGGGCCATGCCTGCGACTTCGATCGGCGCGCCGACGGCCTTTTCAGCTTCCTTGATGGCGGCAGCGACCGTCAGATCCGGATTGATGACGAAAGCCTGCGAGAGAAGGGCGACTTCCTCGAAGAACTTTCGCATGCGGCCGTCGACCATCTTCTCGATGATATTGTCCGGCTTGCCGGAAGCGCGCGACTGCTCGATGAAGACGTTGCGCTCGCGCTCGGCGACAGCGGCATCGACTTCTTCCGGGCGGATTGCCAGCGGCGCGGTGGCGGCGATGTGCATGGCGACCTGACGGCCGATGGCGTTCAGGGCATCCTTGTCACCGGTCGACTTCAGCGCGACGAGAACGCCGAGCTTGCCGAGGCCGTCGGAAACAGCATTGTGGATATAGGTGGCGACGACGCCGTCTTCGACCGAGAGAGCGACCGAACGGCGCAGGTTCATGTTCTCGCCGATCGTTGCGATCGCATCCTTGATCGTGTCGGACACGGACTTGCCGGATGCCGGGTAGGTCGCAGCGGCAACGGCATCGACGGTTCCGTCGGTCGAGGCGGCGACCTTGGCGATGCCGCGGACGAGTTCCTGGAAGGCATCGTTACGGGCGACGAAGTCGGTCTCGGAATTGACTTCGACGACGACGGCCTTGGTGCCCTGGCTCGCAACGCCGATGAGGCCTTCGGCAGCGGTGCGGCCGGACTTCTTGTCGGCCTTGGCGATGCCCTTGGCGCGCAGCCAGTCGATCGCCGCTTCCATGTCGCCACCGGTTTCAGCAAGAGCCTTCTTGCAGTCCATCATGCCTGCGCCGGTCTTTTCGCGCAGTTCCTTCACCATTGCAGCCGTAATCTCGCTCATTAGCTTCCTCTTATCGGTTCATACGGTGGGCCGCAAAGCGCGGCTCGGCACCGGATTGAGGCACGAAATGTACCTGTATGTATGACAGCGTGATGAAGACGCGTCATAACGAAACTTATCGGACGGAGAGCCTGACGCCCTCCCCTTGAAACAGGCAAGGCCGCCGAACTTCGATGAGTCGCGAGCGGCCTTTCCCAGTCTCTGTAAGCATTGGCGGACCTTTTCGATCCGCCCGCTTTCATCAGCCTTCGGCTGCTTCCTCGAGAGCCGGCTCGACCGGAACTTCGGAGGATGCGCCGAGATCGCGGCCGGAAGAGCCCTGCTGACGCGCGATGCCGTCGATGGCGGCGCGGGAGATAAGCTCGCAGTAAAGAGCGATGGCGCGCGATGCGTCGTCGTTACCCGGGATCGGATAGTCGATCAGGTCCGGATCGCAGTTCGAATCGATGATGGCGACAACCGGGATGCCGAGGCGCTTGGCTTCGTCGATCGCGATCTTTTCCTTGTTGGTGTCGATGATGAACATCAGGTCGGGCGTGCCGCCCATATCGCGGATACCGCCAAGAGCCTTGTCCAGCTTCTCACGTTCGCGCTCGAGGTTCAGGCGTTCCTTCTTGGTGAAGCCCTGGGCTTCGCCGTTCAGGATCTCGTCGAGCTTGCGCAGACGCTGGATCGAGTTGGAGATGGTCTTCCAGTTCGTCATCATGCCGCCGAGCCAGCGCGAGTTGACGTAGTACTGGGCCGAGCGCTTGGCGCTGTCGGCAATGATCTCAGACGCCTGGCGCTTGGTGCCGACGAAGAGAACACGGCCGCCGCGGGCAACGGTGTCGCTGACGACCTGAAGGGCGCGCGACAGCATCGGAACGGTCTGGGCCAGATCGATGATGTGAATGTTGTTGCGATCGCCGAAGATGTACGGCTTCATCTTCGGGTTCCAGCGATGCGTCTGGTGGCCGAAGTGGACGCCTGCTTCAAGAAGCTGACGCATAGAAAAATCAGGCAATGCCATGCCTTGTTACTCCTTTTCCGGTTGAACCTCCGCAAGGCGAACAGCATCCTCTTCGAGAATGCCACCGGGCGGAACAGTCCGGATTTCTCCCGGACGATCCCATGCCTTACGTGTGGAATGCGGGTGCCCATACATTCGATTTGGCGCAAAAGCAAGGCTTATGCCGAAAAAACCTGGCTCACGCACCGGCCACGGCGCGTGGATCTCAATAAAAGAGACAAAGGCGACTGCCTGCCCTTGGAATGCCGCACTCAGCCTGCCAGCGTCGGCAGCAACATCGACAGGATGAATATCAGTCTCAGGGGCTGCGGAAGGCAACGAGGCCTACTTGCAAACCTCGGCCTTGCGGTCGAGCAACTCCAGCTTGGCGAGCTTGCCGGTCAGGACGAAATCGCCGTAATCCATCGTCAGGTCGCGGGTGATGCCGTTCTCATAGAGCTTGAAGGACATGCGGTAGACCGGCAAAGCATCCGATTTCGCACTCTCGTTGAAATAGGCGATCGTCACCGGCCAGAAGGCCGTCTTGGAGAAGGCGCCGGCATTGCCGGCATCGGCTTCCTCGGCGATCGGTGTCTCCTGCTTGCCGACGATCGTAGTCGTCGCCAGCGATTTGTCACCGTCATCGGAACCGTCGAAGACGCGCGCCTCGAAGAAGCGCTTGCCGTCCTTGGCGTGCTGGATCACATCGAGCATATGTTCCGTGGGAAAGCGGCTTTCTAAAAGCTGCAGCTCGCGGCTCGCCGGCTGCTTGAGATCTACCTTGACACCATCAGGCTGGTCCTGAGCCGCACCGTTGACCTCTTTATCGAGCTGCTCGTCGGTGAAGGATTTGGTGTCGAAGGTGAACTTGCCGTCCTTCAGGTTCTCGAAGGTCTTCGTCTGCTGGTCGCTGACACGCACGCTGTCGCCGGTGTCGATCTGCGTCACGAAGCGGAAGTTGGTGGTGAAGCCCTGGCAATAGCTGCCGTCGAATTCATAGACCATGCGACCGTACATGGCGGCGATGCCGGAGCGGTCCGAAGCGTCCTTCAGTTCCAGATCGTAGACCGCGCGATGGGCGACGAGGCCGGTCGCGATCGCAGCGCTAACCGCGGGCGCAGCCGCCCATGCATTGGCGGAAACGCTGGCGAAAAGCAGAGCGACAAGACTCGATCGGAACATTCATTAACTCCTGTTGGACTCGGTCGCGATGTTATAAGAACGCTTTCGGCCAAATCGAGGCTCGAAACTGTCATATTAAAGATTCTAGTCTTGATGCATAATTTTTGAAGAATTGACAACAAAAGCGGAGACGAAAATGTCCGATGAAATTGCAGCGCGCCTGATTGAGATGGGGATAACCCTGCCCGAAGCTGCAGCACCTGCTGCAAATTACGTTCCCTATGTCATCAGCGGCAATCTTCTCTACATCTCCGGTCAGCTGCCGCTCGAAGGCGGCAAGGTCACTGTCTCGGGCCATCTCGGCAAGACCGTCGACGTAGCAACGGGCCAGCGCGGCGCCGAACTCTGCGCCATCAACATCCTTGCCCAGGCGAAGGCGGCACTTGGCGGCGAACTCGGCCGTATCCGGCGCGTCATCAAGCTGAACGGCTTCGTCGCCTCGGCGCCCGACTTCGTCGAGCAGCATCTCGTCATCAACGGCGCTTCGAACCTGATTGCCGGCGTGCTTGGCGAAGCCGGCAAACATGCGCGTGCCGCCGTTGGCATGGCGGCCCTGCCGCTGAATGCCGCCGTCGAGATAGACGCTATCATGGAAATCGCAGAATGACCAATGTTGGCTGGATCAGGGACCTGCCGGTTGCCCATCGCGGCTATCACGACCTCAACACGCAGGTCTGGGAAAACACGCTTTCGGCTTTCTCGCGCGCCGTCGAAGCGGGCTTTGCGATCGAATGCGACCTGCATTACGCCTCCGACGGCGTGCCGGTCATATTTCACGACGAGGATCTGCAGCGCCTGTGCAACCTCCACGGCGACATCCGCGAGCGCACCTCTCGGGAACTCGGACTGATCGCCGTTGGCGGCACCAGCGACAAGGTGCCGACGTTGCGCCAACTCCTCGACCTCGTCGAGGGCAAGGTGCCGCTGGTGCTGGAGCTCAAGGGGCGCGAGGCCGACGACGAAGGTTTCGCCGAAGCTGTTCTCGAGGTGCTCGAAGGCTATGAGGGCAAGGTGGCGCTGATGAGTTTTGACCACTGGCTGCTGCGCGATCTGAGGGCGCTTGGCTCACCCTACCCGCTCGGGCTGACGGCCGACGGCAACACGCCGGAGGCGTTCAAGACACATGCGAAGGCGATGGAGATCGGTCTCGATTTCATCTCTTATCACTATGGCGACCTGCCGAACCCCTTTATCACCAGCGAACGCGAAAAGGGCATTCCTATCATCACCTGGACGGTGCGTGACGAAGAGGCGCGCCGGCTTACATTCGCAAACGCAGACCAGATGACCTTCGAAGGCTTCGATCCGCGTGTGGCTGCTTGACGCTCGCTTTTTGGCCAAGATCATGCACAGACTGCTGCATAATTCCTTAATCGGATCGACTTCAGGAAAAAATTATGCAGGAACTCAAAGTGTTACAGCATCCTTTGCGCGTCTGAAGACGCGCGGCGCTGTAAGGCAGAGCCGAGACTATCCTCCCACAGGTTTCGCATTTGTCCCATGACTGATGAATTATCCATTCGCGTAGAACGCTCCTTCACCGCGATTTCCCCGGAGAGTTGGTCCAGGCTTTCCGGGGCATCGAAGACTTGTGCTACGATTGCCTACAACCCTTTCGTTTCGCACGCCTTTTTATCGTCTCTGGAGGAATCTGGCTCGGCCGACGCCGAGACCGGATGGCTCGGCCACCATCTGCTGCTCGAGACCGGGCGCGGCGAGTTGATCGGCGCCCTGCCCGGCTATCTCAAGAATCACAGCCAGGGCGAATATGTCTTCGACCATGGCTGGGCCGACGCCTTCGAGCGGGCCGGCGGGCATTATTACCCCAAACTTCAGTGCTCGATCCCGTTCACGCCGGCGACAGGCCCGCGGCTTCTTGTCGCCGAGGGGCTGCAGCGGCTGCCGATCCAGAGCGCGATCGCCGAAGGCCTGAAGGAGGTGGTGCGCCGGCTCGGCATCTCTTCGGCCCATATCACCTTCGTGCCGGACGAAGAGATCGGCGTCTTCGAGATGGACGGCTATCTGCACCGCACCGACCAGCAGTTCCATTTCATCAACTACGGCTATGCCAATCACGAGGAATTTCTCGAAACGCTTGCCTCGCGCAAACGCAAGGCGTTGCGCAAAGAGCGCCGCGCCGCACTCGAAAACGGTATCAGCATCGACTGGCTGACCGGCCGCGACCTGACGGAACGCATCTGGGACCAGTTCTTCAAGTTTTACATGGATACCGGCGGGCGCAAGTGGGGCCGGCCCTACCTCACCCGTAAGTTCTATTCGTTGATCGGCGAACGCATGGCCGACGACATCCTGCTCGTCATGGCCAAGCGCGACGGGCGCTATGTCGCCGGCGCGATCAACTTCATCGGTGGCGACACGCTCTACGGCCGTCACTGGGGCTGCATCGAGGATCATCCCTTCCTGCATTTCGAGGTCTGCTATCACCAGGCGATCGACTTCGCCCTTTCGAAAGGGTTGAAACGGGTCGAGGCTGGCGCGCAGGGCGAACACAAGCTTGCCCGCGGTTACCTGCCGGTGACGACGCATTCCGCCCATTATGTCGCGCATGCCGGCCTTCGCCGGGCGATCGGCGACTATCTCGCGCGCGAGCGCGCCGATGTCGAACAGATGAGCGAACTGCTGACGGAACACAGTCCTTTCCGCAAGGGTGAGCGCCTGCAGGAGGATTGACGCCGCCGCACCGGCCGCGTTACCCGATCAACCATGAACTGAGGAGATTTCGTGATGACCAGCCCGGCCGCCTATGACGACAACAACATATTCGCCAAGATCCTCCGCGGCGAAATCCCCTCGCACCGGGTTTACGAGGACGAGCATACCGTCGCCTTCATGGATGTGATGCCGCAGGCGCCGGGCCATGTGCTCGTCCTTCCCAAGGCGCCGTCCCGCAATCTCCTCGATGCCGATCCAGCCACCCTCACCCACGCAATTACTGTCGTCCAGAAGATCGCCAATGCGGTGAAGGACGTCTTCGAAGCCGATGGCGTGTTCATCGCCCAGTTCAACGAGCCGGCCGCCGGGCAAACGGTGTTCCATCTGCATTTCCACGTCATCCCGCGGCATGAGGGCGCGGCGCTGAAGCCGCATTCCGGCAAGATGGAGGACGGTGCCGTGCTTGCCGCCAATGCCGAAAAGATCAGGGCCGCACTGGCGTAGGGTCAACACCCGTCGATTTCAGAGAATTCAATCCGGACAATCATTTGGAACAAAATCATGATCCGCCATACTGTCGCATTCCGCCTGAAGCACGAAGCCGGCTCGGCTGAAGAAACGTCGTTCCTCGCCGACGCGCTGGTGCTTGCCAATATCCCGAGCGTGCGGAATTTCGAGCAGCTTCGGCAGACGAGTCCAAAGAATGCTTTTGCCTTCGGCTTTTCGATGGAATTCGACGATCAGGCTGGCTACGACACGTACAACCTCCATCCCCTGCATGTCGCCTTCGTGCGCGACCGCTGGGTGCCCGAGGTCGCCGATTTTCTCGAGATCGACTACACCAGGCTCTGAAAAGGGCGCATGCAGATCCGAAAACGAAAAAGGCCGCAGTGACGCGGCCTTTTCCAATTCGGTGACGGTATCTTACTTCTTGCGTGGAACCTTCGGAACCGCGCTTCCCTTCTTCGGGGCGTCGCGAACCTCAGGCTCGGCCTGCGGCACTGCTTTGGCGCGGGTCTTGCGGGCCGCCTTCGTCTTCAGCTCGCCGTCATCCCCATCATCGCCTTCGGGATGCACGACCTCGGCTTCGGGCTTCGGCTTGATCGGCGCCGTTTCCGAAATGGCTTCGAGCACGATGCCGGGCTTGCCGTCTTCCTTCGGGCCGACAGTGACGTTGACGACGCCGCCCTTCTTCAGCTTGCCGAAGAGGATTTCGTTGGCGAGCGGCTTCTTGATCGTATCCTGAATGACGCGAGCAAGCGGGCGGGCGCCCATCTTCTCGTCGTAACCCTTTTCCGCCAGCCAGGCGATTGCATCCTCGTGCAGGTCGAAGGTGACGTTCCTTTCGGAAAGCTGGGCCTCCAGCTGCATGATGAACTTCTGCACGACCTTGTGGATGACGGCCGTCGGCAACGCCGCGAAAGGAATGATCGCGTCGAGACGGTTGCGGAATTCCGGCGTGAACAGGCGGGTCAGCGCCTCCTCGTCCTCGCCGGTGCGTTTGGACGAGCCGAAGCCGATCGCCGCCTTGGCCATTTCCGACGCACCCGCATTGGTCGTCATGATCAGGATGACGTTGCGGAAGTCGATCTTCTTGCCGTTGTGGTCGGTCAGCGTGCCGTGGTCCATGACCTGCAGCAGGATATTGTAGATGTCGGGATGCGCCTTCTCGATTTCGTCGAGCAGGACCACGCAATGCGGGTGCTGGTCGACGCCATCAGTCAGAAGACCGCCCTGGTCGAAGCCGACATAGCCGGGAGGTGCGCCGAGCAGACGCGAAACCGTGTGCCGCTCCATATACTCCGACATGTCGAAGCGCAGCAGTTCGACGCCGAGCGACGATGCCAGCTGCTTTGCCACCTCGGTCTTGCCGACGCCGGTCGGACCGGAGAAGACATAGGCGCCGATCGGCTTGTTCGGCTCGCGAAGACCCGCACGCGCCAGCTTGATCGAGGTCGAAAGGGCTTCGATGGCTATGTCCTGGCCGTAGACCACCGAACGCAGTTCCTGCTCGAGATTGGCGAGCACGGCTTCGTCGTCCTTGGAGACGGTCTTCGGCGGAATGCGCGCCATCGTGGCGACCGTT
Source organism: Rhizobium sp. WSM1328 (assembly GCF_057653715.1). Taxonomy (NCBI): domain Bacteria; kingdom Pseudomonadati; phylum Pseudomonadota; class Alphaproteobacteria; order Hyphomicrobiales; family Rhizobiaceae; genus Rhizobium; species Rhizobium sp. WSM1328. Next base: position 1,748,827 of record NZ_CM172788.1, on the reverse strand, counting down.
GCCTCGATCTCCTTTTCGGTGATCAGCTTGCGGCGCTTGGACGGCGGCAGCAGCATCTGGGCCGCACCGGTTTCGTCGATCACGTCGATCGCCTTGTCGGGCAGCTTGCGGTCGGAGATGTAGCGGGCCGACAATTCGACGGCCGACTTGATGGCGTCGTTCGAATAACGCAGGTGGTGATACTCTTCGAAATAGGGCTTCAGGCCCTTCATGATCTCGATCGCATCCTCGATCGACGGCTCGCTGACGTCGATCTTCTGGAAGCGACGGACCAGCGCCCGGTCCTTCTCGAAGAACTGGCGGTATTCCTTGTAGGTGGTCGAACCGATGCAGCGAATCGCGCCCGATGACAGGGCCGGCTTCAGGAGGTTCGATGCATCCATCGCGCCGCCCGAGGTGGCGCCGGCGCCGATCACCGTGTGGATCTCGTCGATGAAGAGCACGGCGCCCGGATATTCTTCCAGTTCCTTGACGACCTGCTTCAGGCGCTCCTCGAAGTCGCCGCGATAGCGCGTGCCGGCGAGCAGCGTGCCCATGTCGAGCGAGAAGATCGTCGCATCGGCGAGCGCTTCGGGAACCTTGCCTTCGACGATGCGCTTGGCAAGGCCTTCGGCGATCGCCGTCTTGCCGACGCCGGGATCACCGACATAGAGCGGATTGTTCTTCGAACGGCGGCACAGGATCTGGATCGTGCGGCTGACCTCGGCGTGACGGCCGATCAGCGGATCGATCTTGCCGCCCTTGGCCTTCTCGTTGAGATTGACGCAATAGGCCTTGAGCGCATCCTGCTGCTTCTTGGGGCCGCCTTCTTCCTCGCCGCCGCGCGCCGTCGGCTTGCTGCTTTCGGCTTCGTCCTCAGCACCGCGCGGGGGACGCACATCCGAAGCGCCCGGCCGCTTGCCGATGCCGTGGGAGATATAGTTGACGGCGTCGTAGCGGGTCATTTCCTGCTCCTGCAGGAAATAGGCGGCATGGCTCTCGCGCTCGGCGAAGATCGCGACGAGCACGTTGGCGCCGGTCACCTCTTCGCGGCCGGACGATTGCACGTGGATGACGGCACGCTGGATGACGCGCTGGAAGCCGGAGGTCGGCTTCGAATCCTCGTCATAACCGGTGATCAGGTTGGAAAGTTCGTTGTCGACATATTCGACGAGCGTCTTGCGCAGCGCGTCGAGATCGACATTGCAGGCACCCATGACCGCGGCCGCATCGGCATCGTCGATCAGGGCGAGCAGCAGATGCTCGAGCGTCGCATATTCGTGGTGCCGCTCGTTGGCAAAGGTCAGTGCCTGATGGAGCGCCTTCTCTAAACTAGGCGAAAATGTTGGCACGTTCAGATCCTCACTTCTTTTCCATGACGCATTGCAGCGGATGCTGGTGCTGCCGGGCGAAGTCCATCACCTGGCTGACCTTCGTTTCCGCTACCTCGTATGTGAATATTCCGCATTCGCCGACGCCGTGGTTATGGACATGGAGCATGATGCGGGTGGCACTTTCACGATCCTTCTGAAAAAAACGCTCCAGAATATGAATGACGAATTCCATGGGAGTGTAGTCGTCATTCAAAAGCAGCACACGATAAAGATTGGGCTTCTTGGTCTTCGGCTTGGTGCGCGTGATGACCGAGGTTCGATTTGCGTTGTCCCCGTTCCTTTCGCTGTCGTTCTGCATCCGGATCGGCTTTGCGATCATTGTCATTCATTCCTCAAGCAATCCAGCGGAGCATGGGAGGGTGCTTTTCCCGCCGAATATCTGAAACACTAACTTAGTTCATAATAGGCTGATTTTAAGCCCCCTGTCAGACACTGCAATCAAGAAATGGCCGGCATGCACGGGAAAGACCAAAAAAGTCCCCGGTCGATCCCATGCGGGCGCTGCAGCGAAAGTGGAAACAAAAAGACCGGCTACAGATGCGTAGCCGGTCTTCATTTTTCAATATGTAGCGCAGGTTGCGCCTTTGAAATCAGTTCAAGCAGCAGCAGGCGTCGCCGCCGACACCGACTTTGCGGTCTTGACGACCGCAGCGGCGATCGGTGCCTCATAGGGCTTGTAGGCTGATTTGGCGAGATCGGCATACATCTCACTGAGCTTCGTCGTCTCGGAGACAAAGCCTTCAAAATACGCCTTGACGTAGCTCGTCTGCAGCTCGAAGGCGGCCTCGAAGCTCTTGACGCCGGCCAGCGTTTCGAAATGCGTCACCGCGTCCTGAAAAGATTTCTTCGAATATTCAGTGGCTTCGGTGGCGATTGCCTGAAAGCCCTTGGACGTGTCGGTATAGGTCTTCAGGGCCGTGTCGACGGCTTCCTTGCTCTTCTTGTTGGCGTCTTCAAAGTTGAACATGAGCCATCCTCCGTTGGGCTGTTGGTGGCCGCAGGGTAGCTGCAATGCACAAATAGTCAAGTAGTCTTGTGCGCTGCAAAACATCCAACGGTTGCATTACAAAAAGATAACAAAGGCAGCGCGCCGGGGCACGTACGTCTTTAATTGATTTTGCTAAAATATATCAGAATGCCGCAACCGGAAGTTTTGAATAAATTCTCGTTGCGAATCGAAAAAACGAAAAAAGGACCGAACGGATCGCGCCGTTCGGTCCTTTTGAAGCTTTCGAACGCGATCAGAGATCGACGTCGAGGATCGCCATCGAAAAGTTGTAGGAGCGGTCGCCGTCCTCGTCATCGATATAGACGACACCCAGAAATTCTTCGCCGAGATAGACTTCCGCAGAATCATCCTTGCGCGGACGCGCCTTGACGATCATCTGCGGATTGAACATGCGCTTGAAATAGGCGTCGAGCTTCTTGATTTCTTCTGGCTTCACTCTGTCATCTCCGTAAGCGGTCTTGATTGGCCGCTTCTTGCACAGGAAATGCAGCGGTGTAAAGGCAAGGTTGCCGTTTGCTCATGGCTCTCCCCGCTCGGATCCCGCCGACTTTTCCTATCCTTGTTTCCAACGGGCGCTCAGATGTCGGCGCCGATCACCTGGTCCATGTTGCGCGACGGCTCGGAACAACCGGCCTCGCCGACGACCTTGGCCGGCACACCCGCGACTGTCTTTTTGGGCGGCACCGCCTTCAGGACGACGGAGCCGGCGGCGACGCGTGAGCAGTAGCCGATCTCGATATTGCCGAGGATCTTCGCACCGGCGCCGATCATGACGCCGGAGCCGATCTTCGGATGGCGGTCGGCACCCTCCTTGCCGGTGCCGCCGAGTGTGACACCGTGCAGAATCGAGACGTTGTCGCCGATGACGGCCGTCTCGCCGACGACGAGGCCGGTGGCGTGATCGAGGAAGATGCCCTTGCCGATACGGGCGGCCGGATTGATGTCGGTCTGGAAGACGCTGGAGGAGCGGCTCTGCAAATAGAGCGCAAAATCGCGCCGGCCGCGGTTCAGCAGCCAATGGGCCAGACGATGTGTCTGCAGCGCATGGAAGCCCTTGAAATAAAGCACCGCTTCCATGAAGCGCAGGCATGCGGGATCGCGGTCATAGATCGCCTGGATATCGACGCGCAGGATGGAGCTCCAGTCAGGCCAGTCGAGGAGCATTTCCTCGAAAGTCTGGCGAAGCAGGTTCGCCTGCATGTCGGGGTGATCGAGACGTTCGCAGATGCGGTGGATGACGCATTCCTCGAGCGAATGGTAGTTGATCACGGTCGAATAGAGGAAGGCGGCGAGAACCGGGTCCCGTTCGGCGGCGAGCCGGGCTTCCTCGCGCAGGCTGTCCCAGATGGGATCCATCACCTTCAGCGGATGGCCTGTGTCAAAAGCACGAATGTCAGTCTTTGCGACCATCGCCGCTCTCCTCGCTGCCAGCCGGAATGCCGTTTTCGGAATGCCAATATATAGAGGAAAACGGCAATAACATAAATGGGTGCCGTCGCCATGGTTTTTTAGCATGGTTTTTCGGCATCACGATGTTGTCAGCAATGGGCGACCCTTGCATAGAAGGCCAGCACCGCCTGCTTGAAAACCCTGTCGCCGACGGCGAGCATATGATCGCGGCCCGGAATATCGAGCGCTTCGGCATTTTGCATCAGCGCCGCCAATTCCTGCGGCGAGCCGGCGATATCATCCTTGGTGCCGACGCCGATCAGCGTCGGCATGTCGAGCTTGGCCATATCGGAGCGGGCGACGAGATCGCGCGAGCCGCGGATGCAATCGGCAAGAGCGACCCGGTCGCTCTTCGTCTGCTCGGCGAAGGCGCGGAACATGCGGCCGCGGGCATGTGTCACCGCTTCCAGCGAGGGCGCCAGCAGCGCATCGGCAATAGGGTCCCAGTCGCCGACGCCGTCGGTCATGCCGATGCCGAGGCCGCCGAGCACCAGCGAACGGACGCGATGCGGATTGGCAAGCGCGGCAAAGACGGAGATGCGCGCGCCCATCGAATAGCCCATGACATTGGCCTCGGGGATGCCGAGATGGTCGAGCAGCGCGATTGCATCGCCGGCCATGATCCATGGGCGATAGGCTTCGGCATCGTGCGGCTTGTCGCTTGCCCCGTGGCCGCGATTGTCCATGGCAATCACCCGGAAGCCGGCATCACCGAGCGTCTTCAACCAACCCGGATGCACCCAGTTGACGTTTGCAGTCGAGGCAAAGCCGTGGATCAACATCACGGGCACACCGGCCGGATCGCCCTCATCGAAGAAGGCGAGCTGCAATCCGTCATGGGTGAAGCTTGAAAATGTGGGTGTATTCAGGTTCATCTGGCCTTCCTTTTTGGCGCGACCATAATCGAGCGGCCTTTCATCGTGAAGCCAAAAACTGTGCCTGGCGCAGTGCTTTGGCTCTACACATTTGCGGCGAAGGCTTATAAGGTTCGCGCACATTTCAAAGCATTCGGAGAGCGACATGGCCGGCCACAACATTCCCCACTTCCAGAACGACGGCGGTCACCGCGTTATCGAAGTCGGCGTCAAGGAATTCATGTGCACCGGCGCTTCGGCTCCCTTCGATCATCCGCATATCTTCATCGACATGGGCGACGACAACGAGAAGGTCTGTTCCTACTGCTCGACGCTCTATCGGTTCAATTCCGCGCTCAAGCCCAGCCAAACCAATCCGGCCGGTTGCGTTTTTCACGTGAAGGCGGCGTAGTCAGTCCAGATTCGGATCGGACGGACAATGCCGGTCGAACATGCCGCCATCATCGGCGCCGGGATATCAGGGCTGACCGCTGCCCTTGCGCTTTCGCGCCGGGGCATCAGTTCGGAGATCTTCGAGCAGGCGGGCGAACTCACCGAAATCGGCGCTGGATTGCAGGTTTCGCCGAACGCTTCGCACATCCTTGCCGAACTCGGCATCCTTGAAGGACTGTCAAAGGTCTGGCTCGAGCCGGACGCGATCCGGCTGATATCGGGCGGGTCGCTCCGCCAGCTCGCGGCGGTGCCGGCCGGCATATTCGCGCGGGAACGCTGGGGCGCTCCCTATGGCGTTCTGCACCGCACTACGTTGCAGAAAGCCCTTTTGGCAGCGGTTACGGCCGATCCGCGCTGCCGGCTTCACCTCGGCGTGCGGATCGATGCGACCCTACCGCCTTTCGAGCGGGCGGCCGACGTCGTGATCGGCGCCGACGGCGTCTGGTCGAAGCTCCGGCAATCCATTTCGGGCAGCCCCTCGCCGCGCTTTTCCGGCAATATCGCCTACCGCTTCACCATTGCCGAAAATGAGGCGCCCGGTTTCCTCGATAGGGCAAGCGTTTCGGCTTTTCTCGGCGGCTCGGCGCACCTCGTCTGCTATCCGCTGAGAGAAAGCGGCAGCTTCAACATGGTGGCGATCACCGCCGGCAATACCGCGCCGCAGGCCTGGCAAAGCGAGCCGACGGCCGAACAGCGCGCCGAGCTGCGGGCACGCCTTTCCGGCTGGAATGCCGCAATCGTCTCGCTGCTCGACAGACAGAATAAGCTAACGTTCTGGCCGCTGTTCGAAACCACATCAGGCACATGGCAGGACGGCCGAAAGACGGTGCTGATCGGCGACGCCGCCCACGCGATGATGCCTTTTGCCGGACAGGGAGCGGCGATGGCGATCGAAGACGCCTACGAACTGGCGGCGTTTCTTTCGAATAGCCCCATGGCGGAAGCGCTGGCGCGCTTCGAAAGACATCGGGCGCCACGCATTGCGAGACTTCGCCAGCGCGGCGCCTTCAACCGGTTCGCCTATCATGCGAAAGGGCCGATCCGGATCGGCCGCGATCTCGTGCTCGGCCTCAAGCCGCCGCTAAGCCTGGCGGCCGATCTCGACTGGATCTACGGCTATCGGGCTGCAGATCTGCCTTGAGGTTTCACAAGCGACGACAAAGCTTGTCTGATCAGACCGCGCTTGCCGCCGCAAAACCCCGTTCGATATCGGCCTTCAGATCGACCACGTCCTCGATGCCGATCTGCAGGCGGATGACCGGACCATCCGTGGGCGCCTTGGCGACCTTGCGATCGTTGAGATAGGCATGCAGAGCGAGGCTTTCAAAGCCACCCCAGGAATAGCCGAGACCGAAAATCCTGAGGGCGTCGAGGAAGGCATGCGCCTTTGCTCTTGATTTCTCGGGGCCGTCGGCGGCCAGCACGAAGGAAAAGATGCCGCTGGCGCCTTTGAAATCGCGCTTCCAGAGATGATGAGAGGGAAAACTCGGCAGAGCCGGATGCAGCACGCGGGCGACATCCTCCCTGCCCTCCAGCCATTCCGCAATATCAAGCGCGCTTTCATAATGCCGCTCGAGGCGCAGGCCCATGGTGCGCAATCCGCGCAGAATCTGATAGGCATCATCGGGTGCGCCGCAGATGCCGAGCACGCCGTTTGCCTCCTTCAGCCGCTCCCAGTGCTCGGCATTGGCCGAAACCGTTCCGAGCAGGATGTCGGAATGGCCGGACGGATATTTCGTCGATGCATGGATCGAGATGTCGACGCCGTGATCGAGCGGCCTGAAATAGAGCGGCGTCGCCCAGGTATTATCCATCATGACGACGGCGCCGTGGCGGTGCGCGACCGCCGAGATCGCCGGAATATCCTGCATCTCGAAGGTGTTGGAGCCGGGAGCCTCGGTGTGAACGAGCTTCGTGTTCGGCCGGAACAGCGTCTCGATGCCGGCGCCGATCGCCGGATCGTAATATTCCACCTCGACGCCGAGGCGCTTCAGCATCGTGTCGCAGAAATGGCGCGTCGGGCCATAGACCGAATCGACCACCAGCGCATGATCGCCGGCCGCGACGAAACCTAGGAACGGAATGGTGACGGCCGCAAGGCCCGAGGGCACAAGGATCGTTCCGGCCGAGCCTTCGAGTGCGTCGATCGCCTCGCAGAGCGCATCCGTCGTCGGGGTGCCGCGCGTTCCGTAGGTGTATTTCTGCGTGCGCGTCTCCATCGCCCGGGCGTTCGGAAACAACACCGTCGAGGCATGCACGACCGGCGGATTGATGAAGCCGTGATAGTCGAAAGGATCGTTGCCAATATGGGTCAGGCGGGTGTTGATGCCGGCATTCTGCAGCAAGCTGTCTTTGTCTTTCATGTCGGGAATAGCCTTTGCGAGGGGTCGCGAAACCTGACTTTTGGACGCCCGGCCGTTTCGGGTCAACCCCTTGAAGATCGGTTGCAGGCGACGGTCTGAAATGATGGAAATTTCGTTTTTCGCGTTATTTTTCCGCAACTGGACGCCTATTTCCTAGCCAACCGCCCATGAATGCAGCGCTATCTGCCAAAATGTTGCATTTCGCCGCAATTATTAGGCGCGACACTTGACCATAGTGACATTTGCGACTGTGATAGGGTCACTCGCGCCGGGAGGGTGTCGAGACAAATGGGGAGGCGGCACGGATTGTCGGCACGCACTCTCCACAAGAAAAGATAAGACAACGGAAAAGGTTGGGAAAATGAAAAATAAGCTCCTGTCCGCCGCCATCGGCGCAGCAGTTTTGGCAGTTGGCGCCTCGGCTGCCTCCGCCACCACTCTCTCAGACGTCAAGGCAAAGGGTTTCGTTCAGTGCGGCGTCAATACCGGCCTTACCGGCTTTGCCGCACCTGACGCTTCCGGCAATTGGGCCGGCTTCGACGTCGACTTCTGCAAGGCCGTCGCTTCGGCCGTGTTCGGCGACCCCACCAAGGTCAAGTACACGCCGACAAATGCGAAGGAACGCTTCACCGCTCTGCAGTCCGGCGAAATCGACGTCCTCTCGCGCAATACGACCTGGACGATCAATCGCGACACCGCACTCGGCTTCAACTTCCGTCCTGTCACCTATTATGACGGCCAGGGGTTCATGGTTCGCAAGGGCCTGAATGTGAAGTCGGCTCTCGAACTCTCCGGCGCCGCAATCTGCGTGCAGTCGGGCACGACCACGGAGCTGAACCTCGCCGATTACTTCAAGACGAACAATCTGCAGTACAATCCGGTCGTCTTCGAAAATCTTCCTGAGGTCAACGCGGCCTACGACGCCGGTCGTTGCGACGTTTACACGACCGACCAATCCGGTCTCTATTCGTTGCGTCTGACGCTGAAAAATCCCGACGAACACGTCATCCTTCCCGAGATCATCTCCAAGGAGCCGCTTGGCCCGGCCGTCCGTCAGGGTGATGATCAGTGGTTCGATATCGTTTCCTGGACAGCTTATGCGCTGATCAATGCCGAAGAGTTCGGCATCACCCAGGCAAATGTCGACGAGATGAAAAACTCGCCGAACCCGGATATCAAGCGCTTCCTCGGCAGCGAGACCGACACCAAGATTGGTACTGATCTCGGCCTGACCAATGATTGGGCCGCCAACGTCATCAAGGGCGTCGGCAATTATGGCGAAATCTTCGAGCGCAACATCGGCCAGGGTAGCCCGCTCAAGATCGCACGCGGCTTGAATGCTCTCTGGAACAAGGGCGGCATCCAGTACGCACCGCCGGTTCGTTAATCGAGCTTTGACATGAAATCCCGGGAAGGCGGCCAAGCCGCCCTCCCATCTTCCAAAAAGCAAAAAGAAAGCCCGAAAACGGGCACAAGGGGATTGGCGCGGCATGACGCATGAGGCTGTGGATACGACACCTTTGCATGGCACCGGCTGGAGTTTCCGGTCGGCAATGTACGACCCGAAATACCGGAGCATATTTTTCCAGGTTCTAACAATTGTTATTCTCGTGGGCTTTGTGTGGTGGGTGGCCCACAACACGGCCGTGAACCTTGCCCGCAGCAATACGGCATCGGGTTTCGGCTTTCTTCGCGGTCGCGCCGGTTTCGAAATCGGCCAGTCGCTGATCGGCTTTTCAAGTGACTCGACTTATGCGCGCGCACTTGTCGTCGGCATTCTGAATACCTTGCTGGTGGCGGTGACCGGTATTTTCACGGCGACCATCATCGGCTTCCTGATCGGGATCGGCCGGCTGTCGCGCAATTGGCTGATTGCCAAGCTCTGCACGGTCTATGTCGAGGTTTTCCGCAACATTCCGCCGCTGCTCGTCATCTTTTTCTGGTATCTCGGCGTTCTCTCCGTCTTGCCGCAGCCGCGCGAGTCGGTGGCGCTGCCGTTCAGCATGTACCTCAACAATAGAGGACTAGCCTTCCCGAAGCCAATCTTCGAGACAGGCATGATAGCGGTCGGCATCGCCCTGCTGATTGCGATTGTCGCGACCATCATCATCGCGCGCTGGGCCCACAAACGCCAAGCCGCAACCGGCCAGCCGTTCCACACCGTATGGACGGCGATCGCGCTGATCGTCGGCTTGCCATTGCTGGTCTTCGTCGTCTCTGGCTTTCCGCTCACCTTCGACGTTCCGGTTGCCGGAAAATTCAACCTCACGGGCGGCTCCGTCGTCGGCCCCGAATTCATGTCGCTGTTTCTCGCTCTGTCCTTCTATACCGCCTCGTTCATCGCCGAGATCGTTCGTGGCGGCATTCGCGGCGTTGCAAAGGGACAATCCGAGGCCGCCGGCGCGCTGGGGCTGCATCCGTCGAGCGTGACGAGACTTGTCGTGGTGCCGCAGGCGCTGCGCATCATTATCCCGCCGCTGACGAGCCAGTACCTGAACCTGACCAAGAACTCCTCACTCGCCATCGCGATCGGTTTCTCGGATCTCGTTGCCGTCGGTGGCACGATCCTCAATCAGAGCGGTCAAGCGATCGAGATCGTGTGCATCTGGGGTATCGTCTATCTCAGCTTGAGTATTCTCACGTCGCTGTTCATGAATTGGTTCAATGCCAAGATGGCACTGGTGGAGAGATAAGATGTCGGTCGCCGATAAACCCTTTGTCAGAACGTCCATCCTTGCCGCCGAACCGCCGCCCCCCGGCGAGAGGGGAGCCGTCGCCTGGATACGTCGCAATCTCCTGGCAACTCCGAAGGACGTGATCCTGACGATTCTGGCTCTTGCGCTGATCGCATGGGCCGTGCCGCATCTCGTCAACTGGCTGTTCATCCAGGCCGTATGGTCCGGGCCGGACCGCACATTCTGCGCGACAACGATCCAGGGCGGCATCCAGCCTGACGGCTGGAGTGGCGCATGCTGGGCTTTCATCAGCGCCAAGTACGATCAGTTTATCTTCGGCCGCTATCCGCTCGGTGAGCGTTGGAGGCCGGCGATCGTCGGGATCCTGTTCATTCTGCTGCTGGTTCCGATGTTGATCCCGTCGGCGCCGCGCAAGGGGCTGAACGCCATTCTTCTGTTCGCCGTCCTGCCGGTTATCGCCTTCTGGCTTCTTCACGGCGGCTTAGGCCTCGAAGTGGTGGAGACTCCGCTCTGGGGCGGGTTGATGGTGACGCTCGTGCTGTCCTTTGTCGGTATTGCCGTCTCCCTACCCGTCGGCATTCTGCTTGCGCTGGGACGCCGCTCGAAGATGCCGGTCATCCGGATGCTCTGCGTTACCTTCATCGAGGTCATTCGAGGCGTTCCGCTGATCACCGTTCTGTTCATGGCAAGTGTCATGCTGCCGCTCTTCCTTCCGACAGGCTGGAACGTGGACAAATTGCTTCGGGCGCTGATCGGTGTGTCGATCTTCACGTCGGCCTATATGGCTGAAGTGATCCGCGGCGGCCTTCAGGCGATCCCGAAGGGACAGTTCGAAGGCGCCGATTCACTCGGCCTCGGCTATTGGCAGAAGACCCGGCTGATCATCATGCCGCAGGCCATCAAGCTGGTCATCCCGAGCATCGTGAACACCTTCATCGGAACGTTCAAGGACACGTCGCTGGTCACCATTATCGGCATGTTCGATCTGCTTGGCATCGTCAAGCTGAACTTCTCCGATGCCAATTGGGCAAGCGCCGTCACGCCGATCACGGGCCTGATCTTCGCGGGCTTCATCTTCTGGCTGTTCTGCTTCGGCATGTCGCGCTATTCAGGTTTCATGGAACGCCATCTCGATACCGGCCACAAACGATAAGAACGCTACAACGATAAGAATGAGGGAAAATAGTCATGGCTGAAGCTCCAGCGAAAAAGCTTACCGTTTCCGCAACGGAAGTGGCGGTCGAGATCGTCAACATGAACAAGTGGTACGGCGATTTCCACGTGCTGCGCGACATCAACCTGAAGGTCATGCGCGGCGAGCGCATCGTCATTGCCGGCCCGTCGGGTTCGGGCAAGTCAACGATGATCCGCTGCATCAACCGCCTTGAAGAGCATCAGAAAGGCAAGATCGTCGTCGACGGCACCGAACTCACCAACGATCTGAAAAAGATCGACGAGGTGCGGCGCGAAGTCGGCATGGTGTTCCAGCACTTCAACCTCTTCCCGCATCTGACGATCCTCGAAAACTGCACGCTGGCGCCGATCTGGGTGCGCAAGATGCCGAAGAAGCAGGCCGAAGAAGTGGCCATGCATTTTCTGAAGCGCGTCAAGATCCCGGAGCAGGCCAACAAATATCCGGGCCAGCTCTCTGGCGGCCAGCAGCAGCGCGTGGCGATCGCCCGGTCGCTGTGCATGAACCCGAAGATCATGCTGTTCGACGAGCCGACCTCGGCACTCGATCCCGAAATGATCAAGGAAGTGCTCGACACCATGGTGGGTCTTGCCGAGGAAGGCATGACCATGCTCTGCGTCACGCACGAAATGGGCTTTGCCCGCCAGGTCGCCAACCGCGTTATCTTCATGGACCAGGGCCAGATCGTCGAGCAGAATTCGCCGGCCGAGTTCTTCGACAATCCGCAGCACGAACGCACAAAGCTGTTCCTCAGCCAGATCCTGCATTGAATCGAAGCGTTCCTTTGAAAAGACCCGCCTCGCCTTCCGGTTCGGCGGGTCTTTCACGTTCAGCGGGAAGCTGTTGCCTGCAGCAGACTGCAGAGACCGGCAAGACCGGAGTCGGAGCTGCCTGAACCGGAGATATCGGCGCAACGGACGAGCATCTTGCGCTGCTCATTGACGGGCCTCGCCCGGAAGGCCTCCAGGGTGCGGATCTGCGACGCGCTGAGGCTGCGCTCAGCCGCGGGTCTGCCGTTGCTGCCTGCCCCATCTACCCTGCCGATGGCGAGATCGGCGTCGACGCCATTACCGCTGCCGACCGAGGCCGTGGCGTTGGCATCGAGCCCATCAGAACCGCCGGCGCGTGCATTGAGATCGGCATTGACGCCGCGCCCACCACCGATCCTGGCGTTGGCGTCTGCGTCGAGACCATTGCTGCCGCCGGCGCTGGCATTGACAGCGGCATCGATGCCTCGGCCACTACCGGCATTGGCGGTCGCATCGGCATTGACGCCATTCGAGCCGCCAGCGGAAACATTGGCATCGGCGCTGATGCCGCTCCCGCCGCCAATCGAAGCCCCGACATCGGCGCTGACGGCATTGCCTGCATTTACCGACACACCGACATCGAGCGCACGCGCATCGCCTGCCGGCATGGCAAGGAGGGCGCAGGCGGATGCGAGCACTGCAAAGGAGAGTCTATTGTGGTTATGGGTCATATTTTCCTCCGTTTCCATTCCGCCGAGCGATCTGCCCGGCAGTCGAAAATCGAGGAACGCGCGTACCTTCGATCGATCGGACGCCTGCAACTAAAGGACGTCCATGGCAAGGCAACGTGAAGAGATGACGAAGGTTTCACGAGACGGCTCGGCAAGTCGGTTCGGGGGCGTGCGATGATGTTTTACGGTTATTGGAATACGAATTATCTGACAGACTGTGCCAAAAGCAAACATATCTCGCAGCGCCTGGAGAGCCGACGGAGTATTTCCACCCCCATTGGACCAGGAAACTTAGAGCCAGCAAGCAAATCTCAGTTCGCGATACGATTGGCCGTGATTGATCCATTTGCAGCGTTTTCGTGCAGATCGACTACACCCTTCCCCCGAATTGACTTTTCCACCTCCGATTTAGATTGCTAAAAATAACTCCCCTTCCGTCTGGATATATCAGGCGGGAAGTCCATGTTTCAGCTTGTTCTCATCTGATGGAACTGGAGGTTTAGAATGGGCATTTTCGACAAGATCAAACATGCAATCTTCGGAGAGGCGAAAGCAGCCGAACCCGTTGCTGCCGGCGCGCCGAAGACAGAGCCGGCGCAAGCGCCTGCCTCACCGTCGGCTGCCCCCAGTCCGGCGCCTGCGGCCTCTGCTCCGCAGAGCAAGCCGGTCCCCACGGCCACCGCGCCAGGCAAAGCCACAGTCGATATCGTCCCGATCCTTGACGCTGCCGTGAAGAAGAGCGGCCAGAAACTCGACTGGCGCCGCTCGATCGTAGACCTGATGAAAGCCGTCGGGATGGATGCCAGCCTCACCGAGCGCAAGGAACTTGCCGCCGAACTCGGCTATACCGGCGACACCAACGATTCCGCAAAAATGAACATGTGGCTGCACAAGGCGCTGATGAAGCGGCTTTCGGAAAACGGCGGCAAGGTACCGGCCGACCTCCTGGATTGATCGATGACGGATAGCTGCCGCCATTTCTGTGGCGGCAGCTGTGCGGGTAACGTCTCGGGCAGATGCGGACGCCGGAACAGGGCGTCCACTTGCCCGCAGGCACTGGAACCAATAACGTTCGGCTCGATACTTCGATAATCGATCAGGGGAGAATTAAATCCGATGAGATTGATGGCAGTCGTTGGTGTTGCACTTAGCCTTGCCTGTATTTCGGCCGCAGAATCTCCTTCAAACTATCAATCCTATAGCGGCATTCGGGTCGACACCGACCCGGTCCTCCTGGCTCGATACGACAAGGCACTGCAACGCTGCGTGCCGGAGGCAAGCTCATGGCGACGAGGCTCGCCGGACCCGCGAAGCCTGCATTACAATGCGGCTCTCAGAAATTGCCTCTATAGGCGCAGCTTCGTCGACAGAGGCGTCTACGCCTATCCCATCCCCCAGATCTACTTCGAACATTTCCTGGATCGCTGAGAAGAGCCGTGCCCTTCAGAAGCCTATCAAACAAAAACCCCGCCATTTTGGCGGGGCTGTCTTCAATCGCGACCTCTGCATAGTTCCTTAAATCGGAAAGACGCGCGGCGCTATAGTCAGCGTTTGCCGCCAGCTGGCGGCCGACCCTTGCCCGCCGGGCGATTGCCGCTTCCGGACGAGGTCTTGGCGTCATTGCCCTGACCGAAGTTGGTGCCGCCGAGATGGCCGCCGCCGCTGGTATTGGCAACCTGGCGCTGCGCTTTGCGCAACAGTGCCTCTGCATTGGTCTTGCTCATGAAATTCTCCTCAATGGCTGGAAAACCCAGCCGGAATGCCGCCACTGACATCCGCGGTCAAAGACCGAAGGCATATCAGGCAGCGGCGATGGTGTTGGCGGAGGCTTGCGTCAATCAAAGAATTGACTGCATTCATGACGATTCCCCCTCAACCGGCATGACAATCACCCTCCGGCTGCTGCCGGACGGCGCAGAAATCGATTTTGAAAGGAAAGATCAGCTGGGACGCCGGGGCGCAAACCAAGCTCGACAAGCAATTTCGATAGATGAATCAATATGACGGCAATGTGTTTAAAACAAGTTCCCGGCTTCCTGCCTGGAGAAGCGTTGCCGACTGCTTTGCCGATTCATAGAAGATAATCATCCTGGGGCGTCAGTTGGAACGCTTCTTGCAGAGTTACTAATATGTTTATGATGCAAGGACCAAATGTAATGAATCGGTACACATCGCATCAGTTTCCCGCGCTGAGGATCCTCATGAGCGGCCAGGAAAAATACAGCATCGTCAGAACCCTCGGAGATGCAGCCACCATGCTCATTTCCGAATGGCCGGGCGATGATGGCGAGGAGTACGTCGTGGCGGTCAGGACATGCCTCGACGCCATCCGCGGCACGACGCCGCCAAACGCCGCACGGGAAGCGCTGATGAGAGCGGCGGATGAAGCCGGCATCCGTTACCTCTCAGTCGTTCACTGAGATCGCTCAAGCAGATTCCAGAGAAGAATTTGCGGAAACGCTCGAGCAGTGCAAATCCGCCGCTCGAACAGATAGGGGCACCGCGTTCCTGAGCTTTAACGAATAATGGAACGACTGCCGAATTCGAGCCGCGCACATCTTCCTGGCTTCGCCATTTCAAGCGCGTTTGATGCAAGGCATTTCTGCCTTCTGATCGGCCTTCGCAATTTCGCAGATGGTCTATCCCGCGTCACACGAATCGAAATAAACATCAAACGTCGATCAATGGGTCATCAAAGGAATAATATAATAATGCGCGCTGGTATCGTGACAGTATTGATTGCCATGGGATTGCTGACTGCCTGCACGCCAACGCGTCAGGAGTATGATTCTTTCGTCACACTAACGCAGGGCAGTGCAAGAGCGAGAAATGAAGCAGTCAATATTTGCGTGAAGAGCTTCGATGCAAACGCCCGTCACAATGCTGGTCTTGTGACAAACGCTTCGGACAAAGATGCTCCGCGGGTTGCCTGCAGCCGGCTTCTCGCAGCGATGATTTCTGGTCGCGCCACCTATGACGATTTCGTTGACATCAAAAGCCACAGGTTCACACCGAAGCTGATCAAAATTTTTCAAGGTCGCTAAACAGGCTTGCGGTGTCAGGCTCGCAGGCCGGCGACAGATGGCTATCTGTATGCCATCACCAATCTGCCGTGTGAGATGAGATGACCTACGAGAAGATAGCCGGAGGTCCGGAACTGCTGGCGTGGTTCGGCCAGAAGCCGACCCTTCATGACGCGGAAATTTTGAGCCTCACACTCAATCGCACCGGCATCTGCGAGCTGAAGATACACGGCTGGATTTGCACCGATGCCGTTGATCAAGATGGATACCGCATCCTTGACAAGCACGCAGTCGTCACCTTCGCCTTCGAAGATATCATGGACCTGCAGCTGGACGGCTTCAGCCACCAGAACGTGATCAATGGTCTCATCCTCCGCTACGCAACAGATCGTGGCCGAGCCGGCTACTATGCCCTGCCAAAAGGACCGGAAGACATCGAAATCGAACTCCAGCCCTGTTACGGGTTGGATGGTTTCATCCGCGCGAAAAAAGTCGTCGTGACGTTCCGTCCGGGACGGCCTGCTGCAGACAGACCAACTGCCGCAGCGGTCCCTTGAGGAAACCTTTGCTTCTCGGCCCAACTCATAGCCTGTCCCGCCGCTTCTCCCGTGACATCAGTTGGCTGGCGAATGCAGCGGAGAGCGCGTCGTCGGCATATTCAAACGTACCGGCTGTTTTGACCTCCATAGCGGCGCGCATCAACGCACCCAGCGCTGCCCGCGCGAAAGAGCCGCCGACGCTCACGCGCCGTACTCCGGCGCTCGACAGTTCGGCAACCGAGTATTTTCGCCCTTTCAAACCCATGACCACGTTGACTGGCTTGTCCACGGCCCCACAAACGGTTCTGATTGCCTCGATATCAGGCAAGCCGGGGGCGTAAAGCACATCTGCCCCGGCGGCCGAAAATGCTTGCAGCCGTTCGATGGTGTCCTCCAGATCGGGTCTCTCCCAAAGATAATTCTCCGCCCGCGCAGTGAGAAGGAAAGGTAGACCGCGTGCAGCCTCCGCGGCAGCATGGATGCGCTCAACGGCCTGCGATAGGTCGTAGATCGGGGCAGCAGGATTGCCTGTTGCGTCTTCGATTGATCCGCCGACAAGTCCGGTTTCGCAGGCCAGGCGGACGGTTTCCGCACAGATTTCTGGCGACGCACCGAAGCCATCTTCAAGGTCGGCAGACACAGGAAGATCAACAGCGCCAACGATCTCGGCGGCGTTCTCAAGGACCTCATCCCGTCCAAGGCTCGCAAATGAATCCAATTTGCCTTTGGAAAAGGCGTAACCCTGGTAGTCGCAAGCGCCTCGAAGCCAAGGCTCGCGAGCAGGCGAGCCGAACCGGCGTCCCATGGGTTCGGGATGACAAAAGCCCTGTCGCCCTGGTGAAGCGCCTTCAGTCGCTCAAACTTGCCCCTTTGATCCATAAGGCCTCCCCTCGCCCGTCGCGGAAGGTGAGCCTAGCACCACAGGAACGAAATGTGAACACGCTCCGCGAACTTGCTTTGGAGAGAATAGCGACGATGGCTCTTGAGGCGCCTTTCAGTCAGTCTCACGCTCCTGGACCAGGCATCAGTCCGCAGCCAAAGTATAGTCACACCGCATGCCCGATGGTCTCGGCGGGAACGCGGTGGCGCTTGAAATGCTGGGCAATGGGTTGGTCGAATCGATACTGTCGACCTCCCATTACCACCTCGACCAGCACCAATCGTAAGGCGATGCTGCCCAAAATTGCCGAATTCAGAAAAAAATGTCGATTCCGCATTTGGCGGGAGCAATCCAACCACGCGCATCAGGTTTTTCTAAAGTTTTCAATGGATGCATGTCGCTCTGGTTGCAGAAAGAATAACTCGCGGCAGGCGAGATATTAATACCGCCACATTTTGGGCGACTCGAAATTCACCAAATATTTCAAAACGTAACTTTGGATCGATTCGGATATTGTGGCAGCAATAAGGCTATGCTTCTCAAGCACTTACTGTTGCGTTGCTGTTGCGCCCTCCAAAATGTCGCCCTATAACCTGCCGCCGTAAAGCAGGATTAACCACAAATATTAACGGGCGGGGGTTGAGGAACAAGACCATGACAACATACTACGTAGCGACAACTGGCAGCAACGGCGGCAACGGCAGCACCTCCTCTCCCTTTCGCACGATCAGCGAGGCGATGTCGGCGAACCTTAAGCCCGGCGACGAGGTCGTGGTGAAGGCGGGGACCTACAACGAAGCTATTAACTTCGACAAAGACGGCTCGGCGGCAGCCGACATCACGCTGCGCTCGGAAGTGCCCGGCGGGGCGCTGATCCGGCCGCCCGCGGGCTCGTGGAACGCGATCAGCGTCAACGCCAACTACGTGACAATCGACGGCTTTGACATCGGCGGCGCCAAAGGCGACGGCATCGAAGCGAACAACGTCCACCACATCTCAGTTCTCAACAACAAGGTCCACGGCAGCGGCGAGTCCGGCATCCAGTTCAACCAGTCGGACTTCATCAAAATCGAAGGGAACGAGACCTACAATAACGCATCGACGGGCTGGTTCTCGGGCATCTCGATCTACGAGAACCGGAACATCACCGGCGATACTTCGACGGAGGGCTACCGGACGATCGTGCGGAACAACATCTCGCACGACAACGTCACGAAGTCGGGTGCGCACACCGATGGCAACGGCATCATCATCGACGATTTCCAGAGCACGCAGGCGAGCGGTCATCCGAACTACACGTTCAAGACCCTGGTCGAGAACAACCTCGTCTACCAGAACGGCGGCAAAGGCATCCAGGTTACCTGGAGCGACTCCGTCACGGTGAAAAACAACACCGCATACCACAACAATCAGGACCCGGCGAATAGTGGTACCTGGCGCGGCGAGCTCAGCAATTCGGCGTCGAGCAACAACACCTGGGTCAACAACATCGCCGTGGCGGACCCATCGCTGAACAAGAACAACACCGCGATCGATAACACGTCGACCGACAGCTACAAGAACACTAACGTCGTCTGGGCCAACAACATCACCTACAACGGCACGGCCGGCCAGGCCTCGGTCAAGACCGACGGCGGCAACGCGATGCCGAGCGCGGCGAACGGCAACCAGCTCGGCGTCGACCCGAAATTCTCGGGGGCAGCGAGCGATAACTTCCACCTCGGCTCCGGCTCGCTGGCGATCGACCACGGAACCAACAAGTACGGCGTCGCCTCGGACGATCTGGACGGCCACGCTCGCGTCGTTGGAACTGTCGATGTCGGTGCCTACGAATCGAGCTCCAGCGCAGCACCGGGAACGCCAACTACGCCGACGCAACCGGGAACGCCAACCACGCCGACGCAACCGGGAACGCCAACCACACCGACACAACCGGGAACGCCAACCACGCCGACGAAGGAATTCGTCGGGACCAACGGCAACGACATCATGCCACACACCGGCCAGTCCAACGGCGGCAACGAAACCTTCAAGGGTCTCGGCGGTAGTGACGTGTTGAAGGGCGGCGCCGGCGCGGACGTGCTCGACGGCGGCACTGGCAACGACACGGCCAGCTATGCGGGCTCCATCGCGGTCAACGTCAACTTGGCGACTAAGGCCGCATCGGGCGGGCAAGCCACCGGTGACAAGATCGCCGGCATCGAAAACTTGACGGGCTCCAGCTACAACGACGTGCTGACCGGCGGCAATGGCGGCAGCAACGTTCTCAATGGCGGGGCTGGCGCGGACAAGCTCAGCGGCGGCGCCGGCGGGGACGTCATCAATGGTGGTACCGGACAGGACACGGCGGGCTATGCGGGCTCCGGCGGGGTCAACGTCAACTTGGCGACTGGGGCCGCATCGGGCGGGCATGCTACCGGCGACAAGTTCGTCAGCATCGAAAACTTGACTGGCTCCAGCTACAACGACGTGCTGACCGGCAATAGCGGCAGCAACGTTCTCGATGGCGGGGCCGGCGCGGACAAGCTGAACGGCGGCGCCGGCACGGACGTCATCATCGGTGGTGCCGGCAAGGACATCATGACCGGTGGCGTCAGCGCGGATACGTTTGTCTTCAAAGCACCGACGGAAATCGGGTCCGGCTCGAACCGCGACGTCATCACCGACTTCCAGCACGGCGTCGATAAGATGGACTTCTCGGCGATAGATGCGAATGGCTCTGCGCAGGGCAATGGAACCTTCCATTTCCTGGCGCAGGAGGATGCCTCTTTCGACCACAAGGCTGGCGCGCTCGCTTGGCACTATGAAGACAAGGCTGGATCCGCGAACGACGCTACCGTTATCCAGGGCGACCTGAACGGCGACGGCGTTCGTGATTTCGAGGTTCAGATGAAGGGCCTCGTCCACCTGGGGACAGGCGATTTTCTTCTGTAGCCGTACCCGTTGTGGCGGTCGTCCGATCGCCACAACAATCGTGCCAACAATCCGGAGATATGTCGACGCCGGAGGAGTAAAAACCAGCCACGCGGCGCGCAATCTGCGCGCCGCGATTTTTCGACAGGTGTCAGCCGGCCTTTCGGGCGCGGCTTTGCGCGAGGCGATAGCTGTCGCCGTTCATCTCGAGGATGTTGCGTGGTGGGTGATGCGGTCCAGCAAAGCGCCGGTCAGGCGCTCGAATCCCAAGGTCTCCGTCCATTTCGTCGAACGGAAGGTTGCCGGTGATCAAAGTGGCGCCGCGTTTCTAGCGTTGCGAGATAAGTTCGAACAATAATTCCGCACCGGTATAGAGCGCCGTGCGTCCTTTCGGACGCACGGCGCTCTAACTCTTTGAATCTACGCATCGTGCTTTAGCGGCGAGTCCTCCGTTTCCAGAAGCAGTTGTGCGGCTGCACGCTGCTGATCGTCGACGAACTTGGAGAGCGGTACGAAGCCCACTAATCAGCGAGATGATGGAGGCCCGTGACGGTTCGGTCGCGCAAAGGACCGGCCGCTGCGCGACCGGACTCAATCCTTCTAGCTAAAGCATGTCGCGCAAAAGTGCGCAGCGGTTTTGCGACAACGACATGCGCGAAAACAGAGACCTAAAGCGCGAGGAGCGAAAGATCGCGACGCGCTTTAGGGACGCCCGTCCGGCCGCCGTACGCGGGATTGGCCGGACGGCGGTCAATGTGAGCGCCGAGTGACCGGGCCCCTTCGGGCTGGTCACGCGGCGGCTTCAAGTCATTGGATTTGTGGCGACCCCTGCAGGAATCGAACCTGCGACAACCTGCTTAGAAGGCAGGTGCTCTATCCAGCTGAGCTAAGGGGCCGTCTGTTGGCCGCGTCTCACGAGCGCGACCGGATGCGGCATATCTGGACGAGAAATCTCAGTGCGTCCAGGGCTGCGTGCGGGTATAGCGGAAATTGTCGGGATAGGCGACAACCTGGCGGACCGGATCCTTCGGTGCGATGACGCGGTATTCGATGCCGTTGCGCTGGGCATAGGCTTCGGCGAGTTCCTGCGTTTCGAAGGTGAGCTTCACCTGCTGGCGCATATCGCCCGACGAGGTATAGCCCATGATCGGATCGATCTTGCGCGCCGACTCCTGATCGTATTCAAGCACCCAAAGATGGGTCTTGGCCTTGCCGGACTGCATGGCGGTCTTGGCTGGACGATAGATCTTGGCAGACATGACTGCAGCGTCTCCGACTATGCGGGCAGCGCCCGCCTTTCATGATCTCAATCCCGTTGCCGGCCCGTACCGGACCTTTTGCATCATCGCTGAGGATAACGCAAAGAGATGAATTTTGCTTAGCCGCGAATCCCCGCTTTTTCAAGAAAAAAGGCGGTGAACGACGCCGCTGCCGACTCCGTTTGCATGTCGAGGGGATGCCGGCCCCGCCTCCCCTTCAAATCCGGGGATTGCCGGCCGGATTTCGCAATATTACCGCTTGTCTCACCTTGTGATCACAACCTGATTGCCGCTGCCTTCCCTCGGCACTAGTTTACGGCTCAATCGATTTCAGTGGATTTGCACGCATGATGAGACGTTCGGCGGAGTTCAATGCCATTGTGATAGGTGCTGGCATCACAGCTTTCTTCTACCTTGCCATCAGCTACGCCCAATATATCGGCCTGCTCGCCCGCGGCTAAGGCCGATCCGTCCCGACGCCCATTGCGCCTCGCCGGCAAATTGACGGCACATCCGAGATTATTCTAACTGCATCCACAGGCTGGCGAGAAAATCTCCAGCCTGTGCTGGATTTATGGGTTGCGACGGGGAGGTGAACCGTGTATCTCCCCTGCCATTCACGGCACGGAGTGTAGCGCAGCCTGGTAGCGCATCTGGTTTGGGACCAGAGGGTCGGGAGTTCGAATCTCTCCACTCCGACCATTCAAATATCCCGATATTGTTGAATTCCTTGACAGCCGCATCGCGGCTCGCATGCGCCGTCACTTCGCCTTCTTGGTCGTCGTAGCGCTGACGATCCTGTCGCCAGGCTTGATTCCCAGTTTGGCGACGATGCCGGCATTGAGTTCAACGACGTATTTCACCGCAACCATCGAATCGATGATGTCGCGCGAATAGGGCACTGCCTTTTCCTTGATGTGGCGAATCGTGCCGGTGTCGTCGGCAAAAAGCATGTCGAGCGGCAGGATGGTGTTTTCCATCCACATGGTGACGCGCCGCGGCTCGTCGAAATCGAAGATCATGCCGGCATCGTCGGCCATCACCTTGCGAAACATCAGTCCGCGGGCGCGTTGGTCCGGGGTCGAGGCGATCTCGACGGTAAAATGCAGCACCTTGCCCGCAGCGGTCTGGATCAGCAGCGGCTCCTTGTCGAACCGCATCTGCTCGTCAGCGAACGCCGGCAGCGCGACCATGAAAAAAAGCGCCAGGATGGCGCTTCTGATGGCATCAAATAGGATTAGGCCGCGCATGTTCAGTGCGACCGGCTTGCCGGGCTCGGAACGTCGGGATGGATCTCTGCGGCCATCAGGCCCTTTTCGCCGTCGCCGAAGCGGACGAGCACCACCTGACCGGGGCGCAGTTCCGTCAGGCCGAAGCGGCGGAGCGTTTCCATGTGCACGAAGATATCTTCGGTGCCCTCGCCACGCGTCAGGAAGCCGAAGCCCTTGGTGCGGTTGAACCACTTGACCAGCGCACGCTCGAGCCCGCTCGTCGCGGTGACCTGCACATGGGTGCGCACCGGCGGCAGCTGCGAGGGATGAACCGCGGTCGACTGGTCCATCGAGAGGATCTTGAAAGCCTGATAGCCGCGCTCGCGGCGCTGGATGAGGGCGACGATGCGCGTTCCCTCGAGGATCGTCTGGTAACCGTCGCGGCGCAGGCAGGTCACGTGCAGGAGAACATCCTGCATGCCGTTGTCGGGCACGATGAAGCCGAAACCCTTGGCGACGTCGAACCACTTGACGACGCCGGTGATTTCAACAAGATCGACCGCCTCTCCTGATAGCTCGTCGAGGTCGGAGTATTCGTTCGATGAAATCCTGTCAGCCATTGTCGCCAGCCCCTCGAATACGCGTCACACTGTTACGGTTAACTGATTCTTGAAATCAAGATTAACATCTTGGTAACGGATAAGCGCAAGTCCTAGTTTTCGGTTATTCCCAGGTGCACATTTTATAAAGATGACTTGCCCGAAGCTGACCTCGGCTCGCCGAAAAAAGCTAGCCCCAATAAAGGAGTAAATAGAATGCGTTATCTTCATACAATGGTTCGCGTCAAAGACCTCGACGCCTCCCTCACCTTTTACACCACGCTGTTCGGGCTGGAGGAGATTCGCCGCCACGAAAACGAGAAGGGCCGCTTCACCCTGGTTTTCCTGGCTGCTCGCGACGATCTCGACCGTGCGCGCAGCGAAAAAGCCCCCTGCCTCGAGCTTACCTACAATTGGGACACGGAAGATTATAGCGGAGGTCGCAATTTCGGCCACCTCGCTTATGAGGTCGACGATATTTACGCCACCTGCCAGAATCTGATGGACAACGGCATCACCATCAACCGGCCGCCGCGCGACGGCAACATGGCCTTCGTGCGCTCGCCCGATGGCATCTCGATCGAAATCCTGCAGAAAGGCAGCCCGCTTCCGGCCGCTGAGCCCTGGGCCTCGATGGGCAATACCGGCGCCTGGTAAGGGTTTTCGTCGCAAGGCTTTTGCGAGGCTTGCGGCTTTTTCGATTTCGGGTCCGGCCGGCGCCTCGGCGCTTGCCGCGATCCGACGCCGCAGGCAATCTCCTGGCGACTCGAAGCGGAAGAGAAGCGTTTTTCGCCGATTTTCCGCATCAACTGGAGACTGTCGCTTGCTTAACATGCAGATGCGGATGCCCGTGACGGGCGCTTTGCTGATCGCCACCTCGGTGCTGGCGCTGTCCGGCTGCGCGTCGGACAAGAAGGCGCTCGATTCGGCGGCGGCGGTTCCGGCGGTGCAAGCCGCAGCAGCACCGCAGCTCGCCACGGCAGCGCCTGCAAGCCCTGCCCCACGTTCGGTCTATAGCGATCCCCGGCTGGTCAACGTCTCCGGCGCCCAAGGCGCGCCTCAGGTCGTAGCACCAGATCCGAATGCAGCCGTCCCGCCCGCCGGTTCGGCAACGGCGGCGCCCGCCAATATCGGCGGGCTCGTCCTGCAGTCGACCCGGATCAACGCGCAGGCGATGAGCATCTTTTCCGATCACCAGCCGGCGCCGCAGAACAACAGCACGTCCACGATCATTCAGCCGCAGGCCTATGTGCCGGTGGAAGGTGCAGCACCGTCGCGAAGCAGCGTCTACAGCCAGCCGCCCGTGCCCCAGCAGCCGGCGGAGCCGGTGCTGCCGCAGCAATCCTCACAGAATAGCAGCACGCAGCTTGCGCCCGTGCAGACAGCGTCGTTGGCGACGGGCAGCATTCCCACCTCGACGATGAACGCGCTCTACAGTGCGCCGAAGCAGAACCTGCTTGGCAGCCTTTCCGGCCTGCTGCACAAGGCGGCCCTGCCCGGCATGACGCGCATCGCGCCGAACAGGCTGCATCTCCAGAACGACAAGGTCGAGGTCGGCTGCTTCAAGCCCGACCTGCTGAAAGTGATCAAGACGGTCGAAAGCCATTTCGGCCGGCCTGTCATCGTCACTTCCGGCTATCGCGACGAAGAGCACAACCGCCTCGCCGGCGGCGCCGACGAATCGATGCACAAGAGCTGCGAGGCCGCCGACATCCAGATCGACGGCGTGACGAAATGGGACATCGCCGCCTATATCCGCTCGTTGCCGGACCGCGGCGGCGTCGGCACCTACTGCCACACGGATTCGGTTCACCTCGATACCGGCAAAACCCGTGACTGGAACTGGGGCTGCGGCGGCAAACGGGCGCCGATCACGACGGCAAGAGCGATCTGACGGCCGCCTGACGGCCGCGCGATTTTCGCATCACGTTACGGCAGCGCCGCCTCGTCGCGTTAAAGAAACAACCGGCAGCCTATTGATTCAGCTTCAATAATCGGCTTCTCGAATGCACTCGGATTTCCTGTCATTTTTTTGAAGGAAAACCGCAATTCCGCTTGCGGGATTCAAAACGCCTGACTATAAGGGCGCCACCACGAAGGAAGCGCCCTTCGTCTATCGGTTAGGACACCAGATTTTCATTCTGGGAAGAGGGGTTCGACTCCCCTAGGGCGTACCACTTTCTCTCCATATAGAAGCCATCACTTCCGCTTGCAGAAGCCGGCGCGCGCTCCTATTTTAACGAAGCTACCTGCGCCCTTCGTCTATCGGTTAGGACGACAGATTCTCATTCTGTAAAGAGGGGTTCGACTCCCCTAGGGCGTACCATCCTGTTGATAGGCCGTCGTCATTCGATCGACGTCGGCCGGCCCTGTCAGTCCCCTCGAGGAGAACCCTTCGGTTCGCGCGACGCTGCCCATCCTAGCCCGCCGGTTTGATTTGTCTCCGCTCCGCCGCAGCTTGCGCCTCATTTTTCCACAGCCAAAATAAATCGGCGAAAACGATGATTTTTTCGCGCCTTGGCGCTTGCGGCCTTCGAAGGCGCTGACTATAAGGGCGCCACCACGAAGGAAGCGCCCTTCGTCTATCGGTTAGGACACCAGATTTTCATTCTGGGAAGAGGGGTTCGACTCCCCTAGGGCGTACCACTTTCTCTCCCTTGACACTCCACATCGTCAGCGCTCTTGCGCGACTGCTCTATTTCGCCGGCGCTGCATCGCAGACGCGCAGCTGGATGCGGCGTGCGCCCTGGTAATGATCGGCACCGAGCGAACCGGCGACATGCAGGTTGGCGCCGCGTGAATTGATGAGAAGATTGCCAAGCGGCGTATCGGCGGCGCGGAAGGCGATGCCGTCGAGTCGCGATCCGTCCATGGCCTCCAGCGTCACCTTCACATGTTTCTCGCCGACCAGGCGGGCGTCGCGCAGGCGATGCGCCGGTATGGCAAAGAGCGGCTGTGCGTGACCGGAGCCATAGGGGCCGGCGGCCTCCAGGCGGTCGATGAGTTCGAGGGTGGCGCCGCTTGCGCCGATCGCGCCGTCGATCTTCAGCGTTTCGTTGGCGACGAGGCTGGCCACCGTCCTCTCGGCCTTCTCGGTGAAGAAGGTCCTCAGCCTGCCGAGATCGGTGCGCTCAACCGTCAGGCCCGCGGCCATGGCGTGGCCGCCGCCTTTGACGAGCAGACCCTCGTCAACCGCAGCCCGGACCATCCTGCCCATGTCGAAGCCGTTGATCGAGCGGCCCGAGCCGGTGCCGCGGCCGGAGGGATCGAAGGCGATCGCGAAAGCGGGCCGTTTGAATTTTTCCTTCAGCCGCGCCGCGATCAGCCCGACGATGCCGGGATGCCATTTCTCATGGGCGGTGACGATGACGGAGGCACCCTCGCCGTCGCCATATTCGGCAAGCGCCTCGGCTTCGGCCTCCTGCAGCATGATCGCCTCCATCGCCTGGCGTTCTCGATTGAGCTCGTCGAGGCGCTGCGCGATCACATCAGCCTCTCCGGCGTCGTCGAGCGTCAGCAGGCGGCTTCCGAGTGCCGCGTCGCCGATCCGCCCGCCGGCATTGATGCGCGGGCCGATCAGGAAGCCGAAATGATAGGGTGTCACCGGGCCGGCGAGCCCCGCCTTGCGGAAGAGTGCAGCCAGCCCGGCATTGCTCTGGTGGCGGGCAGCGACCAGCCCCTTCACCACATAGGCGCGGTTAAGGCCCTTCAGCGGCACGACATCGCAGACCGTCGCAAGTGCTACGATATCCAGCCACTGCAGCAGGTCGATCGCCAGGATGCGCTTATTGCCGGCCGCGCGCAGCAGCCGGAGCGTCGCGACCAGCACCATGAAGACGACGCCGGCGGCGCAAAGATGCCCCTGCCCCGAGAGGTCGTCCTCGCGGTTCGGGTTGACCAGCGCATGGCAGGGCGGCAGCTCATGTGTCACCTGGTGGTGATCGATGACGACGACATCGATGTTGCGCGCGGCAGCGGCGGCCAGCGCCTCGTGGCTGGTGGAGCCACAATCGACGGTGACGATCAGCTCAGCACCGTTATCGATCAACTGGTTGATCGCCGCCGGATTAGGGCCGTAACCTTCGAAGACGCGGTCGGGGATATAGATGGTCGCCCTGACGCCGAAATGGCTGAGAAAGCGAAACATCAGCGCCGAGGAGGCTGCACCGTCGACGTCGTAGTCGCCGAAGATCGCGACGCTCTCGCCGCGCTCGATGGCACGCAGGAGGCGATTTGCGGCCTTTTCGCAATCGGTCAGCTTATGGGGATCGGGCATCAGGCTGCGGATCGTCGGGTCGAGGAATTCGATCGCCTCGTCTACCGTCACGCCGCGCCCGGCCAGCACCCGGGCGATCAGATCTGGCAGTCCGTGGATCTGCGACATGGCCAGCGCGCGGTTCTGCCCTGCCTGGTCGAGCCGCGCGACCCAGCGATTGTCGAGCGCGGATTTCTCCACGCCGAGAAACGCGCGCTGTACCGGATCGACGAGATCTGCCATGCCATACTCCGCTGACTTCATCTGCTCTTTCTACAGGAGCAGCGGAGATAACATAGCGATGGATTTGCAGACACGGGTTTTTACCAGAATACCGCCCAGACGATCAGGGCGATGCCGGCGAACTGCACCAGCAGGAACGAAAACAGCGTCAGCAGAATGGCCCAGTTACGGCCTTCCGTGTTTTCCTCGTCTTCAGCCTCATCAGAGACCTCTTCAGGAATTTCACGGTAGGCCGGCTTGAGGATTTCCTCAGGCATATCAGGAGGGTTCGGCGGCACATCGCTCGGGTAGCCATACCCCTTCCCGGCGTGGCTGTCCTTACTCATGAAATTCTCCACCCAGACGACTCACCATCTTAGGTTTAGTTATATCAATATTTCGGTATCTGTTAATATAGGCTTCCGTAAGGGAAGGTTGAATAGATAACAGAAAAAACTGCCCTGCAGGAACAGGGCGGCTCAACGGTCCTCCGGGACGGGAAAAAGCTCAGCCTTCCTCTTTGGGCCGCTCGATGCGAATCACCTGCGGCTCGCCGAAGAGGTAACCTTCCGACTTGATCGAAGCGACTGCCTTGCGCACCGAGTCTTCCGTCGTCGCGTGGGTGACGAGAATGATCGTCTGGTGATGCGATGGCGCCAGGTGCTGCTTGGAGCGCTGGACGATCGATTCCAGCGAGATGTTGTTTTCGGCCATGCGGGTTGCGACGCTGGCAAAGACGCCGGTGCGGTCGAGCACGGTCAGGCGGATGAAATAGCCGCCCTCGTGGCTCTGCATCTGCGCCTTGCGATAGGGTTCCAGTGTGGTTGCGGGATGGCCGAGCACCGGCACCCGCTGGGCGCCCGGCTGGCTCTTGGCGATATCGGCGATATCACCAAGCACCGACGAGGCTGTGGCGTTGCCGCCGGCGCCAGGGCCGACCATCAGCAGTTCGCCGAGCACGTCGGATTCGATCGCCACTGCATTGGTAACGCCGTCGACCTGGGCGATGACCGAATCGACCGGCACCATTGTGGGATGGACGCGCTGTTCGATGCCGGTATCGGTGCGCTGGGCAACGCCCAAGAGCTTGATGCGATAACCGAGTTCGGCAGCGGCGTGGATATCCTCGATCGAGATGTTGGTGATGCCTTCGAGATAGATGTCGTCGGCGGCGATCTGATTGCCGAAGGCGAGCGTCGTCAAGATGGAAAGCTTATGGGCCGTGTCGTTGCCCTCGATATCGAAGGCCGGATCGGCCTCGGCATAACCCAGCCGCTGCGCTTCCTTGAGGCATTCGGCGAAGGAAAGCCCCTCCTTCTCCATCTTGGTCAGGATATAATTGCAGGTGCCATTCATGATGCCATAGATGCGCGAGACGGAATTGCCCGTCAGCGATTCACGCAGGGCCTTGATGACCGGGATGCCGCCGGCGACCGCCGCCTCGAAGTTCAGCAGCGACCCCTTCTCCTCGGCGATCGTCGCAAGCTCGACGCCGTGATAGGCAAGCAGCGCCTTGTTGGCTGTCACCACATGGAGACCACGCTGGAGTGCCGTACGCACCGAGATGTTGGCAGCCCCTTCGGCGCCGCCCATCAGCTCGACGAAGACGTCGATATCGCCCTTTTCGGCAAGCTCTTCCGGCCGGTCGAACCAGGTAACAGCGGAAAGATCGATGCCGCGGTCCCTCGCCTTGTCACGTGCCGAAACGGCGGTGATGGTGATCGGACGCCCGCAGGTGACGGCAAGCTCGTTGCTTTTCTGCTGAATGATGCGGACAAGCGAGGCGCCAACGGTGCCCAAGCCCGCAATGCCGATTTTGAGGGCATCTGCCATGGATCGATCCTGAAATGTCTGTGTGGCGGCAGCCGCATGACGCGGCTGCCCAACGGTTGGATTAGCGGTGTGCGTTCAGCGAGATGACGTTGTGCATCGTCTCGTCTGCCGTCGACATGAACTTCTTGATGTTGCGCGCAGCCTGGCGGATGCGGTGTTCATTCTCGACAAGTGCCAGACGGACGTAGTCGTCGCCCATTTCGCCGAAGCCGATGCCCGGGGCAACGGCGACGTCGGCCTTCTCGACCAGCAGCTTGGAGAATTCCAGCGAACCGAGATGACGGAACTTTTCCGGGATCTTCGCCCAGGCGAACATCGTCGCAGCCGGCGGCGGCACGTCGAACCCGGCCTTGCCGAAGCTTTCGACCATGACGTCGCGGCGACGTTTATAGACGTTGCGGACTTCCGCAATGTCGGAACCATCGCCGTTCAGCGCGTGCGTTGCCGCCACCTGGATCGGCGTGAAGGCGCCGTAGTCGAGATAGGACTTGACGCGGGTGAGCGCTGCGATCAGTCGCTCGTTGCCGACGGCAAAGCCCATGCGCCAGCCGGGCATGGAGAAGGTTTTCGACATCGAGGTGAACTCGACGGTCACGTCCATAGCGCCCGGCACTTCGAGAACCGACGGCGGCGGGGCGCCGTCGAAGTAGATTTCCGAATAGGCAAGATCGGAAAGCACGATGATGTCATGCTTTTTCGCAAAGGCGATGACGTCCTTGTAGAAATCGAGCGTCGCGACAAAAGCCGTCGGGTTCGAGGGATAGTTGAGGATCAGCGCCAAGGGCTTCGGGATCGAATGCTTGACGGCGCGTTCCAGCGGTTCGAAGAAGCTCGCATCCGGCTCCACCGACATGGAACGGATCACGCCACCCGCCATCAGGAAGCCGAAGGCGTGGATCGGATAGGTGGGATTCGGGCAGAGGATCACGTCGCCAGGCGCCGTGATTGCCTGCGCCATGTTGGCGAAGCCTTCCTTGGAGCCCAAGGTGGCAACCACCTGGGTATCCGGGTTGAGCTTGACGCCGAAACGGCGGGCATAATAGGCGGCCTGGGCGCGGCGCAGCCCCGGAATGCCCTTGGAAGAGGAGTAACGGTGCGTGCGCGGATCCTGCACGACCTCGCACAGCTTGTCGACGATCGACTGGGGAGTGGGAAGGTCGGGGTTTCCCATGCCGAGATCGATGATATCGGCGCCGCCCGCTCGCGCGCTTGCCTTCAAACGGTTGACCTGTTCGAAAACATAAGGCGGCAAACGCCGGACTTTGTGAAACTCTTCCATCTCATTCCCCATGGAAAGGCGGCATTTCGGGCCGCAATCGAAGTTCGTTCCGTCTCCCGGCGGCTGCGACACGAACTTCAGAATCGCAACGCCGTATTCATCAGACCCAAGCGACGCGGCGAATCTTTGACGGAAAGGCTGCGTAACGCGCTTTATCGGGAAAATTATGTCTTCCGATCCTTGCCGAAGGCTTTGCGTCCAAATTGCCTGAAAGGCAAGGTCTATTTGGAGATTTCAGACAGCGTATCAGTGCCGTGCTCGGCGGCGAGACGCCGCATTTCAGCGACCTTGGCCTGATAATCTGCTTCCGAGATCGTGCCGGCCTTGCGCCGGGCGGCAAGTGCCGTCAGCTGATGCTGCAGTTCGGCCGCCTGCTCGTCGCTCATCTGGACATTGGCGGCGGTCAGCGGCGCGCCGAAATTCGGATAGCCGTCCGGGTATTTAGCAAGGCCGCCCTCGGCCGCCTCGCCCTTAGTGGCCGGCATGACGACGGCGGTCGGCGCCGCTCGCTTGGCGGCGGCTGCGGCCTTTTGTTCCGCCGTCAGATTGCATCCGGCAAGAGCCATCGCCGCCGCGACGCAGATCAGTGCGGTGCGGTTGAAGGTTGCGATGCGCCGAATGCCGTTCTTCGTCATGCCTCAAAAATCCAGTTTTGACTGCTTCGACTGTTAAATTTGTCGCAGCCACAAAGCAATAGCATGAGCCGATGCGGGTGGAACTTGTTTTCTCGTTCGATCACGATGTACAACGAATGGATAAAAAGAGTGGTGCTGCCGCCGGAGGAAATGGTGACCGACAGCAAGCAGGAGAATGGCGGCAAGACCGGCTTCGACGCGAACGATCTCGATCCCTATCTGTTGAAGGATCCTGAGGCCATGGCGATGAATTTCGCTCGGGCGCTCGAAAATCTAGGACAAGCAGCGTCTGCCTGGCTTGCGCCGCGCGAACGCGGCGAGATCACCGAAAGCGCCGCCGATCCGATGACCGACATGGTCAAGACGCTTTCCAAGGTCACCGAATACTGGATTTCCGATCCGCGCCGCACCTTCGAGGCACAGACGCAGCTGATGTCCTCGTTCTTCGGCCTCTGGATGCGCTCGATGCAGCGAATGCAGGGCGATCCCACGCCTGCCGAGCCGGACACCCGCAAGGACAAGCGCTTCTCGGACGAGGACTGGCAGAAGAATCCGTTCTTCGATTTTCTCCGCCAGGTCTATTTCCTCACCACCGACTGGGTGGAAAAGATGGTGTCGGAAACCGATGGCCTCGATGAACACACCAAGCACAAGGCCGGCTTCTACGTGAAGCAGATCACGGCAGCGCTTTCGCCGACCAACTTCATCGCCACCAATCCGCAACTCTACCGCGAGACAATCGCGACCAGCGGCGCCAATCTGGTGCGCGGCATGAAGATGCTGGCCGAGGATATCGCTGCCGGAAACGGCGATCTTCGTCTTCGCCAGACCGACATGACGAAATTCGCCGTCGGCCGCGATATGGCGCTGACACCAGGCAAGGTGATCGCCCAGAACGACATCTGCCAGATCATCCAGTACGAGGCTTCGACTGAAACGGTGCTGAAGCGGCCGCTGCTGATCTGCCCGCCCTGGATCAACAAGTTCTATATTCTCGACCTCAACCCGCAAAAATCCTTCATCAAATGGTGCGTCGACCAGGGTCAGACGGTGTTCGTCATTTCCTGGGTCAACCCGGATGCGCGCCACGCCGAAAAGGACTGGACGGCCTATGCCCGCGAAGGCATCGATTTCGCGCTTGATACAATCGAGAAAGCGACCGGCGAGAAGGATGTCAACGCCGTCGGCTACTGCGTCGGCGGTACGCTGCTGGCCGCGACACTGGCGCTGCATGCCAAGGAGAAGAACAAGCGCATCAAGACTGCGACACTCTTCACCACCCAGGTCGATTTCACCCATGCCGGCGACCTCAAGGTCTTTGTCGACGAGGAGCAGCTTGAATCGCTCGAAGAGCATATGCGGGCGGCCGGCTATCTCGACGGCACGAAGATGTCGATGGCCTTCAACATGCTGCGCGCCTCCGAGCTGATCTGGCCTTATTTCGTCAACAACTACCTCAAGGGCCAGGATCCCCTGCCCTTCGACCTGTTGTTCTGGAACGCCGATTCGACCCGCATGGCAGCGGCAAACCATGCCTTCTACCTGCGCAATTGCTATCTCAACAATGCGCTGACGCAGAACGAGATGATCCTCGACGGCAAGTCCGTGTCACTGAAGGACGTCAAAATCCCGATCTATAATCTCGCCACCCGCGAGGATCACATCGCACCTGCCAAGTCCGTCTTCCTCGGCAGCCGATTCTTCGGCGGCAAGGTGGAATTCGTCGTGACCGGCTCGGGACATATCGCCGGCGTCGTCAACCCGCCCGACAGGAAGAAGTATCAATTCTGGACCGGCGGCCCCGCCAAGGGGGACTACGAGACCTGGCTCGAGCAGGCGACGGAGACCCCGGGATCATGGTGGCCGCATTGGCAGGCCTGGATCGAGACGCATGACGGCAGACGCGTGCCGGCCCGCAAACCCGGCGGCGACGCGCTGAACGCGATCGAGGAAGCGCCGGGAAGTTATGTGATGGAGCGCGCCTGAGACGCCTCAACGCATCTTTTTGAGACGTCGTGAAAAACTGCAACGCCGCGTAAACAAATTAGAAACCATAATTCGTCATCCTTGCGAGACAGTCGGACGTCGTGGGTGGTCTAAATTCGGCCCATTTGCGCCTGTACCGGCCCCCGGCGAAGTTTAGTCAGTCAGTGCCGCCGGCCTGCGTAGCGAGTTTGAAAGACGAGTGTAGTATGGCGTTTGCGGTCGGGACGTTCGATGACGTCACCCTTCTTGGCGGATCTGCTTTCCGTTGGCGCAGATCTCGCGGTTTCCTTTACGGTGTTGTCGGCGCCGGATTTCTGACCTCTACATGGCTGATCGCGACCTTCGCGACGATGCACTCGTTAGCCGCTCCCTATTCTCCGCCGGATCGCCTGGCACAGGTGGCGACTGCGCCGAAGCTGGCGCCTTCACCGCGTCACGAGAGGCTGATCCATGTCGGCAAGGCCGACCGGCTGGCCGCCTTCGATGCGAAGCCGAAGGTACCGCTGACGGCGAGCCTCATTCAATCCCATGCCGAAAAGACCGCTGCCGCCGCGACAGCGCTCGCGGTTCTCGCCAAAAACAATCGGCTCGCCATGGCTGCCGAACAGCCGGTCGTGGCGGCGATCTCCGACAGCGCCAAATTCCGCAAGGACGATGTCATCGTGACGGCGCCGGTCGAGCTCGCCTCGGCAGAGACGGACGAAGACGACGGCGACCGGATCATCGTTCCCTCGAAGGAGGCGGTCGCCGCAGCCGAACTCCCGACCCTGCTTGCGCTTGCCGATGCCGGATCCCGGCAAATCGCGCCGGCCCCGGTCGAACCAACCACACCTCCTCTCAGAACCGCCTCCATTCCCGCTTCGGCACCCGCACCTGACGTCGTCGCCGCCGCGGACGACGCGCCCCCCTTCGATCTCGTGCTGGCGCCGGATGAAGGTTCGGTGCCGCTGCCGATGGCACGTCCCGATGGCCTCATCGGCAAACCGACACCGGCCTCCAAGGGTTCGCAGCGCTCTGACGAGCCTGTACTTGCCTACGCCCAGCCGAACTCGCCGATCGAAGATGACGAGGACGATGCAGTGCCGCGCTACGATAAGCCGGTCTTCTCGCCGAAGCTGCGCGCAGGCGTGGCGATCTACGATATCGAAAACAGCACCGTCTATCTGCCGAACGGCGAGCGCCTCGAGGCCCATTCCGGGCTCGGCAAGATGCGCGACAACCCGCGTTTCGCCAACAAGAAGATGCGTGGACCGACGCCGCCGCACACCTATGCCCTCACCATGCGCGAGAGCCTTTTCCATGGCGTCGAAGCATTGCGGCTAACGCCGGTCGAAGGTTCCGACGCCATCTATGACCGTGTCGGCCTACTCGCCCATACCTACATGCTCGGCAAGAACGGCGATTCCAACGGCTGTGTCTCCTTCAAGGATTACCGCCGCTTCCTCGCCGCCTACAAGCGCGGCGACATCAAGCAGCTCGTGGTGGTGCCGCGGCTGAACAACAAACCGTCTTCGACGCTTGCCTCACTGTTTTCGTCGCGTAGCTGAGCGATAAGAGAGTAAGCAGCCGCGAGCGCTATTTCAGCCAGGCCGCGATTCGCTCCACCGCCTCGGCGATCTCCGCTTGCGAGCCCGCATAGGACAGACGCAAGGTTCGATTTCCCTCCAGCGGATCGAAATCGAGACCCGGCGTGGCGGCGACGTCGATTTCCGCGAGCATGCGTTTGGCGAAGCCCATGCTGTCATTGGTGAAGCGGGTGACGTCGAGATAGGCGTAGAAGGCGCCGTCCATCGGCGAGGCGATCGAAAACCCGATCTGCGGCAGGCGCCGCATCAGCAAATCGCGGTTGGCGGCGTAACTGGTCTTGTAACGATCGAGCTCGGCACCGGCGCTCAGAGCGGCCGTGGCGGCAATCTGGGAGAGCTCGGGCGGGGAGATATAGAGGCTCTGCGCCACCCGCTCGATCGGCCGCACCAAGCGCTCGGGAAGCACCATCCAGCCGATTCGCCAGCCGGTCATGCAATAATATTTGGAGAAGGAGTTGATGACGATCGCCTCGTCGGTCAGCTCCAGCGCGCTCGCCTCCTCGCCGGCGAAGGTCAGCCCGTGATAGATTTCATCGGAGATGAAGGCGATGGAATGGGCCGCGCAGTAATCCGAAAGCGCCTTCAGACCCTCGCGGCCGGTCAACGTGCCGGTCGGGTTGGCCGGGCTTGCGAGCAGCACGCCTTTCAGCGTCATGCCGCTTTCCTTCTGCGCCGCTTCGAGGCTTTGCGGCGTCAGGGTGAAGTGGGTCTCGGCCGTTACAGGCACTTCCAGAACCTTCAAGCCCAGCGCGCCGAGGATATTGCGATAGGCGGGATAACCCGGTCTTGCGATCGCCACCGCATCGCCGGCATCGAAAAGCGACAGGAAGGCGAGATTAAAGCCGGCCGAGGAACCGGTGGTGATGGCGATGCGCTTGGGATCGATCTCCAGGCCGTGGCGATCCTTGTAGTGCCAGGCGAGCGCCGATTTCAGCCGCGCCGTTCCCAACGCATCGGTATAGCCGATCCTGCCTTCGGCGAGGGCTGCGCGCGCCGCTTCGAGGGCCGCCTCAGGTGCCGGATGCGAGGGCTGACCGACCGCCATCGAGATCACGGGATGGCCGCTCGCGCGCCGCTTCGTCGCCTCCGCCAGGACGTCCATGGCGTGAAAAGGCTCAACTTCGCTGCGTTTCGATATGGAAAACAAGATCGTTTCTCGCTCAGCTTCTTCAGTGACGGCCCGACAATTGCCGCATTAATCGGCTCATCACAATCCCGCGAGGGCCGGACGGGGATGAAAAATTCCTGTTTGAGCAGAACCGAACGCACCGTACCTTGACGCGACGCATTCAAGTCCATTAACCCGGCGACGGTCTTCTCGACGAAGAGACGACCATCCCGCCGATGACGAGGATAACATGGCATTCTTCCCGAAGACCTTCACCGCAGTGGCGCTTGCCGCATCGATCGCCCTTCCGCTTCCCGCGGCAGCGCTCGACGACCAGCAGAAGAAGGAGTTCGGCGAATTCATCAAGCAATACCTGATCGAGAACCCCGAGATCATGCTCGAAGTCCAGGATGCGCTGCAAAAGAAGCAGGAGGCCCAGCGGTCGGTGAAAGCCAATATGGCGATCGAAGAGAACACCACCGACATTTTCGATTCAAAGAACGACGTCACGCTCGGCAATCCCAAGGGCGATGTCACTGTCGTCGAATTCTTCGATTATAATTGCAGCTACTGCCGCCATGCGCTTCCCGACATGCAGGCGATGCTGAAGAAGGACAAGAACGTCCGTTTCGTCCTCAAGGAATTCCCGATCCTCGGGCCGGATTCGGTCGCCGCCCACAAGGTGGCCGACGCCTTCCGCAAGCTCGCACCGGAGAAATATGCCGATTTCCACGTTGCCCTTCTCGGCACCGAAGGCCGTGCCTCCGACGAAACAGCGATCGCGGTTGCCGCTTCGCTCGGCGTCAGCGCGGACAAGATCCGCGCCGAGATGGCAAAGAGCCCGAATGACGGTATAGTCCAGGCGACCTACCAGCTCGCCTCCAGTCTCGGCATTAGCGGTACGCCCTCCTATGTGATCGGCAACGAACTGGTGCCCGGCGCCGTCGGGCTCGACGATCTCGAAGCCAAGGTCAAGAACATGCGCAGCTGCGGCAAGACCGCCTGCTGAGCAAAGCAGCCCCCAGCCGCCAGCTCATCAAATCGCCAAAATCGAAGTGTTTCAACCATGTGGACAAATGTGGCACGATTGCCGCTGGCCATTCCGTAAGGGCTTTCATTCAGCCTTCGCGGAGTCTATAGGTTGCCGTCGTACCTTTTACGGAACATTCGATGACGCAAACGATTTTTGTCCTGAACGGCCCCAACCTGAACATGCTGGGTAAACGAGAGCCCGGCATTTATGGCGGCAAGACGCTCAAGGACATCGAGGCGGACTGCAAGGCTGCAGGGCGCGAGCTCGGCCTCGATATCGACTTCCGCCAGAGCAATCACGAAGGCACGCTCGTCGATTGGTTCCATGAGGCCGACGAAAAGGCCGTCGGCGTTGCCATCAATGCAGGCGCCTATACGCATACATCGGTCGCGCTGCATGATGCGATCCGCGCTATTTCCATTCCCGTCGTCGAGCTCCACATATCCAACGTGCATGCACGGGAAGAATTCCGCCACAAGTCGATGATCGCGCCGGCATGCAAAGGCGTGATCTGTGGCTTCGGGCCTCACAGCTACATCCTGGCGCTCCACGCGCTGAAGAACATCACGGCATAAGAATAAGACAGGGCAACACCATGGCTGAAAAGAAATCGGGTATCGACCAGGCACTGATCCGCGATCTCGCCAATATTCTCAACGAAACGGATCTGACGGAGATCGAGGTCGAGCAGGACGACCTGCGCATCCGCGTTTCGCGCGCCGGCACGCCGCAATATGTTCAGGCGCCGATCGCCGCACCGGCCTTTGCCGCGCCCGCTGCGGCAGCCGCTGCCGCGCCAGCCGCAGCTCCCAGCCGCAACCCGGCCAATGTCGTCAATGCACCGATGGTAGGCACAGTCTATATGGCGTCGGCTCCGGGCGCGCGCCCCTTCATCGAAGTCGGCGCAACCGTCAAGGAAGGCCAGACGTTGATCATCATCGAAGCGATGAAGACGATGAACCAGATCCCTTCGCCGAAGTCAGGCAAGGTGACCGAGATCCTCGTCGATGACGGACATCCCGTCGAATACGGCCAAGCCCTCGTCGTCATCGAATAGGCCCATGCCCATGATTTCGAAAATCCTCATCGCCAATCGCGGAGAAATCGCCCTTCGCGTGCTCCGGGCCTGCAAGGAGCTCGGCATTGCCTGCGTCGTGGTTCATTCCACCGCCGACGCCGATGCCATGCATGTGCGCCTTGCCGACGAAAGTGTCTGCATCGGCCCACCCTCCTCGCGCGAGAGCTATCTCAACATCCACCAGATCGTCGCCGCCTGCGAGATCACCGGTGCCGACGCCGTGCATCCGGGCTACGGCTTTCTGTCGGAGAATGCCAAGTTCGCCGATATCCTCGAAGCCCACGGCATCACTTTCATTGGGCCGACGGCGGACCATATCCGCATCATGGGCGACAAGATCACCGCCAAGACGACGGCGCTGGAACTCGGCATTCCCGTCGTTCCAGGCTCGGACGGCGAAGTGAAGACCGAAGAGGATGCGCTGAAGACGGCCGCCGAAATCGGCTATCCGGTGCTGATCAAGGCCACGGCCGGCGGCGGCGGACGCGGCATGAAGGTCGCCAAGAGCGAGGCCGACGTGATCGAGGCCTGGTCGACGGCCCGCACGGAAGCAGCAGCCGCCTTCGGCAACGATGCCGTCTACATGGAAAAATATCTCGGTAAGCCGCGCCACATCGAAATCCAGGTGTTCGGCGACGGCGAAGGCAATGCCATCCATCTCGGCGAGCGCGACTGCTCGCTGCAGCGGCGCCATCAGAAGGTCTGGGAAGAGGCGAATTCGCCGGCCCTCAACGTCGAGCAGCGCATGAAGATCGGCCAGATCTGCGCCGACGCCATGAAGAAGCTGAAATATCGCGGCGCCGGCACGATCGAATTCCTCTACGAGAACGGCGAGTTCTATTTCATCGAAATGAACACCCGCCTGCAGGTGGAACATCCGATCACCGAAGCGATCACCGGCATCGACCTCGTGCACGAGCAGATCCGCGTCGCTTCCGGCGGCGGTCTGTCGGTGACGCAGGACGAAGTGCATTTTTCCGGTCACGCCATCGAGTGCCGTATCAATGCCGAGCACCCGCGCACCTTCGTGCCCTCACCCGGTACGATCACGCACTTCCACGCGCCGGGTGGTCTCGGCGTGCGCATCGATTCCGGTGCCTATCAGGGCTACAAGATCCCGCCTTATTACGACAGCCTCATCGGCAAGCTGATCGTGCACGGCCGTACCCGCGTCGAATGCATGATGCGCCTGCGCCGGGCGCTCGACGAATTCGTCGTCGACGGCATCAATACAACGCTGCCGCTATTCCAGGATCTCGTCTCCAACCAGGATATCGCCAACGGCGACTACGACATCCACTGGCTGGAAGACTACCTCGCCAACACACCGGCGGCATAGGACAGGAATGGCAGGATCGCGCAGGAAGTCACCAGGCATAACCCCTGACATTCTCCTGCGCGCCTATTCCATCGGCCTCTTCCCGATGGCCGAATCCGCCGACGACCCGGAGATCTTCTGGGTCGAACCGGAACTGCGCGGCGTGCTGCCGTTCGACCATTTCCATGTGTCGAAAAGCCTTGCCAAGACGGTGCGCAAGAAACCCTTCGAGATCCGTTTCGATCACGCTTTCGATCAGGTCATTGCTGCCTGTGCGGAGGAGACATCCGGGCGCCCGAGCACCTGGATCAACAGGACGATCAGATCGCTCTACTCGACGCTCTACGACATGGGCCATGCCCATACCGTCGAAGCCTGGGAGGACGATGAGCTGGTCGGCGGCCTCTACGGCGTCTCGCTCGGCTCGGCCTTCTTCGGCGAAAGCATGTTTTCGCGCCGGACGGATGCCTCGAAGATCTGCCTCGTTCATCTGGTCGACCGGCTGCGGGAAAGGGGCTTCACCCTGCTCGACACCCAGTTCACCACCGAGCACCTGAAGACGTTCGGAGCGATCGACGTTCCGAAGGCCGATTATGCCGCGATGCTGACAGCAGCGATGGAGTCGCCGCACCTTACGTTTTAAGCTCGATCGTTTCATCCGCACGTTGATTTTCCAGCCGATTTGGCTAGGTTCAAAAATGCAACGGGGGATAGAATTTTGAAACGATATTTTGCTGCCGCAGTCCTTTTGACCTTATTTGCAGGTCAAGCCGGTGCACGTCCCTACCAGGATATGTTCCCGAGCAGGACCGATTTTTCCGACGCGGAAAAGCCGGTGCTGGAGAAGCTCGATTTTCAGCAGGGTGTGATCAAGCTGCCTGAAGCGAAGGCAACGCTGAACGTGCCCGCCGACTTCTACTATCTCAGCCCTGCCGACGCGATGACGGTACTCGTCGATATCTGGGGAAATCCTCCGGCGGCGGCGGAGGGAACGATGGGGATGATCTTCCCGGCGAAATACGCGCCGACCGATATAGAGGCCTGGGGTTCCACCGTGGAACACAGCGCCGACGGCTATGTCTCGGACGTCGATGTCGCCACGACCAATTACGACGAATTGCTGCAGAACATCAAGGATTCCATCAGGGAAAACAACGTCGAGCGCGAAAAGCAGGGTTTTCCGAAGATCACGCTTGTCGGCTGGGCATCCACGCCGCACTACGACAAATCCGCGCATGCGCTGCACTGGGCGCGTGATCTAATGTTCGGCGACGATAAGCAGCACACGCTGAACTATTCCGTGCGTGTGTTCGGCCGCGAGGGCGTATTTCAATTCAACTTCG
The DNA here is from genome assembly GCF_057653715.1 of Rhizobium sp. WSM1328. Taxonomy (NCBI): domain Bacteria; kingdom Pseudomonadati; phylum Pseudomonadota; class Alphaproteobacteria; order Hyphomicrobiales; family Rhizobiaceae; genus Rhizobium; species Rhizobium sp. WSM1328. The sequence goes on along the minus strand of NZ_CM172788.1, from coordinate 1,707,858 downwards.
TCGCCGGCCTCGACCAGCTGAAAGAGATCGAGGGTGTCATCCCGACCGTCACCAAGCTCGTGCAGTTCGACAAGGGAATGGCCTATACCGACTACGTCGAGGGCGACAAGATCGCGGCCTATGGGATGGCGGGAATGATCGCTGCGGGCGCGGGCGCCAAGATTGCTGCCAAGGTGGGATTGCTGGCACTCGCCCTCGCCTTCCTCAAAAAGGGCGGCGTCCTCGTTTTCATTGTGTTCGCCGGTGCGCTTCGCTTTGCCAAGGGCCTTTTCAAGAGGAACAAGACACCCACCGCATAGGCTCATCCAGGTTGCTGCGTCACTCAAAGTGTTACAGCGTCGTTGTTTGTGTGTCTGAAAAGGCGCGCGGCGCTGTAAAGCGTGATGAGAGGCGCTAGCGAGCTGTCGCCTTGGCACCGTCAGGAGCCGGAACATCCGAGTTTGCCTTGCAGTCCTTCAGCCAGACGTCGTAGATCGGGTGCTCGACGGCGTTGAGGCCGGGGCTGGCGGCGAACATCCAGCCGGTGAAGATGCGGCGGATCTTGCGGTCGAGGGTGATCTCATCGACCTCGACGAAACCGTCGATCTTCTGTGCTTCCGACTGGTCGCGCGAATAACAGGCCTTCGGTGTCACCTGCAGCGCACCGAACTGTACCGTCTCATTGACATAGACGTCGAAGGTCGTGATGCGGCCGGTGATCTTGTCGAGGCCGGAGAAGACGGCAACCGGATTTTCGATGCGTGCGGCATTTGCCGCAGCCGGCGGAAGCAGGGCCGAGAGCGCCAGCAGCGATCCGGCGGCACGCAGGACCTTGTTCCGCGTGAAGAGCTTCATGTGTACCCGTCTCCAGACATTTTCAGTTCACGGCCGCGGTCAAGCGCGGCCAACCTGCGGGTAAAGGTCAATTGTGGCCAAAGCCGGGTCTTGGGATTGCCCGGTCGGGCCGTCTCAGTTGCCCGGCGTCCAAGCGTCATAATCGCCGGTGACGCGCGGACGTTCGCCCGGAACGGCGATAGAGCCCGGCGGGCGATAGGCCTGCGGCGAACCGGTATGGTTGGGCCGGTGCGGCTTCTGCCAATCCTTGGCGACGTAGCTTTCCTTGGACGGGGGGACATCGGTGCGATGATGCATCCAGCCATGCCAGCCCGGCGGAATGGCGGAGGCTTCGGCATAACCCTTGTAGATCACCCAACGCTTCGGCAGACCGTAGGAGGACATGCCGCCTTCGTAGTAGACGTTGCCGAATTCATCCTCGCCGACGCGCTTGCCAAAACGCCAGGTCGCAAAACGCGTGCCCATCGTCTGACCGTTCCACCAGGTAAAGGTCTGAACCAGAAGATTCCACATGTCTTTTCCTTGTGCCCGCCAGATGCGAGCCAAACCAGAATTCGTTTCCTCGCTTATGCCGTCGCCAAGCCGAATTGTCCAGCGATTCCACGATGGCCAAGGGTCATTTCAAAGCCATCTTGAAGCCCAGATGCGAGGGCTTGAAGCCCAGCCTTTCATAGAAACGGTGAGCATCCTTGCGCACTGCATTCGAGGTCAACGCTACTCGCCCGATACCGCGGCCTTTTGCCTCGGCAATGGCGAATTCGATCATCAGTCCGCCGACCCCCTGCCCGCGCATATCGGCGCGCGTCTGCACCGCCTCGATGATCATCGCCGAGGAGCCGCGGCCGGTGAGCGAGGTCGTCACCATCGTCTGGAACGTGCCGACGACCTCGCCGCCGCGCTCTGCGACGTAAAGCGTCTGATCGGGCGAAGCCTCGATGACGGCGAAGGCCCTGACATAATCGGAAAAGGCTTCAGGTTCCGTGGTATCGCCGTGACCGCCGCGTGCGTCGGCCGAAAACATAGCCACCAGCGCAGGGAGGTCGTCCTTGCGAGCTTCACGGATATTCAAATCTTGTGGCATCACACTTTTCTACCTATGTAAAAACCGGACGATGATTGTTGCGGAAGGAAAAAGACGGATGTTCTTGAACGATATCCGTGAGGTCGGATACTCCGCTAGGGATATTCGGCTTAGAATTGCACTATCAACACTGGTGATAATTGTCTTCGGCTTCTGGATTTTCGATGGGACTTTGAATTCGCTTTTCCTGTCCCTGCTCTGTGGGCCGCCAATTGCGTACTACCTATTTTGCAATCTTTATGTCCTGATCTTTTCATCCAATAAGACGATCATTGCGATAGGCCCAAATGGCTTCAAAGATCTTCGGCTAATGCAAGAATTAATTCCGTGGCCGGCAGTCGCACGCATCGAGGCTGCGGCACCCACGCTGGCGCAAAGGATTTTGCGAACAATTTTTCTGGTTCTGGGCAACCTGTTGTCCGCATCGCCGGGAACGGACGCAGAAGGCACCGGAGATACAATCGCTGTCTGGTGCCGACCAGACGGCATTCAGGGTCGCAAACCGATGTTCTCACTATTCCATACCGCACGTGCGACGAATGAACTTCGGCAACTGCGCATCGAAACGAGTGGTCTTACCGTCAGCAAGGAGCGACTGATGCAACTGCTCCAGACCTACCACACCCACCACAAGGCACTCAGCGATTCGGGCGTTTAACCCGCCAAGCGCTTCTCCAACACCAATGCCGGAATGCCGGACTGTCCGGCTCCGCTATTCTCATTGCGGCCGACCTCGGTGAAGCCGTGCATCTGATAGAAGGCGATCGCCGCAGCGTTTTGCGGCTCGACTTCGAGGCGCATGATTTCCGCATCCGGAAAGCAGGTTTCGAGTTCGGCGAAGATATCGCGGCCGATGCCCTGGCGCTGCAGCGCCGGCCTGACATAGAGGAGATGCAGCATGACCGTCTTCGTCAATTGCTGCGACATTGCCGCATAACCCATGCCGCCGATATTGCGGCCGTCATCGGCAACGAGGAATTCGGCATCCTTCCGCACGAGGCGCGTCTTCAGCGCCGCCGGTGAAAAGAGATGGGCGATCAGATCCTCCACCTTGGCCCTGCCATGCAGGCTGTCATAGGTGGCATGAAAGCTCTCCACCAAGAGGGCGCGCACCTTCTCCAAGTCGCGCTCGCCGGCGGTGCGGACGAAATACACCCGCTTATTCCTCGATGCCGAGCTTTGCCTTGACAAGGGCTTGGACAGCCTGTGGATTGGCCTTGCCGCCGGTCGCCTTCATCACCTGGCCGACGAACCAGGCCGCCATGGTCGGCTTCGTCTTGACCTTTTCGACCTGGTCAGGATTGGCGGCGATGATCTCGTCAACGGCCTTTTCAATCGCGCCGGTATCCGTCACCTGCTTCATGCCTCGCGCTTCGACGATCTCGGCCGGATCGCCGCCTTCAGTCAGAACGATCTCGAAGAGATCCTTGGCGATCTTGCCGGAGATGGTTTCGGCCTTGATGAGGTCGATGATGGCGCCGAGCTGGGCCGGCGAAACCGGGGTCTGCTCGATGTCCTTGCCGGTGCGGTTCAGCGCGCCGAGCAGATCGTTGATCACCCAGTTGGCGGCCATCTTGCCATCACGGCCTGCGGCGACGGCTTCGTAATAATCGGCGATCGCCTTTTCGGAAACGAGCACCGAGGCGTCGTAGATCGACAGGCCGAGTTCGCGCACGAAGCGCTCTTTCTTGTCGTCGGGCAGCTCCGGCAGATGCACTTCGAGCGCCTTGATGAAGGCATCGTCGAATTCGAGCGGCAGCAGATCCGGATCGGGGAAATAACGATAGTCGTGCGCATCCTCCTTGGAGCGCATCGAACGCGTCTCGCCCTTGCCCGGGTCGAAGAGGCGGGTCTCCTGATCGATCTTGCCGCCTTCTTCCAGAATGCCGATCTGGCGACGGGCTTCATATTCGATCGCCTGACCGATGAAGCGGATGGAGTTGACGTTCTTGATCTCGCAACGCGTGCCGAAATCCTCGCCCGGCCGGCGGACGGAGACGTTGACGTCGGCGCGCATCGAGCCTTCGTCCATGTTGCCGTCGCAGGTACCGAGGTAACGCACGATCGAACGCAGCTTGGTCATATAGGCCTTGGCCTCGTCGGACGAGCGCATGTCGGGCTTCGAGACGATCTCCATCAGCGCGACGCCGGAACGGTTCAGATCGACATAGGACATGGTCGCGTGCTGGTCGTGCATCGACTTGCCGGCATCCTGCTCCAGATGCAGGCGTTCGATGCCGATCTCGATATCTTCGAACTGGCCCTGGCGGTCAGGTCCGAGTGAAATGACGATCTTGCCCTCGCCGACGATCGGATCCTTGAACTGCGAGATCTGATAGCCCTGCGGCAGGTCGGGATAGAAATAGTTCTTGCGATCAAAGAGCGAGCGCTTGTTGATTTGGGCTTTCAGGCCGAGGCCGGTGCGCACGGCCTGCCTGACGCACTCCTCGTTGATGACGGGCAGCATGCCGGGCATGGCGGCGTCGACCAGCGAGACGTTCGAATTCTGCGGCTTGCCGAATTCCGTCGAGGCGCCGGAGAAGAGCTTCGAATTGGACAGCACCTGGGCATGGACTTCCATGCCAACGATGACCTCCCAGTCGCCGGTGGCGCCGGGGATGAAGCGTTTCGGATCAGGCGTGCGGACGTCGACAAGGGTCATCTGATGCTCTTTGCAGGCTGTTCTTTTCCACTGGTGAGGTAAAGGAAATGGCGTGCCGGTGCAAGGCTTTCGCCATCGGCTGCATCGCGGTTTTGCCGTCCGTTAACGCAGCCGCGGTAGGGTTCCCCGATGACGATGACCGATATTATCAAATGGGCCTTGCTGTTTCTGGCGCTGAACCTCTTGGTGTTCTCGATCTATTTCTTCGACAAGCAGGCGGCGCGCCACGGCGGGCAACGTATCAGCGAACGCACGCTTCTCATCCTTGCGCTGATCGGCGGTAGCCTGGGCGCGCTGGCTGCACAGCAGTTGCTGCGGCACAAGACGAGAAAGGAGCCGTTCCGGTCAATCCTGGCGGCGATCCTGATCCTACACGGCGCACTGATTGCTGTGCTGGCCTTCTTGCCGCAATGGAGCCCTCTCCTGCCTCAGCATTTTTGAATCATCAGAATTCCAGCCCATACCCGCCTTGGCCATCCGAAACGAGCTGTTTCGTCAGTCCAACGGAGGGCACGTCTCGGTCGAGCTTCGGATTGTAGGCAACAGAGAGCCAATGGATGTTGTAGCCGTGCTTCCGGAAGAAGCCGATCGCCTCGCTATTGCCGGAATGGGTCTGCATCGCCGCCTTCTCGAGGCCCTGATCAGCGATCTCCTTTTCGATGCGGACGAGAAGGGCCGAACCGAGGCCCTGGCGGGTGAAGGCGGGATCGATCCAGAAATCCGAGATGGTTTCGTCCAATCCCTCGCGCGCCGCCCAGCCTGCGACCTGGCCGTTCTGCTCGACGACGGTGATGGTCAACCAGTCGTTTTCCACGAAGTTCCGGAAGGCGTTGCGCGCTGCATCGATCATCGCGTCCGATTCGCCGATCGACGCCATCGCATTTTGCCAGGCCCTGAGCCCGATCTCGCTCAATAGCTCCGCTTCACCGTCGCGGGCATTGCGAATGTGGATCAACGACACCTCCGCGTTACCCGTCAACTAGACCACTGAGTCGCGGATTTTACCAGTAGCTCCAACGGGATGATCGACCGAAACCGCGGTTTTCGACTGGTTTTGAGAGGCAAGTACGCTCTTGACCGAATTTTCCAGGCTGAATAATAGGTCTTATCGAGGTGTTTTATGTTGAGCCTGCCTGAGACCCGGTAAAGGCCCTGCCCGCAAGTCCGCTTGCGCGCATGGGCCCGAAAAAAACGAAGCCCTGACGTTCGAATGAGCGCCAGATCGTTTTTGTGCGCCCTGCCGGGCGCGATACCGGATCTCAACACATGGACATTTCTCGCACGGAGCAGCGCATCCTGCATCTCATGGCCCAAGGCGGCCGCATCGAAATTACCCGCGACGACGACAGGAAGATCGAGGCGGTCAGTTGCTTCACCCGCGACGGCTGGCTCTATCCCGGCGTCGACCTCGATCTCTTCCGCAGGCTGAAGCGGCTGAGGGCAATCAAGTCCTCAGGCGGCCACCCCTACCGGATCACCGAAAGAGGGCTGAGCTTGGTGAGGTCGCAGTTGAACAACAGGTAATAGCGGCACTCCCGATCGCGTCTCGAACGGGCGCGATCGGGGGTATCAAGCCTTTGCAGAGAGTTCCGTCCGCATCGCCGACCACTCGTCGGCCATCGTGCCCGTGCCGCGCACCTTGCCGGCGCGGCGATACCAATAATCGGCGTTCCAGTCATCGCCCTCGATGCGATGGCAAAGCGCGTGGCCCCAGTCGAACGGTTGTTCGCCTTCGTGGCGCTGGCAGATGTCGTGGACCGCCTGCCAATCCGCGCCCATGGTGAAACCGCCGGCAGCAAGGCGATCAACGGCCTCGATTAATTGCGCAAGATCATTGCTGGCCATAAAACCTTCTCCTGGTTCCGGCTATCAATCAGTCAACCACGCGGCAAAGCCGACGGCGCCGACGTTTCGTGGTCGGCAGCCGCTATTCCTGGGATCGTTAGATCCGTTACCACCACTTGGCCGGCGTAAACCGGCCGGCCGCCTGCTCGATGACATGAGCGGTCTTGAAGAGGGTTTCCTCGTCAAAGGGTTTGCCGATCAGCTGCAGGCCGAGCGGCAGGCCTTTGTGATCGAGGCCGGCCGGCACGGCAATGCCGGGCAGGCCCGCCATGTTGACCGTCACCGTGAAGATGTCGTTCAGATACATCTTCACCGGATCGGCGGCGAGGTTCTCATCGGCAACGCCAAAGGCAGACGACGGCGTTGCCGGTGTCAGGATGGCATCGACGCCGGCGTCGAAGGCGAGTTCGAAATCGCGCTTGATCAGCGTGCGCACCTTCTGGGCGCGGATGTAATAGGCATCGTAATAACCAGCCGACAGCACATAGGTGCCGATCATGATGCGGCGCTTGACCTCCTTGCCGAAGCCCGCGGCACGCGTCTTCTCGTACATGTCGACGATATCCTTGCCGTCGACGCGCAGGCCATAGCGCACGCCGTCGTAGCGCGCGAGGTTCGAGGATGCCTCGGCGGGAGCAACGATATAATAGGCCGGAAGGGCGTATTTGGTGTGCGGCAGCGAGATGTCGACGATCTCGGCGCCGGCATCCTTCAGCCAGGCGATGCCCTGGCGCCAAAGGGTTTCGATCTCATCCGGCATGCCGTCGACGCGGTATTCGTTCGGAATGCCGATCTTCATGCCCTTCAGCGACTGGCCGAGGGCTGCTTCGTAGTCCGGCACCGGCAAATCGACCGATGTCGTGTCCTTTGCGTCGACGCTTGCCATCGACTTCAAAAGGATCGCGGCATCGCGCACGTCGCGGGCGATCGGGCCTGCCTGGTCGAGCGAAGAAGCGAAGGCGACGGTGCCCCAGCGCGAGCAGCGGCCATAGGTCGGCTTGATGCCGACGGTGCCGGTGAAGGCGGCCGGCTGGCGGATCGAGCCGCCGGTATCCGTCGCCGTGGCGCCGGCGCAAAGATGCGCTGCGACGGCTGCGGCCGAACCGCCCGACGAGCCGCCCGGAACGAGCTGCTGGTTGGAGCCTGCGGCACGCCAGGGATTGATCACCGCGCCGTAATGCGAGGTCTCGTTGGAGGAGCCCATGGCGAACTCATCCATGTTCAGCTTGCCGAGCATGACGGCGCCGTCATCCCAGAGGTTTTGCGTTACGGTCGATTCATAACGCGGCTCGAAACCATTGAGAATGTGGCTGCAGGCCTGGGTGTGAACGCCGACGGTGGCAAAGAGATCCTTGATGCCGAGCGGAATGCCTTCGAGTTCGCCTGCCTTGCCGGCGGCGATGCGCTCGTCGGAGTTCTTCGCCATGACGCGGGCGAGATCCGGCGTGACCTTGATATAGGCGTTAAGCCGGCCATTGGCCGCATCGATCGCCGAGATATAGGCTTCGGTCAGTTCGATCGCGGTGATTTCCTTGGCGCGCAGCTTCTGGCGGGCTTCGGCAATGGTCAGGCTGGTGAGTTCGCTCATCGTGTTTTCGCTTCAGATCTGGAAATGGCAACGGGGTCGGAAAGAGGCTTCGAAGCCTTATTCGACGACTTTCGGCACCAGGAAAAAATTATGGTCGGTGACGGGCGCATTGGCGACGATATCGGCTGCCTTGCTGCCGTCGGTCACCTCATCGGTCCGCTTCTTCATCGCCATCGGGGTAACCGACGTCATCGCCTCGACCCCGTCGACATTCACTTCGGAGAGTTGCTCGACGAAGCCAAGGATGCCGTTCAGCTCGCCGACCATGCGATTTGCCTCGTCCTCGGAGACGGCAATACGGGCAAGGCGGGCGACACGCTTCACGGTGGCAAGATCGACGGACATGACATTCTCCGGATAGGATTTTTCCTACCCGCTATAAAGGCCATGTCCGCCTGACGCAACGGGGTTTCGTCAGATCGACAGGCTCTCGGAAGGCCTGATCGCCTTCACATCCGTCTTCGATCCGTCCATGCCGGCAGCGAATTTTTCGGCCGTCTGGTCGATGATCGGAAAGGTGCCGTAGTGGCAGGGGATTGCGGTCTTGAAGTTGAAATAGCGCCGGCAGGCAAGGGCTGCTACCGCGCCGCCCATGGTGAAGCGGTCGCCGATCGGCACGAATCCGATATCAGGCTGGTGCAATTCATTGATCAGCGCCATGTCCGAGAAGATGTCGGTATCGCCCATGGCAAGGATCGAAGCTTCGTCGTCGAAATGCAGCATCAGGCCGTTGGCGTTGCCGAGCGCGTGCGAGACACCGTCCTCGGTGATCTGGGCGGAGGAATGCAGCGCATTGGTGAAGGTCGCCGAGAAGCTGCCGAGCGCGATCGTGCCGCCGGTATTGCCCATCTCGATCTTGTCGACGCCCTTGGAGCCGAGCCAGGCGGCGAGATCAGCATTGGCAAGAACGACGGCGCCGGTTTCCTTGGCGAGTGCCACGGTATCGCCGACATGATCGCCATGGCCATGCGTCAACAGGATGTGGGTAATGCCTGCGGAAACATCCTTAATATCCTGGCCGGAGAAAGAGGCGTTATAGCTGAGGAATGGGTCGAGCAGGATCTTCGCCTTTGCTGTCTCGATGCGGAAGGCGGAATGGCCGAGCCAGGTGATCTTCATGAAATGTCTCCTTTATTATGGGATGCAAAGCCGATTTCGATGCCACATCAAAGAATGAGAGCATGATGTCGTCCGAAAACCGCTCACACTTTTCGGCGTCATGCCCTAAAACGCGTCGCAATCTTTCAGATTCGCTCCAGCATTTTAGATCTTTGTTTTTACGCATGTCGTTATCGCAAAACCGCGGCACACCCTTTTGCGCGACATGCTTTAAGGACATATCTTATGCGGCCGCAAAGAAAAGCGGCGGCGACTTCAATTTGTTTTGACGGGATGAAATGGCGATGACGGTGTTGACGATCGAGGAAATGGCCGAGACGCTTGTCCCGCGACAGGCGATTGCCGGCCTCGATCTCGGCACCAAGACGATCGGGCTTTCGATGTCCGATCTCGGGCGGCGTTTCGCCACGCCACGCACAGTGATCCGCCGCGTCAAGTTCACCATCGATGCTCAGGCGCTCTTGGACTTCGCACAATCGGAAAAGGTTGCAGGCTTCGTCATCGGCCTGCCGATGAACATGGACGGATCGGCGGGTCCGCGCGTGCAAGCAACGCGCGCCTTCGTGCGCAACATGGAGCAGAAGACGGCGCTGCCCTTCGTCTATTGGGATGAGCGGCTTTCGACGGTTGCGGCTGAACGGACGCTGCTCGAAATGGACGTCTCGCGCGCCAAGCGGGCCGAACGGATCGATTCGGCCGCGGCAAGCTTCATCCTTCAGGGCGCGCTCGACAGGCTTTCCTTGCTGGCAAGGTCAGATGGAGACGAATTCAACGCCTGACGCGCCTTCCACCAGGCGATGATCGACTTGCGCTTCCGCAGACCGATAATGGCGAAGACGACGAGGCTGTCCACCGCAATCGCGCGGGCAACGAGCGGCGGGATGGTCTCCGGCGGAATGCCAAGCGCCTTGCCGTAAAGCTCGAAGGTCAGGTCATGGACCTGCCGGCTCAGCATGAAGATGCCGAAACTCATGTCGTAATAGGAGAGCCAGTACCATCCGCCCAGAAAGACGATGGGGCCGGCCCAGAAGATCAGAAACCACTTCATGCGGCCTCTCCTCCATGCTTGCGCGCCACGGGCAGATCGAGGGAGACCAACCAGACCGACAATGCCATGATGCAAAGCACCAGCGCGGGAATTGCGATATCCAGCGCCAGAACTGCGAAAAACATCATTGCCGTCACCAGAAACGCGACTTTAGCGATTTTGGTTCCCATGGGCGTCACTCGGGGCTTCTACTCATACCATCTCTGCTCACCGCCACACTGTCGGCTTAACCACCCCCACGCAACGTAAACCATTTGTTAAGGTTAACGCGGCGCCCGCCCCCTGTGGATGAGCCAGGTATCAGCCGTAGACGCCGCGGACGATGCGCTTCAGCGCTAGTGCCGCCTTCTCCCAGTCCTTGGGCGTTTTCAGCGACAGGCCGGCGCACTGCCCACCGGCTGCGGCGGCGAGCACGAGATGCTGGATCGCGGCGATGACGATGGCGTTGACGGCTGCTGCATCCACGCCCTTCGGCGGCGCCAGCGAGCCGCGCATGCGCTCTAGCCAGAGAGCAAGCGCCTTCGAACGCGCCTCGGACAACCGCCTCACCTGCTCGGTGTTTTCCGATATCTCCCAGGCGAGGATGCGGCGCATCAGCGGATCGTTTCTCAAGGCATCGAGGAGGAGGAGCGACAGCCGTTCCATCAGGTCCCCATAGGTGAGCAGGAACATGCCGCCGGCGTCTTCCGGAATGCGGTCCTTCACCCATGTGCCGAGATCGGCGCCAATCGCCTCGACCAAGCCGTCGAGGCCGCCATAGTAACGATAGATCAGCTGCTTGTCGCAACCGGCGCGGCGGGCGACCGCGTTGATGCCGAAATTCTGGAAGCCTTCTTCGGCGAGCAGCCCCTTGGCGGCGGCAAGAATTGCGCGCTCGGTGGCGCCGCGATCACGCACGCGCCGTTCCGGCTCGCCGCCGGCCCCGGGTGAATTTTCAAGATTTGCGGCTTCATTCAGCATGATCGACCCTTCCCCGCTGTCACCAATCGGTGAGTAGCGGGGAGGCTTCACGCAATCAATCCTATCCCATTGGGAAGATTGTGGATATTCCAGCCGGACCGTTGATTGTCCGTCGAACGGATGTGGAAAGCTGCAGACTGGACTGATCGGATCTGTCCAGAAATCTCGTCCTGGCAGTTGATCGTGATGGACGAACCCGGCATAGCTGCATTATGAACAAATCTAACAATCTCCGCTAAGGCCCTGCAATGGTGAACTATATCGAAGCCTCTACCGCGCCCCCGAAGAATACGGGCGCCATCCGGCTTTATGACGCTGAAGCATTCGAGGGTATGCGCAGGGCATGTCAGCTGACCGCGCGCTGCCTCGATGCGCTTGCCGACATCGTCAAGCCCGGCCTGTTGACCGATGAGATCGACCGGTTCGTCTTCGATTTCGGCATGGATCACGGCGCCTATCCGGCGACGCTGAACTATCGCGGTTATACCAAATCGACCTGTACCTCGATCAACCACGTCGTCTGCCATGGCATTCCGAACGACAAGCCGCTGCGTGACGGCGATATCGTCAATATCGACGTCACCTTTGTGCTCGACGGCTGGCACGGCGATTCCAGCCGGATGTATCCCGTCGGCGTCGTCAAGCGTGCTGCCGAGCGACTGCTCGAGGTCACCTATGAATCGCTGATGCGCGGCATTGCCGCCGTCAGGCCCGGTGCTCGTACCGGCGCGATCGGCGAGGCGATCCAGACCTATGCCGAAGCCGAGCGCTGTTCGGTGGTGCGCGATTTCTGCGGCCATGGCGTTGGCCGGCTGTTCCACGATTCGCCGAATATCCTGCATTACGGCCGTGCCAATGAAGGGCCGGAGCTGCGCGAAGGCATGATCTTCACCATCGAGCCGATGATCAACCTCGGCCGGCCGCATGTGAAGGTGCTGGCTGACGGCTGGACGGCGGTGACCCGCGACCGCTCGCTGTCGGCGCAGTACGAACATACAGTCGGCGTCACCTCCGATGGCTGCGAGATCTTCACGCTGTCGCCGGGTGGCCTCGACCGCCCCGGTCTGCCTTCCCACAACGGGTGACAATCCGATGGCGAAGGGGCCCGTTTCGATATCCTCCGACGACGAGCTGCCTTTCAAGACGCAAGAGCCGATTGCCGCCGACGAACGTTCGTTCTTTGCAGGTCAGCCGCAAAAGCCGTCCGCGCCGAATTCCAGGACGGCCCTGCCCGCCTCGCTTGCCGGCCAAGAGCATTATCACGGCCATCGCGAGCGGTTGCGTGACCGCTTCCGCGAGCTCGGCGACACTGCGCTTGCCGACTACGAAATCCTCGAGCTCTTGCTTTTCCGCCTGATCCCGCGGCGCGACACAAAGCCGATCGCCAAGGCGCTGATCGAGCGTTTCGGTTCGCTTTCGGGCGTCTTCGGCGCACCACCGACGCTGCTGACGGAAGTCAAAGGTGTCGGCGAGGCCGTGGCGCTCGACCTGAAGCTGATCTCGACTGTCGCCCACCGGACGCTGAAGAGCGAACTCAGGAGCAAACAGGTCCTGTCCTCGTGGTCTTCGGTCATCCAGTATTGCCATGCCGCCATGGCGCATGAGACCCGCGAGCAGTTCCGCATCCTCTTCCTCGACAAGCGCAATGTGCTGATCGCCGATGAGGTGCAGGGCCGCGGTACGGTCGACCATACGCCGGTCTATCCGCGCGAGGTGGTCAAACGCGCGCTCGAGCTTTCGGCGACGGCGCTGATCCTCGTGCACAACCACCCCTCCGGCGATCCCACGCCATCCCGCGCCGACATCGACATGACGAAGGTGATCATCGATGCCGCCAAGGCGCTCGATATCACCGTCCACGACCACGTCATCATCGGCAAGGACGGCCATGTCAGCCTGAAGGGGCTGAAGCTAATCTGAACAAACATTGCGGCTGCTCGCCGACGAGATGCAGAGCCCCGGCTCGTCGACCTGCCCTGGTCCATCCCCGCGAGAAGCCTGAGGCGAGAAGACTGCTGAATGCTGGAGTTGACAGCAGTCGGTGGTGCGGGATTGTATGCAGTCCTGCACCGCTACTCACTGGACAATGCCCGCCCGAAATACCCGAGAAGATGAAGCTCCATGACGATTCGCAGCGGCAACACCGACCGAACGACCCGGCTCTGCCGCGAAGTGCTCTGCCTCGATGACTTTGAAATAAAGGCGCGGCGACATCTGCCAAAGCCTCTGTTTGGTTATATCGCAGGCGCGACCGAGACCAATGCGTCGCTGCGGCATAACGCAGAAGCTTTCCAGGCCTATGCCTTCCGGCCTCGTGTCCTTCGGGACGTCTCGAAACGCAGCACCGAGACGAGCCTCTTCGGCAAGACCCATGCCGCGCCATTCGGCATCGCGCCGATGGGTATCAGCGCGCTGATGGCCTATCGAGGTGACATCGTGCTTGCGCAAGGAGCGGATCAATCGGGAATCCCGATGATCATAAGCGGTTCATCACTTATCCCCTTGGAAGAGATAGCTGCAGTTTCGCCGCAAGCATGGTTTCAGGCCTATCTCCCCGGCGAACCCGACCGTATCGATGCTTTGATCGATCGCGTCGGCGCGGCCGGCTTGCGCACGCTTCTGCTGACCGTGGACACAGCCACGCTGCCAAACCGTGAAAACAATGTAAGGGCCGGATTTTCGACACCTCTGCGTCCCGGTCTCCGCCTGGCGTGGCAGGGCATCTCGCACCCGCGCTGGACCACCGGCACATTCCTGCGCACGATCGTCCGGCACGGCATTCCGCATTTTGAAAATTCCTACGCCACAAGAGGCGCGCCGATCATCTCTTCGAATGTGACGCGCGATTTCGGCAGGCGCGACCATCTCAACTGGAACCATCTGGAGCGGATACGCAACAGGTGGTCCGGCAAACTCGTGGTCAAGGGGATCATGCATCCTGACGACGCGGCCCTGGCTGTCGACACCGGAGCGGATGGCGTGATCGTCTCCAATCATGGCGGCCGCCAGCTCGACGGCACCGCATCTCCCCTTCAGGTCCTTCCGGAGATTGCGTCCCGTGTCGGCGACAGCGTTGCCGTCATGGTCGATGGCGGTTTCAGGCGTGGAACGGACATCATGAAGGCCCTCGCACTCGGGGCCTGTTTCGTGTTCGTGGGCAGGCCGTTCCTTTATGCCGCAGCCGTCGCGGGCCTACCGGGTGTGCTCAAGGCGGCCGATATCCTGAAGACGGAACTGCATAGCAATATGGCGTTGCTCGGCGTCACCAAGGTGGGCGATATTTCCGCGGACTACATCACCCATGCATGAAAAGCCGTCGAGCCATCGAGCATGGCAAGCGCCCCTGCCGGTGTTCGTCGGCTAGGACCCATGGCGTAAGCTGTTTCTCGAAGGGCTCACTTGCCCGAAAAAGCACCCGTCAGGACCAATCAGGTGGCCGTAAAACAATCTGTAACATTGACCGGCTAACGATGGACGGGCGACATTTTGCGTCGCAATATGATTCCTTTCCAATCCGGGGCTTGATGATGCTTCAGTACGATCTCGTTGTGGTGGGCAGCGGCCCCGCAGGGCGCCGCGGCGCGATCCAGGCGTCAAAACTCGGCAAGAAAGTGCTTGTCATCGAGCAGGGCAAACGCGTCGGCGGCGTATCCGTGCATACCGGCACCATCCCTTCCAAAACGCTGCGCGAGACTGCGCTTAATCTTTCCGGCTGGCGCGAACGCGGCTTCTACGGCCGGTCTTACCGCGTCAAGGAAGAGATCAGTGCAGATGACCTGCGGCGTCGCCTGCTGATTACGCTCAACCACGAGGTCGAGGTGCTGGAACACCAGTTCGCCCGAAACCGCGTGCAGCATATTCGCGGCAAGGCAAGCTTCATCGATGCGTCGACGCTGCAGGTGATCAAGGATGACGGCGAGACCACGCAGGTCACCGCCGCCAGCGTGCTGCTTGCCGTCGGCACAAAACCGTTCCGTCCCGATTACATGCCCTTCGACGGCAAGACCGTTCTCGACAGCGACGAACTGCTCGACATCCAGGACCTGCCGCGATCGATGGTGGTTATCGGCGCCGGCGTCATCGGCATCGAATATGCGACGATCTTCAGCGCGCTCGACACCGCCGTCACCGTTATCGACCCGAAGGCGACAATGCTCGACTTCATCGACAAGGAAATCATCGAGGATTTTACCTACCAGCTGCGCGACCGCAACATGAAGCTGCTGCTCGGCCAGAAGGCCGACAAGGTGGAGAGGCTCGAAAACGGCAAGGTCGAACTGACGCTCGACAGCGGCCGACGCCTGACGACCGACATGGTGCTTTTCGCCGCCGGCCGCATGGGGGCGACTGATGCGCTGAATCTTCAGGCCATCGGCCTCGAAGCCGACAGCCGCGGCCGTCTCAAGGTCAATCCGGAAACCTTCCAGACATCGGTTGCCAACATCTATGCCGCCGGCGACGTCGTCGGCTTTCCGAGCCTTGCCTCGACCTCGATGGAACAGGGCCGCATCGCCGCCCGCGTCGCGGTCGGCGCGGTCGCCAAGGAGCCGCCGAAATATTTCCCCTATGGCATTTATGCCGTGCCGGAGATTTCGACCTGCGGCCTGACCGAAGAAGAGATGAAGGAGCGCGGTATTCCCTATGAATGCGGCATTGCCCGCTTCCGCGAAACGTCGCGCGGTCATATCATGGGCCTCGACACCGGGCTTCTGAAGCTGATCTTCTCGCTGAAGACCCGCCGCCTGCTCGGCGTGCATATCGTCGGCGAAGGCGCCACCGAGCTGGTGCATATCGGCCAGGCGGTGCTCAACCTCAAAGGCACGGTCGAATATTTCGTCGAGAACACCTTCAACTATCCGACGCTCGCCGAAGCCTACAAGATCGCCGGGCTCGATGCCTGGAACCGGATGGGCGACATCAAGTCGGAACTCTAAAGTCCGTCGCGTCGTCGAGGGATCGGCCTTCTAAGTCCTGCCGCCAAACGGAGCGGAATGACATTGCGCATCATCTCGCTGAACGCATGGGGCGGCAGGCTTCATGAGGCACTGATTGAATATGTGACGACGGCCGATCCCGACGTGCTGTGCCTACAGGAAGTTTTGCGCGCACCCGGCACCCGCTCAGGCTGGTCGGTCTATCGGGACGGCGATGTCGAATTGCCGCAGCGCTTCAATCTCTTTACCGAGATCAGCACCGCCCTGCCCGGCCACGACGGCTTTTTCTGCCCGACCTCGAGAGGCGAGCTTTTCAATGGCGATAGCGCCATTGTCGCCGAATTCGGGCTCGCGACCTTCGTGCGCAAAACGCATTCCGTCATCGCTCAAGGGCTGGACTTCGTGCATGGCCGTTTTTCGGCGGATGGCTGGGGCGAACCATCCGCGGCCGCGAAACGCCCATTGCATCCGTCTCTTCAGCCATGAGTGCGCTTCTACCGTAACCATCGCCCACATGCATGGCCTGCGCGATCCCGCAGGCAAGGGCGACACGGCGGCGCGCGACGAGCAGGCAGCAGCACTGGTGAGGCTCATCGAGGGCGTCTGGCCCGGCGACGAAGGGCTCGTCGTCTGCGGCGATTTCAACGTGCTGCCTGATAGCGCGACCTTTGCGATTCTCGCCAGACTTGGGCTTTCCGACCTTGTCACCGGAAGCGGCCTTGTAGACACGCGAACCTCCTACTATCTGAAGCAGGGCCGCTTTGCCGACTACATGCTGGCGACGCCGGGGGTGAAGGTTGCCAAATTCGAGGTGGTCGAGGCGCCCGAAGTCTCCGACCATCGCGCATTGCTGCTCGATATTGGGTAGTATATTGAGGAATGATACACTTCGCGAAGCGTTTGCACGCCGTGCCGTTTTTTTATGCCTTAGTTTGACCTCCCTAAATCGCATTGATGTGTGGTGCCTGATAGATGCCTTCAACGCCATTTTGCCTTCGGGCAAAAGCTTCTAAAGAAAGATAGATACTCTTGTCCCATATCTTGGAAGTTGCGCGCAGACGTTTTCAGCTGATCCTGATCAAGCCGTCGCATTATGACGATGACGGCTACGTCATCCGCTGGTGGCGGGCGATGATTCCGTCCAATTCACTGGCGGCTCTTTACGGCATTGCCGCCGAATGCGCCGAGCGCAAGGTGCTCGGCGACGATACGGCGATCGATATCACCGTGATCGACGAGACCAATACGCGGATCGATGTCGCCGGACTGCTGGCGCAGTTCAAGCGTCACGACAATTTCGGCATGATTTCGCTCGTCGGCGTCCAGACCAACCAATATCCGCGCGCCCTCGATATCGCCCGCCCCTTCCGCGATGCCGGCCTGCCGGTTACGATCGGCGGCTTTCATGTTTCCGGCTGCCTGTCGATGCTGGATGGCAAGGCGGTCGGGCTCGACGCCTGCCGCGATATGGGCATCTCGATGTTTGCCGGCGAGGCCGAGGGCCGGCTCGACATGGTGCTGCGCGATGCCGCCGCCGGCGAGCTGAAGCCGCTCTATAATTTCATGAACGACCTTCCCGGCATCGGCGGCACGCCGGTTCCTTTCCTGCCGAAGGACAATATCCAGCGCACGCTCGGGCTCAGCACCAGCTTCGATGCCGGACGTGGCTGTCCCTATCAGTGCTCGTTCTGCACCATCATCAACGTGCAGGGACGCAAGTCGCGCTTCCGTTCGGCCGACGACGTCGAAAAGCTGGTGCGGATGAACTGGGCGCAGGGCATCCACAAATTCTTCATCACCGACGACAATTTCGCCCGCAACAAGGATTGGGAAGCGATCTTCGACCGGTTGATCGAGCTCAAGGAGCGGGACGGCATTCCGCTCGGCCTGATGATCCAGGTCGACACGCTCTGCCACAAGATCCCTAATTTCATCGAGAAATCCCGGCGCGCCGGCGTCACCCGAGTCTTCATCGGCCTCGAAAACGTCAATCCCGACAATCTGACCGCCGCCAAGAAGAACCAGAACAAGATCACCGAATACCGCAAGATGCTGCTCGCCTGGAAGGCGCAGGGCATCATGACGCTGGCCGGTTATATCCTGGGCTTTCCCGCCGACACGCCGGAATCGATCCGCCGCGACATCGCGATCATCCAGGAAGAGCTGCCGCTCGACGTCATCGAATTCTTCATCCTGACGCCGCTGCCCGGCTCCGAGGACCATCAGGTCCTGTGGAAGAAGGGCGTCGACATGGATGCCGATCTCAACATCTACGATGTCGAGCACGTCTGCACCGCGCATCCGAAGATGAGCAAGCAGGAATGGGAAGACATCTACCACGAGGCCTGGGCGCTCTATTATTCGCCTGATCATATGAAGACGCTGCTACGCCGCGCCGTGGCAACCGGCGTGCCACTCGCAAGGCTCGTCAAGGTTCTCGTCTCCTTCGCCACCACCGTGCCGCTGGAAAACGTGCACCCGCTGCAAAGCGGCCTGCTGCGCCTGAAGACGCCGTCGGAGCGGCGCCCGGACCTGCCGCGCGAGAATCCGCTGGTCTTCTGGCCGCGCTTTGCCTGGGAAACCTTCCGCAAACATGTTTCGCTCGCCGGCACGATCATTGGCCTGACGATTTCGGCATTCCTGATTTCAAGGAATGCAAAGTCGAAGACCTACATGGATCAGGCTCTGACGCCGGTCGCCGACGACGAAGAGGAAACGCTCCACCTCTTCACACAGACCGCCGGCGGCGCCGCAGCCGTGAGCCATGTCAGGAAAGTCGCACAGCTGACAGCGCATTGAGCGGCAATTCTTGCAACGGCGGCTGACGCCCTGTCGCCCGGAAATCATGGATGACTTCAAAGTCGAAGCTTGGAGGCTCCGACTTTCGTTCTGCGCAAAACCGCTGCGCAGTTTTGCGCGACATGCTCTAAGCGATTTGGATAATCTGGCTCGTCTCGGCGACCTGCAGCGTGTCGAGGAATTCGACAATCTTGACTGGCTTCCCGTCCTTGAAATGGATCTTGTCGACGAATTCCGTATGGAAGCTCACGCCCGACGGGATATACCTGACCTCGCCTTCGCGATGCGCAAAAACCACATGGTCGTCCTCGTCCACATGGATTCCGACTGTCCTGATAGCTGACAGATCCCATTCAGTGATAAGCTGCGTTATTGCTTGACGAAAGGCATGGGGCCCGGCTGCTTCAGACGAAAAAGGCCCCAGCCGTGCATTGCCGACAATGCGAAAGGTGCAATCCTCACCAGTCAGCGCCAGCGTGCCCTCGATATCACCGCGGTCACGCACAGCATAGATTTCCTCCACGAGCTTCTTCATATCATGCTTTGCAGTCATTTTCAGGTCCCTCCCACCATCAGCGAAATCTGCATCTAATTATACGCTAATGCAACTATTTGTTGTTCAAGATGACTAAACACAATGGAGTAGGCGGCGAGAATGAAACTGCCCTGGATAAAAGAAAAAGGCCCCGCACGATGGCGAGGCCTTCCAAACTTCTGAACTAAAAAAGCGATTATTCGGCGCTTTCGTCAGCCGCCTTCTTCTTCGGAGCAGCCTTCTTCTTCGGTGCGGCTTCGTCGCCTTCAACGGCGTCAGCTGCTTCGGCCTTGGCGGCAGCCTTCTTCTTCGGTGCGGCCTTCTTGGTTTCGGCCTTGGCTTCGCCCTCTTCCTCGGCGAGCAGCTCTTCCTTGGTCACCTTCTTGTCGGTGACGTCGATTTCGGTCAGCAGGTGATCGATGACCTTCTCTTCGAAGATCGGTGCGCGGATCGAAGCGGCGGCACCCGGCTGGCTGCGGAAGAATTCGAGGATCTGCTTTTCCTGGCCCGGATACTGGCGCAGCTGATCGTAGATGGCGCGCTGCATCTCGTCTTCGCTGACCTCGACGCCGGCCTTTTCACCGATTTCGGAGAGAACGAGGCCGAGGCGAACGCGACGCTCTGCGAGCGTCTTGTATTCCTCGCGAGCCTTCTCTTCGGTCGTGTCTTCGTCCTCGAAGGTCTTGCCAGACTGGGCGAGGTCGTTGTTCACCTGGCTCCAGATGCCGTTATATTCCGCGTCGACGAGCGAGTTCGGGGTCTCGAACTTGTACATCTCGTCGAGCTGGTCGAGGATCTGACGCTTCAGCTTCTGGCGGGTCAGCGAACCGTACTGCGATTCGATCTGGCCACGGACGATTTCCTTAAGGCGGTCAGCGGATTCGATGCCGAGCTTGGAGGCGAGTTCGTCGTTGATCTCGACATCGGCAGGTGCGGCGACTTCCTTGACTGAGACGTCGAAGGTCGCTTCCTTGCCGGCGAGGTTCTTGGCCGGGTAGTCGGCCGGGAAGGTCACGGTGATGGTCTTCTCGGCGCCGGCCTTGATGCCGACGAGCTGGTCTTCGAAGCCCGGAATGAAGCGACCGGAGCCGAGCACCAGTTCGGCGCCCTGGTCGGTGCCGCCCTCGAAGGCTTCACCGTCGACCTTGCCGACGTAATCCATGGTGATGCGGTCGCCGTTCGCGGCCTTGCCGGTCTTGGTCTCGTAGGCGCGGGCGCTTTCGGCGACCTTCAGGACCTGCTCGTTGACTTCGTCGTCCGAGATGTCGATGACTTCGCGCGTGACCTTGATGCCCTTGACCGACTTCAGTTCGATCGGCGGCAGCACTTCATAGGAGAGCGTGAATTCGAAATCCTGCTCGGCGGCGAGGATCTTGTCGGCTTCGTCCTTGTCCTCAGTCATGGCGATTTCCGGCTGCGTGGCCGACTTCTCGCCGCGGCTAGACAGGATGGCGGCCGGCTGCTCGCGGACGATCTCGTTGACGAGGTCGGCCATGATCGACTTGCCGTAGACCTTCTTCAGGTGAGCGGCGGGGACCTTGCCCGGACGGAAACCGTTGATGCGAACCTTGTCCTTCACATCGGCAAGACGCTCATTCATCTTGTCTTGCATGTCCTTGGCCGGGATAACGACCTTGATTTCGCGCTTCAGCCCTTCAGCGAGCGTTTCGATAACCTGCATGTCTTCCTACCTTCATTTCGTGGCGGCCGTGCCCAGACGCCGTTCGTTTCTATGAGCACGACGCCGGCGATCCTGCCGCGCGTGGCTTTTCCCAATTCCTGTATCATTCCGCCCAAGGGGGAACGGCACTCGCGGGCTATTCGGGACAACTCTCGGCTGCCCTAAGCCAACCGATTCAGTCTCCCGCCTGCAAACAGCTTGGTGCGGGTAGAGAGACTTGAACTCCCACGCCTTGCGGCACCAGAACCTAAATCTGGCGTGTCTACCAATTTCACCATACCCGCGTTCACAAAACCGCATGCCTATGCCTGCGCATGAGGCCTTCCGGAGCGCGGCGTCTCTATATCACCCGATTTGGTCGAGGCAAAGGAAAAATGAACGGTAAATGACAGGGGATTTGCGGCCCCGGAACCGCCCTGCCCCGAAGTGTGACGCGATCAGTAAAGCGGCTCGTCGTAAACCGGCTTGCCGTCAACCAGCAGGCTGCGGATCTGCGCGCTTCCATCAGGCGAGACACGCACTGCGATGGCGACATTGCCGTCATTGCGGGCCTCCTCGATCGGCTTGCCCTGGCCTTCTGGAACGTAGTAACGCTCGATGCCGTATTCGACACGCATGCTGTCGCCGGCGGCAAGTCCGCCACTATAAAATGGCTGGCTGCGCAGGATCACGGTCTCCGGCTGCGGAGGCAGCTCGTGAAAGGACGATTCGGTCACCGTCCAGAAACCGTCCTCCTGCTTCTTCAACCGGACCCATAACACCCGCTCGCCGGCCTCGGCCGGAATGCCGCCGGAAACCGTCTGCACCGGCACCGAGGAAATGTCGTAGTTCAAGACGACATAGTCGCCGCGCAGGAAATCGCGCGGATCGACGGGCGCCGTCTTCAGCAGCACCTCGGCGCCGTCGCTGAGGATCGACGCCCGGCTCTGGATGATCGTGCCGAGGATAAGGGTCTGCAGACCGGCGACGATGATCGCCGAAAGCAGATAGCCCTTGCCGGATTGCAGCCTTGCCATGAACGAGCTCATGCGCGCTCCCCCTGTGCATTCGCCGAAAAACGCCGTTCGAGACGGATGACCATCCAAGCGACAAGCGCCACCACGAGACCGGAGAAGAGGAAGAGGCTCGACGTGCCGAGGATCGAGCCGACGGTGACGGAGGCGAGATAGAGCATCTCCGCGGCAAAGGTCGCGTAGGCGAGATATCGCACCGCGCCATTATCCCTGCCACGCAGGACGATCGCCAGCACGGAAGCGGCAAGCGTCACCACTCCGAGCACCACCAGCCGCCAGCCATCCTCGATCTCGATATGCAGCAGCAGGAAGCCGATTACGGCGACGAGGAAGCTGTAGAAGGCCGGCGCCGCACCGGCGGTTCTGACCAAGGAGGCAATAGGCCTGGGGGGCAAGGCCGTCAGCACGAATGCCGCCATGCCGCCGATTGCAAAGGCAAGCGCCACGGCGATCTCCTCATAAAGAGTATAGAGCCATGCAAGCCAGCCGATCAGCAGCAGGTAGGCCAGGTGGCGGGCCCGCTCGGCGCCGGTATACCGCACCAGCCCGATGACGATCACCGCCATGACGGGCGCCATCCAGGGGGCGAACCCTATCCAGTGCGTGTCGTTATTCTCAAGATAGACGGCGAAGGACGCCCAGGAGAGGAAGCCGGCGACTACGGTCACGGCGCCCGAACGGAACAGGATCGCCGAGATCGTCGCAATCGCGAACCACAGATACATCACCGTCTGCTCGTCGCCGGAGAGATGATACATCTGCCCGACCAGCGAGATGGCGCCGCCGAAACTCATCGCGCCGATGACGAGCAACCCGCCTGCGGCCGCTGTCGCACCGCGGGCAAGCATCCTGGCGGCGGCGATATGCACTACCCAGATCAGGGCAAGGATGCCACCCACGCGCACGAGGCGCGGAATGGCCTCCCAGTTGGAGGCGACGACAAGCAGGATGGCAGCTGCAAGCAGCACCGCTGCCAGCGCCATCAGCACCCGGCCGAGGCTGAAGCTTGCCGGGCGGCTGTCATATTCGGCGAGTAGCGCACCTGCCGTTTCCTGCCCGAGCAGGCCCTTACCCACCCAGAGTGAGAGATCCCGCTCCAATCTGCCGCGATACATGCTCAACCCCTCGATTTCCGCAACGTCGACTGCGGCGCTGCAGCTCACGCCGTTATAGACGCAGCAAGGGTGTTCGCAAACGCTCTTGCGACAAATATACAAGTTCCTCATTGGTCTAAATAGTATCGAGTGTTAACCGGCCGCTAACGTCATAAGCGCTAATATAAGCTTATGAACGGAGAGGTATGTAATTTTCGCATATCCCCCATGAATTTATTGCACTGCACAATACTCATTAGTCATACTATTGATTAACGCATCGAAGCACGGGGATGGCGCCCCGGCCCGGTATTAGCCGGACGCCCGCGGATGCTTTGTCCGTGACGAGATTCGCAGCTGCGCACTCCTCCTCCCAGCGCGCTGCGATAGACTGACAACACTCCTCCTCCCAGTTGTCAGTCACCATAACACGCCCGCCGGATCCTCCCCCGGCGGGCGTTTTTGTTTAGCCAAAGCTTCAAATCGAATTGCTTTCTCAAAAGTCATTCTGCCTATTCGTTGACCAAAAAACGGTAAGTTTGCGTCAAATACCCTTTAAGCATTGCATAGCTCGCATAGGTGATCTGAAAACTTGTGTGTTTTAGTCTTTCGCGTCGCAACATATATTCGGGTCATCAAATAGAGGTCAGCGCCGATCGGTGGCTGCTGGCAGATGAAACCCTCGGAAAGGGGCTTAACATGAACTTCTCTCGCTCTTTCAATAACTGGCGCAAGTATCGTCAGACCATCACGGAACTCGGCCGCATGACCAACCGCGAATTGCACGATCTCGGCATCGACCGTTCGGACATCCATCGCGTTGCCCGTGAGGCTTCTTCCCGCTAATTCAAGGCGATCGCTGCTCCTCCCAGGCACGATTGTTCTCGATCGAAACGCCCGCTGTACCCACAGCGGGCGTTTTCTTTTGTCTTAACGGGTTGGCCGCGGCGGTTGCATGTTTTTCCGCATGATTAGCTCGCTCAAAAAATATTCACCGCCTAATTGTCGAGCATCATAGTGCACAATTGCATGGCAGACGCCTTTTATTTGCACTGCACAATCGGACGGATCGCGCCTATATAAACATCAACCGCAGAGAGACAGGCGATCCCGCCGTCCCGCGGACATAGGAAGAAGACAATGAACCCGATCCGCATTGCAAGAAGCTGGCTCAGCTACCGTCGTACGCTCAACGAACTCGGCGGCCTTTCGAACCAGACCCTGTCCGATATCGGCGTCAGCCGTTACGACATCCGGAATATCGCATCCCGCTCGTTCCGCTAATAGCGGGCGCGATGCTTCCAAGACGGCGCCTCAGGGCGCCGTTTTTGATTCCGGGGTGTTGGATCGCACCGGCCGACATGATATCAGCCCGGAATGAACACGATCTCCTCCTATTCCCCTATCCACGTCGTCGGCGGCGGGCTTGCCGGTTCGGAAGCCGCCTGGCAGATCGCCAGTTCCGGCGTCCCGGTCATCCTGCATGAAATGCGCGGGGTGCGCGGCACAGATGCGCACAAGACCGACGGCCTGGCCGAACTCGTCTGCTCCAACTCCTTCCGTTCCGACGATGCGACCAGCAATGCCGTCGGCGTCATACATGCCGAGATGCGCATGGCGGGCTCGCTGATCATGGCCGCGGCCGATCGGTGCCAGGTACCGGCCGGCGGTGCGCTCGCCGTCGATCGCGACGGCTTCTCCGAGGCGGTGACCAAGGCGGTCCATGACCACCCGCTCATCACCGTCGTGCGTGAAGAGATCACCGGCCTGCCGCCGAGGGACTGGGATCTTGCCATCGTTGCCACCGGACCGCTGACGGCTCCGTCGCTCGCGAGCGCCATCCAGACGGAAACCGGCGAGGATTCGCTTGCTTTCTTCGACGCCATCGCGCCGATCGTCTACCGCGAGAGCATCGACATGGATATCTGCTGGTATCAGTCGCGCTACGACAAGGTCGGCCCCGGCGGCACCGGCAAGGATTACATCAACTGCCCGATGGACGAGGCGCAGTACAATGCCTTCGTCGACGCGCTGATATCAGGCGACACGGTCGGTTTCAAGGAATGGGAAGGCACGCCTTATTTCGACGGCTGCCTGCCGATCGAGGTGATGGCCGAACGCGGCCGCGAGACGCTGCGCCACGGACCGATGAAGCCGATGGGGCTGACGAATGCGCATAACCCGACAGTCAAGGCCTATGCCGTCGTGCAGCTGCGGCAGGACAATGCACTTGGCACGCTTTACAATATGGTCGGCTTCCAGACGAAATTGAAATATGGCGCGCAGGCGGACATCTTCCGAATGATCCCGGGTCTGGAAAATGCGGAATTTGCCCGTCTCGGCGGCCTGCACCGTAATACCTATATCAACTCGCCCACCCTGCTCGACCCGTCGCTGACGCTGAAATCGCGGCCCGGCCTGCGTTTTGCCGGCCAGATCACCGGTTGCGAGGGTTATGTGGAAAGCGCCAGCGTCGGTCTACTGGCCGGGCGTTTCGCTGCCGCGGAACGCAAGGGCGAGGCGATCTCGCTGCCGCCGGCAACGACGGCGCTGGGCTCCCTGCTCGGTCATATCACCGGTGGGCACCTCGTCACCGACGAGGAACCGGGCAAACGATCGTTCCAGCCGATGAACATCAATTTCGGGTTGTTTCCGGAGCTCCAGCCGGGTTCGATCGTCAAACCTGAAGGCGTCAAGCGCTTCCGCGGCAAGGACAAGACGATCATGAAGCGGCAGCTGATCGCTCGCCGCGCCCTTGCCGACTGCGCGACCTGGCTCGGTCAAGAATCGACGCTTGCCGAAAGCGCCTGAACGGCGCTTCTATGCGTGTCGCATCGAACCCGGTTCAAGCGACCCGCTTGAAGTCTTTGCTTTATGCATGTCGTCGCAAAACGCTGCACGGTTTTGGGCGGCATGAATTACTGCTTGTTCGCCGCCGAAATATTGCCGGGCGGCAGGTCTTTATCCGGCTCGGCGATATAATTGCCGAGCAGCCACAGCGAGACTTCCGAGGCTTCCTTGGCAGAAGCAAATTGGAAATCGCCGTTGTGATAGGGTGCATCGAGAAAGTCGATCACCAAGCCCCTGCCCGTTTCCGAGCCCACGACGCGCACCCGGCCCGGCTCGATCAGATGGCAGGCGAAATGGCGCGACATGTTGCGCATGAAGCCGGCCTTGTTGTCATGCAGACGCACGAAGACGGCCTGGCCATTTTCCGTCGTCTGCAGCTGACGGATCGCCTCGTTCGGAAAGGCGCGACCGAATTCGACAATGGCGAGGCCCGTGTCATGCAGGCCGTCTTCCTTGTTCTGCGCGGCCATTCGTGTTGCCACGAAAGCAATGAAAATGACGATGGCGAAAAGGACGCACCAGACGATAATGCCCACGCCGAGTCTCCGTTCAAAGGGTAGCGGTGGAAGCCTTGTAGCGCGCGAGACTTGCGCGAATTTGACCGATATCAGATTTTTCGGCGTGCAGCAGCCAGCCCCATCCGCAGCTGGCGGCGCCATTGCGGCGGCTGCAGCGGCCGGTCGAACAGCAAGGCGCCGCGTTTCTGCGCCTTGATGAGCACTGGTTCGGCAAGCGTCGCCGGCAGGAAGGCTGGAAAGACGGCCGGCGCAATCGGCCCCGCCGCCCTCGCCTTTGCCAGATGTTCGCGACCGAGGCCGGCGAAGGCCTCGATGGCGGCAGAGATGCGCGGCCTGTCTTTTCCGGCGAGGAAGGCATCGCGGTCGAGACCGGTGGCCGAAAGGATCTGCAGCGGAACATAGATCTGGCCGCGGCGGCGATGCACTGGCATCAGCAGCAACAGCCCGGCGACCGCTTGGGCGACCCCGGCATGGCCGGCGGCGTCGGCCGATCGTGCGGCTTCCTCCGGCGAAAGCACCAGGCTTGCGAGCTGGATCAGGGCCGATGCCGTTTCACCGGCATAGCCTTCAAGCGAAAGACGTGTCTCCATCGGATCGTCATAGAGATCGAAGGTGCGGGCCTCGATCATGTCGATCAGCGTCTTGCGCGGCAGGCGGTGCGTTTCGATCGCGGTCAGAAGTGCTGCGGCAACGGGATTGGCCGCTGTCGAGCCATGCGCGCTGCCCTCCAGAAGATCGTGCCAATATTGCAGCCGTACCTCGCCGGGCAACGGCTCGTGCACGAGATCACGGATGCGGGCAAGCTCGGCATTGAAGGCATAAAGAGCTGCAAGCGCGCCGCGCTTTGCCTCCGGCGACAGCAGACAGGCGAGATAGCGGTCGCGATCGCTGTCACGCAGCATCGCCAGGCAGATCTCCTGGTTCGTCGCAATATTCGCTTCAGTCATCGTCAGACCGCAATCAACGCCGCGGCGACGGCACGTTGCTCGGCGAGCATGATATTGAAGGTGCGCACCGCCGCTCCGGTACTCATCGGATCGGAGGAGATGCCGCGCGACTTCAGCGCCAGCCTCAATTCCTCGGGCAGACGGCGAAGCTCGGTTCCGGTACCAACGAGCAGAACCTCGATATCGGCGGCCTCATCCAGCACCCGGCGAAAGTTTTCAGGCGACAGCGGTTTCGACATATCCATGTCCCAGCCATGAATGCCGGAGGGCAGGCAAAGGATCGAGCCGCGATGCGACATGTCGGCAAAACGAAAGCCACCATTGCCGTAAGCATC
Organism: Rhizobium sp. WSM1328; assembly: GCF_057653715.1. NCBI lineage: Bacteria > Pseudomonadati > Pseudomonadota > Alphaproteobacteria > Hyphomicrobiales > Rhizobiaceae > Rhizobium > Rhizobium sp. WSM1328. The sequence goes on along the minus strand of NZ_CM172788.1, from coordinate 1,680,015 downwards.
GATCGGAGCGCGCCCGGGGAAATGCGCAGCGCGGATTTCTATGCCTTTTGCCATGTTTTCAAACCACCGTGCCGGATTTTACACCAGCATCCGTCTTGTTGCTCTCTTCCCCGTCGGGAGCCTCCGGCCGCAGCCGGAAGACGATCAAGACAGGAGCAGCGATATAGATCGAAGAAAAGGTGCCGAGAGCGACGCCGAAGAGCATCGCAAAGGTGAAGGAGCGGATGACTTCGCCGCCGAAGAGAAAGAGCGCCAGCAAGGCGATCAGCGTCGTCGCCGCGGTCAGAACGGTGCGAGACAGCGTCTGATTGATCGAGGCATCGATCAGGATCGGCAGCGGCATCTTCTTGTATCGTTTGAGATTTTCGCGCATTCGGTCGTAGACCACGACCGTATCGTTTAAGGAATAACCGACGATGGTCAGTACGGCGGCGATGCTCGTCAGGTTGAACTCGATGCCGGTGAGGACGAAGAGACCGAGCATGATGATGACGTCGTGCAGCGTTGCGACGATGGCGCCGACCGCGAATTGCCATTCGAAGCGGATCCAGATGTAGATGAGGATCGCCGCAAGAGCTGCAAGCACGCCGAGCGTCGCCATCATCGTCAATTCGCCCGAGATGGCGGGACCGACGACCTCGACGCGACGAAAATCATAATCTTCCTGGAGCTCGCCGCGCACCAGCGTCGCCGCCGACTGCTCGGCATTCTCGCCGCCACCCTGGGAAGCGATGCGGATCCGCGCATTCGCCGGCCCGCCCGTGCGCTCGACACTGACATCGCCGAGATTGAGATCATTGAGGCGCGAGTGGATATCGGCGATCTCGGCATTGGCCTGCTTTGCCGTCACCTCGATGAGCGAGCCGCCAGTGAAATCGACGCCGAGATGCAAGCCGACGGTGGCAAAGGCGGCCATGGCGATCAGCGAAATGACCGCCGAGGCCGTAAAGACATAACGGCGAATCCCCATGAAGCGGATATTGGCGTGCTCGAAAAGATGCGTCAGCACGCTCTTCGGCAGATGCCGGGGATGGCGCGCGCTCAGCCAGACGGCAACGATCGAGCGCGTCAGCGTGAAAGCCGTGAAGACGGTCGTCAGGATGCCGACCGCAAGCGTCACCGCGAAACCGCGGATGGATTCGCTGCCGAGGAAGAAGAGGATGATGGCCGCAATGAAAATCGTCACATTGGCGTCGACGATCGTTGCGAATGCGCGCGAGAAACCGCGGCCGACGGCCTCCGCAAAGGAATGAGTGGTCTTCTCCTCTTCGCGGATTCGCTCGTAGATCAAAACGTTCGAGTCGACGGCCATGCCGACAATCAGCACGATGCCGGCAATCCCGGGCAAGGTGAGCGTCGCGCCGGCAAGGCTGAGCACCGCGACGATGAGGATCAGGTTGAGGAAGAGCGAGGCGACGGCGATGATGCCGAGGATGCGATAGAGCGCGATCATCAGTGCCGCGACCAATACGACGGCGACGAGGCCGGCAACGATGCCGTTGAAGATGGAATCAGCGCCGAATCTCGGGCTGACGCTGCGTTCCTCAACGCTGGTCAGCGTCGCTGGCAAGGCGCCGGCGCGCAGCATGATCGCAAGGTCGCGGACGCCATCCTCGGAGAAGTTTGCCGAAATCCTGCCCTCGCCGCCGGTGATCGCCGCATCGATGACCGGTGACGACATCACCTGGTCGTCGAAGACGATGGCAAGATGCTTGCCGATATTCTGCCCGGTCGCCTGCGCCAACCGCTGCGTGCCTTCGGCATCGAGACGGTAGGCAATCGAGGTCTCCTGCGTCTGCGGGTCGATGACAGGCTCGATATCGACCATGTTGCCGCTGTTGGCGAAAGCGGTGCGGTCGACGAGATAGGGGATCGGCGGATCGTCAAGCGAATAGAGCACCTGCGATGTCGCCGGCCAACGGCCGTTCAGCGCCTCCTGCCCCGACATGCTTTCGTCGATCAAATGAAAGGAAAGCTTGGCCGGCTGGTTCAGGATATTCTTCAGCCGCTCCGCGTCGACCGATCCCAGCACCTGCACGACGATCCGGTCGGCGCCATCGGGGTGAACGAGGAAATTATCATAGCCGAATCCGGCGATGCGGCGGCCAACGATATCGAGCGAGCGGGTCCGGGCGGAAGCGACGTCAGCAGTAATGCCGGCGTCGGAAATCTGCAGTGAGAGCTGCCCCTCTTCGCCCTGCTGCAGCGCAACCTCAGATCCGGAATGTCCGCCGGCCGTCGTCAAAGGCTTCAGCAGATCGACCGCCGCCTGTGTCTGGGCCGGATCGGTGATCCGGACGGTGACGGTCTGGTCATTGCCGGTCAGCCCGGTATAGCGGATGCTGGCGCCACGCAGCGCGTTGCGCACATTGGCGACCAGCTCTTCCAGGCGGTCCCTGACGATGTCGGAACGCTCGACCTTTAGAACGATATGCGAGCCGCCCTGCAGGTCGAGCCCAAGCACTACGCGGTCGTGCCGCAACCAGTCCGGCAGGGAGGATCGCTGCGCCTCAGTCAGCAGATTGGGCGCAGCGATGACGATGGCCGCAAACGCGGCCAGCCAAATCAGAAGTGTTTTCCAGCGGGAAAAATGCAACATTCTCTCGACGATCTTCCGATCCGGCGGTCCTGCCGTTATCGCTTGTTACGCCGCGTCGGCCTTGACCGGTTCACCCTTGACGCGAATTTCGGAGATGCCGCTGCGGACGATGCGCACGCGCACGCCGTCAGCAATCTCGACTTCGACTTCCTTTTCGTCGACGACCTTGGTGACCTTGCCGACGAGACCGCCGCCGGTGACGACCTGATCGCCGCGACGGATCGCCTTCAGGGTCTCCTCACGCTTCTTTGCCTGTGCGCGCTGCGGACGGATCAGCAGGAAGTACCAGACGACCATCAGCGGCACAAACAGGATGATCATTTCGAAACCGGAGCCGCCGAATCCCGTTGCGGTATCGGTCGCGCTCTGGGCGAATGCCGGGGTGATGAACATGCTAAACTCCTCAGGCTTGGGCGGCGGAACTCCGCCTCTCTTTTCAGGTTGCCGGACTATAGTTACGGCTTCGATGAATGCAACAGAAACAGCCGGAAACAGTACCGATTCCGCTGCCTCATAACCTTTCCGCATTCAAAACGCCATGCTAACCGACATCGAAAGATCAAAGCGGATTGCCGCAGCGAGAAATCAGGAGGCCGTCGATGACCGAGGAAATCAACACAGCCCTGCTTGCCGAACTGAGACGGCTCGCCGACGCCGTCGAACGTCTTGCCGGACCGGCGCCCGCCCGCAACGACTGGGATGCCGCCGACTGTTTCGTCTGGGCGCCATTGCGCCAGCATCTGCAGCCGGTCAAGAGGCCGAACCGGGTGGCGTTGACGCTCATCCGCGGCGTCGATCACGTGCGCGACATTCTGCATGAGAATACGGTGCGTTTCGCCGAGGGCTATGCCGCCAACAATGTGCTGCTCTGGGGCGCGCGAGGCATGGGCAAATCCTCGCTGGTCAAGGCCGTGCACGAGGATGTCAGGCGCGAAAGCAGTGTGTTGCTGAAACTGGTAGAAGTCCATCGTGAGGATATCTCCAGCCTTCCCCATCTGCTCGACCTCCTGAAGGACACACCCTACCGCGTGATCGTCTTCTGCGACGATCTTTCCTTCGATCACGACGACACCGCCTACAAGTCGCTGAAGGCGGCACTCGACGGCGGCGTCGAAGGGCGGCCGGACAATGTGCTGTTCTACGCCACCTCCAACCGACGCCATCTGCTGCCACGCCACATGATGGAAAACGAGCAGTCGACGGCGATCAATCCCTCGGAGGCGGTCGAGGAGAAGGTTTCGCTTTCCGACCGCTTCGGCCTCTGGCTCGGCTTTCACAAATGCAGCCAGGAGGATTATCTCGGCATGATCGACGGCTATGCCGATCACTTCAAGCTCGGGCTCGAACGCGACAAGATGCATGCCGAAGCGCTGGAATGGGCAACGACGCGCGGCGCACGCTCCGGCCGCGTCGCCTGGCAATATATTCAGGATCTGGCCGGACGCATGCGGGTTCACATCGACCGGGACTAAACATCTAAAGCACGTCGCATCGAACTTGATTCATGCAAGGCACTTTCGATCTTTTTCTTCTGCACGTCGTCCTCCCAGAACCGCTGCACACTTTTGGGCGGTATCCATCAAATGACAAAAGCCCGGCTGGTGGCCGGGCTTTTGCGTTTCCTGGTACGCAATACCTATTCCAGGAAAGTCATCGGGTTGACCGGGGACGCATCCTTGCGCACCTCGAAATGGACCTGCGGCTGCTTGACGTCGCCGCTCATGCCGGAGACGGCGACGGTCTGGCCACGCTGGATCTTCTGGCCGCGGGTGACGCTCAGCGTATCGGCGTTGCCGTAGACGGTGACGGTGCCGTCGTCGTGACGGACAAGAACCGTGTTGCCGAGTTCCTTCAGGCCGTTGCCGGCATAGATGACGACGCCGTTTTCGGCAGCCTTGATCGGCGTGCCCTGCGGGACCGAGATGTCGATGCCGTCATTGCGGTTGCCGTTGACGTTGGCACCGTATGAGGCAATGACCTGGCCGCGCACCGGCCAGCGATATTTACCGATGCCGGTCGATTCCGGCGCGGCGGAGCTGACGTCCGACTTCTTCTCGACATCGTCGACGGTCTGGGTGGCGGCCGGCGCCTTGTAGGGCGCGGGCTGAACGGAAGCCGTCTGCTGGGGAGCCGCCGGCTGAGTTGGCTTCGGATCGACCTTCTCGGCCGGGATCGAGGCGGTCTTGATATTGTCGGCGGTGCCGTTCGGGATCTTCAGGGCCTGACCGATGCGGAGCGAACTGGCCGACAGATTGTTGGCGGCTTTAAGGTCGTCGACATTGCTACCGGTCGCCTTGGCAATCTTTGCCAGGGAATCGCCTTGCTTGACGACATAGGTGCCGGCAGGCGCCTTCGGATCCTTGCCGGCGCCGGCGGGAAGTTTACCGGTGACATCGGCACTCGCCAGCGTCTTGTCGCGGGCGGAATTGGCGCCCGGAATGACGGCAACGTTCTGCTCAGGCGCCTTCGGCGCATCCGGCATCTTGCCGGGCTTGGAAAGGTCAGCCGCCTGCGATGCCGCCTTGGCGGCATTGCCGCCGTTGAATGTCGGGATCAGGATCGCCTGGCCGGGCTGGGCGGCAGATGCCGTCTTCAGAGCATTGACGCGCAGAATTTCCTTTTCCGGTACGCCAAAACGCCTGGAGAGGGTGGCGATGCTTTCACCCGGACGCAGCGTCACCGACGGAGCGTTGGTGGCAGACCAGCCGGAAACCTTCGGCGTCGTGCCGGTCGTCAGCGTATCGGGCGTCATCTTCGGCGCAGCCGGCGCCACCAATCGGGGCCTTTCGGCTTGCGGCGCAGTCGGGAAAGGCTGAGCGAGCGCGACTTCCTTTTCCCGCTGCCGGGAGGGTGCCGCCGCTGTCGGCGCGGCCAATTCTGAACGCTGCACGGAGACCGGCGCGGAAGCGAGACGTGCGCTCGAGCTCGACGTGCGGGTCGGATCGTAACCCTGGCGGACGGGATAAGGCTGATTCAGCGCATCATTGCCGCCGCCGTAGCCCGACTGGCTGGCAACGGCCGAACCGCCAAGATCGGCGCGCGGCACCGGATCACCTTGAGAACCGTTCATATTCCTGCGCGGAATGGAACTTGTGGTGATCTGGTCCTGCCCGGAGGAGGAAAACAAGCCGCCAAACCGTGTCACATCGGAACTGCAGCCTGTTGCGGCACTTGCCAGCAGGCTAACAACCAGAAGATTACCGGCCGACTTCCCGAACTTTGGCGAAAGACTGAAACGCATGACTCGACCCACTGAGAACGCAACCATTTGTGAGTCTATTAAAACGCGTTAGTATTACCACGCAGTTAAGATGCTGGAATCAGTACGATATTTTTGAGAAATTGATAACCATAGCTTACGGGTGAAAAATTGCAGTGTGCCGAGCATGATGCCAAAAAGCCTGAGCGGCTTTCGCATAACCTCATGCGCTGTTGTTTTGATGGTCGGATTTCAGGCCGATGCGGCCTGAAATCATCCACATCTACAGCAGCGAGGCAAGGCGCGGAACGATCGGCAGATAGGGAGCGTCGAACAGTTCCTCGCGTTCGAAACGGCTACCGGTTTTCGTCAGCCGCACCATGCGACACTCGTTCTCGGAAATCATCAGCGGCGCGATCATCGAGCCGCCGGAAACGAGCTGGTCGGTATAAAAGCGCGGCATCGCGTTGAAAGCGGCCGTCACCAGGATGCGATCGAAGGTCCCCTCTCCCTGCATGCCGGCGCTGCCGTCGGCCTGACGGATGACGACGCTGCGCAAACCAAGCGATTCCATGCGCCGCTGCGCTGCCGTCGTCAGCGTCTTGTAGCGGTCGATGGACAGGACACGCTCGGCCAGGCGGCCCATCACGGCGGCGGTAAAGCCGCTTCCGGTGCCGATCTCCAGGACGCGCTGGCCGGGCTTGAGCTTCAGGTGATGCAGGATGCGGACGGCAAAATCGATGCCTTCGAGAAAGGAGCCGCATTCGATCGGGATCGTCCGGCTCGAATAGGCGTCGTCGGCAAATTGCGGCGGCACGAACAGCGAGCGCTGCGTCTGCTCGACTGCCGTCAGCAGATCGAGATCGGAGATGCCTTCGGCACGCAATCTGAGGACGAGCGCAGCAAAGCCCTCCTTCTCCGCCAGTCTTGCCGTCAAACTTGTGCTCCGTATCCCAAGGCCCGCGCCACGCGGTCCGTCACGGAATAATCGGTCAGATCCAGTTTCAAAGGCGTTACCGAAATCTTATTATGCTTCAGCGCGTGAATATCGGTGCCTTCGACGAAGGCGCCGGCGCGTTCGCCGAACTTCAGCCAGTAGTAAGGAAATCCCCGGCCGTCGGAGCGGGCATCGACCTGCAGATTGAAGGCGAGCTTGCCCTGCATGGTCACCTCGGCACCGTCGACTTCGTCGGGACGGCAGTTCGGGAAGTTGAGATTGAGGAACGTGCCATCCGGCAGGTCCAGGACCATCAGCTTTTCCAGAAGAGCCGGCGCATGCGTCTCGCAGACCTCCCAGGGCACGATGCGCGCGCCGTCCTCATAGAGATAGGCCTGGCTCAGCGCGAAGGAGCGCACGCCCTGCATGGTGCCCTCGATGGCGCCGGCGATCGTGCCGGAATAGGTCACGTCGTCGGCGACGTTCGAGCCTGAATTGACGCCGGACAGGACGAGATCCGGCTTGATGTCCATCACCTGCCTGATACCCATGATGACGCAATCGGTCGGCGTGCCGCGCAAGGCGAAATGCTTTTCGGAAATCTTGCGCAGCCTCAGAGGTTCGGAGAGGCTCAGCGAATGGGCAAGGCCGCTCTGGTCGGTCTCGGGCGCGACGATCCAGACATCGTCGGACAGCGTGCGCGCGATCCGCTCCAGCGCGGCAAGACCTTCGGCGTGAATGCCGTCGTCATTCGTAAGCAGGATGCGCATCGCCTCAGGCCGCCCGTTCGATTTTGGTCAATCCGCCCATATAAGGCAGCAAAACGTCCGGAATCGTGACGGAACCATCCTCATTCAGATAATTTTCAAGGACGGCGATCAGGCAGCGGCCGACGGCAGTGCCGGAACCATTCAGCGTGTGCACGAACTTGTTGTTCTTATCTTCCTTGCCGCGGTAGCGCGCATTCATCCGCCGGCCCTGAAAATCGCCGCAGACCGAGCAGGACGAGATTTCACGGAAGGCATTCTGCCCCGGCAGCCAGACTTCGAGATCGTAAGTCTTGCGCGAGCCGAAACCCATGTCGCCGGTGCAAAGCGTCATGGTGCGGAAATGCAGGCCGAGGCGCTTCAGCACTTCCTCGGCGCAGGCGGTCATGCGCTCATGCTCGGCAACGGCGCTCTCGGCATCGGTGATCGAGACGAGCTCGCATTTCCAGAACTGATGCTGGCGCAGCATGCCGCGCGTATCGCGGCCGGCCGAGCCCGCTTCCGAGCGGAAGGACGGCGTCAATGCGGTAAAGCGGAGCGGCAGCTTTTCCTGATCGAGGATCTCTTCGCGCACGAGATTGGTCAGCGTCACCTCGGCCGTCGGGATCAACCAGCGTCCATCAGTCGTCCTGAAGAGATCGTCGGCGAATTTCGGCAGTTGGGCGGTGCCATAAACGGCCTCGTCGCGCACCATCAGCGGCGAGCTGACTTCGCTATACCCGTGCTCGCTCGTGTGGAGATCGATCATGAACTGGCCGAGCGCGCGCTCGAGCCTGGCGAGCGGCCCGGTCAGAACCGTGAAGCGCGAGCCGGAGAGCTTGGCGGCGCGCTCGAAATCCATATAGCCGAGCGCCTCGCCGATTTCGAAGTGCTCCTTCGGCGCGTGGTTCCAGCGCGGCTTTTCGCCGACGGTGCGGGTGACGACATTGTCATGCTCGTCCTTGCCGACAGGGACGTCGTCGAAAGGTATATTCGGGATGCGCGAGAGCGCGTCGTTGAGTTCGGCCGTCAGCTGCCGGTCCTCTTCCTCGATCGCCGGCAGCAGGGTCTTCAGTTCAGAGACCTCCGCCTTCAGCTTCTCGGCAAGCTCGCCATTCTTCTGGGCCATCGCCGCACCGATCTCTTTGGAGGCGAGGTTGCGGCGGGACAGCAAGTCCTGTGCCTTCTGCACGGCAGAGCGGCGCTTTTCATCGAGAGCAACGAGACTTTGGGCCAGAGGCTCCGCGCCGCGCTTGGCAAGGGCGGCATCGAGCGCTTCGGGATTCTCACGGATCCATTTGATATCGAGCATCGTCGTTCCAGGTCGTTGCAACAGAGGTGACCCGGCCAAAGCCAGATCGGGCCTCGACCGGATGTTACAGCGCCGCGCGACTTTTCAGACGCACAAGGGACACTGTAACACTTTGAATTGCTGCATAATTCCTTAAACCGATTCCGATTTAAGGACTAAGCAGTCGACGGCGTTCATGAAGGGATTTCGAGATCGCAGCTCAGACGCTGTCCGTCTTGGCAACATCTGCGGATCCGGTTTCCTTTTCGACCGCCTGCCGGGCACGCTGGCGCTCCACGAGTCGCGCCGCATGGATGGAAATCTCGTAGAGAAGGATCGTCGGTATCGCAAGGCCGATCTGGGACATCGGATCCGGCGGCGTCAGCACGGCGGCCACGACAAAGGCGAGCACGATGGCAAACTTGCGCTTTTCGGCGAGCCATTGCGACGTCAGAAGACCGACACGGGCGAGCAGCGTAGTGACGACGGGAAGCTGGAAGACGAGGCCGAAGGAGAAGACCAGCGTCATGATCAGGCTCAGATATTCCGAGACCTTCGGCATCAGCGAGATGGCCACCTCGTCATGACCCGGCGCCTGCTGCATCGACAGGAAGAACCACATGACCATCGGCGTGAAGAAGAAATAGACGAGCGCGCCGCCCATCAGGAACAGCACCGGCGAGGCGATCAGGAACGGCAGGAAAGCCTGGCGCTCGTTCTTGTAGAGACCCGGCGCCACGAACTTGTAGACCTGGGCGGCAATGATCGGGAAAGCGACCACAAGGCCGCCGAACATCGCCACCTTGACCTGGGTGAAGAAGAATTCCTGCGGCGCGGTATAGATGAGCTGGGCTTTCTCGACGTCAAGATGCGCCCAAATTACGGCTGTCTTGTAGGGAATGACCAGATAGTTGAAGAGATGCTTGGCAAAAAAGAAGCATGCGATGAAGGCGACGAAAAACGCGCCGATCGACCACATCAGCCGCCTGCGCAGCTCCATCAGGTGCTCGATCAACGGCTGCGGCTTGTCTTCGGTATCACCGCTCATGCCTCGTCCTTCTTTGTCTGCGCCGGCGTCTTCGGCGTTGCAGGCTTCCTGGCTGCCGTCGTGCGCTTCGGTTTTTCCACAGGCATGGCAATAGCGGCCGCAGCATCTACCTTGTCGGCAGCCTTGACGAGCGGCTTGCGCACGGCCTTCGGCTTGCCGGCAACCGTATCGGCCTGCACGATCGCTGCTGCAACCGGTTCCGACGGCGCAGGTGTCGCGACCAATGGCGGCGTTTCCGGCAGGCTCATCGACGGCGTCGGGGCTGCGACAGCATCGGGCGGCACCTCGGTCTTGTTTTCCGTGACGGTGGTCGACTTCTGCAGGTCGGCCTTGATCTCGTTGCCCATCTGGCGAAGCGGGTTCATCGCCTCGCGCAGACTGTTGACCGGGTTCAGTTTCTGGGCGTCGCTGATCGTCTGGCGGACATCGTCAAGCTCGGCTTCGCGCAACGCTTCATCAAACTGCGCGCGGAAATCGCCCGCCACCTTGCGGGCGCGCTGCGTCATCTTGCCGAAAGCGCGCAGCATCGGCGGCAAATCCTTGGGACCGACGACCACGATCAGTACGACCGCGATGACCAAAAGCTCGGTCCAACCAATATCGAACATGCAAGGCTCCTGGACGGGAAGCGCGGGGGCTGCGCTTTTTCCCGGACTTGGTTACTTCGTTTCGTCGGCCTTGTGATCGACGGTCTTTGCCGTGTCGGGCGCGTCGTCGTCCGTCATGCCCTTCTTGAAGCTCTTGATGCCCTTGGCAACGTCGCCCATCAGCTCCGGGATCTTGCCGCGACCGAACAACAACAGCACGATGACCAGAACGATCAACCAGTGCCACATGCTAAAAGAACCCATCATTACGCTAACTCCCTGTTTCTATGTTCCCACGATGTGGGGATTTCCCACATCATTTCCAACATCAAGCTCTTTGAACTGAGCTTAATGTCACGGTATCGCCCTTTGTGACAAGCCATTGACCCATCGAAAAGTGCTGGCTCCATTGTTTTCGCCATGCATGGCAAAAGCAAGACGCAAGCCCCTCAATCTTCGGAGGTGCCGCGTGGCGCCAGCAACCCCAGTTCCTCGAGGTCCATCTGGGTGATCGGGTCTTCGTCCTCGGTCAGTTCGTCGTTCATCAACGGCGAGGGAATATTGAAGTTTGCCGGAATGCGGCCCGACAGCAAGCCCGCTCCCTTCAACTCTTCGAGACCAGGCAGGTCACGCAGCTCTTCGAGACCGAAATGGTCGAGGAAATCGCGTGTCGTGCCCAATGTCACCGGCCGGCCCGGTGTGCGGCGGCGGCCACGGAACCGCACCCAGCCGGCTTCCATCAGCACGTCGAGCGTGCCGCGCGAGGTCTGGACACCGCGGATATCCTCGATTTCAGCACGTGTCACGGGCTGGTGATAGGCGATGATCGCCAGCACTTCCAGTGCGGCGCGCGACAGCTTCTTCACCTCATTGTCATCACGACGGATGACGAAGGACAGGTCGGCGGCGGTACGGAAGGCCCAGGCGCCTTCGACCTGCAGGAGATTGACGCCCCGCGGCGCATATTGCTCCTTCAGGCGCAGCATGATCGCATGCACGTCGGTCTTCTCAGGCAGGCGCTCGGCGAGGAAGGCTTCGGAGACCGGCTGCGAGGAGGCGAAGACCAGCGCCTCGGCGATACGCTCGGCCTCGATCTCGGCCTGCAGGTCGCGGCCCCTGTCTTCGTAATTGTCCTCGAAATCCTCTTCGCTCTTCGGATCGATCAAGCCGGCTGCTCCTGTTCGACCACTTGCAGCGTGGCATGTTTGGGACCGCGGCGCATGTATATCGGCTGAAAGGCGCCGTCCTGGCGGATTTCGAGCTTGCCCTCGCGCACCAGCTCCAGCGAGGCGGCAAAGGCGCTGGCGATTGCCGTGACGCGTTCCTCGGGCGCTGCGAGATACCGCAGCAGATAATGCTCCATCGCCGTCCAGTCAGCGACCTCGCCGATCATCTTGGTCAGCAGTTCGCGGGCATCGGTCAGCGACCAGACGGTGCGCCGCTCGATCGTTACCTGGGTGACGGCATGGCGCTGGCGTAGTGCCGCATAGGCGGTCAAGAGATCGTAGAGGCTCGCCGCATAAGCGGATTGCTGCCGGTCGGGAATATGCTCGGGCGCACCGCGCACGAAGATATCGCGGCCGAGGCGGTTGCGGTTGATGAGGCCGTCTGCCGCTTGGCGCATGGCTTCGAGGCGTTTCAGGCGGAAGGCAAGCGTGGCCGCCAGCTCCTCGCCGGAAGGGCTGTCATCCTTGATCTGCTGGGGAATGAGCAGCTTCGACTTGAGGTAGGCAAGCCAGGCTGCCATGACGAGGTAATCGGCGGCGAGCTCGATGCGGATCCGCCGGGCGCTTTCGATGAACAGCAGATATTGCTCGGCGAGCGCCAGCACCGAAATGCGCGACAGGTCGACCTTCTGGTTGCGGGCGAGATAGAGCAACAGGTCGAGCGGACCTTCGAAGCCGGCGACGTCGATCACCAGCGCCGGCTCGTGGGTAGCGCGCTCGGCAGCGTTATCCTGCCACAACTTGTCCATCGGCGTTGCCGCCTGCGGACGTTCCGTGCCCTTGACCGTGTTCACCTAGCTGCTCCCTTACGATCAGACCGTCGCAAACATCGCTTCGAATTCCGCCCTCAATTCCGCTTCATCTGAAGTATCCGCCGCCGCGAATCCTGCTTCCACCGCTTTTGCGCGGGCAAGCGATATGCCGGCGAGCGGCGGAACATTTGCCACGACATCTAGCATCTCGTCCATATTGCCGTTGCAATGCAGCACAATATCGCATCCGCCTGCAATGATATTCGCCGCGCGTTCACCGATCGTGCCGGAAAGAGCGTTCATCGAGCTGTCGTCGGAGAGCAGCAGACCGTTAAAGCCGATGTGCTTGCGGATGATGCCGTCGATCACCTTGCGCGAGCACGTCGCCGGATTGTCCGGGTCGATGGCGGTGAAGACGAGATGGCAGGTCATTGCCATCAACTCGTCCTTCATCGCGACAAAAGGCGGAAAATCATGGAGCTCCAGCTCGTCGCGCGAGACGGTGACAACAGGCAGTTCCAGATGTGAATCGGCAAAGCCGCGACCATGGCCGGGCATATGTTTCATGACAGGTAACAGGCCGCCGGCCTTCAGCCCCTCGGCAGCCGCCCTTCCCATCGCGATGACGGTTTCGGGATCGGCGCCATAGGCGCGGTCGCCGATGACGTTGCTGCTGCCCTCGACCGGCACATCCAGCACCGGCAGGCAATCGACATCGATGCCGAGGCTCGAAAGGTCGAAGGCGTGCAGCCGTGACATCAGCCAGGCGGCGCGCAGGCCGAGTGCCCGATCGCGGCGATAGAGCTCGCCGAGCGCCTGGCCGGAAGGATAACGCGCCAGAACGGGTGGACGGATGCGCTGGACGCGGCCGCCCTCCTGGTCGATCAGCACCGGCGCATGCCAGCCGACGCTGTCGCGCAGTTCGGCGACGAGGTCGGCGATCTGCCGCGCTTCGGAGATGTTGCGCCCGAAGAGGATGAAGCCCCAGGGTCGTTCGCCCCGGTAAAAGGCCTTCTCTTCGGAAGTGAGGGCAAGGCCGTTGCAGCCAAGGATCATCGCTTTTGATTCGGTCATATCCGAATCTTAGAGCCTTTCCTGGTCAGATTGAAGCATTCTACAGGAGCAGGTTTTCGGCCCGATGCACAAAAAAGAGCGGCGGACCGATCCAGCCCGCCGCTCTCATATTCAGGACCTGATCCTTACTTGGAGATCAAGCAGCTTCCGCCCGCCGCGCGATACTGTTCGCAGAGTGCTGCGGCCTCGTCCTTGGAACCGGCCGGAATGCGGACACGGTAGAAAGTGCCCTTGCCGGCGATATCGGCCCTGCGGATCTCGTGGCTGCGGCCGCCAAGCACGCTGGCGAATTTCTTCGACAGGTTGGCATAGGATTTGGTCGCCTCGTCTTCCGAAGGCAGCGAGGCGATCTGGATGCCGTAGCCGCCGGCGGATGCGGCCTGCTGCGGCTTTGCGGCGACAGGTGCTGCGGCCGCGACTTCAGTCGTCTTCGGCTGCTGTGTGGGCTTCGGCTGCTGGGCAGGCGGGCGGACATTGCCCTTCTCGGTCACTGTGCCTACGACGTTGACGGGCTGGTCAACCGGACGGGCGGTCGGGATTGGAGCGGTATCGGCAGTGGCCGAGGTCTTGACCGGACGCACCGGCGGAGCGACCTGAGCGGGATTTGCGGCCTGTGCGTCAGCACTGCCGGCGAGCGGCGGCTGTACCGGCGCGGTTTCGACGGGGGCTGCGGAACGCGCATCGGCGGAAGCAACCTCGGCTCTTGCTGGGAAGCTTGCGGCCGTTCCACCGACGGGCGGCACGGGCGGGGTCGACGGAGCCGTGAACGGCGGCTGAGCCGGCGGCGTCGCCTGGGCAGACTGGGTCGCCTGGGCAGACTGCGTCGCCTGGGCAGACGGTGTCGGCTGGTCGACGGGCGCTGGTTCCTCGCGGGCAACCAACGTACCGTCAGGCTTGACGATCATTGTGCGAACCTTGCGCGGAGAAACGGACGGCGTCTTGTCGGCGTCGGTTGCCGGAGCGTTGTCGGCGTTGTCCTGGGTTGGCAGCAGACGCGGATCCTCCGTCTCACCGACCGCAGTCGGCGTGACCTGATCGTCAGCGTTGGCGTTCTCGTCGTCCTCGGGCAGCGCTTCCGGTGTCAGCGTGCGCTGGACGACATCGACGGGCGCCTCATCGGAAGAAACGAGCGCCTTCTGCTTCGGCTCTTCGGCAGAACCCGCAACGCGGTCGTAGACCGCCTTGTCCTGGTTGGGCACGGTCTTGCCGCCGGGATTTTCCGGAACGACCTTGACCGGCTCTTTGTCGGCGGTGATCACGCGCGGCTCGCCGGACGCGACAATGCCGAGGCCCTCGCCGTTCCAGACGGAGGAATAGACGCCATAACCGACGCCGGCGAAGACCACGAGCACGACGGCCCCGGCAAGCAGCTGGCGCATCGACCGGGCGCGGCTGAAATCAGCGGCCTGGCTTGCCGATTCGATACGGACCTCGGAGGTCTCGCGGCGCTCGACCGGCTCGCGCACGCTGCGGCGGAAATCCTCCTCCAGCGCCCGTTCGAAATCATCGAGGCCATCGGCGATGGTGGGCTTGACCGGCTTTGCGGCAGCGGCGGCGGTATCCCTGACCGGCGCCGGCGTTTGCCGCGGTTTGGCCGGTTCAAAGAAGCTGGCGATCTCGGCGTCGAGATCGAAATCGAAATCCGCAGATTTCGCGACCGGCGCGGGCTGCTCGACCGGCGGCAGCGCCGGCACGTGCATGTCGTCGACGGCCTCGGGACGATCCTCCGGATCCGAGATCATCGCCGGATCGAATGGCAGGTCTTCGGTCGAGTCCGAGACAGGCGCCCAGTTGAAAGCCGGAGCTGGAGCCTGCGGTTCGGGAACGAAGGCCGGAGCGGACCGTGCAGGAGCGGCAGCGGCCTGCTCAAAAGCAGGAGCCGGTGGCTCGGGAGCAAACACTGGAGCGGCGGACCGAGGAGCGACGGCCGCGGCCTGCTGGGGAGCCGGGGCTGGCGGCTCAGGCTGCGGTGCCGGCTCGGACGGCTCGGAGAAATCGAGATCGGTGAGTTCCAGCTCGATGCCGGCAAGATCCAGTTCGAAATCATGGCCGGCGAAGGGGTCGTCGGCTTCCGGTACCGGCTGCGGCGCCGGCGAATATGCCGTTGCGGCAGGCTGGGGCGTAACGACCTCGGCAAGCTGCGGCGCGACCGGTCTTGCGGCTTCGGCATAGACCGTTGCCGGCTCGACCGGAGCAGGCCGGACGGGTGCCGCGGCGAGCGGCGGGGGCGCGATCACCTCGGACTGAACAGGTTCGGCGGCCACAGGGGCGGCCGGAACGGGCGCTGCCTCGATCGATGCGGGCTGCGGCGAGACGGGCGCCGGATTGGCACGTTGCGGTACCGGATAACGCGAGACGTCGGCGAGCAGATCGTCGAGATCGAACGTGCCGGCGGTGTGCGGAACATCAGGCACGACCTCGGTCAGCGCGGCATCGGCCTGGATCTCGCCTTCGACGGCGGCGGCGATGAGATCGAAACCGGCGTCGGACCCGAAATCCTCCAGCTCTTCCTCGACTTCGACGAATTCTTCGGCCTCGGCGGTCTCTTCCGGCGCGATCACCTCATCATGGCGATCGAGCTCGGCGGGAAAGCCAAGTGACGGCGAAGCGGATTCGAATTCCTCGGAAGGCTCGACAGCGGCGACAAGCGCCGGCGGCTCGATGACAGATTGGGGCTCGACTACAGGAAGATCGGCGGACGGTGCTTCAGCAACCGGTGCCGCGACCGTTTCGGCCACAGGTTCCGGCAAAACAACCGGTTCCTCGCGCTTCGGAGCATGGAAATTGGCAAGCGGCAGCCTGATGCTGGCAGCCGACCATTGCGGCGCCTTGGTGGGCTGCGCCAGCGAAGAGACGGGTGCTGCGCCGATCGACAGCTCAAGCTCCTCGATCAGGTCGCGCGCACCGCCGAAGGCCGATTGCACCGACGCATCGGGCTCGGGAGAAAGCTGCTCCGCCCAGTCGGCGACAGATGCGTCGCCATTGCCTGCGGCGGGCAAAGCTGCTTCTTCAGCCTCAAAGGCGGCGACGGAAGCCGAAACCGGCTCAGGAGCCTCCGCATGTTCGGCAGTGGGAGAAGCATCGAGAACGGGCTCGACGTAATCTTCAGGCGTGAGATCATCAGAGATCGGCTCGGCCGGCCGATCGAGCTCTGCGAGCGGACGTGGCGAATCGTAGCGGTCGAACTCGCGCCCAAGCTCGTCTTCGAGATCGAGGGCGGGCTCGCGGCGTGCGGTCTCAGTCACCGTATTCGCCGCAACACGCGGCTCGAAGCCGACGATCCGGGCAAGTTCAGCCAACGGATCATCGTCGGAAAACAGGTCGTTTTTTCCGCGCGTATCATACGCAAGTTGTTTATCAGCCATGCTTATTCCCACTCGCAAACGCCAACGCTCAAATGCCAGCGCATTGTGGGGAAATGGTGACGTTATCGCATTTCGTCCGGTGCGGCAGTGCCTGTAATGGCGAGTCCCGACTTCAAAACCGACGCGACGGCGTACACCAGCCCAAGTCTGGCAATACTTGATTCTCGGTTTTTATCATTAACAAATCGTAATTCCGGCTGATCTTTACCTTTGTTCCAGTGCGCGTGGAAGGAACTGGCGACGTCGTAGAGGTAAAAAGCGACGCGATGCGGCTCCTGCGACTGGGCCGCCGCCTCAACGATACGCGGGAATTCAGCAAGCTTGGCGACGAGCTGCAATTCGGCCGGATCGCCAATGCCTGCAACGGTTTTCGCGAGATTTTCCGGCGAAACATCAAGGTCGGCAAAGGCCTCCCTCGCCTGCCGGAAGACCGACATACAGCGAGCATGCGCATACTGCACGTAAAAAACAGGATTATCTTTCGACTGTTCGGTCACCTTGGCGAAATCGAAGTCGAGCGGCTCGGAATTCTTGCGGTAAAGCATCATGAACCGGACCGAATCACGGCCGACTTCTTCGACGACGTCCCGAAGCGTAACGAAATCGCCCGAGCGTTTCGACATCTTCACCGGCTCGCCGTTGCGGTAGAGCTTGACGAGCTGGCAGAGCAGGACCGTCAGCTTCGCCTGACCATCCGAAACGCCACGTGCAACCGCTTCCAGGCGCTTGACGTAGCCGCCATGGTCGGCGCCAAGCACATAGATCATCTCGTCGAAACCACGGTCGAACTTGTTCTTGAAGTAGGCGACGTCGGCGGCGAAATAGGTGTAGGAGCCGTCCGACTTGATCAGCGGCCGGTCGATATCGTCGCCCACCTCGGTCGAACGGAACAGTGTCTGTTCGCGATCTTCCCAGTCCTCGGGAAGCTGGCCCTTCGGCGGCGGCAGCGTGCCCTTGTAGACATACCCCTTGAAGGTCAGGTCGTTGATCGCCGTGCGGATCGCGGCCGCACCATTGGCATGCAGGGTGCGTTCGGAGAAGAACACGTCGTGATGGACGTTCAGCGCCGCCAGATCGTCGCGGATCATCACCATCATCGCGTCGATCGTGCGGTCCTTGACGATCGGCATCCATTGGTCTTCCGGCATGTTGTGCAGCCGCACGCCGTAATCGGCGGCAAGCGACTGGCCGACGGGCACCAAATAGTCGCCGGGATAGAGACCCGAGGGGATTTCGCCGATCTTTTCGCCGAGCGCTTCGCGGTAGCGCAGGAAGACGGAACGGGCGAGCACGTCGATCTGCGAGCCGGCATCGTTGATGTAATATTCCTTCTCGACACCGTAACCGGCAAAAGCGAGCAGGTTGGCAAGCGCGTCACCGACGACGGCGCCACGGCAATGGCCGACATGCATGGGTCCGGTCGGATTGGCCGAGACATATTCGACATTGACCTTCTTGCCCTTGCCGAGCGACGAGCGGCCGTAATCGGTGCCGGCGCCGATCATCGAGGCGAGGAGCCGCTGCCAGTAGCCGACGGCGAGACGGATGTTGATGAAGCCGGGCCCCGCGACCGAGACATCGGCGACGTCAGCATCTTCCTTGAGCTTGGTGATGATGACGTCGGCCAGCGCGCGCGGGTTGGTTCCGAGCACTTTTGCCAGCACCATTGCGGCATTGGTCGCCACATCGCCATGGCTCGCGTCACGCGGCGGCTCGACGGTGATGCGGCCGAAATCGAGCTCAGATCGCTTTTCCCTGACCAGATCGATCTGTTCAAGGGCGGTTTTGATCCGGGTTTCGAAGTCGGTAAAAAGGTTCATCGCACTCTTCCATGCATAGGCTGTGCCAAAGGCTCAAATCGGCCCTCGGCGTGGGCGACCGCTGCCTATCGCAAATCCGGAGTGTGGTCAAACAACCGCCTATGGGCGCTGATCGCATAGGTATCGGTCATGCCGGCGAGATAATCGCCGACATGGCGGGCCTTCGGCGCATCGGCCAGGCCGGCGATATGATCTACCCAGTAATGGCTCTGCATCTCCTTGGGATTGGCCATGTAGGCGGCAAAGAGATCGGTGACGATCTGGGCGGCACCGGCGCGGATGCGCATGATATCGGGATTGCGGTAGATGCGTTTGAAGAGCATCGCCTTGATCTGCCTGTCGGTCTCGGCCATCCCCTCGGAAAAGGTGGCGATAACCTGGCCGGCAGCGCGGATGTCGGCAGCGCTCTCAGGGCGCAGCAGCGACAGGCGCTGCTGCGCGACGCCGATCACGTCTTCAACCATGCGGGTAATCTGGCGGCGCATGATCTCATGGGTGAAGCGGCTCGGCTCCAGATGCGGATATCGCGCCCTCACCTCGGCCATCAGCCCGGCAAGAAACGGGATTTCCTCCAGCATATCGAAAGTCAAGTAGCCGGAGCGCAGGCCGTCGTCGATATCGTGGGTATTGTAGGCGATGTCGTCGGCGATCGCCGCGACCTGGGCCTCAAGGCTGGCATAGGTTGCAAGCTCGAGATCGTGCAGCTCGCAATAATCGAGGATCGGCTGCGGCACGGGACCGCGCGTGCCTACTCCATCCGGCGTCAGAAGCGGGCCATTGTGCTTGACGAGACCTTCGAGGCTTTCCCATGTCAGGTTGATGCCGTCGAATTCGGCATAACGCCTCTCCAGTTTGGTCACGATGCGCAGCGATTGGGCATTGTGGTCGAAGCCGCCATAGGGCAGCAGCACTTCGTGCAGCGCGTCCTCGCCAGTATGACCGAACGGCGTATGGCCGAAATCGTGCACGAGCGCCACGCCTTCGGCCAGATCCTCGTCGAGCTTCAGGGCGCGGGCAAGCGCGCGAGCGATCTGCGCCACCTCGATCGTGTGCGTTAGCCGGGTTCGGTAATGATCGCCGTCCTGGGCGATGAAGACCTGGGTCTTGTGCTTCAGCCGGCGGAAGGCGGTGGTGTGGACGATGCGGTCGCGGTCGCGCTGGAAATCGGAGCGCGTCGGGCTACCGTCCTCCTGATAGAGCCGCCCGCGCGTCGTCCAGGGGTCGGCCGCAAAGACCGCCCTCTCACTGCTGCCGAAACCCAAAGCACGCGTATCGATCGTCATTCTTCACCGTCATCCTGCATGTTGCCGCATCTACCCATTGACGCCGCTTATCGCCCTTCATACCTATAGGTCGATGAAACGGCAAAGAGGCGCTTTCTTAACCGCTTCGGCGCATCATCGCCTTTTCGCGAATATCATGGTAAGTTTCTTTGATATCAGGCATTTGAACATTCAAGTGCCAAAACCCATTCTCTCCGGATCTTGACCCCGGCAGGAGGAAACATGACGGATACCAGTGTAACCCTTTCAGATGCCGCGGCAAAGCGTATCGCTGCGATCGTCGGCGCTGAAACCGGCAAGAGCGCCTTGCGCGTTTCCGTCGAAGGCGGCGGCTGTTCGGGCTTTTCCTACAAGTTCGATCTTGCCGACGGTGCCGGCGACGACGACATCATCGTCGAAAAGAACGATGCAAAGGTGCTGATCGACAGCCTTTCGCTCGTCTACATGGCGGGCTCGGAGATCGACTTCGTCGACAATCTGCTTGGCCAGTCCTTCCAGATCAAGAACCCGAATGCGGTGGCAAGCTGCGGCTGCGGCACCAGTTTCTCGATCTGAATATCTGAACGCACGGCATTGTCCCCATCGAACCGGCCGAAGTTTTGCTTCCGGCCGGTTTATCGTCTTGTCCGCCGGCGAAAGACCGCGATAAAAGAAGCGCACGCAGCGAACAGGGCGAAGAGATGAAGATCGCGACTTGGAACATCAACGGCGTCAAGGCGCGCATCGACAATCTCACGCAATGGCTGAAGGATTCCGATCCGGATATCGTCTGCTTGCAGGAGATCAAGACGGTCGACGAAGGTTTCCCGCGGCTGGAGATCGAGGCGCTTGGGTATCACGTCGAGACGCACGGCCAGAAGGGCTTCAATGGCGTCGCGATTCTCTCCAAAAATTCACCTTTCGAAGTGAACCGCGGCCTTCCCGGCGATCCGCTGGACGAACAGGCGCGTTTCCTCGAAGCGGCGTTCACCCTGTCCGACACGCGAATCCTGCGCGTCTGCTGCCTCTACCTGCCGAACGGCAATCCTGTCGAAACGGAGAAATATCCTTACAAGCTCGCCTGGATGGAGCGCCTGCGGACGTTCGCCGCCGAACGGCTGGCCTATGAAGAGATGCTGGTTCTTGCCGGCGATTACAATGTCATCCCGGAACCGCACGACTGCTTCGATCCCAAGGTCTGGGAAAACGATGCACTGTTTCTGCCGCAGACACGGGAGGCGTTCCGCAGGCTCGAAAATCTCGGCCTGACGGATGCGCTGCGCGCCACGACGGATGCGACGCAGCTCTATTCCTTCTGGGATTATCAGGCCGGCGCCTGGCCGAAGAATAATGGCATCCGCATCGACCATCTGCTGCTGTCGCCAGAAGCTGCCGACAGGATGACGTCAGCTGCGATCGAAAAACATGTGCGGGCCTGGGAAAAGCCGTCCGACCACGTGCCTGTCATCGCCTATTTCGATTTCGCGGGCTGAAGCCTTCCGCCTCACCTCAGTCGTCGGTACCGCTCGCGATGGTGTGCGACAGCGATACCGCCGTGCGGCGGTCGGCCTCGTTGGCAACCGAGAAGGCCTGTTCCTGCAGCGCTTCCATCCAGCCGCAGTCCTTGGGCTTGCAACGGTCGAGTGCTGCCGTCATCAGCGCCAGACCGCGGGCCGTCTGGCCTTCGTCGAAAAGAATATTGCCGAAGACCGCCATGGCGCCGGGATGGCCGCTCTTGCGGGCCTGGTTCAGCCATTTCTTCGCCTGCTGCGGGCTGGCATTGCCGCCCTCGCCGGCCAGCATCATCTGCGCCAGCTGAAACTGCGCCTCGGGGACACCAAAGGTGGAAGCCACCTGAAAATAAAGCTGGCGCGCCTGGCTGAGGTCGATCCTGACCGGACTGTCGGCAATGCCGTGCTTGTAATAGCTGGCGAGCGAGAGCAGCGCGTTGACGAAGAAGCCCGTGTCTTCCGAACCGGGTTCGACGCCCTGCTGGGCGATCTCGCTGTAGATCTTGAAGGCTTCGAAATCATCCTGCGTGACACCGTCGCCATCGGCATACATGTTGGCGAGCGCCCAGCGCGAGCCGGTGTGGCCCTTTTCGGCGGCGTATTTATAGGCTTCGACCGCCTCTTCCTTCTGTCCGTTCTTATAGGCCTTGAAGCCGAACTTGAAGAGGTCGAAGGGTCCGGATTCCTTGCTGACGCCACCTTTAATGTCGAATGCGCGGCATGGACCGGACAGCGCCAGCGCTACGGCTATCGACATGCCCATCAGCATGAATTTGAAAAGTTTGAACTCGGACGTCACCATTTCAACCGATTTCTTTCGTTCATCCCAGGCAGGCGGCAACGGCGCTCATGCCGTGCATCCCGCGGATGTATTCCTTCGAGGCGAGCGATCCCGCGGCGAGCTCCATGGCTCCTTTGCCCGCGTCGCATCCAGCCCACTGGCCTTTTCTCAAAGGCGGTATTCTCAGCACATCCTTCCGAACCACCCGGCTCCCGGCATGGCTCGACTGCAATCTCCGTGGCATTCGTTCGGCAGGCGCGGCATCCGCCTTCCCGCCTTTGTCGTATTCGTAAACAGAAAATGTGACGAAACCGGTATCGACATGTCCGGCGCAGCCGGGCTGCTCATCCGAGCGGGTCAAAAATAACGACAATGCATGGATCGACGACTTCATCGCGAGGCTGGATCGGCAGCCCGAACAGCCTTGTTCGGAAAGCGAAACGACCGCAATCAAACGACTGTCGCCAATCGCGCCGTACGACCTGGTGTTACCGGAAAAAAATCGACCCATACTACTATTTACACGCACCGCATGCCTGCCATCACCTCGCCCGCAAATAGCGCTGCGCCCTCTTTGTGGCGGGAAATGGACAAATTCGCCCCACCACCACCATACGCCAAACGTCGTAAAAATGTGTTGCTGAATCGTCACAAATCAGGACGCCGTTTGACTTGCGAACTGCCCAAAGAAAAGCCCGGCAATTGCCGGGCTCTCAGACTTCTACTTGGGTCGCAGGATCAGAACTTGACCTTTACGCTGGTGGAAAGGGCTGCAAGCAGATCGTCGCCAAAGGAATAGGAGACGTCGTTGCCGTAGGTCCGGCCATTATAGACGTAGGTGCCGGATTCTCCGCCGGTCATGATGCCGAGCGCGCCGGCCAGACGCCATTCGACATTCTCCACCGGGGTATAAGAAACACCTGCACCGAGCGTCCATGTGTCGGTCTGGGCGCCGTAGCCCTGGCTCGTGCCGCGATCCCAAGTCAGGCTGAGGGCGCCGGCCCATTGCTCGTTGAATTTGTGGCCGACGCCGCCGCTGACCGTCCAACCGTCGCGATAGAAGAGATCGAGCGAGGTGAGCTGGCTGCTGGCGGAGCAGGCGACGACGCCCTTAGTGGCCTTCGGGCAGAAGGCGATCGACTGCAGCACGCTCCAGTTCGTCCACTTGACCGAACCGAAGGCGAGCCAATCGGGCGCAATGCCGCTCTGCAACTTGAGCTCGACGGAATCCGGCGCCTCGGCCGAGCCGTAGACCGGCGTCACGACGCCGAGGTAGGGATTGGTGGGACTGACGGCCTTCGGCACCTCTGTCAGGTCGACCGTGCCGGTGAGATCGTCATACTTGACCTTGCTGTTATAGACCAGGCTGGCGCGGAAGGCATATTCCTCGATTTCGTAGGCGATGCCCGCCCGCCATCCCATGGCCTGGTCGGCAAGGTCGAGACGACCGGTGCCGTCATAGACCAGCGCGGCCGCCCCTGTGATCGGCGCGACGAGGCGTGTCTTGAAACCATCGACCGTCTGATAGAAGCCGCCGCCGATCAGGCGGAGCTGGCCGGGGCCCATATCGAAACGATAGGAGCAGGTGGCGCCGTAGTTGCGGGTGCTGATCTTGGTTTCGATGTTGTCGTTGACGCCCAGCCAGTCAGCGCCGGGATTGGTATGTGCACCGAAGGGTGTCGAAAAATCGCCCATGCAGTCGATGGAGTCGCCGAGACCAACCTTCACCCCGAGATAGGGGACCCAGTAATCCTCGGTATCATCCGCCGTGGTCGAGCCGCCGCCAATGCCGTTGGTGCCGAGGCCATCGGTGGCATCGGTGTCCTTGACGTTTTTCAGCTTGCGCTGTGGCATGACATAGGTCGCGCCGGACTGGACGGCGAACCTCGAATTGTCGAAGAGAAGGTCGATATTATATCCGCCGCGCTCCAGACCACCGGCGAAGGACGGCGATGCAAGCGACGAAAGAAGAACGAGCGATGTTATGCCCTTGGAAAACCTACGAGATGCCATTGTGTCTCCCCCACTCCAGCAATTGATGTGACCCCACTCTAGTAAGTGTTCGCGTGATATGGCAACGCGCCCTACGGCAGCGCTCCCAGGCATTGCAGTGGCTAACTTACGTAAAGAAATTGACGGACACGTCAAAAAACCTGGTTAATAAAATTTTATTCCAGACCTGTCGAATTTCAGGTGGGCTTTTGGGTTTTCATTCCAAACATTGCAGAGGATGTATCAATCCGACAACAGTGGCAGTTTTCGCCCTCTGGAGGTTCGCATGAGAGCAATCCACAGGATGAATGCTGAAAAAGCGCCGTTTCATGCGCGAACCGCACGAATCACAACAAAAAAAGACGCGCCGGCAGAGGGCGCGTCTTTGAAATAACTTACCAAAAAGGATCGGCGAAACTTACCCGGCTTCGCTTACCCTGGAAAGAGCGATCCCCAGGCTTGCGATCTGCCCCTTCAGTTCCTCGAGACGATCGCGCTCGGCCTCGACCACTTCAGGATTGGCGTTGGCGACGAACTTCTCGTTGGAGAGTTTGCCGTCTATGCGGGAGATCTCGCCCTCCATCTTGGCAATCGCCTTTTCCAAACGAGCCTTTTCGGCGGAAAGGTCGATCAGATTGCCGAGCGGCAGGCAGATGGTGGCCTCGGCGATGACGATCTGAGCGGCACCCTTCGGCGCATCGTCAGCCAGCGATATCGCCTCGACGCGCGCAAGGCGCTTGATGGCGGCGTCGTGGCGGAACAGCCTTTCACGCGTCAGGTTGTTGGCCTTGACGACGACGAGCGGGGCTGTCGCCGATGGCGGCACGTTCATCTCAGCACGCACCGAGCGGATGCCGGAAACGAGGTCGATCAGCCAGTTGATCTCGTCGGCGGCCCCGTCATCGGCGTAGGACGGCGCCGGCCATTCGGCGTGGCAGACCAATGTGTCGCGCTCTTTGCCTTCGCCTGCCGTATGGGCCCAAAGCTCTTCGGTCATGAAGGGCATGAAGGGATGCAGCAGCTTGTAGATCTCTTCGAGAATATAAGCGCTGCAGGCCTGGGCTTCGGCCTTGGCGCCCTCGTCCTCACCATTGAAGACCGGCTTCAACAGTTCGAGATACCAGTCGCAGACCTCGTTCCAAACGAAGCGGTAGAGCGCGCCGGCAGCATCATTGAAGCGGAAGGCTTCGAGCGCTTCCGTAACGTCACGTTCCGTACGGGCAAGTTCCGTCAGGATCCAGCGGTTGATGGTGAGCTCGGCGGCTTCGGGCACGAAATGCGGATCGCTCTTCGCGCCGTTCATCTCGGCGAAGCGTGTGGCGTTCCAGAGCTTGGTGCCGAAATTGCGGTAGCCGGCGATGCGGGCCGGATCGAGCTTCACGTCGCGGCCCTGCGCCGCCATGATCGCCAGGGTGAACCGCAGCGCGTCGGCGCCGTATTCGTCGATCAGTTCCAAGGGATCGATGACGTTGCCCTTCGATTTCGACATCTTCTGCCCATTCTTGTCGCGCACCAGCGCGTGGACATAGACGGTCTCGAAGGGCTCGACGGGTTCGCCATCCTCATCCTTCATAAGGTGCAGGCCCATCATCATCATGCGCGCGACCCAGAAGAAGATGATGTCGAAGCCGGTGACGAGAACGTTGGTCGGGTAATAACGCGCCAGCTCCGGCGTCTCGTCCGGCCAGCCGAGCGTCGAGAAAGGCCAGAGTGCTGAGGAGAACCAGGTGTCGAGCACGTCCTCGTCACGCGTCAGGATTTCGCCCGGCTTGAAGTTTTCGAGCAGGTCATCGACATAGGCCTTCATCGGCCCCTCATGCGAGAGGTAGTGCTGGATCGCCGCCTGCAGCGCCTCTTCCTCGGTCTTTTCGACGAAGACCTGGCCGTCCGGGCCGTACCAGGCGGGAATCTGATGCCCCCACCAGAGCTGGCGGGAGACGCACCAGGGCTGGATATTTTCCATCCATTCGTAATAGGTCTTGTCCCAGCTCTTCGGCACCATCTTGGTGCGGCCCTCGCGGACCGAGGCGATCGCCGGCTCGGCGAGCGTCTTGGCATCGACATACCATTGTTCGGTCAGCCGCGGCTCGATCGGCACGCCACCGCGATCGCCGTGC
Organism: Rhizobium sp. WSM1328; assembly: GCF_057653715.1. Lineage (NCBI taxonomy): Bacteria > Pseudomonadati > Pseudomonadota > Alphaproteobacteria > Hyphomicrobiales > Rhizobiaceae > Rhizobium > Rhizobium sp. WSM1328. The sequence continues at coordinate 1,653,708 of NZ_CM172788.1, read as the reverse complement.
GGGACCATATGCTTGTGCGGCTCGATCTTGTCGACGAGGCCCGCCTCTTCGAAAATCTCGACGATCACCTTGCGCGCATAGAAGCGGTCCTGCCCTTCCAGGCGGTCCCAGGCGCCGTGCAGCGCCGCCGGATTGTCGAGACCTTCGAGAAAGTCCTCATTGTCCTTGATGGTGATCGTGCCGTCGCCGGTCATGATATTGATGACGCGAAGACCTGCACGCTTGCCGACGTCGAAGTCGTTGAAATCGTGCGCGGGCGTTATCTTCACCGCGCCGGTGCCGGCAGCCGGATCGGCATAATCGTCGGCAACGATCGGAATTCTGCGACCGACGATCGGCAGAATGACATGCTTGCCGACAATGCCCTGATAGCGTTCGTCCTTCGGATTGACGGCAACACCGGTATCGCCCAGCATGGTCTCAGGTCGTGTCGTTGCGACGACCACATAATCGCGCGTCTCGAATTCGGTCGGCTTGCCTTCCTCATCAAATGCAATCGGATATTGGTAGGTTACGCCCTTTTCCAATGGATAGCGCAGGTGCCAGAGATTGCCCTTGACCTCGTGCTGCTCGACTTCGATATCGGAAATCGCCGTCAGCAGCTTCGGATCCCAATTGACCAGGCGATTGTCCTTGTAGATCAGACCTTCCTTGTAGAGCGTGACGAAAACTTCGATAACCGCCTTCGACAGGCCCTCGTCCATGGTGAAACGTTCGCGCGACCAATCGCATGACGCACCAAGACGCTTCAGCTGGTTGAAGATCAGGCCGCCCGATTCCGCCTTCCACTCCCAAATCTTGTCGATGAAGGCTTCGCGGCCCATGTCGCGGCGGCCCGGCAGTTGCTGTTCCATCAGCTTGCGCTCGACGACCATCTGCGTGGCGATGCCGGCGTGGTCCATGCCCGGCTGCCAGAGCACGTCCTTGCCGCGCATGCGCTCGAAGCGCACCAGGATGTCCTGCAGCGTGTTGTTCAGTGCGTGCCCCATGTGCAGCGAACCGGTGACATTCGGCGGCGGGATCACGATGGCGAAGGTCTCGGCCCCCGGTCTGGCGTTCGCGCCGGCGCGGAAAGCGTCCGCCTCATCCCATTTCGCGGCGATTTTCGGTTCGACGGCGGCGGAATCATAGGTCTTGTCGAGCATTTTCTGACCAATTTCGAAGTTCGAGGATGGCCGTTTGTAAATAGGATGGTCACGACCAAGTCAATAAAAAAGCCGCCCCGGAGACCGGAGCGGCTTTTCAAGAAAAAGCAATCCGATCAGCGGCGCGGGCCGCGCGCCACGCGCTCAATTTCTTCGCGCACCAACCGCTCGACCAGTGTCGGCAGATTATCATCAAGCCATTCGCGCAGCATCGGGCGCAGCATGTCCTCTGCGATCTCGTCCAGCGAGCGGCGCTCGGCACCGTCGATCGCGGCGGCGAGCTCTTCGAAGGAGCGGCTGATCTGCAGGCCGGCATCCTCCGAAAGCAGCGTCGGCTGGGCCTCGTCCATGACGCTTGGCAGGAAACGGTCGGTCGAAGACTGAGCGGGTTCCATGGCCGGCAGCGTTGTTTCGACGGCAGGCGCAGGCTCGGCGACGGCGACCCTTTGCGTTTCCGTAAACACCGGCTCGGCCGGCTGCTGGATCGCGACATGCTGAACGGGCGCTGCGGCATTCGGGAAAACAGGCTGTGCCGGCTGCGGTTGCGGTGCCGCGGTGCGCGGCGGTTCCGGCATCACGGAAGGCTGCGGTTCGGGCTGACGGAAGCCGCTCGGAATTTCGCGCAAAGCTTGACCGGCCTGCACGGCGCTGCGCTCGGAGGCGGCGCGCACGCGGGCGGCGACATCGGCCAGCGACATAGCACGGGCCGGCACTTCTGCTTCGGGGGCGGTGCCGGCCGAATTGGCGGCGACGAAACGCGGATCGGAGGAGCGCATGACCGGTTCGGGGAATTCCACGCCGGCATAGGTATCGTCGACCGTCAGATGAATTTCGGAGCCGTTGTCATCCTCGTCGGCGCCGTAGACCGGCGGCAGGGACGCGGAAATCGCCTTGCCGGCGCCGGGCTCATTGCTTTCGATGATCTGGCGGATGGAGGCCAGAATTTCTTCCATGGACGGTTCACGCGCTACGCTTGGCTGAGCCATTTCTATCCCCGTTATCCCAAAACAACGACCGGATGGTGTGGAGCATTCATCCGAATCACCACGACCTTAGAATACCCCAGGCGTGAAAAAAATCATCGCGAATCAAATGAATGCGGCCATGCACAGTTTTGTTACCTGATGTTTGCCACCCGCAAAGCCTATCGCGATTTTGCGGCGGCGACATTTCATGAAACAGTATTTGAAGCGCATAACATCCGTCCGATCCGCCGTGGCGGCGTCAGGATAGGCGGTGTTTGTGAAGGCTTTCCAGCGGCGCTGAAAAAAACGGGCGCCCATGGCGCCCGTCGCTGAACGTCATAGACAAGAACGATGTCAGAAAACGAATTCGCGCGCCTTGGCGAAGCCCGGCAGCGGCTTGACCGAGGCGTTGAAGAAGACGTTTTCCGAAATGGCGCCGCGCTCGGCGACGAAGACCTTGGCGCGAGCGGCATTGCCGTAACCTTCGACGGTGATCAGACGGCCACCATCGCGCAATTGACCGAGAAGGGCGGCCGGAACCTCTTCGACCGCGCCGTTGATGAAGATCAGATCATAGGGAGCGCCGGCAGCGTAGCCGTTTTCGAGCGGGCCGGCCACGACCTCGACCTTGGCGTAGCCGGCAAGTTGCGCCTTCGCTTCAGTGGCCAGCGTCTCGTCGCATTCGAGCGCGATGACGGAGCCGGCAACGATCGACAACAGCGCCGAAGTGTAACCCGTGCCGCATCCAACCTCGAGCACGAAGTCGTCCTTGGTGATCGCGGCCAGCTGCAACAGCTTGGCGAGGGGCGACGCTTCCATCAGGAAGCGGGCCGGCTTTCCCGATGCGGCTGCGGAGATCTCGACATCGTTGTCGATGTAAGCCAGCAGCTTCGCCTTCTCCGGAACGAAAGCCTCACGCGGCACCGTGAGAAACGCCGTCAGCACGGAATGCGAGGTAACGTCCGTCGTGCGAACCTGGGTATCGACCATCTTTACGCGAGCTGCTTCGAAATCCATCATGTCCTCTCGCTCTTGAAAAGCGGTTCCTGTCCCTCGTCTCTTAATCCCCGCCACGGATGCTTTCAAGGCTTGGCAGGCGCCGGCGAAAAGAATCCGGTAGGCGCCTCCTCCGCGCCACAGGGGCGGGATGGACGCTGCAACTCCAGCGTGGAATCTTTTAGCCCTTCATGTTATGATCTGCAGCGGAGGAAATAGGAGGAGCAGGCCATGTCTGCGATTTTCGAGTATTTCACGCTGTTCGATTTCTTCATCGTCGCAGCGCTCATCGGCATATTCTGCTGCGGGCTGTTGGACGGCGAAACGACTTGGAAGCGATAGGGCGACGAAACTCGCTCGGAGATACCCCTGCATGGCGTCTGCGGCAATGATGCCCGGCGCAGGCCTGACATACGTTCGTTTCCGTTGAAATCCAGCCCCGACAGCCGCACGCGCATTAACGTTACGTCAACCATTTTGTTGCGGCGCCCTCGCCTTGCGCTATGGGTGTGCGCATGCAAACCTTCATGATCCAATCGCGCGGCATAGAAGCGCTTCACTACAATGCCGATGCCCGCCTGCTGCTGATCAAATACAGCAGCGGTGACATTCGCAGCTTCACCCGCATTTCGCCGCAAGGCATGCGGCGGCTTCTCGGCGCCGGCCCCGAAATCGATAACGGCCCCGAATTGAGCGATCTGCAATATCAGGCGCAAATCCGGAAAGGCGGCCTGAAGGCGCTCTACCGCCTCACGGGAATCAATCCGTTACAGTTCGATTTTTCGCCCGGCCAGCGGGTCTGGTAGCATCGCAAACGCCAATGCCGCACCGCTGAGCCAGCAGCGTTTCACATAGATTATGTCATGCGGAAGATGTTCGAGGCCTCGCCCGGGAAGGACGCAAGCGGGCGGAGTCAAATGGTCACCGAGATTATCGCCACACCTCCGCCAAAATATTTCTCATTGGAAATCAACGGCGGCTGCCACACCCTACCACACCTCAAGTGAATGCAAAGCTCGCAGAGATGCCGGTTCCGAAGGCAGCATCGTCCCCACCGATGCACATCATCTCTGAAACTCAAACACCTGTTGAACAACCGCGCACTTGGTAACCAATGTCACAAAAGTCCAGAAATAGTGCTTGCGCAAATTACTCGCGTGGGCTGTAGCTAATTACTTGGGTGGGGGAGAATTGATGAACATAATTAATCACGCAGGCATGTCCTCTGCGGCTGCCATAGCGTCACTGGACGAGGATGTTATTCAGCTTCTGTATATGACTGCGAAGGAAGTCGATCTCTGCTGTCTCATGACTGACGGGGAATGGGAAGACTACGACAAAACTGTTGTAAATCGCGCATGCGATCTTGGCCTCGTCACCATTCATAGTCCTGGTGGCGGGTGGAGTTACGTCACGGGTTGGCGGCTCACAAAGCTCGGCAAAGAAACAATAGGAATCCCGTACAAGCTTAGCATCCTATCGCGTCTTCTGGCATTCGTCACCCGCGTTGAACGCTAGTCGATCTCATAAATCGCCGCATTGTCCTGCAGCTCGCGAAGCCCCCTGAACTGGCGGAGCTTGCCGTCATCCGTCCATGCCCTGTATTCGATCTCGGCGATCAGCGTCAGCTGTAATCAGACGACGTCCCTCCGCCTGCCGTCATAGGGAACCGCCGTCGTCTTTCGCTTGACCCTGTCCATCATGCCGCGCAGCCCGCCTCGTCGAACCTTTCGCCGTCCTTACAGACGGCCACGCGACGGCGACGCCCAAGGAGCTGGCTCTCAGATCATCGAACACCATGATCGCGCTCTAAGGCCACTCTGTGTGTCGCTATTTTGATATTCACCGGCTTCCGAGTGCCTGATGTCTCGCAGCTCGGCCCGCAGCACCGTCGCAGGGACATGTTCAAGCTTCGCTTGCCGGCCTCGACCATCTCACCGCCAATTCTGTTCGGCAGAGCCTCGCGACCGACGTCGCTTGTAACGAAGCGACCTCGAGCATGCTGTTGGTCGCTTGTAACGAAGCGACCGGCAGCATGCTCGAGGCGATGCTCGGCTGGGGCGATGGAAAGACCTCAAGAATTTATACGAAAATGCCGATCGCGCGCGCCTGGCACGACAGACTTGTCGCGGGAATCAACTGGGATGGCGTCGGTACCAAACTGCTTGCGCTGACCGACGAAAGCGCCGTGGCGAACGGATAAACCGGGAACACATTGCCACACCCTGCCTTTGGCGTGGCGGAACGATTCAAGTCCAAGCGGCCACACCTCGAAAATTATCGAGGCTTTTGCAATAGTTTATCGCTGTGGTGAAAAGATGTTGGAGGCCTCGCCCGGAATTGAACCGGGGTACAAGGATTTGCAGTCCTCTGCGTCACCACTCCGCCACGAGGCCTCACGCGCTCGTTATCTGAGCCGTGGCGAGCGTTTAGAATGATCGTAAGGAAATCGCAAGAGGGCATTTCGGAAAAACGCTATTCGGCAGCTGCCGAAACGACCATTTTTCCATCCCGAAACGGAGCGGGCGCGGGCTGGAATTTCCGCGGCCGTGACGATGCCCCATTTCCTGCCAATGATGGCATTTGAAACAAATTCTTGACTTGACTTCGATCACCGTCCGGGACTCAATTACCCGCGGGAGGGTATAGGAGCTTGAGATGGATTGGGCTGCCCTCAAATCGAAGCGCGTGCGTGCAGCATACGACGCCGAAACCCGGGATCTGCATGTAAAATTCCCTGGTTCTCCGCCGGTGAAACATGCGGATATTCCGCCGCACGTCCACCAGAACCTGCTGGAAACGGACGATCCTTACTTCTATTACCAGTACTATATAGCGCCGTCTCGCGTATCACCGGGCCCTCGACAACCGGCCTCCGTGGCGTCCTACGCAGTGAAGCTCGTCCTTCTCCTTGCCGCCTGCAGCCTGCTGATGACGACCGGCCTCGATCCGGACCACGGCGGAACTTTCGAGGAAAGCGAACTCAGATCCAACTAGACGCGAATTTGCAGCCCAATCTCAAGGCCTGCGACAAGGCGGCTGGTTCCGGCGTCGAAATTCTCGCTCCTGTTCTGAGAACGGTAGCGCCGATTATCCCGCTCGCGGTCGTTCCTCCCATCGCGCTCATTCCGGCCGTTGAAATTGCGATAGTTACGTGGCCCGTTGTAGCTGCCGCCTTGACCGTGGTCGACCACGCAGCCTTCAGGACGGCGACAGATGCCGCGAGCGTCAAAACCGCCGCTGTCTACTTGGGCCTCGGCGGAAACGCCTGAGAGAAGCGCCGCTGCCGACAGGACGACAACAAAAGATACCTTCATTTCCTCACCTGGACCATTGTGACGCGATTTTGCGTTTTACATTGCATAAACCACGAATGCGAAAAGCCACCCACAGTTCCACGCCCTCCTTGCCGATCAGCCACCCGGTTTTCGCCGCCTGTGCCACCAGACCGCCAGCCGTCGCCGAAGCCGGCGCGCGAACGGCAGATCGTGCGAGAGCACGAGGAAGCCGAGCGGCAGCATCCAGAAGCCGAGGATGGGCAGGAAACCCAACACGCCGCAGAAAATGAGGGCCATGCCAAGCGCCATCCGCGCGATGCGCGAGCGTGGCATGCCGATGCTGAAAGAGCCGAGCATAAGCCTGCCGCTTGCATGATCGATGCCGAAGCGCACCGCCCGAGCCTTGCGCTTCTCGCCGCCTCTCGTCTCCTGACGATCGTTCACATTTGTCATTCCCCAGAGATGGGCGCAGGCATCCCAAATACAAGTTCATTTCATTTTTTTGAAAAAACCGCTTGGCAAATCGGGAAAGCGTTTGTATTAGCCCACTCACACCGCGCCAAGCAGTGATCCCTGGTAGCTCAGCGGTAGAGCATTCGACTGTTAATCGACAGGTCGCCGGTTCGAATCCGGCCCGGGGAGCCATTTTTCAAGTTAAGCGCCTGTTTCGTTGATAACTCCGACTGCAGGGGCTTACTTCCCCACTTTCCCTCCCGCTTTTGAAAGCGATTTAGTCGAATTTGGGGGTCAATAAATTTTCTTGTTAATTTCTTCTGAATCTTGAATCCGCTGTGATACTCAGGTTTTGCGGGCGCCCCGATGATCGACTGGACGGATCAGCCACGCAACTAGCGCCCTCAGAGCGCGTGTCGTACTTCTCGTCGTACCGTGGCTATTGCGCCTCCCTCACCTAGCCCTAATTCAGCACCCCGCTAATCCTTGCGAAAATTCACGAGGCGCATAAATTCAATCTATCAGATGGCTTTTGCTGGTGACCACGGATGTACTGGCACCGTGCTGATGCAATCAAAGACGGGTCGGCGCGAGCATTCGCCCGACCCTTTCTTTTTAGCCAAGACCGTTCTGTGGTAATCTCTTGGCAGCGCAGCTGGTCAGACCCGGACAGGTAGCGACGTAGATTGCCAAGCCGCATGTCCTTGTGCCGTGGGCAGTTGCCCTCGGTCTTATGAGGCTTGCACAGCCCGCACGACGCCTTGCGAGGACGCTTTCTTTTGTGATGCATGTCCATCTCCGAACGAAATCGGTGCGCCCTGATGGCGCACGCGTATGTGTCGGAGATGAGAAAGCGCTCGCTTTGTCATGGTGCCGTTATATCACGGGTTGGGAGCGAGAGAAGACCGTCGGCGCTGCCCTTGGCCCACCGCGTTTTGAACGCAGACTGTAAATAGAAAACGGGATCAGCCCGGCGCCTATCATTCCAATCTTCATCAACGGCCTCCTAAGCTATGGAATATACCGCCATCCGCGCGCACATCGCCGTCAAGCCGGCAGCCTCATCATGCGCTGTTACGATGGATAGGCAACCGCTGGCCAAAAAACTGCCGGCGGTGTACAGCAAACGCCATGGCGCTAGATCCTGAAAAAGCATTTTTAGATTACAGTGCGGCGGACTGCAGCGTGCAGTTTTGGACCGCCAACGCACCGGCCGTGCAATTCACGTCTTTGGAAGCCGCCGTCAGGTTCGCAAAAGACCATGGCGGCAGGTGGGAAGAGATTGAGATAACAGTCCATCTGCCGCGCGAGGACATCGTATTCGCCACCGGAAAAGTGCATCAACTCATTGATGCTTTACCAGGTGACCTCCGGAAAAAACCGTAATGAAGTGGATCGGCAGTCAATAGGACCGCCGACGCTCCGCCGGGCGCAGCGAAACACATACTATCGCCACAGCACCGGGATAAATCACGGCCATGGCTTTGGGTATGGCGATAGGAATCGGAATAGGCGCCGCAGTCGGGCCGACGCTGTTCGATGACGCCGCGATCGGCGCCGCCGTCGGGGCTGTCATCAAACGGAAATGACCGCCCGCCTGACGCTCCGGACGATCCCGTTCATTGTACGGGCAAGGCGACCACCTCTAATAGCTGCACGAACGGCCGTCACCGGGTCGGAAGCCATCGGCGCAGGCCGGGTTCATCGAATCTCCCGGCTGATATCCCGATGCCGAGCCATATGAATTCGGCGGCGTCGAGCATGCCGAGGTCATGGCGGCAAGACTGATTACTCCGGCTGCTACAAATGCCCGAAATCTCTTCATCGATTCCTCTCCAGTTTAGGCTATGACCGAGTGATGAGAGCTTCTGCTCTCTCCTGCCAAGATCACCTTGTTCCTCAAGATATGGCGCTCTCTTCGCCGGACGTCAGCTCCGAACGCGCAAGATTCTTATCGATCTCGATCAGCTCCGCATGAAGATCGTCGATGACCAAGCCGGCCGGGAACAAAGACCGTGGTTCAAAGTTGAGTGGCATCAACCACGTAACGTCAGTCTCTGACAGGAGGTCTTTCATGGGTCGCGGTATTCTGCTTTGGCTGCTTGGTGTTCCACTGCCGATCATCATCCTTCTTGCTCTGTTTGTGCGATAGGGACAGATCATGTCGGTTTCAATGACAGGTTCCGGAGAGATTGCTACTCCGGTCGAATCCTCCAAATCCGCCATGACATGGGGGCCTATCTTCGGAGGCGCCGCTGCTGCCATCGGAGTGACCCTCATTCTTTTGCTGCTTGGATCCGGGGTTGGGTTGACGATGGTGTCGCCTTGGTCGGGGCAAAGCAGTTCGCTCGGCACGGTCGGGGTCACGGCGGCGATCTGGCTCGTTGTCGTCCAATGGCTCTCCTCAGGGCTCGGTGGCTATATCACCGGCCGGCTGCGCACGAAGTGGGCAGCTGTCCATACGGACGAAGTGTTCTTCCGTGACACCGCGCATGGCTTCATCAGCTGGGCGCTGGCGACGATCTTCGTTGCCGGCTTTCTAGCCTCGTCGCTGACCTCGCTTGCCGGTGCAGGCGCACAAGCCGTGGGTTCGGCGGCCACCGCCGCAGGTACGGCGGCGTCCTCGGCGGCATCGACCGCGGATCTGCCCACCGCCTATTTTACCGACGCTTTGCTGCGTCCTGAACAGGCCCGTGCTGGAGCAACATCCGATGATACCGCAGCAACAGCAGAAGTCTCCCGCATCCTCCTCAACGGTGCGGCCGCGGGCCAGATCCCGGATGACGACAAGGCCTATCTTGCCACCATCGTCTCTGCTCGCACCGGTCTTTCCGAGGCCGATGCGCGCACCCGCGTCGACACTGTGCTGAAGCGCATCGACGACGCCAAGGTCGCCGCCCAGAAAGCCGCCGATGAGGCACGCAAGGCTGCCTCCACCACGGCATTGCTCGGCGCGTTGTCACTTCTGATCGGGGCTTTCATCGCTGCCGCCGCAGCAGCGTTTGGCGGGTCGCAACGCGACGAAGAGGAAGACCTCCTCGTCACGCCCCGGATCTAAGGCCCGAGGCTCAGGATCAACGGAAACCGGGGCGCGGGGTCGAAAGGCCCCGCGCCCCATTTATGTGGAGCCATCCCCGGCTCTGCTGTGGTTGGATCATCGTCCGCCCCCAGGCCTTTTTCTCAGTGGCGGTTTATTTCGCATCGGGCGGAACATGTGGCCGTTGGCGAGCTTCGGTTAGGTAAATCCCTTTCCGGAGAATGTAGATGGCCAAAAAGACCTCCCAAACCTCGCCCTCGGACAACGCAACGATCCACGATCAGAAACTGCACCGGGGTGCAGGCGGCGAGCTTCATCAGTTTGCCGAAGACGGGATGCCGGTTCTGACCACAGCGCAAGGCGGTCCGGTTTCCGACGATCAGAATACGCTTCGCGTTGGCGCCCGCGGCCCCGCGCTCATCGATGACTTCCATTTCCGCGAGAAGATCTTTCATTTCGACCACGAGCGCATTCCCGAGCGGGTCGTGCATGCGCGCGGTTACGGCGCCCATGGCTACTTCGAAACATATGAATCCCTGGCCGCCTATAGCCGGGCCGATCTTTTCCAGCGGCCCGGCGAAAAGACGCCGGCTTTCGTCCGGTTTTCGACCGTTGCCGGCAGCAAGGGTTCCTTCGATCTGGCGCGCGACGTGCGCGGTTTCGCCGTGAAGATTTACACCCAGCAGGGGAATTGGGACCTGGTCGGCAATAATATCCCGGTTTTCTTCATTCAGGACGCGATCAAATTTCCCGACGTCATCCATTCCGTAAAGCCGGAGCCCGACAAGGGATTCCCGCAGGCGCAGTCGGCGCATGACAATTTCTGGGACTTCATTACGCTGACGCCCGAAAGCATGCACATGATCATGTGGGTGATGTCGGACCGCGCCATTCCGCGCTCGTTCCGTTTCATGGAGGGTTTTGGCGTTCACACCTTCCGCTTCGTCAACGCGGCTGACGAATCGACCTTCGTCAAATTTCACTGGAAACCGAAACTCGGCCTGCAGTCCGTCGCCTGGAACGAGGCAGTCAAGATCAATGGGGCCGATCCGGATTTCCATCGACGCGACCTCTGGCAGTCGATCCAGTCGGGAGCCTTCCCGGAATGGGAGCTCTGTGTACAGCTTTTCGATCAGGACTTCGCCGACACGTTCGACTTCGACATCCTCGATCCGACGAAGCTCATTCCCGAGGAGATCCTTCCGGTCAAACCGATCGGCCGTCTCGTGCTCGACCGAATGCCCGAGAATTTCTTTGCGGAGACCGAGCAGGTCGCGTTCATGACGCAGAACGTTCCCCCCGGCATCGACTTCAGCAATGATCCGCTGCTGCAGGGACGAAACTTCTCCTATCTCGATACGCAGTTGAAACGTCTGGGCGGTCCGAATTTCACCCATCTGCCGATCAACGCGCCGAAGTGTCCCTTCCATAATTTTCAGCAGGATGGCCATATGGCGATGCGCAATCCTGTTGGGCGCGTCAATTACCAGCCGAATTCCTGGAATCAGGGGCCGCGGGAATCGCCGGTTCAGGGCTATCGCCACTTCCAGGCCGAAGAACAGGGTCCCAAGGTTCGGCTGCGGCCGGAAAGCTTTGCCGATCATTACAGCCAGGCCCGGCAGTTCTACATTAGCCAGACTCCGCCGGAACAACGCCATATCGCCGCGGCGCTGATCTTCGAACTGAGCAAGGTCGAAACGCCGGTCGTTCGTGAGCGTATGGTCTCGCATCTCTTGAACATCGACGAGACGCTGGCCAGCAAGGTCGGCCACGCCCTCGGCTTCAAATCGATGCCGAAGCCTGCCGATGCAGCCATGCCGACGAGGCAGGATCTCGAGCCGTCGCCGGCGCTCAGCATCATAGAGCGCGGTCCGAAGCGGTTCGAAGGACGCAAGCTCGGCATTCTTGTCAGCGATGGCACCGATGCCGCTATCTTCAAGGCGCTGCTTGCCGAGATCACCGAGCAGAAGGCAACATTCAAAGTGATCGCGCCAAAGATCGGCGGCGTGACGCTCTCGGACGACAACTGGATCGAGGCGCATCAGATGATCGACGGCGGACCTTCGGTGCTTTACGACGCCGTCGCCCTCCTCCCCTCAGCCGAGGGAACCGGCGATCTGCTGAAGGAGGCTACGGCCCGCGATTTCGTGGCAGATGCCTTCGTGCACTGCAAGTTCATCGGCTATGTGGAAACAGCGCTACCGCTCATGCAGAAGGCCGGAATTGCCGATTCACTGGATGAGGGCGTGATTGCGCTCGGAGCGGCGAAGGATGTCACGGCTTTTATCAAGGCGCTTGGCAAACTGCGTGTCTGGGGCCGGGAGCCATCGGTCAAATTGAATTGACTGACTCGTCGCCGCCGTCCGCGCCCGGGAATGCCCGTTGTAATCATAAAACCCGCGGAAACGCGGGTTTTATCTCACGCTGATTGTGTTGCAGCCGTGTGGGCTCCGGTCCTAGGAAACCTTGCAGCAGGCCAGGAGGCTTAACGGCGGAATCGCCGACAACGCACCCTGTTCTCACCTTTTCCAGCCGCCTAGAGCTTATACCTGTCCCATTCCACCATCGACGGGAAGGTCGATGCCGGTCACGAACGAACTGTCTGCGCTTGCCAGGAACAGCGCGACGGTGGCCGCCTCTTCCGGCCTGCCGACCCGGCCCATCGGCATCTGGGCAAGCATCGCGGGTAGCCCTTCCTTGATGGCCTCGGCCGGGACGCCCAGCTTGCCGAAGATCGGAGTCTCGACCAGCCCGGGGCTGAGCGAGTTGACGCGAATCTTCCGATGTTTGAGGTCGGTCGTCCAACTGCGTGCAAAGGACCGTACGGCCGCCTTGGTCGCCGCATAGACCGAGTGCATCGGGGTACCCTTGCCATGCGCCACAGAGGCGTTGAGAATCACCGATGCCCCATCGCTGAGCAGCGGCAGCGCCTTCTGCACGGTGAAGAAGAGACCGCGAACATTGGCGTTGAACTGGGTGTCGAAATCCTCAACCGTTACCGCCTCGAACGGCGCGAGATTGTTGACGCCCGCGTTGGCAAAGATCACGTCGATCCTGCCGAAACGCTTGCCGACCTCCGCATAGAGCGCGTCCAGCGCGTCCAGGTCCGCGACATCCGCGACGATCGCCGCCGCGCTGCCGCCGATTTCGGCGGCGGCTTTGTCGAGCGCATCCTTATTGCGCCCGACGATGACGACCGTTGCGCCTTCCTGGGCGAAGAGCTTGGCTGACGCCAGGCCGATGCCGCTCCCGCCGCCGGTGATCACGGCGACCTTGTCAGTCAGTTTTGCCATTTCGTATGCTCCATGTAATGAGAAGGTGGGATAAAGCGCGTCGGAACTGCGCGGTTAGATTGCTTTCTGGGCGATATATACCGCCCTGGGATGCAGATCTCTCAGCCCTCATTGGTGATGACGACCTTGCCGAACACGTTGCGTTTGCCGAAATGCTCGAATGCGGCTTTGCCGTCGGCGAGCGTGAAGCGGCTGTCGATCACCGGGCGGATGCCATTCTGCGCGACGGCGGCGATCACGTCTTCCAGATCCAGACGATTGCCGGTGGCGATCGTCTGGAACCGCGCGAAGGTGAGGAACATGTCGAGGTAGCCGGGCATCTCCCCCTGCGACAGCACTCCCACCATCGACACCTGGCCGCTAAGTGCCACCGCTTTCAACGACTGGGCGAATGTGCCGGGGCCGCCAACCTCGACCACGCGGTCGACGCCACGCCCGCCGGTGAGCGCCTTGGCTAGCTCGCCCCAATCGGGATTCTCGGCGTAGTTGATCACATGGTCGGCGCCGAGTGCGCGCAGACGCTCCGCCTTCTCGTTCGACGAGGTCGTCGCGATCACTTCCGCGCCGCGCGCCTTGGCGAACTGCAGCGCGAACAACGACACACCTCCGGTTCCCTGCGTCAGCACGCGGTGCTGCGGACCGACGCCGGCGACCGCATTCCACCCGGTGACGGCGGCGCATGGCAGAGTCGCGGCATCGTCGAAGCTGATCGAATCGGGAATGGCGACCAGCTCGTTCTGGTCGACGGTGCGATATTCGGCCATCCAGCCATCAATCTGGGTGCCATATTGGGGCACAAATTCACGAAATGGTCCCGCATGCCAGCCCGGCATGAAATTGTTCGCCACCCGGTCGCCGACCGCGAAACGGACGACCCCCGAGCCGACCGCCTCGACGATCCCGGCGGCGTCGGACAGCTGCACCCGCCCTTCTTCGAGCGGAAAGGGCGACCAGCCGTTGATGATCGTGAGGTCGCGGAAATTGAGCGAGGTCGCCTTGATGTTAACGAGGACTTCGCCCGGACCGGGACTTGGCGTGGGCTCTTCGCGTAACTCCAGGCCGTTGACGGAGCCGATTTTCTGCAAACGATAGATCTTCATGCGCAACCTCCAGATTGTGTAAGTGATATGGTGGAGATTGACGGGATCATCTATTACGTGGAGTATGCATTTTATAACCTATCGTCCGAGATTCCCATGGACCCCTTCGATTCCGTCCTCAGCGCCATGCAGCTCCAAAGCTCGCTCTTCGTCCGCATGCGTGCTCATGCACCATGGGCGATGTCGTTCGATAGCGGCGGTCAGGCGCGGCTGATCGTCATCGCTAAGGGCCGGGGCTGGTTCACCCAAGTCGGCCACCCCCCGGTCGTTGTCGAGGAAGGCGACTGCCTCATCATCAAGCAGGGGGTCATGGGCATATTGGGCGACGCTCCGGACCGGGTCGCAGTGCCCTGCTGGCAGATTGCCGACCATGTGACGGGCGAGACGGTGTCCTTCGGTGGAGACGGCGAAGCGTGCGAGTTCTTCTCGACCCTGTTTACGTTCGACCACGCTGCGGGCGAGCCCTTATCGGCGCTGTTGCCCGATGTTGTTCATGTCGCCATGGCGAAGTCCGACGCAGGGCGGATGGTCTCGATCCTCGAACAGATCGGAAAAGAGGAGGCGCAGGCGTCGCTTGGCGGCTCCTATGTCGTCGGCAGGCTGCTCGACGTGCTGTTCATCCAAGCGATCCGAAGCTGGGCCAGTTCGGAGGGGAATATGCCCGAGGGCTGGCTCGCCGGACTGACCCATCGCCAGTTGGCGCAAACGCTGCACCGGATTCATGCCGATCTGGCGCACCCGTGGACGCTGGAGCAGCTCGCCCGCGATGTGGGGATGTCGCGCTCCACCTTTGCAGTGCTGTTCAAGTCGGTCGTCGGAGTGCCGCCGCTGACCTACATCACGACTTGGCGCATTTATCGTGCGAAACTCATTCTCGCCGCCGGCCACTCAATCTCAGCGGCGGCCGCGCAGACCGGCTATGGCACCGACATCGCCCTCAGCCGCGCTTTTAAAGCTGCGACCGGCGTGGCGCCGGGGCAGTGGCGGCGCGAGCGACGTGGCGTCGACCGTCCCGTTCCCAGTGGAGATCGATCAAGGGCGCCGGTCAGGCACCCTGTTCCGGCTGATTTGTAATCAGAAGTCATGGCGAAGACGTTCGCAGCTTTTCCGCAGGTCTTGGGATCTTTCGCCTACATTCAGGATCAAAATGTTCATGGCCCGCTGACTGCTGAAATGAGCACACGGGCAGAGTGTATTGAGAAGCTCGATGGTACGAAAAACATTGTGCACCGCAGCAACCTTTTCGTAGATTGACGCGTTTAGTTCAGCATCACCGCCATCCCGGCTGCTGATTGGCGGAGACTTTCATGAGATCTATGTCGGACACGCTCGCACGCCTTGCTGCGCTGCGAGGAACCCTTCGCGCCCAACCCACGCAGAACAACCCCGACCTGGTCGCCTTGGATGCGTTTGGCTCAAACCCCGGCGCCTTGGGGGGCTACACCTATTTGCCGTCGAAGCGGGGGAAAAACCTAGCCCTGGTCGTCGTCCTGCACGGCTGCACCCAGACTGCCGCCGGGTATGATAGCGGGTCCGGGTGGTCGCGATTGGCCGAGGACTACGGCTTCGCGCTGCTGTTTCCCGAGCAACGGCGGGCAAACAATCCAAACCTCTGCTTCAATTGGTTTAACCCGGAGGACATAAGCCGCGATCACGGCGAGGTATTTTCCATTCGCCAGATGATCGCAAAGGTCGTTGCGGAACACGGTATCGACGGCAGGCGCGTGTTCGTGACCGGGCTTTCGGCCGGCGGCGCCATGGCCGCAGCCATGCTCGCCACCTATCCCGAGATTTTTGCGGGCGGCGCGATCATCGCGGGCCTGCCATATGCAAGTGCCGGGACCATTCCCGAGGCATTCGACCGAATGCGCGGTCACGGCAGCCCAACTGCCAAGGAGCTTGAACTGCGATTGAGAAACGCTTCAGGGCACAAAGGCCCATGGCCGACATTATCGCTCTGGCAGGGGAGCGCAGACAGAACCGTCGTGCCATCCAATGCAAATGCGATCGTGGAGCAATGGAGAAATATCCACGGCGTCGACGCATCGCCGGGGCGCGTCGCAGATATCGGACGACACCAGCGAAAGGTCTGGACCGATGCTCACGGTGTCGATGTAATCGAGCTGTATACGATTGCCGGGATGGATCACGGCACGCCGCTCGATGTCGACACCGGCTACGGCGCAAGCGGCCCCTTCATGCTTGACGTCGGAATTTCATCGACCGTCGAAACTGCCAGGTCCTGGGGTCTGGTCCCCTCATTTGAAAAACGGCGCGACGCAAAACCCTCGGCTGCGCAACCGGAAAACGCCGCAGGCCCATTCGGCGCGGGCAGCGACCGGGGCGGCATCCAGAAGGTCATTGAAGATGCCCTCCGGTCCGCTGGGCTGATGCGGTAGTCATATCGCTAATTAAAGTGGAGATTTGTAGACAAGAATAAATACGCGGAATAGGAATGGCGCTCATCGTCATACGGGGAGACACCATGGTTCCGCTTTCGCTTTTCATCACAACTGCTTCGCGCCGCCGCATGGCGGCTGCACTTGCCGCCGTGCTGTTTGCACCGACAGCTTTTGCCGAAGAGATCGTCTTCAAGGATCAAGGGAACCGCGAGGTGCGGCTGGCAAAGGCTGCCGAACGTGTCGTCTCGATCGTCATCCCAATGGCTTCCACCGTCATCGCGCTGGATGGCAGCACCCGGAAGCTCATTGGGATGAACCCGACGGCAAAGAGCGCCGTGGTCGAAGGGATTCTCGGAAAGATCTTCCCCGAGGCGAAGGATATTCCGTCTGATGTGACGGCGCCGAATTTCGTGCCTAATGTCGAGGCGCTCACCGCCGCCAATCCCGATCTCGTCATCCAATGGGGCGATCGCGGCGCCGATATCGTCGCACCCATCACCAATGCCGGGCTCACCACGATGCTGATCCTCTATGGCACGGAAGAGCTGACCCGCGATTATATGACCATGGCCGCAAAGGCGATCGGCAAGCCGGAGCGGATCGACGAACTGGTGGAATGGCGTGATCGCGTCCAGAAGGATATCGAGGCCAAGACGACTGCTATCCCCGATGACAAGAAGCCGAATGTTCTCTACCTCGGCCGTGCGCTCTCCGATATCAGCGCCTCCGGCACCAAGGGCAATTACAATGCCTGGTCCATCGAGCTTGCGGGCGGGAGAAACGCCTCGGACGAAATCAACGGCACGGTCTCGGTGAACAAGGAACAGATCGCAGCGTGGAACCCCGACGTCATCTTCCTCAATGCTTTCGAGGCGAAGCTGAATGTCGACTGGGTCTATAACGATCCGATCCTGTCTCTGACCAATGCCGCCAAATCCAAGCGGGTCTACAAGATGCCGCTCGGCGGCTATCGCTGGGATCCGCCGAGCCAGGAATCGCCGTTGTCCTGGATGTGGACGGCCAACCTGCTCCATCCCGAGATCTTCAAATACGATCTGCGGACGGAAATGAAGACGGCCTACAAGACCCTTTACAACTACGACCTGGCCGATAGCGATATCGACAATATCCTTTGGCTGAAGGAACAGGGCGCCGCCGCCGACTACGCGCAGTTCGAGGCAAAGTGACGTCATGGCGACGATAATGCAGGAGGAGACGGCGCCCGCTGCCCGCCGGATTCACCTCGCCAGGCAGACACTGGTCTTCACCTTGCTGCTGGCGCTGCTGGTGATCGCCTTCACCGTCAGCCTCTGCGTCGGACGGTTCTCCGTGCCGGCTGGACGCGCACTGGAGCTGATCTGGCAGGGGATCAGCGACCCCTCGCGGGAGCTTGCCGGGATCGACGAACGCATCGTACTGCTGGTGCGCGCGCCGCGCGTCGTGCTTGCAGCACTTGCAGGCGCCGGGCTTGCGATCTCGGGCGCGGGCCTTCAGGGCGTGTTTCGAAATCCACTGGTTTCGCCAGACATACTGGGCATTTCGCAGGGTGCCGCCTTCGGCGGCGCGCTGGCGATCATGCTCGGCATCTGGGGATTTCCGCTGATCGCCATGGTGTTCCTCTGCGGCATGGCGGCCGTCATCCTGGTGGGGCTGCTGTCGCGCCTCAACGGCCGGTCGGAAACGGTCACCGTGATCCTGTCGGGGCTGGTCATCAGCTCGATGTTCTCGGCGGTCGTCTCGCTGCTGCAATTCATCGCCGATCCCAACACGTCCCTTCCCGCCATCGTCTACTGGCTGATGGGGTCCTTTGCGACGGCCACCTGGGAACGCACGCTGGTGGCGGCACCCGGCCTCATCCTCGGAAGCTGCTTCCTGTGGATGCTCCGCTTCCGGCTCAACATCCTGTCGCTCGACGAAGCCGAAGCCCGCAGCCTCGGCGCCAATACGATACGCGAGAGATGGCTGGTCTTCGGCCTCATCGCCGTCATCGTCGGCAGCCAGGTCGCAGTCTCAGGCATCATCGGCTGGATCGGCATCGTCATTCCCCACGCCGCCCGCCTGCTGGTCGGCCATGATCACCGTGCGCTGCTGCCGGCAGCCGCCGTGCTCGGCGCAGGATTCATGGTCTGCATCGACACGCTCGCCCGCACGGCGACGGCCGCGGAAATCCCGCTCGGCGTCATCACCGCCCTTGTCGGCGCGCCGATCTTTGCGGCTCTCCTGCGCCATCACTATCGCGAAAGGACCGGATCATGATCGGATTGACGGATGCGGTCGTCAGGTTCGGGGCACGCACCATCCTCGACCGCCTGAGTTTCTCGGTTCCCGTCGGGCGGTCGCTCGCCATTCTCGGCCCCAACGGACGGGGCAAGACGACGACGCTGAAAGCCATGCTCGGCTTTCAGCGGCTGGACGCGGGCAGCCGGGTGGCGCCCGCCATCGTCGGCTACGTCCCGCAGACCGGAAGCAGCAACCAGCGCTACCGCGCCATCGACGTCGCCGTCATGGGGCGGGCAGCGCATCTCGGCCTGTTCGGGCAACCGGGACCTTCCGATTTCGAAATTGCCCATGCCGCGCTTGAGCGGGCGGGGGCTGCCCGCTTTGCCGATCATTTCTTCGACCGGCTGTCCGGCGGCGAACGGCAACTCGTGCTTCTGGCGCGAGCGCTCGCCACCGGGTCGGAGGCGATCGTCCTCGACGAGCCGGCGGCGGCACTCGACCTTCGCAACCAGGAGCGGCTGCTGAACCTGCTCAAAAGCCTGCGTGAACCGCGCGACAAGGCAATCGCCTTCACGACGCATGATCCGAACCATGCGCTTGCCGCAGCCGACGATGCGCTGCTGATGATGCCGGATGGTCAATCGCTGTTCGGTCCGGTCGCGGAGACGATCACGCCGGAACATCTCGAACGGCTTTACGGTGTCCCGATGCGGGTGGTCGAGCTTATCGGCCCGACAGGCGACGGGCATCAGGCGGTTCTGCCCGCCTTTGCAGGAATTCGCGCCGCATGAGCATCCTTCTGATCCAGTCGCATTATCAAGACCCTTTCAGCATGAGCCCGCCGGCTTTCGCCGAGGCGACCGCGCAGGGCAAGCTGATCACCGTGCGCGAGATGGAGTTGACCGAGGCGCATTTCGCTGCCGCAAGCGGCCTCATCACCACCACCCATCTCGATCAGGTCGGCTTCCTCAGATACGCGCCGGCGGTGGCGTCCTTCCTCGACCGAGGCGGCCGGTGGATCTTCAGCGGCCACATGCTTCGGCCGATCCTGCCGGAACTCGGCGCCTATATCCCGATGCGGCAGCCGAAGAGAGCCAACTTCGTGCAGGTCAGGCAATTCGACCATCCTGTTTTTACCGGCATCGACCAGAGCATGCTGGAAACGAACCGCGGCGTCGCCGGTTTCTACGGCCGCGGACACAATCCGATGCCATCAGGCGCCGTTGCGATCAATACGTTGGGACCAGCTGCCATTCCCGTCGACTGGATCTGGGCGCGGCCGGCGGGCGGAGAACTATTGTCGCATGCCGGAAACGAGTTCTGGGGCTGCGGAGACGATCCCGACATCAAAAAGCAACTGGCCGGCCGTGTTATCGCCTGGCTGGCGGGGGAGCTGACCCGATGAGCGTGCTCGCGATCCATCCCGGCGCCTACTACCACATCGAGACGCTGGAAGCGCCGCGTTACCGGCATCATTTCGACAGGCTGTTGCGCCCGGAGGAGCTGCTCTCGGTCGACCTCAGCGAACACCAGGTGCTGTTCATTCCCTGCCGGACGCCGGCGGACCGGATGGCGCCGCATGCAGCACAGCTGCGCGCCTATCTCGACCAGGGCGGCACGATCGTTGCGACCGGCGAGACGGCATGGGAAGCGTTTCTGCCAGCGATCCATTTCACGCCGCAACCGACAAACTGGTGGTGGTGGCTGACTGAGGGCGCCGATCTCGGCGTCAGGATCGCAGCACCCGGCCATTCGCTGTTCGAACATCTCGGGCAGGACGATCTGACCTGGCACCTTCACGGCTGGTTCGCTCCACCAGAGGGCGTCGAGGTTCTGGCGGTGAACGAGGAAGGCAAGCCGATCCTCTATGTAGACGAGGTCACGACGGCGGGACGCATGGTGATCACCAGCCTCGACCCCTGCTTCCACCACGGATCGCATTTCATGCCGGCGACGACGCGCTTCCTGGATGGTTTCCTTCCCTGGATGCGCAAGGAACTGGACAAGGAAAAATCGGAATGAACGAAACGAAGATCGAAGTGCTCGAAGACGGCAAGCCGCTTGCCTATGGCTTCGCCGACATCATGCATTATCACGGCTATGGTTTTCCCGGTGGTGTCGCCCATGCCTTCAAGGTGATGGAGCGCGCCTTTCCGATGCTCAGCGCCGACGGACCACCGGAGCGCCGCGAAATCTCGATCCGCACGGCCTTTCGCGGCCCGGGCGGGCGTGACGCCTTCGAAATGGTGACACGCGCATTTTCGGAAGGACGCTACAGCGTCGACCCCTTGCTCGATCGGCCGGAGCGCGGCGATATCCTCGCCCGCTACGTCTTCGAGCTCAGCTATCGCGGCCGCACCGTCACCCTGCAACTACGCGACGGCCATGTCCGCGAGGAATTCATCATGCTCGGCCGCAAGCCCGACCGGACACCCCAGGAAGAGGAGCGTCTCGCCTGGCTAAAGCAGGAGATGGCGGACCGCCTGCTGGCGTTGCCGCCGGAGGCGGTTTACGAAGAGGGATAGGACGACCACTCAGATCCGGCAGACCTCCCCGAAGATCGCCGCTATCGGTTTTGAGACTTGGGCAGTGGTCCGTTTTGGTGGCTGAAGACCAGTTCGCTCTGGACATCTTGCTGAAACTGCAGCACCCGCTGACCGACATCGCTCTCCGGCATACCGGCCGCCAGAAGCTGATCGGCAAGCCTGCGGCATTCGGCCTTCCAAAATTCTATCGCATCTGCGCCGTGCCGCCGGCCGAGTTCGCGAGCGCAGCGCTCGACATTGGCAGTTCCGGTTCCAGCGGGAAAGGCAATAATCTTGCCTTCATTGGCGCCGGCAGGCCGGCGGGTCATTTCAGTAGCCATCGAACACAGGTTCCTTTGATCCTGTTCGTTGTCTACTGGACTATGGTTAATGCTTTCTATTTGCTGCAGTAAGAAGATCAATCAGGTGGAAATTTAGCGGGCCGCGATGTCACCAGACAATCGGATGGGTTTTGCCGGTGAGCACGTTCACGAACCCCTCCGGCGCCAGCTCCGACGGCGCGACCAGCACCCAGCGCCAGGGCGAGCAGGTCAGTGTCGCAAACGACAGGCGTTCGGGAAATCCCGGCCACCATCGAGGCGAAAAAGTCGGCTCGTACATCCAGTCGATCCCGGCGCCGGCGGCATAAAGAGCCTGCATCTCCGCATCGAGTGCTTCGGCCGAACGCGCCGTCATCAGGCCGCCGACCTCGTAGTGGACGCGGGCGAGAATCTTGCCACGGGATACCAGCGCCCAGCCGCCCTGCTGCTCGTTCAGGGCATTGACTGATATCGCCATCGCCTCGTCGGAGGAGCCGACCGTCCAGATATTGTGCTTGTCGTGCCCGAGCGTGGAGGCGAGCGCCGTCTCCGGCGTGCGCGGTCCAGTGCCGAGCCAGAACATCCTGGAGACCTTGGCCTCTCCGGAAAACCGGTCGACAATCGAGAACTTGGTGACATTGCGCGCGGGATCCCGCTGCACGGCCCCCTCTTCCACCGGCAATTCCATGGTGATGAAATCGTCGTGCCAGTGAAACGGCCGCAAAAGTGCTGCGTTGACCGTGGTCCGGTTCGGCGGCGCCTCGATGCGGAAATCGTCAGCCGTGACCGTCCGGTCTATTTTCACGGTGCGCGTCGCCCATTGCGGCCAGTCGATTTCAGGACGCGCGCCTATGAATGTCGGTCCCTCGGATACCGGGCGCCCGTCCGCCCATACCTTTGCGATCGACAGGCTGGCGACATCGTCCAAAAGAACGATATCGGCGAAACGGCCCGGCGCGATCGACCCGACCCACGGCGTCAGCCGCATATGGCGTGCCGGATTGAGGGTGACGCACTGGATGGCGATCTCCGGCGCAAGGCCGTTTTCAATGGCGAGGCGGACATTGTGGTCGGTCGCACCGATTTTCAGCGTGTCCGAGGCGCTGCGGTCGTCGGTCACCAGGGCGATCTGCGACCAGTCCGTCAGCCCCTTGTCGATCAGCCCGCGGATGACCTCCGGCAGGGAATGCGGCCTGAGCTCGATGAAAAGACCGTGGAGGAGCTTCTGCCAGATTTCATCGAGAAACCAGCCTTCGTGATCGGAGGCGAGACCTGCCGCGGCAAAGGCATTGATCGAGGCCATGTCGCGCAGTCCGGCGCCGTGGCCTTCGACCACGCCGCGCTGCTCGAAGGTCGCGCCGATCATGCCCCACAGCCGATCGTAGGAGGGATTGCCAGGATCGGATATGGACGGCCAGTCCATGACCTCGTCGAGCCCGGCGACCATCAGGCTTTCGGAAAGGAAGGCCTTCTGTTCGTCGTAGCCGAACCAGCCGCCACCCCACTCATAGGCGGTCGGAGGGACGGCGGAGCCAGGCAGGGGAAAGATTTTCATCGGCGATCCGCGCCGGCGCGCTTCCAGCCAGAATTCCAGATTGCGGGCGCCGTTGACGTTGGAAAATTCGTGGCTCGCCTCGCATGTCCAGGTCACCCCATGCGGCATCACCAAAGCCGCCTCCCATTCCGGCGTCAGATGGGAGCTTTCGATATGTTTGTGTGCCTCGCCGAAGCCCGGCACGGCCGCAAGATCGGGCTCCGAGAACCGCTCGCTCACTTCGCCTTCGTAACTGCCGGCGGGGCCGACATAGGCGATACGGCGGCCCTTGATGACGATCTCCTGATCGTCAAGCCATGTCCTCGAATGGACATCGAGCAACCTTCCCACGCGCAACAGCCTGTCGGCGGGCCGGCGTCCGAGCGCCGTCAGCACGAGATCCTGGCGCGTCAGAACCTCGTCGGACGCGTTGATCAGCAGATCATCAGGAAGAACAGTGTGCGAAGTGGCCATGAATGGAATGCCCGTGAGAAGCTGGAACCGCCGGACCGTAGAGACCATGCCCGGATGTGTAAAGCGCTGATGGACCACACGTTTTGTGAGCGATGACCAAACGCCATCAACCGGGAGTTAGCTGATGGTCCGGTCCCAGAAAATTCTCCGCACAAGATCGTATTTGCCCAATTATTGAGCTTGCGGCCCGATCGATCAAAAAATAGTATCCCTCAAATCGTGGGGGTATGATCCCGATTGCCAACGCCGCTTTTCACAGAAGGACATTGCTCATGAAGGCCAGACGTTTTGCCCAAATCCTGTCTCTTGCGCTGCTTGCCGCCGTCGGCAACACCGCCGCGGCCCATGCGCAATCGAAGACGCTGACCATCTCCTGGTGGGGCTATAACGGCGAGAAGATGAATGCGAACATCATCACGCCCTTCAAGAAGATCTGCGGCTGCGAGATCGTGTTCGAAACCGGCAACAATGCCGACCGGCTCAACAAGCTGAAATTGCGCGATGGCAAGGGCGTCGATGTCATCTATCTCACCGACAGTTTCTCGCAGCTCGGCATCGAACAGGGACTGTTCCAGGAGATCGATGCGTCGAAGATCCCGAACCTTGCGGATATCTACGAACTGGGCAAGGCGCCTCAGGGCAAATACGGCCCGGCCTATACGATCGGACGCGTCGGCATCGTCTATGACTCCGCCAAGGTCAACCCACCGATCACCGCCTGGGGCGACCTGTGGCGCGACGATCTGAAGAGCTCCGTCTCCCTGCCCGGCATCACCACCACGGCCGGCCCACTGGTCGTTCTGGAAGCCGGCAAGCATGGTGGCGCCGATGCCTATGAAGACACCGACAAGGCCTTCTCGGAAATCGAGGCGCTGAAGCCCAATGTCGTCAAGAACTACAACACCGGCTCGGAGCTGGTGAACCTGATATCAACAGGCGAAGTGCGCGTTGCGCTGGCCCAGGACTTTACCCTGGCATCGATGCAGGCGGCCGTTCCGACGATGACGTGGGCCAAGCTCAAGGACGGCGATATCGCCACGCTGAACACCGTGAACATCCCGAAGGGTTCGGAAAATGTCGAACTCGCCCATCAGTTCATCAACTTCATCCTGTCAAAGGACGTCCAGCAGGCCGAAGCCGAACAAGGCGTCGATGCGCCGATCTCGACAAAGGTCAGCCTGACGCCGGACCAGGCGAAGATCTGGACCTATGGCCCGGATATGGTCGCGAGCCTTACCCGAATCGACTATGCCAAGATGAACGCTGCCAAGGCCGACTGGATCGATCGCTGGAACGAAGTCTTCGGTCAGTAAGCTGCGCGATATCCGACCTGAGGCCGGTTTATTGCCAGTCCTGGGCCAGACCTGGGCCAGACATGGAAGCGCCGCGCATCCGCATCCGAGATGCGGCGCTTCCGATATCAGGACATGCCACGAGTTTTAAGATGAAGCATTTTGCCAGGTGGGGATTGACGATGCCGGCGACGATTGCGGTCGTTGTGCTTCTCATCGTTCCCGTGGCCATCACCATCGCGGCGACGTTTGCGGAGCCGAAGGGCGTGTTTGCGCCCTATGTGACATTCTTCAGCAGCGGCTTTCGGCGGGCGGTTCTTTATCGGACGCTGGAGGTCGCCCTGGTCACGACGGCGATCTCCCTCACCGTGGGTTTCCTCACCGCCTATGTGATCGCGCAGATGCCCGGTCGCGCAAAGAGCATCATGATCATCGCGGCGGTTTTTCCGCTGCTGACCGGTGTTGTCGTCCGCTCCTTCGCATGGCTGATCATTCTCGGGAAAAACGGCATCCTGAACGCCATGCTGATCTCGACCGGCATTATCGGGGAGCCGCTTTCGATGCTCTACACCGAAGGCTCGGTGATCGTCGCCATGGTCTATCTCTTCGTTCCCCTGATGATCCTGACGCTGGTCGGGGTGCTTGAAGGCATCCCGCGCGATCTGATCGATGCCGCCGCCTCGCTCGGCGCGAGACCGCTGATGACATTCTTTCAGGTGATCCTGCCGCTCGCGACACCCGGCCTCATCGTCGGCGCGGTCCTGGTCTTCACCGGCAGCTTCACCTCCTATGCGACACCGCAACTGCTTGGCGGAGAAAAACAGATGATGATGGGGACCTTTCTCTACCAGCGCGCCATGGTGACTTTCGACTGGGTCGGTGCATCGACGATCGCCGCCATCATGGTGGTGCTGACGCTCGGCGTCGTCCTCATCATGAGCCGCATCGCGCGCCGGCTCAATCCGATGGCGGTGTGATGGACAGGCGCATTCACCCGACCCTCGCCGCCTTCGCGGCCTGCGTTTTCTTCTTCCTGCTCGCACCGCTGGTCATCATCATCGGTGCGGCCGTCAGCGACACGACCTATCTGACTTTCCCGCCGCAGGGCCTGACGTTGCGGTGGTTCGTCAATATCTTCGAAATCGAGGCCTTCCGCACCACCGCGATCACCAGCCTGCAGGTCGCTTTTCTCGGCACGGCGCTCTCCCTGCTGATCGGTGTCCCGGCCGCCTATGCGATCAACCGCTATCGGGTGGAATTGCCGCGCTGGCTGTCCACCATTTTCGTGCTGCCGATCCTGGTGCCGGAAATCGTCTTCGGATTCTCGCTAATGAAATCGGTGACGATCGGCCTCGGGCTGCCGATCTTCATCAGCCTGCTGGTCGGCCATGCCCTGCTGATCCTGCCCTATTCGGTGCGTGTCGTCGGCGCCAGCCTGGCGGCCTTCGATTTTTCCGTCGAGGAGGCGGCGATCAGCCTCGGTTGCCCGCCGCTGAAAACCTTCCTGACCGTGGTCCTGCCGAACATCCGCGCCGGCGTCATTGCCGCCTTCATCCTCGCCTTCATCACCTCGATCAACGACGTGTCGGTTTCGGTCTTCCTGACGGGGCCGGGCATCTCGACGCTGCCGATCCAGATCCTTGCGCATATGGAACAATTCTTCGATCCGACAATCGCGTCGGTATCGGTACTGCTGATGTTCGTCACAGTCGGCGTCATGGCCGTCGTCGAGGCCACGCTCGGCCTCACCTTCCTGACAAAGTAGAACGCTCTTGACCGTATCCCTCACCATCGATTCCATCTCCGCCCATTACGGCAGCACGCAGGTGCTCAAAGACCTGTCGATCTCAATCATGGCCGGGGAACTGGTCTCCCTGCTCGGCTCCAGCGGCTGCGGCAAGACGACGACATTGCGCCTCGTGGCCGGCTTTCTGCAGCCGAGCAGCGGCAGCATCAAGCTCGGCGAGCGCGACCTGACCGGCCTCCCCGCACATGCGCGCGACATCGGCCTGGTCTTTCAGAACTACGCGCTTTTTCCTCACCTGAGCGTGCAGGACAATGTCGCCTTCGGCCTGAGGCAGCGTCGTATTCCCCTGCCGGAACGGACGAAAAGAACGATGGCCATGCTGGAGCGTGTCGGACTTGCCGCCCTCGCCGACCGCCTGCCGTCGGCTCTGTCAGGCGGCCAGAAACAGCGTGTGGCTCTCGCCCGGGCCCTGGTCATCGAGCCGCCGCTTCTGATGTTCGACGAGCCGCTTTCCAATCTGGATGCAAAGCTCAGGATCGACATGCGCGTCGAGATCAGGCAGCTCCAGCGCGCCAACGGCACGACCTCGCTTTACGTCACCCATGACCAGGAGGAGGCATTCTCGATCTCCGACAGGGTTGCGATCATGAATGCGGGGCGCATCATGCAGCTTGACGCACCGGAGGTGCTGTATCGCCAGCCGGCCAACGCTTTCGTCGCCCGCTTCGTCGGCTTCGAGAACCTGATCGGCATGAAGGTGACCGCGCGCAACGGCGCGCTTGTGACCGCCGAAACAACCGGCGGCGCGCGGCTGCAGCTGTCTCAGGAAACATTCGGGCCAATCAAGGACGACTTCATACTGGCCTGCCGTGCAGACGGTCTTGCCGTCAGCCGTGACGGTGATGGCATCGCGGCCGTGCTCGGCACGCGCACCTATCTCGGCCGGGCCTATCAGTACAAATGCATGACATCAGCAGGAGAGATCACCGCCAATGGCGCGCTGTCCGACCCGCTGGAAACGGGCGCGTCCGCCGTGTTGACACCCGTGGCCGAGCAATGCTGCATTCTCGACCCGGAAGATTGAGCCGCTGAGGAGTAACGATGACCAGTGCCAACAATCAGCATATCGATGCCGTTCTTGCCCATGTGGACCGGAGCCTCGATGACAGCCTGGCGCGGCTTTTCGACCTGATCCGCATTCCGAGCATCTCGACCGATCCGGCCTATCGCGAACAATGCCGCACTGCCGCCGAATGGCTGAGCCGAGACCTAACGGACATCGGCTTCGAAGCATCGGTGCGCAAAACGACCGGCCATCCGATGGTCGTCGCCCATGAAAAGGCGGCGTCCGGACCGCATCTGCTGTTCTACGGCCATTACGATGTCCAGCCGGTCGATCCGCTGGCGCTGTGGAAGAGCGATCCGTTCGAGCCGCGCATGGAAGCCTTGCCAAACGGCGACACCGCGATCGTGGCGCGCGGTGCGTCCGACGACAAGGGGCAGTTGATGACCTTCGTCGAAGCCTGCCGCGCCTGGAAAAGTGTCACCGGGAAACTGCCAGTGCAGGTGAGCGTGCTGTTCGAAGGTGAGGAAGAGGCCGGCAGTCCGAGCCTCGCACCCTTTCTGGATACCACGGCAGAAGAATTGAAGGCCGATGCGGTTTTCGTCTGCGACACGGATATGTGGGATCGCGAAACGCCAGCCGTCACGACGATGCTGCGCGGTATCTTTAGTACGGAAATCGAAGTCACCTGCGCCGATCAAGACCTGCATTCCGGCATGTTCGGCAATGCCGCGCGCAATCCGCTGCAGGTGCTGTCAGACGTGGTTTCGAACCTGCGGCGCGCCGACGGTAGCGTCGCGGTCGAGGGTTTCTATGATGACGTGAAAGAACTCCCCGACTCCATCAAGGCGCTGTGGAAGAGACTGCCCTTCGACGAGAAGGCCTTTCTTCGCGATATCGGCCTGAGAGATCCGGCCGGCGAGGCAGGCCGTTCCGTCCTCGAACAGATCTGGGCGCGCCCGAGCTGCGAAATCAACGGCATGAGCGGCGGCTATACCGGCGAAGGCTTTAAGACGGTCATTCCGGCAAAGGCGAGCGCCAAGATTTCGTTTCGCCTGGTGGAGGGACAGGATCCTTACGCGATCCGCGATGCATTCCAGCGGTACGTGCGCGAGCGAATCCCAAGAGATTGTTCGGTCAGCTTCAGGGATTACGGGCTTTCGCCGGCAACCGTCATGCCGATAGACAGTCCGTTTCTCACCAGGACGCTTCAGGCGCTTTCGACGGAATGGCAATGCGAAGCAGCCCTTGCCGGCACCGGAGGCTCGATCCCCATCATCGGCGAATTCAAACGGCGGCTCGGATGCGATGCCCTGCTGGTCGGCTTCGCCCGCTTCGACAACCGCGTCCACAGCCCGAACGAAAAATACGATCTCTCCAGCTTCCATAAAGGCATACGATCCTGGGTTCGCATCCTGGCCGCCCTCGCCGACTGACGCGGGTGTATCGCGCCGCGCGGCTTTTCGAGAGCGGCAAAGGACGCTGTAACACTTTGAATTGCTGCATTATGCAGTAGGCTATGGTGCAGCAAGCGCCCCACATCACCATCGACACCGAGGCAGCAGAGACCACCGATGACGATAACCGCTCCCCGCGATTTCCTGAAAGGCCTGTTTGACGCGGCGGTTCGCGCCGCCGATCCGCTGACCGGCATCAAGGCGCATCTGCCTGAAACGCCGAAGGGAAGGACCGTGGTGATCGGTGCCGGCAAGGGCGCGGCGCAGATGGCGCGGGCGCTCGAAAGCGTCTGGGACGGGCCGCTCGAAGGTGTGGTGGTCACCCGTTACGGCTATGGCTGCGAGACACGCGGCATCGAGATTATCGAGGCCGCCCATCCGGTGCCGGATGCGGCTGGCCTTGCCGCCGCAAAGCGGCTGACCGAGACGGTGAACGGGCTGACGGAAGACGATCTGGTGATCGCGCTGATCTGCGGCGGCGGCTCGGCGCTGCTGCCCGCCCCACCGGACGGGCTGACCCTTGAAGACGAGATCGCGCTCAACGAAATGCTGCTTGCCTCGGGCGCGCCGATTTCGGCGATGAATGTCGTGCGCAAGCATCTCTCCACCATCAAAGGCGGAAGACTTGCGGCAGCGACCAAAGCGAGGGTCGTCAGTCTGATCGTCTCCGACATTCCCGGCGACAACCCGGCTCATGTCGCCTCCGGGCCGACGGTGCCTGATGGTTCGACACGGCACGATGCGCTCGAGATCATCAGACAATACGGATTGCAGCTGCCGCAGGCAGCACTCGACCATCTGAACTCGCCGAAAGCCGATGCACCGCGGCCGGACGATCCGATATTCTTGCGGCACGCGCATCACATCATCGCCTCCGCCGGCGTTTCGCTGGAGGCGGCTGCCGCCCTGGCGAAGTCGCAGGGGATCGAGCCGGCCATTCTTTCGGATGCGATCGAGGGGGAATCGCGCGACGTGGCGCTGGTGCATGCGGCCATCGCCCGCGAAGTGTCGGGCCGGAACCGGCCGTTTCCGAAGCCGGTCGTCATCCTTTCCGGCGGCGAGACGACGGTGACGCTGAG
This sequence comes from Rhizobium sp. WSM1328, assembly GCF_057653715.1. NCBI lineage: Bacteria > Pseudomonadati > Pseudomonadota > Alphaproteobacteria > Hyphomicrobiales > Rhizobiaceae > Rhizobium > Rhizobium sp. WSM1328. The sequence continues at coordinate 1,623,328 of NZ_CM172788.1, read as the reverse complement.
AACCAAGGGTGGCAAGGGCGGACGCAACGGCGAATTCGCGCTCGCCATGGCGCTTGCGATCGACGGACAGGAGGGCATTCATGTCCTCGCCGCCGACACGGACGGGATCGACGGCTCGGAGGATAATGCCGGCGCCTTTGTCGATGGCGGCACGGTGAGGCGCCTGCGCGCCGCCGGGCTCGATCCGCGCCGGCTGCTCGACGGCAATAACAGCTATTCGGGCTTTGCGGCCACCAGCGATCTCTTCGAAACCGGCCCGACCGGAACCAATGTCAATGATTTCAGGGCTATCCTGATCCGTTAGAGCAATTTCAGGAAAAGTGCGAAGCGGTTTCCCGTCCGGAATTGCGTAAAATAAAAGCAGCCGACCGCTACGCGCGGCGCTGGCGGATCAGGTCTCGATCCGCCCCTGCCCGACCAGCCAACCCACGGATTCCTGCACCGCCTGCAGGGAGGTGTATCTCGGAGTGTAACCGAGCAGGCGTCCGGCTTTTGCGATCGAACAATTCGGGCTGCGGGCAATATGTTCCCAGGTCGCCTTCGCATCCTCAGCCGTCTGACTTTCGGCCCAGGCGTCGAATGGGGCGAAGCTGAGCTTCGGCTCGTGCCCGAACCAGCGAGACATGGATTCGGCATAACCGCGAAGGGTCAATGCCTGCTCCGAAACCGCGTGGAAACTTTCGCCGGTCGACGCATTCCAGTTGGCGATCGCATCCATGAACATCGCCGCCACGTCATCGGCATGGACGTGATGAACGGTCTCCAAGCCGAAATGGGGCAACGCCAGGGTCTCTCCGCGGGCAAGGGTTGAAAAGACCTGCAGGTTGAAATTGCCGGCCGGATTGAGCGGCGTCCAGCCGGGACCGACAATGTGCCCGGGATGGATGATGGTTGCCGGAAATCCGCGAAGCCTTGCCTGCTGCAGCAGATAGGTTTCGATTGCCGCCTTCTGCGTCCCATAGTCGCCGAAGGGAAATTTCGGCGTCTCCTCCAGCGTGGGTACGACCGTCGAATGGCCATGCGTCCAGATCGTGCCGGTATGCAGGAAGTGACCGACATGCCCCGACAGCGCCGTCACCAGATGCTCGGCACTTTCCAGCGAGAAGCAGATCATGTCGATGACGATGTCGGCTTTCACACCACGCACGGCCGGGCCGAAATCACCCGTCTGCTCCATCGCTGCCCGATCCATCTGACGCTGATCGACGGCAGCCCAGGCGTGGTTTGCCGTATAGGGCTTTGCCGTGCCGCGGCTGATCGTGACGACGTCGTGACCGGCTTCCACCAGACGGGGAACGAGATAGGTTCCGACATGGCCCGTTGCTCCGATTACCAAAACCCGCATCATCGTTCCTCCCTTGGCATTTCCGTGTTGAATATGCTGCGCTTGGGTGATCCTGCAAGCGGACTTTTCGTGATCAAGGGGCTGGACCAGGCCCGCTATCGATTTTTGAAAACAAGGCAGGTGCCGCCGTGTTTGCGGATCTGGTTGCAGAGGTTGTTGGCGTCCATGCGCGTCTGCCGGCCGATGCGGGCAGCATAACGTGGGCGAAAACCAAAGCTGCGATCACGCTGGCGCAAGATCAGCGGCTGCTCCGCATTCAGGGGCGCGGGCAGATCCTGCACGGCATCGAGAAACATTCGCCTGACTATCGCGACATTCGCATTCGCGGCGATCTGGACGCCCCAGGGCGCCCATTCACCCTCCTGACGCCAGGGCGTGTCCTTTAACGTCCGTCTCTCCGCAAGCGCCACGCAGCCGTCCAGGAAGGACTTGTCCTTGTCGAGCGGGGCAGCCGCGTCTTCCGGCGGATTATCCTTCCATTCCTCGACCGTATGCGCGGTGATTGCCAGGACGTAACCGCGCGTGTCGTAAGGTAATCTCCCTGACGTAAGGTAAGAGGAAAGTCCATTTTCGCCGGCATTGTAGGCAGCGGCGGCAAGGCCGAGATTGCCGAAACGATTGCGCAATTCGTTGAGATACTGCGCCGATTTCCGCAGGGCTTCCAATACCTGGTAGCTGTCCTCGAGACCGCGCAGTTTCGCCGTTCCGGGCATGAATTGCGCAATCCCCTGCGCTCCCTTGAAGCTAACGGCATCGGGGCGAAAGGTGCTTTCCCGCCAGATGAGACGGGCGAAATAATCCGGCGGCAAGTGACTGGCGCTGGCGAAATGCTCGATCGCGACGCAAAGATCGCGGTTGAAACTATCTTTCCGGATGCAGAGCGTCTCACCGGATCCCAACGCCGAAGGTCCCGAATACAAGCAGGCCGCCGGCCCGACGCTCCCCTCAGGCTGGGCCTTTACCGTGTCCACTTGGGAAAACAGAAGACAGAGCGAAAGCATGGCCTTGGCCAATCTCTTCCCAATGTCGGACTGACGTTTTCGGCGTGTCATCGGATCTCATGAGGTTCGAACTTCCATCGCGACGCTGGATTCTAGATACCATCGATCAAGGCGCGACGCTTCCCCATTTCCATATCTGCACCTCGGTTGTTGGCACGGACGGTCACAGGTTTCTAATTTCGCCATCGATTTTGGAACAAACATATTCGACCTGCCATGGTCGTAGCGGCATCCTGTTTGCCAGGAAGTCCCGAGCGAACGAGGATACGCAGATGATTGATCTCCACTACTGGCCGACGCCGAACGGCAAGAAGGTCTCGATCTTCCTGGAGGAAACCGGCACGCCCTACCGGCTGGTGCCGGTCAATATCGGCCGAGGCGACCAGTTCAAGCCTGATTATCTCAAACTCAACCCCAATCACCGCATGCCTGCCATCGTCGATCACGAGCCTGCCGATGGCGGCGGTCCGTTGAGCGTGTTCGAATCCGGCGCGATCCTCTTCTATCTCGCCGAGAAGACCGGCAAATTCTGGCCGCAGGATCTGCGCGGCAAATACGAGGTTACGCAATGGGTGATCTGGCAGATGGCGAACCAGGGGCCGAAGCTCGGCGAGGCAGGTCACTTCCGTCGCCTTGGCGATCGCGAAGGCGATCAGTCCTATGCGGTGCGGCGCTTCACCGACGAAGCCAACCGCCTCTACGGCGTTCTCAACATGCGGCTTCGCGACCGGCGCTATCTGGCCGGTGACGAATTCACCATCGCCGATATCGTCAGCTATCCATGGACCGTCAACTGGCAGGCACAGGGTCAGGACATCAACGAGTTCAAGCATTTCAAGCGATGGTTCGAGGAGGTCGGCGCAAGACCTGGCGTCCAGCGCGGCCTTGCGGTCGGCGCCGATCTTAGCACCGACAACAGTAAGCTCTCAGAAGAGGAACAGGCACGCATCCGCAAGATCCTCTACAACCAGCGCGCCCTTCCCGTTCCGGATTGAGCATCGGCTCGGCCAAGGAAATTCGCTTCTCCGAGCTTCGCCTTGTTCAGGCTTTTTACGGACCTGCCTTGGCGGTCGCAAAAGCTCTTGCACCTGCATCGCGACCAAGGATAACCATATAGTGACAACCGAGCCGGCAGTCAGCCCGGGGCCGGTTCCGGTTTCGCGGCGTTGCAAATCACCTGCCCGAGGGGCCAGGCGGCTTGGGTAGCAGCTGGCGTTGCGACTTGGGGTGTGACAAGCAATGGCAAGACCTGTAATCGGCATCATCGGGAACGCCCGCATCATCGAAAGCCGATTCTCGACCCAGCTTGTCGGAGAATACAATTTGCGGGCTGTGGCCGATGTCGCCGAAGCGTTGCCGCTGATGTTTGCCGGCAATCCTAAACTGGCCGATATCGCGGATCTGCTGGCTGTCGTCGACGGCATTCTGCTGACGGGTGCCAGAGCCAATGTCCATCCCAGCCGATTCAACATGGTGCCGGATCCCAAGCATGAGCCTTATGATGAGGATCGTGACGGGCTGGCGCTGCCCTTGATCGAAGCCTGTGTTGCGCAAGGCGTTCCTATTTTCGGCATATGCCGCGGTTTTCAGGAAATGAATGTCGCCGCCGGGGGCTCGCTGCATCCCGAAATCCGGGAATTGCCCGGACGCATGAACCACCGGATGCCGCGCCTTGAGACCGGCGAGATCCATCCCGACCCCACCATCGTTTTCGGCGATCGTCACGATGTTCGACTTATAGAGGACGGGATGTTTGCGCGCATCCTCGGCCGGGAGACGATCCGGGTGAACTCCCTGCATGGACAGGGAATCCTCGAACTTGGTGAGAGGGTCGTTGCCGAAGGCATTGCCGAGGACGGGACGATCGAGGCGATACGGTTCAAGGACGCGTCGGGATTTGCTCTGGGTGTGCAATGGCATGCCGAATACGATCCGCAAACCAACCCTGTTAATCGTGCGCTGTTTCAGGCATTCGGCGATGCGGTGAGAGCTCATAAAGCCATCGCTTAGTCTGATCAATAAAAAGCCGCCGCGAAGTGCTTTCGCGGCGGCTTGAGGAATGGCTTGAAAGCAGTAGTCAGGCCGTCGGCTGCTTGGTCTTCCTGAGATAGGGCAGAACCGTATCGAAGGAGCCGAAACGCGTGATCGCGTCTTCGTTGGAAACCGCGGCGGTGATGATGACGTCTTCGCCCTGGTTCCAGTTCGCCGGTGTGGCCACCTGGTGCTTGGCCGTCAGCTGGATGGAATCGATGGCGCGCAGGATCTCATTGAAATTGCGGCCCGTCGTCATCGGATAGGTCAGAATCAGCTTGATCTTCTTATCGGGACCGATGATGAAGACCGAACGCACGGTGGCGTTGTCGGCAGGCGTACGGCCTTCCGAGCTCTCGCCGGCGCCGGCCGGCAGCATGTCGTAGAGCTTGGCGACCTTGAGGTCCTTGTCACCGATCAGCGGATATTCGACGTCGAAGCCGGTGGCGGTCTTGATGTCGTTTTTCCATTTGGCGTGGCTTTCCACCGGATCGACGGAGATGCCGATGACCTTGGCGCCACGCTTGGAAAATTCCCCGGCCAGGCCGGCCATGGCGCCGAGCTCGGTCGTGCAAACCGGCGTGAAATTCTTCGGATGCGAGAACAGGACGGCCCAGCCGCTGCCGATCCACTCATGGAAGCTGATCGGTCCCTGGGTGGTATCGGCGGTAAAATCGGGGGCAATATCGTTGATGCGTAAGCTCATGGTCGGCCCTCCAAAGCCTTGTGTTCAATGTTGTTTATCTCAAATCGAGGCCATGGGATCCGTCCGCCGGAAGCGGTAGCAACATTGCGGTCAACAGGATCGCACCGGCCGAAGGTAAAAACTTCCCATTCCAGGATTTTAAGTAAGTCATATACCACGATCACCGAAGGCATGCTCTTTCGATTTCCGGCCTGCTCCGGCATTATTTTTCCGGCAAGTGCGCGCGATGAAGAGACCGATGGTTTTTCCATCGGTCCCCGTTCAAAGCTGCAGGAGAACCGTCCGCCGCTTGCTCAGGCGGCCTGGATCGATTTGATCCTGTCGATGCCGCCGACAACCGGCGCGAAATCGTCCCACACCCCCTGGGCGCCCTTCTGCCATTCGTCGAAGGCTTCCGGCTTCAAGAGTTTTCCGCCGTTGGCAAGCGCCGTCTCGACGGATTTGGATTCGTCATCGACGATCAACTGGTTGAAATAGGCAGCCCCCTCGCTGGAGGCCTGCTGGAACACCGCCTTCTGCTCGTCATTGAGGCCGGCCCAGAAGGTCGAGGCATAATAGATGACGCCGGATGCCCAGATGTGGCCGGTCTCGGTCATATCGGGCACGACCTCGTAGAGCTTGAAGCCGGCATAGGCCGACTTGGTCAGATCCATCGCGTCGGCGACGCCGGTTGCGAGCGCATTATAGGTCTCGGTGATCGGAATGCCGATCGGCGTCGTGCCGAATGCGCTCCAGAGCTTGGTGTGCAGAGGGCTCTGGATGACGCGAATGCGCTTGCCCTTGAGTTGTTCTGGCCGCGTCACCGGCTCCTTGGTCAGGAGATGGCGGGCGCCGTAATTGATGAAATCGCCGACGACGAAATTCTGCGCCTGCAGTTTCTGCTTGAGATCGGCGCCGACATCACCGGCGACGGTCCTGCGAACATGGTCGGCATCGCGGAAGAGAAAGGGCAGATCGAGGATCTGCAGTTCCGGCGCCCAGCCGGAGAGCGACGAGACCGTCGAGAGGCTGGCCTGGATGGAGCCGAGGCGCACGCCTTCGGCCACTTCCTTCTCGCCGCCGAGCGCGCCGTTCCTGACGATATTGAACTTGAACTGGCCGGGGAGTTTCGCTTCGACCAGTTCGCCGATCTTCACCCAGATCTTCGTTTCCGGCTTGTCGTCACCGAGCAGCGAGGCGATCGTGATCGTCGTCGTGCGGGCGGCGGCCGTGCGGACGAAGGCGGGCGCTGCAAGCGCCGTTCCGGCGAGAGCTGCGGTCTTCAGGAAATTGCGTCGGTTGAAATTGTCCATGGGGTTGTCCTGTTTACGAGAAGATGATGGCCCATGCGCAGAGGATTGCGAGCGAGACCAGGAGAGCGAGCAGATAGGGAACCACCGCCCGAAAGAGCTCTGAGGCGGGAATGCGCGTGACGCCGCTGACGACGAAGATCAGCATGCCGAGCGGCGGTGTGAGTCCGTGGATCATCAGGTTGACGACGATGATCACCCCGAACTGGATGGGATCGATACCGGCGGCGACCGCTGCCGGCAGCAGGATCGGGCCGAAGAGTAGGATCGCGGCGCCGATATCGAGAACGAGGCCGACGACCAGCAGGATGACATTCGACAGCAGGATGACCGTAAGCGCGCTGCCGCCGAGCACTGTCGTCAGGTGCGAGATCAGTCCGGACACGTCGTCGACCGCCAGCAAAAAGGCAAAGGGGCCGGCCGTGCCGATGAGAAGGCCGATCGCCGCCGCTTCGACTGCTGCCTGACGGAAGGCGGCATAGAGCGAGAGAATGCCGAGGCGCGCGCCGATGCCGAGCAGCAGCGTGTAGAAAGCAGCAAGAGCGGCTGCTTCCGTGGTCGTGACGATACCGATGCGGATGCCAACGACGACGATGACGCCGAGCCCGAAAGCCGGGATTGCCTGGACCGCCGATTGCCAGCGCTGTCTCGCATTTGCGCGCGGCAAGGGCACCTGTTCGCTGACCGTCAGATGGATTGCGACCGCCAGGCATATGGCCATCAAGCCGCCGGCAAAGAAGCCGCCGACGAGCAGCGAACCGACGGAGAGATTGGTCGCGGTCGCAAGGATGAGAAATGCGATCGACGGCGGGATGACATTGTCGAGAACCGATGTCGAGGCGATGATCGCCGCCGCCTGCGCCGGCCGATAGCCGTGTTTGACCAGCTCGGGCTGGAAGGTCGAGGCGCCGAAGGCGGCATTTGCAACCGACGAGCCGGAAGCGCCGGAAAAGAGGACGCTGGTCAACAGTGTCGTCTGCGCCAGCCCGGCCCGGCGATGTCCGACCATTGCGGCGGCGAAGCGCACGAGCTGGTTGGCGACGCCGGAAGCCGTGAGAAGACCGCCAGCGAGCAGGAAGAAGGGAATGGCGAGCAGCAGGAATTTCGAGACGCCGGTGACCGTCGCGGAGACGATCGCCGGCTCCGGCAGGCTGCTGCCGAAGGCGATGACGACATAGGCCGCGGCAAGAAAGGCGTGCGGCAGCGGCGCAGCAAGCACGAGGCCGACCGCGGCGATCAACCCCAGGAAGATGCTCGGCGGCCAGTCGAGATCGAGCGAGACATGCGGGATGCCGGCATAGAGCGCGACACCGACGGCAAGCGAGATCACAACCGGCAGGATCTTGCCTTCGGCGATGCGCTGCAGAAGCAGCACGACGAGGATCAGTGCGCCGCCAGCGCCGAGGAAGCCGAAGCGGATCCATTCCGGCACGCCGAGCGTCGGCGAGACGCCGCCAAGCATCGTCATGATCTCGCTGCCGCCGAAGCTCAGGATCAGCGCCGAAAGCACGGTGAAGACGTCGGCGCCGATCGGCGTGACCTTCTGCAGGTTTTCCGGCAGCATCTTGACGAAGACGTCGAGGCGCATGGCAAGCGCGCTGTTGAGGCCGAGCGGCGCGCCGAGCGCGATCAGGCCCACATGCAGCCAGATGCCGAGATCCTCGGCACCGATGAAGCCGGCGCTGAAGAAATAGCGCAGGCAGACGGTGACGAGCACCATCACGAGCAGCACGGCCAGAACGACTGCCGCGGCAATGCCGAGAATCGCCTCGATCGCCCGCAGCAGGCGCGCTGCCACCCCGCTATCCGGAGCGGTTTGTTCGATCGGATGAAATTCACTGGTGGCCACAAAACTTACCTTCTGGCGAGAGGATCAGGCGCTCTTGACGGTCGAAAGATCGCGATCGAAGAGCGTCGACCAAGTGTAGTTCCGCGCCTTCGAGACTTCCCTGCTGACATCGAGCCGCGGCAGCACCTTTTCGCCGAAACGATAGGCTTCCTCAAGCAGCGGCATGCCAGAAAGAATGAAAGTGTCGACGCCAGCCTTCTGATAGGCTTCGAGCGTGCGCAGAACCGTATCCGGCGAACCGACGATCGCCGTACCCGGGCCTGGCCTGACCAGACCGATCCCGGCCCAGAGGTTCGGCGCAACTTCGAGATCGCGCAGGTTTTCCGGCTTGAGGCCGCCATGCAGTGCGGTCATGCGCTGCTGGCCGACGGAATCGCTTCTTGCGACGAAGCGCTGGTTGGCGGCGATCGCCGCATCGTCCATGCGACCATAGAGATCGGCCGCCGCCTCCCAGGCCTTTTCGTCGGTGTCGCGAACGATGACATAGAGGCGGATGCCGTATTCGAGTTCACGCCCGTAGTGGGCGGCGCGCGCCTTCACCGCCTCGACCTTCTCGCCGATCTGGGCGGGCGTCTCGCCCCAGGAGAGATAGGTGTCCACATGTTTTGCCGCGACCTCCAGCGCCTTGTCCGAGGAGCCGCCGAACCAGAGCGGCGGCGGTGCGATGCTCTCGCCGACCGGCAAGGCGAGCTTGGCGCCGTCGGTCGAGAAATACTTGCCCTGATAAGTGACGCTCTCGCCGGCAAAGAGCCGGTGCCATAGCTGAAGATATTCGTCCGCCATGTCGTAGCGCTCGTCATGCGGCAGCGTCATGCCATAAGCGCCGAGCATCTTGGCGTCGCCCGAGACGACATTGATCAGCAGCCGGCCGCGGGCGAATTCCTGAAAGGTCGCCGCCATCTTGGCAAGCAATGTCGGCGCGACGAGACCGGGATGGATGGCGACGAGAAAGCGTAGCCGCTCGGTGTGGGCAAGCAGCGCGCTGGCCAGCACCCAGACGTCGTGGGCGCCGGTCGCAAACAGGGCGCCGGTGTAACCCAGATGGTCATAGGCCTGGGCAAGCTGCTTGTAGTAGCCGTAGTCGACCTGGCGAGAGCCTTCCGGCTGCCAGGGATAGGCGCCGTCGGGCGCGCACATGTACCAGAAAACGTTCATCGCCTGATTCCTTGTTATCTCGTCGTTTCCCGGCGTTTCAGCACGATGGGCTTGGAGAAATGGCCGTGACGCAGCAGCGTGTCGGCCTCTTCCTGCTGTTCGGCGATGATCTCATCGTCGATCGGAAAGACCGTGAAATCGCGCGAACGCACCACTTTTTCCCAGGCGTCGATATCCGTTCTCCCGCGGTCGCCAGATCCGCCGCGGTCGCCAGATGCAAGAAGCCGGGCGGCGGCACGCGGATCGGCAGTGATCTCGACGCCGATCCGGCTGAGCTCGGAGACGATTGACCGGATCTCCTCCGCGGAAAGGCCGTTCCGCTCCAATGTCCAGAACAAAGAACGGTTGGGAATGGCCGCGCCACAGCGGACGATCAATCTGACGTCATCGCGCTCCAGCGCCTTTTCGAGACGCGGCGACATGGCAACCCAGGCATCGACGCGCCCTTCGAGCAGGTCCGCGAGCGAATCGCGCGCGCCGCTTTCGACGCGCTCGCGCTCGACATCCGGCAGGCTCAGTCCCTCGCCTTCCAGGCTGCGGGCTAGGAGATAGGTGTGAAACGAACCGTCGATCAGCGAGATCCGACGACCTTTCAGTTCAGCGACGGAGCCGATCGGACTGCCGCGCCTGACGAAGACGGCGCCGTTGGCAGGGCGCGGCGCCGAGGCAGCGACATATTCGACGCCGAGCCCACGCATATCCGCCTCGATCGGCGGCGTGGAGCCCGTGCCGCCGAGATCGATGTCGCCACTTTCCAGCAGCGCCGCCGTATCGCGGCCTTCGGCATAGGAGATGAATATCGGCTGCAGATCGACGAAAGCGCCGGGCCAGAGCCGCGCGAGGCGAAGATGCAGATTGTTGGGATGAACACCAATTTTCATTCTGTGCGACCGATGACGTAGCTCCTAGTAATCAATTTACTTTTTTATAAATTGATTACTAGGAAGCGATTGTCGTCGACGAGCGGAAATCGGATTGCATATTCCATAAAATCTAGAGGCAATAAAATCTTTTATCGGTTTGACCGAAGTGGGTTTCTTGGCAGTTGAAATTTCACCTCCGTCACTTTACTTTTTTATAGAACATTCAAGGACGATGCCGTTGACGAAGCCCGTTTCCTCAAGAGTCTGCCGCGATGTCGGAGCAGCCAGCGAATTGCTGAAGCTGATCGCCAATTCCAACCGCCTGGCGATCGTCTGCTACCTCATGGAGACGGAAGCCTCGGTCTCTGGGATGGAGGACGAACTCGGTATCCGCCAGCCGACGCTTTCCCAGCAGTTGAGCGAGCTTCGCGAGGCCGGTGTGATCGAAGGACGCCGCGACGGCAAGGCGATCGTCTATCGCGTCATCGATCCGCGCGTCGAGACAATCGTGCAAACTCTGCGGGACATGTTCTCTGGCCTCGACGATGTCACCGGGCGCTTCGGAATGACGAAGCTGCCGGTCGACGAAATGATGTTCGATTGAACCTGGGATGATCGACCTCTATACTTGGATCACGCCGAATGGCTTGAAGGTCTCGATCGCACTCGAGGAGTTCGGCCTCGCCTACCGCCCCCACACGATCGACATCACCAAGGGGGATCAATTCCAGCAGGATTATCTCGCCATCAATCCGGGTGGCAAGATTCCTGTTATCGTCGATCACGAGACCGGCATCACGCTTGCCGAATCCGGCGCCATCCTGCTCTACCTCGCCGAAAAGACCGGCCGCTTCCTGCCCCGGCATGGTGCCGCCCGGCATCACACGATCGAATGGCTGATGTGGCAGATGGGCGGCTTCGGGCCGACGCTCGGCAACGCCCATTATTTCCTGACCTACAATGCAGGTGAAGCGCCGTTCGCAGAGGATCTCTTTCGCAGGGATACCCGCCGCCTGTACGAGACGTTGAACGTGCGGCTCGAAGGCCGCGACTATCTCGTCGACGATTATTCCATCGCCGACATGGCGGTCTGGCCCTGGGTTTCCCGTTTTAAGCGCCACGAGATCGACCTGAATGCATTCCCGAACATCAAACGATGGTATCTCAGGCTTGCGGCGCGGCCACAGGTCAAGCGCGGCTATGACGTTCCCCATTTCACATCCGAAATACCGCAGCCCTGAAGACTTTGCCGACGCGGTATATTGATCCCGCCCGAAATTTCGGCAATTTGATTATTTTTTGCGCACACCTATTTTTGCACATTTTTCAGGCGAACGCCTTGCTAAATTTGCTGCACTGCGTCATGAATATAGCAATGACGCATCTCGATCTGACAATTCTGGTGATCGACGAAAATGCCATTCGCGCCTCCATCATCGAAGAAGGCCTGCGCGAGGCAGGGCATGTGCGCGTCACCGTGGTGCATGAGGTCAACGGCATCGCGCGAATCATCGAAACGCTGATGCCCGACGTGATCATCATCGATATCGAGAATCCCAACCGCGACATGATGGAGCACCTGTTCCAGCTGACGCGCACCGTCAGCCGCCCGATCGCCATGTTTGTCGATCGCTCCGACACAGCCTCGATCGAGGCTGCCGTCGATGCCGGCGTCTCGGCCTATATCGTCGACGGATTGAAGAAGGAACGCGTCAAACCGATCCTCGACATGGCCGTCAGCCGCTTCAATGCCTTCAACCGGCTACGGCGGGAGCTTGCCGATGCCCGCTCCGCGCTGGAGGAACGCAAGCTGGTCGAGCGCGCCAAGGGCATATTGATGAAGATGCGCGGCCTCTCCGAGGAAGAGGCTTTCGCCCTGCTGCGCCAGACAGCGATGAACGAAAAGAAGAAGATGTCGGAAATTGCCCAGAGCGTCGTCACTGCCGCGGGGCTGTTGATGTAATGGCCGACCTGATGAATTTCCGGAGGAAACCGGAGTGGATATGATGACAACGACCTCCAACTCCGGCGACGACATGCCGTCGCCCGTGCGGGTGAACAGCGAAGGACCGAAAGTGCTGCGGGCCGGTTTCATTCCGCTCGTCGATGCATCGGTGCTGATTGCGGCGGCGGAATTCGGCTTCGCGCGGAAGGAAGGCCTGACGCTCGATCTCGTCAAGGACGTCTCCTGGGCGAATGTGCGCGACCGCCTGGCATTCCGCCAGTTCGACATCGCCCACATGCTGTCACCGATGCCCGTCGCCTCCATGCTCGGTCTCGGCTCCAATCCCTCACCGACGATCACGCCATTTTCGCTGGGGCGCGGCGGCAACGCGATCACGCTATCGACGCGGCTCTTCGACAGGATGCGGAATGACGTGGGATTGCCGGAAACGGCAAGCGCGCTCGACAATGCCCGCGCCCTGGCAAAAACATTGGCGGCAATGAAGGCCCGCGGCGAGCCGCTGCCGACTTTCGGGGTCACCTACCCCTTCTCCTCGCACAATTACGAATTCCGCTACTGGCTGGCAGCCGGCGGCATCGATCCCGACAAGGATGTCAAGCTCGTCGTCGTGCCGCCGCCCATGACTTCGGATGCGCTGGCGGCCGGTGCGATCGACGGTTTCTGCGTCGGTGCGCCGTGGAACATGGTCGCTTCAGAGCGCGGCGTCGGCCGCATCGTCGCCGCCAAACAGGATATCTGGCCGTCGGCACCTGAAAAGGTGATCGGCATGCGGCCGGACTGGGCGGAAAGCCATCCGGAAACCGTTTCCCGGCTGATCGTGGCGCTCGACGCGGCAGCCCAGTGGTGCGATCGGCCGGAAAATCACGATGCGCTGGCGGCAGCTCTTGCCGACCCGCGCTATATCGCTGCCCCCGTCGAAATCATTCGCCGTGTGCTCGCCGGCGAATTCAGCCTCGACGCAAAGGGCAACCGCCGCATCATCGCCGATTATTTCATGTTCCATTCCGGCTTCGCCAATTATCCCCGGCCAAGCCATGCTCTTTGGATCTACAGCCAGATGATCCGCTGGGGACAGGCCGAGATCAGCCTTAACATGGCAAGGGCCGCAGCATCCGCTTACCGCCCGGATCTCTATCGCACGGCTCTCGGTGACGACAAATCACCTGAAGATGCCGATATCCGCATCGAAGGCAGTGACGAGGGCGACCGTTTCATGGACGGCCACGTCTTCGACCCGGCGAGGTTGCCGGACTATGTCGCAGGTTTTGCCGTCAAAAGCGCCCTCGCCTTCGTTTGCGACGACGAGGTTTAACCGATGCCGGCCTGCACAAAACGCCAGCAAGTATCTGCCCGCCTCACGACAAGCGCACAAAATATTTGCATGAGCGGGTGGCCGCCCGAAAAACAAGCAGGCGGCGCGTTTCGTAAAATATCATTTGTATTCAGTGGATTGAACGCAGATCACAAAACTGGCACGCAGTTTGCATGATCTTTATTGCACCGGTCAATGGCGATCAGCGCAGAGTGAGTGATAGACGCTCGCGGAAGATACAGAGACTGCTCTTCGGTTTGAAGAGGTAGGTTTTTAGCTTGAGCAATCCGGCCAACGGATTGCTTCCAGGCAAGTGGGCCAGAAGGCCCAAGAATTCGGCGTCCAACGGCGGGCGCCACCAGCAAAGCCGCTGATCAGGATATTTTGCGCGCCTCGGGTATGCGCGTCCTGACCAGCGGCTTTTTGTTTTAACCCTCAGCGATGGATCGGCACGACCTTGTCGGGCCTCGGAGAAGTTATGTCTGTCATCGAGAAATCACAGTTCATGTCCGCCGGCGAACCAGCCAAGGCATTGTGGATCTCCACTGTAGCCTTCACCCTCTGTTTTGCCGTCTGGACGATCTTCGCGATCATCGGCATTCGCATCAAGCAGGATCTCGGCCTGAACGAGGCCGAGTTCGGATTGCTGGTCGGCACCCCCGTGCTCACCGGTTCGCTCGTGCGCATCGTCCTTGGCATCTGGACGGGGCGTTACGGCGGCCGTCTCGTCTACACGCTGACCATGCTGGCCGCCGCATTGGCGACCTTCCTGCTCTCTTACGCCCAGACTTATACGCAGATGCTGATCGCCGGCCTCGGCGTCGGCCTCGCCGGCGGCTCCTTCGCGGTCGGTGTCGCCTATGTCTCGCCTTTCTTCCCGGCTGAGAAGCAGGGAACCGCGCTCGGCATCTTCGGTGCCGGCAATGTCGGCGCCGCCGTGACCAAGTTCGCCGCTCCCTTCGTGCTGCTCGCATGGGGCTGGCAGGCGGTTGCGGAGATCTGGGCCGTCTGTCTGGCGCTTATGGCAATCGTCTTCTGGTTCACCACGACCGATGATCCGGCCTTCCGTCTCCGCCGCGAACGCCGCGCTGTCTCCAAGAGTTTCGCGCAGGAATTCGCGCCGCTGCAGAACGTTCAGGTCTGGCGCTTCTCGCTCTACTATTTCTTCGCCTTCGGAGGCTTCGTCGCCCTGTCGCTGTGGCTGCCGCGTTATCTGGTCGGCGTCTACGGCTTCAACCTGGAAACCGCCGGCATGGTCGCCGCCGCCTATTCCATCCCGGGCAGCATCTTCCGCGCCTTCGGCGGCGTGCTGTCGGATAAAAAGGGCGCGCGCAGCGTGATGTATACGATGCTTGCCGTGTCGGCCGTCGCCACTCTCATCCTTTCGCTGCCGGCTGCTTCTGGTGGCGGGGCGGGTCCGGCGTTCGGCATCACCCCTGTCATCTTCATCGTCGTCATCTTCGTGCTCGGCTTCTTCATGAGCCTCGGCAAGGCTGCCGTCTACAAGCACATTCCGGCCTACTACCCCGAAAACGTCGGCGCAGTCGGCGGTGTCGTCGGGATGATGGGCGGCCTTGGCGGCTTCATCCTTCCAATTGCCTTTGGCCTCCTCAAGGACATGACCGGCCTTTGGTCCAGCTGTTTCCTGCTGCTCTTCGCGATCGTCGTGATCTCTCTCATCTGGATGCACCTGTCCGTAAAGCAACTGTCGCGCCAAGGGCATTCGGCGCCCGTGGCTGCAACCTGATCTAAGGACCTGGAAATATGACCGAAAAACTCGTCATCATCGGCAATGGCATGGCGCCCGGGCGCATGCTGGAGCACCTCTTCGAGCAGGCGCCGGGACGCTATGAAGTTACGATCTTCAATGCCGAGCCGCGCGTCAATTACGACCGCATCATGCTGTCGCCGGTTCTCTCCGGAGAAAAGGACTACGAACAGATCATCATTCACGGTGACGGCTGGTATATCAAGCACGGCATCATGCTCTACAAGGGCCACAAGATCGTCAACATCGATCGTGCCGCCAAGACCGTCACCTCCGACCACGGCGTCACCGAAAGCTACGACAAGCTGGTGATCGCAACCGGTTCCGTGCCTTTCATCATCCCTGTTCCCGGCAAGGATCTGCCTGGCGTCATCACCTATCGCGATCTCGACGACGTGCAGGCGATGCTGCTTGCCGCTCAGTCGCGCGAAAAGGCTGTCGTCATCGGCGGCGGCCTGCTTGGCCTGGAAGCGGCGGCCGGCCTTGCCCAGCGCGGCATGGACGTCACCGTGCTGCACGTCATGCCGACGCTGATGGAGCGCCAGCTCGACCCCGCCGCCGGTTATCTGCTGCAGAAGGCAGTCGAGGAACGCGGCATCAAGGTCATCTGCAAGGCCAATACCAAGGCGATCGTCGGCAACGGCAAGGTCGAGGGCATCGAGCTTGACGACGGCCGCATCATCCCGGCAACGCTGGTCGTCATGGCCGTCGGCATTCGTCCAAGCGTCGGCCTGGCAAAGGACGCCGGCATTGCGGTCAATCGCGGCATCGTCGTCGATGCCGGCATGCAGACCTCGGACGGCAATATTCTCGCGCTCGGCGAATGCGCCGAGGTGGGCGGCATGGTCTATGGTCTCGTTGCGCCGCTCTATGAAATGGCCCGCATCGCCGCCGCGCATCTCTCCGGCGATCGCTCGCCGGCCTTCGTTCACGCGGATACGCCGACCAAGCTCAAGGTCACCGGCATCGAGCTTTATTCACTCGGCGATTTCGCCGATGGCGACGACCGCGAGGAGATCGTGCTGCGCGATGCCAGCGCCGGCGTCTACAAACGCCTGGTGCTGAAGGACAATAAGATCATCGGCACCGTGCTTTACGGCGAAACCGCCGATGGTGCCTGGTTCAACGACCTGAAGAAGAAGGCGACCGATATTTCGGAGATGCGCGAGACGCTGATCTTCGGACAGGCCTATCAGGGAGGGTCGCCGCTGGACCCTATGGCGGCCGTTGCAGCCTTGCCGGATGACGCGGAGATTTGTGGCTGCAACGGCGTATGCAAGGGCAAGATCACCTCGACGATTTCAGGCAAGGGGCTGACGTCGCTCGACGACGTACGCGCTCACACGAAGGCATCCGCCTCGTGCGGTTCCTGCACCGGCCTTGTCGAACAACTCATGGCGCTGACGCTCGGCGACAGCTACAATCCGACTGCGGTCCAGCCGATGTGCACCTGCACCGAACTCGGCCATGACGACGTTCGCCGGCTGATCAAGGCCAAGGGTCTGAAGAGCATCCCTGCCGTCATGCAGGAGCTCGAGTGGAAGACCTCCTGCGGCTGCGCCAAATGTCGGCCGGCACTCAACTATTACCTGGTCAGCGACTGGCCGGACGAATATGCCGACGACTATCAGTCGCGTTTCATCAATGAACGCGTGCATGCCAACATCCAGAAGGACGGCACCTACTCCGTCGTTCCGCGCATGTGGGGCGGCGTCACCAATTCGAACGAGCTGCGCGCTATCGCCGATGTCGTCGACAAGTTCGAGATCCCGATGGTGAAGGTCACCGGCGGCCAGCGTATCGACCTGCTCGGCATCGAGAAGGAAGACCTGCCCGCCGTCTGGGCCGATCTCGGCAAGGCCGGTTTCGTCTCCGGCCAGGCTTATGCCAAGGGCTTGCGGACGGTGAAGACCTGCGTCGGCTCCGACTGGTGTCGCTTCGGCACCCAGGATTCCACCGGCCTCGGCATCCGCATCGAGAAGTTCATGTGGGGTTCCTGGACGCCGGCCAAGCTGAAATTGGCTGTGTCCGGCTGCCCGCGCAACTGCGCGGAAGCAACCTGCAAGGACATCGGCGTGATCTGCGTGGATTCCGGTTTCGAGATCCATTTCGCCGGTGCGGCCGGCCTTGACATCAAGGGCACGGAGGTCCTCGGGCTTGTCCGGACCGAGGACGAGGCGCTGGAGTATATCGTGGCGCTGACGCAGATGTACCGTGAGCAGGCCCGTTACCTCGAGCGCATCTACAAGTGGGCAAAGCGCGTCGGCCTGGAGGAAATCCGCCGCCAGATCATGGGTGATGCCGAAAAGCGCAAAGCCTATTACGAGCGCTTCGTCTTCAGCCAAAAATTTGCCCAGATCGACCCCTGGTCGGAGCGTGTTTCCGGCAAGGACAAGCACGAGTTCAAGCCGATGGCGACGATCGGCTATCCGCAGGCTGCAGAGTAAGGAGATGGACATGAAATGGATCGCAATCGGTGACATCTCCGACATCCCGCTGCGCGGCGCGCGTTGCGTGAAGACACCGCAGGGCAAGATCGCCGTCTTCCGCACCGCCGAAAACGAAGTCTTCGCCATCGAGGATCATTGCCCGCACAAGGGCGGCCCGCTCTCCCAGGGCATCGTCCACGCTAAGTCAGTCACCTGCCCGCTGCACAACTGGGTGATCTCGCTGGAAACCGGCAAGGCGCTCGGCGCCGACGAAGGCGAGGTCCGGACGATATCGGTGCTGAACGAAGACGGCAGGCTGTTCATCGCCCTGGAAAGCCTGATGATGGCGGCGGAATAGATGGCTGCTGAGGTCAAGACCACCTGTCCCTATTGCGGTGTCGGCTGCGGCGTTGTCGCCACGGTCGATGAGGCAGGCGCAGTCAGCGTGAAAGGAGATCCGGAACATCCATCGAATTTCGGCCGGCTCTGCTCGAAGGGTTCAGCCCTTGCCGAAACCATCGATCTCGATGGCCGGCTTCTCCATCCCGAGATCGAAGGCAAACAGAGCGGCTGGGACGAGGCGCTTGATCTGGTCGCCCGCCGCTTTTCAGAAACGATCGCCGAACACGGGCCTGACGCCGTTGCCTTCTACGTCTCGGGCCAGTTGCTGACCGAGGATTATTATGTTGCCAACAAGCTGATGAAGGGCTTCATCGGCTCCGGCAATATCGACACCAATTCAAGGCTCTGCATGTCGTCTTCCGTAGCGGGGCATCGCCGCGCCTTCGGCGCCGATACGGTGCCCGGGACCTATGAGGATATCGAACTTGCGGATCTGGTGATCCTGACCGGCTCCAACCTTGCCTGGTGTCATCCCGTCATCTACCAGCGGCTTGCCGCCGCAAAGACGGCGCGGCCAAACATGCGGATCGTCGTCATCGATCCGCGCCGGACGATGACCTGCGACATCGCCGACTTGCATCTCGCCATCCGTCCTGATGGCGACGTTGCACTGTTCATGGGGCTGCTTGCCCATCTCGTGACAAGTCCGGCAATCGACCAGAATTATATCGGCGCCCATACCGAAGGTTTCGGCGACGCTTTTGCGGCCGCCGCCGCGCTTGATATCAACGATCTCCTGGAACGGACCGGCCTGCCCGCCATGCAGATCAGGGAGTTCTTCCGCCTGTTCGAGACGACGCCGAAGGTCGTGACCTGCTACAGCCAGGGCGTCAACCAATCCTCCTCCGGCACCGACAAGGTCAATGCGATCCTCAACTGCCACCTGGCGACCGGCCGCATCGGCCGCCCCGGCATGGGACCGTTTTCGCTGACCGGACAGCCGAACGCCATGGGCGGGCGCGAGGTCGGCGGTCTCGCCAATATGCTTGCCGCCCATATGGCAATCGAGAATGCCGAAGACCGGGATCGCGTGCAGCGCTTCTGGAACTCGCCCGTCATCGCAGCAAAGCCCGGCCTGAAGGCAGTCGACATGTTCCAAGCCGTAGCCGACGGACGCATCAAGGCGCTGTGGATCATGGCGACCAATCCCGTCGTCTCGATGCCGGATGCCGATAGCGTCGAAAGCGCGATCGCCGCCTGTCCTTTCGTCGTCGTGTCGGACATCCTGAAAGAGACGGATACGACCCGGCACGCAGATGTGCTTTTGCCCTCGCTCGGCTGGGGCGAGAAGGATGGCACCGTCACCAATTCCGAACGGCGCATTTCAAGGCAACGGCCGTTTCTCGACATCCCCGGCGATGCAAGGGCCGACTGGTGGCAACTTGCGGAGGTCGGACGCCGCATGGGATTTGCCGCCGCCTTCGATTTTGATGCGCCGGACGCAATCTTTGCGGAGCACGCCGCGCTTTCCGCCTTCGAAAATAACGGCAGCCGCGATTTCGATATCGGCGCGCGCGCAGGCATAAACGGCAGCGCCTATGACGAGCTGTCGCCCTTCCAGTGGCCGCAGGCGGCAGGGACAGAACCCAGCATCACCCGCTTCTTCGCCGAGGGTGGTTTCTTCCATCCTGATGGCAAGGCGCGCTTCGTCGCGGTCAAACCGCCCGCAACCGATCGCACCAATGCCGAGTACCCCTTCACGCTAAATACCGGACGCATCCGCGACCAGTGGCACACGATGACCCGAACCGGAAAGAGTGCGCGGCTTTCCGCCCATATCGCCGAACCCTTTGCCGAGATCCATCCGCGCGACGCGATCGAGACCGGCATATCAAGCGCGGGCCTGGTCGAGATCGACAGCCCGCACGGCAAGGCAATCGTCAGGGCGCTGGTCACCGATCGCCAGGCACGCGGCGGCATCTTTGCGCCGATGCACTGGAACGACCAGTTTGCTGCAAAAGCGCGGATCGACGCGGTGGTCGCGCCGATAACCGATCCCGTTTCCGGTCAGCCGGCGTCGAAGAACGTTGCCGTCGCCGTCCGGCCCTTCCGCGCCACCCATTACGGTTTCGCCGTCTCTGCCACAAAACCCGCCGCGCCTGATGCCGCCTATTGGGCGCTGGCGAAAGCCGCCGGCGGCTGGCGGCTGGAGCTTGCCTTCGGCGAAACCGTCGAAGACTGGACGGCCTGGTGCCGCGCGGTTTTCGCCATTCCGGCCGAGATCGAACCGCTTGGTTATGCCGACCGGCAATCCGGCGACCTCAGGCTCGCCTTCTTCGACGGCGAGGTCCTGCTTGCGGCGCTGTTTCTGGCACGCGAGCCCGTCGCCGTCGCGCGCAACTGGGCGATCTCGCAGCTTTCAGCCTCGCATGGCGACCTCAGGAAACGCTTTGCGCTCGTTGCGGGTCGTCCGGGAGCAGGCAGGCCAGATCCGGGCGCCACCGTCTGCTCCTGCTTCAGTGTCGGGGTCAACCAGATCGCGGCTGCCGTGCGCGGCGGATGTCACAGCGTCGAGGCGGTCGGCAAGGAAACCAGCGCTGGAACCAATTGCGGCTCCTGCCGCAGCGAAATCGGCAGCATCATCGATCGCTGTCTTGCCGCAGCCGCGGAGTGAACCGCGCAGAAGCAAGCAGGGGAGCACTGTCAGGCCGCGTTCGGGACGATCAGCATCCTGTGATCGGAGGAGATGCGGACCGAGATCTCGTCATAGGATGAAAGCGTCGGGTGCGGCGTCTCCATCTTTTGGTGATGTGTTGCCGTGATGACCATGACATCGGCCCCCGCCGCCTCGCCGGCGGTAATGCCGGCTGCGACATCTTCGAACACCAGGCAATCCTGGGTACTGACGCCGAGGCGCTCGGCGCCCAGAATATAACATTGCGGGTCTGGTTTTCCGACCTTCACGTCCTCCGCCGTCACCATGAATCTCGGCACCGGCAGACCTGCTGCCTCCAGTCGCCGGTGAGCGAGGCGCAATGGCGAGGAGGTGACGATCGCCCAGCGATCCGGGGGCAATGAACTCAGAAAGGTCGCGGCGCCGGAAATGGCAACGACGTCGCCGACATCGACGATTTCGGCTTCGGTCACCAGCTTCGATTCATGTTCGGGATCGACTCCCGGCAGGTTCAGCCGGGTGATCGTGTCAATGCCGCGCGACCCATGCATCTTCGGCAAAAAGGTGGCGACATCGAGCCCATGGCGCCTTGCCCAGTCACTCCAAACACGCTCGGCCGCATGGATCGAATTGAGGATGGTGCCGTCCATATCGAACAGGAAGGCGGCATAGGGCTTCTCGAAGCCACGGGGCATCGGCATAGACAAAAGGCTGAATCCTTCAGGGAAAGAGTCGGACGGTGGTCGCTATCGCGATGAAACGGCAAATCATTGGGTTTTGCAAGCTTTCGGGGATGGCGGTGACGCCTCCCGACCGCCTTCACCTAAAAAGCCGCCGTACCGGAGGTCACGATCAAGTCGCAGGAAAGCCGCAGGCCGATCGGGTCGTGGCAGAGGTCGTCGGCACCATCGGCGAGTTCCAGTGCGGCCGAAACATCGGCGCGCAGGTAGGCTTGCGTCGCCGGATCGACGCGCATCGGAGCGGCGGTCCAGAGTGAGGGACGGCTGACGTCGATTGCCGAAATTTTAGCCTTGTCATTCCTGACGGCGTAGGAGGCGACCGCCATGCCACTCAGCGTCAAGGTGAGTGCAAGTACGATCTGGAGACCGAGATCTGCGGCTTCGCGAAAGGAGATGAACATAGCGGCCTCATGCCACGGTTTTTTAGTATCTCCGCATGCAAGTAGGGCATGCGCCGGCGCCGATCCAGCGACATCGCCCGTTAAGGTTTACGCATAACCATGCCGTACAGGCCGCGCGTGAATGCAGGTTTTTAGCAAATTTCGGAACAATGATTCCATCAGGCAGTTACCCCAGGGTCATCCAAGATGAAAATCCAAGGAGGATATCCCATGTCTAGATCCCTTATTGCCGCTTCGCTGCTCGCGATCGGCATGGCGTCGTCGGCTTTTGCCCAGTCTAACCCGAGTCCCATCGGGCCAACGAATGGCGGCTCGACCGATCCCGGTTCCGGCACCTATTCATCCGACTACACCAACGATGACAACGGCATTCGTCCGGTACCCGCCTCGCCGGTCGATCCGACGACGACACAGAGCATCGGCCGACCGCAGACGATGGAATGCCCCGGCATGCCGCAACAGATGTCCGGCGTCGACACGCGCGGCGGTCAGAGCGGCGCATCGATCAGCGAAGCCTGCCGCGAATACGACAACTAAAGCGCGTCGCGATCTTTCAGATTCGCTTGTCGCGCTTTACGTCTTTGTTTTTACGCATGTCGTTGTCGCAAAACCGCTGCACACTTTTGCGCGACATGCTTTAAGCGACAGACTCCCGCTCTCAGAAAAAGGCCGGTTCACACCGGCCTTTTTCATGCCGCCGACAGCCGTGAAAGCTTTTTTCCACCGGATGAAACTTTTGATCCGGGCGTTCCGTACATGCGTAGCGGGTTGAAAAGAACACAAGCGGGGAACGGCTTCATTGGCAAAGGACGCGGCAAAACCGGTCATCCTCTGGTTTCGCAAGGACCTGCGCCTTGACGACAATCAGGCACTCACCGCCGCCCATCGCTCCGGGCGGCCGATCATCCCGCTCTATATTAGAGAACCGGCGGCAGCAGGCACCGGTCCGCTGGGTGCTGCACAGGCCTGGTGGCTGCATCATTCACTGGAAGCGCTCAACAGGTCGCTGCAAAAGCTGAATGGACGGTTGGTGTTGGCAAGCGGCGAGGCGCTCGAAGTGCTTTGCGCCTTTATCAAGGAAAGCGCTGCCGAAGCCGTCTTCTGGAACCGGCGCTACGATCCAGCCGGAATCTCCATCGACGCCCGTATCAAGCACGAACTGGAAAAGCAGGCGATCGAGGCAAGAAGCTTTGGCGGCCAGCTGCTGCACGAACCTTCCCGGCTGATGACCGGCAACGGCACGCCCTATCGCGTCTACACGCCATTCTGGCGCGCGCTGGAGGGCGGCGGCGAACCGGAGCCGCCGCTGGACGCGCCGGCAAAACTGCGGCTTGCGTCGCAACCGAAATCAGAAGTGCTGGGGAGCTGGAAGCTGCTCCCGACGAAGCCGGACTGGGCAGGCGATTTCGTTGATCTCTGGACACCCGGCGAAGAGGGTGCCCAGCAGAGACTCCACGTCTTCGTTGAAGACGCGCTCGAGGGCTACAAGGAAAACCGAGACTATCCAGCGAGGCCGGCGACGTCGATGCTGTCGCCGCATCTGGCGCTGGGCGAGATATCCCCTGCCCGCATCTGGGATGCCACACGCGGCCTGTCGCAACGCGTGCCGGCGGCTGACATCGTGCATTTTCGCGAGGAGATCGCCTGGCGCGAATTTTCCTATCACCTGCTTTTCCATTTCCCGCGTCTTGCCTCTGCCAACTGGAACGATCGTTTCGACGGCTTCGAATGGCGCAACAACAGCGGAGATTTCGAGGCGTGGCGCCGCGGCATGACCGGCTATCCGATCGTCGATGCCGGCATGCGCCAGCTCTGGCGCCATGGCTGGATGCACAATCGCGTGCGCATGATCGTCGCCTCCTTCCTCATCAAGGATCTGATGATCGACTGGCGCCGGGGCGAGGCCTGGTTTCGGGATACGCTCGTTGATGCCGATCCCGCCAACAATGCCGCAAGCTGGCAATGGGTGGCGGGCTCGGGAGCCGATGCCTCGCCATTTTTCCGCATCTTCAATCCGGTGCTGCAGGGCGAAAAGTTCGATCCCGACGGCGACTATGTCAGGACCTACGTGCCGGAGCTTCGAGAACTCGGGCCAAAATACATCCACCGGCCGTTCGAGGCGCCGAAGAGCATGCTCGACGAGGCCGGCATCACGCTTGGCCAAACCTATCCGAAACCGATCGTCGATCACGCGAGCGCCCGCAACCGGGCGCTTGCCGCCTACAAAGCAATAAGGGATGCCGCATGAACGCGCACTTCTGTCCCGCTCCCCGCCGGCTGAGGATCGCCGTCATCGGCTCTGGCATCTCGGGCGCCTCCGCAGCCTGGGCACTGTGTCAGGTGCATGACGTTACGCTGTACGAAAGCCAGGCGCGGGCGGGAGGCCATACGGCGACGGTGGACGTGGAATACGACGGGGTTCAGATTGCGGTCGATACCGGCTTCATCGTCTATAACGAACAGAATTACCCCAATCTGACGGCGCTCTTTGCCGAACTCGGCATCGCGACGCATGCAAGCGATATGAGCTTTTCGCTCTCGCTCGACCGCGGCAGACTGGAATGGAGCGGCGGCGGGCTGTCCTCAGTCTTTGCGCAAAAGCGCAACCTGCTGCGGCCCTCGTTCTTGTGGATGATCCGCGAGATCCTCCGCTTCAACCGCACCTGCCTCGAAGATCGCACCGCCGGTCATCTCGCCTCGCGCTCGATCGGCGATTATCTCGACTGGCGCGGCTTCTCGCCCGGTTTCACCAACAACTATCTCGTGCCGATGGCGGCGGCGATCTGGTCGACACCATCAGCCCGCATGCTGCAGTTTCCCGCCGAGCAGTTCGTCAATTTCTTCGATAATCACCGGCTGATCTACCGCCGGCAGCACCAGTGGCGCACAGTGACCGGCGGCAGCCGCACCTATCTCGACCGGCTGCTTCAGCCGCTCGGCGAACGCGTGAGACTTTCCTGCGGCGTGCGCGGGGTCATCCGCTCCGAACGCGGCGTCACGATCATCGACGAAACGGGCGGCGAACACCCGTTCGACAAGGTGATCTTCGCCTGCCACAGCGATCAGACAGCCCGCTTGCTTGTCGATGCCACCGATCGGGAAAGCAGGCTGCTCGCCGCCATCCCCTATCAGCCGAACCGCGTCGTCCTGCACCGCGACCAGTCGCTAATGCCGCAGCGACGCAAGGTTTGGGCCTCATGGAATTATCTCCGTTCCAGCCGTGAAGATGGAAAGGCCGACGTCGCCGTGACTTACTGGATGAACCGGCTGCAAGGCATCGACAACAGATTCCCGCTGTTCGTGACCCTCAATCCCGACCGCGAGCCGGACCCCCATAAGATGTTTGCCGAATTCACCTACGAACATCCGCAGTTCTCGGCGGACGCCATGGCTGCGCAACAGGCGCTTGTCACCATTCAGGGACAGAACAATTGCTATTTCGCCGGTGCCTGGACGGGATACGGATTTCACGAGGATGGACTGGTTTCCGGTCTGGCGGCGGCAGAAGCCTTGGGCGGGATCATACCCTGGCGGACGGCCCGAACCTGGGAACCTCAACCGGACGTGGCGGCATGACAGAGCTCGGCGAAAAGCGTGGCATGAACGCGGTGGCCAACGGCCCTCCACCGGATGCCGCCGCAGGTCTCTATGTCGGCGAGATCATGCATCAACGCATGAAACCCTTCGGCCATCGCTTCCGCTACCGTGTCTTCTCGCTGCTTGTCGATCTCGACAGGCTGGACGAGGCTGGCCGGCTATCGATGCTGTTTTCCGTCAACGGGCGCAATCTCGTCTCGTTCCAGGAAAAGGACCACGCCGAAACCAGAAATACGTCGCTGCGCGCCTATGCCGACCGGCTGCTCGCCGAGGCGGGGCTCGACCGCGCCGACAGGATCCTGCTTGTCTGTTATCCCCGCATTCTCGGCTATGTCTTCAATCCGCTTTCCGTCTATCACGCCTATGATGCCGCTGGCGCAGTCATCGCGATGATCTACGAGGTGCGCAATACTTTCGGCGAGCGGCACAGCTATGTCTGTCCCGTCGGCCGTGGCGAGATGTCGGAAAGCGGGCTTCGCCAGAGCTGCGACAAGCTCTTTCACGTCTCGCCCTTTATCGGCATGGCGGCGCGCTATCATTTCCGCATGCTGCCGCCCGGTAAAGAGATCCGCTGGCGCATCCTTGAAACAGATAGTGAAGGACCGCTGCTCTCGGCGACATTTTCCGGACGGCAGGTGCCTTTGACAAACGCTTCGCTGCTGGGCTTGACGGCGCGCATACCCATCCTCACTTTCAAGATCATGACCGGAATTCATTGGGAAGCACTCAAATTGTGGCTGAAGGGCGCGCGGTATGTCAGGCGTCCTGCGCCCCCACCTGAAGTCAGCGTCCGCCAAACCCGCCCGCTTGCGGAAGCGGCGGAATGACATTAGCGTTCGATGCAATGGCCGGGGGGCGGCTGCGTGTATCATCAAGGGTGGCTTCGTCCCTAACCGGCAGGAAAATGCTGGAGGAGGAAGAGAAATGAGCAAGGCGCAGGACTGGAATCTGCTGGCTCGTGATGCTGTGACGCTGACGGCCGAAAACATGTCCCGCATGGTGAAGGGTCTGCCCTTCAAGGCAAAGCTGGCGCTGCGCGGACTTCTGCATATGCAGCACGGTTCGCTTGCCGTTACCCTTCCCGACGGCCGCAGGCTGCTGGTCGAGGGCAAGAAGGCCGGGCCAAAGGCGGCGCTCAGCCTCCACAACTGGAACCTTGCCTATCGAGCGCTGACGAGCGGCACGATCGGGGTCGCCGAAACCTATATGGACGGCGATTGGGACAGCCCTGATATCGCCGCCTTCCTCGAACTCTTCCTCGTCAACGGCGAGGCCGTATACAGCTATGCGCATGGCAAGGGCGGTCTTGGCCGCCTGTTCGAGCGCGTCCGCCATTGGATGAACACCAACACCAAGACGGGCTCGAAGCGCAACATTTCCGCTCATTACGATCTCGGCAACGATTTCTACAGGGAATGGCTCGATCCGAGCATGACCTATTCTTCTGCACTCTATTCGACCGGCGCCAACGATCTGCAATCGGCCCAGAACGCCAAATACCGGGCGCTTGCCGAGGCGACCGGCATCGGGCCCGGCGATCATGTGCTGGAGATCGGCTGCGGCTGGGGCGGGTTTGCCGAATTTGCGGCGAGTGAGCTGAACTGCAAGGTGACGGGGCTGACGATCAGCCGCGAGCAGCTCGCCTTTGCCGAGGAGCGCATTCGCAAAGCCGGCCTCGATGACCGCGTGGAATTCCGCTTTCAGGATTACCGCGATGAGGCAGGGCTCTACGACCGGATCGTCTCGATCGAGATGTTCGAAGCGGTCGGCGAGAAATACTGGCCGTCCTATTTCTCCAAGCTCAGGCAATGTCTGAAGCCGGGCGGGAAGGCTGGGCTGCAGATCATCACGATCAAGGACGAGTCCTTCGACCAGTATCGCAGCAACCCCGACTTCATCCAGAAATATGTCTTTCCCGGCGGTATGCTGCCGACGCGCAATCATCTGGCCGAACTTGCCGGCAAGGTCGACCTGTCGCTGGTCAAGGACTTCGGCTTCGGGCTCGATTACGCCCGCACGCTGGCCGAATGGCGCGAGCGTTTCTGGTCGGTCTGGGAACGCATCCGCCCGATGGGCTTCGACGAGCGTTTCAAGCGGCTCTGGGAATTCTATCTGTTTTATTGCGAGGCCGGCTTCCGTGCCCGCAATATAGATGTGCGCCAAGTCGTGTTCGCGCGCCGTTGATCATTCCGCCGCATGCGGTGTCACCGGGTGGCGACCAGCCGATGGCGGTCGCTCCCGCCAGCCGGTCACGCGGTTCACCAGCGTGAAATAAGCGCTGTAGGGGAGCAAGCGCGCGAGCTTCAGCATGGTGGTGAAGCGCTTCGGAAACGTGATCTCGAAGGCCTGCGATTTCAACCCGGCGGCAATCTCCCGGGCGGCCTCCTCGACCGATACCAGCGACGGCATCGGAAAGGCATTCTTCCTCGTTGCCGGCGTATCGACAAAGCCCGGGCAGACGAGCTGGATGCGGATGCCCATCTTGTCGAGATCGAATTTCAGGCTTTCGGCCATATTGATCAGCGCCGCCTTGGTAGCACCATAGGCAGCCCCCGTCGGCAGGCCGCCATAACCGGTGACGGAGGAAACGATGGCAATTTGTCCCTGCCCCTTCGCCTTCATATGGCGGATCGCCGGCAGCAGACAGTTGACGACGCCGGAGAGGTTGACGGCAAAGCTCTTCTCGAAATCGGTGCGATTCAGATCCTCGGCATGGACAGGCAGGTAGACGCCGGCATTGAGGATCGCCATGGCGAGCGTGCCGTGCTCATATTCGATGGAGGCCATGACATGTTCCATGTCCTCGGCATCGGTGACGTCGCCGTCGAGCACAATGATACTGCCCGAGAGGCCATTGGCTTCGGCTTGCAGTTCGACAAGCTTTTCGTGGCTTCTGGCCGTGACGGCGACCTTGTATCCTTCGCCGACGAGCCTCAGTGCAAGCGCCCGGCCGATGCCTGAGCTCGCGCCCGAAATCCAGACGATTCCATGTTCGGGATGGGCAATGAAGTCACGCATGACATGTTCCTCCGGGCTGCCTGATCAATGCGAAAACAGGTCCGGAAGTTCCTCAACCCCGCCGGATTTACGGCTCTATCACACCATTGTGGCTGCTTTCAGCCGATCAAGTCGCCGATCATCTGACGAAAGGATCCGGTGAGCTTGACCGGTCCATCCGAGACGGCAAAGGCGATGCAAGGCCTGTCCTTTTCGGCTACCGGCCGGTGGTCGACCGTCTCGTCGGCAATGGAGATGTCGCCGGGACCGAAACGGCCGCGTTCATCGTTGAAGGCGCCGTCGAGAATGAGGATCAGTTCCATGCCTTTGTGGGTGTGCGCCGGCAAGGCTCGGCCCGGCCGGATCCACATCAGGCTGACCTCGCAGCCGTCCATGTCGAGCGAATATTCCCTGAAACCGGGCAACCGCCGACGCCAGCGAACGTCCTCGGCCTCGAAGCCCAAGAGATTGCGCAACGCTTGGGGAAACAGCGCGTTCTCCGGCCGCGCGGCCGTCTGCGGCGCCGTGACGGGAGACGCAGAGGAAAAGATCGCCGCAAGCCGCCCGTCGCGATCGGCAATGGCGACTTCAGGCGCGTTTTCCAGAGCTTCGCCGGCCAGCAGCTCGAGGCTGTTCACCAGGCTGCGATTATCCGGTTTCATTTCGAGATGAGACTGCACCAACACACGCGCCGGCTCGGGCAAGGAGCCGGCAACATAATGCGCCATCAATGCATCGATCGTGTCGATCTGCTCGTGAACCATGTCGGTTTTGGTCACGCCCTGTTGCCGCGCTCCGTTTTCGCTTTGTCGTCATCCGTACGGGGAAAGTCAATCTTCGGATCACCTCTCACACCGCTGGATTGCCAGCCATGCGTCATTTCGGGGGAGGAAAGCCAAATTTTATCGCGTCCGACAGAGGTGTGGAATAGCTTTTCTTGCCAACTCAGCCTTGTGAAGGGAAAAGACCGTTCCTAAAGTAAGAGTTCGAATAGAGGCAGATTCCATGACCTTCCACCCCTCCGTCCTTGAAGCCATCGGCAACACGCCCCTAATCAAACTCAAGGGCGCCTCAGAGGTGACCGGCTGTACCATTCTTGGCAAGGCGGAGTTCCTGAACCCCGGCCAGTCGGTGAAGGATCGGGCCGCGCTCTACATCATCCGCGACGCAGAGCGGAAGGGATTGCTTCGTCCGGGCGGCGTCATCGTCGAGGGTACGGCCGGCAATACCGGCATCGGGCTGACGCTGGTCGCCAAGGCGCTCGGTTATCGTACCGTCATCGTCATCCCGGAAACGCAGAGCCAGGAAAAGAAAGACGCGCTGAAGCTGCTCGGCGCCGAACTCGTCGAAGTACCCGCCGTTGCCTACAAGAACCCGAACAACTACGTGAAGGTGTCCGGGCGGCTGGCAGAGCAACTGGCGAAGACCGAGCCGAACGGGGCAATCTGGGCAAACCAGTTCGACAACGTCGCCAACCGTCAGGCGCATATCGAAACAACCGCCAAGGAAATCTGGAAAGACACCGACGGCAAGGTCGACGGCTTTGTCTGCTCGGTCGGCTCCGGTGGCACGCTGGCAGGTGTGGCGGCCGGCCTCAAGGCTTTCAGGTCTGCCGTCAAGATCGGCATCGCCGATCCCGATGGCGCTGCTCTCTATGAATTCTACCAGAACGGCGCGCTGAAATCCGAGGGATCCTCGATCACCGAGGGCATTGGCCAGGGCCGCATCACCGCCAATCTCGAGGGTTTCACGCCTGACTATGCCTATCGGATCTCGGATGCCGAAGCGCTTCCCTATCTCTTCGACCTTGTCGAGAACGAGGGCCTCTGCCTTGGCGGCTCGACGGCGATCAACATTGCCGGCGCGGTCAATCTCGCCCGGGACCTTGGACCTGGTCACACGGTGGTGACGATCCTCTGCGATTACGGCAACCGCTATCAGTCCAAGCTCTTCAACCCGGACTTCCTCACCTCGAAGGGGCTGCCCGTTCCGGGCTGGATGGCCAAGTCGCCCGATATCCACGTTCCCTACGAGCCCGTGTGAGACCCCATGTCCGTCAATGCCCTCTATCGTGACGACTTCTATCTCTCGACGTGCGATGCGGTCGTCACCGCCGTTCACGAAGACGGGGGCATCGAACTGGACCAGACCTGCTTCTATGCGACATCAGGTGGCCAGCCTGGTGACACCGGAGAGCTCGAACGCGCCGACGGCAGCAAGATCGCGCTCGGCCAGACGAAGCATGGTCCAAGCAAAGATGTCATCATCCATGTGCCGCTCGAAGGTGCGCCGCGGCCCGTGGTCGGCGAGACGCTGGTGCTGCATGTCGACTGGCCGCGCCGCTACAGGCTGATGCGCATGCACACGGCCTGCCACCTGCTTTCCGTCGTCTGCTCCTATCCGATCACCGGGGCTGCCGTCGGCGAAGAGGAAAGCCGCGTCGATTTCGACATGATCGAGACGATCGACAAGGACGCGGTGACGGTCAAGCTGATGCAATTGGTCGAGCAGAATCATCCGGTCACTCTGCAATGGATCACCGACGAGGAGCTTGTGGCCAATCCCGATATCGTCAAATCGAAGAACGTGCGCCCACCGATGGGGCTCGGGCGCGTCAGCCTCGTCTGCATCGGCGAGAACTCCTCGATTGACAGCCAACCCTGCGGCGGCACACATGTCTCCGAGACTCAGGAAGTCGGCCGGATCCATATCGCCAAAATCGAGAAGAAGGGCAAAGAGAACCGGCGCTTCCGCATCCGCTTCGGCACGCCCGGCGACGAAGCCTGACCATCAAGGGAGACCATCATGAGTGAGACCAAGAGCCGTTTCGTCGTTTCGGCCGACTGGCTGCAGTCCGAGCTCGGCAAAGCTGACCTTCGGGTGCTGGACGCCTCCTTCTATCTGCCGGCGCAGAAGCGCGATGCCGATGCCGAATATGCTGCCGGCCATATTCCCGGCGCCATCCGCTTCGATCAGGACAAGATCGCCGACCATTCGACATCGCTGCCGCACACGATCCCCTCGCCCGATTATTTCGCCGCCGAAGTCGGCCGGCTCGGCATCAGCGAGAATGATCGGATCGTCGTCTATGACGGTATCGGTCTGTTCGCCTCGCCCCGCGTCTGGTGGCTTTTCCGGGTGATGGGCGCGAAAAACGTCTTCGTGCTCGATGGCGGTCTCGACGGCTGGAAGGCCGAGGGCCGTCCGCTGGAAACCGCAGCACCCAATCCTGCGTCGGCGACCTTCACGCCCAATTTCGATGAAAGCCGCGTGGTGACGCTCGATAGGATGCGCGACATCGTCTCCAGCGGCGCGATGCAGATCGCCGATGCCCGCAGCGCCGGCCGCTTCGCAGCCGCCGAGCCCGAACCGCGCGCCGGCATGCGCTCCGGCCATATGCCCGGCGCCCGCAGCCTGCCCTCCGGTGTCTTCGCCAGTCAGGGCCGTTTCAAGTCGCTGCCCGAACTCAGGCAGACGATCGAGGATGCCGGCATTGATCTTTCAAAACCCGTCGTCACCTCCTGCGGCTCGGGAATCACCGCCGCGATCATCACGCTGGCGCTGGAATCGCTCGGCCATCACGACAACAAGCTTTATGATGGCTCGTGGAGCGAATGGGGCAGCCGTGACGATACACCCATCGTTACCGGTCCGCCGACGCCGGTCAAAGCCTGATCGCCATGGGAAAGGCACCCGCTTCGCTGAAAGCTCACATCACCCGGCTCGAAATGACGGCGCCGCCAAAGGCAAGCATGCCGGTGCCCGTCAATATCCAGACGGCGATCATGCGCGCTCCCGAGATCCCGCTGCCCTTCTACCGCTATCTCTACCGGCAGGTGGGTGCCCGCTGGCAATGGGTGGATCGGTTGCGCATGAGCGACGAGCAGCTTGCCGAGACGCTGAACGACAAGCGCAACAATATCAGCGTTCTCTACGTGAACGGCGCGCCCGCCGGCTTCTACGAATATTTCTGCGAAGACGAGGATATGATCGAGCTCAGCCATTTCGGCCTGATCGAACATGCGCTCGGTCTCGGCATCGGCAAGTGGTTCCTGCTGCAGGCGCTCTATGCCATCTGGTCGCTCAATCCGAAGCGGGTCACCACCACCACCAACAACCTCGACCATCCGCGCGCGCTGCAGCTCTACCAGATGTACGGCTTCTCCCCCGTCTCGACCGGCACCGGCATCGTCCGGCCGCTCAGCGACAAGGAGCTTCTGGAGATTGCGCGGAAAAGCTGACGGCTTCTTTCCCTGACGTAGCCAGAGGCAACTAACGCTGCGTCAGGCTGTTCGGGCGGCGTGGGTCGTTGCGGCGCTCGAAATCGAGCGTGCGGCCCGACTGCTCCTTCAGTTCCGCCACTTCCCGGCGCAGAGCCCTGAGCTCTTCCAGTATTTCCGCATTCTGTTGCGCCAGCAGCGCGAGATCGATGTCGGGCAAGGGCTTCTCCTTTTCGTCATGCAGTTTTGCGGAATTCGATAGCAAATGCCAGCAATGTCGGCTTGACCCAAAGCCGACATTCACGCTGAGCGGAAATCACATAACGCACGAGGGACTGTCGCCGTACCGGCGGCCGCTGATCAGCCATGCGCGCGAATCGAATTGAATTCCGTGGGGTGTCTGGTGCGCCTCCAGCATGTCGAGCAGCCCCGCGCCCGTATTTCGGCTGTCGCGACGGAACGATCGAGGGCGTTCTTCACATTTTCAAATGTCTGAATCGTCGCCAATGCAGTCTCGGGATCTGGACCGTAGAACACAGGCTCGTTGATTTCACGAAACTCGATGGTAGCGAACCCTGCCGTTTCGAGCAGTCCAGACGTAACCGAGGGTTCGCTCAGCGAAAAGGCTTTGCTGGCCGCAACCGGACCGGTTGAATCCGGGTCAAGCGCCTCATGTATGGCGGTCGCCCACTCATTGCGGTCTCTGTCCTGCCAGACCATGAAAATGAAACGCCCACCCGGGCGTACGGCGTTGGCGATGTTGGCGAAAGCCACCGCCGGATCGGCGAAGAACATGACGCCAAATCGACTGATGCAAAGGTCGAATTCCCCTTTTGCGAAGTGGTAGTTCTGTGCATCCGCCACTTCGAACGTCGCATTGGGTAATCCCTCCTCGGCGCTGCGCCGGCGGGCAATCTCCAGCATCGTGACGGACAGGTCTATTCCGTGCGCTCGTCCTGCTTCAGCAGCGCGCGCGGCGTCACGTGTGGTTTGTCCGGCGCCGCAACCGATATCGAGAACACGATCAGACCGCCCCACCGCGGCGGCGACCCGAAAATGCGCGTTATGGAGAGCAAGCTCGGCATCATAGAAGTCCGCGAAGTTCAATGCTGCTTCTTCAGCCATCATCTGTCCCTCCAAACCGAAATTCGTGAGGCCGCCAGCCAGCGCACCCTCTCAAAACCGAACAGCGGCCCGACCCTGTGCCACCCGATCGTGTACCACGGTATGAAGACGCCAGACATACCCGGCGCAGCGACGAGAGACACGATCGAGCCGACGAGCAGCGAGAAGAAAGCTGGTCCATGACAGGCGTCGACCCGCTTGGGGGCGACCCGTGGTGACCCGCTTTTGGCGCACTCCCGCAGTGTCTGAGGTTACGCGGAGGGTGGAAGCGTGCGCTTTGAGGACGAAGCATATTCCGCGTTTCACTCGATCGCCCAATGCCTGCGGCGCGCAAGAATCGGGTGGCTTGCGCGCTCGTCGAGGTGCATTTCATGGCAATACAAAGGAGATCTATCGTGACCGCCATTCGTTTTGTTGCCATGCCGACGACCGACGCCGAA
Source organism: Rhizobium sp. WSM1328 (assembly GCF_057653715.1). Lineage (NCBI taxonomy): Bacteria > Pseudomonadati > Pseudomonadota > Alphaproteobacteria > Hyphomicrobiales > Rhizobiaceae > Rhizobium > Rhizobium sp. WSM1328. The sequence continues at coordinate 1,589,078 of NZ_CM172788.1, read as the reverse complement.
CACCTCTGGAACGGCGGCCGCGACGCCTATGACAGGCTGCCCGAGACGATCGTTTCCGATGGTCCCGGTCATCCCTGCCGCCATTGCCTTGAAAATATCGATGCGGGCGAGGCGTTGCTGGTCTTCGCCTATCGGCCCTTCCCCGAACTGCAGCCCTATGCCGAAACCGGCCCGGTCTTCCTGCACAAGCAGCCTTGTGCACGCTATGCCGCCGAAGAGATCATGCCGCCGGTGCTGACGACGAGCCGCGACTTCATCGTCCGCGGCTATAGTGAAAACGACCGCATCGTCTACGGCACCGGCGCGGTGACCGCTATCGGCGATATTCCAGCCTATGGCGAAGAGCTGCTGGGACGATCTGGTATCGCCTATGTGCATGTGCGCTCAGCGCGCAACAACTGCTTCCAATGCCGGATCGACAAAGTAAAGGCGCCGGCCCTGGTGGAGGCCGGCGCCTGACCTTGAGTCAGCAAGCTTACGCTACGTTCAGTACGCTCTCCGGCGCAAAGGCTTCGTAGCCCAGCGCGTCGGCGACGGGCTTGCTGGTAATGCGGCCCTTGTGCACGTTGAGGCCGTTCCTCAGGTGCTTGTCTTCGGCAATAGCGCGCAGGCCGCGATCGGCAAGCGCCAGGCCATGAACCAATGTGGCATTGTTCAGCGCGTGCGCCGAGGTGACCGGCACGGCGCCCGGCATGTTGGCGACGCAATAATGCACGACGCCGTCGACTTCATAGGTCGGATCGGAATGGGTCGTCGCATGCGAGGTCTCGAAGCAGCCGCCCTGGTCGATGGCGACGTCGACGATGACGGAGCCCTTCTTCATGCCGGAGAGCATCTCGCGGGTGACGAGCTTCGGAGCGGCAGCGCCGGGAATCAGCACGGCGCCGATAATGAGATCGGCCGAGAAGACTTCCTCCTCCAGCGCCTGGATGCTGGAATAACGGGTGTGGATGCGGCCGGCGAAGATATCGTCAAGCTGGCGCAAGCGCGGCAGCGACTTGTCGAGGATGCTGACATCGGCGCCGAGGCCGGCGGCCATCCTGGCGGCATGCAGGCCGACAACGCCGCCGCCGATGACCGCGACCTTGGCCGGCAGCACACCAGGTACGCCGCCGAGCAGGACGCCGAGGCCACCATTGGCCTTCTGCAGCGCGGTCGCCCCTGCCTGGATCGACAGGCGTCCGGCGACCTCCGACATCGGCGCCAGCAACGGCAGACCGCCGCGCTCGTCGGTCACCGTCTCATAGGCGATCGCGGTAACGCCGGAGGCGATGAGACCCTTGGTCTGTTCAGGATCCGGCGCCAGATGCAGATAGGTGTAGAGAAGCTGGCCGTCACGGAGCTGCGCCCATTCGGCGGGCTGCGGCTCCTTCACCTTGACGATCATATCGCACTTTTCGAAGATATCCTTGGCGGAGGCGGCGATCTTGGCGCCAGCCGCGGCATAGGCGGCATCATCAGCGCCGATACCGACGCCTGCCTTGGTCTCCACCCAGACATCGTGGCCGTGGGCAACATATTCTCGCACCGAAGCCGGCGTCAGACCGACGCGATATTCATGATTCTTGATTTCCTTCGGGCAACCGACACGCATGCGCGTTCCTCTCATTTTATCTCCGCGGCCGCGGATTTTTTCAGATGAGGAATCCAACCATCAAGACAGTGAAATGTCCTTGCAAAGACGATTTGCGAAGACGCGATTTTTCGGCGATTATTGCATTTATCCTATCTTTTTTCGAAGGTTCTTCGAATGGCCGATCTCGACACCATCGATCTTGCGATTCTCGGGGCATTGCAGGCCAATGCCCGCATGACCAATGCCGAGCTTGCCGAAAGGATCGGACTGTCGCCTTCGGCCTGTTCGCGCCGGCTCGACATCTTGGAAAGAAGCGGCGTCATCGGCGGCTACCACGCGCGGCTTTCACACAAGGCGCTCGACTACAAGATGATCGCCATCGTGCATATCTCGCTCTCCGGCCAGTTCGCCAAGACACTGGCGGAATTCGAGGCAGCGGTGAAGCTCTGCCCGAACGTGCTCGTCTGCTACCTGATGTCGGGCGAATACGATTACATCCTCAGGGTCGCCGCCCGTGATCTCGAGGACTATGAGCGCATCCACCGCGACTGGCTGTCGGCCCTTCCCCATGTCGTCAAGATCAATTCCAGCTTCGCTCTCAGAGAAATCATCGACAAGCCGAATGTCGGCCTTTGAGGCCTTGCATCTTTGCCGAAAGCCTGCCCAGACTTTCGGCGCGCGCGGGCGCTTCCCCACTACAGCGCTGCGCGTCTTTTCAGACGCGCAGAGGACGCTGTAACACTTTGGACTTCTGCATAATTTCACTCTTAAATCGGAATCGATTTAAGGGTGAAATTATGCAGTAATGGCAAGTCATGACATCGAAGACCCAAGGCTATATCTTCGTTCTGCTGGCGCTCACCATCTTTTCACTGCAGGACGCCATCTCGAAACATCTGGCGACGGCCTATCCGCCGATCTTCGTGACGATGATCCGCTATTGGGCCTTTGCGCTTTTCACGATCATCCTCGCGTCGAAGATGCGCGGCGGTATCAAGGCGACGGCCCGCACCAAACGCCCCTTCCTGCAGGTGACGCGCGGCGTTCTGCTTGCAGTTCAGGTGGTTCTGGCCATCACCTGCTTTGCCGTGATCGGCCTTGCCCGTTCACAGGCGATCTTTTCCGCGACGCCGATCCTGATCGCGCTGCTGGCGATGCCGATCCTCGGCGAGCGGGTCGGGTGGCGGCGGTGGGCAGCGATCGGCGCCGGACTGTTCGGAGTGCTGCTGATCCTGAAGCCGGAAGGCGAATTTTTCGACCTTAAGCTGCTTCTCGCCGTCCTTTCCTGCTTCAACTTCGCCTTCTACGTTATCGCCACCCGCTTGGTCAGCCGCGACGATTCGTCGATGACCAGCTTCTTCTATACCGGCGTCGTCGGTGGCGTTACGATGACGCTGGTCGGACCGTTCTACTGGAGCTGGATGTCGCCGGGCGATTGGGGCTGGATGGCGCTCGTCTGCGTCACCAGCATTTCCAGCCATTATTTCCTGATCCGCGCCTATGATATTCTCGATGCCGCCGCCGTCCAGCCGCTGACCTATCTGTCACTTGTCTACGCCTCTGTCATCGGCATGGTGATCTACGATGAAACGCTCAGTCTCAATATGATCGCTGGCTCGATCATCGTGGTTGCCGCCGGGATCTTCACGGTCTGGCGCGAACATGTGGTGGGACGCAGGGCCGCTGCTGCCAATTGACGTTTCACTGCAATTTTAGCCAAGCCCCTAAAACCATTTCAATTTTCCGGCGCTATGCTCCCTGGCTATATCAAGGGAGACAGTATGACCCGCAACTTGAAAATCACGGCTCGAAAGGCCGACCGAAAAAACTGCCGCGTGTTCGGCCATGTCAAATATCTGAACAGCCAGGTGGATGCCCGCATCCTCAACCTATCGCCAACCGGTGCCGCCCTGGAGATGAAGGGGCCGCTCCATGCCGCCTCCGGCAGCAAGGTGCGCATCGAGGCCGAAAACCTCGGGCTGCTCGAAGGCATCATCCGCTGGAAGCATAATGGCCGCGTCGGCATCCAGTTCGACGTGAATTCGAATGCGCGGGCGCAGATCTCCTCCTATTTCCGCTTTTTCCATAAGGAGATGCGGCCGGTGCTGGCGGTGCGTCCGCTGGTTAGAACCGCCGTCAACGTCGAGCGGACGCCTCACTTAACAACATCGGCACCAAACTCGTAAGGTGCCCGGCCTTTGCGCCGAAGGAGCGGCTGAGATCGCTCCAGCAACTGCGGTTGACACCGACGCCGAGGGTGACCGCGCCTTGCGTCTGTGGCAGCCTGGCGCTGAGGGACTGCACCATAAATTGCATTTCGGAGCGATGACGCTTTTCCGGCGGATTGTTTTGACGTCCTGTCATTTTCGCAGTGTACTCCTCGCCAAATCGTCCTAATTCTGACGGGCCGGACGATGCATGATCCTGAAGGAGAGTTTCCATGTCTTCCATTTTCGATGTTGGCGTAATGAGCCGCCGTTCCCTGCTCGGCGGCCTCGCCGCCACTTCCGCCCTGGTGCTGCTGCATCCTTTCAGCGCGCGCGCCAGCGCCAACCAGGCGCATCTGAGGCTGATGGAAACGACTGACATTCATGTCAATGTCTTCCCCTATGACTATTATGCCGACAAGCCGAACGACACGATGGGCCTGTCGCGCACCGGGACGATCATCGACGGCATCCGCGCCGAGGCCGTCAACTCACTGCTGATCGACAATGGCGACGTGCTGCAGGGCAATCCGATGGGTGATTACATGGCCTATCAGCACGGCATGAAGGACGGCGACGTCCATCCGGTGATCAAGGCGATGAACACGCTCGGCTATACTGTGGGCACGCTCGGCAATCACGAGTTCAACTACGGCCTCGACTTCATGTTCAAGGTACTATCAGGCGCAAACTTCCCCTTCGTCTGCGCCAACCTGACCAAGGGCCAGCTCGCCTCGGACCCGAAGCAGGACAATCTCTTCTTCAAGCCCTACATCATCGTCGAAAAGCAGATCAAGGACGGCGCCGGCAATGAGAGCCCCGTCAAGATCGGTTTCATCGGCTTCGTGCCGCCGCAGATCATGCTCTGGGACATCAAGAACCTCGAAGGCAAGGCGCAGACGCGCGACATCGTCGAGGCCGCCAAGGCCTGGGTTCCCGCCATGAAGGAAGCCGGCGCCGATATCGTCATTGCGCTCTCGCATTCCGGCATCGATGGCAGCGCACCGTCTGACAAGATGGAAAACGCCTCGCTGCATCTCGCCGCCGTCGATGGGATCGACGCGATCTTCACCGGCCACCAGCATCTCGTCTTCCCCGGCCCGAAGAGCTGGGACAGCGTCGCCAATGCCGACCCCGTCAAGGGCACGCTGCATGGCAAGCCCGCCGTGATGGCTGGTTTCTGGGGCTCACATCTCGGCCTTATCGACCTGCTACTCGAGAAAGACGGCAATAGCTGGAAGATCGTCGATTTCACCTCGGAAGCACGGCCGATCTATCATCGCGACGACAAGAAGAAAGTGGTTGCCGACTACGCCGACAAGAAGGACGTGGTCGAGGCCGCCAAGGCCGAGCACGAGGCGACACTTGCCTATGTCCGGACCCCGGTCGGCAAGACGTCCGCACCGCTCTATTCGTACTTCGCGCTGGTCGCTGACGATCCCTCCGTGCAGGTCGTCAGCCAAGCCCAGACCTGGTACATCAAGCAGATGCTCGCCGACACCGCGTTCAAGGACCTGCCGGTGCTTTCGGCGGCGGCCCCCTTCAAGGCCGGCGGCCGCGGCGGCGCCGATTACTATACCGATGTTCCGGCCGGCGATATCGCCATCAAGAACGTCGCCGACCTCTATCTCTACCCAAACACGGTGCAGGCTGTCGCCATCACCGGCGCCCAGGTGAAGAACTGGCTCGAAATGTCGGCCGGCATGTTCAATCACATCAAGGCTGGCTCGAAGGATACAGCACTGCTCAACAACGATTTTCCGTCCTACAATTTCGACGTGATCGACGGCGTCACCTACCAGATCGACCTGTCGCAGCCGCCGAAGTATGATTCATCAGGCAAGCCGATCAATCCGGACTCCAACCGCATCCAGAACCTCGCCTTCAAAGGCAAGCCGATCGATCCGGCCCAGAAGTTCGTCGTCGTCTCGAACAACTACCGCGCCGGTGGCGGCGGCAATTTCCCTGAGATCACCGCGGACAAGGTGATCTTCCAGGCGCCTGATACCAACCGCGACGTCATCGTACGCTATGTCCATGATCAGGGCACGATCAATCCGTCGGCCGACGCAAACTGGACCTTCAAGCCGCTTCCGGGCACGACCGCGACCTTTGAAAGCGGCCCGAAGGCAAAGCAGTTCCTCACCGAGGTCAAAAGCGTCAAGATCGAGGATGCCGGCGAAGGGGCCGACGGTTTCTCGAAGTTCAGGCTGGTTCTTTAGGCCGAAGAGGATGCCGGCGAAGGCGCGCCCGCCGCGCCTTCGTCATTCGGCCGCGAGCGGTGTCGCGGGTTCCTGGAGTTCCGCCATCTGAGCATGGAAATCGGCCTGGTTCGGGCAATGGGAAAGCCGCGTGCGGAACGCGTCGATCATCCAGGTGGCGGCAGGTCCGGGCGGGTTGGCGAGCTGGCGCACCGAATATATCGGATACTCCCCCTGTTCGTAGGCATCCAGATCGAGATGGACGAGCGTGCCGCTGACGAGATCGCCATGAATCACGGAAGCCGGAAGGCCGCCCCAGCCAAGGCCGGCCTTGATGAGCTGGTGCTTCGTCGCGATATCGCTGACACGCCATGTCTTGTAGGAGAGAACGTTGAAATCGCGCCCCTTCGTCCGGCCCGACGCATCGGTGACGACAAGCTGCACTTCCTCGCGGACGTCGCCAAGCGTCAGCGGCCGGCCGATCCCGGCAAGCGGATGGTTGCGCGCGGCAACCGGCAACATGAAGGAATGACCGATCCGCTCCGTGACGATCGAATCGTCCTGCTGGACGACCGCGCCACCAATCCCGATCGTCGCCTTGCCGCTGAGGACGAGATCCATGACCATTCCGAGCTCGCCGACATTGAGGCTCAACGAAACGGATGGAAACATCTCGCGGAATTCGTGGAGTACATCCACCAGGGCTCGTGAAGGCACCATGACACTGATGGCGACGGATACCTCCGCTTCGAGCCCTTCCCTCAGGCTCTTGACGCGCGCCCGCATGACTTGCAGGTCGCCCAGAATGCGCCGCGCATCCTCCAGCATCGCCTTGCCCGCCTCCGTCAGCTTCGGCTGGCGGGCGCCGGAGCGCTCGAAAAGCGGCACTTCAAGCTGTGCCTCCAGATTGCCGATCGTATAGCTGACGACCGACTGCGCACGGTTCAGCGCCCGCGAAGCGGCCGAGAAGCTGCCGGTCTCGGCAACGGTCAAAAACACCTGTAATTGGTCCAGAGTCGGGTTCGGCAGCATCTTCTATCCATTCCATCGATAGTTTCGATCGACATTATCACCGTTTTTTCGATAGCAGGCCAGATCTATTTTCCTCATCGAGACTGCGGCTCACCTCCCAGCAACGGGCCGTCAAATTCCATTCGAAAGGAAATGCACCATGTCGTCCATCCTTCTTCTGACGTCCAGCCCGCGTGCCGAATCGCTCTCGACGCCGATCGCCGTCGATCTCGCCGAAAAGCTGAAGAACCAGAATCCGGGCAGCGTCGTCGTCCGCCGCGACCTTGCCGCCACCCCGCTGCCGCATATCGATGACCTCTTCACCGGCGCAATCCGCAAGCCGGCCGAGGCCCGCACCGCTGAGGAAGCCGTGGCCGTCAAGACCTCCGACGAACTCGTCAGCGAACTGCTTGCCGCCGATACGATCGTCATCAGCACCGGCCTCATCAACTTCAACATCTACTCGTCGCTGAAGACCTGGATCGACAACGTCGCCCGCGCCGGCCTGACCTTCAAGTACACGGAAAGCGGCCCGGTTGGCCTCGCAACCGGCAAGAAGGTCTATGTGGTGCTCGCCTCGGGTGGTGTCTACTCGCAGGGACCGGCAGCCGCCTTGAACCATGCCGTGCCGTACCTGAAGTCGGTTCTCGGTTTCCTCGGCATTACCGATATCGAGACCATCTATGTCGAAGGCTTGGCCTTCGGTCCGGAAGCTGCCGAAAAGGCGATCGACGCCGCTAAGTCGCGCGTCCAGGAAATCGCACTGGCCGCCTGATCGGCTCTTCAACGCTCTGTGGAACGGCCGGCTTTTGCCGGCCGTTTTTCATTTGTCGATATCGGCGACAAAATCCCGGACCGTCGCCAGGATTTCGGCCGAGAGTTCCTCATCGGACGAAATTCTGGCAAGGCCGACGCCGCCGGCCATCATCGCGAAGGCCATGATCGCCTTGCGCCGCCGTTCGCTATCGTCCGCTCCCGCAGCCTTGCTCGCCAATGACGCGAAATTACGCCTGAGCCCCTCCGTCGCGATCCCCCGCGCCTTCTCACCGCTGCGTGATATATCGGAGGTCAGCGCGGCAAAAGGGCAGCCCTCACCCGGATTGTCGCGGTGATAGGCGCTCACATAACGGTCGGCGACATCGGCGGCCGTCATCTCCGCCGGGTTCACCCCCTCGGCCTCCAGCTTGCGCCCCCATGAATCGAAAGCGGATTGGATCGCCTCGGCGACCAGATCGTCACGGCAGGCGAAATGCTTATAGAAGCCGCCGACGGTCAGCCCGGCTTCCTTCATCAGATCGGCGACGCCAATACCTTCGAGCCCCTCTTCGCGTAGTCGCTTCGACGCGATCTCGATAATCTTCTCGTGCGTCTTCTGTTTTTCCAGCTGCGAACGGCCCATCGGACATCTCCCCGGCACTGCCTATTGACTCATGTAGATTATTATCATAATCCTTATAGATAACGATCATAATCTATATCATTGTCAATTCCAAGAGGAGCATGAATCATGCGTCTAAGAAACAAGGTTGCCCTGATCACCGGCGGAAACAGCGGCATCGGTCTTGCGACCGCCAGGGTCTTCATCGACGAGGGTGCCAGGGTGGTGATCACCGGCCGCAACCCGGAAACCCTCGCTGCCGCCGAAAAGGCGCTGGGAGCCGGCGTGTTGGCGCTGAAGGTCGATGTCACCGATGCCGCCGCCACCGAGAAGGCCTTTGCGGAAGCCGCCGGAAAGGTCGGCAAGTTCGACATCATCTTCGCCAATGCCGGCATCGGCGGCGCGACGCCGCTCGGCGAGACATCACTGGAGCAGTTCAACCAGATCATCAGCACCAATCTCACGGCGGTTTTCTTCACCGTGCAATCGGCCCTGCCGCACCTCAATGACGGCGCTTCCGTGATCCTCAACGGTTCCGTGCATGCCGTGCTCGGCGCTCCCGGCTGGACAGCCTATGCGGCGACCAAGGCGGCAGTCCGGGCCATGACGCGCAATATGGCATCCGAGCTCGCACCGCGCGGCATCCGCGTCAATCAGGTAACGCCCGGCGGCACGAAAACGCCGATCTGGTCGCCGATGGCCCAGACGGAAGACGCCATGTCGGCGCTCGAGGCGCGCATCGGAGGCATGAGCCCGCTCGGCCGCATGAGCGAAGCCGACGAAATCGCCAAGGCGGCGCTCTATCTGGCTTCGGATGATGCGGCCAATGTCACCGGCATCGAGATCACCGTCGACGGCGGCATGACGAGTGCCCCCTCCGGCGCCAAGATCTTCCGCGCTGCCTAAGTGAGCCGGGCTGGGCAGGTCAAACTTGCCCGGCCCCTTCGCCGGCCTCGGCCACCCGTCATAGAGTGCTTGTATTGTCTCCTACGGATGCTTTGTTTCGTTCTTGCGTCGCACGGTGGGCAACACGAAACAGGACGATTGCAAAATTCAGGACGGCAAGCAGAAGCACGACGTACAGCATGGTCTGCACGCCGGAGGAAACGATCAGATTGCCGGCGATCAGTGGAAAGCCGAAGACGCCGATGGAATAGGCGAGCGAAAATAACAGCAGCGATTGCGGCATAAGGCCGGCGGGAGCCTCATTGGCCGCCAGGCCGTTGATGACGGAATAAGTCAAGCCATAGCCCACTCCCAGCATCGCCGCGCCTCCCAGATAGGCAAACTGATTTGATGTCAGCATCAGGAACAGCACGATCGATGCCAGCGTCAGACTTGTCAGGACCACAAGCGAATAGAGTGGGTCTTTCTTGACCACATATCCCGCCACGAACAGCCTGCTCAGAATCGCGGCGGACGTGAAGCCGATGAAGAACAGGGAGTAGTCGAATCCGTGCGCCTTGGCGTAGCTGGTCTGAAAGCTGGACAGCCCGCCGAAAATCGCGCCGCCGATGCCGACCATGACGATGGAATAGATGGCCCGCGAGCCGATCACCTCGCGTGCTGAGCCAAATGAGATCTTGTTAACATGGGGCAAAATCTTGCCGGCATTGGTCAGCCGGATATGGAGCAAAAAGTAAAGCGCACCGCCGGCGAGACTGGCAAGGAACGCAAATGCGAAGGCCGCCTCGATCGGCATCGACCAGCTGGTAGCAATGCGGCCAATGATCGGTCCGGCTCCGATGCCCGACATCATCGATCCCGAAAGCAGGGCAAAAAACCGGATCCGATGTTCGGGTTCGACGATCGCGGCGACCAGAATAGGGCCGAGCGCATAGAAGGTGCCCCAGCCTATGCCGAGGATGAAACCGACCACCATCAGGCTCAGCCCAGCTGAGGGAACCATGGCGAATCCCAGCGCTGACGCGGCAAGAAACAATCCCGAAACAGCCACCGCCCGCGCCGAGCCAATGGCATCCGCGATGTGGCCGGACAGGATCACGAGAATGACGGTGCTGACAGTCGCAGCCGAAATGATCAGGCCGGCCAGCGCCTCGTCGCCACCACGCTGGCCAACCAGCACCGGGATCAGAAAGGTCACGCCATAGGCAATCGAAAGAAGAAACCCTCCGATGCACAAAACGGCAAACTCGCCGCCATCGACTTTCTGTGCTGCAACTGAATCACTCATGTCCACGCCCCTCGCAGGAAAGCTCATCCGGAATGCTGCGGCAATGGAGATCACGTTTGTGTTATGCTAACAAGCCGTTTTTATGGCTCTCATAACATGTTGAAAATACGTAAATATACGGGAATGTGTTGCTGTTTACGCAACATCCTAAACACCCGCGGCCGACCGCGCTGCGCTGATCGACGAGCCCACCAGGTCTAACTGAGTTTCACCACGCCGGAGCGGCCGACGACACAGTTGCGGCCGCTCTTCTTGGCCACATAGAGCCTGCCGTCGGCAGCCGTCAGCACGGCGGTGAAATCGACGCCGTCCTCGTCGGCAGTCGCAACACCGATGCTGACCGTGATCGGCCTGTCATCCGGCGTCTTGACGCTGGTTGCAATCGTCCAGCGCAGGCGCTCGGCAAGCAGCAGACCTTCCTCGTGGTCAGCGCCTGGACAGACGGCAACGAATTCCTCGCCGCCGAAGCGGAAGACGCGATCGCTCGAGCGCAACGTCGTGCCCAATCGGGCGGCGATCGCCTTCAGCACCTCGTCGCCCTGGAGATGGCCGTAGCCGTCATTGACATCCTTGAAGTGATCGGCGTCGAGAATAAGAACGGTGGCGTATAGCCCCTGCCTCAGCGCCTCACGCAGCATCAGCGGCGCTTCAACCTCCATGCGCGTCCGATCGTAAACGCCGGTGAGCATGTCGCGGCCGGTGCGCTCCAGAAGGTCGTTATAGCGCTCGCGGAACGTCAGGTCGCCGAACACGTCGCTGATGGAGCGTGCGGACCCGCCCGCACCGACACGGCGAATACGATACTCATAGAATGCGAACATCGCCGCGTAGAGGCAGACGGCAAGCATTTTTGCCTTCCATCCGCCCCAGAATGCGGCGATCGGCACATCCAGGAAGTAATGCAGCGCGGCGAAGAAGCCGATCTGGTCGAAGGTCAACAGCGCGAACCCCGAAATCAGGAAACGCAGGACGACCCGGCGGCGGAAGAAATCGCCGAGTTTTTCGTAAAGCAGGATGATGCCGAGCGAATCGACATAGAGCAGCGCCGTGCCCCAGACCATCAGCCAGCCCATCTCCTTGAGGAAATCGACGTCGGGTGTGAGGTTGGTCGATATCTGCAGCGGCTGATGCAGTTGCAGCACCCAGGCAATACCGACGGTGAGCAGGTTGCCGAGGAAGAGACCGTAGATCGGCTGGCGCACCGTCGCGGCATCCTCCTGCAGGTAAAGCATCAGGATCATCATCAGCTTGCCGGAGAAGAAGACGGATGAGCCCGGCGACACATCCCCGAACGGCAGCGAAACATAAAACACCGCCGCCAGATAGGTCTCCATGAAATGCATGACGCCGAGCGCCGTCAGGAAAACCCCGAGACCGAGCCGGTGACGGAAATGCAGAAGCGTCACCATCAGCACGAAATAGGCGATGGCTTCGACGACGAAGAGAAGGAGGTTGAGTGTCTCCATCATGAGACCTCGGCTCCGGACGTTCGGCCTCCTGCTGGCGCGGTGATCGCGACAGAGAATCCTTTGGTCAATCGTCCGAAACAGTCAAACACGGGGGTGTCCTGCAAATCCTGCAGGCGATACCTTTCACCGCAATCCTTTAAGATTGCGTGAGTGAGAACGCGCTCGCTGGAGAGCACCCCGGTCACACAGGAATAGTTACAGCCGGTATCAAGGACCCATCCCCGGATCCCGATTTCAGACCTGACGAAGCTTCTCGCCGTCGCCAAAGAGCGACGAACCATGCTGATCGATGATCTGCTGCGCCTTGCGCACCGTGCATTCGAGCGCGTCATCGGAGGAGGAAAACAGATCGGCGCGGATGAAATTGCGCACCAGTACCTCGTCGCCGACCTTCTTTTCGATGCGGCCGGCAAGGCGATACTGGCCGCCTTCCTTGCGCGGCTCGGCATAGATCGTGCAATCGCCGTAAAGCTGCGGCTCGCCGGAAGGGCCTGCTGCCTCCGAAGCCGGTTTGCCGCCGCCGGAGAACATCGAAAAGATATTTGAAATGAACGAAGCCATGCTCCGCCTTTAGCACGACGATATCGCTGTCGCCAAGTCAAATGATCAGGTTGGCGAGGATCTCGTTTTCGGTGATATCCTCGTAACCCATGCCGGCTGCTTCGAAATTTCCGATCAGCCGGGCGAAATTCTCTGGCGCCTTGGTTTCGATTCCGATCAGGATGGAGCCGAAGTTGCGCGCCGATTTCTTCAGATATTCGAAGCGGGCGATATCGTCGTCGGGGCCGAGCAGATTGAGGAAATCCCGCAGCGCGCCGGGGCGCTGGGCGAGGCGCAGGATGAAATATTTCTTCAGCCCTGCGTAACGCATGGCTCTTTCCTTTACGTCAGGCAGGCGCTCGAAATCGAAATTGCCGCCGGAGACGACAGCGACGATGGTCTTGCCGCGGATCGCTTGGACGTCCATCGCGGCGATCGCCGTCAGCGACAGGGCGCCGGCCGGCTCCAGCACGACGCCTTCGACATTCAGCATTTCCTGAATGGTGACGCAGATGGCGTTCTCCGGCATCAGTTGCACTTGGCTTGCCGGGAAATCGCGAAGAGCGGCGAAGTTCAGGTCGCCAATGCGCCCCACCGCCGCGCCGTCGACGAAATTGTCGACCTTGGCAAGTGTCACTACCGCGCCCGCCTCAATGCTGCGCTTAAGGCTCGGCGCGCCGGCTGGTTCGGTGAAGACAAAAGCCGATTTTGGCACGGTGCCGTCGAGATAGCCGGTGATGCCGGCAGCAAGTCCGCCGCCGCCGACCGGCAGGACGACCATGTCTGGCACCGTTCCTTCCGGCAGCTGCTGCATGATTTCGGCGGCCACCGTCGCCTGGCCTTCGATGATGTCGGCATGGTCGAAAGGCGGCACCATGACACCGCCGACCGCCTCTACGTGTTCGCGCGCGGCCTGGTAGCACTGGTCGAAGAAGTCGCCGAACAGCCGGATGGTGATGAATTCGGCGCCGAACATACGCGTTTTGTCGATCTTCTGCTGCGGTGTCGTCACCGGCATGAAGACGACGCCCGGCACGCCGAAATGGCGGCAGACGAAGGCAAAGCCCTGGGCGTGATTACCGGCCGAGGCGCAGACGAAGGTCTTGCCGGCCGCACCCTGCCCGATCGCCTTGCGGAAGAAATTGAAGGCGCCGCGGATCTTATAGGAGCGCACCGGCGACAGATCCTCGCGCTTCAGCCAGATATCGGCCCCGTAGCGGGCCGACAGATGATCATTGAGCTGCAGCGGCGTTGCCGGAAACAGGCTGCGCATTGCCTCTTCGGCACTTTCGACATCAAGTTTCGTCACGGGCGTGGTCCATTCTCAAGAATACCACCGCCGCTATGGCACGAGCCGACCGGCAAAAGAAAGCCCGTTTCGGCCGTTTCCGGTTCGCTCCCGGACAGGTTCGCTCCGAGGAAGGCTTTCTTAAGCCAATCGCGAAATTGGCGGCACATGACCTGATTTTAACTGTCAATGAAAAGGGCGGCCACTTATATGAAGCTATGATGATCTTCAAATTCGCAAAACCGCTCGCCTGGCTGCTGCTTGCCTTCATCATCTTCGCTACGGTTTCCCCGATCGGAGAGAGGCCGGACACGGTCACCACGGTCGATGTCGACCGTGCGGCCGCCTATCTTCTCGTCGGCTTGGCCTTTGCGCTCGGTTATCCCAAACAGTGGAAGATGGTGGCGGTGCTGCTGATCGTCGGCGCATTCGCCATCGAATATCTGCAATATCTCGCGCCTACCCGCCATCCGCGCCTGCATGACGCGAGCATCAAGGCGATGGGCGCAGCCCTCGGGCTGCTGGCTGGCTGGGTGATCAACAGGTGGCGCGAGACCAAAGCGCCAAACGCGCTTCCTTTCGCAGAACGCTGATTATCTGGAGTTAGAAATCGCTCAACTGCACTGCCCAGAAGAACAGTGGTATCGCAGCTATCGCAGTTCCGAGAACAAGTGCGACGCTGGTCTTGAAGATCCGGATACGCCGAACCTTGGTCCCATTCCAATCGTAAACCATCGTCTTACTCCCACAAGACAATACTTACTCAACCGCCTTACTGTCGCGGCGCAATCCTTGCATCGAAAATGTCATTGTCAAGCAAAAACACGCTTTTACGCGCAGATGCGGGCAAATTCAAAGTGGATAGTTGTGGTGCGGGCGACGGGGGTCGAACCCGTACAGCCAAGGCCGAGGGATTTTAAGTCCCTTGCGTCTACCAGTTTCGCCACGCCCGCTTGCGGCATTTTCAATATCTTGCGCCATTGGCGATGGGAAGAGCCGGGAGGCGTAAAAATCGCGCCTGTTTTGGCCGGCAGCACCGACGAATGATCGGCCAAGCATTTCCGCTCGAAAGCCGCCACTGATCAAGGGCCGCCAGTCTGTGGACAAAAAGAGGCGCGGCGAGCCCCATGCCCGCCGCGCCTTCATTATTTCAGCGTCAAAGATCAGGCGAGCTTGGCAGCAAGCTTGGCGACATGGGCGCCCTGGTATTTCGCGCCTTCCAGCTCGATCTCGGAAGGCTGGCGCGAGCCGTCGCCGTTGGTGATGGTGGAGGCGCCGTAAGGCGAGCCGCCCTTGACTTCCTCGGTGCCCATCTGGCCCTGGAAGGCGTAAGGCAGGCCGGCAACGACCATGCCCTGGTGCAGGAAGGTCGGGATGAAGCCGAGGATGGTCGATTCTTGGCCGCCGTGCTGGGTTGCCGAAGAGGTGAAGACCGAACCGAGCTTGCCGACAAGCTTACCGGCGAACCAGAGGCCGCCCGTCTGATCCCAGAAATTGCGCATCTGCGAGGCGACCGTACCGAATCGGGTGCCGGCGCCGACGATGATGGCGTCATAGTCCGCCAGTTCATCGACGGTGGCGATCGGAGCCGCCTGGTCGACCTTGTAATAGGAAGCCTTGGCGACATCTTCCGGAACCAGTTCCGGAACGCGCTTGACGGTGACCTCGGCACCGGCCGATTTCGCGCCTTCGGCGACGGCATAGGCCATGGTTTCGATATGGCCGTAAGCCGAATAATAAAGAACGAGAACCTTCGCCATCTTCTATCTTCCTTGAAACATCGTTGAATTTCGTGCCCGACGTGACTTCTATCAGCGCGCCTGGTTGAACAAAGCCCCGCCCTCAAGAACTCAGTGTTCAACACCCGGAGACGAAAATTCGCTTGCGGTTTTCATTTCGGCAAAAATGACGCATCGCCCCAATTTAAAAGTTAGAGCATCATGTCGTCCGAACCCGCCTGCACTTTTCGGCATCATGCTCTTGGTGTTTGCAAAGCGACCGAACGGCGCTACCTATTCCCCAGCCTCACATCACGGAACATCCTATGAGCCAAGACATCGTCGTCACCGCCGCCATGCTCGCCATCGGCGACGAACTTCTCTCCGGCCGCACCAAGGATAAAAATATCGGCCATCTCGCCGATTTGCTGACGCTTTCCGGCATCGATCTCAAGGAAGTGCGCATCGTCGCCGACGACGAGGACGCGATCGTCGAGGCGCTGAACGCGCTTCGCGGCAAATATGATTATGTCTTCACCTCGGGCGGTATCGGGCCGACGCATGACGACATCACCGCCGACGCCATCTCCAAGGCTTTCGGCGTGCCCTGCGAATATGACGAGACGGCGATGACGCTGCTTGCCGAGATGTATCGGCGCCGTGAAATGGAATTCACCGAGGCGCGCCAGCGCATGGCGCGCATGCCGCGCGGGGCTGCCCATATTCCCAATCCGGTCTCGACCGCGCCCGGCTTCATCATCGGCAACGTCTACGTCATGGCCGGTGTGCCGCAGGTCTTCCAGGCGATGGTCGACAATGTGCTGCCGACGCTTCGAACCGGCACGCCGGTGCTTTCGCTCGCCATCGCCTGCCCTTACGGCGAAGGTGAGATCGGTACGCCGCTGACCGCGATCCAGAAAGCACATCCGGAGACCAGCATCGGCTCCTACCCGCGTTATATCGGCCAGAAATTCTCGACCGAGATCGTCGTGCGCGGCCGCTCCCAGGCGGTTATCGATGCAGCCGGCGCCGAGGTGCGGGCGATGATCGACGCTATCCGCCAAAGAAAGGACATTGCCGAAAACCATTCCGCCGAGGCTTGAGGGCAACGCCGGAACCTGGGGCATCCTTGATCCCTATCAAGGAACAGGAGAACGGTCCGGCGCATTCCTTCCCTCGCGCAAGCCGTTTCAGCGCAAGGAGAATTGATATGTCTTACAAAACCATTCTCGCCATTCTCGATACATCTGACAATAGTACCGCGGTTGCCGATTTCGCCTTTGCCATCGCTGCTGAAAGCGGCGCCCATGTGATCGGCCTGCATGCCGAAATCATCTCCGCCGTGCCGCTAGTGGCGCCGATGGAAATCCCCGATCCCGTTGCCGTGCAGGCGCTGCAGGACATGGCGCATAGCGAAACGATTGCGGTTGAGCGCATCTTCAGGGCGAAAGCGGAGGCATCAGGCGCCTCCTCCGAGTGGCGCAGCTTTGCCACATCGACCGGATACGGCTCCGCGCCGCTGATCGAAAGTGCGCGCAGCGCCGACCTCTTGATCGCCTCGCAGGCCGACCCGGCCAGACCTTCCGACAGCCACGTCGACGTCGACAGCTTTCTCTTCGAAACCGGTCGGCCGGTGCTGATGATCCCCTATATCATCCGCCAACCGAAGCCGATCAAGCGCGTGCTGATCGCCTGGAACGGTTCGAAGGAGGCGGCGCGCGCGACCTTCGACGCGCTGCCGATCCTCAAAGCCGCCGACGAGGTGGAGATCTTTTCGGTCGATCCGGCCGAAACGGCGCTGCAATCGCCGCTGACGGCAGGCGCCGACATCGCCGCGACGCTTGCGCGTCATGGCGTGAAGACGACGCTTTCGACGGCACAAAGTGTGGACAAAAGCGCATCGCATGTCATCGAGAACCGGCTTTCGGACAGCAGCATCGATCTTCTCGTCATGGGCGCCTATACGCACTCCTGGCTCTGGCAGATGATCTTCGGCGGCACGACCAAGACCCTGCTGCAATCGATGACGGCGCTGACCCTGTTGTCGCGTTGATTGGCTGCTCTTGCCTTTTGCCGGCAAATCCCGCTAATTGCGGCGACCGATGACAGCTTCGAGCTCGGCCCCCTCTCGCGCAGTTCCGGCTGCGCGATTTGCGTTTTGCCAATCGCCGCTTCAAGCCTGTCCGGTCGCCGGCCAACGGCGTGTCGTTTTTTCATGCCGCGGAGCAGCCCGATGTCCCTTCCCGATAAAGCCTTTCCCGTTTCCTGGGATCAGTTCCACCGCGATGCGCGCGCCCTTGCCTGGCGGCTTGCCGGCTTGAATCAGACATTTAAGGCGATCGTCTGCATCACCCGCGGCGGCCTCGTTCCGGCCGCGATCATCTCGCGTGAACTGAACATCCGGCTGATCGAGACCGTCTGCGTCGCGTCCTATCATGACTATGTGAACCAGGGTGACATGGTGCTGCTCAAGGGAATAGCGCCCGAACTTATGGAGAATGGCGGCGAAGCCGTGCTGGTCGTCGACGATCTGACCGATACCGGCAAGACCGCCGCACAGGTGCGCACCATGCTGCCGAGGGCACATTTCGCCTGCGTCTACGCCAAGCCGAAGGGCGTGCCGACGGTCGACACTTTCATTACCGAGGTGAGCCAGGATACCTGGATCTATTTCCCCTGGGACATGGGTTTCACCTATCAGGAGCCGATCGCCAAGGGCGCGGGCTGATCGTTACAGACCAAAGCGCGCGACAATCGTATTTACTACTTGAAATTGTTCCAGATTTTGTCAGCGAGGTCTTCGGAATCCGCTATCGGGATCTGCACATCTATTTTATCTTTTGCTCATAAAATCGACAGATGCGAATCGTGTCGGGTTGCGCCTCAAGCGTGCGGCGAACAATACGGGTATAGGGAAGCAAGATGGCTCGATGGGGGCATATAGGAGCGGTTGTGACTGTCGGGCTGGGGACCTTTCTGTTGCCGCTGGCGCCTGTCCACGCTGAGCCTGCCTACGTTCCCCTCGTGCACGACTACGTCGAGAAGCGGATCCGACCAATTGTGGAAACGCCATTGGTACTGAAGGCCATTGCCGAGCAGAACGCGAAATTCGGCAATGTCAGCGAAATGGATATGCGGGTACTCGATGAGACCTACCGGTCGGAAGTCAATCAGCACCACCTGCAGATGGTCAAGCTGTTGCTCGACAAATCCGTGTCGCAGTACCTGAGGGAAAATCAGGATGCTTCGCAGGGCGCGATTCTCGAATTTTTCGTCACGGACTCGCATGGGCTGAATGTCGGGCAGAGCACCATCACCGCCGACTTCTGGCAGGGCGACGAGGAGAAATATCTCCAAACCTTCGCCAGCGGCTCCCGCGAGATCTTCATCGACCGGGCGGAACGCAACGAATCCACCCAGAATCTCGAGACGCAGGCGAGCTTCGTCGTCATGGACGAAGAGAACAGGCCTATCGGCGTCGCCATCGTTACCATCGCCATCGATGCGCTTTGACAGGCACTTGCACCCGGGCGAATCGGCATGCCCATTTGCACCGGAAATGCCATCACAAGATTTGCCGCATGACGCTTTTTTGCCGTTTCGACCTTTTCCTTAGCCGGCAACACCTGCAAGCCATTGTAATATCAGCGCTCCCCGGCTTTCCCCAATCTCCACAGGCGCATCCACAACATGTTGTGGTTAGCAATCAATTAAAAGCCAGCCCTTGACGGAATCAGCTGTTTCAAACTTTACTGATCCTGATGTTGCGGCGGCGACAGGACCGGAGGTAACGAGCCCGGTTCCCTTTTGAAAATTAGGACGCGGAATCAGGGCGATGGACCGGAAACAGTTCAGGCCCGACAGGATTTTTGCGCGGTTTTCAGCCTCCAAAAAAAGTGACATCGGGGCTGGCGATAATAAGCTGTTAATACTATATTTAGTGTTTGCAGCCACCATCACCACAAGATACAGGAAGGACATCTCCGGATGACACCCCTGTCACAATACGGAAACGAGACTGGCTGCGCGACGACAAAGTGCCGCCGGATAGGAATTTTGCGCCGAGGTCGCGGGGACCAGGCGCCAACACGAGGTCAAGACAATGCGCATCGAACGTCGTTTCACGAAGGCCGGCCAAGGCGCCTATGCGGATATCGAATTCCGCAAGGCGACGAGCGAGATCAAGAACCCCGACGGTTCGATCGTGTTCCGCCTCGAGAATATCGATGTTCCCGCGCAGTTCTCCCAGGTCGCGACCGACGTTCTGGCGCAGAAGTATTTCCGCAAGGCCGGCGTTCCCACCCGACTGAAGAAGGTCGAGGAAAACGATGTTCCTTCCTTCCTGTGGCGCTCCGTTCCCGACGATGCTGCGCTGAAGACCCTGTCCAAGGACGAACAGACCGGCTCCGAAATCGATGCGCGCCAGGTCTTCGACCGTCTTGCCGGCACCTGGACCTATTGGGGCTGGAAGGGCGGCTATTTCTCCTCCGAGGAAGATGCCTCGGCCTTCAAGGACGAGCTTGCCTATATGCTCGCCACCCAGCGTGTCGCCCCGAACTCGCCGCAGTGGTTCAACACCGGCCTGCATTGGGCCTACGGCATCGACGGCCCCGGCCAGGGTCATTTCTACGTCGATCCCTTCACCGGCAAGCTGACCAAGTCCAAGTCGGCCTACGAACACCCGCAACCGCATGCCTGCTTCATCCAGTCTGTCGAGGACGATCTCGTCAACGAAGGCGGCATCATGGACCTCTGGGTGCGTGAAGCGCGCCTCTTCAAATACGGCTCCGGCACCGGCTCCAACTTCTCGATGCTGCGCGGCGAAGGCGAAAAGCTTTCCGGCGGCGGCCGCTCCTCCGGCCTGATGAGCTTCCTGAAGATCGGCGACCGCGCCGCCGGCGCCATCAAATCGGGCGGCACGACACGCCGCGCCGCCAAGATGGTGGTCGTCGACATCGACCATCCCGATATCGAGGAATACATCAACTGGAAGGTCAAGGAAGAGCAGAAGGTTGCGGCTCTCGTGACCGGCTCGAAGGTTGTCGCCAAGCATCTGAAGGCGATCATGAAGGCCTGCTTCAATTGCGAAGGCGGCGACAACGGCGATTGCTACGACCCCAACAAGAACCCTGCCCTGAAGCGCGAAATCCGCGCCGCCAAGAAGGACCAGGTTCCCGAGAACTACGTCCAGCGCGTCATCCAGTTTGCCCGCCAGGGCTACAAGGATCTCCAATTCAAGACCTACGACACGGATTGGGATTCGGAAGCCTACCTCACGGTATCCGGCCAGAACTCCAACAACTCCGTCTCGATCAAGGACGACTTCCTGCGCGCCGTCGAGAATGATGGCGAATGGAACCTGACCGCCCGCAAGGACGGCCGAGTGATGAAGACGCTGAAGGCACGCGATCTCTGGGAAACCATTTCCTACGCTGCCTGGGCCTCGGCCGATCCGGGCATCCACTTCAACACGACGATGAACGACTGGCACACCTCGCCGGCCGGCGGCCCGATCCGTGGCTCGAACCCATGCTCGGAATATATGTTCCTCGACGACACGGCCTGCAACCTTGCCTCGCTGAACCTGCTGCAGTTCAAGGACAAGGCCACCAAGCGCATCAACATCGCCGACTACGAACATGCGGTTCGCCTGTGGACCGTCGTGCTCGAAGTCTCGGTGATGATGGCGCAGTTCCCGTCGAAGCGCATTGCCGAACTCTCTTACGAATACCGCACGCTCGGCCTCGGCTACGCCAATATCGGCGGTCTGCTGATGTCAACAGGCATTCCCTACGACTCCACTGAGGCCCGCGCCATTGCAGGCTCGTTGACCGCGATCATGACCGGCATCTGCTATGCCACCTCGGCCGAAATGGCTGCCGAGCTTGGGCCCTTCCCGAACTTCGCGCCGAACCGCGAGAGCATGCTCAAGGTCATTCGCAACCATCGCCGTGCGGCGCATGGCGAGAGCTCCGGCTATGAGGCGCTGTCGATCAACCCGGTCGCGCTGATCCATTCGGAAAACCCGGACCAGGATCTCGTCGCCCACGCCAAATCGGCCTGGGACAAGGCGCTCGAGCTTGGTGAACAGCATGGCTACCGCAATGCCCAGGTTTCGGTCATCGCGCCCACCGGCACGATCGGTCTCGTCATGGATTGCGACACGACCGGCATCGAGCCCGACTTCGCCCTCGTCAAGTTCAAGAAGCTCGCCGGCGGCGGCTACTTCAAGATCATCAACCGCGCCGTGCCCGACGCGCTGCGCACGCTCGGCTATTCGGAAAGCCAGATCGCCGAGATCGAGGCCTATGCCGTCGGCCACGGCAACCTGAACCAGGCACCGGCTGTCAATCCGTCGACGCTGAAGACCAAGGGCTTCACCGACGAGAAGGTCGAAGCCGTCAACGCCGCGCTGAAGAGCGCCTTCGACATCAAGTTCGTCTTCAACCAGTGGACGCTCGGCGCCGACTTCCTGAAGGAGACGCTGAAGGTTTCCGACGAACAGCTCGGCGACATGAGCTTCAGCCTGCTCGACCATATCGGCTTCTCGAAGAAGGACATCGAAGCCGCCAACATCCATGTCTGCGGTGCGATGACACTGGAAGGCGCGCCCTTCCTCAAGAATGAGCACCTGCCGGTCTTCGATTGCGCCAATCCCTGCGGCAAGGTCGGCAAGCGCTACCTCTCGGTCGAAAGCCATATCCGCATGATGGCGGCTGCCCAGCCGTTCATCTCCGGCGCAATTTCCAAGACGATCAACATGCCGAACGAGGCGACCGTCGAGGATTGCAAGAACGCCTACATGCTCTCCTGGAAGCTTGGCCTCAAGGCCAACGCGCTCTATCGCGACGGCTCGAAACTGTCGCAGCCGCTCAATTCCTCGCTGATCGAGGACGAAGACGACGAGGATGCGCTGGAGGAACTGCTGCAGGCGCCGCTGGCCGCCCAGGCCGTTACCGTCACCGAGAAGATCATCGAGCGGGTGATCGAACGAGTTTCGCGCGAACGCGAGAAGCTGCCGAACCGCCGCCAGGGCTATACCCAGAAGGCCGCCGTCGGCGGACACAAGGTCTATCTCCGCACCGGCGAATTCGGCGACGGCCGCATCGGCGAGATCTTCATCGACATGCACAAGGAAGGCGCTGCCTTCCGTGCGATGATGAACAATTTCGCCATCGCCATCTCGCTCGGCCTGCAATATGGCGTGCCGCTCGAGGAATATGTCGAGGCCTTCACCTTCACCAAGTTCGAGCCGGCCGGCATGGTCATCGGCAATGACGCGATCAAGAACGCTACCTCGATCCTCGACTATGTCTTCCGCGAGCTTGCCGTCTCCTATCTCGGCCGCCATGACCTGGCGCATGTCGATACGTCGGATTTCTCGAACACCGCGCTTGGCAAGGGCATCCAGGAAGGCAAGACCAACCTGCTCTCCACCGGCTGGACCCGCGGCTACAAGCCGACCCTGGTGTCCGGCACCGGCGGCGAACGCCAGGCAGGCGAACCCAAAGGTGCGGCCACCGCCGCCCCTGCCCGCGCCGCTTCCACCGGCACCGTGACCGCCTTTGCAGGCGCGGCTGCCCGCAAGCTGGAGCCGACGGTCGCCATCGCCACCTCCGAAATCGTCGCCTTCAAGCGCGATTACGAAGAGCGCGCCAAGGAACTGGCGGAAGAGATCGCCGAAGAGGTGACCGAGGAACTCACCAGCGACGCAACGGCCCTCTTCTCCGACAAGGCGGCAGCCGACGCGGCAACGGCGAAATCCGAAGCCAAGAAGCGCGAAGCCGAACGCCGCCAGCGCTCGATCATGCAGGGCTATACCGGCAACATGTGCTCGGAGTGCCAGAACTTCACGATGGTGCGGAACGGGACTTGTGAGAAGTGCGACACGTGTGGTGCTACGAGCGGGTGCAGCTGAGTAGGCGGTAGTTGTGTAGCTGTCGCGTCCACGCGAGAAACGCTCCGGGAGGCAGTTACTCTGGATAATCCAGTGAAACTGCCTCCCACTGAGAAACCCATGGATAGGCTCAACTGAAATAACACGAACTTCGGTTCAGCTAAAAGACCAGCGGATGCAGGCGTTTTGACGCCTGCATAGTGCCTAGCAGAACAAAAAGTGAAACAATCGCAGCGGTTGGACCGATGCCAGCGATGCGATGATTTGGAGTTGAGTGGCGATGGCAAATGCATGGAAGCACGACCGGGCAAAAGCGGCGATCGACGCGCGTATTGAAGATGTCAAAAAGGTTACAGTCGTAGACTATACGCGCGACATGTCGCTGACCTCGATCCCGACCAACAAGGCGTACCGGGTTGATGGCGTTCACCTCTACATCGATATCGTGAATTTCGAAGACATGCTGTGGTCGACCGAGTCTGAAGGCGAGACGTGCCACAAGCGGGCGCTTCGCTTCCTCAACCTCCACTACCGCGCCGTCCATCGGATACTCGCCGACGCCGATGCCATCAGGGTCGATTTCCACAATCAGCGCCTTCACGCTGTGGTCACGAAGCCATATGGCGATGACGCCGGAAAGGGCCGCGTTAATCGGGCGGTCTCAATCGCGAAGCTGATCACGGATGTGCTGGCCGAGACAGGCGACGACGACGAGAAGATTCCGAACGCCAAGATCCGCGTGGGCATCGATGCCGGAAAGGCGCTTGCCGTCAATAACGGCCGGAACGGCAATCGCGAACCGCTCTTCCTCGGACGCCCGGCGAACATTGCCGCGAAACTTGCGTCGAACAACAAGGCGGTCGGAATCTACCTAAGCAACGAGGCTCGTGGTGCGATCGAGCTCGATGCCGCCGATGACCCTGCGAAATCGAAACTGACCGACGACCAAATCAAAAATTGCGAGGACGAGGCTAAGCTCGGCCTCGGCAAGGATAAGATCGTAGCGGACTGGCGAAAGGACAATGAGAAGAATCCAATCGGTGCGTTCTCGTTCTCGCGTACGACCCCGCCTCTGCAGAATTTGGACATCGCCTTGCTGACGCCCGGAAACTCCCGGCGGATGGAAATGGTCTCGGTGTATGCGGATGTCGACAACTTCACTGCATATGTGAACTCTCATATCGACGATGATCCGGAAGACGTGGTTCGCTGCCTTCACGTCATCCGCGCGGAACTCGATAGGGTTCTCAGCTCTGACTTCTCAGGTCGCAGGATCCGTTTCATCGGCGACTGCATCCACGGTCACATACTGGAGGGCACTGCGCACACAACAGATACCGACGAGACAGTGTCGACGGCGGTTCTTTGTGCTGGTGGCCTTCGCAGTAGCTTCAACCTCACCCTCGAGCGCCTGCAGGCGAATGGAGTGGACACAGACGACCTAGGTCTCGCAATCGGCTTCGAGTTCGGTCCGGGAGCAATCACCCGGCTTGGCATGCAGGGAAGCCGGGTTCGCTGCTCGACCGGGCGATCCGTAGTCGCCTCGGAGAACGAACAGAAGCGTTGCAACGGAACCCAGACTGCAATCGGTCAGGCGGCATATGATGACGGACCTGTCTCCGTGCGGAAGCTATTCGCATCCACGCGCCGTGTATCAAACCTGACCTATGACGTTGCGCTCGAAGCACTGGCGGCAGAGGACGATGCGGTGGCCAAGGCGGCGCGAGCCTCGGTTTACGCCGCCAGCAGCCCAGCCATCGTCAAGGCGGCGGAGTCGCCCTTTCGTCCGCATGCGAAGATCGGCTGACCATTGTCGCCACTCGATCAACTGTACAGCGTCGCACACTATAACCACGGCCGCCTCCTTTCGGCGGCAGATGGGCAAGCGATCTATGCCGTCAATCCTCCGAACGCCTCCGGCGCGCCCAGTCCGGATTTCATTCTCGAAATCCGGCGAGATGGCAAATCCGTCATCGTTGCGGAACAGCAGCCAACGCTCCTTCCGCCGTTCTGTGCAGAACGTCACATAAATCCAGGCGGTACGTTCTGTCTCTATTGGGGCGAACTGGAGCCCTCTGAAATCGAAAGTCGGGAAGCGGCCGAAGTATGGTGGGGAAGGCTTCTTACCTTCCTGCTTCGGCAACGCTCGGCTGCTGCGTTGAGGCGGTGGCCCGGCAAGGCGGATGCGCGTGCTCACGGCTCGACAGCAGCGCGGTTCCAGGCGATGGCCGAGGAGAATGCCGCCGTCCTCGGGCCGAAGTTTGTCGCGTCGCTCAGGGAGGATCGCCTTCGTCTTGCGAAGGGGCGCCGCCGTGACCGCATCGCACTTGTGAAAGATGGCAGGCGGCTAGTTGCGGTCCATCGGGGAGACAGGCGGGTGATGACGCTTCGCCAGCGCTGCAAATGCGACGATGCGAATAATCTTCGTCTGCCTTTAGCTGCGTGTGGCGAACATGCTCGGCAACTCGCCGACCTCGTTCTCAATCTCGACGGATGGCAGCGAGCTGAAGGAGACTTTTATAGGCTCCTTCACAAGGAGAAGCATGTCTGCTGCGGCACGATGGACGACTGCCCCTTGGCGAAGCCGGCGGCGAAGTAAGTAGGGGCACAGATGGCGAAGAACGACCAGCAGGAAGCCTATGAAAAGCTCATGTCCGCCAACCATGGCAGGATGATGGATTTCGTAAAGTTTGCGGAGACGAAGAACGCAGCGCTTCTGACATTCTCTTCTGTGTGGATAGGCGCGATTATCAACCTTCTCAAATCGCCAGACGATCTCCCCTTCGGCTACACGTACGCTTTCGAGGCGGCACTCCCTCTCCTCGCGATCGCTGCAATCATCTGCCTGAAGTCGCTGCTCCCCCGCTTTCTGAACCAGGTTTACAAGCGCGAGGACGATGTCGTGAACCTGCTCTACTTCGGCGACATTATTAAAGGCGGCGTCAAGGACTATCCGGACATGGCCCAAAAGGAATACATGCCTTTAGAGGGCGAATCCGCCACGCCAACCTACCTGCACGACCTGGGGGTCCAGACCGCAATCCAGGCTTCGATCGCCCACCGGAAATTCAAAATGTTCCATTGGGCAGGATCCTTGGTGTTGCTTGCGTTCGTCTCCATGGCACTACCGCCGATCGTCGCCTGCGGCCGCTGGGTAATCGCCCGGCTTGTTTGCTGAAGGAATGACCCCATGACGATCGCCGATGACATCAAGGAAAATGCAAGCACGACATACAGCGCGAAATGGACCGTGCGCGACGGGACGACTGTTCCGGAACCCGCCGATTTAAAGCTCTCGAACGATACCGTTCATTTCAAACGCGCCACGATCCTGTACGCGGACCTCGACGGATCGACTGATCTCGTGGAAAAGAAGAACTGGATGTTCGCGGGAGAGGTCTACAAGACCTTTCTCTACGCAACCTCGCGGCTCATCCGCCGACATGGCGGCACCATCGTCTCGTATGACGGCGACCGGGCTATGGGAATATTCATCTCGGACACCCAGTCTAACGATGCCGTTTCGTGCGCTCTCGAGGTCAACTACGCGATCAAGAACATAGTGCAGTCCGAGATCCAAAAGGGCTGGAAAACAGACTTCAAGATCCGCCACGTGGTGGGCATTGATACATCTGAAATCCGTGCCGCTCGGACGGGCGTCCGCGGCGACAACGACATCGTCTGGATCGGCAACGCCGCCAACCTCGCAGCGAAACTTACTGCCCACAACGCGGACAATCCGACGTGGATCACAAAGCGCGTCTACGATTATCTCAAGGACAACCAGAAACTCGGCCCGAACGGCGAGAACATCTGGAAGAGATGGAGTTGGTCGCAGCACAACAATGACGAGATCTACTCGACGACCTATTGGAGAGCAATCACATGAGCAGGATGATCGAAAGGTTCCAGGGAGACGCCGGCAGGGAACTCAGGCTGGAGGCCCTCACCGCGCAATCGATCGTCGCCCGTGATCCCGCGCTCGCCGAAGAACTCACGGATCTCGTGGGACTTCAAGAACTCGATGTGGGCCAGATCCTGATTGAGCAGAACGGCGAAGACGACGATATCTTCTTCATCATCTCCGGATCATTCGGCATACATATCAATGGCCGCCGCATCGGGGGGCGTGGACGTGGCGATCACGTCGGAGAAATGGCAGCCGTAGAGCCCACTCAGCGTCGTTCGGCAACGGTGGTTGCCGAGGAATCCTCGCTCGTGGCCAGGCTGACCGCACAGCAGTTCTCGAAGCTCGCGAAGAAATACCCGGACATGTATCGACAGATCGCCAGGTCGCTGTCTCGGCGCCTGCTCGAACGAAACAAGCACGTCGGTGTCTACCGCGAGAAGATACGGGTCTTCATTATCTCGTCGGCCGAGTCCCTCCCCGTCGCCCGTCTAGTGCGGAATGCCTTCGAGCATGACCCGTTCCTCACAACGATCTGGACCGACGGCGTATTTCGCGTTGCGAACTACACCCTTCAGGATCTGGAAGCGGAAGTAGACGATTCCGATTTCGCGGTGGCCATCGCGCACGCCGACGATCTCACCGAGAGCCGAGGCAAGGATTGGCCAAGCCCCCGCGACAACGTCGTCTTCGAACTTGGCCTCTTTATGGGCAAGCTCGGTCGGCAGCGAGCGATCCTGATGGAACCTCGCGAGGAGAAGGTCAAGCTTCCTAGCGACCTGAGCGGGATCACCACGGTCCCCTATCGATTCGAAAGCGGCAAAGATGCGGCGTCACTCATTGCGCCCGCGTGTGACAGGCTTCGCCAACATATATTTGACTTAGGACCGTTCAACGGCTGAAGAGGGTCATTCAGCGACGCTGGCAAGGGTCGAATTCACTCCAATCTGACCCTGCTAATTGCCGAAAAGGACTACTAGGCATGACCGCGTGGTGGCTGCTCCCTGACTGGCGTCGGCGGAGCAGTTCGAGCTGAAATCAGATATTAACTTCGACTGCGCTACTTCGACTGAAACAAAGGAAGAGCGAGCAATGGGAAAACCCGCGGTCAGCCACGTTGGCGACTATCCTGTCGGAGTCATCATCGCCGCTGGCGGCGAAGGACTTGTCGATACCTTCAGGAAAAAGATCGCCGGAGCGGATGCCAACAAGGACGGTCGCGATTTCGAGATCAGCTACGGCGTCTGTCGGACGGTCACAGAGGTCGCGACTATGATGAAAATTCTTCGTGATGGACAAGAGTTGGTCGATCTGGACAAATATTCGTTCTGGGACCGGCCGCTGTCATTGGTGGATGATTACTACCTCAACGGTGTCCACGAGCATTTCTACCCACAGTTGAAGCGAGGGTCTTTTGACTGGAAAGAAGTCAACGACGACATCAATCTCCAGCGGCATATGGATCAGGCACTCGGTTTCGACGTCCGCTATAGGTGTGTGATCGGGGACACTTCTCGAGAAAATTCACTGAAATCGTCCATCGAATCAGATCGCATCGATGACGTCGACACGGAAGTGTTTCACACCTCCACGGAGTTTTTTGAACTTCTCGACTGGAACGAAGGACTATTCGCGACCTTCGCTACCATAACCGGCTCGAACCGGCTGGTCGACCAGGAGACGGCCTACGAGTCGTTTCACTATCAGTACTGGAAGACGCATTACGAGGAGACCTTCGTTGGATACATGGCGCACTGCTCGCGACGAAAGAAGCACTACATCCCTCGTCTCGAACGACCGCCGGTGCTGGACGCCTTGGAAGTAGCCCTCGAAGAAGCGTGCGCCAACTGTACCGGGCGCATCGTCGGGGACATGTTGCGCATTCAAGGCGCGGGTGGCTTGCGAACCTATTTGATACCTTCAGACAGTGCGATCAATTCACTGATCAAGATGCTCGATGAGGACGACTTCGAGTTTCTCGAGCTTGTCACAAAATTGGAGGAGGATGGATGGCAGCGGGCCGCATTATAGAGGATTGGGTCGATGAGGCGACCCGAGAGGCTCTCGGCGATCTTGCATACGGCGCTTTGGATAGCGACGAATATGCGGTCCGTGCGCGCCTGGTCGGAAGCGCGGTTGGCGCTTTTTATCTTGGTAAGGCAAGGTCTCCAGGCAGGTTCCATGTCGTCTCCGCCGTCGAAGACTTCGACAATTTTGCGGCCGGAGTGGTACGAAAACTCGAAGACGACGGAGCTCTCGTTCGATATTCCTGCGTCTGGCCACAACGTCAAATCATCAACAAAGAGCCCCTGCGCGAGGTCTCGCCCATCTACCAGGCCTTCCGACAGGAAAGGTGGGAATCTCCGTACCAACTGATTTTCGCGGTGAGCAACATAGGCACTGTGGCGAGGATTAAATCATGCATCGTTCACACAGCGATAGACGAAGGTCTCGATAACGGTGACTTCCTCGACATCCTATCCGGATCATGCCACGAGAGCGTCTGTCCTCGGCTCTCTGCTTCATTGCCTCGATCTCTGGCGCACCGCTTTCGGATCTTCTCGCCCGCGAAGGACTTCGGGATAGACAACGACGGCTTCTCAGAGCCGGGCGTCGGTGGAAACCCGGCGATCCGATCTGGCATCGGCACAGGATTGCAGCGGGAGTACTTTATTCCGCTCACAGTGCGAGACGACTTCCATCTGGAGGCTCCGGGCTACGAAGTATGATGGGGGCACCTAGATCAACACTATGGAAGACATGGGTGTTTCCGATCTTGCCGAGCTGAATCGGTTGGGGACGGAACTCATTGCTTGTATTCGATGATGGTGGCACCCCTCGCCGCCTCCATCACCTCTCCCAGCGTCGGCCCCCTCTCCATCACGACGTCCACCAGATCATCCAGCGCGATCACGCACACAAGCCCGCCTTCCGTCTCAATGATCGCCGGCCTCCCTTCGGACACCGACGTCGTCAAAATGAAAAGCCGACGCCGCGCTTCGCGAAGCCGAAGGGGTAGACCTGCCGCTTCAAGGATCGCCTTCTCGACCAGCATTCGCCCTTCTGAAGTTCCGGTCCCCTTCAGGCTACGCACAACCAGCTTCCAGTCGACTTCCGGCGTCGGATTTCCTTTCGTCATCGCGACGTCTCCCGGATGATGCGCCTGACATCCTCTCCCTCGATGATCGCCTTCCCCACCAGGATATCGGCAATCTTTTCGACGGCCGCACGGAACCGCGTGACGATCTCCCGGCTTCGCTCCATTTCCTGACGGAGAACGCGCTCGACGCGGGCAGCAACCGCCGCGTTGTTCTGGCGGACACGATCTCGTTGCTGGATGGAGTTCAGATTGAAGTAAGAAAGGCCGTCTCCCATCCCGAGCTGGATCTCCATCATAGTGGCGACGTCGCTCGCCCTGTGGAGATCGGCGCCTTCCGCGGCTCCCGCGCCATCGAACGCGGTGCCGAGGATCTCCTCCTCGGCGGCCCTGCCCGCCAGCGTCATTGCGATGTGGTCGAGATAGCCTTGCCGATCCCAGAGGATGTCTTCGTCCAGGTGGAAGTGCGCGAACCCGAGCGGCTGCGAGGCATGCGCCTCCCAAGGCACGGCCACGGTCTTCAATTCGCCGACCCCAAGTCGAACTCCGACGACGGCGTGCCCGGCCTCGTGTACCGCGACCATTCTACGTTCGCCGCCCGAGATCCTTTTCGGCGCAGGGAGGGTGGCCATAACGTCTTCGGTGGAGACCGGCCGCCCGGCCCTGCGGGCAACTCTCCGGGCTTCTCGGCCGGCCTTCTCGAAATGTGCTCCAGCGAACCCTGCGGTCGCCGCGGCGATCGCTTCCACGTCGCCCTCCGACAGGTGGTGGCCGACATAAATGCGCGCAAGGTGCTTGCGCTCCTCGCCGTCCGGCAGCGAGATCCTGATGTGACGGTCGAGACGTCCCGGCCGCAGCAGGGCGGCGTCGATCGCGTCGGGGTAGTTCGTCGCTCCGATGACGACCACGCCCTCGAGCCTTTCGTGACCATCGATCAACTCCAGCAGGAGATTGATCACCTGGGCCCAGTATGTCTCGTGCTCGGTGCCAATAAGCCGGACTCGATCGCCGATCCCGTCGAACTCGTCGACGAAGAGGACGCTAGGCTGGTGGGCGATAGCCTCGTCGAAACTCTTGCGCATGGCCTTTAAAGTGGCATCGAGATGCCCAGCCGCCTGCCAGCTTGCAACAGATGTCGCGACGAGGTGGGCGTCGCAGGTTCGCGCGAGCGCAGCAGCGAACATCGTTTTCCCTGTACCCGGTGGCCCGCTCAGTAGCAGGCCCCGATCGACGTCCCTCCAGGCGAGCTTGCCGTCCTTCCATGAAAGGATATCCTCGGCGAGCGACATCCCCCATGTTCTCGCCTCTCCATATCCAACGAGGTCTTTAAGATCAGGGGTGTCCGCGGCCGGCGTCGCGCCAGCTTGCACCCCCACCTCGGCGAGGCGGTTGAGTACCATCGGGGCGGGTCTATTCGGCCTGAAAGCCGCGAAGACTTGGGGATGAGGATGGTTCAACATCTTTCTCGCGTCCGCCATAGAGATCGTTTGACCCGCGAATTGTTTGGCAGCGGCGACAAGATGGAATGGGCGGACCGGTCCGACGTCCACGATACGATCAGCAGCAAGCGCAATCTCTCTGGGCACGGCGTACCCGGACGGCCAGACAATCAGCAGCGACGGCTGCCCTCGCAAGTCGGCATAGATCTTCTTCGGATCGATTTCGCCCTTGTTGCCGATCTTAGGGGAAGCAATTGCGAAGATCCGCAGAGCTTCGACTTCGTGCACGAGAATGGCTGCGGAAGCCTCGTACTCGGCGAAGTCCGCTCCAATTGGAACCCGCAGGACGATCACGACTTGACGGCCGCGCTCGATTTTCTTGAACGCGCCTCCAAGCCTTGCGGCAGTTCTGATGGCGAAACCGTAGGTAACGCGCTCCAGCGTGACGGTTCGGCGACCTTGAGGAAGACTTGTCATTTTACCGCTCCTCAACGTTGGAACCGACGGATAACGGTCTCGGGGCCGATCATCGTCTCTTCGAGGTTTACGGTGATCAATCGGTGCAGAACCATCCAGGAGACGCCGGTCATCGGTTGCACTTCGCGGAAGACGTTCAGGCATTCGGCGACCGTCAAGGATCCGGCCTCTTCAAGTGCGGACAGCATCCGGATCCTGTCGTTCAGCGGCGTCCTGCAGTTCGCATATCGAAGCATGTCGCGCGCGTTCGCCAGGCGATAACCGCCTTCGGTCTCCTCGCGCGGGACGCCCCGGTAGCGAAAGCCGGCCAGCGCGGCGCCTTCCCTGATCTCCGAACGCTCATCTCCTTCGACGGCGTCCAAGTAGATCCTCGTGCCATCCTCATAGTCCACCAGGAAATCCGGTACATGTGGTCCGATCTCGGTATCGAACTCGACCGGGAGGCAGAGCCACGCAACGACGTGCGGGTCTACGTCGAGAATGCAGCCTAGATCGCGGGCCGACCGCGATCGAAACATGGCGTCCGCGGAGCAGCGAACCGTGCCCCTCGGATAGAAAAGTTTGGTTGAGGCTTCTGCGTAAGCGGCATAGAGGGCCGCAGGCATTTCGACGTGCGAATGGCTCATCATGAACATCCTCGAATACGGAAAACGATGCCTGTGCCGCCACGGAGCGGCGTGCCGTTTAACCTATTCGCGATATTCGATGGAGCTTGATCATGGGGAACAAAATATGAACATACTCGACGGAGTCAACTGCGATTCGTAGAAGTCGAATAAAATACTGAGAATTTTTTGGGGCCTTGGGCGAGTCGACCGAAGACGTACTCGATGCCACGGCGATCGTTGCCGGCGACAGCATCGTCGTGGAGGAGTGCTTTCCTGGCATGCTGTTCCGCGCGGGACTGTTTAGTGTCGGGTGCTGAAGTCGAACTCCGGGTCAGCGAGCGCGCCACCGGTTCGACGGTGCCATTCGACTGCCATGTTCATCCGAATACTAGAATCGTAACCATCCCGACCACAGACGCGACGCCCGCTCCGGTGAATGCTGTGGTGAGAAGCTGCGAGGTCCAGCCCATCTCAATATGTTTGATTTCCTCGGCAGTGCCAAGGAGCGCCGTCAACCCG
Organism: Rhizobium sp. WSM1328; assembly: GCF_057653715.1. Lineage (NCBI taxonomy): Bacteria > Pseudomonadati > Pseudomonadota > Alphaproteobacteria > Hyphomicrobiales > Rhizobiaceae > Rhizobium > Rhizobium sp. WSM1328. Next base: position 1,555,552 of record NZ_CM172788.1, on the reverse strand, counting down.
GCCGCTATCCAACATACGAGCGCCAGCGATCCCAGGATCATCGCCAGTTGAACGGTGTCCATCGAAGGAACGCTCATGAGAGCACCTTGGCTGCGACAGCAGCATCTATGAACGTCCTGCGAGCGAGTTCAGCGTTTCCGTGGTGCATGATGGCGTCTGCGCATCTGCACTTCGCAGCCGCGAATTGCGGTTGCGATTGCGATGGCCAACGATGAGTCAAGGCTTCCAGTGCCGCCTTAGGTCCGTCGATACGCTCAAGGAAGCCATTGCCTATGCGAACGAACACGGGAACTCCCCATCTGATGTCCGGGTCAGCTTTGATGACCGTCTCCATTAACGGGCCTCCTTCTGCGTATGATGCCAGCTAAACGAACCTTCCAGTTTCGCGCCAGTTCCCGTTCCGTCGACGTCTGTGCGCAACCGGACAGGCAACAACAATAAGGGAGAGAAAGCCCCGACACCTGATGGCCGCACAGCAGCAGGGTACGACCTGGCCGGGGTGCGGAATGCAACTCGTTTGAGGCGAAGCCTTCCGGCTCAGGCGATCGTCCGCTTCAGAAACGCGAGCGCCTTCTCCGCCCCTGAAGAGGATATCGTGTAACCGACTGGTTCGATATCCAGATCCACCTTGAAGGCGGCCGCTCCGAGCATGGCAGCGGCAAGCGTCGAGGCGGCCGCAGGGATCGTCGTGTCATGTTGGCCGTGCACCAGAAGCACGGGGGTGTCCCTACTCGCGGAGGATATCCGCTGAGGCGGCAGAAGTCCGGCGAAGGGAACCAGCGCGCCGATCGTCCATCGTCCGGACGCTATCCAGCGCGACGATCGCACCCTGAGAGAGGCCGACGAATGCGATCATGGCTTGGGCGTCGGCGAATCCTTCAGCACAGTCGTTCATCAGTCCGTCGAATGCTTCGCGAGCCGTTCTGCCTGGCAGATTTACCCGCCTTCTGGAAATCTCGCGACGTCGTGATCGAGAGGGCAAGCATCCTGATACTCCGCTTTTGCCTCTACCACACGCTCCTGCCTCGCCCGCAGGCGGTCGAACTTGCCGAAGTCGGTCATGACGCTGACCAGGACGCTACCCGTCCAACCGAAGGTGAAGAGCCCGACATGCCAATGATCGGGCCGAGCAGACGCCACCGATCCGGGAGAGTGACGGTTCCCTCGCCCAGCGTCGTATAGCTCTCAAGCACGAAGTAGTAGCTGTCACGCATCGAGGGGATGATGGCCCTGACACAGAGAGGCATCGCCCAGATCAGCGTTTCTGCGAAATGCAGAATCGCCAGCGCGGCGATCGTCGCGGCCAGCATCAAGTTCAGACGCCAGTGCGGCGTGGCCTTCGTGACGCCGGCCCATGACTTGCTGAATTGAAGGCTGATGCTCCGGATACCAGCGCCGTGCACGAAGATGACCACAACGAGAAACACGGTGCCGACGAGTATTTCCAGAACTGGATCAGGATTCGATAGATGGCCCAATTGCGACGTCCTCGGTCTTGCAACGCGAGCTGGAAAGGCCGTCAGCCTTCCAGCGCGCCGAAACCAGCACTGACATGCTGCTATACCTGGTGCTAATAGCAGGGTGGATACGGGTAATATCCGCAAGCCGGAGGCGGATAATAGCGACGATCCTCTGCGACCGCGGCACCGATTGCCGCCCCCGCAACGACGCCCGCTCCGTAATAGGCGCCCGGATGGGCATACCATCCGCCACGCCAGACGGGGGCGCGAAAACCAGCGCCTCCGACGGCAACGCCTCCGTAAGGACCACGTGCCGCAAACCAGTCGATGAACAGCGATGCGGGGCCGTCGGCTCCGGCGAGATCACCTTCGAGCACGGCCACGTCGAAGGTGAGGTTTGCCCCCTCGAGCTTTGGCGTCTTCAGGACGACCACCGCATCGGCGACGGAATCTCCCTTTCCGCTCAGGACCGATATCGTCGCATTGGGAGGATCCTTGGCAAAGCTATCTGCCCCCTCGCCCCACTGCTTGATGAACTCGGAGGTCAGTACGTGACCTGCAGAGCGCACCGGGCGGTCGGCAAACACGATAGACACCGCGGAGATGCCGCTCATCGTCAGCTTGCCGTTCTCAAGCCTCGCCCCTCCGGAATTGAGGACGGCGAGCGACGGCACCATTTTTGACTTAGATGCGCCGATGGTCTTCTGCGCGGGCGCCGAGATGGCGTCCTGCGCAAGAACCGGCGTTGACGATAGAAGACCTGCTGCGATTGCGATCAGGCACATATCGGAGATTCTAACCATCTGCTTCCTCCCGTTTTTCCACTGAGTGGCGTTATTTCAACAGTCCCAGATTGATCAGTTGAACACGTCGGTTGTCTGCCGACTCCGGTTGACCTGGATCGATCGGCCATTCCTCGCCGGCTCCGACTGAAAAAAGGCGATCTGGCGAAACCGAAGCAACCCTTGCTCTTACTCCGATCACTGCACCAGTTCGATCTCGCCAGGCTTCCAGGTCTTGTCGAACCACGGTTCCAGCGGACCGTAGAGACGAAGGATCATGAACCAGCCCTTGCCGGGAATCGTCTGCACCCAGTTGTTCTCCATCCCCGCCGGCGCCTTGGCTCCGAAGTAGACATCCGTCGAACCATCCGCATTGACCTTGACGCCTTTGTTCTGGCTACTGACGCTTGGGGCTTGCTGGTCGGTTTGGACCATCGAGCGGGTCTGGTTGTCGTAGACGATGACCGACCAGAAATCCTTGACCGGGATATTTGGGGGCAGGCGCATCTTGTAAGTCTTGCCGCCATCGAAGGGATTGCCCTTCGCATCCTGCACCGACCAGGGATATTGCGAACCCCGGCCCACCATCTTCTCCTCCATCGCCGGCGTGACGCCGATGGCGAAGTAATAGTAGAAGACAGCACCGTCCAAATTGCTGACACCCGGTGCCGTTTCGAACTTGTAGCCGCCGAAAAACGGCAGGCGCCAGGTGCTGTCTGGATAAAAATACGCATCCTTCGCGCGAACCTTGAAGGCGATCGTCCGCGCCGTCACGGCGCCGATGTTGGCGGCGTCGGTGAGGATCTTCTTCATCCGCTCGTCGGGTGCGAAGGGTTTGCCCTTTTCGATGCCAATGGAGGCGAACAGGCCCAAGGTGGTGGGATCGGAACCGTCCGACGGCTCTTCCTGGATGACCTGGTTCAAAAGATTCCAGAACGAGTAGTCACCCGGCGCGACGAAGTTCGACGGAATTCCGGAGCCATTGACGAATTTCATCGGCGGTGGGTTGGCGGCCTCGGCCAGAGAATAGATCCGCAGGTTCTTCTTGACCGAGTCGACTCCTGGTTGGGTGGACCCGTCCACAACGAAGGCGCGAAAGACGAGGTAGCTGCCAAAGGTGCTCGGCCGCAAAACGTGATACCCGGCTGGTATGTCGCCCTTGAATCCAGGCGGCAACAGAAGGTACTTGCCGCCCTCGCCCTTGTCGGCCCCGGTAATGCCGATGTCGCCCACCCATTTGTACCAGAAGTCGTCGACCATCCCCAGCACCTTGGGTGGAATCTCGGCCACCAGCGGTCCCTTGCTCGTGTCGACCCAAACGTAGTTGTAGATCGTGTTGTCGTTGGCCGTCAGCTCTACCGACCTCGGATCGACCAGGTTTTCCCAGATCACGTCGGTCTGGTTATCAGGGCCGAATTTGCGTATCGAGTCGCGCATACCGGCCTGATTGACGATCGGAATCGCCAGCAGATAAGCCTGTAGGGCACGGGAACGGTCCAGGTTGTCGTAGATTTTGTCGACCGTATCGTCCGACGGGTAGCCGTAATGCAGATTCAGCGTCCCTATCGACGACTCGATCTTGTCCGGCACGGCGACGCCTGGTGCGAACGGCGTCGTCATTTTCATCTTCGCCGCCGTATCGGCGGCAGCGGTGCCCAGGCCCATTAGCACCATCGCGGCGGTGGCGCAAACCAGTCTCGTCGTGCGTATCATTGTTTCCCCCTCATCCACATCCGAACTCAACTCACCCTCGTGGCCGGCGGTATCGTCCACGAGCCGTCGATGATCGACGGGTTGCTCTCATTCGGCCAATAAAGCCGCATCATCAGGATGAACTTGCCCTTGGGCGCCGGAAGCCAGTTGGAATGCTTGTCGGCGCCTGGATCTTCGTTCTGGATCAACAGATCGATCGACCCGTCGGCTTTGGCCTTGAGCGGCTGGCGGGCGCTGATTGAGTAACGATTTAGCGGGTTGTCGACGAAGAAATAGTCTGCGTCGTACATGGTCAGGGACCAGAACCCGGAAACAGGCGGAATCTTGCCCTTCTTGAAGGTCAGAACGTATTTTTCCGAACCGTTGTAGGCCCTCTTGATCAGACCGCTGTCCGCCTTCGTGGACGTCGGATAGATAGCGTCTTGTGGACGGTTGGCTCCAAGGCCGATGGCGGTCACGAGGGCACGCTGGATGTAGTTCGTTCCGTAAATGCCGGTCTTGGTCGTGTAGCCCCAGCCGTTGATGTCCTGAATGTCGCCGTCACTGAATTTGAAATGCAGCATGATGCGGGCGAAGGCGATCTGCGGAACGCGCTTGGCGAAGGCGGGATCGAACTTCGTCTTGTCGAAATCCTGTCCAGGAACGATGCCGATCTGGGCCAGCTTCTCGACCATCGGTGCATCAGCGTCCGTCGGCGGATTGGTCTTAAGGAGTTCGGCGAAGAGGCTGAAGTACTCGACCGCGTCCATCTTGTTGACCTGCTCGCGCACCGCCGTCTTCATGTCGATCGACGGGTCCACCTTGCCATTCGGCGCGGCCCAATCAGTCCCGTAGGCGCTTAGCGGAACGAGCTTCATTTCGTCTTGAAGCTTATGTACTTCCGCATAGTCCTCCGACGTGCCGGTGCAGTAGATGCGGCCAAGCAGCCACACGATGCTGGTCGGCGACTTGTACTGCCTGACGCCCTCCGGCAGCTTGCCTTCCCAGCCTGGGCCGGTAATGGCAAAGGTCTGCGCGTCGGTTCCTGTGGTGCGCTTCCCCGGAACATCGAACACTGTTGTCCATCCGTCCAGCATCGGGAAGACGGCGTAACGGTCCTTCAGATCGGGGATCGTGAGAACCCAAGGCTCCTTGCCGACGTCGAACCAAGCCTGCGTGTACAGCGTATCGGCGTTCGGGGCCGTAACGTCCCGGTACGACGCGTTGGGATATTCGCGAAACTTAATCAAGTGGCCCACAGGACCACGAGTGGCTTCGAGCTTGGCAACGTTGGTTGCAATTCTCCTCGTCATCTCCATCGTGACCAGCGGATAGGCGAAAGTGTAGGCCTCGACCGCGAGGCTGAAATCATCCGAAGCTTCCGTGAGGTCGGAAATCAGGCCTTCGGCCCGTCCGGCAGTTGAGCCGAGGGAAGTGGCGGCAAGCAGACTTAAGCCACCGATCGACACGGTACGACGTGTAATGTTCATGGGAGTTCTCCAAGATCTTTCCCAGGTCCGATCACCTGTTGACGGCTGACGGCTGCGAGGCTGAGACCGGTAATAGCTGCGGCCTGTTCCGGGCGGCAGAATATCCTCTGCCTTCGAGCGCGATCGTGGACGGGCACTGTGAAAACGCAAGTATGTAACTGTAAGTTACGCGTATCGCGACGGGCGCCGCGGACACAAAGTCGCAAGATCGAGCGGTGCCTTGCCTTCCACAGACGGTATCTCAATCCCAGCCGGGGGCGGCCCCGAAGAACTTGGCATGAAGTCCGTCTTGCCGGACATCGAGGACATTTGAAAACGATCACCCGACTAACAGGAGACAGAATGGCCTGATCCGCTCCATTCCGACTCTCGGGGCCCGCTAAGAGGCTGCCATGATGTCCACCGACGGCGCTTCCGCATAACGCCGAAAGCGAGAGATCTGCGGGATCGGTTGTCCACCTCCCCGTCCTCAGACCGGGTTCGCACGCTTTTTCACGATTCGCCGAACAATAGATCCCCGTAGTCGTTAGGCTCCGAAAGGAGTTTCCGATGTCAAAGATCACAGACGGCCTCAATGACCGTCCGAAGGATTCCACCATCGCCCAGAGCGGTCCCGGCCTTCCGGACGATTCCGGCCAACCCATCGAGGCCACCGACCAGGAAGAGGAACGCGTCCGCGCGAAGTTCGAAGATGATGCCCGAAAGAAGGTGAAGCCGGAAATCGACGAGCAGGTCGAGAAGCCCCAACGCGGCACCGCATGAGTTCGCCGATGCCCGGAGCGTTCACTTCCATCAGTATATTCGCATTCGATCTCGATGATCGCGGTCAGCCGGTCCGGGCATGGGAAACGGCCTTCTACGGGGTCGAGGCAGAGGCCGTCGAAGAAGCTAAGGAGGCTGCAAGGTCGCACGCGGGCGCACTCGTCGTGAAACGGGAGGGACATCCTGCGGTGGGCGAGGTAGGCGATCCCGTCGTACTCTTCCAGACCGGTAAGATCGGCGATTTCGACTGAGCAGGCGTCTCGTCCTGTGGTACCCGGCCATTCGTTGGCGGGTTCCTCGACAGCGCGCTTCGTCGTCGGCCGGGTCAGGATCGAGTTCGAGCGCCTCGCGAAGGCCGCCTACCCGTCTCCCGGATCACCTAGAAGCCCGCCTGGTGCCGTTCACCAGAATGCTGTCAGCGAGTCCGCCAGCTTCAGGCGGAGTCTTCTTTCCAATCTTCCTGGCTCATATCGGCTTCCTCTTCTTGACGAGTTCGTCCTGAAGCTCGATCCATACGGGCGCGTGGTCACTGGTATGCTCCCAACCGCGAACGTGCTTGTCGACCTCCGCCTTCGTCAGCCGTGTGGCCGCCTCCGAACTCAGGAGAAAGTGGTCGATGCGAAGGCCGGCGTCGCGCACGAACGCGTTTCGGAAGTAGTCCCAGAACGTGTAGATGCGCTCGTCCGGATGCAGATGGCGAAGCGCGTCCGTCCAGCCCTGGTCGACAAGCTTCTTGTAGGCCTCCCGGACCTCGACGCGGAAGAGGGCATCGTTCGTCCAGCGCTCGGGTTTGTAGACGTCCAACTCGGTGGGCATGACGTTGTAGTCGCCGACTACCACGACAGGGACCTCGAGCTCGAGCAGTTCGGCCGCGTAGTCGTGGAGACGGCGGAACCAGCGGAGCTTGTAGTCGAACTTCGGGCCTGGATAGGGATTTCCGTTCGGGAGGTACAGGCAGCCGACCACCACGCCATCGACGATCGCTTCGATGTACCGACTGTGCTCGTCCTCCGGCTCGCCAGGCAGCCCCTTTCTAGTGAGGTGCGGCTCCTGCCCCATTGTGAGGATGGCTACGCCGTTCCATGACTTCTGGCCGTGCCAGACTGCCCCATAGCCGGCTGCCTCGATCGCTTTGATCGGGAACTTCTCCTGCGGGGCCTTCAGCTCCTGTAGGCAGACGACGTCCGGCTTGGCCTCATCAAGCCACCTCAGCAAGCCTTCGAGGCGGCCGTTGACGCCGTTGACGTTGTAAGTCGCGAGCTTCACGGCTCAGTGCCGGCTTATTTCCGCCTCGACCTTCTTGCGAGAGTTCCCAGCATTCCTCACGGCCTTATAGACCGTTTCCTTTGGAACGCCTTCCTTCTTCGCCTCGTAGCGAACCTCGTGATCTTGTCCGCCAGCGACCTTCGCGCGATCCTGAGCGCGACCTCGGGGAGTGGATGCCATCTTCATATCTCCTGATGATATCGATCACTTTGAAACGGATGCCGATTCAAGAAGTTCCCGGCAAGCAGGGAGCCTGAACGGACATCATGCGATCGGCGCGCGGTAGACCGAAAGCTTCGTCGCCTTGCGCGATTACTATATTTCCGCGTTGTCGTTGAACGGCAGGCCGCGCGTCCTCCATTCGTCCCTCAGAATATCTTCCAGGTCCTCGACCGTGAACTCGTTGAAATTCGCCCAGAGCTGGACGGCCAGGGACTTCAAATTCGACGTTTCTGGGTCGGCCTCTGCCGCCTCGGCAAGCCGATAGATCTCGTCGCGGAGTGCATCTCTCTCTGTCATGTCGTCCTCATGGCTCTGCCGACGCCTCCTTGTGCAGGCAAGCAGCGATCATGGTAATTCCAAAGGGCCCCGGACAGTTCCGATGAGGTTGCCGATTTCAGATGCGCGATCCCGCTAGCCAGCCACTCATTGGCCACCTTCCGGCAGTCAACGGTTTCGTGCCTAGGCGTAGCGAGCGATGTACAACGTGATGAGGATAACGTTCAGAAAACGCCTCGGTGGGTGTCAAGCCAGCCCCTTAAATGTGGAACCTAAGAAGAGATTTGACGCCGAAGACGAAGAATAGCTTCAGCGCTTGGCCACGGTGCCCAAGCTAAGAACCCACATTTCTCGATAGCAGAAGTCGGGATCGGAAATCAGGCGCTCCGGCTCCTCGCCGATCGCCCCCCCACTCTCCCCCCAGCTATGATCCGCTTCGGGCAGATCGCATGTCCGGGCCAGTAGCAACTGGCACAGGTGGATCGATGCGTAAGTGGGGCTCTTCTTCACCGTGGCCGTGTGCTAGTTGCAGCGCGTAGATAGGTGTAGACTGCCGACACAATTGCATGTCCATGCAAGGCAACGATTATGGGTACCCCCACGCTTGACCGGAAGCTGCTCGCGATCCTGGCGGCGGATATGGTCGGCTACTCGAAGGCGATGGAGGCCGATGAGGCCGGCACCATCAAGCGACTGAAAACCATCCGCGCCGAATCCCGCCATCTCCCAGCGACATGGCACGGTAATCAAGCTAATGGGCGACGGCACGCTCGTCGCCTTCGACAGCGTGGTTGATGCGGTTGCCTGCGCCGCGGAGTTTCAGAATGCTGCGGCGGCGCGCAACGCCGACCTGCCGGAGGCTGAGCGCATCGTATTCCGCGTCGGGATCAATTTGGGCGACGTCGCCTTGGTGGACGGCGATGTGTATGGGGATGGAGTGAATGTCGCCGCGCGGCTGGAGCATTTGGCCGAGCCAGGCGGCGTGGTGGTGTCGGGCACGGCATACGACCATCTCCAGGGCAAACTCGACTGGCCGCTCGATTTCGCCGGCGAGCAGCAGGTCAAGAACATCAGCCGCCCGGTACGGATGTATCGGCTGAGACTCGACGGCAAACGGGCGCATCGGCCCCTTCTCAATATGATACCGCGCTGGGCCAAAACGGCTGCGGCGTCGATCGTGGCGCTTGCTCTGGCGGGCGGCGGGGTCTGGTGGCTCTCGCAGCCCGAACCTTTGAGCGGCAAACCGTCGGTGGCGGTGCTGCCCTTCGACAATTATGGCCGCGACGAGGCCAGCGGGCGTCTGGCCGATGGCCTGGCTGAGGACATCATCACCGACCTTGCGCGCTTTCCGGAATTCGAGGTGGTGGCCCGGAATTCGACGGAAGTTTATAAAGGCAAGGCCGTGGATGCCCGCCAGGTCGCAAGTGCGCTCCACGTCGGCTTTGTACTGGAAGGCTCAATCCAGCGGCAGGGGGGCCGGGTACGGATCACAGCACAGTTGATCGATACAAAAACCGGCCGCCATCTTTGGTCGGAGAATTGGGACCGACCCGATGAGGACGTGTTCGCCGTTCAGACCGAAATCGCAGAACAGGTCGCCAACCGCCTCGGCGGCGGAATTGGACTGATTCAAGAGGCCGGGCGGGCTGCAGCCAAACGCAAACGGCCTGAAAACCTGAATGCCTATGATTACTATCTTCTCGGGTCCGAGAAGATCGAAAAGCTCACCAGAGCCGATGACGAGGAGGCCATCACGTTGCTCAACCGCGCCGTCGAGCTGGATCCAGGGCTGGCACGGGCCTGGGTAGAACTCTACCATGCTCATGAAATATTGGAGTTGTTTGGTGTCAACCCGGAGAGCAACCGCAAGGTGGCTGACGACGTGGCCGAACGCGCGGTTCGGCTTGATCCGAGCGACGCTGAAGCACATGCGGTGTATGGTATGAGCCTTGCCAATAGGGGCGATATGGGTCGCGGCAAGTCCGAATTCGACACGGCGCTTCGTCTCGCACCGGGTTCGTCCGAAATCCTGACTTTCTATTCCGGCTATGCAGCACGATTCGGTGAACCAGAACGCGGTGCTCAAATGGTCGACAAGGTCATGCGGCTCGACCCGAACTATCCGATGTGGGCGTCCAACTTCTTCGCACCTGCCTATTTTATGGCGGGGCGGTATGAAGACGCAGTGACGATGTTGGAGCGCATGACGCCTGACAACTACCAAAGGTGGATTTGGGTGGTCCGTAGCAGCTCGCTTGCGGCACTGGGTCGAACCGATGAGGCGCATGCTTCAGCTATGGAAACTCTCAGGAAGCACCCCGAGGTGACCGTCGAGAGCATGATCAGTGAACCCGGCCTAAGCATAATGGAGCGCAGTCGGTTCATAGAGACAATGCCGCTAGCTGGCTTCCCGGCGTGCGCCAAGCCTGAGGCGCTGGGGAAACTCGCCAAGCCTGTGCGACTACCGGAATGCGAGGCGGGGAAGGCGAATCCTTTCTGACGCCCGGCGCCCCCGAGCGACGCGACGTCGCGGTCGTTGTTGCGGCGGACGTGCAAAAATTGGGAAGGACGCAAGCCGAGGGGAGTCGTACGATGGCGGTCTAACGTGTTAAGTTGAACGCCAAGTCGGAGGTGCTTGACATGGCACGCTTCATTGGAGCCGCCCTCACTCTGTGCATCGTGACACTGTTCGCAGCGCACGGATACGCCGGGGAGGTCCGGCCGAAATTTCCCCCGGACGAGACATTGACAGTGCCGTCGCTTACCCTGACGGATGAGCAGTTCTTGCAGGGGAATACGGCGAACGGAGTTGCTGTGACGCTGACTGGTCAGCTCAGATTTCCCAGTTGGAATGAGCATCTGCCAGCCGTCATTCTGCTCCATGGTTCCAATGGTGCTGCCAACAGCACGCCAGCAGTTCGATGGGGCGAATTTCTCAACAGAATGGGCATCGCCACGTTCCGCCTTGATAGCTTTAGCGGACGAGGCATAGACCAGGTCGAGACAGATCAGTCGCGGCTGAGCTCCTTCGCACAATTCTACGACACCTATCGCGCCGTCGACGTGCTCGCGGCCCACCCACGGATCGATCCGTCACGCGTCGCCGTGATGGGCTTCTCGCGCGGCGCCACCGCAGCGCTCTATACCAGCATGCGGCGCTTCCAAGCTCTCCATGGGTCAGCAAAGGCGCGCATTGTCGCGCATCTTTCGTTCTATCCTGCGTGCAACATTCACTTCATTGACGAACTCGACATTGCCGATGCACCAGTCCGCGAATTCCACGGCGCGGCGGACGACACGACACTGGCTGTGACGTGCCTTGATTACATCACGCGTCTCAACGCCGCCGGAAAGGACGCTGTCATGACCAAGTATCCCGGCGCGCACCACGGGTTCGATAACCCCGATGCGCGGTTTGTTTCCGTTACTCAAAGCGCACAATCCTCTCGCAATTGTCAGCGCCGCGAGGAAAACGGCAAGATACTCAATGTCGAGACTGGCAAACCCTTCACCTTCAATGATGCTTGTGTGGAACTCGGTTCAACAGTGGGCTACGACAGAGCTGCGACCGAGGCAGCGCAAGCCACGGTGAAGAAGTTCCTGACAGGAGTATTTCGCCTCAACTGATCCGATCAATTCAGTATCAATCCAGGCTTCCATTCGAGGCGTAGCTGACTCCATCGAAGGACGTGCTGAAGTTGATGTTTCCATACACGGACTTGTTGCTCGACACGTGATGGTCTCGCTCGGCCCATCTCTCGTCGAGGTTCGACGAAAGGTACGAACCATGGCCGCCTACGGCACTGTCTGCTAGACAGGGACGTATGTCTTTTCATGTTCGTTCGGAGTTGCAATGACACCAAGCCGGTGGCAACTTTCAGCGTTCACCGTGCATGCAATAGGACAGCCCATTTGACCGATGCCAAGCTGCGATCAGCAGATCCGGAACTGGAACACCAGAGCCGGCGAGGACTGCCATCGCTCGTTCTCGCTGCATTGGGCGTCGTCTATGGCGACATCGGAACTAGCCCGCTTTATGCATTCAGAGAGGCTCTCCACGCCACCGGCGGATCCGGAGCTCATCGTGCAGACGTGCTTGGAATCCTGTCACTGATCGTCTGGGCGCTCACGATCGTCGTCACGTTGAAGTACGTAACGTTCGTGCTGAAGGCAGACAACCGGGGTGAAGGCGGCACGCTGTCTCTCATGACTCTCGCCCGCGAAAGTCTGACCGGGCGCCCCAAATGGGTGCTTGTCCTGGGCGTGATCGGCGGCTCGCTGTTCCTCGGCGACGCGATCATCACGCCTGCGATCTCAGTCCTGTCTGCGGTCGAGGGCATCGAGGTGGTCGCACCGGCGTTGTCCAACTGGGTCGTGCCGATCACCCTCACGATCATCGCCATGCTGTTTTTCGTCCAGCGATTCGGGACGAGCGGCGTGGCGTCGGTGTTCGGTCCCGTAACGGCTCTGTGGTTTATCGTCCTTGGCGTCAGCGGGGCGATCCACATATTTGACGACCCGTCGGTGTTGGGCGCAGTCAATCCGGTCCACGCACTCCGCTATGTCGCAAACAACATCGGCTCGGCCATCGCGGTGCTCGGGGCGGTCTTCCTTGCCGTGACCGGCGCGGAGGCCCTCTATGTCGACCTTGGCCATTTCGGACGCCGTCCGATCGTCACGGCTTGGTTTTCGCTCGTCTTCCCCAGCCTGCTTCTGAACTACTTCGGCCAGGGAGCGTTCGTGCTCGCGAACCCGGAGATGGCTGAGCATCCCTTTTTCAGCATGCATCCGGAGTGGGCGCGGATTCCTATGGTCTGTCTGGCCACCGCGGCAACGGTCATCGCCAGCCAGGCCGTGATCTCAGGCGCTTATTCCCTCGTCCGTCAGGCGATGCACCTCAACCTGCTTCCTCGCCTGCGCATCCTCCACACCTCCGAAACTCAGTCCGGACAGATCTTCATGCCGCAGGTGAACAACCTGCTGTTCATCTTCGTGGCTGCTCTGGTGCTCTTCTTTCAAAACTCGAGTGGCCTTTCCGCCGCCTATGGCATCGCCGTGACAGGCGAAATGTTCATCACATCGATCCTCCTGTTCATCGTGATGCGGCGGATTTGGAGCTGGAAGCTGGCGACGGCTCTTGCCGTCATCGTGCCGATGACACTGATCGACGCCGGGTTTCTAGCCGCCAACATCGCGAAGTTCGCAGATGGAGGTTGGGTTCCCGTTGCGGTGGCGACGACGATGGCGGTCATCATGCAGACATGGACGGCGGGGCGTCGGCTGCTTGCCGCCCGCACCAAGGCCGACGAAATCCCACTCGCAGCGATCATCGACAACCTGGCACGGAAGAAGCCACCCACGGTGCCTGGCACGGCAATGTTCCTGACGAGCGACATCGAAGGCGCGCCGACCGCACTCCTCCACAGCCTGAAGCACTACAAGGTGCTCCATGAGCAGAACGTCATTCTCAGCGTCGTGACCTCGACCACGCCTTTCGTCCCGGACGATGAGAAAATTTTTCTCGAAAGCTTCAATCGCCAATTCAGCCGGCTGGTGATCACGTTCGGCTACATGGAGACACCCAACATCCCTCGTGCGCTCGTCCTCGCCCGCAAGCTTGGTCTGAAGTTCGACATCATGTCGACGTCGTTCTTCCTGTCCCGCCGTACGATACTGCCGTCGAAGAAAGGCGGCCTGCCGTTCTGGCAGGACCGGCTGTTCATCTCGCTTGCTGAAAATGCCAGCAATGCGACAGACTATTTCGGCCTGCCGTCGGGGCGAGTGGTCGAACTCGGGCTGCAGACGACCATCTAGAGGCTGCCGATGAGCGCCGATCTTCCGTCACATCGCGAGGAACGCCGATCTTGTCGGTCTTCGATCTCATCTCGCTGCTCCTGGTACTCACCGCCGGGTTCGCTTGGGTCAGTCATCGCTATTTCTGGCCTCCCCCTCAATCGGGATCCTCGTGATAGGACTTGCGGCATCAACTTGCCCGTCCTACGGGCGTCGTCCAAGGGTTTTCGACGCCGTTGCAGATCTTCAGCCGCTTCAGACTACTCGTTTAGAACGATCTCCCCTACCGTCTCGACGACCGTCGAAGCCGGCTCGGTCCGGGGCACCTTCCTACCCAGCACCGGCTCGACGCCCTCCCCGACATAGTGAATGACAGAGCACGGCCAGTCGGGTCTTGCCTCAGCCCAGATGGCGACAGCGCCGACCGGATCGACACCTGAATCCATGACGACGATCCGAGGCTGAAGCCTGCGCATCAGAGATGCGGTCTCCTGCGACGTCCTGGTGGTGAAAACCGCCGCACCCGCCTGGGAGAGCGCCAATTCGAGTCGCCGGGCGACACCCGGTTCGTCCTGGACGACGACGACGGTTCCTTCGAGAGGCGGCGTCGAGAGCGTCATCTAAGGACTTCTTTCGATGGATCGAACGCTTTAAGCCGGCGGACTACTGCGTGATCATGTAAGGCGAACGCCCACTTCAGAGGACCCACCTTATGATTGCCACGAACGAACGCCCGCCATTCGACGACGCCGTGGCGATAGCGGCGCTCGGAACTCTTGTCGATGCCGGCCGTGTCGCAGATGCATCCGGCGTCTTGCGACGATACGACGGGTGGGCCGCCCAGCTTCCGGAAGCGAGTGCGGTTAAACTGAGGGATATCCAGCAGAAACTCGACGCTCTTCGGGAGATTGAAGAAAAGCACGGAAATGGCGCCGCGATGAATTTGGAGCATCCTGCCATGATCCGTGAGTTGAACCGCCACGCGCGCAAGCCTTTCCTGGAAGAAGAGCACCTTCGGAACGCAAGGTCGTATCAACGTGTGAGGCCTGCGGCGGCGGGGGCAACCTCAGTCGCGAAGTCTTCTTCGGTCTCGTAGGATTCGACACCGCTGTCGAACAGCGCGTCGACAATGTGCGCGCTTTGGAATTGTAAATCCGTCATATCGATATGGGCGCGCTGCCAGTCCGCCGTCCGTCGCGCGAACGCCTGCGCCCAGACTTCAAGCTTCCTGAAATGGGCCTTCATGGCCTCGTCCGAACGGTATTGAGCCTCGATTTCGCCGATGACGGAGAAAATGTCGCCTGTCGCCTCCCCGCCGAGAGGCAGCTTCGCGAAGTAAACGGTCTGAGACTTGCCCGGAGCGTCACCTGGCACGGTCATGGATCCAATCCTATAGTCAGGCACGGCATATCTCCATCTTTTTTCGAGATTTCACCTATCGACCGTTGCTTTTCCGTTAAGGCTGCTTAGTTCGTCGAATCCATTGAGATCGCTCGGATTTTACCGATCCGATTACCGGCACTGAAAGATCCGATGTCGTATGGACGTCTCGAAAGGGAACACTCCGAATGGCCGACATCGAGGCAAAGGCGCAGGCGCTTTCCGCCGCCCGTCACCGTATACTTCAGCTTCAGGAACAGATGACCGACAAGATCCTGCAGATGGCGGCGGAAGTCGAAAAGCTGATGGACGTCGTCCCCATGTCTGAAGCGAAGGCATTCCTGAAGGCGCGATGCAACCTCCCTGCTGTCGAGCTGTCGACTTACGTGGGATTCGCGAAGACCTTGAAGGGATCGGAGAAAGTCCTTCGTGAGACTCGTGCTTCCTTCCCCGTCATGAAGGCTCTCGTCTCGGCGGACCACGACGCCCGGCGGGAAATCCTCGAGCGCATGGAGATCGGCGCCCAGATCGACACGAAAGACATCGCCTCGATCCGCAGGAGGCTTGCCGCGGCGAAGCTGACGGCGGCCGAGGTGTTGACGGCGGAGAACAAGAGGATCGTCGCCGCGGCCGCACGCAACCAGGTGAGACAGGCTCTCTCCGAGTTCGAAGGAAAGATGTCTTCCTTCAGCGACGAGCTGAGGCTTCATTTCCGAAAGGGACAGGGCGACCGCTTCATCGAGCAGGCCGGCCTCCGTCACCAGGCGGGACGTCTTCTCGAGAAGTTCGAATCCTTGTTCGGAGGCGATCAACCTCCTCTCGCTTCCCTGCGACACATGTCTCCACGATACCGGATCGCACATGCGCACAAGGTGCTGGGCGACGTCGCCACCGGTCGGCTTTCGGAAATCGGTCCGATGCAGACGAGCGCGTTGCAGGCTGTCGCTGGCAGGGCAAGGGTGTCGGGAGACTTCCGCCCAAGGACGCCGCTCGCCGACTTGGCATCCCTCTCGTTCCGTCCTCGGGTTCTCGAGCTGTGCGCAGGCGCCGGAGGCCTGGCACTCGGTCTTGAACTTGCAGGATTCGAGCATGTCGCGCTCATCGAGTTCAACAGACACGCAGCGGCCACGCTGCGAAAGAACCGGCCGGACTGGAACGTCGTGGAGGCGGACGTCCGGAAGGTCGACTTCACCCAGTACCGGGACCAGCGCATCGACCTGCTGACAGGCGGTCTTCCTTGCACTCCTTTCACCTCCGTCGGAAAGCGGAAGGGCAAGCAGGACGACAAAGACTTGATGATGGAAGGCGTACGCGCGGTGCAGGAGGCCGCGCCCAAGGCGTTCGTCTTCGAGAACGTCGACGGCCTGCTGCATTCCAAGCACTCGGACTACGTAGCCGCACTCCTGAGGAAGTTCTCCAAGGCCGGCTACGTGACGGACATCCATCGCATCAACACCAGGGACTACGGCCTTGCGCAGGATCGTTCGCGCATCATGATCGTCGGCTTCCGAAAGGATCTGGCGGGCGTCTTCAGGATGCCGCCCAGGTTCCCCGGCTTGGCGACGAACATGGGCGATGTCCTGCAGGATCTGATGTCCGCCAACGGCTGGGTCGGCGCGGAAGACTGGGTACGAATGATGCGCGAGCGCCCCGAGTTCGACCGGTTCGGGAATCCCATCGGTGTCGGCGCGCTGTCCGACACGATCCGCGGTTATCAAGGCAGCCCCAAGAAGGGCGAGGCCCGCCGCGCTCTCGAAAACGGCGTCTCCTATGCGCCCCCGGCGAAAGCCGCTCCGACGAACGAGGACGCTTCCAGGGATCGATTCCTGCCCGGCTTGACTAACCGCATGCGTGCCCGACTGCAGGGATTCCCTGATGATTGGGAATTCGTCGGCGGCCTTGGAGCGGTGGCTAATCAGATCGGGAATGCAGTCGCGCCTGCGGTTGGGCAGGCTATGGGATTGGCGTTCGTCTCGGCCTTGATGGGGTGGGAGATCGACTGGCAGGTTCTCGTTGGTCGCCCTGCCCGAAAAACTGCCATCAGTTCGCCTCCGCTAGATCCGACGCATGGCGAACTCTTATCGATTCCCCCATACGAACAGGTGTACCTTGAATAACGTCATACAGAAAATCGTTGATACCTTCGCCACCGTGAAGGTTTTCATCGACGGTGCCATTGTCGAGATCGTTCCTGCGGACGCCGACGTCCAGTATTGGACGACCACCTCCGACGGCCAAGTGCTCATGGGTGTGAACCGTGACGGCCTCGACAAAGTCCTCGCCGCTCTCGGTGTGATCGAAGACCGAGAGATCGCGCGATTGCAGGGGCAACTCGACGACATTGCCGACCATGCTGATGAGGTCTTTAGCTTGGCCACGCTCGAGCTGGCAGCACGCGGCAACGAAATCTGGTTTAGGATCGCGGGCTACAGCTCATACGGATGGAAGTTCGTTGAGTTCGCCGACGTCGAAATGCTGCTCGCTTTCGACGTTTCTAGCGATGACAGCACTTACGGGACCTGAAGAAAAGCGCAACGTCGGGCGTTCTCCGCCATCCCCAGGGTATAGCGGTGTCCTTTCACCGCTAGCGACTGAATCACCGTGCGATGGCTCAAGTTCAGGGCCGCGCCGCGGCCATGCTGTCGATCAACGGCCTCGAGAGAGGCTGCCGATCGCTCAAGCGCTTCGAACGCACGGGCGTGTGATTGCGCCGAGCCGGGAAATTTCTGCTTTGTGCGGTTCATATAAAAACGGAGTGCTTCACCGTCGCCCATGTCGCGCAGGTTCCCAAGGTAGACAAGCCATCTGTCTAATTTCAACGCCTGATCCATGACCACTGCTCCTTTCGAAACATCGTGGGCGATCGGAGCTACCGGCGCAAACGATCACGCATTCTGCGGCGCCGACGAACGAGGAGGCTTCCTAGGTAGGATTCCTGCCCGGCCTGACGAACCGGATGCGCGGAGTGGCGGTCAGACGACGATCCCGAACTTGGTCTGATCATCTGATGCCGCCAAAGCCTTCAGTCGCTCCTCGTAGCGCTTGATCTGGCTCCGCTGTTTTTCTGAACCTCCTGTCTGCAGAAGGTAATCAGCCCGTCGAAGCCACCAGCGCATGTAGCCAGCGTTCCTCGTCCGCAAACCAATCTCGAGGCAGCGGAGGCATGCTGCGATTAGCCGGGAGTCCGGGTAGTTGACTGTCATCGGCGGTTCCTTTTTTTTCAAGGATGCGTTTGACGTTCTGCCGGCGCAACTTCCGATCACTTTTGTTGGGTCGGTCTTTGGGGCATATGGCGACGTCATGAAGTTCGCCTGCTACTGTCTTGGCACGCTGGCCTCGCTCGATCGTCGCGGCAAGTCTGGAAACAAGGTCCAAGAGGCCCTGCGCGACTCGTGGTTCGAGCCCTACTATGTTCGACTTGAAGACGCTTGTGCCGCACTGGTCGACAACTTCGGCCGCTGGTCGGATAAGTCGGGTTTCGAAGCGATCGGAGATATCCTCGAGGATATTGTCGACAGGCACGTCATGAAAATCCGGCGGGGCGAGGAAGGCCGCTATAGCATCTACGTGCATCATCCGTCGGTTGGCCCGTGATCCGCGTCGGTTTTTAGCTTGAGTTGCCGGCACGATAGGACGACCCGCGCGGCATCAGCTCGCGGACGTGTGACGAAAGGAGCCCGAGGTCATACGGCTTAGGGAGAAATCGCGCGCCCCGTGGCAAGACGTCTGCGCCGACCTGGTATCTGCCCGAGGTGACAAGAATGCCGATCTCCGGATAGACGCCTGCCACGAGCTTCGCCAGGTCTACGCCCGTCAGGCCACCGGGCATGTCCACGTCGGTGAAGAGGACGTCGATCTCCCGACTCGACAGGATGGCGACTGCTTCGAGGACGGAGCCCGCCTCATAGACCCTGTAGCCGTCGTCTTCGAGGACGTCGACCGCAACGAAGCGAATGAGCGCTTCATCCTCCACTACCAGGACTGCTTTCTGCATGGAGCTGCCTCTCCTACCTCTGTAGCGGACATGATTCAGCGACAACGAAAGTCAACGACGGTCAGATAAGAAAATGCCGAATAAAGCAGTGGATATCCGCGAAGTTTTGGTTGACGGCACACTTCGAACGGATCTTCGGACTTCCGTCGGAAGTGACAGGCACGGTCGTTTTCGATACTCTTGCGCTGCCCCAGAGGAGAATTATGCCTACGATCCTCATCCTTGAAGACGAACCGTTCATCGCGCTCGATATCGAGACGGTTCTGGAGGAATGTGGCCAGCGCAGCTTCGTAACGCTCTCGGCCGGTTCGGACGCCGTTTCCTGGCTGAAGGACATCGCCATCCGCGGCACTCGTCGACCCTCGCCTCTCGGACGGCTTCTGCACTGCGGTGGCGCGGCATCTCGTCGATTGCGACATTCCGTTCATTGTCGTGGAACCCGTCGAGACGGCCTTGAACGGGTTTTATGGTCGGCGTAAGTCCGGGACATGACGACACGTTATCTCTGGACGCTGGAACGCGAAGGCCGGTCGCCCCGCAGCGGCCTCGACACGGTCGAGGAAATCATAGCGATCATCGAGGCCGAAGACGTTCCCGGCGCCATGTCGGCCGACTGGGTGGTCTCGTTCATGCGGATCGATGCCGACCAGGACGGATCGGCAGCTTACGAGTCTCCGCTGGGCTGGACGCTGCGTCTGCAGCAGATGGCTGCCTAGTTCGCCTTGCTATCAGCTCTCGAAGCGGTAGCCAGCGGCGTTGTCCTGGACCTGTCGAAGCCCCTGTAGGAAGCGTGCCTGAGCTTCCCTTGTCGATCCACGCCCGGTCTCCGATATCCGCGATCAAAGTCGGCTGCGCGCCGTCAAAAGGACGACGCCCTCTTCCATCCAACGGGTTGCATGTCGCACACGGACGGGAGCGCCGTCCAACACAGCGCTCCCGTTTCTCCTTCAATTAGGCGGCTTCCTGCTTTTCGCCCTCGATCTGCAGAGGGGCCTGTGTTTCGGCGCTGCTGCCGATCGCGATCTTGCGGGGCTTCATCGCTTCCGGGATCTCCCGCTTAAGCTCGATGCCGAGAAGCCCGTTGGTCAAGGAGGCGTTCTCCACCTTGACGTGGTCGGCGAGTTCGAAGCGGCGCTCGAAGGCGCGGCCGGCGATACCGCGGTGCAAATACTCACCATCCTTTTCGTCGGCCTTCTGACCCTTCACCACGAGCACGTTGCGCTCTTGCGTGATCTCGAGATCGGCGTCGGCGAAGCCGGCGAGCGCCATCTGAATGCGATAGCCGTTCTCGCCCGTCTTGACGATGTCGTAGGGCGGCCAGGTGTCGATGGCCTGCAGGCGCTGCTGCGCGTTGTTCAAGAGGTTGAAGACACGGTCGAAGCCGACGCTGGACCGATAAAGGGGTGCGAAGTCGAAGTCGTTTCTCATACCAAATCCTCCGTAAAGCGAGTTGGAATGGAGACGCGGAATTCGGCGTCTCCTGGTTGCAGTCGGCCCCATCGGGCGACCGACGGAAAATGATCTGGTCTCGAGCGTTTTTTGATTCAAGAGGCACATCAAAAAAATTTCGAGCATCGCGCTTCGAACCTCTTGAATGCTGTTTTCGTTGAAACAATCTCTTTTTCACCTGGAGATTTTCGCTCCGTTAGCTGGAAGTTTTTAGGAGACGCAAGATGAAAACGAAGAGCTCTGACCACACTAATCCCCAGAATGCGGTCGACGCGATATCCGCGTCGCACATTCTTCACCCGCACCGACACTTCGACCACCCGGAGGAGGTCGTCTCAGCGCGGCTTTCGAAAGACGAGAAACGAGCAATTCTTGCTTCGTGGGCTTCTGACCTTCACGCGGTCGAATCTTTGCCGGAACTGAGGCACCCGCCGGGCGTGCCCCGTCCAGTTCGATACAGGGACATTCTCGACGCGCTCAAGAAGCTCGACGAGTGGCGAGACGAGGACTCGCAGACGCAGTCCGCGCGCCTCCGGATTTTGCTTGGATAAGCGGAGGCCGGACATGAAAACCAGGCAAACCCAACCTCGGAGCCTCACCGCCACCCGTGATCCCGTACCACAGCGGCTCTTGGCGATTTCCCGCTATGTGGAGAACCTCCGCCGCCTCGCACGGCTGGCGGACCGCATCGGCCGCAGCGATCTCGGCACGGCAGTGCTGGAAGTGGCAGGATGTATGGAAAGGATGGCCAACGACATCGCGGTGAGCGCAACCGGCGCGGTCATCTTGCGGCGGGCCGCGAGACTTGTTGGTACCGTCGAAGGTCTTCTGGAGAGGCAGGCGAAGCTTTCAGTGCTGCATTAGGTCTGTTCCGGTCCAGATCGACTTTTCCGCGAACTGAGCCTGGGTGGCGCCGACCGTGCTCACTCGGGGCCACGCGACGTCGCACGATGACTTGTTCGGCAAATGCGCTTCGCACCGCCTTTCTCCGGCGTGGTTCCGCGGTGATGCCGGCTAGAAGATCGACGTCGCGTCGCGGCATCGCCCCGGCCTTTTTGTCGCCATCATGGCGGGCCTCGTTCCGATCCTCTGGCGGACGGGAACAGGATCGGAGATCATGCAGCGCAGCGCCGTGCCGATGATCGGCTGCATGGTCTCGTCGACGCTGCTGACGCTTGTCGTCATCCCGGCGGTCTACGGCTTGGCCAAGGGATGGCGGCTTCCTGTTGTGTCAGAGGCAGATCATGCTGTCTCAGAGGACGAGGGTAATTGCCTCGACGCTGCCGAATAGAACCGACACCCCTCCGAGTTCGATTGGGCTGACATAGTCGCCATTGCCGCCTTCCAAAGGTTCCGGATCAGTTCGGGCCTTTGCTATGCGAATACGTCGGCAGGACTGAGTTTCTCCGCCTTGCCTCTATTCGTGCTTCCATACCTTGAATGCAGACACGACGAGAATAAGCGACAAGACCGGGAGCAGAATGTCTTCGTCGACAAGTCCCAGCAGGAGACTTCCGACAAAGGCCCCGATGATCGAGCCCGCCGCCATGGCGACGGCAAATTCCCTCTTCTCCCTAATCACCGAAAAACTTCCGTCGCGGCTATACCGTGCAAACCCCACCAGCATCGTCGGAAGGCTGATGGCAAGGGAGAGGCTTCCCGCGAGCTTGATGTCCACGCCGAAGAGCAGGATCAACGTGGGAATGAGCAGCTCGCCGCCGGCCACGCCCATCAATGCCGCCACGACGCCGATCGCGAATCCCGCTGCAACGCCCGCGACCATTTGAGGAGGACCCGTCAACGGTGGCGCTTCCTGCCCATGGACGCCGTGCCCAAATAGCAGGACGACGGCCATCACCACCAGGAGCGCGGCGATGGTACGGAACAGCGTCTTCGATTTCAGCTTCGTCGCCCAGTCAGCGCCAAACCAGGCCCCAAACAAGCTACCAGCCAGGATATTCGCTAATATCGGCCATGATCCGGCGACAACCCCAAACGGTACGGACGACGCGCGAAATGGCAACGAGAACGCGACAACGATCAAACTCATCGCCTTGTTCATGATGACTGCCGAAAGCGCTCCGAATCCATAGACGCCGATTAGAAGCGGAAGACGGAACTCCGCCCCACCCAGGCCGATTAGACCGCCCAACGCCCCCACCACGGCGCCGCCGGCGAAAGCCGCAGTTTTCACATCCTTCGCCACGATCGATTCTCCGCCGAATGGAACGATCGCGAATGCTTATAGCAGGCGGCAATCCTTGAAAACGAAGAGACAGCGACACATAAGGTAGAGGAGCTTCCCCAGCGGAAACCATGCCCAAGACGTCAATGTCGGTCAAACCTCACTTGCCGCCATCGCTCCCTCGGCCACCAGCCTACGAAACATCGCATCGATCCGATGCGGCGGCAGCTCCGCGCCTCCGTCCAGCCACCAGGTGAGCACTGCCATAAAGGCGCCGACGACGTATTGGACGACGAGCTCGCGCGGTATGGCGTCGGTGGGATGCTCGGCGGGGTTCGCCGTCAGATCGTCGCGCACGAGGCCGGAAAGTATCTGGCGAATCGCGCCAAGCGCTACCGCGCCTCCTCGGCTGCCCGCCAGCGCCCGATAGAGATCGACGTGATCGCGGGCATGTTCGAACATCGGCAGGCTGAAGCCGAATGCGCCATCCCGCCCGGCGCGAGCGGCGGTGTCCGCAAGCTGCCTCCTCAAGCCGTCAAGCCCGTGCTGCTTCAGGTCGTCCTTGCCGGTGTAGTGGAGATAGAACGTCGATCGGCCAACGTTCGCCGCATGGCAGATCTCCTCGACGGTGATTGGATCGTAGCCCTTTTCCAGGATCAGGGAAATCAGAGCCCGATGCAGGGCCGCCCTGGTGCGGGCGACGCGGCGGTCGATGTAATGCTTCGCTGTTCCCATCGCTTTTCCCGGTCAAATCGAGCCGATTGTCCATGATCAGTCGCTCGTCGTCGATCGGACGTTGACACGAGCGAATACCCTACCCTGTTATCAGACACGACGTTCAGTTTCTTACGATCAGTTTGAAGGCGAGCAGCGAAGCTGCGGCAGGATAGGAACGAAGATGGTCGACGGACCCGCCTACCCCGGCATGCCACGTTGGGTGAAGATCTCCGGAGCCGTCCTCACGATGGCGATATTGCTGGCAGCCGTTCTGATGGTCTCCGGCATTGGCGGACAACATGGTCCTGGCCGTCACCTCCCGCTCGGCGACACGGGACGCCAGGGGTCGGTCGCGGGTGGCCGACCATGATCATGACGCCCGGCCTCCGGAAGGTCGCTCTCGTCGCCCATGTCGTCTCTTCTGTCGGCTCGCTCGGTGCGATCGCCGCGTTTCTTGCGCTCGCCATTGTTGGACTCGCCGGTCAGGACGATCGGGTGGTGCGGAGCGCATATGTCGCTGCAGAGGTGCTCGCGCGCGTCGTCATCGTCCCTCTGGTTTTGGCCTCGCTTCTCTCCGGGCTTGTCCAGTCGCTGGGAACTGCGTGGGGCTTGTTCCGACATTACTGGGTCCTGGCGAAATTCCTGCTGACCCTTCTTGTCGTCGTGGTGTTGCTGCTGCAGGTGAAGGGAATAGTCCAGGTGGGGGTTGCGTCGCTTGGGACGCCCATGTCGAACACCGACCTTCTCGATCTTCGGCGCTCGCTCGTCGTCCATGCGGCAGGAGGCCTCGTCGTACTGCTCGTGACGACGGCGCTGTCGGTGTACAAGCCGCGCGGGATGACGCGATACGGATGGCGCAGATATCATCAACCACGACCGGGCGGCTAGCCGCCATTCCCGTATTCGGTTCGACGCACTGGCGGCCTCAGAACCCCAGCGGCGGCGCGTAGAAGCAACGCACCGTGTCTTCGTTGGGGAACAGGCAGAGGTGATAGGAGTCGTCCGGCGACTCCCTGGTCTCCGCTTGTGGAATCATGAAGACGTGTCTGCGCGTCGCCAGCTTGTGGTCGCCCGGCAGAAGCGTCACTTCGTATCCGTCCTCGCGGGGATGGACGGTTTTCGACGAGATGCTCTGGCAGTCGCCGCTGTCGCCGTCTCCATTGCAGCAGTAGGGCTCATAGGTGAAGCCCGACGGCGCATGATGGGCGTGGGCCGCAGTGGCGAACGCCATCCCGATCGCCACAAGTATCATTCGCATGGCGTCCTCGCTTTCATGTCCGTCCGGAACGTGGGCAGCGTCCACGATCCGGATTCGTCACTTGCTTCCGTCGAACGGATCGGCCAACGCTGCCACCGGGCGGCTGATCGGATACTTGATGACGGAGACCTTCTCCGCGAGTTTGACGTCGCCGTTTTCTTCAAGGAGCGCGCGGAAGCTCGGATGCATGCCTCCGTCCTGGTACGCGAGCGGCCTGAAGCTTTTGGCGGCCAGCTCCAGGTATTTCTGTTCGTCCGCGGACGCCTTCGCGAGGACTGCCGGGTCGGATCGATCAACGCGAACCGCACACGCTGCGAGCGGATCGGCAGGGTCGCCGTCCTTGAATTCGGCGTCGAAGACGTACTTGCTGCCGCAGGCGGCCACCCTTGGCTCGCGACGGCGCACATCGAAGATGTCGTAGCCCTCCTTGAGATTCTTCCAGAAAGCGAAATTCGGATCGTCGCGATGTGCCGCCAAGTTCTGCGGCGTCATGCGGAACGGATAGGCCTGAACCTGGAACGCCTGCTGACCGCCTTTCAAAGCCTTCTCGACCACAGCATAGATTTCACCGACGCCCTGGTCGGTCAGCGCAAAACAGCCGGACGACGAGCAGGCGCCATGTACCATGAGGGCTTCGCCGGAATAGCCAAGGGCCGCTTCCAGGCGGTTGGGATAGCCAAGGTTGAAGGAAAGATAGAACTGTGATTTCGGATTGAGGCCACCCATGGAAACGCGGTAGAATCCTTCGGGCGCCTGTCGGTCGCCGGTCTTGGTCTTGGGACCCAGCTTGCCGGACCAGCGACACATCGGATAGACCTTGAGCAAGGCGTACTTGCCGCTGCCGTCGACCTTCCAGACCTCCAATTCGCTTTCCATCTTGAAGATGCGGACGAGGACCGGACTTTCCGGCTTCATGCCTTTAGCCCGCATGCTGGCCAGCAGCTTCAGCGGTATGTCGTGCGAAGCTTCGCCGAGACCATCCAGCGACTGTACGCAGCCGCTCAGGACCACGGCGACGACGACGAGCGCCGCCCGGCGAAGGTGCCGCCCGGCCCAATCTATTTGATTAACTATATTGAGTAACGAAGATAAACCACTGACGTGGCTTGCAAACATCGACATTCGCAAGGTCATGCCCTTCCCTTGTGGCCTGGATTCGAGCGGACGGATTCAGACGAAAGCGATGGGAGGACGCTGCTCGAACGCCCGCAAAGGTGACCGACGCGACGACGCCAAACGCGACGACATTGGACGGCGAACAACGGGCTTCCGGAGCTTGTGCGACGATGCCGTCCTGCTGGCAGTGCGATCCTGAAACCGATCGGCCGTCACCGCGATGGTGTCCGTCGGAGGTCGCAGGAACGCTGATGACGGCTGGGTCGGCGTGGCCGTGATCTGCAGGCGCGGCGATGCAGGGCGCGGCAAGCGAACCCAGCAGCATCATGGTCGCGACAAAGACGTTGATCAGTAGGCGCATCGGCTCGTTCCTGCGCAGAGTCTTCTCTGCTTCGGCGGCGTCATAATGGTGAACTTCGCCTTTTCGGTCAACGCAAAGGCACTACTTTCCAATTGCGAGCTCCCTTGACCTTCCAACGGTGGCAAGCCTCAACCTGCCCAAACAACGTCCAGGAGAACCGCTGTTGTTCATCCAGCCCGTCGACTATCTTCTTGTTGCCTGGTTTCTCCTCGCGGCGGTAAGCACCGCCTATGTCGCGTGGGACCAGTTCCGAAACAATCCCGAGCCGGCCGTGATGAAGTGGGGTTTCATCCTCGTCACGCTCTACCTCGGTCCTATCGGCCTTCTGCTCTACGTGCTTGCGGACAAGGAACCCCGGCCGAACACGCATGAGGAGTTCGTAAAGCCGCTCTGGAAGCAGGGGATCGGCAGCACCATCCACTGCGTCGCCGGCGACGCGACCGGCATCATCATTGCCGCGGTGATCACCGCCGTCGCCGGCCTGCCGATGTGGCTGGACATCGTCGTCGAGTACATTGCCGGGTTCGCCGTCGGCCTGTTCGTGTTCCAGGCGCTTTTCATGAAGAACATGATGGGTGGAAGCTACTGGCGGAACGTCCGCAATTCCTTCATGCCCGAATTCATCAGCATGAATGCCATGATGGCCGGGATGGCCCCGGTCATGGCGATCCTGATGATGGGACGCGACATGCGGGCGATGTGGCCTGGAGAGATGCTCTTCTGGGGCGTCATGGCGTTCGGGATCGGAATCGGGTTCGTGACCGCCTATCCCTTCAACGTCTGGCTGGTGGCCAAGGAGCTCAAGCACGGATTGATGACGGCGCGCGACGGCGACCAGAAAGCAGATGAGGCCGGCGAGGAACCTTCGAAGGAATCCACCAGCCGCATGAGCACGAGCCATCGGTCGGAAGCCCGCCACGCCCAGCACACGTCTCGCCATTCGTCTGCGTCTCATGGCAGTCACCAGCACAAAACGAAGCTGCCACCGGCCATCGCCCCCACCCGGACCCAGCTCGCCACGATGGCGGCCTTCACGCTGATCATGCTTGCTGGCGGCTACGCGTTTCCCTTCACGTTGGTCAACATGCGTCTCAGGGCTCATGACGTCGGGAGGTCGATCATGGCGCCTGGGATGATCATGACCTTCGATACGCCCGCAGACACCATGAAGGACATGGCGGCCGTCGACCCGCGCGACGTCGGCTTCGAGGCGCCCGCCGACGCCCATGGCGCTTCCGTCCCGGAGCCGCGGATGGAGGGTGGCGTGAAGGTGTTCGACCTCACGGCCTCCGTCATCCGATGGACGATCCTTCCGGGCGTGACCGTCGAAGCCTATGCGTACAACAACCAGGTGCCGGGTCCGACGCTCCGCGTCACGGAGGGCGATCGCGTCAGGATCAACGTCCGCAACGAGCTGCCCGAGAGCACGACGGTGCATTGGCACGGTCTGATCCTGCCGAACGAAATGGACGGTCCGGCGATGATCACGCAAAAGCCGATAGAACCCGGCCAGTCCTATTCCTACGAATATACGGTCGCCCAGCGGGGCACGTATTTCTATCACACCCACGACCATGTCGATCGGCAGCAGGCGCTCGGACTCTACGGAGCGCTCATCATCGATCCCAAGGACCCGGCCGATGCCATCCTCGCCGACGCGGAATACATGGTGCAGCTTCAGGAGTGGATTAAGCGGGATTGGCTCACCTTCCCGTCCATGCCGATGGAAGGGGCGTTTCCCAACTATTTCACGATCAACGGCAAGTCGTTTCCTGCCACGGAAACGGTCCGTATGAAGGTCGGCCAGACGCTTAGGGTGCGGTTCATCGGATCCAATACGACGGCGATCCATCCGATGCACATCCACGGCGGCCCCTTCGAGGTCGTCGCGGTCGACGGCGAGACGCTGGCCCAAACGGCCAGATACATGGCCGATACGGTCAACGTCGCACCGGGCCAAAGATACGATGTCCTATGGCAGGCGCGAAAACCGGGGAAGTGGCTGATCCACTGCCACATCTCGCATCACACGACGAACAACAACGTCGAGACGGATGGCGGCGGGGGCCTAATGGTCATCATAGACGTCGCGGGCGGGCAGACCGACTGACCGATATCGCGATTCCTGGCTTCCCGCCGCTTGCCAACGGGTCCACGGTCTTCCAATGTCTGTCCGCTGGGACGCCATGGGAGGATCAGATTATGACCACAGGTACAGTGAAATGGTTCAATCCGGACAAGGGATTCGGCTTCATCCAGCCGGACGACGGATCGACCGACGCGTTCGTCCACATATCGGCTGTTCAGCGTTCGGGTCTCTCCGGGCTGCAGGAGGGCCAGAAGGTCAGCTACGAGATCGTTCAGGATCGGCGGTCGGGAAAGTCTTCCGCTGAAAACCTCAAGGTCCTTTAGGCGGGCCGACGTCGGCTCCATGTTCGAACGGCCGACGTCTTCCCCTGGGAGGCGGCCGTGTCCGGGAAGAAGAAGCGCGCCCGTGCCAACATCGCTCTTGTTCGACGGCATCATTTTCGCGGGAGACGAAGGGTGCGCTCGCGTGTCTTGGAAAGTGCCAACCGCCTGGTCGCGGTGATCGCTGCTGCCGTCGTCATCGCCTTCATCGCAGCCATCGTGCTTCACGCGCTCTTGCGTGGGTAGAAGCGGCATCGAGGCAGGGGCGCCTGACGGTCTATTTCGAATAGCCGCGGTGCTTGCCATAGGCGGCGATCTGGCCGACGTCGAGAAGCCGGGTCACCTCGAGATGCGCCGCAAGGTGAATGAACCTCAACCGTGACCGGCTCGCCTCGGCAGTGGCAACCAGGTCGCGAAGGGCGGATTCGGTAATGGTCCTGCTTCTGAACGCCGCGTCGAGCTCCCGCTCGGCCTCGACGAAGACCTTTCCCTCTTCCGATGCCCGAGCCTGCATGAGGTCGAAAACCTCCTGCACCTTCAGGAGCTGATCGTCCGTCAGGCCTAGTCGGTCCTTCATGTGAAGCACATGCGAGGGACCGGGATAGCCGTTGAGCTCCGCCGGCTTCGCAAAGCCCCACCCGCCCCCTCTGGTCAGTTCGTCGACGTCCGTTCCCGACAAGGATTTGATATCCCGCGCCGCCTCCTGCGCATAGGGGGATGTCACGTGATGCACTCCCTCGGCCAATGCCTGTGTCGAGAGAACGGAGAACGTAAAGGCGACAAGCAGGGATTTCATCGATTGGGTTCCAATTGAGGATGTGACCGCCACTATTGCTTGTCGTCCCCGCGTCGGACATGATCGAAATCATGTCCGACACCCTCATGGATTACATTCGCAGCCTCTCGAGCAGAAGAAAGCCATTCGGCGCCGGCCAGGACCTCTTCAACCAAGGCGACGACGTGGAAAGCCTGTATCTCGTGGAGGCGGGCGTCGTTCATCTCGTCCGGCATCAGGCCGACGGCAACGTCGCGGTGCTGCAGCGGGCGTCGCCCGGAGTGATCCTCGCGGAAGCCTCGGTCTTCTCCAACGTCTACCATTGCGACGCCGTCGCCGTGACCGAGGTGAGCGCGACGTCGGTGCCGGTCCAATCGATCAGACGCGCCCTGCGCAGCAATTCGGACTTCGCCGAAGGCTGGGCGTCCTACCTTTCCAGCCAGCTACAGCAGACGAGGAAGCGCGCGGAGATTGCCAGTCTGAAGACCGTCTCCGCTCGTCTCGAATCCTGGCTTGCGTGGAACGACGGCGGGCTGCCGTCGAAAGGAGAGTGGAAGGCGCTGGCGGACGATATCGGCGTGTCGCCGGAAGCGCTGTATCGCGAGCTGTCCAAACGGCGAAGTTCTTTCGTGCGGGATAGGCCTTGACCTTCCCATGGTTGGAAGCACCATATCGGGGCGGTCTGACAATTTGGAGACCACGATGTACGAATTCGAAATCCAGAACATGACCTGCGGCCACTGCGCAAGCACCGTGGAGAAGGCGATCAAGACTGCCGATCCGGATGCCTTCGCCAGCATCGATCTTGCGGCCAGGACTGCCAAGGTTGAAACCAGGAGCGATCCCGCCGCGATCAAAACCGCCATCGAGAAGGCCGGCTATCCGTCCAGTTTCAAACACGTTTGACCTCGGAGCGGAGCGCCAGCTTTGGCAAGCGTTCCGCGCCGCGGTTTCAAACCGTCAGCGCGGAACCTCATACGTCTGAGGCGACCGTCGATACGCTTCTTCACACTCCGGCGAGCAGAACCACGGCCCGTCGGGGGCGGCCCGCCTGTAGGATGAGTACGGCGCATGCATCTTGCACACCGGATCGATCCAGGCTGGTTCAGCAGACGGAGCAAGCTCGATCTCATAGAGTGGGACTTCCCCCGCCACCGACCTAAGCGCCACCATTCCGAGGTCACGCACCAGGATGCCTCTGGCGACGGCCGCCTCCGCAACGGGCCGGGTGGCGAGCAATTGGCCGGGTGATGCGAGCGCGGCGATTCGTGCCGCAACGTTGACCGTCGATCCAAAGAGATCGCCTGCCCTGCGGACGACCGGCCCGTGGTTCAGCGCCGTCCGAGTGAGCGGCAGGCGCGGCTCCTTACGGCAGGCCTGCAGCAGCGGTCCAAGTACCTGGATCGCCGTATCCGGTTCAGGAAACGATAGCATCGCCTCGTCGCCGATCCATTTGATCGGCGGATCATAGCCGCTGAGGGCGTCGCGGACCATGCTCTCGAATACCTCAAGCACGTCGAGCGCGGCTGCGTCTCCATAAACGTCCGCAATCGCGCTGAATCCCGCGATGTCTATGAACGCAACGGTAGCCGGTGCGGTAGCTAGATTGTCTCGCTGCCTCACATCGCTCTCCACGGCCCGAAGATTTGATCCCTAGCAACGCCGCATTCTCGCTCGCGTTCGCTTCCAAAGCAACTTGTGAAGCTCCTTGTCAACATGAGCCCTTGACCTTCCCATCATGGGAAGGATTACTTATGTATGCAGTTCAACAAGGGATCGTCCCATGACTGCCATATCCAAGATCGAAAAGTCGACCGCATCCCCCATTCCGACGGAGTTCGGAATCGAGGGCATGTCGTGCGCGTCGTGCGTCGCCAGAGTCGAACGGGCGATCAAGGCCGTCCCCGGCGTCGACACCGCGTCGGTGAACCTCGCGACGGAACGCGCGACCGTGACGTTCAAGGACACGGTGGACGCGGCCGCCGTCCTGCAAGCCATCGAAGGCGCAGGCTACGAGGCTAGGATCGAGACGCTGGAGATGCTTGTCGTAGGCATGACCTGCGCCTCCTGCGTCTCCCGCGTCGAGCGTGCTTTGAAAGTCGTACCGGGGGTCGTCGACGCCTCCGTAAACCTGGCGACCGAGAAGGCCACGATCCGCTTTGCGGCAGGTACGGTGTCGCTGCGTGCATTGGAAGACGCCGTCCGCGCGGCCGGATACGAGCCGAAATCCGAAAGTGGGCCGGAAAAGGCCGCGGCCGCCGACCGCCGCGACGTCGAGCTTCGTTCGCTGGCGCTCCGCCTCGGCGTGTCCGCCATTCTCACCCTGCCGCTGTTCCTGATCGAAATGGGCTCGCACGTCATACCGGGCGTCCACGAGTTCGTCATGGACGTCGTCGGCATGCGGCAGAGCCTCTACCTGCAGTTCGCGCTGGCGACCGTCGTCCTGTTCGGGCCTGGCCTTGCCTTCTTCCGGAAGGGCGTGCCCAACCTGCTGCGGCTGGCGCCCGACATGAACTCGCTGGTGGTGCTCGGCACTTCGGCGGCATGGGCGTACTCCGTGGTCGCGACGTTTCTGCCCGCCGCCCTGCCCGCGGGAACCGTGAACGTCTACTACGAGGCCGCGGCCGTCATCGTGACCCTGATACAGCTCGGCCGCTACCTCGAGGCCCGCGCGAAGGGAAAGACCAGCCAGGCCATCACGCGCCTGCTCGGTCTGAAGGCGAAGACCGCCTTCGTGGAGCGGTCCGGCACGTTCGTGGAGATCGGGATAGACGAGGTCATGACCGGGGACGTGATCCGCATTCGGCCCGGCGAGAAGGTTCCGGTGGACGGCACGGTGGCGTCAGGGGAGTCCTACGTCGACGAGGCCATGATCACCGGCGAGCCGGTTCCGGTCTCGAAGTCCGTTGGAAGCGAGGTGGTCGGCGGGACGATCAACAAGACGGGCTCGTTCACGTTCCGCGCGACCAAAGTCGGGGCCGACACCGTGCTCGCCCAGATCGTCCGGATGGTCGAGGCCGCGCAAGGATCGAAGCTGCCGATCCAGGCCCTGGTGGACAGGGTGACCGGCTGGTTCGTCCCCGCCGTCATCCTCGCCGCGCTGCTGACGTTCGGCGCTTGGATGATCCTCGGCCCGTCCCCTGCGCTTAGCTTCGCGCTGGTCAACGCCGTCGCCGTCCTGATCATCGCCTGTCCGTGCGCGATGGGTCTCGCGACGCCGACGTCGATCATGGTCGGGACCGGCCGCGCGGCCGAGCTCGGGATTCTGTTCCGCAAGGGCGAGGCGCTGCAAAGCCTGCGCGAGGCCCGCGTCGTGGCCCTGGACAAGACCGGAACTCTGACGAAGGGCAAGCCGGAGCTGACCGACTTCCAGGTTTCGGAAGGCTTCCTGCGAGAGGACGTCCTTGCCTGGGTGGCGAGCATCGAGGCGCTGTCGGAGCATCCGATCGCCGAAGCCATCGTCAAGGCTGCCGAGGCGGAGGGACTGGCGCTCGCCGCCGTGGAGGGCTTCGAAGCGTCTCCCGGCTACGGCGTGCAGGGCACCGTCGCAGGTCGATCGCTGCTCGTGGGCGCGGATCGGGCGCTCGTCCGCGAGGGCGTCTCCGTGGAAGGATTCGCCTCGATCGCCGAGGCACTCTCCAGCAAGGGCAGATCGCCGCTCTATGTCGCCGTGGACGGCCGTCTTGCGGCGATCGTCGCCGTGTCGGATCCGATCAAGGAAACGACGCTCGAAGCGATCCGGTCCCTGCATGCCCTTGGTCTCGAAGTGGCGATGATCACCGGAGACAACCGTCGTACCGCCGAGGCGATCGCCGCCCAGCTCGGCATCGACCAGGTGATTGCGGAGGTGCGTCCGGAAGGCAAGGTAGAGGCCGTCAAACGGCTGCGCGAGCGTGGCAAGGTCGCCTTCGTCGGTGACGGCATCAACGACGCCCCGGCACTTACCGAGGCGGACGTGGGACTTGCCGTCGGCACAGGCACGGACGTAGCGATCGAGAGCGCCGACGTCGTGCTGATGTCCGGAGACCTCACCGCCGTCGTCAGAGCCATCGGGCTGAGCCGCGCGACCATCCGGAACATCAAGCAGAACCTGTTCTGGGCGTTCGTCTATAACGCCAGCCTTGTGCCCGTTGCGGCCGGTCTTCTCTATCCGTTCAACGGCACCATGCTTTCGCCTGTCTTCGCCGCCGGGGCGATGGCCATGTCGAGCGTGTTCGTCCTTGGCAACGCGCTCCGCCTTCGCGGCATAGAAGCTTGAAGCAATCGGGGCGTCGCCATCGGCGCCGCCCTCCCCATATCGACAGGAGCATGGAATGAACATCGGAGAGGCAGCAAAGGCCAGCGGCGTGTCGGCCAAGATGATCCGCTACTACGAGCAGATAAAGCTGATCACGCCCGCGCATCGCACGGAATCGAGCTACCGCACCTACGGCGACAACGACGTCCACACCCTGCGGTTCATACGCAGGGCGCGGGATCTCGGCTTCTCCGTCGAACAGATGAAGGCTCTGCTCGCTCTCTGGCGGGACAGGTCGAGAGCGAGCGCCGACGTGAAGAGCATCGCCCGCGAACACATCGAGGAGCTCGAACGCAAGGCGGCTGCGATCCACGCCATGACGGCGACGCTCAAGCATCTGGTCAAGCACTGCCATGGCGATGATCGGCCCGACTGCCCGATCATCGAGGAGTTCGCCAATCAGAGCGAAGAAGCGCCGCCGCCTGCGATCAATTCCCGCTTCGGTCTCAACGGATTGAAGACGGACCACGGTGGGCGCTAGCCGCACCTCTCGGTCCCGAGTGGCGACGTCATTCCATCCTGAACCTGACGTGGCAGGTCGTGCAGGTCTGGAGCATCAGGTGGAACGCGTGTTCGGCGGGCATCGCCGACAGTTCCTGCTCGTTGCGGACGTGGGTGCCGAGCGGCCCGCCGCCCATCGCCTCTCCAGGCTTCATCCGCATGCTGGCGGGCATCTGTCCGGGGTTTTTCTCCGCAGCGGCATCCAGCGCGACCGCGTAGTCACGCAGGTCGTTCGCGATGCTGTCGAACCGGTCGCGCTCTTCGAGGATGTTCGGCCTCGCCTTCGACTGCGGACTGGCAGCCTCGGAGGCGAAGTGTGCGGAGAGAACGCTGCCGGACTTGTCGCGGATCGTGTCGGCCGCCCATGTGAACTCGCCGGCCTTATAAGTTGCCGGATCCTTGAACATGCCGGAGATCGTCTTCGCCGCGGCGGCCATGGCCTTCATGTCCGCCTGGCGACGGGTGACCATGTCCTCCGCGGCCGGCGACGGAACCCCCGCCATCAGGACTGCTCCCACGATGGAGAGCAGTCCAACCTTCTTCATGTAAGCGGTCTTCATAAACGCTGCGTTCCAAACCGTGCCGTGCCACCTGCTGCGGATATTCGTCGCTTCACCTGATATCCGTTCTCATCTAGGCAGCAAGAGGGCGGACGTCGCCCTCCCCGATCACGCAGCCATCTTGCGGCAGCTATCGGCGCAGCGGCGACAGGCGTCGACGCAGCTCTGCATGTCGCCGATCCGCTCGCAGTCTTCGGCGCACTGGCCGCAGATTTCGGCGCATTCCCGGCAGACATGCTTGTGGTGCTCCGAGCCGATGAGCATGAAGT
This sequence comes from Rhizobium sp. WSM1328, assembly GCF_057653715.1. Lineage (NCBI taxonomy): Bacteria > Pseudomonadati > Pseudomonadota > Alphaproteobacteria > Hyphomicrobiales > Rhizobiaceae > Rhizobium > Rhizobium sp. WSM1328. The sequence continues at coordinate 1,520,538 of NZ_CM172788.1, read as the reverse complement.
GCGCAGAGGTCCGGCAGATCTCCGCACAGGCCATCATCAGCTTGAAGTGCTGAGGCTTGGTGTGTTCGCCGCCCAGTTCTAGGCAGTGGCCCATGGCCATCGACAGGCATTCGCGGTAGCAGGCGAGGCAGTTGTCGATGCAGGCTTTCATCTCAGTCGACATGTGATGCATGGCTCAATCTCCTACTTGGCTTCCTTGTCCACCCACTTGGACATCTCTTCGATCTCCTTTTTCTGGGCTTCGATGACCTTCTTGGCCATCTGCTTGGCCTCTTCGTTGTCGCCGTACTTAAGCTCGACCTCCGACATGCTGATTGCGCCCATGTGATGTGCGATCATGCCGCAGACGAAGGAGACGTCGGCGTCCTTCTTCATCATTCCCTGCATCATGTTCATGTGCATGTCCTTCATGCCGTCCATCGACGCCTTCTGATAGTCGGTCATCTCGCCCATCGGCATGCCGCCCGAAGGCATGTCCGCCTTCGACATGTCCATGCCTTGGGACTTGCATTTCTCCGGGTAGGCCATCGTCGACTGGGCGGAGGCCACCGACGGCAGGATTGCGAAGGAGGCGGCGGCTGCCGCGCACAGGAGCTTGGTGAACGTCTTCATGTTTCGATCTCCGAAATCTGGTTGAGGTTGGTTGTTCTGTCTCAGACTGGCGGGAATCGGGGCGGCGGGTCGATCGCGCGGATCAGCAGCAGCGGCCTCTCGACGGACGGCGTCGGTTCATGCCTACCCGGTTCGATGCGTGGAGCCGCGATCTTGGCAAGTTCCGGAAGGATCGGACAGCAGTGCATCGTCGAACAGCAGCCGGTCTGCGGGTCGTAAGCATGCCCCGGATGGTGATCACGCTCCTCGACGACGGCACAGTGTTGGGTTTGAAGGGTGCTCGCCGCCGCGGCCACGTCAGAAGGATTCGCCGCAACGAGGATCGCGACGACGAGAAGCTGAGCGTAGCGCAATATGCTCCAAAGTCCCATTCGGCTGGATTTCCCTTCCACCATAGAACCGCGCGGCAGCAGCAATGTTCCAAGGTACCAGTGATCTGTGGCGGCACCGCGTTTTGGCAACCGGGCGATGAGGAAGCATTAACCGTCGCCGGCTAGTCTGCGGCCTCTCGCTCGGAAAAATTCGATGAAACCTGGCTATTCGCTGGCCCAGATAGGACTTCACTGGCTGGTCGCCCTCCTGGTGCCGGTCCAGTATCTGACGGGCGGCAGCATCGAGAGAACCCACCACGCCGTCCACATGGGCATGACCCCGGCTTACTGGGACGTCGTCCAGCACCATCTCCACAACTACTCGGGAATGGCGATAGGCCTGCTGATGGGCCTGCGGCTGGTTCTTCGTCTCCTTCAGCCGGCCGAGACCCACGCGCCAGGCAAGTGGGCCGCGCGGGCCGCCACGGCTCTTCACCATGCCTTCTATGCTGCGATCATCGCGCAGGCCTGCATGGGCTTCGTCGCGAGCTACTTCTGGTTTGGCATCGCGCCCTACCACGTCGTCGGGTCGAGGATCATCCTGGCGATGGTGGCGCTGCATCTCGCGGCGGCGATCTGGCACACGGTGGTCGCCCGCGACGAGACGGTCGACCGGATGGTGTTCCCGCGCCGGAAGCGGTCAGCCGACGATCTGTAACGTGGCGAACGTCAGCACGACGTAGCGTCCTGTCTTGGCAATGAACACAAGGATCGTGAACGGAAGCAGCGGCTCCTTAAGCACGCCGGCGACAACGGTCAGGGCGTCGCCAAACAGCGGCATCCAGGACAGGAGAAGCGTCCATTTTCCATATTTCCGGTACCAGCCGGACGAACGCTCGAGCGCCTTTTCGCCGACGGGAAACCAGCGCCGATCCCGAAACTTTTCGATTCCGCGTCCGAGGAACCAGTTGACGATGCTGCCAAGCGTGTTTCCGACGCTGGCGACCGCGAGCAGAGCCAGGACGGAGAACTTGCCTGTAAGAAGAAGCCCCACCAGCACGGGCTCCGACTGCATCGGCAGCACTGTCGCCGCGCCGAGAGCGGCGGCGAACAGGGCGACATAGGATGCGAGATCGATCATCGTAGAAAAGACAGCCCCTGTTGACCTTGCCACTGTTGGAAGCCCTAGCTTCTGCATAACGTGATGTTCGCGCCACATAAAGGACTCGAACATTGACGACATATCGGTCGCAATTGAAATCGGGCTGCTTTGCATGTAGTTCGAGGAGCATGGGCAAGATGTACCGAATCGCAATGAGCAGGCTGCTCGTGCTGATGCGGCTGGTGATCATCGTATCACTGGCGGGGTACTCGCTGTCGAACGCCAGCGCTGCAATGCATGGCTCCTCGTTTCCCGAGCTGAAAGCGGTCGTCTCGGACGTGACGCAATCCAACGAAGGCCACGACATGTCGGAGGCGGCCCATCACGGCCACTCGCATGGCGACGTATCCGATGACGACGCTGGCGCTTCGAAGCTAGTCAAGCAGGAATGCTGCAAGGACTTCTGCGGCGGAATCGGCATCATGTGTGCGAGCCCCGACGTCGGCGGACCCGTCGTAACTTCGATCCGGCAGTTCATCGACGACCGGACGACCCTTGGCGAACTGCCGACCCTCGACCGTCCCCCGAACATCTGAATAGAGACGCACCCGCTTGATCGGGTCCAGCCGGTCGCCTGCCCGTTAGGCAAGCGCCCGTAGGCTAATCTCTTATTCGGACATTTCATAATGAAACCCTCGCTTTTCGTGGTGGGACTGCCGCTTCTGGTCGGCGGCTGCGCATCCACGCTTCCTCCCGACGTGGTGGCGTCGTCCGCCGCGGTCGAACAGCCATCGGCGCGCTCACTTGTCTACAGGTCGCCGATCTCGGGCTATGTCACCCGGCAACCCGTCGACCCCAAGCCATGGCGTCGGCAGAACGATCTGCAGTCTCCAGCCAAGGGAGACGCCTCATGAGCAGCCCGAGAATACTGCTGATGGCGCTGGCGCTCCCCCTGACGCTCGGCGGCTGTGTCACAGGCGCCGACTATTCCCGGAAGGAGGCGGGCTTCACCTCCGTTGCCAACAAGACCGCCACCGTCACGGCGAAAGAGACCGTCTGGATCCAGAACCAGAACCAGGCCCGATCGGCGGCCGCGCAGGTCAAAAGCCTGCTTCCTCGGACGAAGCCTCTCGACGTCGAGACGGCCGTCCAGATCGCGCTGCTCAACAACAAGGGCCTGCAGGCCGCCTATGCCGATCTTGGCGACAGCGCCGCCGACGCCTGGCAGTCGACGATGTTCCTCAACCCGACCGTCTCCATCGGCACCACAGGCATGGGCGCGCCGGGCCTGGAGGCGTTCAAGACGATCGAAGGGATGATCACGACGAACATCCTGGCGCTCGCCACGAAGAACAGGGACATGGCGATCGCCGACACCCGCTTCCGGCAGGCGCAATTGACCGCGGCGGTGGAGACGCTTCAGGTCGCCGCCGACACCCGGCGCGCCTGGATCGGCGCGGTGGCGTCATGGGAGACCGTCGGGCAGCTCCAGCGTGCCCAGGCGACCGCCGACGCAGCCTCGGAACTCGCGGAGAAGCTTGGCGAGACCGGCGCTATGGCCAAGGGCGCTCAAGCCCGTGAGCATGTCTTCGTCGCCGAACTCGCCGGAGAAACGGCGAAGGCCCGCCTGTCCGCCCGTCTTGCCAAGGAGGAGCTGACTCGGCTGATGGGCCTCTGGGGCTCCGATCTGGACTATCAGGTCCCGAACAGCCTGCCCCCGCTACCCAAGTCCGTCGTCAGGCGAGACACCATCGAGGCCGAAGCACTCCGAAATCGGATAGACCTCCAGGTCGCAAAGCTCGAACTCGAAGCCACCGCCAGGTCATACGGCCTGACCGAGGCAACGCGCTATGTCACCGACCTCGAAATCCTGACGGGCTTCGAAACGGAACGCGAAATCGAGGACGACGAGACGAAAACGCGAACCACTGCGCAGGTCGAGCTTGAGTTCGCCATCCCGATCTTCGACACCGGCAAGGCCCGGATGCGCAAGTCCGAGCTCTCCTACATGCGGGCGGCGAACCTCTTGGCGGAGAAAGCCGTCAACGTCCGCTCGGAAGCACGCTCCGCATACGAAGCCTACCGCTCGAACTACGATATCGCGCGGCACTACCGCAACGACGTCGTACCGCTGCGCACCAAGGTCGAGGAAGAATCCCTGCTGACCTACAACGGCATGATCTCGAACACCTTCGAGCTGCTCACCGACACCCGTGACAAGATCAACTCCATCCTGCTCTCCGTCAACGCAAAGCGCGACTTCTGGCTGGCCGAAGCTAACCTCGCGCCTGCGATCTACGGCGGCGGCGCGACGAAGGCGACGGCAGAGACCGAGGTCGCCGCTGCTTCCCAAAGCAGCGCTGGCGGCGGTCATTGAGAAAGGACACACCATGTTCAACAGACGACAACTTTTTGGAGCCAGCGCCACTCTGCTCACCGCAGCCGCCTGGACGAAGACGTCGGCGATGGGCCTGCCCGACGCACCGACAATGGAATCGGCGGACATGCAGCCGCCACTCCACCCGGCCTCAGGTCCGGACTATCAGCCGGTGGTCACCCTCAATGGCTGGACCCTGCCCCACAGGATGAACAACGGCGTCAAGGAGTTTCACCTCGTCGCCGAACCAGTCGAGCGCGAGATGGCCGACGGCATGACCGCCTATCTCTGGGGCTACAACGGACAGTCTCCGGGGCCGACCATCGAGGCGGTCGAAGGCGACCGCGTCCGCATCTTCGTGACGAACAAGCTGCCGGAGCACACGACGATCCACTGGCACGGCATGATCCTGCCATCGGGCATGGACGGCGTCGGCGGGCTGACGCAGCCGCACATTCCGGTCGGCAAGACCTACGTCTACGAGTTCGACCTCGTGAAATCCGGCACCTTCATGTACCACCCGCATTCCGACGAGATGGTGCAGATGGCCATGGGCATGATGGGTTTCTTCGTGATCCATCCGAAAGATCCCAAGTTCATGCGCGTCGACCGAGACTTCGTCTTCCTCCTCAACGCCTACGACATCGACCCCGGCTCCTACGTGCCGCGGATCATGGAGATGACCGACTTCAACATGTGGTGCTGGAACAGCCGCGTGTTCCCGGACATCAGCCCTCTCGTCGTGTCGAAGAACGACAGGGTGCGCGTCCGCGTCGGCAACCTGACGATGACCAACCATCCGGTCCACATGCATGGCTACGATTTCGAGGTGACCTGTACCGACGGCGGCTGGGTGCGGCCGGAAGCGCGGTGGCCGGAGGTGAGCATCGACATCCCTGTCGGCGCGATGCGTGCCTACGAATTCGACGCCAAGTATCTCGGCGACTGGGCGATCCACTGCCACAAGTCGCACCACACGATGAACGCCATGGGTCACGACATTCCAACCTTCATCGGTGCGGACAAATCGAAGGTCGCCGAAAAGATCAGGAAGCTGCAGCCGGAATACATGCCCATGGGCACCAAGGGCATGGCCGACATGGGCGAAATGGAAATGCCCATCCCCGAGAACACCGTTCCGATGATGACCGGTTGGGGGCAGCATGGTCCGATCGAAATGGGCGGCATGTTCTCGGTCGTGAAAGTCCGCGAGGGGATCTCATCAGACGATTACTCAGATCCTGGCTGGTACGAAAACCCGCCCGGAACGCAGGCCTTCGAGTGGACCGGAGAACTTCCGGACGCGACCAAGGCCAAAGACGCAAAAACGCAAATCACGCCGAAGCCGACAAACGGCTGAGGTCCGATCTCAACATCGAAAAGGAATTACGGATGAAGAATTATCTCATGGCATTGGCCCTCGCAGCACTCGCGTCGCCAGCACTTGCCTCCGGCAATCATGCCGGTGGGCACGGCGAGAAGATGGCTATCGGAGAACCCGGCGACAAGGCCAAGGCGACACAGACCATCCGCGTCACGATGAAGGAAACCGACGACGGAAAGATGCTGTTTACCCCCGCGGTCTTCAACGTTCGCAAGGGGCAGACGGTCAAGATCGCGATCAAGAATGCCGGAACCATCGACCACGAATTTGTGCTCGATCAGGAAGACAAGATTCTGGAGCACAAGAAGGTCATGGAGAAGTTCCCTGAAATGGAACATGCCGACGCCAATTCCATCCGCCTTCCGGCTGGTCAATCCGGCGAGATCGTCTGGAAGTTCACCACCGACGGCGAATTCAAGTTCGCCTGCCTGATCCCCGGCCATTACGAAGCCGGCATGCACGGCGACGTCACCGTCGCTGGGAAATAATCCGCAAAAAGGAGCTACGAACATGAAAACTGCCCTGATCAAAATCAGCGTGGCCGCCCTGCTCTCTGCCAGCGCGGCTTTCGGTGCGTTCGCCCAGGAATTCACCAAGGGTGTCGTCAATAAGGTCGACGCCAAGGCGAAGAAGGTCACCATCAAGCATGAGGACCTGAAGGGCCTCGACATGCCTGCGATGACGATGGTTTTCCGGGTCGAAGACCCGGCTCTGCTCGAAAGACTGAAGGAAGGCTCGAACATCGAGTTCGTTGCCGAACGCGTGAATGGCAAGCTGACCGTCACCAATGTAAAGTAACCGCCTACCGCCGTCCGGCCCCGATCCGGGCGGCGGGACATCACGGAGTGGAGACGATGCAAAGGAGAAGCTTTCTTGCAATGGCGGCCTCCGCCTTTGTGCTCCCTGGTGGAGGTGTCCGCGCCGACGCGCCGACGAAGATGACGGTCTACAAGGATCCGAACTGCGGCTGCTGTCATGAATGGTCGAAGGCGATGGAGGCAGCAGGATTTTTCCTCGACGTCCGCGATACCGACGACCTTGCCCCTGTCAAGACGCGGCTTCGCGTGCCTGCTGACATGCAGGGATGCCACACCGCCGTCGTCGAGGAATACTACCTTGAGGGACATGTGCCGCTCGAGGCCGTCCAGCGCCTGCTCCGAGAGCGGCCGCCCGTCCGAGGGCTGGCCGTGCCGGGCATGCCGCCTGGCTCGTTGGGAATGGGTGTCGATCCGGCCGCGGTCTATGACGTCTATGCGATCCCCTCGGGAACCGGCGCGCCATACGTGTTCCTAGAGGTCCGCCCCCGGAAGGGGTGACGCCTCGATCGATCAAGCCACGCTGAGCTGCCGCTCAGGAAACCGGAGCGGTGCAGAGCGCCGCCCAGAGATCGTGCTTCCAGTCCGTTCCCGGCCGCGTCGAAACGTCGACCATATAGTTGACGGAATTGACCCGCACCACGGCGGGCGAGAAGCAGCGAACGCTTGCCCGGTGTCTTCCTCCATCGCGATAGAGCTCCGCCCCGCCGCCGTCGAATTCCGTCAGCGTGATGACGACCTCGAAATCGAAGGCGGGATCGCGGGCAGGCCCGCCCTCAGCCAGGCTGAGGTCGACAGACCGGTTGTCGCCGAACGAACCCGTGTAGAAGACCGCAGGTCCGGATGCGAACGACATCGATGCGTGCTGAGTGCAAAGGATCAGAGACAGAAGGATTCGGCGCATCTTCCCCTCCCGTGGTCAATGCCCCGCACATATTATCATATCCGCGGCGACCCCGCACCATCCACGGAGCGGACGACAAGCGCCTTCGCGGCTCGCCGCCAACCTACCACGACTGGTTATTGGCCAAGCGCCACAAGCCCGACCCCTTCTCCGCAGGAGACCGGCCGACGCCGCCATGAATCAACAATTGCTCAAGCGGGTGAGCCTCTCACCGCCCCTGTGAAAGTCTACGCACCAAAGGGCTTTGTGAAGAACGCGAGCGGACAGCCGACGAGTTAGCTGACGCTCAGATGACGAAGTCGACCGGGCGCGGCGCAGTTTTTGCGCGCCGGCTCAGACAGCGAGGCCGCGAAGAAACTCCCTTTCGGTCGCCTCCGCCACTTTTCCATCCGGTATGTCTTTGAAGGTAGGCGTCAATGCCATCGTATGTAGTTCCGATCGTTCAAGGGACGGCCCCTGATCGAAGCATAAGCGAGGCCTTAATGTTTAAGCGATTCAAAACGCCGGCCCATTATGAAATCGGAGAACTATGGAGGCGCAGAGGTGGCATGGTGTCGATCTCTCAATTCTCGAGGATTCGATGCCGCCGACTTCTGCAAGCAGGAACGGCTACACTACTGAGAGAACGACGTCTCTGTAGTCGTCAATCCGGGCGACCATGGCTGCGGCAGCGAGCCATATGGATCGTTGGCAACATTGAGAAAGAGGAACCTTGCAGGCCGGCCTCTATGTGAAGTCGGAGGTGGAATAGTTGATATCGGGATGAGCGTGTCGGCCGGCCATTCTCAGTTTGACGCCGGCAGAATATCATGCCTAGCTTCAATAGAGTGAGGAGAGTGCATCAATGCCTAGGACTGTGAAAAATTTGCGTGACCTGAGAACAGGGGATTGGGCGGCAATCGCCGCATTTGTCGCGCCGATAGCCGCTATAGTCTATCTTCTTCTTGTAAAGGCTGCAGGATAAGCGCCGCGCCGAGTACGGCGACTATCATCCCCAGGTAAGTATATCGCTAGGCCGTTAGGAATGTGGTCAGTAGATGGGTCGGCCACCAGGAAGATATTTGGCGGGAGCCATTCACATCCTTCCACCATCACTCAGAGGACGTCGTCGTCTTCGAGCGTGCCGGCGCGGACCGCCCACTCGGAAACCGGCGTCTTAGCTTTCGGCTCGAAGCGGACGATGAACTTGCCGTCATGCTCCCGAACCGTCTGCGGCGTCAACCGAGCAGCGTCGAACAACGTTGCGGCATCCGCCTCGGCTTCATTTCGGCTCCAGACCTTTTCCATGCGTCCGAATATCCCAATAGACTCACATAACCCATTTAGTTGACGTCAACGTTAATCTACTGTTTCTTCGCCGCAAGAGCAATTCTCTCTTCGAGCTACACATGTCCGGCGAAGGCAATCTCATCTCCGCGGGAAGACCAAGGCTGTTGCTGGATACCATGATCATCAGTGCCCGAGCGCGTCGGAGGCCGCCGGAAGGACTAAGGATCTGGCTACAGGCAGCTTCGCACGTCGTGGACTTCTGCCTATGCTTTCCGGTCGTGCTGGAGGTCAAGCGCGGACTGCGCCTGACGAGAGATCCGCATGTGGCGGCAAGAATTCGAGCCGTGGTCGAGGATCTGGACCGCGCGGACTTCATCTACTTTGGGATGGGAAAGGTCGCCGAGGATATACTTGCCGACATGATGGCGAATCCAAAGCTGAAGCAGTTCTGGCACGCGCAGCCCAAAGCAAACAACCAGCGGGTCAGCCATGACCTGATGATAGCTGCGGTCTCCATAGCGTATGAAACGCCGATCGTCACCACGGACGCCGACTATGAGCTGATCGACAGGTATCATCCCCTTCCCGGCGTCTTTAATCCTCTTCAGAACCGATGGGTGGTCGAGCCCGCCACGCCGATACCGCTGCCAAGCCTTCACCCTCCGTTGAGGATCTTTTAGGGGCCTCCTGCTCGAATTCCTTCCACCGCCGCAAGGCCGGACGCTGTCGTCAGTGAAAATTCACCAATTCCTTTTCCACTAATGCAACCGACGTCTGGTACGGATCGCCCTGCAATGGAGGGCCGACATGGATCGCGAACACCTGCTTGACGAAGCCTGGGTGGTGAAGGCCGCAGACGACGTGGAAAATCAGCTCAAGGCGATCTCGATCGCTCTGTCACGCGCATCGAAAATCGTCGGCGAACTGGACGGGGCAGCCGATCCCGAATTCGTGTCCGCGCTTTTGAAGACCAGAGCCGGCGTCGGTGAACAGGAACTGGACGTGATCCGAAGCTTCGGCCGGCTCCTTGCCGAGCATCAGGACCTGTTTGATGACGAGGATCCTCTGTTCGCCACGATCGCCTCTCCTGCCATCGCGTCCAGCCAGGCGTACGACTCCGCCGCGGCGACCGTCCGTGGCGGCGTACGTCTCGACGAGCGCGCGGTCGCCCGACTTGAATCCTTCATGCACCGGACTGGGAAGACTGAGGAGGAAAGGTTCGAAGACGCCCGCTCGAGCAGTTTCGAATCCTTCGGCCGCAAAGCTACGGCGCTCGCGATCAAGTCGATCGAATCCAAGGTCGATGCGCTGCTAAGGGAGATCTGGCAATTCCGCGAGAAGTTCGTCCAGCGGTCTGACGACGATGGATTCGAAAGACCCGGAGCCCGCGAGGGATATGACAGCGCGTTTACCGCGATCGTGAAGCTGGCGCAGTCCGCATGCCGCGACGTCGAGCGCCATCTTGGACTTGTCGAATCCTTCGGCGCAACAGAAGAGGACACGCACGACGAAGCCCTCGCTCGGGCCGTGGCCGCCCTGCGCAGGTTCGCCTCCGGGCGGTTCGCCGACAACGGCGGCTTCTCGTTCGATCCGGAACCTCCGGATCTGCATTTGACCGAGCTGACGGACGCGCTCTTCTATCTCGCGACGAACTCCGCGCCTTCCCGCTCGGGTCACGTCGAGCTTGCCGTGCGTCCTCCAGGGAAGCTGCGTGCGCTCGAACTATGCGCGGGCGGCGGCGGTCAGGCGATCGGCCTGATGTCGGCGGGATTCGAGCATGTGGCTCTATACGAAAAGCTGCGCAGGCGCGTCAGGACGCTCAAGCGCAACTGGTCGAGCTGGAACGTCAGGAGGGTCGACATCAGGGAAGTCGCAGACAGCGAATTTGCGGCCTATAAGGACATCGATCTCCTGGCCGGCGGTCCGCCCTGCACGCCCTTCTCGCAAGCCGGACATCGGCTGGGCCGTCGATCCAAGGACGATTTGTTCCCTGATATGATCCGGGCGGTGAAGCTCGTCGGCCCGCGAGCGTTCATGTTCGAAAACGTCCCTGGCATGAAGGACACGAAGCACGCCTCCTACCTCGCGAGCATATGCGCGGACTTGTCGTCGCTTGGCTACAGGGTGGACGTCGTGACCGTCGACGCGTCCGATTTCGGTCTTCCGCAGGACCGCACACGCATCGTCATTGTCGGTCTTCGAAACGACGTGGAAGGTTTCTTCATTCCCCCGCGGACAGCTCCGCCTCTACAGGGATACGTTTCCGACGTTCTGGGTCCTCTGGTGATCCGCCACGAGACGCCGGACGAATTGAAGAGTTCGGTGATGTCGGGAAGCCCTCAGTGGAAGTACGACCAGTGGGCGAAGTCGTGGCGCGAGAAGTTTGCGACGGAGCGCTTGCCGACCGTCACGAAGACGTCGTCAGAAGATCGGCACTCCCGGCTCCGTCGATTAGCCAAGGCGGGATTCGACGGCACGAGCTTCGCCGGTGGTCCGCCGTCTCTCCTCGAAGCGCAGGATGAAGGATTTAAGCCCAAGCTCACATTGGACGTGCTGGCGCGCGCTCAAGGATTCCCTGACCGATGGGTCTTTCACGCGGAGGGAGGCGGCAACATCGACATGGTCGGCGACGCCTTCCCCCCTATTGTCGCAAAGGCGTTCGGCCTAGCGATCTACACGGCCCTCACTGGCGTTCGCTTCGACCTGGCTGCGGCCCTGGCCGAGCCGTTGCTCGACGAGAGCAGGATCGGATTCAGACCGTTGCGAGGCCGCGTCGGACGTTCCTGGGACACCACGATCGGTATGGAGCTGGCCGAGCGTCTACGCCGTGGCGAGCCGATCGAGGACATCGAACCGATCGCCAAACGCCGGACGCGTATCAGGCGGCTGGCTTCGCTTCTGGACGCCGAGGAAAAAGGGTTCGTCCAGCCGACCCAGTTGTCGGCGGCCGGCCTAGCCGGACCTTCCGAACTAGGTCATTTCCGGAGGAAGGTGGTGGCGTAGTCGTTGCAGCGCTGCAGCGCGCGGGCCATGCTGGCGATCCGCTCCTCGTGATATTGGTCGAACTCCCCGACCTTCTCTCCGTCGACGAAGACCCGGCCAAACCCGTGAGCCGGGAATTCCAGCCTGACGTCCCTGCCGGATTCGTCATGGAACACGAGGCTCTCGATCGAGCCCAGCTCCGTGACCTCGCGCCCGACGTCCAATCCTTCGACGGATCGCTCGGCAGCGAAGAACGCGTCGGCAAGCTCATAGCTCTCAACCTCCATCGGCCTTTCCTCGATCGTGATGAACGGCTGCTCCCGGAAGTTCTTCTCGATGAGGGACCACATTTCGTCGGGATCGGTCGGCAGAAAGACGGGGATGGATTCCCACCACCTCCGGTGCGCCCAGCCGGTGTTTCCCAGGGCGCGCGGTTCGTGCTGCTCGATTTGAAGACAGGCGTGTGTCCACGCCGCTTCGCGTAGCCCCGTGGAATCCTTGTCTTCGAACAGGATCGACACGGAGCTGTGCGACATCAGCGGATCCCGCGTCCTGTCCCGCGCCACGAAGTACACCTCGACACCATGTTCGTTCGTCTGGGTTCTCGCGCGCAGGTTCAGCTCCTTGAGCAGCGGGTCCATGCGGTCGCGGAACTCGATCATCCGGCTTCTGATGTACTTCATGCGCTTCCTCCGGTGGCTCCGAAGGAAGGATTGCGGCCGGTTCTGCATGCGACAAGCGACTGGCGCTCACGCGCTCCCATACGCGCGTGGGCGCCAGTGAAAGGCGCCGCCCGCCGCGGCGTCAATACTGTCGGATTTAAATAAATTCGTGGACAATTTTCGGTTCAGCGGATACCGAATCACTATCGGTCAGGTTCTTCTCGACGGAGAGACGACATGCACATGCGCAGCCGAATAACCATACGGACGCTCCCGCTCTAGCGGAGATCGCGGCGACCTTTCGCCACCGTCCGGTCTCCTTTCAGTCGTTGAAACCGGAGACCCGTCATGCGCACCGATACCTTCCCAGCCTTCCTCTCATTTCACTGCCAAGACAAAAAAACGAGTCGCCGCATCTTTTTTGCGTTCGAGATCCTGCGGAGCGATTCGTTTTCGGTTATACGATCAAAAAACCGGAGACGAGACGCATGATAGCAAAGCATGCGGTGCCCGCGACCTAGCGGCGCTGATCTAACACACTGAAAAGCCGAACGCTTATCAACCTGCGACACCGTCGCCGGATCGGTGGCATTAGACCGAAATTCACTTTCAACGCAACGACAATCGTCGTTGCGAACGAGGAGCCATGTCTTGGAAACGATAGAAGATCTTCTTGCCCGCCTACGCGAACGCCACCCTGAGTTCCCGCGTTGGGTGGGCACCCTTACGCCGGACGTTTTCGGTGTCAGCTTCTGTTTCGCCGTGATTGACCGCTGGCGGCGTGAACTGAATGGCAGCGTGGACGCCCTTCATGAGAAACTCCGCCTGGCGACGGTCGAATACAACGTGCGTCAGGGTTGCGAGATGCCTGTTCCGCCCAAGGAAGAATTCGCCGGTTATGTCGCTCTGCACCTGCCGATGGTTCTTAGTATCCCGTGGCAGCGCATTCGAGGCCAGCGCACCCTCCCGACGCCGGACGAGCCTTCGGTTCGTATCAGGCGCTCACGCTAACGGATAACGCTGCCGCGCTCACCCGGCGCGGCGGTCCACAAACATCGGTCGCGCGTGAACGGAATCCTTCCGTATTACGAAGGCGAACCCGTGCGGCCGGTCCCGAGACGAATACTGACGAAGGAGACCTCGATGACGCGAAAAAAGACAGAACGCTTTGAGTTCGATAGAAAGAGGTTTTGGATCGCCGCCCGCCGCCTTGCGGCTTTTTGTGAGGAGCCGCCGCCGCGCACGTCGGAGGACAATGAAGCCGTCATCGAAATAATTGCTGAATATGCGCCTCGCGTACGCGAAGGCATTCCTGACGCCGTCGTCACTCCAGTCCAGCTTTCGCGGATGTCGTTGAAGCTCGGCCTGAAAGCGAAACGTTCGCTCCACTAGCCATCGCGCCTAGTCGCTAGCCGACCGGGCCTGTCCGAATTTCCACATCGCCGGGCCGCCGAACCGCGTCGCCCACGCGGACGGCGAAGCCATGTCCAGATCTAGGAGAAGCCATGAAACCAGTAGTCCGAAAACTCGCGCGCGCCGGTGCCGACGTCGCGTTTCTTGTTCGCGCCCTGTCATCTATGCGGTCCGAAAAGGACGACGATCAGACAATCGCTTCGTCTCCAGACTGGCCCGACGAGCACATGCCCGACGTGGTGGAGTTCGTAGACGGCAACGCATCGGCGCTTTCCCAGGCAGGAGGCGCGAATGCGTGAGCGCCGCCTGATCGACTACATGGACCGTAAGGAGCGCGGCACCGTCCGTTCGGTGATAGACGTCATCCGATACGCTACCGCCGACCGTCCCTCGGCCGGCCGCCTGATCATCGTCGGCGTCACGCCCGAAGGCGATCCGGGGCTCACGTTCGAAGAAGCAGGTGATCGCACCGACGTCGTCTGGGAGCCTCCCCGGCCTTCGACGGCGAGCCGTAAGATCTCGCTGAAGTCGGCGAGCAGCGTACGCGGGCACATGGTCGACATCGCCCGGAACCGGCTGCTGACTTTCGAGAGCATGCTGGAATACTACCTCGCAAACATGCTGCTGTCGTGGCGACGCACAGTTCTCGTCGAGGACCAGCCGCCAGAACTCAAGTTCATGTTCGGCGGCGTGCGGACCGGGCACACGTTCGACTTCCGCGGAACGGACGATCGCAATTTTCGAACTGCCTATGCCGTCAAGGCGCATGACCAGCTCGCGCCCGACCAGACCTTCGCGAAGGCCCGAGCCATCGCCGCCGCACACTTTCCCCGCTTCGCGGATCACTGGCTCGTCCTCTGCGAAAAGCAGATCACGAGCGCCAAGGGATGGAACGCCGTCGACATCAACGAGGCGCGTGCGGCCCGCTGCGAGCGGGACTGCGACCTGGTCCTCGAAACGCTGAGGTCCATCGGTCGACCGACGGAGATCTGGCGCCTACAGGACAGGCTTTCCGAAGACGCCGCTGTCTGGAACGCGCTCCTCTGCCTGCACTTCGATGGTCTCGCCCAGATCGAGAAACCTGGTCTGCGGTTCACCGACGCCGCGCGTGTCGTGGCGACCACTCGCCATTGACGGACGGGCGGAATGGCGAGCAATCCATTCGACTTCGGTCCCTATGATCGGATCTTTCTCGACGAGGTCGAGATTACGATTGAGGTCGACGGAAAGGACAAGAAGGCCTTCGTCCGAAAGGAAGGAGACCAACGACCCTTCATCATGAACAACGACGAGATCAAGGCGGCACTCGACGTCGACGAACTCGTCGTGGAACGGGATTACTACGACCCGCGGCGCAAGGACCTTCTTGCGTCGACCTCGGCCTATGTGCGCGACCTGCCGGAAAAGAAGCAGGGAAAGGTGAGGCGCAAGCTCTTCTGGATCATGCTCCTGCGGCAGACGCGCGAGGAGATGGGTGGCATTCCGCACGATCGTCGCCCGACGATCATGTTCGAGATCCGCGGCCGCTTCATGCAGAATTACAAGGAGATGAAAAAACTCGCGGAAATCGAGGAAGACACCAGAATCCATTTCAACAAACTGCCGGCCATCGGCGAGCCGCCGCCGTACGATACGGTCGCCAAATGGTCTGCGAAGCTGGCAAAGGCCGGAAACGACGCAAGAGCTTTGATTGACGGCCGCGGTTCGGCGGAGCGGGAGCCGGAGTTCACCCCGGAGGAGCAGCAACTTCAGGGGCGCTTCGTCTGGCGCGTCTGTTCGATCACCGACCCCAACGTCGCCTACATCTTCAGAGTGATGAAAGCCACGGAGCGGCGGCTCAACAAGCTCCGGCCCGGCGGAATGCAGCTCGATCTCGGTTGCCGGACGACATTCTATAATCGCGTCGCCGCCATTCCTGACTTCGCGATCTATCTCGGTCAGAACGGAGAGGCGAAGGCGAAGGCGAAATATAACATCGTGATCGGGAAGGATCGCGGCCTTCCGATGGACCTCGTTGAAGCGGACGAATGCCGTCTCGACATCGTCACGCTCCTAAAGATCATCAAAGTCTGGGAAGATCTCACCGAGGAGGAGCAGGAAGCTTACGAAAAGGCCCAGGCGCGCTTCTGGGCTTCGGCGGTGGTGGATCACGCCACCGGGTTCTTCCTTTCCTTCCGAATTCACATCCGCAACCCCTCGGTTCACACCGCACGGGCCGCCTTCGAGCTGGTAGCCATCAACAAGAACCAGATCGCCCGGAATGCCGGATGCAGGTCGGACTGGTCGGTGGCCGTCGGCTTGCGAAAGGCTCGACTGGACTGCGCGTCGTGGTACGCAAGCGACGCTGTAGTCACAACAATCACCGATGCCAGCGGCACCAAGCTACACCCGCCTGTGAAGAAGCCGTGGTTGAGAGGCACTATGGAGCGGGTGTTCGGCACCCTGTCCGGCCTCACCCTCCAGAATTTCAGCGGCCGGACGTTTTCGGACGTCGTGAAAAGAGGAGATCGCGACCCAAGGAAGGGCGCGTCCGTCGACCCGGTCATGCTCGAGGCAGTCTTTATTAGGGCGATCGTCGACATCTACCACAACAAGAGAAGCACCGGAAAACTTGGAGGCATGTCGCCTCGTCAGGCATGGGACGAAGGCTGCAGGCTGAAGCCCCCGCCTCCACCGCCGACCTCATGGCATAGGCGCAACATCTACGGCCTCAACCTCACTCGCGTCATCCAACCCGAAGGCATCGAGGTGATGGGCTTCTTCTACCAGAGCCTTGCGATCCAGCAGATGCGCCGCGATCGCACAGGCACGGAGGTAAACATTCGTATCGACGTGTGGGATTTGGGCGAGATCACGGCGTACGACGAGGCCGGAAGAAGTCTCCGGGTGGCGGCCAGGCTCGATCGCATGAAGGGCATGTCCTACTGGAAGGCGACAACCCTGCTGCACGAACTGCAGGTCATCGACGTCGAGTACACCAATCGCACTCTCGATCAAGTCGACGACGCCATCCTGGCGATCGACAACTACGCCGAAGTCGCGCGAATGACCCATAGCATCGCGTCTCCGATCATCACCGAAGAGCACGTCGCGCGCGTCGAGAAGCACATTCAGCGTCCGCTGCGGGTCGTCGACGAGTCGGAGTATACCCTCCAGCTTTCCGGACAGGACTTTTCTATGGTGCCGTTCCTTGCGGACGCCTGGGGGATCGACGACGAGCCGGAACCCGACGACCTGGAGGTGGCGAAAAGCCAGTCGCCAGAAGCCGTTGCTGCGAAATACGGCGAAACCGTCAAGACCAAGGGAAAGAAGTCCAAGCAGGACCCCGCTACGACGCAGGAGGCCCCTCCGAAGGACGAACCTGTCCAGCAATCTCCAACAACCTATTCGGCCCGCTATACCGAGGAGCATTGATGTTTGAACGATCCAATACCACCAGCGACATTGAGGAGAGACGCAGAAAGGCCGACGCGCGTCTGCGAGCCACGATGGATCCGGCCGACGTTCAGCTTGCAGATCGCATGGATGCGATACGGAAGATGAACTGCTCGACGCCCCGCGACGCTCTCGTGAAGGAATATCTCGGCGCCATGAAGCGTAGCCTGATCTCGCAGAACGGCGAGAAGAAGGCCAAAATCCTGTTCATCGTCGGCGAATCCAATGCCGGGAAAAGCCGCTTGATCAAGAATGCGATTGCCGGCGACCCCGCGTTTCACTCGTACGATGATGAGGACGGTCACGCCAAACAGCTCCTCCGGACGACGACCCCCTCGCCGTGCACGCAACGAAACGTCGCGATCCGTTTCGTCAAGGATCTTGGGTTCCCGGTAAGGGACGACATCCTGAAGACCAGGGCGTGGCCGCTGCTCGAAGACCAGATCAGATTTCATCGGGTGCGCTGGGGCATCATAGACGAGGCCCAGCGTATGATGAAGGTGGACAATCCATCTGATCTTCAGGAAGTCTCGGACAACCTCATTTCGCTTGTTGACGCGGTGGACTGGCCTATCAGGCTCGTGGTGTTGGGCGTCCCTCCGCTAGCCGAACTGCGTAGGCGCGACAAGCAGATGGAGGAGCGCTCCGAGATCATCGAACTATCGCCCGTCCCCGCGGCCAAGACCAGCCGGGTGGAGGTCTGGCTCACGGAGATCATAGTGGATCATGCCGGTCTCGCCATGCGCCGTAGCGACTTCACACGCGGGAACCTAGTTTTGGTTGCGGAAAAACTGATCCACGGCTGCGCAGGAAATGCAGGATCGATCATCGAACACATCCGTTCCGCCGTGGAGGTGACGATCAGGGCCGGCCGAACCGAAGTTCTGATCGCGGACTTCGCCCAGGCCTACTACAACCGGACCCGATGCCTGCCGCACGACAACATTTTCGAAGTTTCGACCTGGAAGGCCGTTCCTGAAGGCGCCGCCAAGATCAAGGAGCCAATAGAGACTAAGCCCGAACTCGGCGACCAGCCGGAACAGCAGGTCGACGACAACGCCGGTTTCAAGAAGCCGAAGGCGGGAGACCGCCCGCGATGAGCCGATTGAACGTAGCAGTCGATTTTCATAGTGACGAGACCGTTCCAAGCTTCTGCTCCAGGCTCGCCGCTGCCAACGGCGTTGCCAGCATGCGCGAGTTCTGCTCCCATCTCGGGCTCAATGTTCAGGCAATCATCGCCGGCGATGCGGAAGAAGTTGGCCGACTGATGAAATTCGCAGGCCTGGGCCCGCGTGATGCAAACAGAGGGTCTGTCCGCAAGATCGATAATCCCGCCGCCGTAAAGGGCGAAGTAATCGTGGCGCGCTCGTACTCCACCTCCCGCCTTCGCTATTGCCCCCGATGCCTGCGAGAGGACGTTGAGAACGGATCTGGTCTCAAGATCGCTCGTCCGTATGGACGGACGCTATGGTGTTTTAGCTTCATCCGAGCTTGCAGGAGGCATGAAGTCGGCCTGCAGACGATCGACGCTCGGGATATCGATCCAAGCGGCTACCACGACGTCGCACGAATGGTAGAGAAGGTTCTCCGCAGCAAAGACTTCGACAAGGACATTCCCAGGCAAGTTAGCCACCCTTTCGAACGGTATGCCGAAGATCGGCTCACCAGGGAAAATAACAAGCGCTTATGGATCGACGAATTTCCTTTCTACATGGTCACGCGTCTTTGTGAGATGACCGGCGCGATGGAGAAATTCGGAAAGATGTTCCGTTCGGATTGGATGTCCGAAGCTGACTGGGCGGACGCCGCCCAGATCGGATTTCAGATAATGAGCGAAGGCCGAGCGGCATTCGAGGATCATCTTCGTACATGGCATGAACCTTTCTGGAAGACCAAGGGCCACGTCGGAGGCGGCTTGCTATACGGAAGGCTCTACGAGCACCTGGCGCACGAGTCGGAAGACCCCGCTTACGATCCGATCCGGAAGATCATGTGCGACGTAACGCTGGACGCATTGCCGTTCGGCCCTGGCGACTACCTCTTCGGACCGATCTCGAAACGGAGGGTGCATTCGGTCCATTCCGCCGCGCTCGAATACCGCATTCATCCAAGAACAATGCTCAAGCTGGCGGAAAACGCCGGGATCATAATTCCGGGGAGCGGCTACACCCCGGAGCGCAAGCTCATGAAGGCCGCGGCGGCCCGACAGATGATGAAAGCGGTGGGCGCTGCCATGGATTGGGAAGATGCCATGGCTCGGCTCGGTGTCACCAGAACGATGTGGAATGCTCTCTCGAAGGGGTACATCGAAGCGCTGCCGGAGACCTCCCAGCAGGGCATGCATGCGCTTTATGATCCCGGCGTTATCGACATGTTCATCGAAAAGGCGACATCAAAAGCAACGATGTCTATGGAATCGACGGACGGATTCCTTCCCATCGAAAAGATCGTCAAGAAGACGAACTGCAAGTTTGTCGAGGTCATCGACCTTCTACTTGAGGGACGGCTCATGCGGGCTGCGGTATCCAACCAGGGAGTTGGGCTGGGACGCTTGCGGTTCGACCTGGAGGAAATCGACGAGTTGTTAAGGCTTCCTGATCACGGCGGGCTGAGCCTCCGGGAGGTTTCAAAGAGGCTCACCGCCAACGACCGTGTTGTCCGGCGGCTTGTCGATCTAGGCCATCTCGCGTCGGAAATCGCGATCAATCCGGTCAAGCGTTGCGAACAGCAAATCGTCCGGGAGGAGGCCCTTGCAGACTTCGTCAGCCAATTCGTGTCGCTTTACGTTCTTGCGAAGGAGCGTCGTGAAAATATCGGCGCGGTAAAACGGGTACTTACACATCTCGGGATAGATCCCGCCTTTCCGCCGGAGGACGTTGGCGCAACGTTCTATCGACGGCGTGACGTCTTCGTCATCTGATCTAACCTTGATCAAAAGCCCGGCTAGCGAGCCGGGCTTTTTTTGTCCTGCTCGGGAGCGCTTTTACTTTGGACGGGAGGAAGATTGTTTGGACGGGCTGTAAATAGCGCAGAGTTTTCAGTGAGGGTGAAATAGCTCGGGAGGCTATCTTGCTTGGACGCGACAGTAGCGCCACCCGAAGGCGTCCGAGAAAAGTTGATCGATAGTGAAAAGCCGCCGGCAGTCAGCGCCGGCGTCTTTTTTTGGCCGAGACGATCGCCACTCGTTTGAAGCTCAAGATAAACGCCGCGGTCTTCTCACTTCTCCTACAGCCTGTCTGGTGAGCTACGAGCAGGCTTGCAAGAACATTCGTCGCAATGTTGAATAGTTACAGTAAACGCGGGGGAATCGATGCGTTACATCGTGGCTGGGTTGTTGTTTCTATGCGCATTTCCTCTGTCTGCGGCGGAGATCACGCGAGAGCCGTTGGAGGGCGACACAGACCTGATCTCCGTCACGGGCGTCTTGAACGAAGGCGACGAAATTGTCTTCAGAAACTTGGCCGCCGCCTCCAGCAAAGCCCTTGTTTTTCTAAACAGCGAGGGCGGTGATCTCAAAGCCGGGATTGAGATCGGACGTGCCATCCGCCTTCGAGGCTTTGCCACTGCCACCCCGCCGGGGACCTTGTGCGCGTCGGCTTGCGCCCTGACCTGGCTTGCCGGTTCGCAGCGGTTTCTTCAGCCCGAATCCAATATCGGTTTCCATGCCGCCTATCGCGTGGTCGACGGAAAGGCCAGCGAGAGTGGTGTCGCCAACGCACTGGTCGGAGCTTATCTCAACCAGTTGGGATTGTCCGAGACTGCCATCGCCTACGTGACGTCGGCACCGCCTGAAGGCATCGCGTGGCTGACGGCCGCGAAGGCGCAGATGGTGGGCATCACTTACGACGCGATTGACGAGGACGGACCTGATCCGGCGTCCGAGGCGGGCAAGACGTTTCCCCACGATCCCATGGGCACGGTGACGGCCTTCTACTCCGCGCTCGCCGCAGCCGATGGTGAAACCGCCTCAGCGCTGGTCGTTCCGGAGAAACGCGGCCAAGGCCCATTCAACGAAGTGTCGATCCACGCCTTCTTCGGCGCGATGTCGGAGCCGCTCAAACTCACGGGAACGGCACTACGCGGCAATGATGATGTCCGGGTTTCGTACGAATACGTCACCAATGATGGACGTCGCTGCCAGGGTCGTGCCGATGTCCAGACCACCTACGTGTTTGGCAAGACCCTGGTCTCGAGGATCAAGGCGCTTGATGGCTGCTAGACAAATTACCGCACCTCGCCCGCGGACCGGCGATGCTTACTCTTCATACCTATAGGAATTGGCATCGCATTCGCCGCGATCGTGAGATCCCAGTCCACGCGATCTGGTGTGTGCCGGCCATTGATGCGAGAGCCGCAGGAAGAAGGGGATGCTTCTTCGAATTTCGTCCCGGGTCCCGCTCTGCCGTTACGGCTTCACGCGGTCGGGATGCGCCGCCTGGAAGGCCGGCAGGTCTGCGCATCCGGCGTCGATGTCGACGATGCGCTTGAAAGCGGTCAACTCAACGCCCCAGCGACGGGCGTTGTAGACCTGGGGAACGAGGCAGAGGTCCGCCATCGTCGGCGTATTTCCAAAGCTGAACGCGCCATCGGCTTTGCCGATCATGGTTTCCAGTTTGCCCAGTCCGTCGGTAATGAAATGCTTCATCCATTCCTCGCGGGCATCGGCCTTGTCAGCCATGCTCATCAGATGTGACACGACATGCAGGTTGCAGATCGGATGGATGTCCATGGCGACCGCATATGCGAGAGCGCGGACTTTCTGGCGATCGGCAATGTCAGATGGCAGCAATCCGCATTCCGGCCTGGTCTCAGCGAGGTATTCGACGATCGCCAGCGACTGCGTCAGTGTTTTCCCGTCGATCACCAATGTCGGCACCAGTCCCTGCGGGTTGAGGGCCAGATATTCCGGGGTCTTGTGCGCTACTTCCAACAGGTTGATGGACACTGTCTGATAATCGACGCCCAAGAGATTGAGCGCGATGCGGACGCGATAGCTCGCCGAGGATCGCCAGTAGTCGTAAAGGACGACCTCGCTCATTGCGGTCCGGCCCCTTGGTATTTCTCGACCGTCTGCTCGATTGCCCCGAAGATCGAATGGCCGGCCTTATCCTTCATCTCGATGCGGACCTGATCGCCGAACTTCATGAAAGGGGTCTTCGGCGATCCGGTCTCGATCGTCTCGATCATCCTGATTTCGGCAATGCAGGAGTAGCCGTCTCCTCCCTCTTCCACCGGCTTGCCCGGGCCGCCGTTGAGCTTGTTGGAGACCGTTCCCGAGCCGATGATTGTGCCGGCCGCGAGATTGCGGGTTTTGGCGGCATGGGCGATCAACTGGGCAAAATCGAAGGTCATGTCGATGCCGGCGTTGGCCTTGCCGAATGGCTTGCCGTTCAAGCTCACCAGCAGCGGGAGATGCAGCTTGCCGCCGTCCCAGGCATCTCCGAGCTCGTCCGGCGTCACGGCGACCGGAGAGAATGCCGATGCCGGCTTCGACTGGAAGAAACCAAATCCCTTCGCCAACTCGCCAGGGATCAGACTGCGCAGCGACACATCGTTGACGAGCATCAGGAGACGGATGGCGCCGCGCGCCGCTTCCGGGCTGCAACCCATGTCAACGTCGCCGGTGAGGACGGCGACCTCGCCCTCCATGTCGATCCCGTAAGCCTCGTCGGCCGCCACGATCGGGTCACGCGGCGCAAGGAAAGCGTCCGAGCCGCCCTGATAGATCAGCGGATCGGTCCAGAAGCTCGCCGGCATCTCGGCGCCGCGTGCCTTGCGCACCAGTTCGACGTGGTTGACGTAAGCGGAGCCGTCGGCCCATTGGTAGGCGCGCGGCAGAGGTGACGTAGCGTCATGTTCGTGAAACCGGATCGTCGGCTGGGCTCCGGTCTCGACCCCTTCGGCAATCAGCGCGAGCCTCGGAGCCACATGCTCCCAGTCATCGAGTGCTGCCTGCAATGTGCGGGCGATATGGCCGACCTCGGAACAGCGGGTCAGGTCGCGGGAAACGACGACGAGCCGGCCGTCCCGCGTGGAGTCTTTTAACGTCGCAAGTTTCATGTCCGAATTCCGTGCAGGAGGATGACTTCAGTTGATGCATCACTTGATGCCGGGGGTTCCGTCGAACTTGCGTTCCAGGCCGTCCCAGCATTCCAGGTAATTATCCTGCAGCGTTTCGAGCTCGGCTGCGTATTTCGTCAGTTGCTGCGGGTACCGGGTCTCGAACATGAAGGCCATGGTGTGATCGAGCTTCACGGGTTTGAGCTCGGTATTGGATGCCTTTTCGAAGGCGAGCGCGTCCGGCCCGTGGGGAAGCATCATGTTGTGCAGGCTCATGCCGCCCGGCACGAAGCCCTCCTCCTTGGCGTCATATTGGCCATGGATCAGGCCCATGAATTCGCTCATGATGTTGCGGTGGTACCAAGGCGGTCGAAACGTATGTTCGGCGACCAGCCAGCGCGGCGGAAAGATCACGAAATCGACGTTCGCCGTACCCGCATCTTCGGTCGGCGCGGTCAGCACCGAAAAGATCGACGGATCGGGATGATCGAAGCGGATAGCGCCGACCGGCGAGAACGTCCGCAAGTCGTATTTGAACGGGGCGTAGTTGCCGTGCCAGGCCACCACATCCAGCGGCGAATGGCCGATGTCGGTGACATAGAATTTTCCGCACCACTTCACATGCACGCGGCACGGCGTTTCCTTATCCTCGAATGCGGCGACAGGCGTCTTGAAGTCACGCGGGTTTGCCAGGCAGTTGGCGCCGATCGGTCCGCGGTCCGGCAGGGTGAATTTCGCGCCGTAGTTCTCGCAGATGTAGCCACGCCAGACCGTCTGGTCGCCACCCCTCATGATCTTGAACATCATGCCGCGCGGGATCAGGCATATTTCCAGGGGCTCGACATCCATGATGCCCATTTCGGTGAACACTCTGATGGCGCCGAGCTGCGGCACGATCAGCAATTCACCATCGGCGTTGAAGAAGTAATCGTCGACCATGTCCTCATTGAAGACATAGGCATGGGCTGACATGCCCACCTGGGTGGTGGCATCGCCTGCCGTGGTGATGGTCCGCACCCCCTCGAGAAACGTCAGCTTCTCCGAGGGTGCGGGGATGGGATCCCAGCGAAGCTGGCCGAGAGGAAGCGAATGTTCGTCCAGGCAAGGTGCGGTTTTCCAGAGCGGATAGGACGCGTTGGAGAAGCGACGGGTGTGACGCACGCTCGGGCGGATGCGGTAAAGCCAGGACCTTTCGTTGGTCCCGCGCGGCGCGGTGAACGGCGAGCCGGAAAGCTGCTCCGCATAGAGACCATAGTTGCATTTCTGCGGACTGTTCTGGCCTTGCGGCAAGGCGCCGGGAAGCGACTCGGTTTCGAAGTCATTGCCGAACCCCGGCATATATTTCAGCGTGTTTGCTGTCGCGGCTTCACCATCCGACGTCTGGATCGATGTCTGGTCCATGCTCACTCCTCCCCGAACACTCCAGCGCCGCGCGTCTGAAAGATGCGCGGCGCTAGTGAGTTTACTCCGCTGCAGTCCCGATGACACCACGCTTGATCTGATCGGCCTCGATCGACTCAAAGAGAGCCCGGAAATTGCCTTCGCCGAAACCCTCGTCGCCCTTGCGCTGGATGAATTCGAAGAAGATCGGGCCGATGACGGTCTTGGAGAAGATCTGCAGCAGGATTTTCGTCATGCCGCCATTCACCACACCTTCGCCATCGATGAGGATACCGTGTTTCTTCATGCGTTCGACAGGTTCACTATGGCCGTTCACGCGTTCATAGGACATGTCGTAATAGGTCTCCGGCGGACCCGGCATGAAACGCAGGCCGTTGTCGGCCAGCCTGTCGGTGGCGTCGTAAATATCCTCCGTTCCAACGGCGATATGCTGGATGCCCTCGCCCTTGTACTTCTTCAGATATTCCTCGATCTGGCTGGTGTCGTCCTTCGATTCATTCAGCGGAATGCGGATTTTGCCGCAGGGCGAGGTGATGGCGCGGCTCACCAGACCGGTGATGCGCCCATCGATATCGAAGAAGTGGATCTGCTTGAAATTGAACAGGTTGCGGTAAAAATCCCACCACTTGTCCATGTTGCCGCGAAAGACGTTGTGCGTCAGATGGTCGAGATAATAGAAGCCGATCCCTTGGGGATGCGGGTCGCGCTCGCCGAGCCAATCGAACTCGGCCTCGTAGGCCGATCCCTTGGCACCATAGGTCTCGACGAAATAGAGCAGCGAGCCGCCGATGCCGACAATCGCCGGAACATCGAGCATCTTGTCGTCCCCTTCATAGGGGACAGCGCCTTTTGACACCGCATGCTTGAACGCGTGTTGGGCGTCGACGACGCGCCAGGCCATCGATGGGGCGCAGGGACCGTGATTTGCGACGAAGCGCGCGGCATGGCTGCCGGGTTCGGCGTTCAGGACATAGTTGATGTCGCCTTGTCGCCAGACGGTGATATCTTTCGTCTTGTGTTTGGCGACCGCAACATAGCCCATGCGTGTGAAGAGTTCGCGCAGCGTTTCGGGCTCGGGATGGGCGAATTCGACGAATTCGAAGCCGTCGGTGCCGGCCGGATTGTCGGCGGTGATTTCCGAGGGCGGCGCGTCATGCGGGAAAGGACCCATTTTCTTTCCTCCAGAGGAAATTGCATTTGATATGCAAAGTGTGGCCCAAAACGCGTGCAAAGTTCTTGCATTCTTTATGCTTCAGGAGGAGATTATGCACGATCTGTGAGCGTTTTGGAGATTTTGTGCAATGGATGAGCCGCTCGATAAATTGGACCTGCGCCTGCTCCAGGAACTGCAAAAGGATGGCAGGCTGACGAACAACGAGTTGGGCGAGCGGATCGCGCTTTCACCGTCGCAATGTTCGCGCCGGCGCACAAGACTGGAGGCTGAAGGATATATCCGCAGCTACCGCGCCTACCTCGATCGGCAGAAGCTTGGTCTCGATATGCTGGTGGTCATTTCCGTGACACTTGCGACCCACAACAGAGACAATGCCCGCCGGTTTTCGCAATTGATCAACGGGTTGCCTGAAGTTCTCGAAGCCTATGCGCTGACCGGTGAAATGGACTATCACCTGACGGTCGCGACCCGCGGCCTCGCCGACCTCTCGAAATTCGTCAACGACGTGCTGTTGCCCCACGAGTCGGTGCAGCACGTGAAGACGTCGATCGTCCTCGACACGCTGAAGACATTCGAAGGCTTTCCGGTGCTGATGCCGGGCCATTGACATGGCGACAGCACGCGATGATGTCGACAGCATCGCCCTGCGCAGTCATATCTAGAGCGGCAATTCGGTCGAGAATTTCAGCTCGCGCAGCACAAAGCTCGAGACCACCGTGCGCACATGCGGGTTGCGCATGAGATAGCGGGTCATGAAGGCTTCGTAGCTTTCCACGTCGCTTGCCCTTATCTTCAGCATGTAGTCGAAGGCGCCCGACAGGGCGTAGCATTCCATGATCTCCGGCCGCTCCAGCACCATCGAAGCGAAAGATGCGACCGCCTCTTCGTGGTGATCCTCCAGCGTCACATGCGCGATCACACAGAGCTTGAGATCGAGTTTTCCAGGATCGAGCAGCGTCACCCGCTTGCGGATGACGCCGTCGGCTTCAAGCTCCTGGATCTTCCGCCATGCCGAACTCTGCGACATGCCGGCCTTTTCCGCCAGGTCGGCCAGCGACAGGCTGCCGTCGGCCTGGACGAGCTGCAGAAGCTTACGGCGAAAATTCCCAGGTTCTTTCATTTTTGGCGTCGCTTTCGGGAATATTTGCCACCATTATGGCGACAGCCAGCATGAAAGAAAAGAAAATCCTCCAAACTCGGATCATAATGGCAGGAAAAGTGCCCTGCTCGGGAGGATCAGCACATGACCAAGGAAAGCAGCTATACCGCCAAACTGCCCGGCCCGGATGGTTTGTACGACTACACCCCGGATGAAGATGTTATCTGGGGCGAACTCTACCGGCGTCAGATGACGCTGCTTTCCGATACCGCCTGCCGCGAATATCTGGACGGCGTCAAAATGCTGGGGCTGAAGCCGGATAAGGTGCCTCAGCTTCTCGATGTGAACAGACGCCTGAACGAGACCACCGGCTTTGGCGTCGAAGGTGTGCCGGCGCTCATTCCGCCCTCACGCTTTTATGAACTTCTGTCACAAGGCAAATTCCCGCTTGCAACCTTCCTGCGCCGTCGCGAACATATCGATTATATCGAGGAGCCGGACCTGTTCCACGAGGTCTTCGGCCACTGCCCCATGCTCACCAACCAGAGCTATGCCAATTTCGTCCGGCATTTCGGCGAAACCGCGGTCCGCCTCGGCAAGGGCTATTCATGGCATCTGTTCCGGATCTTCTGGTTCACTGTCGAATTCGGCCTGATCAATACGCCGCAGGGACGCCGCTGCTTCGGCGCGGGCATCGTCTCATCGCCCAACGAAGCGAAAGCGGCAATGGAAGGCAAAGCGTGCGAATTCCGGCCGTTCGATCTGCTGAGCGTGCTGCGGACGCCCTACCGGATCGATATCCTCCAGCCGATCTACTATCTGATCGACAGCTTCGCCGATCTTGAAGCGATCGTGGAGCAGGATATCGAGGCCACGATCCTCAAAGCAAAACAGCTGGGAGATTTCGCCCCGGCTTTCGAAGCCAAAGCTTCGTGAATCGCGAATGATAGGGAGCGACGCCAACACATCGCGTCGACGACGGACTGGAGAAGGCAGTCACTTCGGAGCGGCTGAACTTCGATTGACGAAGTCCACCACGACCCCTGGTTTGACCATAGCCGCCAACTCTTCGGCATCCCAGTTCGTCAACCGCACGCAACCGTGCGAGCCAACCTTGTCGATGAGCTTCGGTTCCGGTGTCCCATGTATACCATAAGTCGGCTCGGTCAGATCGATCCAGACCGTACCAACAGGACCGTTCGGCCCTTTCGGGATCGTCAGGACCTTATCGTTCTTTCCCTGTTTGAAGTTGCGCTTCGGGTCATACCGGTAGACCGGCATCCTCGCGACACCCTTGACCTTGTGTTTTCCTGACGGCGCCGGATTGTCTTCGCTTCCGATCGTTGCGGGATAGACTGCAAGCAGCGATCCATCCGCGGCATAGGCGAGCACCTGCCCCGTCTTCCTGTCGGCCTCGATCTTCTTGACCTTTCCTTGCCTTGGAGAGCCGGGATCCACGACCCACACCGTATCGCCAGGAGCAAACTGCGAAGCCAGGTTGAGCGCATGCACGAGATCGATGCCCATGTGGAACCGCTCGGATAGTTTCTCTGCAACGCTCGTATATCCCAAGCTCTGCATCTTTGCCTTCTCGCCATAGTCTTCGGGAATCTTGTCGACGACGCCCGCGGCATCCTCTGCCGAGACGACATAGCTTTCAACGATCGGGGCAACGATGGCGGCATTGCCTTCAAGGCGGGAGGCGACCTCTGGATCCAGCCTTCCATCGACAGGAAGATTGTTCATCGCCTCGAAGCCGGCCACGGCCTTGTCTACGTTTTCGCCGGAGAGGCCATCGATCACGCCGGGAGACGAGCCTGCACGGTCGAGCAGGACCTGAAGGCGGACGATCGCCGGGTCCGGATCTGCGGGCTTGGGCTTCCCTGCCTCAAAGGAAGCAATCGACGCGCTATTGATTGCTTCGGGTCGGAGTTCCCGCGCGCTAGCACCGCCAACGGAGATGGTGAGAGCGAGCAGCGACATCGGCAGGGCTGTTTTCATGGACGACAAATGGTCGGCGGCGCAACTTGTTCCAGTGCGACCCGAGCCAGAGGGGTGTTCACGATGATTTCAATGTCCAGCCTCAGCAAATTCAGTACAACGGCCATTTGATCCGAAGGAGCTCGTGAATGCCGCGCGAGAGCGTCAATGACCTGATGGCCTTTCTGGCGGTCGCCCGAGAGAAGAGCTTTACGCGGGCGGCTGCGAAGCTGGGCGTGTCTCAATCGGCGCTCAGCCACGTTGTCCGCCAGCTCGAGGCGCGGCTCGGGATCCGGCTGCTGACCCGTACCACGCGGGCCGTTTCGCTCACTGACGCTGGAGAGCGGTTGTTCCAAGGCGTGGGGCCTCATTTCGACGAGATCGAGGCTCAACTCGAAACCATCACGGAATTCAGGGAAAAGCCGGCCGGGAACATCCGCATCACGGCATCCGACCATGCGATCAACTGGATCATCTGGCCGAAGCTCCAGCGTTTCCTGCCGAACAACCCTGACATCAAGGTGGAGTTGATGCGCGAAAACGGGCTGTCTGACATCGTGACCGAGCGCTTCGACGGCGGCGTCCGGATGGGAGAGCAGGTGGCGAAAGATATGATCTCGGCACGCATCGGGCCTGATTTCCCTTTTGCCGTCGTCGGCGCACCCTCATATTTCGACGGCAATGGGGTTCCGGAGCATCCGCAGGACCTTGTCCGCCACAACTGCATCAACGAGCGCCTGCCCACATATGGCGGCTTCTGGGCATGGGAGTTCGAAGACAACGGGAAAGAGATCAGGATCAGGGTGGAGGGACAGCTTGCCTTCAATAACTCCTATCAGAGTGTGGAAGCGGCGCTGGACGGACTTGGCTTGGCATACGTACCGGAAGACGTCGCGCTGCCTCATATCGCGGAAGGCCGTCTGAGACGCGTGCTGGAAGCCTTTTCCCCACACTGGGATGGCTACCATCTCTACTATCCCAGCAGAAGGCAGTCCTCTCCGGCTTTCGTGGCGCTGGTGGACGCCCTGCGCCACCGAACCTGACGATCGGCATCGGGTATAGTCATCCTCTTTTCTACGGCAAGCAGCGCTCACGGCGTCTTCGCGTATTTCCTGGCTTCGCGCGATCTTGCCGTGCGACGGGCCGGCCTCAATTCCTCGATCGTCGGCAGCCACCACTCGGCGTTTTGAATCGGAAGCATTTTCGCGGGCCAGGTGCGGACGAGTTCTTCGAATGTGGGCGGCCGCCAATATCCCCAGACGTGATCCTCAGTAATGCCGGGATAGACGTCCACAACGACGTCCGGGTCGACCAGTTCGCCTGAGATTTCGGTAAAGACGACGATTCCATAGGCGATGACCACAGGACGTCCTATCGGCGGCAGGTCGTCGCTTCGAAGCGGGTAACGATGACGCTTTCGTTCCGCAGAGCGGAGCTTGCTGCGTATATCCTGTTCGGTCCCCTTCCGCTCCTCGGCTCGACGTCGTCTCTCCTCCGGCTCGTTTCTGCGAGCCGCCGCCTCGATATCAGACCATCTGCGTCGGAGTTCCTCATAGGACCGAAAGGGAACGTGCCATATCCTGAGATCGCCGTCCCACCGTGAGAATGGCACTTCGCGCAATTCGTCGACGACGGTCTTCGAGTACGGCGTGCGGATTCGAAAGCCTGCCTTGCCGAGTTCAAGATATGGACTGTCGATGGGATCGAAGACGAAGGCGTCGCGTCCCTTCGCATCCGCATGGGCGTCGGCTTCGGCCTCGATCTCGGCAAGCCATCGTCCGATGCGGCGGGACGCCGTCCGTCCGGGAACGAACCACGCCTTTCGGGCATCACTCCAGCGGGCCCGGGGGAAGCGGCTTCGGAATTGCTCGACAGTCATCCTGTCGTAAGGGAAGGAAATGTCCGCGCCCGGCTTCGCATCGTCTTCGTCGGACGGCGCCTCGTCGTGATCAGCGGCGGATTTCCTTTCTGTCATGGAAGGAGAACGCTGGCGCGAAGGGATCGGTTTCCGGTGAGGCGCCAGTTTGGCCACCGCTGGCGACCCTTTCAGTGAATTGTCTTCGATCGCTTCTCGGCATGCGAAATGTCATCGAGCGTCGCAATCAGCTTTTCGAACTCGTTCAAGACCCGATGGAACTCGGCGTCCTGCATGTTGGCGATTTCCGATATCGTCGAGGACACGGACGCAATCAGCCTGTCGATCCAAACACAGTGCTCGGCCGGCACATGTCCGAGAACCTCCCGACGATGCGTCTTCAACTCGCGGAGGATGCGAACGATAAGGGTTCCCCTGTCCGCTCGGCTCAAGAGCGGAAGCCTTGTCTGTGCCTGCTGGATTTCCGTTATCAGCGCCGTCGCCATCCCTGATCTCCAACACTCTAATACAACCGGGTATCACAACCGTAGCGTTCGCAACACGGACTTAAGTCCGATTCACCAGCGTGGTGCAGCATCATCCGCACCGCGCGACCACCGCCGATAATCAATTGCTCGTCGCAACGAGATCCGACATGTCACAGCTGCGCCGCGGTCCTTCCCATGGTTGATACGTATTGTCTTCCGGTCGATACGAGTTGTAGCGAGCGGCGCACCGGGCTACCGCCTGTGCATTCACTTTCGTACCGACGCCTTCACCGGCCTCCGCGACAGTCCGCCGGAACGGCGAAGCGCATTCGCGAGTCTCGCCGCTATAGGCCCGATAGCTGTTGGTCGCGGGATCGAAAGAGCGGTAGCGGTTTGCACACCAGCTAAGATGCGAGGCCGAAAGTCTGGGCTGCGGGGTCTGAAGTTCGGCTGGCGGGCGAGCCGAATCCGGCCTCGCCGCTGACGCCATGCTGGCCGACGCCTCGGTCACATAGCTGGAATAGAGAGGCGCAATTCGTTCATAGTGCTGCTGCCGAGGATCGACTTTCGCCGGCGTCGTCGTCCATAGATCGGGCGCTGCGAGCTCCTTGAAGGCGTGAGGCTCGGAATCCGCCACGACATAGGATGCGAAAGATGCGGCAGCGACGCAGACCCCGACCGAGCTTAAGATGCCAAAGGCAACCGATGCGATGGCTTTCATCGTCCCGACCCCTGCTGTTGAGCCTGTGGAATCCAGACGCGGCCGGCGGCACTGCTATGTCGGCCGCCGGTGGCGACAAGCACGGCGAGAATGCCGGCGATTGCCAGCAGGATGGCGATCAGCGGCACGGCCAGACCACGGGATTTCTCTTCGGAATAGATCATGTTCCTCTCCTCGTTGGCGCTCCGGCGGCGGAGTCGCCGCCGGGGCATCGGCTGTTTTTGGCCGCACGACGACGCTGCCGTCGGTCGTGCGGCGGTTCCCGGACTTTGAGCGATGATTTCCGGATGGAGGACGCGGCAGAGGCCGCGTGTAGGATCAGATCACTTGATAACCTGGATCACCTTGCGGGACGACGGTTCGACGATGACACGTTCATCATTGACGACCGCGTAAGCATAGGTCGGGTCATCCGGAATAGGCGTCACGACAACCGTCTCCGGCAGGGGCTGGCCGACGACAACCTTCTCCTTCATGACCACGCGCGCCGATGGTGCCGGCGCCTCGCGGACATAGGTGATGACCTTTTGCGGCGGCGGATCGATCGCCGTACCCACGACTGCGCCGGCAACGCCGCCGACAGCAGCGCCGACGGGGCCGCCGACGATCGCCCCAGTGATCGCGCCACCGGCCGCACCGTTGACGGTCGAGGACTGGGCGAATGCGACGCCCGACATGAGGGTCGCGGCAGTGGCCGCACCGACGATAAGCTTGGAGATCATTTTCTCCTCCTTCTGTTTCGAGGCGGCCTTCGTGACCGCTGGCAAACCAACTAGCTGGAGGCGCGGTCGTTCCACGGCCCGGACTTCAGTCTGATAGACCCCGGCCTTTGGTCCCAAACCCATGTCAATGCCCGTCGCCGGCGCTACTTCAGGATCGAAGACCCCACATACGGGCTTACAGCGCCACGCGTCTTTTCAGACGCGTAAAGGACGCTGTAACACTTTGAATTACTGCATAATTTATCCTTAGATCGATGCCGTTTTGAGGAATTATACAGGAGGCAGGAGACTGAAGGAGATGGCACGATCCAACCGCCGGGAAGCTGGGCGCCGGCGCCTGGCGATGCGTTTGCCGCATATGCGGACGCTGATCATGGCAGCGTGCGACCCGTTGCAGCTCGAGCTCTTCGAGGCCTACCAGATGGCAGTCGAAGCGCGCGACACACTTCGAGGACGACCATCCAATTCGAACCTCGTACGGGAATACGACGAGACCTGCTTCGAGATCGAGCAGCACGTCATCCGCGCGATGCAAGAACCTTCCTACACGCAGCGCACGAGCTGAATCCCTGCGCCGTCACATCTTGGCGGACAGAGCTTTGGAATTCCATTTGAAAAATCGCGCGATTGGTCCGCTAGCGCTCGGCGACGATCGCCATCTCCGAGGCATAGGGCTCGAAGAGAATCGGCACGAGATAGCTATCGTAAAATTCGGCGACGCCTTCCTCGAACGGCTGGAGAGAAGCGACAGATGCGGCGCGGTCGTCGCTGCCTTCGAAGTCCATGGAAATCATCACTCACAAGCCTCCAAACCCAAGTCGGTCGGCCAGGAAATATGCCTGAATGTGCTGATGTCTACGGGCGTCAGACCTTGGTCCCAACCTCCTCCGACCGAAGTCCCTGAGGTGGAACGCGCATCGGACTCGCGCCGTTTCGAACGATACTGAAGGAGATCCGAACATGAACCAGAGTCATAGATCCCGAGTGAATGACGCCTGTAATGCGTCCGTCTTCGCACTAGTCATCGTTCTGGCCGCCCTTCTCTACGTCTTCGGTGCAGCCATATCAGGCGACACCGTCGGGTTGACCCAAAGCATAAGAGGCGCCGAGGTGTTCGACACCAGGAATGTGCCCTGATGCTGTTTGGAAAACCCTAAAGACGCGGTAGGTTAATCGGGCAGTCTCTTACCGGTATCAAAATGAATTGGCTTCGCCGCTGGAATGCCCGCTCGCTCGCCTCCCAGTTCTTCATCGCGGGTGGGCTCATATCGATCGCCGCCATGTTCGTGGTGGGTTTTTTTGTAAGCCACCTGATAGAGGAGGCCGTCATCCACAACTCAGGCGCAGCGACGGCGCTTTATGTGGACAGCGTGATCGCGCCGCTACTTCCCGATATGCAAACAGAGTCATTGCTGGATGAAGCGAGTGCTCAAGCTCTGGACGAGACACTCGGTCAGGGCGCGCTCGGCAAGCGCCTTGTTTCGTTCAAGCTGTGGCGAAGCGACGGCACCATCCTCTACTCGAACGAGAAGGAGCTGGTGGGCAGGAAGTTTGCGGTAAGCGACAAGCTGCAGAGGGCATTCGCAGGATCTCTCGTCGCGCGCTACGAGATTGCCAGCGATCCGGAAAGCGACAACGAGCGCGCGCTCGGCAAGCCGCTGATGGAGATCTATAATCCTGTGCTCCAGCCATGGTCCGGACAGGCGGTCGCCGTCCTTGAGTTCTACGAGACAGCAGAAGGACTGGGCGATAGTCTGGCGCATGCCAGGCTCCGGAGCTGGGGCGCCGTCGCCGCTCTGACGGCGACCTTTTTCCTTGTTCTCTCCGTTCTGGTGTTCCGGGGTAGCCGCACGATCGAGGCGCAGCGCAAGGATCTCAACGAACGCGTCACCGAACTGTCTGCGCTGCTGGCGGAAAACCGTGGACTCCAGCGTCGTCTGCAGCGCGCCTCCCAGCGGGCGGCAGCGCTGAACGAAACATATTTGCGCAGCATCGGTGCAGATCTGCATGATGGTCCAGCCCAGCACATTGCCTATGCCTCACTGCGCCTGGACAGCGACGTGTTGATCAATGCCTCCACCCAGCCCGAAGCGCGCGAAAAGGAGCTTGCCTGGATACGTTCGAGCCTTGCCGAGGCGATGACGGAAATCCGCAATATCTGCAGTGGGCTGGTGCTTCCGCAGATCGAAAAATCCTCAATCACCGAGATCGTCACGCGGGTCGTCGACGCGCATCGGCACAAGACCGAAAGCCATGTCGAAACGATTGTCGACGAAGATGGACCGGACCTTCCTCCCGCCGTGAAAATCTGTATCTATCGCTTCGTTCAAGAAGCCTTGAACAACGCTTATCGCCACGGCGGCGGCGTTCAGCAGGCGGTCAGGGCCGTCTCGCACAAGGGTCATGTCCGTGTCGAGGTCAGCGATCGCGGCGACGGCTTCGATCCGACGGAGGTGAGGCCAACGAGCCTTGGCCTCGTTGGGTTGCGGGAGCGCATCGACAGCCTGGGAGGATCCTTCGACATCAAGACAGGCGAAGGAGGAACGACCGTGACCATGATCTTCGAGCCAATGGAAGTGGGAGAGTAGAGATGACATCAATCACCATCGGCGTCGTGGACGATCATCCGCTTTTTCGAGAGGGTGTAACGCGTAGCCTGTCGGAGATCAGCGGCTTTGTCGTCGTTGGTGAGGGAGCCAGCAGCGACGACGCGGCGATGATCGCCTCGGACAACCACCCCGACATCATGCTTCTCGACGTCTCGATGCCCGGCGGCGGGCTGTCTGCGGTCAGTGACGTCCTGGCGCGGAGCCCCACAACGAAAGTGCTGATGTTGACGGTATCGGAGGAGGTGGACACCTTGCTGGGAGCTCTGCAACGGGGCGCGATGGGTTATGTTCTGAAAGGTGTCGGTTCGCGTGGCCTCGCCGAAGCAATCCAGACCGTCCTGCGTGGCTCGCGATATATCTCGCCGACGATGTCGGCAAAAGTCATGGAGAATTCGCTGAATGGCGGAACCTCCGACAAGAACAGTCTGACGCCCCGGGAACGCGAGGTGATGGATCTTGTCGCCCAAGGCCTGTCAAACAAGCATATCGGCTTGCGCCTCAGCCTGCAGGAAAAGACCGTGAAACACCATATGACTCAGATTCTGAGCAAGCTTGGCGCCTCGAACAGGACTGAAGCGGCTCTACAATGGCGGGAACGGCGCTGAAAGATATTGTCGCCCGACGATCACGCTTCAGCGAAGAAAGCGGCTCAGCCGGCGGGCATCGTTGGCCGTCGCCTGTCGATTTATGATCGTCCGGCCCTTCGAGTCCTTCATAATGTAGCGACCGCGCTGCAGGACTTCAGTGATACCATTCGAATGACGGACGTCGATCGAGCCATCGGACGCAGCTGTCGCTCTCGCTCCCGATCCTGCTGACGACCCGGTGCTAGAGGAGGAGGAGGAGGAGGAGGAGGAGGACCCTCCGCCGCCGGAGGAATTCCCACCGGAGGAGTTCCCGGAACCGCTGTTGCCGTTGCCGCCACCGTTGCCATTCCCTCCCCCATTGCCATTGCCATTGCCGCCGCCGTTGCCATTCCCTCCACCATTCCCGTTGTTGCCGTCCTTTGCCTGCGCAAAGTCCACTGCCAGAACAGGAAGGGAACCGCCAAAATTCAAACTGGCTGGTGATGCGGCAGCGACGAGGGCGACCGCGGCGCTGCCGCCCAATCTCAGAAAATCGCGTTTCCGGATACTCATGCCATAGCCTCGTTCGTCCGTTCCCGGCCGTTTCCCATACAATATATGACGTATGAGATTTCTCGCTGTTCCTCGTAAAGAATGCAACCGACCTAGGTAGTAGGGCCGGCAAGACTTTGGTCCGGCGTGACCCGATTGCAATGCTCGGAAGCATTTCTATGGAACTTCTTTCCCTGTCGTCGCTTTGATTGTCGAAGTGCAACAGAGGAAACCCCAATGGCAAATCCGAACGACTCCCCTGCAGTCCAGTCGATGCGAAAAGAGCAGGCAGAGCAGCGAAACCGGGCCCAAAAAGGCGAACTCGACAAAGCAATCGAGGATACCTTTCCGGCGTCCGACCCGGTGTCAGCCACCCACACCTCCATTCCTGCCGGCCGCAGCGACGTCGAGGCGGCCGAGCGTGTGAAGCGTGAGCCAGATCCCACCAGGCTGGACGAGGAGTTTCCGCTCGTCGATCAAGCCCTGCGCGCAAGCGGCGAAACCGCACACCCCTCAGAGAGATTTGACGTCGATCGCGAAGAAATGCGCGCGCTTCAGAAAGAAGCCGGTCGGATGGCGGAATCTGCTTCGGAGCTGGCTTCTGGAACAGCCCGCCTGGCAAAGGCGGAAGCTCGCACATTCGTCCATGACCTCGAGGATCGCATACGCCGGCAGCCGCTGACAGCCGCAGCGATCGTCGCCGGCATCGCCTTCGTCTTCGGCGCGACGCGTTGAGGAGCCAAGTGACAGCCGGCTCGATCACCCCGAGAGGATTCCGACCGGCGGACCATTACGGTGTGGAGAGCCGCCTCCATTGGGGCGATTGCGGGCTCAGATTTCCTGAGGACGAAACTCAGGAGCGCTTCTAGAGCCCGTCCGTGCTTCGACTTCCGAGGGCATCGTGAAAATCGCAACCTACAATGTCAACGGGATCAATGGGCGACTGGACATCCTGCTGCGCTGGCTCAAGGAGGATGTCCCTGATGTAGTCTGCCTCCAGGAACTGAAGACAGACGATGCCGGGTTTCCGCGAAAGGAGATCGAACGGGCCGGCTACGGCGCCATCTGGCACGGGCAGAGATCCTGGAACGGGGTGGCCATCCTGGCGAAAGGCAAGACACCGATCCTGACGCGTCGCGGTCTTCCCGGCGATCCCGATGATACCCATAGCCGCTATATCGAAGCTGCCGTCGACGGCATTCTGGTCGGATGCCTGTATCTTCCCAACGGCAATCCGTTCCCGGGAGCGAAGTTCGAGTACAAGCTTCGCTGGTTCCGTCGCCTGCAGGACTACGCCGCCGAACTCCTGGAGCTCGGGGTGCCTTCGATCCTGGCCGGCGACTTCAACGTCATGCCGACGGAGATCGACGTCTACAAGCCTGAACGCTGGCTGGACGACGCCCTCTTCAGGCCGGAAGTGCGCAAGGCCTATGCTCATCTCGTCGCTCAGGGCTGGACCGATGCGGTCAGGCATTTGCATCCGGAGGAGCGGATCTACACCTTCTGGAGATACTGGCGGAACAGCTTCGAACGTGACGCAGGGCTTCGGATCGACCACTTCCTGCTCAGTCCGGCAGTCGCCCCGTTGCTTCGATGGGCAACCGTCCGGAAAAAACCGCGCGGCTGGGAGCATACGAGCGACCACGCGCCCGTCATGATCGAGCTCGACGTTTCCGAAGCTGGAGCCGATATATAAGCCGCAGGCCGCTCGCGAGCGAGGGAACCTGTCACGTCGCCGAGAGTTAGCCCAAAAGCGCGGGACGGCATTTGCCCCGCAATTTTCCAGCCGGACGCAACCGCTATGGACGAAAGCAAGAACTACCTGAACACCGACGAGATCCAGGCCGACGACCAGTTGTCGCCGAAGCCGGTCGAAGGCAAGGATCCGCCAAGGCGGGTGCGCAGAAGCGAGGAAGCTATCGCCGAAGGCTCTGACGACACCGAGCGCGTCCGAGTTCCGCCCCCGGTTTCGAATCCCGATTGATCAGCCGCACGGCTCCGTCTCGAAGTGACGCCTACCGGCATCGCCTCATTTGTCCGCGCCCAGATCGTAGATGCGGCCTGTCAACCAGGCTGGCCAGTCTCGCTCGAAGAAGGACTTGGCGCTTTCATCCAGCATGCGGTTCGGACGGGTTGAAAGCCTGATCTCATCGCCATCAAGCCGAACGACGATCTGTTCCTTGCGATGCGCCTCGCGTTCCTTCCGAAAACGATAATCCTGCAACGGCCCTGAACGCGCCAGCGGAAGGGATTCGCCTTCGGCATCGCATATCGCCCGCGCGCCACGGCTGCCGCCTCCATTGCGAATGAAGAAATCAAGCGCGCTGAGCACGGCTTCCGACACGAGCGCCATATGCCGCCATTGCACACCTCGAACGGCCTCCGCTGCGCGACCGTAGGCAATGCCGTTCGCATGGATTTCAGCGTTCAGTTTGCGCGCTTCGATCAAGGCCCGGCCTACGCTTTCTTGATCACAGATGATGCCAGCCTTTTCGCTCATTCGCGCCTGCACTTGCGAACGGATCGATTTGACGGTGAGCGGGCTCTCGGTCCGAAGGACGGCAAGGAGGTCGGCGATGCCCGCCTCTGCGATATCGGCTATGTCCTCTGCTGCCGACCGCTTTGCGCTGCCACTCGCGCTGATGTGCTCTGCCGCGCGCGTACCGAAGACTTGCCCGGCATTGAGCGCCGCTCCACCCGGCCGCGTCACGCCGTGTGTGCCCGATGCTTCTCCGACAGCGTAACAGCCGCCGAGACTGCTGCGGCCCCAGGTGTCGACCATGATGCCGCCGTTCATGTGCTGGTTGTTGACGGCAAATTCCAGCGGCTCCTCGGCAATATCGACCTTGTAGCGGCGGTAGAGCTCGATCGCGAGCGGGTTCATATGCTTCAATCGATCGATCGGCATGTCCTGGTCGGCGCCGGCCTTGCCGAGATAGTCGCGGACGTCTTCGTCAAGTCTCTCCAGACTGAATGGCAGGTCGCCCGGCACGGATAGGGGATTGCGATTGAAGTCCATAAAGACGCGCCGCCCTGCGGCGGTTTCCCGGGAGATGGCAAGGTCTACCAGGCTCGAGCCGAAATCGAGCATGCGCGTCGCGTGAAATGGCCACTGATAGCCCTTGCGGAAGACATTCGAAGCCAGCTCCTGCGTGCTGCGATAGTATTCTGCCAGGAAATGGTGTTCGGCGCCGTCTGAATCGAGCGAGTAGATATGCGGGATCGCCTGGACGTATGTGCCCGACAGATTCCATGGGAACCCTTCCCTGCGTGTTCCGATACCAAACTGGCTTTCGGTCAGGTTGACGAGCTCGACGCCTGCCTCGAGCGCCAATCCGAGAGAGCCGAAGCAGCCGTTGGGATAAACGCTGTCGCGATATAGTTCACCCGGCCCGCCGGCGGCGAGCACAATCACGCCACTGACGAACAGCGCGATGCCCAGCGGGTTCTCCTCCGTGCGGTCGCTGGCGCGCATGGCGAGTATTCCGACAACATGGCGGTCATCGCCATCGCCCTCGGTGAGGATCTTTACCGCGGTGGTCTGGTTGTAAAACGGCACTCCGAGCCGG
Source organism: Rhizobium sp. WSM1328 (assembly GCF_057653715.1). NCBI lineage: Bacteria > Pseudomonadati > Pseudomonadota > Alphaproteobacteria > Hyphomicrobiales > Rhizobiaceae > Rhizobium > Rhizobium sp. WSM1328. Next base: position 1,480,476 of record NZ_CM172788.1, on the reverse strand, counting down.
ATCGCCTCCTCAGCCAGCACCTTGACCATCAGGCGCGATGTGCGCGGGCCACAACTGGTGGCGCGGCCGACCTCGTCATGGTCGGTCTGATATCTGAGCGTCCCGCCAAGCGGATCCTGAGGCAGCGGCAGACCTAAGAACTGGAGCGATGCCATCATCCGGGACGATCCCACAGCCTCGACATACGCGGTGTCCTCGTCCATTGCGCCGCCGCTGCGGATGGCTCGGGCCATCGCCTTGTAATTGTCGCCCTGATCGGCAGTGTTTGCAGTGTGAAGGGTCTGTTTGTCGGATCCAGAACAGGCCGAGGTTCCACCCCACGCGCTTTGGCTGATAATGACGACGTCATCGCCGCGCCGCTTCATTTCCACCGCCGCACGCAGACCTGCCGCGCCGGATCCGACGACGACGCAACCAGCCCGATAGACCGGCACCTCGAGGCCGGCGAGCCGGACCACGTCGAAAGGGGCGGGCTCGGTTGGGAGCCGCGGCATGTCGACATCGGTCAGTGCGTCAAGAATTTCCTGCGGAACGTCTATGGTCATCGGCGTTCAACCCAGCGGGATGTCGACCCAGCGTTTTTGCCGGGAGGACTCCATGCATGCGTCGACGATCTGGCAGATGTGGTGGCCGGTATCGAATGTCGGCCACATCGGCCTGTTTGCAACAATCGAGCGGATCACCTCGGCCACCTCGATGATCTTGCTTTCATTGTAGCCCAGACCGAAATTCGGCAGAGGAAGGAAAGCCCTGAAGGTGGGATTTTCAGGACCCACGTCGATCTCCCGAAAGCCGCGCCGCCCCGTCCGGTCGTCGTTGGAATAGAAGCGCAGCCGGTTTATCTCGTCATAGCTATAGGCGATGCTGCCTTTCGTTCCATAGATTTCGTAGGTCTGCATGAACTTGCGGCCGGTCGCGACACGGCTGAAATCGACGATCCCGCCGGCACCGTTCTCGAACCGGCACAACAGGTTCGTCGCATCGGGGTTGGTGATATCAGCCCAGGACTCGTTGCCTGACAGTTTCATCTGTTCGCCATAGGCAAGGCCCTCGACGACAGGCCGACGCGGCGTCACGATGAGATTGTCGGCAATCAGGGAACTGACTCGCCCGACCAGGAAATCCATGAAGCTGAAGATGTGCGAGCCGGTATCACCGACGATCCCGGTCGGCGCGAGCTTTCCGTCGGCCCGCCACATGAAGGGCGCGTTTGGATCGCCATACATGTCGACGTGCTGGCAGCCCCGGAAGAGCTTGATCTCGCCGATTTCGCCGGATTGAATGATATCTTTCGCCAGATCATGGACGGGATTCCGGGGAAAGGCGTGTCCGACGCGGGTAATGACACCCTTTTCCCTGGCGATGTCGGCCAGTTCCCGCGCTTCGGCGGCGGTGTTTGCCAATGGCTTTTCGCAATAGACATGTTTGCCGGCCAGCAAGGCCGCCTTGGCCACCTGGTAATGAAGGTGGTCGGGCAGGCAGATATCGATCAGATCGACCTCAGGATCAGCGACCGCCAGATTCCAATCCTGAAGAATTCTTGCACCCGGCGCCCTGTGGGAAAGATCCCCGGCTGCCTTGGAGGGACCTTCGACGAGAGCGACGATCCGTGCCGTGCCGTCCGACACTCCGAAGAAATGCGGAAAGGTCTGATAAGCCATCGTGTGGACCTTTCCCATCCAACCCGAGGCGCCAAGCACTGCAACTCTGACTTCAGACATTGTCGTCTCTCCTCTCGACATGGCCTACCGGATTTCGGTGCGGGCCCGAGGCCTCGCATCGTTGCGTTCGTAGGCAAAGATGGTGGGGGCAAGTGCCGGCAAGCCCCGGATGAGGTCCGATCCTTTTTCGCCGACCATGATCGTCGGAGCGTTGGTATTGCATGACGGGACGCGCGGCATGACGGATGAATCGCAGACCCTGAGGCCTTCCAGGCCATGGACCTTGAGATCAAGCCCGACAACCGCGTCGGGTCCCGCTCCCATCTTGCAGGTGCCGACCGGATGATGGTCGGTCTTTGCGTTGGCGCAGCCGTAGTCGAAAAGCTGCTCGTCGGTCATCACCTTCGGTCCAGGAAGTCTTTCGGCCATGACATAGGGCTTCAGCGCCGCCTGCTGCATGATCTCGCGGGCGATCTTGAGCCCTTCCAGGGACATCGTCCTGTCGTGGGGATCGGACCAGTAGTTGGGGTCGATCAATGGAGCGACAGACGGGTCGGAGGATGACAGGCGGACCGTCCCCCGCGACCGCGGATGCAGATAGGCGGAGTTAAGGGTCACGCCGGCATTCTTGAGCCGCTCGACACCCGCTTCGATGCCCGAACCCAGGCCGAGGTGGAACTGGATATCAGGAGAACGGGCCTCGGGATCGGCATACCAGAAGCCGCCGGTCTCGAAGAGCGACGAGGCGACAGGACCGGTCCGGAACAGGACGTATTGAATCCCGGCCCAAAGTGTCCGGTGGAGTTTTGCGACGCCATCATAGGTGTGATCGCCGGTGCATTCAGCGATGACGAAAAGATCCAGGTGATCCTGGAGGTTGCCGCCAACACCCGGCAGATCGTGGAGCACCTTGACGCCCGCCGACCGCAGATGATCGGCCGGTCCTATGCCGGACTGCAAAAGCAGCTTCGGCGATCCAATGGCGCCGGAGGAAATCAATACTTCGCGTTCGGCGCGCACGACCTCCAAGCCGCGCGAGGTCACGATCTCGACGCCCGTCGCACGGCCTCCCTCCAGGACAATACGCGCGACGCGCGCGCCCGTCCGGACCGTCAGGTTCTTGCGGTCCTTGATCGGCGAGAGATAAGCGAGCGAAGCCGACGACCGGCGGCGGTTGCGCTGCGTCAGCTGATAAAATCCCACGCCCGCCTGCTGGCGTCCGTTGAAGTCGTGATTATAGGGAATGCCGAGCTCCTGCCCTGCACGAATATAGGCGTCACAGATCGGCAGCGGCGCAGCAGGCATCGAGACGCCGAGCGGACCACCATAGGAGTGGTAGTCATCGGCGAAACGCTGGTTGTCCTCCGCACGTTTGAAATAGGGAAGAATCGAACGATAGTCCCAGCCCTCGCAACCGTCTTCGCGAGCCCAGAGGTCGTAATCCGCCGCATTTCCGCGCGTATAGAGCTGTGCGTTGATGGACGAGCCGCCACCGATGACTTTCGCCTGCGTATAGCGAAGCACGCGGCCTTTCATGTGTTTCTGGGGAACGGTTTCCCATCCCCAGCTGGCGACGCCTTTGGTCATCTTGGCGAAGCCCGCGGGCATGTGAAAAACAGGATTCCAGTCGCCTCCACCCGCCTCGAGCAGGAGTACGCTGACATCGGGATCTTCGCTCAGCCGATTTGCAAGCACGCATCCTGCAGGGCCGGCGCCGGTGATGATATAGTCGAAACCCATCTTACTGTCCTATTTTGTCCGTTCGGTCTGCCAGCGCGTGTCTGATGCCTGCAAGTCCTTCGATGCGATGTGATCTGCCACTCTCAGCGCCTGGGCGGCGATAGTGAGCGCAGGATTCACCGCGGCCGATGTGGGGAGGAAACTGGCGTCGACGACGAAGAGATTTTCGTGATCATACGAACGGCAGTACGCGTTCAGCGGTGCAGTCGCGGGATCGTTTCCAATGCGGATCGTTCCGCACTGATGCGACGGCGTGCGCTTATCGAACGGCCTAGAGAGCACGATCGGAAACCCGATTGACTTCAGTATAGCCTTCAGCTTGGCGACAAGTGCGAGATGAGCGTCCCAGTTGGTTCGCTGCCATTGGAGAATAATCCGATCTCCATCTACCATGACGCGGCTTTCGGGGTTTGGAACGTCCTCGCTCATCGCATAGAAGTCGATGGCATGGGTTGTGATGAAGCGCAGAAGCCATTCCGGAGCCTGCGGCAGAGAGCCCTTGAGAACCTTTTCAGAGATGCGCCCCAGGAGCTGCACGTTGCCAAGGGGCGGCCCTCCCTCCCCGTCCGAGAGATAGAAGTCGTTGAAGGCAAAGGTCTTCTGGTAGATGGAGGTGTTCCTGAACCGCGGCGAGACCCCGATGACGGCGGAGGCATTGTGGTTCATGAAGTTGCGGCCCACCTGGTCGGAAGAGTTCGCCAGCCCCCTTGGGAAGCGGTGGTTTTTCGACCGCAGCAAAAGCACTGATGATTGGACCGCCCCGGCGGAGAGGATCACGATCTCAGGCGAAACAGTCACAGTCTGCCCGTTCTTGATGTAGGTCACCCGGTCGATCCGGCTCCCCGCGCCCGTGTCGAGCCTCGTCACGCGCGCATTGGTTTCGAGCCGCACGTTCGCGTGCCTCAGCGCCACTGCGAGGGCTGCGGTCTCGGCATCCATCTTGCCGTCGCGGGCGTTCGGATGCGCATCCCATGGGGTGCGCGCCTTGGAGAGCCAGGCGTCAAGATCCAAGCCGAGCGGTAGGGAAAACGGATGCAGGCCTTTCTGCTTGAGGCGCGCCCTGATATCGGCAATCGGCGCCTCGTCCGGGACGGGTAGGTACTCGTAGGCAGCCGAATGGTGCGGTTCGGTAGGATCTTCGCCCAGACTGCCGCGGACCTGATACATGCGTTCCGCCTGGCAGTACCACGGCTCCAGGACTTCGTACGGAAACGGCCAGGCCGGCGAAACACCCTCGCGGTGCTCGATGACGTCGAAATCCTGCCTGCGATAGCGAGACAGCACGGCGCCGTAGAATTTCGAATTCCCGCCGACATTGTAGTAATTGCCGGGATTGAACCCCCTGCCGTTCGCCTCGTACCAGGTTTCCTTCGGTCGAAAATGTCCCCGCTGGAAGATCGCGCGTTGGTCGCGGTTGACCGGAAGGTCGGCGATCTGATCGCCGGCCTCGAGGATCAATATCTGCGCGCCGGTCACGGCCAGGCCGGCCGCAACCGTGGCGCCGCCGACGCCTGAACCGATGATGACGATGTCAGGTGAAGCGCTCATGTTAGCACCTGGCCCTCACCCGATCCTGAGCTGGCTCTCGGGATCGAAGAAGACGGCCTTATCGAGATTGAATGCGAGGCGGGTGTTTTGTCCTGGAGCGATGCCGGTATCGGCGCGCAGGCGGGCGACGACGGATTTGCCGCCGAGCTTGGTGACGGCGAAGGTGTCGGAGCCGGCCGGTTCCACCACCTCGATCAGGCAGTCGCCCTCGGTCAGCGAGCGCGCCTTGCGGTCGGCGCCATCGGGATCGGTCAAGGCTTCAGGCCGGATGCCGAAGATCACCTGTCTGCCGGTATAGGCGGTCAGGCCGTCATTGCCTGAGATGACGGGCAGTCGGAGCGGGGCGGCATTCGGCCGCTCCAGCGAGACTTCCAGCCCGCCGGCGCCGTTTTCGACGGTGGCGTTGAGCAGGTTCATCGCCGGCGATCCCATGAAGTCGGCGACGAAGATGTTGGAGGGGCTGTTATAGATCTCGGCCGGCGTGCCGAACTGCTGCAGCACGCCGTCCTTCAGCACGGCGATCTTGGTCGCCAGCGTCATCGCCTCGATCTGGTCATGGGTGACATAGACGAAGGTGGTGCCCATGCGCTGATGCAGCCGCTTGATCTCGGTGCGCATGTCGACGCGCAGCTTGGCATCGAGATTGGAGAGCGGTTCGTCGAACAGGAAGACCTGCGGATTGCGCACCAGCGCCCTCCCTATGGCGACACGCTGGCGCTGGCCGCCGGAGAGCTGGCTCGGCTTGCGGTCGAGCAGATGGCCGATCTGCAGCATGTCGGAGACTTGGGCGATCGCCTTGACACGCTCCTCCTTCGGCACGCCGCGGATCTCCATGCCGAAGGCGATGTTGCCCGCCACCGTCATGTTCGGATAGAGCGCATAGGACTGGAACACCATGGCGATGTCGCGCTTGGAGGGATGCAGACCGCTGATGTCGCGCCCGTCGATCTTGATATCGCCGGAGGTGATCGTCTCCAGCCCGGCAATGGTGTTGAGCAGGGTGGACTTGCCGCAGCCGGACGGGCCGACCAGCACGAGAAAGCCGCCCTTTTCGAGTTCGAGGTCGATCCCCTTGAGAATGTCGACGGCGCCGAAGCGCTTTTTGAGACCGGAGATTTCGAGGAAGGCCATGGATTACCCTTTGACAGCGCCCGCCATCAGACCGCGCACGAAGTAGCGGCCGGCGAGGATATAGACGATGAGCGTCGGCACGGCTGCGATCATCGCAGCCGCCATGTTGACATTGTATTCGACGACGCCGGTCGAGGTGTTGACGACATTGTTCAGCGCCACCGTCATCGGCATGGTGTCACCGGTGCCGGCGTAAGCCGAGGCAAACAGGAAGTCGTTCCAGATATTGGTGAACTGGTAGATCACCGTGACGACGATGATCGGCAGCGAGTTCGGCAGCATGATGCGGCGGAAGATCTGGAAGAAGCTGGCGCCATCGACCTGGGCGGCTCTGACTAGTTCGGTCGGAAAGGCCTCGTAGAAATTGCGGAAGAACAGCGTCGTGAAGCCGAGGCCATAGACGACATGGACGAAGACCAGATTGACGGTCGGATTGCCGAAGCCGAAGTTCCAGCCCGTGGCATTCTGCAACGTCATGCCGAAGCGGCCGAGGCTGCCGAGGATCGTTGCCATCGGCAACAGCACCGACTGGAACGGGATGAAGCAGGCAAACAGCATCAGCCCGAACACCAGCGTATGGCCCGGGAAACGCCATTTGGTCAGGACATAGCCGTTGAGCGCGCCCATGATGGTGGAGATCGCCACAGCCGGCACCACCATCTTGATCGAGTTCCAGAAGTAGCCCTTGATGCCGGCGCAGGTGAGCCCGACGCAGGTCTCGCCCCAGGCCTTGATCCAGGGGTCGAAGGTCGGCGATTGCGGCAGCGCCAGCATGTTGCCGTTCTGGATTTCGTCCATGGTCTTGAACGAGGTCGTCAGCATGACGAAGAGCGGCATCAGATAGAGGACGGCAAAGATCAGCAGCAGGCCGTAGATGACGACACGACCGATCCAGCGGGTATTGTTGCTGTTTTGCGCCCTGTCGGCTGTCGGTGAGATGATCGTGCTCATCGCGCCTTCTCCTTCAGTTCGGAATAGAGATAGGGAACGATGATCGCCGAGATCGTCATCAGCATGATGATGGCGCTGGCCGAGCCGACGGCCATCTCGTTGCGCTTGAAGGTGTATTCATACATGAAGTTGGACGGCAGCCATGCCGAGCCGCCGGGACCGCCGGAGGTCAGCGCCACCACCAGGTCATAGGACTTGATCGCCATATGGGCGAGCACGATGAAGGCGGAGAGAAAGATCGGCCGCAGCAGCGGAATGACGATGCGCCGATAGAGCTGGAAGGGCGAGGCGCCATCGATCTGGGCGGCCTTCATGATCTCGCCGTCGATGCCGCGCAGTCCCGCCAGGAACATTGCCATGACGAAGCCCGACGCCTGCCAGACGCCGGCGATGACGACGGTGTAGATGACGAAGTCCTTGTTCTTGATCCAGTCGAAGTGGAAGCTCGTCCAGCCGAAGTGGTGCAGCGTCTGTTCCAGCCCGAGGCCGGGATCGAGGAACCATTTCCAGGCAACGCCGGTCACAATGAAGGAGAGCGCCATCGGATAGAGGAAGATCGGCCGCAACACGCTCTCGCCGCGGATCTTCTGGTCGAGCAGGATGGCGAGGAAGAGACCGAGCGCCAGGCAGATGCCGATATAGAGGAAACCGAAGATCGCCATGTTGGTGATCGAGGTGTACCAGGAAGACGGCGGATCGCTCTCGAAGGTCCAGCGCCACAGCCGTTGATAGGCGCGTGCTCCGGTCAGCGCATAGGAGGGGAATGTCTTGGAATTGGTGAACGACAGATAGGCCGTCCAGACGATGAAGCCGTAGACGAAGATGATGGTGATGACGAAGCTCGGCGCCAGCACGATCTTCGGCAGCGCATCCTGCAGCCGGCCCCTCAACGAGATCCCCGTCGATTGCCTCGGCGTCAAAACCGGATCGGTGGTCGCAACGGTGCTCATGGAATGTCATCTCCTGCCTGCAATCGGCCCCGCATGATATCGGGCATGATCGGCTCTGCATCATTGTCCGGGCATGATTGTCCGCGCATGATCGGCGCGAAGCCTGAAGCTTCCCCGCGGAGCACGCGGGGAAGCTTTTTTAGTCGACAGTGATCTCAGCGGGCGTCGTCGATCGCCTGGACGAGCTGCTTGACGGCTTCGTCGGAGGTCTTGATCTGGCCGTGGACGAACTTCGAGACGACATCCTTGTAGGCATTGGCGATCGCCGGAGGAGCGCCGTAGCCCTGTGCCAGCGAGCCGAACAGCGTGCCGCCTTCGTTGGCTGCCTTCAGGTCGGCGATGCCCTTCTTGCCGCAAGCATCGAAGTCGGTATCGGGAACGTCGGTACGAGCCGGCACCGAACCCTTGACGACGTTGAAGGCCGACTGGAAGCTCTTCGACAGCGTTGCGGTCGCCAGCGCCACCTGGGCCGCCTTGCGGTCGTCGGGAACGTTGAACATGCCGAACATGTCGGAGTTGTAGACGACGCTGCCGTCGGTGCCGGGGAAGCGGTAGCACAGGAAGTCGGTATCCGGCGTCTTCTTGGCGGCGACGAATTCGCCCTTGGCCCAGTCGCCCATCACCTGCACTAGCGCGTCACCCTTGATGACCATGGCGGTTGCCAGGTTCCAGTCGCGGCCCGAGAAGTTCGGGTCGACATATTTGATGATCGTCGCCAGATTGTCGAACGACTTCTTCATCGTGTCGGACTTCAGCGATTCCTCGTCGAGGTCGTTGAAGGCCTTCTTGTAGAACTCCGGCCCGCCGGTCGACAGCACGATGGAATCGAACATCGTCGCCTCCTGCCAGTTCTGGCCGCCGAGAGCCAGCGGGATGACGCCTGCGGCCTTCGCCTTGTCGAGCAGGGCGATCAGCTCGTCGAAGGTCTTCGGCTGGGTGCCGCCGATCTTGTCCATCACAGCCTTGTTGATCCACAGCCAGTTGACCGAGTGGACGTTGACGGGGGCTGCGACCCACTTGCCGTCATAGACCGAGAACTTCTGCAGCGCTGCCGGAACCGACTTGTCCCAGCCTTCCTTCTTGGCCGTCTCCGTCAGATCGCCCATGACGCCGGCCTGAGCATAATCGAGCACGGTATAGCCCAGCATCTGCGAGGCCGTCGGATAGGTGCCGGCCGCAACCATCGCCTTCAGCGCCGTCATCGCCGCATCGCCGCCACCGCCAGCAACAGGCACGTCCTTCCAGGCAAAACCTTCCTTCGAAAGATCCTGCTTCAAGACGTTCAGCGCCGCCGCCTCGCCACCAGACGTCCACCAGTGCAGCATCTGCACTTCCTTCACGTCGGCGGCGTGGGCGGACACGCCAGCGCCGGCCAGAGCCAACGCGATCATTGCGGTCGTGGTCAAAAACTTGTTCATCGAAGAACCTCCCAGTTCCAGTTTGGAAGATGCGGGACCCATTCCCGCACCAATCACCCGCCCTCCTCGAGCGTAGTTCGGCCGCCATTGCAGCGCCGCGCGTCTTTTCAGACGCGCAAAGGACGCTGCAACACTTTGAATCGACGCATCGTGCTTTCCGAAAATCGATTCCGATATTCGGGCCGATGCGCTAAGCCAGCTTTTCTGTCTGCGGCATCCACCAGCTGGTGCGTTTGCCGATATGCATGTTGAGCGTCTTGGTCTCCGTGTAATCTTCAACCGCATGGCGGCCGAGCTCACGGCCGAGGCCGCTTTGCTTGTAACCGCCAAAGGGAAGTTCCGAGGCGCCGTCCATGAAGGTGTTCATCCAGACCGTGCCCGCCCGCACCGATCGGCCGATCGTCAGGCACGTGTCGAAATCGCGGCTCCAGACACCGGCCGACAGGCCGTAGTCGATGGAATTCGCAATCCTGATGGCTTCTGCTGATGTCTCGAATGTCAGGACCGAAAGCACCGGGCCAAAGACTTCCTCGCGCGCCACGGCCATATCAGGGGTGACCTCTTCGAGGATCGTCGGCGACATGAACTGCCCCATGCCGAGGTCGAGCGTCTCGCCGCCATGCGCGACCCGGGCACCGCTGCTCCTCGCGCCGGCAACGTATCCTGATATTTTCTCCAGATGCTGTGGCGTGATGATGGCGCCGACCTGCGTCGAGGGATCGAGCGGGTCACCGACCTTCACTGCCTTCGACAATTCGGCAATCCGCTTGACGACATCGGAAGCGATTGATTTGTGAAGGATCAGCCGCGAACCGGCATTGCAGCACTCGCCGGCATTGAAGTATGCGCCGAAGACCGCGGCATCGATGAAGGCACCGAGATCGGCATCCGGAAACACGATCTGCGGGTTCTTCCCACCCAATTCCAGCGAGACCTTCTTCAGCGTCTGTGCGGCATTCGACATGGTCAGCTTTCCCACGCCGGTCGAGCCGGTGAAGGACACCATGTCGACGTCGGGATGGGAGGTCATGATCGCACCGACCTCTGGTCCCGTGCCGGTGACAATGTTGACGACACCATCCGGAATGCCGGCCTGCTGCAGGATCTCTCCCAGCACCAGCGTCGATCCCGAGGTCAGTTCCGAGGGCTTGACGACGGTCGTGCAGCCAGCGGCCAAGGCGAATGGCAGCTTCTGGCCGACGATCAGGAACGGAAAGTTCCAAGGCGTGATGATCGACACCACGCCGATCGCTTCGCGCAAGACGACGCCGAGCGTGCCGTCGCCGAGCGTGTTGTAGCTTTCACCGTGAAGGTCGCGGGCAAGTGCCGCCGCGTAACGCCATATGTCAACGGAGCCTGCAATTTCTCCCCGCACCTGCGTGATCGGCTTTCCTGCCTCGATAGCATCGAGAAATGCCAGCTCCTCTGCGCGCGCTGCGATCAGATCGGCCGCCTTGAGCAGGATGGCGGAACGTTCGGAAGCGGTCATTCGGGGCCACGGCCCAAGATCGAAAGCCTTGCGTGCCGCGGAAATCGCACGCTCGGCGTCCTTCCTGCTGCCGGTCGGAAACCGGCTGACCACGACACCATGGCTCGGCGCGACACGCTCGATCGGATCGGAGGCACCAGCCTCCCATCTGCCGTCGATGAGCATCTTGAAATCACGCGCTTTGTGGTCGTTGAGCGCGGTGGGGTTGACGAGAACCGTCATTACCATTCTCCCTTGAACGTTGCCGGGCGCTTCTCGCTGAATGATGCGACGCCCTCCTTCAGATCGCCGGTCTTCGCAGCGAGGATCGAGCCCAGGGCTTCGACCGCGGTTCCATTGTCTTCGCCGTTCGCCGATGCGATCATCAACTTCGCGATCTCGGTCGCAGCCGGCCCCCTTGCGGCGATCCGCTGCGCATATTCCCGGGCGGCGGCGAGCGCGTTTCCTGTGGGAACGACCGCGTCTACGATCCCGAGCAGGCGTGCCTCCTCGGCGGTGAATATCTCGCCGCCCAAAGCCATACGCCGGACGGCCTGCGCACTGAACCGGCGCACAAGACGCTGGGTCCCGGACCAGCCCGGCACCATTCCAAGGCCGGTCTCCGGCAGGCCGATCTTGATCTGTTCCTCGGCGAGGCGAATGTCCGCGACGCCTGCAAGTTCAAGTCCTCCCCCGAGGGCATGGCCGTTCAGAGCCGCGATCAGCGGCACCCTGAGCGTCGCCAGTCTTTCGAAGATACGGTGGCCGTGGCGAACCCAGAGATGACCGAACTCCTGAGGCAACATTCCGCCCCAGGCCTTGATATCGCCTCCGGCGGAAAAGCCCTTTCCTTCGCCCGTGAGAATGGCAGCGCGCACATTGGCGTTGGCCTCCACCTCGTCGGCCGCATCCGCCAACGCCTTGAGCATATCGAGGTCGAGCGCGTTCAGCTTCTCCGGACGAGAAATCGTCAGCGTCGCAACATGTCCATCGACGTCAATTCTGACTGTTCCGCTAGCCATTGAAGCTGCCCTCCAGCGTCCGTGCCTTCTTTTCTGGAAGCGACAGGCCGATGTTTGCCTCCGCGAAGAGCGCCGCGTCCATGACCTTCAGGTCGGGCGCCACCATCAGCGGAAACTCCGACTGATCGAGGATGTGGGCTTGGAGATCGACGCCGGGCGCAATCTCGGTGAGGACGACGCCATCGGGCGTCAGTTTCATCACGCACCGCTCGGTGACATAGGTGATCTCCTGCCCCTGCTCGATCGCGCGCATGCCGCTGAAAGTGACGTGTTCGACCTCCTTCACGAGTTTCTTCAACTTGCCTTCCTTGTCGATGAGAAGAGCTCCATCGGCAATCGAAAGCTTCGCTCCGGCATTGAACATGCCGGAGAAGACGATCTTCTTCGCCCGCGCCGTGATGTCGACGAAGCCTCCGGCGCCCGCCGTCACATGCGGCCGGAAGGAGAGCTTGGAGACGTTGACCGAACCGTCTTTGCCGATCTCGAGAAAGGACAGCAGCGATGCATCGAAGCCTGCACCCTGGAAGTAGGTGAACTGATAGGGGGACGGCATGTAGGCGTCGGCATTGGAGGCGCAGCCAAAGGCGAAGTCGAGCAGCGGCACGCCACCGACCGCGCCTTGCTCGATGACCCAGGTGACCGCGCCATGGAGCCCTTCCTCCAGCAGAATTCGCGGCACGTTGGCCGATATGCCGAAACCGAGATTGACGCAGCTTCCAGCCTGAAGTTCCTGCGCAACACGGCGCGCGATGACTTTCTGAACATTGAACTCCGGAACGCTGAAGCTATCAAGCGGACGGAAGATCTCCCCGGAAATCGCCGGATCATATTGCGTCTGCGTCGTCTGCTTCTGCTCCGGATCGATGACCACATAGTCGACCAGCATTCCAGGAACCCGAACGTCGTGGGGCTTCAGCGAGCCTTCCTTGGTGATCCGCTTGACCTGGGCGATGACGATGCCGCCGTTGTTGCGTGCGGCCAGCGCCTGATCGAGGCCGCCGAGATAGGCGCCTTCATGTTCGTATGTCAGGTTGCCGCGCTCGTCGGCGGTGGTAGCGCGGATGATGGCGACCTCCGGGACGATCGAGGGAAAGAACAGCCAGTCGTCGCCCTCGAAGCGCACGCGCTTGACCACCGGATTTTCCGACGCCAGGCCGTTCATCGCGCAACCCTGCCGCTCGGGATCGACGAATGTATCGATGCCGATCTTGGTCAGGACGCCCGGCCGCTTCGCGGCGGCCTCGCGATGGATGTCGAAGAGGATACCCGATGGAATGTTGTAAGCGGGGATTTCGTTGTTGGTGATCATTTGCCAGATCAGCGGCGGCTCGGATGACGACGGGCCGGACGGATAGGAGCCACCGATGATGCGCGCGAGCAGGCCCTTCTTGGCGATATGGTCGACGCCCTTGATGCCGCTCATGTCGCCGGCGGCGATGGGATGAAGGGTCGTGATATCACGGGGATGGCCGGTCGCGTCGAAACGTTCGCCAATCGCCTTCAGCATGAGGTCCGGGCAACCGAGACCGCTCGAGGACGATACCGTTACAACAGCGCCATCCGGGATCAGCGCGGCTGCTTCGGTCGGGGTGAGATGCTTCTTCATGGGCCTTACTCAGAGTCCTGTTTCAATTTTCACGCTCTTGCGGGCTCCGCAGCTCTCGCGAACAACCAGCCGAACAGCTGTCGTCACCGTCTCCGCCTCGGCCTTGCCCGCATTAATCTGCTTGAGAAGCAGTTGGGCGCCGCGGCGCCCGATGCCCTGCGGATCGACCGAGACGGTCGTCAGCGCCGGAACCGCCGCCTGAGCCTCGATGACGTCGTCGAAACCCACGACCGCGAAGTCGGAGCCGGGTTCCAGACGGCGCGCACGCAATCCGTCGCAAACACCGAAGGCTACGGCATCGTTGAAGCAGACGGCTGCTGAGGGTTTGTCGGCAAGAACGATTGCTTTTCCGATCGCCTCTACCCCGCCGGCTCGCGAAGGCGCCGACGAGATGACAAGTTCTTGGTGATAGTCGAGACCGGCTGCCTCCATGCCGCTTCGGTAACCGGCAAGGCGGTCGTCGAAGACAGCGGTGTCGGGAAAGCCGCCGAGAAAAGCGATGCGCTTGTGACCAAGGTCCGCCAAGTGCTTGACTGCAGACATCATGCCAGCCCGGTTGTCGGAGACGACGGACGAGACTTTGGCGCCAGGCAGGTTTCTGACGACGACCACCACCGGAATCCCTGCGGCGACGAGTGGTTTGAAATCTGCGGCATCGGTGGCGCGCGCCGGCGACACGATGAGCCCCGAAATGCCATGTTCCCGCATCGATGCGACAACTTCGCGCTGCCTGTCGATGCTCTCGCTGGTGTTCGACAGGAACTGCACAAATCCGGCCGACTGAACGACCATATCGACGCCGACTGCCAGCTCCGCGAAGAAGCTGTTCGTCAGGTCGTTGACGACGACCCCGATGATCCTCGATTTGGCGCCGGCCTGCCGGAGATTGGCTGCGCCGCGATTGTAGACGTAGCCCAGCTCACGCATCACGGCGTTGACCTTGGTGCGCGTCCCCTCATTGACCAGGGAAGAGCCCTGAAGCACCAGCGAAACCGTCGATTTCGAGACGCCGGCGGCCTTCGCAATGTCAATGACGGTTACCCGCGCCTTTGTCACATCTTCCTCCCGCGCCAACGATCGACCGATCGCTTTAAATATTTGGAACGTTCCAATTCTGTCAAGTGAAATTTATACGTGCCGTTATCCATTGGGAGCATATTCGGCAAATTTCCGCCTCCTCGATTGCCGGAATCTCATCATAAAAATTGGAACGATCTAAAAAATGACCCTGACTGAGAGGCGTATGTCGATATTTTTCGACCTGCAAAATCGTGCGTGGCGCACGACCGACCGATGCGTTGGCAGCAAAAATGTGGAAGATTCGGGCTCGCCCGGTACTTCCGTCGAAGCGATCTATGCGGCGCAATGGGCGGACATTCCGGCAAAAGCAGGAAGGGCTCCTATTCTGCGTTCATAGACGCTGCGACAAACCCAGTGGAGAACATGGAGACATGAAACTGCGCGCCGAGTTGACCGTTCTGGGGCTACGGCTTCTCCAAGTATTCGCCGACATGGTCGGAGAGGATCGTCCCTTGTTTCTCGATGCGCACTCGAACATCCCTCGATTCGATAGACATTAGCGAAACTTTATCGTTTGTGACGAATGCTACGAATACGTGCAACGCGCCAGATCTGAAGCAGGGCCGGATGATGTCACACTCGTTTGAATCCATTCTGGAGAGCCTGCCTCAGGGCATTGTTCTGCTTGATCCTGCCGGTACCGTGACGGCATTCAATTCACGCACGCTTGATATTCTCGGTCTTCCGCAAGGCGCCATTCGCAAAGGCATGAATATCCACGGATTGCCGGGCGCTGCAGACTGCCGTTCAGTGGCATCCCGGCGGTCGACGGCCGGTGGACCGCCGACGTCTCAGTTTGCCCTTTCCGACGGAGGAATGGTGTCACTGACCTGCGCCCCATCGCGGGATGGAGGCTGGATCCTCAGTTACGAAGACATCTCGACTCTCATTCGTGTCGAAGACAGTCTGACCGAACAACATCGCCGGTTCGACGCAGCGCTCAGCAACATGCCGCATGGGCTGTGCATGTTCGATTCGACCAAGAACCTGATATTGTGCAACGCCTCCTACGCGCGGATGTACAATCTGCCGGACCTGCTAACGCAACCGGGGACACCACTTGTGGATATCCTCGCCTATCGCAGCCGAGAGGGAAATGGCCCGGCCGATACCGCCGCCTATTTTGACGTGGTCTTTGAAGCGACAGCACGCGGTGCGCCGGCCAGCCAAAATATCGTTTTGGCAGATGGACGCGTTATCAAGATCACCCACAATCCGATGCAAACGGGTGGATACGTGGCCACGCATGAGGACGTGACAAAGACCGTGCGGCTTGCCGAAGAGCTGCGCCGGCATCACGATCAGCTCGAAGCGACGGTTAAGAGCCGCACGGCGGAAGTCGAGCGGCAGGCGCGAGAACTCGAGCGAATGCTGGCGCAGGAGCGGAACATCAACGAGCTGCAGCGGCAATTCGTTGCGATGGCATCCCATGAATTCAGGACCCCACTTGCAATCATCGACGCTGCTGCCCAGCGGCTGCTGCGAAAAAGGGGGGCGGTCGAGCCCGAATTTCTCAGCGACAAGGTCGATCAAATCCGCGCATCGGTGACCCGGATTGTCGATCTCATGGAGAGCATCCTGTCAGCCGGACGCCTTGATACCGGCAAGATCGACATCAGCTACGACGCATGCGCATTGAGATCATTGATAAAAACCTGTTGCGAGCGGCAGTCGACGATCGCAAAGTCGCACAGGCTTGTGTTGGATATCGATGGGCTGCCGGAGTTCATCGACGCCGATCCCCGCACTTTGGCGCAGGTCTTTACCAACCTGCTTTCCAATGCCGTCAAGTACGCGCCCGGAACCTCCGAAATTCGCGTCACGGCATGGGCAGAAACGGGGAACGTCAAAGTTTCGATCAGCGATGATGGGGTGGGGATCGATGCCGAAGACGTGCCCCGGCTGTTCCAGCGTTATTTTCGTGCCCGGACGTCGACCGGGATTGCCGGAACCGGTATCGGCCTCAACCTGGTTAAGCAGATCGTCGAACTGCATAACGGCTCGATAGAGGTTCGAAGCGCAAGAGGATGCGGATCGACGTTTATCGTAACCCTTCCCATCAAGAGAAGTGGTAACGCTTCCGCGACCAATGACGCTGCCTGATATTTCAGGATTGCTGTCCTGAATATCTACCCTATCCTTCTCACAATAGAGGAGGATCATGCCATGGCTTTCATTCACACCCCCAATGCATCCGCCAGCGAGAAGACGACGTCGATGTATGCGTCGGCCGAGGCGAACTATGGTTATCTGCCGAACATGTATCGGGCCTTCGGCCATCGGCCGGAGGTGATGGAGAGCTGGGCAGCGCTGCTTTCGAGCATTCGCGGCCATATGAGCTTGCGGCGCTACGAGCTGGTGACGCTGGCGGCGGCCAAGGAGCTCAAATCCTCCTATTGCATGCTGGCGCACGGCTCAGTGCTGCTGCGCGAGGGTTTCACCAGCGACGGGCTGACGGCTGTTGTCAACGAGACGGACAAGGCGCCGATCGATGCCGGCGAACGCGCGATCATGGCCTTTGCCGCCAAGGTGGCGCGCGATGCGACGTCGGTGACCCAGCAGGACATCGACGGGCTGAAGAAACACGGGCTGAGCGACGCCGATGTCTTCGACGTCACGGCTGCTGCAGCGGCCCGGTGTTTCTTCTCGAAAATGTTGGATGCGCTGGGTGCTGCACCCGACCATGCCTACATCGAGCGGCTGGAGCCGAATGTGCGAAAGACGCTCAGCGTCGGCCGAGAGGTCGAGCGGCCTCTGGCGCCGTCACCGTCTCGCGCGCAATGATGCGATGACGGAGGCGCCAGGACGCCTAGGACTAATCGACATTCACCGCAGCCAGATCATTGCGGCGAGGAGATAGACGAATCCTTCGAAATGGATTGTTCTGCGGTCGTATCGAGTGGCGAAACGTCGGAAGTGCTTCATACGGTTGAAGCATCGCTCGATGCGGTTACGATCTTTGTAGGCGGCTTCGTCGTGGGGGATGATGATCTTGCGCGAGCGGTTTGACGGGATGACTGCTTCGGCTCCCATGCTGGTGATTGTTTCCCGCAAGGCATTGCTGTCATAAGCTTTATCAGCCAGCACGGCATCGCCGCTCTGTCCCTTCAGAAGAGCCGGCGCTTGCGTGATGTCGCCCACCTGACCGGCGGTTACGATGAAACGCAGCGGTCGGCCAAGGGCATCAACCAGCATATGGATCTTGGTGGTCAGTCCGCCTCGGGAACGCCCCAACGCCTGATCCTTGGCCCCCCTTTTCCGGAGGCGGCTTGCTGATGGGCGCGAACGATCGTGCTGTCGATCATCAGATACTGGTTGTTGCGGTCTGCTGTCAGCGCCTCGAACACCCGCTCCCATACGCCGGCATGGCACCAGCGGCTGAAACGCTTATGCACCGTCTTCCATTTGCCATAGCGCTCCGGCAGGTCGCGCCAATGTGCGCCGGAGCGCAAAACCCACAGGCAACCATTGATGAACAGACGGTTGTCCGAGCCGCTACGCCCCGGGTCGCCAATCTTACCAGGCAATAAGGATGCAATCTTGAGCCACTGAGCGTCGCTCAGTTCATACCGCCTAATCGACATCATCGACCTCCGTGACTAACACGGTGCTCTATGAATCAGCGATCAAGCGATTTGGGAATCCTGAATGTCGATTGGACCTAGTCCTGCAGCCCCTATTCCTGCGGTTTGTCCGCAAAATGCCGGATCGCAAATTCGGCGATATTCTGGCTCGACCGATCGGCATCGTCGAGCAGCGAGGGAAACAGCTGCCACTGATGCGGCATGCCGGGCCATACCTCGGTGGTGACGTCCACGCCCGCCACGCGCGCCTTGTCGGCGAGCCGCAGCGTATCGTCCAGCAGGACTTCGCCGGAGCCGACCTGCAGCAACAGCGGCGGAAAGCCGGCCATGTCGGCGTAGAGCGGCGATGCCTGGGGATCGGTCAGAGACCGGCTGCGGAGATAGGTCTTGCGCAAGGTCTCGATCCAGTCCTTGCCGACCAGCGGATCGCTTCCGGCGTTTGATGTCATGGAGTCACCCGTCGCGGCAAGATCGGTGATGGGGCTGAGCGCAATCACAGCCGCCGGCAACGGCTTTGCCGCCTGCATCTGCCGCAGCACCGTCTCGATCGCGATATTGCCGCCGGCGCCGTCTCCGGCCACGATGACATTCTCGCTCCGATAGCCGTTGTCGAGAAGCCAGCGATAGGCCGTCAGCGCGTCGTTGATCTGCGCGGGATAGGCATATTCGGGCATCAGTCGATAATCAATGAGAAGAATGTCGCTGGATGCGGCTTTGGCGAGCGAGCCGGCAAGCAGGCTATGCGTGCGGATCGAGCCGCTGGAAAAGCCGCCGCCATGAATATAGAGGATCACCCTTTGGCCGATCGGATGATGAAGACGAGCGGGCCACATCAGCTCGGCATCGACGCCGTCGGCATCGACCTGCCGAACCTGGATGCGCGTCGGCCCCGGCATCGTCTCCATCAGCGTCCTGAAGGCTGTCCGCCGCTGCTGCAGGCTATCGGCGCCGGCAAAGTGATCTTTCCAGAGGCCGACAAGTTTTTCGACCTGTTCGCGCGAGGCCGAGCTTTGCGGCCCAATGTCCCGCCCGACCGCCGCCGAGGCGAGCAGCATCAGCGCAGCCAACGCGGGGAACAGACGTTTGAGCCGCTTTGGGGCTCTTCGAATACCAACTGGCAAAATCCGACCGTTCATCAACCTCTCCCGACGATACTGGCCATGCGGCATCTTTGGCCGGTTCGTCCACCGGAGTCAAAAGGGTGACAGGCTCGAACCCCAAGCTTTTTCACTCCACGAACATCGCCGCACCCGTCCGGGCCTGGGTGCGGTCGATGGCCGCCTTGAGGGCCGTCCACATCAAGCGGCGACTCGATGACGGAGATAGGGCGGATCCTCTGGACGTCCCTCCACTCTGCCTGGAATGAAAGTTGGCAGTTGCCCGTTCACTGTGGATTCATCAGACTGCTCTTAAAAAATTGAACAATGCCTGCCTGCACGGCTTGCCATTTGCCGCGCTTCCGTCGGAAATGGACGACGTGCCTGGCTGTCCCCTATCCCGGCGCCTCGTCTTGCTTGTGAGTGAAGGATACCGATGACCACCATTTACCTTGCCGGCCCGGAAGTCTTTCTTCCGGATGCCATGCCCATCATGGCCGAGAAACGCCGATTGGCGCGCCAGTTCGGCTTCGAGCCGACCGGTCCCGGCAGCGACGAAAACCAGACGCCGGTGAAGCGGACGGCCGCAGAGATCTATGCACGCAACGACGATGCCATGCGTCGAGCCGAGATCTGCCTTGCCAACATCACTCCCTTTCGAGGCGTCAGCGCTGATCCGGGTACGGTCTATGAGATCGGCTTTATGATTGCGCTGGGAAAAGCGGTCTTCGCCTATACCAATCACCCCGACGACTACGGTCTGCGTGTTCGCTCGATCTGGTATGCGGGGCTCGATATCGATGAGACGAGCGGGCGCCCACGCGGACCGGATGGCATTGCGATCGAAAATCACGGGATGGCCGACAACCTGATGATCGACGGAGGGGTCGAGGCGACGGGAGGCAAGGTGTTCCGTGCGGCCGCGCTCCCGGCGGATCCCGCCCGCGACCTTACGGTTTACTTCGAGGCGCTTCAGACCATCGCCGGCATGCTGGCCTCTTTTACTCCGCCTTCATCGCGTCGATGAACGCCCTGAAGCCCGCCGACATGTGGCGGCGGCTCGGATAGTAGAGATAGAGCGGTTCCTCCGGCTGGCACCAGTCGTCCAGCACCTGGATCAACTCGCCGCTGGCGATCGCCTTCTCCACGCGCGGCTCCCAGACATAGGCAAGGCCGACGCCGCCGAGCGCTGCCTGCATCATCAGCTCGTGATCGTCGAGCGACAGCGGTCCGGTCGGCTGAAAGCTCACCGCCTGGCCGTCCTTCTCGAATTCCCAGGCGTAACGCGCGCCTGAAGGAAACATGTTCTGGATGCAGAGATGGCGCTTGAGTTCGTGCGGTGTCGCCAGTTTCGGCCGGGTCTCGAAATAGGCGGGCGAGCCGACGACGACCAAGCGGATGCGCGGCTTGATACGCAACGCGATCATGCCCTCGGTGACGCGTTCGCCGAAGCGGATGCCGGCATCGAAGCCCTCTTCGACGATATCGACCAGCCTGTCCGTGGCGTTGATCTCCAGCTGCAAATTGGGATTCTTTTTGAGCAACGGGCCGATGACACGACCGATGACGAAGGGGCCGATCGAGTTCGGAACGTTGATCCGCACCTTGCCGAATGGCGTGTCGCGGTAGCGGTTCAGCGCATCCAGCGCCGCAGCCATTTCGCCGAAGGCCGGGTCGAGATGCGAGATCAACAGTTCGCCGGCCTCGGTCAGCGAAACGCTGCGCGTCGTGCGGTTGAGCAGGCGGATGCCGATCCGATCTTCGAGATTGAGCACGGCGTGGCTGACCGCGGAGGCGGTGACACCCCTCTCCTCGCCCGCCTTGCGGAAGCTTTTGTGCCGGGCGACGGCCGCGAAGGCAGCGAGTTCGGAAAGTTCGGTGGCGCGCATTCCTGAATGTCACTCATCATAGTTTCAAGAATAACAAATCTTATACAGCAACGGATTTTCGGTCAAATTCAACCGGTCAGCGCAGAGATGCGACGCCAACCAAATAGCTCTCGAAAGGAATTCGTCATGAAAGTATGGTTCATCACTGGTGCATCCCGCGGCTTCGGCGCGCTGATGACCAAGGAAGCCCTTGCGTCAGGCGATGCCGTTATCGCCACTGCCCGCAACCCGAAGACCATCACCGAGCAGTTCGGCGAGCATCCGAACCTGCTGGCCGTTGCCCTCGACGTCACCAACGAGGCGCAGGCCAAGGAGGCAGCGGCTGCCGGCATCGCCCGCTTCGGCCGTATCGACGTCCTCGCCAACAATGCCGGCTACGGCCTGCTCGGCGCTGTCGAGGAAGCCACCGCCGAAGAGGTCGAAAAGCTCTATGCCACAAATGTCTTCGGCCTCTTGAAAGTGACGCGCGCCGTGCTGCCCTATATGCGCCGCCAGCGTTCCGGCCATGTCCTTAACTTCTCATCGATCGGCGGTTACTTCGGCTATCCCGGCTGGGGCGTCTACGGCTCGACGAAGTTCGCCGTCGAAGGCCTCTCCGAATCGATGGCCGCCGAACTCGAACCTTTCGGCATCAAGGTGACGATCGTCGAGCCCGGCTTCTTCCGCACCGACTTCCTCGCCGACACGTCGCTGGCGATCAGCCCGGCCTCCATCGCCGATTACGAAGGCACGCCGGCCGGCAACATGCGCAGTTTCGCCGCCGACGCCAACCATGCCCAGCCCGGCAATCCCGCCAGGCTCGCCACCGGCATCATGACGATGGTCAACTCGGCCGATCCGCCGCTAAGGATGCCGTTCGGCAGCGACACGGTGGCCGTCATCGAGCAGCAGCATGCCAGCGTCGAAAAGGAACTTGCCGCCTGGCGCGAACTCGCGCTGTCCACGGATTTTCCAAGCGATGCAACGGCCTTGGCCTGAAAGGCACTGCCCGCCGCATCCCAGATCTCGGGATGCGGCGGCAGCGCCGCTGTGACCGCAGGAAAGCGCATGATGCGGCAAATTAGCATTCGCCTCACACCTGGAATGACCTAGATCTAGGTTCGATCACCACCATGAAGAGGCGAGCATGTCCATCAAGTCCATCTGCATCTATGGCGCTGGCGCACTCGGCGGCGCTATCGCCGCCAAGCTTGCAAGCCAAGCCGGAAACAACACCATCATCTCCGTCGTTGCGCGTGGAGCCCATCTCGACGCCATCCGCGACAACGGTCTCAGCCTGCGCGAAGCCGATTCGGAAAGGCCGCTCAATGTTCGCCTTACCGCGACCGACGATCCCGGGACATTGCCGCCGCAGGATCTCGTCATCACCGGCCTAAAGGGGCATCAGCTGGCACCCGCTGCCGAAGGCATTGCAGCCCTCCTCAAGGAGGGCACCCGCGTCATCATGATCCTCAACGGCATTCCGTGGTGGTATTTTCACCGCGATACCCAGAGCCGGCATGCCGAACTGCAGTTCGATGAGCTCGATCCCGGCGGCAGGCTCTGGCGGCTGATCGGGCCGGAGCGCGTCATCGGCTGCGTCGCTTATCAGGGTGCCGAGGTGATCAACCCCGGCGAGATCCAGCTTGCCAACAACGGCCGCTTCGTGCTCGGCGAGCCCTCCGGCGAAATCTCGCCCGATCTCGAGGCAATCGCCGCGCTGCTGACCGGCGCCGGCCTCAGCATTACGACGACACCTGATATTCGCGGCGAGATCTGGAGCAAGTTGATGGGTAATGCCGCCTTCAACCCGATCAGCGCGCTGACCAGGGCGCTGATGACCGACATCATGGCGGATCCCGCCCTTTCGGCTACGGTCGGCAAGGTGATGAGTGAGGTCCGCGCCGTAGGCGAGGCCTTGGGCGCGCGGTTCAGCATGACCGTCGAGCAGCGGTTGGAACAATCGCGCCATATCGGCGGCGTGCGCACATCGATGCTGCAGGATCTGATCGGCGGCAAGGCGCTAGAAATCACGCCGCTGGTCGGCATGGTGGTGGCGCTCGGACGCCTGGGCGCCGTGCCGACGCCGGTGTCGGAAACGATCCTGGCGCTGGTGACGCAATTGGATCGGGAAAACCAGCGCGGCGGCTGATTGCGGAGGAAGGGCGGCCGGGAAAACCCGGCCGTCTTCGCTTACTTTCCGACCTGCTCGGCCCAGTTCGGCGCCTTGCCGCCACCATCGAGGAAGGTCATCGCCATAGTCGCCATGAGGGGCGAGGCGAAGGTCTCGTAGTGGGTGAGATCGGGCAGGATCGCCAGCCGGTTCTTCGACATGTTTTCCCGCATCCAGCCCGCATCGCGCAGACCGCCGCCGAGCTTGTGGTAGAAGTCGATCATATGCTCGGGCCGGATCATGTCGGCATCGCCATAGATCAGCATGACCGGCATGGTGAGCTTGTCGACGGCATCGCTATAGTCGATGGGTTCGCGCATCAGCGCGCCCATGGCGTCGAGCAGCTTCGGAAATTCCGAAACGTCAGGCGCCACCGCCTTGTAGGAGAGGAACATCGGCGTGTCCTTCATCATGTCGGCCATACCGGCGCCGACGGCCGCCTGCTGCGGCAGCATCTCCGGGAAGAAGCCGTTCTGCGCATAGGGTGCCGAGAGGATCACTAGCCGGCGCACCTGGTCGGGAGCGTTCGCCGCCATGTTCAACGCCACCCCGCCGCCAAAGGAATAGCCGAAGACATCGAGCTTGTCGTAACCGAGCTGCTTCACCAGGATTGCCAGATCGGCGCCGATGGCCGGAAGCTCGATCGGCCGCTTGCCGAGGGGCGTGCGGCCATGGCCCTGCAGATCGACGGCGATCACCTGCCGGTGGTCGGTGAAAACAGGCATGACCGGCGCGCACATCTCGATCTGCCCGAGGCCGCCGTGAAGGAGCAGCAGCGGCTCGCCCTCACCGCGAATCTCGTAATAATAATCGATGCCGTTGACCGGCAGACTTCCCTTCCTGACAATCGGCGCTGCAGCCTTCTTCTCCTCGATAACAGGCGTGCTGCTGTCGGCGCCTGATATATCGGGCGCGGCCAGGAATGCGGCAGCGGTTGCGATCATCGAAATCAGCGTCATCTTCGACATGTCCTTGCTCCCATGTTTGCGTCGATACCGCAAGGACGGCGGCGCTCATGTCTTTCCGACACCGCACTTCGAAATTTCTCTCATTGGTCTTTATGTCATTCCTATATTTTCGCGCCTCGCTCCGAATGGATTTCCTATCGCAAGCGGCATTAGCCTTTCGTCATCACTGCAAAGGTCAAATGCCATGCGAGATGTCATGTCTTCCGGTTTTCAGTTCCCTCGTCCACACAGGATCACCCGCGGCAGTAAGCAGATGCGCGAGAAGCGCACCGCCCAGGCGCTGATCGTCTTCGGCGTGGTGCTCGCCTGCGTCGAGCTCTACATCGTTTTCGGCGCGCTCTGAGATCCGCCATGGAAACGGCGAGAATGCCGCGCCTTGGCGGCGCGATCACCGCTCTTGTCACACCGTTTCGCCATCGCGGCCTCGACAGGCCGGCGTTTCGGGCGCTTGCAGAATGGCAGATCCTCAGCGGCGTCGACGGGCTTGCTGTCTGCTCCGTGTCAGGGGAAGGCCCGACGCTTTCGCCGCAGGAGCGCGCTGAGGTGATCGACCTCAGCATCCAATCGGCCGCCGGCCGCGTGCCTGTCGTCGCCGCCACCGGCACCAACTCCACCGAAAGCACGATCGCGCTCACCCGAGAGGCGGAAGCGCTCGGCGCCGCCGCCGCACTCGTCACCGTGCCCTATTATTCCAAGCCCGGGCAGAAAGGCATCATCCACCACTTCGAACAGGTGGCAGCGGCGAGCCGACTGCCTGTCATCGTCGACCACGCGCCGGCGCAGACGGCGAGCGATCTTTCGACGGAAACGCTCGGCAGGCTGGCCGCCATCCCCGGGGATTGTCGGCATTCGCGACGCGACGGGCGACATCGCTCGCTTCGCCGGCCTTTCGCCGATCCTGCGACAGCGCTTCCGCTTCTTTTCCGGCCATGACCCTTCCGCGCTCGCCTTCACCATCGCTGGCGGCGACGGCGCGATCTCGCCGGGCGCCAACGTTCTGCCAAGGCTCTTCACCTCGATGCAGCAGGCAGCACGGGCCGGAGGGCGATCCGTCGAGGATCAAATACGCGCTCCGGCTGATGCGCGGCCTGGAGGCCGAGCTTCGCCTTCCGCTTGTCGCTGCCGAGCCGGAGGTGCGTTTGGCCATCGGCAAGGCGCTTGCGCCCTTCCTTGACGAAAACAGCGCGGGGATGGCGTTATCCCTATGAGATTTTTATATTTTCGTTTTCGCCGCCAAATGGAAACCCTATCCACCGGAGCTTATTTTTGAAGCGTGACACCGCCGCTCGATCAAGCGGCGGTTGAGACTTCGAAAGGACAAACCGATGTCACGCCTGACTGAACCGAGTGCCGAGAGCGACCCGCTGCAACGCGGCCACATCAGCACACTCGCCGCCGATCCCTCCCATTCGATACTCTCCGGCCTTGTCGCGATTGCACCCCGCCTTGCGATGACGCTGGCCTTTGCTGGCCTGGTCCAGATGATGTTCGACCTCATCTCCCGTTGAAGCATCAGGACCGAAGGATCACCACAATGGCAAACGCACAGCAACGCCGCAGCCTTCCC
Source organism: Rhizobium sp. WSM1328 (assembly GCF_057653715.1). NCBI lineage: Bacteria > Pseudomonadati > Pseudomonadota > Alphaproteobacteria > Hyphomicrobiales > Rhizobiaceae > Rhizobium > Rhizobium sp. WSM1328. The sequence continues at coordinate 1,454,644 of NZ_CM172788.1, read as the reverse complement.
GCTGCAGCACTTTCGCCTTCCGCCCGCTTCACCGTCGGCCGCAACAGAAGCGGCCGCTGGATCGTCCACGACCGCGACGGCCTCGTCGGCGGGCTCTTCATCAATGAAGCGGCCGCCCTCCATTTCGCAGCTGGGGAATGCAACTGCCTCTCCGCCGATATCCACAGGGCGGCCGCAGGCATGGTGCTCGAACTCGCGCCCTTTGCGCGCGGCACGGCGAATATCCACTAAATCTTGCCGTACTCCCGCTGTTTTCATGCAGCGGGAGTACGAAGACATGAGCTGAACGGCCGATTTCCAACTTTTCCTTAACCCACATTCTGGTAAAATCCTGGCGCAGAGACTTCAGACGCCGCGAGACCGATGCCGAAACCGAATTTCCGCTTCACCCATTACGATCTCAAGGAACAACGCGCCGGAACGATCATCGAGGTGTCGTTGAATGCGGCGAACAATGTCCGCCTGATGACGGCCCCGAATTTTCAGCGGTTTACTGAGGTTCTCGATTTCAAATATATCGGCGGCGTGGCACGCAAATCGCCGATCAAGATCGCCGTTCCGGAAAGCGGTCACTGGCATGTCATCGTCGATATGGAAGGTCATCACGGGCTTGCGGAATCGTCCGTCAAGGTGATCGCCGCGCCGGCAAATCAGAAGACGCCGCGCGCCTCCTGAGGTTCGCCGGGCTTCAGCGCGGATTACGCTCTTTGCGAAGCTTCGCCCACCATTCCAGCCGCTTGCGGATATCGCGCTCGAAGCCGCGTTCCGGCGGATCATAGAAGATCTGGCGTCCCATCTTCTCCGGGAAATAATCCTGGCCGGAAAAGGCATCCGGCTCGTCGTGGTCGTAGCGATAGCCGTCGCCGTAACCCTCACCCTTCATCAGCTTGGTCGGCGCGTTGAGGATGTGCTTCGGCGGTAGCAACGAGCCGTTCTGCTTGGCGGCCTGGCTTGCCGCCTTGAAGGCGGTGTAGACGGCATTCGATTTCGGGGCGGTGGCGAGATAGACGCAGGCCTGGGCAAGCGCCAGTTCGCCTTCCGGCGAGCCGAGATACTCATAGGCATCCTTGGCGGCATTGCAGATCACCAGTGCCTGCGGATCGGCAAGACCGATATCCTCCACAGCCATGCGCACCAGCCGCCGGCCGAGATAGAGCGGGTCCTCGCCGGCATCGAACATGCGGGCGAGATAATAGAGCGCGGCATCGGGATCCGAGCCGCGTACGGATTTATGCAGTGCCGAGATCAGATTGTAGTGGCCATCCTGCGCCTTATCGTAGACCGGGGCACGGCGCTGGACGATGCGCGTCAGGCCTTCGGTATCGAAGCTCTCGCCTTCGCGCGCCGCGCGCCAGACTTCTTCGGCGAGCGTCAGCACGGCGCGGCCATCGCCGTCGGCCATGCGGATCAGGCTCACGCGGGCATCCTCCGTCAGCGGCAGCGGCTTCTGCTCGATCGTCTCGGCACGCTTCAGCAGTTCCTCAAGGCTTTCCTCGTCATGCGACTTGAAGGTGAGCACACGGGCACGCGACAGCAGAGCGGCGTTGAGCTCGAAGGAGGGGTTCTCGGTGGTGGCGCCGACGAGGATGACCGTGCCATCCTCCATGACGGGCAGGAAACTGTCCTGCTGGGCGCGGTTGAAACGATGGATCTCATCGACGAAGAGCAGCGTCTGACGGCCGTCCATACGCCGCAAACGGGCTGTCTCGAACACCTTCTTCAGGTCGGCGACGCCGGAGAAGATCGCCGATATCTGCTCGAAGGCCAGGCCCGCCTCGCCCGAAAGCAGCCGTGCCACCGTCGTCTTGCCGGTGCCGGGCGGACCCCAGAAGATCATCGAGCCGAGCGAGCCGCTTTCGATCATTCTTTTCAGCACGCCATCCTCGCCGGTCAGGTGTTCCTGACCGGTGACATCGGCAAGCGTCTTCGGCCGCAGCCGGTCGGCAAGCGGCCGCCTGGCGGCGACCTCCTCCGGAACGCGCGGCGCGAAGAGATCGTTGCTCATCGGAAGAATTGCCGGATGCGCTGGCCGTCACGCTCGATCTCGACCCGCCAGAGGCCGGGGTCGCTATCGGCGATCTCGGACAGTTCGCTGGTCGACTTCACATCGGTACCGTTGATCGAGACGATGATATCCTTCGGTTCGAAACCGAGACGGGCGGCAGGCGAATCCTCCTTCACCTCGGATACGACGACGCCTGCCGATTCGGGCGGCATGCGCAGCTCGTCGGCGACACGCGGCGACAGGTTTTCGACGACGGCACCGGTAAACGGCGTGTGTCCGCCGATGGTGCGCTGGTCGCGCGGCGAGGTTTCCGGGGCGCGGGCAAGCGTCAGCGGCAGTTGCTCCTCGCGGCCATTCTCGATGACGGTGAGCTTGACTGAATTGCCGAGACCGGCCGTCGTCAGCCGGTAGAGCAGCGCATCCGGATGCTCGACGGAAATTCCGTCGACGGCGGTGACGATTTCGCCGGCCTTCAGCCCGGCCTTGGCGGCTGGCCCACCTTCCGAAACCTTGACGACGAGCGCGCCGCGGACTTTGTTCAGCCCCAGCGCCTCAGCCACTTCCGAGGTCACGGCATCGAAGCTCGCGCCGACATAGGGCCGCTCGAAGGATTTGACGCCGGCATCGGCAGAGGTGAGGAAGACCTTGACCAGATTGGCGGGGATGGCGAAACCAATGCCGTTCGATCCACCGCCGCGCGAGAAGATCGCCGTGTTGATGCCGATCAGCTCGCCCTTCATATTCATCAAGGCACCGCCGGAATTGCCGGGATTGATCGAGGCATCGGTCTGGATGAAGAAACCGAACTCGTTCTTGATCACCTGGTTGCGGGCAAGCGCCGAGACGATACCGCTCGTCACCGTCTGGCCGACACCGAAGGGATTGCCGATCGCCAGCACGAGATCACCGACCTCGACCGTATCGGAATTGCCGATCGGCAATGTCGGAAAGCTTTCCTTGGCGTCGATCTTCAGCACGGCAAGGTCGACACGGTCGTCGCGCAGTACCACCTTGCAGGGGAATTCGCGGCCGTCCGAGAGCGCCACCTTGATATCGTCGGCGCCCTCGATGACGTGATTGTTGGTCACGACAGTGCCGTTCGCCTCGACGATGACGCCGGAGCCGAGCGAAGACTGCTTCTCCGAACGGTTCGGCATCTGCTGGCCGAAAAATTGCTCGAAGAAAGGGTCGCCAGCAAAGGGCGACTGCCGCTGGACGGTCTTTTCCGCATAAACGTTGACGACGGCGCCTGACGTCTGTTTGACGAGCGGCGCGAAGGAGAGCTGCATCTGCATCTGGCTCTCGGGTACGGTCTTTGCCGTCTGCGCATGGGCCGCAGCCGGCAGAACGAGCATGAGAGCGAATAGCGAGACGGAGGCGCGCTTGAACAGGCCTTGCATGGGTATCCCTTGTGAATCCTCTTGAGGAACGTTTTAGAGCATGATGCCGAAAAGCGTGAGCGGTTTTCGGACGACATCATGCTCTAACTATTTATTGCGAACAGGATTCAGATTTTAGGCCGAACCGGCCTAAAACCATCCTGTTCTGCGGCCCGACGCTAGAAAGGAAAGAGGGCGGAAGCATGGAAGAACAAGGCGAGAGGGCGTCTTAGGAACCGGTTGAACTCATTATGAATTTGATTCAGGAAGATTGGCCATGCAACTGATATCAAAAGCCAAAAACTGGGCGAAGTTACTGAAGCGTGACATCGTCGCCCTATGGCTTGCCGCCCGCGATTCCCGCGTGCCGTGGCATGCCAAAGCGGTGGCCGGCGCCGTTGCAGCCTATGCGCTGTCGCCCATCGATCTCATCCCCGATTTCATCCCCGTCCTCGGCTATCTCGACGACCTCCTTATCGTGCCGCTCGGCATCGTGCTGGCGATCCGGCTCGTGCCAATAGAGGTGATGAACGAGCTTCGTACGGAGGCGACAGGGCGCATCGAGCATCCCTCCAGCCGGGTCGGACTGATCTTCATCCTTGCCGTCTGGCTCATGTGCATCATCTTCCTGGCTCTGGCACTGCGGAAGCTAGCCTGACCGGCAGCAATAGGAACATATGAATGATCACGACAAGAACGACGACAGCGGCCCTCGGCTTTGCGATCCTGCTCATTGCATCGAACCTGGCACAGGCAGCAAGCTTCGATTGCGATGCGAAAGAATTGAAGCCGGATGAAAAAGCGATCTGCGACAACCGCGCACTCAACGATGCCGACGTGAAGATGGTGACGACTTTCGATTTGCTCTCGGGCCTTCTGGCCATGGGTTCGCGCGGAACATTGCAGGACGAACAGACGGCCTGGCTGAAAAAGCGGCAGGAATGCGGAGCTGATGCGGCGTGTATCAAGGCTGCCTATGACGAGCGGCTGAAGCAGTTCGGCGAGACCTATAAAAACATCAACCGGCCGCTCTAGAACAGGATGATTTTAGGCCGGGTCGGCCTAAAATCTGAATCCTGTTCTACATTATAGAGTGAGAGCATGATGTCGTCCGAAAACCGCTCACACTTTTCGGCATCATGCTCTGAATCGACCGGTTGGAAGAGCTGCTGACTTTTCATCAACGGCTCGTAAGCTGAGGCTGCTCAGCGGGCGTTCAGATCGCGCACGGCACCGCGGTCCGCACTCGTTGCGAAGGCCGCGTAGGCCTTTAGCGCGGTCGTGACATTGCGCTTGCGGACTTCGACCGGGTACCAGCCCTTGGCGTCCTGCTCGGCGCGGCGGGCGGCGAGTTCAGTCTCGCTGACACGCAGGCTGATCGTGCGGTTGGGGATGTCGATGTCGATCATGTCGCCTTCGCGCACCAGGCCGATCGTGCCGCCATTTGCCGCTTCCGGCGAGGCGTGGCCGATCGAGAGGCCGGAAGTGCCGCCGGAGAAGCGGCCGTCGGTGATGAGCGCGCATGCCTTGCCGAGGCCCTTCGACTTCAGATAGCTCGTCGGATAGAGCATTTCCTGCATGCCCGGGCCGCCCTTCGGACCTTCGTAGCGGATGACGACGACGTCGCCGGCCTTCACCTCGTTGGCAAGGATCGCCTTGACCGACGAATCCTGGCTTTCGAAGACGCGGGCGGGGCCGGAGAACTTCAGGATCGATTCATCGACGCCAGCGGTCTTGACGATGCAGCCGTCAATCGCAAGGTTGCCCTTGAGCACGGCAAGGCCGCCATCCTTGGAGAAGGGATGCTCGACCGAGCGGATGACGCCGTTCTCGCGATCGGTGTCGAGATCGTCCCAACGGGCTTCCTGGCTGAAGGCGACCTGGGTCGGGATGCCGCCGGGTGCGGCACGATAGAAGTTGCGCACGGTTTCGCTGTTCGTGCGGGTGATATCCCAGCGATCGATCGCATCGCCCAGCGTCTCGGCATGGACCGTCGGGCAATCGCGGTTCAAGAGACCACCCTTGTCGAGTTCGCCGAGGATCGACATGATGCCGCCGGCGCGGTGGACGTCTTCCATATGCACGTCACTCTTGGCGGGTGCGACCTTCGACAGGCACGGCACGCGGCGCGACAGCGCGTCGATATCGGCCATATTGAAATCGATCTCGCCTTCATGGGCGGCGGCAAGAATGTGCAGGACCGTATTGGTGGAACCGCCCATGGCGATATCGAGCGTCATGGCATTCTCGAAGGCCTGCTTGGAGGCAATGGTGCGCGGCAGCGCCTTGACGTCATCCTGCTCGTAATAACGGCGGGCGAGATCGACAATCAGATGACCGGCCTCGACGAAGAGGCGCTTGCGGTCGAGATGGGTGGCAAGCGTCGAGCCGTTGCCGGGCAGCGACAGGCCGAGGGCTTCCGTCAGGCAGTTCATCGAATTGGCGGTGAACATGCCGGAGCAGGAACCACAGGTCGGACAGGCCGAGCGTTCGATGGTCTGGACGTCCTCGTCGCTGATCTTGTCATCGGCTGCGGCGACCATGGCATCGACCAGGTCGAGCGCATGCGTCTTGCCGTGCAGCACGACCTTGCCGGCTTCCATCGGACCGCCCGAGACGAAGACGGTCGGGATATTGAGACGCAGCGACGCCATCAGCATGCCGGGGGTGATCTTGTCGCAATTGGAGATGCAGACCATGGCGTCGGCGCAATGAGCATTGACCATATATTCGACGCTGTCGGCGATGAGCTCACGCGAGGGCAGCGAATAAAGCATGCCGTCATGGCCCATGGCGATGCCGTCATCGACGGCGATCGTGTTGAATTCCTTGGCGACACCGCCGGCCGCCTCGATCTCGCGGGCAACGAGCTGGCCAAGGTCCTTCAGGTGCACGTGGCCGGGCACGAACTGGGTGAAGGAATTCACCACCGCGATGATCGGCTTGCCGAAATCCGAATCCTTCATGCCCGTGGCGCGCCAAAGGCCGCGGGCGCCCGCCATGTTGCGGCCATGGGTCGTGGTTCTGGAACGGTAAACTGGCATCGGTGTCTTCCTCAACGTGTCGGAATTATCAGGCGAAGCCGGGCGACATGGAGCCTGCGGGCCGGGCAAACGCCGCTTTTTGGAATTGTCCTAATCCAATCGACGGGGGCTGTCACTACCGGGAAGCCCAAATCCGGTACGCCGGGGAGAAGCGCCATGAGGCCCATCGATCATATACGGTTCGACGCGACGTTTTGTTACAGCCTATTCCATCACGACCGAACACAAAAAATTGGCTTCCCGTCAGCAATATTCAAGGCTTAGACACTAATCTAGACATGCCGGCGGTTCGTTTAAGGGCTATATTTCAGGATATCCGCCGAGGAGGTTTCGACATGCCAAGCTATCGCCCACCGAAGATCGCGTCATCGGAGATTACGCCGCGCCAGATCTATGTGCGCCGTCGTGAATTCCTCGGTGCGGCAGCGCTTGGCGCCATGGCGCTCTACAGCGCCGGCAAGGCGAGTGCTGCGGCTCTCTCCGCCGTTGAGAGCAAGTACAAGGTCGACGAGAAGGCGACGCCGATCAAGGACGTCACGACCTACAATAATTTCTATGAGTTCGGCCTCGACAAGGGCGATCCCGCAGCTCTTTCTAGCGATTTCAAGCCGCTGCCGTGGACGATCAAGGTTGACGGCATGGTCAAAAAGCCAGGCACCTTCGACCTCGAGGCGTTGATGAAGGAATTCCCGATCGAGGAGCGCACCTACCGGATGCGCTGCGTCGAGGCCTGGTCGATGGTCATCCCCTGGGACGGCTTTCCGCTGGCATCGCTGCTCGACAAGGTGGAGCCACTCGGCAGCGCCAAATACGTCGCCTTCGAAACCGTGGTGCGGCCGGAGGAGATGCCTGGGCAGAAAGGTTTCTTTCAGTCGCTCGACTGGCCCTATGTCGAGGGTCTGCGCCTCGATGAGGCGCGCCATCCGCTGGCGCTGCTGGCCGTCGGGCTCTATGGCGAAACGCTGCCGAACCAGAACGGCGCACCGATCCGCCTCGTCGTGCCGTGGAAATACGGCTTCAAGGGCATCAAGTCGATCGTCAGGATCACACTCACCGACCAGCAGCCGAAGAATACCTGGCAGGTCACCAATCCGCAGGAATACGGCTTCTACGCCAACGTCAATCCAGCGGTCGACCATCCCCGCTGGAGCCAGGCGAGCGAACGGCGCATCGGCGAAAGCGGCTTCTTCGGCGCCGGCCGCCACCCCACCCTGCCCTTCAACGGTTATGCCGGCGAGGTGGCAAGCCTTTATGCCGGCATGGACCTGAAGGCGAATTTCTGATGGCGGAACTGTCGCTCGCCATCCCGAAGCGCTGGCAACCCGCCTCCGTCTGGCTGCTTTATGTCGTCGGGCTCGTGCCTGCGGCCTGGACTTTCTATCTCGGAGCGACCGATCAGCTCGGCGCCGATCCAGTCAAGACCTTCGAGCTCTTCCTCGGCATCTGGACGATCCGTTTCCTAATCCTGACCCTTGCCGTTTCCCCTGCCCGTGAGCTCTTCGGCTGGAACTATCTGCGCTATCGCCGCGCGCTTGGCCTGCTGACTTTCTACTACGCGCTGATGCATTTCACCGTCTACATGGTGCTTGACCAGGCGATGGATATTTCCGCCGTCATCAACGACGTGCTGAAGCGCCCCTTCATCATGTTCGGCATGGCCGGGCTTGCGATGCTCATTCCGCTGGCGCTGACATCCAACAATCTCTCGATCCGCCGCCTCGGCAAGAACTGGATCTGGCTACATCGCCTCGTCTATATCATCGCCGCCTGCGGGGCGCTGCACTTCGCGCTCTCGACCAAGATCCTCGACCTCGAGCAATATATCTATGTCGGGCTGATCATCGCGCTCATCCTCTACCGCTCCTACCGGCCGATCGCACGCAACAGGCAGAAGGGCAAAGGGCGGACGCGCAATCGCGCAGTGGCGTCTGTTCGTGAGACGGCAGGTCAGCGGCGAGGAGACAAGGCCGCCCGATGTGCGGGATCGAAGGCGCAAGCCGTGGCTATGCCGATTGCATAGGCCAGCATATTCCAAAGCGAGAATACCCGGCCAAGCAGCAGGGCGCCTGCCGTGGTCAGCCGAAACGCATCGAGCCAGGGCGTGTGATAAAGCCGGAACAATTCCACCGAGATCGCTATGAAAAGCGCTGTAACAGCAATTGCTGCCGGCCGTGACCTTGCGACAAACAGCGCCACGAGCAGATAGACCATCGCTCCCCAGAGTGCCGATCCACCATATTTGACGACAATGAAGGGCAGATCGGCCGCATAGCCAAACCGTCTGAGCGCCAGCCCGAGCGCAATAACCGCAAGCAGGGCTATGAGACGGAGGAACTGCACTCGACGACGATTTTCAAAGACTTCGCCCAAATGAACCTGTCCTATCTGCACCTCAGCCGGTTGAACGGCTGATCTGAAAAGAAGCGCGGCGCTGTCGTGCACAAACAAAAACAGCCGGGCTTCGCAGCCCGGCTGTTCTGTTTCCGCCGGAGCGGAGGATTTAAGCGGCGACGGCCTGCTCTTCAGCAGCGACGCGGGCCTTGTCTGCAGCGCCCTTGGCATAGGCGTCGCGATCCACGAATTCGATCACGGCCATCGCGGCATTGTCGCCCTGGCGGAAGCCGGCCTTCATGATGCGCAGGTAGCCGCCGTTGCGGGTGGCGTAACGCGTTGCGATCGTGTCGAACAGCTTCGCGACGACAGCGGCATCGCGGATCTGCGAGATCGCCTGACGGCGAGCGTGCAGGTCGCCGCGCTTGCCGAGCGTGACGAGCTTCTCGACGATCGGACGGATTTCCTTGGCCTTCGGCAGGGTCGTGACGATCTGCTCGTGGGTAATCAGCGAAGCCGCCATGTTGGCGAACATCGCCTTGCGGTGGCTTGCAGTTCTATTCAGCTTGCGGCCGGCTTTACCATGGCGCATTGCTATTCTCCTTTAATGCAGGTGCCCTTACGCTAAGTGGGCCTGCCGTTTCCTGGCACATGCAGGCGATCGGCCTGCTGTTTGACGGGGAAAGGCAGCCGAAAGAGCCTGCCTTTTGTTTTTTCAGTATTGATCTTCGTAACGCTTGGCGAGATCTTCGATGTTCTCGGGCGGCCATGCCGGCACTTCCATGCCGAGGTGCAGGCCCATGGAAGCGAGAACTTCCTTGATTTCGTTCAGCGACTTGCGACCAAAATTCGGTGTGCGGAGCATTTCTGCTTCGGTCTTCTGAATGAGGTCGCCGATGTAGACGATGTTGTCGTTCTTCAGGCAGTTTGCCGAACGGACCGACAGCTCGAGTTCGTCCACCTTCTTCAGGAGAGCCGGGTTGAAAGCGAGTTCGGTGACTGCTTCCTCTTCGGTTTCCTTCTGCGGCTCGTCGAAGTTGACGAAGACGCCAAGCTGATCCTGGAGGATGCGCGCCGCAAAAGCGACGGCGTCTTCGCCGGTGATCGAGCCATCGGTTTCGATGGTCATGTTCAGCTTGTCGTAATCGAGAACCTGTCCTTCGCGGGTATTTTCAACCTTGTAGGACACCTTCTTGACCGGCGAGTAGAGGCTGTCGACCGGGATGAGACCGATCGGAGCATCTTCCGCACGATTGCGTTCGGCCGGAACATAGCCCTTGCCGTTGTTGACGGTGAATTCCATGCGGATCTCGGCACCCTCGTCGAGCGTGCAGATGACATGCTCGGGGTTGAGGATTTCGATATCGCCGACCGTCTGAATGTCGCCAGCCGTGACAACGCCAGGGCCCTGCTTACGCACGACCATGCGCTTTGCATCGTCGCCATCCATCTTGATGGCGATTTCCTTGATGTTGAGCACGATGTCCGTGACGTCTTCGCGGACGCCCGGAATCGAGGAGAATTCATGCAGCACGCCATCGATCTGCACCGCCGTGACGGCAGCACCGCGCAGCGAGGAAAGCAGAACGCGGCGAAGCGCGTTGCCGAGGGTGAGGCCGAAGCCGCGCTCCAGCGGTTCGGCAACAAGCGTCGCCCTGGTGCGCGAGCTCGAGGAGAACTCCACCTTGTTCGGCTTGATCAGTTCCTGCCAGTTCTTCTGAATCATGAGTTTGCCTTCCGTTCGTTGCCACCATCCAATCGTGGCAACCGAGCTTGAAAACCACCGGGAGCGCGCAGGCGCTCACCGGTGACGAGAGCGATGATCAGACGCGGCGCTTCTTGCGCGGACGGCAGCCATTGTGCGGGATCGGGGTCACGTCGCGGATGGACGTGATCATGAAACCTGCAGCCTGGAGCGCGCGCAGAGCCGATTCACGACCCGAACCCGGACCGCAGACTTCGACTTCCAGCGACTTCATGCCGTGCTCCTGGGCCTTCTTGGCGCAGTCTTCGGCAGCGATCTGGGCAGCGAACGGGGTCGACTTGCGCGAGCCCTTGAAGCCCTTGGCGCCAGCCGACGACCAGGCGATCGCATTGCCCTGCGCATCGGTGATGGTGATCATCGTGTTGTTGAAGGTCGAGTTGACGTGAGCGACACCCGACGAGATATTCTTGCGCTCGCGACGGCGAACGCGGACGGCTTCCTTAGCCATGGTATTCCTTTCGTTGATCTCTTCACCGCCGTAATGCCAGCGGCTACACCGGAACGGCGCCTATATGGTCCCGCTCCAAACTCAAAAGAGGCCGGCGCAGACCGCCAGCCTCCCCACCCCAGTTTCCCGGAAATTACTTCTTCTTGCCAGCGATTGCCTTTGCCGGACCCTTGCGGGTGCGGGCATTGGTATGCGTGCGCTGACCGCGGACCGGAAGGCCGCGGCGATGACGCAGGCCGCGGTAGCAGCCGAGGTCCATCAGGCGCTTGATGTTCATCGCGGTATCGCGACGAAGATCGCCTTCGACCTGATAGTCGCGGTCGATAGCTTCACGGATCTGAAGGACTTCTGCGTCCGTCAGCTGATGCACACGGCGTTCAGCCGGGATACCGACCTTCTCGACGATTTCCTGTGCGAATTTCGAACCGATCCCGTGAATGTAGGTCAGCGCGATGACAACGCGCTTCGCAGTCGGGATGTTGACGCCAGCGATACGTGCCACGCCTATTCTCCTTGCATTCCAGTTGCCATCCGGCAAGTGGGCTTCGTTATGCGGTCTTGAGAACCGCCCGTTCAGATTTACGTCCGTAACATGTCAAAACGACCGCACCCGGACTTCCCTGGGAAATCCGCGCCGATCGCATGGAATGTCGCGAGTTGGCGCGGTGTTTAGCGGAATCACTGCTGAAAAGCAACCGTTCCGCCAAGTTTATTTTCAAAGCCTTAAAGCTTGGAAAGAATGCTTTCGACCTCGGCGGTCACCTGATCGATTTCTGCCATGCCGTCCACGGACTTGAGTTTGTCCTTGGCATGGTAATAGCCGATCAGCGGCGAGGTTTCCTTGTAGTAGACCTCGAGACGCTTGATCATGGTCTCGGCGTTGTCATCAGGACGGCGTTTGAAGTGAGTCGAACCGCACTTGTCGCAAACACCTTCCTTGGCCGGGAGCTTGTCAGTGTCATGATAGACAGTGCCGCACTGAACGCAGGTATATCGACCATCCACCCGACGGATGAGTTCCTTGTCGTCGACGCGAAACTCGATAACCACTGAGAGGTCAAGACCCTTGGACTTTAGCATCCCCTCGGTGGCATCGGCCTGCACGAGTGTGCGAGGAAAACCATCGAGAATGAAGCCGTTGGCGCAATCGGGCTGATCGATTCGCTCAGAGACGATGGCGATGACGATCTCATCAGAGACGAGTTTGCCGGCGTCCATGACCGCCTTGGCGCGTTTCCCCACCTCTGTGCCAGCTTCGGTAGCAGCACGCAGCATGTCTCCAGTGGAAAGCTGCGGAATGCCGTGCTTTTCCACGATCCGCTGGGCCTGGGTTCCCTTACCCGCGCCCGGCGGCCCCAAAAGGATAAGTCTCATCGCCCCCTCTTTCCTCCACGCAACTTCGATTTCTTGATCAGGCCTTCGTATTGCTGCGCGATCAGGTGACCCTGGATCTGTGCAACCGTATCAAGAGTTACGCTAACCACGATCAAAAGCGAAGTCCCACCAAGGGCTAATGGAATGCCGGTTTGCGACACCAGAATCTCTGGGAGGATGCAGACGAAGACGAGATAGAGCGCACCGATCACCGTGATTCGGGTCAGCACGTAGTCGATATATTCGGCGGTGCGCTCGCCCGGACGGATGCCGGGAATGAAGCCGCCATGCTTCTTCAGATTGTCGGCCGTGTCCTTCGGATTAAAGACGATGGCCGTATAGAAGAAGGCGAAGAAGGCGATCAGCGCGCCGTACAGCGCCATATAGAGCGGTTGACCGTGGCCGAGGGCCGCGACGATCGATGTCACCCAGGAGGGCATTGCCGAGGTGTTGGCGAAACCGGCGACCGTTGCCGGCAGCAGCAGCAGCGACGACGCGAAGATTGCCGGAATGACGCCTGACGTGTTCAACTTCAGCGGCAGATGCGAGGTATCGCCCTGGAACATCCGATTGCCAACCTGACGCTTCGGATACTGGATCAGCAGCCGGCGCTGGGCGCGCTCGACGAAGACGATGATGCCGATGACGGCGATCGCGACGATGATGACGAGCAGAATGAGGAAGGTCGACAGCGCCCCGGTGCGGCCGAGTTCAAGCGTGCCGGCAAGAGCTGTCGGAAGGCCGGCGGCGATGCCGGCGAAAATGATCAGCGAGATGCCGTTGCCGATGCCGCGCGAGGTGATCTGCTCACCGAGCCACATCAGGAACATCGTGCCGCCGAGCAGCGTCAGAACGGTGGAGACGCGGAAGAACCAGCCGGCCTCGACGACGAGGCCTTGGCCGCTTTCAAGGCCGGCGGCAATGCCATAGGCCTGGAGCGCACCGAGGATAACGGTACCATAGCGGGTATACTGGTTGATGATCTTACGGCCCTGCTCGCCTTCCTTCTTCAGGTTTTCGAGCGCCGGCACGACCGAGGTCATGAGCTGCACAATGATCGAAGCGGAGATATAGGGCATGATGCCGAGCGCAAAGATCGCCATGCGCTGAACAGCGCCGCCCGAGAACATGTTGAAAAGGCCGAGAATGCCGCCTGACTGGCCGCGGAAAGCCTGGGCATAGGCTTCAGGATTGAGGCCTGGAAGCGGAATATGCGTGCCGAGTCGATAGACGAGGAGAGCTGCCAGTGTGAACCACAAGCGCTTCTTCAAATCCTCGGCTTTGGCGAAGGTCGAAAAATTGAGGTTGGATGCCAATTGTTCCGCTGCAGAAGCCATGCGTTTCTCCGCGCTACCAATTCCGGCGTCTCTGGGGGACAGACCGGACCCGGAATCAGTATGAAATTATTCAAAACCGGGCTCAGGACGGATTGCGGCGCAACCCCTTGCCTCACCCTTGTTTTCGAGTCTTACCGGCATGACGCGGGCGCGCCAGCCAAGTTTTTGTGAGGCCCACATATGGGAGCAAAATCGCCCGGTGTGAAGCACTCCGGGCGATATATCATCAGATTATTTATTCGGCTGCAGCGGGAGCCGAAAGCAGCGTCACGGTGCCGCCGGCCTTTTCGATCTTCTCGACGGCAGGCTTGGAGGCGCCTGCAACGACGATGGTGATCTTGGCCTTGATCTCGCCGTCGGCGAGAACGCGAACGCCGTCCTTGACGCGGCGGATGACACCAGCAGCCTTGAGGGCAGCTGCGTCAACGGTCGTCTTGGCATCGAGCTTGCCGGCGTCGATCGCCGTCTGGATACGGGCCAGCGACACGACAACAAAATCGGAAGCGAAAATGTTGTTGAAGCCACGCTTCGGCAGGCGACGATAGATCGGCATCTGGCCGCCTTCGAAGCCGTTGATGGCGACGCCTGAACGGGACTTCTGACCCTTCACGCCGCGACCACCAGTCTTGCCCGAGCCCGAGCCGATACCGCGGCCGAGGCGCTTGCGGCTGTGGGTCGAGCCTTCGTTGTCCTTGATTTCATTGAGTTTCATGAGCGTTTCCTCCGTCTCACTTCTCGTCGACGACGCGAACGAGATGCTGGACAGCACGGATCATGCCACGAACGGAAGGAGTATCCTCCAGCGTGCGGCGACGGTGCATCTTGTTCAGTCCGAGACCGATCAGCGTGCGCTGCTGGACATCCGGACGGCGAATCGGGCTGCCGATCTGTTCGATCGTGACAGTCTTCGCTTCAGCCTTCTTAGTAGCCTTGGCCATCTGTCAAACTCCTCTTATTCTTCAGAGGCGTTGCCGGAGGCGCTACGACGAGCCTGCAGCGTTGCATACTTGATGCCGCGCTGAGCTGCGATGTCCTTCGGGTGAACCTGGTGCTTCAGAGCGTCGAAGGTGGCGCGAACCATGTTGTAGGGGTTCGACGAACCGGTCGACTTGGCGACGACGTCGTGCATGCCGAGTGTTTCGAATACGGCGCGCATCGGACCGCCCGCGATGATGCCGGTACCGACCTTGGCCGAGCGCAGCAGAACCTTGCCGGCGCCGTGGCGGCCGTGAACGTCGTGATGCAGCGTACGGCCGTCACGCAGCGGTACGAAGATCAGTTCGCGCTTAGCGGCTTCGGTTGCCTTGCGGATGGCTTCCGGTACTTCACGTGCCTTGCCATGGCCGAAGCCAACGCGGCCCTTCTGGTCGCCAACGACGACGAGTGCTGCAAAACCGAAACGACGGCCGCCCTTGACGACCTTGGCGACGCGGTTGATCGCGACAAGCTTGTCGACGAATTCGCTATCGCGCTCTTCACGGCTCTGGCGGTCGTCCCGCTGCGGCCTTCTTTCCTGTGCCATTGTCCTCTTCCTTTTTCTTTTCCGGGTGCAATCGGCAAACAAATGTGGACCGCATTAGCCTCCCCTTTCGGAGAGTGCCTGCGGTCCGGCGAAAATCCGGCCGGCGCTTGAGGCGTCCGGCCGGAAACTGATCAGAAGGTGAGACCGCCTTCGCGGGCCGCTTCGGCGAGAGCCTTGATGCGGCCGTGATAGATGAAGGCGCCACGGTCGAACACGACTTCCGTAACACCGGCCTTGGAGGCCCGCTCGGCGAGGAGCTTGCCCACAACGGTAGCGGCGGCGGTATCGGCACCGGTCTTCAGAGAACCGCGCAGATCCTTCTCGAGGGTGGAGGCAGACGCGAGCGTCTTGCCGGCCACGTCATCGATGACCTGGGCGTAGATGTTCTTCGAGGAGCGATGAACCGACAGGCGCGGACGGCCATTGGCCACCGACTTGAGATGACGGCGCACGCGGTTGGCACGACGTGCAAGTGCTTCTTTCCTGCTAGCCATTTCGCGTGATCCTTACTTCTTCTTGCCTTCTTTGCGGACGATCCGCTCGTCAGCGTACTTGACGCCCTTGCCCTTGTAGGGCTCGGGACCGCGATATTCGCGGATTTCGGCGGCAACCTGACCGACCTGCTGCTTGTTGATGCCGCTGACGACGATTTCCGTCGGCTTCGGAACAACGATCGAGATACCGACCGGCGGCTCGTAGATCACGTCGTGGCTGAAACCGAGGGCCAGCTGCAGGTTCTTGCCCTGCATGGCGGCGCGGTAACCGACGCCGTTGATTTCAAGCTTGCGCTCGAAACCGTCCTTGACGCCCTTGAAGATGCCTTCGATCATCGTGCGGGACATGCCCCACTTTGACCGCGCATCCTTGGTCTGGTTCACCGGCGTCACGACGACGGCGTTATTTTCAAGCTTGAGGCTGATTTCGTCGTTAGCAACGAAAAACAGCTCGCCCTTCGGGCCCTTTGCAGTCACCTTCTGGCCATCGACCGTAGCCGTGATCCCAGCAGGCACCTGAACGGGCTTTTTACCGATACGAGACATGTTTCAATCCTGTCTGTTCGCTATGGAGATCCCTGCCCAATCTTAGAAGACCGAGCAAAGAACCTCGCCACCAACGTTCTGTTCGCGAGCCTGGTGATCGGCCATCACACCCTTCGGAGTCGAAAGGATGGTGATGCCGAGACCGTTCGCGACCTGCGGAATGGACTTGACCGAGACATAAACCCGGCGGCCCGGCTTGGACACACGGCCGATCTCACGGATCACCGATGCGCCTTCATAATATTTCAGCTCGATGCTGAGTTCCGACTTGCCATTGCCGAAATCGACAACGGAATAGCCACGGATGTAGCCTTCGGACTGCAGAACATCGAGAACACGTGCACGGAGCTTCGAAGCAGGCGTCGAAACCGACGACTTGCGGCGAGAAGCACCGTTACGGATGCGAGTGAGCATATCGCCCAACGGATCAGTCATTGTCATGTAACCTGCTCCTTACCAGCTCGACTTGACGATACCCGGCACCTTGCCGAGATTGCCGAGTTCACGCAGCGCAATACGCGACATGCGCAGTTTGCGGTAATATGCGCGCGGACGCCCCGAAACTTCGCAACGGTTGCGAATACGGGTCTTCGATCCATCACGCGGCAGGGATGCCAGCTTGATCGAGGCCTTGAACCGCTCTTCGATCGGAAGAGCCTGGTTCATGATGATCGCCTTCAACCCAGCCCGCTTAGCGGCCTGGTTAGCGACCGTAGTACGGCGGCGCTTGTTCTTTTCAACTGCGCTTGTCTTCGCCATGTCAGGTTCCTTTTCTACGCTCGTCGTTACGGTTATTGACGGAACGGGAAGCTGAACTCTTTCAGAAGAGCCCGTGCCTCGTCGTCGGTCGTCGCCGTCGTGCAAACGATGATGTCCATGCCCCACATCTGATCAACCTTGTCGTAGTTGATCTCAGGGAACACAATGTGCTCCTTGATGCCCATGGCGAAGTTGCCACGGCCGTCAAAGCTTTTCGGGTTCAGGCCGCGGAAGTCGCGAACGCGCGGGAGCGCGATGTTCACGAGACGGTCCATGAACTCGTACATGCGGGCGCCGCGCAGGGTGACCTTGGCGCCGATCGGCATCTGTTCGCGGACCTTGAAGCCTGCGATAGAGTTACGTGCGCGGGTGATGACCGGCTTCTGGCCGGCAATCGCTGCGAGGTCGGCGGCAGCCACCGTCGGCTTCTTCGAGTCAGCGGTCGCTTCGCCGACACCCATGTTGATCACGATCTTGTCGAGCTTCGGGATCATCATCTCATTGGCGTAGGAGAACTGCTCCTGCAACGCCTTGCGGATGCGCTCGACATATTCCTTCTTGAGCCGCGGCTCATATTTTGCCTCAGCCATCGATCACTTCTCCAGAACGCTTGGCCACACGGACCTTCTTGCCGTCAACAACCTTGAAACCGACGCGGGTCGGCTTGCCATCCTTGTCGATGATTGCAACGTTGGACAGGTGAACCGGGGCTTCCTTGTTGATGATGCCGGCTTCCTGGGTCTGCGTCTGGCGCTGGTGGCGCTTGACGACGTTGACGCCACGAACAACGGCACGATCTTCCTTCGGCATGACCTGGACAACTTCGCCGGTACGGCCCTTGTCCTTGCCAGCGAGCATGACGACCTTGTCGCCCTTACGAATCTTCTGCATCGCTTCGCTCCTTACAGTACTTCGGGAGCCAGCGAGATGATCTTCATGTGGTTCTTGGCGCGAAGTTCGCGCGGAACCGGTCCGAAGATACGGGTGCCGATCGGCTCTTTCTTGTTGTCGATGAGGACTGCTGCGTTGGTGTCGAAGCGGATGACGGAGCCATCTGCACGACGGATGTCCTTGGCGGTGCGAACGACAACCGCCTTCATCACGTCACCCTTCTTCACACGGCCGCGCGGGATCGCTTCCTTGATCGAAACGACGATGACGTCGCCGATCGAGGCATACTTGCGCTTCGAGCCGCCCAGCACCTTGATGCACATGACACGACGTGCGCCGGAATTATCCGCGACGTCGAGGTTTGTTTGCATCTGAATCATATCAGGTCGCCTTCTTGGTTTACCGGAATGGTTGGGCTAGCCCCCTACTCCGGCTTATGAAAATTTTCGCCGGCCGAGCTGCCGTGAGGCAGCACAGACGCGGCAATAGCTGAATAGCGCGGGGTCGATCGTGCCAGGGTGGTTTCCCGAACGGGACCTTCCGTGCGCTCAAAGCAAAAGAACGCCCGGCATTCGAGCGTTCTGACGCTGCTTCATACAGATATTTCGGCGAGACGCAAGGCCTCGCGCAAAATTCTGTTACTTGCCCTGGGCGGAAATCACCGTCCAGCGCTTGTCCTTGGAGATGGGCGCGCATTCCTCTATGGATACGGTATCGCCGATCTTGTACTGGTTGTTCTCGTCGTGGGCCTTGTACTTCTTGGAACGACGAACGGTCTTCTGGAGCAGTGGGTGAGCGAAACGACGCTCGACACGAACCACTACCGTCTTCTCGTTCTTGTCGCCAACGACGACGCCCTGCAGGATGCGCTTCGGCATATTTTTCTTCCTTTAGGCCTTAACTTCTGCCGCCTTCTGGCGGGCAATGGTTTTCACGCGGGCGATGTCCTTGCGAACTTCGTTGATGCGCGAGGACTTTTCGAGCTGGCCGGTCGCCTTCTGAAAGCGCAGGTTGAACTGCTCCTTCTTCAGCTTGGCAAGCTCGTCCTTGAGTTGGTCGGCGGTGAACGCGCGAACGTCTGAGGCTTTCATGAGCTCATTCCTTACTCTGCAATGCGCTGAACGAAGCGCGTCTTGACCGAGAGCTTGGCAGAGCCGAGGCGAAGCGCCTCACGGGCGATTTCTTCGCTGACACCGTCGATCTCGAACATCATACGGCCGGGCTTGACCTTGCATGCCCAGTATTCAACGGAGCCCTTACCCTTACCCATACGGACTTCGGTCGGCTTTTTGGTTACCGGAACGTCCGGGAACACGCGGATCCATACACGGCCGGCGCGCTTCATATAACGCGTGATCGCGCGGCGGGCCGCTTCGATCTCGCGCGCGTTGACGCGGTTGGGTTCCTGTGCCTTCAGGCCGAATTCGCCGAATGCCAGGTCAGAACCGCCCTTGGCGACGCCCTTGATGCGGCCCTTGAACTGCTTGCGGTACTTGGTACGCTTTGGCTGCAACATTTTCTTATTCTCCGAACTTCTCTGCCACGCGCGCTATCAAGCGTTGTCGCGGCGACGGTCTCTGTCGCGGTCACGATCACGGCTTGCCGGACCCTGGGCGTCACCTTCCATCGCGCGGCGCTCGGAAGCCATCGGATCATGCTCAAGGATTTCGCCCTTGAAGATCCAGACCTTGATGCCGCAGATGCCGAAAGCGGTTTCTGCTTCAGCCGTGCCGTAGTCGATGTCTGCGCGCAGCGTGTGCAGCGGCACACGACCTTCGCGGTACCATTCCGTACGGGCGATTTCAGCGCCGCCGAGACGGCCGGCGCAGGTGATCTTGATGCCCTCGGCGCCAAGACGCATCGCGGACTGAACGGCGCGCTTCATAGCGCGGCGGAAAGCCACGCGACGCTCGAGCTGCTGGGCGATCGACTGAGCGACCAGCGTCGCATCGACTTCGGGCTTGCGCACTTCGACGATGTTGAGGTGCGTTTCCGAATTCGTCATCTCCGACAGCTTCTTGCGGAGCTTGTCGATGTCTGCGCCCTTGCGGCCGATGATCAGGCCCGGACGTGCCGAGTGGATCGTGACGCGGCACTTCTTGTGCGGACGCTCGATAACCACCTTGGAGATCCCGGCCTGCTTCAGTTCGCTCATGACGAACTTGCGCATCTTCAGGTCTTCGTGCAGCAGTTGGCCGTACTCGGCATTGTCCGCAAACCAGCGGCTATCCCAGGTACGGTTGATGCCGAGGCGGAAACCGATTGGATTGATTTTCTGACCCATTATGCGGCCTCCTCTGCTGCCTGCACTTCACGAACCACGATCGTCAGGTGCGCGAAGGGCTTTTCAATGCGCGACGCGCGACCGCGGCCACGAGCGTGGAAACGCTTCATGACGATCGACTTGCCGACATAGGCCTCGGCGACAACCAGCGAGTCGACGTCGAGATCGTGGTTGTTCTCGGCGTTGGCAATCGCAGATTCAAGCGTCTTCTTGACGGCGCCTGCGATGCGCTTGCGGGAGAACTCCAGCTCCGCGAGTGCGCGCTCGACCTTCTTGCCGCGGATAGCCGCAGCAACCAGGTTGAGCTTCTGGGGGCTGACGCGGAGCGTGCGGGCGACTGCTTGCGCCTCGTTGTCCTTCAGCCGGCGTTCGGCTTTTGCCTTGCCCATTGTTACTTCCTCTTCGCCTTCTTGTCCGCGCCGTGACCGTAGTAGGTGCGGGTCGGAGAGAATTCACCGAATTTGTGACCGACCATGTCTTCATTGACGCTGACCGGGATATGCTTGCTGCCGTTGTAGACGCCGAAGGTGAGACCGACGAACTGCGGCAGGATCGTGGAGCGACGGCTCCAGATCTTGATCACTTCACTGCGACCGCCTTCACGAACCTTCTCAGCCTTCTTGAGAAGATAGCCGTCAACGAACGGACCTTTCCATACTGAACGAGCCATTGGAGACTTCCTCTCTTACTTCTTACGCTGATGACGCGAGCGCATGATCATCTTGTCGGTCGACTTGTTCGACCGGGTGCGCTTGCCCTTGGTCGGCTTGCCCCACGGTGTCACCGGATGGCGACCACCGGAGGTGCGGCCTTCGCCACCGCCGTGCGGATGGTCGACTGGGTTCATGACGACACCGCGGTTATGCGGGCGCTTGCCGCGCCAAACGGTACGACCGGCCTTGCCGTCGTTGATGTTGGCGTGATCAGGGTTGGAGACGGCGCCGATCGAAGCAAGGCAGGAGCCATGAACGAGACGCTGTTCACCGGAGTTCAGGCGAAGGATCGCCATGCCCTGGTCGCGGCCGACGAGCTGTGCGTAGCCACCGGCGGAGCGAGCGATCTGACCACCCTTACCCGGCTTCATTTCCACATTGTGGATGATGGAGCCGACCGGGATGAACTGCAGCGGCATGGTGTTGCCGGGCTTGACGTCGACAGCCTTCTCGGAAGCGATGACCTTGTCACCGGCAGCGAGGCGCTGAGGAGCGATGATATAAGCCTTCTCGCCGTCAGCATAGTTCACCAACGCGATGAAAGCCGTGCGGTTCGGATCGTATTCGATACGCTCGACCGTGCCTTCGACGTCGAACTTGCGACGCTTGAAGTCGATCAGACGATAGGTGCGCTTGTGACCCCCGCCGATGAAGCGGGCGGTGATGCGACCGAGGTTGTTACGACCGCCGCTCTTGGTCAGACCTTCCGTCAGCGCCTTGACCGGCTTGCCCTTGTAGAGGGCCGAGCGGTCGACGATGACCAGCTGGCGCTGGCTCGGGGTGATCGGATTGAAAGTTTTCAATGCCATTTTCTTATACCTCAGAGACCGGTGGAGACGTCGATCGTCTGGCCTTCAGCCAGTGTCACAACAGCCTTCTTCACGTCCTTCTGCTTGCCGACGAAACCGCGGAACCGCTTGGTCTTGCCCTTGCGCAGCAGAGTGTTGACAGCCGTGACCTTGACGCCGAACAGCGCCTCGACCGCAGCCTTGATTTCCGGCTTCGTCGCCTGCTTGGCGACATTGAATACAACCTGGTTGTTTTCGGATACCAGCGTGGACTTTTCGGTGATCGCCGGAGAGACGATCACATCGTAGTGGCGAAGATCGGTCACTTGAATCGCTCCTCTAGCGCTTCAACCGCAGCCTTGGAAAGCACGAGCTTGCCGCGGCGCACGATGTCGTAAACGTTGATGCCCTGGATCGGCAGAACATCGATGTTCGGGATGTTCTGAGCTGCAAGCTTGAAGTTGCCGTCAAGCTCTGCGCCGCCGATGAAGAGGGCGTTGGTCAGGCCGAGCGTCTCGAAAACGGACGCGAGCGACTTGGTCTTGGCTTCAGCGGCAACCAGGTTGTCGATGACGATGACGTCATCGGCCTTGATCTTGGCCGAAAGGGCGTGGCGAAGGCCGAGTGCGCGAACCTTCTTCGGAAGATCGTGCTCGTGGCTGCGGACAACCGGGCCGTGAGCCTTGCCGCCGCCGCGGAACTGCGGAGCGCGAGCCGAATGGTGGCGGGCGCGGCCCGTACCCTTCTGCTTGTACATCTTGGCGCCGGTGCGCGAAATTTCCGCGCGGCCCTTAGCCTTGTGCGTGCCCTGCTGCTTCTTGGCAAGTTGCCAGCGGATGACGCGGGCGAGAATGTCTTCGCGGGGCTCGAGGCCGAAAATAGCGTCCGAAAGGGAAACCTTCCCGGCGTCTTTTCCCTCGAGGGTCTTGACGTTGAATTCCATTGATCTGGCTCCCTTACTTCGCGGCCGACTTGACGGCGTCGCGCACGATGATCCAAGCACCCTTGGAACCAGGAACAGCACCCTTGATCAGGATCAGACCACGATCTTCGTCGGTCGAAACCACTTCCAGGTTCTGCGTCGTGACGCGCGTCTGGCCCATGTGACCAGCCATCTTCTTGTTCTTGAAAACCTTGCCCGGATCCTGGCGCGAGCCAGTCGAACCGTGCGAGCGGTGAGACACCGACACACCGTGCGTGGCGCGCAAACCGCCGAAGCCGTGACGCTTCATGGCGCCGGCAAAACCCTTGCCGATCGTCGTACCCGTCACGTCGACCAGCTGGCCAGCTGCGAAGTGACCCGCCTTGATCTCCGTACCGATCTCCAGCAGGTTGTCTTCCGAAACGCGGAATTCCGTGACCTTGGCCTTAGGCTCGACGTTGGCAATGGCAAAGTTGCCACGCATCGCCTTCGACGTGTTCTTTACCTTCGCCTGGCCGGCACCGAGCTGAACTGCGGTATAGCCATTCTTTTCGACAGTGCGCGTGGCAACGACCTGGACGGCCTCCATACGCAGTACCGTTACCGGGACATGCTCGCCGGCGTCGTTATAGACGCGGGTCATTCCCACCTTCTGTGCAATCACACCTGAACGCATCGGTTCAATCCTTCTCACTCAGCCCGAAGACCCGAGGTCTCAGAGCTTGATCTCAACATCGACACCGGCGGCGAGATCGAGCTTCATCAGCGCGTCTACCGTCTGCGGGGTCGGGTCAACGATATCGAGAAGGCGCTTATGCGTGCGCATCTCGAACTGTTCGCGGCTCTTCTTGTCGATATGCGGGGACCGGTTGACCGTAAACTTCTCGATGCGGGTCGGAAGCGGAACGGGGCCCCGGACGCTTGCACCGGTGCGCTTAGCCGTCGATACGATCTCACGCGTGGAGGCGTCGAGAATCCGATGATCGAACGCCTTCAGGCGGATGCGGATATTCTGGCCGTTCATTCGACTTTATCCTTGTGTCTGTTATCCGCGTGTCACCACTTAGGGACACGACTTACCTTCAGTTACGTTAGCGGGCCACCGGTTTCAAAGATCGAGAGGGACACCGAGATCGGCGTCCCTATCCTTTCCTTGGGCCAGGTGGCCCAGCCGCTAATTACTCGACGATCGACGCGACGATACCGGCGCCGACGGTGCGGCCGCCTTCGCGGATAGCGAAGCGCAGCTTTTCTTCCATCGCGATCGGAACGATCAGCTCGACCGATACCGTGACGTTGTCGCCCGGCATGACCATCTCCGTGCCTTCCGGCAGCGTCACAATGCCCGTCACGTCGGTCGTGCGGAAGTAGAACTGCGGACGGTAGTTGGTGAAGAACGGCGTATGACGGCCACCCTCTTCCTTCGTCAGGATGTAGGCTTCAGCCATGAACTTCTTGTGCGGCTTGACCGAACCCGGCTTGCACAGAATCTGGCCACGCTCAACGCCGTCACGGGTAACGCCGCGGATCAGCGCACCGATGTTGTCGCCAGCCTGGCCCTGATCGAGCAGCTTGCGGAACATTTCAACGCCGGTCACCGTCGTCTTCGTCGTCGGGCGGATGCCGACGATCTCGACTTCTTCGCCAACCTTGACAATGCCACGCTCGACGCGGCCGGTCACAACCGTACCGCGGCCCGAGATCGAGAACACGTCTTCGATCGGCAGCAGGAACGGCAGGTTGATCGGACGCTCAGGCGTCGGGATGTAGGCGTCGACAGCAGCCATCAGCTCGCGGATCGAATCTTCGCCGATCTTCTTGTCCGAATCTTCGAGAGCAGCAAGTGCCGAACCCTTGACGATCGGGATATCGTCGCCCGGGAAATCGTAGGACGACAGCAGTTCGCGAACTTCGAGCTCGACCAGTTCGAGAAGCTCGGCGTCGTCAACCTGGTCGACCTTGTTCAGGAACACCACGATTGCCGGAACGCCGACCTGGCGGGCCAGCAGGATGTGTTCGCGCGTCTGCGGCATCGGGCCGTCAGCGGCCGAGCACACCAGGATCGCGCCGTCCATCTGGGCAGCACCGGTGATCATGTTCTTGACGTAGTCGGCATGGCCGGGGCAGTCGACGTGGGCATAGTGGCGGGCCGGCGTCTCGTATTCAACGTGAGCCGTCGAAATCGTGATGCCACGCGCCTTTTCTTCCGGAGCCGCGTCGATCTGGTCGTACGCCTTGTACTCACCGAAGTACTTCGTGATCGCTGCCGTCAGAGACGTCTTACCGTGGTCAACGTGGCCAATCGTGCCAATGTTGACGTGCGGCTTGTTGCGCTCAAACTTACTCTTTCCCATTTTCGGGTCTCCGTTTTGCTAGTCCCCGAAGGGATCTAATTCTTGTTATCGGTCAATTGGTATTCCGGTCACTTCTGACCGGAATACTTTGCCTGGATTTCAGTTGCGACGTTCGACGGGACCGGCGAATAGTGATCGAAGGTCATCGTGTACTGGGCGCGGCCCTGGGACATGGAGCGCAGGTTGTCGACGTACTTGAACATGTTCGCGAGCGGGACGTTCGCGTTGATGACGACGGCGATACCACGGCTTTCCTGGCCCTGGATCTGACCGCGACGGGAGTTCAGGTCGCCGATAACGTCGCCGACGTAATCTTCCGGGGTGACGACTTCGACCTTCATCATCGGCTCGAGCAGCTGAGCGCCGGCCTTCCTGGCTGCTTCACGGAAGCAGGCACGCGATGCGATTTCGAAGGCGAGAACCGAGGAGTCGACGTCGTGGAAGGCGCCGTCGATGAGGGTCGCCTTGACGCCGAGCATCGGGAAGCCTGCGAGCGGACCCGAAGACAGAACGCTTTCGATGCCCTTCTGGACGCCGGGGATGTATTCCTTGGGAACGGAACCGCCGACGATCTTCGATTCGAACTTGAATTCGTCGCCTTCCGGGTTCGGTTCGAAGACGATCTTGACGCGCGCGAACTGGCCGGTACCACCGGACTGCTTCTTGTGCGTGTAGTCTTCTTCATGCGTCCTAGTGATGGTTTCGCGGTAGGCAACCTGCGGCGCGCCGACAGTTGCTTCGACCTTGAATTCACGACGCATGCGGTCGACGATGATGTCGAGATGCAGTTCGCCCATCCCGGCGATGATGGTCTGGCCTGATTCCTGGTCGGTCTTGACGCGGAAGGACGGATCTTCAGCAGCCAGGCGGTTGAGCGCGAGGCCCATCTTTTCCTGGTCGCCCTTGGTCTTCGGCTCGATGGCGATCTGGATGACCGGCTCCGGGAATTCCATGCGCTCGAGGATAACCGGCTTCAGCGGATCGCAGAGCGTGTCGCCCGTCGTGGTTTCCTTGAGGCCAGCGAGAGCCACGATGTCGCCTGCGAAGGCTTCTTCGATGTCTTCACGCGAGTTGGAGTGCATCTGCAGCATACGGCCGACGCGCTCGCGCTTGTCCTTGACCGTGTTGATGACCGAAGTGCCCTTCTCGAGCTTGCCCGAGTAGATGCGGGCGAAGGTCAGCGAACCGACGAAGGGGTCGTTCATGATCTTGAAGGCGAGCATGGAAAGCGGCTCGCTGTCATCGGCATGACGCTCGATTTCGGCTTCCGTCTTGAAGTCGATGCCCTTGATCGCCGGGATGTCCATCGGCGACGGCAGGTAGTCGACGACGGCGTCGAGCAGCGGCTGCACGCCCTTGTTCTTGAAGGCAGTGCCGCAGAACATCGGGTGAAACTTGACGTCAATCGTGCCGCGGCGAACCAGCGCACGGATCTGATCGTTGTCGGGCAGAATACCTTCGAGGTAAGCTTCGGTGGCGGCTTCGTCGATGTCGACGACCGTCTCGATCAGCTTTTCGCGATATTCTTCAGCCTTGGCCTTCATGTCCTCGGGGATCTCGACGACATCCCACTGGGCGCCGAGCGACTCGTCGCGCCAGATGAGTGCGTTCATCTCGACCAGGTCGATGACGCCCTTGAATTCGGTTTCTGCACCGATCGGGAGCTGCATGACGACAGCCGTTGCACCGAGACGGGTCTTGATCATCTCGACGGAGCGGTAGAAGTCCGCACCGGTCTTGTCCATCTTGTTGCAGAAGATCATCCGCGGGACATTGTACTTCTCGGCCTGACGCCAGACGGTTTCCGTCTGCGGCTCAACACCGGCGTTGGCGTCGAGCAGCGCGATGGCGCCGTCGAGAACGCGCAGCGAACGCTCGACTTCAATGGTGAAGTCGACGTGGCCGGGAGTGTCGATGATGTTGAAGCGGCGCGTTTTGCCGTCACGACCCTTCCAGTAGGTCGTGGTGGCAGCAGAGGTGATCGTGATGCCACGCTCCTGCTCCTGCTCCATCCAGTCCATGGTGGCTGCGCCGTCGTGAACTTCGCCGATCTTATGCGACTTGCCGGTGTAATAAAGAATACGCTCGGTGGTCGTGGTCTTGCCGGCGTCGATATGCGCCATGATACCGAAATTACGGTAGTCTTCGATCTTATATTCGCGAGCCATTGTGGACTGCCTTTCGATACCGTTCGGAATTACCAGCGATAGTGCGAGAACGCGCGGTTGGCGTCAGCCATCTTGTGCGTGTCTTCGCGCTTCTTGACGGCGGAGCCGCGGTTGTTGGACGCATCGAGCAGTTCGCCGGAAAGGCGGTCAACCATAGTCGTTTCATTGCGCTTGCGGGCAGCAGCGATCAGCCAGCGAATAGCAAGAGCCTGGCGGCGCTCCGGACGAACATCGACGGGGACCTGATAGGTCGCACCACCGACACGACGCGAGCGAACTTCAACGTGCGGGGCAATGTTCTCCAGCGCAGAATGGAAAACCGTGAGCGGCTCCTGCTTGGCCTTGCCCTGAACAACGTCGAACGCACCGTAGACGATGTTTTCAGCAACGGACTTCTTGCCGTCGAGCATGATGGCATTCATGAACTTGGTGACGACGAGATCGCCGAACTTCGGGTCCGGATTGATCTCGCGCTTTTCTGCTTTATGACGTCTGGACATATTTTGTCTCTTCAACCGTTAAGGCGCTTCATGACGCGGAGGACCTCGCGCAGCGCCGGATTATTCAAAAACCGAATTACTTCGGACGCTTCGCGCCGTACTTGGAGCGGCGCTGCTTGCGGTTCTTGACACCCTGGGTATCGAGAACGCCGCGGATGATGTGATAACGGACACCCGGAAGGTCCTTGACGCGGCCGCCACGGATCATGACGACGGAGTGTTCCTGAAGGTTATGACCTTCGCCGGGGATGTAACCAATGACTTCGAAGCCGTTGGTCAGGCGGATCTTTGCGACCTTACGCAGAGCCGAGTTCGGCTTCTTCGGCGTCGTCGTGTAGACGCGCGTGCAAACGCCGCGCTTCTGCGGGTTCTCCTGGAGTGCGGGAACCTTGTTACGCTTTACGTTCGCCTGGCGAGGCTTGCGGATCAGCTGGTTTACGGTAGGCATTCAACCATCCCTTACGTTTTATCTCAGTACCCTTGCGGGCTTGAACTCGCGCCGTCTCCGGCAGTGACGCGCGCTTTCCGTCAATGCGCAAAATATGGCCCGATCCGCTTCCGCAGATGGACCACAAGGAGCAGAGGACGCATAGAATATGCGTCGTGCGTGCAGCATCATGACTTCAACGTGCGTTTAGAACCTTGTTTGAGGTGAACTTCAGGGCGAGTCGCCCCGAACAGCCAAGCCTCACATGGGATCTGATGGCCGGGGTACTACTGGTTTCCACCCGTCTCGTCAAGGCCGGTTAAGAAATAAACTCGCCGTATCGCCTTGATATGCCGGCCGAACGCCCTGTTTCATCCTTCTAGACGAATTCACGGCTGTGCCCCAAGATAAAAACTTGGGCATTGCAGCAAAAGCAGTTAAGGAATCAGCAAATGCGGCGTTCGGCCCTCCCAGCAGGATTCGAGCGACCGAATCGTCAAAGAGCCGAAGGACGGGCGATGATCACGACACCTGATAACGACAATAATTTCGACGGCCCGATGATCTTCATCATCATCGGCAAGGGCTACGAGTCCGACGCCAGCGAAGGCATCGACCTGCACATCATGCTGAAGGCGCCTGACGACGACACTGCCGTACGCGAGGCCTTGAACGCCCTTGCCGAGGAAGGCTTCATCGAGGCAGATCTCGACCAGATCGGCATGCTGACCGAGGTCCCGGCCGAAGAGCCGCACGCCTCTGCCTACCAGGGCGCCATCGAAGGCGAAGTCGCGATCATCCGGTTCAACTGAAGGGCGCCGTTGCTGACGCTGCCAAGGCAGCATAAGCGGAAGCAGCCTCCCTCCCCGCCAAATAATAAGAGCAGATAAAACAAAACCGCCCGGATCGCTCCGGGCGGTTTTTCAATTTCATAGACTTCAGCTGCGGGTTATTCCGCAGCCGGAGCCTTTTCGGCCATGTCCTGCAGCATCGGCGTGGCAACGGCAGCACCCGTACCCTTGCGGCGCTCTTCGAGGATCATCTCGTCGCGCGACGTGGCGATGCGGCGGATCTGGGTCATGGTGCCGCCAGTGCCGGCCGGGATAAGGCGGCCGACGATGACGTTTTCCTTCAGACCCTGCAGACCGTCGGTCTTGCCGGCGATCGCAGCTTCCGTCAGCACCTTTGTCGTTTCCTGGAAGGACGCGGCCGAGATGAAGGACGGGGTCTGCAGCGATGCCTTGGTGATGCCGAGAAGAACCGGATCGCCATAGGCTGGTTTCTTGCCCTGCTCGATCAGGTGATCGTTGACGTCTTCGAGCTCGATCCGGTCGACATTGTCGCCGACGATATAGGTCGAGTCGCCTGCATCGGTGATTTCCACCTTCTGCAGCATCTGACGGACAATCACCTCGATGTGCTTGTCGTTGATGACGACGCCCTGCAGGCGGTAGACTTCCTGGATCTCGTTGACGAGGTAGGAGGCCAGAGCCTCCACGCCCTTGATCGCCAGGATGTCGTGCGGAGCCGGGTTACCGTCGAGGATGTAGTCACCCTTTTCGATATAGTCGCCTTCCTGAAGGTGGAAGGGCTTGCCCTTCGGAATCAGGTATTCGACAGGCTCGACACCGTCTTCCGCCGGCTCGATGATGACGCGACGCTTGTTCTTGTAGTCGCGGCCGAGGCGGATCGTACCATCGATCTCTGCGATGATGGCGTGGTCCTTCGGACGGCGGGCTTCGAACAGCTCGGCAACACGCGGCAGACCGCCGGTGATGTCCTTGGTCTTGGCGCTTTCGAGCGGCGAACGGGCGAGAACGTCACCCTGGGAGACCTTCGTGCCCGGCTCGACCGACAGGATCGCATCGACCGAGAGGAAGAAGCGGGCGTCACCACCACGGGAGAGCTTCGCGATATTGCCGCTGGCATCCTTGATGACGATCGCCGGCTTGAGGTCCGAGCCGCGCGGGGTCGAACGCCAGTCGATAACCTGACGCTTGGTGATGCCAGTCGATTCGTCGGTCGCTTCCAGAACGGAGAGACCGTCGACCAGATCTTCAAACTGAACGGTACCAGCCACTTCCGTCATCATCGGACGGGTGTAGGGGTCCCACTCTGCCAGACGCTGGCCGCGCTTGACCTTGTCGCCTTCGTCGACATGCAGCTTCGAACCGTAGGCCACACGCTGCGACGACCGCTCGACACCACGTTCGTCCAAGATCTGGACGGTCATGTTGCGGCCCATGGCAACGAGGTTGCCATCGGAGTTGCGCAGAATGTTGC
Source organism: Rhizobium sp. WSM1328 (assembly GCF_057653715.1). Lineage (NCBI taxonomy): Bacteria > Pseudomonadati > Pseudomonadota > Alphaproteobacteria > Hyphomicrobiales > Rhizobiaceae > Rhizobium > Rhizobium sp. WSM1328. The sequence continues at coordinate 1,424,310 of NZ_CM172788.1, read as the reverse complement.
GGTTCTTGATCTGCACCGTACCTTCGTACGAGGCTTCGAGGAACGACTGGTCGACCACGGTTGCCGTACCGCCAAGGTGGAAGGTACGCATGGTGAGCTGGGTGCCCGGCTCGCCGATCGACTGAGCAGCGATAACGCCGACGGCTTCGCCCATATTGACCGGCGTACCGCGCGCAAGGTCGCGGCCGTAGCAGACCGAGCAGACGCCCGTCTGGATTTCGCAGGTCAGTGCCGAGCGGATGCGGATCGACTGGATGCCGGCCTTCTCGATTTCGACGACGTCGGGCTCGAGGATCATCCTGCCGGCATCGACGATGCGCTCACCCGTGACCGGATGATCGATGTCGTCGAGCGCCGTGCGGCCGAGGATACGGACGCCGATCGAGGCAACCACCTGACCGGCATCGACGATGGCGGTCATGGTGAGGCCCGTCTGCGTTCCGCAATCGACATGCGTGACGATGCAATCCTGCGCGACGTCGACGAGACGGCGGGTCAGGTAGCCGGAGTTGGCGGTCTTCAGGGCGGTGTCTGCCAGACCCTTACGGGCGCCGTGCGTCGAGTTGAAGTACTCGTTGACGGTCAGGCCTTCCTTGAAGTTCGAGATGATCGGGGTCTCGATGATTTCGCCCGACGGCTTGGCCATGAGGCCACGCATGCCGCCCAGCTGGCGCATCTGGTTCGGAGAACCGCGGGCACCGGAGTGGCTCATCATGTAGATCGAGTTCATCGGCTTCTGGCGACCGGTCTTCTCGTCGAATTCGACCGCCTTAATGCGGGCCATCATCTCTTCGGCGACCTTTTCGGTCGCCTTACCCCAGGCGTCGACAACCTTGTTGTACTTCTCGCCCTGGGTGATGAGGCCGTCATTGTACTGCTGCTCGTATTCCTTCACCAGGTTTTCGGTGTCGGCAACGATCTTGGCCTTGGCATCCGGAATGACCATGTCGTCCTTGCCGAACGAAATGCCGGCGCGGCAGGCGTGGGCGAAGCCGAGCTGCATGATGCGGTCGCAGAAAATGACCGTGTCCTTCTGGCCGCAATGGCGATAGACCGTGTCGATCATCTTCGAGATGTTCTTCTTGGTCATTTCCTGGTTGCAGATATCGAAGGGCACCTTGCCGTTCTTCGGCAGCAGTTCGCCGATGAGCAGACGGCCAGGCGTCGTCTCATAGATCTTCGAGTAAGGCTTGCCATCCTCGTCGACCGACTTGAAGCGGCCGCGGATCTTGGTGTGCAGCGTCACGACCTTGCTTTCGAGGGCGTGATGCAGCTCGCCGAGATCGGAGAAGGCCATGCCTTCGCCCGGCTCGTTCTGGTTGAGGATCGACAGATAGTAGAGGCCGAGAACCATGTCCTGCGAGGGAACGATGATCGGCGCGCCGTTGGCCGGGTGCAGGATGTTGTTGGTCGACATCATCAACACGCGGGCTTCGAGCTGAGCTTCGAGCGACAGCGGCACGTGAACGGCCATCTGGTCGCCGTCGAAGTCGGCGTTGAAGGCCGTGCAGACGAGCGGATGCAGCTGGATCGCCTTGCCTTCGACCAGGATAGGTTCGAAGGCCTGGATGCCCAGGCGGTGCAGCGTCGGTGCGCGGTTCAAGAGAACCGGATGCTCGCGGATGACCTCGTCGAGGATATCCCAGACTTCCGGCTTTTCCTTTTCGACCAGCTTCTTGGCCTGCTTGACGGTCGAGGAGTAACCCTTGGCGTCGAGGCGGGCATAGATGAACGGCTTGAAGAGCTCGAGCGCCATCTTCTTCGGCAGGCCGCACTGGTGCAGCTTCAGCTCCGGACCGGTGACGATGACCGAACGGCCGGAATAGTCGACGCGCTTGCCGAGCAGGTTCTGGCGGAAGCGGCCCTGCTTGCCCTTCAGCATGTCGGAGAGCGACTTCAGCGGACGCTTGTTAGCACCGGTGATGACACGGCCGCGACGGCCGTTGTCGAACAGCGCGTCAACGGATTCCTGCAGCATGCGCTTTTCGTTGCGGATGATGATGCCAGGCGCACGAAGCTCGATCAGGCGCTTCAGACGGTTGTTACGGTTGATGACGCGGCGGTAGAGATCGTTCAGATCCGACGTCGCGAAACGGCCGCCGTCGAGCGGAACCAGCGGACGCAGGTCCGGCGGGATGACCGGAACGACCTTCATGATCATCCATTCCGGACGGTTGCCCGACTCCATGAAGTTCTCGACGATCTTCAGGCGCTTCATCAGCTTCTTCTGCTTGAGATCCGACGTGGTGTCGGCAAGCTCGGCACGCAGGTCGCCAGCGATCTTTTCGAGGTTCATCGAGGCCAGCATCTCGTAGATCGCCTCGGCGCCGATCATCGCGGTGAACTGGTCTTCGCCGTATTCGTCGACAGCGAGCATGTACTCTTCTTCGGAGAGGAGCTGGTGCTCCTTCAGGGCGGTCAGGCCCGGCTCGGTGACGATGTAGTTTTCAAAGTAGAGGACGCGCTCGACATCCTTCAGCGTCATGTCGAGCAGCGTCGAAATGCGTGATGGCAGCGACTTCAGGAACCAGATGTGGGCAACGGGAGCGGCGAGCTCGATATGGCCCATGCGCTCACGGCGAACGCGCGACAGCGTGACTTCGACGCCGCACTTTTCGCAGATGATGCCCTTGTACTTCATGCGCTTGTACTTGCCGCACAGGCATTCGTAGTCCTTGATCGGCCCGAAGATGCGCGCGCAGAACAGACCGTCACGTTCCGGCTTGAACGTACGGTAGTTGATGGTTTCCGGCTTCTTGATCTCACCGTAAGACCAGGAGAGGATCTTCTCCGGAGACGCGATCGAAATCCGAATAGAATCGAAATTCTGTGCAGGCACCTGCGGATTGAAAAGATTCATGACCTCTTGGTTCATGCCTGTCTCCTTCATGGGCTAAAGCGCCCTCAAAATGCGATGTCGGCGGCAATTTCCCGGGAGCCGCCTCCCTCGCTTAAACGAGAATAACCGCTGGATGCGGCGAAACTTCCCTCCCGGGCCGACACGGATACGGCGCCCGGTGGGACCGGCGTGCGCCGCATTGGCAGCGCACGCCCTATCAAGTGCTTACTCGGCCGCGTCGGGCAGCTGAGCTGCCTGCGCCTCGTCAAGCTTGGTGTTCTCGAGCTCGACGCTGAGGCCCAGTGAGCGCATTTCCTTGACGAGAACGTTGAAGCTTTCCGGAATACCGGCTTCGAACGTGTCGTCTCCTCGGACGATGGCTTCGTAGACCTTGGTGCGGCCGGCGACGTCGTCCGACTTCACCGTCAGCATTTCCTGCAGCGTGTAGGCCGCGCCGTATGCTTCGAGCGCCCAGACTTCCATTTCGCCGAAGCGCTGGCCGCCGAACTGCGCCTTGCCACCCAGCGGCTGCTGAGTCACGAGCGAGTAAGGACCGATCGAACGAGCATGGATCTTGTCGTCGACCAGGTGGTTGAGCTTCAGCATGTAGATGTAGCCCACCGTCACCTGACGGTCGAACTGCTCACCGGTACGGCCGTCATAGAGCGTCGACTGACCACTATCCTTGAGACCTGCCAGACGCAGCATGTCGTTGACGTCGGCTTCGTTCGCGCCGTCGAAAACAGGCGTCGCAATCGAAACGCCGCGCTTCCACTGGTCGGCGAGGCGCAGAACAGAGTCGTCGTCGAACTCATGGACCTGTTCGGCCTTGGGGCCGTCTCCGACGACATCGCCGATGGTCTTGCGCAGCGGCTCAATGTTGCCATTGGCCTTGTATGCGTCGATCAGTTCGCCGATCTGGCGACCCATGCCGGCGCAAGCCCAACCCAGATGCGTTTCCAGGATCTGGCCGACGTTCATGCGCGAAGGCACGCCGAGCGGGTTCAGAACGACATCGACATGCGTGCCGTCTTCGAGGAACGGCATGTCCTCCACCGGCACAATGCGCGAGACGACGCCCTTGTTCCCGTGACGGCCGGCCATCTTGTCGCCGGGCTGGATCTTGCGCTTTACGGCGACGAAGACCTTGACCATCTTCATGACGCCAGGAGGCATTTCATCGCCGCGCTGGACCTTTTCGACCTTGTCCATGAAGCGCTGTTCGAGGCGCGACTTGGATTCGTCGTATTGGCCGCGAAGCGCTTCGAGCTCGCTCTGGACCTTTTCGTCTTCGACCGCGAACATCCACCACTGCGAGCGGGGATATTCGGAGACGACGGCGTTCGAAAGCTCGGCTCCCTTCTTGAAGCCCTTCGGGCCGGCGATGGAGGCCTGGCCACGCAGCATCTCGATCAGACGGCCGTAGACGTTACGGTCGAGGATCGCCTGCTCGTCGTCACGGTCCTTTGCCAGACGCTCGATTTCTTCGCGCTCGATCGCCATCGCGCGCTCGTCCTTTTCAACGCCGTGGCGGTTGAAGACGCGGACTTCGACGATGGTGCCGTAGGTGCCGGGCGGCATGCGCATGGAGGTGTCGCGCACGTCGGAGGCCTTTTCGCCGAAGATGGCGCGCAGAAGCTTTTCTTCCGGCGTCATCGGGCTTTCGCCCTTCGGTGTGATTTTGCCGACGAGGATATCGCCCGGCTGAACTTCGGCGCCGATATAGACGATGCCGGCTTCGTCGAGGTTCTTCAGTGCTTCTTCCGAAACGTTCGGAATATCGCGGGTGATTTCCTCAGGACCAAGCTTGGTGTCGCGCGCCATCACTTCGAATTCCTCGATGTGGATGGAGGTGAACACGTCGTCGGCAACGATACGCTCGGAGAGCAGAATCGAGTCTTCGTAGTTGTAGCCGTTCCAGGGCATGAACGCGACGAGCGCGTTGCGGCCGAGTGCCAGGTCGCCGAGATCGGTCGACGGGCCGTCGGCGAGGATGTCGCCGCGGTTGACCTCGTCACCGACGGTGACCAGCGGACGCTGGTTGACGCAGGTGTTCTGGTTCGAACGCTGGAACTTCTGCAGGCGGTAGATATCGACGCCGGATTTGCCGGCTTCGAGGTCTTCCGTGGCGCGGATAACGATACGCGTCGCGTCGACCTGGTCGACCACGCCGCCGCGGCGGGCGCCGATGGCGGCACCGGAGTCACGGGCAACGACCGGCTCCATGCCGGTACCGACGAACGGGGCTTCGGCACGCAGCAGCGGCACTGCCTGACGCTGCATGTTCGAGCCCATGAGCGCGCGGTTGGCGTCGTCGTTTTCCAGGAACGGGATGAGCGCGGCTGCGACCGAAACGACCTGCTTCGGCGAGACGTCCATCAGGTTCATGCTGTCGCGCGGGGCGAGCATGACTTCGCCGGCATGACGGCAGACGACGAATTCGTCGACGAAGGAACCGTCAGCGTTCATCTCGGCGTTGGCCTGGGCGACGTAATACTTCGCCTCTTCCATGGCGGAGAGGTAGAGCACGTCGCTCGTCACCTTGCCGTCGACGATGCGGCGGTACGGGCTTTCGATGAAGCCGTACTTGTTGACGCGGGCAAAGGTCGCAAGTGAGTTGATGAGACCGATGTTCGGGCCTTCCGGCGTTTCGATCGGGCAAATGCGGCCATAGTGGGTCGGATGCACGTCGCGGACTTCGAAGCCGGCGCGCTCACGGGTCAGACCGCCCGGGCCAAGAGCCGAAAGACGACGCTTGTGGGTGATTTCCGAGAGCGGATTGACCTGGTCCATGAACTGCGAGAGCTGCGAGGAACCGAAGAATTCGCGCACGGCAGCGGCGGCCGGCTTGGCGTTGATCAGATCCTGCGGCATGACCGTGTCGATCTCGATCGAGGACATGCGTTCCTTGATCGCGCGCTCCATGCGCAGCAGGCCGAGACGGTACTGGTTTTCCATCAGCTCGCCCACCGAACGGACGCGGCGGTTGCCGAGATTGTCGATGTCGTCGATCTCGCCCTTGCCGTCGCGCAGTTCGACCAACATCCTGACCACGGCCAGGATGTCGTCCTTGCGCAGGATGCGGACGGTGTCTTCGACGGTCAGGTCGAGGCGCATATTCATCTTGACGCGGCCGACGGCGGAGAGGTCGTAACGCTCCGCATCGAAGAACAGCGAGTTGAACATGGCTTCAGCCGATTCCATGGTCGGCGGTTCACCCGGACGCATGACGCGGTAGATGTCGAACAGAGCGTCCTGACGGTTCTCGTTCTTGTCGGCTGTCAGCGTGTTGCGGATATAGGCGCCGACATTGATGTGGTCGATGCCGAGAACCGGGATCTCGTCGAAGCCGTTCGCCAGGATGATGCCAAGCGTCTTCTCGTCGATTTCGTCGCCGGCCTCGAGGTAGATTTCACCCGTCGAGTAGTTGACGATGTCGCCGGCGAGGTAGTTGCCATACAGATCGTCGTCGGCGGCCTTGAGGGCCTTCAGCCCCTTGTCGGACAGCGTGCGCAGCAGGCGCGGGGTCAGCTTCTTGCCGGCTTCCACGACGACTTCGCCGGTATCGGCGTCGACCATCTCGGTGATCGCCTTGGCACCCTTCAGCGTTTCCGGCTTGAAGGGAATGCGCCAGCCTTCGCCGTCGCGCTTGTAGAGCGACTTCGTGTAGAAGGTGTCGAGAATTTCCTCGCCGTCCATGCCGAGCGCCATCAGCAGCGAAGTGACAGGGATCTTGCGGCGGCGGTCGATACGAGCATAGACGATGTCCTTGGCGTCGAATTCGATATCGAGCCAGGAACCGCGATAGGGGATGACGCGCGCAGCAAAGAGCAGCTTGCCGGACGAATGGCTCTTGCCCTTGTCGTGATCGAAGAAGACGCCCGGCGAACGGTGCATCTGGGAGACGATGACGCGCTCGGTGCCGTTGACGATGAACGTGCCGTTGTTGGTCATGAGCGGCATGTCGCCCATGTAAACGGACTGTTCCTTGATGTCCTTGATCGACTTCGCGCCGGTATCCTCGTCAATATCGAACACGATGAGGCGCAGCGTCACCTTCAGCGGCGCTGCATAGGTCAGGTCGCGCTGACGGCATTCGTCAACGTCGAACTTCGGCGGTTCGAACTCGTAGGACACGAATTCCAGCATGGATGCGCCGGAGAAATCGGTGATCGGGAAAACCGACTTGAAAACGGCCTGAAGACCCTCGTCGGGTCGGCCGCCCTTAGGCTCTTCAACCATCAGAAACTGGTCGTAGGACGCCTTCTGAACCTCGATGAGGTTCGGCATTTCTGCGACTTCGGGGATCTTACCAAAAAACTTGCGTACGCGCCTACGACCGTTGAACGAAAGGGTCTGAGCCATCGTCGCTCCTTCAAAATCTTGCACCCGGGCCTGCAACGGACGGGAACCGATGGCCAGTCGATCCCGTCAATCAATGAGTAATTCAATCTCGTCCGACCCCAGAAAACGCTCAGCTCGGATTGCTGTGCTGCCCTCGGTGCGAGACCATCCTTTTGAAGAACCCATTACCCAAAAGCCGTTTCGACGCGGCTTTTGGGTAATTCGTTCAGAAAAACGGCAAATGGGAGGCAGTAAAGATACTGCCTCCCAAAGCAGTTCAAGATTACTTGACGTCGGCCTTGGCGCCAGCGTCTTCAAGCTTCTTCTTGATGTCAGCAGCTTCAGCCTTGTTGACACCTTCCTTGACAGCCTTCGGAGCGGCTTCAACGAGATCCTTGGCTTCCTTGAGGCCGAGACCAGTGATGGCGCGGACTTCCTTGATGACGTTGATCTTGTTGGCACCAGCTTCGACGAGGATGACGTCGAATTCGGTCTTTTCTTCTTCAACGACAGCAGCAGCAGCACCGCCGGCAGCGGCAGCAACAGCTACCGGAGCAGCAGCGGAAACGCCCCACTTTTCTTCGAGAAGCTTCGACAGTTCTGCAGCTTCCAGAACGGTCAGCGAGGAGAGGTCGTCAACGATCTTTGCGAGATCAGCCATTTTACTAGTTCCTTTGTTCGGTTCGAACCGGTTGATTATAAACAGCGAAAAACCGCCTTACGCGGCTTCGTCCTTCTTGGCGTAGGCCGCAAACACGCGGGCAAGCTGGCTTGCCGGTGCTGCAACAACCCCAGCGATGCGGGTAGCCGGTGTCTGGATCATGCCCAGCAGCTTCGCACGCAGCTCATCGAGCGAAGGCAGGGTCGCAAGCGACTTGACTGCTTCGGCGTTGAGCGTGGTTGTTCCCATGGCGCCACCCAGAACAATGATCTTGTCATTGGTCTTGGCGAAATCCATGACGACCTTCGGAGCGGTGATCGGATCGGTGCTGTATGCAATCAGCGTCTGACCCTTGAAGAGATTGGTCATCCCTTCCGCTTCCGTACCCTGAAGGGCAATCTTGGCCAGGCGGTTCTTCGCGACTTTGACGGTACCGCCAGCTGCACGCATCTTCGAACGAAAGTCGTTCATCTGCGCGACTGTGGCACCAGCATAGTGGGCCACGACAACTGATCCCGAAGCCTTGAAGACTTCGTTCAGTTCCGTGACGAATTCGCGTTTTTCCGCTCTTTCCACTGCCTATCTCCAGTTGGCGGGACCGAAAATGGGCCCGCCGGTTGCCTTTTGCCTCCTGGGATCATGCGAGATCCCAAGCGACGCTTGAGGATCCTGTCCCCCCGCGCTCTCGCGCCAATCAAGGCTAAAGAGGCACAAGGCATCCAAGGCTCGAACCGAGTTCCTAGAAGCGAACTTCATGCAATTCGGGTCTTACCCGTCTCATGCAGGCACAGTGATTAAGGGAAAACCACCTGCAATCTCGGACAGGATTCCGGATTTCTCCGGAATATTCCGGCCCCTTGCGAGGCCGGAAATTCAGTCGCCGGGCTTAAAGCCCGGCCATAAACTTACGCAGCCGGAGCACCGGTGACCGAGCCGGGCTCGATCTTGACGCCCGGGCCCATGGTCGAGGAAATCGCCACGCGCTTGACGTAGTTGCCCTTGGCGCCAGCCGGCTTCGCCTTGATGACTGCGTCAGCAAAGGCGCGGATGTTTTCTTCCAGAGCCTTGGCGTCGAACGAGGCCTTGCCGATACCGGCATGAACGATGCCAGCCTTCTCGACGCGGAACTCGACAGCGCCGCCCTTGGAAGCCTTGACGGCTCCGGCGACATCCATAGTGACGGTGCCGACCTTCGGGTTCGGCATCATGCCGCGGGGGCCGAGAACCTTACCGAGACGGCCGACGAGCGGCATCATATCGGGGGTGGCAATGCAGCGATCGAATTCGATCTTGCCGCCCTGGACGATTTCGACAAGCTCTTCGGCACCGACGATATCAGCACCGGCGGCCTTGGCTTCGTCAGCCTTGGCGCCACGAGCGAAGACGGCAACACGAACCGTACGGCCCGTGCCGTTCGGCAGGTTGACGACGCCGCGGACCATCTGGTCCGCATGGCGCGGGTCGACGCCGAGGTTCATCGAGACTTCGATGGTTTCGTCGAACTTGGCGACAGCCCGTTCCTTGACCATGCCAATGGCCAGGGTCAGAGCGTAGAGCTTGGTGGGATCAACACCTTCGTTGATCTTCTGCGTGCGCTTACCAGCCATGATCTTAACCCACCACTTCCAGACCCATGGCGCGGGCAGAGCCCTCTATCATCGCCATTGCACCTTCGATATCCGCTGCGTTCAGATCCTTCATCTTGGCTTCTGCGATCGACTTGATCTGAGCCTTGGTGAGGGAGCCGGCCTTGGCACCCTTGCCGGGCGTCTTGGAACCGGACGTGATCTTCGCTTCCTTCTTCAGCCAGTAGCTGACCGGCGGCTGCTTCATCGCGAAGGTGAAGGACTTGTCCTGGTAATAGGTAATGACGACCGGAATCGGCATGCCCTTTTCCATTTCCTGCGTGGCGGCATTGAACGCCTTGCAGAATTCCATGATGTTAATGCCACGCTGACCAAGCGCCGGACCAATCGGCGGGGACGGGTTTGCCGATCCTGCCTTGACCTGAAGCTTGAGCAGGCCTGCAACTTTCTTAGCCATATCTCTCTGCCTTTCATGAACGGCCGGTCGCCCGGCCCGTGATGCCGGATCTCTCCGGCGGCTGCGGTTGCGTGGTGCGGATCATTAGGGTCCGGCTAAGACCCCTCACCTTCCACGCGGATGCGGACAAGGTCCGCAGGAAACAGGCCGCAAGGGCCAGCCTCCAGTTTCTGCAATCAGACCTTCTCGACCTGAGCGTATTCCAACTCGACCGGCGTTGCGCGGCCGAAGATCGACACTTCCACCTTCAGGCGCGAACGCTCTTCGTCCACATCCTGAACCGTGCCGTTGAACGAAGCGAACGGGCCGTCGGAAACGCGGACCTGCTCACCGATCTCGAAGGTAATCGAGGCCTTCGGCCGCTCGACACCTTCCTGGACCTGACCGAGAATGCGCTCGGCTTCATAGTCCGGAATCGGAACGGGCTTATTGTCGGAACCAAGGAAACCCGTGACCTTCGGCGTATTCTTGATCAGGTGATAGGCTTCGTCCGTCAGATTGGCGCGAACCATGACATAGCCCGGGAAAAACTTGCGCTCGGAATCGACCTTACGGCCGCGACGCACTTCCACCACCTTTTCGGTCGGCACGAGGATCTTCTCGAACAGGTGCTCAAGCCCCTTCTGGCGAGCCTTGTTCTCGATATCTTCAGCCACCTTCTTTTCAAAATTGGAATATGCGTGGACGATGTACCAACGTGCCGCCATTTTCATCTCCACCCGTATCAGTTGCCGGTATTCAGCACGAAGCTCAGAGCCCAGCCAATCAGCTGGTCAGCGGCAAAGAAAAACAGCGCGGCGAAAACCACCATCACCAGCACCATGACCGTCGAGATCATGGTCTCGCGGCGCGACGGCCATGTAACTTTGGACGTCTCGGAGCGAACCTGCTGCAGAAACGTAAACGGATTGGATTTGGATGCCATCGACTGCCCACGCAATTACGGCGCGTAAAGCTGAAACTATCAGCCCCACGCACCGCGTGTCTGTTGAACCCTAAATAAACACCGATTTCCGAATACACAAGAGGGAAACCGAAGTTTAACGAAATTACTTGCCACCAATCAATCCCCGGCCGGAAATGCCGCGAGCATGTCCGCGCTGTCCCGCATCCAGGAAAATGGCAGGGGCAGTAGGGCTCGAACCTACGACCTGCGGTTTTGGAGACCGCCGCTCTACCAACTGAGCTATACCCCTTCATACCGATCATTCAGCGCCTGGGCCAAGGCCCGCAAATCGCTGCTGAAAAGCATGGCGCTCCCTTTAAGACGACGACACGGGATTGGCAAGCACGATTTTCGATTTTCAAGGCCATTCTCCTGATATGCGAGCGATCGGCCTTTCAGTCGCGGAACCACGGTCCATTCAGACCTTCACATATTTCCGCCAATCGTGTTCTTCCTTAAAACCCAGCACCTCGCGGATCTTGCGGTTGGAGAGCAGGCCCTCATATTCGCCGATCTCGCGGGTGAAGGGCACGTTCGGAAAGAATCGCTTCGCAAGCTCTTTCGATGGCGTATTGGCCGAGACGGTGTCGTTGGCGGCGTTGAAGACCTGGTAGCCGAGGCCGTCCTTCTCGATGCAGAGATGGCAGATCTGCCCGAGGTCGCGGGCGTCGATATAGCTCCAGGCGATTCGCTTGCGCATCTCGGGATTGGCGAAAAAGGTCGGAAACTTCTCGTATTCGTCAGGCTCGATGACGTTGCCGATGCGCAACGCATAGATGTCGAAGCCCGAACGTTCGGCAAAGGCGCGCGCCGTCTTTTCGTTGACCACTTTGGAAAGGCCGTAGGAATCCATCGGATTGACGTCGTAGTCCTCCTCTAGCGGGAACTGGTGGAAATCGCGATGGCCTTCGGCGAAGCAGACGCCGTAGGTCGTCTCGCTCGATGCGACGATGATCTTCCGGATGCCGAGTTTCACCGCCGCCTCGATGACATTATAGGTGCCCATCGTGTTGATACGGAAGGTTTCGTTGTCGGGCTTGATCAGGATGCGCGGGATGGCGGCGAAATGCACGACGGCGTCGAAGGGCTGTACGCCCCTGCCCGCGTCGAGATCGGGAAAATCGCGATGCATCGAAAGCGCGTTGAAGACCTGACCGCTATCGGTGATGTCGGCGATGAGATTGGTGACGCCGGGGCTATCGAGCGGCACGAGATCGAGGTTGTGAACCTCGTAGCCGGCATTGACGAGCCACGGCACCGCATGGCGACCTGCCTTGCCCGAACCGCCGGTGAATAGAATACGTCTCTTCATGGAATATCCTCCGCGTCATGAAATCGGAGGCATAGATAGACGCTTCCGCGCGAAGAGCAAGCGAGCGTCCTGCAAGGGTTCACCCCCGCGTCGCCAGGAGCATCCTATCCGGGAGCACCTGACCGATCATTTCCGATCACCGCAGAACCCTGCGATGTTCGGCAAAGGTCGTCACTTGACGACACTTACCTCGCCAATCTGCACTACGGCAGACTGAACAACTTCTTGCGGTATTGCAGCGATGAAAAACATCGTGAAAACATACATCGCGAATATCGTCGCAGCGAATGTGGCCTTTGGAATCATCCGGGCTCTCCTCTTTGCAAGGAGGAGTCTGGACTACATTGACCCAATCACAAACCGGTTTCTGAACGTGAGATGAACAAAATACTGTGACAGGCCAACTTAACGATATTTTTACAACACCTGTTAAACCTACAGGAAGCCATCAAAATGAAAAACCCCGCTGTTTCCAGCGGGGTCTTCATAATTGCGGATAACTCGAAAGTTACTCGACGATCGACGCGACGATACCGGCGCCGACGGTGCGGCCGCCTTCGCGGATAGCGAAGCGCAGCTTTTCTTCCATCGCGATCGGAACGATCAGCTCGACCGATACCGTGACGTTGTCGCCCGGCATGACCATCTCCGTGCCTTCCGGCAGCGTTACGATGCCCGTCACGTCGGTCGTGCGGAAGTAGAACTGCGGACGGTAGTTGGTGAAGAACGGCGTATGACGGCCACCCTCTTCCTTCGTCAGGATGTAGGCTTCAGCCATGAACTTCTTGTGCGGCTTGACCGAACCCGGCTTGCACAGAATCTGGCCACGCTCAACGCCGTCACGGGTAACGCCGCGGATCAGCGCACCGATGTTGTCGCCAGCCTGGCCCTGATCGAGCAGCTTGCGGAACATTTCAACGCCGGTCACCGTCGTCTTCGTCGTCGGGCGGATGCCGACGATCTCGACTTCTTCGCCAACCTTGACAATGCCACGCTCGACGCGGCCGGTCACAACCGTACCGCGGCCCGAGATCGAGAACACGTCTTCGATCGGCAGCAGGAACGGCAGGTTGATCGGACGCTCAGGCGTCGGGATGTAGGCGTCGACAGCAGCCATCAGCTCGCGGATCGAATCTTCGCCGATCTTCTTGTCCGAATCTTCGAGAGCAGCAAGTGCCGAACCCTTGACGATCGGGATATCGTCGCCCGGGAAATCGTAGGACGACAGCAGTTCGCGAACTTCGAGCTCGACCAGTTCGAGAAGCTCGGCGTCGTCAACCTGGTCGACCTTGTTCAGGAACACCACGATTGCCGGAACGCCGACCTGGCGGGCCAGCAGGATGTGTTCGCGCGTCTGCGGCATCGGGCCGTCAGCGGCCGAGCACACCAGGATCGCGCCGTCCATCTGGGCAGCACCGGTGATCATGTTCTTGACGTAGTCGGCATGGCCGGGGCAGTCGACGTGGGCATAGTGGCGGGCCGGCGTCTCGTATTCAACGTGAGCCGTCGAAATCGTGATGCCACGCGCCTTTTCTTCCGGAGCCGCGTCGATCTGGTCGTACGCCTTGTACTCACCGAAGTACTTCGTGATCGCTGCCGTCAGAGACGTCTTACCGTGGTCAACGTGGCCAATCGTGCCAATGTTGACGTGCGGCTTGTTGCGCTCAAACTTACTCTTTCCCATTTGAATGCTTCCTGTGAACGAAAATGGTGGCCCCGGCGAACCGGTTTAGTGCCGCCGTTTAAGGCTTTCGGCGACATTGCGCAAGACTTAATTGCAGACGCCATTCTTGGCCTGACAGCGCATATGGGAGACAATTCGCAGCCTGCAAGGCGATTCGCCAAAGCCCCCTCGAAAATCGCTGAAATCTTAGAGAAAATCGCATCGACCGCCTGAGACGCGCCATAGACGTTCGGCGTCGAGCGCCCTTCCCTTCCCGCCGACAGCCACAACCGTCAGCTTCTCCGCCAGCGCCGGAGACATCTCGGGACTACCGCGGCAGCGGTCGTATGAAGTCGAGTAGCGGAAACTGGAGCGGGTAGCGGGAATCGAACCCGCGTATTCAGCTTGGAAGGCTGCTGCTCTACCATTGAGCTATACCCGCGCGGGTGGTCCGATCCGATGACGAATGGTGGAGAGAGTTGGATTTGAACCAACGTAGGCTGAGCCAACGGATTTACAGTCCGTCCCCTTTAACCACTCGGGCATCTCTCCAGTTTTTCGTCCGGATCGCAAGACCAAGTTCGTCAGACTTCGAAGCGTTGCCGCCCGTCGTCTGCGCCGCGTATATGACCGGAGCATTTCAGTCTGTCAACACGATGACAACGGAAAAAACACGAAAAATTTCATTCGCCGCCGAAAGCCGGCATATGAAAGAAAGCCTATGCGGCAGCGAGCGCCATGGCTATAAAGCTGCATGAGCAAAGACAACAAATCCGGCGGCAAGACCGCGACAGACCCATCCGCCAAGGATACGCATTACGCCACTCTGCGGCGCGCCCACCGTGACGCCAAGCGCGAACGCGGGGAGATTCCGACGCCTCAACCGCACAAGCGAAAGCGCGGCGGTGACGACTGGAAGCCGCCGGCGCTTGCGCCCGACCAGGTGCATCTCTATGGCCTGCATACGGTGCGTGCAGCGCTCGACAATCCCGAGCGCAAGAAGATCAAGCTGTTCGTAACGCAGAACGCACTGGCGCGCCTCGAAGTCGACGTCGAAGCGCTCGGCATGCCCTTCGAGATCGTCTCGCCGCAGGAGATCGACAAGGTGCTCGGCCCCGAGGCGATCCATCAGGGCGTCATGCTGGAAACACGGCCGCTTCCGGTCCGCCGGCTCGAAGCGCTGAAGGAAAGCCCTCTCCTGCTCGTCCTCGATCAGGTGACCGATCCGCACAATGTCGGCGCGATCATGCGCTCGGCCGTCGCCTTCAATGCTGGTGCGGTCATCACCACCCAGAGACATAGCCCGACCGAATCGGGCGTGCTCGCCAAGTCCGCCTCCGGCGCGCTGGAACTGATACCTTATATACAGGTGACCAATCTCGCCGATGCGCTCGGTGAATTGCACAAGCTCGGTTTCTCCACCATCGGTCTCGATTCGGAAGGGCCGGCGCCACTCGAAGGCACCTTCTCGGGCGAGAAGGTGGCGCTGGTGCTCGGCTCCGAGGGCAAGGGACTTCGGCAGAAGACGCGGGAAACCGTCAACGCACTTGCCCGTCTCGACATGCCGGGCGCGATCAAATCGCTCAACGTCTCGAACGCAGCGGCAATCGCGCTTTATGCGGCGCGGCTCCACCTGAAGGCATAGGCTGGCCCGCAGGCAGTCATTCAAAGTGCTACAGAGTCCTATGCGCGTCTGAAAAGACGCGCAGCGCTGTCGTCGCGACAAAGGGGAATTGTCATGATCCGTTTCATCCCTAGGCTCGCGGCTTCGGCGGCAGCACTCCTCGTCTGCGGTTTCGCATACGGGCAGGATATCGATCCCGATATTCTCAAAGCGCAGGCCGGGACATATCTCGTTGCCGCGGAAGACGGAAGAGCCGGATGCCGGCTGACGCTGGAAACCGGCGAAGCGATCGGCGGCTATTCGCTCTCCGGTCAGGACTCCTGCATCAAGCCGCTGCCGGCACTTGCCGAAGCCTATTCCTGGAATTTCGACGGCAATGGCGGCGTCATCCTGATCGATGCGACGCGCAAGGTGCTCGCTCGCTTCGTCGAGAACGAAGGTTCGCCGATGAAGACGGAGGATGGTGCGGCGCTGTTGCTGATCGCGGCCCCTGACGCCGTCGATCGCCTGCCGACCGTCAGCAGCCTTGCCGGGACATGGACGATGCAAAGACCGGACGGCGAAAGGCTCTACGGCGTGACGCTCAACGGCGATGTCGATGCGGACGGCAACGCGCTGCTGTCACTTTCCGAAGATTGCGCTGCCAATGTCGCCAGACTGAAGCTCGCAGTCTGGCATATCGAGGGTTTCGGGCTGACGCTGATGGGCCGTGACGGTTCGTCGCTTGGCTTCGACATGCGCGCCGACGGCAATTTCGATAAGTCGAAGGAGGAAGGTGGTAAGCCGCTTTCGCTCGTCCGCCGCTAACCCGCAGCCAGGCTCCGATGACGGAAAAATCCACTTTTGCCTTGGAATGACGCCCCGGGGCACTATGATCGGGCGATGTCCGGTTGTAGCGACCAGCTCAGAAGCAAGAAGGAACGATCCCTATCATGGCCATTCGACCGCTGATTTTCGGTATCCTCTTCATCGCGGTCTTCGTCGTGATTATCATCAGCATCATCTGGGTGGACACATCGCACCCCATCCACCAGCCCGATCCCCTGTCGCCGACGGCGCCCGGCCCCGCGACGCCGGGACAGGTACAATAATACTGGCAGGAACGCGGACGGCGATCATGCGTTAATCCCGTAATCGAACGAGGATTGAACGCTTATGCGCATAATGATCGCCGTCGTCGCCTTCATGGTCGCCTCCGTACTCAGCATCGCGATGATGTCGCCCTCCGGCGCTGGACAGACCGGCAATGGCGACAGGATCGAGGCGAGCGTCAACGAACCCGTCACTCAATGAGTAAGGCCCGGATGACCGGGCCTTTATCGTCAGCTGCGGTAGAGCCAGAACGGCATACCACGATCGCGATCGCGCCACTCGCGGCGCTCCTGCCAACGCTCGGCACGCCACCGCCGCCAGTGACGGCGATCATCGCGCCAGTCGGACCGGCGCCAATCGCGCCCATCGCGCCAGCCACGATCGTCACGGTCGCGATCGCCTCGCCAGCCACGGTCATCACGGTCGCGATCACCTCGCCAGCCATCACGTATTTGAACGATATCGCCCTGCGTCGACACCGTCGGCCGCTCGGCCGGCATGGCGGCGGCCGGTGCCACGGACGCGAAAGCCGCACCGACGGAAATGGTTGCGGCGAGAAAGAGATGTGCGAGCTTCATGGCTGTTTCCTCGTTGATGATGAGGCGAAGATAAGCGGACGCGGCTGAATTGGCGGTGAAGCAGCCCTTCACACGCGGTTCATCAAACGATACGTGCTGTCTGAAAAGTCTGCTGGTGCGATCGATCGAAGCAACGTCGAACCCAGGCTACGGTTTAGAAGGCGGTATCGTAGGGGAAAGATGGTGCAGCCAACCAGAGCATTCTGGAACCAGTCCGCCTTCGTTCCTGACGGAACTACGACGCGACAGCCTCCGCTTAGCTGCTCTCTTCGGCTCGCCGAGCCGAAGCTCACGGAGCGTAGGCTGGTGCCCCCGCCAGGGTTCGAACCCGGGACCCCCTGATTACAAATCAGGTGCTCTACCAACTGAGCTACAAGGGCAATAATTGCCCAACTAGCAGATTCTATGATTCTGTAAAGGGGAAATCCGTGTCTGCGTCGACTGGTCGGCTGCAGCTCAAAACGCTTGGCGATAGAAAACGCCCTTGTCGCACAAGGGCTTTATCCTTTAGCTAGGGTAGCATCATAAAGGGCATTGCATGGGCCGTTCATTTCAGACGCTTTCCTTTCTCGCCTCACCGACGACGGAGGCGCTTGCCGCGCGTGAGGAGTTGATTGGCCTCTATGGTGACGTACCGGCTGACGAAGCCGACGTCATCGTCGCGCTCGGTGGCGACGGTTTCATGCTGCAGACGCTGCACAACACCATGAACTCCGGCAAGCTGGTTTACGGCATGAATCGCGGCTCGGTCGGCTTCCTGATGAACGACTATCGTACAGACCGGCTTCAGGAACGAATCTGCGTCGCCGTCGAAAACGTCTTCCGGCCATTGCAGATGACGACGGCCAACGCCGACGGCGCCAACTCGACGGCGCTCGCCATCAACGAGGTCTATCTTTTTCGCCAGTCCTATCAAGCCGCGAATCTGAGGGTTATGGTGGACGGGCGCGTGCGTCTGGAAGAACTGATCTGCGACGGGCTGATGGTGGCGACACCTGCCGGATCGACGGCTTATAATCTTTCCGCCCATGGCCCGATCCTGCCGCTCGAGGCGCCGCTGCTCGCCATGACGCCGGTCAGCGCTTTCAGGCCGCGGCGCTGGAGAGGTGCTCTGCTGCCGAACAAGGTGACCGTCGATATCGACATTCTCGAGCCGGAGAAGCGGCCGGTGAATGCGGTGGCCGACAATACCGAGGTCAAGTCGGTGCTGCATATCCGCATCGCCCAGTCGGAGCATGTGACGGCGCGCATTCTTTCTGATCCCGACCGCTCCTGGTCCGACCGTATTCTCGCCGAGCAGTTCAAGGATTGAGACGATGGCAATGCGACGGATATTGATGACCAGCCTCCTGCTTGCGGGATGGAGCATCACAGCGCAGGCCGCGCCGGCGCAGGATGCCCTCCTGCCGGCATCGGTGATTTTCGCGACCAGCACCGGCTATTGGGAGGACGACGGCAACGCACCTGATGTCGAGCGGGCACCGACGGGCGCCGAGAGCGTTGCCGGCTCCGAAGGAGAAGGGACGCAGCGCCACGGCTACTACAAGCTCTTTGCCGTGCGCCAGCCGGACAGAACCTCGAAGGTCTATCTGCAGCAGATTGCCCAGACCGAGGCCGGCCCGGCGATCGCCTCGACCATCGAGTTGCAGGAGTTCAGCGACCTGAAGCCTTACGTGACCGATATCCGCCCCGAGAATTCCAACGGCATCATCAAGCAGCCGGGGCTCTTCGCCACGGTCTATCTGAAGACCGACCCCGCCGCGGAGCCGGATGGCTGGACCGTGCTGATCGACGAATTCGGCGACATCACCGTTGAGAAGGCGACGAATTGAACGGCTGGGAATTGTTCAGGGGGGCATCCAAGAGATGAAACTGGGCTTTCGCGACGGCGTCCTCTACGACGAGAAGAGGTCGGACTGGGACGCCGCCGGACCCAGACCCATCAGTTGGTCCCTCTGGTACCCCGCCGCCGATGACGCGCGGAAAAGGGATATACCGGAAAGAAGCTGGTTCCAGAAAGCGGCCGTCGCCCGCGATGCACCCATCCGGCCGGAGGCCAGGCCCTATCCCCTTGTCCTGTTGTCGCATGGCACCGGCGGATCCGCGGCCGGGCTGGAGTGGCTGGCGCGACGCCTGGTCGATCGCGGATTTGCCGCGCTCGGCGTCAGCCATCACGGCAATACCGGCATCGAGCCCTATCGCGCTGAAGGCTTTGCCTGCCTCTGGGAGCGGGCGCCTGATCTCAGCTACATGCTCGACCACCGGGATGCGTGGCTCAGCGATCTCTCAGGCCATATCGATACGAACAGTGTCTTCGCAGCCGGATTTTCGGCCGGAGCCTATGGCGTGATGCTGCTGCTTGGCGCTATCGCCCAGTTCTCGCAGTTCGAACCATCGAGGATGAAGCCGGGTGGCGCGCGCGGACCGAGAGAATTTCCCGACCTTGCCGATCATATCCCGGCATTGCTGCGCACCAGCGATGTGTTTCGCGATTCGTGGTCCCGGATGTCGAAGTCCTACCGAGATGACAGAATCAGGGCCGCCCTCATCTGCGCGCCGGGTCGGTCCGTTCTCGGTTTCAGCGAGGAAAGCCTGAACGCTGTCGATGCGCCCGCCCTTATCCTGGTCGGTGATGCCGACAAGGCAGCACCGGCCGAAGAATGTTCGTCGTGGCTACATGCGCGGCTGCGGCGCAGCGTCCTTAAAATCTTCGGCGGCGGCCTTGGGCATTATGTCTTCGTGCCAGAGGGCACGGCGCTCGGCCTTGCCTTTGCGGCAGAACTCTTTACCGATCCCCCGGGCATCGAGCGCGCAGCCGTTCATGAAGAGATTGCCGATCTGTCGGCAGCGCTGTTTCAAGACAGCGGCATCATCGCGGAAAAGACGACGAATTGAGGAGCCCCCGGCGGTAAGACGCATTTGCTCCGCGCAGATGACCCTGCATGCAAATGCTGTCACCGATCCTGCTCTTTCACAGTGTCACCGGCGAAGGTTTCCTTCATCGCGCGAAGGATGATGACTGCCGAGGCCGCGCCTGGATCGATATGTCCGAGCGACCTCTCGCCGAGCCGGGCCGCTCTTCCCCGAGTTGCAACCATGGAACGGGTCGAATTCGCACCGGTTTCGGCCGCCTCCAATATGCTGGTCCACATTTCGAGGCTTCCGGCCGCCCGCGCCCGCGCAGTGACGGCGGCTTCGGTCGCGGGGATCCAGGCATCGAGCATCGTCTTGTCGCCGCGCTGGCCCTTTCCACGCTCCCTGATGCCGGCCGTCATCGCCTCGACGATCGCCGCCTGATCGGCGGTTGAAAGGTGTTGGTCCTCTTTCAGGACCTGGGCAGCCCTGCGAAATGCCGTGGCGTAAAGCGGTCCCGTGGATGCACCGACGGCATTCAGAAAGGCTGTCGCCGCCGACGTGAACACCTCTGATGGAAGCATGTGATCGAGGTCGAGTTTTGCGAGTTCCCCGTTCACCGCCGTGAAGCCGAGCACCATGGTGATTCCATGATCGGCGTCGCCGATAGCCCCGTCCAGATCCGAGAGACGGTCCTTCTCCGCCGTGATCGCAACGGAGATGCGATGAAACATCCTGCTAAGGTGGCGCGCCGCGCTTTCCGACATCATGATCCTCCCAGTTCGAGCAGGATGCGGCCCGTGTCAGCCGGGCGCATCGCTTATACCTTCAGTTCGCGACCCGCAGGAACGCGGTATCGCAAGGATGATGCAACAACTCCGTCAATTCCTGATCGAGGTGCAAGATCGATATGGATGCACCGACCATGTCGAGCGAGGTGCAATAGTGTCCCACCCAATTCGCCTCTATCGCGATGCCTTTCGCACTCAGCCGCTGCTCGACACGTCGGAAGAGAATATAGAGCTCCATCAGCGGCGTTGCGCCGAAGGAATTGACCAATACTGCGACGCGGTCGCCCGATGCCGGCTTCATTTCCGCGAATATGCGATCCATCACCCGATCGGTGATTTCATCGGCGGTCATCATCTTTTCGCGAATGACGCCGGGTTCACCATGGATGCCCATGCCGATCTCGATGTCGTCGGGGCCAATTTCAAAGTTGTGGCGACGGGTCTGGGGAAGCGAGCACGGTTCCAATGCAACGCCCATCGTAAATGTCCGTGCGTTGGCCTTGCGCGTCGCCGTTTCGCAGGCGGCAAGCGACAGCCCGCGGTCGCAGGCCGCTCCGGCGACCTTGAAGATGAAGAAATTGCCGGCGACGCCGCGCCGGCCCTCCCTGTCTTCCAGCGGCGATGAGGCGATGTCGTCCGTCGTCACGACCGTGCGGACCGCGATGTTTTCCTCCGCCGCCATCTCGGCTGCCATCTCGAAATTCATGACGTCGCCGGCATAGTTGCCGTAGACGAAAAGCACACCCTCTCCGCCGGACGCCGCCCTGGTGCATTGAAGGATCGGGCCGGGAGGCGGAGACGAGAAGATATTGCCGACAGCAACGGCATCGGCAAGCCCCTTCCCGACATAGCCGAAGAACGCAGGCTCGTGTCCCGTGCCGCCGCCGATCACAAGACCGACCTTGCCGGCGCGCGGTCCCGTCCGGGCAACGAGCGCACGGCGAGAACTGTCGACCGGCGCGAGATAGGCAGCGTGCGCCTTCACTGCGCCATAGAGCATTTCCTCGACGACCTCGTCGGGGTTGTTCAGAAATTTCTTGATGTGAGTGCGAAAACCGGTCGCTGACGGCGGCGTGCCAATTTCGACCCTCGGGCGCTGTAAAAGCTTCTGGTCGACCTCCGTCACACCGTCCGCATGCAGGATGCCGCGACCCGTCGCGGCGTCGGTGATCAGCACGTTGACATAGCCGCCGCGAAGGGCTGCGAGGATTGCCGGCACCTTGTCGAAACCGCCGGCGACAGCGATACGCAGACCGATCTTCTTCAGCATGTCGAGTGATATTCCGATCGTGCGGTCGTCAAGCGGCCCCGCGACCGGGCGGCCCTGCCCGTCGATGAAACGTCCGGCGACGATGCCTGCGGCATCCTTTGCCAGATATTGCTGCAACGATACCGATTCGAAGAATCCGCTGGTATGGATGGTCGAATTGGGGCGCATGGAGGCGATACCGAAAATCACCTTGTTGGCGTGTGAAAGCGCCTCGAACTGACTTTCGATCAATGGCTCGCGCAACAGGATATTGCGGACATCGGGAGCGGATACGATTGCCGGAGCTGCGATATTGATCAGCCGCGCGTCCACGGCATCGGCAAAGGCGGCTGCGCAAAGTTCGGGTGTATAGGCGAATGTCGCACTGGTTCCGCCGGTTGCCTGGACCACGGTGACGTCCTGCAGGCCACTTATCGAGGTCTGCTCACCGACCGCCATGACCGTGCGGCCCCAGACGACGGCCAGCGTATCACCGGATTTCACAAGCCTCTGCAGCGCTTGAGCGCCTGCGCGCCCGAGACGGTCGATGAGCGGGCGGGTATTGTCGTCGCTCGGAACGACGAGACAGTCCTGCAGACCGAAATGCCGTTTCAACTCCTGAGCAATCGTCAGCGAACTCAGGCGCGCCGGCTCGATGGAGATATTGACGATTCCGCGGGCGCGCGCATCGGCGAGATAGCTGTTCACCGTTGCCCGCGAAATTCCCATGGTATCGGCAATGTCGCCCTGCGTCATGCCGTCCTCATAATAGAGCCAGCAGGCCCAGACATAGGGATCATCGCCAAACCGCAGCGGGATGGGTTCCGACGCATCGTCAGCGCTGTTTCGCACGCTACCGTTCTTCCGCGCTGATGATGTCTTGACGGTCATGCTTCCTGGTTTCCCTGCGATGTTCAAATCGCCCGCGAAGATGAGCGCAAAGGCTCCGGTTTTCAACATTCTCCGCACAATGATTTCCGGCCGCCAACGCAGCCGGAAAGGTGATACTCGGGAGGATCACGGGGCTCTCACCAAAACCCGCTGTTTTTATGCGGATGGCCGAAGCCTTGCCTCTACGCCAAGCGCGAGCGACTGGAGGATCAGCGCGCAGGAAGTGGCGCCAGCATCCAGAACGCCAAGCGAACGTTCGCCGAGCCTGCTTGCCCGGCCGATCCTTGCCACCAGATCGCGGGTGCTGTCCCGGCCGGCCTCCGCCGCTGCGACGAGAACATTCAGCGATTCCGCAAACGACTTTCCGTCGCTATTGGCCAGATCGAACGCCTCTATGGCGGGCACGAGCGCATCGAGAAGGGTCTTGTCGCCCACTTTTGCGGACCCGATCGCCTGAATACCTTCAAGACCATTGTGCAGCATTGCGCTGAACATCCCCGCATCGATCTGCGCAGCCTTTTCGATCGTTTCAGCGAACTGAATGAACATGACGCCGTAGAGCGGCCCCATGGACCCGCCGATTTCCGTCATCAGCACCGTGCCGAGCGTGTCGAGAGCTTCGGCGAGCGACATGTCTGCGCCCTTGATCCGTTCGGCTGCCATGCCAAATCCCTTGGCCATGTTAACCCCATGATCGCCATCGCCGATCTTGCCGTCAATCTCGCTGAGATAAGCGCGATTCTCGATGATCCGATCCGCGAGCGAGAAAACGATGTCGCCTGAGGAAGCGTTGTCAAATTGCTGCATTCGCTTGGTCTCCCATCAAGGCATTGCCGGGCAGTGGACATCGACGTCGAGTAGCGTCTTCAACTCGTCGTCAAGCGCCATGACGGTCAGCGTCGCACCGACCATTTCCAACGAGGTGAAGTAATTACCGATATAGGTCTTGTAGATTTTCAGTCCGCGCCCGGTAATCTCGGTTTCGATCGTGTCGTGAAGGATATAAAGCTCGTTCAAGGGCGTCGCGCCGAGGCCGGAGACGATGACGGCCACTTCGGTTCCCGATGCCAGGCCGTGATCGTCCAGAACGATCCTGGCCATTTCGCGTGCGACCTCGGCGGCAGGCTTCAACGGCTCGACCCGGACCCCCGGCTCGCCGTGATGGCCAATGCCGACTTCCATCGTGCCCGGCGCAATCTGGAAGTTGGGATGCCCAACGGCGGGCAGCGTGCAGGGACCGAGGCCGATGCCGATGGAGCGGCAATTGTCGATCGCCCTTTGCGCTGTCGCCTGCACTTCCTCGAGGCTCGCCCCCTGCTCCGCTTTGGCGCCTGCGCATTTCCACATGAATATCTCGCCGGCGACGCCACGTCGCTTCTCGCGCTCGTCCGGTCCGGCCGAACATACATCGTCATTGGCGACGACGGTCGCGATCGTGATGCCCTCCTTGGCGGCAAGCTTGATCGCCATCTTCACGTTCATGTTGTCACCGGCATAATTGCCGTAGAGGCAGACGACGCCGTTGCCGCCATTGGCCTCGCGCGCGGCATCGAGAAAACTCTTGGCCGTCGGCGACGAAAACAGCTCACCCACCGCGACGGCATCCAGCATGTTGCGTCCGGTATAGCCGATAAAGGCGGGCTCATGGCCGGAACCACCGCCGGTGATGACGCCGACCTTGCCCGCGACGGGCGCATGGCGCGCAACGATGACGCGCGGATTGCCGTTGCCGAGCCTGACCATATCGGCATGCGCCTTGACGAAGCCCTTGACCGTATCCTCGACGACCTCGTCCGGATTGTTGATAAACCGCTGCATGGTTCCTCCTGTTTTCCGCGTGTCAGACAATGGTATAGCCGCCATCGATCAGAAGATCCGCGCCGTTGATCATCTCGGCGCCGCTCGATGCCAGAAACACCGCCGCCGCAGCGATCTCCTCGGGATAGGCGAAGCGTCCCGTCGGGATGCGCTTCTTCAGCTCCTCTCCGCGCGGGTTATCCCAGGCCTTTCTTCCAAGCTCGGTTAGAACCACCGTCGGCGAAATCGTATTGACGGTTATGCCGTATTTCCCCCACTCGGCGGCGAGCGTCTTGGAAAGGCCAATGACGCCGAATTTGGAGGCGCAATAGGCCACGTGCTGATCGATGGCGACCGTGCCGGCCTGCGAGGCGATATTGATGATCCTGCCGCCGCTGCCCGCCTTGAGCATGACCCGGCCTACAGCCTGACAGACGAGGAACGTTCCCTTGAGATTGATGTCTATGGTTCTGTCCCAGGCCTCCAGGGTGAGATCCTCGGCGGGGGCGAGCATGGCGACACCGGCGCTGTTGACGACGATATCGATATGGGCAAAGGCCGCCTGCGCCGCAGCGATGACGGCTTCCACCGATTGCGGGTTGGAAACGTCGCAGACGAAGGATTTCGCGCCATTTCCGAGGGCGTCGGCCTTGGATTTCGCGACCGTTTCATTGATGTCGATCACGCCGACGACCGCGCCCTTGGCGGCAAATGCCGATGCGATGGCATCGCCGATGCCGGAGGCGCCGCCCGTTACCAGGGCGACCTTGCCGCCCAGCGAAAAATTCAGATCAATCTGTTTTGAATCGGTCATGGATCTTTTCCCGGCTTGTCTGAGAAATGGGGCGGGCGCACCCGCCCCACACAATGGATTATTTACGTGTTGCGAGCAGCTTGTCGACATTGTCGGCCGTCACCGGCGTCCACGGCACATTGTAGTTCTTGTCCTTGCCGTCGTTCCACGGCATATCCTTGTAGGTCGCCCAGATATCGGACTGCGGCTTGTAGTCGCCCTTCTTGGCGTGGAAGATGGCCAGGTCGAGAGCGCCCTGAGCCTGTGCACGTGCGTCCTGCAGGATCGACGTCATCTCGCCGGCCTTGACGGCGCGAAGAGCGTCGGTGATGCCGTCGATGCCCGCGATCGCAAAGCTCTTCTCGTCGAGCCCCGCAGCCTTGATCGCCTCGATGGCGCCGAGCGCCATCTCGTCGTTCTGGCCGATCACGCCGTTGATCTGTTTCGGATGCGCGGTCAGCCAGTTTTCCATCAGCGTCTGCGCTTCGGCACGTGACCAGTTCGCCGTCTGGTCTTCGAGGACCTTCACGTCAGGGCATTCGGCGAGCGCCTTCTTATTGCCTTCCAGGCGCGAGATCTGTGCGGACTGACCGACCGGGCCTTCGAGGATGACGACATTGCCCTTGCAGCCGAGCTTGTCGAGGACGGTCTTGGCTTCCATGTAGCCCGAGATGGTATCGTCGGAACCGACATAGGAGGTCAGCAGGTCGGAATTGACGCGGGTGTTCGAACCGATCACCGGAATGCCGGCATCCACCGCCGACTGTACGGCTGCTGCGCCTGCATCGACGTCGATCGGTGCAAAGATGATCGCATTGTATTTCTGCGTGACCATCGTCTTGAACTGATCCTGCTGAACCAACGCGTCATAGCGACCGTCGAAAACAGTCAGCTCGACCTCCCCGCTCTTGACGGCCGGGTGCTCCTGCATCGCCGCCGCCCAGATCTGCATGAACTCCGCATTGAGGCCGTAAGGGGCTGCCCCGATCTTGATCTTTTCCTGGGCCACGGCCGACGAGGCCAGCAAAGCAGTCGCCGAAGCGAGCGCAATCATAAGCTTTCTCATCTCAATCTCCTCCACTTTAAGTTTTAGCGGCCGACATGGCTCGCCTCTGCAACAGGCCGGCAAGGGCCGGCACGGTTTCCGATGGGGCTCAGGCCCCGTAAGTTCGCTTCTGGTCGAGCATCACAGCGCCGACGATCAGGGCACCTTTCAGGACCTGCTGGTAGTAGGATTGGATCCCCATCAGATCGAGGCCGTTGTTCATGACGCCGATGATGAGCGCACCGATCAGCGTGCCCGTCACCCGGCCGACACCACCCGACAGACTAGTGCCGCCGATGACGACCGCCGCAATCGCGTCCAGCTCATAGGCAATGCCCGCCTGCGGCAGGGCCGATCCCGTCCGGGCGCTGAGCAGCATGCCGGCAAGACCGGCAAGACCGCCGGAAATGACATAGACAGTGAAACGAATGCGGCCGATGTCGATACCGGAGGTCTTTGCCGCATGCGGATTGCCTCCGACGGCATAGATGTAGCGGCCGAAGCGCGTCCGGCTGAGTATCCACCACGAAGCCGCGAAAACGACGGCGAGAATGATGACGGGGGCCGGAATGCCGAAGACGTCGCCGGTGCCGATCCACCGGAAGGCCGGCGTCAGCGCGGGAACGGGGCGACCGCCGCCATAGATCAGCGTCAAGCCGCGCGCGGCCGAAAGCATGCCAAGAGTGGCGACGAAGGCCGGAACGGAAAATCGCGAGACGATCGCCCCTGAAATCGCGCCGCAGGCAACGCCAACCAGGATGCCGACCGCAAGTCCGATGGCCACCGGATAGGGCGCACCGGCGATCGCCGCCGTAGCGGAGGTCGTCGAGAAGCTGGCGCTGACAATGCCGGCAAGCGCCACGACGGAGCCGACCGAAAGATCGATGCCGCGCGTCAGGATCACGAAGGTCATGCCGATGGCAAGCACGCCGTTGATCGAAGTCTGCAGGAGCACATTGGAAATATTGCCGCCGGTCAGGAAGAACTCGTTCGAGAACGAAAGGACCACCACGAGAAGCAGAAAAGCGAGAAAGATACCGTATTCCTGTATCAACAGCCGCCGCCGATCCGAACTGAACCAGCCGCCGGCATTGCTATCATCGCTCTCTGACACTCTTGCTCGCTCCTCTGGCGCCGTAAGGATGACCTGATCCTGATCAGGTCGATAGGTGGACGAGTGATTGGGCATCCGTTTCCTCCCGGCTGTAAATTCCCGCGCTCCTACCGGCGCGCATCACCATGATACGGTCCGACATGCCCAGAACTTCGTCGATTTCCGATGAGATCATCACGACCGTTCCGCCGGCCGCGGCAAAATCACAGATGATGCGGTAGATTTCGCGCTTGGCGCCGACATCGACGCCACGTGTCGGCTCATCGAGGAGCAGCACCTTCGGATTGCGCAGGAACCATTTTCCGAGCACCACTTTCTGCTGATTGCCGCCTGACAGGCCCGAGACCGGCATGGTGTCACGGGC
This sequence comes from Rhizobium sp. WSM1328, assembly GCF_057653715.1. NCBI lineage: Bacteria > Pseudomonadati > Pseudomonadota > Alphaproteobacteria > Hyphomicrobiales > Rhizobiaceae > Rhizobium > Rhizobium sp. WSM1328. The sequence continues at coordinate 1,396,311 of NZ_CM172788.1, read as the reverse complement.
GGCCTTGATCTGAAATTGCGCCTGGATCCGACGACTGGCCTCGGCCTCGCGACGGCGGCTCATGGCAAAGGAAGGGCTCATCTCCGGTAAGCTTGCCATACAGATGTTGGCGCGAACGGAGTCGGAGAGATTGAGGCCCGTCAGCTTGCGATCCTCCGTCACCAGCGCCAGGCCATTTGCCATCGCATCCGCCGGCTTCGACACGGAGATGCGGGCACCATCGACGACGATCCTGCCGTCGGAGGATTTTTCGAGGCCAAAAAGGCAATTGAAGATCTCGGTTCGGCCCGAGCCCATCAGCCCGTAGATGCCGAAGATCTCGCCCTTGCGGGCGGAGAAGGAAATGTCCTCGATCTTGTTCGGGCAACTCAGCGCCGTAACCTCGAGGCCGGTTTCGGATGTCGGCGTATTGGTCTTGACATATTCCTCGGCCAGTTCCCGGCCAACGATCATCCGGATGAGATCAGGACGGCTGATCTGCTTGAGGTCTCCGCTGCCGACATAGGCACCGTCGCGAAACACGGTATAGGAATCGGCGATCTGGAAGATTTCCGAAAGCCGGTGCGAGACATAGACGATGCCGCGTCCCTGCCCCTTCAGGCGCCGGATGGCCGCGAAGAGCTGCTGAGCCTCTTTCTCACCGATTGCCGAGGTTGGCTCGTCCATGAAGATGACCTCGGCATCGTGGCTTAGCGCCTTGGCGATCTCGACGAGCTGCATCTGCGCAACGGAGAGGTTCATCATGTACTGGGTGGCGCGGATATCGAATTCGAGATCGTCGAGAAGCCCTTGGGCGGAGCGGTTCATCGTCCGGAAATCGATACCGCCGAAACGTGTCGAGGGCTCGCGGCCGAGATAGATGTTTTCCGCTACCGTCATGTGCGGAACCGGGCTCAACTCCTGCTCGATGATGGCAATGCCGGAGGCGAGCGCGTCGGCGGGGCTGGCAAAGTCTACGTCCTTGCCACGACGGCGGATCGAGCCAGCATCGCGATTATGGATACCCATGAGGATCTTGAGAAAGGTCGACTTGCCTGCGCCGTTGCCGCCGCAAAGTGCGTGGACCGAGCCGGCGCGAAGTTCGAAGCGGCCGTCGCGCAATGCCGCGACACCACCAAAGGACTTCTTCAGCCCTTCCACATCCAGCAAAAGCTCCACCCTTTTCTCCTCCACACATGCACCGGCAACCGATTGGCGGGAGCCGATCGACATCGGTGATCTCCAGCCCCGATATCGACAATGACATTATTCGACATCGACTCGACAAATGTCAAGTCAGTGTCGAACATATAAATGCGAGGGCGGCTCAGCGGACCTTCCGCCATCGTCTCGAGGTGAAACGATAAGTTCTTACGCCGAACCAGAGCTATGATCGCCTCGACGATCGAGCCGCTGAAGCGCGCCGGACTTGCCAGCCTTCCAAAACAAAAAAGCCCCGTCTCCGGGGCTTTGTTGCTTCAATCTATCGTCAATCCGATCAGTCGACATCCTCGACGACCGCATCGGCGGCGCCGCTGATGCGATGGGCAAGTGCTGCTTCCATGAACTCGTTCAGGTCGCCGTCGAGAACGTCGTCCGGCGCGCTGCTGGCGACGCCGGTGCGCAGGTCCTTGACCATCTGATAGGGCTGCAACACGTAGGAGCGGATCTGGTGGCCCCAGCCGATCTCCGTCTTGGAAGCGGCTTCGGCACTGGCGGCGTCCTCACGCTTCTTCAATTCGGCTTCATACATGCGGGCACGCAGCATGTCCCAGGCCTTGGCGCGGTTCTTGTGCTGCGAGCGCTCCTGCTGGCACTGCACGACGATGCCCGTCGGGATATGCGTGATGCGCACGGCCGAGTCGGTGGTGTTGACGTGCTGGCCGCCGGCGCCCGACGAACGATAGGTATCGATGCGGCAGTCGCTTTCGTTGATCTCGATCTGGATCGAGTCGTCGACAACCGGATAGACCCAGATCGACGAGAAGGAGGTGTGGCGGCGCGCATTGCTGTCGTAGGGCGAGATGCGCACCAGCCGGTGTACGCCCGATTCCGTCTTCAGCCAGCCATAGGCATTATGACCCTTGACGAGCAGTGTCGCGGACTTGATGCCCGCCTCTTCGCCATCATGGACTTCGAGAAGCTCGACCTTGAAGCGCTGGCGTTCGGCCCAGCGGGTGTACATGCGCAAAAGCATGTTCGCCCAGTCCTGGCTTTCGGTGCCGCCGGCGCCGGAATGGACTTCGAGATAGGTGTCGTTGCCATCGGCTTCGCCGGAGAGCATGGCTTCCACCTGGCGGCGCGCGGCCTCGGCCTTCAAGGCCTTCAGCGTGTCTTCGGCTTCCTTGACGACGCTCTGGTCGCCCTCTTCCTCACCAAGCTCGATCAGCTCGATATTGTCGTTCAGCTGCTGTTCGAGCTGCTTGACGCCGTTGATGCCGTCATCGAGCTGCTGGCGTTCGCGCATCAGCTTCTGCGCTTCGGAAGCGTCGTTCCAGAGGTTCGGATCCTCTGCCTTGTTGTTCAACCAGTCCAGCCGTCTTATCGCTTGGTCCCAGTCAAAGATGCCTCCTCAGCAGGGTGATAGCCTGCTTGGTTTCATCGACCACGTTTTCGATTTCCGCTCGCATTTTCCTGCTTCTCTGTCTCGGTCTTCTTCAGGTGCTGGTGACATAGAGACGCCCGCCGCGGATGTAAAGGGCCGCAGCGGGCGTATAAAATTCAGGCCCTCGGTCAGAACAGGCCGGGCGTGCCGGTCTGGACGGCCTGGTTCGCCTGCGGCGAAGTCTTCAGGATTTCCTCCGGCGCCATGGTGCTGTCCATGCCGATCACGGAGAAGCTGTCGGCCGGGCCGGTGCCGGGCTTGAAGGCCTCGATGATGGTGTTCGGATCGCCTTCGCCGGCCGCCATGCCGGTCTTGCGGTCGATCGAAATCAGGTTCATGCCTGATGGAATGACGAACTTCGATTCCGGCGTGTCCTTGACGGCAGCCTGCATGAATTCGTTGAAGATCGGGGCGGACAAGACGCCACCGGTGCCGCCGCGGCCGAGCGGGGCCGGCGTATCGAAGCCCATATAGAGGCCTGCGACCAGATCCGGCGTGAAGCCGACGAACCAGGCATCCTTCTCGTCATTGGTGGTGCCGGTCTTTCCGGCGACGTCGCGACCGCCGAGATCGATCTTGCCGGCAGCGGTGCCGCGCTGGATGACGCCCTGCATCATCGAGGTGATCTGGTAGGCGGTCATCGGGTCGAGAACGGTTTCGCGATTGTCGACGATATTCGGCTCTTCCTGGTTCTGCCAGTCGCCGGCGTTGCAGCCCTCGCAGAGACGCTCCTCATGCTTGAAGATCGTCTTGCCGTAGCGGTCCTGGATGCGGTCGATCAATGTCGGCTTGATCTGCTTGCCGCCATTGGCGATGACCGAATAGGCCGAGACCATGCGCAGCACCGTCGTGTCGCCGGCGCCGAGCGACATGGAGAGAACCGGCAGCATGTGATCATAGATGCCGAAGCGCTCGGCATATTCGGCGACGATGTTCATGCCGAGATCGTTGGCGAGGCGCACCGTCATCAGATTGCGCGAATGCTCGATGCCCGAACGCAGCGTCGACGGGCCGCCGGATTCGCCGCCGTAGTTTTCCGGCCTCCAGACCTGGCCGCCCGAGACGATCTCGATCGGCGCGTCCATGATGACCGAAGCCGGCGTATAACCATTGTCCATCGCCGCCGCGTAGACGAAAGGCTTGAACGAGGAGCCCGGCTGACGCATCGCCTGGGTGGCGCGGTTGAACTCGGACTGGGCGTAGGAGAAGCCACCGACCATGGCGAGCACGCGGCCGGTCTTCGGATCCATGGCGACCAGACCACCTTGCACCTTCGGCGGCTGCTGCAGGCGATAGGAGGTCGACGCGTTGTCACCGAGCTTTGCGACATAGACAACGTCACCGGGGGACACGGCGCCGACCGGCGATTTCGTGGTCTTGCGGGCGCCGTCGGCCGAACGGAAGGCCCACTGCATGTTCTTGGCGTCGATCGTGCCGCGCTGGCGATCGGCCTCAACCTTGCCGCTTCCATCCTTGCCCGGCTGTAGGCCGATGTCGACGTTCGAGTCGGATACGGCGAGTACCACGGCAAGCCGCCATTCCGGCACATCGGACAGTGCGGGAACATCGGCAAGCGCTTTGCCCCAATCACCGCTCGCATCGATCTGCTTGATCGGGCCGTGGAAACCGCGGCGCTCGTCGTAAGTGACCAGACCGTCCTGCAGCGCCTTGCGGGCAGCGAGCTGCATCTGCGGATCGAGCGACGTGCGCACCGAAAGGCCGCCCTCATAAAGGACCTTTTCGCCGTACTGGTCGATCAGTTGGCGGCGCACGGCTTCGGCGAAAAAATCCGAAGCAAAGAGCGAGGGGCCGGTGGTGCGGGCGGTGACGCCGAGCGGCTGCTTCTTGGCTTCCTCGCCGTCAGGCTGGCTGACATAGCCGTTCTCGACCATCCGGTCGATCACCCAGTTCCGACGCTCGAGCGCAGCTTCCGGATGGCGGAACGGATGGTAATTGGCAGGACCCTTCGGCAGCGATGCCAGATAGGCGGCTTCGGCGACGGTCAGTTCGGTGACGGATTTATTGAAATAGGTGAGTGCTGCGCCGGCGATGCCATAGGAATTCAGGCCGAAAAAGATCTCGTTCAGGTAGAGTTCGAGGATCTTGTCTTTGCTGTAGGCCTGCTCGATACGGAAGGAGAGGATCGCTTCCTTGATCTTGCGGTCGATCGTCTGGTCCGAGCTCAAAAGGAAATTCTTGGCCACCTGCTGGGTGATTGTCGAGGCACCGACCGGGCGGCGGCCGGAACCGAAATTCTGCAGGTTGACGAGGATTGCGCGGCCGAGACCGGTGAGATCAACGCCCGGGTGATTGTAGAAATTCTTGTCTTCGGCCGACAGGAAAGCGGCCTTCACGCGGTCGGGAATAGCCTGGATCGGCAGGAAGAGACGCTTTTCCTTGGCGTATTCGGCCATCAGAGCGCCGTTGCCGGCGTGCACGCGGGTGGTCACCGGCGGCGCATAGCTGTTCAGAACGGCATAGTCCGGGAGATCCTTCGCGACATTGGCGAGATAGATGGCAATACCCGCCGCCGCGACCAGAAACAGGACGCAGGCCATTCCGAAGAAATATCCAAGAAGTCTAACCATATTTCAGCTACCGGTCTCTTCGATCTTCAATCGGCGCAGCCGCAACGATTGCACAGATCAAGGCAATTTGCACGTTGCGCGGCTTACTCTATGAGCGCTACCGCCACAAGCCGAATTCCGCGCCTCAGGCTGCGAAACATAAGCCGGAGTAACGGCGTGAATGTGAGCAAAATAGGGCTGTCTGCGCCGCATTCACGGCTGCGGCCGCGTTTCATTAGAACTGTCACATCCAAGCAACGCCCGGCGCCGCCGTCAATCTGAGGTATCTTGCTCAGAATTTGATTCATGCGGCGCACTTAAATCTTTGTTTTCATGCATGTCGCCGTACTGCAACCGCTACAGATCTTTAGGCGGCGGCCGTCAGCCGCCATTCGCCATGACGGCGGCGCGGTATCGCTTGACTGCGTCGGTCAAGAGACCGGCGATCTTGCCGCGCCAGGCCTCGTCGAGCAGCAGTTTCTCGTCCTCGGCATTCGAGAGGAAGCCGATCTCGAGAAGGATCGACGGCACGTCAGGCGCCTGCAGCACGCGGAAGCCGGCATGACGGTGCGGATTGTTGATGGTGCCGACCTGATCCTTGAAAGAATTCAGCACACTCTCGGCCAGCGAGATCGAGAAGGCCTGCGTCTCGCGCCGCGTCAGATCGAGCAGGATGTCGGCAACTTCCGGCGGCTCGGCGACCGTCTCCTTGCCGGCGATCTGGTCGGAGAGGTTTTCACGTTCAGCAAGGTCGGCGGCGAGCTTGTCGGATGCCTTGTCGGAGATCGTGTAGACGGTCGCGCCGCGGATATCCTTCTGCTTCAGCGTGTCGGCATGCAGCGAAATGAAGAGGCCGGCATGATTCTGGCGTGCGATCAGCACACGCTGCGAAAGCGACAGGAACTCGTCATCTTCGCGCGTCAGGAAAGCCTTGATGCCCGGTTCCTTGTTCAGCCGGTCGGTCAAGGCCTTCGCGAAGGCAAGCGTCACCTGCTTTTCCTCGGTCTTGGTGTCGACGCCGATCGCGCCGGTGTCGATGCCGCCATGGCCGGCGTCGACGGCGATGACGAAATCGCCGGGCGCAGCCTTTTGCGGTGCCGGAATGGCGCTCGTCGTCTGAGCCGCCTCAGTCCGGTCGCTCCAGGATTGCGTCTTCACCAGTTCGGCAAAGGCCTTCTTGTCGATCATCTCTGCATCGAGCACGAGGCGATGGCCGTTGCCCGTCTCATCGGCCTGCACCTTGGCAAGCGCCAGCTTCACCGGCCCTGTCGTCGTCAGCACGATGCGGGCGCTCTCTTCGTCCATCTTGCCGTAGCGGATATCCTTGAACAGGCCGCGGGCGGCAAGATCCTTCGCCGCAAAACCGAAAGCGGTCGCCGGCAAGTCGACGACGATGCGTTCCGGATTGGCGATATAGTGGACGGAGAAACGCGGCTCGCGATCGAAATCGATGACGATGCGGGTCCTTGCGTCGTCGCCGACGATGCGCGCGCCATAGGCAAGCAGCGGATCCTTGGCCTCGACGGAGCTGGCAGCTGCCGGCAGCAGACTAACGACCAGAAGCGCCGCCAGAACCCGCCTTGCGAATGTCGATCGCCGCGCTGCGGATTTCGCCGCGATCCGAGCCCTCTTAAACAATAAACCGCCACACCCTATCTGTATTGCGATGGACCCGACGCGGCTGCGGCCAACGTCCCTGTGACGAAACACCCGCTGCAGCCTGCCGAATCGCGATCACTTTATCCCCAGCTTCTATGCGTTGCGAAATCCATCAATATTATGGCACATTTGGCTTTTCCCTTGCTATTGTGACACAGAAAACATACAACGAATTTCAGGGTAAAGTGTTGACGGGATAGAGTCGCCGCGAAGGCTGCCAGCCAGATCAGGACCTGGCGCCACACCGGTCATCGTCCGCCGTCTCATGCGCTTAATCCCTAGAACTGGATCCTGATTTTCCGGCTTATTGTCGGAATTCATTGGTGGATCAGCCACCACGCTCTCAGGGAGCAAACTCATCGGACCCGAACGGGTCTTCGTATTTGTCGATCACGCTTGGTTGTTGATGGTTTCGCAGCAGGTTTTATCTGAAGTGTACAGGCCCCGGACCGAAATGGTTCCGGCTGCGGTCTGGCTGCTGCCCTCCCCCTCGCATCAGGCGCGACTTTCATTATCCGGCGCGGCTACAGTGGACCGCATTCTTTCTGTCTCAACAGCAGTCGGGAATGCGCTCTCGCGGCCACGCCGAGGAGCACAGCTTACATGGCAGACAAAATGCTTATCGATGCGTCTCACGAGGAAGAGACGCGCGTCGTTGTCGTTCGCGGGAACCGCATAGAAGAATTTGACTTCGAGTCCCAGCACAAGAAGCAGATCCGCGGCAACATCTATCTTGCAAAGGTGACGAGGGTCGAACCCTCGCTGCAAGCCGCCTTCGTCGATTACGGCGGCAACCGGCACGGTTTCCTGGCCTTCGCCGAAATCCATCCCGACTATTATCAGATACCGCTTGCCGACCGTCAGGCGCTGCTTCGGGCCGAAGCCGAGGAGCATCGCCGCGACGAAGACGTCGAGCATGTCGAAACCGCGCCGATGGTCGATCTTTCCAAGCAGGATCAGCCGGATGTCGGCATCGCGCCGGAAGCGGCTGCCGTAACGGAAGAGACCGCAGCGGTAGAGGCCGCAGCATCGCCCGAGGCCGCCGAGGAAGCGCCGGCCAAGAAGGCAAGGCCGCGTCGCAGCCGCAAGAAGGCAGCCGAACCGGTTGCCGAAACGACCGCGACCGAGGACGCTGTTCCCACAGACGTCGAAGCCGAAGGCGCGTCGAGCGTCGACAATGAGGATGACGGTTCGACCGGCGGCGCGATGGCCGCGATGGTGGAAACCGACTCGATCTCCGAGGACGTCGATACCAGCAAGCGTCGCCACGATGACGACGACGATGATGACGATCACGGTGAAGAAGAAGTCATCGAATCCGTCGGCGCCGAAGACGCGATGGAAGAAGTGCCGGACCGCGTGCAGCGCAAGCCGCGCAAGCAGTACCGCATCCAGGAAGTCATCAAGCGCCGCCAGATCCTGCTCGTGCAGGTCGCCAAGGAAGAGCGCGGCAACAAGGGTGCAGCCCTTACCACCTATCTCTCGCTCGCCGGCCGCTATTCGGTTTTGATGCCGAACACGGCGCGCGGCGGCGGCATTTCCCGCAAGATCACCAATCCTGCCGACCGCAAGCGCCTGAAGGAAATCGCGCGCCTGCTCGAGGTGCCGCAGGGCATGGGCGTCATCCTTCGCACCGCCGGTGCCAACCGCACCAAGGTGGAGGTCAAGCGCGACTTCGAATATCTGATGCGCCTTTGGGAGAACGTGCGCACGCTGACGCTGGCGTCCACCGCTCCCTGCCTCGTCTACGAGGAAGGCTCGCTGATCAAGCGTTCGATCCGCGACCTCTACAACAAGGATATCAGCGAAGTCATCGTTTCCGGCGAAGAAGGCTATCGTGAAGCGAAAGACTTCATGAAAATGCTGATGCCGAGCCATGCCAAGGTGGTTCAGCCCTATCGCGACATCCATCCGATCTTTTCGCGTTCCGGCATCGAGGCTCAGCTCGACCGCATGCTGCAGCCGCAGGTGACGCTGAAGTCCGGCGGCTATCTGATCATGAACCAGACCGAAGCGCTGGTTTCGATCGACGTCAACTCCGGCCGCTCGACCCGCGAACATTCGATCGAAGACACCGCGCTGCAGACGAATCTGGAGGCTGCAGACGAAGTCGCCCGCCAGCTTCGCCTTCGCGACCTTGCCGGCCTGATCGTCATCGACTTCATCGACATGGAAGAGAAGCGCAACAACCGCGCCGTCGAGAAGAAGCTGAAGGAATGCCTGAAGAACGACCGTGCCCGCATCCAGGTCGGCCGGATCTCGCATTTCGGCCTGCTCGAAATGTCGCGCCAGCGCATCCGCGCTTCGGTTCTCGAATCGACGACGCAGGTCTGCTCGCATTGCGGCGGCAGCGGCCATGTGCGTTCGCAGTCCTCCGTCGCCCTGCATGTCCTGCGCGGCATCGAGGAATATCTGCTCAAGAACACCACGCACAACATCACCGTGCGCACCACGCCTGACATCGCGCTCTACCTGCTCAACCACAAGCGCCAGACGATCATCGATTATGAGAGCCGCTTCGGCGTTGCGATCATCATCGATGCGGACGGCTCGGTCGGCGCGCAACATTTCGCGATCGATCGCGGCGAGCCGGTGGAAAACCCGGTCAAGATTGAAACCCTCTTCAACTTCGCAGCCATTCCCGAGGATGACGACGACGACATCGTCATCGAAGTGGATGAGGAGGAAGACGAGGAACTCGAGGAAAAGCCGGCCGTTTCCGAGCGGCCCGTCGCGGCCCGCGCGGAAAGCGAAGCCGACGGCAATCGCAAGCGCAAGCGCCGCAGGCGCCGCCGCGGCCGCAACGGCAATGCCGAACAGCCGCTATCAGCGACAGGCGAAGCCGGCGACGAGGATGAGGACGGCGACGACGAGGGTGGCGAAGGTGATGAAAACACCGAAGCCACGCCCGAGACACGTGCCGAAAGCGAGGAATCGCAGCGCCGCAAGCGGCGCCGTCGCGGCAAGCGGGGCGGCCGTCGCAATCGCGCCGAGGATGGTTCGGAACTGACGGCTGGCGAAGCCGGTGAAGACAATGGCGGCGACGAGGACGAAGGCGACGACGTTTCGAACGACGGCGCTCCGAGCGAAGCCGTAGCGGTCGAGGCGATTGCCGAACAGGCCGACGAAGGCCAGGCCGCGATGGCAGCCGTCGAGAGCGCGCCTGTCATAACCGAAGAGGTGAAGCCCGCCCGTGCCCGCGGCCGCCGCAAACCGGCCGCAGCGCCGGTTGAGGAACCGGTTGCAGAGACGGCCCCTGCGGTCGAGGCCGAACCCGAACTGGTAGAAGCCTCCGCCGATCTCGAAACATCGGTTCAGGAAGAGGCAAAGCCGGTTCGCGCCAACCGCGAATCCAACATCTCCTCCTCCGAGCCGACGGTGAAATCCACCCGCGTCGAGAATGTCGAAGGCGATGACGGCAAGCCGAAGAAAGCCGGCTGGTGGCAGCGCCGTGGCTTCTTCTGAACGCTGATTTTTGGACGTAAACACTGAAATCCGGCCGCGGCGACGCGGCCGGATTTTCGTTTATGGCGATGACATCGTCGCCGAGCTTGAACTGCCGTGACGTGGATGTGTATCTCTATGATAATCATACTCATGGGGCGCAATCATGCGGACGAATATCGGTATCGATGATGCCTTGCTCGACGCAACAATGACCACCACGGGACAAAAAGGCCACCGTCGACCAGGCTTTGCGAAGCCTCGTTGAGAGGCACCGCCGGAAAAATCCGATCGTAGATCTTGCAGGGATAGGCTGGGAAGGCGACCTCGGCGCGATACGTCGCGACCGGCCGGACGATAAACGATGATCGCCGTAGGACAATCCGATGGCCGAGCGTCTTGGCCTCGGGATCGCCTACCCCGCTGCGGTCAGGCCGCTGGCGGATAGAGCAGGTCGACGATGTAGCTGGCGTCGAAGCGGGAATCGAGCATGCCGTAGGTGGATCGCCAGCCGCCGGCAAGACGCGTCTCGATGAAGGCATCGGCAATGCGCCCTGCCCCAAGGCGATAGAGTTCGGCTGCACCGGCGGCGAGCGCCAGTTGCTCGACGAGCAGGCGCGCGGCGCCCTCGTCCTGTTCGCAAAGCGCGATTGCAGCGCGCAGCACGTCGATCGTCTTCTTGCCGGCAGGGCCGAGATCGCGGGCAAGGCCGGCGAAGACCGTTTCGAACAGATCCTTGCCGCGGTTCAGCACGCGCAGCACGTCGAGCGCCATGACGTTGCCGGAGCCTTCCCAGATGGCGTTGACCGGAGCCTCGCGGTAATGGCGGGCGATCGGACGCTCTTCGATGTAGCCGTTGCCGCCGATGCATTCCATCGCCTCGTAGATCAGCGCCGGTGCGATCTTACAGCACCAGTATTTGGCGACAGGCGTCATGACGCGGGCATAGGCCGCGTCCTCGGCGTTGCCGCGCGCCTTGTCGAAGGCGTCGGCTAGACGGAAGGACAGTGCCGTCGCGGCGGCAACATCGAGCGCCATGTCGGCGAGCACGCGCGTCATGATCGGCTGGTTGACGAGCATTTTGCCGAAGACGCTGCGGCCGCGGGTGTGGTGCACGGCTTCGGCGAGCGAGGCGCGCATCATGCCTGACGAGGCCAGCGCGCAGTCGAGCCGCGTCAGCGTCACCATGTCGAGGATGGTGCGGATACCGGCATCCGGACCACCGAGCAGAAAACCGAACGTGTCTGTAAACTCGACCTCGGAGGAGGCGTTGGAGCGGTTGCCGACCTTGTCCTTCAGCCGCTGGAATTGCAGCCCGTTGGCGGAACCATCCTCCAGAAGGCGCGGCACGAGGAAGCAGCCCATGCCCTCCTTCGTCTGCGCCAGCATGATGAAAGCATCGCTCATCGGTGCCGACATGAACCACTTGTGCCCGGACAGCCGGTAGATGCCCTCGCTGACCTTTTCGGCAGCGCTCCTGTTGGCGCGCACATCCGTGCCGCCCTGCTTTTCCGTCATGCCCATGCCGATGGTCACGGCGGATTTTTGCATGGCGGGCTTGTTCGACGAATCATATTTGCGCGAGAGAATTTTGGGCGCCCAGTCCTTCTGGACCGCGGGCGAAGCCGAGAGCGCCGCAACGGAAGCGCTCGTCATCGTCAGCGGGCAGAGATGGCCGGATTCCAGCTGTGACGTCAGATAAAACCGCGCGGCGCGAACCTTGTGGGCCTCGTCCTTGGCATCGGTATCGGCCTGGGGATCCCAGACGGAGGAATGCAGGCCGACCGACATCGAGCGCCGCATCAGCGCATGCCAGGCAGGATGGAATTCGACGACGTCGAGGCGCTCACCGCGTGGACCATGAGTGCGCAGCTGCGGCGTGCCCTGGTTTGCCATGCGCGCCATCTCCTGCGCCTCTGGCGAGGTGACGTAGCGGCCCATGTTTTCCAGGTCTTCGCGGATGCCGCGCGGCAGGGCCGCCGTCAGATCGACGATCAACGGATCAGATCGATAGGCATTGATGCCGGACCACAGGCTCGGCTGGTTGAGTTCTGCGAGTTTGTCATCAGTCCGGTTGGCGGAGGTCATAATTCGCTTCTAGTGTAAGAACCCGGCAAAGGGAAACCGGAAGTTATGATTCGGTTCATTCTGCTCTATCGGAATTCGGGCGAAAATGCATGGGGACATAAGCCTTTGCCCACAGCACATGCTTGCCCCGGCGGGCAGCACTCTTTATAGACCCGCCAGAGACAGCAAGAGGCAGGGTCATGGTCTTTTTCCCCCACCGCCACCTCATCGGCATCAAGGGCCTCACCGAGCAGGATATCACCTATCTTCTCGACAAGGCGGACGAGGCCGTCAAGATCAGCCGCCAGAGAGAGAAGAAAACGTCGACGCTGCGCGGACTGACGCAGATCAACCTCTTCTTCGAGGCATCAACCCGCACACAGGCCTCCTTCGAGCTTGCCGGCAAGCGGCTCGGCGCCGACGTGATGAACATGTCGGTTGGCAATTCCTCGGTGAAGAAAGGCGAAACGCTAATCGACACGGCGATGACGCTGAATGCGATGCGCCCCGACGTGCTGGTGATCCGCCATTCGAGCGCCGGTGCCGCCGCCCTTCTCGCCCAGAAGGTCTCCTGCTCGGTCGTCAATGCCGGCGACGGGCAGCACGAACATCCGACCCAGGCACTGCTCGACGCGCTGACGATCCGCCGCGCCAAGGGCAAACTTTCGCGCATCATCGTGGCGATCTGCGGCGACGTGCTGCATTCGCGGGTGGCGCGCTCCAATATCCTGCTGCTCAACGCCATGGGCGCCCGCGTGCGTGTCGTCGCGCCCGCGACCCTCCTGCCGGCCGGCATCGCCGAGATGGGCGTCGAGGTCTTCCATTCGATGAAGGAAGGGCTGAAGGGCGCCGACGTGGTGATGATGCTGCGGCTGCAGCGCGAGCGCATGTCCGGCGCCTTCGTGCCTTCGGTGCGCGAATACTATCACTTCTACGGGCTCGACGCCGAAACGCTGAAAGCGGCGAAGGAAGATGCGCTCGTCATGCATCCCGGCCCGATGAACCGCGGCGTCGAAATCGCTTCGGAAGTGGCGGACGGGCCGCAGAGCGTCATCGCCGAACAGGTGGAAATGGGGGTCGCGGTGCGCATGGCCGTCATGGAAACGCTGCTCGTCTCGCAGAACCAAGGCCCCCGAAGCGATGGAATGATGGCATGAGCAACCCGATCGTCCTCAAGAACGTCCGCATCATCGACCCGTCGCGCAATCTCGACGAGGTGGGGACGATCATTGCCGAAAACGGCGTGATTCTCGCCGCCGGCGGCAAGGCGCAGAACCAGGGCGCGCCTGATGGAGCCGTCATCCGCGACTGCACGGGCCTTGTCGCGACGCCCGGCCTCGTCGATGCGCGCGTCCATGTCGGCGAACCCGGCGGCGAACACCGTGAGACGATCGCCTCGGTGAGCCGGGCGGCCGCCGCCGGCGGCGTCACCTCGATCATCATGATGCCGGACACCGATCCCATCATCGACGACATCGCACTCGTCGAATTCGTCAAGAAGACGGCGCGGGATACGGCCGCCGTCAACGTCTATCCGGCAGCCGCCATCACCAAGGGCCTTGCCGGCGAGGAGATGACGGAGATCGGCCTGTTGATGCAGGCAGGCGCCGTCGCCTTTACCGATGCCCATTCCAGCGTCCACGACACACAGGTGCTGCGCCGGATCATGACCTATGCGCGCGAATTCGGCGCCGTCATCTGCTGCGAAACACGCGACAAATATCTCGGCGCCAACGGCGTCATGCATGAGGGGCTTTTCGCCAGCTGGCTCGGGCTTTCCGGCATTCCAAAGGAAGCCGAGCTCATCCCGCTCGAACGCGATCTGAGGATCGCGCAGCTGACGCGCGGCCGTTATCACGCCGCGATGATCTCGGTGCCGGAATCGGTCGAGGCGATCGAGCGCGCCCGCAGCCGCGGCGCCAAGGTGACCTGCGGCATCTCGATCAACAATCTGGCGCTCAACGAAAACGACATCGGCGAATACCGCACCTTCTTCAAGCTCTATCCGCCGCTGCGCCCGGAAGACGACCGGGTGGCGATGGCCGACGCCCTTGCGAGCGGCGCGATCGATATCATCGTCTCCTCGCACGACCCGCAGGATGTCGATACGAAGCGCCTGCCCTTCGGCGAGGCGGAGGACGGCGCGATCGGCCTCGAAACCATGCTAGCGGCAGCCCTCAGGCTTCATCATGGCGGCCAGGTGAGCCTGATGCGTCTGATCGACGCCATGTCGACCCGTCCCGCTCAGATTTTCGGCCTGAATGCCGGCACGCTGAAGCCGGGCGCTGCGGCTGATATCGCGTTGATCGATCTCGATGAGCCTTGGCTTGTCGCCAAAGACATGCTTCTCTCCCGCTCGAAGAACACTCCGTTCGAGGATGCGCGCTTCAGTGGGCGGGCGGTTGCGACATACGTCTCGGGAAAGCTTGTCCACGCAATTTAGAACCGACACTATCGCCGTCCATCCCCCAGCGGGAGAAGGCTGACTCGAGGATAGGCCACGTAGAGGCTGAGGGGGCAAATGTTATCCAATCTCATGTCATGGCAGATCACGCTGCCGATCGCGCTTGCCGCCGCCATTATCGGCTATCTCTTCGGCTCGATCCCTTTCGGCCTGATCCTCACGCGCGCCGCCGGCCTCGGCGACGTGCGCAGCATCGGCTCCGGCAATATCGGCGCGACCAATGTGCTGAGAACAGGAAACCGGACGCTCGCCGCAGCGACGCTGCTGCTCGATGCGCTGAAGGCATCGGCCGCGGCCTGGGTCGTCGGCTATTTCCTCGGCGAGGAGGCCGCGATCATCGCCGGCTTCTTCGCCTTTATCGGCCATCTCTTCCCGGTGTGGATCGGCTTCAAGGGCGGCAAAGGTGTCGCCACCTATATCGGTACCCTGCTCGGCGTCGCGCCGATCATGGTCGTGCTCTTCGCTGCCGTCTGGCTGGCGGTCGCTTTCACCACCCGTTACTCCTCGCTGTCGGCGCTGGTCGCCATGCTTGTCATTCCGATTGCGCTATGGATACTGGGTAACGAAAAGGTTGCGGCTGTCATGGCGATCATGACCCTCATCTCCTACTGGAAGCACAAGGCGAATATTTCCCGCCTGATGAGCGGGACGGAAAGCAAGATCGGGGCAAAGGGATAATGGATGCGCTGAGCGCCGGACCAAAAGGCGTCGCGCTGACCGAACGGCAAAGAATTGCCTGGCTGCGCCTTATCCGTTCCGACAATATCGGCCCTGCCACCTTTCGCGACCTCATCAATCATTTCGGCTCGGCCGAGGCAGCGCTAGCCGCACTGCCGGAGCTTTCGGCGCGCGGCGGCGCCACGCGGGCAATCCGCATAGCCAGTGAGGCCGAGGCGCATCGGGAACTCGAGGCGGCGCGTCGCTTCGGCGCCCGCTTCGTCGGTATTGGCGAACCGGACTACCCGCAAGCGCTGAAGCAGATCGACGGCGCGCCGCCGCTTCTGGCCGTCAAGGGCGCGCTTGCCGCCGCCAATCGGCCGGCCGTCGGCATCGTCGGCTCGCGCAACGCCTCGATCGCAGGCGCGAAATTCGCGGCGATGGTGGCGCGCGACTGCGGCCGGGCGGGTTACACAGTGGTCTCCGGCCTGGCGCGCGGCATAGACACCGCTGCCCACCGGGCAAGCCTCGACACAGGCACGATCGCAGCGCTCGCCGGCGGCCTCGACCAGCCCTACCCGCCGGAGAATATCGGCCTTCTCGAAGAGATAACAGGCGGCAATGGCTTGGCGGTGAGCGAAATGCCCTTCGGCTGGGAGCCGCGCGCCCGCGACTTCCCGCGCCGCAACCGGCTGATCGCCGGCATCGGGCTTGGCCTCGTCGTCATCGAAGCGGCGGCGCGTTCAGGCTCGCTGATCACGGCGCGGCTTGCCGGCGAGTTCGGCCGCCTGGTGTTTGCCGTGCCCGGCTCACCGCTCGATCCGCGCTGCCATGGCACCAACGGCCTGCTGAAGGACGGCGCTTCGATCGTCACCGCTCCCGCCGATGTCGTCGAGGCCTTGGCGCCGCTTGCGCAATTCGACCTGTTCCCGTCATCGATGGCGGAGGAACCCGCCCCTGATGGCAAGCCGATGTCGGTGCCGCCCGGGGATTCCGATCGAAACCGCATCATCGATGCGCTCGGGCCGACGCCGGTCGAGATCGACGACGTCATCCGCCATACCGGCCTATCGGCATCCGCGGTCTATCTCATCCTTCTGGAACTCGATATATCAGGCAGGCTGCACCGGCATCAGGGCGGCCTCGTCTCGCTTTCCGATTGAACCTGGGCACGACATCGGGCGGCGGCTTTCGAATTGCCGAACTCTGAGTCGAAAACCTTCGATAGCATATCTAAAATTGTATTTTGCCGATAATCTTCCTTTGGCTGCAGCGGACACAAGAGGTAAAATTGTAGCAAACCCCTTGACCGCAGCGATTTCCCTGTCCATGTCGGAGGGCCGATATCCATGTTGCGGTGTGTGTCGCGCTGGCTTCAACGCTGGCGTCGTTTCCTTTTTAGAGAATCATCATGAATGTTGTAGTGGTGGAATCGCCTGCCAAGGCCAAGACGATCAATAAGTATCTGGGTCCGGGATACAAAGTGCTCGCCTCCTTCGGCCATGTGCGCGATCTGCCTGCCAAGGACGGCTCCGTTCTTCCTGATCAGGATTTCGAAATGCTTTGGGAGGTCGATAGCGCCTCCGCCAAGCGGATGAAGGACATTGCCGACGCGGTGAAGTCCGCCGATGGCCTGTTTCTCGCGACCGACCCGGATCGCGAAGGCGAAGCGATTTCCTGGCACGTTCTCGACATGCTGAACAAGAAGCGCGTGCTGAACGGCAAACCGGTCAAGCGCGTCGTCTTCAATGCGATCACCAAGAAAGCGGTGCTCGACGCGATGGCCGATCCGCGCGACATCGACGTGCCGCTGGTCGATGCCTATCTCGCGCGCCGCGCGCTCGACTATCTCGTCGGCTTCAATCTTTCGCCGGTGCTGTGGCGCAAGCTGCCCGGCGCACGTTCGGCCGGCCGCGTCCAGTCTGTGGCGCTGCGTCTCGTCTGCGACCGCGAATCCGAGATCGAGCGCTTCATTTCCGAAGAGTACTGGAACATCTCAGCGCTCCTGAAGACGCCGCGCGGCGACGAGTTCGAGGCAAGACTGGTTTCGGCGAATGGCAAACGACTGCAGCCGCGCGCAATCGGTAACGGCGAGGATGCCGGCCGGCTCAAGGCCTTGCTCGAAGGCGCGAGCTACGTCGTCGACTCTGTCGAGGCGAAACCGGTCAAACGTAATCCCGGACCGCCCTTCACGACCTCGACGCTGCAACAGGCCGCCTCCTCCAACCTCGGCTTCTCGGCCTCGCGCACCATGCAGGTTGCCCAAAAGCTCTATGAGGGCGTCGATATCGGCGGCGAGACGGTCGGTCTGATCACCTATATGCGAACCGACGGCGTGCAGATGGCGCCCGAGGCGATCGACGCGGCGCGCAGTGCCATCGTCGACCAGTTCGGCGAACGCTACATGCCGGAGAAGCCGCGCTTCTATTCGACCAAGGCGAAGAACGCCCAGGAGGCGCACGAGGCGATCCGTCCGACCGATTTCGACCGCTCGCCCGACCGTGTCCGCAAATTCCTCGATGCCGACCAGATCCGGCTCTACGAGCTGATCTGGAAGCGCGGCATCGCCAGCCAGATGGCGTCGGCCGAGATCGAGCGCACGACGGCTGAAATCACCGCCGACAACAAGGGCGAGAAGGCCGGGCTTCGTGCCGTCGGTTCGGTCATCCGATTCGATGGTTTCATCGCCGCCTATACCGACCAGAAGGAAGATGGCGAGCAGAGCGACGATGGCGACGAGGATGGCCGTCTGCCGGAGATCATTGCGCGCGAGGCGCTCGCCAAGCAGAAGATCAATTCGACGCAGCATTTCACCGAACCGCCGCCGCGCTATTCGGAAGCGACGCTGATCAAGAAGATGGAAGAGCTCGGCATCGGCCGCCCCTCCACCTATGCCGCGACGCTGGCAACGCTGCGCGACCGCGACTATGTGACGATCGACAAGCGCAAGCTGATCCCGCAGGCCAAGGGCCGGCTGGTGACGGCTTTCCTCGAGAGCTTCTTCACCAAATATGTCGAATACGACTTCACCGCCGATCTCGAAGAGAAGCTTGACCGGATTTCCGCCGGCGAGTTGAACTGGAAGCAGGTGCTGCGCGATTTCTGGAAGGATTTCTTCGCCCAGATCGAGGACACCAAGGAACTGCGCGTCACCAACGTGCTGGATTCGCTGAACGAGGCGCTGGCACCGCTCGTCTTCCCGAAACGGGAGGACGGCAGCGACCCCAGAATCTGTCAGGTCTGCGGCACCGGCAACCTGTCGCTGAAGCTCGGCAAATACGGCGCCTTCGTCGGCTGCTCGAACTATCCGGACTGCAACTACACCCGCCAGCTCTCCTCCGAAAACGGCGGAGATGCGGATGGTGCTGCGCTCAACGAGCCGAAGAACCTCGGCACCGATCCGACCACCGGCGAGGAACTGACGCTGCGTTCCGGCCGCTTCGGCCCCTATATCCAGCGCGGCGACGGCAAGGAAGCCAAACGGGCCTCGCTGCCGAAGGGCTGGAAACCCGAGGACATCGATTATGAAAAGGCGATGGCGCTGATCTCGCTGCCGCGCGATATCGGCAAACATCCCGAATCGGGCAAGATGATCTCGTCAGGCATCGGCCGCTATGGGCCGTTCCTCCTGCATGACGGTTCCTATGCCAATCTGGAAACCGTCGAGGACGTGTTCTCGGTCGGCCTCAACCGCGCCGTGACTGTTATCGCCGAAAAGGCGAACCAGGCACCCGGCCGGGGCGCGCGCGGCACACCGGCGGCACTAAAGACGCTCGGCGATCATCCTGATGGCGGCGCCATTACCGTTCGCGACGGCAAATACGGCCCCTATGTCAACTGGGGCAAGGTCAACGCCACACTGCCGAAGGGCAAGGATCCCCAGGCGATCACCGTCGAGGAGGCGCTCGCCTTGATCGCCGAGAAGGCCGGAAAGACACCTGTGGGCAAAGCGGCCAAGACGAAAGCCAAGCCGAAGGCAGCGGCCGCCGAAGCCAAGAGCACCAAGACGGCCGCCAAACCGAAGGCAACGAAGGCGAAGGCGCCCGCGAAATCGAAAAAGAGCTGACGTGAGCAGGATACCGCGCGAAAGAACAAATCCCGCGGGCAAGCGCCCGGGCAAGACCGGACACGCCAGCAAGGATGCTCCCGCCGTCGAGCCGCTGAACATCGTCCACGGCGCGCTGCCTTCACGCGAGGTGATTCTGCGCTTCATCGCCGATCATCCGCAGAAAGCGTCCAAGCGTGAACTCGCCAAAGCTTTCGGCCTGAAAGGCGATAGCCGCGTCGAGCTCAAGCAGATGCTGCAGGAGCTCGAGCAGGAAGGGATGCTGCAGAAGAACCGCAAGTCGCTGATCCGTCCCGGTGCGCTGCCGCCTGTCACCGTTCTCGATATCACCACACGCGACAAGGACGGCGATCTGATCGGCCGGCCGGCGGAATGGCCTGAGGATCAGGGCGTAGCGCCGGCTGTCGCCATCCGCCAGCAATCGCCCGCAGGCCGCCAGGGCAAGGGCAAGACGCCCGTCGCCGGGCTCGGAGACCGTATCCTGGCAAAAATCTTCCCGGCCGTCGATCGCGGCGGGCCGGCCTATACGGCGCGGATCATCAAGGTGATCGACAGGCGCCGCGGCGCGTCGATGGGCGTTTTCCGCACTGCACCTGATGGTGGCGGCCGGCTGCTGCCGATCGAACGGCGCGGCGAAGAGATGGTGATCGATCCCGACTTCACCGGCGGCGCTACCGACGGCGATCTGGTGGAAGTCGAGATCGCCCGTCTCGGCCGTTTCGGCCTGCCGCGCGCCAAGGTACTTTCCGTCGTCGGTTCCGTCGGTTCGGAAAAAGCGCTCTCGATGATCGCGATCCATGCCCACGGCATTCCGCATGTCTTCCCGCCGGCCGTCATCGCCGAAGCGGAAGCTGCAAGGCCCGCCACGATGTCGCATCGCGAGGATTGGCGCGACGTACCGCTGATCACCATCGACCCGGCCGATGCCAAGGACCATGACGACGCTGTTTATGCCGAGCTCGATCCCTCGCCCGACAATCCCGGCGGCGTCATTGTGACCGTCGCGATTGCCGACGTCTCCTGGTATGTTCGCCCCAATTCGCCGCTCGATCGCGAGGCGCTGAAACGCGGCAACTCCGTCTATTTCCCCGATCGCGTCGTGCCGATGCTGCCCGAGCGCATCTCCAACGATCTCTGCTCGTTGAAGCAAGGTGTCGACCGCCCGGCGCTCGCCGTGCGCATGAGCTTTTCCGGGGAAGGCCGCAAGATCGGCCACATCTTTCATCGCATCATGATGAAGAGTGCCGCCAAGCTCTCCTACCAGCAGGCGCAGGCGGCGATCGACGGAAGGCCGGACGATCAGACCGGCCCGATGCTCGAACCGATCCTGAAGCCGCTCTGGCACGCCTATGAGGTGATGAAGCGCGGACGCGACCGGCGCCAGCCGCTGGAACTCGACATGCCGGAGCGCAAGATCCTCCTGAAGTCCGACGGCACGGTCGACCGGGTGGTCGTGCCGCCACGGCTCGATGCGCATAAGCTGATCGAAGAGATGATGATCCAGGCGAATGTCTGCGCGGCCGAGACGCTCGAAAAGAAGCGTCAGCCGCTGATCTACCGCATCCATGACGGCCCGACGCTTGCCAAGCAGGAGATCCTGCGCGAGTTCCTGGCCACGCTCGGCATCTCGCTTGCCAAGGGCGGCAACATGCGCGCCAACAACTTCAACGGCATTCTGGCGAAGGCGGACGGCACGCCGCATCAGACCATGGTGAGCGAGATGGTGCTGCGTTCGCAGAGCCAGGCGATCTATGGCCCGGAGAATATCGGCCATTTCGGCCTCAACCTGATGAAATACGCCCACTTCACCTCGCCGATCCGCCGTTATGCCGACCTCATCGTGCATCGCGCCCTCGTCGGCTCGCTCGGCTTCGGCGAAGGCGGCATCACGCCCGAAGAAGAGGCCGCGCTCGACGATATCGCTGCCGAAATCTCGACCTTCGAACGCCGGGCCATGGCAGCCGAGCGCGAGACCGTCGACCGGCTGATCGCGCATCACCTCAGCGGTCGCGTCGGCGAGGAATTTGCCGGGCGGGTTTCGGGCGTGACGAAATCGGGAGTTTTTATCGCCCTGCCGGACTATGGCGCCGATGGTTTCGTCCCTATATCTACGCTCGGCAGCGATTATTTCATCTATGACGAGGCGCATCAGGCACTCTCCGGTGAAAAGACCGGGCTTGGTTATCGCCTGGGCGACAGCGTCACCGTCAAACTTGCCGAAGCGATCCCGCTTGCCGGTGCACTGCGTTTCGAGATGATCAGCGAGGGCCGTGAGATGCCGGCGGCGGTGCGCTCCTTCCATAAAGCGGGGCGCCGCGACAGGGGCCAGATTCGCAAGAAGCCCGGAACGAGGCCGCCGCGCGGACGGCACTAAAGCGCGTCGCAATCTTTCAGATTGGCTCCCCGCGCTGCAGGTCCTTGTTTTTACGCGTGTCGTTATCGCGAAACCGCTGCACAGTTTCGCGCGACATGTTTTAGATCCGAAGAGGAACATGCGATGAGCACACCGACCGATCCGGCCGCCGCCCGCTACGGCGATACGCCCGAGGTCGAGCGTCCGCTTGGGCGCTCCATCATGCGCGGGCTGATGAACCGCTGCCCGGCCTGCGGCAACGGCAAACTCTTTCGCGCCTTCCTGAAGCCGGTCGATCATTGCGCCGCTTGTGGCGAGGCGATGCATAACCAACGCGCCGACGATCTGCCGCCCTATATCGTCATCCTCGTCCTCGGCCACGTCGTGGTCGGCGGCTATATGCTGACCGACCTGACTTTCGTGCTGCCGGTCTGGGTCCATCTGGCCATCTGGGCGCCGATCACCGTCATCACCGCGCTTGCCTCGATCCAGCCGATCAAAGGCGGGGTCATCGGTCTGCAATGGGCGCTGCGCATGCACGGCTTCGGCGGCGAGAGTGATGGTCCGGACGATTATGACATCCCCGGCCGGCCGAATTAGCCCCTTCACCTTCCAGACATATTTAACGTGTAGTGCCAGCCCTCCACCGACCACCACCCGAATACGAGAGCCGGCGATCCTCAGACCTGACATGGTAAGCATTTCTTGCCCAAACGGGCTTTACATTCCGCAGACGGTCACTCACATCGGAAATACTGCGAAGCGGCATCCGTCACCTGGATTTGGCACGTCTGTGTCTATCTATCTGACGGGACCGACCGCTTCGTTCGCGCAGCTCTCTAAGGATGGATAAATGTCTCAACCGAGAACCGGCACACCGGGCGATGTCGAAGAAATCCATTGGCCTTCTCTGGTGGCAGCCATCTCGTCCATATCCGCCGTCGGCATAGCAATCGGCCTCGGTCTGCCCCTCCTCAGCATCATTCTCGAAAAACGCGGCATCTCGTCCACCCTGATCGGGCTCAACACGGCGATGGCCGGGGTCGCGGCGATGGCCGCCGCACCTGTTACCACCAGGCTTGCCCATAAATACGGCGTTGCGCCGACAATGCTCTGGGCCGTGCTGATTTCGGCGCTGAGCGCGCTCGGTTTCTATTACGCCCAGGATTTCTGGATGTGGTTTCCGCTGCGTTTCGCATTTCATGGCGCGACGACGACGCTGTTCATCCTCTCCGAATTCTGGATCAACGCCGCTTCGCCGCCTTCCAAGCGCGGTTTCGTGCTCGGCATCTATGCGACGGTGCTTTCCCTTGGCTTCGCCGCCGGACCATTGCTCTTTTCGATCCTCGGCAGCGACGGTATTTTCCCCTTCCTGATCGGCGCCGCCGCCATCCTGCTGGCCGCCATCCCGATCTTCATCGCCCGCGACGAAAGCCCGGTGCTCGAGGAAAAACCGGAGCTGCATTTCATGCGCTACGTTTTCCTGGTGCCGACGGCGACGGCGGCGGTGTTCATCTTCGGCGCAGTCGAAGCGGGCGGGCTGTCGCTTTTTCCGATCTTTGCCGTGCGCGCCCATTTCACCGAATCGCAGGCCGCACTGCTGCTCACCATGATGGGCGTCGGCAACGTCATCTTTCAGATTCCGCTCGGTCTGCTTTCCGACCGCATCGCCGACAAGCGGCCGCTTCTGGCCGGCATGGCGCTGATGGGCTTCATCGGCTCGATGATGTTACCGCTGCTGCTCAACAACTGGCTGCTGATGGCCGGGCTCCTGCTTTTCTGGGGCGGCTGCGTCTCAGGCCTCTATACGGTCGGCCTCAGCCATCTCGGCTCGCGGCTGACCGGCTCCGATCTTGCGGCAGCCAATGCTGCCTTTGTCTTCTGTTATGCGATGGGAACCGTGGCCGGGCCGCAGGCGATCGGCGCGGCGATCGATGTCGCTGGAAATAACGGTTTTGCCTGGGCGATTGCGGCTTTCTTCGGTCTTTACGCCCTACTTTCCGGCATCAGACTGATGTTCATTCGAAAACGGGCTTGACTTTTCGGGCGGGATTCGTAGTTTCGCGCCAGGATTTGCCGTGGAGCCCATCCGGCTTCCACGGCTTTCATTTTCTTAAAGGCAGGACGACCATGGCCAAGGCTACAACAATCAAGATCAAGCTGCTGTCGACAGCCGACACCGGTTTCTTCTACGTCACCACGAAGAACAGCCGCACGATGACGGACAAGATGACGAAGACGAAGTACGACCCGGTTGCGAAGAAGCATGTCGAGTTCAAGGAAACCAAGATCAAGTAATCACTTGGCCTGACGGATTTCAAAAAAGCGCGCGCCTTCGGGTTGCGCGTTTTTTATTGCCCGGATTGATCGTCTTTAAAAGATGATAGCGCAAACAGAAAAACGCCGCCCTTCCATCTTCGGGAAGTGGCGGCGTTTTCTTGAAAGGGGGTCGGCCAGCATGCAAAACGGCACGAGGAACCGCTATAACTTGCCTACTAGCCGACCGACCCCACGACCCAGGAGATGCGGCGGACCTGAGCATCATGGGGTATCGACAACTCCTCAACGGGAGCGCTTCTCTTATGAGCCGATAATTTGCGCAAAAATGAAAGAAAATCAACAAATTCTTAATGGTGAATGTTTGCAGCTTGATTCTATGGTTAAAAGTCCAGATTTGGGACATACAAAGATTTGTCGGCTCTGCTTGGACTCGAAGCGTAGCGCCTGACCTTTCGAAGAAATTCGACAATATAACTGAATAACTTACGCCTCCCCTCCCCTACGTGAGGTGACGTCGCCGCAATCTATTTGCCCCTGTTGGCGGCAGGCAGTTTTTATATTTTCCATTTCATTTTGAGCTACGGGCTGATGCTCTCAAGACTGTCGCGCGGCAACACATCCGCAGCAACGCAGCGAGTCCATTTTTGGGCTATTGAACTGCAAATTTTTCGTTCCGCCTTGCACAGGCGAAGGTTAAAAATCGGTAACAATTGGCTTACCGCGGTGGAAAACCCGCAAATGGCGCATATGGCGGCAAATGATTCGTCACGCGGCCGCGGCGACCACACGGTTGCGGCCGGTATTCTTGGCCTCGTAAAGAGCCAGATCCGCCTGTTTCATCAGCTGGCCCGGGGTCAGCACCGACGCAATACGCGAGGCGATGCCGAAGGAAGCCGTGACGCTCAGCGCTTCCCCGGAGTGTTTCAGCATGAAGGGAGCACTTTCGATCGCCGCGCGGAGGCGCTCGGCGACGGCGGCGGCAATTTCCGGCGAGGTGTCGGGCATCACGACGACGAATTCCTCTCCACCGTAGCGGCAGGCGAGATCGGCACCGCGGATGGTCGAACGGACGCGACTTGAAAATTCGCGCAGCACCTCGTCGCCGCCGTCATGACCGTAGGTGTCATTCACATGCTTGAAGCGGTCGATATCGGTGATCAGCACCGAAAGCGGCCGGCCCCGCGCCATCGAACGGTTGAAGAGCACGTTCAGGTGATTGTCGAGATAGCGCCGGTTATAAAGGCCGGTCAGCGGATCGGTCACGGCAAGCTCGATCGTCTGCTTGACGCTGGCGCGCAGGCGGTCGTTATAGCGCTTGCGGCGGATCTGCGTCAGGCTGCGGGCAACCAGTTCGTTGGGATCGACCGGGCGGATGATGTAGTCGTTGACGCCGAGATCGAGCGCGCGCACCACCATTTCGTCAGCGCCCTGCTCGGTGATGATCAGGATCGGCAGGAAGCGGGTGCGCTCCAGCGAGCGCAGCTGCGAGCAGAGGCGAAGCGGATCGTAATCGTCGAAGTTGGCATTGACGATGACGAGATCGAACGCGCTTTCGGCGGCCTCGAAGAGGGCGGCCTGCGGATCGGAGAGGGCAAGCACGTCGGCGACGGGCTTCAGCGCCTTGACGATGCGCTCCTGCGAATTGGCGCGACCGTCGACGAGCAGGACCTGAGCGGTCTCGTCGGCGCGGCCCTCGCCTGCCCGTGTGAGGTCATCGATGCCCATCGTATGAGCAGTGTCGGCGCGGATGCGCAGCTCATCGCTCAACGTCTTCAGCCGCAGCAGGCTCTTCACCCGGGAGATCAACTGCAGATCGTTGACCGGCTTGGTGAGAAAGTCGTCAGCGCCAGCCTTCAGGCCGCGTACGCGGTCGGTCGGCTGGTCGAGCGCGGTGACCATGACGACTGGAATATGGGCGGTCTTCTGGCTGGCCTTCAGGCGCTCGCAGACCTCGAAACCGTCTATGCCGGGCATCATGATGTCGAGCAAGATGAGATCGACCTGGTTGCGCTCGCAGATCGCCAGTGCCGTATAGCCGTCGGCGGCGGTCATCACGTCGAAATACTCCGCAAGCAGCCGCGCTTCGAGCAGCTTCACGTTGGCCGGAATATCGTCAACCACCAGTATTCGCGCAGTCATCAGCGTCTTTCCGATGCGTCAGGCATCGCCCAGATAGGTCTTGATCGTCTCGATGAATTTCGGAACCGAGATCGGCTTGGAAACATAGGCCTCGCAGCCGCCCTGGCGGATCCGCTCCTCGTCGCCCTTCATCGCGAAAGCCGTAACGGCGATGACGGGAATCACGTGCAGCTCGTCGTCTTCCTTCAGCCATTTCGTGACTTCGAGGCCAGAGACCTCGGGAAGCTGAATATCCATCAGGATGAGGTCGGGGCGATGCTTGCGCGCCAGATCGAGCGCCTCCATACCGTTTCTGGTCTGGATCGTCGTGTAGCCGGACGCCTCGATGAGGTCGCGAAAGAGCTTCATGTTGAGCTCGTTATCTTCTACAATCATCACCTGTTTGGGCATGACAAGCTGTCCCTACGTCCGTTCGCGCAGCGGTTCGTCCCATGAGAAAGGCACATGCGGACAAAAGCTGCGTGAAACCGATAGCGCACGCTACCGGTATTTGGTTGAAGAAAAGGTAACTTACCCAGCGAAATGCAAAGCAACTTCAAGACTTCGAAACAACAGGCTGCCGACCCACACGAAACGGCGATCGCCGTGCTCGGCTGGCTTGCCGGCGACCCCGACATGTTCGGCCGTTTCCTCGCCCTGACGGGGGTGGCGCCCGGCCAGGTGCGCAACGCCGTCAACGATCCGGGATTCCTTGCCGGCTTGATGGATTTTCTGATGAACCACGAACCGACGGCCATGGCCTTCTGCGCGGCGAGCGGAATCAGCCCAGAGACCGTGACGGCGGCCTGGCGGCATTTCTCGTCACCGGGCCTCGATTCCGGAGAATACTGACCGTGACCTCCGGGGAATTCGACATCTCGCATATCCACCTCGGCGAACGGCCGTTGATCGTCTGCGACGTCGACGACGTCGTGCTGCAGTTCATAGGTCCCTTCCAGCTTTTCCTTCAGAGCCAGGGTCACGCGTTTCTGCCGCGATCGTTCCGGCTGCACGGCAACATCGTCTCGCAAGCCGACGGCGTGGAGATCGAGGATCAAGAGGTCAGCCGGCTGATCGAGGAATTCTTCGAGGCACAAGAGCTGTGGCAGACGCCGCTCGACCGCGTCGTCGAAACGCTCGACCGGCTTTCGGAAGAGGCCGATGTGCTTTTCCTGACAGCCATGCAGCCGCGGTTCCAGAACCAGCGCCGTCGCCTGCTCGACAGGATGGGCCTGCTCTTTCCGCTGCTTGCCACCGAACAACCCAAGGGGCCGATCGTTCACGCATTGCATGCCAGCCGCTCCCTTCCCGTCGTCTTCATCGATGATATGGCGCGCAATCTGCATTCCGTTAGGGATCACGTCGCCGATTGCCTGCTGATTCACCTGATGCCGAACTCGCCCGTCCATCGTTTCGCACCGGTCGCCGCTGACGACATCACCCGCGCCACCGACTGGACGCATGCGGCCGAGCTGATCAAGGCGCATTTTGTTTCCGGCACCTTCACGCACGCAGTTCCAGCCGCATGAGCGGCCGACCGTCCTTGCGCCGTGCTATCGCCTCGAAACCGGCGGCATGGAAGATCGCCGTCGAGCCGATGCAGAGTGTCACGGATTTCGACTGCTTCACATGATCGATCGGACAGGCTTCGAGCAGCCGCGCTCCCTGGCGCCGCGCATGGTCGATCGCGCCGGCGAGCAGACGGTGGCTCATTCCCTTGCCGCGCAGTTTGGGCAGCAGGAAGAAGCAACTAACGGCCCAGATGGATGGATCATGCGCATCGCCCTCCTCCAGCGGCCGCGAGACGGTGCGCGGCGAATTGAACTGCGACACGTCGTGGCGCGGCCCGACCTGCACCCAGGCGACCGGCGCGCCTTCGGCATAACAGAGGATGCCAGGCGGCGGACCCGCCTTGATCCGCTCCCGCATATGCGCCTTGCGTTCGTCGGCCGCCATCTTCGTCCTCACCGCATGCGGCAGACGCAATGCGACGCACCAGCAGTTATAGAAGGCACCCTGCGGCCCGAACAGGGTTTCGAAATCGTCCCAGCGTTCTGCTGTCACCGGCTCGAAACGAAGGTCGTTATCCAAAGGCAAAGCTTCCACCCTCTCTTGTGACTCGGAAGCTTAAGGCGTAATCTCAGAATGTTCAATCTTTGTTCCCATGATGACGCCCACGCCTGACAAGACACCCGGCTTCTGTCGCGACTGCCTTGCCGAGCAGAAGAGCGAGGCGCGCCGTTGCGTTTCCTGCGGCAGCCCGCGCCTCGTGCGCCATCGCGAACTCTACGCATTGACGCTTGCGCATATCGACTGCGACGCCTTCTACGCAGCCGTCGAGAAACGCGACAATCCCGAGCTTGCCGACAAGCCTGTCATTATCGGCGGCGGCAAACGCGGCGTCGTCTCCACCGCCTGCTATATCGCCCGTATCCATGGCGTGCGGTCGGCCATGCCGATGTTCAAGGCGCTGGAAGCATGCCCTCAAGCGATCGTCATCCGCCCCGACATGGAGAAATATGTCCGGGTCGGACGGCAGGTGCGCGCCATGATGCAGGATCTGACGCCGCTGGTGCAGCCGCTATCGATCGACGAGGCCTTCCTAGAGCTCGGCGGCACCGAGAGGCTGCATCACGATCCGCCGGCGCGCACGCTGGCCAAATTCGCCCGCCGTATCGAAAGGGAGGTCGGCATCACCGTTTCGGTCGGGCTTTCCTATTGCAAATTTCTCGCCAAGGTCGCCTCCGATCTGCAGAAGCCGCGCGGCTTTTCGGTCATCGGCCGCGAGGAAGCGGTCGAGTTCCTGGCGCCGCGTCCCGTCACCACGATCTGGGGCGTCGGCAAGGCCTTTGCGGCGACGCTGGAGGCGGACGGCATCCGCACCATCAGCCAGTTGCAGCAGATGGAAGAAAACGACCTGATGCGCCGCTACGGCAGCATCGGCCAACGGCTCGCACGGTTGTCGCGCGGCATCGACGACCGCGAAGTGCATCTCAACGATGCCGCCAAGAGCGTTTCGTCGGAGACCACCTTCTTCGATGACATCTCGCGTTATGACGATCTGGTGCCGATCCTGCGCAACCTCTCCGAAAAGGTCTCCTGGCGGCTGAAGAAAAACGGCATTGCCGGCCAGACCGTGGTTCTGAAGATGAAGAGCGCCGATTTCAAATCGCGCACCCGCAACCGCAAGCTCGAAGACCCGACCCAGCTTGCCGACAAGATTTTCCGCACCGGGCTCGAGCTTCTTGAAAAAGAGACTGATGGTACGAAGTTCCGTCTGATCGGCATCGGCGTCACCGATCTCGGCGATGCCGCCCGCGCCGATCCGCCGGATCTGATCGACCAGCAATCGGGCCGGCGTGCGGCGGCCGAAGCGGCGATGGATAAGCTGCGCGACAAGTTCGGCAAGAAGACGGTCGAGACCGGCTATACGTTCGGCAACAGCAAGCGCGATCACTAACGCGTGAGGCCTGCCAGCCAGGCGGCCCATAAAATCTTCCTTAAACTTCGTCCCATAATGTGCCGGGCAAGTATTGCGTATGGTTGGGTCTCATGTTCTCGCGTCTCGTCTTCGGCCTCGGCTTGCTGTCGGCCACCGCACTCGTGCACCCCGCTCTTGCCGCGGATGCTGCGCGCACGCTGCAGATCTTCGTCTCGAAGGACAAGCAATCGCTTGCGGTCTATGATGGCACCGAGGTCGTCGCGACCTCGAAGGTCTCGACCGGCAAGGACGGCCACACGACGCCGAGCGGCATCTTCTCGGTGCTGGAAAAGCAGAAATACCACGAATCCAATCTCTATTCGGCGGCGCCGATGCCGTTCATGCAACGGCTGACCTGGTCCGGCATTGCGCTGCATGAATCCAATTCCGTGCCGCGTTATCCAGCCTCGCATGGCTGCGTGCGTATGCCCGGCGCCTTCGCAAAAATGCTCTATGGCATGACCGACCTCAGTGTCCCCGTCATCATCAGCGACGGTGAGCTGGTGCCGCGGCCAATCGAGCATCCGACCCTTTTCCGTCCAGATACGCCGACGGCAATGCCGCTGCTTTCGGATGTCGAACTGCGGCCCTCGATGCTCGACAGCCCCGAGAAGCCGGTGCAGGTGGCGATGAACGATACCGCTGCGATGCCGATGCCGGCAGTGCAGCCGATTGCAGCGACAGAACCAGAGCCGCCGTCCGAGCCGATCAGCATGCTCGTCACGCGCCGGACGCTGCGCGAGACGGTGATCGACATCCAAACCCTGCTCAACCAGCTCGGCTTTTCCGCCGGCAGTCCGGACGGCTTGCTCGGTCCGTCGACGGTGCAGGCGATCAAGGCTTTCAAGACGCTGCGGCCGGCGGAATTTGCCGCCGACAGGAGCCTGGTTTCCGACACGCTCCTCAGAGAAGCCTATGCCGCGGCTGGCAAGGGAGAGCCGCCCAACGGCGTTATCATGGTGCGGCAGTCCTTCAAGCCGATCTTCGAAGCGCCGGTGACGATCGCCGATCCGGGACTGGCGCTCGGCACACATTTCTTCACGCTGCATGCAGTCGATGAAAAGGCCGGCACCGCCGACTGGCTCGGCATCACGCTCGAGAACAATCTCTCCCGAGAATCGATGAAGCGGCTCGGCATCACCAATCAGGAAAGCTCGATCATTACAGGCAAGCCGATCGCCCGTTCGCTCAGCCGGATTACCATCCCCGATGAGACCCGCCGCAGGATCGACGCCCTCATCGCGCCCGGCTCGACGCTGACGATCTCCGATACAGGCCTCGGCCGGGAAACCGGCGAAGGCACGGATTTCATCACAATCACCCGCGGGTGACGCGGGGCTGATCAAACCAGTTCGACGTCGACGACGCCGGGGGCGGCACGAAGGGCGGCGGCGATCTCCGGCGTGATGCGGTATTTCTCCGACAGCGCCACTTCCACCTCGCGTTTGCCATCCTCCTTGATGACGATGAAGGAAACGAGGCCGTCGCCCTTGGCGTTCAGATGGCCGGCAACCATCCGCAGCGGTCCGGAATCGCGGACATAGACGCGCAGCGCCTTCTGCATCTGCAGCGACTTTTCCTCCAGCGACTGGATCGTCTGGATGCGCAGGCCGATGCCCTCCGGCCGCTCCTCGCCTGTCGCGGTCAGCACGAAGGATTTTCCCGACTCGAGAACGTCGCGATACTGGTTCAGCATTTCCGAAAACAGCACCGCTTCGAACTGGCCCGAAGAATCGGAGAAGACGATGATGCCCATCTTGTTGCCGGTGCGGGTTTTGCGCTCCTGCTTCGAGATGACGGTACCGGCAAGGCGCGCATTGGCCGCGCCCTGTTTGATGGCGGCGGAAAATTCGGCAAAGGTCTGCACCCGCATCTTCTGCAGGATGTTGTTGTAGGAATCGAGCGGGTGGGCCGTCAGATAGAAGCCCAGCACCTGGAATTCCTTGAGCAGCCGCTCGGAGGGGAGCCAGGGCGAGAACGGCGGCAGGGAGATCTTCTCAGGCCCCGACGTCAGCGTGCTGCCGAAAATGTCCGACTGGCCGCTCAGCTTGTTCTCCTGGGCACGCTGGGCATAACCGAGAACACGGTCGAGGCCGGCTGCCAGCTGGGCGCGGTCCATGTCGAAACAATCGAAGGCGCCGGCATAGATCAGGCTTTCGAGCACGCGACGATTGACCTGACGCGGATCGATGCGCAGGCAGAAATCCTCAATGCTGGCAAAGGGCTTGTCGCCGCGCACCTCGACGATATGGTCGACGGCGGATTCGCCGACACCCTTGAGGGCGGCGAGCGCGTAATAGATGCGGTTGTCGCCGGTCTCGAAATGGCGGAAGGAGCTCTGCACCGAGGGTGCGATCACCTCGATGCCGAGGCGCTTGGCATCCTGGCGGAAATCATTGACTTTTTCGGTGTTGGACATGTCGAGCGTCATCGAAGCGGCGAGGAATTCGACCGGGTAATGCGCCTTCATGTAGGCCGTCTGGTAGGAGACGATGGCATAGGCGGCGGCATGCGACTTGTTGAAGCCGTAATTGGCGAACTTCGCCAGCAGTTCGAAGATATTGTCGGCCTGCGGCTTCGATACGCCATTCCTAACGGCGCCAACGACGAAGCGTTCGCGCTGCTGGTCCATCTCAGCCTTGATCTTCTTACCCATGGCGCGACGCAGAAGGTCGGCTTCCCCCAGCGAATAGCCTGATAGTACCTGGGCGATCTGCATCACCTGTTCCTGATAAACGATGACGCCCTGGGTTTCCTTGAGCAGGTGGTCGATCATCGGATGGATCGATTCCAGCTCTTCGTCGCCGTGCTTGCGGGCATTGTAGGTCGGGATGTTCTCCATCGGGCCGGGACGATAGAGCGCCACCAGCGCGATGATGTCCTCGATGCAGTCCGGCTTCATGCCGATCAGCGCCTTGCGCATGCCGGCACTTTCCACCTGGAACACGCCGACCGTCTCGCCGCGCGACAGCATCTCGTAGGTCTTCTTGTCGTCGAGAGGAATGGCCGCGAGATCAACCTTGACGCCGAGCTTGGCGACGAAATCGACGGCGACCTTCAGCACCGTCAGCGTCTTCAGGCCGAGGAAGTCGAATTTGACCAAGCCCGCCTGCTCGACCCATTTCATGTTGAACTGGGTGACCGGCATATCGGAGCGCGGATCGCGATACATCGGCACCAGCTTGGAAAGCGGCCGGTCGCCGATGACGATACCGGCGGCGTGAGTCGAGGCGTGGCGGTAAAGCCCCTCGATCTTCTGGGCGATATCGAGCAGGCGCGCGACAACAGGTTCCTTCGCCGCCTCCTCCTGCAGCTTCGGCTCCTCCTCGATCGCTTTGGACAGCGGCGTCGGATTAGCCGGGTTGTTCGGTACGAGTTTGCAGATCTTGTCGACCTGGCCATAGGGCATTTCCAGCACACGGCCGACGTCACGAAGGGCGGCGC
This sequence comes from Rhizobium sp. WSM1328, assembly GCF_057653715.1. Taxonomy (NCBI): domain Bacteria; kingdom Pseudomonadati; phylum Pseudomonadota; class Alphaproteobacteria; order Hyphomicrobiales; family Rhizobiaceae; genus Rhizobium; species Rhizobium sp. WSM1328. The sequence continues at coordinate 1,363,127 of NZ_CM172788.1, read as the reverse complement.
GCGCCTGCAGCGAACCGAAAGTGATGATCTGCGCCACCTGCTCGCGGCCATACTTGGCCTGGACGTAGCGGATCACCTCTTCGCGGCGGTCCTGGCAGAAATCGATGTCGAAGTCCGGCATCGAGACGCGTTCCGGATTGAGGAAGCGCTCGAATAGCAGCGAAAAACGCAAGGGATCGACGTCGGTGATCGTCAAGGCATAGGCGACCAGCGACCCGGCGCCCGAACCACGGCCGGGACCGACCGGAATGTCATGCTGCTTGGCCCATTTGATGAAGTCGGCAACGATCAGGAAGTAACCGGGAAACCGCATGCGCTCGATGACGCTAAGCTCGAAATCCAGCCGTTCGCGATAGTCCTTTTCCTCGTAACCCGCCGACATGCCGAGCGTTGCAAGCCGCATGTCCAGCCCTTCGACCGCCTGGCGGCGCAGCTCGCTCGCCTCGGCGCGTTCGGCCTCCTCGGCATCGTCGGTCGCACCGGTGAAGCGTGGCAGGATCGGCTTTCTGGTCTTCAGCACGAAGGAGCAGCGCGTGGCGATCTCGATCGTATTTTCCAGCGCTTCCGGCAGGTCGGCGAAGAGCTTGACCATCTCGGCCCGGCTCTTCAGATAGTGATCCGGCGTCAGGCGAAAGCGGCTGTCGTCGGAGACGATGGCGTTGTGCGCGACCGCCATTAGCGCATCATGCGCGTCGTAATCGTCGCGGGTCGGAAAGAAGGCCTCGTTGGTCGCAACCAGCGGCAGGTCGTGGGCATAGGCGAGCCCGATAATCTTCTGCTCGTGCCGCTTGTCATAGGTGCCGTGCCGCTGCAGCTCGACATAGAGCCTGTCGCCGAAGAGACGCTTCAGCGTGAGCAGCCGGGCTTCCGCCTGAGCGGGATGGCCTTCCTTGATGGCCACGTCGACCGGCCCGGTCAGCGCGCCGGTCAATGCGATCAGCCCTTCCGTGCCTGCCTCCTCCAGCCAGGAGGCACTGATATGAACGGCCTGGTTGCTTTCGCCGCCGAGATAGGCCCGACTGACGAGATCGACCAGCCGTTCGTAACCGGCATCCGTCGCAGCGAGAAGAACGATCGCCGGCAGCTTGACCAGGGCCTGCTGGCCGCCGCGCTTTTCCGTTTCCAACCCGTCTCCCATGTCGATCGAGACCTGGCAGCCGATAATCGGCTGCAGGCCTTCCTCCATCGCCTTCTGGGAGAATTCGAGGGCGACGAACAGATTGTTGGTGTCGGTAATTGCAATCGCCGGCTGGCTGTCGCCGGTCGCCTTATAGAGGATCTTCTTCAGCGGCAGAGCGCCCTCGAGAAGCGAATAGGCGGAATGGACCCTCAGGTGGATGAAACCCGGCGTACCGCCGATCGCCTCACCCGTTGAACCCTTTGCCGTATCCGCCATGACATGCCTTCCCAATCACCCGAATGAATCGGACGCATTGTCGGCATAGAGGGCGATGATGTCCAGAAGAAGTCCCGCGTCCGGACCGCATGATTGCCATGCGGTCCCCTGAAAACTTTAGAGCGCCATGACGATGAGCGAGAAGCTGGCAACGAACATTGCGATGGAGGTGAATGCTGCGATATCACGGATCATGTCAGTCATCGGGCTCTCCTTTACTCGTTATGTTTTCAATTTGTTCCATGTATGTTCTATTGTCAACAGGAATCTTTTCCTCCTTTCTTGTGTTTGAAGATCCCAGGAAATAGGCGACGAATCGGCTAGAGGGCCGGCGATCGAGGTGATCGGCAGCAGCCTTGCCCTTTCCCGATCCGCCGCTGATCGGTCATGGTGCTCAGGCGGCAGCCCTCCTCAGAGCGACTCCACTACTCCCGGCCTATGTTCACTTTCTGTTCTTTACATGCCAGGGATTATTTGCCAACATCGGGCCGAGAGGAGAATGACATGCTCGATATTGCGATGCTGAACGAATTCATCGTGGAGGCGAAGGCTACGACCTATGTGGGCGGCGGCGCGGCGCGCGCGCCCTGCCGGCCGAGCTCCCACGATATCGGTTACGAACGCGGCGACTGGCGCTATCTCGACAGCTATTTCGGCGGCACGGATTTCGCCGGACAGGAAGTGGTGTGGCTTGCCGACGAGCCCGTCTGGGCGATGAATTATTTTGGCTGCGTCATTGCGCCTGATCTCATCGACGGCGCAGCAGCCGGGACGGTGATCAAGACAGCACTTTCGGCGATGTATCGAGAGGGGCGGTTTCTTGGCGGAATGGAATTCGACCATCCGCTCGGCCGCTATATCGACCGCAGCGAAGGCAGCTGCGAGCGGTTCAGCGGCAGTGAATGCATCATGGTCGATGGCCAGAAGGCCTATATGCTCGACTACCGCGGCGGACTGGTTATCCCCTGATCGTGGCCCACTGCTGTCCTGTTAAGTGCATAATGTCCCGCCAGGAGGTCGGCGAGATCAGCCACTCGTCCGGCTGCCGCCACCTTTCTCCCCGTAAACGGGGCGAAGAGGATATGCCGCGACCCTTCAGTTCCTCGCCAATCTCTCGCATGGCACGTCCCCTCGCCCCATTTACGGGGTCCGAAAGACGGGGCGAGGCCAGTGGCTCGACCCCGGTAGGTTAGTTCTGAGGGGCAATCATCGGCGTCAACCTGACAGCCATGGACCGCAGTCTCAGAAATCGACGATCTTGCCGTCAGAGATCGTCACACGCCGATCCATGCGGCGGGCGAGCTCGTGGTTATGGGTAGCGATAAGGGCAGCAAGGCCCGACTGGCGCACCAGCGCTTCCAGCGCCTCGAACACGTAGCTTGCCGTTTCCGGGTCGAGATTGCCGGTCGGCTCGTCGGCAAGAAGCAGGGTCGGCGCATTGGCGACGGCACGGGCAATCGCAACGCGCTGCTGCTCGCCGCCGGAAAGCTCGCCGGGGCGATGCGAGCCACGATGGCCGATGCGCATGTAGTCGAGAAGCTGGCCGGCCCGCTCTCCGGCTTCCTTCCAGGAAAGCCCGGCGATCAGCTGCGGCATCATGATATTTTCGAGTGCCGAAAATTCCGGCAGCAGGTGGTGGAACTGGTAGACGAAGCCGATTTCGCTGCGGCGGATGGCGGTGCGTTTCTCATCGCTCAAGCCGTCGCAGGCATGGCCGTTGATGTTGACTTCACCGCCGTCCGGATGCTCCAGCAGGCCGGCGATATGCAGCAGTGTCGACTTGCCGGTGCCGGAAGGGGCGACGAGAGCGACAGTCTCCCCTTTCGATATCGAAAAATCTGCGCCCTTCAGGATCGAGAGCAGCGTATCGCCCTGCCCGTAATGGCGCTCGACGCCGGTAAGCTTGAGAACGACGTTGCGTTTCATGAAGGCGGCATTCCTTATTCGTAGCGCAGGGCCTGCACCGGATCGAGCCTGGAGGCACGCCAGGCCGGGAAGATGGTCGCGATGAAGGAGAGCGTCAGCGCCATGGCAACGATCGAGATCGTTTCGCTGAGATCCATCTCGGCGGGCAGCTGGCTGAGGAAATAGACCTGCGGATTGAAGAGCACGGTGCCTGAAATCCAGGAGAAGAACTGGCGGACGGATTCGATGTTGACGCAGACGAGAACGCCGAGCAGCACACCGGCAACGGTGCCGACGATGCCGATCGCCGCGCCGGTCATGAAGAAGATGCGCATGATTGCGCCGGCGCTGGCACCCATGGTGCGCAGGATGGCGATATCGCTGCCCTTGTCCTTCACCAGCATGATGAGGCCGGAGATGATGTTCAGCGCCGCGACGAGCACGATCAGCGTCAGGATCATGAACATGACGTTGCGCTCGACCTGCAGCGCCGAGAAGAAGGTCTGGTTGCGCTGGCGCCAGTCGGTGATGGCGATCTGGCGGCCGGCCGCCTCCTCCACCTTGGGCCGCAGATTGTCGATATCGTCAGGGTGATCGACGAACAGCTCGATCGACTGCACCAGTCCCTCGGCATTGAAATAGAGCTGCGCTTCCTCGAGCGGCATGAAGATGATCGAGGAGTCATATTCCGACATGCCGATCTCGAAGAGGCCGGAGATCTTGTAGGATTTGATGCGAGGGCTGACGCCCATCGGCGTAATGTCGCCATCCGGTGACGTCAGCGTAATGAGGTCGCCGACGCGCAGACCGAGCTGATCGGCCATGCGGGTGCCGATCAGCACACCCTGGCCGGAGGCATAACCCACCATGTCGCCTGATTTGATGTTGTCAGAGATCGTCTTAAGCTTGGTCAGGTCCTCGGCGCGGGCGCCGCGCACCAGAGCGCCGGTGCTGCCGCCGGCCTGGGCCGAAGCGAGCACCTGACCTTCCACCAAGGGGAGCGCCATCTTGACGCCCGGCACCGCGGCGAGCTTGCTGCTGAGGACAGGATAATCGGTGAAGGGGCCGTCGACCGGCTGGACGATCATGTGGCCGTTAATGCCGAGGATGCGCGAGACGAGCTCGGTTCGGAAGCCGTTCATGACGGCCATGACGATGATCAGTGTCGCAACGCCCAGCATGATGCCGACGAAGGAGAAGCCGGCGATCACCGAGATGAAGGCCTCCTTGCGACGGGCGCGCAGATAACGCCACGCCACGAGGCGTTCGAAGGTGGAAAATGGCTTGCCAGCCGGACCCAAGCCGGATTTTGAACTCCGGTCCACTGCTGCGTCTGCCATTTCGCCTCCGTTTCCTTAAGCCACGAACCGGTTGATCGCCGCTTCGATGGTCATCGTTTCGCGGGCGCCGGTCTTGCGGTCCTTCACTTCAACTTCGCCGTTGGCGACCGCGCGCGGGCCGGCGATGATCTGGACGGGCACACCGATCAGGTCGGCGGTCGCGAATTTCGTACCGGCCCGATCATCGGTATCGTCGTAGAGCACATCCTTGCCGGCCTTGGTCAGCGCGGCATAGATCAGCTCGCAAGTATCGTCACAGGCCTGATCGCCCGCCTTCATGTTGATCACAACGATATCGAAGGGAGCGACCGATGCCGGCCAGATGATTCCGTTGTCGTCATGCGATGCTTCGATGATGGCGGGAACAAGGCGTGTCGGGCCGATACCGTAGGAACCCATGTGAACGAAGTGTTCCTTGCCATCAGGTCCCTGCACTTTCGCACCCATCGGCTCGGAATATTTCGTGCCGAAATAGAAGATATGGCCGACCTCGATGCCACGCGCCGACAGGCGGTCGCCTTCCGGAACGGCGTTGAAGGCCGCCTCGTCGTGCATTTCCGAGGTCGCAGCATAGAGCGAGGTCCATTTGTCGAAGATCGCCTGCAGGCCCTCGACACTGTCGAAATCCGTGTGTGCACCAGGAATATCGAAATCGACGAAATCCTTGTGGCAGAAGACTTCGGATTCGCCGGTGTCAGCGAGGATGATGAACTCATGGCTGAGCTTGCCGCCGATCGGGCCGGTGTCGGCGCGCATCGGAATGGCGCGCAGGCCGAGCCGGTCGAACGTGCGCAGGTAGGCGGCGAACATCTTGTTATAGGAATGCTCCGCCCCTTCGCGCGTCAGGTCGAAGGAATAGGCATCCTTCATCATGAATTCGCGCGAGCGCATGGTGCCGAAGCGCGGGCGGATCTCGTCGCGGAACTTCAGCTGGATGTGATAGAGATTGAGCGGCAGGTCCTTATAGGATTTGACGGAAGAGCGGAAAATATCCGTCACCATCTCTTCATTGGTGGGACCATAGAGCATCGGCCGATCCTGGCGGTCCTTGATGCGCAGCATCTCCTTGCCGTAGGCGTCGTAGCGGCCGCTTTCCTGCCAGAGTTCGGCCGATTGCAGGGTCGGCATCGACAGCTCGATGGCGCCGGCGCGGTTCTGCTCGTCGCGGATAATGGCGTTGACCTTGTCGAGCACGCGCTTGCCGAGCGGCAGCCAGGAATAGATGCCCTGCGACTGCTGGCGGATCATGCCGGCGCGCAGCATCAGCCGGTGGGAGACGATTTCCGCTTCCTTGGGGTTTTCCTTGAGGATGGGCATGAAATAGCGGGACAGACGCATGGCGGATTCCGGAGCGGTTGAGATCCCGCAGCAGGCGGAATCGAAAGACCATTGTTAATGTCGGGAGCGTTCATAGCCGCTTCGCGGCAGGAAGGAAACCCGCAACGGATGCCGGCAACCTCCCGGAAGCGCATGTTCGCACCCGCAAAATGAAAGGGCATAAAAAAGCGCGTGTTTATAAGGACTTGAACCAAAATCTTGTCAACAGAAAAATTTTGCTAGAGTGTAGCAAAAATGCAAAAAAAGCTGATGACAAAGCCCAATGTTTGAGCTAGTTTTAGCTCACAAAACAGGCAGGAAGTTAAATTCTTGCCGAATTCGCGGTCAAGTCTTGGGAGGATCAGATCTTAGGCGCGCTCGTCGCAGCCCCGGCAACGGTTACAGATCACGCGATACTTAAAACAAGGCTTTTAGCCTTGTTTTTTTTTGGCTTTTCGGCCCTATCCCATCCAGAAATCCAGCCGACTTCCGTAAGGGGATGGCCATCATTCCGTTACGAGAGCTCTTTGCCGCAACAGTATGACACTGGTATGACGAAATTTCGCTTTCAATAAGTTTACATCTGCTCAAAGTTTGAGCAAAAGCCACGCTTAATAGAAGCTCGGGCCGAGTTGCGGCAGCGCATCGAAGCCCCAGCCGAAATAGGTGTCGCAGACGTACCAGAGGCCGTAGACCACGGCCGAAATCAACGTCGTCAGCGAAAACACGAAAGCGGCGCGAAACCGGGTTGGCGCGCTCGGAACCGTGCCGAGCACGACGTCGTTGTCGTCCGCCTGGGTGCGCAGGCCGATCGGCAGGACGGCAAAAAGCGTCATCCACCAGATGATGAAGTAGACGGCAAATCCCTGAAGAACGATCTGGAGCATTATGGTTCCCGTTGATGCCGCGCTGATATCGCGTCCTTATACGGCGGAATGGCGACCAATTCAAAGCCGGCGAAACGTTTAGCCGCCCTCGGGTCACTCTGCCGCAGCAGGGCTCAGGCCTGTTCGAGTTCGATCAGCGTGCCGAAGAAATCCTTGGGGTGCAGAAAGAGTACCGGCTTGCCATGCGCGCCGATCTTCGGCTGGCCATCGCCAAGCACCCTTGCGCCCGCCGCGACCAGCCGGTCACGGGCAAGAAGGATATCGTCCACCTCGTAGCAGATGTGGTGCATGCCACCGGATGGGTTCTTTTCGAGGAAGGCTGCGATCGGCGAAGTATCGCCGAACGGTTGCAGCAATTCGACCTTGGTGTTCGGCAATTCGACGAAGACGACGGTGACGCCGTGTTCCGGCAGAGTCTGCGGCTGCGATACGGCAGCGCCCAGCGTATCGCGATAGGCGGCCGTCGCCGCGGCCAGATCGGGCACGGCGATGGCGATATGGTTGACCCGGCCGAGCATGGTCAGACCTTGGTGACGAAGGCGGTGACAAGAGGTTTCTTGCCCCAGGTGTTGTTCGCGGCCGAGCGGATGGCGCGGCGCACGGCCTCCTGCAGCATGTCGATATCCTTGCGGCGGGCGCGCGGAATGCTCTCGATGGCGCTGACCGCCGCGTCGAAGAGCGTATCCTCCATATCCTCGCCCTCGTCATCGTAGGTCGGCAGGCCGATCGAAATGAGGTCGGGTTCGCCGACGATGTCATAGCGGGCGTCGAGCACGACGTTGACCGCGACATGGCCGACATAGGAGAGCTTCTTGCGCTCGCCGATGCCCATCTCGTCGAAATCGCCGATCAGCGTGCCGTCCTTATAAATCCGGCCATGCGGCGCCTCGCCGATCACCTCGACGGGACCCGGCGCCAACCGTAGGATATCGCCGTTGCGCACTCGCGGCACCAGTGCGATGCCGGATTGCTCGGCAAGTTCCTTATGCGCCGTCAGATGTGTTGCCTCGCCATGCACCGGCACGACGATCTTCGGCCGCGTCCACTCATACATCCGCTGCAACTCGTTGCGGCGCGGATGACCGGAAACGTGGACCAGCGCCTCGGTATCCGTGATGATGTGCACACCCTGCTCGACGAGGCCGTTCTTGATGTCCTGGATCGCCTTCTCGTTGCCGGGAATGGCGCGCGAGGAAAAGACGACGATATCGCCTGCCGCAAACGCCACATTGCGCATCTCGTCGCGCGAGAGCTTGGCAAGGGCAGCCCGCGCCTCGCCCTGGCTGCCGGTCAGGATGACGACGACCTTGTCGCGCGGGATGTAGCCGTATTCGTCCTCGGAGATGAAGGGCTTCACGCCTTCCATCAGGCCGATATCCTGGGCGACGTTGACGACGCGCTTCAGCGAACTACCGAGCAGCAGCACTTCGCGGCCTGCCGCCTCGGCAGCTTCGGCAACGGTGCGGATACGCCCGACATTCGACGAGAAGGTGGTGATCGCCACCCGGCCCTCGGCATTCTCGATGATCTTGCGCAGGCTTTCCGACACATCCTTCTCGGAGGGCGAAACACCGTCGCGCAGCGCATTGGTGGAATCGCACATCAGCGCTAGCACGCCCTCATCGCCGAGCTGGCGGAAACGTGTCTCGTCGGTCAGCGGCCCGAGCGAAGGCTCGTGGTCGATCTTCCAGTCGCCGGTATGGATGACATTGCCGACCGGCGTGCGGATCATCAACGACATCGGCTCGGGGATCGAATGGTTGACGGCCACACCTTCGATGCTGAAGGGGCCGACATTAATCGTATCGCCGGCCTTGAACGGCGTCACCGGCACTTCGCCGATCTTAGACTTCTCGAAATTACGCTTGGCTTCAAGCAGACCTGATGTAAAACCAGAGGCATAGACCGGCACGTTGAGGCCGGGCCAGAGGTCGGCGAGCGCACCATAGTGGTCTTCATGCGCATGGGTGATAATGATCGCCTTGAGGTTCTTTCGTTCGCTGGCGAGGAAGCGGATATCGGGCAATACGAGGTCGACGCCCGGCAGGTCAGGCCCAGGAAAAGTGACGCCACAATCGACCATGATCCACTGGCGATGCTCGGGCGGGCCGTAGCCGTAGAGAGCGAGATTCATGCCAATCTCACCGACACCGCCCAGAGGCAGGAATACCAGTTCGTCCTGTTTCGCCATAATTTTCGTTTTTTCCGCTAACCAAAAAACACATCACCGGCAGCAATGGGCATTATCCTGCCAGCGCCGGTATCGAGCATCAACAAGCCATTATCATCAATTCCGGCGAATTGTCCGGAAATCGATCGGTCCGGCAAATTGACCGTAATCTTTTCGCCGATGCCGCAGGCGATGGCGCGCCAGAGCGTCGTGATCTCGCCGACGCCACGGCCCTGATCCCATATTTCAAGCACTTCCGCCGCGGCGGCGAAGAGATGCGCGAAGAGTTCTTCCGGCGAAGCCGCACTTCCCTGCTGACGCAGACAGGTAACGGGGTAGAGCGGATTGTCGGGCATTACCGAGATATTGATGCCGATGCCGACGATCAGCGCGTAACGGCCATCCGGGAGCCCCTCGCCTTCAACGAGAATGCCGCAGGTCTTCTTTCGGCCGATGAGGATATCGTTCGGCCATTTGACCTCGAGCGGTTCGGCGCCCAGTGGCAACACCCTGCGGATCGCCTGGTGCACGGCAACGGCGATCGCCAGCGGCAGCGAGCCCAGGCGCTCCATAGGCGCCGGGTCGATCAGGAGAAGAGAAGCGTAGAGATTGCCGCGCTCGGAAACCCAGAGCCTGCCGCGGCGGCCGCGACCGCCCGTCTGCCTCTCGGCGGTCACCCAGAGATTACCGCCATCGCCCGCCCGAGCCCGGGCGAGGCATTCGCTGTTGGTAGACGATGTTTCCGACAGAGCCTCGTGCCTGAAATCGCCGAGCGATATCCGGCGCCGTCCGTCGGAAGCCATCAAAAGAGCGTCGCAGCGGCAAGCTCTGCCGCGCCGCCGATCGGGCCGCCGATGAGGACATAGGCGGTGACGAAGAAACCGGAGAGACCGAAGACCAGACGCAGCGCTCCGGAGACACGGGCGAATTCGCCGGTCGCCTCATCGAACCACATCAGTTTGATGACGCGCAGATAGTAGTAGGCGCCGACGACCGAGGCGAGAACGCCGATGATGGCGAGCGCATAGAGCTTGGCTTCGATAGCGGCAACGAAGACGAAGTACTTCGCGAAGAATCCGGCGAGCGGCGGGATGCCGGCGAGCGAGAACATCAACGCCGTCAGCACCACGGCCATGAACGGGTTGGTTGTGGAGAGGCCGGCGAGATCGTCGACATTTTCGACAACGGTGCCGTCCTTGCGGCGCATCGACATGATGATCGCGAAGGTGCCGAGCGTCATGACCATGTAGATGACCATGTAAAGCATGACGCCGGTGACGCCGGTCTGGTTGCCGGCGGCAAGACCGACCAGCGCATAACCCATGTGGCCGATCGAGGAATAGGCCATCAGTCGCTTGATATTCTTCTGGCCGATCGCAGCAAACGAGCCGAGCAGCATCGAGGCGATCGAGATGAAGACGACGACCTGCTGCCAGTCCGCCAGAACCGGCTGGAAGGCGGTGATGACGATACGGGTCATCATCGCCATGGCAGCAACCTTGGGTGCTGCGGCAAGGAATGCGGTGACCGGTGTCGGCGCGCCTTCGTAAACATCCGGCGTCCACATATGGAAGGGAACGGCCGAGATCTTGAAGGCGATGCCGGCGAGGATGAAGACCAAGCCGAAGATCAAACCGAGCGAACGCGCGCCCTCGACGGACAGCGCCTGGGCGATTTCGGAGAAGTGGGTGTGGCCGGTGAAGCCGTAGACCAGCGACATGCCATAGAGCAGCATGCCGGAGGAAAGCGCGCCGAGGACGAAATATTTCAGACCGGCTTCGGTCGACTTCAGGCTGTCACGGTTGATCGCTGCGACGACATAGAGCGCCAGCGATTGCAGTTCCAGCGCGAGATAGAGCGAGATCAGGTCGTTGGCCGAGATCATCAGCAGGATGCCAAGGGTCGCGAGCACCAGGAGAACCGGGAACTCGAACTTGTCGAGCTGATTTTCACGGGCGTGGCCGATCGACATGAATATGGCGACCAGCGAACCGATCAGCGCCACCAGCTTCATGAAGCGCGAGAAGCCGTCGGCCATGTAGACGCCGCCATAGGCAAGGCCTTCTGCGGGCACGAAGAGCAGCCACAGGCCGGAGGCCAGGAGCAGGACGATCGCCAAGCCGGTGACGACAAGGCCCGACCGCTCGCCTGAGAAGACGCCGACCATCAACAGGACAAGGGCGCCGACCGCGAGGATGAGCTCCGGCACGGAAAGATGCAGACTGAGGAGAATTGTTTCAGCGGTCATGTCCAATAAGTCCCGTCATCATTTCATAGACAGCGCAACATTCTGCGCTGCGTGCACGGCGGCCGTGTAGTTGTTGACCAGCAGATCCACCGAGGCGGCCGTCGCATCGAAGACCGGAGCCGGATAAACGCCGAAGAAGATGGTCAGCGCGACCAGAGGGTAAAGGATCAGCTGCTCGCGTGGAGAAAGATCGAGCAGCGCCTTCAGCTTTTCCTTCTCCAGCGCGCCGAAGATCACCCGGCGATAAAGCCAGAGCGCGTAGGCAGCCGAGAGGATGACGCCGGTGGCGGCAAAGAGCGCTACCCAGGTGTTGACGCGGAAGACACCGATCAGCGTCAGGAATTCGCCGACGAAGCCCGACGTGCCGGGAAGCCCGACATTGGCCATGGTGAAGACCATCATCGCCACGGCATATTTCGGCATGTTGTTGACGAGGCCGCCATAGGCGTTGATCTCGCGGGTATGGGTGCGATCGTAGACGACGCCGACGCAGAGGAAGAGCGCGCCGGAGACGATGCCGTGCGAGAGCATCTGGAAGATCGACCCCTGAACACCCTGCATGTTGGCGGCAAAGATGCCCATGGTCACATAGCCCATGTGCGCCACCGAGGAATAGGCGATCAGCTTTTTGATATCGTCCTGCATCATCGCCACCAGAGAGGTGTAGATGATGGCCATCACAGACAGTGCGAAAACCAGTGGCGCGAAATAATCGGACGCCACCGGGAACATTCCGAGCGAGAAGCGGATGAGACCGTAGCCGCCGAGCTTCAGCAGCACACCGGCCAGGATTACCGAGCCAGCCGTCGGCGCCTGAACGTGGGCATCGGGAAGCCAGGTATGGACCGGCCACATCGGCATCTTCACCGCGAAGGAGGCGAAGAAGGCAAGCCATAACCAGGTCTGCAGCGCCGGCGGGAACTTGTAGGCGAGCAGCGCGGTGATATCGGTCGTGCCGGCCTGCCAGTACATCGCCATGATGGCGAGCAGCATCAGCACCGAGCCGAGCAGCGTATAGAGGAAGAACTTGTAGCTCGCATAGACGCGGTCCTTGCCGCCCCAGACGCCGATGATCAGGAACATCGGAATGAGGCCCGCCTCGAAGAAGACGTAGAAGAGCACGATATCGAGCGAAACGAAGACGCCGATCATCATCGTTTCGAGGATGAGGAAGGCGATCATGTATTCCTTCAGGCGCTTCTCGATCGAGAGCCAGCTCGCCAGCACACAGAAGGGCATGAGGAAGGTCGACAGGATGACGAACAGCATCGAGATGCCGTCGACGCCGAGGTGGTAGCCAATGCCGGTGCCGAGCCAGTCATGCTTCTCGAGCATCTGGAAGCCCGGATTAGCATTGTCGAAGCCGATCCAGATGAAGAGCGAGACGACGAAGGTGAAGACGGTAGTGATCAGCGAGATCCACAGCACGTTCTTCCGGCCGGTTTCGCTCTCGCCGTTCATCAATAGCAGGAGCACCACGCCGACGAGCGGCAGGAAGGTGACCGTTGAAAGAATAGGCCAATCGGTCATCAGAAGGAACTCCCGAGCATCATCCAGGTAACGAGCGCCGCAATGCCGATCAGCATGGCGAAGGCGTAGTGATAGAGGTAACCGGTCTGCAGGCGGACCACGCGATCAGTGACGGCGACGACGCGAGCGGCGACGCCGTTCGGGCCATAGGTATCGATGACTCCGACATCACCTTTCTTCCACAGGAAGCGGCCGAGCGCCTTGGCGGAGCGGACGAAGAGGAAGTCGTAGAGTTCGTCGAAATACCACTTGTTCAACAGGAACTGGTAGAGCACGCGGTGCTGCTGCGCCAGGATGCGCGGCGTCTGCGGCGAGCGGATATACATGTACCAGGCGGTGACGAAACCGAGCACCATGGCGATGAACGGGCTCAAAGCCACGAGCGCCGGAACATGGTGGAACTCTTCGACCAGTTCGTTCTCGGCGCCGGTAAAGAGCGCCCCCTTCCAGAACTCGGCATATTCCTCGCCGTAGAACCGGCCTTCAAAGATCACGCCAGCAAGCACTGCGCCGATCGCCAGCAGATAGAGCGGCACAAGCATGACCTGCGGCGACTCATGCACGTGGTGCATCACCTCGTGCGAGGCGCGTGGCTTGCCGAAGAAGGTCATGAAGATCAGGCGCCAGGAATAGAAGCTGGTGAACAGAGCCGCGATGACCAGCAGTGAGAAGGCAAAGCCCGAGACCGGCGAATGCGATGCATAGGTCGCCTCGATGATCACGTCCTTGGAGAAGAAGCCAGCGAAGCCGATCGGCGTGAAGGGAATGCCGACGCCGGTGATCGCCAGCGTGCCGATGATCATCATCCAGAACGTCACCTTGATGTGCGGCCGCAGGCCGCCCATGTAGCGCATGTCCTGCTCACCATCGACGGCATGAATGACCGAGCCGGCGCAGAGGAAGAGCAGCGCCTTGAAGAAGGCGTGCGTGAAAAGATGGAAGATCGCCGCGCCATAGGCCCCTACCCCGAGCGCTACGAACATGTAGCCGAGCTGCGAGCAGGTGGAATAGGCGATGACGCGCTTGATGTCGTTCTGCACCAGGCCGACGGTTGCCGCGAAGAAGGCGGTGATCGCGCCGATCACGGTGACGACAACCAGCGCATCCGGCGACAATTCGAAGAGCGGCGACATGCGGGCGACGAGGAAGACGCCGGCGGTGACCATGGTGGCGGCATGGATGAGGGCCGAGACCGGGGTCGGGCCTTCCATGGCGTCAGGCAGCCAGGTGTGCAGCAGGAACTGCGCCGACTTGCCCATCGCGCCCATGAAGAGCAGCAGGCAGATGCCGGTCAGCGCATGCGCCTTGTCGAGCTGCATGCCGAAGAGATTGAGGATCACCTCGCCCGCTTCGCCGCCGCCTTCATGCGGGGCGAAGTTCGAGGCATTGGCGAAGATCGTGTCGAGGTTGATCGAGCCGAACAGCACGAAGACGCCGGCAATGCCGAGCACGAAGCCGAAGTCGCCGACGCGGTTGACGATGAAGGCCTTCATCGCCGCGGCCGTCGCCGACGGCTTCTTGAACCAGAAGCCGATCAGCAGATAGGAGGCGAGACCGACGCCTTCCCAGCCGAAGAACATCTGGGCAAGGTTGTCAGCGGTCACCAGCATCAGCATGGCGAAGGTGAAGAGCGAGAGATAGGCGAAGAAGCGCGGGCGATGCGGATCGGTATGCATGTAGCCGATCGAATAGACATGCACCAGCGTCGAGACCGTGTTGACGACGATCAGCATGACGGAGGTCAGCGTATCCACACGCAGCGACCACGAGACGTCGATGCCGCCGGACTGGATCCAGCGCAGCACCTCGACCTTGATCGGGCCGCCTTCGGCATGACCCATGCCGACGGTGAAGAAGACGACCCAAGACAGGATGGCGGCGATGATCATCAGGCCGCTGGTGACATATTCCGAAGCCTTGGCGCCGATGGCGCGGCCGAAAAGGCCGGCGACGATCGCACCGATCAAGGGAAGAAAGACGATAGCCTTATAGAGGAACATGAGCCACTCAGCCCTTCATCATATTGACGTCTTCGACCGCGATCGAGCCGCGGTTGCGGTAGAAGACAACGAGAATTGCAAGACCGATCGCCGCTTCGGCAGCCGCGACCGTCAGGATGAACAGCGCGAAGACCTGGCCGACGATGTCGTTCAGGAAGGAGGAGAAGGCGACCATGTTGATGTTGACGGCGAGCAGGATCAGTTCGATCGACATCAGGATGACGATGACGTTCTTCCGGTTCAGGAAGATGCCGAAGACGCCGAGCGTGAAGAGGATGGCGCTGACCGTCAGGTAGTGGGAAAGTCCGATGACCATGTTCTTTGTTCCTTGACCTGCCTTTAGACGCCCTGCCCGGGCTTGACCGAAACCACCTTGACGGCGGTGGCGGGCGTGCGGGCAACCTGCCTGGGAATATTCTGCCGCTTGATGTTGGTGCGGTGTCTCAACGTCAGCACGATCGCACCGATCATGGCGACCAGAAGCACCAGACCGGCGATCTGGAAGAAATAGACGTAGTTAGTGTAGAGCACGTCGCCGAGGGCGGCCGTATTGGTGCGCTCGCTTAGCGCCGGGATCGGCATGGCGACTGATTTGGCGATCTCAGGCGAGATGACGCTGCCGCCGATGACGACGATCAGCTCGGCTGCGAGGATCACCCCGATCAGCCCGCCGATCGGCGCATATTCGAGAACGCCGGCCCTCAGTTCGGTGAAGTCGATATCGAGCATCATCACCACGAAGAGGAAGAGGACGGCGACGGCGCCGACATAGACGACAAGCAGGATCATCGCCAGGAATTCGGCACCGAGCAGCAGGAAGAGGCCAGCCGCATTGAAGAACACCAGGATCAGGAACAGAACCGAGTGAACCGGGTTCTTCGCCCAGATAACCATGAACGCCGACGCCACCGCGACAAAGGCGAAAAGATAGAAAAATAGAGCCTGCAGACCCATGTTGGTGCCTTTTTCATCTTCCCCCGGGCAGCCGGGAGTTTCCCTGCCCGATGGAGCTTTCGCTGGCGCTAACCGGCAAAGCTCCTGTGCATATTGACCGCGACAGGAGCAACTGCGCTCCACCGCGGCATTTCAAAATCTCAATCAGCGGTACGGCGAGTCGATCGCGATGTTGCGAGCGATTTCGCGCTCCCACCGGTCTCCGTTGTCCAGAAGCCGCGCCTTGTCGAAGTAGAGCTCTTCGCGGGTTTCCGTCGCAAATTCGAAATTCGGGCCTTCGACGATCGCGTCGACCGGGCAGGCTTCCTGGCAGAAGCCGCAATAGATGCACTTCACCATGTCGATGTCGTAGCGCACCGTGCGGCGCGTGCCATCATTGCGGCGCGGACCGGCCTCGATGGTGATCGCCTGGGCAGGACAGATCGCCTCGCAGAGCTTGCAGGCGATGCAGCGTTCTTCGCCGTTCGGATAACGGCGCAACGCATGCTCGCCGCGGAAACGCGGGGAAACCGGACCCTTTTCGAAGGGATAGTTGATCGTCGCCTTCTGGCGGAAGAAATAGCGCATCGACAGAAAGAACGCGCCGACGAATTCCTTGAGAAACAGCGAGCTGATGGAGCCGGACAAGCTTGCCATCTTCAACCTCCAATTTTGCCGGAAACGAGAGTGGGCATGATCATGCCCAACCCATCAGTTTCAGCACGAATGCAACGATGACGACCATGGCGAGCGACAGCGGCAGGAATACCTTCCAGCCGAGGCGCATGAGCTGATCGTAGCGGTAGCGCGGAACGAAGGCCTTGACCATCGCGAACATGAAGAACACCAGGCAGGCCTTCAGCGTGAACCAGATGATGCCTGGGACCCAGTTGAGGATCCAGATATCGACCGGGGGCAGCCAGCCGCCGAGGAAGAGGATCGTCGTCAGCGCGCACATCAGGCAGACGGCCGCATATTCGCCGAGCATGAACATCATGTATGGCGAGGAGCCGTATTCGACCATGAAGCCGGCGACGAGTTCCGATTCGGCTTCCGGGAGGTCGAAGGGCGGGCGGTTCGTTTCGGCGAGCGCCGAAATGAAGAAGATGATGAACATCGGGAAGAGCGACAGCCAGTGCCAGTCGAGGAACGACGCCGGCAGGCCGAGCATGGTGCCGAGGCCGGTATGCTGCGCATTGACGATATCGGTCAGGTTCAGCGAGCCGACGCAGAGAAGCACGGTGACGATGACGAAGCCGATCGAGACTTCATAGGACACCATTTGCGCCGCCGAGCGCAGCGCGCCGAGGAACGGATACTTCGAGTTCGAAGCCCAGCCGCCCATGATGATGCCGTAAACCTCGAGCGAGGAGATCGCGAAAATATAGAGGATGCCGACATTGATGTTGGCGATCACCCATCCGTCGGCCAGCGGCACCACCGCCCAGGTGGACAGCGCCAGAAGCACCGTCACCAGCGGGGCAAGCAGGAACACCGCCTTGTTGGCGCCGGCCGGAATGACCGGTTCCTTGAAGACGAACTTCAAAAGGTCGGCGAAGGACTGGAACAGGCCGAAGGGACCGACGACGTTCGGGCCGCGGCGCAGTTGCACGGCCGCCCAGATCTTGCGGTCGGCGAGCAGTACATAGGCGATGAAGACGAGCAGGCAGACGAGAAGCAGCAGCGACTGACCGATCATGATGATCGCCGGCCAGACATAGGTCGAAAAGAAAGAATCCATAGTCCCCTGCCCTTACTCTGCCGCGACTTTGAAGTTGTTGCGGGCCAATGCCGAGCACTCCGCCATGACAGCCGAGGCACGCGCTATCGGGTTCGTCAAATAGAAGTCTTTCACCGGCGACGCAAACCCGGATTTGTTCATCTTGCCGGCTTTTTTCGCAACTGCGGCAATTTGGGCGCTATCGGTTTCGGCGATCTCGTCGATGGCAGCGAAATGCGGGAAAGCGGCATAGAGCCGGACACGCAATTCGCTGAGCGAATCGAAGGGAAGCTTCTTGCCGAGCACGTCGGAAAGGGCGCGGATGATCGCCCAGTCCTCGCGGGCATCACCCGGCGCAAAACCTGCGCGGTTGCCCATCTGGACGCGGCCTTCGGTGTTGACCCAGGTGCCGGACTTTTCGGTATAGGCTGCCGCCGGCAGGATGACGTCGGCATGGTGCGCGCCGTTATCGCCATGCGAGCCGATATAGACGGTGAGCTTGGCCTTCTTGGCGGTGAAGTCGAGTTCGTCGGCACCGAGCAGGAAGAGCACGTCCATCGCCGTCAGCATCTCGGCGGCATTGACGCCCTTGGCGCCCGGCACGAAGCCGAGGTCGAGACCGCCGACGCGCGAGGCAGCGGTATGGAGGACGGCAAAGCCGTTCCAGCCTTCGGCGACCACGCCGACCGAGCCGGCGAGCTTGGCAGCACTGGCGAGAACGCCGGCGCCGTCGGTGCGCGCCAGCGCACCCTGGCCGATGATGATCATCGGCTTGGCGGCATTCTTCAGCACGTCCGCGAAGGCGTGGGTACCGTCGACCAGATCCTTCAGCGTGTCGGGACCGCCGCCGAGGTAATCATAGCTGTAGCGCAGTTCAGCCAGCTCGCCGATGACGCCGATCGGGAACTTGCCGCGGCGCCAGCGCTTGCGGATGCGGGCGTTGAGGATGGCTGCCTCGAAGCGCGGATTGGCGCCGATGATCAACAGCGCGTCGGCCTGGTCGATGCCCGAGATCGTCGGGTTGAACAGGTAGCTAGAACGGCCGAGCGACGGATCGAGTGCCGCCCCATCCTGGCGACAGTCGAGATTGACCGACCCCAGCGACTTCACCAGTTCGGAGAGCGCATACATTTCCTCGACGGAAGCGAGGTCGCCTGATATCGCGCCGATCTTGTCGCCCGAGGTGGCGCCGACGGCGGCCTTGATTGCGCCGAAGGCTTCGGCCCAGGTGGCGGGCTGCAGGCGGCCGTCGCGGCGAACATAGGGCCGGTCGAGGCGCTGGGTCTTCAGGCCGTCCCAGATGAAGCGGCTCTTATCGGAGATCCACTCCTCGTTGATCGCTTCATTGACGCGCGGCAGGATGCGCATGACCTCACGGCCGCGAGTGTCGACGCGGATTGCCGAACCGACGGCGTCCATGACGTCGATCGATTCGGTCTTGTTCAATTCCCACGGGCGCGCGGTGAAGGCGAAGGGCTTCGAGGTGAGTGCGCCAACCGGGCAAAGGTCGACGACGTTGCCCTGCAGCTCGGAGGTCATCGCCTGTTCGAGATAGGTGGTGATCTCGGCATCCTCGCCGCGGCCGATCAGGCCGAGTTCGGAAATGCCGGCGACCTCGGTGGTGAAGCGGACGCAGCGCGTGCAGTGGATGCAGCGGTTCATCACCGTCTTGACGAGCGGGCCGATATACTTGTCCTCGACGGCGCGCTTGTCTTCCTGATAGCGCGAGGTGTCTATGCCGAAGGCCATCGCCTGGTCCTGCAGGTCGCATTCGCCGCCCTGGTCGCAGATCGGGCAATCGAGCGGATGGTTGATCAGCAGGAATTCCATCACACCTTCGCGGGCCTTCTTGACCATCGGGGTGTTGGTGAAAACCTCAGGCAGTTCGCCGTTCGGGCCGCCGCGGATGTCGCGCACGCTCATGGCGCAGGAAGCCTGCGGCTTCGGCGGGCCGCCCTTCACCTCGACAAGGCACATGCGGCAATTGCCGGCAACCGACAGGCGCTCATGGAAGCAGAAGCGCGGAACCTCGGCACCGGCATCCTCGCACGCCTGCAATAGCGTGAAATGATCCGGAACTTCGATCTCGTTGCCGTCAATCCTCAGTTTTGCCATCGTCGCTCAGTCCTGTTTCCCGTTTGCCTGATGACGGCAAACAAACCTATTTTTGCAACACTCTCATTGCCAAGCCGGATCTTTCGTCCTGCCGACATCTGATGTCGCCCAAATTCTCTGTCGCGCATTCCAGATCCGGAACCCGCACCGGCATCTTCAGGCCCCCGCCCGTCCGCCGACCTGCCCATCTTTCCGGCCGATCGACACGGCCGGATAGTTCATTTCTTTCTGCGGCTCCGCCCCGCCAGAACTTTCGCCTGGCCGGTCCAGTCGTCACGGCCGATGCGGCCGTTGAAGCCGAGTTCAGCGTCGAACCGGGCGATTTCCTCGTCGGTCCAGGCAGCGATCTCGGCAAAGCTGCGAACGCCCTTGGCGTTCAGCACCTGCTCCAGCTTCGGGCCGATGCCGGCAATCAGCTTGAGATCGTCGGCCTTCCCCCGCGCAACCGGTTTTGCCTTCACCGCCGGCTTTGGCTGGCTGGCCTTCGTTTGGCTGGGTGGGATCGACTCGCTGACCGGCTTGACGACAGTCAATGTCGGCCTTGCCTTCTTGTCGGCCCGCGGCTTGGTGAAAGCCTTGACCTCCGAGCGAATATTCTCCGGCCGGATATCGACATCGGGCTTCAGTTCGTCCGGCGGCGTGTCATCGAGGGCGGCGGCGACCTTGCCGGTCGTTTCCAGGGCGCTCTGCCAGGCACCGAAGAAAGCGCCGGCCATCTGGGTCGAGAAACCAAAGCCGATCGCCGTTGCGGCGGCAAAGGCTGCCGCGGGCTGCGCCATCAGCGGATGCACCGGCATCGCCCGTGCATTTTCCAGCATCTCGGCGGCAAGACGGCCGAAACCGGCCGCGAAATCGGCGACTTCTTCCTTCTTCCCACTCTTGGATGCGTTGTCCGCCATGATTATTCAGCCGCCTCCAGAACCGCACCGTGATCAAGCGCGCTCGCCGTATACTGGTCGATGCGCTTTTCGATCTCGGGACGGAAGTTACGGATCAGACCCTGCACCGGCCATGCCGCGGCATCGCCGAGCGCACAAATGGTGTGGCCTTCGATCTGCTTCGTCACCTGGAACAGCATGTCGATTTCGCGCTTCTGGGCATTGCCCTTGGCCATGCGCTCCATCACACGCCACATCCAGCCCGTGCCTTCGCGGCAGGGCGTGCACTGGCCGCAGCTCTCATGCTTGAAGAAGGCGGAGATACGGGCGATCGCCTTGATGACGTCGGTGGACTTGTCCATGACTATCGCGGCGGCCGTACCGAAGGAAGAGCCGACGCCGCGCAGGCCGTCGAAATCCATCGGGCAATCGATGATGTCCTTGGCCGGAACGATCGGGCAGGATGCCCCGCCTGGAATGACGGCAAGCAGGTTGTCCCAGCCGCCGCGAATGCCGCCGGCATGGCGGTCGACCAGTTCGCGGAAGGTGATGCCCATTTCCTCTTCAACCGTGCACGGCTTGTTGACGTGGCCGGAGAGCATGAACAGCTTGGTGCCGACATTGTTCGGACGGCCGATGGCCGAGAACCAGCCGGCGCCGCGGCGCAGGATGGTCGGCGCAACAGCGATCGATTCGACGTTGTTGACCGTCGTCGGGCAGCCGTAGAGGCCCATATTGGCCGGGAACGGCGGCTTCAGACGCGGCTGGCCCTTCTTGCCTTCAAGGCTTTCGAGCAGCGCGGTTTCCTCGCCGCAAATATAGGCGCCGGCGCCGTGATGGACGAAGATATCCATGTCCCAGCCGAGCTTGTTGTTCTTGCCGAGCAGGCCATAATCATAGCATTCGTCGATCGCCGCCTGCAGCGCTTCGCGCTCGCGGATATATTCGCCGCGCACGTAGATGTAAGCCGCATTGGCGCCCATCGCGAAACTCGCGATGACGCAGCCTTCGATCAGCGTATGCGGATCGTGGCGCATGATGTCGCGGTCTTTGCAGGTGCCAGGCTCGGATTCGTCGGCGTTGACGACGAGATAATGCGGCCGGCCGTCGCTTTCCTTCGGCATGAAGGACCATTTGAGGCCGGTCGGGAAACCGGCGCCACCACGACCGCGAAGGCCTGACGCCTTCATCTCATTGATGATCCAGTCGCGGCCCTTTTCGAGGATCTGCTTGGTGCCGTCCCAGTGGCCGCGACTCATCGCGCCCTTCAGGGATTTGTCCTTGAGGCCGTAGATGTTGGTAAAGATGCGGTCTTTATCTTGTAACATGCTTCACCTCTTACCGCGGCTTCTTGCCGAAGACCTTGATATATTCCGCTTCCCCGCCCTTGGCGAGCGCCTTGGCCTGCTTGACCCAGTCATCGCGTTCGATGCGGCCGCGGAAATTCAAATAGCCATCGACCCATTCGCGTTCGGCCTTCTTCCAGCCTGCGACCTGCGCGAAGGTGAAGATGCCGATTTCGTTCAACGTCGCCTCGATCTTCGGGCCGACACCCGAGATCATCTTCAGATCATCAGGTGCGGCGGGCTTTTCGATGCCGGCCGGCCGATTCTTGTCGGTCAGAGCAGGCTTTTCCGCCGAGGCGGCTTCAGCCTTGACGGCAGCTTTCGGCGCCGGTTCGGCAGCCGCCGTGCCTGATATCGGCTGCTGCTCGGCTGCCTTTGCGTTTTTCGCAGCCGCCTTCGGCGCCGTCGCCGGAGTCTTCAGGGCAGCATTGGTCTCGGCATCGGTGCTCTTCGGGCGGGCGGCCTCGGAGGGAGGAACCGGCGCGGCGTCGACTGGAGCCGATACGGTTTCGGCATCGGCCTTCTTGGCGCGGGTCCTTGCCTTCGGCTCTTCCGTCGTCAGCGAGGTCAGGCCGCCTTCGGGCGCCGAAAACACCCGGTCGATCTGGGTGCCGGGCTTGATGCTGGCGCCATTGCCGGCGGCAAAGACGTCGATGATCTCTTCGAGACGCGCGGGCGTCAGGTCTTCATAGGTGTCCTTGCCGATCATCACCATCGGGGCGTTGACGCAGGCCCCGAGACATTCGACCTCTTCCCAGGATAGCGTGCCTTCGGCATTGCGCTCGAAGGCATGGGCATGGATCTTGCTCTTGCAGACCGACATCAGCGCTTCCGAGCCGCGCAGCATGCAGGGCGTCGTACCGCAGACCTGGACATGGGCGCGGGTACCAACCGGATGCAGCTGGAACTGCGTATAGAAGGTCGCGACCTCGAGCACGCGGATATAGGCCATATCAAGCATGTCGGCGATCTTTTCGATCGCCGCGCGCGTGACCCAGCCGTCCTGCTCCTGCGCCCGCATCAACAGCGGAATGACCGCCGATTGCTGGCGGCCGGCGGGGTATTTCTGGATCGTCTTGTCCGCCCAGACCGCATTCTCATCGCTGAAGGCGAATGCGGCAGGCTGAAATTGATCTTCGGCTAATCGACGAACGGACATTCTTTCTCACGCCTTGTCAGTTTAAGGTTCCACACCGCGAAGCGGTCAAAGACTGCATTTCGCAGGCATAGGCCGACTGGTCTTTTTGCATAAACACTACGAATTTGCTGCCGTTCGGAATGGCAGCCTTGATCTGATAGCCCTTGGACAAAAGCTCACCCATGGACGATTGCTGCGCCGGCGGCGTCTCTTCCTTATGGCCGAGCGGCGTGCCGAGGCTATCGGATTCCTGAGCCGAAACCCCGGATGCCGAAAGAAGGATAACGACGGCCAGCGGCAGAAGCTGCATCAGCGATCCACCTCGCCGAAGACGATGTCGAGCGAGCCGAGGACGGCCGCGACGTCGGCAAGCTGGTGGCCGCGGCACATGAAGTCCATCGCCTGCAGATGGGCATAACCGGGCGCGCGGATCTTGCAGCGATAGGGCTTGTTGGTGCCGTCGGAGACGAGATAGACACCGAATTCGCCCTTCGGCGCCTCGACGGCGGCGTAAACCTCGCCGGCCGGCACATGGTAGCCTTCGGTATAGAGCTTGAAGTGGTGGATCAGCGCTTCCATCGAGCGCTTCATCTCGCCGCGCTTCGGCGGCACGACCTTGCCGTCGATCGACGAGAAAGGACCGGTCCTGGCATCCGAGAGCAGGCGGTTGACGCATTGCTTCATGATGCGGACCGATTCGCGCATCTCGATCATGCGGATCAGATAACGGTCGTAGTTGTCGCCATTCTTGCCGATCGGGATATCGAATTCGAGATCGGAATAACATTCATAGGGCTGGGCGCGACGCAGATCCCAGGCCGCACCCGAACCGCGCACCATGACGCCGGAGAAGCCCCAAGCCCAGCATTCCTCCAGCGAGACGACGCCGATATCGACGTTGCGCTGCTTGAAGATGCGGTTGCCGGTCAACAGGTTGTCGATGTCATCGAGCGCCTTCAGGAACGGATCGCACCAGGCGCCGATATCCTGCACGAGCTGTTCGGGCAGATCCTGGTGGACGCCGCCCGGACGGATATAAGCGGCATGCATGCGCGAGCCGCTGGCGCGCTCGTAGAACACCATCAGCTTTTCACGCTCTTCGAAGCCCCAGAGCGGCGGCGTCAGCGCGCCGACGTCCATGGCCTGCGTCGTGACGTTCAGAAGGTGCGACAGGATGCGGCCGATTTCCGAATAGAGAACACGGATCAGCTGGCCGCGAATCGGGATCTCGATGCCGAGCAGCTTTTCGACGGCCATCGCATAGGCATGTTCCTGGTTCATCGGTGCGACGTAGTCGAGGCGATCGAAATAGGGCACGGCCTGAAGATAGGTCTTGGTCTCGATCAGCTTCTCGGTGCCGCGATGCAAAAGGCCGATATGCGGATCGACACGCTCCACAATTTCGCCGTCAAGCTCCAGGACAAGACGAAGAACGCCGTGCGCCGCCGGATGCTGCGGTCCGAAATTGATATTGAAGTTGCGGACGTTATGTTCTGTCATGGCGATGGGCTCGCGTTCTCAGATAACTAGTGAATGGCGGGCTAAGCCCACCAACCACCTTGAATTATTGCTTCGCTTTTTCGTCGCCCGGCAGCACATACTCCGTGCCTTCCCATGGCGACATAAAGTCGAAGTTGCGGAATTCCTGCTTCAGCTCGACCGGCTCGTAGACGACGCGCTTTGCCGCGTCGTCGTAGCGCACTTCAACGAAGCCGGTGGTCGGGAAATCCTTGCGCAGCGGATGACCTTCGAAGCCGTAGTCGGTCAGGATGCGACGCAGGTCCGGATGGCCGGTGAAGAGCACGCCGTACATGTCCCAGGTCTCGCGCTCGAACCAGTCGGCGCCCGGATAGACGGGGCAGGCCGACGGGACCGGCGTATCTTCATCCGTTGCGACCTTGACGCGGATACGCAGGTTCTTCTTCGGCGACAGCAGGTGGTAGACGACATCGAAACGCAGCTCGCGCTGCGGCCAGTCGACGCCGCAAATATCGATCAGGTTGACGAAACCGCATTTGGCGTCGTCGCGCAGGAAGGTCAGAAGTGCGACCAGGTTTTCACCCGTCGTCGTCAGCGTCAGTTCGCCATACTTCATCTGCGATGCGGCGATCAGGTTGCCGCGCGCTTCGCCAAGGTAGGACGCAAGCTCAGTCAGGGCTTCACTCATATGCCTTGTCCTTAACCCTTAGCGTTCGATCGTGCCGGTACGACGGATCTTCTTCTGCAGCAGAAGCACGCCGTAAAGCAGCGCCTCTGCCGTGGGGGGACAGCCCGGCACGTAGATGTCGATCGGCACGATGCGGTCACAGCCGCGCACCACCGAATAGGAATAGTGATAATAGCCGCCGCCATTGGCGCAGGAGCCCATCGAGATGACATAACGCGGCTCGGGCATCTGGTCGTAGACCTTGCGCAGCGCCGGCGCCATCTTGTTGGTCAGCGTGCCGGCGACGATCATCACGTCGGACTGGCGCGGCGAGGCGCGCGGCGCAAAACCGAAGCGCTCGACGTCATAACGCGGCATGGACAGCTGCATCATTTCGACGGCGCAGCAGGCAAGCCCGAAGGTCATCCACATCAGCGAGCCGGTGCGGGCCCAGTTGATCAGTTCGTCGGTCGAGGTGACGAGAAAACCCTTGTCGGCGAGCTCGTTGTTGATCTCACCGAAAAATGGGTCGTTGCTGCCGACCGGCTTGCCGGTCGAGGGATCGATGATCCCCTTCGGCTGCTGGGCGACGAGCGGCTGATTGCTCACAGGGGCTACTCCCATTCCAGGGCTCCCTTCTTCCATTCATAGATAAAGCCGATGGTCAGCACGAGAAGGAAGACCATCATTGACCAGAAGCCGAACCAGCCGATGGCACCGAAAGACACGGCCCAGGGAAAGAGGAAGGCGACTTCGAGATCGAAGATGATGAAGAGAATCGACACGAGGTAAAAGCGGATGTCGAACTTCATGCGGGCGTCATCGAAAGCGTTGAAGCCGCATTCGTAAGCCGAGAGCTTTTCCGAATCAGGCGCTTTGAAAGCCACGGCGAACGGCGCGATGAGCAGCGCCAGGCCGATGACGAGCGCAATAGCAATGAAGATAGCGATCGGAATATAAGAACTGAGCAGTTCAGTCATCATGTTCATCCCTGCTTGCCGGTGACGCCAGGCGGCGCATTTGGGCAAATGCCCGGCAAGCGAACGTGCGTTGCAACAAGCCGTGGTTAGCGCAGCCGAGGCCCCGGCGCAAGACTTTTACAGAGGCAATTCGACGCGTGTCGCGCGGACATTATCAAGCAGATGCAACGATGTCGCGACAAATCCGTGCAAGCCGTTTGAACCTGCATGCCTGACCATTGGAAACTGCATGGCTTTCGGAAGAAATGGCGCGAGTGACGGGGCTCGAACCCGCGACCTCCGGCGTGACAGGCCGGCACTCTAACCGACTGAGCTACACCCGCGCATTGATCGGCCATTTTGCGGCCGCGAGGATAAAGACAACCGGACAAACGACAAATCGCATTTGCGTTTTACAAGACTTGAAATGGCGCGAGTGACGGGGCTCGAACCCGCGACCTCCGGCGTGACAGGCCGGCACTCTAACCAACTGAGCTACACCCGCAATTCATTTCAAGCAGTCCGGATGCCTTCGCACCCCTCCAAAACGGCTGCCCGTTTCGATGAGCGGCTAACTACGGGGTTCGCCTTTTAGTGTCAAGCAGGTTTGGAGACAAAACCATGACAGTTCGCGAATTGTTTCGGCGGGTTGGGTGCCAGACGAACAAAAGCCGGCACTTCCGTCTTCTGCAGCGATGCTCAGGCGCAGACGCAGCGCCTTCGAAACGAAGATGCTCGCCACCCTCCCCTCACTTTTCCACAGCCGAGCCGAACCTGAGCGGCATTGCAAGACGCGGGACACCACCAAAAAAAATCAGAAAATCTTCACAAACACTCTTGCGGTTTTGCCGCGATCCGCATAGATCACGGCCACCAACGCGGCAGGCCGATCCGGCTTCGTTTGCGATGGGCGATTAGCTCAGTTGGTAGAGCGCCTCGTTTACACCGAGGATGTCGGCGGTTCGAGTCCGTCATCGCCCACCATTTCCAAACCTTCCTGCTGCTTGTTCATCAGACTTAGGCTCCCGAATTAGCTCGCTAATCCGGTCACGATCTGCGCAAGGTGTTTCGTCAGGAGACACCTCATGAAAACCGTTGCGATCATCTCTGCGCTGCTTCTCGCCAGCGTGGCTGCGCCACCGTGCATTGCCAGAGAGCCGGCGCTAGAGGTTTTCCTGTCTGCCGCAAACCAGACGATCACGACCTCGGGAGAAACCCCGGCGCGTGAAGCCAGGACCTATCTCCTGAGAATGCCGTCAGATCTGCCGATTAATTTTTCGGTCGATGCCGACAATTCAGCCTGCAGCCTGGAAATCAAGAAAACCAGCCAGCGCGGCGTCTTAAGCACAATCAGCCGATTCCCCGCGTCTTTCAAAGACAGCGGTCAAAGCGGCGATGAATATACGTTTTCGTTTTTCCAAAACCGCGTTTCATTTATGAGCGGCGCCCGATGCGCCTTCTCATTTTCTCTGACGCAGATGTGACATCGTGATCGCTATGCGTCGCCTCCTACGAGGCCTCGCGACAGGGTTGGCTCCCACACGTTCACCTACATCTGCAGAGACTGTCGACCACGAATTCGAGGCAGCG
This sequence comes from Rhizobium sp. WSM1328, assembly GCF_057653715.1. NCBI lineage: Bacteria > Pseudomonadati > Pseudomonadota > Alphaproteobacteria > Hyphomicrobiales > Rhizobiaceae > Rhizobium > Rhizobium sp. WSM1328. The sequence goes on along the minus strand of NZ_CM172788.1, from coordinate 1,335,509 downwards.
TTCGGCAACACGTTCCAGCGCAGCAAGGCGTCACGCCGGCAAGTTCAGATGCGGCCCGCCGCCTGAAAAGCCAGCGCTCTACCAAAACGGACTACTCCCGGCCGCCGCGCCACCTCCTATTGGGCGAATGGATAGGGGCCGGCAAAAGTGGGAATATTCGCGGCCCGGAAAGTCTCCGCGCTTGAAGGTTCATCACGCCTGGAGGTGTGCCATGAGGACCCTGCGCTCCGCATTGATGCTGTGCATCGCGATTGCCCTTGGCGCGCCAAGCGCCACATACGTCACCCTGCCCGGATATGCATTCAAGACGAATCCGCAATGTCAGCGCCACGAACCAAAGACGAAATTCGACAAGAGGTGTGACTGGCCGAGAGTGGGCTTCAAGGACTTTACGCCCCCGCTTGTGACCGTGCTTGGGATCTGAGGATCTTGGAACGGCGCCGGATGCGCTTTCTCGTTTTCTCCGACTGAGATGTGAGAGCGTGATCGGGGCGATGAGCATCCCGCTGTCCGGTGGGTGCTCATCGCCCTCCATTCATGCCTTCGCGAGTTCTTTATCCACAGCGGAAACCAGCCGCGAATCATCCGCCGTCACATCCGGCGCGAATCGGGCGGCGACTTTGCCGTCGCGGCCGATCAGGAATTTTTCGAAGTTCCAGAGGATGTCTTCCTCATCTCCGCCGGTCAGCCCATGGGATTTCAAGCGTTCGCGCATTGGTCCGTCACCCGTCGTCTTCACGCCCGACTTGGTCAGTTGCCGGTAAAGCGGGTGCTGGGCCTCGCCCTTGACCGAGATCTTCGAGAAGATCGGGAAGGTGACGTCGTAGGTGCTGGTGCAGAAATCGAGGATCTCGGCGTCGGTGCCGGGCTCCTGGCCCTTGAAGTCATTGGCGGGAAAGGCAGCGATGACAAAGCCGCGCTCGCGCTTTTCCCCATAGAGTTTTTCCAACCCCTCATATTGGACGGTCAGCCCACATTTCGAGGCGACATTGACGACCAAGAGCACTCTGCCCTTGTATTCGTTGAGCGCGGTCTCACGACCATCCACAGTCTTGACCGGGATATCCAGCACATTGCCCGTCACGGGAACCTCCAATTTCGTAAGGATATGGTTCGCCAAACTTAGCGATATCGCCGCCGTTGTCATCAGCGGCGGGATCAACTCGGCGTCAACAGAAGACCGGTGCCGTGGCCGGCACCGGATCTGAGCAACATCAAGCGGGGGATGTTTCCTTCACGTCATCGAGCAGGAAGTGCACGACGAGATAATCCGTCTTGTAATGGCGGCCGCTGTCCGACACGGAATCGACGCTGCCGCCGTCCTTCGGGTGCCAGGCGTGGTAATGGGGATTGGTGGTGATCAGCGTGACGGCCTTGCCATCTCTTTCGCCAAGCCGGAAGCGCATTTCGGCGAGCGGCCAGATCCGCTCGTAATCCTGCATGGTGATTCGCGCCTTCAGCGCCTTGCGCTGCAGCGGCGCTTCGCCGGCCTCGGCTGGTGTTTCCAACATCACCTCCTCAGCTCCGCTGATGATGGCGTTGAATTCTTCAGGCCACATGCGTTTCATGAAATCGCTCCTCCCGAGGCTTTTTCGTCAGTTCACAGATGGAACTTAGCGGTTTGTTCGAAAGAAGCAAATTCCTGTCATGCGGTTGTCATCGGTGCCGGCTGCTCCTACCTTCCCGTCAAACCGCATCAGGGCCGCCGTCAGTCGCCCGCAATCCCGAGATCAGAGATGAAGACACGTGAAGAAAGGCAGGCGCTCCGGGCGAGCATGCCGCGCACCCCGCTCAGCGCCCACCACATGGAAAATGCCCGTCTGCTGCCGGATCGCGGCGAGCTGCTCTATCGGATTCCGAACGGCGGCATCGGCGTCGAGGTGGGAGCAGCCTTCGGCGAATATACGGCGGAGATCCTGGAAAAGAACCGCCCGGCGCAACTCTACCTCATCGATCCCTGGTCGATGGATCGCTACAGCTCCGGGCTCGACTCGATCCACACGAATTTCGCGGCCGAGATCGAGGCCGGCCGGCTGCACCTGATGCAAGGGACCTCACTCGAAAAGCTTGCCGAATTCGAGGACGATTTCCTCGACTGGGCCTATATCGATACCGATCATTCCTTCGAGCTCACCTGGCAGGAACTGCTGCTCTGCGAAAAGGAAGTGAAGCGGACGGGGCGCATTGCCGGGCATGATTTCTGCACCGGCAATACGGTCAAGCCGATCGTCTACGGCGTCGTCGAGGCGGTCACCAAGTTCTGCAAGGATTACGGCTGGCAATTCGAGTTCCTGACGGTCGAATCGCACGCGCATTTTTCCTATTGCCTGAAGCGACTCTGATCAGCTCAAATTTTACCGGAATATTGCTCGTCGCTGACCTTTTCCATCCAGTCGACGTGGCTGCCGTCCAGCGCTTCATGGATGGCGATATGCGTCATCGCCGTATCCGGGGCAGCACCGTGCCAGTGTTTTTCGCCCGGCGCGAACCAGACGGTATCGCCGGCGCGGATCTCGCGGATGTCCCCACCCCAACTCTGGGCGAGGCCCTTGCCTGATGTCACGATCAGCGTCTGGCCGAGCGGGTGCGTATGCCAGGCCGTGCGGGCGCCGGGTTCGAAGGTGACGGAGACCGCCCTCGCCCGTGCCGGCGCCGGCGTTTCCATCAGCGGATCCTGGCGAACGGCGCCGGTGAAATAATCGGCCGGTGGCTTCGTCGAGGGGCGAGAGCCGGCGGGTTTGATCTCCATGATCTGTCCTTTTCCATCCATTGCGGTTGAAGCCTTATATCGCGACGTTATTTCATCGAGGCGACCAATCAAAGCCGGATCGACAATTGCCGCAAAGTCACCCGGCTGATAGTGCCATTGTCTTTCATCAGTGCGTCGCATCTTGCTTGAATCATCCGACGCGCTTTGGCTCTTTGTTTTTATGCATGTCGTTGTCCCCACACACTTCCGGGCGACATGCTGTAGGGAGGATTTTTCATGAAACACCATGCTTTTGGCCGCATGCCTTTCACCGTCACCAATGTCGGCTTCGGGGCCTGGCAGATCGGCGGCTCCTGGGGCGATATCAGCGAGGCGGACGGACGCGCGGCGTTGAATGCCGCGCTCGATGCCGGCATGACATTCATCGATACGGCCGATGTCTATGGCGACGGCCGCTCGGAAAAGATCATCGCCGACGTGCTGAAGACGCGTGGCGGTGAACGGCCGATGGTCGCCACCAAGGTCGGCCGCCGCCTCAACCCGCATGTCGCCGAAGGCTACACAAAGGCTAATCTCGAAGGCTTTATCGACCGCAGCCTGACGAATCTTGCCGTCGACAGCCTCGACCTCGTGCAGCTCCACTGCCCGCCGCGCGACGCGCTTTACCGGCCGGAGATCTTCGAGGGCCTGAACGCGCTGCAGAAGGCCGGCAAGATCAAGGGTTACGGCGTCAGCGTCGAAAAGGTCGAAGACGGGCTGAAGGCAATCGAATATCCCGGCGTCGTCAGCATCCAGATCATCTACAACATCTTCCGCCAGCGCCCCGACCATCTGTTCTTCCAGGAAGCACGCCGCAGCAATGTGGCGATCATCGCCCGTGTGCCGCTCGCAAGCGGTCTTCTCTCCGGCAAGATCACCCGGGACACACATTTTGCCAGCGACGACCACCGCAATTTCAACCGCAACGGCGAAGCCTTCGATGTCGGCGAGACCTTTGCCGGCGTTCCCTTCGAGGTCGGCCTGCAGGCGGTGGAAGAGGTGCGCAAGCTGGTGCCCGAGGGCGCGACCATGGCTGCCTTCGCGCTCCGCTGGATCCTGATGAGCGACGCCGTCACCGTCGTCATCCCCGGCGCCCGCAATGCCGAGCAGGCCAAGGCCAACGCGGCCGCCGCCGACCTTGCGCCGCTTTCGGCCGATGTCATGGCCGCAACGCGCGAGATCTACGAGCGGCTGATCGCGCCGCATGTGCATCAGCGCTGGTAGGAATCCAATACTCCGAAACGAAAAAATGGCCGGGTTTTACCCGGCCATTTTCATGTGGTGGAACCGTCAGAAGCTCAGTTCGTGCCGACCAGGTCGACCGGGAAGAACAGGGTCTCGCCGGAGGAGTCGCTGACGCCGTCATTGTCGGTGACCGCGTAGGGCTTGCCCGATGCGTCGAAGGTGAAGCCTTCGAGCTTGTCCAACACATAGCCGTTGGTGGCAGACTTCAGCTCGCCGAGGAAGTCGTGGGCTTCGGTCTTCTTGACGACCGGCAGCTCACCGCCGAGCTTGGCGGGCTTCAGCTCTGATATCGCGACCTTGTAGAGCTTCTTCAGCCTGGCGGCATCGCCGACGAGGTTGTCGCGCTCGATGATGTAGACGCTGTCGCCCTCGGCCGAAATTTCCGACAGACCGACCCAGCCGCTTTCCGTCTTGTCGAGCGGATAGCGAACGGCACCCCATTCCTTCTTCTTCGGATTGTAGGAGACGAGCTTGACGAAGCCCTTCTCGTCGTCGCTCCACTCGCGCTGGACCGCCATCCAAAGCGTGGTGTCGTCGCCGGTGCCGACAATGGCCACGCCTTCGAAGCCGTAGCGGATTTCGTTGGCGACGAGCTCCTTCGGCAGCGCGATCTCGGCCTTGATGTCGCCCTTGGCATTGACGTTGTAGAGGGCGTGCGGGACGAGACGCTCGCTGTAGCCTTCCGAGGCGAGCCAGAAGGAGCCATCGGCGGCAGCCGCGATGCCTTCGATGTCGAGCTTCTGAGCCGGGGCACCGTCACGCTTGACGACGAGGGCGTCGGTGATGCTGCCATCAGGCATTTCGCCGGAAGGCGCGATCGCCATTCCCGCCCGCAATCTTCTTGCGACCGCCAACGAGCTCGATCTCGGCAAGGACGGCGGCACGCGCTCGCATGTGATGATCTACGAGCGTTCGGAAGGCGAGAAGGCCTATCCGCAGATCGTCTCCGCCGAGAAGGATGGCAATCCGATCGGCTTTGCTGCCCTTTCGGGTCTCGCCGCCGTTCCGGGCAAGCCAGGCATGCTCTACGCCGTCAGCGACAGCGTTCTGGGCGACGGCCGGCTTCTTGCTGGCGTCGATCGTGTAGATCGTCGGCTGCGAGCAGCAGCTGGACGAGTTCGGGATCGGCGCCGGTATCCTTATAGACGCCGACGACCGAGGCACGTTCGGCGAGCAGGAAGAAATACTTGTCGTCGCCGAACTTGGCGGCTTCGAGGCCTTCCGGCTCGACGCCCTTCGATCCCGAACGGCTTTCCGGATAGTGGCCGATATGGGCGACGGCGCGTTCGAAGGATGCGCCCGATTCGTAGAGAAGCTTGCCCGTCCTGTCGAAAATGGTGAAGCCGCGCGAGCCGCCCTGGTAGTCGCCTTCATTGGCGACGACGAGGCGGTTGTCGTCAAGCCACTTCACGGCATCGGGCTCGCGCGGCACGCCCTTGGCTTCGCCCGAGAATTTCAGGGCGCCGTCACGCTTGGTGTCGATGCCGGTGAGATCGACGCTGCCGGCGGAGAAATGCGTCTTCACTTCAGCCGTGTTGGCGTCGATGATGACGATCTCGTTGTTTTCCTGCAGCGTCAGGGCAATCTCGTTCAGGCTGTTGAAGGCGACGAATTCCGGCTCCGGATCTTCAGGGGCGACGCCGGTAAGCCCGGCCAGCGTCACGTGCTTGATAGTGCCGCAATCGACGGTGCCGTTCTTGACCTGGAAGACGACGAGATCGCCGGCCGGCATCTGCGGGATCTTGCCGTCATTGATGTCTTCGTCGCGTTCATTTTCGATTGCGATGGTGCCTAGCGTCTTGTCCTTGTTGAGGGCGATCGAATCCGGCTGACCACCGAGATCGCAGGTGTTTTCGATCTTCTGGTCGCCACGTCGACGATCGCGAGACGGCCCGAGGGCTTGGCCTTGCTTTCGGAGGTGTTGACGGCAACCAGTGCCTTGCCGGCGCTCCAGGTGACCGATGTCGGCTCGCCGTCCATCATCAGCGCGCCGCCGGCCTTCGGGGCCTTGGCATCGGTAATGTCGATAAAGCCGATCGCGCCGAGCGGGCTGTCGCTATAGATCAGCGTGTTGCCGTCTTCGGTCGCGGTGATGATCTCGGCGGAGCTCACCGAAAGCTTGTCCTTATCAACAGGCAGGTTCTCTGCGACCGGGAAGGAAGCGATGCGGTTGAAAACCGGCTCGGCCGCGGCCGGAAAGGCGACGGATGCGAGAAGCACGGCAGCGAGCGCTGCCTTGCGCGATGAAATTGTCATGAAATCCCCCATGTGTCGAACATTCGAAACATGAGTTTTCTGCGCGAGCGGCATGACAGAGGCATGACAGATGCGGCATTTTGCGTCAGATCATGTCAGGCTCTGGTTTGCGCTCCCGGCGCATCTCGTTTCGCATGATGAACAGCGAAGCAGACAAGATGAGAGCCGCTCCCAGCCAGAGATAACCCGCCGGCGCATAACCGAAGAACAGCCAACCGGCCAGCACGTTCAACGGCAGCTTCAGATCGTCGAACGGCTGGACATAGGCGGCATCCGCTGCGGCATAGGCTAGCGTCAGGAAATACTGCGCTACCGCGGTCAGCAGCCCCGCCAGCAGGAACAGGGCAAGGGTTGCGCCCGTCGGCACTGCAAAGCCTGCCGCAAGCGCCAGCCCGCCATTTATCGGCGTCAGCAGAACGAGCAGCCAGACGGTGATCGTCTCTGGCCGTTCGATGCCTGTCAGGCTCTTGGTGATCAGCGACGAGGCGCCCCACAGCAGCGCCGAAAGCACAGGCAAGAGAGCCGCCCAGCCAAAACCATCAGACCATGGCTGCAGAATGATCATCGCTCCGGTGAAACCCGCTGCCGTCGCGGCCCAGCGGGCCGGGCCCACGCGCTCCCCGAGGAAAAGCCGGGCGCCCAGAATGATGAAGAAGGGCGAGGTCATCACCAGTGCGATCGCCTGCCAGATCGGCACCGTGGCAAGGCCGGCGACCCAGGCCTCGACGCCGAGCGCGGCAAGCGCGACGCGCGCGAGGTGACGCCAAGGATAGTGCGTGCGCATCGCCGCAAGGCCGCGCCTCTTCAGGAACGGCAGCGAAAACAGGAAGGCGAAGCCATATTGCCAGAAGGCTGCGGACGCCGAGGGAAAGGCAAGCTTCATCGTCAGCCATTGGGTGACGACGTTGAGAAGCGAAAAGGCAATGCCGGCAAGGACCATCCAGATGGCACCGACAACGGCGCGGGACGGCTCGACGGCAACAGAAGTCTGATTCATGTCTTTCATCCAAAACAGGGACCAACATAAATCAGGACGCATGAGCCACGACCAAGCGACACAGGGCAACCCTGCCCTCCGCGTGGCCGACACTCATTCTCTTCCATCCGGACTTTAACCGTCGGCTCCGGAATCACACCGGATCTGCTGACCCCTCCTCCGCATGGGCGCGAAAGAAGGCGCTCGCGGGCTCAGGCCGAAACCCTTACCGCCGGTGGGGAGTTTCACCCCGCCCTGAGAACAGAACTGTCGTAGATCAAAGCCCCCGCGACGGCAAGATCCGCCCAAACAAAAGGGGTCCGGCAAAGCCGAACCCCTCTCAAATCCTACACAACCGGTCTCGTTTCCGGCTGGCGGATAATCTCAGATCAGCCGTTGACGGCGTCCTTCAGGCCCTTGCCGGGCGTGAATTTCGGCACGTTGCGAGCCGGAATGTCGACTTCAGCGCCCGTCGACGGGTTACGGCCCTTCGATGCGGCACGATGAGAAACGGTGAAGCTGCCGAAACCCGCGAGGCGAATGTCGCCCTTGTTCTTGAGTTCAGCCTGGACAACGTCGAAAACCGCGTCAACAGCGGAAGCCGCGTCAGACTTCGTCAGTCCTGCCTTTTCGGCTACTGCGGACACGAGTTCATTCTTGTTCATGTTTCCACCCCTTTCTAAATGGTATGAAACGACTCAAAAGTAAGCTAGGCGCAGAATAGGTTTCATCAGGCCCGCCGAAAACCCAAAAGCCCTGCAAATCAAGGAAAAGCAAGCGTCTACATGACGTTTTCACAAAAAAGGCTGGCGTTTCCGCCAGCCTTTTTCCGTGTTTTGGGCCAATTGGGCATAAATGTGGCAAAGGCCACTCAATGCGCTATGGTTGCGCCTGTCTCATCGAGGCCTTCGACCGATGTGATGACCGGCGTTTCCACCGTGCCATCCCATTCGATTGGCTCCGGCCGCCGGATCAGCGCGTGCTTGATCACCTCGCCCATGCGGGATACCGGGATGATCTCCATGTTGTTCTTCACGTTGTCAGGAATCTCCGCCAGGTCCTTGGCGTTTTCCTCCGGAATCAGCACCTTCTTGATGCCGCCGCGAAGCGCTGCGAGCAGCTTTTCCTTGAGACCGCCGATCGGCAGCACACGGCCACGAAGCGTGATTTCACCGGTCATGGCCACATGCCTGTCCACGGGGATGCCGGTCATGATCGAGACGATCGCGGTTGCCATGGCGACACCAGCCGAGGGACCATCCTTCGGGGTTGCGCCTTCCGGCACGTGCACGTGGATGTCGCTCTTGTCGAAGCGCGGCGGCTCGATGCCGAAATCGACAGCGCGCGAGCGGACATAGGAGGCCGCTGCCGAGATCGATTCCTTCATGACTTCCTTCAGATTGCCGGTGACCGTCATGCGGCCCTTGCCCGGCATCATCACACCTTCGATGGTCAGCAGCTCGCCGCCGACTTCCGTCCAGGCAAGACCGGTCACGACGCCAACCTGATCCTCGCCCTCTGCTTCGCCATGGCGGAAGCGCGGGACGCCCAGATAGTCGGAGATGTTGGCAGCCGTCACGTGAACGGCCTTCGTCTTGCCCTTGATGATCTCGGTGACCGCCTTGCGGGCGAGTTTCATCAGCTCGCGCTCGAAGTTGCGGACGCCGGCTTCGCGGGTGTAATGCTGGCTGATCGACATCAGGGCGTCGTCACTGACCGAGAATTCTTCCGGCTGCAACGCATGTTCCTTGATGGCCTTCGGCAACAGGTGCCGCTTGGCGATTTCGCGCTTTTCATCCTCTGTGTAGCCGGCGATACGGATGATCTCCATGCGGTCCATCAGAGGCGCTGGAATGTTCAGCGTATTCGCCGTCGTGATGAACATCACATCCGACAGGTCGTATTCGACTTCCAGATAGTGATCCATGAAGGTCATGTTCTGCGCCGGATCGAGCACTTCGAGCAGAGCCGAAGACGGATCGCCGCGATAGTCCTGGCCGAGCTTGTCGATTTCGTCGAGCAAGAATAGCGGGTTGGACTTCTTAGCCTTCTTCATCGACTGGATGACCTTGCCGGGCATAGAGCCGATATAGGTGCGGCGGTGACCGCGGATTTCGGCTTCGTCACGAACGCCGCCAAGCGCCATACGCACATACTCACGGCCGGTCGCCTTGGCGATCGACTGGGCGAGCGAGGTCTTGCCGACGCCCGGAGGGCCGACGAGGCAGAGGATCGGGCCCTTGATTTTGGTGGCGCGGGCCTGCACGGCCAGATATTCGACGATGCGCTCCTTGACCTTGTCGAGACCGAAGTGATCGGCTTCGAGGATCTTCTCGGCATTGTTGAGATCGGCCTTGATCTTCGACTTCTTGCCCCAGGGAATGCCGAGCAGCCAGTCCAGATAATTGCGCACCACGGTGGCTTCCGCCGACATCGGGCTCATCTGGCGCAGCTTCTTCAGCTCCGCATCGGCCTTTTCACGGGCTTCCTTGGACAGCTTGGTCTTGGAGATGCGCTCTTCCAGTTCGCTCATCTCGTCGCGGCCTTCTTCGCCGTCTCCGAGTTCCTTCTGGATCGCCTTCATCTGTTCATTGAGGTAGTATTCGCGCTGGGTCTTTTCCATCTGGCGCTTGACGCGCGAACGGATGCGCTTTTCGACCTGCAGGACCGAGATCTCGCCTTCCATGAAGCCGAGAGCCTTTTCGAGGCGCTGCTTGACGCTGGTGGTCTCCAGCATCTCCTGCTTCTCGGTGATCTTGATCGACAGATGCGAGGCAACCGTATCGGCGAGCTTGGAATAGTCGTCGATCTGGCTGGCGGCGCCGACCACTTCGGGCGAAATCTTCTTGTTGAGCTTCACATAGCTCTCGAATTCGGAGACGACCGAACGCGACAGGGCTTCCAGTTCGACCGGATCGTCGTGCGGCTCCTCGAGCACATGGCCGAGCGCCTCATAGAAATCCTCGCGGCTGGTATAGGTGTCGATCTCGGCGCGGGCGCGGCCTTCCACCAGAACCTTCACGGTGCCGTCGGGCAGCTTCAAGAGCTGCAGCACGTTCGCCACGGTGCCGACATTGTGGATCGCGGAAGGATCCGGATCGTCGTCGCTAGCATTGATCTGCGTTACCAGCATGATCTGCTTGTCGGAACCCATGACCTCTTCGAGCGCACGGATCGACTTTTCCCGTCCGACGAACAGCGGCACGATCATATGCGGGAAAACCACGATGTCGCGCAGGGGCAGAACAGGGTAGGCGGTGCTGCTCGCTACAGACGTTTTCTTCGTCATTTTATGTCCTTTCCATCGTCCCGTTGCCGGGCTCTCTGCACGGCCGCTTGGGACCGGCCGGCAATCTCACTTGTTGCTACAAGTGGAGGTTCTGACTACGCTTTTCAAGCCACGCTAACGCCCGCGTCCCTCGGATGTGACAGCTTTATTACAACGGAACGCCAACACTATGAAGCGCGTGGCTGGACCGGCGCTTACCACTTCCGACCCGGCTAAAATGCAAACGCCAGCAAGAGGCTTACGGATCATTGCATCATTGCCAAGCACGACCCCTTCCGCAACATCGGCAAAGGCAATTTCGGTTCCCACCGGCAAATACTAACAGCGCTTCGCATGGTTTTTCAAATAGAAAGGGGCCTGCCAATGGCAAGCCCCCAAAATAATCACACGAAAGCCCAAGCTCACGCCGAAGCGTTGGCCTTTTCTTCCTGGCGATCGGCATAGATGTAAAGCGGACGGGCCGAACCGCGCACCACTTCCTCGGAGATGACGACCTCGCGCACGCCTTCCAGCGTCGGCAGTTCGAACATCGTGTCGAGCAGGATCTTCTCCATGATCGAGCGAAGGCCGCGGGCGCCGGTCTTGCGCACGATCGCCTTGCGGGCGATTTCGCGAAGAGCGTCCTCGTGGAAGTTCAGTTCCACGTCTTCCATCTCGAACAGGCGCTGATACTGCTTGATCAGCGCATTCTTCGGCTCGGACAGGATCTGGATCAGCGCGTCCTCATCGAGGTCCTCGAGCGTCGCCAGAACCGGCAGACGGCCGATGAACTCAGGGATGAGGCCGAACTTGACCAGATCTTCAGGCTCCAGTTCGCGCAGGACCTCGCCGACGCGGCGGTCATCCTGCGACTTGACCGAGGCGCCGAAGCCGATCGAGGTCTTCTCGCCACGGGCAGAGATGATCTTGTCGAGGCCGGCAAAAGCGCCGCCGCAGATGAACAGGATGTTCGTCGTGTCGACCTGCAGGAATTCCTGCTGCGGGTGCTTGCGTCCGCCCTGCGGCGGAACGGAAGCGACCGTACCTTCCATGATCTTCAGCAGCGCCTGCTGCACGCCCTCGCCCGAGACGTCACGGGTGATCGACGGGTTGTCGGACTTGCGCGAAATCTTGTCGACTTCGTCGATGTAGACGATGCCGCGTTGCGCACGCTCGACGTTGTAGTCGGCCGACTGCAGCAGCTTCAGGATGATGTTTTCGACATCCTCGCCGACATAACCGGCCTCGGTCAGCGTCGTCGCGTCGGCCATGGTGAAGGGAACGTCGATGATGCGGGCGAGCGTCTGAGCAAGATAGGTCTTGCCGCAGCCGGTCGGGCCGACGAGCATGATGTTCGACTTCGCCAGCTCGACTTCGCCGTTCTTGGAGGCGTGCGCCAGGCGCTTGTAATGGTTGTGAACGGCAACCGACAGGATCTTCTTCGCCTGCCGCTGGCCGATGACGTATTCGTCGAGGACCTTGATGATGTCCTGGGGCGTCGGAACGCCGTCGCGGGACTTGACCATCGAGGACTTGTTCTCCTCGCGGATGATGTCCATGCACAATTCGACGCATTCATCGCAGATGAAGACGGTCGGTCCGGCAATCAGTTTCCGGACTTCGTGCTGGCTCTTTCCGCAGAACGAACAATAAAGAGTGTTCTTGGAGTCGCCGCCGTTGCTGCCGCTGACCTTGCTCATATCACTTTCCTTCCAGCACGCCGCATTTCAAGGCGAAATCGCGGTCCACTCTATCAGCTCCTGGCGGCACTCCGTTTCCGGAGCCTTTGCCGAGAAGGGCTTCAGGGGCTACGAACCGGGCCCAACCAATCATGTCCTGGTCCCGGCGGCAACGAACTCCCCTTCGAATGCCGAATGCTATGTCATAAAAATTCAACATAGCATTAATAGCTACTATTAGCGTCTTCGTCGCCGTATGAAAGCCCTTGTTCAATCACAAATGGGATAGAACTGTGGCGAGGAAAACACCATCCCTATTAATTACTAGGCCTGTTCGCCTTCCATTTCGAGGCGCGACGTCAGAACCTTGTCGATCACGCCCCAGCTCTGGGCTTCGTCCGCATCCATGAAATGGTCACGATCGAGCGTCTTTTCAACTTCCTCGTAGGTGCGGCCGGTGTGCTTGACGTAGACCTCGTTCAGGCGGCGCTTCATCTTGAGGATGTCGCGGGCATGACGCTCGATGTCTGACGCCTGGCCCTGGAAGCCGCCCGATGGCTGATGCACCATGATGCGGGAGTTCGGCGTGGCGAAGCGCATGTCCTTGTGGCCGGCCGCCAGCAGCAGCGAGCCCATGGACGCGGCCTGGCCGATGCAGAGCGTCGAAACCGCGGGCTTGATGAACTGCATCGTATCGTAGATCGCCATACCGGCGGTGACGACGCCACCGGGCGAATTGATGTAGAGGGCGATCTCCTTCTTCGGGTTTTCGGCCTCGAGGAAAAGCAGCTGGGCGCAGACGAGCGTCGCCATATGGTCCTCGACGGTACCCGTCAGGAAGATGATGCGTTCCTTCAACAGGCGGGAATAGATGTCGTAGGAGCGTTCACCGCGGTTGGTCTGTTCCACGACCATCGGAACGAGGGCCATTGCGGTATCGACTGGGTTTCTCATGTGCGTCCTTTGTCAACGTCTCGCCGGCCGACGCCGGGAATCAAAGAAAAAATATCTTACCCCTACATAGAGTGTCCCGGCCCTCCTCTTCAAGACACGCATGCGGATAACGTTAAGAAGGCGGGCGAGGTGGCTAAGCTCCTTCTTTTCATACTGTCGTTATCCCGGAACCGCTGCACACTTCCGGGCGACGTGCATTGGTGCTTCGGCTCCTGGTAGCCTCTTTCCCTCAAACGCCTGTTAACGGCGAGACCCTAGCGCGGTCTCCCCCGGCTTTTCTCCATGACAGGATGAAGGAAGGCTTACTCTATTCGACTGTGCTCATACACGTTTACCCAACGGAAAGCCTACCGGCAGATATCGGCCTAAAACAATGCCGCAGCGCAGCAGCATTAAGGAACTGGCGAGCTTCCTCGGCAAGGATGCGAACTGACAGACAAGGGGTTGCTGCCGTGTTCAATATCGCTACAGGTCTCGCCATCTGGTGTTCCGAGGCCATGACGCTCGCTTTGGTGCTGTTCGTCGCCTGGCGCCACAACGTCAGGAACGAGGCCTATCTCTATTGGGGCCTGGGCTTCCTCCTGACTGGCATCGGCTTTGCGATGGTCGCGCTGCGCGGCGAAATCCCCAGCGTGCTTTCCATAGAAGCGGGCAATGCCATCGCCCTGCTCGGCCAGAGCGCCTGGGCGGCGGGTTTTCTGGCGCTCGACCGCAAGCGGATCGAATGGTGGGCACTGCTGCCGCCGGCAATCTGGCTCGCCGGGGTCTTCCTGCCCTGGGTCAACAGCGATTATTCAAACCGGGTGGTGCTCTACAACCTTGCTTCGGCGACGGGTGCAACGGCACTCGCCATGGCGGTCGCCGCCGGCGACATGCGCCGTGAGCGTACCCGCATCAAGCTGATGGGCGTGTTCGTCATCCAGGGCTGCCTGTGCTTCGGCTCGGCAGTGACGATGGCGCTGACGCTGCCGAGCGATATCGAGGCGACCAATCTCGGCGGCGCCTCCGCCATGGCCAGCGCCTTCCTGCTGACCATCGCCTTCGCGTTCACCTGCCGGCTGATCATGGAGCGTTCCGAACGGCACCTGCGTGCCCTCACCCTGACCGATTCGCTGACCGGCGTGCTCAACCGCCGCGGCCTGCTCGGCTATTTCGACGGCATCCAGGAAAGAGCTCATAACGAGCAGCGCCAGGTCGCGGTGATTCTCTTCGATCTCGACCATTTCAAGCGCGTCAACGACCGTTTCGGCCACCAGTCCGGCGATGCCGTGCTGACCGCCTTTGCGCGCATGGCCCGCCAGTATATTCCAAACAACATCTTCGGCCGCATGGGCGGTGAGGAATTCGCCGCCTTCGCCGCAGTCGCGGACCAGACGGAAGCCGAGGCGATCGCCGAAGCGATCCGCACCGAATTCTGCCGTCTTCCCGTCAGCACCGGCGAAGCGATCGTTCCGGTCACGGTCAGCATCGGCATCGCGCTCGCCTCCTCGATCGAAGCCAATATCGACAAGCTGATCTCGGCCGCCGACCGGGCGCTCTATGCGGCGAAGGCCGCCGGTCGCAACTGCACGGTCACCTTCGGCGAAGCGGAGGCCGCAACCCCTGCACCGGCCACGCCGAGCAGCACTGCCGGCGAACTTGTGCCGACGGTCGACGACCAGGTCGAGGCGCTACGACGCATGGGCACGCTGTCACGGGCCGGGTAGTCCGGGATCCCTCGCGCCTCACATCTTTCCGAGGTCCGGCAAATCCGATAAGGCTCGGCGCATGATGATCCCATCCTTTCTCTCGATCGACCGCGCCAACCGTCATGTCTCGCTTGATAGCCGCAACCCGGCTTTCTACGGCGACCCGAACGCCGTCTATGCCGCACTTCATGCCCACTGCCCGACCTTCTACTGGAGCGAGCAAAAACAGTGGTTCTTCACCGGTTACGACCATGTGAACGGACTGCTGCGCGACCGGCGCTTCGGCCGGCAGATCCTGCATATCGCCAGCCGCGAGGAGCTCGGGCTTGCCGAGCCGACGCCGCATCTTGCCAGTTTTGATCTTTCGGAACGTTATTCCCTGCTCGAACTCGAACCGCCGGAGCACACGCGGCTGCGCACGCTCGTCAACCGCGCCTTCGTTTCCCGCCATGTCGAGAAGATGAAGCCGGAGCTTGCCGAACTCGCCAACCGGTTGATCGACGGCTTCGCGGAGAAGCGTGAGGTCGAGCTGCTCTCGGCCTTTGCCGACATCATCCCGGTGACGATGATCGCCCGGATGATCGGCATCCCCGAGGAGATGGGACCGCAATTGCTTACCTGGTCGCACGCCTATGTCCGCATGTACATGTTCGGCCGTACGCGCGGGCAGGAGG
Organism: Rhizobium sp. WSM1328; assembly: GCF_057653715.1. Classification (NCBI taxonomy): domain Bacteria; kingdom Pseudomonadati; phylum Pseudomonadota; class Alphaproteobacteria; order Hyphomicrobiales; family Rhizobiaceae; genus Rhizobium; species Rhizobium sp. WSM1328. The sequence goes on along the minus strand of NZ_CM172788.1, from coordinate 1,320,020 downwards.
AAGAGGCCGAACGGGCATCGAAGGAATTTTCCGACTACGTGAAGACGGTGATCGCCGAACGCCGCGCCGAACCGCGCGACGACCTGCTGACCCACATGATCCACACCGAGCACAAGGGCCAGTATCTGACCGAGGAGGAGCTCGTGTCGACGACGATCGTGCTGCTCAATGCGGGACATGAGGCGACCGTGCACCAGATCGGCAACTCCGTGCGCACCATTCTCGACAGCGGCGGCGATCCGGCAGAACTTTTCCGGGACGAGGCCACGACAGAGCGCACCGTCGAGGAAACCCTGCGCATCTGCGCGCCTGTTCATATCTTCCAGCGCTGGGCCCTGGAGCCGGCCGAAATCGACGGCATCTCCTTCAAGCGCGGCGACAAGGTCAGCCTCATCCTCGCCGCCGCCAATCTCGACCCGGCAAAATTCACCGATCCCCTCACCTTCAAGCCCGACCGCAACGAGGCGGCAAACCTCTCCTTCGGCGCCGGCATCCATTTCTGCATCGGCGCGCCGCTGGCGCGGCTGGAACTCAACGTCGTGCTGCCGATCCTGTTCGAACGGCTGGCCGGTCTGAGGCTGGCAAAGACACCTGTGGTCAAGGATGTCTACCATTTCCACGGGCTGGACCGGCTGGATCTGCAATGGTGATCCATTCCTCCCCCGGGGTCGCAGATCAGCCGTAGCGGCCGGTGATGTAGTCTTCCGTGCGCTTGACCTTCGGCGACTGGAAGATCTCGGCGGTCGGGCCGTATTCCACCAGTTCGCCCAGATACATGAAGGCGGTATTGTCGGAAATGCGGCTTGCCTGCTGCATGTTGTGGGTGACGATGACGATAGTGAACTCCGTCTTCAGCCGGGCGACCAGCTCTTCCACCTTGGCAGTCGAGATCGGGTCGAGGGCGGAGGTCGGCTCGTCGAGGAGAAGCACCTCGGGGCGAAGCGCCACGGCACGCGCGATACAGAGGCGCTGCTGCTGGCCGCCGGAAAGGCCGAGGCCACTGCCCTTCAATTTGTCCGTGACCTCTTCCCAGAGCGCTGCCGAGCGCAGCACCTGCTCGACGCGGACGTCCATCTCGGCCTTGGAGATGCGCTCGTGGTGGCGGATACCGTAGGCGATATTGTAGTAGATCGACATCGGAAAGGGCACCGGCTTCTGGAAGACCATGCCGACGCGGGCGCGCAGTTCGTTCATCGAATAGCCAGGGTCGAGGATGTTCTGGCCGTCGAGCGTGACGGAGCCGGTGGCGCGCATCTTCGGGTAGAGCATGTAGATGCGGTTGAGGATGCGCAGCAGCGTGGACTTGCCGCAGCCGGACGGGCCGATGAGAGCCGAGACCTGACGCTCGGGAAAGCTCAGGGTGACGTCGCGGATCGCGTGGGTTTCGCCGTAATAGAAGTTGACGCCGGTCAGCGCCATCTTGTCGACTCTTGTGGCCAGGTGGGCGGGACGAGGTTCGAAGGCTTTGTTCTCAAGCATCATTTCGCATTCCTGCGGTTGAGGATGGCGCGGGAGCCGACGCTGAGGAGAAGCACGATCGCCGTCATGACAAAGGCACCTGCCCAGGCAAGATTCTGCCATTGCTCATAGGGGCTCATAGCGAACTGGAAGATGACGACGGGAATATTCGCCATCGGCTGCGACATGTCCAAGCTCCAATACTGGTTGTTCAGAGCCGTAAAAAGGAGCGGCGCGGTTTCGCCCGAAATGCGGGCGATCGCAAGGAGGATACCGGTCAGGATACCTGTGGAGGCAGCGCGGTAGAGTATGTTGACCGTTACCTTCCAGCGCGGGATGCCGAGCGAAAGTGCTGCCTCACGCATGACATCAGGAACCAGCCGCAGCATCTCGTCGGTCGTGCGCACCACGACCGGCAGGAAGATGAAGGCGAGCGCGATGCCGCCGGCAAAGCCGGAGATGCGTGACGTCGGGCGGACGACCAGTTCATAGACAAACAAGCCGATGATGATCGACGGCGCCGAAAGCAGGATATCGTTGACGAAGCGGATTGCCTCGCCAATCTTCTTGCCGCGGCTGAACTCCGACAGGAAGGTGCCGGCCAGCACGCCGATCGGCGTACCGATGATAACAGCGAGAGCGACCATCATCAGGCTGCCCATGAAGGCGTTGGCGAGACCGCCGCCATCTTCGCCGGGCGGCGGCGTCATTTCCGTGACGAGACTGGGGCTGAGCGCGGACAAGCCGTGTATCAGCGTCGTCCAGAGGATCCAAACCAGAAAGACCAGGCCGACCACGGTGGCGATGCCGCAGAGCGACAGTGCGATCATGCTGCCGATCTGGCGACGACGGTATAGGGAACCCGAATGAGTGGTCATGATTACTCTCCCCTCTGTCTTGCCATGCGCACCAGCATGAGCTTGGCGGCCGCCAGAACGATGAAGGTGACAACGAAGAGGATGAGACCGAGCGCCGAGAGCGACGACCTGTAGAGGTCATCCGAAGCTTCGGCAAATTCGTTAGCGAGCGTCGCAGCGATCGACGTGCCGGGCTCCATCAGCGACACCGCGATGTTATGGGTGTTGCCGAGTACGAAGGTGACCGCCATGGTCTCTCCGAGCGCGCGGCCGAGACCAAGGAAGATGCCGCCGACGACCGCGGTGCGGGTGTGCGGGATGACGATGTCGCGCACCACTTCCCACTTGGTCGAACCAAGCGCATAGGCCGATTCCTTCAACTGCGCTGGGACGACCAGGAAGACGTCGCGCGTGACCGAGGAGACGAAGGGGATGATCATGATTGCCAGCACGATGCCCGACGTCAGCATGCCGATGCCGAGCGGGGCGCCAGTGAACAATGCGCCGATTACCGGGATCGGGCCTAGCCAGTCGATCAGCACCGGCTGGACGTAGTCCGACATGAAGGGGGCAAAGGTGAAGAGACCCCACATGCCGTAAATGATGCTGGGGATACCGGCGAGAAGCTCGATGGCACCGCCGATCGGGCCGCGAATGGAGCGCGGCGCAACTTCGGTAATGAAAACGGCGATACCGAGGCTCACGGGAACGCCGATGATCATGGCGAGCGCCGAGGTGACCAGCGTGCCGTAAATCGGTACTAGGCCCGAGAACCGCTGGGCAACCGGATCCCATTCCATGCCGGTCAGGAAGCCAAAGCCGAAGGTTTGGAACGCGAGAAACCCGTCCCAGACCATGGAGAACGCCGCTGTGAACAGTGCGACAAGAACAAACAGGCCGCAGCCGAAAACTATCCAGTAAAAAATACGATCGCCTGCGGCGCCGTCGCGGCGCTTCACGCCCGCGGTTGTGGCGGGCAGCGATGCCATTGCTTCGCTCATGTCCGTACGCTCTGATGCTTTGAGGGGTGTCAAAGACATTCGGGGCGGAAAGCCTCGCTTCCCGCCCCGACCGCAGTTTCGTCAGGATCAGCCCTTGAACGAGGCCGTCCAGTAATCCTCGATCTGCTTCACCAGGGTTTCCGGAAGCCGAACGTAATCGAGGGCAGAGGCTTCCTTCTGGCCGTTTTCGAGCGCCCACTTGAAGAAGGCGAAGGCAGCCTTGGAGCGAGCCGCATCTTTCGGCTCCTTGTACATGATCGCCCAGGTCGTGGCGGTGACCGGCCAGGCCTTTTCGCCCGGAGCATTGGTCATGATCAGGTAGAAGTCCTGAGCCTTGGTCCATTCGGCGCTGGCGGCAGCAGCCGAGAAGCTTTCCGCATTTGGCTTCGGATACTGGCCTGCGGCGTTCTGGATCAGAACGTAGGGCAGCTTGTTCTGCAGAGCGTAGGCGTATTCGACGTAGCCGATCGAATCCTTGACGCGGGTGACGTAAGCGGCGACGCCTTCGTTGCCCTTGCCGCCGATGCCGACCGGCCAGTTGACGGCGGTCCCTTCGCCGACCTTGCTCTTCCAGTCTTCGTTGACCTTGGAGAAGTAGTTGGTCCAGTTGAAGGAGGTGCCCGAACCGTCCGAACGGTGGACGACGGCGATCTGGCTGTCGGGCAGTTTCAGGCCGGGATTCAGATCGGCGATGGCCTTGTCGTTCCACTTGGTGACATTGCCGAGGTAGATGTCGGCGAGAACCTTGCCCGTGAGCTTCAGTTCGCCCGACTTGATACCCTTGACGTTGATGACGGGCACGATGCCGCCGACGACGAGCGGGAACTGACCGAAGCCGCCAGTCGTCAGGTCTTCCGGCTTGATCGGAGCGTCGGACGCGCCGAAGTCAACCGTTGCAGCCTTGACCTGGGCGATGCCACCGCCCGAACCGATCGACTGGTAGTTCAGCTTGTCGCCGGTCTGCTTGTTGTAGTCCGCAGACCATTTGGACAGGACGGGATAGACGAAGGTGGAGCCGGCGCCGGTGATGTCGGCGGCGGACGCCGAAACCGCCAGAGCGGCAACCAGGCCGGCGCCGAGGCAGGCCGAAAGAAGTTTATTGCTGAGCATATGAAGCGCTTCCCTAATGGATTTGAAAAACAACGAGACCAGCGCCATGGAGGGGGTGTCCATTGTCTGGGGCGCTGAAATTCCCGTCACAGCAGGCGGGCTAGGCGCGTTTTATTACAGTTTGATGACGGAATTTGACGGTCGCAACCAACCGTGGGCCGTGCCGCGAATGCTGCAGTTACGGCCTTTTCATTGAATCGCGGATTTAACAAAGCCTTAGCAAAAACATCGGGATAGATTGACGCATGGCTGTGGTGGATTGCCGCAGCGATGCCTGGAAATGTCGTTTTCAGGATTTCGATATGCCGGGCCGCTCAGGCCCGATGCCGAATTCGTGGCCTTTACGAGATCACGCGGCCGACTCTTCTTGCAGCCTGCTGGATATGTCGCATGCCGACATGGGTTTTCCGAGCATATACCCTTGAAGCTGATCGCAGCCGGCGTCTCGCAAGATCGCCGCCTGACGGGTATTCTCAATACCTTCCGCGGTCACGGGAATCTGCAGAGCAGTCGCCAAGGAGATGGTTGCCCGAAGAATATCGGCGCCATTTGCGGTTTCATCGAGAGCGGACACCAGCGAGCGGTCGATCTTCATGCGATCAAACCCAAACTGCCGCAATGCACCGATGCTGGCGTAGCCGCAGCCAAAATCATCAAGAGCAAACTTTATGCCGACGCGCTTGAGCTGGTCTATCGACCGACGGGCCTGATCCGGATTTGTCATCAGAACGCCCTCAGTGATTTCCAGTGTCAGGCGGTTTGGATTGAAATCCAACTCCTGCAGGATCGTGATCACTTGGGCAGCAAATTCCGGATTGCAGAGCTGGATCGGCGAAACATTCACCGACAAAGTCAGACCGGGCCAGCTCTTGGCATGCCCGATCGACGTTCTCAGCATATGGACGCCAAGGGCATCGATGAGGCCGCATCTTTCAGCAAGAGGGATGAATATTTCCGGGCTGATGTTTCCCGTTGCAGTTTTCCAGCGCGCCAGTGCTTCAAGACCGGTGACAGTACCGGTCGAAGCAGAGACGAGAGGCTGGAAAACGGCTTCGATTGCGCCGCTGCCGATGGCGTTTTTCAAGAGACCTTCCAGCTCGGCGACCCGTATGCGTTCCCGGTCCAGTTCGGGGTCGTATTCAACCGCCTGACCTTTGCCATTTGCCTTGGCACGATAGAGCGCCATGTCGGCTCTGCGAAGAAGCTCCAAAGGCGATATGTCTCCATCGCGCGCCGCAGCTCCGATGCTTGCGCCAACTTCGATCGTTCGCCCGTCAATTTTGAAGGGCTCGGCAAACAGCGCCAGAATCGCCTCTTCGATCTCTTCGCGTGCAGTGGATCCAACGTGCACCAGCGCGAATTCATCGCCTCCCAGCCGGGCTGCGGCCAGGACTTCGGGATGACTGGTCATCAGCGCGTTCGAGACGATCCGGATCAAATCATCCCCAACCGCATGTCCCCAAGCATCGTTGACCGCCTTGAAGCCGTCGAGGTCAACCAAGTAAAGCCGCGGCGATGAAGGATCCGGGCTCTCCAGATCCTCCAGCAGGCGGAGAAGCCCCTGTCTGTTCAACAAGCCACTCAAGCTGTCATGGCTCGCTTCGAAGCGAGCTGTTTGCGCCAGTTGGCGCAGGCGCCGCGCCTCGGATGCGCCAACCAACAGAACGCCGATCAAGAATAATGAAAGGATGACGGTAGAAGCTGCAACATAGGGATAGACCTGATGAAACACGGCGCTTCCGGGGGCTTTGCTCGGCCAAACGAGATAGCCGATGACGGCTCCCTTCATGTCGGTGATCGGCGTGTTCAGGGATCCCGGCTTGGGCGTCGTCTCGAGGCTCAGCCCCTCGAGTTCATGTTCGTTGGAGAGAGTGTCGAGAACCTCCGACGTAAACTCCTTATAGAAACTCAGCACGCTGAACTTCGGAACCTCGGCGGCGGTCTCGAACGGCTGGATCGCCTGCGAGGCGATCAGCGCTATACCGCTTTCGGTCTTGATGAAATTGACCACCGGCGCCTTCGCCGGAGCGGCAGCAGCATTGATCTGCTGATAAAAAGCTTCCCCGAAAAACGTGCTCGGCTGGAAGGGCTTGCCTTTGGCATAGGCCGAGACGATCGAAGACCGGTCAGGGCCGGTCACGATCGCGCCGTCATAAAGCGCATAATCCTCGCTGGTTTTTCCCCAATTCTCATAGGCCCAATCCGCAGCGGCCGGAGATGAGACCGCACTATAGGCATCGTCCCATATGGCATTGTCCGTCGTTGTCCCGCTCAAGCGAGCCACAAAGGCTGCGACCGCCGCGCGGGCGGCGCGACTGGCCCTGGCATCGTCGATCTCGTTCACTGAGCGGGTCATGGTGACGACGACATGCGCCATCAGGCCAGTCAATACGAGGGCGACGACAAGGAAGCAGACGGTTGTCGCAATGATGGAAGACGTTTGAGTCCGAACGTGCCTGGCTGCAAGATTCGACGACATGCAAATTCCGCAAAGATTAATTGCAAGGCCATGTCTGTGAGACGGCAGGAGACATCATGTCCGCAATGCGCTGCAGATAAGGTTTAGCATTTGTCGATGTAGGCCCGATTAATGGGATTGGTTAAAAGCATTTAATCCGGGACAAATGGCCGCAAGCACCGTCGTTGCCGGCTTGCCGTTTCGGATCATCGCTGTGGCCGTGACGACAAAAAGCGAAGCCGAAGACGGGATAGGCCCGGCTTCGTTCGTGATCACTTGCTGGCTCTCGCTTAAACCTTGATCACATAATCCTTACGAGTCGTTTCAACGACTTCCCACGTTCCCTTGAAGCCGGGTCTGAGGATCATCCGGTCACCCGTCTTCAGATGAACCGGCTCACCGCCGTCCTCGGTCACGATCGAATGGCCGGACAGCAGGCTGAAATATTCCCATTCCTCGTAGACGATCCGCCACTTGCCCGGTGTCGCCTCCCAAATGCCGGAATAAAGGCCGCCTTCGGCCTCTTCCAGGTTCCAGGTACGGAAATGCGGATCGCCGGAGATAATCCGATCGGCTTCAGGGGCGCCGAACTCGGGTTCGACGCCGTCGATGCTGAAGGTGAGAAAGTTTGTCATGGTCACCATAGACTTCGTTGATCTCAGATCTTCGAGAGCGCCTGTTCGAGATCGGCGATGATGTCCTTGACGTCCTCGATGCCGACGGAAAGGCGAACCACGCCAGGCCCCGCGCCGGCAGCGATCCTCTGCTCGTCGGTCAACTGCCGGTGCGTCGTCGAGGCCGGATGGATGACGAGCGAACGGGTATCGCCGATATTGGCGAGATGGGAGAAGAGCTCCAGCCCCTCGACCAGCGTCTTGCCCGCCTCATAACCGCCCTTGACGCCGAAGGTGAAGACGGAGCCGGCGCCCTTCGGCGAGTAGCGCTGCTGTAGGGCGTGGTTCGGATCATCGTCGAGCCCGGCATAGTTCACCCAGGCGATCTTGCTGTGCGCCTTCAGCCACTTCGCAACGGCGATCGCATTGTCGCTGTGGCGCTGCATCCGAAGCGGCAGCGTCTCGATGCCGGTCAGGATCAGGAAAGCATTGAAGGGCGAGATCGCCGGCCCGAGATCGCGCAGGCCGAGCACACGGGCAGCGATCGCGAAGGCGAAATTGCCGAAAGTCGCGTGCAGAACCATGCCGTTATATTCCGGCCGCGGGCTCGACAGCATCGGGTAATTGCCTGATTTCGACCAGTCGAAGGTGCCGCCGTCGACGATGAGGCCGCCCATGGAATTGCCGTGGCCGCCGAGAAATTTTGTCAGCGAATGCACGACGATGTCGGCGCCGTGTTCGATCGGACGGATGAAATAGGGTGTCGCCATCGTGTTGTCGACGATCAGCGGCAGGCCATGGCGATGCGCGACGTCGGCGATGGCGGCGATATCGACGAAGGTACCGCCGGGATTGGCCAGGCTTTCGATAAAGATGCCGCGCGTCTTATCGTCGATCTGGCTTTCGAAGCTTGCCGGATCGGCGGCATCGGCCCAGCGCACCTGCCAGCCGAAATTCTCGAAGGCGTGGCCGAACTGGTTGATCGAGCCGCCGTAGAGCTGGCGGGCAGCGATGAAATTCTCGCCAGGACGCATGATATTGTGGAAGACGATCACCTGCGCCGCATGGCCGGAGGCGACGGCAAGGGCTGCGGTTCCGCCCTCGAGCGCTGCGACACGCTCCTCGAGTACCGCCTGCGTCGGGTTCATGATGCGGGTATAGATATTGCCGAAAGCCTGCAGACCGAAGAGGGCGGCGGCATGATCGGAATCATTGAAGACGAAAGCGGTCGTCTGGTAGATCGGCGTTACCCGCGCCCCAGTCGTTGGGTCGGGCTGCGCACCGGCATGGATCGCCAACGTGTTGAATCCCGGATCGTTCTTGGCCATGTCGTCCTCCCGTTATTGCTGACGTCCAGGATCATAGCCTGTCGCTTGCGAAAGTTAATCGCGATCCGTTTCAACCCATGGGCGTTCCGTGGAAAATCCGTCTCCGCGGACCGCAACTCAGGCAATAAGACGAGGATACTCGATCGCCGGGCAGCGGTTCATCACCACCTGGATGCCGGCAGCCTCCGCCTTTGCCGCAGCCGCATCGTCGCGCACACCAAGTTGAGACCAGATGATCTTAGGCAGCGGGCTCAGCGCCAGCGCCTCCTCGACGACCCCATCCAGATATTCGGAGGCGCGGAATACGTCGACCATGTCGATCGGCACGGGAATGTCTGCAAGCCGGGCATAAACGGTGCGGCCCTGGATCAGTTTGCCCGCCTGCCCCGGATTGACAGGAATGACCTCGTAGCCGCGCGACAGCAGATAGCCCATGACGCCGTTGCTCGGCCGGGCTGGATTGGGCGAAGCGCCGGTCAGCGCGATAGTCTTTACCGAATGCAGGATGCCGGCGAGGTAATCATCCGTGTAGGTGTCGTGATTCATATCCACTTCTCCACTCCCGAAAGCCCTCCGGCAGGCACGGCCAGCATGTTTTTTTGCGTTTCCGTGAAACCGGCTGCGTGTCTTTCCCGTATATATGAATTGGCCCGTATATATGAATTGGATACTCCTTGAGGATGATTCGATGAAAAAAATCGCTCTTGCCCTCATGCTCGTGCTCGCCGCATCGCCGGCGCTGGCGATCTCGCGCTACAATCCGCTCACCATGAGCTGTGCCAGCGTGCGTGCCGCCATCCACAATCAGGGCGCGGTCATCTTCCGTTACCAGTCTCCCCGTGGCTTGCCGCTCTACGATCGCTATGTCCGCAACAGCAATTATTGCGACGCGACCGATTATGCGGAATGGACATATATCCCTTCGAAAGACACTCCCCGCTGCCAAGTGCTGAGCTGCCAGAACATCGACAACCTTGACGGGATGCTCTTCGTTCCGCATCATCAGCTCTGATGTTTTTCGCCGTCATGGCGGACGCAGGAACTGCGCGCCTTTCGCGGTTGCGAAAGGTTTGCGATCAATCCCGCGCTGCGATTTCGTAACGATTGCACAATCAGGAGCTTTAATTTTCCCGTATATCAAAGTTATAGAATAATATCTATATTTCAGCACCATAGAATAAACAGTTCTCGCATTCCTCCAGAGATTTTCTCTTTTTGTTCGTGATATCAGCACTCTTTGTTCCCGCATCCATTAGAAACAGCTCATAGTTGAAAGGATCGCATGAATTGAACGCATGTCGCGCGCACGTAAAAATTGCTCAAATGAGTCGCCATTGTTCACATACTGAAAGAATGCTATTCGACATATGAACGCATAAGCGACCGCCGCCGCGCATTTTCGTGCAAATCCCAGTTGTCTTTTCAGGAATTTGAAACGCCGAAGGCGAGGTGCATTCGCTTCCTCTCATCCTTTCCGGATTACTCCCTTGCCTCTCGACGTCATCCTGCTCGTTCTCTTCGGCGCACTGCTGCACGCGACATGGAACGCCATCATCAAGGCGGGGAGCGATAAGTCCCTCGATGCGGCGCTGATCTCGGCCGGCGGCGCGGTTTCGGCACTGCCGTTCCTGCCATTCCTGCCGTTGCCGCACGCCTCGGCCTGGCCGTTCATCGGCGCCTCTGCCATCCTGCAGTTTGCCTACTTTCAGCTGGTCGCCGCCGCCTACCGGGCCGGCGATATCGGCCTCGTCTATCCGCTGATGCGTGGCTGCGCACCGCTGTTGATCGCCGCGACAAGCGGTTTCGTTCTCAAAGAAAACCTCTCCACCGGCGCTCTTGCCGGGACGATGACGATCTGCGCCGGCGTGCTGACACTCGCCCTGGAGGCGCGGCGTGGCAGCAGCCGTGCCGTCGTCCTCTCGCTTGCCAATGCCTGCGTCATCGCCACCTACACCTATGTCGACGGAATCGGCGCGCGCATCTCCGGCAATGCGATTTCCTATACTTTGTGGATGTCGCTGCTGCCGCCGGTGCTGCTGTTTTCCTGGGCAGCGTCCCAGCGCGGCGCTTTCGCAGTCGTGCGTCACGTTCGCCACAACTGGTGGCGCGGCCTCATCGGCGGCGCCGGCTCGATCGCTTCCTATGGCCTGGCGCTCTGGGCGATGACAAAAGCCCCAGTCGCGACCGTCGCAGCCTTGCGTGAAACCGCAATCCTGTTTGCGCTGGTGATCTCGATCACCGTCTTCAAGGAAAAAGCCAGCATCTGGCGCTACGTCGCCGGCGTCGTCATCGCGATCGGCGGGCTGCTTCTGAGACTGGCGTGATCACTCGCCTGTCCATTCGGCCTTGCGCTTGCCAAGGAAGGCGCCGATCCCTTCCTGCGCATCCTCAGTCAGCATGTTCTCGACCATCACCCTGGCGGTATAATCATATGCCGCCTCCACGGGCAGTTCGAGCTGCCGGTGGAAGGCTTCCTTGCCGATTTTCAGGGTCAATGGCGATTTGCTGGCGATCACGGCCGCATATTTGGAAACCACCTGCGCCAGATACTGCTTCGGCACAATACGGTTGACGAGGCCGAAATCCTTGGCGGTCGAGGCGTCGATCGTCTCGCCGGTCAGCAGCATCTCCATCGCCTGTTTGCGGTGCGCGGCACGGGAAACGGCCACCATCGGCGTCGAACAGAACAGGCCGATGTTGACGCCCGGGGTGCAGAATGTCGAACTGTCCGTGAAGATCGCCAGATCGCAGGAGGCAACGAGCTGGCAGCCCGCAGCCGTTACAAGCCCGTCGATCTCGGCGATGACAGGCTTCGGCAGATGCGTGATCTTCAGCATCAGATCGGCAGCGAGCCGAAAGGTCTTTTCGAAGAAACCGGCACCCTGATCTTCATCGGCGCGATGGGCCGTGAGTTCCTTGAGATCATGCCCGGCGGAAAAGACATTGCCGGTCGAGGCGATGACGACGACGCGCGCATCCGGTTCTGCATCGGCCGTCTCGAGCTCCTGCATCAGGGCCTCGAGAAGTGCGATCGAGAGAACATTGGCCGGTGGGTTGTTGAGCACGAGCCGCAGCACGCCGTTGCGCAGCGAGCGGGTCAGCAAGCCGCCCTCTTCCGCTCCGGCGGCGTCCTTCCGGAAGGATACGATTTCGGCCATGATGCTGCTCCCTGCGCTCGATTCCAGGCAGACGTTTTGCCACAAGGCGCCGGAAATTTCGAGCAGGATCCGCACTCCCCGCAGAGACCGCTGCCGTCAGGACCAGAACCACGACTTCGATGTCTCGGCGCTTGCCTGCGTACGGGTCAGACCGACATCGCAAAGCTCGTCGTCGGTGAGTTCCAAAAGCGTGCGGCGGCTGCGGCGCTTTTCGAGGTGATGTTCGATCGTCAGTAGCAGCCGCAGGCTCCAGCGCGCCATCCCGCGAAGTCTCGTCCAAACGATATCGCGAGGTGCGTCAAGGATCCCGCTTAATTCCAGGGCCATGTCTTTCTTCCTTTCTTCAACGAATGAAAGATGCGCTGGAAGATGCCGCGAAAGAAGCTTATGGATATTATCCTATGCATAAGGATTTCTTTTGTATGCCTCTCCACCTCGATCAGCTTGCCGCCTTCATCAACGTCGCCGAGCTCGGAAGCTTTACGGCTGCGGCCGACAAGGAAGGCCTGACGCAGCCGGCCGTCAGCCTGCAGGTGAAGGGGCTCGAACAGCGGCTCGGCGTCCGGCTGATCGAGCGTGTCGGGCGGCGGGCGCAGCCGACCGCGGCAGGTCTCGACCTGCTCGTCTATGCAAGGCGCCTGCTCCAGGAATCGGCTGCAGCGGAAGAAGCGATGATGCCCTACCGGGATGGCGCCAGCGGCCGCGTGCGCATCGGCAGCGGCGGCACAGCGTCGATCCATCTGCTTCCGCGCGCCATCGCCGTCGCCAGAAAATCCATGCCCGGCCTCGAAATCACCGTGCGCATCGGCGATGCCGATGACATTCTGCGCGATCTGGAGGCCAACAGCCTCGACATCGCTGTCGTCGCCCTGCCGGCATCGGGACGGAACTTCGAGATCGAGCCGTTCTACGAGGAGGAATTGCTGGCCGTCGCCCCCGCGGGCAGCCTCATGCCCGAAGGCGGACCGGACGCCGCCTTCATGCGCGACAGGACGCTGCTGCTTTATGAGGGCGGCAATACCAGGCGCGCAATCGACGCGTGGCTGGCTGCACCGGATACAAGGATCCGGCCTGCGATGGAGTTCGGCAGCATCGAGGCGATCAAGGAACTGGTTGCCGTGGGGCTCGGCTGGTCGATCCTGCCGGGGCTGGCGCTGAAGCGCGACCGCGCCGGCCTCGTAACGACATCATCGCTGAAGCCGCGGCTGACGCGCCGCCTTGGCATGGTTCTACGCCGGGACAAACATCTGACACGCGGCCTTCGCGAAATGATGAAATGTCTGCGCGCGTTCAAAGGTTGAGATCTGCTTTCGACCGTCGGACGCTATTTCAAACCGACAGAGACGACGTGAAAAACGTCAGGGGCAGCAGTCCGCGACCGCGGAAATATGAGGTATTAAAATACCACATATCTAAGTATCTGTTTTTACTGAAAAATTTTTCCAAACCTTCAGGAAGTCTATATTGACCCAATGTCATATTCCCTTTATACACCGCGCCAGAACGCAGCCTATCCGGGCTGCTTTCTTTTTGGTATGCCTTGAGCCTGCCAATCCAAGCAACAAGAAACGCCCTTCAAGCCTTCGGGCCAAGGGTCCCAAAAGAGAGTATTCACTATGGCAACCTTCTCCCAGAAGCCTGCAGAGGTGGAGAAGAAGTGGGTGATCATCGACGCCGAAGGGCTGGTCGTTGGCCGTCTCGCTTCCATCATCGCTATGCGCCTGCGCGGCAAGCACAAGGCAACCTTCACGCCTCACGTTGACGACGGCGACAACGTCATCGTCATCAATGCCGAAAAGGTCGTTTTCACCGGCAAGAAGTATTCCGACAAGGTCTACTACTGGCACACCGGTTATGCTGGCGGCATCAAGGAACGTAGCGCACGCCAGATCATCGAAGGCCGCTTCCCGGAGCGCGTCCTCGAAAAGGCCGTCGAACGCATGGTTCCGCGTGGCCCGCTCGGCCGTCGCCAGATGAAGAACCTGCGCGTTTACGCCGGCTCCAACCATCCCCATGAAGCCCAGCAGCCGGTCGCCCTCGACGTTGCCGCGCTCAACAAAAAGAACGTAAGGAGCGCCTGATATGGCTGACCTCTCCTCCCTGAAGGATCTCGGCACGGTTTCCGAAGCTGCTGCTCCGGCCCACGTCCGCAAGGTCGATTCGCTCGGCCGCTCCTACGCGACCGGCAAGCGCAAGAACGCCGTCGCCCGCGTCTGGGTCAAGCCGGGCTCCGGCAAGATCACCGTCAACGGCAAGGAATTCGCGGAATATTTCGCACGTCCGGTGCTGCAGATGATCCTGCGCCAGCCGATCGTTGCGGCTGCCCGTGACGGCCAGTTCGACATCGTCGCAACCGTTGCCGGCGGCGGCCTCTCCGGCCAGGCCGGTGCGGTTCGCCATGGCGTGTCCAAGGCGCTCACCTATTTCGAACCGGGCCTGCGCGCGGTGCTGAAGAAGGGCGGCTTCCTGACCCGCGACAGCCGCGTCGTCGAACGCAAGAAGTACGGCAAGGCAAAGGCCCGCCGCTCGTTCCAGTTCTCCAAGCGTTAATCGCTTCGGACAGACGGAATTTACGAAGGCCGGGGCAACGCGGCCTTTTTGTTTTACGCTGTTTAAACCAATCGGAAGCGTGCCAGCATGCCATTGTCGCATTCCGGCTCTGCTGGTAGAAACTTGGCAAAGCGCTTCGGAAATGAGCGAAGCCGCAGTCAGGGTCGCATCATGGGTACAACCAAGTCCGCAGACAAATAAGCCGCAACAACTCTGCCCTGTTGTTGCGGCGTCTGTCCGGTCAATTCCGATACTGATGAAGAGACAGATCGCCGCCGAATGAAATCATTTGAGCGGGTTCTTTCCCATGTCTTATCCCAAAATCCAGCAATGGACCTATTCCCTGCCGGCAGCCTTGCTGCTTATGGCACCTTTCGACATCCTGGCCTCGCTCGCCATGGATATCTATCTGCCGATTGTGCCGGTCATGCCGGAGGCGCTCGGCACTTCGCCGGCGGTCATCCAACTGACCCTCAGCCTCTACATGCTCGTGCTCGGTGTCGGCCAGATCGTCTTCGGCCCAATTTCCGATATTATCGGACGACGGCCTGTCCTGCTTGGCGGTGCTGCACTCTTTGCCGCGTCATCCTTCCTGCTTGCCGGCTCCTCGTCGGCGCCGGTCTTCGTGGTCTTGAGATTGCTGCAAGCAGTCGGCGCGTCGGCGACCCTCGTCGCAACTTTCGCAACCGTGCGTGACGTCTACGCCGGGCGTCCCGAAAGCAGCACGATCTATAGCCTTCTCGGCTCCATCCTCTCTTTCGTGCCCGCACTCGGCCCGATCATCGGAGCCGCGATCGCGGATCGCTTCGGCTGGCGCGCCATCTTCCTCGTCATCGGCCTCCTTTCGGTTGCCGCGCTTTTCAACGCCGGTATGCGATGGCACGAAACCCGCCCTGCCGTCACCGCCAAGATCGCTCTCCGCGCGATCCTTAGAAGTCTTCCCTTCTGGGTTTATGCGGGCGGCTTCAGCACGGCGATGGGCGCCTTCTTCGTTTTCTTCTCGACGGCACCCCGTATCCTGATCGACAAAGCCGGTTTTTCCGGCATCGCCTTCAGCTTCATCTTTGCCACGGTGGCGCTGGTGATGATCGTGACGGCGCGTTTCGCCAAAGGCTTCGTCATGCGCTGGGGCATTGCAGGCAGCCTTGCCAGAGGCATGGCAATACTGCTTCTCGGCGCCGTGCTGCTTGCCTTTGGAGAGTTGTTTCTGCTGCCTTCCCTCGTCAGCTTCGTCGTGCCGATGTGGATCATCGCGATCGGCATCGTCGTTGCGACGGCGGTCACCGCCAACGGCGCGCTCGACGCCTTTGGCGACACAGCGGGAACGGCGGTCGCGCTCTACTTCTGCGTCCAAAGCATCATCGTCGGCTTTGCCGGAACCTTCTTCGTGATTCTGCTCGGCGGCGACAGCGCCTGGCCACTCGTGGGCTATGTCTCAGCGACCGCGCTGACGACGCTGGCTGGATTGTGGTGCCTGCGGGAGCCGGTCCGATAGGCAGCGAGCGAATGACGGTCGCTCGACGATAACGAGCGGCCGTCGTCCGAACGATTGCTTGAAATCCGTCCGCACCTCGCCTACGCCTTTCTGCGCGCGGGGGATCGGCTAATTCCTTCGCAAGAGACCCGACGCTCTGGCGTCGAACGGCGATCCTGCAATGCAGCGTCCGTATCGAACGCGACTATGATTTTGCGACCGAAAAAGGAGCATGATTTGGCGAACAGATCGATTGACCACGCCTTTACGGCGACCAGCCTCACCTCCGCTGCCAGCGATCCGACCTTTGCCGGCGCGCTGTCCTTCATGCGCCGCCGCTTCACCAAGGAGCTCGCCGGCGTCGACGTCGCTGTCTGGGGCATTCCCTTCGATGCCGCGACATCGAACAGGCCGGGCACGCGCTTCGGGCCGCAGGCGATCCGGCGCGCCTCGGCGATCTTCGACAATGATGCGCAATATCCCTTCAACCGCGAACTCTTCGCCGAAATGGCGGTGATCGACTACGGCGATTGCCTGCTCGACTACGGCAACCATCAGGACACGCCGGCCGCTATCGAACGCCAGGCGAATATCATCCTCGACAGCGGTGCCTTCCTGCTGACGCTCGGTGGTGATCACTACGTCACCTGGCCGCTGCTGAAAGCCCATGTCGCAAAACACGGGCCGCTGGCGCTCGTGCAGTTCGACGCGCATCAGGACACCTGGTTCGACGAGGAACGGCGCATCGACCACGGTTCTTTCGTGGCGCGGGCCACCCGCGAGGGCATCATCGATCCGGACCGCTCCATTCAGATCGGCATCCGCACCCATGCGCCGGAGGACTGCGGCGTCAATATTCTCTACGGTCATCAGGTCGAAGAGATGAGCGCCAGCGATATCGCCTCGGCGATCATTTCCCATACGCGCGGGGCGCCGGCCTATCTCACCTTCGATATCGATTGCCTCGATCCGGCCTTTGCGCCGGGCACCGGCACACCGGTTTCGGGCGGACCATCGAGCGCCAAGATCCTCTCGGTGCTGCAGCGTCTGCACCAGCTCGATATCCGCGGCGCCGACGTCGTCGAGGTATCGCCGCCCTACGATCACGCCGATATCACCGCCATTGCGGGGGCAACGGTGGCGATGTATATGCTGGGGCTTCATGCCGAGAGACGCGCCATCGCCGTGTCGCAAGGCTGACCTATCATCCTCAAACTGAATCCGGAAACCTTCAGAACTCATTGAAAGCGCAGGTTTAACATGGCACCGAAAATCTTCATCGACGGCGAACACGGCACGACGGGTCTGCAGATCCGCACGCGCATGGCCGGCCGCCGCGATGTCGAACTTCTGTCCATACCCGAAGCCGAGCGGCGCAACGCCGCCATGCGCGAGGACATGCTGAACGGCGCCGACATCGCCATTCTCTGCCTGCCCGACGATGCGTCGAAGGAAGCGGTGCAGATGGTTTCGGCCAACAACAATGTGCGCGTCATCGACACCTCGACCGCCTTCCGCGTCAATCCCGGTTGGGCCTATGGTTTTGCCGAAATGGACAAGCAGCAGGCCGACAAGATCGCTGCCGCCCGTTTCGTCGCCAATCCCGGCTGCTATCCCACCGGAGCGATCGGCCTCATCCGGCCGCTGCGCGCCGCCGGCATTCTGCCGGACGGCTATCCGATCACGGTCAACGCGGTCTCCGGCTATACCGGCGGCGGCAAGCAGATGATCGCGCAGATGGAAAACCCGGATCACCCGGATGCGATCACCGCGCCACATTTTCTCTATGGCCTGCCGCTCACCCATAAACACGTGCCCGAGATGACCGTGCACGGCCTGCTCGATCGCGCACCGATCTTCTCGCCGTCGGTCGGCAAGTTCGCGCAGGGCATGATCGTGCAGGTGCCGCTGCATCTCGACGATCTCGCCGAGGGCACGACGATGGAAAACATCCATGCGGCCCTCGTTGCCCATTATGCCGGCCAGGATATCGTCAGTGTCGTGCCGCTGGCCGAAAGCAAGGCCCTGCCCCGCGTCAACGCCATCGATCTCGAAGGCAAGGACACGATGAAGCTCTTCGTCTTCGGCACCGCAGGCGCTTCGCAGGTGAACCTCGTGGCGCTGCTCGACAATCTCGGCAAGGGCGCATCGGGCGCCGCCGTCCAGAACATGGACCTGATGCTCGCCTCGTAAGGCGCAGACGACGGCATCGACGTGGATGCCGCTCGAGCCTTGCGCCGATGTCTTCATCACGATCTTTCTCGCGGCCGCCTCCCTCGGCGGCCGCAGCATCGCTTTCGGCTCGATCATCGGCGACGATTGGGCTATGAGAGCGGACCTTCCTTGCCCGCCATTCCCGAATCACGGAGCCTGATGTCATGACGCTCGATGCGCTGGTCGATGGCGTGCACGCATGGTTTACGGCTGCCCTGCCCGACCACGGCATCTATGCGCTGATGGCCTTTGCTTTCATCGCCGGGCTTGCCCGCGGCTTTTCTGGCTTTGGCGCCGCGCTGATCTTCGTTCCGCTCGGCGGCGCGATCGTCGGCCCGAAGCTGATCTCACCGATCCTGCTCGTCATCGACGGCATTGCGTCACTCGGGATGATCCCGCCGGCCTGGCGCGGCGCCAACCGACCCGAGGTTTTCGTCATGGCGGCAGGTGCTGCGCTCGGCATCCCAGCCGGCACGGCGATCCTGACGTTGCTCGATCCGCTGCTCTTGCGCTGGAGTATCACGATCATCGCCATCTGCCTGCTTGCGCTGCTGGTATCGGGATGGCGCTATCACGGGGAGGCGTCCGCACCACTCACCAGCGGCGTCGGGCTGATTGCCGGGCTTTTCAGCGGCGCTGCGCAGCTCGGCGGGCCGCCGGTTGTCGCCTATTGGCTCGGCGGCAAGAGTAATTTCACCCGCGTCCGGGCGAATGTGGTGCTCTATTTCTCGATTTCGTCCGTCTTCAGCGCCATCAGCTATTATTTCGGCGGACTGTTCGTGCCTGCCGTCTTCGCGCTCACCGCCGTCATTCTGCCGAGTTATGCGGTCGGGCTCTATGGCGGCTCGAAATTGTTCGGGCTTGCCGAAGAACGGACCTTCCGCATCGCCTGCTACGTCCTGATCGCCGCCGCCGCCATCATCGGCATGCCGCTGCTCGACAGCGTACTGCGGTAGATCCCCCGAGCTACGGCCACTCGCCTCAATCGCGCTCGGCGATCATCGTCCCACGCGGATATTCGCCGTAAAAACCGCGCCAGTTGGCGACGGCGAAACCGAAAACCACCAGCGCACCGGCCTGATGCAGCAGGCCCCAGTGAAGCGGCACCTGCATCAGCAGCGTGGCGATGCCGATTGCCGCCTGCAACGTCACCAGCGCGAAAAGCACGATGGCGCGGCGTGCGTGGGTGGTCCAAGGTGCTGCGCGAAGGGCGATCATCATGTTGATCAGCGTCAATGCGAAGAGCGTATAGGCGCCGATGCGGTGGATGAACTGCACCGTCTTCGGGTTCTCGAAGGCATTGATCCAGAAGGGCTGCTGGATCAGCAGATCGGAGGGGATGACGGCACCATCCATCAGCGGCCAGGTATTGTAGGAGAAACCGGCGTCGAGCCCCGCCACCAGCGCGCCAAGATAGATCTGGAATAGCGCGAAAATGGCGATCGCCGCGGCAAAACCGCGCGAGCTTCCGGTCGGCGCCGGATCGTCGGAATGTCTGGAGAGACCGCGCATGATCCACATGCAGCCGGCAAAGATCAGGCAGGCCATGACGAGATGCGTCGCCAGCCTGTACTGGCTGACGTCGGTGCGGACGGAAAGGCCCGAGGACACCATCCACCAACCGATAAAACCCTGCAGGCCGCCGAGCGCCAGGATGCCGACGAGCGGCCAGCGCAGACGCTTTTCGATCCGCCCCGTCAGCCAGAAATAGATCAGCGGCAGCGCGAAGATCACGCCGATGCCGCGGGCGATCAGCCGATGCGCCCACTCCCACCAGAAGATGCCTTTGAACTCATCGACGGTCATGGAACTGTTCAACTGCTGAAATTCGGGAATGCGCTGATAGAGGCGGAATTCCTCCTCCCATTCGGCAGCCGACAGCGGTGGGATGACGCCGTGGATCGGTTTCCACTCGGTAATCGACAGGCCGGAATTGGTCAGCCGCGTGGCGCCGCCGACGAGCACGAGACAGAAGAGCGCCAAAAGCACGAAGCCCAGCCAGAAGCGCAGGGCGCGGCGGTCGCGATTCTGCCTGCGCATTTCGCTCAGGATCGCCTGTTCCGTGGTCAGGTTTGCGACGGCCATGATGTCTCCTTCTATCCGGCAGTTGATTTGCCCCACCGGCTCATGCAAAACAAGCCCCGAACCTTTGCGGCATGCCGTCGCGCCGGTTCGCCCCTCCATGCCGAGAGATAACCGATGCCCGTCCGCCTCCGCAAATTCATCGGCACGATCCTGATCATCGTGCTCGTGCTCGTTTATGCGCTGGTGGCGAATACGATCGCGGTGGCGACGCTCGGCAACGCGCCCTGGTGGGGACATCTGCTCTATTTCCTGCTCACCGGCCTGCTCTGGGTGTTGCCGGCGATGGTTATCATCAAATGGATGGCCGGCCCCCCGCTGCGCTAAAGCGCGTCGCGATCTTTCAGATTCGCTTGTCGCGCTTTAGGTGTTTGTTTTTACGCATGTCGTTGTCGCAAAACCGCGGCACACTTTTGCGCGACATGCTTTAGGGCCATTAACGGCCGAATAACCGTGATCCGCGGAAAACCTCGCCCAGCGCGTGCGGTTAAACCAAATATACGTCTGGCATACCTACCTTCCCGTTCAGCATTCTTGACCGGAGAAAATCGTGCAGACGCAAAAGCTCGATGTCCATGAACAGCCGTCCGACGACGTGGCGCTGGCCGATACGGCCATTTCGCGCCTGCGCCAGCTGAGCATGAAACTCGCCATGGCTGAAATCGACATCGAAGTCTTCGATACGATGCAGCCGCTGGAGGATGAGTGGCGGGCGCTGGAGCGCGACAATCTCCAGTCCCTGCATCAGAGCTACGACTGGTGCGCCGCCTGGGTGAGCGCCTTCCAGCGGCCGCTTGCGATCCTCAAAGGCACTCATGCGGGTCAGACCGCCTTCATTCTGCCGGCCGAGATCGTCAAGTCTCGCGGGCTCACGACGGCGAAATTCATCGCCGCCGATCACAGCAATATCAATACCGGCCTATTCGCAGAGAGCTTTGCCGAAGCCGGCAGGACCATCGCCCCCCATGAGTTCGCCGGCCGGCTCCGGCATGCGCTGAAGGGCCGCGCCGATCTGCTGCTGCTGCAGAACATTCCGCTGGAATGGCGTGGGCGCGAGAGCCCGCTCGCCGGGCTGCCGGTGGTGCAGAACCAGAATCACGCCTATCAGCTGCCGTTCCTTCCCGCTTTCGAGGACACGCTGAAGCAGCTCAACGCCAAGAACCGGCGCAAGAAATTCCGTGTTCAGTCGAAGCGCCTCGAGGCGGCCGGCGGCTTCGAATACCTCATTCCTCGGACATCGGAAGAACAGCACGGCCTGCTCGATATCTTCTTCCGCCTGAAAAGCGCCCGTTTCGCCAGCCTTGGCCTGCCCGACGTCTTTGCCGATAGGGAGACGCAGACCTTCCTGCACGGTCTCATCGACAAGCGGGACGACACCAGGCAGTATTTCGGGCTGCAGATGCATATGCTCCGGCTCAAGGGCGAACTTGAGGGTAAGATCGCCGCGATATCAGGCATCTCGCGCAAGGGTGACCATATCATCTGCCAGTTCGGCGCGATCGACGAAGAGCTCGTGCCGGATACGAGCCCCGGCGAATTCCTCTATTGGCAGACCATCTCGGGACTGCATGGCAAGGGTGTCGCACTGTTCGATTTCGGCCTCGGCGACCAGACCTACAAGCGTTCCTGGGCGCCGGTCGAGACCGCGCATTATGACGTGGTGCTGCCGGTATCGCCGTTCGGCGTCGTCGCCGGCGCCGCTCACCGGATCGTCACCCACGGCAAGGCGCACATCAAGGCGCGCCCGAAGCTCTATAAATTCGCCCAAGGCATCCGGGCACGGATCGGCTAGCCGTTCAAGCAGCCCGGCCGAGGGTCTGTTCGGCCGCTTCGCCGCCCGACATCAGCACGACGCGCTCATAGCCGGCAGCCTGGAATTCCGTCATCAGTGCAACGAAAATGGTCTCCTCGACCTCAGGCAGCGAGAGAATGATCTCGACGTCCCGGCTGCGCGTCAGCCGCGAGACGCCGGCGACATCGGCCGAACCGCATTCGACCACCACGAGGTCATAGGCGGCGGCGAGTGCATCGAGCAGCAACGACAGTCGGTCGACACCACGCATGGCGCGGCGCACGTCGCTCTGGCCCTGGGGAATGAGATGGGCATCGGAAAGGCGGTCGCCGTGGATCGTATCGCCGAAGGCAGCCTCGCCGCAAAGCAGATCGGTGACACCAAGGGCGGCCGGGTCCTCGGCCATCAGTTCCGTGGGGTAGCCGGAGCCGGTCATATCGATCAGGATGACGCGGTGACCGGCATCGGCGAGCATGCGGGTCAGCGAAACCGTCGCCGCCGAGCCGCTGTCACCAGTCGGAGATATGGCGATTGCCAGCGGCGCGCGGCTGCCGGTGAGATAATCCGCAACTGAGGCGACGGAGAATTCGTTGTCATCCTCCGGCTCGTCCTCTGGCGCCTCATCGGCAACCTTCACGTCCTCGATCGTATCCTCTTCCTCCGCGACGACGGCGAGCATACTCGGCTGAACGGGTTTTCCGGCGGTAGCGGCGATCGGAGTGGCCTGCGGTATATGTTTTTCCTCGACGATCGCTTCTGCCTCGATTGTCTCTGAAGCCAGATCTGTAGGGCGGAGCGCCCGGCCGCTGAAGAGTTCGGCCAGCATGATGACGATGGCGCTCATGATCAGCGTCGCGACGGCAGCGACGACGACGATCGGCACCACCTTCGGGAAATAAGGATCGACCGGCTCGACGGCCTTGGAAACGATCCGGGCATCGGCTGGGCTCGAATTGCTGTCGGCGCGGGAGGCGGCCTCGCGGTAGCGCACCAGATAGGTTTCGAGCAGTTGGCGCTGGGCGTTCGCCTCACGCTCCAGCGCGTTGAGACCGACCTCGTCCTCACCGGCGCGGGCGCTGGTGGCCTGCACCGTGTCCGATTGGCGCTCGAGTTCGCTCGCGCGGAGATCCGCGACCTTGGACTCGTTTTCGATGCTCGCCAGGATCTTCTGCGTCTCCTGGCGGATCTGGGTACGGATATCGGAGAGCTGGGCGCGCAGGCTTTTCAGCCGCGGATGGTTGTTGAGAAGGCTGGTCTGCAGATCGGAGATCTGCGACTGCAGGCCGGATTCCGTCCCCTTCAGCCGCTGGATCGCCTGGGAGGACATGATGTCGGGCAGCGTATCGGAGGCTTCGCCCGAAGACAACGCATTGCGCACCGCCTGCGCCCTCGCCTCGGCATTGGCCTTGTCGCCCCGCACGCGTGTCAGTTCGGCGGAGATATCGTTCAGTTGCTGGGCCGGAAAAGTGGTCGTGCCGTTCGTCTGCAACAGCCCGTGCGCGGTACGGTATTCGGCGACCTTCTTCTCGGCTTCACTGACCTTCCGGCGCAGGCCTTCGATCTCCGGCTCCAGCCAGCGGGTCGCCTCGGAGTTGGAATCGAGCTTGGCGCCGCTCTGGGTCGAAAGATAGACATTCGCCATCGCGTTCGGGATGGCGGCGGCGAGCTTCGGGTCCTTGGAGGTGAAATTGATGCCGATGACGCGTGAACCCGGCACCTGATAGACCTGCAGGCGTTCGACGAAGGCGTCGATGACGCGCTCTTCCGGCGGATTTTCCAGCGGGTTCTTCTTCAGGTGCAGCTTCACCAGGATGCTGCTCATGGCTGAACCGCTGGCGGCATCGTCGAATTCCGGCAGGTTATAGAGCTTCAGATCGTTGATGACCTTCTTGAGGAGATCGGCCGATTGCAGAAGCTGCACCTGGCTAGCGATGTTCAGCTCATCCATCAGAGGGCCGGCGCTGGCGTCGTTGATCTGCTGCGTGCTGGCGAAGGCCGGCGCCCGAGGTTCGATGAGGATACGTGTTTCGGTGCGATATTGCGGCGACATGATCTTGGCGCCGGCAAAGGCGACGCCCGCCCCCACGAGGGTGATTGTCAAAATCCGCAGACGGCGCGCCCAGACCGCACGGACCAACTGGCCGAGGTCGATGTCCACATCCTGATCACGAGCTACGCCGGACATGCTCTTACTCCACAACAAAGGTGCCGTAAGCGTAAACGACCATGGTAACTCAACGGTTAATGGCGATCTCACCGGCAAAGAGCGATGATCGATGAAGGAAACCGGGAAATTGCACGCACCCTTTACCGGGCATTAACCCTAACGGATCGATAACGACTGCACCGAGTTCATTTTTGTGAGCACAAGCGGATGTCTGTCGTCCAGCCCAAGATCCTTTTGGCCCTAAGCCTTGCAGCCATGACGGCAGCATTGGGCGGCTGCACGACGTACAAGCCGGCGCCGAAGGCCTTCAACGAGGCCACCATCCAGCCCTATACACTGGATAGCGGCGATCGGCTGCGCATCACCGTCTTCGACCAGCAAAGCCTGACCAACACCTATACGGTGGATCAGGCCGGCTATGTCGCCTTCCCGCTCATCGGCCAGGTCCCTGCCCGCGGCCGAACCCTGCAGCAACTCTCAGGCCAGATTGCCCAGAAACTGCAGCAAGGCTATCTTCGCGATCCCGACGTCACCATCGATGTCGATCGCTACCGTTCGGTCTTCATCATGGGTGAAGTCGGCCAGCCCGGCCAGTATGCCTATGTTCCCGGCATGACGGTGCAGAATGCGATCGCGATTGCCGGCGGCTTCACCAGCCGCGCCAACCAGCGCATGGTCGATGTTACCCGCAAGATCAACGGACAGGTGCTGACAGGCCGCATCAACATATCGGGACCGATCATCGCAGGTGACACGATCTACGTTCGCGAACGGCTTTTCTGAGCGATGGCAGAACAGCAGCCGCTCCGCATCCTCCATTGCTTCAGGTCGCCGGTCGGCGGAATTTTCCGCCATGTCCGCGATCTCGTCGAGGAACACAGCAAGGCCGGCCATGAAATCGGCATCCTCTGCGACAGCTCGACCGGCGGCGAGTACGAGGACAGCCTGTTCGACGATATCCGTCCCTATCTCTCGCTCGGCCTGACACGCGTGCCGATCCGGCGGTCGATCAGCCCGTCCGATATTGCGACGATGTGGGATACATACAAGAAAATCAAAAGTTTGCGGCCGGATGTGCTGCACGGGCACGGCGCCAAGGGCGGTGTGCTCGCGCGACTTGCCGGCTCAGCGTTGCGGGTGAACAGGTATCGCGTAGCCCGCCTCTATACCGCGCATGGCGGAAGCCTGCATTATTCGCGCTCCTCGCTCAGCGGACAGTTCGTCCTCAGGATGGAGCGCCTGCAGGAATATTTCACCGATGCGCTGGTCTTCATCTGCGAATATGAGCGCGACATCTATGCGCGCAAGGTGGGTAAGCCGCGGACGAAGACGAGACTGATCTACAACGGCATTGGCGAGCGCGATTTCGAGCCGATCCCGACCCGCTCGGATGCCGTGCATTTCATCTATGTGGGAATGCTGCGGGACCTCAAAGGTCCCGATCTGTTTGTCGATGCCTTCGCCAAGACCGAACGGCTGCTCGGCAGGCCACTGTCGGCGCTGATGATCGGCGACGGGCCGGATCGCGACCGCTACCGTGAGATGATGGTCGAACGCGGCCTTGGCAAACGCATCGGCATGCTGCCGGCAATGCGGGTCCACGAAGCCTTCTCCATGGCGCAGAACCTCGTCGTTCCCTCGCGCGCCGAAGCCATGCCCTATATTGTGCTCGAGGGGCTAGGCGCCGGCAAGACGATCATCGCAAGCCGTGTCGGCGGCATTCCAGAGGTGCTCGGCGCCGAAAGCGCAGCACTGGTGGAGCCCGGCAATTCCGACGATCTCGCCCGCGTCATGGCTGAAACGCTGAGCACGCCCGACTGGCACGCCAGGACGATGCCGAAGCCCGAGGCGGTGAAGGCGGTGTTTTCCTCCGCCGTCATGGCGCGTGATGTCCTGAAATTGTACCAAGAGCTCGTCAATCCCGCTGCCGGCCAAGTATTGCCTGTGGCCTCGTAAATGTTTCTTAGGGGCTTTCTGCTATTTCGCTTGGGTAACAACGAGCGATGAAACCCCATGAACAAGCTGGAAAAAGGCGATCAATTCGACGTGGACGCACTGCGCAAGCAGGTTTCCGACATCGAGGTGCGCGGCGAAGCGGGTCAGGAGAAGCCTTCCGATCCGACTGAGATCAACCCCTATGCCCGGCAGATCGCCGAACAGTTCCGTGACGGAACCCGTTCGCCAACGATCATCATCGGGCAATTGCGGCTGCTCGAATTCCTGGCGCTCTTTGCGATAGCTCTGATCACCTATTATTTCAGCCCAGGCGACGGCGGCGATTCCCCGTTGATGCGGGCGGGCATGGCGGCGATTGCCTCGGCCTTGACCGTCATCAGCCTGCAGCTTGCCGATACTTACACAATTCCGGCACTTCGCTCCAAGCTGCGTCTGATACCGCGCATCCTCGTTGCGTGGACGATCGCGTTTGTCCTCACCACCGGCCTGTTCGCACTTCTTCGCGGCACGACATCGGCGATGGTCGATGCCTATATCGTCTGGTTTGCTGCGGGCGCTCTCTTCCTCGCGGCCGAGCGCTTCCTCGTCGCCTACGGCATCCGCAACTGGGCGCGCAACGGCATCATGGAACGCCGTGCCGTCATCGTCGGCGGCGGCGAGCCGGCCAAGGATCTGATCCGCGTCCTCGAACAGCAGGCCGACAACGACATCCGCATCTGCGGCATCTTCGACGACCGCGGCGAGAAACGCTCGCCGATCATGGTCGCCGGTTATCCGAAGCTCGGCACCGTCGCCGAACTCGTCGAATTCGTGCGGCTAACGCGCATCGACATGCTGATCATCGCCCTGCCGCTGTCGGCCGAGGCCCGTATCTACGACCTTTTGAAGAAGCTTTGGGTTCTGCCGGTCGATATCCGCCTTGCCGCGCATGCCAACCGGCTGCGCTTCCGGCCGCGCGCCTATTCGCATGTCGGCTCGGTGCCGATGCTCGATATTTTCAAGAAGCCGATCCGCGACTGGGATTCCGTCGCCAAGCGCGGTTTCGACATCTTCTTCACGATCGTCGCACTTGCGCTGCTCTGGCCGATCATGGTCGCGACCGCGATCGCCATCAAGGCAACGTCGGAAGGCCCGATCTTCTTCATGCAGAAGCGCCACGGCTTCAACAATGAAATCATCAACGTCTTCAAGTTCCGCTCGATGTACACCAACATGGCCGACCCCACCGGCAAGGCAGCGGTGACCAAGGGCGATCCGCGTGTC
The DNA here is from genome assembly GCF_057653715.1 of Rhizobium sp. WSM1328. Taxonomy (NCBI): domain Bacteria; kingdom Pseudomonadati; phylum Pseudomonadota; class Alphaproteobacteria; order Hyphomicrobiales; family Rhizobiaceae; genus Rhizobium; species Rhizobium sp. WSM1328. The sequence continues at coordinate 1,292,538 of NZ_CM172788.1, read as the reverse complement.
ACCCGCGTCGGCCGCTTCATCCGCAAGACCTCGATCGATGAACTGCCGCAGCTTTTCAACGTGCTGAGGGGAGATCTCTCGCTCGTCGGCCCGCGTCCGCACGCCGTTCTCGCTCAGGCGCGCGACCGCGCCTTCGGCGATGTCGTCGAGGGTTATTTCGCCCGCCATCGCGTCAAGCCGGGCGTCACCGGCTGGGCGCAGATCAACGGCTGGCGCGGCGAAGTCGACAATGACGAGAAGATCAAGTTCCGCACGGCCTACGACCTCTATTACATCGAGAACTGGTCGCTCTGGTTCGATCTCAAGATCCTGTTCCTGACACCGATCCGGCTGCTCAACACGGAAAACGCCTATTGACCGCGATCGAGGCGACATATCCCCGTGTCGCCCAACCGCAGCGGATGACGCTGCGCCTGATCGGCTCGGCCTTCGTCGCCTTCGGCGTCTTCCTTTCCGGTTTCGTGATCGACGAGCCGGCACCTTATGAACTCTGGATGGCGGGGCTGATCGGCCTCTGGTTCATCCTGGGCCTCAGGATTTCGCGCGGCGTGGCGCCGCTGCTGGCCCTGCTGCTGACCTTCAATATCGGCGGCATGCTGTCGCTGACGCAGATGAAGGACCTGGCAACCGCGCCGATGTATATCGCGGTGTCGACCTTCCTGGCGCTGACGGCGGTCTTCTACGCGGCAATCATCGAGGACAGCCACAAGCGGTTGCCGCTGATCTTCAATGCCTGGACCTTTGCCGCCGTCGCCACCTCCGCGCTCGGCATACTCGGCTATTTCCACGCCTTTCCGGGCGCGGAAATCTTCACGCTCTACGACCGTGCCAAGGGCGCCTTCCAGGACCCCAACGTCTTCGGCCCCTTCCTGGTGCCGCCATCGCTCTATCTCGTCCACGGCATCCTGGTCGGCGACCTGAAGAAATCGCCGCTGAAGGCCGCCGCCCTGCTGGTGCTTGCGCTCGGCATTTTCCTCTCCTTTTCTCGCGCCGCCTGGGGGCTCTTTGCGCTCGGCGTGGTGCTGCTGATCTTCATCATGCTGTTGAAGGAGCGCAGCGGCGCCTTTCGCTTGCGCGTCTTGGTCCTGTCGCTGGCGGCGATCATCATGCTGATCGCGTCGCTGCTGGTGGCGCTGCAGATCCCGAAGGTCGCCGAACTGTTTTCGGCGCGCGCCCAGCTGGTACAGCAATATGACGGCGAACATCTCGGTCGCTTCGAGCGCCACCGGATCGGCTTCACGATGATGATGGAGCGGCCGCTCGGCATCGGCCCGCTGGTGTTCGGCACGATGTTTCCCGAGGACGAGCACAATATCTGGCTGAAATCGCTCACCTCCTATGGCTGGCTCGGCTTCGTCAGCTATGTCGGCATGCTTGTCTGGACGCTGGCTCTCGGCTTCCGAAACCTGCTGCTCGACCGGCCGTGGCAGCCGTTCCTGATGATCGCCTGGATCTCGGTTCTCGGCCATGCGACAATCGGCAACGTCATCGATATCGACCACTGGCGCCATGTCTATCTGCTGCTTGGCACGGTCTGGGGCTGCGCGGCGCTGGAAGTGCGCCACAAGCGCGAACGAAGAATGAGGGGAGCGGCGTAGGGTCTTGCCGCCGACCGAATCGGCTGTCTATTTCGTCGCTCCTGCCGTCAGGCCGGCAATGAACCGTCGCTGGAAAACCAGATAAGTCACGATGAGCGGGAAAATGACAATCACCGCGCCGGCGGTCAGAACCGGCGTGTTGACGGTGTAACGTCCCTGGAAAAACAACATGCCGAGGGGCAGCGTCCGATAGGCGTCGTCATTGACCAGAATGAACGGAATGAGAAACTCGTTCCAGGTCCATATGAACAGGAACAGCGCCAGTGTCGACATTGCCGGCACCATGAGTGGGATAACGATCTTGCGCAGGATATAGAAGCGTCCGGCGCCATCGAGAACCGCCGCTTCGAGAACTTCTTCCGGCAGTTGCTGCATCGCGCTGGCGAGGAAGATCGTCGAGAACGGTATCGACATCGCGATCTGCGGCAAAATCAGAGCCGCATAGGTATTGATCAATCCCAGATACCGCATTTCATAATAAAGCGGGATGATGAAGGCTTCCGCCGGCACCATCATGCCGAGCGTCAGAATAGCGAACAGCGTACGCCGGAGCGGAAATGACAGGTAGGCGAAGGCAAAACCGGTCAGCAGGCCTAGAAAGACGCTTGCAGCAACGACGGGTATGACAACGATGATCGAATTCCAGAAGTAGATATTGAAATGTCCGGCATTCCAGGCATCGACGTAATTTTCGAAATGCGGATATGCCGGCAGCGCGAACGCACCCTGCAGAACGTCGGCCTTGCTCTTTATTGAGGTTAGAAGCAGCAGCAGGAACGGCGTGATCGTCACGAAAGCAAGAAGCCAGAGGACAATGCGAAGGAATAGCGTACCGGCGGGGATGTTAGACCAACGGCTCATCAAGCCCGTCCTTTGTTCTGCGAGCCCACCAGCCGGTGAATTGCGTAGTTGATGACGAATGTGAGTATAGCGCCGACAATGGCGATGGCCGCCGCAGCGCCGAACCGATTAAGCTCGAAGCCAAGCTGATACATGTAGATGTTCGGGACGAGCGTCGCGTTGGCGGGTCCGCCCCGGGTCATTGTAAAAATCAGGTCGAAGCTTTTGATTGACGCGATGACCGTCAGCAGCAAAACCACCCTTATTTCAGGCAAGAGAAGCGGCAGCGTTATCCAGAAAAAGGTTTTTCGCCCCGAAGCGCCATCGACCTTGGCAGCGTCGAAAAGAGACGGGTCGATGCGCTGAATTCCGGTCAGGAAGATGACCATGCAAAAACCGAAGAAATACCAAGTGGCAACGATCCCGACCGCGGGAAGCACAAAATTGAAATCGCCCAACCACGGGAGCGCGAAGGCGCCCAACCCCACCGCTCTCAGAAACTGATTGAACGGGCCAAATGCGGGATTGTAGAGCCATGCCCAGATGATGCCCAACACGGCAGTCGGCATGATATAAGGCAGGAACAGGAAGGTGCGCAGGGCGAGTTGTTCGCGCTGCTTCAGATTCCAGACGCAAGCGGCAAGAGTTATGCCGAGCACGAGCGGCAGGACACAATAGAAGATCATAAGCTCGGCATTGTTACGCAAGGCAATATAAAAACGGCTGTCAGAAAAAAGATCGGCGTAATTGCCCAAACCAACCCACTTGGGCATGCTCAAGCCGTCCCAACTGGTCAGGCTCAAACCCAAAGCCGCGACGATCGGTCCAAAGACAAAAGCCGCGTAGAACAGCAATCCAGGCAATAAATAGATAAAATTGGTCCGTTGCGAGCCGTCAAGTGCGGAGCGTTTCATCCATTACTCCATAAAGCCAAAGCTGTGGTCATCGCGCAGCAAGCCGATCGCAGTGCTCATTTATTTGGATCGACCCGACTGAGGCCACGACAGCCAGGGACGGCCGTGACCAGCGCCCGCAATTTTTATTTCTTGTCCTTCAGGTACGCCTGATAATCCTTGTCCATAGCATCGACAAAGGCTTCGGGCGTGATATTGCCGGACAGAAGAAGCGGCGTGTTGTCGTCTATTGTCTTCAGCATCGTTGGGCTCGACCAATCGGGGTAATGGCCGAGAGCGTCGTTTGCGTTGAGTGTCTTCCACATTTCGATGCCGGAAGTGAGGAGCGGCGTGAGCTTTGGCTTTGCGTCAGCCGCGAGCGAAGTAGCCGGAAGATAGCCAGCATTGGCCCAGGTTTCAGCAGCCTTTTCTGAGACCATATAATCGATATATGCGCCGGCTAGGTCCTGTGTCGGCTTGCTTTTGGCAAGGCTCGTTATCGCCCAGGCAAGATCCACGCCCCCGACACTCATGGGTTTGGAAACACCCTTCGGAGCGGGAATCGCCATGAAGCCGATATCCGGATTGTGTTGCATGTCACCGAAATACCAGGTCCCGGAGATCAGGAACGCGCCCTGCCCGGAAATGAAAAGCTGGACGGCGTCGTCACCCGAGATGCCTTCGAAACCGAGGAAAAAATAACCGCCCTGTGCCCATTGCTGCACGAGTTTGGCGGATTCGATGTTCCCCTTGGTGTTCCAGGAGCCGCCACGTCCGTAAATCAGATCGTCAAGCTCTGCGCGATTGCTGGCGTCGATATGCGCTTGGTCGATGGCGCCGATCATGTGCAGGGCCAGATGTTGCTTTGCAGAGCCCATCATGAAGGGCGGAACGCCCTTTTCCTTCAGCTTGTCGAGACCGGCCAACAGCTCCTCGAAGGTTTGCGGCAGCGCTACTCCCGCATCGGCGAGGATTTTTTTATTGTAGTAGAGGCCAACGATCTCGGCGAGACCTGATATGCCGTAGGTCTTACCGACCCCAAATTTTCCATCCTCCCAGCGGTCTCGAGCAAGCACGGAATCCGACTGGAGTTTATCCCAGCCATATTTTTTGATGTCGTCGTCGACCGGCAGAAGCAATCCCTCCTTGACCATCGCCCCCATGTCACCGGCACCCTGGTTGACTTTGGTGATGACAGGGCCATCACCTGCCGAAACCGCAAGCTTCAGCGTCAACTTCATGTCATCAAAGGTGCGGGCGGTGCGTTTGATCGTGACGCCGGGATGGGCAGCTTCAAACTCCTTGTTGAGCTGCTCTATAACAGCACTCTGACCTTCATAGGTTTGGTCATCCCACACGGCCAGGTCGTCGGCGCGCGCGGCTGTCGAAAGGCCAAAACTCAAAAGCGCCGCGCCAGCAAGCGCGACAGCTGCTTTCAATCCGTATGCCGGCAGTATGCTGATCGATTTCACGGTTCTTGTCATCTGCTCCACCTCATCTGGTTTATTTTCCACTCCCCGCTCAGGCCTTGCGCCAAGCAGCGGCCGAACGTTTTCTTCCCCCAGAGCTTTGCCTGGCTGGCGAATCTGGGGTAATCGTCAATGCATCCGCTCCTCTCGCGACCCAAAATGACAAAGCGCCACGCAGGAGGTGGCAAAGTGATGGACACCAACTGCTTCATCCGCCCCGCGATTGAAGCAGATATCGATGCCTTTTTCGACATCTGCCTGAAAACCGCGAATGGCGGTGAGGATGCCGGCGCGCTTTATAGCGACCCGCATCTGCCCGGCTACATCTGGTCGGTACCCTACCTCAAATTCGCCAAGGACTTTGCCTTTGTTCTCGTTCAGGACGGCCGGCCGGCCGGCTATGTCGTAGGGGTGCCGGACACCAGCAGGTTCGACAGAGACTTGCAGACAAACTGGTGGCCGTTCGTCCGCCAGCAGATTGCGGGACTGGCACCCACCCGTCCGCGCGACGCCGACGTGATGGAACGAATTCAAAATCCGCGTAGCGGAACGGCGTGGCTTCAAGACCAGTACCCGGCGCATCTTCACATCAACATCCTTCCCGGACGCCAGGCGAGCGGTTGGGGGCGCAGGATGATCGGCACGGAGCTTCAGGCGCTTCGAAATCACGGGGTCGGCGGCGTGCATCTCGGGGTCGACCCAAACAACGAACGCGCCAGGGGTTTCTACCGTCACCTCGGTTTTTCCGAATTCGAGCAGGATGGCTCGGTCGCCTTCGCAATGCGGATCGATGCAGGATTGGGTTGAAGCATTTCCTGGCTTCTCCGAAGCACAGAAGGGCCCCGTCTCATGGATGTGAGCACCCTTGATTGGAGAAAATCTCACACGCCCAAAGCTGCCTGCTCCCCACACGGTGACGTCAGCGTGCCCATCCGGATGAACGTCGGCCTGAAGGCATGATACCATCATCGGCAGTAAAACTGGCTGCTCGGCGAAAAGCTGTCCATCAGTCGAGGGCTTCATCATGAGCAAATCCTCGGAAGCCGGGTTTAAGGGGTCGGCGGCACGCGAAAAAGGAAATAGCCAGATAAGCCCAGGCCAGTTCCTCTTTGGACGATCTTGGCGGGCGCACGGCTAATCAGACGATACCTATGGCGCATACTTCTCATCGACCCTCTTTATTGCATCGCGCATTTTCATCGCACGTTAATTCAAGCCTACAGTTGGTCTCTCATTTGTCAAGGACATAGACAAATGGCCTGCTTCGATGTATTGAATCTCGGCTATTGGCGATGGTTGTGATCCAATATCGCCCCATTAAGTATGCGCTCCGAACTAATTGGACTGAGCTAGCCGGATGGCAATGACATCTTCTGTCGCACAGACTCCGATCGCACGAAAAATTTCAACCAATGCCGTCATCCGAACCGTGTTCGCGAACGGGTCGATCTCCCGCGCCGATATTGCCAAGCTAACCGGCTTATCAAAGCAGACGATTTCCGATGTCGTGCGCGACCTTGAGGATGACGGATGGCTGAAACCAGTCGGGCAGACTGATGGTCGTCCGGGCCGGAATGCGATCACCTATGAAATCAATGCCAGGGCGGGACTGGCGGTCTCTATCGATCTCGGGAGCACCAAGATTGCTGCGGCTATTTGCGATCTATTGGGGAACGTGGTTGCTGAAACCAAAGTACCCACCGACCCGCGCGGCGGAGTGCATCTCGTCAATCAGTTCAGCGATCTTATCGTGGAACTCGCGTTTGCGGCCGGGACGACTGCCGACAAACTCCGTCTCGTCGTTCTAGGCAGTCCTGGTGTGCTCGATCCGGCCACCGGGCATATCAACGTAGCGCCAAGCATCCCCGGCATCGATGCCATAAATCTGCGGCAAGTCTTCAGCGACAGAATGGGGATACCGGTGATCGTTGAAAATGACGTCAACCTGGCCGCGCAAGGGGAGAGATGGCGGGGACACGGTATCGAAACCAGCAATTTTGCTTTCGTTGCTCTCGGAACGGGCGTCGGCATGGGCATCATCGCCAACGGAACGCTATTGCGCGGCGCGCGTGGGGCAGCCGGCGAAATCGCCTATCTTCCGATCGGCGGAGATGCTTTTGATCCTGGCGGATTTACGCTTGGAACCTTTGAGAGTGCGGTCGGCAGCGTCGCGATGTTGCGCCGCTACGTCGGTTTCGGCGGGCGTAACGCCTCCACTGTGGCCGATCTCTTCGCCGCGTTTAATGCAGGAGAAACAAGTGCTGCGGCTGCCATCGAAGAGACGGCACGGCTGGTCGCAGTCGCTATTGCTGCAATCGGAGCGGCTCTCGATCCTGAACTGGTGATCACCGGCGGCAGCATCGGCGCAAGACTGGAACTCGTCAATGCCATCCGCGGTTTCCTGCCGCGTTGTACGCCTTATCCGCCGCGCATCGAGATCAGTCGCTTTGGGAACCGCGCCGCCCTGATGGGAGGAATGGGGATCGCGGTTGAGCGCATGCATGACGATCTATTTGGTGTAAAATTGAGGGAAGTTTGAAGAGCGCGTGCCTGAGAGCCAACGTGCAGCGCCGCCACTTGAGAAGCGCTGGAAATGCGCTAGATTTTCTATCATGATAACAGCAACGCAGATACGCGGCGCCCGCGCCATGATCGGAATGAGCATCGAAGAGCTCGCCGCCGCCAGCGGCCTGCCGGTCGAGACCGTGATGGCGCTGGAAAACGGCGAATTCGCGGGTGAGCCGCACGCGCTGTTCGACGTGCGCAGCACCCTCGAGGCGAACGGCATCATCTTCCTGTCGAGCGGCAATCAGGATGAAGGCGGCCCCGGTATCCGGTTACGAGCACGCACCTCCAGCGATGACGGCATCCGGCCGGAAAATCTCAACGCCGCCAACGACGACTGACGGAACCAATCGGACGCCCGCGCGTTTCGCTGTCCCACAACATATCGGGGCCTATAACATATCGGGGGCAGTTTCTTGAACCGCAGCAATGGTCTCTACGTCATCATCGGTGTTCTTGTCGTCGCCGTCATCGGCCTCGGCGCCTATATCTTCCACGAGGAAAGCAAGCCTCAAGGCATCGAGATGAGCATCGGTAAGAACGGTGTCTCGATCGAGCAGAACTGATCTTTAGAGATAGGTTTTTGCAAGGTCGGCGAGTTTGCCGCCGTCTTTCACGCCCTGCCTGTAGAGCTGGATGATGACCGCACCGATCCGCTCGGCCTCCGGCGTCGTCCTGGCGAGGCCGCGTTCGTCGCATACCTTTTCGAGCACTTGCGAAAGCAGATCGAGATCTTCCGAAAATAACGGCAAATCATGCGGATGAATTGATGATCGTAACATCACGCCGCATCTCCTCCGAGGGCAAACGCATCCACGCTTGCATCGCCGGCCGCCCTCCGCAACCGACCCTAAAGTGATTATGCGCGAGGGTCTGAACTTTAGCAACTACGCAAATTCTTGTGGAACAAAATCATGGAACAAAATTTTATCCCGCGCGTTCTGGCCGCGTTTGGTAGCAGGAATCAGTGAGTGCAGACGTGAGTGAAAAACGCTTTCCCTCCCCCGTCCGGGTCGTTTCTCCAAACAGCAGCCTGATCGTTTCCACCGTCTGGGACGCCGTCGAATATCTGAAACGGTGGCCGAGCAAGCGCGGGCGCGATTATCGCGTTGCGCGCCAGCACTGCCTGGATGCGCTCGATGGACTGCGCAGCCCAGGCGCAGCACAGGCTTCCTTCATCACGGCAGCGAAGACGGCGGGACTGCTGGTGTAAGAGCGGTTAGCCGTTACGGCCGCCAGCGGCGACCAACTGGGGATGGATGGAGCCCTCCATGATCACCCTGGCGGTAATCTCGACTACCCGCTCCTCGGCGAGCTCGGCAAGCGCGAGGGCGACATCGCCTTCCGACCAGCCGGCTTTGACGGCCTCGTCCGACAGAGCCTGGAACGCGCTGGCGAGGCTCTGCCTGCAAGTTAGATTGTGCTTCATATCCGTCATGCTCGACTAGGCTATCTGTGACAGGGACAATGTTAATCTACACATATTCCCGAGAATGCGAAGAGGCTTCAGGTTTTTTTCAATCCAAAATTGGGTTGTTAACTTCAAAACTGGGTATAACATTAACAAACAGCAACAAATACCACCTCTCCCAACTGAGGCAGTACCAAAAAGAACTAAAGGATTTATTTGCGATGCACCTTCAAAGGGTATTTCATCACATTATTTAGTTTAAATGGTCGAAGCGGGCGGAGCCGGATGCAGCGGCGCTTTGAACCACGAAAATGCGGCAAACCTGAACGCGGGCCGTTTTCAGCATCTTCAGGGCACCCTGTCAATCAGCTTCGGGATCCGGCGGGCGAGCGTCGGGCGTGCTGGAGAATGTCTCGCGCTGTCGGTGCTGCCAATCGGCAGTGACGCTTAGTCGCCACGAACGCCTTCGGCGTTAATCACCGTAATACCACAACGACACCACACTCCCGTCAAAGTCCGCCGTACCATTGGCGGCTCACTTCTTCAGGTTTTCAGGAGGTAAAATGTCTATCGAACTGGACGCTACTACCTATATACACGCCAAACCGGCGACCGCCCATTCCTATATTCTGCCGGCCGTTGTCGATGTTCTCGAGAACAGTTTCCAGGAGGCAAGAGAAACAGCGGTCTTCGACCTCGGTTGCGGCACCGGCGGTGCTGCCGCCGTGCTCGCGGAAAAAGGCTATGACGTCGTCGGCGTCGATCCCTCCCAGGACGGCATCGCGAAAGCGAGAACCGCCCACCCCGATCTTCCGCTGGAAATCGGCTCCGGATACGAAGATCTTTCCAGCCGGTATGGGACCTTCGATGCGGTGATAAGCCTCGAGGTGGTGGAGCATGTTTATGATCCTAAGGCTTTCTCGGCCACCATGTATGATCTGGTAAAGCCTGGCGGCATCGCGGTTATGTCGACGCCTTTTCACGGCTACTGGAAAAATCTGGCATTGGCGGTCAGCGGAAAGATGGACGACCATTTCATGCCTCTGAAGGACCATGGCCATATCAAATTCTGGTCTCCCGAAACGCTCAGCACACTCCTGGTCGAAACGGGCTTCGAAGCCGTCGACTTCGAATATGTCGGGAGAATTCCGCTGCTGGCGAAATCGATGATCGCGATCGCTCAGAAACCGTACTGAAAGCGGTCGAAGCCCCGCCGCCGCTTGCAATGGCGGCGCTAAAGCTCGTCTACAACATGAACAAATGACATTTTCGTTCGGGGCGTTCGGCTCCCGTTTTAGCATTTCTGCCAATGCCTCGTCGCCTTCTCCGCCGGCAGCGGGACGAAAAAGTGACATTCTGACTGGGATTTCAAGGGGATAAATGGTCGGGGCGACTGGACTCGAACCAGCGACCCCTTGACCCCCAGTCAAGTGCGCTACCGGGCTGCGCTACGCCCCGACCAGCTCTTATGAGCAGGAATTCCCTAGTCTTTCAGGCTTTCGGATGCAAGCCCTTATTTTGGTCCCCGCAGAACAAATCGGCATAAAAATCCCACTGGTGGGAGTTTAGGCGCGATAAGTCCCACCAAAAGTCCCACCGAGTGTTCGCAGGTTGTTCACCTACCCAGCGAGACAGCAGAAACACAGATTATAACTGGTCTCCCCAAGCCGATTAGGAAACCGCAATTCGGATTGATGTCATCGCTGATTTTGCCTTTTCTTCTTCAGCGTCCGCATTTCCGACTACATCAAGCAAATCGGCTATCTGCTTTTGTATGGCATGATCGGTCACCACTGACAGCAACCAGGTTGGGTTATTTATCGGACGCGATAGCTTGCTAAAAGCGGTTCCCCACTTTCGTTCTTTTCGGAACTTATCAATGTTCACCGTTGCGACTTTGAGCAGTTTCATTTGCCGTAGCTGTTCTGTCTTCGGCTCGTCAGTGAAACGCTCGAAGTAGGCGTCAACGTACGGGGCAGCAAGTTCGTGAACCTTCATCGTTGCCGCGATGCTTTTCTTTGACGCGGCTTCAATTGCCTCGTATTCGTTGCTAGAATATATGTGCTCACGCTCCACTACAAACTTCGCATTGCAGTCGGCGCAAGCCAGGCGATACGTTGTGTAGTTGCGGCTCCACGCGTTGTCTGGCGTGTGAAATGAAGCGATCACCTTGCCCTTGCCGCACGGGCAGGCGCCTATCTCACGGTCTGACGTTTCGTAGTTAACCATTCCCTCTCCCAACTTAAATGAATAATAACTCTCGGCTTAATAGCGGGAATATGCTCGCCAAATCCGATAGACGTACCTTATCTTTCTGCGCAGAACATCGCGTCACAGATCAATCGCAAGCGAATGATACGCGATGGAAATTTGATCTAACCCTTCCGCCACTCCAGCTTCCACCATAATGCCCCAGCCGGGGTTTCTGATTAGGAAGATCGCGGCACCTTCGATTGATGAAAATTCCTTTGGTCCTGATGCAGTTGCGCCTGCCGGAGGATGACACTGGTAGACATCTCCGTTGATCTTGATCGCGCGGCGGACCTCACCGTGATGACAGAAGATATTCATTACTAAGCTCCAAAAATGCGCGTCGCGGTCCGAGTGTTAAGCAAAAACCGGCCTCCGGCGACATTTTGCAAACATCCAATTCTACCGCAAGTGGCTAAGTACCACCTCAGTCAGGTGCCCACCCAAAAATTGACTAGGGTGAGGAAATCACGGCTCAAAAAAGTTCGAATTTGAGAAAGGGCGCGCAGCGGTGCAACGTAACCGCCCGATTGCTACCGCCGAGATTTTGCTTTGATGCGAGCGACGAGCAGCTCGTCGTCAACAAAGCTGTCGAGGACAGTCGTTCCATTCTTGGGGTGAGCGGCGGGCATCTTTGAGCATCTGCTCCAATTCGTCCATGCCGTCGTCCGTCAGTGCGGTCACCGATTCGTCGTCTCCGGTGTACACGGAGATGATGCTGCCGTAGCTCAGATTATCATCGTTGGAGACAATTGCCTGAAGAAGCTCCGGGTCCTCTTCGAGGATTTCGGCAACAAATTTGATCGTACGGACGTAGGTGACTGTCGCCATCAGGCTGCCTTCGCGTCGATTGTGGTGATCGCCGACCAGTTCCACGGAAGCAATTCGTCTAACCGATTGATCTTGTGATCGTGGATGCGATCGAGCACGTCTGCCAGATAGGCCTGCGGATCAAGACCATTCATCTTTGCCGTCTCGATGATCGTCATGGCGCGTGCCAAGGTCTCCGCTCCCGTATCGGCTCCCGCGAAGAGCCAGTTTCGTCTTCCCAGGCCTATCGGACGCAGTGCCCGCTCGGCGGCATTGTTGTCGATCGCAACGCGACCGTCTTCGAGGAACAGACAGAGCGAAGACCATCGGCTCAATCCGTAGCGGAAAGCTGTCGCCAGATCGCTTTTGCCCGGAATGCGCGTGAGTTGAGCTTCAGCCCAGTGGCGGAATGCATCGGCCTTAGGCTTGCTCTGCTTTTGACGCGCAGCAAGACGGATCTCAGGAGGCTGCCCATTGATGCCACGCTCGATGTCGTAAAGCGCTCCGATGCGATGAAGAGCCTCTCGCGCGATCTCGGACTTGTTTGATGTCCAGATATCGTGGAAGTCTCGTCGCCAATGAGCCCAGCAGGCGGCTTCCTTGAAGCGAGATTCTCCCTTTTCTCCAGGCGAGTATAGCTTGCCATATCCTTTGTAGCCGTCAGCCTGAAGGATGCCGCTTGATTGCTTGAGGTGGCGGTGGACGTGCTCTTCTTTCCAGTCAGGAGCAAAATAGTAGACTGCACCGGGCGGGGAACTGCCTGCCCATGGACGCTGATCGCGGACATACGTCCAGATCCTGCCCTTCTTCACACCCTTGCCCAACCCCTTGTCTCGCAGCGAGCGATCCAGCACCCTGATCGGGGTGTCGTCCGCATGAAGCAGGTCACTTGCCATGACCGCCGTTTCGATCCGCTCGATGAGAGGCTGCAGAACCTGCATGGCGCGACCACACCAATCAACCATCGTGCTGTCGGGAATGTCGGCGCCCATGCGGGCGAAGATCTCGTTCAGACGGTACAGTGGCAAATGGTCGTCGAACTTCGAGACCAGAATGTACGCCAAGAGGCCAGCGCCGGCCATGCTGCCCGGTATCGGGCGGCTGGGTGCTGCCACCTGCACCATTTTCTCGCAGCAGCGGCAGGACTTCTTCAGTCGAGCAACTTCGATGACTTTCATCTGCGCGGCGATCATGTCGAGGATTTCGCTGACGTCCTCACCGACAAGACGCAATTCACCTCCGCATTCCGGGCAGCAGGAGCCAGGATCGAGCTCTCGGCGCTCGCGAACCGCCTTGTCCGAGACGCGTGGGCGCCGGCGCATGATCTTTTCAGACGTATCCGCCAAGGGAACAACAGACGCCGCCTCATCAGGTTCATCGATTGGCGCCGTACTGCCTTCAGCGGCGGCGATCAACAGATCCTCAAGCGCCAGTTCCAACTGCTCGATTTCACGCTCAATCTTTTCAGACGACTTGCCGAAGACCTGTTTCTTCAGCTTGGCAATGCGCAGCCGCAGCGTTTGGATTAACTGATCATGCGCCTGCAATGTGGCCGACATCTTCGCGTTTTCCGCCTGCAAAGCGGCAATCATTGCCTTGAGAAAGGCTGGATCGTCCGGAAGATTTGTCGTCGCGCTAGACATGATCCTGACTACCACGAGACAGGATAAATTTCCATAAAAACCAGTGGTTTCAGTGGGATAAAATCACCCGACACGGGCCGGTGGCGCACCCCAATCAGGACGACGCCAATCGATCCCTTCCCACAACATCGCCAGTTGGGCCGACGTCAGCCGGGCAGTCCCGTCGGATGCCGAAGGCCAAGGAAACCGCCCCTTCTGCAAGATCTTGTAATACAGGCAGAAGCCCTGGCCATCAAAATACAGCAGCTTCAAACGATCGCCACGCTTGCCGCGAAAGGCGAAGACCGCGCCGCCAGTCGGCTTCTGACGCAAAACATCCTGCGCAAGCGCGGCAAGGCCTTCTACTCCCTTGCGCATATCCGTGATCCCGCACGCAAGATACACCCGAACGCCGGTCCCAGGCCCAATCATGCTGCTTCCACTGCCCGGATAATCTGCGTCAGGACATCGGGAGCCATAGAACTCTCGAAACGAAGCGTGCGGCCGCAGATCAATCGTAGCTCAATCATCCCGGAGCAGCTCTCCCTCAATTTAGGGGCATCGTTCTGCACGGCATTCAGATCGACGGGAATGAACAATGCATTCGAAGACACCGGGAGCAGCCCCTTCTTCTTGAGCTCGCTACGCCAGGCGTATATCTGCTGCCGCGTTACATCATGACGATGAGCAATCTCTGTGATCGTGGCTCCAGAAACCCCAACCGACATGACAATCGCAAGCTTGTCTTCTTCGCGCCACCGCCGTCGACGTTCCTGCCCAAGAATTTCAACGCGCATCGCAATCCTCGCCTAAGACACGTCGCTAACGACGTCGTTAAACACGTGTCTTAGGCCATCAGGGCGCTAGGCGGCAGGCGGTTCCAATCGGGCGGTTACGGTGCAACAGTAGGAAGCGTTACTGCGGCTGAAGCTTCTGGAAAGTACAAGGGCGGAGAGCCACAGCCCGTGCGCCGCTAGGCGATATTATCGCATTACGTGAGAAGGGGTTTGGCCCAAGCGGGATTGCGCGGCGCCTCGGCATAGGATCTGCCTCTGTCTACTGAGCCATAGCGGGTTCGCGAGAAAATGCTCATTCAAACGTAGCGCCGTGAAGTTGGGCCGCGAGTTCGTCGGCAGTTTGGCCCAATCTAGCCGGTGCGCCCTTGAGCTCAGAGAGGTTGAGGTATCTGAAGCCACGCATCGGCCCCGCCGACGCCTTTCCAATTCTGGTTTTGACGAATTTATCGACGAAATAAACTCTGAGGTCTCCGATGCCTAGATTGTAGTATTCAGTGTCCCGGACAGTGGCGTTCAATCGCTCGATTTGGTGCGCATCGATATCGCCTAGTTCGGGTTCTACCTCTGAGATTTTGTTGTCTTTGAATGAGAAAATTCCAATCGACTGGAGCCTTCCGAGAGCATGGATGTACTTCGCTGCGTATGCACCGACGAAGCTGACACCGCTGCGACAAGGCCGAGACGGTGGCTCATAGTACAGACCGTATTTGATGTTCTCGGCAAGTGATGTCCCACAGAGGAAAGCTGCCATCCTTTTGCTTCGGCCATCCAAAAGGCTCTCCTGTGCCAGAAAGGCTTCATAGTCATCAAGAATGCGATGCAGGTTTTCCTCGTGAGGAGCACAAACGTGACGGAGTTTGGAGTGCAATTTTGAGAAGGTTAGGCCTCGGTAGATAATCTTCCTTTGGGCTGCACTCTCGGTCAGTTTCTTATCAACAGCAGGTGCGGAGGGCTCTTTCGTTAGGCCAATGAGTAGACAGGTGGTCCCTTCCGGGAATTTTGCTGCTATGCCGTTGAGATGGCGTTCAATTTGATCTTCCCAAATGCATCCGCCACGCTTCGTCTCAAAATAAATTTGAAGGGGCGACTGGCGAATGAGCCCGTCTGGTACGCTGTCAGATAACCGAACTTGCTGCTCGAAGGTGAGGCCGATTTCAATGGGTGCGTCATCAAAAAGGTCGCCCAGAACCTGCTGTAACTTCAAAGAATTTTCTTCGAAAAAGTACCTAAGTAGGAGGAGAGTGTTATTTGTGGCGTGGTTTTCCCGCTGCGAAAACCTTTGAAAGTATGAAATTCTCGACATTGATCTCAGTCATTTTTAAGGGAAGTCATAAGCGCTTTGAGCTTGTTCACGCTACCTTGCCAAGGACGGATACGATGGACCATCCGATGGCAATTCGAGCAAAGTAAAATCATGTCACCTGGCTTGGTGGTGGCTCCGGGGGGCATTTCGCAGACCGGGACTGTATGATGAGCCTCAATAAAGGTCTTTCCGATTGATCCGTAGGTCGTTGCAAAGTCAAAGGAGCATATCTCACAAAAGAAGCGACCATGCTTTCGCAGAAAGTTAGCTTTAGCGATCTTAACAACAGCAGGGTTGCGCTCCAAACGGTAATGTTCCTTTTGTGTTCGACCGCCTTCAGGAAATTCAATGTCGCCGCCATCTTCGAAATCCACCGCAGTTGGTCGACTAAGATAGCTTTTAATATAATTCTTGATGCCCTCATATTGCTTATTGGTCAGTTCAGTGGGTCGAGAGAAGTGATAGCCGACGGAGGGAAGCAGTTCGCTTGGGATCGTTATTGAGAAGTCCAGTTGAACGATATGATCAACATGAAGCTTCCACCTGTAATGCTGTTGTTCATCGGCCAGCAGAGCCTTGATCGCCCGCAACGAGGGAATATCGTACTCTCCTCCTATCTGGCCGGACCGCTGCAATTTATGGATTTGTTGGGCTCGTTCGCTAAGCGTATCCTCACTGAACGAGGCTCCCAACGGATCATAGACAGCGTTCTCATATAATCCTGCAAGGCTC
This sequence comes from Rhizobium sp. WSM1328, assembly GCF_057653715.1. Classification (NCBI taxonomy): domain Bacteria; kingdom Pseudomonadati; phylum Pseudomonadota; class Alphaproteobacteria; order Hyphomicrobiales; family Rhizobiaceae; genus Rhizobium; species Rhizobium sp. WSM1328. The sequence continues at coordinate 1,276,248 of NZ_CM172788.1, read as the reverse complement.
CATATCCCGTCGCCTTCGTAGGTGGCAAAAGCGATGGAGAATGCACCTTCGGGGCTCTTAGGTTGATAGTAGCAGTAGCCCCATGAGTGGCCGCCGCCTATCTCTTGCTTGCGGCTGAAATTCCAGTCCTCATGAGCGAACCCATGCTCGCTCACATATCCTTTGTCGAAAACGCTATTCAGTCTACCACCGGACGGAGATTTCCATCGATGATCATTATGTACGATACGTTGGAATAAATATCGCAAGCCCCGCTCCTTAAACGATGCTGCCAGATGCCAAATTCTACACTAAGGTCGGACCTGTTTTATCAGCTTGTGGTAAATACAAGCTTAGGCAAGGCCTGCAGTTCATGCGGCTGCCTAGGGCCAGTTGAGAGGTCTACGGGCTCTCGCTTCGAGCGTAGGCCACGCCTGTGGCGTACCGACACTCTATGGACAAACACCTTTTCGCTAATGAAGTCGATCAGCCACTGGAGGCGGGATGAAATGGAGACAGAACACCGGTTGTGGCATACCCTTTCTAGCCGCAGGACGAAACCCTACCATTTTTCCATGTCAAACAATCGTTCCCCAATGGGTGATGTCATAATAAGCCAGCAAGTTAGGTCGTCTGGGACCGGCCGCATAGAGCCAGCTATTTAGCCAATGAAAAAAAGCTATCAACGTATTAGATCCGAGCGCCAACATCTCGAACGGCTGCGGCAACAATTTAGTCGGATCACCACCCACGGAAACTAGCCGCTCTTCATAGAAGGCTGATCCCACCTGCCCGTTGCTGCTCAGATCATAATAGTGTCCGCCGCGGACCAGGAACCTGCCTGGCACGATAATGAAATCCGGTTGTTCATGCTGGGGTACGCCTGAAAGAGCGGCCACGAGGTTCGACTTTGCGGTATCGTTTCCCGGAGCTTCGAAAGCCCACATTACAAAAAGATGATCCGTGATCTTCTGACGACCATGGCTGTCATCGAAGACTTTTGTGAATTGTTTCAGTCGCCGGCATTTCGCGATGGTGTCGGCCAACGTGGTTGTGGTGAATTGTGTTTTTACCTCGATCACCGCATAAATCGCCTCAAGAAGCCAAATAGGTACGGGTCCATCTCTGAAGATTGGGCTGTTCGAGAGGGGGTCGAAGAGGACAATGTCGCACTGATTGGAATAATCGCCGTTATGCGAAGCGACAATACCAGCACTGACGCCGGCCGCCGGCAAAAGATAGCTCTCCAAGAGTTTTGCGACCAAGCTCTCCCGATTGGTCCCGGCAGACGGCGCATGCGTTTTGTAGAAGTCGCGTATTCTCTCAGACTGCCGGTTAAGATCGTCAGTCAGATTATCAAAATGCTGCTTCAACATTGGTTTGTTGCTTTTAGGCGGTGACATGCCCATCTCCCGAGGCTCTGCGGCCTTCAGAGCGCTGCCAATCGTCCCGGTTGGCCATGGAAGTAGATTGCGTCAGTTTTCATTTCCTGAATGTAAATTCACGGCCATTGCGGAAATTGCAAGCTATATTCTCAAGTGGCGCAAGAGTGTGGTGTAGTTGAAGTGTGCCGCAACTGAACCGCCGCAGCGCTGGTTCACTATGACCGTTTGACTATTCAAAATAAACCGCCATGGTGTAAACCATGTAAAATGAACCAACGGGGAAAACGATGCTTGTACGTGCCTACCTCCGCGCTTCCACGAACGAGCAGGATGCCAACCGCGCCCGTGCACAGCTTCAAACTTTTGCCGAAGAACGGGGCCTGATTATCGCGGCAACCTATGTTGAGAACGAAAGTGGTGCAAAGCTGCATCGCCCGGAACTGTTCCGTTTGCTTGCCGATGCTCGACCCGGCGACATTCTGCTGATTGAGCAGGTCGACAGACTTTCGCGGCTTACGGCTGGAGATTGGCAGAAACTCAGAAGTGAACTCGATGCTCGTCACGTTCGCGTCGTTGCTCTTGATCTGCCAACGTCATGGATGCTCGCTTCCTCCGCTGACGACTTCACAGCGAGGATGTTCAGCGCGGTCAATTCGATGATGCTCGACGTGCTCGCAGCCGTTGCGCGGAAGGATTACGAGGACCGCCGCCGTCGTCAAGCGCAAGGGCAAGCGAAAGCAATTGCGGAAGGGCGATACCGAGGACGCGTCGAAGACGTGAAGCGAAACGCTGGCATCGCTTCGATGTTGAAAGCAGGAATGTCATGGTCTCAAATCCAGCACGCTACCGGAGCGTCCCGTGCAACTGTTGCAAAAATTGCGAAGCGCGCGCTCGTTGGTCCGAAGCACGAAGGCCTTTTAGCCTGACCCTATGGACCTGATGAGTTTTTATGTCGTAAGGCAGGCGCAGGCTGAATGGAATATTGCAGTTGATATGACGCGTTTTTCTCAACAAAATCTCGAACGACATCTCTGGGGTGCTGCTGACATTCTTCGGGGCACGGTCGATGCTGCCGACTACAAGCAGTACATCTTTGGGCTGTTGTTCTATAAGCGCCTCTGCGACGTATGGGACGAGGAGTTCGAAGCTCTGTTGGCTGAGACCGGTGACCGCGAGGAAGCCGCTGATCCCGATGAGCACCGTTTCCACATTCCCCAGGAGCACCGCTGGGAAGCTGTGCGGCAGCACGCCACGCAGGTCGGCCAGCGGCTGAACAACGCGCTGAATGCCATCGAAGATGCGAACATCCGCCTGCGCGGCGTGTTTGGCGATGTGGACTTTGCCAATCAGGATCGCTTCTCCGATGCATTGTTGGAAAAGCTGCTGGCCCATTTCGAGAAGCATCAGTTGCGCAATGCCGATGTGCCAGCTGACATGTTGGGCGACGCCTATCTCTATCTCATTAAGATGTTCGCGGAAGGCGCGGGGAAGAAGGGCGGCGAGTTCTATACGCCCCGACAGATTGTTCGCCTCATGGTCGAGATCGTTGGGCCACGTCCCGGCATGTCGATTTACGACCCGACGTGCGGGTCTGCCGGGATGCTGCTTGAGGCTGTCCAGTATCTGAAAGATCGGGGCGAAGACGCGCGCACCTTATCGCTCTATGGGCAGGAGAAAAACTTCGCTACATGGGGCATCGCGCAGATTAACCTGTTCCTGCACAACGTCGACGACGCGTTTATCGGCAGAGGCGACACGATCCTTTCGCCCAAGCGGTATGATCCAAAGGCCCGGGAGTTCATCGAGGGTATTGGGGCTTATGACCGGGTGCTGGCCAATCCTCCCTTCTCGGAAAAGGTATGGGGTTACGAAGTTTGGCAGAACGGCGATCCGTTTGGTCGCGATGCCTATGGTTGCCCTCCGAAGGGCTACGGCGATCTAGCCTTTGTCCAGCACATGCTAGCCAGCGTGAAGGATGATGGAATACTAGCGGTGGTCGTGCCACACGGTGTATTATTCCGTGGCGGCGCTGAGGGGCGAATTAGGCAGGCCATGCTGGACGCGGATGTAGTCGAGGCGGTCGCGGGTCTTGCTCCCAACCTCTTTTACGGAGCGGGCATTCCTGCCGCCGTGCTAGTGTGCCGTAAGAAGAAGCCAGCCGAGCGCAAGGGCAAGGTGCTGATCGTCAATGGCGATGCCACGTTCCAGCCGGGCAAGGCGCAGAACTTCCTGACCGACGGGCATGTCCGCACGTTAGCGGATGCCGTCCACGGCTTTACTGATATCGAAAAGCTTGCCCGGGTCGTGCCGGTCGAAGAGATCGCCGCCAATGGACACAACCTCAACATTAGCCGTTACGTGCAAACCGGCGCAGATGCCGAGGCCGTCGATGTCACGGCGGAGGTCGCTAAGCTGGAACGCCTGATCGCCAAGCGCAACGAGGCCGAAGCTGTGATGTTCGGACATCTCAAGAGGCTTGGCTATGTCGAGTGAGGTGCCGGATGGCTGGCGTCGAACAACACTGGGCGAGGTCACGAGCGTAAAGGCAAGGATCGGTTGGCGAGGTCTTTCGGCGAACGAATATACGGATGACGGTCCATTTCTGATTGCTGGAAAGCACATCAAGTCAGGGGTGGTCGATTGGTCCTCCTGTGACCACCTCTCTGATTTCCGATATGAGCAGTCTCCCGAAATCCAGTTGCGAGCAGGAGACGTGATCTTCTCCAAGGACGGGTCGATCGGCAATCCTACCTTAATCGAAAGTCTGCCAGGTCCCGCTACCATCAATGGTACGATGATGATGGTACGCCCGAATACAAATTTTCTTGAACCAGCATTCCTTTATCAGGTTGTATGTGGCGTTGAGTTTCATCGTATGATCCGAGAAAAGGTCTCCGGTAGCTCAATCCCGCATATTTTTCAGAGGGATATCGTTCACTTCCCTATAATTCTACCCCCTCTTAATGAACAGCGGCAGATTGCCGAGACGCTGACGTCGGTAGATGAGGCGATTGCGGCCACAACGAAGACCGTTCAAGCGGCTGCGGTAGTGCGGCAAATCGCCCTGGATACTATGATCCGACGTGTTCTGGCCGATCCAGATACCGAAATGCGCCCTTTGTCGTATTTGGCTGATGTCCGCACTGGTTTGGCCAAGAACAAGAACAGGGCAGGCCCGAAGGTGCTATTGCCATATCTTCGGGTTGCCAATGTACAGGACGGTTGGTTCGATCTCACTGACGTTCAGGACATCGAAGTCGATCCTGCTCAAGCTGACCGCTACCTGCTGAAGGTAGGTGACGTTCTGCTGACGGAAGGGGGCGACTATGATAAACTGGGACGAGGCGGCGTCTGGAGGGGTGCGGTGACACCATGCCTTCACCAGAACCATGTGTTCTGTGTGCGCCCAGACCCCAACAATCTGGTATCGGAATACTTCGCTCTTGCCACGCAATCGACATGGGGAAGAGCCTATTTCCTGTCATGCGCAAAACGAACGACAAATCTGGCATCGATCAACTCGTCTCAACTCAAAGATTTCCCGGTGCCCGTTGTTTCAGTCACAAAGCAAGTGGACTTGATTGCCGAAATTCAGGGGATCGATGCCATGATCGATCTTGAAAAACTACAGCTCAAAACCCTGTCTCGTCTTCACGCAGAGCTGTCGTCGGACCTCCTGTCCGGTCGCGTGAGAATACCTGCGCCTGCTGCCGTCACGCTAAAATCGGTTCCTTCTGCCTTCAAACGTGCCGTATTTGCTGCCGAGATTGTCCATCAGCTGCATGCTGACAATCGCTTTGGCTCTGTGAAACACGAGAAGATCGTCCACCTCTGCGAGCTACATCTCGGCTTACAGGCTGATCTCGATCGTCACGCATACAAGGAGGTTGCTGGCCCTTACGACCCCACGGCAAGGCGGTCGGTTGAGAGGATTTTCCAACAGCAGAAATGGTTTGACGCCGCTAAGGCGGATGGAAAGCGTGTCATATATGTGCCGTTGGAAAAAGCGGGTGGGCACGCAGATTATTTCGACCGCTATTTTGGAGATAAGAAGGCCGCGATCCAGTCAATCATAGAACTCTTGCGCCCCCTTAACACCGAGCAGTGCGAAATCGTGGCAACCGTCTATGCCGTCTGGAACGATTTCCTCATCGACAAACAGCAGCCTACCGACGACGAGATTGTTTCGTCTGTTCTTCAGTGGCATGCCAGGAAGCGGGAGATCGCAGCAGAGCGTTGGCACGCAGCATTGCCTTGGATGCGCCAGAAAGGCTTGGTCCCGAAAGGCATTGGTGAAAAGACGCGGGTGGCTCAGCGATGAGCGAATACCGCCTTGCCGAGAAAGCCGCACTGGACGTGCTTGCTTCCTTGGGCTGGCGGGCGATAGCGCGAGATGCGGCCTCGGCAATGCGGGTGGAAGAAAACCGCGTCATCCTCAAGCCGGTGCTGATCGAGGCGCTACGCGAGTTGAACGGCATTGGTTTGGAGGATGCCGAGGCGATCTACAATGATCTTGCTACACTGTCCGACAACGAGGAATGGCAGCGCAAGCAGCGCGGCGGTTACTCCCGCCGCCTCATCGGCGAAAACCGCGACAGCCGGATTACGCTGATCGATTTCAGGGAGCCAGGCCGCAACAGCTTCCATGTCGTGCGCCAGTTTCGTGTCGCCGCCCAGCGTCCGCGTGTTCCCGACATTGTGCTGTTCGTGAACGGCATCCCGCTGGTGGTGATCGAGGCCAAGTCCCCCCTGAAGAACACAGCTAAGGCCGAGGAAGCGTTCGAGCAGGTCAAGCAGTATGAGCGGGACATACCCCGGCTTTTCTATTCCAATGCCTTCAACCTCGTCACGGACGGCATGGTCACGCTCTATGGCGCGTCTGGTGCTCGCTCGCAGTTCTATGCGCCTTGGCCTGACCCATGGCCCCGCCACCGTGACGAGTTCGCTGACGATCTTGCCAAGGATTTGTGGTGTCTATGCGAGCCATCGCGCCTGCTGGACCTTCTGGCGCACTTCATCGTGTTCGAGACCGAACCGGAAACGGGCCGCAAGATCAAGAAGGTCTGCCGCTACCAGCAGTTCCGCGCTGTCAACCAGGTGGTGAACCGCGTTGCAGGGGGAGAATATCGCAAAGGCCTAATCTGGCACACGCAAGGGTCGGGCAAGAGCCTAACCATGGTATTCCTCGCCCTCAAGCTTAAAACTCATCTGACGCTTGACGCGCCAACGCTGGCGAACCCCAATATCCTCGTGCTCACTGACCGGATCGACTTGGACGACCAGATCAGCAAGACTTTTGTAGCCTGCGGTCTGCCGAACCCGACGCAGTGCGGATCAGTCGCGGCGCTGCACGAGGCAGTGAGCCGAGGCGGCAATGGTCAGATCCTGTTGTCCACCATCTTCAAGTTCGCAGGGTCGAAGAACCCGATCCCGAACTCTGCCAATTGGATTGTGCTGGTAGACGAATGCCACCGGACGCAGGAGAAGGATTTAGGCGCGTTTTTGCAGGCGACCCTGCCTGATGCCCACTTCTACGGCTTCACTGGCACGCCGATTAAATCGACCGACAAGGACACCTACGCTCGGTTCAGTATCGCAGGTGAAGGCTACCTTGACAAATACGGGATTGACGATGCCGTGCGCGACGGTGCGACGGTGCCGATCCTCTACGAGGGCAGGAAGGCCGATTGGGCGATCAACGAAGCCGAGATCGACATCCTGTTCGACCGCTGGTTCGTTGACCTGCCTGACGACAAGCGTGAAGACCTGAAACACAAGAACCTAACGGTCGCCACCATCGCCAAGCACCCGGAACGTGTCGGGCTTATCGCGCTGGACATTTGGGAGCACTTCAAGACTGTCTGCCGGCCGGACGGCTTGAAGGCTCAGATTGTTGCCGTGGACCGCGAGGCGGTGATCCTCTACCGTGCGGCGCTCTCCGCTGTGATTGCCACCGATCTGGAGCGGAGCGGCATGCATGCCAATGCAGCTAAGGCTACGGCTGATGCCATGATCGCTTGCGTCTATTCGAAGTCGCAGGAAGACAACAAACCCAGCGAAAGGCTGGAGGTCACGGCGCTGCGGGCCGAGTTGGAGGCGCATTACCTCGACGATACCGCCGAGAAGGACGTAAAGAAGCGGTTCAAGACCTTTGGTCAGGAACCCAACTTCCTGATTGTGTGTGACAAGCTGCTAACCGGCTTCGACGCGCCCATTGAGCATGTAATGTATCTCGACAAGCCGCTGAAGGAACACAATCTCCTCCAGGCCATCGCACGCACTAATCGCACGTGCACAATCAACTTGCCGGATGGGGGCGAGATCGAAAAGCCGCACGGGCGCATAGTCGATTACATCGGGATCACCAGTCATCTCGACGACGCGTTGAAATCGTACCGCTCCGAAGACGTCGATAACGCGATGCGTGACATAGCCATTCTACGCAATGACCTCAAGGAAGCACATGCCCGCTATCACGCGCAAAAACGTGCCATGCGGCTCGATGGCCTGGACGAGAAAACTGCGGCTTATGCAGCCGCCAAGATCGCCGCTGATGGCAGGGAAGACGAGTGGTTTGACTTACAGCGCCTGACCCGCATCTTCATCAATGTGTATGGCCACCTCTCACCCGATCCGGCCATCCTTGAGTTTACCGCCGAGATTAAATGGGCTGCCGCCTTCATCCGGTTGGCGACGCAAGCGATTTCTAAGGACGAGAGCCTTGATCACCGGAACTACACCGGCAAAATCAGAGAAATGCTGGAGCAGCATGTACACGTCACTGGCCTTTCAACCACGATCCGGCTGCGCAAGATCACCGATCCAAACTTTGCCGACGACTTCGACACCGAGGATAAGAGCGCCCGCGAGTTGCAGGAGGCATTCGTGCGCAAGTCTGCCGAACTTCGCCGCGTCACCCGCGAACTAGTGGACAAAAACCCCACGCAGTATGGCCGCTTCTCCGAACGGGTGTTGGAGATCATCCGCCGTTTCGAGGAAGGCCAGCTCGACGCCGCCGATGGCCTACGCGAGTTCGAGGGTCTTACCGGCAATATTCATGCCGAACAGGGCGCACATATCGAGCTTGGCATGGACGAGAAAGGCTTCTCGATCCTGCGGATCATTGAGGCCATCGTGCCTAATGCCGATCATGCCTTGTTGCAGGAGGCCGCTATCGCTATCGGCGCTATCTACGCCCAAGCCTCCGCGACCCAGCCTGCTTTTGCGCACATGGACGCCTATTTGCGTAGCCTGCGCCAGCAGGTCCGGCGTATCCTGAGTGAACATGCCATCGGAGAGACCAAGTTCATCCGCGAGAAGGTCGAAGAGTTTGCCATCCATGCCTACGGAGGTGGTCCCTGATGCCGACGCTGCAGATAGGCCGGAAGGAAATCTCCTACGAGCTTCGCCGCTCGGCTGAAGCATCGGAGCGCCGCATCACCATCACACCGGAGCATGTCGAGGTGCTGGCGCTGACCAGCGACACCGACGGCGACATCGCAGGCTTCTTGGAGCGCAAGCGACAGTGGGTATTTAACACCGTGCGCGAGATGGAACTGATTACTGCCGGTCGACACGCCGTGCCTCGCTTTATGACTGGCTCGAAGATACCGTTCCGAGGCCGGAAGATGTCGCTCACTGTCAGGCGCAGTGATGGCGATCACATCGAGATTGCCTACCGCAATGGCTTCATTGTCGACCTGCCGTCTTGGGCCAGTCGAGACGCCGACAGGCTGGTATCAACTGAACTAAAGCTCTGGATGAAACAGCGCGTTCGTCGAGACGTTGAGCACATTGCAGTCGACTATAGGAAACGGTTCAATCTAGCGCCTCGCTCGATCCGCGTCGCTGAGTTTGTTAACGGCTGGGGATCATGTGGGCCTGAAGGAAACGTTCTAATCAACTGGCAACTAATCTTCGCGCCGAGGCAGGTATTAGAGTACGTTGTAGTCCATGAGCTTGCGCATTTGCGATATCGTTCACATGGACCAGAATTCTGGCGTTTTCTGGCTACCGTGTTCCCTAAATATATAGGGGCCAAGGCGTGGCTCGATGCAAATGACAGCAGCCTTAGTGCGGAATTTCTCGGTAGGTAATTTCATTCACGCTTCCTGCAACAGAAATCGCGCGGCGTCTGGGAATTAGCCGGGCCTCGGTATATCGCATCTTGACACCGTGAGCGAATGCGCCGTCAAAACAGTTTGATACCTGGCCGTCACGTCCGTTCGTAGGTGATAGCTTTCAGAGATGCCACAGAGCCTAGGACAAGTCGGAGTAGATTTTGCAGTACGAAACCCTGATCACCGATTTCGACAATACCCTTTACGATTGGGTTGACGTTTGGAGCACCAGCTTCCTTGCAATGCTGGGAGAAATGGAACCGATTGCTCAAGTGCCTCGGGACGAGCTTCTGCGGGCAATACGCTCGGTGCATCAAAAACACGGAACTAGCGAGTATGCGTTCCTCTTGCAAGAAATCGGAGCAAATAGGCTCTTCCCAGATGAGGAGCGCGAGAAAGCACTTCATTATGCGGCTCTTGGATACCAAAGGGGGCGAGCGTCATCTTTGAAGCTATATCCGGGAGTTAGGGAGGCCTTGCTGAAGCTGCGAAGCAAAGGCATCCCAATCATTATTTATACCGAAAGCCTCGAAATCTACACAAATGGTCGTATTATTGATTTGGATCTAGATGGCATTATTGACGTGGTTTATTCACCACCAAATCACGACCTACAGGCTCAGCAAAACGAGCAAATCTCCTTGTTAGGCGAAGGCCGAAGATCACTGAAGGCAACCAAGCACAGATACCTTCCCGCCGGCGTGACCAAGCCTAATCCCGAAGTCTTGCGAGACATCATCGCAGAAATCGGAGCAAACCCTGCGACCACAATGTACGTCGGAGACAGTCCGATGAAAGATGTTGCGATGGCGCAGGAGGTTGGCGTCTTGGATGTCCTCGCACGCTATGGTCAAGCCCAGCATCGGCCCGAATATGAAATCTTGCGCATGGTCTCCCATTGGCCTGACGTGGACGTAGAAAAGGAACGACACAATCTACAAAGGCCTGTGGAAGCATCTGTGATCATCGATAGCTTCGAAGAAGTTGTTAGGTATTTCACGTGAGCAAAAAGCCGATAGACCTGCCTGGAGCAGCCATTGTTCCGCCCGTTGAGGCGAGAGACATAATTGATATCTGGAAGTATGTCGTTTCAGTTCAAATGCACTTCAACGATATGGAGATGAAGGTTCGCAATCTGTTCTTTACTATCATTGCTGCAATGCTTGGTTTGATAGGGGTTTCTCAAGGGAAATCTGTTTTAATTACATTAGCGGAAGAAAAATATGTTGTATCCTCGCTGATATTGATTTTTGTTTCCATGATCCCGATCACGCTTTTGTTCTATTTCATAGATCGCTTTTGGTATCATCGGCTTTTAGTCGGCGCAGTGAAGAAGTGTATTGAGATCGAGAACGCTCATAAGACGCTCTTGCCTGAAATTTCGCTAGGAGAAGCCATCTCGCGAGAAAGTCCGGTTGGCTTCCCTATGTGGACCAGGTGGTTGTTCTTCTTTGTTAGGGAGAAGCGGTTCCGACAGAGCGGTCAACTTCATTCCGATGGAAAAATTGAGCTTCTTTACAAATCGGTCATTACAGTCGCGGTTTTGCTAGCGTTGACATTTGGGTGGTTTGGCGGCGTGACACCCCAACCGAGGCCGAAGGTCAATTGCGTCCTGGCGGCTCTGCTGGAAAAAATTGAACCCACATGTCAGAGGAATAAATAAAAGGGCGCTAAGCCTCTGTAGTCTTTGACAATCTATGAAATTCCGGTGAAATAGCAGTTGAGCGGTACGTGCCGCTTGGGGCGTGGAAACCCCTTGTACACGGGTATGTGTGCCGACCTGAACGGCACCACTCTTCGACTTATGGTCGGGGAGCCTGCGGCGTATGCAACAGGTTCTCCGAACTAAAGGCCGTAGGGATCGTGTGTACACGGTTTTCCAACTCCCCGATCACCAGAGATCGAAGGGGCACTTTCGCGGGGGACGTACCCGCGATGACCGCCCCAAGGGGCGCAGGAATGTTTTCGAAAATATTGGCAGATAACAATGAGGGCCATCGTCATCCGCTTGGCCAGGTGCTCTTGACCGTAGCTCTGACAATTGGGCTGGCGGCTTGCGATCCGGTTAGCGATCAGCCTACCAGTGAAACCGTGGCTGCTTCCGACGTAGCCACGCCAGACTTCGGCGAGTGGAGCGTTTACACAAAGACCGATCCGCTGACAGATGAGAAGATGATCGCCATTGAACTCGCCTCAGATCAGGCGCAAAGCACGCGTGGCGTGACACTCAGTCTCTATTGCAGCAAGCGGAATGCATGGGCCGTCGTCCGTTGGGATGAATTTCTCGGCGGAACGAAATCTGCAGACCGCGAACTTAAGCCAGTCACGTACCGTATCGGAGACGACCAGCCGAGAATAGAGGAATGGCCCGTTCTGAGCGACCGTACGACATCACAGATCGACGGTGCGCCAGAGTTCATCATGAATGTCCGGGACAGTGAGAAGCTGGTCCTTCGTGTCGAGCCTTATCAGCAAAATCCGCTGACTGCTGTGTTCGATACCCGGGGTCTAAAGGCTGCACTGATGGCGAACTCGCCTGAATGCGACTGGTATGTACGTGACATCAAATGGGTAGAACATCAGGCCAAGCTAAAGGCCGAGGCCGACAAGAAGACGGCTCCCTCGCAATGAGCAAAACAATCTGGACGATGGTCCTGGATAGTCCGTGCCGGGCATTGTTGCCATTAGCAGTCGCGCCACGAGCCGAAGCGGAAATCGTCGTAGCACTCGCCGCTAAGGTTGAAGGCGTCTTGACCGCTCTTTCCGCGCCGTTCGCGCCAGCGGCCAACGTCGAGGCAACAGAAGGCATTCCGCTTTGAAGGGGCTCCGGAAATGGCTATGGGGCGAGCTTCCCGATTACAACGGATTTACCCACCGCGAGCGAGTGCGGGGCTGGCAGTTGGTCATGTGGCAGATCGACAACGGCTGGTCGGCGCGTGGTGCAACATGTTGCATTTCCGGCCAAACCCAACAGCTTCGATTACACAGCGAAATTTACTATGATTGGCGGCCATACGCGATCACCCACACCCTTCACATGGCCCTCCACCGTCGCTTTAGGGAGCCGGATGCGTGGCGACGCATCGTTGACCGGTATTCCAAGACTGGTGACGAATGGTTTGCTAGGCTGCTTCTGGTCCCGGTGGACTTTGCAGCCGAGCTAAGGAAGGAACACGGGCCGGAAATTGCTGACATCTTTGCTCGTGCTCCAATCCCGGCTGGCGTCACGGTGCCGGTTCAAGACATTTACCGGGAGGAATAGACCGGGCAACTTTCGCAACGATGTGGCTTTCGCCCTGGAGCGCCGCGAGACTGCCCCCAGCGCAGACAATCCCGGACTTCATGAAAGGCGTGTCAATCTCCTTCTGCGAGCCGCCTGAGAAACGCCTTGTCGGCGAACATGCGGAGGTCAAGCGACAAGAAAATGCTATCGCGGTTTTGAACCGAGCGGCGGCCATTATCCCCATGACGGCCGGGGAGGAGTATGCGGCACCGTCCCTCGTAAGACATTACGGGGCGGCGTGCCCGCCGCCCCTATGATGGAGATCGTGGAGAGGTCCACACGGACGGCCTTCGTCCGCCCGTGCACGAACGGCGCAAGCGCCGCTCGTGTGGCTACTCATTGGGTGGGGTTGGTGTCAGAGCCCTAAACCAGCGTTGGAGCAAGCGGCCACGTCCGTGCAACCTGTTGCACTTGCTACGAAGTGACAGTGTTTACCAACCTCCCCGAAGGGAGGCGAGCGCGGTTCTGTAACGCTCGGTCACGTGGAAAATCCGCACCTCCGCATTCCTCGCTGAAACGCGGCGAATGATCTTTTTGCGAACCAGCGTTTTCACCTCGTCTCCCAAAGGCGACGTTTTCCGTACTTCGAGCTTACCCGCGTTGATCAGCATGCTAAAGGTACGAAGTGCTGAAGGCCAATCCTTGTAAGCCTCATAGAGATCATTCAGGAAGCGCTGAGGCTGGTATTGCCGCCCCGATGCTTCTTCGGACAGGGTACGCCCCAGCGGTTCGAGTAGGGCGTTAAGACGCCGTGTCGCTCCTGCCGCTGTCTGGTCTATCCAGCGGAACAGCCCATCCGTATCGGCGGCAGTATACGCGCCAATGTCCGAGGCGCCCTGTGTGTGCGTAACCTCGAAACGGATGCTGCCTGCAGTCTTGGCGTAGGCCTTGATCTGCGTGCCCTTGGCGATTTGTATCTTGATGACGGGTGCATTGTCGTCATCGGCGATAATGATGCCCCGGCTGCGCAACGTCGCTCTTGCACCGTCAGAAATCGTGTACCATTCGACGGACGATTTTGATCCTAGCGAACGAAATGGCCGTTCAAGCGCTGCAACTGTTGCAATCGGATCGGTGTCTTCGAACTCCCAATAGGTTTCCATGTTCTGGAGGGTGACCTTCGGGTGGATTTCGTAGACCGCGCCTCCTGCCTCGTCGCCGACGGCTCCGAGCGTGGTATCGAAGAGGTCTACAATGCCTCTCCAATACCGCTCTACATTAATGCCCCAGTTCGGTTGCCGGAATTGCAGTCGGTGAAGCCGCGACCCTCGCGCAAAATTGTCGCCACTGATGAAGGGGAGCACTTGGCCGAGCGCTAGAGTTCGCCCGGCGAAGAGCGGTGCAGGTATGGCGAGCCCTATGTCTCTGTCCCCTGTTGTTAGCCGAAGGAGTTCCTTTTCGTGCAGGACGGCGCGGGTTGGATTGATGGAAAGTTCGGCAATCAGGTGCCAAGTTTTGATAGGTTGCTCCGGCCCAGATGGCTGCTGGTAGCCCCTGAGCCGCCCCGAGAAAAGCGGTACGCCGGGAGGAGTTAGATAGCGTCTACTACCGATGCCACCTGTGATTGGCCAAATGGCGCGGCGTTCATCTCCTTGACGGGCATTGAATATTCGACGTGGAACACCCTCGACGTTAAAGGTCTGGGATAGATGTGTGCTGAACCTTTCGAACTGCAACATATTGCCCTGAAACGTCCAGCGCTTGAGCTTCAGTTGAATGCGGTCCTGCTTGGCGTCGTTCACTGACACGGTAAGGCCGGAGATAAGTCGGTCGATCAAATCGTTCATGTCGGGTCTGCCATGAAGGGACGTTTCTGAAAAAGGCGGTGGCCGAAATCTTCTATGTAAAGGATAGGCCTTTCCGCTTTGTTCACGCAGTCGAACAGCAAAGCTGCGATCACGCTGCCCTCCGCGCATTTCGGAAGAGGTCGAAACCAGTCGTCCCGAACCTCTTCCACGACGTCTTTTGCAACATGTTGCACGGTTTCACGGACACCGAAATCTTGTATATACTATAACAAAATCAACGTCTTAATACTTAAATCGCTTGATTTTTTGGCCCATTTTGTGGCAATTTGAGTGTGCTGAAAACAGCAATCTGATCTTCGATCCGTCGGTTGTCCGGCTTCAACGGCGCTCGTAACTGGGCCGCTGGCGGATTGCTATTGTCGAGCGCCGCCCACATGCAAAATTCTGATTTAGACACATCCAGCGAAAACGACCCTCAACAGAGACGGCGCGTGACCCGCATCGAACTGCTGCGTCGATCGACAGAGCGTGACATGCGGGCTTTGCCTCATCTCTTCCCGGTTCCCAACACGCCATTCCTGTTCGCAACGCATGTCGCGCATTTGCTCGGCATAACCGTGGCGCAGATCGCCGAAATCCCGCATTCCCGGCTACGCCGCCATACCCGCGCCGATGGAGAGCAGGTTTTCGTTGCGACGGACGTATTGGCGTTTGTTCGGGGCGACGATTTGGCAAGGCGGGATGAACAGACGCCCTCACCGTCAGCTAACGCCTTGCTTACCCCGGAAGATGTCGCCGCCGAACTCCGTATCTCGGTGCATCAGGTCCGCAACCTCGCCAATTCCGGCGATCTGCCGTTCATCAACGTCGGTAACGGGTCGTCCAAACCGCAGATGCGCTTCGAACCCGAAAGCATCGCCACGTTCAAAGTTCGCAGGAGAGTGGCGAAATGTCCGTCTACAAGCGCCCCGGCAGGGAAACATACTCGTATGACTTCCAATGTGGAGGCACTCGATATTCAGGCGATACGGGAAAAGCGGCGAAGCGCGAAGCCGAAAAGGTAGAGAAGAGTGTTCGCGACAAGGTGAAGGAGGATCTTCGCCAAGCGCGCGCATCCAATAGCGAACATATGACCTTCGGACAGGCTGCGAAGCGTTACTGGCACGAGATCGCGCAGCATCACGCCAACTCGGAAACGAGCCTGCGAAGCCTTGGATGGCTTCAGGAGAAAATCGGGGCCGCGACCTTCCTTCACAACATCGGCGATGAAACAGTTGCACGGCTCGTGGCACAGCGCCGCACAGAGACGAGGCATAACGTCACCGACAAGGGGACTGGACGTGTGTCCAATGGCACCGTCAACCGCACGGTCACGCAACCTCTCCGGCATATGCTAAACCGGGCTCGCCGCGTCTGGAAGTCGCTGGTGGCCGATGTTCAATGGTCGCAGCATATGCTGAAAGAGCCCAAGGAGCGCATCCGGGAAGCGAGCACGCGAGAAGAGGACGCCATTCAGGGTAAGCTCGCCAGAGGCTACGACGTTGCCGTCGCCTTTGCATTCGCAAGCGGATGTCGCCGCATGGAAATCCTTGGCCTGCGGTGGGAGCACGTGGACTTCGATGGCGCACGGTTTATCGTAACCGGGAAAGGCGATAAGACACGTACCCTGCCGCTGACGCCCCGCCTTCGTCAAATCGTTGAAGAATGCAGAGGGTATCACGAAAGCTATGTCTTCACCTATTCCGCGCTACGCACCGACAAGCGGAAAGGTCTGGTTAGAGGAAAGCGCTACCCGCTGACCGAAGCGGGCCTGAAGACAGCTTTCCGGCGCGCCGTTCCAAAGGCGGGCGTAACAGACTTCCGCTTTCACGACACCCGCCATACGATGGCGACGCGAACCCTGCGCAAGTCGAACATACGTGTGGTTCAGCAGATGCTCGGTCACGAGGATGTCGCGACGACCGCAAAATATGCGCATGCGGTGATGTCCGATTTGGCCGCTGCGATGGATGCGGCAACTCCCACGGAAACTCCCACCAAAGAGCAGGACGCCGTCATAACCTTCAGAAATTAAAAAGAAAATCGGTCTCTGTAGACCGCGCCCCCAGTCAAGTGCGCTACCGGGCTGCGCTACGCCCCGACCTGCCGAAACGGCTTGTTTCGTTTAGTTTTTCAGCGCGTGCAATGCAAGCGGAAAAACCTTGCCTCCAACAAAAAGGGAGTAGTTTGCCGCAATGCTCAGATCGCGGCGAGCTTCAGCCGACCTTCGGCGGTTTGGATGGGCTGCCACGCCTGGTAGTTGGCGATCGAAAAATGCGGCGTTTCGAAGGGCGTGGCGTGCGTTTCGGTGATGACGGTAACGTCGGCGCCGGCGGCTTCGCCGGCGAGAATGCCGGCGACGGCATCCTCGAAGACCAGGCATTTTTTCGGATCGACGCCGAGGCGGCTTGCGCCGAGCAGATATCCTTCGGGGCTGGGCTTGCCTGATTTGACCTCTTGACCGCTGACGATGACCTTCGGCATCGGAATGCCGGCGGCTTCCATGCGGCGCCTGGCGAGCTCGATCGGCGCCGAAGTGACGATTGCCCATCGGCCCTCGGCGATGGCGGAGAGGAAGCGAACGGCGCCGGGGATTTCGACGATGCCGGAGACATCCTCCATTTCCTCGGCGAGCAGCAGATCCGCCTCATGGGCCGGATCGACGCCGGGCAGGCCGAGTCCGCGGATCACATCGGAGGCGCGGATGCCATGGATCGTCTTCAAGAAGACCGCCGGCTCGAAGCCATGGCGTCTTGCCCATTCACTCCAGACGCGTTCGACGACGGCAATAGAATTCAGCAGCGTTCCGTCCATGTCGAAAAGGAAGGCGTCATAGGATCTGTTGAGGATGTCATGGAGAGCGGGCACGGGGCGTTTCCTTGCGTGTCACAGCGCCGCGCGTCTTTGAAGACGTGCAAAGGGACGCTGTGGTATTTAGAAGCTACGCAAGCGACTAGCGGAGAGCGGAAACGGCGTCAACGTCAGTTGTTGGTGTCTGGGTGGGTGACGTTACGGACGTCGGCAAGACCGCGGGCGGCGTCGCGGCTGCCGGTCGCGGCAGCGGCTTCGAAGATACGGGTCGCATCGCCGTACATTTTGAGATTGAGGTAGCAGTAGCCGCGCAGAACCATCAGGTCGATG
Source organism: Rhizobium sp. WSM1328 (assembly GCF_057653715.1). Lineage (NCBI taxonomy): Bacteria > Pseudomonadati > Pseudomonadota > Alphaproteobacteria > Hyphomicrobiales > Rhizobiaceae > Rhizobium > Rhizobium sp. WSM1328. Next base: position 1,258,553 of record NZ_CM172788.1, on the reverse strand, counting down.
CGCTCCTGCTGCAGCTGGGCACGCTGATCAAGATAGATGAGGGTTTCGCGGTAACGGCCGGCGTCGAAGGCTGAAAGCGCACGGTCGGCGAGGATCGCCACCTGAAGCTCGGCGGCGCGCTGGCGGTTCTGCGGTGCTTTGGTGGCTGCAACGGCGGCATTGCCGGAGAGGCCGGCGCGCAGATAGGCAAGGCTTTGGCCATAGGCTGCGTCTTCGCGGACCTTGCGGGCCGGACTCTGCAATGCCGCCTCGAAGGCCGAGATCGCCTCCATCGGCCGGTTGATATCCATCAGGCACCAGCCGCGCGACAGCGCGTCGGCCGGCTTAAGCTGCCCCGCATCGATTGTCGTCGAGCAGCCGCGCGTCTGGCGCGGACCGCGTGGGACGTTGACCGTCTCCATAGATGGCCCTGCCGCGCGAACGACTACTTCCGACCCCGGCTGCAGGGTGACGCGGCGCTCGGCCGGAAGCGGCTCGGCCGGGGGACGCTGCGTCGGCTGAGCCGGTTGCTGTGCGGCAAGCCCCCCCTTCGCCGGCGGCTGCGTGACAGCATTCGGCATCAGGGACGACGTGTCTTCGAGGTTAGTGATCCGGCTCGACCGGCCGGTCCAGGCACGCTGGAGGTCGAGTACGCCCTTGCGGTCGCTCAGTTGCTCGCGGGTGATGACAAGGCCATAGGCGGACGGTTCGTCATCGGGTTTCCAGGCAAGCGCCGTCTCGAACCAGCGTGCGGCGGTCTGGAACTGGTTGAGGGAACGGGCATACCAGCCGAATTGCTGCGCCGTCGGCACATATTTCCGGGCGATGACCTCGGTGGCGATGCGGTGCAGCACGTCTTCGGCCAGATCGGCCGGCGGCTCCAACGCCATCAGGTTTGCGGTAGCGGCGAGATAGGTTGATGTCGCGTCGTCGGAATCGGCGCGCCAGCGGAACATCACGTCCTCGGCTTCCTCAGGCGCCTTGCGGGCGATCAGCGCCAGCGCCAGCCCCTGCGAAGCGGTCGCCGAATCTTGCTTGGCTCGAGCGGCACGGAACCATTTCTCGGCATCGGCATCATTGTTGCGGCGAAGCTGGTACCAGCCGAGCAGCAGCGCATCGGAGGCAAGCCCCTCCGTCCCGGCGAGTTTTTCGAGGCGGGCGATATAATCGGGCGCGATGGCGAGATTCGGATCGTCATCGCCCTCGGCCATGAAGCGTCGGGCGAGGTTGTCGCGAATCGCATTGAATTCCTTGCTGCCGTCGGCAGCAGGCCTCTCCAGCGCGAGCAGCGCCTGCATCGGCTGGTAGGCAAGCAGCGTCGAGGCCTTCTCGACCGTCGCCTGCCGCTCGGCCGGATTGGTGCAGTTCTTCAGGATATAAGCGTAGGCGTCCTGGCCGCGCTGCGCCCTCTCCGTCTGGATGAAGGCTTCGGCGACGCGCCAGAGGACATCGATCTCGCTGCAGGTGAGCAGGCTCGGTGTTGCAGCAGCGATATCGACCACAGTCGCATGTTGCTTGAGGTCCGAAGCATTGACGAGGCGGGCGCGGGCCTCGGCGACGTCAAGCCGGTCGAGCAGATCGGCCGGCGGCTGCCATCCGGCATCGGTTGCCTGGCGGTCGGCGACGGCCTTGCGCAGCTCCGCATAGCGGCCATCCGAATAGAGCTGCCACATGGCCTCGAGCTGCTTGTCGCCATTCTGCGGCACGGCGAGCGGATCGGCCGGCGGGACCCAGTTCGGATAGAGCGCCTGAAGGCGGGAGATCTCGGCCTGCAGGCGCACCTTGTCGCCGCGGCTGGCGAAATAACGAAGCGCACTTTCATCGACGGCAGGCTGCGGCGCCGCGGCCGCCTGTTGCGGAGCCGGCGGCGCGGAAACGATTGGGGGTGTCACTGGTGCCGGCTGGGCGACGGTCTGAGCCGGCGGAGCAGCCGTCTGAGGTGCCGCAGGCTGCGGTGCTGCAGGCTGCGGTTCAGCGGCATCCGAATCGGACGTGTCCGGTGGTGACGGCGACGGCGAAGTGATCGCCTCGATCTTGTCGGCGACGAGCTGCGCATTGAATTCGGAATTGCCGGCAGGAACCTCCGGCTTGATGCGGCCCATCATCATCAGCTCCGGTGCCGGCTTGCCGGCAGACCCAAGGCCGAATTTTTCCTGCAGAGCGGCACGATCTTTCAGCCCGGTGACGAGGGTTGCCACCACGACTGCCGCTGAAACCGCCACGAGAGAAGACTTCACAGACACTCTGGATGCTTCTCCCCAATATAGGCCAGCCCCAACAGCTGAAGCGTGGACGGATAATAGAGTGTGGGCGCAAATTGCAGGGCCGAGATCGGCAACTTGGTCCCATCGACTACACAGGCCACAACATCGTTAACAATTCGATAACCTGCGTCCGGCAACACAGTCTTCGTCCGGCCGGTGGTCAGATCGATGGTGGCGGGAACGCCGTCTTGCGACATTCCCTGCTGCAGACGGGTCAGCAGCGCCTTGTCGGTGACGCCGCCACGAGCGAGATAGAGCGGGATGCGGATGGCGTTATAAGCAAATTCGGAGTCGAAACCCTGCGCCGGCTGCGGCTGGCCGCTGAGACTCACCCATTCGGCGGGAAGCTTGCGCGGGCCGAACTGCATCGTCTTCAACAGCGTTAGGCCATCATCCGACAGTTTTTGCCAGGCATCCGACGGAGCGAGCGCCGCCATCACCGGGATCGCCTCGTAAATCCAGTAGGACGGGTTGACGACGGGGCCGTCCTCACGGTCGGTAGCGGCAAAACCCTGGCTCCCCGGCAACAAAAGTGTGTGGCCGGCCGCGTGCACAACGGTTTCGGCAAGCAGCGCCTGCGCCATTCGGGAGGCAGCGAGGATATAGTCGTTGCGTTTCCACGCCGTGCCGGCAAGCGCCAGCGCATAGGCGATCAGCATGTCGCCGTCCGAGGCGTTGTTGGTGTCGGTGACGTGCGGCTTGACGTTCGGATCCCATTTCCAGACGGCCAGGCCATCGTCGCGCAGCAGCAGCTCGGTGCGGGTAAAATACCAGATCTGTTCGAAATCGGCGGGACTGGCTGAGAGATAGGCGAGCAGCATGCCATAACCCTGTCCTTCGCTATGGCTGATATTGCCGTTGCCGTTATCGATAATGCGGCCGGTCGCATCGAGAAACTTCGCCTTGTAGGCCGCCCATGCGCCGGCATTGATCATCGCCTGCTGGGCAACGGCAGGCGGGCTCGCGGCCGCGAACGCGACCGTTGCCGCCAGCAGGAGCGCGCGCCACCGCCTCATTTGGACCGGCCCAGTTTTCTGAGCATGCTCGAGGTGGTGATCCCGATCAGCAGCACGAAGACGACCAGCAGGAAGGCGTAGGAGAGGATATTCGTCGACAGCCAGTTGGCGGCGATCAGGCGGTAATTGGCGATCGACCAGGGGGTGGACGGCACGAAATCGAAACGGGTGACGGGCACGGTTTCGATCTTGCCTGTCTTGCTCGAATAGGTGGTGATGTGGCCTGATATCTGCGGCCAGTTCAGCTGCGCGGTCAGAACCTCGAGCCCTTCGCGCAAATCCTTCGCCGACGGCGCCGCCACCACGGTCCAGGCGCCGGCTCCCGCGGGGCTGGAGCCCTGTGCAACCAGCAGCGTGTCGGCGTTGGCCGGCGTGAAAATCTGCTCGGCGCCGGGGATGAATTGCAGCGAGCTGCGGGAGATATCGAAATTGCGCGACAGCCACTCGCGGAAGGCGGTGACCCGGTTGTGCAAGACACCGCCGCTGACCTTGGAGTTCCACTCCTCGAAGGCCGTACCGGTATCGACGACGCCCGGCTGCGTATCGGCCACCGGACGCCACGAGGCCTGGCTCGTCGTGGAGATATTGGTCTGCGACAGCGCCGTTGTCGGCATCTGCGAGATGGAGCCGATGAAGATCGCATCACGATCGCCGATCGTATTCGGCGAGGCGACGGTTTCGACGGCGATCGGATGGCCGGCGGTGATGGCCATCTGGCCGAGCAGCGTGGCGGCAGCCGAAAGCGTGTCGGCATCGATGCGGTCGATGAAGAGCGGCGTCGGCTCCGTGGCCCGGCCATAGGGATAGGCGGTGCCGGCCATTGCGGCCAGGTTCGGACGCTGACCGACGCGGGCGAAATCCGGAATCTGCAGCTCTGAGGTATCGAACAGGGCAAAGCGCGGGGTGGCGCCGGCGGTCGCGCCCGGCGCGCAAGCCGCATCGTCCTTGGTCATCAGGATCGCCTCGATCGCCATCGAATTGAGGCCGGGCTTGAAGTGTCGCATTGTCACGCGGATCGGCAGATGACGGAGAATGCCGCCTGATGTCGTGGTGATCGGCACGGTGGAGGCGATGTTGTCATTGACGTAGATATCGATGTGGCTGCCGGGCATCACGTTATCGGTATAGGCGGCGTCGAGCAGCACCTTCGCCTCGCCATAGGCATTGGCATAAAAATCGGCCGGTACAGCGATATTGAAGCTGGTCCGCAACCGCCGGCCGGAGAATTCGGTGGTCTTCACACCGAGCTGAGACAGGGCGATGTTGGTATCGGAAAAGACCAGCGGCGCGTTCGGCGCGCTCCAGCGCTCGGTGGTCAGCACGTCGCGGCGGACGTCCGAGGACCGATCTGTCGGCGAGACGATGGTATCGATCGCCGACGAGACCGCCTGCCAGGAGGGGCCGCTGATCAGAAGTACCGGCGAGCCGCTGCGCGGATCGGTGACGAAAGCGGCGAGTGCTGCACTTTCGGCGCCGGGCGGCAGGCCAGGAAAGAGCGGCCGCAGTTCGGCTGCGGTACCGACGAGCACGCTGAGCTTGCCAGGCCCGCCAGCCGGAAGCGAAGCGGTGCTGAAGGCGAAGATCTGGTTCGGCATGCTGCTCAGCACCGACAGGCCCTGCGCCAGCCGTAGCAGCGGCTTGGTGGTTCCCGGCTGCTCCAGCGCCGGGACAACGATGTCGAATTCCGTCTTGCCGGCGCCGTCGACGCCGATGGCGCGGATTGCATCGGCGCTCGATAGCTGGGCGGCATCCCTGCCGGCAAAGCTCAGATAGGTTCCGGCCGGATCGATGTTCGACCACAGTTCATAAGTCGATTGGATGCTGCAATCGGTGCGGTGGCGCTGATCGGCTTCGAAGGTGACGAGGTTGGCGCCTGGCTGCAGCAGACCGGGCAGAACCTCGAACGTGACGGCCGAAGAGCCATCCGGCGAGCCGACGCGCTGCTGGCCGATCGGGCGGTTGTTGAGATAGACGGTCAGCACCGAGGCCTCAGGCGCGACGACGATCGAATTCTGGTAGGCGAAGGTGAAGCTTGCCTTGGCCGCCGCCTGCTCCGGCGTCAGATAGACCGACCATGACCGGCGGTCGTATTCGCCGCCGAGGCCGAGTTTCGAAAAGGGCACGACAAAGCGGCGGACATCGCCGGGGCGAGGCGGCGCGGCGGTATTTGCCATGGCGGCTGGTTGTGGCGCAGGCGCCGTCGGCTGCGGCTGGACGGCGATCGACGGAGGAACAGGAGCAGCCGAGGTTGCGGGCGCGGGTATGACGGAAACCGGCGGAGTGACGGGAACCGGCGCAGCCGCCGCAGGCGGCGCCAAACGCGGGGTAACGGACGCACCGGGCGGCCGCTCGCCGGACATGTCGAAGGGGGCCGTCTGCGCCTGGGCGAAGGCGGAGGCATTCAGCAGGAGAAGCGAGGCGGCTACGATGCTTCTCATCCGGCGTTGACCTTTGCCGCCTGCTGCTGGGCTTCTCGCTCCGGCCGCATGCTGCGGAAGAAGTAAACGAGGCCGCGGCTCGTCTGGTAGAACGACATGCCGAGAAACCAGATAGTGCCGCGGATCAGGCCAGGATTGCGCCGGCGCGAGGCCTGGAACTCTGTCCACTGGCCGGAATTGGCAAACATCAGGTCGGCGATCAGGCGATGGTCGAGCGCGCTTTTCGGCACGTACTGACAGCCGACATTGCTGATGTCGCCCGACGGCTCGATATTGCGGACGATGAGCGGCAGGGTTTCCAGATCCGCGCCGCTATAGGGCCGGAAGCGAATTTCGCCGACGGCGCCGACCAGCATCTCGTCGAGCTGCTTGTTGAAGATGTGAAGCCTTGCGCCGTGGACGGAGACGTCCTCGATCGAAGCCGTGTACCACTTGCCGTTGGCGCCGAATTCGCAGCGCCGGTTGACCCTGACGCGACGGGACGAGGCGCGCTCGCCGCGCTCCGACACGACACCCAGCGCGCAGCCGGCCATGATCAGGTTGATGACATTCCATCCACCGACGACGAGCGTGACGTCGGCCTTATAGGGCTCGGCATAAATCTTGTAGATGGTGATGATGAGCGCGACGATCTGCACCGCAAAGATGACGAAGAACGGACGGCTGATTTCCGACAGACGGCTGACGGCGATCGATTCGTCCTTGGCAGTGACCTTGAAGGTCGGTTTCCTCGGATTGAGCATGACGGAGACGACGGCCGGCAGTAGATGCACAGTCTGGACATATTCGTAGAGCTCGGAAATCCAGGGCCAGCGGAACGACCCGTAGAGGTAGTTCTGCATCATCAGATTCACGAGCATATAGGCAAGCGTATAGGCGAGGAACTCACCGCCCGAAGCGGTGAAGATTTCCAGATCGAAGAACAGGTAGAAGAGCGGCGCAAACAGGAAGATCGTGCGCGGGAATGGGAAGAGCCAGAAAAGCGTGGAGGACATGTAGCAGAAGCGCTGCGGGATCGTCAGGCCGCGCTTCAGAAGCGGAAAGCGGAAGCGCAGGATCTGCATCATCCCCTGGGCCCAGCGGCTGCGCTGGCCGATGAAGCTTGCGAAGGTGGCTGGCTGCAGGCCGGCGATCAGCGGCTTGTCGACATAGATGCTGTTCCAGCCGCTGCCATGGAGCGCCAACGCCGTCTCGCAATCCTCGGTGATGCTGATGCCGGAAAAGCCGTTCTGGGATTCGAGCGCCCTGCGGCTCAGAACCGCGGCCGAGCCGCAGAAGAAGGCGGCGTTCCATTTATCGAGGCCGCGCTGGATGATGCCGTAGAACATCTCGTTCTCGCTCGGCATCTTGTCGAAGGTGCGCAGGTTGCGTTCCAGCGGATCGGGATTGATAAAGAAGTGCGGGGTCTGGACAAGGAAGAGCTTCGGATCGTCTTCGAAGTAACCCACCGTCTCCAGCAGGAAATCGCGGGCCGGCGCGTGGTCCGCATCGAAGACGGCGATGAGTTCGCCGGTCGAATGTTTCATGCCGTTGTTGAGATTGCCGGCCTTGGCGTGCTCGTTGCGGTCGCGCGTGAGGTAGTGGACATCGAGATCGTCGCAGAGCTGCTTCAGCTCGATATGGCGGGCGGCAGCCGCCTGGGCTTCGAGCAGCTTGCCGGAATTGCGCTTCTGCAGGGTGCCGCCGTCGTCGAGCAACCAGACATGCAACTTCTCGGCCGGATAATCCATGGCCTTGGCGGCGGCCAGCGTGTTTCCCAACAGGCCGGCATCCTCGTTATAGGATGGTACGAAGACGTCGACATGAGGGAAACGCTCATTCTTGGCGGCACGCGAGGGGCGTGACGGCAAAGGTGTGGCAACGATGAAGAGGCTGAGCGCCAGCATCGCAACGCTATACATTTCGGCAAGATAGAGCAGCAGGCCGGGAATGAAATTTGCCAGCTGATTCACAGGTGGCAGCGTATTGGTAGTGCGCCAGTAGACATAGCGCAGCACGATCGACGTACCGAAGGCGAGCGCCACCAGGCGCCAGGTCCCCTCGCCCTTCAGCACCTTGATCAGCGCCATGACTGTCACGACGGTGATGCTGGTGATGAGCTGGGTCTGCAGGTTGACCGGCAGCGTGATCAGCACGATCATGCAGAGCGAAACCACGGCCCATATGATGACACTGCGGGCTTTGCGCATGGACGTTCCTTCGAAATTGCTCAACCGGGGCATCATCTGGCGCCCGCGGGCATGCTCATTATCTCTGGCAGGCGGCCGTCATGGCCGCGTCGCCTATGCAGTCCGGCGAAGGCACGGTGACGCCGATCGCCCTTACCGATTGTTCGATTGGCGCGGCGGCCGCATCCGGCCTTGCGCTCGTCAGTGGCGCCTCTCCCGGCAGCGGCACGCGCGGGCCGATAGGCGCCGGCACCGCTGCGACGCCTTGAGCTGGTTGCGCGGTCGAGGCGCTGCGAACGGCAGCGGCCCGCGGCCGGCCGACAACGGCAGGCGCCGGCTCGTAGCCGATCGGCATCGGGCTGGCGCGATAACCGCCCTCGTCGGGATAGATCGGTGCGCCGGTGCGCCCGAGCGCCACGTCGGCGGGCGGCGGATTGCCGTAAGGGTTCCAGACCTCGCCGTCGAAGGTGCCGGTGACGGTGTAGCCATAGACGATGCCGAGCAACTGGCGCTCGCTCGCTCTCGCATCGCAAAGGCGCAGGCGCAGCTGGATCATGCCGAAATTACGCGCCTGGGTATTGGCGTTGGTGCTCGAGCGGATCTGCTGCCAGGCATAGACGCAGGTGTCGCCGGCACGGCTGCGGCCGGAGGCATAACCGAAGGGGCCATAGGCGTTCTGCAGGAAGGTCGCCGACGTCGCCATCGGCACGCCGGGGGCCGAACGGGCCACCTCGCGGGCAATGCCGCTCTCATTGATCTTGCTGAAGCCGGCATTGCCGGCGCCGGGATTGGCCCCGGAAGCGCCGAAGAACTGGACCTTCAGGGAATTCTGACCGGGCACGGAGGATGAGGTAAACAGCGAGATCGTCTGCTCGACGCCGTTGCCGCGCTTGCGCTCGACGACGCTGACGATCGACGGGCCGCCCGGCGGCGGCAGGACCAGCGCCTTTTCAGGCGCCACGGTTTCCGGCGCGGAAGGCTGGCGCACACTGCCTGTCGATGTGCAGCCGGCCATCATGCCCGCCACGGCCACCAGCAATATTGTTTTCCGCAAGCGCATGTCTCGAGCCGCCGCAATCGTCTTTCTAGAGATCCATTCGCAAGCCGAAACGCGACGGATCGTCGAATCAACGACCGGTTGGTCGTCCGTTCAGAATAAACGTCCAACATGGTTAGCGAAAAGTAAACAAGCGAGCTCTAACATCACCATCTGGGCTCTTTTCGAACGCTGTTCAGGCAGATCAACCGTATGATGCAAAAATTAATTTAGTAACAACTTAAATGCTCTCATTGCGTCTGTCACTGCTGTTGCGAAAAGCCGCGGGGAACTATGCCGCATGGCCAGCGTTGCCTTGATGTCTTAGGTAGGAAAAGGAGAAATCCAATGCGCAAGACCATGCTGGCTGCGGCCGCCATGCTGACCATCAGCTCTGCCGCCTTCGCGCAGAGCACCGTCATCGTCACCGATCCCGCACCGACCGGCTCAGTCGTATTGCCCGGCGAGGTGCGCACCTATGTGATGGAGCAAAACACACCTTCCGTCGTCTATGAAGGCGACATCGCGGTCGGCACGACGCTGCCCGATACCGTCGAAGTGCATACCGTGCCTGATATTGACGGCTACGGTTATACCGTCGTCAACGAGCGACGCGTGATCGTCGAGCCGAAGACGCATCGCATCATCCAGGTCCTGGAATAACCCGATCTTGAACTATGGACGTGCGGCCGTATTTCGGCTTCACGTCCTCTCATCTTCCATCCTCGCCGGTACATTCAGAAGTTCGCGGATCTTGTGGGCGAGCTGCTCGAGGCTGAAGGGCTTGGCAAGCAGGGAAACGCCGTGATCGAGCACCCCATTGTGAACGATGGCATTGCGGGTGTAGCCGGTCGTATAGAGGATCCGGATCGCCGGCCATTTTTCCCGGACGATATCGGCAAGCTGGCGTCCGCTCATCTGCGGCATGACGATATCGGTGAAGATCAGGTCGACTGCCGCATTTTGCTCCAGAAGCATAAGCGCTTCCATGCCGCTAGCCGCCTGCAATACGGTGTAACCGAGTTCATGCAGGCTTTCGGCGGTCATGGTGCGGACGTTCTCATCGTCCTCCACCACCAGGATCGTATCTTTGACGCTGCCCTGAGGAAGCGGCTGGGCGCCGGCGACATTCAACCGGGCGTCCGCCGCGCCGACATGACGGGGAAGATAGATCTTCAACGTCGTGCCCCTGTCGATCTCTGAATAGATCTTGATGTGGCCGCCGCTCTGCTTGACGTAGCCGTAAACTTGGCTGAGGCCGAGACCGGTGCCTTTACCGGGTCCTTTGGTCGTGTAGAACGGGTCGAAGGCTCGTTCGATCACTTCCGGCGACATGCCGGTGCCGGTGTCGGTGATGCTGATCATCACATATTGGCCTGCCTCGACCTCCGAATGCATGCGCGAATATCGCTCGTCGAGTTCGGTATTGGCGGTCTCGATCGTCAGATTTCCGCCGCCCGGCATGGCATCGCGAGCGTTGACGGCAAGGTTCAGGATGGCATTCTCGAGCTGGCTCAAATCGGCAAAGCTCGGCCAAAGGCCGCCGGCAAGCACAGTCTCGATCCGAATGTGCTCGCCGAGCGTGCGACGCAGCAGCTCCGACATGCCGCCGACTAGCTTGTTGAGGTCGATCATCTCAGGGGCGAGCGGCTGCTGGCGCGAGAAGGCGAGAAGACGCGCAGTCAGCACCGCCGCTCTCTGCGCCCCGTCTCTGGCATTCTGGATGGAGTATGGCAGGCGAGGATCCTCGCTGCCGGTCAGGCGCCGCTGGGCGAGATCGAGATTGCCGATGATGATTGCCAGCATGTTGTTGAAATCATGGGCGACGCCGCCGGTCAGCTGGCCGATCGTCTCCATCTTCTGCAACTGGCGGACCTGCGCCTGAGCGGCAGCATTCTCTTCCATCTCGTGCCTGAGCTCGGCAGTGCGCTGGACCACCGTCTGTTCGAGGCGCGTGTTGAAGCTGTTCAGTTCACTGCGAAGGCGGCTTTGCCTGCCATGGGCGATGATGATCATCTCCATCAGGCCAACGATGATCACGGCATTGATAAGATAGGTGGAAAGGCCGACCCATTGGCCGGCGCTGGCCGGCCAGAAAACATTATGCGGCTCGACGAAAAACTGCTGGACAATGAAACCGGCAACCAATGTCGCGACAAAGCCCGGCCCGGCGCCGCCTATGAAACTCGCGAGCAATATCGCCGGAAGGAAGCTCAGGAAGGGAAATCCGGAGAGAGAGTCGCTGGCGGCAAGCCTCAGAAGAAACGTCAGGCCAACGAAGGCAATGGCCAGCGGATATGTATAACCCGGCCTGTGACGCAGCCAATCCGTGGCACTCAGCAAATCCATCCGACACCCCTTCTTACAGCGCCGCGCGTCTTTCGAGAGCCGCAAAAGACGCTGCAACACTTTGAATTGCTGCATAATTTTCTCCATAAATCGATTCCGATTTAAGGAATTATGCAGGAGCCGTTGCAAAGACGGCATCCAGCTTTTGCACATCGAATTTCAACCGGCAATATGCTGTTTCTCGCACTGCCGACCACGGCGTCTTGACGAGCCGTGCAAGCAGTCCACATAAACCTCCATGCCTAAGCGTGTCGCAATCTTTCAGATTCGCTCCTTGCGCTTTAGGTCTTTGTTTTTAGGCATGTCGTTATCGCAAAACCGCTCACAATTTGCGCGACATGCTTTAGCAAGGGGGCAATGGGTGAACCGGATCATGAAAGACATATTCATCGTCGAAGACGACACGCTGATTGCCATGCTGCTCGAGGACATGCTCGCCGATCTGGGCTACCGGGTGTGCGCGAGCGCGCCCGATCTGGAACGGGCGCTGACAACCGCCAGGGATACGGAGTTCGACGCTGCAATTCTCGACGTTTCGCTTGCAGGGCAGAGTTCGCTGCCGGTCGCAAAGCTGCTCGATGAACGCGGAAAACCCTATCTCTATGCGACGGGATACGGTACCGCACCTGAAGGCAGCAGCCCAAGCACGCTGCCTGTGCTGCAAAAACCCTTCCAGCTCAGCGAACTCGAACAGGCGATGAAGCGGCTTACCGAAGCCTGACGTTCCTGTTCAGCGCACCTGATCGAGCAGACGCTTGCATTCCAGGAGGTCATAGAGCGCCTCCTGCAGCAGCGCCCTGTCTTCCTTGCCAACGCTCGATTTGCCGATCGAGACTTCCTGCTCGTCGTCTCCGGCGACGAAATTGAAGAACCGGCGGGTGATCGGCGGCTTAGCGCGGCCGACGATCTGGTCTTCGTCGGCCAAGCCGACGCGCGGTTCCCCGGCACCCGTGTCCTGCACGCCCGACGCTAGCGCCTCGACGCTGGCGAGGTCGCCATGACCGACCGATATGACGAACTTGTTGCCGTTGGTCTTCAGAAGCTTCTGCACACCCTTGATCGTATAGCCGTGATCATAGAGCAAATGCCGGATGCCCTTGAGGAGGTCGACATCTTCCGGCCGATAGTAGCGACGGCCGCCGCCGCGCTTCATCGGCTTTATCTGGGGAAAACGCGTCTCCCAGAAGCGCAGCACATGCTGCGGCAGATCAAGATCGTCTGCGACTTCGCTGATGGTGCGAAAGGCATCGGGGCTCTTGTCCAACGTCATGCTGTTACGCGACCTCGCGGCTCGATCCTACGGCGACTCATCATATTTCAACGGTTTGGCGCCGACAATTCAAGTCATGTCTTGACGTTGCGCACAAGGATGGAGAGTGCGAGGGAGAAAAAAAGCCGTTTCCGAAACGGGAAGCCAATTATCAGGGAGCCGGATTCTGCGGCTTCAGCTTGATCTTGCGAGCGACATGCGACTTGAGGATGCGCGTCTTCAACACGTTCGACGCCTTGAAGGTCATGACCCGGCGGGGGGAAATCGGAACCTCCTCGCCGGTCTTCGGGTTGCGGCCGATCCGCTCGTTCTTGTCGCGCACCTGGAAGGTGGCGAAGGAGGAAAGCTTGACGGTTTCACCACGCACGATGGCGTTGCAGATCTCGTCGATGACGGTTTCCACAAGTTCGGCAGATTCGGTCCGGGAAAGCCCAACCTTTCGGAAAACGGATTCCGCCAGGTCTGCTCGCGTCACTGTTTTTCCGGTCATGGTTTCCCCGCCCATACAAAATATTTTGTGAAATCGCACGAAGAGTATTTGTCTTGCGCCTTACGGTCAAGCTCTTGTTCGCCGCCAGTTTTTTAGGATTCGTGCCTACCAGCGCAGCAGAACCGCACCCCAGGTAAAGCCGCCACCCATCGCTTCGAGCATCACCAGGTCGCCCTTCTTGATGCGGCCGTCGCCGGCAGCAGTCGCAAGTGCCAACGGGATCGAGGCGGCCGACGTATTGCCGTGCAGGTCGACGGTGATGACCACCTTCGCGGCATCGATGTTCAGCTTTTTCGCCGAACCGTCGATAATGCGGCGATTGGCCTGGTGGGGCACCAGCCAGTCGAGGTCATCGGCAGTGGTGCCGGTCGAATCGAAAGCCGCCTGAATGACATCGGTGATCATGCCGACGGCGTATTTGAAGACCTCGCGACCTTCCATGCGCAGCTTGCCGACAGTGCCGGTGGTCGACGGTCCGCCATCGACATAGAGCTTTTCCTTGTGCGAGCCGTCGGAACGCAGATGCGCGGTCAGCACGCCGCGATCGCTAACGGTTCCCTCGCCTTCGGTCGCTTCGAGTATGATCGCGCCGGCGCCGTCGCCGAAAAGCACGCAGGTGGTACGGTCGTTCCAGTCGAGAATGCGCGAAAAAGTTTCGGCGCCGATGACGAGAACGCGCTTTGCCAGGCCGCCGCGGATATAGGCATCCGCGGTCGTCACCGCATAGACGAAACCGGTGCAGACGGCCTGGACGTCGAAGGCGAAGCCGTGACTCATGCCGAGCCGGTTCTGGATGTTGACCGACGTGGCCGGAAACGTGTTGTCCGGTGTCGAGGTGGCACAGATGACAAGATCGATATCGGCAGGTGTCAGGCCGCCATTGGCAAGCGCTGCGCGTGCGGCGGCCTCGCCGAGCGACGCCGTCGTTTCGTCATCGCCGGCGACATAACGCTGGCGGATGCCGGTGCGCTGGACGATCCATTCGTCGGATGTGTCGACGATGGCCTCCATGTCACGATTGGTCATCACGCGCTTCGGAAGTGCGGCTCCGAACCCGCGAACCACTGAACGGATCATCTTTGATTGAACCCCATCGCTCATGCCGCTTCCGGGCCCATCGGGGGCAGCCGCTTGGCATGATATTTCTTAAGATCGTTTTCTATTTTCTGATTGAGGCCGTTCTTGGCCATGTCGTAGCCGACTTCGATGGCGGCTGCGATGCCTTCGGCATTCGCCCCGCCATGGCTCTTGATGACGATGCCGTTCAGGCCGAGAAACACGCCGCCATTGACCTTGCTCGGATCGAGCTTCTCGCGAAGCATGTCGAAGGCGCTTTTGGCGAAGAGGTAGCCGATACGGGCGAGCAGCGTGCGCGACATGGCGGCCCGCAGATATTCGCCGATCTGCTTGGCGGTGCCTTCGGCGGTCTTGAGCGCGATGTTGCCGGAGAATCCTTCGGTGACGACGACGTCGACCGTACCCTTACCAAGGTCGTTGCCCTCGACGAAGCCGGAATATTCGAGCGAGTCGATGTTTGCCTCGCGCAACAGCCGGCCTGCCTCCTTGACCTCCTCCTGGCCTTTCATCTCCTCGACGCCGACGTTGAGAAGGCCAACCGTCGGACGTTCGACTTCGAAAAGCGCGCGCGCCATGGCGCCGCCCATCAGGGCAAAATCCATCAGCTGCTGCGCATCGGCGCCGATCGTCGCGCCGACATCGAGCACGATGCTCTCACCCTTCAGCGTCGGCCAGATCGCGGCAATCGCCGGACGCTCGATATTGGCCATGGTGCGCAGACAGAATTTCGCCATCGCCATCAGTGCGCCGGTATTGCCGGCCGAGACCGCGACATCGGCCTCCCCCGTCTTCACCGCCTCGATCGAGCGCCACATGGTGGAGATGTAGCGGCCTCGGCGCAGCGCCTGGCTCGGCTTCTCATCCATGGCGACGGCAAGCTCGCAGTCGTGAAAGATCGATTTTTCCTTGAGTTTCGGAAATTTGGCGAGAACCGGATCGCACTGTTCCTTGAGACCGTAGAGAACGAAGGAAATATCCGGATGCCGATCCAACGCCTTGGCGGCGCCGGGGATGACAACCTGGGGACCAAAGTCGCCACCCATGAGGTCGAGAGATATTCTGATCACGCGTCCCTGATCCTTCTTTTCGCCGAGGGCGAAATTTCGGCCAAAATACCGGTTTTGGCGTCGCTTACAACTGAATTGTGTCAAATGCCAGAGGGGCTTCAGTCCTTTTTCCAGTCCTTGAGAGCTGCGAAAGCGGAAGGCTTTTTGTCGTCCTCGCCGCTGTCTTCGACGTGGCCGGAGAATTCGATACCCTGCTTGCGCGGATAGGGATCGATCGCGAGCGCGGCGAATTCGGCAACCACCTCGCCGGCGTCGATCGTATCGCCGACAAAGTTTTCGGGCAGATCGGGACCGTCTGGATCGAGCAGCATCTCGCCGGCGTCGTTGCCGGCCTGACGGGCAAGCTTGGAGCCCTCCGGCACGAAGATCTGCTCGAAGCTCTCGTCGATGGCGGATTCGACCGGTTCCAGCGTCACGACGCAGGACTGGACGATCTTCGCCTTCACCCGGCCCTTGATGCGCACGCCGTCGCGCTTCCAGCGGGCAATCTGCAGATCGGCGCTGAGATCGTCGACGGAGACGACATTCCAGGTCCGGGCCAACGCCTTCAGTTCGCTGGCGTCGGCTTCGACATGGACCTCGACGGGGTTGGCCGAGATATGGCCGACCTTGACGTGATAGGAGAAGGGAACACCGTCCCGATCATTCTGCATCGTTTCCTCCTTCAGCTGACCGGCGGGAGCGTTGCCGAACCGGTGGCGATTACCTCTTCGGCCGCGGCGGACAGATGCGATTCTGCAACCATCATCCATCCGGCGAGACCGGACATATCGGCCGGCGCCGAGGTTTCGGGGTAGATATTGCGCTGAAGGGCAAGAGCGAGGGCTTCGGCATCGCCTGTGTCCATCGCCTTCGAATAGGCTTCGAGCCGGCCGTAAAACATGCCGGCGAGCTTCTTCATACGCTTCGGCACGCTGTTGTCGCCGATGCCGAGTTCCCGGATCGAATAGTCGATATCCTGGAAGAAAGCGTCGACGATCTCCTGGGCGATCTCCTGGCCGCTGGTGGCGGAAGCACGGGTGCGGCGAAAAAACAGAATCATGGCAATCGACAGCATCTCGAAACGGCCCATGACCGTATCCGGCACATTGAGGCGCTCGTAGAGTTCCGGCATGCGCGCGGCCGCCGCCAACGCCGCATATTGCCTGTCGACGATCGCTTGATTGTTGTTTTTCTTGCGGAAGAGCCCGAGGATCATTGTTTTTTCCGGAAATGCCTCATTCTTCATGCCGGCTGGCGTTTGGCCTTGTTGCATGATTTCGAAAGCTGGTTTACCGAAGCAGGCGCGAATTGCAATGCCGATCATGGCCAGTTTCGGGACGACGCCTTCGACGCGTCAGCGAAGCGAATTCGGGACATTCGACCCGGAATGGCCACAATGGTTTTGCAGGAGGTAAAGCGTGCAAGGCCCAGAATGGCTGCTATCGACACTCACAGGGAGTAGATGTCGTTGAAGAAACGGTATTTCAAGTCTGACATGAAATTCTTCAGCAATGCGGCCATTGCCCTCATAATTGCCTCCACTACCGCTCTCTCCGGTTGCCAGACCAGCACCGTTCTCAACGGCGGCTACGTCGCCGACCAGCAGTCGCTGAACCTCGTTCCGGAAGGCTCCAGCCGCGAGCAGGTGCTGCTTTCGCTCGGCACCCCGTCGACGACGGCGACCTTCGACGGCGAAGTCTTCTACTACATCTCGCAGCGGCGCACGCGTGCGGTCGCCTTCCAGAAACTGAAGGTCGTCGATCAGAGCGTTCTGGCGATCTATTTCGACAAGGACGGCGTCGTCAGCCGCCGCGCCAACTATGCGCTGCAGGACGGCAAGGTGTTCGACACGATCGGACGCGTCACGCCGACCGGCGGCAAGGAACTCACCTTCCTGCAACAGATGCTTTCCGGCGGCAGCGCCGCGAGTGCTGCCCGCAGCCTGTTCGGCGGCGGCGCCGGCGGCACGCCGCAGAACCCAAGCAGCCTGCGCTGATCGGACACGCCTCATACGAAAACCCGCCGGATCGCTCCGGCGGGTTTTTTTATGGTCGCTGTGTCGGCTTGAATTGTGCCAAGCCGGCGACGTTGTTTATCCGGCGAGAACGGCGAGCAGCAGCAGCGCGACGATGTTGGTGATCTTGATCGCCGGGTTGACGGCGGGGCCGGCGGTATCCTTGTAGGGATCGCCGACGGTATCGCCGGTGACGGAGGCCTTGTGCGCATCCGAACCCTTCATGTGACGCACGCCGTCCTTGTCGACGAAACCGTCTTCGAAGCTCTTCTTGGCGTTGTCCCAGGCGCCGCCGCCTGATGTCATCGAGATGGCGACGAAGAGGCCGTTGATAATGACGCCGAGCAGCGATGCGCCGAGGGCGGCAAAGGCGGAGGCCTTGGAGCCGGAGATGAGAAGCACGCCGAAATAGACGACGATCGGCGCCAGCACCGGCAGCAGCGACGGCACGATCATCTCACGGATGGCGGCCTTGGTCAGAATGTCGACCGCCCTGCCGTAATCCGGCTTTTCCGTGCCCTGCATGATGCCGGGCTTTTCCTTGAACTGACGGCGGACTTCCTCGACGATCGCGCCGGCCGCACGGCCGACGGCGGTCATCGCGATGCCGCCGAAGAGGTAAGGAATGAGACCTCCGAAGATCAATCCCGCCACCACGTAAGGGTTGGAAAGATCGAAGGAAATTTCGCCGATGCCGGCAAAATATGGGAACTTGTCGCCATTCGCCGCAAAATATTTGAGGTCGTAAGAGTAGGCCGCGAAGAGAACCAGAGCGCCGAGACCGGCAGAACCGATGGCGTAGCCCTTGGTGACGGCTTTGGTCGTATTGCCGACTGCATCAAGCGCATCGGTGGATTTGCGCACCTCCGGCGGCAGATGCGCCATTTCGGCGATACCGCCGGCATTGTCCGTTACCGGTCCGAAAGCGTCGAGCGCGACGATCATTCCGGCGATGCCGAGCATGGCCGTGACCGCAATGCCGGTGCCGAACAGGCCGCCGAGCTGATAGGTGGCAAGAATGCCACCAACGATGACGATGGCAGGCAAGGCCGTCGATTCCAGCGAAACGGCCAGGCCCTGGATGACGTTGGTGCCGTGACCGGTGACCGAGGCCTGGGCGATCGAATTGACCGGACGCTTGCCGGTGCCGGTGTAGTATTCGGTGATCACCACGATCAGCGCAGTGACGACAAGGCCGACGATGCCGCAGAGGAAGAGGTGCGTGCCGGATATATCGGCGCCTCCGACGGAACCGATCGATCCCCAGCCAATGGTGAGCGAGGTGGCAGCACCAAGGCCGACGATCGACAGCAGACCGGTTACGATCAAGCCCTTGTAGAGAGCGCCCATGATCGAGCCGTTCGAGCCGAGTTTGACGAAAAAAGTGCCGATGATCGAGGTGATGATGCAGGCACCGCAGATCGCCAGCGGATAGACCATCGCCGACTGGAGGATCGGCGCGCCGGCAAAGAAGATCGCGGCGAGAACCATGGTGGCGACGACAGAGACCGCGTAGGTCTCGAAAAGGTCGGCGGCCATGCCGGCGCAGTCGCCGACATTGTCGCCGACGTTATCGGCGATCGTTGCCGGGTTGCGCGGATCGTCCTCGGGAATGCCGGCTTCGACCTTGCCGACGAGATCGCCGCCGACATCGGCGCCCTTGGTGAAGATGCCGCCGCCGAGACGGGCAAAGATCGAGATCAGCGACGCGCCGAAGCCGAGCGCCACCAGCGCATCGATGACTTCGCGCGAGCCGCTCTCATGGCCGAGCCCGATGGTCAATACCGTATAGTAGATGGAGACGCCGAGCAGCGCCAGGCCGGCCACCAGCATGCCGGTGATCGCACCCGACTTGAAGGCGATGTCGAGGCCGGCGGAAAGGCTGACGGAAGCCGCCTGGGCGGTGCGCACATTGGCGCGGACGGAGACGTGCATGCCGATGAAACCAGCAGCACCGGAAAGCACGGCGCCAATCAGGAAGCCGATAGCGGCCTCGCCGGAAAGAAGCAGCCAGGCTAAAATGAAAACAACAACGCCGACAATGGCAATGGTTCTGTACTGGCGCGTCAGATAGGCTTGAGCGCCTTCGCGGATATAGCCCGCGATCTC
The DNA here is from genome assembly GCF_057653715.1 of Rhizobium sp. WSM1328. Lineage (NCBI taxonomy): Bacteria > Pseudomonadati > Pseudomonadota > Alphaproteobacteria > Hyphomicrobiales > Rhizobiaceae > Rhizobium > Rhizobium sp. WSM1328. The sequence continues at coordinate 1,239,294 of NZ_CM172788.1, read as the reverse complement.
CTGCATGCGGCTATTGCCCTGATCGGCGGCAAGCACCGACCGGGTTGCCCAGGCGGCATAAACCACCGAGAGCAGACCGCATGCGATTACGCATAAAAGAATCGTCATTTCGCTCTTTCCTCCCATAGGCCGGAGATCACTCCTTCTCCGGCAGATACGCCGCCGAATCGCCTTCCTCTCCACAGAAATGCCACAGCTAAGCGGTGCCGAGATTGCGTGGTCGATCACGTGGCGTCAAGACCGCAAGGGGCGAAAACCATTGCGGTACGAAGAAAGACGTAGGGGGATTATTTGGCGGCTAAAGACTTATTTCTTCGCCTCGCCGCGGACCTGCTTTGCGATGCGGTCGAGCACAGCGTTGACGAGCTTCGGCTCGTCGTCATCGAAGAAGGCCTGGGCGATCTCGACATATTCGGTGACGATGACCGCCACCGGAACGTCCTTGCGGTCGGTGATCTCGAAGACGCCGGCGCGCAGGATGGCGCGCACGGTGCTGTCGAGGCGCGATAAGGCCCAATCATCCTGCAGGGCTGCGGCAATCAGCGGATCGAGGCGGACCTGATCGCGCACGACGCCGGAAACGATGGAACGGAACCAGGCGACATCGGCCTTCAGATAGGTCGCGCCGTCAAGTTCCTGGCCAAGACGGTGCGCCTCGTATTCGGCGACGATCTCCAGAACGCCGGTGCCGCCGACATCCATCTGATACAGTGCCTGAACGGCAGCAAGGCGGGCAGCGCCCCGCTGGTTTGCAGTCTTGACCGGCCGTTCCGTCTTGTCGTCGTTCATTCGTTATGCACCCAGTTTCTGCTTCAGCTCGATCATGGTCAGAGCTGCACGAGCGGCAAATCCGCCCTTGTCCTTATCCGAGCGGCGCGCGCGCGCCCATGCCTGTTCGTCGTTTTCGACGGTCAGGATGCCGTTGCCGATGGCAAGGGACTCGCTGACCGCAAGATCCATCAAGGCGCGCGAGGATTCGTTCGACACGATATCGAAGTGATAGGTCTCGCCGCGAATGACCATGCCGAGGGCGACATAGCCGTCATAATGCGTTCCGCCATTGTCGTCTCCATCGAGCGACATAGCAATCGCTGCCGGAATTTCCAGTGCGCCGGGAACGGTGACAACCTCAAAGGTGGCGCCGGCCTCTGTCAATGCGAAGGTTGCGCCTTCGAGCAGGGCGTCGGCCATGTCGTCGTAGAAGCGGGCCTCAACGATCAAAATATGGGGAGCGGTCTCTCTCGGCATGGTTCACCTTCGGTTGGCGGGACATTTACCCACTCGGCAGCCCGCGGTCAAAACATGCCTTCGGCCGAATGGCAAGCAATTTCGCCTGATGCCGCAATACGAAAGACGAAATTCTGCAAGGGGATAGCAGCACTATAGATGCACAGCTGGGCAAGCCTCTCAAATCAGCTTTCCCGGTCGCCCGGAAAGCGGCAATTCGAAGGCAATTTTTATGAACAATTCTTAATGGATTTTCAGTGGCTTAACCCATTGAATCGCGAATGCGAGAACGCCAATTCCATGTCGTGACGCAGACGATCCCCTGCAACGACAGCCGACCGTCTAAGCAGATGAAAGGATACCAATCATGCACCGCGTTCTCACCATCACCCTCGCTGCCGCCCTCTCTTCCCTCGCCTTTGCCGGCGTCAGCCGGGCCGAAAGCCTTGGGATGAACACGGCCCAGGGCATCGAGCAGACACTCAGGACCTTCCACGGCAATGACTTCAATGTCGAGCAGGTCCACAACTGGCGTAACCTCGACGACGAGACGACCGGTCCGCGCTCGGCACCGGAACGTTCTGGTCAGGCCGTTCACGGCATCCAGGCCTCGATCGACGCCAACAGGTCGCTTGCCCACCGGCTCAACAACGAAGGCGTCGACGTCCGCAACATCGTCAACGCCGAGCAGGCAGCCGATGGAAGCTTGACCTTCTACGTCCGCTGACGCTCCAGCGCATACCCCCGAAAATCGGAACGATCTTCGGGGGTATGCGTGGGTTAAAAGGGATCGAGCGTCTGGCGCACCTTGTTCGATGCGTGGCGCTCATAGCATGGGCGGCGGTCTCCTCTCCGCCCATGCTGGGGATATCAGAGATAGGCCCAGATAATCATTGAATTTTCCCGGGATGACGGCTTCTCTTGTTGAAACAGGAGGACGTCATGGCAACGGAACAGAAGGCGGTGATCAATACCGCCGATCTCAAGCTCGACCACTGGAAACAGGGCGAGCTCTATGAAAGCACCGACACCTCTTTCGGCGCGCTACTTGGCCTGGCCGGCCTCGGCGTCAGCTACAACGAGGTACCGCCCGGCAAATCGGGCTGCCCCTTCCACAACCATCACGTCGAAGACGAGCTCTTCTATGTGATCGCGGGCGCCGGCGAATACCGCTTCGGCGACGCGCGCCATGCGATCAAGGCCGGCGATGTGCTCGGCGCGCCGGCAGGCGGACCGGAAACGGCGCACCAGATCATCAACACCGGCACCGCCACACTCGTCTATCTCGGCATCTCGACCATGGCGAAGACCGAGATCGTCGAATATCCCGATTCCGGAAAGTTCCTTGCCAAGACGAACAGGGACGGTGCAGAAACCAAGCGCTTCCGCCACATCGGACGGTCGGAAGGCGATCTCGACTATTGGGACGGCGAGCCCGGCGCATGAAGGATCCGATGTGACCGACATTCCGACTCTCGAAACGGCGCGGCTGACGCTTCGCCCTCACCGCCTCGACGATTTCGACGCGCACGCGGCGCTGTGGGCGGACGAGCATGTCGTGCGCTTCATCACCGGCGTGCCGTCGACACGTGAGCAGAGCTGGAGCCGCATGCTGCGCATTGCCGGCATGTGGCACCATATGGGCTTCGGCTTTCTGGCGATCGTCGAAAAGGAGAGCGGCCGGTTCATCGGCGAAGCGGGCTTCCTCGAAGCCCGGCGCGAGATGGAACCCTCGATCGAGGGGACGATGGAGGTAGGCTGGGCGCTGATGCCTTCGGCGCACGGCTGCGGTTATGCCACCGAGGCGCTGACCGTCCTGATCGGCTGGGCGGAAACGCATTTCCCAGGAAAACCGATGAGCTGCATCATCAGCCCCGAGAACCAGGCCTCGCTGCGGGTCGCAGCCAAGCTCGGCTTCCGCGAGACGGCGCGCACACAGTACAATGGCGAGATCATTCAGTTTTCGCGGTAGGGAATTCCACCAAGCGGGCAACATAGCGCGCGCCATTGCGGGCTTGCTGACATTTGCCGACATCGCCAACAGCAACGGCAAGTTTAAGAAAATGGATATCGACACCCTCAACTTGCGACACCCAACTTCATCCCCGGATGGGTCCGGACTTCGCACCTGCTACGCGCAAGGAACGCACTTTAGAGTCGCTGACAAGAGGCAGAAACGCTTGGAATACTGCCGTCCGCCACCTTGACACAACTAAGCATTGACGGGCGAGCCGCGTGGTAATTGCAGCCGGCAGAAACTCCCCATCCATAAGAGGCTGATCACAAATATGACCATTTTCATTGTTTGCCACAAGGATTTGCCGAGCTACCCTCCTCCCGAGGGCTCGAAAATCATATGGCTCAATTCTAAACCTCCTTTGGACAACAAGGGAATGGATGTCATTGCCGGCTATGATTTTTTCAGCGAGCCGGAGGAGATTCACGCGAAATTGTCAGGATCGCTGGGAACGATCGTAATCGCGAAAGTCGTTTCCGAAGAAGCAGCAAAGCCTCGCAACATTACTATCTGGCAGTATCGTAAATTTTTAACACGACTAAAAATAGGAACACCAAATCCCGAATATCCCGGGATGAATACAGCAACCTCAGAAGAAGTAGGAATCATAAAACCGGAGAATCCGGCGATTTTTACAGAAAGCTTCTTCTTACCTCGGCCATTAAATCTCCATAACATATCTCAACACTATGCACGCTTCCACAATATTGTTGACTTCCTGCGATATACAGCGTTTGCAATCGAAGCAAACACTTTAACGCAAGCCGAAGCTTTGCAATTTTTTAATTCCAGCACTTTCGTTCCTGGAGGCATTGAACTCGGCACGTATCCGACGGACTGGTGGCTGGATACTTTTGTGCGCCTTGTGGCGCCGTCTTTTGAATTTGCGAAACGATATCAACCGTTTCAATCCGAAGACCCCGTGCAGAAACGTGCGATCTCATTTTGCCAGGAGCGTCTGGGAAGCTATCTTCTAATCAAACGGATAGCCGAACTCTATGGCAATAGCTTACCTGGGTCCTTGTTCGGAGAAATAGCGACCGTATCGAATGATGGGGTCTACAAAAGCGGCGTATAAACCGAGGCGGCCCAACGTAAAATCGCAACTCTTTGCGATACTGGCAGCAGAAGCGGCTGAGCCAATGAAGCTGGCTAGAAAAGGCCGACCCCAGATAGTCGAGCTCCCACACTCCCGCCAGGCTGACCAGTGAAAGTTCTGCGAACAGTGTGGCGCAAGCTTCACCTCAAATAGTAGGCACCAAACAGGCTCGAGTTGCCGTTCTGCGGATTTCCCATACAGACGGCAGCCCTTCGCGAAGGACAATACCTTGACGATCAATCAGCCCATTTCTTCTTTGCCGGCCGGTCTTCCTGATCTGGCGCTTCTCACGGAGAAGGCTGCGGGCACTGGATCCGTCATTGTCTATCAGCCTTATCTCGATCCCTCGCAGCGCAGCCAGCTCGATGCGGCTGCCATGCCGCTCGACATCTCGTTCAATACGCAGGCTACGACCCGCGAATATGAACTCTTCCTCACGCTGCATCAGCATCACGAGGCGATCGGCCTCGGCGACGACGTGTTTTGGGGGCTGCTCTCCAGCAAATTCGAGATGAAGTCGGTGACGAGCTTTCCGGCTTTCGTCACCGAGGCGGAAAAGGCCAGGGCGGAAGGTGCGGATGCCTATCTCTACAATCCACTGATCGGCCACGCCGCGATCTACAGCAACGTCTGGGAACATTCGCTGCTTGGCGGCCATCCAGGCATGGACCCGATCTTCCTGCATATCCAGGAGCTCGGCTATCCGATCGCACCGCCGCAAGACAAAACCACCTTCGCGTTCTGCAACTATTTCTGCGGCAACAGGAAGTTCTGGTCCGGATATTTCGCCTTCTGCGAACGTATTCTGGGATCGCTGGAAAATGAAGCGCGCCTCGGCACGCCGGCGGGCACTGCCTATGCCGGTTCGGCGCAGTATTCACGCGACGCCAACGCAACGATGCGCCCCTTCGTGATCGAGCGGCTGCTCGGGCTCTATGTCCAGCAGACTGCTGCCAAAGGATTGAAGATCGCCGCCTTCGTGCCGGCGCCTGCCCATTTCGAGTGGAAGTTCGGCGTCCGCCTCGGCCGGATGCTGCATGGTCTCTTCGCCGCCAAGGAGGCTTTTCTTCTGAGCCGCGACCAGGCCCACTTGACCTCTTGGCAGGAGGGCCGTCAACCATTGATCAAGCAGCCGCACCTTATCTGGGGCGCTGATGATCCGCCCGGCTGGATGCCGCGGGGCCAATTTATCGGCGGCCGCGAATTGATGCGCGCCTATGCCCCTCAGGCGTCAGGCGCTTCCCCGGTACAGCCGCAGCCGGTGCAGACGGAAAGGCCCGCTATATCAGCCGCGCCGAAGATCGAGCAGCCGCTCCGCAACCTGTTGCAGCCCTTTGCCGGCGGATGGCAGGCACACAAGGATCGTCATTGCATCTGGATCGTGACGCCCGACAACTACAATCACAGCCACGCCTTCGACGAAGTCGCGCTTGGCCTACAGGGCGCCTTCGAGGAACTCGGCGGCTCAGCACCGATCACCCGGGACATGAACGCATTCGCCGGCCGTGCGCCGATCATTTATGGCGGCAATCTTCTCCCCGCCGAAATCGTCAGCCATCTGCCAAAGGACAGCGTCGTCATCAATCTCGAGCAGGTGTCCGAAGAAAGCATCTGGATCAATTCGCGCTACACCTCGATCCTGAAGTCGCTTCCGGTTCTCGACTACAGCCCGCGCAACCGGGAGAATCTCGCCGCCAAAGGCATTGATCACGCCGGCGTGCTCGAGATCGGCTATAGCGGCTGCCTCAGCCAGATACAGCACGCCGCCGTCAAAGATATCGACGTGCTCTTCTACGGCTCGATGAACGAACGCCGCCACCATATCCTGAAGACGCTGAAGGACGGCGGACTCGAGGTCGCGCACCTCTTCAACATCTACGGCGCGGAACGCGATGCGGCGATTGCCCGCGCCAAGATCGTGATCAACATCCATCATTATGCGAGCGGCGTCTTCGAGATCGTGCGCATTTCCTATCTGCTCGCCAATCGCGTTTGCGTGCTGACGGAAGGCGACATCCGCGATCCGGACCTTCAGCCCTTCATCGGCGGCTTGGCAATTGAGCCCTATGACGACATGATCGAGCGCTGCTACAAGCTGATCGCAGATGCCGACGAGCGCGATGCCATTGCCGCGGCAGGCCTTGCGGCCATGCGAAGCCGCTCGCAGGCGGACATGCTGATGAGCGTCATGAGGGCGGGCGCTTGATAAAGGCCGCAAAAAGGTAAGTCATGCGTATTGAGACCACGGCCATCGAGGGCATCATTGCGATCACGCCGCCGCGCTTCGGCGATCACCGCGGCTACTTCTCCGAAGTATTCAAGGATGCGTGGTTCCGGGAAAATGTGGCCGACGTCACGTTCATCCAGGACAATGAATCGCTTTCGGCGCAGACCGGCACCGTCCGGGGGCTGCATTTCCAGATACCGCCCTTCGCACAGGGCAAGCTGGTGCGCTGTCTTGCCGGGCGGATCATGGATATCGTCGTCGATATCCGCGAGGGATCGCCGAGCTTCGGTAAATGGCTCTCTCAGGAGCTCTCGCCGGAAAATGGCATGCAGCTCTGGGTACCGGCCGGTTTCGCACACGGATTCGCAACGCTCGAGCCGAACAGCGTCATCAGCTACAAGGTAACCGCACCCTACAGCCCGCAGCACGATCGGGGCATCGCGTGGAACGATCCGGCGATCGGTATCCGCTGGCCCTTCTATGAGAGAGACATGGTATTGTCCGACAAGGACAAGACGCTGCCGCGGCTCGCCGACCTGCCAGGCCATTTTTCCTGTTCAGCACAGCAACCCAGGGATTGATCGACGATGCGCATACTGGTCACGGGCGGAGCGGGCTTCATCGGATCGGCATTGGTGCGCCATCTCGTCAGCGAGATCGGCGCCGAGGTGCTGAATGTCGACACGCTGACCTATGCCGGCAATCTGGCATCGCTGAAATCCGTCGAATCGGCGCCGAACTATCAATTCCTGCGCGCCGACATCTGCGACCGCGTCGGGATGCAGGAAGCATTCGCGTCTTTTCGCCCTGATATCGTCATGCATCTCGCGGCAGAGAGCCACGTCGACCGCTCGATCTCGGGTGCAGCCGATTTCATTCAGACCAACATCGTCGGCACATTCAGCCTGCTGGATGCCGCACGGCACTATTGGGATGGGCTCGACGCTCGCCGCAAGAGTGCCTTCCGCTTTCTGCATGTCTCGACGGACGAGGTCTACGGCTCGCTCGGCGACGAGGGCCTCTTCGAGGAGACGACGCCTTACGACCCGTCCTCGCCCTACTCCGCCTCCAAGGCCGCCAGCGACCATCTGGCGATCGCCTGGCACCGCACCTACGGCCTGCCCGTCGTTGTCTCGAATTGCTCCAACAACTACGGCCCGTTCCATTTCCCCGAAAAGCTCATTCCGCTAATGATCCTGAACGCACTGGAGGGCAAGCCTCTTCCGGTTTACGGCAATGGCGCGAATGTCCGCGACTGGCTCTATGTCGAAGACCACGCCCGCGCGCTCTTCACGATCGCATCCAGTGGGCGCCCCGGCGAAAAATACAATGTGGGCGGCCGCAATGAGCGCAGGAACATCGATGTCGTTCATCGCATCTGCGTTATTCTCGACGGCGTCTGCAGTGACAAGGGACCGCATGCACGCCTGATCACCAACGTCACGGACCGCCCCGGACACGACGCACGCTATGCGATCGACGCCTCCAAACTCGAAAGCGAACTCGGCTGGAAGGCGCAAGAGACCTTCGAAACCGGCATCGAGAAGACCGTGCACTGGTACTTGGAAAACGAATGGTGGTGGAGGCCGTTGCGCGAAAACGTCTACTCCGGCGAACGCCTCGGCGTTTTCAAGGGACGATAAGCGATGCGCATTGCCGTCACCGGCAAACAGGGCCAGGTCGTTCAGTCGCTGCTCAGACGTGGCGCCGAAATGGGCGTCGAAATCAGCGCGGTCGGGCGCCCGGAAATGGACCTCGCGGATCCTGTAAGCATCGCAGCCGCCTTCTCGGCTCTGCGGCCGGATGTGATCGTCTCGGCGGCTGCCTATACGGCGGTCGACAAGGCCGAGAGCGAACCCGAGCTTGCTTTTTCCGTCAACGCAGCAGGCGCCGGGGCGGTTGCCGAGGCTGCTGCGCGGATCGGGGCTCCGGTCATCCACATTTCGACCGACTACGTCTTCAGCGGCGACAAGGCCTCCGCCTATTCCGAAGAGGATGCGACGGCGCCGATCTCCGTCTATGGGCGTTCGAAGCTCGCGGGCGAGAAGGCCGTCGCGGCGGCGAACCCGAACCACGTCATCTTGCGTACCGCCTGGGTCTATTCGCCCTTTGGCGCCAACTTCGTGAAAACGATGCTGCGGCTTTCCGAGACGCGCGATCATCTTCGCGTCGTCGCCGATCAGACAGGATGCCCGACCTCGGCACTCGACATCGCCGACGCGATTCTTGCGATCGCATCCCGTATCGTAGCGGACCCTGCGCCATCGCTGCGCGGCACCTTTCACCTGACCGGCAGCGGCGAGGCAAGCTGGGCGGACTTCGCCGAAGAGATATTCACGGAGCTTTCTAAATCCGGCGGCAGAAACGTCGGCGTCGAGCGCATCCCGACGGCGGACTATCCGACACCGGCGAAGCGGCCCGCCAATTCACGTCTCAACGGCGACAAGCTCGCCAGAACCTATGGAATCCGGCTGCCGGAGTGGAAGCAGTCCATGACGTTTGTCATGCAAGACCTTTTGAATAAGGGTCTTTAAGGAGATGGGCATGAAGGGAATTATTCTCGCCGGCGGCACAGGCACGCGTCTGCATCCGATCACGCAGGCCGTTTCGAAACAGTTGATGCCGGTCTACGACAAGCCGATGATCTACTATCCGCTAACGACGCTCATGCTCGCAGGCATCAGGGAGTTGCTGATCATCACCACGCCTCACGACGTCGAAGCCTTCAAGCGCCTTCTTGGTGACGGCTCGCAATGGGGAATCTCGCTGACCTATGCCGTACAGCCGAGCCCGGACGGCCTCGCCCAGGCTTTCATCATCGGCGCCGACTTCGTGCACGGCGACAGCTCGGCACTCGTTCTCGGCGACAACATCTTCTACGGGCACGGACTGCCGGAAATCATGAAATCCGGCACGGGTCGGCGGGAAGGCGCAACGGTGTTCGCCTATCACGTCACCGATCCGGAACGCTATGGCGTTGTCGGCTTTGACAAAAAGATGAATGCCCTGTCGATCGAGGAGAAGCCGAAGAAGCCAAAATCGAACTGGGCGGTGACCGGCCTCTATTTCTACGACCAGCAGGTGGTCGATATCGCCGCCAACCTGAAGCCGTCACCGCGCGGCGAATTGGAAATCACCGATGTCAACCGCACCTATCTCGAGCGCGGCCAGCTTTTCGTGGAGCTGATGGGCCGGGGCTATGCCTGGCTCGACACCGGCACGCCGGACAGCCTGCTCGATGCCGCAGGTTTCGTCAGCACGCTGGAGAAACGCCAGGGCTTCAAGATCGCCTGCCCCGAAGAGGTCGCCTGGCGCATGGGTTACATCTCGCAGGACGACCTCGCCAAGCTCGCGGACAAGCTCGGTAAGAGTGCCTACGGCCAGTATCTGACGAAGCTGTCCCCGGATTGGTGAGCTATCGGGGGCTGGCGCCGCGTCGCAGACATGCAGTTGGATGCGTCGACGAGCGCCTGATGTTGTTCCGCGCCCAGCATGCCAGTCGTGGTGTGACCCTGGAAACCGTTACAGGTTTTGATTCAGGTGCTCGGGAATTCGGCCAGCCGGGCGGCGTAACGCGCCATGGTGTCGACTTCGAAATTGACGAAATCGCCAGCCTTGCGATCACCCCAGGTGGTGACCTCGAGCGTGTGGCGGATGAGCAGCACATCGAAATCCGTGCCGTCGACGGCATTGACCGTCAACGAAGTACCGTCGAGTGCAATCGAACCCTTGGGGGCGACGAATTTCGCCAGATGTTCGGGCGCGCGCAGACGGTAGCGGGTGGCGTCGCCCTCTGCTGTCACCGAGAGGATTTCCGCCTTACCGTCGACATGGCCGGAAACGATGTGACCGCCAAGTTCATCGCCGATCTTCAGCGACCGTTCGAGGTTGATGCGGCTGCCTTCCTGCCAGGCGCCGATCGTCGTCAGCCGCAGCGCCTCTTCCCAGGCCTCGACCTCAAACCAGCGGCCATTGCTGCCTTCCTGCGGCAGGCCGGTGACGGTGAGGCAGATGCCGGAATGAGAGATGGATGCGCCCATATCGATGGTTGCCGGGTCGTAACTCGTCGCAACGCGGAGCTTGATGCCCTCCTTCAGCGACGAAACGGATTCGATCGTACCGATATCGGTGACTATTCCGGTGAACATCAAAGCCCTCTTTCGTATTCGTCCAGGCGATCGCCGCCGAACATCAGCGTGCCCGTATGGGCAAAACCCGATGGTATGTCGGTTGCATCAAGCGGAGATTCAATACCGCCCTCGCCGATCACAACAGGCGCCTGATAAAGCTGGATGCGGTCCACAAGGCCAGCCTCGAGGAAAAGCCGCGCCGTCTTTGCACCGCCCTCGACCAGAAGCGAGGAAATACCGCGCGTCGCGAGTGCCGGCAACAGGACTTCCGGATGATAGGGATTGCAATGGACGACCTCGACGCCGGCGGCTTCGAGGGCTGCGCGGCGGGATTCCATGTCTGTGGGATCTGTGGGTGGGATGCCCCCCTCTGCCCTGCCGGGCATCTCCCCCACAGGTGGGGAGATTGGCTGGGGGCTAGCCTCTTGCCCCACATCTTGCCTGGAGGCGAAACCATCATCATCGGAAGCTGGAGAACGCGGAGCAGGCTCCTTGCCGATCTCCCCCCTTGTGGGGGAAATGCCCGGCAGGGCAGAGGGGGGTAACCCCTCGGCATCCGCCGACAACGGCCACACTTCCTCACTCGCCACCACGATGACCGGCACTTCCCGCGCAGTCTCGACGAGCTTGCTGGTCAGCGGCAATGCCAGGGAAGGATCGAGGACGATGCGGATCGGCGATTGCGATTCAAGACCTGGCGAACGCACCGTCAGCAGCGGATCATCCGCAATCGCGGTACCGATGCCGACGAGGATCGCATCGGTTTCGGCGCGCAGCGCCTGCACCTGGGCGCGGGCCTCCGGGCCTGTTATTGCCACCTGCCCTGCCCCCTCGCGGCCGATCATGCCATCGGCGGAAACGGCAAGCTTGAGAGTCACATAGGGCCGGTTCTTCGTCTGGCGGGTGAGATAGGCGGCAAGCGAGTGCCTGCCTTCCGCCTCCAGCACGCCGGTATCCACCTCTATGCCGGCTTCGCGCAGCATGGCGATGCCGCGGCCGGAAACCCGCGGATCGGGATCGGTGACGCTGATGACGACGCGGGCAACGCCATAAGCGATCAGCGCCTGGGAACAGGGCGGCGTCTTGCCGTGATGCGAGCAGGGTTCGAGCGTCACATAAGCGGTGGCGCCGCGGGCGAGCGCGCCGGCCTCAGCGAGCGCTTGCGTCTCGGCATGCGGGCGGCCGCCAAGGGCGGTCACGGCACGGCCGACGATGACGCCGCCCCTGACGATCAGGCAGCCGACGGAGGGGTTGGTGGCGGTGCGGCCGAGGTGCCAGCGCGACAGGCGGATCGCCGCCGCCATGAAACGTTCGTCATGCGGCGTGATCCTCATGGCTCACCTGTCCAGCGGGTCGCGGGCGATCTTGGCGTTGATTTCGGAAATAACCTTCTCGAAATCCTCGGCAAGCGAGAAATCCCGATAGACCGAGGCGTAGCGCACGAAGCCGACATCATCGAGGCTCTTCATGGCTTCCAGCACCTGCAGGCCGATCTGCTCGGAGGAGATCTCGGTCTCGCCGGAGCTTTCAAGCCGGCGGACGATACCGGAGACTGCGCGCTCGATGCGGTCCCGCTCGACCGGGCGTTTGCGCAACGCCACCTCGAAGGAGCGCACCAGCTTGTCGCGGTCGAAGGGCACTTTGCGGCCGGTCTTCTTGATGACCATCAGCTCGCGCAGCTGCACACGCTCGAACGTGGTAAAGCGGCCGCCGCAATCGGGACAGATGCGCCGCCGGCGGATGGACGTATTGTCCTCCGCCGGGCGCGAATCCTTGACCTGGGTATCTTCCGAACCGCAATAGGGGCAGCGCATCCCTGCTCCTTATCCCATGTAGCCGTACATCGGGAAGCGGTCGGTGAGGCTGACCACCTTGCCGCGCACGGCGGCTTCGACGGCGGCGTTGCCTTCATCGGAATTCGCGACCTTCAGGCCGTCGAGGACCTCGACGATCAGATTGCCGATCTCGCGGAATTCGGCTTCCTTGAAGCCGCGGGTCGTGCCGGCCGGCGCGCCGAGGCGCACGCCCGAGGTGACGAAGGGCTTTTCCGGATCGAAGGGAATGCCGTTCTTGTTGCAGGTGACATAGGCGCGGCCGAGAGCTGCCTCGGCGCGCTTGCCGGTGGCATTCTTCTTGCGCAGGTCGACCAGCATCAGGTGGTTGTCGGTGCCGCCGGAGACGACGTCAAGGCCACCCGATATCAGCGTTTCGGCCAGCGCCTTGGCGTTCTTGACCACCTGAGCGGCGTAATCCTTGAACTCCGGCTGCAACGCCTCTTTGAAGGCGACCGCCTTGGCGGCGATGATGTGCATCAGCGGCCCACCCTGCAGACCAGGGAAGACGGCCGAATTGAACTTCTTCGCCAGATCCTCGTCATTGGTGAGGATGACGCCGCCGCGCGGGCCGCGCAGCGACTTGTGGGTCGTCGTCGTCGCGACATGGCAATGCGGGAATGGCGACGGATGAACCCCACCGGCGACGAGGCCGGCAATATGGGCCATGTCGACCATGAGGTAGGCGCCAACCGAGTCGGCGATCTCGCGGAAGCGCTTCCAGTCCCAAATGCGGGAATAAGCAGTGCCGCCGGCGATGATGAGCTTCGGCTTGGTTTCCTCGGCCTTGCGGGCGACTTCATCCATGTCAAGCAGGTTGTCGCCTTCGCGCACGCCGTAGGAGACGACGTTGAACCACTTGCCGGACATGTTGACCGGCGAACCGTGCGTGAGGTGGCCGCCCGAATTCAGGTCGAGCCCCATGAAGGTATCGCCGGGCTGCAGCAGCGCCAGGAACACGGCCTGGTTCATCTGCGAGCCGGAATTCGGCTGGACGTTGGCGAAATTGACGCCGAACAGCTTCTTGGCGCGCTCGATCGCCAGTTCCTCGGCGATATCGACGAACTGGCAGCCGCCGTAATAACGCTTGCCGGGATAACCCTCGGCATATTTGTTGGTCATGATGGAGCCCTGGGCTTCCAGCACGGCGCGGGAGACGATGTTCTCAGAAGCGATCAGTTCGATCTCGTGCCGTTGGCGACCGAGTTCCTTTCCGATCGCGCCGAAAATGTCCGGATCGACGTCCGCAAGCGAGCGATTGAAGAAGGATTCGGTGGAAGCATTGGTCATGGGCGGGCTCCTCAACTGGAATGCGCTGAGGTATTAGCCTTCCGCCGTGGCGAGGGCAATACGAAGAACGACATTTGCTGAGCAAAGCGCGCGCTTGCGCTCTTTTGCGGTCGTACGACACCGAAGCCTGACGCCGTAGCAGGCAGCGCCTTTGCGCACATAAGAAAAACCGCGCCGGAAAGCGCGGTTTTCAGATTGCGATGCAGAGGTCGCCGCTTACTGGACCGGCTGTTCCATTCCCGCCGTGGTGTCGAGCGCCAGCTCGGCATTGCCGTCCATCTGATAGATGTCGTCGCGGAACTGGACGATGCCGTCGGGCATGCCCCAGGCAGAGATGTAGACGAAATAGACCGGAACTTCCGTGGCGAGCTTGACCGGCGTGTTGACGCCGGTTGCGATCACCTGCTCCATCTGCTGGCGGTTCCAGCCGGGGGTCTCGCGCAAGAGCCAGTTCGACAAGTCGCGCACGTTCTGGACGCGGACGCAGCCCGACGATTCGAAGCGCATCAACTTGTTGAACAGGCCCTGCTGCGGCGTGTCGTGCATGTACTCGCCGTTCTTGTTGTAGAAGTTGATCTTCGTCGACGCCATGGCGTTGGTCTTGCCGGGGTCCTGACGGAACATCAGGTTCGGCGCCTCGCCGTTCCAGTCGATAGTCTCGGGGGCGACTTCATTGCCCTTGCCGTCGAGCAGACGAATGGCATTCTTTTCGAGATAGGTCGGATCCTTGCGCATCAGCGGCATGATGTCCTTCTCGACAATCGAGCGTGGTGCCGTCCAGTAAGGATTGAGGATGACCTCGTAGATCTTCGAATTGACGAGATGCGTCGGGCGGCTCAAGCGGCCGACAACCGCTGTGTGGCGCGTCGCGACACTGCCGTCTTCAACAGCCTCCACATAGGCTGCCGGGATGTTGACCATCAGGTGACGGCGGCCCAAGTCTTCAGGGAAGGTCTGCAGACGGACGACATTGGTGTTCAGCTGCTGCAGGCGGACATCGGCGGGGATGTTCATCGCCTTCAGCGTGAATTCGCCGAGAACGCCATCCGCCGGCAGGCCGTGACGCGCCTGAAAGCGCTTGACGGCGCCGTCGACATAGGAATCGAAGGCGTTGGACAGGCCGGCCTCGCGCGGCAGGTCGCCGGTGATCGCAAGGCGCTGGCGCAGCGCCTGGACGGCTGGAGAGCTGACGCCGAGCTGCAGGCGCTGGTCACCGGGGTTGACCTCAGGCCAGCCACCGGCTGCGGCGATCTGCTGATACTGCATGATCGCCTGCTGGGCGCTCGCGACCGATTGGGGCCCAAGGATCGGCGTGTTGGAAACCATGGCGGTCGCCGTGCGCGACGCCGCCTTGGCGTCGAACTGGTCGTCCCAGTTGCCGCGGCGCGGCGCATTGATCAGCGTATCGAGCGCCGATTGCGCGAATGCCGGCGCGGCAAGCGCGCTGGCGCCAACCGTTGCCGCGGACGCAAGGAAGGCGCGGCGCGAAAGAGCTTCAATTCCGTTTTTCTTTGACATAGTCCCAACCACTGAATGCCGCTATAAAGAAAACCTGCGGCCTTTTGCGATATCACTGCGCTTTAACGCAGATCCCAGTCCATTCGTTGTCCCGGCACACCGAAAGATTCCGCTTGCCCCATCACAAGATTGCGATGCGGCAGCCTGAACATTCCTGATCGGTCTATTGAAAGCGCCGGTTGTTAAGCCTTCCGCTGCCACACCAATATGGCCAATTCGTGTTGCCAGTGGGAAGACGGACTTGCCGAATGCCGGAAACAGGGCGCAACGAACCATATGACGGGGTAAAGCGTGCCGGTTAATAACGGCTAAAAAACGGCTTGAATACAGGCCTTTGCGCTTGCCTGCCATGCGTTGCAAAGATGCCACGCGAGAGCAAACGGCAAAAACCGGACGCGCAGGGACGCATCCGGTTTTGATTAACCCTGAAAGGAGGTCAGGGATCTCAGAGGCGATACAGGATCTGGTCGTTCCAGAAGCGGTCCAGACGCTGGAGCAGTTTGTTCATCTGCGTGAACTCGTCGGTGCCGATGCCGCCGACCTTGTCGATCGAGGCGATGTGGCGTTCGTAGAGTTTGGCCACCGTTTCGGCGATATCCTGGCCGGTTTCGGTCAGGCTGATGCGGACCGAGCGGCGGTCGATGCGCGAGCGCTGGTGGTTGATGAAACCGAGATCGACCAGCTTCTTGACGTTGTAGGAGACGTTGGAGCCGAGATAGTAACCACGCGAGCGCAGCTCGCCGGCGGTCAGCTCGGAATTGCCGATGTTGAAAAGGAGCAGCGCCTGGATGGCGTTGACGTCGCTGCGACCCTGACGGTCGAATTCGTCCTTGATGACGTCGAGAAGACGACGGTGCAGACGTTCAACGAGATGAAGGGATTCCATGTAAAGATCACGGATGTCGTGGTCCTGCTGGTCACGGAAGGTCGATACCGCCTGCGGCTTGATTTTCGTGTTCATATTGACTGCCTCACTGTTTGTTTGGCGGTGTGTTTTCTTCCCGCCTTGAGTGAGACCCTATCGAATACATATAAAATTCGACTTAAACCGCAGGCTTAACGGAGCCTTACCGGTAACTCCACGTTGTCTCAGGGTAAATCAACACTTACCTGGCGGCGATGCCGGCGCTTTTCCAGCCAGAGCAGCAGGCGGAAAATCAAGTAGACGACGGCGACAATCACATGCAGCAGGATGATCAGCTGGTTGGGGCCGAAAATATCCGGCAGCAGGCCATACATGAGGATTTGTCCGCCAGCCGCCAGCACCCAGATGACCGGCCCCCAGGAGACGGTCAGCCAGAGGCCGAGGGAGGCGACGGGGAAGAGCACGGCAAGGCTGGTGCTCGCCACCTTCCACGGCAGGCTCAAAAGATCGAAGCGGCCGGCGCCGACCAGCGAATAGCCGACGAGCATCGCCCAATATTGCAGGCCGAACCAGAAGCAGGAGACGGCAACCAGTCTCAGGAAGAGAATGAAGAGGATATCCGCCAGTGTGCGTTTCGGTATCGTTGGGGATTCGGTTTCCATAGCGCAGACATCGGTTTGGGGTTGCATCTTCACAAGGGCGTCCGAGCGTCTGACAAGACGCGCCAGGGACGCTCTATAACATTGAGTTGGCGCATAACCCGAAAATCGAGCCCGATTTTCGGGTTATGCACCAGAGGTTTTTCCGCCGCGGCCAATCGTCCGGTTTGGATTTTCCAGGCGCCATGATAATGAGCGCTCCGATAAATGGAATGGGCCAAGGACAGATATCATGCAGGACAGGACGCATCTCGTCGACGACATCACCGGTCATCGCCGCATGCGGCGCAACCGCAAGGCGGACTGGACACGCCGGCTGGTGCAGGAAAACCGGCTGACGGTCGACGACCTGATCTGGCCGATCTTCATCGTGCCGGGTTCCGGCATCATCGATCCGATCCCGGCCATGCCGGGCGTCAACCGGATGAGCATCGACAAGGCGGTCGAAGCGGCGCGGGAAGCGGCCGGCCTCGGCATTCCGGCCCTTGCCACCTTTCCGAATATCGAGATGGAGCTGCGCGACGAGACCGGTTCGAACAGCCTCGAAGCCAACAACCTGATCAATCAGGCGACGGCGGCGATCAAGAAGGCGGTGCCCAATATCGGCATCATTACCGATGTCGCGCTCGATCCCTTCACCAGCCACGGCCATGACGGCATCCTCAGAGGCAGCGAGATCGTCAACGACGAGACGGTCGACCAGGTGGCGCGCGCCGCCGTGATGCAGGCGGATGCCGGCGCCGACATCATTGCGCCGTCGGAGATGATGGACGGGCGCATCGGCGCAATCCGCATGGCGCTCGACGCCGCCGGCCACCAGAGCGTCGGCATCATGAGCTATGCGACGAAATTCGCCTCTGCCTTCTACGGTCCCTATCGCGAGGCGATCTCGACTGGCGGGCTGCTGAAAGGTGATAAGAAGACCTATTATATCGACCCCGCCAACGGCACCGAGGCGATCCGCGATGCGGCCCTCGACGTCGAGGAAGGCGCCGACATGCTGATGGTCAAGCCCGGCCTGCCCTATCTCGATATCTGCTGGCGGATGAAGGAGGCCTTCGGCCTGCCGACCTTCGCTTACCAGGTGTCCGGCGAATATACGCAGATCAAGGCGGCGGCGATGAATGGATGGATCGACGGCGAGCGGGCGATGCTCGAAACGCTGCTGTCGTTCAAGCGGGCCGGATGCGACGGTGTCCTCACCTATTTCGCGGTCGAAGTGGCGAAAATTCTCGCCAAGCGGTGATTGGGCCGAACCGGCCCAATCATCCGAATCTAGAGCAAATATTGCATTTTGCCCTGCCGATACCATATCAGCGGCATCGCTTTTCCTGAGGAGATTGAGATGAGCTACAACCCCAATCCGCTTTATGCCGCACCGGAGGACTGGCGCGCCTATAGCGGCGTGTTGAGCCGCCGGGTCTTCGCCTTCATTCTCGATTACGTCATCGTGGCCCTGCTCTGCATTCCCGCGGCGATCGTGCTGTTCTTCCTGTCGATCGTCACGCTCGGCCTTGGCTTCTTTCTCTACCCTGCCCTCTTCGTCATCGTCGCCGGCATTTACTTCGGCCTGACTGTGGGCGGGCCGAGCCAGGCCTCGCTCGGCATGCGCGCCATGGGAATCGCGATCGTGCGCGTCGACGGACGGCCGATGGATTTCATGACGGCGATCGTGCATCTGGCACTGTTCTGGATCCTCAACTCGGTGCTGACGCCGCTCATCCTGCTTGCCGGCCTGTTCATCGAACGCAGCCGTCTCGTCCACGACCTGCTGGTGGGCACGGCGACGGTGCGCACAGCTTGAGACTTTGGCTGAAACCCTAACTGCGATCCCGGGGCGGAGACGAAATAAAGTCTCCGCCTTCTCTTTGCCGGCGGGTGCCGGCGCTCCATATCTAAAATTAGAAGACTGATATGAAGGGCGAAAAGCGCCCCGCTGTTGACGTTTTTTATTCTTAGGTCATGCTGTCAGGAAACGGCACGGTCTCGACAAGGAAATTTCCGCGACAAATGAATACGCAGACGACGCCATCACCGCAGTTTTATCTGACGGCTCCGGCTGCGTGTCCGTACCTGCCGCATGAGATGGAGCGCAAGGTGTTCACCCATCTGGTCGGCCCGCGCGCCGCCGAGATGAACGACATCCTGACGCAGGGCGGTTTCCGCCGCTCGCAGAACATCGCTTATCGCCCGGCCTGCGAATCCTGTCGCGCCTGCGTTTCCGTGCGAATTCTCGCCCAGGAATTCGAGCCGACGAAATCGATGAAGCGGGTGCTTGCCGAGAATTCCGACGTCATCGCCACCGAATTCGCGGCCCAGCCTTCCAGCGAGCAATATTCGCTCTTCCGACGCTATCTCGATTTTCGCCACCAGCAGGGCGGTATGTCCGACATGACCGTGCTCGACTATGCAATCATGGTCGAAGACACGCATGTGAATACGAGAATCATCGAATACCGCCGGCGCGAAGAAGGCTCCGGACTGGAGCAGCGGCCAAAGGGCGAGCTGCTTGCCGCCGCCCTCACCGACACGATGAGCGACGGGTTATCGATGGTCTATTCCTATTTCAATCCGGCGCTTGAGCGGCGTTCGCTCGGCACCTTCATGATTCTCGACCATGTCAGACGCACGAAAGCGCTGGGGCTGCCGCATGTCTACCTCGGCTACTGGGTTCAAGGGTCGCGGAAAATGGACTACAAGACGCGCTTCCAGCCGCAGGAGCATCTGACCCCGCGCGGCTGGGAACGCTTCGATCCCTCGTCCATGCCCGAGAGCACCCACGACTGAATGTTCCCCACCGCTCTTTCCGACCATCGGAAAGGCCTGCTGCTGACGGCGATCGGCGGGCTGGCGCTTTCCATGGATATCCCGCTGATGAGGCTCGCCAACGGCGAGCTGTGGTCGATTCTTGCGGCGAGAAGCATCGCGACCCTTGGCGTGACGCTGCTGGTCGCAACGGCGCTCAGGATCGCCAAGGGGCGATGGCCAGTGCTCGTGCCGGGCTGGCCGGGCCTCGTCACCGGTCTGCTCTACGGGCTGACGACGGTGATCTTCCTTCTCGCCGTTTTCAACACATCGACGGCCAATGTCGTTTTTATCGTCGCCTTCAATCCGATGTTCGCCGCCCTGCTTTCCTGGATTTTCCTGAAGGAGCGGCCGGCGCTGGCAACACTGCTCGCCATGGCGGCGATGATCTTCGGCGTCGGCCTGATCGTGCGGGACGGGCTTTCGGGCGGCCATCTCTTCGGCGATAGCATGGCGCTGCTTACCGCCTTCATCATTGCTGCCGCCATCACCATCAGCCGCGCCTCTCGCCGGGAGATGGGCTTCGTCTCGCTGCTTTCGACCGTGCTGCCGGCGGCGGTCGGCCTGATCTCGGTCATGCCGGCAGGCGGTTTTTCGATCGAGCATCCTGCCTGGATCCTCTTTAACGGCGCGGTGATGATGCCGCTTGCCTTCTGGTGTTTGGCGACCGGGCCACGTTACCTCTCCGCGCCGGAGGTCGGCATGTTCTACCTGCTCGAAACCGTGCTCGCACCGATCTGGGTGTGGCTGATCTTCGCGGAAACGCCAGAGCCGATGACGCTAGTCGGCGGCGGCATCCTGGTGGCGGCGATCGCAGCCCATTCCGTCTGGATAGTGCGGAGGAAAAGCATCGTTCAAATGGCAGGCTAGGACGTTGTCGCCGTTTCGCTGCCGTGTTATAACGCCGTTACCACACAGAGGATGAGGCGATGAACGTCACAATTCGAAAGATCGGCAATTCCGAGGGCGTTATTATCCCTAAAGAGGTACTGCAGCGGCTGGGCTTGAGCAGCGGCGACAGCCTCGAACTGCGAGAGGTCGAGGGTAATATTCAGCTTGTACCGGAATCCGCCGACCTTGCCGAGCAAATGCGGGCAGCCCGCATCGGCATGGAAAAATATCGGGTGGCGCTCCGCGAACTCGCAAAATGATACGGCTTAAGTGGCTGAGCCGCCAAGCAATTGAAAATATGCACGATGAGCAAATTGCCGAGCATGGCGGTCTGGCTGGCCTGCGGGATACCAATGCATTGGAAACCAGCTTGGCACGCCCGCTTAACAAGGCTGCATACGGCGAGACAGACATCTTCGTACTCGCCGCAGCCTATCTCTATGCCATTGTCAGAAACCACCCATTCGTGGATGGAAACAAGCGCACAGGCTATCTTGCGGCGTTTACGTTTCTCTACATCAACCGCTATGTCATCAATGCCGACAACGCGCAGGTCATTGCATTTGTACTAGAGGTAGCCGCCGGCGAGATCGACGAGGAAGGCGCTACCCGCTTCCTGCGGGATTTCAGCGTACCCCTCAGCCCGTAGCCTTGAACTGCTGCTGCTCCAGTTCCCTGCCAAGACCTTCGACCACATGCGCCCAGCCTTGCCGGGTCTTTTCCTCGTGTTCGGCCCATTCGGCGCACATTTCATGGGTCAGCGTCAGACGGCTGCCGCCGCCGAGAGGCTCGATGTTGATCTCGACGCGGTCGCAATTGTGATCGTGCTCCTCGACGGAGAAGCTGAAGACCATGCGCTGCGGGCGCTTCAGTTCCAGGAAGACGCCCTGATGAAAGGCGTCGCCGGTCGGGCGGCGGTCGACGACGAAGAAACGGCCGCCGACGTGCGGATCGATTTCGGCGCGAATGACATGACCGTCATCGGTCGCAAACAGGAAGCGGCGGGCGATTTCGGGGTTGAGCCACGCGTCGTAAACGACGGCGGGCGGCGCTTTGTAGGTGTGGCTGACATGCAGTTTGATGGTGCTGGCGGGCATCGATTTTCCTCCGTTAAGGGCACGCGCACTTCCCCAAGCGCACGGGCCGCGGCCATCTCGTCCGCCTTCTGAGCCGGCCTGTTCGTATTTTTGGTAACATCAATGAGATAGAGGAGTTGTTGCGCCCGCCAAGAGTCGGGGGCGGAATTTACTGGATAATTCCTTCAATCAGAATCGATTGAAGGATAAATTATCCAGCAATTCAAATTGTTACGGCGTCCTTTGCGCGTCTGAAAGGACGCGGGACGCTGTTATGCTTTAGCCGGCGAATTTGCCGCTACGCGGGAAACCCTTCGGCACGGTGCGGCCGGCGGTGGCGCGATCGGCCAGCCATTCGGCAAGCTCGTCTTTGTTCTTCGTGAAGGTTCGACCGGCGCTGTCTTCCCAGACGAGGCCGTCCGATATCGCGAAGCAGCGAACGTCGGAAATGCCGCCATCCTTGTAACGCTGCAGACGTACGCCCTTGCCGCGCGACATTTCCGGCACCTGGGCCAGCGGGAAGACCAGCAGCTTGCGGTTTTCGCCGACGACGGCGACATGGTCGCCGCTGACGGGCACGAGCAGCTGGGTTTCCTCGGGCAGCCCGACATTCATGATCTGCTTGCCCTTGCGGGTATTGGCGACCAGCTCGGCTTCGGGAACGACGAAGCCGTTGCCGGCGGTCGAGACGATCAGCTGCTTGCGCGAGGGATCATGGACGAAAGCGGTCAGCACCGCCTGGTCGTTATCCATATCGACGATGATGCGCAGCGGCTCGCCATGACCGCGACCGCCCGGCAGCTTGTCGCCGCCGAGGGTGAAGGCCTTGCCGCCTGTGGTGAGGATCAGGATCTTGTCCGTGGTCTGCGCTGGGAAGGCGATCTTCAAGCCGTCGCCTTCCTTGAAGGTCAGCGTCGCCGTATCGGCGATATGGCCCTTCAACGCGCGGATCCAACCCTTTTCGGAAATGACGACAGTGATCGGTTCCTTCTCGATCATCGCTTGCTGGATCGCTTCCTCGTCGGTCTCGGGCGCGTCGGCAAACTGGGTCCGACGGCGGCCGATCTCGGTCGCCTTGGCGAATTTCTTCTTCACTTCGCCGATTTCCCAGGCGACCGTCTGCCACTGCTTGTCGTCGGAGGAAAGCAGCGTCTCGATCTCGCCCTTTTCCTTGGTGAGTTCGTCGAATTCCTTGCGGATCTCGAACTCTTCCAGCTTGCGCAAGGCGCGCAGCCGCATATTGAGGATCGCCTCGACCTGATTGTCGGTGAGATCCCAGCGCGCCATCATGACCGGCTTCGGCTCGTCCTCCTCGCGGATGATGCGGATGACCTCATCGATGTTGAGGTAGGCGACCAGCAAGCCGCTGAGGATTTCGAGGCGCCTGTCGATCGCCGCCAGGCGGAAGCGCGAGCGGCGCTGCAGAACTTCGCGGCGGTGGTCCAGCCACTCCTTCAACACCTCGTTCAGCGCCATGACCCGCGGGATGCGGCCCATGGAGAGCACGTTCATGTTGAGCGGGAAGCGGCTTTCGAGTTCCGTCAGCTTGAACATCGATTCCATCAGGATCGTCGGATCGACGCTGCGGGTCTTCGGCACCAG
This sequence comes from Rhizobium sp. WSM1328, assembly GCF_057653715.1. Taxonomy (NCBI): domain Bacteria; kingdom Pseudomonadati; phylum Pseudomonadota; class Alphaproteobacteria; order Hyphomicrobiales; family Rhizobiaceae; genus Rhizobium; species Rhizobium sp. WSM1328. The sequence continues at coordinate 1,216,056 of NZ_CM172788.1, read as the reverse complement.
CACGACACGAATGTCTTCGGCCGATTCGTCGCGGATATCTTCCAGCAGCGGCAGCTTGCGGGCGATCAGCAGCTCGGCGATCTTCTCGATCAGCCGCGATTTCTGCACCTGGAAGGGAATTTCGGTGATGACGATCTGGTAACCGCCGCGGCCGAGATCTTCCGTCTGCCATTTCGCCCGCACGCGGAAACCGCCGCGGCCGGTGCGGTAGCTCTCGATGATGCTGTCGCGGCTATCGATGATGATGCCGCCGGTGGGGAAATCCGGGCCGGGAATGAATTCGACGAGCTTTTCGACGGTCGCATCGGGATGCTTGATCAGATGCAGGGCAGCGTCGCAAAGCTCGTGGGCATTGTGCGACGGGATCGAAGTCGCCATGCCGACGGCGATGCCGGATGAGCCGTTGGCGAGCAGGTTCGGGAAGGCGCCGGGAAGGACGACCGGCTCGGAATTCGATTCGTCATAAGTGTCGCGGAAATCGACGGCATCCTGATCGATGCCTTCAAGCAGCAGTTCGGAGACCGCCGTCATCTTCGATTCGGTGTAACGCATGGCGGCGGGGCTGTCGCCGTCGATATTGCCGAAATTGCCCTGGCCGTTGACCAGCGTGTAGCGCTGCGAGAAATCCTGGGCGAGACGGGCAAGCGCGTCGTAGATCGACTGGTCGCCGTGCGGATGGTAGTTACCCATCACTTCGCCGACGATCTTGGCGCATTTTCTGAAGGCCGAGTTCGGCCTCAGCCCCATCTCGTTCATCGCATAGACGATGCGGCGATGGACAGGCTTCAGCCCGTCGCGCACGTCAGGCAGGGCGCGGTGCATGATGGTCGACAACGCATAGGCAAGGTAACGCTGCTCGAGCGCCGCCTTGAGGTCGACCGGTTGGATGTGATCGTCGTCTCCGCCTGAAGGCGGCAAAATCTCTTGTCCCATAGGTTCTGACTAGCTCAGAAGAGGCTGGCGGGCAAGGAATCGGGGCCATTGCAGCTGTGGATGAAGTCTTGGGACTGACATCAAAGGATGAGACAAACGCTCCGCCGCAATTTGGACTTCGTTTGCCGTTCCTCTCAACAGAAATTTAGAGATCCGCAAATATAAAGCGGGCCTAATCCGTAGTAGCGTAACTGCAGATTTCCAACCGCCACCACGCCACCAGAGGAATCACCCCATGAACTTTTCCCGGACAACGCGGCTGATGCTGTCGGGCGCCGCCTTTTTCTCACTCGCCGGTTCGGCTTTCGCCCTCGACGGCGCCGATCTGCTGAAGAAGCTCAATGCCGCCTATGCCGTACAGGGCGGAACGATTTCGGCTGACGCCGTCGATATCGACGGCACGACCGCGACGCTGAAGAATGTCAGCGTCAAATCGGCCGGCGGCGAAAGCCTGGCCGTTGGCGAAGTCACCCTTTCCGGCGTCGAAGAAGACGAGGATGGCGGCTATTACATCGAAGAGGCCGCCTTCCCCGATATCAACACCACCAAAGACGGCGTCACCGTCACGGCGCAGGAGCTGACGCTCGGCGGCATCTCGATCCCGGCAACGGCGGGCGGCGACACGCTCGATACGATGATGCTTTACGAAACCGCCCATACCGGCCCGCTTAAGGTGGTCAAGGATGGGGCGGAAGTGTTCTCGCTGCTCGAAACCGACGTCAATCTGACGCTGCGCGAAGACGAATCCGGCTTCGATTTTGACGGCGCCTTCAAAAGCATGAAGGCCGATCTCAGCAAAGCCGAGGATCCGCAGAGCAAGGACGCGATCGAGAAGCTGGCACTGCAGCACGTCCAGGGCGACATCACCATGAAGGGCGCTTGGGAACTTGCGCCCGGCACGATCGACATTTCGGAATTCGCCTTCGACTTCACCAACATCGGCAAGCTGAACCTTGGCTTCAAGATCTCGGGCTACACGATGGCCTTCGTCAAGTCGCTGCAGGATGCGATGAAGCAATCTGAAGCCAATGCGAACAAGGAAGAATCGCAGCAGGCACTCGGTCTTGCCATGCTCGGCCTGATGCAGCAGCTGTCCTTCGAGGCCGCGCAGGTGCGCTTCGAAGATGCCTCGATCACCAAGCGTGCGCTCGATTATGCCGGTTCGCAGCAGAACATGTCCGGCAAGCAGATGGCGGATTCGCTGAAGGCGATGACGCCGATCATGATCGCGCAGCTCAATATCCCGGAACTGCAGAACGCCGTTTCGGCCGCCGTCAACACCTTCCTCGACGACCCGAAGAGCCTGACCGTCAAGGCCGCCCCTGAAAAGCCGGTGCCGTTCCCGACGATCGTGGGCGCTGCCATGGGCGCGCCGAACACGCTGCCGCAGGTGCTTGGCGTCAAGGTTACCGCCAACGACTGATCGCTTCGATCTCGCGACGAAAGGCCCGGCAGTAGTGACCTGCCGGGCCTTTTCGTTTTTAGGCGCGGTGACGGGCAACCTCGGCGATGGCGAGGACTGCGATATCAAACAATTCCTCTAGCGATGCGCCGTCCCTCGCCTGCACCGACATGCCCTGGACGATGGCACAGAGAAACCGTGCCAGCGCGCGGGGGTTCGTCTCGGACTTCATGTCGCCCTCGCGGATGCCACGCTCGATCCTCGCCGTGAAAGCGTCCAGCGACCGACGGCGCATCGCTGCGACATGGTCGGCGATCACGGCATTCTCGCTGGCGCAGTTCAGCACAGCCGTCGAGATCATGCAGCCTTTCGGATGCTCCGGAGCCGAGAAGATCGCGGCCGAGCCCCGCAATATGCGCTCGAAGGTGGAGACGGTGTCGATCGGCTCGCCAAGCGCGGAAAACGTGTCGGAACCTAGCGCTCGGTATTGCTCCAGCGCCGCGCGATAGAGATCGGCCTTCGAGTTGAAGGCGGCATAGAGGCTTTGCGGCGTGATGCCCATGGCGGCAGTGAGATCGGCGATCGAGGCGCCCTCATATCCATGCGCCCAGAAGGTCTCGCGGGCAGCCGACAGCACTGTCTCGCGGTCGAAGGCCGGCGGACGGCCGCGGCGGCGGGCGGTAGAATTTTCCACGTCTCGGCTATTTTTCACAATGATCACTCTAGAAATTCGAGGCGGCTTTCTATATTCAGGAACGGTCATTGTGATTATAGAAGGTTTAATCTGATGAGTCTTCCCCTTGAAATGGCAGACGCCGACAGGAATTCATCGCTTGCAGCAGCAGTCGATGCGGCCATCACAAGTGCTCTCCACGACAAACGGCTTGTGGGAACGGTGGTGCTTATCGCCCGCGACGGAGAGATCGTGCATCGCCGCGCCGCCGGCCTTGCCGACCGCGAAAGCGGTCTGGCGATGCGTGAGGACACCATCTTCAGGCTTGCTTCCATCACCAAGCCGATCGTCACCATCGCCGCGATGCGGCTCGTCGAACAGGCGAGAATCGGGCTCGACGACCCAGTGACGAGATGGCTGCCGGACTTCCGGCCGAGGCTGCCTGACGGTGGCGAAGCAACCATTCGCATCCGCCACTTGCTGACCCATACATCCGGGCTCGGCTATAGGTTCTCCGAAGAGGAAGGCGGTCCCTATGCCCGCGCCGGCGTTTCCGACGGCCTCGCCGAGCCCGGACTGTCGCTGGCCGAGAACCTGCGGCGGATCGCCAGCGCACCACTGCGCTTCGCGCCGGGAAGCGATTGGCAATATTCCGTCGCCATGGATGTTCTCGGCGGCGTCATCGAGGCGGAAACGGGCGTGCCGCTGGGCGAGGCCGTCGCTGAACTGGTGACCAAACCGCTTGGCCTTGCCGACACGGCGTTTTCGGTTCGCGACCGCAGCCGGCTGGCAGCGGCCTATATGGACGCTTCACCGGAACCGGCACTGATGGGCGAGACTGCGATGGTGATGTCGCTGATGGGCCCCATCCGCTTCGCGCCGAACCGCATCTTCGATCCCGCCTCCTATCATTCCGGCGGCGCCGGCATGGCGGGAACGGCGGGTGATATCCTGGCCATACTCGAAACCATCCGTAGAGGTGGTGCACCGCTGCTCTCGACCGAAACCGTAGGGATGATGGCGACGGACCAGGCCAGCGGGCGCCGCCAGCAGCACGAGCCCGGCTCCGGGTTTGGCTTCGGCTGGTCAGTCATCACCAATCCGCCAGAGGCAGGCGTGCCCTTCCCCACCGGCACGCTGAAATGGGGCGGCGTCTATGGCCATAGCTGGTTCATCGACCCTGCTAATGGGCTGACCGTCGTTGCGCTGACCAACACGACGCTGGAGGGCATGTGGGGCAAGTTCACGGTCGATCTTCGCGAGGCGATCTATGCGGCATTGTGAACGAACGATACAAGCAGAAAAGCCCGGCGATTGCCGGGCTTTTGCATTCGGGATCAGATGATCTCAGTCTTTCTTGACCGGCGGGATCGGCCGGATCGAGAGCTCGCGCAGCTGTGTCGGGGTTGCCGGGCTCGGCGCGCCCATCAGCAGGTCCTGGGCCTGCTGGTTCATCGGGAACAGCGAGATTTCGCGCAGGTTCTTCGCGCCGACGAGCAGCATGATGATACGGTCGATACCGAAGGCAGCACCGCCATGCGGGGGCGCGCCGTACTGGAAGGCGCGATAGAGGCCGCCGAAACGATCCTCGACATCCTGCTGGCTGAGGCCGACCTTCTCGAAGGCGGCCACCATGGTTTCCGGCGACTGGTTACGGATCGAGCCTGAGGCGATTTCGAAGCCGTTGCAGACGGCATCATACTGGAACGCCTTGATGGTCAACGGATCCTGGCTCTGCAGCGCTTCGAGGCCGCCCTGCGGCATCGAGAACGGGTTGTGCGCGAAATCGACTTTCTTTTCTTCCTCGCTCCATTCGAAGAACGGGAAGTCGACGATCCAGCAGAGTTCGAAACGGTCGCGATCGACAAGGTTCAGCTCTTCGCCGGCCTTGGTGCGGGCTTCACCGGCAAACTTGTAGAACTTCGCCGGATCGCCGGCAACGAAGAAGCAGGCGTCCCCGTCATCGAGACCGAGCTGGGTACGGATCGCGTCGGTGCGCTCCTCGCCGATGTTCTTTGCAAGCGGGCCGGCGCCCTCGAGCTTGTCACCTTCCTTGCGCCAGAAGATGTAGCCGAGGCCAGGCTGACCGGTCGACTGCGCCCAGGCATTCATGCGATCGCAGAACGCTCTGGAACCGCCGGTCTTTGCCGGGATCGCCCAGATCTCGACCTTCGGGTTAGAGGCGATCATGCCGGCGAAGACCTTGAAGCCGGAGCCGGCGAAATGTTCGGTGACCGCTTCCATGACGATGGGGTTGCGCAGGTCCGGCTTGTCCGAACCATATTTACGGATCGCCACGTCATAGGGGATGCGCGGCCATTCCTTGGTGACCGGCTTGCCTTCGGCGAACTCTTCGAAAATGCCTGTCATCAGCGGACCCATCGTGTCCCAGACGTCTTCCTGGGTGACGAAGCTCATTTCGAGGTCGAGCTGGTAGAATTCACCCGGTAGGCGGTCGGCGCGCGGGTCTTCGTCGCGGAAGCAGGGCGCGATCTGGAAATAACGGTCGAAGCCCGCCACCATCAGCAGTTGCTTGTACTGCTGCGGCGCCTGCGGCAGCGCGTAGAAGGTGCCGGGATGGATGCGGGACGGCACGAGGAAGTCGCGCGCGCCTTCCGGCGAGGAGGCCGTCAGGATCGGCGTCGTATATTCGGTAAAGCCGACATTGCCCATTTCGCGGCGCATGGCGGAGATCACCTGGGTGCGCTTGACGATGTTCTTGTGCAGCGTTTCGCGGCGAAGATCGAGGAAGCGATACTTCAGGCGGACGTCTTCGGGATAATCCGGCTCGCCGAAGATCGGCAGCGGCAATTCCTTGGCGGCGGAGAGGACTTCGATCTCCTGCGCGTAGAGCTCGATCTCGCCAGTCGCCATGGTCTTGTTGACGGTGTCTTCGGTGCGCGCCTTGACGAGGCCATCGATGCGGATGACCCATTCGCCGCGCACGGTTTCCGCCATCTTGAAGGCCGGGCTATCAGGATCGGCGACCACCTGGGTGATGCCGTAATGGTCGCGAAGGTCGATGAAGAGAACGCCGCCATGGTCGCGAACGCGGTGAACCCAGCCGGAAATACGGACGGTCGAGCCGACATCCGACTTGCGGAGGGCGGCACATGTGTGGCTGCGATAGCGATGCATGATCTCAAATCCTGGATGTGGCTTAAGACGGCAGCAAGGGTTCCAAGACCCTCAAGCGCCGACAAGAAAATCGGGCGGAAAAGCGCATGGACGCTCCGATTTGTCAAGGCTTGGCGCACGCGGCCGGGCGTTTGGCACGCGTTTATGGCGAGGCTGCGACCCGTATGCTGCGGCAGTTTGGCCGCGCTTCCTGTATTGCTGAAGCTGCCGGTCAACTTTACAAGGATCGGCATTCTCACCGTGGAGCGTCCGCATGCCTCTCCTTAGCCGCCGCAACCTCTTGAAGGCATCCGCTGTTGCGGGTGCCTATGGTGTCGGCATCGGCATTGCCGGTAAATACGGTTTTGCCGAGGCGGCTCCCGAGCCGCAGCTGCTGACGGCAGTGAAGACCGAAGCCATGCTGACCGAGGCGGGACCGACCACGGATATCATGAGCTGGGGCCATGACGGCATGCCGCCGGTCCTGCGGATGAGGAAGGGGCGGCCCTATGCCGCGCGGCTGAAAAATGGACTCGACGAGCCGACGACGATCCACTGGCACGGGCTGCGCATCGACAACCGCATGGACGGTGTGCCGTTCATGACGCAGCCTTACGTCTATACCGGCGACAGCTTCGACTATGCCTTCACGCCGCCCGATGCCGGCACCTTCTGGTATCATCCGCATTGCAACACGCTGACGCAGATGGGGCACGGCATGACCGGTGTCATCGTCGTCGAAGATCCGGCCGATCCGGAATTCGATGCCGAGGTGGTGCTGAACCTGCGCGACTGGCGGCTCGGCGGCGATGGACAATTCATCGCTCCCTTCCGGCCGCGGGATGCTGCCAAGACCGGCACCTACGGCACGGTGCGCACCGCCAACTGGCATCGGGAACCACGATATGACGCGCCGGCCGGCGGGCTGGTGCGGCTGCGTATTGCCGTGACCGACGTGACGCGGATCTTCTCGTTGAAGATGGAAGGCGCCGATGCCACCGTGATTGCGATCGACGGCAATCCGGTGCCGAAGCGTTTTCCCCTCGACCTGCTGCAGATCGGACCGGGTCAACGGCTCGATCTTGCCATGCGCATGCCGGATGATGAAGGCGCGGTCGCGACGCTGGAGGATATCCGCGGCACGGCGCCGAAGACGATCGCCAGCCTGCGCGCGGTCGGATCATCGTTGAAGCGCGCCATCGAAGATCTCGGGCCGCTTGTCGACAACCCCGTCCCGAAGGCCGATCTAACCGCTGCCGAGCAGATCCCGCTGATACTGAGCGCCACTGCCGAGAATGCCGCCGTCGAAAGCATCTGCGGCACGCTGGGCTACAGTTTCTGGGCCATCAACAAGGTGCCATGGCCAGGCGATACACCCGATCCGACGGCGCCGCTGGCGGAATTGAAACTCGGCAAGAGCTATGTCTTCAATCTGGAAAATACCACGCCGCATGCCCATCCGATCCATCTGCACGGGATGAGCTTCACGGTGATCTCCTCCTCGACGCGGGAGGTGATGCCGCTGGTCTCCGATACCTATCTCATCCAGCCGGACGAGAAGGTGCAGCTTGCCTTCGTCGCCGACAATCCCGGCGACTGGCTGCTGCATTGCCATATCATCGAGCATCAGAAGACGGGGATGACGAGCTATCTCAGGGTAAGCTGAGGCCGCCTGCACTTTCACCGCGATTGCAGCCGTGCATCGCACCTTGCCTCAGTTTGGACGTGATTCTTCGCCAGCAATGCTCGAAGCGTATGCTGTTGTATTGACATATCGAACCGAAAGGAGAAGGAAGGTTCAACCGACCTTTTCCTTGCGAATGAAATGATATGATCGAAACCACCGCCGATTTGGCGGCCGCCTGCAAAGAGCTGGCCAAGTCCGACTTCATCACCATCGACACCGAATTCCTGCGCGAAACGACCTTCTGGCCGGAGCTCTGCCTGATCCAGATGGCAAGCCCGAGGACGGAAGTTCTCGTCGATCCGCTGGCCAAGGGCATCGATCTCGCCCCCTTCTTCGAGCTGATGGCCGATACGAAGGTGCTGAAGGTCTTTCACGCGGCGCGCCAGGACATCGAAATCATCTTCAATCGCGGCAATCTCATTCCGCATCCGATCTTCGACACGCAGGTCGCCGCCATGGTCTGCGGCTTCGGCGACAGCGTCTCCTATGACCAGTTGGTCAGCCGCATCAAGAACGTCCATATCGACAAGTCGTCGCGCTTCACCGACTGGAGCCGCCGGCCGCTCTCGGACAAACAGCTCGATTATGCGCTGGCTGACGTCACCCACCTGCGCGACGTCTACCTGTCACTGAAGGCGGAACTCGATCGCGAAGGCCGCAGCTCCTGGCTCTCCGAGGAAATGGACATTCTCGAGTCGCGCGAAACCTACGACATGCATCCCGACGATGCCTGGCAGCGGCTGAAGATGCGCCTGCGCAAGCCGCAGGAGCTGGCGATCCTGAAATATGTCGCCGCCTGGCGCGAACGCGAGGCGCGCGCCCGCAACGTGCCGCGTTCGCGGGTGCTGAAGGATGATGCGATCTACGAGATCGCCCAGCAGCAGCCCAAGGATACCGAGGCGCTCGGCCGTCTGCGCACCATTCCGAAGGGTTGGGAGCGCTCGACTTCCGGCGCCGCGGTCATCGAGGCCGTCAACACCGCTCTTGCTCTTCCGAAGGCCGATATGCCGCATGTACCGCGCCAGGCGCAGGCGCCCGAGGGGGCCGCTGCTGCCGTCGAATTGCTGAAGGTGCTGCTGAAGCTGATATCGGAAAAACACGGCGTGGCGCCGAAGGTGATCGCCAACAGCGAGGATCTCGACAAGATCGCCGCCGAGGGCGAGAAGGCCGAAGTCGCCGCCCTGCACGGCTGGCGGCGCGATCTTTTCGGCGAGCCGGCACTGCAACTGATCCAGGGCGCGATCGCTCTGCGCTTCGTCGACCGGAAGGTCGAAACCGTCAGCCTCTGAGGCGAGTGCATCACGCCTTAAATCGGCATCGATTTTAGGACAAAATCACGCAGTCATTCAAATGCTACAGCGCCGCGCGTCTGAAAAGGACGCGCGGCGCTGTAGATTCGAATTCGCTTGACGGTTTTTTCCGGCCTGAAACAATGGCCTTAACCAACATCACGGCGCAGAGGCGGCATGCGGGAAATATCTCCGACACAGAATTGGATCCTGATCACGATCGTCCTTGCGGCCAGCGGCGTCATCTATGATCTGATGTTCTACTCCAATCAGACACCGATTGTCGGGGCGATCTTCGCGCTCTTCATCGGCATGCCGATCCTCGCCTTCGAGCGTAAGGTGCTGTTTCGAGCACTCTACAGGCGCATCCAGAAGCTGCCGACCTTCGCCTTCATCATCACCGAGCTGCTGATCTACGAAATCCTGATGAGCATCGGCTTTGCCTGCGCCGGCCTGCTGCTCTGGTCGCTCGGCATGGTGAAGCCGGCGTCGCTCCTCGACCTCGTCATCATGCCGTTCGAAGTCTTCGTCTATGCGTTGGCGGTCTGCACCATGCTGATCTTCGTCTTGCGCGTGCGAGAACTGCTCGGTCGTGAAGTTTTCCTCAGCATGCTCATCAGCCGCTACCGCAATCCGGTCAAGGAAGAGCGCGTCTTTCTGTTCATCGACCTCGTCGATTCGACGGCTTTTGCCGAAAAGCACGGCGACCTCAGGGCGCAACAGCTGCTGAGCTCGCTGTTTGCAACCTTCGCCGAGCCCGTCAGGCGCCACAAGGGCATGATCAATGACTATGTCGGCGATGCAGCGATCATCACCTGGCCGCTTACCCGCGGCGTCAAGAATGCGCGCTGCGTGCGCTGCATGTTCGATATCCTTGCCGATATCGAAGCCAATGCCGCCGGCTGGCGGAAAAATTACGGGCAGGTACCGAAGCTCCGCGCCGCCCTTCACGGCGGCGAGATCATCACCGCCGAAATCGGTGTCGATCATCATAAGATCAGCTATTTCGGCGATACGGTGAACACCACTGCCCGGCTGGAGACGCTCTGCCGCAGTCTGAACCGATCGGTTCTGATATCCAGCGAGCTTGCCCGGCGCATGGAGTTTCCTGACGAGATATCCTGCGAGGATCTCGGCACCCATGCCGTGAAGGGACGCGGTCAGGCACTCGGCGTCATGGCGCTTTCCTCGCGCGCGGTCACCGTGCTGAACGCGCCGGCCGTCATTCTGCACGGCTGAGCACCGTCTGACCTCACGTCACCAAAGCTTCACCCAACCGTCAATTCGCTGACATTAAAGCCCTGCTAAGCGGAAGGCCTTTGCAATCCGCTCCACGGGGATATTATGAAGAACGTCCTTTTTGCTTCCGTATCGCTTTTCATCCTTGTCGCGGGCGCCGCTTCGGCCGACCAGCAGCAGTTCCCGGCCAAACTCGCCGGCCAGGCGATCCTGCCCGCCAACACCATGGTTCCGGCACCGGCCGATGCCCCCGAATTCCTCAAGCATTCCGGCAAGTTTACGACGCCGGACCGTAAGCGCGCCGAAGCGCTCGGCACCGCTCCCGGCAAGGACGGCGCCCGCATCATCGATCTGAAGCTTCCCTTCGACGGTCAGCCGATCCAGGGTTTCTCAGGGGTCAAGACGATGGCCGACGGCACCTTCTGGACGCTCTCCGACAACGGCTTCGGCTCGAAGTCCAACTCGTCTGACTCCATGCTCTTCCTGCACCAGATGAAGTTCGACTGGGCCGGCAACAAGGCTGAAGTCGTCAAGAACCTCTTCCTTTCCGACCCCAACAAGATTGCACCGTTCCCGATCGTGCTTGAAGGCACCGACACGCGTTATCTCACCGGCGCCGACTTTGACATCGAATCGATCCAGCCGGTTGTAGACGGCTTCTGGCTCGGCGACGAATTCGGTCCCTACATCCTGAAGTTCGACACGTCAGGCCGCCTCACCGACGTCATCCCGACGACGCTCGACGGCAAGCCGGTGCTTTCGCCCGACAATCCACTTCTCTCGGTTCCGGCCAACCCGGCCGCCAAGATGCCGGTCTTCAATCTGAAGCGCTCCGGCGGCTTCGAGGGCCTCGCCATGTCCAAGGACGGCGCCAAGCTCTACGGCCTGCTCGAAGGCGCCATCTACAAGGATGACCGCACGGTAGAAACCATCGACGGCCACACCGCCATCCGCGTCATCGAGTTCGATGTCGCGTCCAAGAAGTGGACCGGCCGCAGCTGGCTCTATCCGTTCGAGGACAAGGGGGTATCGATCGGCGACTTCAACGTGCTCGACGACACCACCGCTCTCGTCATCGAGCGCGACAACGGCGCCGGCACGACGGACAGGGCCTGCGCCGACCCGAAGCAGCCGAAGCCGGATTGTTTCGAAGCTCCGGCCGTGCTGAAGCGCGTCTACAAGATCGAGTTCAACGACGCCAATGTCGGCAAGGCGGTCCGCAAGATCGGCTATATCGACCTCCTGAACATTCAGGACCCCGACAACAAGAAGAAGGCCGGCAGCAAGGACGGCGTCTACGACATGCCGTTCGTGACGATCGAAAACGTCGATCGCGTCGACGCCACGCACATCATCATCGGCAACGACAACAACCTGCCCTTCTCGGCCGGCCGCGCCGTCGACAAGGCCGACAATAACGAGTTCAGCCTGCTTGAGGTTGGCGAGTTTTTGAACGCGAAGTAGGTTCGGGGTTCTGCTACGGAATACGGAGGGCGGCGCGAAGGCGGCGCCCTTTTTCGTTGACGCTGTGCCGTGTGTGCCCCCCTCTGCCCTGCCGGGCATCTCCCCCACAGGTGGGGAGATTGGCTGGGCGCAGGGGGTTCCCAAACAATCAGCGATTCAACTCGGCTAGACGTTCAAGATGCGAGAAGGTCATGCCACTTGTAATCTCCCCACCTGTGGGGGAGATGTCCGGCAGGTGTCCGACCCGGATAGATAGATAACAGAACGGACCGTTTACATAGGTGACAGTTCTCTAGCAGCCGGGAGGGCCCGGCGATGGTTTGGAGAGAGACTGGCATCATGGACGAGCGGCTGCGCTTTGTTGGGGAATGTCTTGCGGGCGAGGAGACGATGACGGCGCTGTGTGCGGCCTACGGGATATCGCGCAAGACGGGCTACAAATGGTTGGAGCGGTATCGGGCGCTCGGCCCTGCGGGGCTTATCGACCTGCCGCGGGCGCCGCTTGAGCACGGGCGGGCAACGGCGGCGGAGCTGGTGGCGCGGATCGTGGCGGAGAAGGAGGCGAATCCGCAGTGGGGGCCGAAGAAGGTGCTGGCGCGGCTGAAGCGGTCGGCGCCGCAGCTTTGCTGGCCGGCGGCCTCGACGATAGGCGAGATCCTGAAGCGACACGGGCTGGTCGGGCGCCGGCGGCATCGCTGGCGGGCGGCTGGTTGCGGCCCGTTCGCGCCGGCCAACGGGCCCAATGCGGTGTGGAGCGCCGATTACAAGGGCTGGTTCAGGACCCGCGATGGGCGGCGCTGCGAGCCACTGACGGTGATGGATACGGCGAGCCGCTTTCTGCTGGCGCTGGAAGCCTGCGCGACGCCGGCCGAGGTAGAGGCCTGGCCGGTGTTCGAGCGGCTGTTTGCCGAGCACGGACTGCCGGAGCGCTTTCGCAGCGACAACGGTTCGCCCTTCGTGGCGATCGGCGTCACCGGGCTGACGACGCTTGCTGTACGGTTCATCAAGCTCGGCATCGGCCTGGAGCGCATCCAGCCGGGCAAACCGCAGCAGAACGGCCGCCACGAACGCTTCCATCTGACGATGCTGCCGCTGGCCATGGCGCCGGAGGTCGACCATGCCGCGCAGCAGGCGGTCTTTGACGCATTTCGCCAGAATTACAACGCCGAGCGTCCACACGAGGCGCTCGCTATGGACGTGCCTGCTGATCATTACCGACCATCACTGCGGCGCCTGCCCGACCGCCTGCCTGAACCGGACTATCCGGCCGAGGCGGCGGTGCGCCGGGTGCGCTCCAGTGGCGAGATCAAATGGAACGGTGACCTCGTCTATGTCGCAGCAGCGCTGGCCGGCGAGGTCGTGGCGATCGAGGAGAGTGAAGCGGGCATCTGGACGCTACGCTTCCATGCCCATCCGCTCGGCATCATCGACAAGAAGACCAAGCGGCTTGTCCGCCCCAGCGCCCTGCAACCCCGACCAGCCGGCGCAGGGGCGGACACTGGTTTACAAGGGGGAGAACTGTAACCCATCTATCCGGTTCAATCTGTTACCCATCTATCGGCTGGACACAGGCCAGAGGGGGGGGGGCACACACGGCACAACGGCCGCAAATCAGACCTACTCGAACCGAAACGCCAACCGCTTGTTCGTTAGCTTCGACAGCTGCTGCAGGCGGCCGTCCAGGCGTTCGCCTGCAAAGTCGCGATATTCGGGAGGCACGACGAATTCGAGGTCGAGGTCCGGGCTCGAGGATTTGCGGAAGGTCAGGTTCTTGACGATGCCGGGCATCGAGGCCGAGAAGAGGTAGACGACGCGCAGCATGCCGCCGAGCAGCTTGGCGCGCTCGATGAGCTGCGGCGTGGCGATCTGCGCCAGCTGACCGGTGGCGCCGTCGTCATGCAGGCCTTCGAAACGGTAATAGTTGGAAAGCGCGATGAAGGCGCGGCCGGGATGACTGATGCCGACGAAGGAAGAGTGGGCGATGACGTTCAGCGCCTGCAGGCCGCGATAGTCAGGATGGGCGCGCCAGCTGATATCGGCAAGCAGACAGGCGGCCTGGCGGTAGCGGCTTTCCTCTTCGGTTTCCTGGATGCCGAAGAGGGGCATCATGCGGCCGGTCCATTCCGCCAGCTCGCGGGCATGCTCCGGCGAACGGGCACGCAGGATCGCCAGTTCTCCGGCGGCGGCAAGCAGCGGATCGGCGCGGCGCTCGGCCTCCGACAGCAGCGAATAAAGATATCCCTCGCGCACACCCTGCGCCGAGAAGGAAATCAACGACGGCTTCATCGCGCTCAGCACTTCCTTCATGGCGACGGCGCCGAAAGGCAGCAGCGAACGGCGGTGCTTGGAAACGGCCTGCAGCGCCGGCTCCCTGGAGTCGCGCGCAGTCACCACCTGGTCGAGGAACTGCATCATTCCTTCGAACGACACCTCATACCCCTGCATCATGTGCAGCGGATAATGAGTGATTTCCATGTGCAGCTTGGCGATGTTTCGCCAGGTACCGCCGACAGCGTAGAAGGTTCGGCCCTCGCCTTTCGACAGCAGCTTTGCCGTCTTCAGCTGCTTTCGGGCAAAGCTCTGGGCTTTGGAGAGCGAACCGCCGGCATATTCCGATAGGCGCAGGCCGCCGAGCGGCAGCGTGATGCCCTTGCCGAACTCCTTGCCCTTGATATCGATCAGCTCCAGCGAGCCGCCGCCGAGATCGCCGGCAATGCCGTCAGGATTGTAAAAACCGCTGATGATGCCGAGCGAAGCGAATTTCGCCTCCTCCTCGCCGGAGAGCACGCGAACCTTGCGGTTAAGGATGGTTTCCGCCTGGTGGATGAAATCAGGACCGTTGCTCGCCTCGCGCGCGGCCGCCGTTGCCAGCACATACATGGTGGCAGCGCGCGCCTGATCGGACAAAGCCTTGAAACGGTGCAGCGCCGCCAAAGCCCGCGCGACGCTGTCTTCATCCATCTTGCCGGTAAGGGCGACGCCCTTGCCGAGGCCGCAGAGGACCTTTTCGTTGAAGAGGACGGTTGGCGAACGGGACATGCCTTCGTAGACGACAAGACGAATAGAATTCGATCCAATATCGACGACGGAGACCGGGGCGATCCCCGGAAGGCGCCCCTGGGCTTCAGATTCAACCATTTAGGTCCAGTTTTACTTGTTGTTGCGGCCTTCGAGCAGGCCGGCGATCAGCTTCGGCGCACTGGACTTCAGAGCTTCACCACGGCCCGACAGGCTCGGATTGGTCATGAAATACTGCTGCGCATTGAACGGTTCTTCGCCCCTGCGCACTTCCATGCGTCGCGACGTACCGTCGGGCAATATCTCGTAGCTTTGTTGATTGTCAATCACGTTGCCGAGCATAATCTGTGACAAGACCTGCTCGTGAACGGTCGGATTCGTCAGCGGAACCATGGTTTCGACGCGGCGATCGAGGTTTCTCGGCATCATGTCGGCCGAACCGATGTAAACCAGCGCCTTGTCGGATGGCAGGCCGTGACCATTGCCGAAGCAGAAGATGCGGCTGTGTTCGAGGAAGCGGCCGACGATCGACTTGACGCGGATCTTTTCCGAAAGGCCGGGCACCTGCGGGCGCAGGCAGCAGATGCCGCGCACGACGAGATCGATCTCGACGCCGGCATGGCTGGCGCGATAGAGCGCATCGATGATGTCGGGGTCGACAAGCGCGTTCATCTTCATCCAGATCGCGGCAGGCGCACCGTTCCTGGCGTGCTGGATCTCTTCCTCGATGTGGCGCAGGATGCGCGGGCGCATCGTATAGGGCGAGATGGCGAGCTGCATGCCCTGTTCGGGCTCGCCGTAGCCGGTGATGAAGTTGAAGATATTCGCCATGTCGTGGGCGATCACCGGATTGCAAGTGAAATAGGAGAGGTCTGTATAGATCTTCGCGGTGATCGGGTGGTAGTTGCCCGTTCCGAGGTGGCAATAGGTTCGCAGCTTGCCTTCCTCGCGCCGGACGACCATCGACATCTTGGCGTGGGTCTTGAGCTCGATGAAGCCGAAGACGACCTGCACGCCGGCGCGCTCGAGATCGCGCGCCCAGCGGATATTCGCCTCTTCGTCGAAGCGAGCCTTGAGCTCGACCAGCGCCGTCACCGACTTGCCGGCTTCGGCGGCGTCGATCAGCGCGCGGACAATCGGGCTGTCGTTGGAGGTGCGATAAAGCGTCTGCTTTATCGCCAGGACATCAGGATCGCGCGCAGCCTGGAGCAGAAACTGGACCACCACGTCGAAAGATTCGTAGGGGTGGTGGACGACCATGTCCTTTTCGCGAATGGCGGCGAAGCAGTCGCCGGCATGCTCGCGAACACGCTCGGGAAATCGCGCATTGTAGGGCGCATACCTGAGATCCTCGCGCGGCGCCTTGGTGATCTCGGACAGGGTGTTCAATGCCAGAAGGCCCGGCAAAACGGCGACGCGATTATCAGGGATATTGAGCGCCTGAACGACGAACTGACGCAGCGACGCCGGCATTTCCGAGTCGGTCTCGATGCGGATGACCTTGCCGCGACGGCGCCGCTTCAGCGCCGTTTCGAAGAAGCGGACGAGATCCTCGGCCTCTTCCTCGACTTCGATATCGCTGTCGCGGATGACGCGGAACGTACCGGAGCCCTGCACCTCGTAACCCGGGTAGAGCCGGTGGATGAAGATGTTGGCGACATCTTCGAGCGTGATGTAGCGGATGGTGTTTCCATCATCCGGCAGGCGGACGAAGCGGTCGAGTGCCACCGGCAGGCGCAGCAGCGCCGTCATCGGCTCGCGGCCATTCTTGCTGACCAGCTGCAGACCGATCGAGAAGCCGAGGTTCGGAATGAACGGGAACGGATGGGCGGGATCGATCGATAGCGGCGTTAAAACAGGGAAGATCGCCTGTTCGAATTCGGCGGCCAGCCATTGGCGGTCGGCATCGCTCAAGGCGCCGGGACGCACGATCAGGATGTCTTCTTTGGCGAGATATTGCTGCAGGACGGCGAGCGAGGCCTGCTGCTCCATCTGCAGATGGTCGATCTCCTGCAGGATCGAGTCGAGCTGCTCGGCCGGCGTCTTGCCGTCGGGGCTGCGGATGACGATGTTCTGGCGCACCTGACCCTCGAGGCCAGCGACACGCACCATGAAGAATTCATCGAGGTTGGCGGCGGAGATCGACAGGAAGCGGACGCGCTCGAGCAGCGGATGCTCGGTATTCAAAGTCTCTTCCAGAACACGGCGGTTGAACTGCAGCCAGGAGAACTCCCGGTTGATGAAGCGTTCGGGGCTCTTGAGCAGCTCTTCCAGCGGCGGGACGTTGTCGTTGATCTCAGGAGTAAGTTCCTGCTGTTCTGCGACTGCACTATCCATGGTCCGCTTACCCCGTTATCAACCGCAAAGGCAATTATATCAGTTTGACGACGGAACTGTGACAGTCAATCGGCCGGTTCCGAATTTCCCAATTCATTCAATACTTCGGCAGCAAGAGACCGGGTGATTTTCGTGCCCCGCGACAGGGCCAGCCGGTCAAGCCTTTCGACGATCGTCTGGGCCGCGTTCAGCGACCGCTCCATCCTGACAACGATATAGAGCACGAGTTTGTCATCTATATAAAGCTGCCGGTCGGCAAAGAGCTTGACGATCACCTGCGACAACAGCGCCTCATCGGGTTCGCCGATCTCGACGACGGTTGCCGCTTTCAGGCGCGAGCGCAGATCGGGCAGCAAAACCGGCCACGACATCGGCCAGAGGCGGCTGGTCATCAACAGGCTGGTGCCGTTTTCGCGGACGCTGTTGATGACGTGGAAGAGCGCGTTGTCGTCGAAGCCGAGGCGGTCGGCATCCTCGAACAGCACCGGGCCGGCGGCGGCAGCAATTGCGGCGTCGGAGCCAAGCTCGGGATGGATGTCGACGGCGCCGCTCAATTCCCGCCAGATGCGGGCGAGATGCGATTTTCCGGAGCCGACGGGGCCGGCGAGCACGACGACCGGCGACGGCCATGCCGGCCAGGCATCGACGATCGAAACGGCGGCGGCAAGACGCTCCGAAATCAGCAGGTCGTCGCGCCCGCTTGCGGCATCGTGCGAAAAGACCAGCGGCAGCTGCTCTCCGGCCTTGCGCTTCGGATCAGCGTTCTTCACGTCATTCATTGGGAACTGATTTCGTCTTCCGGGCGCGGCCACTGGGCGACCCGCCAAAATAAAGATCGCTCTGAAGGTAGCGCGAAAGCGCGAAACGAACAAGGACGCCGACGGCCGCAGCCGCCGGCACCGCAACCAGAAGCCCGACGAAACCGAAGAGCGCGCCGAAGGCAAACAGCGCAAACATCAGCCAGACCGGATGCAGGCCGACGCTGGAGCCGACGAGCTTCGGCTGCAGAATGTTGCCCTCGAGGAACTGACCGCTGAAGAAGACGACGAGCACCAGCCCGATCCACGGATAATCGGGCCAGAACTGCACAAGCGCCACGCCGATGGCGAGCACGAGGCCAACCATCGAGCCGACATAGGGAATGAAACTGATCATGCCGGCGAAGAGGCCGATCAGCAGGCCGAAATTCAGCCCGACGAGAGAAAGGCCGACGGCATAATAGATGCCGAGGATGAGGCAGAGCGAGCCCTGGCCGCGAATGAAACCGGCGATTGCCTGGTCAATCTCCTTGGCGATCTGGCGAACATCGCTGACATAATCGCGCGGGATCCACTGATCGACCTTGGCGACCATACGGTCCCAATCGAGCAGGATGTAGAAGGCGACGACGGGGGTGACCACAAGCAGCGATATGACGTCGACGATCGCCTTGCCGGAATTCCAGATCTGCGCAAAGAGCCCGGTGAGGAAGCCCATGCCCTCCGACAGGATGCCGGAGAGATTGTCCTTGATCGCGCCCATCTGGTTCTCGACCCAGTCCGGCAGCAGCGAATTCTGCGCCTGCGTGATGAACTGCTGCAATTGGCTGATATAACCCGGCAGACGTTGAGCGAAATCGTTGAACTGGCTGATCAGCACCGGAATGAGGATCATCAGCGCCAGCGCGAAGACGATGACGAAGGCAACGAGAATGCCGATGGTCGCCATCATGCGGCTCAGACCCAGCCGCTCCAGCCGGTCGGCCACCGGATCGAGGAAATAGGCGATCGCCATGCCGGCGATGAAGGGCAACAGGATCGAGCTGAAGACATAAAGGAAGGCGATGAAAAAGACGAGCGCCGCCAGCCAGAAGAAGATCTGACGCTTGAGAATGTTCCCACTGACTTGCTGTGGCATTGCCTTCCCCGCTGATCGCTCGCCGCCGCCGAACGCCGCATGCGATCCGAAGCGGCCATTCAGCACATAGGATGCAGGCGCAAAGATGGTCAACCCTGTCGCGCCAAATCCCGGAAAGGCCGGAAGAAGACGCGGGAAATTGGGGGCTTTTGCCATGCAGCGCTTGCATAAAAGCCCCTGTCATGCAATTGCGACCGGCAGATGACGCGGCACGTTTGCCGCCTGAAATAGCCATCGGAGACCAGCATGAGCCAGTCTGGGAAAAACGGCCTGACATATAGCGATGCGGGCGTCGACATCGATGCCGGCAACCTCCTCGTCGAGAAGATCAAGCCGGCGGTGCGCTCGACCCGCCGTCCCGGCGCCGACGGCGAGATCGGCGGCTTCGGCGGGCTTTTCGATCTCAAGGCGGCAGGTTTTACCGATCCGGTTCTCGTCGCCGCCAATGACGGCGTCGGCACCAAGCTGAAGATCGCGATCGATGCCGACTATCACGACACCGTCGGGATCGACCTCGTCGCCATGTGCGTCAACGATCTCGTGGTACAGGGCGCCGAGCCGCTGTTCTTCCTGGATTATTTCGCGACCGGCAAGCTCGACCCCGATCAGGGTGCGGCCATCGTCGGCGGCATTGCCGCCGGCTGCCGCGAGGCCGGCTGCGCGCTGATCGGCGGCGAGACGGCCGAAATGCCCGGCATGTATTCCTCCGGCGACTACGATCTCGCCGGCTTTGCTGTCGGTGCGGCCGAACGCGGCAAGCTCCTGCCATCCGGCGATATTGCCGAGGGTGACGTGATCCTCGGCCTTGCCTCCTCCGGCGTTCATTCCAACGGCTTCTCGCTGGTGCGCAAGATCGTCGAATTGTCCGGCCTCGATTGGGATGCACCGGCGCCGTTCGCCGAGGGCAAGAAGCTCGGCGAAGCCCTGCTCGAGCCGACACGCATCTATGTGAAGCCGCTTCTGAAGGCGATCCGCGAGACCGGCGCCATCAAGGCGCTGGCGCACATCACCGGCGGCGGCTTCCCGGAAAATATTCCGCGCGTGCTGCCGAAGCATCTGGCGGCCGAGATCGATCTTGCCGCCGTCAAGGTGCCGCCGGTGTTTTCATGGCTCGCCAAGACGGGCGGCGTCGAATCCAAGGAAATGCTGCGCACCTTCAACTGCGGTGTCGGCATGATCGCCGTTGTTGCCGGCGAGAATGTCGCGACGGTTTCCGCGGCTCTCGAAGCCGAGGGCGAGACAGTTATCACGCTCGGCCGCATGATCGCCCGCGAAGAAGGCGCTGCCGGCACGGTCTACAAGGGCACGCTTGCCATATGAGTTCGCCGCGCAAACGCGCCGTCGTCTTCATATCAGGCAGCGGCTCCAACATGATGGCGCTGGTTGCGGCGGCAAAGGCAGCCGACTATCCGGCCGAGATCGTCGGGGTGATTTCCGACAAGGCGGATGCCGGCGGGCTTGCCAAGGCCGCCGCCGAAGGCATTGCCACATTCGCTTTTCCCCGCAAGGACTACGCCAGCAAGGACGCGCATGAGGCGGCGATCTTTTCGGCGCTCGACGAGCTTAAACCCGATATTCTTTGCCTGGCAGGCTATATGCGGCTGCTGACGGCGACGTTCATCCAGCGTTATGAAGGCCGGATGCTCAACATCCACCCTTCCCTGCTGCCCTTATTTCCGGGCCTGCATACGCATCAGCGGGCGATCGACGCCGGCATGCGGATCGCCGGCTGCACGGTGCATTTCGTCACCGAAGGCATGGATGAGGGGCCGGTGATCGGCCAGGCGGCCGTACCTGTTTTTTCCGGTGACACGGCCGAAAGCCTTGCCGCGCGTGTGCTCACCATCGAACACCAGATTTACCCGCAAGCGCTGCGGCTCTTTGCCGAAGGCCGTGTGACGATGGAAGGCGGCAAGGCCGTCGGCGCGGAGGCTTCGACCGCCGCACCCAAGACCCAGCTTATTTCGCTGATCGGCGACCGCGCTTAAGCCGCCAGCGCCCTTAACGGATGCAGCGTGCCGTCGCTGTAGACGAAGCGGCCGGCGCGGAAGGTGGCGCGGATGCGATTGATATCACCCGGCTCGACCACGACCAGATCGGCGCGCTGGCCGATGGCGATCTCGCCGCGATCCGACAGGCCGGCGGAACGGGCCGCATTGCCGGTCGCCATGGCAACGGCTGCCGGCAGGCCGCCGTCCACCATGTCGGCAAGCTTGAAAATGCCAGGCACGAAGGCAGCTGGATGATAATCGGCGGCGATGACGCTCAGCAGGCCGGCCCTTGCGGCATCGAGCGCGCTGAGATTGCCCGACATCGACTGGCCGCGCAGCGCGTTCGGCGCGCCCATCAGCGTCCAGAGGCCGCGGCGGCGCGCCTCTTCGGCCGCAGGCGCGGTGACCGGAAACTCGCTGATTGTGACGCCAAGATCGTGCATCTCGGCGACTTTTTCGACGCTGTCATCGTCATGCGAGGCAAGCGACAGCTTGTGCTTCAGCGACAGCGCGACGATCTCCTTCAGCTTGGCCTCGATGTCAGCATTGTTGCGCATGGCAATGCGCTTGGCGACGATCTCCGCCGCCATTTCCTCGGAGATGGCGCGGCGCTCGGAGATGCTAAGGATGTAGCTTTGCAGGTTGTTGTACTGGCCCTGACCCGGCGTATGGTCGGTAAGCGAGACCATGTCGATCTGATCGGCATTCAGCAGGCGTTCGAGTGCAGGCGCTGCGCCGACATTGGTGATCTCGTAACGGGCGTGGACGCGGTGGTCGATCAGCAGATCATCACGCAGGCGGTTGATGCCTTCGATCACCGCCGATGTCGTCTCCAGCGAGCGGACGTGGCCGTAGACGCTTTCGGTCGCAAAAGAGACGGCGGCAAACGCTGTGGTGACACCGGCGGCGGCAAGCTTCTTGTCGAGTTCGTGGATGCCGAAATCGATCGGCATCGTCGCGTTCGGCCGCGGGGCGATCTCGCGCTCGATCATGTCGCCGTGGAGATCGACGAATCCCGGCATCAGCAGCCGCCTGCCGCCATCGATGGCAGCACCGGCGACCGGCTCCGGCCGGATCTCGGCGATGACGCCACCCTCAACACGCACGGAACCTTCACTCACCACCTCGTTTGGGAGAACGAGGGTGAAATTGCTGAGCCACATGGGCTTTCTCCTGACCGCATCCGATGATTGACAAACCGCAGCGCATAGAACTGCTACGTGACAGTCGTATGAAATTTCGCGCCGTATCATCTTAAAGCGGAAACTTGCGCTTTGGAAATGACCCGATGCGCTCGCTCCGCAGATTCACGCTGTCAGCTTTGCCCTGTTCAACAAGGCCCATTGCAGAAGCACGATCGTCTTGACGTCGAAGATCTCGCCGGTTTCGATCATCGTCGCCGCCTCGTCGAGCGGAATCTCGAGGACTTCGATATCCTCGTGCTCCTCGTCCAGGCCGCCGCCTTCGGCCACGCGGTCGGCGATGTCGACGAGGGCTGCGAAGAAGTGGACCACTTCGGTGACGGCACCCGGTGAGGTGTAGGATTTGAACAGGAAGCGCGCCTCGCGCAGGCGATAGCCGGTCTCCTCCATCGCCTCGCGACGGATCGCCGTTTCGGGATGGTCATCGTCGAGAAGGCCGGCCGGCACCTCGATTATCCAGCTGGGATCGCCGTTGAGATGAACGGCGAGGCGGAATTGGCGGACGAGAACGACGAGGTCGCGCCTGGGATCATAAAGCAGAATGCAGGCGGCGGGCGTGCGGTGGTAGACTTCCCGCTTCAACCGATGGGTTGCGCCCTTGCGGTCGATATAGTCGAGCAGATAGCTGCTCAGCCGCGTCCACCCATTCGACAGGGTTTCCTCGCCGGCGATTTTCACCCGGGATTTCGGCTGCATCATGCTGCGTCCCTGCGAAGCCAGACCTTGTTGTCGTGCACGGCCGCACCGCCATAAGGCGCGACGGGGTCGGCGCCGGTCAAGACGTTGATGCCCTCGCCGTCGACATGCGCCTTGTTCGGCCAAAGGCCCTCGGCAATCAGCACGCCTGATTTCACTTCAGTGGTGATGCGGGCGTGGATGCGCAGATCGCCGCGGCTGTTACCGATGCGGACGAGATCGCCATGGGTGATGCCGTTGGCTTCGGCGTCGGCCGGATTGATCATCACTTCAGGGCGGCCTTCTTTCTGCCGGGAGGTCTTGGTTTCCGAAAAGCTCGAATTCAGGAAGTTGCGCGCCGGCGACGTGGCGAGGCGGAAGGGATGCTCGGGATCGGCGACTTCGATGACATCGACCTGATCGGGGAAGTCTGGAAGCGCTGCGTGCGGACCGAGCGCGCCGATTGCCGCCGGCGGTTTGTTCGGCGCCGGCTGATTGATCCAGTCCGGGCGAAAGTGGAACTTGCCGTCCGGATGGGCAAAGCCGTTCAGATAATGCGCTTCCTCGAAAGCGGGCTGGCGATCGAACCATTTGTGTTCGAGGAAATGATCGTAATCCGGCAGGCCGCTCGATTCGAGGATGCGGTCGACCATCTCGCGGGCGGTAAAGCCGAAGCCTGGGCGATCGGCGACGCCGAGGCGTTTGGCCAGTTCCTCGATGACGAAGAGATTGGTGCGCACGGTGGGCGGTGGCTCGACCAGCTTCGGTCCCAGCAGGATATGGTTCTGGCCGCCGGCCCGGTAGATGTCGTCATGTTCGACGAACATCGTTGCCGGAATGACGATATTGGCGATCTCGGCCGTTTCGGTCAGGAACTGCTCGTGGACGGCAACGAAGAGGTCCTCACGGGCAAAGCCACGTCTGACGAGGCGCTGCTCGGGGGCGATGTTGGCGGGATTGGTGTTCTGGATCAGCATAGCCGTCACCGGGCCGCGATGGCGCAGCGCCACGGCATCGCCGGTCAGCACGCGGCCGATCTGCGACTGGTCGAGCATGCGGATATCGGCATCCTTCATCGACCGGCCGGTCAGTTCGGCGCTGTTCATGCGGAAGATATCGCTGTTCGAATGGAAGGCGCCGCCGCCCTCATATTGCCAGGAGCCGAGAACGGTGGCGACCGAGGCGGCCGCATGCATGGCGACCGCGCCGTTGCGCTGGCGGGTGAAGCCGTAACCCAGGCGGAAGAAGGTCTTCTTCGTCGTGCCGACGAGGCTGGCGAAGGCTTCGATCTCCTCGATCGAAAGGCCGGTGATAGCAGCGGCCCATTGCGGCGTCTTGGTTTTCAGATGCGCTTCGAGACCGGCGGGATCATCGGCGTATCTCGCCATGTAATCGCGGTCGGCGTAACCGTCGCGGAAGGCGATGTGCATGACGGCGCAGGCGAGCGCGGCGTCGGTACCCGGCCTGACGATCAGCGCCATGTCGGCCTGCTTCATCGTCGGATTGTCGTAGATGTCGATGACGACGATCTTCGCGCCGCGCTCCTTGCGCGACTTGATGGCGTGGGTCATCACATTGACCTGCGTCGACACCGCGTTGGTGCCCCAGATGACGACGCAATCGGTGCGGCCCATCTCGCGTGGATCGGGACCGCGCAGCGTGCCGGTCGCCATGGTGAAGCCGGTCCAGGCCGGGTTGGTGCAGATCGAAGAGAAGAAACCGGAGTAACGCTTGGCATGACGGAGGCGATCGATGGAATCGCGCTGCACCCAGCCCATCGTACCGGCGTAGAAATAGGGCCAGACCGCCTCGCTGCCGTCCCTTGCCTCGGCTTTCACAAAGGCTTCGGCGATCTCATCCAGCGCATCGTCCCAAGAAATCTGCTGCCACTGCCCTGCCCCCTTGGCGCCGGCGCGGCGCAACGGATGCATCAGGCGGTCGGGATGGTAGAGCCGCTCGGCATAACGGGCGACCTTGGCGCAGATGACGCCTGACGTGTAGGAATGGTCATTGGCGCCGCGCACGCGGCCGATGCGGCCATCCTCCGATATCTCGACCTCCAGTGCGCAGGTGGAGGGACAGTCATGCGGACAGGCCGTGTGGCCCACCCTATTGTCCGGCTTTTCTGATTTGGCGTGGATGGGGGTCGCAATGTTCATGGCATTTGTATATTCCAAGGCTTGCACGGCCAAAAGCCACAAAAATTCCCCATGACGCGAATTCATACGGACATCAGCAAAAATGAACTACCGCCACATTTATCACGCGGGCAACTTTGCCGATGTGCTGAAACATGTCGTGCTGACGCGGCTGATCCGCTACATGCAGAAGAAGGATGGCGGGTTCCGCGTGCTCGACACGCATGCCGGCATCGGGCTCTACGACCTCTCCTTGGAAGAAGCGCAGAAAACCGGCGAATGGCTCGATGGCATCGGCAAGCTGATGGAGGCAGACCTCGGCCCTCAGGTTTCCGAACTGCTGGAACCCTACCTCTCCGCAATCCGCGAACTCAATCCGCAGGGCGGCATCCGTTTCTATCCCGGATCGCCGAAACTTGCGCGCATGCTGTTCCGGCCGCAAGATCGGCTGTCGGCGATGGAACTGCACCCCGAGGACTATGTCAGGCTGCACCGGCTGTTCGAGGGCGATCACCATGCCCGCATCACCGAGCTTGACGGCTGGCTGGCGCTCGGCGCGCATCTGCCGCCGAAGGAGAAGCGCGGCATCGTCCTCGTCGATCCGCCCTTCGAGGAAGAGGACGAATATCAGCGGCTGGCCGAGGGACTGGAAAAAGCCTACCGCCGCTTTCCCGGCGGCACCTATTGCCTGTGGTATCCGCTGAAAAAGGGCGCGCCGATCAAGGAATTCCACGAGACGCTGCAGGCGCTCGACATCCCGAAAATGCTCTGCGCCGAACTCGCCGTTCGCAGCGACCGCGGCATTACGGGACTGACGGGCTCAGGCCTCGTCATCGTCAACCCGCCCTTCACGCTGAAGGATGAGTTGCACCAATTGCTGCCCGCATTGAAGGATCATCTGGCGCAAGACCGTTTCGCCTCTCACCGCGCCTTCTGGCTGCGTGGCGAGAACAAGGCGGTCAAGGACGATTGACCGGGCAACTACAGCGCCGCGCGTCTTTTCAGACGCGCAAAGGACGCTGTAGCACTTTGAATTTGCGCATAATCCTTTCCGAAAATCGATTCCGATTTTCGGGGTTATGCGCTAGCTTCGGGAATAGTCCGCGCCGCAGCTCCACAATCTCATCAGGTGTCCCATGAAGCTCCTTTGTTCGCCCGCCTCACCCTATTCCAACAAGGTGCGGATGGCCGCGCATTTTCTAGGCCTGGAGTTGAACGCCATCCGGGTCGACACCAATACCGGACCTGCGATCCTGGTGGACAACAATCCGCTCGGCAAGATCCCGACGCTGCTGACCGATGACGAGGTCTCGATATACGATAGCGTGGCGATCATGCATTATTTCGACCGGCTGACGAAGGGCGGGCTCTACCCTTCCAAGAAGGGCAAGCGCACGGATGTGGAAATCCTCGAGGCGCTCTGCGACGGCATCTGCGATTGCCTGCTGGCGATCGTCTACGAGCGGCGCTTCCGCGACGAGGAAAAGGTCCATCAGCCGTGGATAGACCGGCAGTGGAAGAAGGCGACGAGCGGGCTCGCTCATCTCAGCGCCAATCCGCCGAAAACAGGCAAGAAGCTCCATGGCGGACATTTCGCGCTGGCGGCGACGCTCGATTATCTCGAACTGCGCTTCAAGGACCAGTGGGAAGCCGATCATGCGCCGCTGATCGACTGGCAGCTGCAGTTCGACAAGAAATTCCCGGCCCACAGCGAGCTCAAGTCCGAGGGCTGAGCGGGCTCAGCGTCTGGAGCAACGAGCAGACATCAAAAAGCCGGGCGACGTGCCCGGCTTTTCGATGTTCGGATATTCGACGAGCTTAGAACTTGACGCCGATACCGAGCTTGACGCTGTTCTCGTCGTAACCGCGCGAGAAGCTGCCGGAGTCGAGGTCGTAATCCTTGCTCTGGTAGTCGGTGTAGCGATATTCGAGGCGCGTCGTGATGTTGTTGGTCACGAAGGCTTCGACGCCGGCGCCGACCGTGTAGCCGAAGTTCGTCTTGCTTTCGTCCGAGGTGTCGTCGGAAACCTTGACGTCGCCGATGGCAAGACCGGCCGTGCCGTAGAGCAGGAAGGGGTTCATGTCGTAGCCGACGCGGCCACGGACGGAGCCGTTCCAACCATACTTGTTCTTGACGCCGCCCGAGGAGACGTCGTCGCCGCTGTAGCCGAGATCGGATTCAACACCGTAAACGATCTGGCCCTGCTGCCAGTTGTAACCGGTGAAGACCTGGCCGCCGAAACCGTAGGTGTGGCGGTCGGAACCGAAGTCACCCATGTTGTAGGTGCCGGCGCCGCCGAGGTAAAAGCCTTCCCAGTTGCCTGCCGGCTTGACTGGAGCGTCCTGGGCGACCGGTGCTTCCGGAATCTGGTCGACGGCATCGGCCGCCTGAGCTGCCGAGAGGCCGGCAATCGCAAAAACGGAGGCCATGAGGCCAGCAATGAGTACACGCATACTTAGTCTCCTTTCAGTCCCGCGCCGCTTGTCATCTGTCTATCAGTGAAGCATTGGCGGGATATTGCCAGATGTCCCTTCCGGATCGAGGCTGAAATTGGAACTCAAATGCGGATTTGAAAGAGCCAAATTGTGATATCATTGTGGCTTCCGCATGGCTGAAATTCGATGTTGCTTTGGCGCAACATACACTTCATTAACCATACTGAAGTGTTAAACTGAAAATACTTATTTTAAGAAATCGCATTCTTAAATAATACATAGAATATCCCCCTCCCCGAGGCAACCGCAACGGCCTATTTATATAATCACCGTCGGCGCCTATATAGTCTGCAGACAGACTCGCGGGATCAGAAGGCACGATTTTGAACCACAAAAGACTTCGCTCGGCCCTTATAACAGGGGCTGCTAAGAGAATAGGCCGAGCAATCGCCGAAGACCTTGCTGCAAATGGCTTTTCCGTTGCCATCCACGCGAACGGCTCGATCGGTGAGGCAGAAGAGCTGGTGGCGGAATTGCGGCGGAAGGGATATCGAGCGATCGCGCTGCAAGCCGATCTCACCGATATCGGCGAAACGGGCGCGTTGGTCGCGAAGGCGTCGGAAGCGCTCGGGCCGGTCGATCTGCTCATCAATAATGCGTCGGTTTTTCAGCATGATTCCGCGCGTAGTTTCAATGCCGCCACATGGGCATTGCACTTCGACCTGCATGTTCGTGCGCCCTCTATCCTTGCTGCGGCCTTCGCGCAGCAGATGCCGGCTGAGGCAGCGGGGCTGATCGTCAATATCATCGACCAGCGGGTCTGGGCGCTGAGGCCCAGCTTCTATTCCTATACCCTCTCCAAATCCGCGCTGTGGACGGCGACGCAGACACTTGCACAGGCATTGGCGCCACGCATCCGCGTCAATGCCATCGGCCCCGGCCCGTCGATGCCGAGCGAGCGGCAGGCGATGGAGGACTTCCAAGCGCAGGTCTCAGCCCTTATCTTGCAGCGAGGGCCGGCGCTGGAGGAATTCGGACAAACGATTCGCTTCCTTTACGACACGCCCTCGGTCACCGGCCAGATGATTGCCCTAGACGGCGGCCAGCACCTTGCCTGGCAGACGCCCGATGTGGCGGAGATTACGGAATGAACGGACGAAAGCTGCCGGATGGCGGCGTTCTCTACGACGAGACGGATGAGAGCGAAGACGATATCGAAGTGGAAGGCGACGCTTCCGTCGCCGTGCCGCTTGCGGCTGCTGTCGACTGGAATGCGGGCAGCCTCAATGAAACCGGGCTTCTCGGCGCGGAACTGATCGGCGAATTCGTCAAGCGGCTGCCGAACAGCCCCGGCGTCTACCGGATGTTCAATGCCGAGGGCGACGTGCTCTATGTCGGCAAGGCACGCAGCCTGAAGAAGCGCGTCAACAATTACGCCGTCGGCCGCGTGCATTCCAACCGCATCGCCCAGATGGTGCGCCAAACGGCGAACATGGAATTCGTGACGACGCGCACGGAAACCGAAGCGCTGCTCTTGGAAGCGAATCTGATCAAGCGCTTGCGGCCGCGCTTTAATGTGCTTTTGCGCGACGACAAGTCCTTTCCCTATATCCTCATCACCGGCGACCACCGGGCGCCGGCGATCTTCAAGCATCGCGGTGCGAGAGCGCGAAAGGGCGACTATTTCGGGCCCTTCGCTTCGGCCGGCGCGGTCGGGCGGACGATCAACTCGCTGCAGCGCGCCTTTCTGATCCGCACCTGCACCGACAGCGTCTTCGAAACGCGCACACGCCCCTGCCTGCTCTACCAGATCAAGCGCTGTTCCGGGCCGTGTACCCACGAGGTCAGCGATGGGGGGTACGGCGAACTGGTGCAGGAGGCGAAGGACTTCCTGTCCGGCAAGAGCCAGAAGGTGAAGTCGCATATGGCCGAGGCGATGAACCAGGCGGCCGAAGACCTCGACTTCGAGCGGGCGGCGATCTATCGCGATCGCCTCGCCGCACTGTCGCATGTGCAGAGCCATCAGGGCATCAATCCGGCCGGCGTCGAGGAGGCTGACGTTTTCGCCATCCATCATGAGGGCGGCATCTCCTGCATCCAGGTGTTCTTCTTCCGCACCGGCCAGAACTGGGGTAACCGCGCCTATTTCCCGAAGGCCGATCCGCAGCTTTCGAGCGCGGAAGTGCTGAATTCCTTCCTGGCGCAGTTCTACGACGACAAGCCGGTGCCGAAGCAGATCATGCTGTCGCAGACGGTCGAGGAACTGGAGCTGCTCGCCGCAGCACTCAGCGAAAAGGCCGGCCACAAGGTTTCCATCCTGGTGCCGCAGCGCGGCGAGAAGCGGGATCTGGTCGACCATGTCGTCGGCAATGCGCGCGAGGCGCATGGACGAAAGCTCGCCGAGACGGCGTCACAGTCGCGGCTGCTCGAAGGTTTCAAGGAAACGTTCGGGCTTGCCTACGCACCGCAGCGCATCGAGATCTACGACAACTCGCATATCATGGGCACCAATGCCGTCGGCGGCATGGTGGTCGCGGGGCCGGAAGGTTTCGTCAAGAACCAGTACCGCAAGTTCAACATCAAATCGACCGACATCACGCCCGGCGACGACTTCGGCATGATGAAGGAGGTGATGTCGCGGCGTTTCTCGCGGCTGATCAAGGAGGACGGCATTCCTGACCGGACGGCGCAGGTGGCCACACCCGACGCTGCCGACATGCCCTTCCCCACGTGGCCCGATGTGATCCTCATCGACGGCGGCCAGGGGCAGATGACGGCGGTGCGCGCCATCCTTGCCGAACTCGGCATCACCGACAGCGTGACGGCGATCGGCATCGCCAAGGGTGTCGACCGCGACGCCGGGCGTGAACGCTTCTTCCCGCCGGGACGCGAGAGCTTCACGCTGCCGCCGCGCGATCCGGTGCTCTACTTCATCCAGCGCATGCGCGACGAGGCGCACCGTTTCGCGATCGGCTCGCACCGGGCACGGCGCAAGAAGGAAATGATCAAGAACCCGCTCGACGAGATCGGAGGCATCGGCCCGTCGCGCAAACGCGCGCTGCTTCAGCATTTCGGCACGGCAAAGGCGGTTTCGCGCGCCGCCCTGTCCGACCTGATGGCGGTGGAAGGCATATCGGAAGCCGTCGCCAAGCAGGTCTATAACCATTTCCATGACGACGCCGCGAAATAACCGGCGTCCGTCGCAAATTCCACGCAAAGGCGGTGAAAAGACAGAAAGAATGTTGACGGTCCGCGGCCAAAGCCGTCATCTACCGCATCGGCCCGAAAATCGGAATCGACTTTCGGAAAGCTCGATGCGGATATTCTAAAGTGTTACAGCGTCCTTTGCGCGCCTGAAAAGACGCGCGGCGCTGCAGCGGCGCATCAATTCAGAGAAACGATCCCATGGCATCGCGTGCGTATAGCATTCCCAATCTTCTGACCTACGGCCGCATCCTCGCCGTACCGCTGATCGTTCTCTGCTTCTTCATCGAGGGCAGGCTGTCGATCAGCAATACGGCGCGCTGGGTGGCGCTGTGGATCTTCGTCATCGCCTCGCTCACCGATTTCCTCGATGGCTATCTCGCGCGCATCTGGAACCAGACGTCGAATATCGGCCGCATGCTCGACCCGATCGCCGACAAGCTGCTGGTCGCCTCGATCCTTCTCCTGGTCGCGGCCGACCAGACAATCGCCGGCTGGTCGATCTGGGCGGCGATCACCATTCTCTGCCGCGAGATCCTGGTGTCGGGACTGCGCGAATATCTGGCGGCGCTGAAAGTCAGCGTACCGGTGACGCGGATTGCCAAGTGGAAGACGACGCTGCAGCTCGTCGCCATCGCCTTCCTGCTCGCCGGCCCGGCCGGAGACGAGATTTTCCCCTATACGACGCAGACCGGCATCGCGTTGCTGTGGATCGCCGCACTGCTGACCATCTATACCGGTTACGACTATTTCCGCGCCGGGGTGAAACATATCGTGGATGACGAGGAATGACGCGGCTTGTCTATTTCGCCTGGGTGCGCGAGCGCATCGGCAAGGGCGAGGAGGAGATCGACCTCCCCTCCTCCGTCGTCACCGTCGCCGATCTGTTGAATCATTTGAAGACGCTGGGCGAAGAATATGAGACCGCACTTCAATATCCCGACGTGATCCGCGTGGCGCTCGACATGGAGCATGTCGAACATGACGAGCCGATATCAGGGGCGAAAGAGATCGGTATATTTCCGCCGATGACGGGTGGGTGATTACGATCATTCGGTCGGGCTTTGGAAGCTGACAATGGGTAGGACTGAGACTTCCTTTCTCTCCCGCATTCCTGTGCTTGTCACAGGAATCCAGCCATCGCGCGTCCGCGCGATGAATGACTCTTTCTTTTTGGCAATTGCTCCTCCCGCGCCCAAGGACTTGGGCGCACTGGATTCCTGTGACAAGCACAGGAATGAGGGCGGGTTGGGATGTGAATGCGCCTCACAGCAACAGGGGCGTTTGTCGTGATCATCACCCCCACCATCCGCGTCCAGCATGAAGACTTCGACCTGCAGGCCGAGGTCGATCTGCTCTCCAAAGGCAAACCCGGCATCGGCGCCGTCGTTACCTTTTCCGGCCTCTGCCGCGATGAAGGCGGCACGCTTGCTGCCCTCGAGCTCGAGCATTATCCCGGCATGGCCGAAGCGGAGATCCGGCGCATCGGCGATCTCGCCATCCAGCGCTTCGGACTTCTCGGCCTCACCGCTATCCACCGTTACGGAAAGATCGCAACTAGCGAGAATATCGTGCTCGTCGTCGCAGCGGCGCCACACCGGCAGGCGGCGTTCGACGGCGCGAATTTCGTCATGGATTTCCTGAAGACCGCAGCGCCCTTCTGGAAGAAGGAGCATGTGCGGGATGGCGCCACCGGCGACTGGGTCGCGGCGAAAGACGCCGACGATGCGGCGCGCGACAAGTGGAAATAATTAGAGCACTACTCGTTCTCTGCGGCTCATGACCAAGAGCAGGACGAGCAGCGAGAAGACGACCAGATCCCGCCAGACGAAGGGGCCGTAGGCGCCCCACATGGTTTCGACGACGGCAAGCCCGGCAGCGCCGCCTGCCGAGCGCAGCGGATCGGAATAGCCGCCGACGGCTGCGATCAGCAGCACCTTCAGCCCGAACATCAGGCCGGCACCGAAATCCATCGAGCCGTAATAGAAGGTGGCGAGGATGCCGCAGATGGTGGCGACAAGCGCCGCGGCCGTATAGGCGATGAGGAAGACGCGGTCGGCGCTGGTGCCGCAGAGTTCGGCGGCCAGCGGATCATCGGTGACGGCGCGCCAGACGCGGCCCCACGCCGTGCGCCTGAGGATCAGCGTACCCACCGCGACGATGGCGCACATCAGTACCGTGTTGATCAACTGGATATAAGTGAGTGTCACCTTGAACAGGCCATCGCTCCAGAAGACGACCGTGTCGTTCAGGAACGGCGGCAGCCAGATAGAGCGGGTATTGGCCGCAAGCCGGGCGGTCTCCATCAGCACGATCATGATGCCGAGGGCAGCGACGATGACCGTATTCGGCGATTTGTTGACCAGCGGCAGCATGATCGAGCGGCCGATCCATAGCCCCGCCGCCAGCGAATAGACGATGGAAGCGCAGGCGCCGACGGCAAGGGCGGCTGGCAGCACCAGCCAAAACCTGACATAGGCGAGTTCGGTGAAGAGCAGCAGGATCTGGCCCGCGAAGGCAAAGATCGCCCCATAGGTGATGTCGGCCCGCTTCGTCACGCCGAAGGCGACGGCATAACCGAAGGCAAGCGCGGCATAGAGAGCAGCGAGCGGAACCGCATTCGCCAGCTGCTGCAGAAGATAGGCCATTCACAGACACTCCGCGTCACCAAAATTATAACTGGTAAAAGTTATTTCACCAGTTATAATTTCATCATGAGCTTTTCCTGGACCCCTCACCGCTTTGCCGGCGGCGCACTGGCGCTCGATGTCGTCAACAGCGTCGTTTTGCGCCACGATGCAGTTCGGCGGATCGACCGCTTCGCAGTCAGGGACCAGATGCAGAGCTTTCCAAACGCTGCGGCCGAATTCTGCGCCGAACGCGCCCTTTTCGGCAACATCGCACCGGTGGCGGCGGAAAACGAAGCGGATTTCATCGTGCTGCGGGAAGCGATCGACCTCTATTTCCGCGAGCGTATACTGAATGGCGGCGACGACCAATTGCTGGCCAGGCTGCTGGAAGCGCTGGCGAAGGCGTTGCGCGACGCAAGCCCCGGCAGCCTGGCCGCGGCAACCGCCCATTCGGCACTGCGGCTGATCGCTATGCCCGATCCCCAGCGCATGAAGATCTGCGGCAATTGCGGCTGGCTGTTCATCGACCGCAGCAAGAACAGAAGCCGGGCCTGGTGCGACATGGCGGTCTGCGGCAACCGCGCCAAGGCGAACCGTCACTATCGCCGCAAGAAGGAGGAGACGCCATGAGAAAGCATTGGATCGTGATGGCGGCGGTGGCCGGGCTGATGCTGTCAGCCTGCCAGCGCCAGGCTGAAAACCTGGTCGAGGTCACCGGCCATCTCTTTGTCTTCAACTATCGGGTGGCGAGCGCCACCTATCTGCTGACGCTGAAGAAGACAGGGCCCATCCCCGACGGTTCGGTCATCATCGCCGAATTTGAAAATCCTGAAGGAGGCGATCCGCTGGTGCTGAACCAGAAAATCTACCCGATCGACGACAAGATCGCGCTGCAGAGCGAAAAACTGCACTGCGTGCGCAAGGACCGCCCCTATTCCGTGAGTGTCCGGCTGGTCGACAAGGACGGCAAGGTGCTGCAGGAATTGAAGACGCAGTTCCGGTCCGACCTCGACCAGACCGTCCTGCCGAGCAAGCCGCTCGTCCTCGGCGCGCTTTATGACAAGAACCCGGAGGTCTTCAAGCCTGATGGCAGCGTCGATTTCTCGAACACCGACAAATGCCCGGCATAGAAAAATGCATGGAAAAAGCCGGAGCAAGGCCCCGGCTTTCGAGAGTCAATTCAAAGCATTGCCGGCGAATGCCGAAGCGTGGCCTCAGCCGACGATTTCCGTATCGGAGAACCAGTACTTGATTTCCTGGGCAGCCGTCTCCGGAGCATCCGAGCCGTGAACGGAATTTTCGCCGATCGACAGAGCATGAACCTTGCGGATCGTGCCTTCGTCAGCGTTTGCCGGGTTGGTGGCACCCATGATCTCGCGGTTCTTGAGGATCGCGCCTTCGCCTTCCAGCACCTGGACGATGGTCGGGCCGGAGGTCATGCCTTCGACCAGTTCGCCGAAGAAGGGACGGTCCTTGTGAACGGCGTAGAAGCCTTCGGCTTCGCGACGGCTCATCCAGACGCGCTTGGAAGCGACGACACGCAGGCCGGCATCTTCGAGCATCTTGGTGATGGCGCCCGTCAGGTTGCGCTTCGTTGCGTCCGGCTTGATCATCGAGAAGGTGCGTTCAATCGCCATAGTCAAATCCTCTGTTTTCTCGGGAAAAGTGGGCGGTCTTTACCCGCCCCAACGCCCGAAAACAAGAGGTGGGCGGCAATTTCACGCCGCTGTCACAGTCCTGCCGCGGCTTTGGTGAAGATCGAGGCAGCGTTCGAACCAGGCCATGACGGGATCGTCGGTGGCTAGCATGGCGAGACCGGCGGAGACACGCAGCCATTGCAGCGCGCCGAAGACGATATAGTCGGCAAAGAGCGGCGTTTGCCCGCCGATGAAGGGCTGAAACTTCAGCATGTGCCGTAGCGGCTCCAGCTTGGCGCCGAAGGCGGCCTTCTCCGCCTCGCTGTCGGCGGCAACCACTTCCAACGGCTTGCCAAGCCGAGCCTCCCGGCTTTGACGGAAATAGGCCTTGTCTTCCTCGTCGAGGTTCGCATGGATATCGAGAAGGGCGATGCGCATGATCGCCGGATGGATGATCATTTGCGAATAGCCTTCCACCATCCTCGACAGAGACTTGCCGCCTTCGCCGTTGAACAGTGACGGCCGCTCGGGATAGGCCTCCTCCAGATAGAGGGCGATGTCGAAACTGTCGGGGATCAGCCGGCCATTGTCGTCGAGAACGGGCACGATCGACGAGACGCCGCCGCCGATCGCGCGGATGGGGGCGTAGGTCGTCGGAATCTCCTCGAAATCGAGCCCCTTATGCGCAAGCGCCATCACCGCCTTCCAGCAATGGGGCGAAAAGAAGCGCTGCTCGTCAGCGCCGCAGAGGGAATAGAGGGCTCTGGTCATGACAGTCCTTTCGAGATCGTAGCTCCATCCATTCCACGACAGAAAGCGGCTGCGATCAAATCAGGAAATTTCATGGGCGCATCACTGCGATTTCCGGGGAAAAGGGCTAGACTGCCGCGACCAATCCGGGAGGGTCTGAATGCTAAGACATTACAGGATGTTCGCCGCCTATAATCGTTGGGCCAACACGCAAGTTTATGCGGCTGCGGCCGAACTCAGCGACGCGGAATTCCGCAGCGACCACGGCGCTTTTTTCGGCTCGCTGCATCGCACGCTCAATCATCTGATCGTCGCCGACCGGATATGGATGAAGCGCTTCAGCGGTGCCGGCGAGGCACCGACGACACTCGATGCCCTGCTCTTCGAAGAACTGGATGCGCTTGCTGCCGCGCGCAAAGCCGAGGACGAGCGTATCATTGCCTGGATGGACACGCTGGACGAGGCAGCCCTTGCCGCCGACTTCACCTATGTGCCGGTGACGCAACCGGGCGAATTCACCCAGCCGCTGGCGCCAGCGCTCGCGCATCTCTTCAACCACCAGACCCATCATCGCGGCCAGTGCCACATGACGCTGACGGCGCTGGGCAAGCCGAGCCTCACGTTGGATCTCATCTACTTCCTCCGTAGCGAGGGCCGCGAGTGGATGTAAGACCTTCACCATCAAGACTGAATTAACCGCCTTCGCCGGTTCCACCCGTGAATCCCAGGCTTCCCGTCGAAAATTCAGCCTCTCTTAAACGCTTGCGGGCATAGCCTGATCTGAGAAATGAGGCCGGGTCGCGAGGGATCGTCATGCAGAATGGAAGCGCAAACGCACTGGTGCCGCGCGAGGCTGCGCGCCCGGCGCCGATGGCGGATATTCAGAAGATCGCCCAGCACATGGCGCGCCTGAACGTTGCGGCGCTCCCGCGCAATTACGAACTCTTTCATGAGGCGATCATCGGGCTCAATGCAGGCCTTGCGCAGGATATTGCAGCACTCGGCCCTCAGCCGCAGCAGCCGATGCTCGACGAACTCGGCCTGAAATACCGGCTCGTCGGCCATTGCGGGCTGGCGGGCGAGACGTCGCGGAACGAGGCGAGCCGGATGCTGCGCGACGTGGCGGATCGGCTTGCCGAAGGGCTGAAGCACAAGAACGCCTTTGCGCGCGCCTGCGGCGCCATCCTGAAATCCGTCTCCGGCCAAGACGACCAGAGCCTTGCCGTCTTCCTCAGCGAGGTCGATTATCTCACTGCCTCGCTTTCGACAGTTCTTGCAGCCGAGATGGAAATCGGCGCGAAGCTGCAGGACGATATCAAGACGCTGGAAACGCTGGAGCGCGGCATTTCGGCGATGCAATCGGCCGCGATCGCCGACAGGATCACCGGGCTTCCAAACCGCATCGCGCTGAACCGGACGATCGCCGATCTCTACAAGCGTGAAGAAGGTGCCGCCGGCAGCGCACTGATCATGGTCGATATCGACAATTTCACCGATCTCAACGACAAATACGGCACCCAGGCAGGCAACAAGCTCCTGAAGAAGCTTGCCGGCCTTTTCAGCAAGTCGGTCAAGAAAAACGATTTCGTCGCCCGCACCGAGGCCGACGAATTCGCCCTGTTGTTTTCCAATGTCGGCATGCAGGATGCGATTGCTATTGCCGAACGGCTGCGCGCCTCCGTCGAGGACAATCTGGTCTTCGCGACATCCGACAAGGCCGATCCCGGCAGGCTCACCATCTCGATCGGCGTGGCGCTCAGCACCGACGCGGCAACACCGGGACAATTGCAGGCCAATGCCCGCGTGGCGCTTCTCGCCGCGCAGTCGAACCCCCGACTGCCGGTGCAGGCTTTCGGCCGCTAGATCCGGCCGGAGGTCCGAAAACCACTCCCGCTTTTGGGCATCATGCTCCAGGACTGACAAGCGCTCTTGCCTTGGCGGGCGCTTTCGGCCAAAACGCCGGCCATGATCACGCTCACCGATATTTCCGCCCGCATCGCCGGGCGCCTGCTCCTCGACAATGCCAGCGTTTCGCTGCCTTCAGGCACGAAGGCGGGACTCGTCGGGCGCAACGGCGCCGGCAAGTCCACGCTTTTTCGCGTCATCACCGGCGATCTCGGTTCGGAGAGCGGAACGGTGTCGATCCCGAAGGCTGCACGCATCGGCCAGGTGGCGCAGGAAGCGCCGGCGACCGAAGACGCGCTGATCGAGATCGTGCTTGCCGCGGACAAGGAACGCACGGCCCTCGTTGCCGAGGCGGAAACGGCAACCGATCCGCACCGCATCGCAGAAATCCAGATGCGCCTTGTCGATATCGACGCGCATTCGGCCGAAGCGCGCGCGGCGAGCATTCTTGCCGGCCTCGGCTTCGACAAGGACGCGCAGGCCCGCCCCGCCTCCTCCTTCTCCGGCGGTTGGCGCATGCGCGTCGCACTTGCCGCCGTGCTGTTTTCCGAGCCGGATCTGCTTCTGCTCGACGAGCCGACCAACTATCTCGACCTCGAAGGCACGCTGTGGCTGGAAGATTATGTCAGGCGCTATCCGCACACTGTCATCATCATCAGCCACGATCGCGACCTTTTGAACAATGCCGTCAATGCGATCGTCCATCTCGACCAGAAGAAGCTCACCTTCTATCGCGGCGGTTACGACCAGTTCGAGCGACAGAAGGCGGAAGCCGACGAGCTGCAGACCAAGGCCAAGGCCAAGAACGACGCGGCGCGCAAACATCTGCAGGGCTTCATCGACCGGTTCAAGGCCAAGGCTTCCAAGGCCCGGCAGGCACAATCGCGCGTCAAGGCGCTGGAACGCATGGGAACGGTTGCCGCGGTGATCGAGGCCCACGTACAGCCGATCACTTTTCCCGAGCCGGAAAAGCAGCCGGCTTCGCCGATCGTCGCGATCCAGAGCGGCGCCGTTGGCTACGAGCCCGGCAATCCGATCCTGAAGAACCTCAATCTGCGCATCGACAATGACGACCGCATCGCCCTGCTCGGCTCGAACGGCAACGGCAAATCGACCTTCGCCAAATTCATCTCCGGCCGGCTGGCGCCGGAAAGCGGTGAAGTGAAGATCGCGCCGAGCCTGAAGATCGGCTTCTTCGCGCAGCACCAGCTCGACGACCTCATTCCCGAGCAATCGCCGGTGGAGCATGTGCGCCGCCTGATGCCCGGTGCGCCGGAAGCCAAGGTGCGCGCCCGCGTCGCCCAGATGGGGCTTGCGACCGAGAAGATGGCGACGGCCGCCAAGGATCTTTCCGGCGGCGAAAAAGCTCGCTTGCTAATGGGGCTTGCCGCCTTCAATGCGCCCAATCTGCTGATCCTCGACGAGCCGACCAACCACCTCGACATCGACAGCCGCCGCGCGCTGATCGAGGCGCTGAACGACTACGAAGGCGCCGTCATCCTGATCTCGCACGATCGCCATCTGATCGAAGCGACCGTCGATCGGCTGTGGCTGGTCAACGGCGGTACGGTGACGACCTTCGAAGGCGATATGGACGAGTATCGCGACCTCATCGTCAGTTCCGGTAAAAAGAAGAAAAGCCGCAGCTGACTGAAGATGCGACGTCGAAGGCCGACCAGCGCAAGCTCAATGCCGAACGCCGCGCCTCGCTAACGCCGCTCAGGAAAAAGATCAACGAAATCGAATCCTTGACGGCGAAGCTGGAGAAACAGATTCAGGCGTTTGATGCGGAACTTGCGGATCCGGCCCTTTACGAAAAGACGCCCGCCAAGGCCGCCGAAAAGGTGAAGCAACGCGGCGAGGCTGCGGCAAGACTCGCTGCTGCCGAGGAAGACTGGCTGATGCTGTCTGCCGAATACGAAGAAGCGATGGCGGGATAGCCACAGGCCTTAGAACAGGATGATTTTAGGCCGGATCGGCCTAAAATCTGAATCCTGTTCTAAATTAAACAGTTGGAGCATGATGTCGTCCGAAAACCGCTGACACTTTTCGGCATCATGCTCTATCGAAAGCGTGGCGAAGTGCCGCACATCAACGCAATTCCGGCCATTATCAACCGATCATTAACCATAATCCGAAAGGTTGTCTCAACATTCGTTACCGATTTGTTGAGCCCTTTCCATGTATCGTTTTTTCATTCTGTCCTGCATGGCCCTCACGGTCGCCCTCTCCGCCTGCAGCACCACCAGACAAGTAGCTCCCGATACCTCGATCAAGACCTCCTCGGTGATCGCGCCCGAGGGACGGGCGCTTGCCTATACCGGCGACGATGCGGCGCCGCGCCTTGCCGGCCCGCACCATCTCGCCGGACGGACGCTGGAGGTCTCCTCGCTCGCCGAGCTCAAGCTGCAGGACAAGGAAGTGATCCTGAGCTTCGACGATGGCCCGATCCCCGGCCGGACCGACAAGGTGCTGGCAATCCTCGACCAGTTCGGCGTCAAGGGCGCCTTCATGATGGTCGGCGAAATGGCCGAGATGCATCCGGCGCTCGCCCGCAAGGTCGCCCAGGACGGCAACACGATCGGCAGTCACACCTATGACCACGCCAACCTCGCTTCGCTGAGTTTCGACGCGGCGATGGCCGAGGTGATCAAGGGCGAATTGACGGTGACCAAGGCGACCGGAACCGATGTCTCCTTCTTCCGCTTCCCCTATCTTGCCGAGAGCCACAGGCTGCGTGCTGCGATCGCCATGCGCGACATGGTGGTCATGGATGTCGACATCGACAGCAAAGACTATTTCACCACGACGCGGGTCTCCGCGACGCAGCGGACGATGAACCTCTTACACAAGCGCGGCCGCGGCATCATCCTGATGCACGACATCCACAAACGCACGGTGGCGATGCTGCCGAGCCTGCTCTCGAGGCTCGAAGCCGAAGGCTACAAGGTGGTGACGCTGAAATTCAAGAAGACTGAGGTGCCGAACACCGTCGTTGCCTCAGCCGATTTCGTGACGATCCGCTAAGGCGGGTTGCCAAGCCCGGGTTGGCTGCCTAGATCAGTGCGACGTCAACGGAAGCCGGCAGGTCAGATATGAACCTTCATCTCGAAACGGACGACGATCCGCGCACCCGCCAGTTCATTGACGAGCACAACCGGGTTTCCGACGCGGCACTGAGAACACCTGAATTCGAGAGGGATCGCGACGCGATCAAGGCGCTGATCGAGCGGCAGGACAGGCTGATCGTTCCGATGCGCCGAGACGAGTGGCTGTTCGATTTCCGGCAGAGCAAGGACAATCCTCTCGGCATCTGGCTCCGCCTGCCGGCAGACCAGCAGCCGCTGCCGGACGCCGCCTGGGAGCCGGTCTTCGATCTCGACGCCTTCTGCGTCAGGGAAGGCAAGCGCTGGAACTGGCGCGGCGCCGTCACCTGCCCATGGGAGCCGACGCGGGTGCTGCTCACGCTTTCGGACGGCGGCTCCGACCTTCTCCGGTTGCTCGAATTCGACGCCGAACCGAAACAGG
The DNA here is from genome assembly GCF_057653715.1 of Rhizobium sp. WSM1328. Lineage (NCBI taxonomy): Bacteria > Pseudomonadati > Pseudomonadota > Alphaproteobacteria > Hyphomicrobiales > Rhizobiaceae > Rhizobium > Rhizobium sp. WSM1328. The sequence continues at coordinate 1,174,905 of NZ_CM172788.1, read as the reverse complement.
TCGTCGAGGGCGGCTTCGATACACCGGCCGCGCGATCGCATGCCACCTGGCTGAGCCGCGACGAAATCTGCTATTTCGGTTCCATCGACCGATTTTCGGCGACCCGCTCGGGATGGCCGCGCGTCGGACGGCGATTGAAGCGCGGGCAGCGACCGGAAGATGCCGCCGTCATGTTCGAAGCAGCAGACGAGGACGTCTATGGCTTCAATCTCGTCATCGACCCTGCCTTATCAGGCGCTTCAGCGGATCGCGGATTGATCGATATTTTCGTCGCCGCCCACGAGATCGGCGTCGCGAGCGCTTTCCTGATCGCCGATAACGGCACACAGCGACGCATCGATCTGCCTAAGGAAGCCGATTTCCAGTTCAATCATGATCATTGCCTTTGGCGGGCAAAGACCGATGAGCGCGTTGCGACCGGCAGCCTCGTGCTGCAGCGCTTCGATCCCGCCTCGGAGACGGCCCTGCTCGGGCCGGAGCGGATCCTGTTTGAGCCTGGCGAGGGCCAGTCGATCGCGCAGATGATGCTGATGCAGGAGTGGTGTGTCTTCATCATCTCCGATCGGCTGCGTCCGCGTCTCATGGTGCTAGACCTGACAAGGCCCGATGCCAAACAGCGCGAGATCGCGCTGCCGGCGGACATGCAGACGGCTCATTTCAGGCCGCTTCATGCGGATCTGCATCTTGGCGACGATACGCTCTACATCGTCGGCCAGGGCTTCCTGCAGCCTCCCGTCTGTTACCGCCTCGAGCTGTCGGATCGCAGCAAGCAAGCCGAGCCGATTTTCGTCGCCACGGCGCCGAGCTATTTCGATGCGACCGATATGTCATCCGAACTGCTGGAGGCTGTTTCCGAGGATGGAACGAAGGTTGCTTACCGGCTGGTCCTGCCGAAGCAGTGGACCAAGGGCGCGCTGCCGGTGCTGCTTTACGGCTATGGCGGCTTCGATGTTTCGCTATCGCCGAACTATTCCGGCGTGACGGGACGCTGGCTGGAACAAGGCGGCGCCTATGTGCAGGCCTATATCCGCGGCGGTGGCGAATTCGGGCCCGACTGGTATCGCAGCGCCAAGCGGCAGGGGCGAGACCGGGCGTTTGCCGACTTCGTCGCCATCGCCCGCGATCTCGTCGCCCGCGGCTATACAGTGCCGTCGCGGATCGCCTGCCAGGGCGGCAGCAATGGCGGACTGCTGACCGGCGTGATGCTGACGCGCTATCCCGACGATTTCGGCGCCGTCTGGTGCCAGGTGCCGGTCCTCGACATGACACGTTTCCACCTGTTCAGCGCAGGGCAAGCCTGGATGGACGAATATGGCGACCCGGAGACGCCGGCGGACCGGGACTTCATGCTCGGCTATTCGCCGCTTCACAATGTCGGGCCGGCGACCAAGGTCAGCTATCCGCCGATCTACATCGAAAGCTCCGCCAATGACGACCGCGTGCACCCCTCGCATGCGCGCCGCTTTGCCGCACGGCTGGAGGAAGACGGACACCGGCCGCTCTTCCATGAATTCGGCTCCGGCGGGCATGGCGGCGACGGCAATTCCGAAGAGCGCGCCGCCCGCGCGGCGATGGGTTACAGCTTCCTTCGCCAAACTATCATGCGGTAGAATGGAGGAGGAGAGCTTGTCGGCGCGCCTCTTTCTGATACAAACAGGTCAATAAATCATACTTTTATACAGGCTCGGAAAACACAATGTCTCCTATCAATCTCGCCATCGTCGGCGTCGGCAAGATCGTCCGCGACCAGCACCTTCCCTCCATCGCCAAGAACCCGGATTTCCAGCTCGTCGCCACGGCAAGCCGGCACGGCACGGTCGAAGGCGTCAAGAGTTATACGACGATCGAAGCGATGCTCGACGCCGAGCCGTCGATCGATGCCGTTTCGCTCTGCATGCCGCCGCAATATCGCTACGAGGCAGCCTATAAGGCGCTTGTCGCCGGCAAGCATGTCTTCCTGGAAAAGCCGCCCGGCGCGACGCTGAGCGAAGTGGCCGATCTCGAAGCGCTGGCAAACAAGCAGGGCGCGTCGCTCTTTGCCAGCTGGCATTCGCGCTATGCGCCGGGCGTCGAAGCTGCCAAGGCGTTTCTTGCCTCGACGACGATCAAAAGCGTGCATGTGATCTGGAAGGAGGATGTCCGCCATTGGCATCCGAACCAGGAATGGATCTGGCAGGCCGGCGGCCTCGGCGTTTTCGATCCCGGCATCAACGCACTGTCGATCGTCACCCATATCCTGCCGCGGCCGATCTTCATCACCGAGGCCGTGCTCGAATTTCCCGAGAATCGCGATGCGCCGATCGCGGCTGATATTCACTTCCGCAATGCCGACGGCATGCCGGTTCACGCCGAATTCGACTGGCGCCAGACCGGCAAGCAGAGCTGGGACATCGTCGCGGAGACGGCAGCCGGCCAGATGGTACTCGCCGAGGGCGGTGCCAAGCTTTTGATCGACGGCACGCTGAGGTTCGCCGAGCCGGAGCAGGAATATCCCTCGCTCTACCGTCGCTTCGCCGAAATCATCAAGGCCGGCAAATCGGATGTCGATCTCGCGCCGCTGCGCCACGTCGCCGATGCCTTCATGCTCGGCAAGCGGAAATTCGTCGACGCCTTCCACGACTGAGCGTCGCAATAACGTCATAGAAACCGGCAAGATTTGCCGGCCTATGGCAATAGTGTTCGGGGGCAGCCGCTCATGAGCAATAAAATTGGCCGCAAGGGCCGATTTTTCCGCGTGTTGAAGATTGGCATCCTTGTGGTACCGCTTCTCGGCCTTGCGGCATGTTGGAGCGAACAGGTCGCCATGCCGCCTGATGCACCGGGCCTTTCCCGATCCGAGGAATATTCCTTCGGATCGGCGACCCAGGCAGAGGATTGGCAGGCCACTCGCAGGGTGTTGGGCCAACTGGAAGGGCGGTTCGGAGAGAAGTCCATGCGCATCCTGGCGCGCAATCTCGCCAGCACCACCGAACCGCAGACCATCAAAGCCTATTATGCCGAACGCCTTGTCCATCAAGCCGGCTGGGCGGAAATGCCGGTCAGCACCTTTGCCGACAAGGCGTGGGCATTCGCTTTTGTCAGTCCGAATGGAAAGCATGTTTTGGCAGTCGAGGCGCTCGACGCGTCGGAAAGTGCTGGCGGGATCGTCCCCCTCAACATCCTGACGAACCTCGACGAGGACAAAGGGTCGAAAGGATAACGGCTACCGCCAGCCGGTGAGAGCGAAGCTGGACGGCTTCATGCAGCAATTCAAAGTGTTACAGTGTCCTGGCGCGTCTAAAAAGACGCGCCATGCTCTGGTGTCGGTAAAACGCTCAGGCCTTCTTCTCCCAACGCCCCTCTGACGTCTGCTGCCAATAGGTGAGGTTGTGCCCCTCGCCTTTCAGCTTCTTCCACTGCGCACGGGCGGCCTCCAGTTGCTCCTGGTCATGACCGTCGAACATGAAGACGATGCGCTCATAGGCATCGGCCGGCGGCGGCTCGGCGCCGTCGACGATGAAACGCACGGTCGCCGCATTGGCATTGTCCGGCGTCACCGTCAAAAGCACCGGCTGGCTTTCGGCGAAATCCGCCTCGTCGGTGCCGTGCGGCAGGAAGCTCTCCTCGCGGAAAGTCCACAGATGCTGATCGAGAGCATCACGCCGCGCCGGCTCGCGCGTCTGGACGGCAACGCGCCAGCCGCGCTCGACGCTTTTGTCGATGAGCGGCGGAAGCGCGTCCTCCAGCCTGGTTTCAGTCAGATGATAGAAGAGAACGTCCGTCATCAGGATTCATAATGGGCGCGAACGAGTTCGTCGAGCAGGCGCACGCCGAAGCCGGAACCCCAGGACTGGTTGATCTCGTCCTGCGGCGAGCCCATCGCCGTGCCGGCAATATCGAGATGCGCCCAAGGCGTGTCCTGCACGAACCGCTTGAGGAAATGTGCGGCGGTGATCGAGCCCGCCTGTCGGCCGCCGGTGTTCTTCATATCGGCGAACTTGCTGTCGATCAGCTTGTCGTAATCCCTGCCGAGCGGCATGCGCCAGAGTTTTTCGTTGCTCGACAGGCCGGCTGCCGTCAGTTGGGCGGATAGCTGGTCGTCATTGGAGAACAAGCCGGCATGCACGTTGCCGAGAGCCACGACGATCGCACCAGTCAGCGTGGCGAGATTGATCATGAACTGCGGCTTGAAGCGGTCGTTGCAATACCAGAGCGCATCGCAGAGCACGAGGCGGCCCTCGGCATCGGTGTTGATCACCTCGATCGTCTGGCCGGACATCGAGGTGACGATATCACCAGGACGCTGGGCGTTGCCGTCAGGCATGTTCTCGACCAGGCCGATGATGCCGATGGCGTTGACGGCGGCCTTGCGGGAGGCGAGCACATGCATGAGGCCGGTGACGGCTGCCGCACCGCCCATATCGCCTTTCATATCTTCCATGCCGGCCGCCGGCTTGATCGAAATGCCGCCGGTATCGAAGACGACGCCCTTGCCGATGAAGGCGACGGGACGATCCTTGCCCTTGCCGCCCTTCCACTGCATGACCGCCAGGCGCGGCGGGCGCACGGAGCCCTGGGCGACGCCGAGAAGAGCGCCCATGCCGAGGCGGCGCATTTCGCGCTCCGTCAGGATTTCGACTTCGACGCCGAGCTTTTCCAGTTCCTTCGCCTTGGCGGCGAACTCCACGGGACCGAGCACGTTCGGCGGTTCATTGACGAGGTCACGGGCCAGATTGACGCCGCCGGCGATCGCTTCGGAATCGGAAAACGCCTTCTTGGCACCAGCCGGATCGGCGGTGACGATCGTCACCTTGACGGACTTCGCCGGTTTTTCCTCCTCATCGCCCTTCTTCGTCTTGTAGGTATCGAAGCTATAGGTGCGCAGCAGCATGCCGAGCGCGAAATCGGCGGCTGCCCGCGCGCTGGTCGCGAGGCCAGGCACGTCGATGAAGACGGCGGCCTTGTCGGTGTTCTTGATTCTCGATGCCGCAGCACCGCCGGCCTTCAGCCAGTCATGGGCGGTGAGTTCGGCGGCCTTGCCGAGCCCGATGACGACGATGCGCTCGACGGGCGCGCCCTCGGGGGCGACAATATCGAGCCCGCTCATGGATTTCGCGGAGAATCGGGCGATCCTAGCAGCCTTGACGATCACGCCTGCCGGGTCGACCGTATCGGCGCCGGCAGCGCTGTCGGCCTCCGCAGTCTTCAACAGGATCGCCAGGCCGCCATTGGGCTTTGCCGACTTCGAGAATGAAACTTCCAACTTTGCTGACATGTCTTCTCCGCTGGGATTCTTTGAAATCCGTCCGTCGCGGATAATTTCGCCTTTGGCGGGTCTGTCAATGGCTTGCGACAATTGTTATGGTCGCCCGCAGCCATCAGGGCTCTCATGTTTTCGTCAGTTTCGTAGATATTAGCGTTGACAGTTTTTTCGAAAAATCGATGGCGGGACCTGGCAATCCGCCTGCCGAAAACGACTTTCGGTGCATTCATGCTGCTGTTTTGGACGTGGTGGGCGCTGCTTGCCGTCTTCCGGGCCTTCCCCGCAATAGACATCTATTTTTCCCAGCTTTTTTTCGTGGGCGCAGATTGCGACGCGGCTGCTGCTGCCGGGAGCATCTGCGGCGGCTTTCCCTATCGCGACGTCGCGGCCTTCGACCTGCTGCGCACCCTCTTCTTCCGCCTGCCCTATGTGGTGGCGATCGTGATGGTGTGGAAACTCGTCGAGTGCTACCGGCAGCATGGCGCGACCTTCAACGCTGCGCGGGCGCAAAAGCTCAAAGTCGCGCTCGGAACGCTGCTGATCGGGCCGGTGCTGCTCGTCAATGTCGTCCTGAAGGAACATTGGGGCCGGCCGCGGCCGATACAGACGGATATTTTCGGCGGTGCGCTGCATTTCGCCGAGGCAGGTTCGCTTGCCGGTAAATGCGTTTCGAACTGCTCATTCATCTCAGGCGAGGCTGCAAGCGCCGGCTGGCTCTTCTGCCTTCTGCTCTTCGTTCCGAAATCCCTGCGTTATGCGCTGGCGCCGCCCGTGGCGGCGATCTCGATCCTCACCCCGGCGATGCGGCTATCCTTCGGCGCGCACTACCTTTCCGACGTCGTTCTCGGATGGCTTTCCTCGCTTGTCGTCTTCGCCGCATTGCTGGCGTTAACTGAGTCGCAACAGCATCAAAAAAATTCTGAAATTTGAATGAATTTTTGACACCAGCTTGTCGCAAAAGCGCGACAAAGAGCGTAGAGGGATTCTCCTGCAAAGCCGTTTGGGCGTGCAGGTGCTTTCAAGGGCAGGCATGAAACTACTCGAGACATACATATTGCGGCGCGTCGGCCAGATGTTTCTCGTGGCGCTCCTGCCCGTTCTGGCGATCATTTGGACGACTCAGGTTCTGCAGCGCATCAATCTGGTTACCGACAGCGGCCAGTCGATCGGCTCGTTCGCCAAGCTGGCGACGATGATCCTGCCGTCGATCATTCCCGTCGTGCTGCCCTTCGCTCTCGTTATCGCGATCACCCAGACGCTGACGACGATGAACAATGATTCCGAGCTGACCGTCATCGATGCGGCCGGGGCGCGGCGCAGCGTGCTGATCCGTCCGATCCTGCTGCTTGCCGCCGCCATCAGCGTCTTTTCATTCTTCGTCGACAACGTCGTCGAGCCGCGCGCAAAGACCGTCGTGCGCCAGATGATCGCCGAGACCTATGCTGACCTCCTCTCTTCGGTGATTGAGGAAAAGACCTTCCGCAAGCTCGATGAAGGCCTGTATGTGCAGATCTCGAAGCGGATGGCCGGCCGCATGCTGAAGGGCCTTTTCGTCGCCGACGAGCGCGACCCGGCCTACGAACTGATCTATTATGCGAAGGAAGGCGCCGTCGACGATACGGGCACGACGCTGATCATGCATGAGGGCGAAGTGCACCGCAAAACGCCCGATGGCAACGTCTCAGTCATCAATTTCGATTCCTATTCCTTCGACCTCTCGGACATGACGGAGAATCGCGGTCAGGCGACGCTGCGCGCCAGCGACCGTGACCTGTGGTTCCTGATCAATCCGGATCCGGCCGACAAGGACTATACGATCCGGCCGCAGAGCTACCGCGCCGAACTGCATCGGCGGCTGACCGACTGGATCCTGCCCGTCGTCTTTGCGCTGTTTTCGCTGGCGATCGCCGGCGATGCGCGCTCGCACCGCGAAGCGCGGCTGCATCCGATGGTGAGCGCTCTCGCCTATGCCTTCGCGATGCGATGGGCGGCCTTCTACGCGGCCAATCAGATCGATACCGACCCTGAATATATCGCCGTCCTCTACGCCATCCCGATCGTCAGCAGCATCGTCTCGATCGTCTTCCTCGGCCTGCACAAACGACTGGTCATGCCGTCGTTCATCCGGGACCGGATTTCGTCCTTCTGGAGAGGGATGCAGGAAAGGCTGCTTGCCGTGACCGGCAGGACCGGCGGGGGCGCTGCCCAATGATGTTCGGGACATTGTCGCGTTATTTCTTTCGCCGCTATCTGGTGACGACGGGCTGGTTCCTGATCGGCGTCTCGGCGATCTCCTTCCTCCTCGATTTCAGCGAGACGGCGGGCCGCATGTCCGGCCTCCCCGGCTACACGATCGGCGGCGGCGTCCTGATGACCGCCGTGCGCCTGCCGCTCATCCTGCAGCAGACGGTGCCGTTCATAGCTCTCTTCGTCGGCATGACGGTGCTGATCGGCCTCAACCGCAAATATGAACTCGTCGTCACGCGCGCAGCCGGCATTTCGGTCTGGCAGTTCATGTTCCCCTTCATCGCCGGCTCGCTGGTGCTCGGCCTGTTGACGATGGCGGCGCTGAACCCACTTGCCGCCTGGGGACAGCGCCAGGCGCTGCTGGTCGAATCCGACTGGCGCGGCGAGAACGCGGTTCTGCGCAAGGCACCGCAGATTCCGTGGCTGCGCCAGATCAGCGGCCGGGACGATGTCATCATCGGCGCCCAAACGGTCCAAGAGAGCGGAACCAAGCTGATCGACGCGGTGCTGATCCATTTCGATTCAAGCGGTCAGGTCATTCTGAGACAGGACGCCGCCACGGCAAAGTTGGAAGATGGTTACTGGCAACTTAACAATGTTGTCGAGCGCAAGCCTGGCGAAATCCCCGTGCGTAAAGCTTCGGTTCAACTTCGCACCAATCTGAAACAGGACTTTGTCCAGGAGCGGCTGACAGCGCCGGAAACAATTGGTTTCTTTGACCTTTCCAACCGGATTGCGGCGGCCAAATCCTTCGGCATCTCGACCAAGGCGCTGGAGACGCAATTCAACTCCCTGTTGTCCCAGCCATTGCTGCTGGTGGCCATGACTTTCATAGCCGCAACAGTGTCCCTAAAATTTAGCCGGTTCAACCAATCCCGCTCCGTGATTCTGGGTGGCATCCTTTCGGGCTTCATGCTTTATGTCATCACCGTGCTTGTAAAGGCATTCGGAAGCAGTGGAGTTGTGCCCCCCTTCGTGGCGACGTGGATACCGGTGGTCGTCGCGCTGGCCTTGGGTGCGACTATTCTGCTTCATCAGGAGGACGGCTAGTGGCGGCAGGCGACCGCAAGTATTTTATTAGTAAACAGCTGGTTGCCCTGCTTGTCGGCGCGACTCTATGTTCCTATTTCGGCAGCGTCCCGGCCTCTTACGGCCAGGCCAGCGCGCCTGAACAAAATATCGAGACGAAGATCCCCGAAGGGGCCAAGCTTCTGCTTTCGGCCAATGAACTGGTCTATAACCGTGACGCCGATCTGGTGTCGGCGGTCGGCGGCGTGCAGATCAACTATGGCGGCTATAAAATGGTCGCGCAGAAGGTCGAGTACAATCAGAAGACCGGCCGGATGATGGCGCTTGGCAATGTCGAGCTGGTCAGCCCGGACGGCAACCGTATCTATGCCGACAACCTTGATGTGACCGACAATTTTGCCGACGGGTTCCTGAACTCGTTGCGCATCGAGACCGCCGACAATACCCGCATCGTCGCCGAAAGCGGCGAGCGCGTCGGCGGCACGAAGATGATTCTCAACAAGGGCGTCTACACGGCCTGCCTTCCCTGCGCCGAAGATCCGAAGCGCGCGCCCTTCTGGCAGGTCAAGGCCCAGCGGGTGATCCAGAACGGCGAGACGCATACGATCCGTCTGGAGAGAGCGCGCTTCGAGTTGCTCGGCCATCCGATCGCCTTCCTGCCGTTCATCGAAGTTCCCGACAATACGGTGAAGCGCAAGTCGGGCTTTCTCTTCCCGACGATGAGCCTGTCGCAAAATCTCGGCTTCGGTCTTTCCGTTCCTTATTATTATGTGATCTCGCCGAGCATGGACGCGACGGTCACCGCGACGGGCTACACGGCCCAGGGCTTCCTCATCGAAGGCGAATTCCGCCAGCGCTTCGAAAATGGCACACATATCCTGCGCGTTGCCGGCATCGACCAGGCAAAGCCGGGCAATTTCAGCTCCGGCACCACCGATGCCGAAGCTGAGCAGCGTGGCATGGTGGCATCGAAGGCCGAATTCCGCATCAATCCGCGCTGGACGTTCGGCTGGGACGTCATGATGCAGAGCGACAACAATTTCTCGAAAACGTACAAGCTGCGCGGCCTGACCGGTACCGATCGTACCAACCAGATCTACCTGACAGGGCTCGGGAAACGCAATTATTTCGACATGCGGGCGTTCTATTTCGACGTCCAGGATGCCGACCGGACGAATACCGCCGAAAAGCAGCAGGCGATCGTCTATCCGTCGCTCGACTATCACTATGTGGCGCCGCAGCCGCTTGCCGGCGGCGAGCTTTCGGCGGATGTCAACCTGACGAATATTTCGCGCACCCATGACGACTTCTATACCGTCGACGGCTTCGACCGCTTCCGCGGCCTGAAGGGCCAGACCTCGCGGCTGACTGCCGAGCTGCAATGGAAGCGCACCTATGTCACGCCGACCGGCCTGGTGATCACGCCGCTGCTGGCTGCGCGCGGCGATGCCTTCGCGCTGAATATGGATGATCCCACCGGCTACACCGGCAACTATGTCGACGGCAATTCCGCCACCCGCTCGATGTTCACGGCCGGACTGGAGATGCGTTATCCGATACTGATGACGACCGACAATAGCACCCATATCCTCGAGCCGATCGCACAGATCTATGCCCGCCCCGACGAGCAGCTCGCAGGGCGCCTGCCGAACGAGGATGCGCAGAGCTTCGTCTTCGACGCCACCTCGCTGTTCGACCGTGACAAGTTCTCGGGCTACGACCGGATCGAAGGCGGTACCCGCGCCAATGTCGGTATCCAGTACACCGGTACATTCGACAGCGGCTACAAGCTGCACGGCATCTTCGGCCAATCCTATCAGATCGCCGGCCAGAATTCGTTTGCGACCGATGACCTCGTCAATGTCGGTGCGGATTCGGGCCTTGAAACCGACCGCTCCGATTATGTCGGCCTTGGCGGCGTCGAAACACCGTACGGCGTTTCCGTCGCGGCCTCCTACCGCCTCGACGAGAAGGACTTCGAATTCCGCCGCGGCGACCTGACGACGGCCTACCAGAACGACACCTTCTCGACGCAGCTGACCTACACCCATCTCAGCGCTCAGCCGGCATATGGCTTCGCCGAGGACAATGACGAGATCCAGACCAACAGCAGGGTCAAGTTCAAGGATTACTGGTCGATCTTCGGCGGCATTGCCTGGGATCTGAACAATGATGTGATCAGCCGCCGGACGCTCGGCCTCTCTTATGAAGACGAATGCACGATCTTCACGATCGCCTATACGGACAGCAGGGATTCCGACGACGAGACGGCAAGCGACTGGACGATCGGCGCTCGACTGACCTTCCGCACGCTCGGCGACATCAAGATCGGCTCCGACACCCTGGAATGACGGGCGGACGGCGCAAAGATGGGCTGAAGCCATTCTTTCGCCGTAAGCCTATGCAGGACATTGCCGCCAGTCGATATCTGAGGCATAGGGGTTTCGCGCCGTGACGGAAGCGATTTCCGCGTGTCTCGCACTGTGGTAAGAACGCCGCGAACAACGTCTCGCGACGCTATCGGGAGGTCAACAGATGATTGACGCGAAAAAAGCCATAACCAAGTTCCTCGCCGGGGCAGCGCTTGCATTGCTGACAGGCTTTGCCGGTTCAGCGCTTGCGGCCAGTGAAGTCAAGGCCGTGGTGAACGGCACGGCCATCACCAGCGGCGATGTCGCCAAGCGTCAGGCCTTCCTGCGCCTGCAGCATACGAAGGCCGATGCCAAGGCCGCCGAGGAGCAATTGATCGACGAGGCGCTCAAGCGGCAGGAAGTCACCCGCGTCCATATGTCGGTTTCGCAGCAGGACGTCGATGCGTCTTTCGCGCGTTTTTCGAGCGGCAACAAGCTGTCCCCTGAGCAGATGTCGCAGATCCTCGATCGCGCCGGCGTCGGCGTCGATCATTTCAAGGGTTTCATCGCCGTGCAGATGAGCTGGCCGCGTGTCGTCAACGCCCGCTACGGCTCGACCTCACGGCTGTCGAACTATGATCTCGTCTCGCGCATGATGCAGAACAACAAGCAGAAGCCGGTGACGACGGAATATATGCTGCAGCAGGTCATCTTCGTCATTCCGCAAGCCAAGCGCGGCGCCATCACCGGCAAGCGCAAGGGCGAGGCCGAGGCGTCGCGCTCCAAATTTCCGGGCTGCGATCAGGCAAAGGTGTTTGCTGCGACGATGCGCGACGTTTCCGTGCGCGATCTCGGCCGCATGCTCGCCCCCGAGATCCCGCCGGATTGGAAGCCGCTGGTCGAGCAGGCCAAGGGCAACACGACAGGGACCCGCGTCACCGACAAGGGCGTCGAATATCTGGCAATCTGCAGCCAGCGGCAGGTCTCCGACGACCAGGCCGCCGAGATGGTTTTCCGCCAGGAAGATCTCGACAAGTCCAAGGGTGGCAAGGACGCCAGCCCGGAAAACGAAAACAGCAAGAAATACCTGGATGAACTGCGCAAAAAGGCGCAGATCGCCTATCGCTGACCGACAATGGCGATACCGTTTTCGCGACCGCTTGCGCTGAGCCAGGGCGACCCCGCCGGCATCGGGCCGGATATTACTTTGACGGCCTGGCTGAGGCGGCGTGAACTCGGGCTGCCACCTTTCTTCCTGATCGGCGACCCCGATGTTCTGGCGCTGAGAGCCCGCCAGCTCAATCTGGCGGTTTCGATTCGCGAGACCGATAAAGCCAGCGAAGCCGCTGGGATATTTGCCGACGCGCTGCCCGTCATGACCATACCTGCTGGTATCGAGGTCGTGGCCGGCGAACCGCATGAGGCGACCGCGAAAGGCACGATCGCGTCGATCGAGAAAGCCGTGTCGCTTGTCATCAGCGGCGAAGCGCTCGCGGTCGTCACCAATCCGATCGCCAAGGCCGTGCTTTACGAGGCAGGTTTCCGGTTTCCCGGCCATACCGAATTTCTCGCCGATCTCGCCGCCAGGGCGACCGGCCGGCCGGTGACACCTGTCATGATGCTGTCCGGACCGAAGCTCCGGGCCATACCCGTCACCATCCACATTCCGATCCGGGACGTGCCGGCGGCGCTGACGGGCGAACTGATCATGGAAACCTGCCGGATCGCCCATGAAGACCTGAAGCAGCGCTTCGGCATCGAGGCACCGCGGCTCGCCGTTGCCGGCCTCAACCCGCATGCGGGCGAAGGCGGAGCGATCGGCACGGAGGACGAAGACGTCATCCGCCCGGCGATCGAGCGCCTGCGCGACGAGGGCATCGATGCGATCGGCCCCCTGCCCGCCGATACGATGTTTCATGACGAGGCGCGGTCGCGATACGACGTCGCCATCTGCATGTATCACGATCAGGCGTTGATTCCGGCCAAGGCACTTGGTTTCGACGACAGCGTCAACGTGACGCTCGGGCTTCCCTTCGTGCGCACCTCGCCGGATCACGGCACCGCTTTCGGCATTGCCGGCAAGGGACTGGCGCGCGAGCACAGCCTCGTCGCAGCGCTGAAGCTCGCCGCGCAACTCGGCCGCAGTGTGGAAAGCCGTCGCTGATGGCACCACTCGATGGCCTGCCGCCGCTTCGCGACGTCATCCAGCGTCACGGCCTCGATGCGCGCAAGGCGCTCGGGCAGAATTTCCTGCTCGACCTCAACCTGACGCAGAAGATCGCCCGCACGGCGGGCACACTCGATGAGGCGACCATCGTTGAGGTCGGCCCCGGCCCTGGCGGATTGACGCGGGCGATCCTGGCGCTCGGCGCCAGAAAGGTCATCGCCATCGAGCGGGATCCCCGCTGCCTGCCGGCACTCGCCGAGATCGCCGATCATTATCCCGGCCGGCTGGAGGTGATCGAAGGCGATGCGCTGAAGATTGATTTCGAGACCTTGGTCCCGGAAGGCCCGGTCAAGATCATCGCCAACCTGCCCTACAATGTCGGCACGCAGTTGCTGGTCAATTGGCTGCTGCCGAAAGCCTGGCCGCCGTTCTGGCAGTCGCTGACGCTGATGTTTCAGAAGGAAGTCGGCGAGCGTATCGTCGCCAACGAAGACGATGACCATTACGGCCGCCTGGGCGTGCTCTGCGGCTGGCGGACGGAGGCACGCATGGCCTTCGACGTGCCGCCGCAAGCCTTCACGCCGCCGCCGAAAGTGACGTCGACGGTCGTGCATCTCATACCCCGCGACACCCCCATCCCCTGCGCCGTCGCCAACCTGGAAAAGGTGACGCAGGCCGCCTTCGGCCAGCGCCGCAAGATGCTCCGTCAAAGCCTGAAACCGCTCGGCGGCGAGAGCCTGCTCGTCAAGGCCGGGATCGATCCGGCGCGGCGGGCTGAAACCTTGTCCGTCGAGGAATTCTGCCTTCTCGCGAACAGCCTGTAGGGCAACTCCAGCGAGGTGCGAAGCGGTTTTCCCAGGAGTTTACTCTAAAGCGACGGCGTCTCTTCCAGCAACTCGCGGACGAAGTCGAACATGCCGTGGCGGCGGTCGCGACGCAGGCGTTCGGCCTTGACGATCGACTGGACGGCGTCGAGGGCGGCGTTGAGATCGTCATTGACGATGACATAGTCGTATTCGCGCCAGTGGGCGATCTCGGCGCGGCTGTTGGCGAGGCGCGTCTGGATGACCTCCTCGGAATCCTCGGCACGGCGATGCAGCCGCGACTGAAGCTCGGTCATGGTCGGCGGCAGCACGAAGATCGAGACGACGTCGGCCGACATCTTCTCCTGCAATTGCTGGGCGCCCTGCCAATCGATGTCGAAGAGCATGTCGCGGCCTTCGCCCATGGCCTGCTCGACCGGCTCGCGCGGCGTGCCGTAGAAATTGCCATGCACCTCGGCCCATTCGAGCAGCGCGTCGCTATCGCGCAGCCGCTCGAACTCGCGCACACTCTTGAAGTGGTAGTGCACATCCTCGACTTCGCTCGGGCGGCGCTGGCGCGTGGTGACGCTGACGGAAAGGCCGATTTGCCTGTCGGTCTCCAGCAGCGTGCGCGCGATGGTGGACTTGCCGGCGCCTGACGGCGACGAGATGACAAGCATCAAACCGCGGCGGGCGATCTGCACGGGCGAGGATTTCGCCGGTTTCATGTCTTACTCCAAATTCTGGACCTGCTCGCGGAACTGGTCGATCACGACTTTCAGCTCGATGCCGGCAGCGGTGACCGCCGAGGCATTCGACTTCGAGCAGATGGTATTCGATTCGCGGTTAAATTCCTGTGCAAGGAAGTCCAGCCGGCGCCCGGCGGGGCCACCTTTCACCAGGAGATCGCGCGCTGCGGCGACATGAGCCTTCAGACGATCGATTTCCTCGCGCAGATCTGCCTTGGTCGCCAGCAGCGCGGCTTCGGCATGCAGCCTGTCGCGGTCGAGCGCGGCCATGCCGTCCATCAACAAGGCGACCTGCGCGGCAAGCCGCGCTGCGATCTCCTGCGCCGAGCGCGAGGGGTCGGCCTCGATCGTCCGTGTCAGGCCTTCGATCGTCGTGACGTGGTCGTGAAGAATGCGGGCCAGCGCCGACCCTTCCTGTTCGCGCATTGCTCTCAGATCGGCAAGCGCGGCCAGCAGGCCGGCAGCGATATCGGCGTCACGGGCGGCAAGCGCCTCCTCGCCATCCTCGCTTTCGCGGAATTCGACGATGCCGCGCACCAGAAGCAGCGTATCGAGCTTCAGCGGCGCCGGATCGATGACACCGTCCAACTGCTCGCGCATGGCCAGCACGGCGGCGAGCGCTTGTCTGTTCAGCACCGCCTCGAAACGGTTCTCGTCGGCGCTGACGGATAGCGATGCCTGCAGGTTGCCACGGCTGAAGCTTTCGCCGGCGAGGCGGCGGACGTCTGCCTCCATGCGTTCGAGGCCGGGCGGCAGGCGCAAGCGCAGGTCGAGGCCCTTGCCGTTGACCGAGCGCAATTCCCATGCCCAGCGCCAGCGGCCGCTCGTTCCCTCGCGCCGCGCAAAACCGGTCATGGACTGCAAAGCCATGCGTGCCTCCCGAAAGTCTCAGTTGATCTTCTTTTTCTTCGGCGGCGCGACGGTCGTGCCACTATCCGCCGGCTGCTCTTCCGGCTGGCCGTCGACTGCGATGTTCGGGTCCGACCCCTTGTCGGCTTCGAGCTTGCGCCAGCGCTTGACGTTGGCATTGTGCTCCTCGAGCGTCGCAGCGAAAACATGGCCACCGGAGCCGTCGGCGACGAAATAGAGGTCCTGCGTCTTCCAGGGATTGGCGACGGCTTCCAGCGCATCCTTGCCGGGATTGGCGATCGGCGTCGGCGGCAGACCCTTGATGACATAGGTGTTGTAAGGTGTATCCCGCTTCAGGTCCGACTGGTAGATCGGCCGGTCGGCCGGTTTGCCCTCGCCGCCGAAGAGGCCGTAGATGATCGTCGGGTCGGACTGCAGGCGCATGCCCTTGCCGAGCCGGTTCAGGAAAACGGAGGCGACGTGGGCTCGCTCGTCGGGAACGCCGGTTTCCTTTTCGACGATCGAGGCGAGTGTCACGAATTCTTCCTTGGACCGCAGCGGCAGCGACGAGTCGCGCTTGTCCCAGATCTGATCGACGAGCTTCTGCTGCGCAGCCGCCATCTGTTCGATGATTTCCGAGCGCTTGGTGCCGCGCGAGAATTTGTAGGTATCCGGACGCAGGCTACCCTCGGTCGGCAATGCCGCCGGCAAGTCGCCTTCCAGCACGGTATCCTGCAGCATGCGGTCGAACATCTGTCGGACCGTCAGTCCCTCAGGGAAGGAAACGGAATAGAGAATGGACTTGCCCGATTTCAGCAGCTCCATGATATCTCTCATGGATGCCCTCGCCTTGATCTCGTATTCACCCGCCTTGAGGCTCTCACCGGCAGAAAGATGCGTTGCCGTGAGATAGCGGAAGATGCGGGCATCGCTGATGATCGCGTTGCGCTCGAGGTTCGAGGCGATTTCGGTCAGACCAGCGCCGTTGCGGACGATAAAATTGGTGTTGGTCTGCAGCGGACCGGGATTCCGATAGGTCGATGTGGCGTAGTAGAAGCCGATGATGGCGACGACACAGACCAGAACCGCCAACGTCATGATGAAGTTCAGGAAAAGAACGACCTGGCCGCGGGCTTTCTTGGACCGCTTCGGCGGCTCCGGAACGCGTTCCGGACGCAGGGCTTCGCTCGGCGACTTCGGGATGATCGGTCCCTTCTGCGCCTGGGTATCGTTGCTCTGGTTCGTCGTATCGCTCACCGGCAATCCTCTAAAACTTGACCCTCACTTCGCTATTTCGCGAAGCAATGCGGCAAAAGCAGGTTCTGCCGCCGTTCAACGACGCCGCTGCCGGTCGTTATGCTTTCGCACGCCCTGCCACGCAACGTAGAGGACGGCCGGCCTGCGGTGCAAGGGAGACCCATTACACCGCTTGCAGGACTCTTATTGCGCGTAACGGCGCAGTACGAGCGACGCGTTCGTGCCGCCGAATCCGAACGAGTTGGACAGCGCCACATTGATTTCCCGCTCACGCGCCTTGTGCGGGACAAGGTCGATCGCCGTCTCACGTTCGGGATTGTCGAGATTGAGCGTCGGCGGCGCGATATTGTCGCGAATGGCGAGCGTGGTGAAGATCGCCTCGATGGCGCCTGCAGCACCGAGAAGGTGTCCTGTCGCCGACTTAGTCGAGGACATGGAGATCTTCGACGCCGCATTGCCGACCAGCCGCTCGACGGCGCCGAGTTCGATCGTGTCGGCCATGGTCGAGGTACCGTGGGCATTGATGTAGTCGATATCGGCCGGCGTCAGCCCGGCGCGCTTCAGCGCCATCGCCATGCAGCGACCGGCGCCCTCGCCGTCTTCGGACGGCGCGGTGATGTGATAGGCATCGCCCGACAGGCCGTAGCCGACGATTTCGGCGTAGATCCTGGCGCCGCGCGCCTTGGCATGTTCCAGTTCCTCAAGCACGACAATGCCGGCACCCTCGCCCATGACGAAGCCGTCGCGGTCGCGATCATAGGGGCGCGACGCTTTCTTCGGGTCGTCATTGTGTTGGGTCGACAGCGCCTTGCAGGCGGCAAAACCTGCAAGCGAAATGCGGCTGACAGGGGATTCCGTGCCGCCGGCGACCATGACGTCGGCATCACCCAGCGCAATCAGCCGCGCTGCATCGCCGATCGCATGCGCACCCGTCGAGCAGGCGGTGACGACCGAATGATTGGGTCCGCGCAGCTTGTGGCGGATCGAGACCTGGCCGGAGACGAGGTTGATCAGGCGGCCGGGAATGAAGAAAGGGGAGATACGGCGCGGGCCCTTGTCGCGCAGGGTGTAACCCGCCTCGACGATGCCTTCGATGCCGCCGATGCCGGAGCCGATCAGCACGCCGGTGGCGATCTGGTCCTCATCGGTTTCAGGATGCCAGCCGGCATCGGCAAGCGCCATGTCGGCGGCGGCCATGCCGTAGATGATGAAGGGATCGACCTTGCGCTGCTCCTTCGGCTCCATCCACTGATCGACATTGAAGGTGCCGTCGGTGCCGTCACCGATAGGAATACGGCAGGCGATCTTGGCGGGAAGGTCATCGACCTCGAATTCGGTGACGAGGCGGGCGCCGTTCTGACCGGCAAGCAGCCGGGACCACGTCACCTCGGTTCCGCATCCCAAGGGTGATACCATGCCGGTACCGGTGATGACGACACGTCTCATCGCGTGCTTCCCCCCGTCTCTTATGTTCTATGGAGAAATATGCCGAAAAGAAAAGGGCGGACTCCAGGCCCGCCCTTTCTCAAATTCACAGGATCAGGCCTGGGCCTTCTCAATGAACTTCACTGCATCGCCGACCGTCAGGATCGAGTCGGCAGCGTCGTCAGGAATTTCAACGCCGAATTCTTCTTCGAAAGCCATGACAAGTTCGACCGTGTCGAGCGAGTCAGCGCCCAGATCGTCGATAAAGCTGGCGCTCTCGACGACCTTGTCGGCATCAACGCCAAGATGATCAATAACAATTTTCTTTACGCGTTCTGCGATATCGCTCATGTCGGTTTCCTCGACCTTATGTCCTGATCGGAATGCCATCGCGGCACCCCTACCCTGTTTCAGCCTGCGATGTTTTCAGACATCCTCGGCAAACTCGTTTACCCGGCTTCAGAGATGTCCCAGGCTTGCAAAAAGCCCGCCGGTCCGTCTGCTTTCTCGGGACGACTGTTCACAGTCATGGCCCGCTTAACATGCTTTATGTCTGCCGCAAAGCCAGAAAATCAACGGTTCGTGATTGCTCAACATGCTATTGGCGGAAATATTCCCATGCCAGCGGTTTGTCGTTTCAGATCATCGCCATGCCGCCGTTTACGTGCAGCGTCTGGCCCGTCATATAGGCAGCCTCGGAGGACGCAAGGTAAGCAACCGCCGAAGCCACCTCGCCACCCGTGCCCATGCGCTTCATTGGGATCGCCCCCATGATCGCTTCCTTCTGCTTGTCGTTCAGCTTGCCGGTCATGGCGCTCTCGATAAAGCCGGGTGCGACGCAATTGACCGTCACGTTGCGGGTGGCAATTTCCTGCGCCAAAGACTTGGTGAAGCCGATCATGCCGGCCTTGGAGGCGCAGTAATTGGCCTGGCCTGGATTGCCGGTGACGCCGACGACGGAGGTGATGTTGATGATGCGACCATAGCGGCGGCGCATCATCGGATGCGTCAATTCGCGCGTCAGGCGGAAGGTCGACGTCAGGTTCACTTCGATGACGCTGTCCCAGTCCTCGTCGCTCATGCGCACGAAGAGGCCGTCGCGGGTGATGCCGGCATTGTTGACGAGGATGTCGACGCCTTCGAGGTCGGCCTCGGCTTTCTGGCCGAGCGCCTTGACCTCATCGCGGTCGGAGAGGTTGGCCGGGAAGATCTTGACGCGCTCGCCGAGATCGGCGGCTAGCGCTTCCAGTTTCTCGACGCGGGTGCCGTGCAGGCCGACGACGGCGCCCTGCTTATGAAGAAGGCGGGCGATTTCCTCGCCGATACCGCCCGATGCGCCGGTGACGAGAGCCTTGCGGCCGGAAAGATCGAACATGGAAACGTTCCTTATAACAGGGACACCAAATCCGGTGTCCGGGGATACCAATCAGGCCATGAGGGCGGCGACGGCCGCGTCGATATCCGCCGGACCGTTGACGGAGATGCCGTTGATCGTCTTGTCGATGCGGCGGGCAAGGCCGGTCAGCACCTTGCCGGAACCGAGTTCATAAAGCGTCGTGACGCCGTTTCCGGCGAACCATTCCACCGTCTCACGCCAGCGGACCTGACCGGTCACCTGCTCGACCAGCAGGCTGGCGATCTCGTCGGCGCCGGTCACCGGCGCGGCACGGACATTGGCGATGACAGGCACGACCGGATCGGATTTGGCGACCGTTGCCAGCGCCTCGCGCATGGCCTCAGCGGCAGGCGCCATCAGCGTCGAATGGAACGGAGCGGAGACCGGCAGCAGAATGGCGCGCTTGGCGCCCTTGTCGGTCGCA
The DNA here is from genome assembly GCF_057653715.1 of Rhizobium sp. WSM1328. Taxonomy (NCBI): domain Bacteria; kingdom Pseudomonadati; phylum Pseudomonadota; class Alphaproteobacteria; order Hyphomicrobiales; family Rhizobiaceae; genus Rhizobium; species Rhizobium sp. WSM1328. The sequence continues at coordinate 1,154,966 of NZ_CM172788.1, read as the reverse complement.
AGGCCGGCCGCCTTTTCAACAGCTGCCTTCTCGCCTGAGATGACGATCTGGCCGCCGCCATTGTCGTTGGCGATCTGGCAGGCACCGATAGCGGCGGCTGCCTCACAGACGGCAGCGACGTCGGCATGTTCGAGGCCGATGATCGCGGCCATGGCGCCGACGCCGACGGGAACGGCCGCCTGCATGGCATTGCCGCGGATACGCAGCAGCCGCGCGGTGTCGGCGAGCGAAAAGGTGCCGGCGGCGCAAAGTGCCGAATATTCGCCGAGCGAGTGGCCGGCGACGTAAGCGACCTTCGACTTCAGATCCAACCCTTTGGCTTCAAGAACGCGGACGACGGCGATCGAGACGGCCATCAGCGCCGGCTGGGCGTTCGCCGTCAAGGTCAACGTATCCTCGGGACCGTTGAACATGACGTCTGAAAGCTTTTCACCGAGTGCCTCATCGACCTCTTGGAAAACGGCGCGGGCTTCGGCAAAATTCTCGGCGAGATCCTTGCCCATACCGACGGCCTGACTGCCCTGACCGGGAAAAGTGAAAGCAATGGTCATTCTCATATTCCCTGGCTCATGCCCCTGAATACGCCCCTTGAGGCTGTTTTGCCTCCAATTGACATTCTTTCCGGCAGAGTCAAGTGGCGGCTCATTCTGCGCAAAGCCTTTCGCACTGGCGCAAATGCCCGGTTTTTGCTCTTGCGCTCCGCCAAATCCAGCCTAGATTTGCGCGAACCCTCCCAAGGCTGTCACCTCTCTCCCAAGGTTTTTCCATGAAGTACAATTCGCTAGGCCGCACCGAGATTTCCGTTTCAGAGATTTGCCTTGGCACCATGACCTGGGGTTCGCAGAACAGCGAAGCCGATGCTCATGCGCAGATGGACTACGCCGTCGAAAAGGGCGTCAATTTCTTCGATACGGCCGAACTTTATCCGACCACCCCGATTTCGGCCGCTACGCAGGGCTGGACGGAAGACTATATCGGCAGCTGGTTCAAGAAGACCGGCAAGCGCGGCGATATCGTGCTCGCCACCAAGGTCGCCGGCCGCGGCCGCGACTATATACGTGGTGGCGAAGGTGCCGATGCAAAGAATATCCGCCTGGCGCTCGAAGCCAGCCTGGCGCGGCTGAAGACGGATTACGTCGACCTCTACCAGATCCACTGGCCGAACCGCGGCCATTTCCATTTCCGTCAGAATTGGAGCTACAATCCCTTCAACCAGAACCGCGACGAGGCCGTCGCCAATATGCTCGACATCCTGGAAACGCTTGGCGTGCTGGTGAAGGAAGGCAAGATCCGCGCGATCGGCCTTTCCAACGAAACCACCTGGGGCATACAGAAATATCTGACGCTCGCCGAACAGAAGAGCCTGCCGCGGGTCGCCTGCGTCCAGAACGAATACAACTTGCTCTACCGCCATTTCGACCTCGATCTCGCCGAACTCTCGCATCATGAGGATGTCGGGCTGCTCGCCTATTCTCCGCTCGCCGGCGGCATCCTCTCCGGAAAATATGTCGATGGCGGCAGGCCGAAGGGTTCGCGCGGCTCGATCAACCACGATATCGGCGGTCGCCTGCAGCCGCTACAGGAGCCGGCGACCAAAGCCTATCTGGAGATCGCTGCAACATACCGCCTCGACCCGGCAGCAATGGCGCTCGCCTTCTGCCTTTCCAGGCCCTTCATGGCCTCGGCCATCATCGGCGCGACCTCGATGGAGCAGTTGAAAATCGATATCGGCGCGGCCGACATTACGCTTTCGAACGAGATCCTGGCGGAAATCGCCAAGGTGCACCGGCAGTATCCGCTGACGCTTTGATCCTATTTGTTTGGCGCCTGCCCGATGCCGACCATTGGCCGGCATCGGGTTCGGGTGTCCGATTGCGCTTGCCTTTGCCCAAAAAATCCGTATAAGCCGCCCTGTTCGTTAACCCGGTCTTCTGGCTGGTGGCTGAACGGAGGGCCGGTTTCTTCACGGAAATCGTTCGGAACGGAAGCGTTCCAGCCTCCCGTGTCTCCGCTCTCGACCGTCTCGGAAACGCTTTCTTGCCTGGGTCCGCCCAATCAGGAGCAGTCGTTGAGGCTTAGCCGCCGAATATCGGGTTGAACCAAACGCAAGAAAGGCAAAGCTGTCATGGCTCTTTATGAACATGTATTCCTTGCCCGGCAGGATATTTCCGCTCAGCAGGTCGATGCCCTCGTAGAACAGTACAAGGGTGTGATCGAAGCGAATGGCGGTAAGGTCGGGCGTATCGAGAACTGGGGCCTCAAGTCCCTCACCTACCGCATCAAGAAGAACCGCAAGGCGCACTACGCCCTGATGGACATCGATGCACCGGCTGCTGCCGTCCAGGAAATGGAACGTCAGATGCGCATCAGCGAAGACGTTCTTCGCTACATGACGATCGCCGTCGAGAAGCATGAAGAAGGTCCGTCTGCCATGATGCAGAAGCGCGACCGTGACGACCGTCCGCGCGAAGGCGGCCGTGGCCCGCGTGAAGGCGGCTTCGGTGATCGTGACCGCGGCCCGCGTCCGCCGCGTGAAGGTGGCTTCGGCGACCGTGACGACCGTCCGCGCCGTCCGCGCGAAGACCGTGTATAAGGGAGATCTGAGATATGTCTGAAACTTCCTCCGCTCCGGTCCGCCGCCCGTTCCATCGCCGCCGCAAGACCTGCCCGTTCTCCGGCGCCAACGCACCGCGGATCGACTACAAGGACGTACGCCTGCTGCAGCGCTACATTTCTGAGCGCGGCAAGATCGTTCCGTCCCGCATCACGGCCGTTTCCCAGAAGAAGCAGCGCGAACTCGCTCAGGCGATCAAGCGCGCCCGTTTCCTCGGCCTGCTGCCCTACGTCGTCGCCTAATCGGTCGACGCCGACACCTTTGAGGGAAGGCATTCGTGCCTTCCCTTCTCCCTTCTGCGATGGGCGCGGATCGGAACTCTTAAAACCCATGTTGAGACGTTTCTGAATTTGATTCAGCAACATCCTCTAACTGCTTGATGAAGCAGGACAGCGACCTTGAAACGACCGAACATTAAAACGCTGCTGATCGGCGCACTCGCCGGATTGACCGCCGCCCTGCTGGTGCTGGGCGCGAGCATGCAGCCGTCGTTTTTCAGCGCGCTTCTTTATACGGCCTCGGCTCTGCCGATCCTGATCGTCGGGCTCGGCTGGGGCAATGCAGCCGCAGTCTCGGCCGTCGTCACCGCCGCGGCGCTGGGCGCGATCTTGATCTCGCCATCCTTCGCGCTGATCATGACGATGGTGACGCTGCTGCCGGCCGGTTGGCTCAGCCATCTCGCCAATCTGGCGCGTCCGGCCGCCGAACTCGGTGGGCCCGACCATCTGCTTGCCTGGTATCCGCTCTCCGATATCCTGCTGCATCTCTGCGGTCTGGTGACGCTCGCCGTCATCGTCATCGGTGTGATCATCGGCTACGGCCCGGAGATCACCGATCCGATCGTCGATCTGCTGATCACCTCGCTCAAGCAGCAGCAGCCGGAATTCATGCCCGATCCGGCAGCGACCGCGCAGACCAAGTCGCTGATCCTGCTGATGCTGCCGGCTTTGCAGGGCGGCATGTGGGTCAGCATGCTGTTTGCTGCCTATTATTTCGCCGTACGCATCGTTGCAGCCTCCGGCCGCGGCCTTCGTCCGCGCGAGGATATTCCCTCGTCGCTGCGGATGAACCGCAACTCGATCTTCATCTTCCTGGCCGGGCTTGCCGCCTGCTTTTTCGGCGGCGTTCCGGCGCTGGTCGGTGCGACCGTGATCGGCGCCTTCGGCGCCGGCTTCATGCTTTCCGGTTTCGCCTCGCTGCATTTCCGCACCCGCGGCAAGGACTGGCGCATACCGGCCCTCATCCTCTGCTATCTGGCCTCGATGCTCATGCTGCTGCCAGCTCTCCTCATCCTCGTCCTCGGTCTCAGCGATACGCGCAAGGCGATCGCACTGACCCCGACGAAAGATGCTGATGCCCCCAAACAATCCGATACGAAAATCTGAGACACAAGAAAGGAAAAAGAAAATGCAAGTCATCCTTCTCGAACGCATTTCCAAGCTCGGCCAGATGGGCGAAACCGTAAAGGTTCGCGACGGCTTTGCCCGCAACTACCTGCTGCCGCTCGGCAAGGCGCTGCGCGCCAACGCCGCCAACAAGACCCGCTTCGAAGCCGAGCGCGCGACGCTCGAAGCCCGCAACCTCGAGCGCAAGTCGGAAGCCCAGACGGTCGCCGACGTTCTCGACGGCAAGTCCTTCATCGTCGTGCGCTCCGCCGGCGAAACCGGCCAGCTCTACGGTTCGGTTGCTGCCCGTGACGTCGTCGATATTCTCGGCGCCGAAGGCTTCAACATCGGCCGCAACCAGGTTCACCTCAACACGCCGATCAAGTCGATCGGCCTGCACAAGGTCGAGCTGCAGCTGCATGCCGAAGTCGAAATCCACGTCGAGCTGAACGTTGCCCGTTCTGCCGACGAGGCAGAGCGCCAGTCCAAGGGCGAAGAACTCACCTCGGTCGACGCGATCTACGGCGTCGACGAAGACGCGCTGCGTCCGGAAGACTTCTTCGATCCGGAAGCTGACGGCGTCGACGAAGACGAAGCATAATTTCGTCGGAGCGATCCGCGAGAGAGAAGCCCGGCCACCGCGCCGGGCTTTTTCGTTTCCACCCCTTCGATGTGAGCTGCCGAGCGGTTCGCTTTTTTAAGGGGATCTTCCGGATGTTTTTGCTGCGTGCCTTATCGCATCGCGCTAAAATAACATTCTCCGAAGCGGATGGGCTGAGTCGGCGCCATACCGTGTCGTGCGGGTGACACTGCCAGTATTTCTCCTTTGTGTCGCCCAAGACTGTGGAGAAGTCGAACAACGTGCACAGCGTTCAGGATTTAGGCGAAGCGAGCCCCCGCTCCTTTCGTAGCCTCTTGATTTTCGCGTCCGGAATTGCAAATCCGGAGCTGGAAAAAGACAGAACGGATGATGATGAACGACGCCGCTCGAAAGATTGCAGCTGTTGCCCCGTCGGAGCAGCATTATCGCGAAGCACCCAACAATATCGAAGCCGAGCAAGCGCTTCTGGGTGCGATCCTGATGAACAACGACGCCTATTATCGGGTGTCGGACTTCCTGAAGCCGATCCATCTCTATGAACCGCTGCATCGGAAGATCTTCGAGGTTGCCGGCGATATCATCCGCATGGGCAAGATCGCCAATCCGGTGACGATCAAGACCTTCCTGAAAGCCGACGAGAAGGTCGGCGACATGACGGTTTCGCAATATCTGGCGAGCCTGGTCAGCAATGCCGTCACCGTCATCAATGCCGAGGATTACGGCCGGGCGATCTACGACCTGGCGCTGCGCCGGGCGCTGATTACCATCGGCGAGGACGTCGTCAACATCGCCTATGACGCGCCGCTCGACATGCCGCCGCAGTCGCAGATCGAGGATACCGAACGCCGCCTCTTCGAACTGGCGGAAAACGGCCGCTACGACGGCGGCTTCCAGGCCTTCAACGATGCGGTCGCGCTGGCGATCGACATGGCGGCCGTCGCCAAGGAACGTGACGGCGGGCTTTCCGGCATTTCCACCGGCATCCATTCGCTGGATTCCAAGATGGGCGGTTTGCAGCGGTCGGACTTGATCGTGCTTGCCGGACGCCCCGGCATGGGCAAGACCTCACTTGCTACAAACATCGCCTACAATATCGCCGCCGCCTACGAAGGCGAAGTCCAGTCGGACGGCAGCATGAAGGCGAAGAACGGCGGCGTCGTCGGTTTCTACTCGCTCGAAATGTCGTCGGAACAGCTCGCCACCCGTATCATCTCCGAGCAGACGGAAGTCTCCTCCTCGAAGATCCGCCGCGGCGACATCAACGATGCCGATTTCGAAAAGCTCGTCGCCTGCTCGATGATGATGCAGAAGGTGCCGCTCTTCATCGACCAGACCGGCGGCATCTCGATCGCCCAGCTTTCGGCCCGCGCGCGCCGTCTGAAGCGCCAGCGCGGCCTCGATGTGCTTGTGGTCGACTACATTCAGCTGATGACCGGCTCGGGCAAATCCAGCGACAACCGCGTGCAGGAAATCACCCAAATCACCACCGGCCTCAAGGCGCTCGGCAAGGAGCTCAACGTTCCGATCATCGCACTGTCGCAGCTCTCGCGTCAGGTCGAAAGCCGCGACGACAAGCGGCCGCAGCTGTCCGACCTTCGCGAATCCGGCTCGATCGAGCAGGACGCCGACGTCGTGCTCTTCGTGTTCCGCGAGGAATATTACGTCAAGAATTCGGAGCCGCGCGACATCCACGATCCGAAATATCCGGAATGGGAAGCACTGTTCGACAAGGTCAAGGGCACGGCCGACGTGATCATCGCCAAGCAGCGCCACGGGCCGACAGGCACGGTGAAGCTCGCCTTCCAGGCGGAATTCACGCGTTTTGCCGATCTCGCCGATCCCTCCTTCACACAATATGAAGAGCACTGATCGCGCGGATGCTGCGTGCAACGCCGGGCTTTCCCTTGACATAGTTGACCTTTAAACTGGCCGGAGAATCCTTCTCCGGCCTCTTTTCGATGTGGTTCATGAGCGAATTTTTCGACGCCCCCGAAGATGACAACTTTGCCTCGGCAGGCCTGCGGCTGACCGTCGACCTGACCGCTTTGACGGAGAACTGGCGCGACATGGCGCGCCGCTCCGGTGCGGCGCGCGCCTCGGCGGTCGTCAAGGCAGATGCCTATGGCATGGGCATCGAGGATGCCGGCGAAGCGCTCTATATGGCCGGCGCGCGCGACTTCTTCGTCGCGACCGTCGACGAGGGCGTAACACTTCGCCTCTATGCGCCCGAGGCGCGCATCTTCGTGCTCTCAGGCATCTGGCCGGGCACCGAGCGGCGCTTCTTCGACAATGATCTGGTGCCGGTGATTTCCTCCGACGAGCAGCTCGCCTTCTGGATGGCGGTGCTTGCCGATTACGGCGACTACCCCTGCGCGCTGCATGTCGATACCGGCTTCAATCGGCTCGGACTGCATATTGACGATGCGATCGCGCTCGCCGACGACGTCTCGCGGCCGGCGAGCTTCGCGCCCGTGCTTGTCATGAGCCACCTTGCCTGCGCCGATGATCCCACCCATGCGATGAACCGGCAGCAGCTCGAATCATTCCACAGAGTTAGCGCCGCTTATGAAGGTATCGATTCAAGCCTTGCCGCCTCGGCCGGCATCTTTCTCGGTGAGGATTATCACTTCGACCTGACCCGCCCCGGCATTGCGCTCTATGGCGGTGAGGCCGTCAGCGGCATGGCGAACCCGATGCGGCCCGTCGCAACGGCGGAAGCGCGCATCATCCAGGTGCGCAGCGTCGCAGCCGGCGAGACCGTCAGCTATGGGCGGGCGCTGCAGCTTCGCCGTGAAAGCCGGCTGGCGATCGCCTCGGCCGGTTATGCCGACGGCTACATGCGCAGCCAGTCGAGCGGCGGCGTGCCGTTGAGGCAGGTGGTGCCGCAAGGCGGGCAAGGTTTCATCGCCGGACACAAGGTCCCGGTTGCCGGCCGGATCACCATGGACCTGACGATCTTCGATATCACCGACCTGCCTGACAACGCCGTGCGCGCCGGGGATTATGTCGAACTGTTCGGGAAGAACATGCCGGTGGACGATGTGGCGCGGGCATCCGGCACGATCGGATACGAGATCCTGACCAGCATGGGGCTCCGCCACGAGCGGCGCTACGTGGCCGAAGAATAGCCTTCCTACTCAGCGGCTGCTGAGGGCGAGACGGACACCGAGCGCCACGAAAAGCGCACCGAGGCCGCGGTCGAGCCAGAGTCCGACTTTTTGATTATGCCTGATTGCATCCGCAAGGCGCCCGCCGAGAAGGACGAGCGGCGGTTCGATGAAGGCAGCGACGACGATGATGAGCGCGCCATGCAGCATGAGTTGCGCCCATGCCGGCCCTGCCCCTTCGACGACGAACTGCGGCAGGAAGGCCAGGAAGAATATCGCCACTTTGGGATTGAGCAGCGACACCAGAATTCCCTGCCGGTAGATCCTTGCCACCGGCAAACTTTCACCAGCAGCCTTTATCAGGCCATCGCCGCCACCGGAGCGCAAAGCCTGAATGCCCAGCCAGACGAGATAGGCGGCGCCGATCCATTTGACTGTCGAGAAGGCGACGGCGGAAGCGGCAAGTATGGCCGAGAGGCCGAGTGCGGCCATCAGCACATGCAGGCAGGCGCCGGACCAGACGCCGAACAGCGCGGAAAAACCGGCACGTTTTCCGCTTTTCATCGTGTGACCGAGGATGAAAGCGATGTCGGGACCGGGCGAGAGATTGAGCAGAACCGCCGCCGACAGAAATGCAAGCCAGTGCGCAAACGAATAATCGAACATTTTCCACCGTTCCGAATGAGGAGCAAAGGATAGGCATGGGTGCGCTGATGGGGAAATCATTAGTTTTGATCCGTTGCGATAGCCATTATCTCAAGCACGACAATGATTCGATGAAGCGGCGCGTCGCGTCGCTCGCGAACCCGGACTGAAAGAGTAATTGATGGCGAAGGCCAGGACACAATTCATCTGCCAGAGTTGCGGCACGGTTCATAACCGCTGGGCCGGCAAATGCGAGAACTGCGGCGAGTGGAACACCATCGTCGAGGAAGACCCGATGGGCGGGATCGGCTCCGGTCCTGGCAAGACGCCGAAGAAGGGCCGACCAGTGGCGCTGACGGCACTCTCCGGCGAGATCGAAGAGGCACCGCGTATCCATACCGCCATGTCGGAGCTCGACCGGGCGCTCGGCGGCGGTTTCGTGCGCGGTTCGGCGGTGCTGATCGGCGGCGATCCCGGCATCGGCAAATCGACGCTGCTGATGCAGGCCGCCGCCGCCCTTGCGCGGCGCGGCCACAAGATCATCTACGTCTCCGGCGAAGAAGCCGTGGCGCAGGTGCGGCTGCGGGCACAACGCCTTGCGGCGGCCGATACCGACGTGATGCTGGCGGCCGAAACCAATGTCGAGGATATTCTGGCGACGCTCGCCGAGGGCAAGCGGCCGGACCTCGTCATCATCGATTCCATCCAGACGCTGTGGAGCGAGCTTGCCGAATCGGCGCCGGGAACGGTGACGCAGGTGCGCACCGGCGTCCAAGCAATGATCCGTTTCGCCAAGCAGACGGGGGCCGCCATGGTGCTCGTCGGCCACGTAACCAAGGACGGGCAGATTGCCGGGCCGCGCGTCGTCGAGCACATGGTCGACGCCGTGCTCTATTTCGAAGGCGATCGCGGCCATCACTACCGCATCCTGCGCACAGTCAAGAACCGCTTCGGCCCGACCGACGAGATCGGCGTCTTCGAAATGTCCGACAAAGGCTTGCGCGAAGTCGCCAATCCTTCCGAGCTCTTCCTTGGTGAGCGCAACGAAAAATCGCCGGGTGCTGCCGTCTTTGCCGGCATGGAAGGCACCCGCCCCATTCTCGTCGAGGTGCAGGCGCTGGTGGCGCCGACCTCGCTCGGCACGCCGCGCCGCGCCGTGGTCGGCTGGGATTCGGCCCGGCTGTCGATGATCCTTGCGGTGCTTGAGGCCCATTGCGGCGTCAGGCTCGGCCAGCACGACGTCTACCTTAACGTCGCCGGCGGTTACCGCATCTCCGAACCGGCGGCCGATCTTGCCGTCGCCTCGGCGCTCGTTTCCTCGCTTGCCGGTATTGCCCTTCCCGCCGATTGCGTCTATTTCGGCGAAGTCAGCCTGTCGGGCGCCATCCGGCCGGTTGCGCACACCGCCCAGCGTCTCAAGGAAGCCGAGAAGCTGGGATTTTCCGCAGCGCTGCTTCCGTCCGCCTCCGCCGAATTGCCGAAGGGCTCCGGCGGGCGCTGGAGCGAAGTTGGAAGCCTGCCGGATCTGGTCGCGCGCATCGCCGGATCGAAGGGAGCGCTGCGTGTGGAAGACGACGTTTGATCCTTTCATTGCCAAGAGTGGTGATGATATAGGAGCACACGATAAGGCACGACACGGCCGCCAAGCGGCAGTCCTGGAGTTGAATTTACATGCCCATTACGATTTTCGACGGTATTGTCATCGGCGTCGTGCTCTTCTCCGCCGTGCTGGCGATGGTCCGCGGCTTTTCGCGCGAGATCCTCTCGATCGCGAGCTGGGGCGGTTCGGCCGCCGCTGCCTATTATCTCTATCCGTACCTGCTGCCCTATGCGAAGAAATATACCGATGACGACCGTATCGCGATCGTCGGTTCGGCAGCGGTCGTCTTCCTGATCGCGCTCATCGTCATCTCCTTCATCACGATGAAGATCGCCGATTTCATCATCGACAGCCGTGTCGGCGCGCTCGACCGCACGCTCGGCTTCCTGTTCGGGGCAGCGCGCGGCGTTCTGCTCCTGGTCGTCGCCGTCGCCTTCTGGAACTGGCTCGTCGATGCCGACCACCGTCCGGCTTGGGTCAACGAAGCGAAGTCGAAGCCCTTCCTGGATTCGATGGTCGTGAAGCTGAAATCGGTTCTGCCGGAGCAATTTGCCCAGATGATACCGGAAAGCATCCGTGATAAGCTGCAGCCGCCGGCACAGGGCGCCGAAGGTACCACTCCGCCGACGGGCGACCAGGCTCCGGCGGAAGACGCACCGACCGCGCCTGCAGGCGGCGCGCAGCAGCCGGCGAATTGACACAGTGTTCAAGAGCTTGACCCGCCTTCCGGCAATTGCCATTTGAGCGGGACATGAAATGAGGGTCCGGCCGAGCATTCCAGCTCCGCCGGGCTCAGCTATTTCTGGAAATGCCGATCCATTCTTGTGAGAGCAGAGGCCCGCAGAAATGAACCAGTCCCATTCCTTCCCGACCGACGATCCGCTCGACGGAGATACGCTGCATGAAGAATGCGGGGTTTTCGGAATTCTGGGACATCCCGATGCCGCCGCGCTCACGGCGCTCGGCCTGCATGCCTTGCAGCACCGCGGACAGGAAGCGGCCGGCATCGTCTCCTTCGACGGCAAGCGCTTTTATCAAGAGCGCCACATGGGCCTCGTCGGCGACCACTATACCAATCCGATGACGCTCGCCCGCCTGCCCGGCAGCATTACGATCGGTCATACCCGCTACTCGACAACCGGCGAAGTGGCCATGCGCAACGTGCAGCCGCTCTTTGCCGAACTGGAAGAAGGCGGCATCGCCATTGCCCATAACGGCAATTTCACCAACGGCCTGACGCTGCGCCGCCAAATCATCGCGACCGGCGCCATCTGTCAGTCGACCTCCGATACCGAGGTCGTCCTCCACCTCATCGCCCGCTCCCGCCACGCTTCCACATCCGACCGCTTCATCGATGCCATTCGCCAGATGGAAGGCGGCTATTCGATGCTCGCCATGACGCGCACCAAGCTGATTGCCGCGCGCGACCCGACCGGCATCCGCCCACTGGTCATGGGAGAATTCGACGGCAAGCCGATCTTCTGCTCGGAGACCTGCGCGCTCGACATTATCGGCGCCAAGTTCATCCGCGACGTTGAGAACGGCGAGGTCATCATCTGTGAAATCCAGCCCGACGGCTCGATCAGCATCGATGCGCGCAAGCCTAGCAAGCCACAGCTGGAGCGCCTCTGCCTGTTCGAATATGTCTATTTCGCCCGCCCGGACTCGGTCGTCGGCGGCCGCAACGTCTATACGACGCGCAAGAGTATGGGCATGAACCTCGCCAAGGAATCGCCCGTCGATGGCGACGTGATCGTGCCGGTGCCGGATGGCGGCACGCCGGCGGCGCTCGGCTATGCGCAGCAGAGCGGCATTCCCTTCGAATACGGCATCATCCGTAACCATTATGTCGGGCGCACCTTCATCGAGCCGACGCAGCAGATCCGCGCCTTCGGCGTGAAGCTGAAGCATTCGGCCAACCGGGCGATGATCGAAGGCAAGCGCGTGGTGCTGGTCGATGATTCCATCGTGCGTGGCACGACGTCTCTCAAGATCGTCCAGATGATCCGTGAAGCCGGCGCGCGCGAAGTCCATGTCCGCGTCGCAAGCCCGATGATCTTCTTCCCGGATTTCTACGGCATCGACACGCCTGACGCAGACAAGCTGCTCGCAAACCAATATGCCGATGTCGAAGCCATGGCCAAATACATCGGCGCGGATTCGCTCGCCTTCCTGTCGATCGACGGCCTCTATCGCGCCGTTGGCGGCGAGGATCGCAATCCGGCCCGGCCGCAGTTCACCGACCATTATTTCACCGGCGACTATCCGACCCGCCTGCTCGACAAGAACGGCGAGTCCATGGGCAACAAGATTTCCATGCTTGCCAGCAACGGCTGACACGGCGCGCCGGCTTTTCCATTGTCCATCCCGAGGGGTGCATCGCACCCCTCTCCCTTCGTGAGGGAACACGACATCATGAACATCAATCTTGAGGGCAAGATCGCACTCGTCACCGGTGCGTCGCGCGGCATCGGCTATTTCACGGCGCTGGAACTTGCCAAAGCCGGCGCCCATGTGATTGCCTGCGCACGCACGGTCGGCGGGCTCGAGGATCTCGATGATGCGATCAAGGCCGTCGGCGGCACGGCGACGCTCGTGCCCTTCGACCTTGCCGACATGAATGCGATTGATGCGCTCGGCGGCTCGATCTTCGAGCGCTGGGGCAAGCTCGACATCCTCGTCGCCAATGCCGGCGTGCTCGGCGTCATTTCGCCGATCGGCCATATCGAGGCGAAGGTGTTCGAGAAGGTGATGACCATCAACGTCACCGCAACATGGCGGCTGATCCGCTCGGTCGACCCGCTGCTGGCCCGCTCCGATGCCGGCCGCGCGGTGATCATCTCTTCGGGTGCTGCCCACAAATGCCGCCCCTTCTGGGGCGCCTATTCCGCTTCCAAGGCCGCCGTCGAGGCGCTGGCGCGCACATGGGCCGGCGAAAGTCAAAGCACCCCGCTGCGGGTCACCAGCGTCGATCCGGGGGCGACACGCACGGCGATGCGGGCGCAGGCGGTGCCCGGAGAAGATCCGCAGTCGCTGCCGCATCCCTCCGAGGTCGCAAAGGCAATCCTGCCGTTGCTGGGGCCTGGTGTGACGGAGACGGGCAAGCTGTTCATGGTGCGGGAGAACAAACTCGTCGATTACCGGCTGCCGGAATAAGCCGGGACGTTTCAGTTCGCTGCAACGGTTGGGAACAGGTGAGCTAAGCCCGTTTCCGACGGGCAGAGTGCATTGAGGTCTACCGGTCCCTGGATGCCGTCCAATGTGCCGTTATCGGCAAATTGCCAGATCGACAAACGACTGCACTCTTCCTGCCTCGGCTCCCTGAACACGCTGCGCAGCCACAGATAGTGGTCGGGGAAGCGCGATTCATTGCCTTTCAGATATTGATCAAAGAACTCCTGGGTGACGTAGAAAATAGGTTTTTCCGGAAAAGTGCCCTTCAGCTCGGTGAAAAAGGCGCTCACCTCGGCAACCATTTCCTCGAGCGTCGGGATTTTGTTGCAATTGCCGACAAACTCCAGATCGACGGCGATCGGCAGAGTTCCCTGCTCCTTCGGCACGGTCGCCAGGACATTCTGCGCCTGATCCTTGCCCGGTCGGCAGAAGGTGAAGAAATGGTAAGCGCCCCTCACCACTCCCGCATCTCTAGCGCGCTGCCAGTTGTCGGCGAACTTGGAATCCCGATGGTCTCCGCCTTCGGTCGCCTTCATGAAGGCGAAACGAACATTCGGCTGCGCGGCAACGGCCTTCCAATCGATATCGCCCTGGTGATGGCTGACATCGATGCCTTGGATTGGATAGTTGCTGAGAGAGGGATTGTTGAAGCAAAGCATCCCGAAATCGTATGCTAGATATGCAGCGAATGCGACCACCAGAACTGCAGCCGCTCCGATCGTCGATCGAGCCAGTTTCCGCATCCCTTCCTCCCGATTTGCAACAGCCTCTCAACCGGCTATGCGAGATTTGCGCCGCGAAAATGGCGGGCGAATTTCAAGGGTGCGCCAACTGGTTTCTAAGACGTTGGTTGCTGCAATCGATTCATCGGATGGATGGATCCTGTTGCCGCTGGATCGCTCTTCGCCCCCTTGACCGGAGGCGCGAACCGGGCCATAAAACCCGCCATGAAAACGGTTATCTGCATTATCTGCCGGAAGATTATTCGCTAGCGCGAGCGCTGGCCCGGCCGTTTTCGTCTCCCAAATAGTCAAGATGCGAAACGCCCCGGTCCGCCGGTCGCGATATTTTTCTGATCGTGCATTTGGGAGAGTGAAATGGGCGCGACGCCGGAACTGAAGCTATACAACACGCTGACACGGGAAAAATCGGTCTTTTCGCCGATCGATCCCAACAATGTCCGCATGTATGTCTGCGGCCCGACGGTCTATGACTTCGCTCATATCGGCAATGCCCGGCCGGTCATCGTCTTCGACGTGCTGTTCCGGCTGCTGCGCCATGTCTATGGCGAAGACCACGTCACTTATGCCCGCAACATCACCGACGTCGACGACAAGATCAATGCGCGGGCGCTTCGGGACCATCCGGGCCTGCCGCTCAACGACGCGATCCGCGCGGTCACGGAAAAGACTGAGACGCAATTTCACACCGATGTCGCCGAACTCGGCTGCCTGGAGCCAAGCTTCGAGCCGCGCGCCACCGACAATATCGTCGAGATGACCGAGATCATCGAGAAGCTGATCGGCAACGGCCATGCCTATGTTGCATCGGGCGAAGTGCTGTTCGACACCAAATCCATGGCGGATTACGGTCAGCTTTCGAAGCGTCCGCTCGACGAGCAGCAGGCGGGTGCCCGCATCGCTGTCGACGCACACAAAAAGCATCCTGGCGATTTCGTGCTCTGGAAATTGTCGAGCCACAACGAGCCCGGCTGGGAGAGCCCATGGGGCCGTGGCCGGCCCGGATGGCACATCGAATGCTCCGCGATGAGCAAGCGCTATCTCGGCAATGTCTTCGACATTCACGGCGGCGGGCTGGACTTGATCTTCCCGCATCATGAAAACGAAATCGCCCAGTCGCGCTGCGCCCACGGTACCGAGGTGATGGCGAATGTCTGGATGCATAACGGCTTCCTGCAGGTCGAAGGCCGCAAGATGTCGAAATCCGAAGGCAATTTCGTCACCATCCACGAGTTGCTGCACACGGAAACCTTCGGCGGCCGCAAATGGCCGGGCCAGGTGCTGCGCCTTGCCATGCTGATGACGCATTACCGCGAGCCGATCGATTTCTCGATCAAGCGATTGGAAGAAGCCGAACGTCTGCTCGCCAAATGGCCGGCGGCAGAAGTCGGCGATGCGGCGCCCGATGAATCCGTGCTGAACGCGCTTTCCGACGACCTCAATACGGTGGCCGCGGTGCAGGCATTGCATGCGTTGGCGCAAGCTGCGCATACGGATCCCACAGCCAGTGCCGTCTTTGCCGCAACGGCCGACCTGCTGGGCTTGCTGCCGAAAAAGATGGAAATCGACGAAGCCGTCGCATCGGCGGTCGATGCGCTGGTCGCAATGCGTCTCGAAATGCTGAAAGCGAAGAACTTCACCGAGGCCGACAAGATCCGCGACGAACTGACGGCGAAGGGCATCCAGTTGAAGGACGGCAAGGATGCGGTAACGGGCGAGCGCGTGACGACGTGGGAGGTCAAGAGATGACCACCTATACCGGCGGCTGCCAATGCGGAGCGATCCGTTTCCGCGTCAGCGGCGACGTCAAGGATTCGTCGATCTGTCATTGCCGCATGTGCCAGAAGGCGTTCGGTGCCTATTATGCGCCG
Source organism: Rhizobium sp. WSM1328 (assembly GCF_057653715.1). Lineage (NCBI taxonomy): Bacteria > Pseudomonadati > Pseudomonadota > Alphaproteobacteria > Hyphomicrobiales > Rhizobiaceae > Rhizobium > Rhizobium sp. WSM1328. The sequence goes on along the minus strand of NZ_CM172788.1, from coordinate 1,139,229 downwards.
CTGGTCTCAGTACGCGGCGCCGATTTCGAATGGACACGCGGAGAGCGGAAAAGATTCCGCTCTTCCAATTTCGTCGAGCGTGGCTTCTGCGGCGATTGCGGCACGCCGCTAACCTACGAGGCGCCGGATGGAATGGCGATTGCCGCCGGCGCCTTTGACGACCCTTCGGCGTTTCCGCCGGTGATCCAATTCGGCATCGAGGGCAAGATCGGTTTCGTCGATCATCTGCACGAATTGCCGGGCCACCGGACGGAAGAGGATGCGCAAGCCGCCCCCTTCCTGCTTGAGCTTGTCTCCTGCCAGCATCCTGATCATGAGACGCAGGCATGGCCACCCAAGGAGATCGGATGACGACGGAATCAGACAAAAGCGGCGGGTGCCAGTGCGGGGCGGTGCGTTACCGCGCCAAAGGCGAACTCGGCTATCCCCATCTTTGCCATTGCCGCATGTGCCAGAAGGCGGCGGGCAATTATTTCATGCCGCTTGCCGGCGTGATGCGCAGCGATTTTACCTTCACGCGCGGCGCGCCGAAATGGTTTCAGTCCTCGGATCTGGTGCGGCGCGGCTTCTGCGGCGATTGCGGCACGCCGCTGTTCTACGATATTCCGGAGGCGGAATTCATCAACATCACGCTCGGATCGCTCGATGATCCCGATGCGGTCAAGCCGGTGATGCAATCGAACACCGGCCGCAAGATGTCCTGGTTTCACGCGCTGGACGGCCTGCCGCTGGAACCACAGGCTGAAACGCCCGACCGCGAGAATGCGATCGCGGCAAGCAACCATCAACACCCCGACCACGACACGAAAAGCTGGCCCCTCGGAGAAACCTCATGACGGACACGATCAAGACAGGCGGATGCCAGTGCGGTGCCGTGCGCTTCCGCATCTCGGGCAGACTGGGGCGACCCTCGATCTGCCATTGCCGCATGTGCCAGAAGCAGTTCGGCGGCTTCTTCTCGGCGCTCGTTACCGCGCCTGAGGAAGGGATGGAGTGGACACGCGGCGAGCCGAACTACTTCCAGTCCTCGGTCAATATCGAACGCGGCTTCTGCAACAATTGCGGCACGCCGATGACCTATCGTCATCCGGGCGGGCTGGAGCTTGCGATCGGCACCTTCGACGACCGCAGCGACCTCGCACCGCTGATCCAGGTCAACTACGAGGCCCGCCTGCCCTGGGTCGAGGAAATCTTCGAGGCGCCGGTGCTGAAGGATCAGGATTTCTACTCCCGGCAGGAGGCGATCATCTCCTTCCAGCATCCCGATCACGACACCGAAGTCTGGCCGGCGAAAGGCGTGAAGATATGACCGAGATACTGCGCACGCTCTATCCCGAAATCGAACCCTATGTTTCCGGCCATCTCGATGTCGGCGACGGCCATGTGATCTATTGGGAGCGCTCGGGCACGCCTGGCGCCAAGCCCGCCGTCTTCCTGCATGGCGGCCCGGGCGGCGGCATCTCGCCCGCCCATCGCCGGCTCTTCGATCCCGCCCTCTACGACGTCATGCTGTTCGACCAGCGCGGTTGCGGCAGGTCGACGCCGCATGCGGAACTGCATGCCAACACGACCTGGCACCTCGTCGCCGATATCGAGCGGCTGCGCGAGATGGCCGGCGTCGACAGCTGGCAGGTGTTCGGCGGCTCCTGGGGCTCGACCCTGGCGCTCGCCTATGCCGAGACGCATCCGCAGCACGTCTCCGAGCTCATCCTGCGCGGCATCTATACGCTGACCAAGGCCGAGCTCGACTGGTATTATCAATTCGGCGTCTCGGAGATGTTCCCTGACAAGTGGGAGCGGTTCATCGCGCCGATTCCGCCGGAAGAGCGGCATGAGATGATGCATGCCTATCATCGCCGCCTGACGCATGAGGACAGGAATGTGCGCCTCGCGGCGGCGCAGGCCTGGAGCATCTGGGAAGGCGAAACGATCACGCTGCTGCCGGAACCTTCGACGAGCTTCAAGTTCGAGGAGCCGGAATTCGCCTATGCATTTGCGCGCATCGAGAACCATTTCTTTGTCAATGCCGGCTGGATGGACGAGGGACAGCTGATCCGCGATGCCGGCAGGCTCAAGCATATTCCCGGCGTCATCGTGCATGGCCGCTACGACATGCCCTGCCCGGCCAAATATGCCTGGCTGCTGCACAAGGCCTGGCCGAAGGCGGAGTTCCACCTGATCGAGGGTGCGGGCCATGCCTATTCGGAGCCGGGGATTCTCGATCGGCTGATCCGGGCGACGGATAAGTTTGCCAGGAAGCAAGACTGATCGTTAGCATTGGGGGCAGCCCCTCACCCTAACCCTCTCCCCGCCCGCGGGGAGAGGGGACGTGCCCCGCGATACGGTGCGGCATATCCCTTCTCCCCGTCATAACGGGGAGAAGGTGGCGGCAGCCGGATGAGGGGCAGCATCCGCACTTCATTACAACCCGCTTGGCGGGAGGAAACGACATGAAAGAACGCATCTACCTCTTCGACACGACGCTTCGGGACGGGCAGCAGACGCCCGGCATCGATTTTTCCGTCGAGGACAAGATTGCGATTGCCGCCATGCTGGACGAGTTCGGCCTCGACTACGTCGAGGGCGGATATCCCGGCGCCAATCCGACGGATACCGCCTTCTTCAGCGAGAAGCGCACCAGCCAGGCCAGTTTCGTCGCCTTCGGCATGACGAAGCGGGCGGGCGTTTCGGTCTCCAACGATCCCGGCATTGCCGGGCTGCTGCAGGCAAAATCCGACGCCATCTGTTTCGTCGCCAAGAGCTGGGATTATCATGTCGCGGTGGCGCTCGGCTGCACCAACGAGGAAAACCTCGAATGCATCGCCGAAAGCGTCAAGGCGGCGGTTGGCGCGGGTAAGGAGGCGATCGTCGATTGCGAGCATTTCTTCGACGGCTTCAAGGCCAATCCGGCCTATGCGCTCGCCTGCGCCAAGACGGCCTATGAGAGTGGCGCCCGCTGGGTTGTACTCTGCGACACCAATGGCGGCACGCAGCCGCCGGAGGTGCGCGCCATCGTCGAGGCGGTGATCGCCTCAGGCGTTCCCGGCCACTGTCTTGGCATCCATGCGCATAACGACACCGGTCAGGCGGTTGCCAATTCGCTTGCCGCCGTCGACGCCGGCGTCCGGCAGATCCAGGGTACGCTGAACGGCATCGGCGAGCGCTGCGGCAATGCCAATCTGGTGACGCTGATCCCGACGCTGGCGCTGAAGAGCGCCTACAACAGCCGTTTCGAAACGGCGATCGACGAGGAGCGGCTGCTCAACCTCACCCGGCTCTCGCATGCTTTCGACGAGTTGCTCAATCGCTCGCCGGATCACCAGATGCCCTATGTCGGCGCCTCAGCCTTCGCCACCAAGGCCGGCATCCACGCATCGGCGCTGCTCAAGGATCCGCGGACCTATGAACACGTGCCGCCTGAAACCGTCGGTAACTTCCGCAAGGTCATGGTCTCCGACCAGGGCGGCAAGGCGAACTTCATCAATGCGCTGAAGCGGCGCGGCATCGAGGTCGCCAAGGACGATCCGAAGCTCGACCTGCTGATCTCGATCGTCAAGGAACGTGAATCGATCGGCTATGCATATGAGGGCGCGGATGCGAGCTTCGAGCTGCTGGCCCGCCGCACGCTCGGCACGATCCCAGAATTCTTCACCATCGAAGGCTTCCGCGTGATGATCGAGCGCCGCTTCGACAGTCTCGGCCGTGTGAAGATCGTCTCGGAGGCGGTGGTCAAGATCACCATCGACGGCCAGACGCTGATGTCAGTTGCCGATGCCGAAGGCCCGGTCAATGCGCTCGACCTCGCGCTGCGCAAGGATTTCGGCAAGTACCAGCACGAGATCGACGATCTGGTGCTCGCCGATTTCAAGGTGCGTATCCTCAATGGCGGCACGGAGGCGATCACCCGCGTGCTGATCGAATCCACCGACAGCGACGGGGTGCGCTGGTGGACGGTCGGCGTCTCGGAGAACATCATCGACGCTTCGTTCCAGGCGCTAATGGATTCGGTCATCTACAAGCTGATGAAGAACCGGCAGCTGGCGGGCAAGATCGCGGCGGAATAAACCTTTTCCGCGGCTCGGCGTAGGGGTCCCAGCCCTCGCCCGAATACCGTTCGCTTCCTTCGGACTTCGTCTTCCAGCGACGGACGTCGGATATATTATCGTCTATCGCTTCGTTTCCGGATTCAAATCCTCTCACCCTTCATTCAACGAAATGAATTGGCCTATTCACGGCGCTTAAGCTAGGCCGGATCAGAAGAAGAACAAAGATGGAAACACCGATGTCGACCGATGCATCCGTTCCGTTGGCCAAGAACGAAGACAGTCCGCGCGGGTTCGCCTTCGCGCTGACGGCCTATCTGCTCTGGGGCTTTCTGCCGATTTACATGAAGGCGGTGGCGCATATCTCGCCGGCCGAGGTGATCGCCCATCGTATCGTCTGGTCGCTGCCGTTGGCGGGCATCGTGCTGATCGTGCTCGGGCGCACGCAGGATATCCGCGCAGCACTCAGTTCGCCGCGCATGCTGGCGATGGCGGCGCTGACGGCGTCGCTGATCACCGTCAACTGGGGCACCTATGTCTGGGCGATCGGCGCCGGCCATTCGCTCGACGCAGCACTTGGCTATTTCATCAATCCGCTGTTCAGCATCTTCCTCGGCGCGGTGTTCCTCAAGGAAAAGCTGCAACCGCTGCAGATCGCGGCGATCGCGCTTGCGGCGCTTGCCGTCGCCATTCTAGCGCTGGACAGCGGCGGCATCCCGTGGGTGGCGCTGACGCTGGCGGTCAGCTGGGGGTTCTACGCCCTGTTGCGCAAGACGCTGCCGCTCGGGCCGAACCAGGGCTTCTTCCTGGAAGTGCTGATCCTCAGCGGGCCGGCCCTCCTCTACATTCTCTATCTGGAATTCGGCAGCGGCCAGGGCCATTTGTACCGCACCGGTCTTGCCGACACGACCCTGCTGCTCGGCTGCGGCGTCATCACCGCCGTGCCGCTGATGATCTATGCAAACGGCGCCAAGCTGCTGAAACTCTCAACGATCGGCATCATGCAGTATATCGCGCCGACGATGATCTTCCTGATCGCGGTCTTCGTCTTCCACGAGCCATTCGGCACGGCGCGCATGATCGCCTTCCCGCTGATCTGGGCGGGGCTGTTCCTCTATAGCTGGTCGATGCTGAAGGGAAGCCGCGGGCGCTGAGGCGCTAAAGCGCGTCACGTCGAATCGGATTCATGCGACGCGCTTCAGGTCTTTGTTTTATGCATGTCTTTGTCCCAAGACCGCTGGACACTTTTGGGCGACATGCATTGAATCCCTACATCTTCGAAATCACCTCGTCCTCGCCGTCACGATCGGCGGCGAGCTGGGCTGCCTGGGCCATGATCGCCGGAATGATGCCGGGGATCTCGTCGACGACGAGTGGCTGCACCCGGTGGGCGGTGTGCAGGAAGCCTTCTTCGGTCATATGGCGCATCAGTTCCATCATCGGATCCCAAAAACCGTTGACGTTGGCGAAGACCATCGGCTTCTCGTGGCGGCCGAGCTGCGCCCAGGTCATGATCTCGACGATCTCCTCCAGCGTGCCGATGCCGCCGGGCAGCGCGACGAAGGCATCGGAGCGCTCGAACATGGTGTGTTTGCGCGCATGCATGTCAGGGGTTACAATGAGTTCGTTCAGCTGACCGAGCGAGTGGCGAGTCGCTTCCATATCGATCAGGAATTCGGGAATGATGCCCGTGACCTGACCGCCGCCTGAAAGCACGCCGCTGGCAACCGCGCCCATGATGCCTTTGGTACCCCCGCCATAGACGAGGCGCAGGCCGTATTCGGCGATCTCTCTTCCGAGAGCACGCCCGGCCGCCATGTGGGAAGGATCGCGTCCCGGCCTGGAGCCGCAGTAAACGCAGATGGATCGAATCGATACAGATTGTTCGGTCATGAGGGCAAAACAACTATTCCATTTCAATGCAGTCAAGAAAATTGACTGAAAAGCAGCGTGCCTAGCTTGCCTAATTGCTTTGAATGCTTGTGGAAAGCAACGGGAATCGCTAGCAATTTTGGGTATTACGGCAAATTGCCGCTCTGGGAGACATAATGATGAAGAACCGTGCCGGCTTGCTGGCTCTTGCAGTCCTCGCAATCGCAATCCTACTGATGGTGTTTGTCGTCATGCCGCGTATCGGCGGCGATGCAACCAAGGTCGGCGACGCCATCAACCAGGCGAGCACGGAGCTCAAGAACACGGTTAACGAGGCGTCAAAGACATCGCGCTCCGCTGTGGGCGATGCGGCTGCGGTCGCCGATCAGGTCGGCCGCCTTTCGGCCGATGCCGGCGTGTCGCTCAGCGAGCTCAAGGCGCTGTTTGCCGACGGCAAAGGCCCTGCCATCGATGTCTTCACTGCCGCCAAAACCAAGGCCGTCAACGCGCTGACCGCACTTGCCGGCTTCACTATTCCCGAGGGCCTCGATCCCGCGACCCAGACCCTTGCCGCCAAGGCCAAGGACGGTGGCGCGAAGGCGCTCGCCATCGTCCGGTCGCTGCCCGAGAACATCGCCGATGCGCTTGCCGCGATCGCCAAGGCCGAGGTTGCGCTGACCGGTGCGCCGGAGACCGCCCCTGGGGCGAATACGGCAGCGGAAAATACCGGCCCGAAACTTCCCGCCTTCGACGTATTGCGCGTCGAGCCCGACGGATCGACGGTGATTGCCGGTTCCGCCGAACCGAACGGCAAGCTCGAGGTGCTCGACGGCGAGAAGGTGGTGACGACGGCCAATGTCGATGCGAGTGGCGATTTTGCTGCCGTTCTCGACGATCCGCTTCCAGCCGGCGACCACCAGCTGGTGCTCAAGTTCACGGGCAAGGACGGCAAGAGCACGCTTTCCGAAGAAGTCGCGACCATTTCCGTGCCGAAGGATGGCAATGGCGCCAATCTGCTCGCCATGGTTTCCAAACCCGGCGCGGCGAGCCGCATCATCACCGCGCCGAAGGCCGGAACCGAAGTTGCCGACGCCTCCAATCCGATGGCGCCGCCTGCGGACAAGCCGGCAACCGGTGAAAGCTCGGCTGCACCAACCGGCGAGCTGGCGCTGCAGACGCCGAACCTCACCGACACACCCTCCGGCGGCGCTGATACGGCACCGGCCATTCCCGGCACTGCCGCACCGGATAAGACGAATGCACCCGACGTGATGGTCAATGCCGTCGAGATCGAAGGCAACAAGATCTTCATTGCCGGCACGACGCGCTCCAATGCCAAGGTCATCGGTTATGCCGACGACAGCCTCGTCGGCCAGGATACTGCCGGCTCCGACGGCCATTTCGTCATCGACGGTGTGGTGGCGCTTTCGGTCGGCGACCACAAGATCCGCGTCGATGTCGTCGATCCCACTGGCAAGGTGATCGTGCGTGCGTCGGTGAATTTCAATCGCCCCGCCGGCGATCAGGTGAGGGTCGCCGCGCAATCGGCCCCCGCAGATGCGAACGGTGCTTCCTCGATGGTTCCGCTTGACGAAGGCGAGCTCCGCAAACTGAAAGCCGAAGTCGGCAAGGCCTTCGGCCTGCTGAAGGGGCTTTTTGCCGATGGCAAGTTGCCCGGCGCCGAACAGCTTGCGGCAGCACGCTCGGCAACGGACTTTGCGCTGCGCTCCGTCGCAGACTTCCGTCCAGCGGCCGATGCGCCTGATGTCTTCAAGCAAGCGTCAGGTTCCTCCTCACAGGTCGCCGGCAATGCGCTGAAGCTGCTGCAGGGCCTGCCTGGGGATGCGAAGTCGGTCGGCGCCGCACTCGACAAGCTGGGCGGGATGATTGCCGAGCTCACCGCCGCACCCGCGCCGGCAACGCCGTCTGCAAACGAGGTCGGAAGCAACCAGCCGAAGACGATCGAACAGGCGCCGCTGACGGCGAACAACGCGGCGGTCATCATTCGCCGCGGCGACACGCTTTGGCAGATCTCGCGCCGTACCTATGGTCTCGGCGTTCGCTACACGACGATCTACATCGCCAACGAGGACAAGATCATCAATCCCGATCGCATCCGCCCTGGCCAGATTTTCGGCCTGCCGAAGGATGTACTGCCGAATGCCGAAGAGCTGCACCGCAAGCGCATGTCCGGCCAGCATCTCTAAGCTGCAAAACAACACGACGAGGCCGGGCGGGACAAGCGCCCGGCCTCGTCGTTTCCTTACCCCAGCAATTGTTGTATTCGTCCGCCCGGCACCCTATCTGGCGGTGGCGGCTGCGGGTTGTGGGAAGCGCTTTCAGGCACGTCCCGGTTCCGCGCTCTTGCCGGCATCGAATCGCCGCAATCGCGGCAAGCCCATCCGGGCTGGAGACAATCATGGCAAACGGCAAGACAGTCTCGGAATCCAACCTGCCGCAGACGCTTCTCAACCTCTGGCCCTATATGTGGCCGGCCGGCCGGCCCGACCTCAAGATGCGCGTCGTCTGGGCTTCGGTCTTTCTGCTGATCTCCAAGTTCGTACTGTTGCTCGTTCCCTATTTCTTCAAATGGTCGACCGATGCGCTGAACGGCAGGATGGATCTTGCCGGCTCGGTGCCGCCGCTGCTGGCCGGCGCCATCGCGCTTGTCATCGCCTATAGCATCACCCGGCTGATCCAGCTCGGCCTCAATCAGCTGCGCGACGCGCTCTTTGCCAGCGTCGGACAACATGCGGTGCGCCAGCTCGCCTACAGGACCTTCGTGCACATGCACGAGCTGTCGCTGCGCTTCCATCTGGAGCGCAAGACCGGCGGGCTGTCGCGCATCATCGAGCGCGGCACCAAGGGCATCGAGACGATCGTGCGCTTCACGATCCTCAATTCGGTCCCGACCGTCATCGAATTCCTGCTGACGGCAGTGATCTTCTGGTGGGGCTACGGCTTCTCCTATCTCGCCGTTACCGCCTTTACCGTCTGGGCCTATATCTGGTTCACGATCCGCGCATCCGACTGGCGCATCGCCATCCGCCGGTCGATGAACGATAGCGATACCGACGCCAATACCAAGGCGATCGACTCGCTCCTCAATTTCGAGACCGTCAAATATTTCGGCAATGAAGAGATGGAGGCCAAGCGCTTCGACAAATCGATGGAACGCTACGAGAAGGCGGCAACCGATGTCTGGACCTCGCTCGGCTGGCTGAACTTCGGCCAGGGCGTCATCTTCGGCATCGGCACGACCATCATGCTGGTGCTGTCGGCGCTGGCCGTGCAGCGCGGCGAGCAGACGGTCGGCGATTTCGTTTTCGTCAATTCGATGCTGCTGCAGCTTTCCGTACCGCTCAACTTCATCGGCTTCGTCTACCGGGAAATTCGCCAGGGGCTGACCGATATCGAGCAGATGTTCGATTTGCTTGAGGTGCAGACCGAAGTCAAAGACGCGCCCGATGCGACCGAACTTCGGATCGGCCAGGGCGCGATCTCCTTCAAGGACGTGCATTTCGCCTACGACGCGGCCCGTCCGATCCTGAAGGGCATTTCCTTCGAGGTGCCGGCCGGCAAGACGGTCGCCGTCGTCGGTCCGTCGGGTGCGGGCAAATCGACGCTGTCGCGCCTGCTCTATCGTTTCTACGATATCCAGAGCGGCGCGATCACCGTCGACGGCCAGGATATCCGCAAGGTGACGCAGAAGAGTCTGCGTACGGCGATCGGCATGGTGCCGCAGGATACAGTGCTCTTCAACGACACGGTCGCCTACAACATCCGCTACGGCCGCACATCGGCCAGCGACGGCGAGGTCTTTGCAGCGGCCGAGGTGGCGCAGATCGCACATTTCATCGAAACGCTGCCCGAGGGTTTCGAAACCAAGGTTGGCGAGCGCGGGCTGAAGCTTTCGGGCGGCGAGAAGCAGCGGGTGGCGATCGCCCGCACCATCCTCAAGGCGCCACCGATCCTGATCCTCGACGAGGCGACGTCGGCGCTCGACACGACGACGGAACGAGAAATCCAGGAAGCGCTCGACCTGGTTTCGAAGAACCGCACGACGCTTGTTATCGCCCACCGGCTTTCGACTGTCATCAGCGCCGATGAAATCATCGTGCTCAAAAGCGGCGAGATCGCCGAGCGCGGAACACATGCAGCCCTGCTCGAAAGGAACGGCCTTTATGCCTCGATGTGGAACCGCCAGCGCGAGGCGACACAGGCGGAGGAACATCTGAAGCAGGTGCGCGAAAGCGACGACCTCGGCGTGATAACACGACTTGCTCCGGCAAGCTGAGGGGGAAACCGACGCCGGCCGGCTTTTGTTGTTCAGAAACCCGGCGTGGGAACCAGGGCCGATGCCGCAGCATTGCCCCGGAGACGGTTTTTCGCTAACCAGCAAAAATGAAAACGCAAGGAGACCGGCAGCCATGAGCCTGTTCAACACGGTTCGCAACACGATCGTCCCCGTGCACAAGGAGGGTTATCCCTTCGTTGCCGCCTTCTTCGTCGCATCGCTGGTCTTGGGATGGATCTTCAAGCCGCTCTTCTGGATCGGCATGATCTTCACGCTCTGGTGCGCCTATTTCTTCCGCGATCCGGAGCGCGTGACCCCGCAGGACGACGACCTGGTGATCTCTCCCGCCGACGGCAAGGTCTCGGCGATCCAGATGGTGACCCCGCCGGCCGAGCTCAACCTCGGCTCCGAGCCGATGCTGCGCATCTCGGTCTTCATGAACGTCTTCAATTGCCATGTGAACCGGGCGCCGATGCGCGGGCGCATCATCAGCATCAACTACCGCTCCGGCAGCTTCGTCAACGCCGAGCTCGACAAGGCGAGCGAGGACAATGAGCGCAACGGGCTGGTGATCGAAACCCGCCACGGCCAGATCGGCGTCGTGCAGATCGCCGGCCTCGTGGCGCGGCGCATCCTCTGCTGGGCAAACCCCAACGAGCCGGTGGATGCCGGCGAGCGCTTCGGGCTGATCCGTTTCGGCTCGCGGCTCGACGTATTCCTGCCCGCCGGTGCTGCGCCGCGCGTCTCGCTCGGCCAGACGGCGGTTGCGGGAGAAACCGTCATCGCCGAATTCGCCTCCGCCAAGGGTCCCGTCATCAGCCGCCGCAGTTAGAGCGGGTGAGCTTTTCACGGAAGTGCAGAAGCGCTACGCACTGTTGCTGGAATTGCCTTAGGAACGATTGGAACGCGATATGGAAACGCCTTTTCCGCCTTTCGAGCCCAATGGGCCGGATGATTCCGCCCGCGGCCCGCGTCTGCGCGAAATCCCGCTCCGGCTCGTCTTTCCGAACCTTATCACCATTCTGGCGATCTGCGCCGGGTTGACCGGCATCCGGCTGGCTTTCGAGAATCGTTACGAGCTCGCCGTTTCCATGGTGCTGCTCGCCGCCTTCCTCGACGGTATCGACGGGCGCGTAGCGCGGCTGATGAAGGCGACTTCTAAGTTCGGCGCGCAGATGGATTCGCTTGCCGACATCGTCAATTTCGGCGTCGCACCCGCCCTCGTCGTCTATGTCTTCGCGCTCGACCAGGCGCGCTCGCTCGGCTGGATCGCCGCGCTGATCTATGCCATCGCCGCCGGACTTCGCCTTGCCCGCTTCAATGTCATGGCCGAACGCGAGAACAAGGCGAGCTGGCAATCAGAATATTTCGTCGGCGTGCCGGCGCCGGCCGGCGCCATGCTTGTGCTGCTGCCGGTCTATCTCGGCTTCCTCGGGCTGGCGACGGATCGCACCTTCGCCTATATCTCGTCGATTTACACCGTGCTCATCGCCTTCCTGCTGATCAGCCGGCTGCCGGTCTGGTCGGGCAAATCGGAAGGCAACCGCTTGCGGCGCGACCTCGTACTGCCGATGATGCTCGGCGTCGTGCTCTATGTGGCTCTGCTGATGAGCTACACCTGGGAGGTGATGGTCTTCACCGTGGCCGCCTACCTCGTATCGCTTCCCTTCGGCGCCCGTAAATGGCGGCGGAAATACGGGACGCTGACGATCGAGGAGCCGGGCATCGGCGACGACGATATCGGCCGGCACATCTGATCTCCTAGCATTTCCGGATTTCTTGGAATGACGGAAATGCTTCTCTCCCTTCGTTCTGACGTATCCCCGGGAAAAGCATGCGGTTTATCCGGATGAAGCTGTTCTGCGCTTTTCCCCAGAAAACCGCTTTCAGACTTTTATTGGAACTGCTCTCTTCAGTAAGTATTAACCAACGTAGGCTTCAGTTAAGCCTCGCGAATTATGGTGCGCGTTTACAAATCCTGATAAGCGACGCCCCCGTTTTGTCGCTATTCGTGATGAAACATCAAACTATAAAATACCCAGGGAAGAACCACGCAAGGAGAGTATCGTGACTTCGAAGAAGAGCAGTACCGGCGAACAGCAGGCGGCCAAGCCAGACCTCGCCGCCAATTATCGCCCCGTCGGCCTGAAGGCTGTTGCCGCAGCATCGCTGATGGCGAAGCATAAGCCGACCAGCGTCAAAAAATCCGCTTGAAGCGGAAGGCTTCAAATTGGAATCACGCGTGCTTTCGGGTTACATGCGTTAGGCACCGCTGACGAAGCGAATGACGAGGCGATCGTCGGAAATCTCCCGACAACGCTCTGGCGACCAAGCACAACGCGAAAAACCTGATGGAGGAAGCGATACATCGCCGTCGCTTATGTGAGACGTCGGCGCCGATAGGTCGCCGACGGCCTGCAGGGATGGCGGATAGTGTTCAGAAGAAGCTGAGTTGGCCGCCGTCAGGCTTTTGCTTGTCGGGCGCCTTCAGCGGCTTTTCGACGACGACCGGCGCCTGCAGGTCGGGGCCCATGTTGGCAACCTTGTTGACTCTGTCGGAGACCGGTACGGCCTCGAAGAAATCATCCTGAACCGGCTGCATCAAGTCTACCACTTCGCGCGGCTCCTGAGTCTTGCAATCCAGCCAGCGCGTGAAATCCTCAGGTCTGATGACGACGGGCATGCGATCGTGGATCGCTGATATGGCTGAATTGGCTGATGTCGTCAGGATCGCGCCGGTATCGACCTCGGACCCGTCGGCCGAGGACCATGTCTCCATCAGCCCGGCAAAGGCGATGACCCCACCCCGGCGCGGCCTGATCCAGTAGGCCTGCGGCTTCTCGCCGCTTTCCTTCGACGGACGATGCCATTCATAGAAACCGGAGGCCGGGATGAGCACGCGGCGATGACGCATGGCGGCGCGGAAGGAGGCCTTGCCGATCGCGGTTTCGGAGCGCGCGTTGATCAGCAGCGGGAAATCCTTCGGATCCTTGACCCAACCCGGCGTCAGGCCCCAGCGCACGAGCACGGCGCGCCGGTCGGCCAAGTTGCTGCCCTGCTCCCTGCCCTCGCCTGATATGACAACGAGGATCGGTTGCGTCGGCGCGATGTTGTAGCGCGCCGGAAAATCGTCGAAATCGAGACCGGAGAAGACGTCGCGCAGGTCGACGCTGGAGATTGTCAGGGCGAAACGTCCACACATCGGCTTGTCTTTGCACCCGGCCGGTGCTCCGTCAAGACGCCTCAGCCTCTCGGCGCGAAGAGGATGAGGCTGGCGCCGGCAAGGCAGATCAGCGCACCGCCGATATCGTAACGATCAGGCACACGGGCTTCGACCAGCCACAGCCAGTGCAGCGATGCGAGGATGTAGATGCCGCCATAGGCTGCGAAGGCGCGGCCGGCGGCCTCGCTCGGCACCAACGTCAGAAGCCAGGCGAAAAGCGCCAGGGAGACCATGCCCGGCGCCAGCCACCAGACGGGTTTTTCGAGTTTCAGCCATGCCCAGAAGGCAAAGCAGCCGGCGATCTCGAAGAGGGCAGCAAACGCAAAAATGATGTAGGTCACGGAAGCACCTTTCGAATCCTCGTGGCACTATTCATTCGATAAGATGAGCCATCACAGCAAGAGCAGTCCCGATGACGTCCACCGCTAAACCCGGCTCAGCCGCCATTCTCGAACGTGATGGACGATTCCTTCTGGTGTTGCGACGCAATCCGCCTTCCGCCGACATGTATGCCTTTCCCGGCGGGCGGGCCGAGCCTGGCGAAACGCCGGAGCAAACGGCATTGCGCGAACTCCATGAAGAGACCGGCATTTCGGCACGGAATCCGCGGCTGTTTTCGACCTACGACCTGAAGACGCATGCGGCCGACGGCAGCGTCAACAGCCATTTCCTGCTATCGGTCTTTCGGGTCGATGCGGATGAAGACGCGGTGGCGGAAGCCGCCGACGATGCGGCCGCCCTCGGCTGGTACACGGTGGAGGAAATCCGGCGGCTGCCCGTGCCGCAGAGCGTGCTCGAATGCGCGGAACGGCTGGCGGGCGGCGAATAGACGTGGAAACTTTGAAGCACGCCTTGTTGCCGTCATGCTCAACGTATCAACTGGGTGCATGATTCCCGTTCGACGCGTTTTCCTGTCCCTGCTCGTGCTCGCCGGCCCCACGATGGCGCAGGGCAAGAATACGCCGCCTCCGCAGCAGGAGGAAATTGCGCCCCCACCTGCTGTGATCGTGCCCTATGACGACAAGCTGGCGCGGTTCGCCGAGGTGCTGGGTTCGGTGCATTATCTGAGAACGCTCTGCAAGGCGCCTGGCGGCGACGAGTGGCGAAACAGCATGCAGCAGCTGCTTGATTCGGAGACCGGCAACGAGCCGCAGCGCAAGGAGAAGCTGACAGCAGCCTTCAATCGCGGCTATCGCGCCTTCGCCTCGGTCTATACGGATTGCACCCCGGCGGCCATCGTGGCAGAAGAGCGCTACCGTAACGAAGGTGCAACACTTGCCACAGAAATTACCTCGCGCTTTGGAAATTGACGTTTAATTAACCTGTTTTCGCAAGCGGACGTGTCGTTTTGGGAAAAGGCTGTTAGTGTTGTTAACGGTGCAGTAAGACATGAGAAGTTCTGAGGAAAAGACAATGGAAGCAAGCCTCAACGACATCGACGACATGATCGTCCACGAAAAGATGCAGGCAGCTCTGGAGTACCAGAACGAGGCTTGGGCCGACGGCATGGCCGACGGGATCGAGCCTGAAATCATCGCTGATGCCGCCATTGCACATGCGCTGCGCGAGACGATCAGATTGCATGGGGAAAAGAGCGCCGAAGCCCTGCTGGATTCGCTGCGTGAGCGCATGCTTGCCGGCGATTTCTCCGCGAACCGCACCCTGCAATAATTGTTATCAGAGAGTTTGATGCACACCGGTAAAAAGAAAGTTTCGCGAATTTCCCTCGCGCCGGTGCTGCTTGCGTTCAGCCTCGCCGCCGGCAATGTTTTCCTTGCGCCGGCAGCCTACGCGCTTTCCGAACTGCACAAGATCCCCGGCCAAGCGGCCAACGAGACGCCACCCGCACAGGGAAGCGCTCAGGGACAGAGCCAGCCGCAGACCACTCCCGGCGTTCCCATGGCCGATCCGCTGGTCAACGGCCAGAACAATCAGGGTGTCGACAAGACGCCGGGCGCTCAGGACAATTCCAAGCCTGCCGAGGTGATCTACGACATCAGCAAGGTGCCAGAACCGGTTCGCAAGATGCGCGAGCAGATCGTCGAGGCGGCCGCCTCCGGCGATCTCGAGCGGCTGCGGCCGCTGATGGGCACTGGTGCCGACCAGACGCAGGTGACTGTGGGCGAACCGACCGACGATCCGATCGGCACGCTGAAGGATCTGTCGGGCGATCCTGACGGTGACGAGATCCTTGCCATCATGCTCGACATCGTCTCGACCGGCTTCGTACATGTCGGCCAGGGCACAGCAGACGACATGTATGTCTGGCCCTATTTTGCCGAGAAGGACCTGAAGACGCTGACGCCGCCGGAGCGTGTTGAACTGCTGCGCATCGTCACTGCCGGCGATCTCTCCGACATGCAGGAATTCGGCGGATATAATTTCTACCGCCTCGGCATTACGCCTCAGGGTAAATGGAAATTCTTCACAGCGGGCGATTGATGCCCGTCTTGGCTGCGCTTTTCACGTTCGCATGGCGCTTGCGATCCACCTCATGAAGACATACCTCTGAGCGATGACCAACGCGACAGGTTCCGCCATGCCAGCCGTATTCCTGAAAGACCGCTCATTGCTCTTCGTCAGCGGCGCGGAAGCCCAATCCTTCCTGCAGAACCTGATCACCACCGATATCACCGCGCTTGGGCCTGATGAGGCGCGGCCCGGGGCACTCTTGACGCCGCAAGGCAAGATCCTGTTCGACTTCATGATCTGGCAGGACGGCGACGGCTACATGATCGAAACCGATGCCGGCCAGCGCGACGGCCTGTTGAAGCGGCTGACGATGTACAAGCTGCGCGCCGCCGTCACACTTTCGCCAAGCACCGAAGAGGGCGTTACCGTTTCCTGGGACGAGGGTGCCGAGGGCGTCCGGGAGAGCCAGGGTGCCCGAGACAGTCGCTTCGCCAAGGCGGGCGTCACGCTCACCCGTCGGGCAGGAAGACACGGCGATGGTGCAGAAGTGCTCTACGACGCGCTGCGCATCAGCCACGGCATCGTCACATCAGGATCTGACTTTGCCCTGCAGGACGCCTTCCCGCATGACGTGCTGATGGATTTCAACGGTGGCCTCTCCTTCAGGAAAGGCTGCTATGTCGGCCAGGAGGTCGTCTCGCGCATGCAGCATCGCGGCACCGCGCGCCGGCGCGTCGTGACAGTGTCCGCCGCAACGGCCCTGCCAGGGACCGGGACGGAGATCACCGCCGCCGGCAAGCCTGTGGGAACACTCGGTTCGGTCGAAGGCGGCAATGGACTTGCGATCGTGCGCATCGACCGCGCCGGCGCGGCGATGGCGGCAGGCACGCCGCTGCTCGCCGGCGACACGCCTGTGTCCCTCGTCCTGCCGGCATGGTCCGGTCTCGTCTTTCCCGCCAGCGCCGACGAGGCCAGCGCGTGACAACACCGAAAGCTCCGCGTGCCTGGCAGCGCATGCTGTCCGGGCGCAGGCTCGACCTGCTCGACCCCTCGCCGCTCGATGTCGAACTGATCGACATCGCTCATGGGCTTGCGCGTGTGGCCCGCTGGAACGGCCAGACCTCCGGAGATCATGCTTTCTCGGTGGCCCAGCACAGTCTCGTCGTCGAGGATATCTTCCGTCGCTTCAACGACGCGCGGCCGCAGGAGTGCCTGATGGCGCTGCTGCACGATGCGCCCGAATATGTGATCGGCGACATGATCTCGCCGTTCAAATCGGTGGTCGGCGGCGGCTACAAGACGGTGGAAAAGCGGCTGGAGGCCGCCGTGCACCTGCGCTTCGGCCTGCCGCCGCATCCCTCGCGCGACCTCAAGGACCGAATCAAAAAGGCCGATACGATCGCCGCCTATTTCGAAGCGACCGTGCTTGCCGGTTTCACACCTGCCGAGGCACAGAAATTCTTCGGCCAGCCGCGCGGCATCAGCAAGGACATGCTGATGATCGAGCCCTTGCCGGCCATCGAAGCACAGCGGTTGTTCTGCGAGCGCTTCGCCGCGATCGAGGTCGAGCGGGAGATGGTATCGTGACCTTCATCGTCGTCTCGCCGCTGTCGCGCATCGCGGAGATGGCGGTGCGCCACAAGGCGCGCGACATGATCAGCCTGATCGCCAAGGAGCAGGCCTTTCACCGGCCGGGCGTGATCGCGGCCGAACGTCATCTGACGCTTGCTATGAACGACATCGTCTTCAAGGGCACCGGTGATCTCGTGGCGCCTGATGAGACGCATGTGCGCGGGATTATCGACTTTGCCGCCTCGTGGCGGCAGGAGACGCCGCTGCTCATCCATTGCTGGATGGGTGTGTCGCGATCGCCGGCCGCAGCCCTCATCGCCGCGCTGTCGCTGGCACCCGATCAAAGCGACGAAACGCTTGCCCGCCGGCTGCGGGCCGCCTCGCCTTTCGCGACACCGAATGCCCGGCTGATCCAAATCGGTGACGCGCTGCTCGGCCGCAGCGGCCGGCTGGTTGCGGCGGTGCGGGCAATCGGACGTGGCGCCGATGCCGACGGCAACGCGCCCTTCGTCCTTGCTATCCGGGACGCCGCTTGCGGTTGACGCTGCCGCCAGCCGCTCCATCTAGGCCCCGATCACGCACAATCGACAGGGCCAGATCATGGAACAACAGGCAGCCGATGTCCTCCTCGCCACGCAAACGGCGCTCAGCCAGGCAAGCGCGCTTGCCGTGCAATATTCCTTCTCTGTCCTCGGGGCGGTGATCCTTCTCGTTCTTGGCTGGGCGCTGGCCGGTTTTACCAGTCGTTGGGCCTATGAAGGCCTGTCGCGCGTTCATGGCATCGACGAGACGCTAGCGCGTTTCTTCACCAATGTGCTGCGCTATGCCCTGCTCATTCTGGTGTTCATCACCGTGCTCGGTCAATTCGGCGTCCAGACCGCCTCGATCATCGCAACCCTCGGCGCGGCAGGCCTGGCGATCGGACTGGCGCTGCAAGGCACGCTGCAGAATATCGCCGCCGGCATCATGCTGCTGATCCTCAGGCCGTTCCGCGTCGGCGAATATATAGAGACCAGCAGCGTGGCCGGCACGGTACGCGAAATCGGATTGTTTGCAACCGAGCTCAAAACCGGCGACGGGCTTTACCGGCTGGCGCCGAATTCGACGCTCTGGAACACGCCGATTACCAATTTTAGCCGCGAACCCACCCGGCGGAACGAGCTGAAAATCAGCGTCGCCTATGAGGATGACATCGATCTGGCGATGGAGAGGCTGATGAACCTTGCCAAAGCCGATTCCAGGGTGCTGACGTCACCGGCACCCAGCGTCTTCATCGACAGCCTTGGTGACGGCACGATCTCCGTAGCGCTGCGCTACTGGGCAAAGACCGGTGACTGGTGGCTGGTCAGCCGTGACATGGTGAAGCGCGTGAAACTCGCCTTCGACGACAATCCTGACGCTGCGCCGGATGCTTCAGATGCCGCGCCGGCAAAAACGTCCAACGGCAAGGCGACGGCCGAAAAACCGACGCCGACGCGGCAGTAAGACATTGCAGCGCCGCGGGTGTTTTTAAGACCCGCGGCGCTGTGCACTTCGAATTCCCAATTTTGTTGTTAATCGATGCCGATCTGAGAATTGCGCCATAGCCTATTGAATGACGCCGCAGGAAAGTCTTTCCCCGGCATCACCCGAAGGCTGGCTTCGATAATCATCCGAATTGGCGTGCACCATCAATGCACGGCCGCGAATGCCGTCGGTCTTGCCGTCGAGCGTGACCATGCTGTCGAAGACCTGCGCCCGCAGCACGCCGTCCTGCCCGACATATTGATTGGGCATATCGCCGGCGTGCGGACCCTTGGCGGCAAGAATGCCGTGCTCGGCCTTCTCAGGATTGAAGTGGCCGCCCGCCGATTCGTGATGGGTCGCGGCGTCGCAGCGGCCGGTCTCATGAACATGGAAGGCCACCCATTTATTCACCGGCAGTCCCGATATCTCGACTTCGATCAGGACGCCGCCAGTGGCGGCAGCCGTCAGTTGCGCGCGACCGTCCTCCTTGCCGTCCTTGCCGACGAAATTGGCAACCGCCGTCTGCTTGTCCTGAGCGCCCGCCGGCAATGCAACCGCAAGCAGGCTCAGGGCGGCGATAATGCGCATGGCTTTCATGGAGATCTCCTTCCGTCCGGTTGTCCTTCTGAACGTGTCAAACCGGAAGGTGTTCCTGACCGAGGAAGATCGCACGAAGAAGACGTAACGAGAAAAGCCGACCAACGGCCGGCTTGATCATCCGGATCGGCACACCGTTCAGGCGACCGCGTCGAAATCGAACTGGCCGTAGGTCTTGCGGTAGAGATCCTCGGGCTGATCGCCTGTCGCCGGCGCGGTCTGCTGCAATGGATAGGAAACGGCAATGCTGCTTGCCGTGGCACTGTCACGCGTGTCCATCATCAGCGCAATCAGGCTGCCGGAAAACTTCGGCTGCGTCTCGCTGGTTTTGTCCTCTTCGAGGAGTTCTTTGATGATGCCGGGCTTCTCATCGGCGGCACGTTCGCCGCGGCTGAGGACGCCATCGCCATTGGCATCGAGACGCGAAGAGTCGCCAGATATGCATATGACGTGTCTGAAACGGATGTGGTGCTGGTCATACAAACCTCCATTCACCGCCTTTTGCCGGTGGTGTTTGTACGCAATACGAACTGGGAAAATCACTGTTGACTCGGTGGTTAAACTGATTTGCGCAGTGCGTCAATAAGTTGTTAACTTCTCATTAACGATGATTGACAAAAGTTAACGGAATGCGCGAGCGCAGGCCTCTGCCAGCATCAGGGGGCCGCTTTTCTCCGTATTTCAGGTATTTTTCACATATAAAACAGACGTCTAACGCCGCGAGGTCTCTGCTGCACTGCAACCGAATATTAATCCGGGCCATACAAAATGGGCATCCACGCATCACCAGCAGGCGTCCAGCTTATCAAAATCAATCTCTGTATTCATTTTAGAAAGGTCTTCTATGTCCGGCGAAATGAGGCACGTTCATCAAACGAGGACGCTTCCCTCCGCTGTCGTCCCGCGAGACGCATTCACATGAAAGCTGAAGCGCTCTTCTGGCGGCAATGTACCGAGGCAGTCACCGCCGATGGATCGATCGATGCGCAGCGCCTGATGGATCTTGTGATCGCGACCTATCGCGTCCATGAAAGCGACTATGACGAAATCGAGAGAAGCGCGGAAACGCTGCTAAGGGAAAACCATGCGCTGAGAGGCAATATTTCCGCCCTCAGCAAAGCGTTCGACGGACAGAAAGAGCTCTTCGAAATCATCCTCAACAACCTGCCGCTCGGTCTCAGCGTCTTCGACTCCGACCAGCGGCTGACGCTTTCCAACACCCGCTTCCGCCAGCTCTTCGACCTGACGGACGAAGATGTCATTGCCGGCGCGACAATCGCCGATCTCACGGCCAAAATGCGCGGCACGGAGAGCGCCAGCGCCAAGCCCGGCCGGCGGACCGGGCGACATTCCTCCGCAACCGCAAGGAGCAGTAGTCTCCGTCGGCGCGAATGGTTGATGGACGATGGCCGCATCATCCAGAGCATGGTGACTATCCTTTCCGACGGCAGCAACATTTCCATTCATGCCGATATTACCGAGGATCGAAGGGCGGCCGAGCGCATCACCTATCTCGCCCACCACGACCCGCTGACCGGCCTTCCGAATCGCATCCATTTCCGCGAGCAGGTGGATGCGACGCTCACAGAGCGCAGGCCAGATCAGCAGATTGCCCTCGTTCACCTCAATCTCGACCGGTTCAAATCGATCAACAACACGATGGGCGTTTCGGCCGGCGACAAGATCCTGCTGCAGGTCGCCGAGCGCATCCGAGCCTCGGCCGGTTCGGAAAACACCCTGGCGCGCCTCGGCTCGGACGAATTCGCCATCCTGCAGACGGGCAGGCAGCAGCCCCGGAACGTGACGGCGCTTGCCGAGCGGATCCGCCGGGAGCTTTCCAAACCATTCCTCCACGGCGAAAAACAGGTGGAGCTCAGCGTCTCCATGGGCATCGCAATCGCCCCTGAGGATGGCGAGGAAACCGATATCCTGTTGAAAAATGCCGGCGTGGCGCTGTCACATGCCAAGGCGGACGGCCGCAAACGCGAACGTTTCTTCGCCAGCGAGATGGAAGCGCAGATCCAGCTGCGCCACGCGCTGGAGGCGGACCTCAGAGCAGCCGTTGAGAATGAAGAATTCGAGCTGCACTACCAGCCGCTTTATGACCTCGTGCAGCGGCGCATCTGTGGCTTCGAAGCGTTGATCCGTTGGAACCACCCGGCTCGAGGCCGCGTTCCGCCGATGGATTTTATTCCGCTTGCCGAAGAGGTGGGCCTTGTCGTTGATATCGGCCGTTGGGTTTTGCACCGGGCCTGCAACGATGCAGCGCAATGGCCGGAGGGCATCAAGATCGCCGTCAACGTTTCGGCAATCCAATTCAGCAGCAGCGACCTGACGCGAGATGTCAGCGAGGCGCTTGCCGCCGCGGCGCTGTTGCCGTCGCGGCTTGAACTCGAAATCACCGAGAGCGTGCTGATGGAAAATCTAAGCGACGTGCTGCCGATCCTGCATGCGCTGAAGGAGCGCGGCATCCGCATCTCGATGGACGATTTCGGAACCGGCTATTCCTCACTGAGCTATCTCTCGAGCTTCCCCTTCGACAAGATCAAGATCGACAAGTCCTTCGTCAACGACATCGTCGACAACAAGGAAGCGCATGCGATCATGCACGCGATCATCCTGCTCGGCGATGCGCTCGGCATGCGCGTCACCGTCGAGGGCGTCGAAACGGCCGCGCAGCTGGCGCTGCTCGAATGCGAGGAGTGCGACGAGATCCAAGGCTATCACATCAGTCCGCCGCGACCGGCGCGTGACGTGCCCCATCTTCTCTCCCTGCCGCCGAACGGCGGCGTGACGCATCTTCCTGAAGCCAAGCACTGAGATCCCTCTCGATTGCGACTCGCACGGCAAGCCGCTACAAAATCGGCTGCGATTCCTGAGATCTTCGTTGTCGCATCCTTTTACCGCCCGCATTCCATTCCGCGCCGATGCCTATCGGCGGAAAACGATCTTCCTCATGACAGGTGGCGCTATGTTCGCGGCTGAAGCCTTCTCCCCACACGAAACGCTTGCCGCGGCGCTGATTGCGCATGCGGCCGACGGCGACGACGGCTCGCACGATCTTGCCCATATTCTGCGCGTCTTCAGGAATGCCATGCGCATCCATGCGGAAGAAGGCGGCGACGGGCGAGTTCTTGCCGCTTCCGTGCTGCTGCACGACTGCGTCGCCGTCGAGAAGAATTCGCCGCTGCGGGCAAAAGCATCGGCTTTGGCGGCGGAGAAGGCATCGGCGATCCTGGCGGAACTCGGCTGGAGCGAGGCCGATATCGAAGACGCAGCCCACGCAATCACCGCGCACAGTTTCTCGGCCGGGGTGACGCCGCAGACGCTGGAGGCGAAGATCCTGCAGGATGCCGACCGGCTGGACGCGATCGGCATGGTCGGCGTCGCACGCTGCTTCTATATCGCCGGGCGACTGGGATCCAGGCTCTACGATCCGTTCGACCCGGCGGCAGCGGACCGCCCGTTCGATGACAAGCGTTATGCCATTGACCATTTCCAGACGAAGCTGTTCAAACTGGCGGAAGGATTCCAGACCGAGACCGGCCGCAGGCTGGCGGCCGCGCGCGATAAAAGCCTGCGCGAATTCCTCTCGGCCTTCATGGATGAAATCTAGGAGCACAACATGCGTGTCAGCGACCTCTTCATCTACCCGCTCAAGAGCGCCCGCGGCATTGCGCTGCCGGCCGCCGACATCGACGCCTATGGGCTTCCCGGCGACCGGCGGGCGATGATCACCGATGCGCAAGGGCACTTCATCACCCAGCGCGAGCTGCCCGACCTCGCGCGCATCGAAGTGCGACCGGAAGCGAGCGCCTTTCGGCTGCTGATGCAGGGGAAAACGGACATATCGGTAGCGCCGCCTCGGCCTGAAACCCGCATGGATGTGACTGTATGGAAATCTGTCGTCAGCGCCGCCGTCGCCGATCCGGAGAGCAACCGGCAGCTTTCCGAATGGCTTGGCCGCGAGGTGCGCCTCGTCTTCTTCGACGGGCAGGCACGGCGGACGGCGAATGCCGAATGGGCCGGTGAAGCCACGCCCGTCACCTTTACCGACGGCTATCAGATCCTGGTAACGACGACCGGCTCGCTGAAAGCGTTAAATGCCGATCTCGCCGCCCATGGCGAAGGCAGTGTCGGCATGGAACGCTTTCGTCCGAACATCGTCGTCGATACCGACGAGGCCTGGCCGGAGGACCGCTGGGCGGCGATCGAGATCGCCGGCATCCGCTTCGATCTCGTCAAGCCCTGCTCCCGCTGCATCATGACGACTCAGGACCAGTTGACCGGGTCCCGCGAGGGACCAAACCCGATGCCGGCCATGGGCCGCATCCGCATGTCGGCCGACCGGCGCGTGCCGGGCCCGCTCTTCGGCTGGAACGTCACGCCGCGCGGCAGCGGCAGGATCACAATCGGTGACACCGTCCGCATCGTTGAAGAGAGGCCGGAAGGCTGGGCGCTTAAGCGCCGCGCCGCAGCATAGAGCAATTCCGGGAAGAGTGCGAAGCGGTTTTCCGTCCGGAATTGCGTGAAAACAAAGAGTTAGAGCATCACACGCGATCGAGCGCGGCATCGATGCCCGCCATGATATCGGCCGGCAACGGTCCTTTTTCCAACGCGCCGGCATTTTCCTCCACCTGGGCAACAGTGCGGAAGCCCGGAATGGGAAGGGTGCGCGGCGAGCGTGCCCAGAGCCAGGCAAGCGCGCCCTGCGTCAGCGTGCGGCCGCCTGATGTCAGGAGATCGCGGACGGCATCGAGCCGTGCGGCGAATTCCGGGGCAATACGCCCGTCCTTGAAATAGACCATCCAGTCGAGGGCCGCCCCACGGACATCCTTGGCGCCCACTGCCTTGTCGGCGGTGAACTTGCCGGTCAGCAGCCCCATCGCCAGCGGACCGCGATTGATTGACATCAGGCCTTTCCCCTCGATCACCGAGATCATCTCCGGCACCGGTTCGAAAACATTCATCGTATGCTGGATCGAGACGTACCCCTGGCGGCTGGTATGACGGGCGGCACGATCGGGAAAATCGGTGCTCCAGCCGAACGCATCGATCTTGCCTTCGGCGCGCAGCGCCTCCAGCGTATCGAAGACGGCATCCGACTGTTCCAGCGGAAAATCATTGAGGTGGAACTGCAGGAGATCGAGACGATCGCGCTCGAGGCGGCGCAGCGAGGTCTCGACCGAACGGCGGATGAAGGCCTCATCGGCGAAGGCGCCGGTTGCCTGCTTGGTTTCCGGATCGGTGGCGAAGCCGAACTTGGTGGCGATGACGATATCGTCGCGATTGCCGATCGCCCGACCGAGCACTTCCTCCGAGTGGCCAGCGCCGTAGTTCGAGGCCGTGTCGAAGAAGCGGATGCCGAGTTCGATGGCGCGGTGGATCGCTTCCACGGATTCATCGTCGTCGACATCACCCCAGCCTAGCGGCGTGTCGCCGGCGAAGAAGGGACCGCCGATCGCCCAGCATCCCATGCCGAGACGCGGTATTTCGCGGCCATTCCAGAGCGTGATCGTTGTCGATGATGCGGGCTTGGTCAGCATGAGATCCTCCTTGATTGGCAGTCCTGTGAAGACATAGGAGGCGCTCATGAGCGGGTAAACCGCCAAATCCGGAGGATGTTTTGCACCGGTAAAAAACGGAGGTCAGGCGGAAACACCGTTCGGACCAGAAAGCGTCCGTGGGGTTGGATTAAGCGCCTTGAGTGCCGCCTGAACGAAGCCGTCGCGGGCTGCTACGGCTTCGATCCCGCGCGGCTCGTAGACATGGCGATGCAGAAAGAACCCTGTCAGACGGAATGCGGCTGAGAGACTTTCGAAGTCGGCCGCATGATTGCCTTCGATGCGGAGGAACGGCGGCAGGAGCAGCATCTTGTCCGCCCAGGGCGCACCAGCAGCGCGGCTGACGGCGCGGCCGGATTTCGGCGAGACATAGACGAGATCGGAACGGGCGCCCGTCGCGGCGCATTCGGCAAGATCGAGGCCGAAGCCGAGATCATTCAGCACCGCAAGCTCGAAACGCACGAAGAGTTCGCCAGCATCGGCCGGGTTATGCAGGTGATCGAGGATGACCTCAAGCGCATCGAAGAGGTGCGGATGCGGATCACGCTCCGGCAGCAGCCGCAGCAGCGCACCCATCGCCTGGACACCGTAGACGGCGGTCGCCGTTTCCATCAGCCGGGCAGCGCGCAGCGTCACCGGCTCAACGCGAAATTCGCCCAGATGCTCGTCAAGCCGGGCACGCCAGATGACTTCCACGGCATTGCCCGCCTGCAGCACCGGCTGCATGGCGCGCGAGCGTCCGGAGCGCACCAGGCCGAGATGGCGGCCACGATCACGCGTCATCACCTCGACGATGACGCTCGTCTCCCCGTGGCGTTTGACGCCCAGAATGATCGCATGGTCCTGCCACTGCATCGAAAGAAGTCCTTACGGCTGACGAATCCATCCTACTGCATAATTCAACGCGTTACAGCGTCCTTTGCGCGTCTGAAAAGACGCGCTGCAATGCAAGGCCTGGCTTCCGTCATGGACCGCTTCAGGCGACAGCCGGGAAAAGCCTCTGCAGGAATTCCCGCATCGCCGTTTCGTCGAACGGCTTCACCAGAAGCGGTATGTGCTGCAGGTCAGGCGGGAAATCGCCGGTATCGGAATAGCCGCTGACGAAGCCGAAAGGGATGCCGATATCGAGAAGATGGCGGGCAAATCCGAAACTCATGCCCTCGCCGAGATTGACGTCAAGAAGGGCGAAATCATATTTCTCCGCAGCGATGGCAGCCCTCGCCTGTTCCAAACTGCCGACGATATCGATGCTCTCGACGCCGGCCAGGCGCAGAATATCCTCCGCCTCCATCGCGATGATCAAACTGTCTTCAAGAACCAGAACACGGATTGCGCTCATGATTCGATGCCCCTCGTCGGGCGCCTGTCGCAGCGCCCCGGCCGTTTCGCCAACATCATTGCCCTCCGGTGCCCCGCATGGCACGCTATCGGTGAATTCCGCCACCTTTTCTGAATAAACCATTTTTCTGCCCGGTCGATAAGAATCAAAATCGGAGGAAAGACGACGGCCGAGCTTATTTTGCCTGCTGCTAATCTGCATTTAAAAAAGACATAACCAAGCTGCTTGGCCAGGCATGTCGCGCAAAAGTGTGCAGCGGTTTTGCGACAGCGGCATGCGCAAAACAAAGACCTAAAGCGCGAGGCGCGAATCTGAAAGATCGCAACGCGCTTTAGATGAAGGGGCGTTTGCCCTCTCCGAGCCCTTCCCAGCCGGCGATCGCCATCAACTCCTCGCCGTTCAGCACCTCGCAGCCGCGCTCCTGCCAGCGGATCAACCCACGTTCGCTGAGCTTTTTCAAGGTCTTGTTGGTATGAACGATGGAAAGGCCGAGCGTGTCGGCAATGTGCTGCTGGGTGATGGGGATGAATTTGCGGCCGTTGAAGATATTGAGCTTCCGGCCGCGCTCGAACAGGAAAGCGATCAGGTAGGCTGCTCTTTCCAGCGCCGTGCGGCGGCCGATGCTCAGGAGATGCTCATCCAGGATGCGCTCCTCGCGCGCGGCGATCCAGGTGATGTCGAAGGCGAGCGAGGCGTGCTTGTTGTAGAGCGTCATCAGCCTGTCACGCTCGAAGACACAAAGGGACACGGGCGAAAGCGCTTCGACGGAATGCTGCATTTCACCGGCAATCGTTCCCTGCAGACCGACCAGGTCGCCCGGCATGATATAGTTCAGAATTTGGCGGCGCCCGTCCTCCAGCATCTTGTAGCGGAAGCCCCAGCCGGCAAGCACCGTGAAGAGGTGAGCGCTATGTGCGCCCTCGACGAGGATGGTGGAGCCGGCATCGACGGCAAGCTCACCCCTCTTGAAGCTCGAAACGAATTCCAGCTCGTCACGGCTGAATTCCCTGAAATGCGGCAGGGGCCGCAAAGGACATTGCTCGCAAGGGGTCTTGAAAGAATTGATGGGTCTCGACGTCGCCATACTTGCCCCCGCCGTCGCAAAATCGGCGCGCCAACATTGGCGCGCCGTTCATCAAGGAATGCGCAAAGCATGGATTTGTTCCATGAGCGAGGCGGATTTTTTATGCGGAAACAAAGGGCTGGCGCCAACCCGGCGAAATCCTTGCCATGCTTATTTCGGGAAATCGAGACCCATTTCGCGGAACCGCTCGGGATCATCACCCCAATTTTCGCGAACCTTGACGAACAGGAAGAGATGGACCGGCTGTTCGAGGATCTGCGACAATTCCTTGCGCGATGCAGTCGAGATCGCCTTGATGGTTTCACCACCCTTGCCGAGCGCGATCTTCTTCTGGCTGTCACGCTCGAGATAGATCACCTGCTCGATCCGCACCGAGCCGTCCTTGCGCTCTTCCCACGTCTCCGTTTCGACATGCGAGGCATAGGGAAGCTCCTGGTGCAGGCGCAGAAACAGCTTCTCGCGGGTAATCTCGGCGGCGAGCTGGCGCATCGGCAGATCGGAGATCTGGTCTTCCGGATAGTACCACGGCCCCTCCGGCAGCGTTTTCGCCAGATAGTCCATGAGGTCGTCGCAGCCGGAGCCGTTTTCGGCGGAGATCATGAAGGTGCGCTCGAAAGCGATCTTCTCGTTGGCGGCAGCGGCCAGTGCCAGCAGATCCTCGCGGTTGACGCGGTCGATCTTGTTGAGCAGCAGGATCTTCGGCTGCCGGACTTCCTTGAGGCCTTCGAGGATGGCTTCCGCATCGCCGCGCAGGCCGCGCTCGCTGTCGATCAGCAGCACGATCAGATCGGCATCCCTCGCACCGCCCCAGGCCGAGGTCACCATCGCGCGGTCAAGCCGGCGGCGCGGCTTGAAGATACCAGGCGTATCCATGAAGACGATCTGGGCATTGTCATGGATCGCGATGCCGCGGACGATGGCCCGCGTCGTCTGCACCTTATGGCTGACGATCGAGACCTTGGCGCCGACGAGGCGGTTCACCAGCGTCGACTTGCCGGCATTGGTCGGCCCGATAAGCGCGACAAAGCCCGAATGCGTCGGACCATTGGTTTCTGCGGCAGCTTCGGCCGCGATCTCTTCTTCTTGTGTCATTGTCCCGTCAGTTTCCGGCAGGCGATTGCTGCCAAATGCCTTCGCGCTCAAGCATCTTCGTTGCCGCGACCTGTTCAGCGGCACGCTTCGACCGCTCTACGCCGGTTTCGGGCTTAATGCCAGCAACTTCCACCGTCACCTTGAAGCGTGGATCATGATCCGGTCCGCTGCGTTCATCAACCCGGTAGATCGGCGTGACGCCGAATTTCGCATGCGACCACTCCTGCAGCTCGGTCTTGGCGTCGCGCTTGGCGCCATCGGCCCGCACCGCCCTGCCCTGCCAGTAACGCAGAATGAACCGGCGGGCAACTTCGAGGCCGCCGTCGAGATAGATCGCGGCGATCAGGCTTTCGACGACGTCGGCGCGCACGTTCATCATCCGCTTGCCGGTCAGTTTCTTCACATCGGCGCCGGTGCGGATATAGAGATGAAGATTGAG
Source organism: Rhizobium sp. WSM1328 (assembly GCF_057653715.1). Taxonomy (NCBI): domain Bacteria; kingdom Pseudomonadati; phylum Pseudomonadota; class Alphaproteobacteria; order Hyphomicrobiales; family Rhizobiaceae; genus Rhizobium; species Rhizobium sp. WSM1328. The sequence goes on along the minus strand of NZ_CM172788.1, from coordinate 1,110,189 downwards.
TTCATCGGCGACCGCGGCACAGGTTTCGGCGCTGACGAGCTGGTTGAGGCGAACCGAGAGCTCGCCTTCTCCTGCTGTGCCGAAGGTGCGGAACAGAAGCTCGGCGATGCAGAGCCCAAGGACCCTGTCGCCGAGGAATTCCAGCCGTTCGTAATTGCCGCCCTTTTCGGTGCGGGCGCTGGCATGGGTCAGCGCGCGATCCAGGCGTTCCTTTTCAGCGAAGTCATGACCGATCAGGGCTTCAAGCTTTGCGCGGTCCGCCGCAGAAAGCGTCTGCGCCTTACTCATTCAACAACCTTGAAGAGGCGGTCCCAACGCATGTTCGTCGGCCACTTCCAGATTTCGCGGAAGGAGGTGTCGTTGCCGAGCGAGAAGAAGATGACGCTGGCACGGCCGACAAGATTTTCGGCAGGCACGAAGCCGACGTCGAAGCGGCTGTCGAGCGAGTTGTCGCGGTTGTCGCCCATCATGAAATAATGGCCTTCCGGCACGATGAATTCGCGGGTGTTATCGCCACGCGACACCGGCGACTGATCGAGCGTGTCGTAGGACTTGCCGTCGTCGAGCGTTTCGCGGAACACCGGCACGTCCTCGCCCGGGTCGAGCTTGTAATCCGAAGTGAACGCACCGTCCGCCACCTTCGGAACCGGCTTGCCGTTGACGTAGAGCACGCCGTCGGTAACCTGGATACGGTCGCCGGGCAGGCCGATGCAGCGCTTGATATAGTCGATTTCGGGGTTCGGCGGGAAACGGAAGACGACGATGTCGCCACGCTTCGGATCGGCGCCGAACAGGCGGCCGCTGAAAACATCTGGCGAGAAGGGCAGCGAATATTTCGAATAGCCGTAAGCGAACTTGTTGACGAAGATGTAGTCGCCGACCAGCAGCGTCGGCATCATCGAACCGGACGGAATGGTAAAGGGCTGGAACAGCACCGTTCGGATCACCATCGCCAGAATCAGCGCCTGGATGATGACTTTGATATTTTCCCAGAGGGCGTTCGGCTTGGCTTCGACTTTTTCGGACACGCAGTCTTATTCCTTCAAGACGCCGCGGCGGCGCAATTCTTTCTGTCGTTCTCTCTAGCGGCTTCGACCGGTTGCGGCAATGGCGACAACATCAAAAGCGACGAGAGGTCGCGATCAACAGCGCCCGAGGTCGCGATCAACGCTCCCGAGGTCACGATCAGAGGCTCTCGGGCAACGCCTCGATAATGACGAAGGCCTGCGCCAAGGGATAATCATCCGTTATTGTCAAATGAATGGCGGGCCTGTGGCCCACGGGCAGCAGTGATTCGAGGATCAGCGCGGCGCCGCCCGATAAAAGCATGGTCGGCTTGCCGCTCGGCAGGTTGACGACGCCCATGTCCTTCCAGAAGACGCCCTGCGCTATGCCGGTGCCGAGCGCCTTGGAACAGGCCTCCTTGGCGGCAAAACGCTTGGCATAGGATGCGGCACGGTTTGCCCGCTTGTCGGAACGGGCGCGCTCGATCTCGGTGAAGCAACGATGGGTGAAACGCTCGCCGAAGCGCTCGATGGATTTCTCGACACGGCGAATGTCGATCAGATCGCTGCCAATGCCGATGATCATGCCGGAGCCTTCCGTCGCTTAAGAATTCTTGATCGGGTTCATACGCTCGGCATGTTGCCGGCTGGAACGGCAAGGCGCAGGCGCGCCCGCTCCATCAACCGTATATGCCGGCGCGTCTGAAAACCCCTGGCGGTGTAGAACGTCAGCGCATAGAGCGCAACGGAAGTGACGATCGCCGGCGGGATGGCGCCGACCAGCATCGGCTCCAGCACCGGCCTCCATAGCTCAGTGAAGTTCAGCTTGTGGAAAAGGGCGGCGAGATCCACCGTCTGACCGGCCAGTTGATCCTTGCGGCTCAACAGCAAATGTCCGATCTCCCAGGTGATCCCCCAGATAAAGGGATAGGTCAGCGGATTGCCGAAGGCGGCGCAGCCGAGGGCGGCGGCCACCATGCTACCGGAGAGGAAATAGGTGATGACGAAAGCCATGACGAAATGCACGCCGATGAAAGGCGTCCACGAGACGAAGACACCCGCAGCGACGCCGGCGGCAACCGCATGCGGCGAAGCGCTCAGGCGCAGGACGCGCATTGTCAGGTAACGGATCGGGCGAAGGAAACCCTTGCGAGGCCATAAAAGCTCCCGCATCTTTTCCTTGAATCCCGCAGGTTTGCGACGGCGAAACAACATGGCCGGTATTTAGTGCAGTGCACACCACCATGACAAGAGCGGCAAATGATACCGCTCGAAAATCCGCCCCTCATTTCTCTCTGTGAAGAGGAGCTTCTTCATGCCGAGGGGCGTCCGTTATGCATAACGTCCCTCACTCGTCTCAAGTATAAGTTTGGTATCAGCGATTACGGAACAGACCGCGATCGACCTGGCGCTGACGAAACTCGAGGTCGATACGGTCGAACGAGCCATCCAAATATGCCATTTCACGTTCCTGCGTGGTCGGAGCGCGAAAGGCACGAGCGAATTTCTTAATAGGGTCAAACATTACGTTGTCTCATCTTCTGTTTACGTTTCGATGACCAGAAGATAGGCCCAGCAGAGGTTAATTACCACCACCGCAACATGGAGACAGCCATGCACTCACTGCATTACTCGCCTTTTTGATGCGCCATTCCGATCCTAAAACGACCATAAAATGTGCAATTTTTCGCTCAAATCCCTGAGGGCTTAATAAAAACTTACTCGTAGAGCCGCCGGACCGTGGCGATGCAATCCAGTTCCTTCATCTGGGCGAGCAGCTGGTTGAGCTGACGCAGGTCCCAGACCTCGACCTCGAGCATCATTTCGGTGAAATCGGCCGCCACCCGCACCGTGTTCAGCAAGCGGATATTGACGTCGATGCCTGCCACCGTCTGGGCGACCTTGGCAAGCGTGCCGGGTTCATTCAGCCCATTCACCATGATGCGCGCCATGAAACGCGACTTATTGGCTTCGTCGAGATCCCAGCGGACGTCGATCCAGCGGTCGGGCTGATCGTCGAAGCGCTGCAGGCTCGGCGACTGGATCGGATAGATGGTGATGCCCTTGCCCTGGTCCATGATGCCGACGATGCGATCGCCGGGCACGGCACCGGTCGGCGCGAACTTGACGTCGACATTGCCGGACAGGCCGCGGATCGGCCCGATATCGGCATCGGCGTCGATTTCCGAATGGCCGCCGTCGTGCCCTGCCTTGGTCTTGCCGGGGATCTTGAAGATCATGCCGGCGGCGCTGCGGACGTTGAACCAGCCGTCATCGCCGGAGGGCTTCACGGTGACGCGCTCGTCCTGATGATCAGGATAGACGGCGCGCAGCACGTCGAGCGAAGACATTTCGCCGCGGCCGACAGCGGCGATCGCATCCTCGACATCCTTCTGGCCGAGACGGTGCAGCGCCGGCTTCATCGCCTCGCGCGAGAAAATCTTGCCGGCCCTGTTGAAGGTGCGCTCGAGAATGCGGTGGCCGAGGCCGGCATATTGCTTGCGGATCGCCATGCGGGTGGCGCGACGGATGGCGGCGCGCGCCTTGCCGGTCACGACGATCTCCTCCCAGGCGGCCGGCGGAACCTGCACGCCGGAGCGGATGATCTCGACCTCGTCGCCATTCGCAAGCCGCGTCACCAGCGGCATGATGCGGCCGTTGATCTTGGCGCCCACCGTGGTATCGCCGATATTGGTGTGCACCGCATAGGCGAAATCGATCGGGGTGGCGCCACGCGGCAAGGCAATCAGCTTGCCCTTCGGCGTGAAGCAGAAGACCTGGTCCTGGAACAGCTCGAGCTTGGTGTGCTCGAGGAATTCTTCCGGGCTGTCGCCCTCGGCCAGCGCCTCGATCGTATGGCGCAGCCAGGAATAGGCATTGGATTCGCGAGAAAGGATGTCGCCATCGGCATTGGTGGCGCCGTCCTTATAGAGCGTGTGGGCGGCGATGCCGAATTCGGCGATTTCGTGCATGCGCTTGGTGCGGATCTGCAGTTCGATGCGCTGGCTGGAAGGACCGACGATGGTGGTGTGCAGCGAACGGTAATCGTTCTGCTTCGGCGTCGAGATATAGTCCTTGAAGCGGCCGGGCACGACGCGCCAGCGCGTGTGGACGATGCCGAGCGCCCGATAACAGGAAGGGATATCCTCGACGATCAGGCGGAAGCCGTAGACATCGGAAAGCTGCTCGAAGGAAAGCGACTTCGACTGCATCTTGCGGAAGACCGAATAGGGCTTCTTCTGCCGGCCCTTGACGTAGGCGCTCGTCAGGCCGCTTGCGACCAAAAGGTCGCGCAGCTCGGCCTCGATCTTCTTGACGATGCCCTCGTTGCGCTTCGAAAGCTCTTCCAGCCTTTTGGTGACGGTCTCGTAGGCTTCCGGGTTCATATGCCGGAAGGAGAGCTCTTCGAGTTCCTCGCGCATGTCCTGCATGCCCATGCGGCCAGCGAGCGGCGCATAGATTTCCATCGTCTCCTCGGAGATGCGGGCACGCTTGTCGGCCGACATGTGATCGAGGGTGCGCATATTGTGCAGGCGGTCGGCAAGCTTGACGAGCAGCACGCGCACATCGTCGGAAATGGCGAGCAGCAGCTTGCGCAGGTTTTCCGCCTGCTTGGCCTTTTTGGTGACGAGATCGAGCTTCTTGATCTTGGTCAGACCCTCGACCAGGCGGCCGATATCCTCGCCGAAGAGTTCATCGATTTCGGCGCGCGTCGCCGTCGTGTCCTCGATGGTATCGTGCAGCAGAGCGACCGCGATCGTCGATTCATCGAGGTGCATGTCGGTGAGGATGGCGGCGACCTCGAGCGGATGGGAAATATAGGGATCGCCGCTCGCGCGCTTTTGCTGGCCATGTTTCTGCATGGCATAAACATAGGCCTTGTTCAGCAGTGCTTCATTGGCATCGGGCTTGTATTGCTGAACCCGCTCCACGAGCTCGTACTGCCGCATCATTCCAAAGCCACTCCGATAAAAATAAAAGCGCGCCAATCAACGATTGGCGCACACATGGGCAATAATATGCCTAAGCAATAAAGGTGCAAGATTGACGATTGGTAATCGTCGCTCTTTTGCATCGCATGCAGCTTTTTCCGGATCGCATCAGCGCAACCGGGCGATCGCATTGATGCGATGCGACAGAGGATCCGGCAGACGCGCTTAGTAGTCGTCGCTCTTTTCCGGCGGCACCAGGCCTTCGATGCCGGCGAGCAGCTCTTCTTCCGACATCTGGTCGAAAGTGATCGTCTCCGGCACGTCGTCCTGCTCTTCGCTGTCGGCTGCGGCGACACCGCCGGCGGCGATCATGCTTGCCGGATCGGGTTCGGGCTCGTCGACTTCGACATGCTTCTGCAGCGAATGGATCAGATCTTCCTTGAGGTCATCCGGCGAAAGCGTCTCATCGGCAATTTCGCGCAGGGCCACCACAGGGTTCTTGTCGTTGTCGCGATCGATGGTGATCGAGGCACCCTGGGAAATCAGCCGGGCGCGGTGGCTGGCGAGCAGAACCAGCTCGAAGCGGTTCTCCACCTTGTCGATGCAATCTTCAACTGTGACACGGGCCATTGCCTGTCCTTTACGGTCGTCATTTCGGGATTAACACGCCCGATACAATTAAAACCGGGCAAATACAAGTTTTTCATTCCGGCTCCCCTCGTCTTTATCCGCGGCTGAGCTACATTCCCATGGAGAATGTCATAATTCCACCGAAGGTTGCTTGGAATATGTCGAATCGTGCCCTAAATCTTTCATATATGAATAATTCATAAAGTAAGGACCGGATCGAAATCGAAACACAAGCTATTGTTTTTATTTAAGTTTGTCCCATGCGGATTTCGATTGCTCTCATTGGATTGGTAAGCGATGTTTGACCCACGCGAAAAAATTGCACTCTTCATTGACGGCGCCAATCTCTACGCTGCATCCAAGAGCCTCGGCTTTGACATCGATTACCGCAAGCTCTTGAAAGCGTTCCAGAAACGCGGATATTTGCTGCGCGCGTATTATTATACCGCTCTGATCGAAGATCAGGAATATTCATCGATCCGGCCGCTGATCGACTGGCTCGACTACAACGGCTACAAAGTCGTCACCAAGCCCGCCAAGGAATTCACGGATTCCATGGGCCGCCGAAAGATCAAGGGCAACATGGACATCGAGCTTGCGATCGACGCCATGGAACAGTCCGAAACGGTCGATCATCTCGTCATCTTCTCGGGCGACGGTGATTTCACGAACCTGGTCGAGGCGTTGCAGCGCAGAGGCCGCAAGGTCTCGGTGATCTCGACCATGGCGACCCAGCCGCCGATGATTGCCGACGACCTGCGCCGTCAGGCCGATCATTTCATCGATCTCTTATCTCTGAAGGCTGAAATCGGTCGCGACCCCTCCGAGCGGGCGCCACGCCCGGTCGAAGTCGCCCCGGTCAGCGATCTCGAGGATTGATCTCGCCATCATCCCGAACCGGATTGGCCGCGACGATCAGGACGTGATCATAAACCACGGCAACGCGGTCAGCCATGAGCCTTCAGCAGGCGGCTCTTCTGCCTGTTCCAATCGCGCTCCTTCTCGGATTCGCGCTTGTCGTGCAATTTCTTACCCTTGGCGAGCGCCAGTTCCATCTTCGCCCGACCGCGATCGTTGAAATAGATCTTCAGCGGGATCAGCGTCATGCCTTCGCGGTTGATCGCAGAGCGCAGGCGATGGATTTCACGGCCCGACAGCAGCAGCTTGCGGCGCCGGCGCGGCTCGTGGTTGAAGCGGTTGGCCTGCAGATATTCCGGCAGGTAGGAATTAATCAGCCAGATCTCGCCGCCCTCATCCGAGGCGTAGGATTCGGCGATATTGGCCTTGCCTTCGCGCAGCGACTTGACCTCCGTGCCCATCAGCACGATGCCCGCCTCGTAAGTATCGATGATCTCGTAGTTGAAGCGGGCCTTGCGGTTTTCGGCCACGATCTTGTTCACCACGCGCTGGCTGCCTTTGGGGGCCATGACGATATTCCAATTGCTTTTTTAGAGCGCGAAAAGCCGCGCCCTCATTCCTTGCCCTCTATGTAAGGGAGAGACCCCGTCTTGTGAAGACGGCCGGTCTCGTCAGTTCAACAGGCCTGCATGGCGCATCGCGGCGTCAATCGCCGATTCCGTTGCCGGCTCCAGCGTCGAAAGCAGGGGCGAACGAACGTTGCGGCTCATCCGGCCAAGTTTGGAGAGCCCGTATTTGGCGCCGCAAAGACCCGGCTCAAGGAAGATCGCCTTGTGGAGCGGCATCAGCCGATCCTGATATTCCAGGGCGCGGGCATAGTCGCCTGCCAGCGTTGCCGCCTGGAAGTCGGCGCAAAGGCGCGGGGCGACATTGGCCGTTACCGAAATACAGCCGACACCGCCATGGGCGTTGAAGCCGAGCGCCGTCGCATCCTCGCCGGATAATTGTCTGAAATCCGCGCCGCAGGTGATGCGCTGCTCGGAGACGCGCTCGATCTTGCCCGTCGCATCCTTGACGCCGACGATATTTTTGTGCGCCTTGGCGAGCGCACCCATCGTTTCCGGCGTCATGTCGACCACCGAGCGGCCGGGGATATTGTAGATATAGATCGGCAGATCGACGGCCTCGGCGATCGCCGAAAAATGGGCGATCAAACCCTTCTGCGTCGGCTTGTTGTAATAGGGCGTGACGACCAGAACGGCGTTCGCACCGACCTTTTCGGCATGCTGGGCAAGCTCGATCGCCTCACGTGTATTGTTCGAGCCGGCGCCGGCCATGACGGGAACGCGTTTTGCGGCAACTTCGATGCACAGTTCGACCACCCGTTTGTGCTCGGCATGCGACAGCGTCGGGGATTCGCCTGTCGTGCCGACCGGAACGAGACCACCGCTGCCTTCCTTGATCTGCCAGTCGACATGAGCGGCGAAGCTGTCTTCGTCGATCAGTCCGGCATCCGTGAAGGGGGTGACGAGGGCGGGAATGGACCCATTGAACATGCAAAGCTCCTCACGACCAAATCCTTGCTTCGGCCGCATTCCATGAATAAGAGTTGCGCACCATAGAGCGCCGAAATCATCGCGACAAGCGCGCAGAGTTCGGTTTAGGGCAAATTCCGATAGCAGATGTGAATGAATTTTACCTGGTACGGTAAGGTTTCGTTAAGATGCCTCTAGCCAAATGGCAGGGCGTGTTTTCGTTGCGAGATCCCGGATGAAGAAAGCTGTCCTGATTCTGTCCGCCTTCGGCTTCATTGCCGCCGCGTGGAGCAGTGTTGCGTCGCCGCTTCCCGGCGAGAGCGCTTCCATGCCTGCCGTCAAGCCGCTTGGCTTCATTCCCGAGACAGCCATACCGGAATCGATTACAACGGGCGCCATTCCGCGGAATCCGGCCATCGCGCCTGTCAATGGCGACCTGAAAGCCGGCCTCGATGCGCTTTCCGACAAAGACCCGCAGCTGGCGCTTTCGATCCGCGACCGCATGCGCGACGAGACGCTCGACCGCCATATCCTCACCTGGGCGATCGCCGTTTCCGGATTGAAGGGCGTTCCCTCCTATGAAATCGCCAGCGCCGCACAGGAACTCAAGGGCTGGCCGGGTCTTTCGCGGCTGCGTTCCTATTCCGAACGCGCGATCTATGACGAAAATCCCGCCCCTCCCGCCGTGCTCGCCGCCTTCGGCGATACCGCGCCTGAGACGATGCAGGGCGCCGTCATTCTCGGCCGGGCGCTGGTTGCGTCAGGCAAGCAGGCGCAGGCGGCAAAATATATCCGCAAGGTCTGGCGCGAGGAGGCTCTCGACAAGGCGACCGAGGACAAGATCCTCATCGAGTTTTCCGCGCTGTTGACGCCTGCCGACCACAAGGCGCGGATGGACTATCTGATGTATCGCGGCCGGGTGGCGCAGGCCAAGCGCTTCGGCGACATGGGCCAGGCCCAGTCGCTCTATACGGCCTGGGCTGCCGTTGACGCCAAAGCCGGCAATGCCGGCGCGCTGCTCAACGCCGTCGATGCAAAATGGCGGGGCGATGCCGGCCTGCTGTTTGCGCGGATCGAGTATCTGCGCAGGCAGGACAAATATACCGAGGCGGCAGCGCTTCTGGAGCAGATGCCGCCCGAGCGCAGCGAACTCGTCAATTCCGGCGAATGGTGGAACGAGCAGCGCATCGTCAGCCGTGGCCTCGTCGACCAGGGACAATTCAAGCCTGCCTATCGCATCGTCGCAAACTACGCCGCAACGAGCCCGACGGATATCGTCGAGGCTGAATTCCATGCCGGATGGTACGCACTTCGCGGCCTGCAGGACCCGGAAACGGCGGAAAGACACTTCCGCAAGATCCTCCAGACATCAAACGGGCCGATCTCGGTTTCACGCGCCTGGTATTGGCTGGGACGAGCAGCGGAGGCCGGAGGCCCCGGCAAATCCAGCGAATTCTATGCGAAGGCGGCGAATTTTCCCGGCACCTTCTATGGCCAGCTCGCGGCCGAAAGGCTGGGGCGAAAGACGCTTGATGTCACCTATCCCGCACCGAGCACGGCCGACCGGCAGCGCTTCCAGGCACGCGAAGCCGTGCAGGCGATCGCCCGACTGGAGGCCGCCGGCCATGGATGGCGAGCCGCCATTCTCTATCTCGCGCTCGCCGACCAACTGCAAAGCCCCGGCGAATTGGCCGTCCTTGCAGCACGGGCCGAGCAATCCGGCGATCATCATCTCTCGCTGCAGATCGGCAAGATCGCCTATGGGCGCGGCATCGATGTCGCAGCGCTTGCCTTTCCGGTCGGCGTGATCCCGGCGAACGCCAATATAACAGGTTCCGGCAAGGCACTCGCCTATGCCATCGCCCGGCAGGAAAGCGCCTTCAACCCGGCCGCCGTTTCGGCGGCGAACGCGCGCGGCCTGCTGCAGCTTCTGCCGGGGACAGCCCAGGCGGTGGCCAAGCGCCACAACATCGCCTTTTCCAAGGACAAGCTGACGGCCGATGCCGGCTATAACGCGACACTCGGCGCGCATTATCTCGGTGAGCAGATTGATGCCTTCGGCGGCTCCTATATCCTCACCTTCATCGCCTATAATGCCGGGCCGAAGCGGGTGCCGGAGTGGATCGGCCGTTACGGCGATCCGCGCGGCAGGCCGATCGACGAGATCGTCGACTGGATCGAACGCATCCCCTTCCCCGAAACGCGCAACTACGTGCAGCGGGTGATGGAGAATTACGAAGTTTATAAAGCCCGTCTCGGCCAGTCCACCGATATCGAGCGCGACCTGATCGGCGGACGCAGCGCCTCCTGAAGCCGTTTGGCGGGGCTCGAAAAGCAAGCTACATCTTCGGGATCAAACAGGTCTCGAGGGATGCGATGCCGGATACGGATGAAGGCGGTTTTCAGGAACGATTTTTCACTTCTTCTGATGGGTTGAGGCTTCATGCCCGCGATTACCTGTCCGACCGGGCGGCGACCGCTGGACGGATGCCGGTGATCTGTCTGCCCGGCCTGACCCGCAATACGCGGGATTTTCATCCGCTTGCACTGCTTCTTTCCCGAGACACAAAAGTGCCGCGCAGGGTGGTTGCACTCGATTCGCGCGGGCGGGGAAACTCGGCATGGGATGAGAACAAGGCGAACTACAATCTCGCCATCGAAGCCGGCGACGTCATTGCCGCCTGCGCAGCACTCGGCATCGAGCGGGCGATCTTCATCGGCACGTCGCGGGGCGGGCTGATCCTGCATCTGATCGCGGCGACACGGCCGGATCTTCTCGAGGCTGTCATCCTCAACGACATCGGGCCTGTGCTTGAGGCTGTGGGGCTGGCGCGGATCCGCGATTACCTCAACAGCGGTCGAAAGCCGGCGGATTGGAACGAGGCGGCCGTTATATTGAAGGAAAATCATGGCGCGTCGTTTACCGCGCTTACAGAGCAAGACTGGGGCGAGATGGCGCTTGCCCTTTATCGCGATATCGATGGAAGGCCTGTCGCCGATTTCGACCCGGCGATCGCGGAGGCGCTCAAATCGATCGATTTCAGCCAGCCGCTGCCTGATCTCTGGGAGCAATTCGAAAGCCTGAGCCGGTTGCCGCTGATGCTGATCCGCGGTGACAATACGTCGCTGCTTTCACAGGAAACCGCCGGTGAAATGGCACGGCGGCATCCGGGCTTGATCCGACATGCTGCCGAAGGGCAAGGACATGCCCCGCTCCCGCATCTCGGCAATATCCCGACAGCACTTCGAGCTTTTCTCGCCACCTGCCGATAAACCTGATCGACACTGGTCAACTGGCACAATGGGCCATTCGTCCAAATACAAAAAGCCCGGCTCGAGAGCCGGGCTTTCCTGATTGACCGAAGTCAGATCAGATTAGAACGAACGCTGCAGGCGGAAGTAGCCCGTCGTGGAGTCGTCAGCATCTTCCGGATCGAGGTACTGAACCGAAGCCTTGGCGTAGAAGTTGTCGACGATCTGGTAATCAACCGTCAGACCGACCTTCCAAGCTTCGTTGTCGCTGAAGTCGTCGCCAGCAACGTAGTAGTTGCTGTAGTACTGGACACCAGGGGTGATCTTAAGCTTGTCGGTTGCCTTGATAGCGTATTCGGCAGCGATAGCCCATTCAGCCTTGGTGTAGTAGGAGCTCGGGCCGGTAGCGTATACGGCAGCGAGGCCGAGCGTACCAGGACCGATGTCAACCGTACCCATTGCACGGACAGCACCGTCTTCATTGTCGACGTCGTAGCCTGCAGTGATCTGGTAGCTGAATGCACCAGCCTTGCCGCCGAGACCGACTGCAACACCAACGTTGTTGGCTTCTTCGTCCGTCTTGTAGAAGCCGTCTTCGAGTTCGTCGACGCTGATGCCAGCGTAGAAGGAGTCGGTTTCGTACTGATAACGGATGGAGTTGTGCAGCGTGACCGGCGAGCCGATGTCGTCGGTTTCGCCGGAGAGGCCATCGTCCCACCAGCTGTAGAAGAGACCAGCGCGGAAGCCCGCGATGTCGAGGTAAGCGGAGTCGAGCTTGGCAGCCTGATCGGTGGCGTTGTCAGCATTGAACTGCATGACGATGACGCCGGTCAGCGGACCATACTCGGTGTCGCTCTTGGCCGTGAACTGAACCTGGCCGCGGGTCGTTGCATCCCAGTCAGAATCGCCGCCGATGTCTTCGCCAACGTTGACCTGGAAACGGATGTAGCCGTTGATCTTGAGGCAGGTTTCGGTGCCCGGGATGTAGAAGTAGCCGGTGCCGTAAGCGTCGCAGACGCGAACATATTCAACCGGTTCCGGCTCGGCAGCAACGATAGCGTCAGCAGCCTGAGCACCGGAAACTACTGCGAGAGCAGCAGCGGAGCCGAGAAGAAGGCTCTTGATGTTCATAAATGACCTCCAATTCAAAGTTTCGATCGGGTTTGGGATCTTTCGCTGAGCAGCGTTCCCTGCCCCATCCCCGTGTTTCAAGAAGTGGACGATCAGTCGCCCTTGCTTCCGAGGTTGAAAATACAAGACGGAAGCCGTCACGCAATCACCAACTTGTGTAGATAGGGCATTTGAGGAAGCCTTCCCGACATTCTGTTGCTGAAAGGACACAAGTCGGGCAGCCGGCCCCGGTTTCCTTTATGCTTTGTTAAGAAAACCCTGATTTTGCGGAGGCTTAGGTCGGCCCAACAAAGAATTGGACATGCGCCTAACGACACTTTCGAGACACTTTTTTGACAAAATGCGGCACTTGCGGGGGATTCATGGTTGCCGGAAGCGTAACCGGACATGCACCGATCCGCTTTCGCCCCTGCCGGTGGCTTGAGCGCGGGAGGTGATTCCCGCAGGCGATTCTCTCGCTCGAGGCAGAGAGATTTTTTTGTCGCCCGGCCTAGCCGACTAAGCGAAAATGATTCCCTGCCAGAAAAACGATCGACGCGTGCTCAGGAAATCGGAATGGCGGAGAAGATGGGATTCGAACCCACGATACGCTTTTGACGTATACTCCCTTAGCAGGGGAGCGCCTTCGACCACTCGGCCACCTCTCCGGTGCGGCCTAACTATGGCGACCGGTCTGTGAATGCAAGGGTTTTTTGAGTTTTCACCAGAAGAAATGCAGCGAGCTGCAATTCGGCTGGTTACGCAAACCTTCTGCGTTTCCTGCCGCAATCCGCGGAATTTGATCGCGCTTCGTTCTCGTCGATGAACAAGCCGAGCTCAGCCGAGCAGGCTCTTGAGGTCCGCAGAAGGGTCGGCGAGAATCGATTTATCGGGGTTGGTCCCGGATTCCAGCAGTTTTTTGCCGGTCACATAGGCTTTCGCGTCGTTGATCGCATCGACGGCGATCAGTTGGCCTTCCCTGAAGTACCAGACTGAATGGGCGCCTTCGCGGGTGCCGGGGCGCAGCAGCGTCTCGTCATAACCGAGATTGAAGCCGGCGATCTGCAGCTTGACGTCATACTGGTCGGACCAGAACCACGGCTTTGGCGCATAAGGGTCGCTGCCGCCGGCGATGACTGCTGCGGCTGCTTCGGCCTGGTCGACGGCGTTCTGCACCGATTCGAGCCTGATGCGACCACCCTGCCAGGGAAGAGCGGCGCAATCGCCGGCGGCAAAGATCGCCGGATCGGAGGTGCGGGCGAATTCGTCGACGACAATGCCGTTGGCGACTTCGAGGCCGGCTTCCTTGGCAAGCTGATCGTTCGGCGCGACGCCGATGCCGACGACGGCGAAATCGATGTCGATGACTGATCCGTCGGAAAGTGCGGCGCCGGTGACGCGGCCATCCTTGCCGATCAGATGCTTGAGCCCTGTCTTTTCGCGGATCACCACGTCATGGGCCTCATGGATCGCGCGCATGATGTCGGCGGTCTCCTTCGCCGCGACGCGCTGCAGGATGCGGTCGGCCATCTCGATGACAGTGACTTCCAGACCGCGATGGCGGGCAACGGCTGCCGCCTCGAGGCCGATATAACCGCCACCGATGATCAGAACACGGCGGCCGGGGCGCATCTCCTCGGCCAGCAGATCTGCATCGCGCTTGTCGCGGGCGACATAGACGCCTTCGAGATCGCCGCCGATCGCGGCCGGCAGCCGGCGCGGCGTCGAGCCGGTGGCGAGCGCCAGCGTGCCGTAATCGAGAACGGAGCCGTCCTGCAGCAGGACCTGCTTGCTGTCCGGCTTGATCTGCTCGGCCCAAGTCGAAAGGCGAAGGTCGACGTCATTGTCGGCATACCAGTGCTCGGCGCGGAACAGCAGGCGGTCGAAGGCCATTTCGCCAAGCAGGTATTTCTTCGACAACGGCGGGCGCTGATAAGGGGCGACGTCCTCTGCTCCGATGAGGGTGATCGGGCGCGTATCCTTCAACGCACGCAGCTTGGCTGCCAATGCGAAACCGGCCTGTCCCGCGCCGATGATCACCAGTCTATCCGTCACGATCTCGCTCCTGAAGCTGCGCCCGACAACCACGCCAAGGCCTATTCCCGACAGCGCCGCGTGTCTTTCAGACGCGCAAAGGACGCAGTCGCATTTTTGAGTTTCTGCATAATCCCTGAAATCGATCCCGATTTCAGGGATTATGCAGTAGCCCACGCCCCGTCAACGGAAAGCGGCCTCTTACATTCAGCCGATCTCGATCCAGCGACGCTCGTGGAAGGACTGTGCCATGGCATGCACCGACTTTTCTATCCTGAGACCGTCTTCGAATGTCACAATCGACGACGGTTCGCCTGATATTGCCCGGATCAGCTCGCGGCATTCGATGATCTTCAGATCGTTGAAGCCGAGGCCGTGGCCTGGCGCCGGGATGAAGCGATCATAAGGCTGATGGGCGGGTGCCGCCAGTATCTTGCGGAAACCCTGTTCGGAGCCGCGGCCGTCGGCCTGATAGAGTTCGAATTCGTTCATCCGCTCCTGATCATAGACGATCGAGCCTTTCGAGCCGTAAATCTGCAGGGCGATCCGGCCCTTGCGACCCCAGGCGGCGCGATTCGCCATCAACACGGCGGAGATGCCACCGCCAAGCCGCATCAGCACGTTGGCGCCATCGTGGTTTTCGACGGCACGGCGGCCACCCTCGCTCAACGGGCGATCGGCGTAGGGCCTCACCATATCCGTTATAACGGCCTCGACATGGCCGAAGAGATACCAGAGCAGGGACAGCGGGTGCACGGCGAAATCGTCGAGCGCGCCGTAGCCGGCGGAAAGCTCGCTCTTCCAATAAAAGAAGACATCGGGATCGGCCATGAAATCCTCGTCCATCTCGACGCGGATATGATTGACTGTGCCAATGGCGCCTTCGCCAATCAGCGTTTTGATGTGCCGCATGACGGGATTCTGGATGTAATTATAGCCAAGGGCGGCAACCCTGCTGGATTTCTTCGCCGTTTCCAGCATGCGCTCGGCATCGGCATAGGCCGGCGCCATCGGCTTTTCGCACCAGACATGTTTGCCGGCCTCAAGGGCAGCAATCGCCATCTCGGCGTGGAACTGATTGGGCGTGGTGACGGAGACGACGTCGACCTCGGGATCGGCGATCAACGCCCGCCAGTCGGCCGTTGCCTTCTCGAAGCCGAATTCACCGGCACGAGTCTCAGCAAGCCCGGCATTGGCTTCGGCCAGATGCACGAGACGCGGACGCTCGACATCGCCGAACACCGTCTTTACTGCATTCCACGCCAATGCATGGCACTTGCCCATATAACCGGTGCCGATCAAACCGATGCCGAGTGGCTTCATTTCCGTCTCCTCCAGAGCTGCGCGCGGATTTTTGGAATATTTGGATCATTTTGACAAGGACCTACTCACAGGCATTTCTGCGTTCTTCGCGAAGAGATTGTCCAAAAGCCTTCAATTACAGGGGATTAAAAACAATTAGCCGTGTCGTTTGAAATCGTTTATGTTCGATAATATGGAATATTTGTTTCATCTCGTGAGCCGCAAGCATGGATAACGATCCCCAGAGGCACGCGCGTGTACCGCGCGATTTCGAAAGCCTGCGCAGCACCATCATCGAGCGCAAGGCAAGCATGCCGAAGCGGCTGGCACAGGTCGCCGCCTTCGCGCTCGGCAATCCCGATGAGATCGCCTTCGGCACGACGGCGAGCATCGCGGCGGCCTCCGACGTCCAACCCTCGACGCTGGTGCGCTTGGCGCATCATCTGGGCTATGGAGGCTTTTCCGACCTGCAGAGCATCTTTCGCGAAAGATTGCGGGACCGGACGCTGAGCTACGAAGAGCGCCTCGTCACGCTGGAGCAATCGAGCGGCGACGATGAGGACGCCAATCTGCTCTCCGGCTTCATTGCCGCGGCAAATCAGTCGGTCAACCGGCTGGCCGCAACGGTGCAGAGCGATACTTTCACCAAAGCGGTGAATATCCTTGCCAACGCCGAGACGATCTACCTGATCGCCAAACGGCGCTCCTACCCGCTGACGGCGCACATGACCTACGCTTTTTCTAAGCTCAACATCCGCCACCAGATCGTCGCCTCGCCGAACGGCGTCGACCCTGAAATGGTGCAGTTCGCAACACCGAAGGATGCAGCGATCGCGGCGAGCTTCTCGCCCTATGCGGCCGACAGCCTCAGCCAGAGCCAGGAGCTTGCCGATCGCGGCGTCCCCGTCATTGCGATCACCGATTCGGCCTTCTCGCCGCTTGCCGCCTGCGCCACGCACTGGTTCGAGGTGGCGGAGGCCGATTTCGCCGGCTTCCGCTCGCTTTCGGCCTCGATGGCGCTCACCATGGCATTACCGGTTGCAATCGCTGAACGGCGGCGCAAGGGTCAGCCGTCAAAACCTGTAAAAGGCAAAATGGAATAAACATTCCGAATTGACAAAATATCGGAACCGATGTTTCATTATTGAAAATTCGCAGGCACTGGAAGCCGCGCAAAATCTAGCGGGAGGACATCATGGTACAATCGAATCCGGATTCACAGCCGGAGCCGGCGCTTGATGTGATCACCATCGGCCGCTCTTCGGTCGATCTTTACGGCCAGCAGATCGGTTCGCGGCTGGAGGATATCGGCTCCTTCGCCAAGTCCGTCGGCGGCTGCCCCGCCAATATCGCCATCGGCACGGCGCGGCTCGGCCTCAAATCCGGCCTCATCACCCGCGTCGGCGACGAGCAGATGGGACGCTTCATCCGCGAGCAGTCGGCGCGCGAAGGTGTGGCCACTGACGGCATCATCACCGACAAGGAGCGGCTGACGGCGCTGGTGCTGCTTGCGGTCGAGGCCGAGGGCGTGTCGCCAATGATCTTCTATCGCTCGGACTGCGCCGACATGGCGCTCGATGAAGGCGATATCGACGAAAACTTCATCAGATCGTCGCGCGCCGTTCTCGTTTCCGGCACACATTTCTCACGGCCGAATACCGAAGCCGCGCAACGCAAGGCTATCCGCATCGCCAAGGCGAACGGCCGCAAGGTGATCTTCGACATCGATTACCGACCGAACCTCTGGGGCCTTGCCGGGCATGCGGAAGGCTTCGAGCGCTATGTGAAATCCGACCGAGTCTCCTCGAAGATGAAGGAGACGCTGCCCGACTGCGATCTCATCGTCGGCACCGAAGAAGAAGTCCTGATCGCGTCCGGCGCCGACGACGTGCTCGGCGCGCTGAAGGAGATTCGCCGCCTGTCGCCGGCGACGATCGTGCTCAAGCGCGGCGCCATGGGCTGCATCGTCTATGACGGGCCGATTGCCGACGATCTGGAAGCCGGCATCATCGGCCAGGGTTTCCCGATCGAAGTCTTCAACGTGCTCGGCGCCGGCGATGCCTTCATGTCGGGCTTCCTGCGCGGCTTCCTGCGCGACGAGCCGCTGAAGACCTGTGCGACCTGGGCCAATGCCTGCGGCGCCTTCGCTGTCTCCCGCCTGCTCTGCTCGCCGGAATATCCGACCTGGGCCGAACTCGACTTCTTCCTGACGACCGGAAGCAAACACCGGGCGCTGCGCAAGGACGAGGCGATCAACCATATCCACTGGGCATCGACCCGGCGCGGCGAAATCCCGCTTTTGATGGCGCTGGCGATCGACCACCGCTCGCAGCTCGTCAGCGTCGCCGATGAACTCGGCGTCGGCCACGAGAAGATCGTCGCCTTCAAGCGGCTGGCGGTCGCGGCGGCGGCGCGGGTTTCGAATGGCCGCGACGGCTACGGCATGCTGATCGACGAACGCTTCGGCCGCGACGCTTTCTTCGATGCGGCGACGAAGAATTTCTCCTGGATCGGCCGGCCGGTGGAATTGCCGGGCTCGAAGCCGCTGCGCTTCGAATTCAGCCAGGATATCGGCTCGCAGCTCGTCGAATGGCCGCTCAATCATTGCATCAAGTGCCTGTGTTTCTATCATCCTGATGATCCGGCTGAATTGAAGACGGAGCAGCAGGAGAAGCTGCGCACTCTGTTCGAGGCCTCCCGCAAGGTTGGCCGCGAGCTGCTGGTGGAGATCATCGCCGGCAAGAACGGCCCGCTGACCGACGATACCATCGCGACCGCGCTGGAGGAGCTCTATGCGCTCGGCATCAAGCCGGACTGGTGGAAGCTGGAGCCGCAAGCATCCCGTGAGGCCTGGAAAAAGATCGATGCGGTGATCGCCAAAAATGATCCATGGTGCCGCGGTATCGTGCTGCTGGGGCTCGAGGCGCCCGCCGACGAGCTGATCTCCTGCTTCGAGGCGACGCTGGCTGCCCCCTCCGTGAAGGGCTTCGCCGTCGGCCGGACGATCTTTGCCGATCCGGCGCGCGCCTGGCTTTCGGGCGAAATGAACGACGAGGAAGCGATCGCCGATATGGCCGGCCGCTTCCGGCAACTGACAGAGGCGTGGCTGAAGACCCGCGGACATCAGTAGACTTAGAATTAAGACCCCTCCCCACCCCCTCCCACAAGGGGAGGGACTTAACCCGGGCACCGCCTCACGCCATCAGCAAGCTTCCCATTGGAGGAGACGTTGCGGCGAGAATGAAGGGAGCCCGGCAAGTTAACCCCTCCGCTTGTGGGGAGGGTTGGGGAGGGAAAAGCGCGAAAAGAAAGATTGCGGGAGGACCCGATGGGCAAGACGATACGGTTGACGATGGCGCAAGCCGTCACGCATTTCCTCAAGGTACAGATGACGATCGTCGACGGCAAGAAAGTGCCGATCTTCGGCGGCGTCTGGGCGATCTTCGGTCACGGCAACGTCGCCGGCATCGGCGAGGCGCTCTATCAGGTGCGCGATGAATTGACGACCTATCGCGCTCACAACGAACAGGGCATGGCGCATGCCGCGATCGCCTATGCCAAGGCGAATTTCCGCACGCGCTTCATGGCCTGCACGAGTTCGATCGGCCCCGGCGCGCTGAACATGGTGACGGCCGCCGGCGTGGCGCATGTCAATCGTATTCCCGTTCTCTTCCTGCCGGGCGACGTCTTCGCCAACCGCGCGCCGGATCCGGTGCTGCAGCAGATCGAGGATTTCGGCGACGGCACGGTTTCAGCCAATGATGCCTTCCGTTCGGTTTCGCGCTATTTCGACCGCATCACCCGGCCCGAGCAGATCATCGCGGCGCTGAAGCGCGCCATGCAGGTCCTGACCGACCCCTTGGATTGCGGCCCGGTGACATTGTCGCTCTGCCAGGACGTTCAGGCAGAAGCCTTCGATTATCCGGAAAGCCTGTTCGATGAAAAAGTCTGGACGACCCGCCGGCCGCAGCCGGATGCAGACGAGCTGGCGAATGCCATCGCGCTGATCAAGGCGTCGCAGAAGCCGGTGATCGTTGCCGGCGGCGGCGTGCTTTATTCGCAGGCGACGAAGGAGCTTACCGCCTTTGCCGAGGCCCACGGCCTTCCCGTCGTCGTCAGCCAGGCCGGCAAGTCGGCGATCAACGAGACCCACCCGCTGGCACTCGGCTCGGTCGGCGTCACCGGCACGTCGGCGGCGAATGCGATCGCCGAAGAGACGGATCTCGTTATCGCCGTCGGCACGCGCTGCCAGGATTTCACTACCGGCTCCTGGGCGCTGTTCAAGAATGACAGCCTGAAGATGATCGGCCTCAATATCGCCGCCTATGACGCGGTGAAGCACGACAGCTATCCGCTGGTGACAGACGCCCGCGAAGGGCTGAAGGCGCTTTCGGCCGGACTTTCGGGCTGGAAGGCGCCGGCCGCCCTCACCGAGAAGGCGGCTGCGGAAAAGAAGGTCTGGATGGAGGCTGCGGCCAGGGCAATGGCCACGACCAATGCCGCCCTGCCCTCCGATGCGCAGGTGATCGGCGCGGTGGCGCGCACGATCGGCGGTGAGAATACGACGGTGCTTTGCGCTGCCGGCGGCCTTCCCGGTGAATTGCACAAGCTCTGGCCGGCGACGGCGCCGGGCAGCTATCACATGGAATACGGCTTTTCCTGCATGGGCTACGAGATCGCCGGCGGGCTTGGCGCCAAGATGGCGCGTCCCGAACGGGATGTGGTCGTCATGGTCGGCGACGGTTCCTACATGATGATGAATTCCGAGATCGCCACCTCGGTCATGCTCGGCCTCAAGCTCAACATCGTCTTGCTCGACAATCGCGGCTATGGCTGCATCAATCGGCTGCAGATGGGAACCGGCGGCGCCAACTTCAACAATCTGCTGAAGGACTCCTACCACGAGGTGATGCCGGAGATCGATTTCCGCGCGCATGCCGAAAGCATGGGCGCCATCGCCGTCAAGGTCGCCTCGATCGCCGAGCTGGAGCAGGCGATCGCCGACTCGAGGAAGAACGATCGCACCTCGGTCTTCGTTATCGACACCGATCCGCTTATTACCACGGAGGCCGGCGGCCACTGGTGGGATGTCGCGGTGCCGGAGGTCAGCCCGCGCGAAGAGGTCAACGAAGCGCGCAAGGGCTATGTCGAAGCACGCGCCGCCCAGCGTATCGGCTGATCTATCGCTATCATTTTTTCGGAAGAGCAGAGCTCTTCCGCAATGCTTTTAAGGAGAATGTTGATGAAGGCCAAACTCGGCATGTCGCCCATCGCCTGGTGGAACGACGATCTTCCTGAGCTCAGCGACGATGTGTCCCTGGAGGAATGCCTGCGGCAATCGCGCGGTGCCGGCTTTACCGGCATGGAAAAGGGCCGCCGCTTCCCCGACGATCCAAAGGTGATGCTGCCGATTCTCCGTGCAGCCGACGTCACGCTGTGCGGCGGCTGGTTCTCGGGCACGCTTGTTGACGAGGAGCTTGCCGCCAACAAGGACCGCATCGCGCCGATGATCGAACTGTTCAAGGCCGTCGCCGCGCCCTGCATCGTTTATGGCGAAGTCGGCCGTTCCATCCAGGGCGACCGCTCCAAGCCGCTCGCGACCAAGCCTCGCCTTTCCGATGACGAGATGAAGGCCTATGCGCACCGCGTCACCCGGTTCGGAGAATGGTGCGCCGAGCAGGGCATGCCGCTTTCCTATCACCATCACATGGCGGCCGTCGTCGAAACCGAGCCGGAACTCAACGCCTTCATGCGCCATTCGGGCGAAGGCATCCCGCTGCTGCTCGATGCCGGGCATCTCGCCTTTGCCGGCGGCGACGTGCTGCGCGCCATTGGGAACCACCACGCCCGCATCAACCATGTTCACGTCAAGGATATCCGCAAACCTGTGGTGGATGGACTGGATCGCAGCCGGCAGTCCTTCCTCGATGCGGTGGCACTTGGCGCCTTCACGGTGCCGGGCGACGGCTCGCTCGATTTCGGCGCCATCGTCCAGCGGCTGGCCGATCACGGCTATGAAGGCTGGTTCGTTGTCGAGGCCGAACAGGATCCGCGCAAGGCTCCGCCGCAGAAAATGGCCGAGATCGGTAACGCCGAGTTGATGCGCGTCATGACGGCTGCGGGCTATACCGTGGAAACGGAAGGCTTTCCTAAGGGATAGCGGGAGCAAAAGACCCCTCCCCAACCCCTCCCCACAAGGGGAGGGACTTAACTTGAGGCACCGCCCCGCACCAGATGGCGGCCACCTTGAAAAAAGGAAGGCCGTAATATGGGCGAGACAGCACGGCAGGTTAGCCCCTCCCCCTTGTGGGGAGGGGTTGGGGAGGGGAATTTTCCAACTTACGAGGAAAAACACCAATGCCAAATCTCAAGGTGAAACCATCAGGCACGTATGGCCGCGTCACGCATGTCACCCCGGAAAACGCCGGCTGGACCTATGTCGGCTTCGATCTGCATCGGATGAAGCCGGGCGAGACCGTTTCGGGAGAGACGGGTGATCGCGAAGTCTGCCTCGTCTGGGTGACCGGCAAGGGCAAAGCGTCTGCCGGCACCAAGGATTTCGGCACGCTCGGCGGCCGCATGAACCCGTTCGAAGGTGCGCCGCATGCGCTCTACATCCCGATGGAATCGACGTGGTCGGTGACGGCGGAGACCGATCTGGAGCTCGCCGTCTGCTCCGCACCCGGCGGCGGCACCTATCAGGCAAAGGCCATCCCGCCCGGCACGCACCCGCAGGTGACGCGCGGCAAGGGCACGAATGTGCGCTATGTCAACAATATCATGCCGGAAGACGACAGCTCGGCGCATTCGCTGCTGGTCGTCGAGGTGATTACGCCCGGAGGCCACACCTCCTCCTATCCGCCGCACAAACACGACCAGGACGACCTGCCGAACGAGAGCTTCCTGGAAGAGACCTATTATCATCGGCTCAACCCGCCGCAGGGTTTCGCTTTCCAGCGCGTCTACACCGACGATCGCTCCCTTGACGAAGCGATGGCGCTCGAGGACGGCGACGTGACGCTGGTGCCGAAAGGCTATCACCCCTGCGCCGCCTGCCATGGTTACGACCTCTATTACCTCAACGTCATGGCCGGACCGCAGCGGATCTGGAAATTCCACAATGCCGCCGAGCACGAGTGGCTGCTGAAAGCGTAAGCGTCGCGTTCGATCGCTAAATAATCTGACAGCGCGGAACCGCCGCTGATGGTTCACTGCCTCCATCCAATCACGGATGGAGGATCACAATGCATAGCTCGAATTCCACAATCTCGGCCCGCAATATGCGGCCCGGCCTGTTCCTTGCTATAGTCACCGCAGCACAGTGGCTGGCGCGCAAAATGAACGAACGGCGCAACTGCAATGCTCTGATGGAGCTGTCCGACGAGCAGTTGAAGGATATCGGCCTTTCCAGGGGGCAGACCGAAAGCGACGTCCATGTCTACAGTCGCTGCTGAAACTTAAGCGTGATATTGTGCCGCTAGGTCGCCTCATCGGGCGGCCTGTCTGACCCGGAAGATGCAATGTCGCAGTTTTCAACAGCGCCGCTCCTGAAAACGAAGACGGTCACCATTCGTGACATCGTCTGCAATGGCGAATGCCGCCACAAGAGCGACGAGGAATGCGCTCACAAGACGAGCCTCGTCTATCCCTATCGCGGCGTATTCATGCGGCATGTCGGCCGCAATGATACGGTGGCCGAAGCCAATCAGGTTCTGTTCTTCAATGCCGGCCAGGGATACCGGATCAGCCACCCAATCGAGGGTGGCGATGCCTGCATCGATCTGGCGATCGACGAATCCATGCTCGAAGAGCTCACGCCGAAGGAGCAGGCGCAGCCCGGCCCGCCCTTTGCCTTTCGCCGCCAGCGCCGGCGGATCGATCCGCGCGCGCAGGCGCTGGTCGCCCTCCTGCGTCATGGTCTCAGCCGCAACGTCGCCGAA
This sequence comes from Rhizobium sp. WSM1328, assembly GCF_057653715.1. Classification (NCBI taxonomy): domain Bacteria; kingdom Pseudomonadati; phylum Pseudomonadota; class Alphaproteobacteria; order Hyphomicrobiales; family Rhizobiaceae; genus Rhizobium; species Rhizobium sp. WSM1328. Next base: position 1,086,592 of record NZ_CM172788.1, on the reverse strand, counting down.
ACGCTGGAAGCGGAAATATTGGCGCTGACGCTGGTGCGCCGCTCGCTCGGCGAGCGCACATCGCATGCGGCGGGCGCCAGCGCCGGCCGACAGAAGCTCGTCGACCGGGCAAAGCTGGTGCTCTCCTCCGATCTCGCGCGGCGCTGGACACTTTCGGAAATCGCCACCGAAGTGGGCGTCTCGCCCGTTTATCTCACCCAGGTCTTCCAGCAGGTCGAGGCGACGCCACTTTACCGCTACCAGCTGCGGCTGCGGCTTGCCCGCGCGCTCGATCTGCTTGGCCAATATGAGGATCTGACCGCGCTCGGTCTCGACCTCGGCTTTTCCAGCCACAGCCATTTCAGCGCTTCCTTCAAGCAGACTTTCGGGCAGACTCCGGCCGAATTCCAACGCGCGGCGCAGCTGCGGCGCTAGTGAAAGCCTACAGCGCCGCGGGTCTTTTCGAGAGCCGCAAGGACGCTGTAGCACTTTGAATCCCCGCATAATTCCTTAAATCGATCCCAATTTAAGGAATTATGCGGGGGGTCGATCGCTAAAGATTTCGACAGCGGCAATGCGGACTTCAATGATCTTATCAGCCTGTCCCGATCGCGGGACGATCAACGGAGGATCATCAGATGAAGAAGACCACATGCGCCGCCTGCGACTGCGAACTCGGTGCGGAGACCATCACCGTCAAGCTCGGCGGCAAGACTGTCGAGGTCTGCTGCCAGGAATGCGCCGAGGCGCTGAATGAGGCGGAAGCCGCGACAACGGCCGCTTCGAGCGGCAAGGAATAGACGATATCAGGCAAAAGCCGCGCTCCCGGCGCGGCTTTTGCGTCTATATCTTTATTCTGCACAATTCCGGACGCAAACCGTTGCACCGTTTTGCTGGAATTGCTTTAGACGGACAGAAGCCCGTACCGCCAGCCCCGGCGTTTGGCGTTCTGCGACAGCACCAGGAAGGCAAGGATGAACATGCCTGCCTCGGCAAAGACCGGCACCATCCAGATCCCCTGTTCGCCGAAGACGAAGGGTAGCAGGAAGGTAAGCGGCAGGGTGAGCAGATAGGGCCGCGACAGGCCAAAGATCGCCGCACGCGGCGCATCGCCGATCGACTGGAAATAGGATGACAGGATCATCATCTGCCCGAAGAGAAAATAGGCGCCGATCGTCCAGGGCAGAATTCGCCTGACCTCGGCAATGATCGCGGGATCGGCGACGAAGACGGCGCCGAGGCGGCCGGCCAGCAGCTCGACGATGATCTCCACCAGGGTGCAATAGACGAGTGCGGCGAGCATGGCGATCTGCAGGCTGCGGCCGACGCGGAGCCGGAGGCCGGCGGCGTGATTGTTGCCGGCGACCGTCTGCAGCGCGATGCTGAGACCAAGCAGCGGCAGATAGGTGAAGGTCATGATCCGGGTGATGATGCCGTAGGCGGCCACCGTCGCGACATAGTCATGTTCGCTCCAGAGAGAGATGTTGATCAGAATGGCGGCCGAGGCCAGCGATATGCCGATGAAACCGAGGCTCATCGGCGCGCCGAAGGCGACGATGCCGCGCCATTCGGCAAGAGCCAACCCCGGAGACGGCCTTAGTGCCGCCGGCCGGCGCCAGCGAAAGGCGAGCACGGCTGCGAGACAGACGCATTGCGATGCGATGGAGCCGGCTGCCGAACCGAGCACGCCCCAATGCATCACCGCCATGAACAGCCAGTTGGCGAAGATGTTGAGCAGCGAGGCCGACAGCGTCACCAAGGTCATGAAACCGATCTTGCCTTCGCAGCGCAGCCCGTCGAGATGCAGCGACAGGAAGAAGCTGATCGGCGCACAGGCGATCATCGCGCCCATGAACAGCATGGCGCCATCGGCCACGGCAGCATTGCCGGCAGCACCGGCATCGATGATCTGTCGGCCAACGATCCAGTAGACCAGATTGAGGATGAGGGTGACGGCGAGCGCTAGCGCATGCGCGCCGGCAAACACCCGACGCGCGCCTTGACGATCGCCGGCGCCGAGCCGGCGGGCGAGGATACTCGCCATACCGTTCGAGACCAGCGATTGCAGGGCGACCAGCAGCATCAAACCGGGAAAAATCAGGCTGACGGCAGAGAGCGCATCCGGGCCGACATAGGCGCCAAGGAAATAGGCGTCGACGACGGTGAACAGGCCGTTGACGGTGGTGATCGCGACGATCGGTGCCGCCGTTTTGATGAAGACGCCCGGCAGCCAGCCGGTGAGAAAGGCATTGCCTTCGGAAAGATCGGTCATGGAGAAATCCGTGCGATAGGAGGCAGGGCCCGATCCGGCTAAATCATTTGGATCCGGACGGCCTCAAAAGGACAAAACAATCTAGAGATCGAGCACCAAATGCGGCACGCCGTTCGAGGTCTTCCTCGGCGACACGCCGTCGGCATCGATCTGCGCGTTCACACGCCGGCGAAAGGCTGAAAAGCTCTCGAAGGTGACGACATCCACCGGCTCGTCGAAATGGATGGTGATCCTGTGAAGGTCGCCGCCCGGCAGGGCCGAAAGCGCCAGGACTTCGCCGGTGAACGGCTGATTGAGATAACGGCCGCGAATATGCGCGCCGACGAAGAGCGGTGTCTTCGGGCTGGCATTGGGCTTTGCCGCAAGGGCCGCGAGCGTGTTCCAATCGCGTACACCGTGCTGGCGGGCAATCATTTCCAGAGCCGCACTGTGGGTCAGCGGGGTGCCGCGATCGTTCATCGCCTGGCGCAGGCGCTTGGCCTGAGCCTTCAATTCTTCAATGGCAGGATAGGTCGTCGTCATGGCGTGAGCCTTCGCAAGGCATGCTCTTCGACTGTGGATGGGAACTCGCATTGCCGCCAGTCAGCATGCACAAAGGGCCGTGACCATGATCGCGAGGACTTCACCATGGATTTTCATCCGCGAGCGGCCGGTGCCTCGAACCGGCCTTTGTATGCGCGAACGCCGCCGACATGTCAAGAATGGCGCATCTGCCTTGGGAATGCGCAACTTTGGGGCAAATCTGCGCGAAATCGGTGCGATTTTCCCGCAGCTTTCACATAAGCATTCAATTTTTAACGATGTTCTTCAGCAAATGTCAGCATTCTTCACGTAATATCCTGTCGTATTACAAGCGGAGGCTAAAAGGGCCTTTCAGATGCACCTCGACACAGAACACCCCAAGCCGGAACGTGCCTACAGGGAATTCAATCTCGACAGGCCCGGCAACATCATCTTCGTCGGCCATCACCTCAGCACCGGAATGCAGGTGCGCTGCCTGATCCGCACGATCACGCTTGCCGGCGCATTGCTCGAAGTCAGCCCGAACCTGGAAATGCCGAGCCATTTCTTCCTCGAAATCCTCGGCATCCATGACGAGATCGGTGCGACCGTGGTCAAGCGCGAAGGTGAATTGGTGACGATCAGCTTCAACATGCTGATCAATCCGGAATTCCTGCACCACGTGTTGCGATTGAACTTCGAAACCTGAGGCTTTTTCCGATCCGCGAATCATCGCGGCACGGCACCTTTGTTTCTGCAGCCCGTCTTGCGACAAGACGCGCGATGATCGAAACGGTCCAGAGAAATCCGCGCCATTCCGGACGATCAAGCGGATCGGCGAGCGGATCGGCAAAGCGATCGCGGCGGATTCGGCGATTGCCGATTTCGATTTCCCTGAAGAGAACAACCCAGTTGAGATCCATTGCTTCATCCTCCATCTATTGCTGGAGCACTTGAGCTAAGCCTTCGCGCCCTTCCGATGTAGAGGCGCTGGGGAAAGGGGGTTTTCATCCATGAAAGATGCGAGCTGGGACGACCTGCAACTTTTCTTCCATGTTGCGACCGGCGGCGGTCTTTCGGCAGCGGCTCTGCGCACCGGGCTCAGCGCACCGACGATCGGCCGGCGCATGCTGGCGCTCGAACGGGTGACCGGCCGCTCGCTGTTCAGCCGCGGCCCCACCGGTTATCTTCTGGCCAAGGACGGGCAGGAGCTGCTCGATCGCGTCCGGCTGATGCAGGATGCGGCGCGTGCGATCTCCGACTGGCGCGGCGAGGTGCTGACACTGCCGATCGTCTCGACCGCGGCCGACAGCTGGACTTCACGCTTCGTCGCCGACCATCTGGCCAGTGTCTGGACGCCGAAAGACAGCTTCCGCATGTGCTACAAGACCTGCGATGCGAGCGTCGATTTCACCTATCGCGAGGCGCATATCGCCATTCGCCACAGCCGGCCGGAGAGCGGCAACGTCGCGATCCGCCGTTCGGTCAAGGTGGCGCATGCGGCCTATCAGGCCGCCGGCTATGACGAGACAAACTGCAACTGGATTTCGCTCGGCACCGATACCGCCATCACGCCGGCGGACAAATGGACTTTCGAGCAGCCGGATTATTGGATCACCAGCTGGACGAACACGCCACATATGCTGTTTCACCTCATCCGCGGCGGTGCGGGACGCGGCGTGCTGCCCTGTTTCATCGGTGACCAGGAGCGCAGGCTCGTCCGCGCCGGCCCTGTGATCGACGAGCTGACTTACGAGATGTGGATCGTCGCGCATGACGACGAACGGCAACGGCCGGAGGTCAGGATCGTCATCGACCGCCTGGCGGCGCTCTTTGCCGATCATGAAGACCTGTTTGCCGGGCATAAGGCGGCGACATAAGAAAACGCGGGCCGTTCGACCCGCGTTCTCTGAGGTTGCTAACCGGCTCAGGCGGCGAGATGCCGCTCGATCTCGTCGACCGGCATATTGGTATAGTCCTTCGCCAATTCTACGGAGATCGCTGCCTGCGTGTCGGCGCTGAGGGCCGGCCGCAGCGCGCCGAGTGCTCTCGGCGGCGCAACGAGGACGATGCGGCGAACATCCTTTTCCTGCGCCAGCTCATCCAGCCTTTCCGCGACCTGTTTCAGGAATTGGGCTTCGGCCTGATCCTGCCAGTTGGTCTCCTCGACAGCACTGCGGCTGAAGCCATCGGCGGCATGGCTGCGGCCGGGCTTGTCGGCGCCGATTTCGCGATCCGGCTCACTCGGCTGCGTCAGAGTTTCCAGCACCTTCAGGTTCATCAGTTGGGCATCGCCGGCATTCTGCATGATCAGAGCCTTGGCTCCGTTGCAGACCACGACCCATGATTTCCAAGGGATTTTAACGTCGGTCATCTTCAACTCCTAGCTGTCGTCATTCGAAGCGCGCCGTGCTTCATCGATCAAGGCAGAACGCCTGGCCATTGAAAGAGTTCGGGAAAATTGCACCGAAATCGAACGGGCGGCGATCCGGCCGGCCCTGGCTGCGTAGAAAGGCCAAGTTCGGGAGATTGACGATGAAGACATCACTGCTCGCCTATGCCGGCACCTTTCTCACCCTTCTCATCTGCGACGGGATATGGCTCGGCCTCATCGCCCGCAACTTCTATCGCGATCAGCTGGGAGCGCTGATGCTGCCCTCGCCTAATCTCGCGGTCGGCGCACTGTTCTACCTGTTCTTCGCCGCCGCGGTGGTTGTGCTTGCCGTGCTGCCGGCGCTGTCGGCGGGCTCGATCGCCACCGCGTTTCTCCACGGTGCCATTCTGGGACTGGCGGCCTATGGCACTTATGACATCACCAATCTCGCTACGCTTCGCAACTGGCCGCTCGCCATGAGCCTGGTCGACATGGTCTGGGGCACGGCCCTGACGGCGCTGACTGCCGCCGGCGGATATCTCGCCGTCAGATTTTTTGGCTGAAACGGGAGCCTGGAGATGAAAGCCCGCGTCCCGATTATGAACATCGGGCGTCCCGCTTGGGCACAAAGTTTAAACTCGTTAAAATTGTCATTTTATATTTGACGAATGTGCAAAACATTCATGTGACCTTGGTTCGAGCAAGACCCCAGCTTGCTCGCGATCAAGACCCCAAATGTGCCCCGTCTGACGGAGAATGTGAATGACTATGCTCCGCGCCACACACCTTGCCACGGTCAAGTCCGCTGTCTACGACCTGCGCTGGGAAGAATTCAGTGTCAAACGGCCAGCCCGCATTGTCGCCGTCCGGCCGTGCCTCACAGGCGTCTCCATGCGAAGCGCCGAGATCATCGATATCTCCCAGGGCGGCGCCACCTTCATCGTCTCGACCACGGCCGGCCTGCCAAAGCATTATTATCTCAACATTCTCGGCCTCGCCTACCGGATCGGCTGCGCCGAGGTCTATCGCCATAAGGAACGCATCGGGGTGCGGTTCATCAACATCATGGACCCCGAGGTTCTGCGCCGCGTCGTCCGCACCGATTTCCTTGTCGGCAACATGGAAGCAATCGCTGCCCGACGCGCGCCGATCTTCCGCGCCTGAACAGGCCGAGTCGTTGCGGAAATAATCTTGCTTGCGTTGGCCGTGCCCGGGCCTATTGTTTCGCCAATTGTCATTATGTCCGGGAAACTGCCGTCGCATGTCCGCCTTTTCGCGCTTTACACCTCTTGCCAGCGCCCTGCCCTCCACAGTCCCCTTCGTGGGCCCCGAGGCGATCGAGCGCCAGCGCGGACTTGCCGTTTCGGCGCGCATCGGCGCCAATGAGAACGGCTTCGGCCCAGCCGCTTCCGTGTTTGCAGCGATGCGCGAAGAGGCCGGCAATATCTGGAAATACAATGACCCGGAGAATTTCGCGCTCAGGGAAGCGCTGGCCGCCCATCTCGGCGTCTCGGCCGCCAATATCGCCATCGGCAGCGGCATCGACGAATTGCTTGGCCAGATCGTCCGGCTGGTGATCGAGCCGGGCGCGCCCGTCGTTACCTCGCTCGGCGCCTATCCGACCTTCAATTTCCACGTCGCCGGTTTCGGCGGCCGGCTGGTGACCGTTCCCTACGCAAACGACCGCGAGGATCTCTACGGGCTGCTCGATGCGGTGAAGCGCGAGAACGCACCGCTCGTCTATTTCGCCAATCCTGACAATCCGATGGGAAGCTGGTGGGATGCCGACAGCATCGTCGCGTTCGCCCGTTCGCTGCCCGAGACGACACTGATGGTGCTCGACGAGGCCTATAGCGAGACGGGACCATCAGGTTCGCTGCCGTCGGTCTCCTCGCTGATCGAAATGCCGAACGTCGTTCGCACCCGCACCTTCTCCAAGGCCTACGGGCTTGCCGGCTCACGCACCGGCTACGTGATCTCGACGGCAGGCACGGCGCAGGCCTTCGACAAGATCCGCAATCATTTCGGCATGAACCGGCTGGCAACGGCTGCAGCGCTCGCGGCGCTGAAGGACCAGGCCTATCTCGTCGAGGTGGTCGGGAAAATCCATGCGGCGCGGGAGCGGATCGGCGGCATCGCCCGGGCGAACGGCCTCGTCCCCCTGCCCTCGGCAACAAATTTCGTGGCGATCGACACAGGGCGCGACGGCTCTGATGCACGGTCGATCGTCGACGGCCTGATAGAGCACGGCGTCTTCATCCGCATGCCTGGTGTAGCGCCCCTCAACCGCTGCATCCGCATCAGCGTCGGGCCGGAGACGGATATGGCGCTGCTCGAACAGGCTCTGCCGCAGGTTCTGAAAAAGATCGGCCGATAAAACAGAAGAACCGCGGCCGGTGGAGGAAATCCGGTCGCGGTTCTCTTCTCCCGGCGTCGGCCCCGTCCAAAGCGCCCCGCCAGCCCCCTCTTTTTGAGGTTGTTATTGCTGCTTTGCCGAATTGATTGGAGACGGTTCTAGTGAACCGTCATCCACTCGCGGGCGGCGCGCAGCGCTGCTGCGAGCTGCATCTTGTCCATGGCGGCGGCCACGTCGGCACGAAGCTCGGCGGCGCGGTCGTTGCCCTTGATTGCGGCGATGTTCAGCCATTTGTGGGCTGCAACGAGATCGACTTCGCAGCCGCGGCCGGTCGCATACATCAGACCCATTTCGCAGAAGACATCGGCGCTGTTGTCGCCACCCATGGTGGCCGTTTCAGCATTGTGCATTTCAAAGCGTGCCATCGGTTTTATCCCTGTTAGCCTGTTTATGACTTACCCTGTTTTACCTCGGGGCCTTGCCGTCTATCGCGGCTTGCGGCCCTTGCGGTCCGGCGGGTTTGCCCCGCTCGTTTGATGGGTTCACTATGCCAAACGGCTTTCAAAAAACGCCTAAAATGCATGATTAATTTGAGACAAACAAAGTGCAAACACTTGGTAAAATTGGATTTTCGTTAAACATCGGACTCCCTGCGAATTAAGGATTTTCGAGCGGGTTTTACGAAAGATTCAGGTTTGAAAATAAACGGAACGTTCACCATGAAATCAGCAAGCGATCTCTTTGAACGCTCGCCGCATAGCTTTTTCTCCCGTTTTTCAGCCAGTCAACATGATAGTGATTGGTGTTGTTTACCTTTACGTTCGCGTCAGTTATTTTCACGGCCGAACAGGGACATCATGGAGGAAAAGATGATCCGCAGCTTCGTTCTCGCCGGCGCCATAACAGTCATCGCGGGTATCGCGCATGCCGAGGAGCCGATCGTCGGCAACTGGAAGACGGCCGCCGGTGATACGGCGGTGATCGCATCCTGCGGCGGCAGTTATTGCGTGACGCTGAAGACCGGTAAATATGCCGGCCGGAAGATCGGCACGCTTGCTGGAACCGGCGGCAGCTATGCCGGCGAGATCACCGACCCGGCCGCCGAGAAGACCTATAGCGGCGCGGGCAAGGTTTCCGGCAATTCGCTAAGGATGCAGGGCTGCGTGATGAAGATCCTTTGCAAGTCTCAGACCTGGACGCGGCTCTGAGAGAACGCGGGGGATAGCTGGCAAGGCCGACATGTGTTAGATTGTACACAGTTCAACACAGGAGTTTTCAAAATGGCCGGCAGCACGACCATGACGATTCGGGTCCGCCCCGACGTAAAAGAAAAGCTCGACAGGATTGCCGCCGATACGCACCGCAGCAAATCGTTCCTCGCTGGCGAGGCAGTAGCGGCCTATGTGGAGCGCGAGCTTGAAATCATCGAGGGTATCAAGCGGGGCATGGCCGATGCGGAAGCTGGGCGCGTTATACCGCACGAGCAGGCTGTCGCCGAAATGCGTGAGGTCATCGAAGATGCCAAGCGCAGGAAGACCCCGCGCGGATGAGGCCGGTTCTTTGGTCGAAGGAAGCACACCAAGATAATCTGGAAATTCTGCGTTACATCGCGAAGGACAGCCCCGATGCGGCCGAAAGGGTCGTGGACGCCATCGAGGAAGCCGGCAAGAAACTTGGGGAATTTGCAACCGGTCGGCCAGGGCGAGTAGCTGGCACTTATGAAAAATCCCTCACCCGGCTCCCCTACATAATTTCTTATGAGCTGCGGTCGATCGCGGGACGTGAAAGCGTCGTTATCTTGCGTGTGATCCATACCGCGCGGGATTGGCCGGCCGAAGAATAGCCGAACCAACTTATAAGCGTATCGTAGCGCACCTGCGCAGCCATCATCCAAAACGCCAAGCATGTCGACGCGGCATGCCTCCAAGCCTCTGGCGGTCGGCCGAGCCTGTCCGGCAAGCTGAACGGCTGATGAACCGGCATCTCAGCACCCGTTCAGCCATCGCATGCCAAAACTCTTGTCACGATAGAGTTGCGTATCGGGGATAAGGGGATGAACATCTATATTTTGGCAAGACGCTTTAGCATCATCACGCTGTTTGCGGCGATCTTCGCGATCACGTTTTCGGCAGTCGTGGTGCACGAAGGCGGCGGCGGGGCGCAGTCGCATTTCGGGGCGAGCTATACCTGCCTGGAGAGAAACGGCACCTTCTGCGCGCCTGCGGTGCGGTGACTAAAGCGCATCGCATCGAACCGAATTCATGCAATGCGCTTTAAGTCTTTTATGTATGCAGATCCTTATAAAAAACCGCTGGACACTTTTGGGCGACATCGCATCGGACAGGCAGCAGGATAAAAAATCGGAATCCGCCAGCGCGCGTCGTTTGCTTGTCAAGAACAACTCTCTATAATGTGTCATGAACAAACGAATCCCCCCTTTGTCGCCCCTCGACATTTCCTCTCCACCGCCTTTCCAGCCTGAGAGTTTCGATGATCCCGCCAAGGCGGTCGAGGCGCTGACGGCGCTTTACGAGCGCAATACGGCGTTTCTCATCCAGAGCTTCGCCGAACTCGCACAGGGCGCGCCGATCTCCTCGCGCTACCGCGCTTTTTATCCGCAGGTCAGCATCGAGACGACAAGCTTCGGCCATGTCGATTCGCGGCTTTCCTATGGTCATGTCACGGCACCCGGCATCTATACGACGACCGTCACCCGGCCGAAGCTCTTCAAGCATTACCTGAAAGAGCAGCTGGCGCTGCTGGTGAAGAGCCACAATGTGCCTGTCATCGTCTCGGAATCGACGACGCCGATCCCCTTGCACTTCGCCTTCGGCGAGGGTGCGCATGTGGAAGCATCGACCAACGCCTTCATCGACGTTCCGATGCGCGATATCTTCGACACACCCGATCTCAACACCACCGACGACGAGATCGCCAACGGCGAGTATATCCCGCCGCCTGGAGAGCCCTCGCCGCTTGCGCCATTTACCGCACAACGCATCGACTACTCGCTCGCCCGACTGTCGCATTATACGGCGACGCATGCCGAGCATTTCCAGAATTTCGTGCTGTTTACGAACTACCAGTTCTATATCGACGAATTCTGCAGCTGGGCGCGCAAGCTGATGGCCGAGGGCGGCGACGGCTATACTGCCTTCGTCGAGCCCGGCAATGTCGTCACCCTGCCCGGCTCGAACGCGCCGGAAACGGATTCCGCCCTCACCCGCCTGCCACAGATGCCAGCCTACCATCTGAAGAAGAAGGGCCATGCCGGGATCACCATGATCAATATCGGCGTCGGCCCCTCCAACGCCAAGACGATCACCGACCACGTCGCCGTGCTGCGCCCGCATGCCTGGCTGATGCTCGGCCATTGCGCCGGTCTTCGCAACAGCCAGCGGCTCGGCGACTATGTACTCGCCCATGCCTATATGCGCGAGGACCATGTCCTCGACGACGACCTGCCGGTCTGGGTGCCGATCCCGGCGCTGGCCGAAGTGCAGGTGGCGCTGGAAGCCGCCGTTGCCGAAATCACCGGTTACGAAGGTTTCGAGCTGAAGCGCATCATGCGCACCGGCACCGTCGGCACAATCGACAACCGCAACTGGGAACTGCGCGACCAGCGCGGGCCGGTGAAGCGGCTCTCCCAGGCGCGCGCGATCGCGCTCGATATGGAATCGGCAACGATCGCCGCTAACGGCTTCCGCTTCCGCGTGCCCTATGGCACTCTGCTCTGCGTCTCCGACAAGCCGCTGCACGGCGAATTGAAGCTGCCGGGCATGGCAACGGCCTTCTACCGCACGCAGGTCAACCAGCATCTGCAGATCGGCATCCGCGCCGTCCAGAAGCTTGCCGCCATGCCGAAGGAAGCGCTGCATTCACGCAAGCTGCGCAGCTTCTTCGAAACGGCCTTCCAATAGGCCGTTTCCTCATCTGCCCGTGACGACAGGCGCCGAACCGTCGGCCAGCATCTGCGGCCGGCCGGCGGCAAGGTTCAGCCCTGATATCAGTAGGGTGAAGGCGACGACGACGAAAGCGATGCGCAGAAGAACCTTCAGCGCATCGGCATCGTCGAGTACGAGCTGATGCTTCTCACGACGGCGTGCCCAGATCTGGCTTGCCAGGGCGATTTCAAGAATGCTCATTTCCGTTCTCCTCGACAGGTTTCGATGAAGCCTTGTCGAGTGCTGCCTTGCGATTTCGACAGCCGGCCGGCACAAAGATTTTTTCCGCCGCTGTCGAAATGCAGGGAACTCGGTCGTCCAGGGTTATTGAGACGCTCACAAGGAGGCTGCCGCGATGAAATATCTCTGTCAGGTCTGGTTCGATGGCGGGGTACTCGACGCCATGACGAAAGAGGAAAAGATAGAACTCGACACCAATTCCTTGAACTATGACAAGGACCTCGTCGAAAGCGGGCATATGATCGTCGCCCAGGCGCTGCAGCCGCCGAAATCGGCGGTGACCGTGCGGGTGCGCAACGGCGAGATGTCAGTGACCGACGGTCCCTTCGCCGAGACGAAGGAGGCGCTCGGCGGCTTCATCCTGATCGAGGCAAAGGATCTCAACGAAGCGATCCGCATTGCGTCAGGCATCCCGCTCGCCAGGCTCGGCGCGATCGAGGTGCGGCCAATCCACGAATTCGGAGCTAAATGAGGAGAGACCAATGAAATTTCTATGCCAGATCTGGTTCGACACGGAAAAAAGCAAGCTGGTCCCTCAGACCGAATGGGATGCGCTCACACAGGAGTGCATCACCAGCGACAATCGCTGGCGCGAGAGCGGTCATCTGCTGGTGGCGCTCGCCTTGCATGAACCGTCAACGGCGGTCACGGTTCGCCTGCGCAATGGCGAAGCCTTTGCGACCGATGGCCCATTTGCCGAAATCAAAGAGCACCTCGGTGGTTTTGTGCTGATCGAAGCCGAGAATATCGAGGAGGCGAAGACGATCGCGTCGAGTTTTCCGATCCTCAAATATTGCTCAATCGAAGTGCGCCCGACTTACGCCATCCAGGATGGGAAATAGCCATGCGCTACATCTGCCTGATTTATAACAGCGCCGACACGGACGGGACGCTGACGCCTGATGAAACCGATGAACTCGTCAAAGCGCATTTCGCCTTCGACGAGGAGCTGCGCCGCGACCGCATCATGATCCATGCCGATGCGCTTGAGATGCCGGACAAGGCGATCGTGCTGCAGGTTCGAAACAATAGACTGTCTGCCACCGACGGCCCCTATGTCGAGACGAAGGAGCATCTGGCCGGCTTCTACGTCATCGAAGCGCCGGATGTGGTGAAAGCCAGGGAAATTGCCGGACGGATCCCGTCGGCGCGTTTCGGCGCGGTCGAACTGAGGCCCGTGCGGATGCTAACCTTGCCGGACTGAGGTGCGCCGTTGGAAAGCGTGATCGAGGAAATCTATCGGACGCAGTCGCGCCGGGTGCTGGCGACGCTGATCCGCCTGCTCGGCGATTTCGACCGGGCGGAGGAAGCGCTTCACGACGCCTTTGCCGCGGCCGCGCGGACATGGCCGACGGACGGTATTCCCGGCAATCCAGTTTCCTGGCTTGTTTCCACCGGGCGCTTCAAGGCGATCGACACGATCCGGCGGCGGGCGCGTTTCGATGCTTCGCAGCATCATATCGAGGACAGCCTCTACACGCCCGATGCAACGGAGATCGGCGACATGGAACCGATCGAGGACGACATGCTGCGGCTGATCTTCACCTGCTGCCATCCTGTTATTCCCGCCGATGCGCAGATGGCGATGGCGCTCCGGGAAATCTGCGGGCTGACCACCGAAGAGATCGCCCATGCCTTCCTCATTCCAGCGCCGACGGTCGCCCAGCGGATCGTGCGCGCCAAGAGCAGGATCCGGGCGGCAAAGATCCCCTACGAGGTGCCCGGCCGCGAGGCACTGCCGCCGCGGCTCGACCGGGTGCTGCACGTCATCTATCTCGTCTTCAATGAAGGTTATTCGGCCTCCTCCGGCGAGGAGGTGGTCCGCGCCGACCTGACGGCGGAGGCGATTCGGCTGGCGCGGCTGCTACTGACGCTGCTGCCGCATCCCGACGTCTGCGGCCTGCTGGCGCTGATGCTGTTGCAGGATTCCCGCCGCACCGCCCGCCGCGGCGAGCAGGGATCGCTGGTGCTGCTTGCCGATCAGGACCGCTCGCTCTGGGATCATGCAAAGATTACCGAAGGCCTCGCGCTGCTCACGGAAGCGATGCGGGCGGGAGAGATCGGCACCTATACGCTGCAAGCGGCGATCGCTGCCGAGCATGCCCGAGCGCCGGCTGCCGAAGAGACCGACTGGCGGCGGATCGCTTTCTATTACGATCTGCTTCTGGCGGCGCAGCCCTCCCCGATTGTCGAGCTCAACCGTGCCGTGGCGATTGCGATGGCGGAAGGGCCTGCAAAGGGGCTGGAACTGGTCGATGCCATTCTGGCACGCCGGGAGTTGCAGGCCTATCACCTCGCCCATTCGGCGCGTGCGGATTTCCTGCGCCGTCTCGGCCGGACCGATGAGGCTATCGCGGCCTATGAAACGGCGCTGTCTCTCTGCCGGCAGGAGCCGGAGCAGGCGTTTTTGAGAAAACGGATTTCAGAGCTTGCCGCGACGCCCGAGCGGCAGTGAAATCGCCGTGCCTGTCAGTGCCGAGACGATGATCAGCAGGTGGGCATTGACGCTTGCCTGCGCCAGCGCGGCCAGGGCCAGCCGCTCGCTTGAGGCGCCCAAGGCGATGGCGCCGGCCGTGATGCCGGCCGGATAAGTGCCGACGCCGCCTGGCGCATGCATCGGCAGCACGGAGGAGAGCTCGCCGCCGAGCGCGCCGCCGAAACTTGCGGCCATCGGCAGCACACCCATCAGGCCGAGCGCCCAGGCCAGCACCATCACCTTCACCAGCCAATTGACGATGGTCATCGCCCAGGCGCGCGCAAAGGTGATGGCATCGAGCGGCAAGCCGTTTTCGATCTCGGCGACGAATTTCTGCGCCTTCTTCGGCAGCAGTCTGGCGGCCAGGCGCAGCAGCGGCTTGCGGGCGGCGAAAGCCGCGACCGGCAGCAACAGGAAGACCGTCCAGAGCGACCAGGCAACAGCCGCATCGGCCGAAGCGACGGCAAAACCGATGCCGGCGGCGGCCAGAAGGGCGTGCAGATCAAGCAGCCGCATGACGAACAGCGCCGAGGTTCCGCGCGTCAGAGGAATGCCGAATTCGGTGCGCATCAAGAGCGGAAAGCTGGTCTCGCCGGTGCGGAAGGGCAGCATGATGTTCAACAGGTTGTGGATCTGCGTGACGCGGAAGAGGACCGCGAACCGGCCAGCCGTTTCCTTCGGAAAATAATCATAGATGCGCCAGGTGCGCAGGAAATAGGTGCTCGTCAGCAGCACCAGCGCACCGATCACCGGACCCGCGCCGACATCGGCCCACTGCCTGATGATAACAGGCCAACCCCAGAACCATTGGATGAAGAGGCCATAGGCTGCGACGATGACGACCGTCAGAACGGTCATGCGATTGCGCATAAACCAGGATTGCCGGCTTTCAACGATCGAACTCTTCATGTAGTAGGCATTCCTCGCTTGGCTTCGGCATAGGCAGCGGTTCCGTCGCCAGGCCTTTTAGGAGAAATGAAGGTTGCGCACAACGGCGGAGTTGATGGCGGCGGTGGCGAACAGGCTTCCACGCCGACGATCCGAGCGCCGTGACGGCGCCTTGCCGGCTTGACGTGGAGACGATGTTGGAGCGGATTACCAAAAGCATTACGAGCGCAAGTATTTTTCTGGCAGGCTATTTCCTGCTGAACATCGCGCTTCGCATCGCCTTGCCGCATACGCTCGATCTCGACGAGGCGGAGCAATCCTTCTACTCGCAATACCTGCTTGCCGGCTACGGCCCGCAGCCGCCCTTCTACAACTGGATCCAATATGCCATCGTTTCGGTGACCGGCATATCGATGTGGGTGCTCTCGGTGCCCAAGAACATCATCCTCTTCGGCTGTTATCTCTTCTACGGGCTTGCTGCCCGCGAGGTACTGAAGAGCCGTTCGCTCGCAGCCGTCGCCATGTTGAGCCTGATTACTCTGCCGCAGGTCGGCCTGATGGCGCAGCGCGAACTGACCCATACGGTTGCCCTGCTGTTTGCGACCTCGCTCTTCCTCTTCGGTTTTTTCCGCACGCTGCGCCAGCCGACGATCGGGAGCTATCTCCTCATCGGCATCGCCACGGGCATCGGGCTCATCTCGAAGTATAATTTCGCCATCCTGCCATTTGCTGCTCTCGTCGCCGTGCTGCCAGAGCGGGAATGGCGCAGCCGGCTCATCGACTGGCGTTTGCTGCCGGCCGCCGTCCTTGCCATTCTGATCGTGCTGCCGCATGCGCTCTGGCTGCCTGACAATCTTGCCAGCGCCTCTGCGCCGACGCTGGAGCGGATGACTGCCGAACACCTGGCCCCGGCCGGCCTCCCCCGCATCGGGCAAGGACTGCTGTCTCTCGTCATCGCCGTCCTCGGCTTCGTCGCATTGCCGATCGTTCTGATCGCGGCCGCCTTCCGGCGCAACTTCTTTCGCGCGCTCTCCTCTTCCAGCCCGATGATCCGGGTGATCGAGCGGATGATGGTCATCAGCCTGCTCGCCTTCGTCGGCGTGATCCTCTTCGCCGGCGCGAGCGATATCCACGAGCGCTGGCTCGACCCATGCCTGCTCGTCCTGCTGATCTATCTGTTCCTGAAACTGGAAACCGCAGACCTCGATCTTTCCGCCGGTCTTGCGCGCTTCCGGCCGGTGGTGCCGGTCTTCATGGTCGTCATCCTGTCGATCCTTCTTTTCCGGATCGCCGGCATTCAATATATCGGCACTTATACGAGAACGAACGTACCCTTTTCCGGCTACGTTGCTGAATTGACCGCGACCCGCAAGCCGGTTCTGATCGTGGCGGGAACCAAGTTCGTTGCCGGCAACATGCGGCTAAAGTTTCCCGACGTTCCCGTCGTGATCCCGTTCTTCCCCGGTCCCGGAGTTCCCGAATATGCTGACGCGAAGGGGCCGGTGCTGGTTATCTGGCGCGGCGAGACCGCAGATGATCCAACAATTTCCCCCGGCTTCGCCAATGACCTCGTCAAATCGGGCATTCATCTGCCAGAGTTGAAGACGCTGACGCTGCCCTATCTCTTCGGCGACGGCAAACGCAGCTTCTCCATTGGTTACTCCTGGGTGGACGGCGGCGCGAAATAGCGCCCCGGCAGATCAGCCGATTGCGGGAAACCGGCATTGCCCGCTGGCAACCGGCGGACACTTCATGTAGTAGCCTTCCGCAAGTGCGGCGGCAGCAGTAAAGATTGCTCGGCCGTCCGGCCTTTTGGAGATGAAAGTTGCAGACAACCGTAGAGCCCATTCGCGGTACGAATGATCCGGTACAATCGCTCGAACTGTCGCTGGTCGTGCCCATCTTCAACGAAGAGCAAAGCGTCGGCCCGCTTGTCGAGCGCGTCGCGGCTGCGATGGTTAGCTACCCCCATCGCTGGGAGCTGATCCTCGTCGACGACGGCAGCACGGATGCGACGCTCGTCAACGCCCGCAAGTATGTGGGACGCGAGGGGCTGGCGCTCAGGATCGTCGAGCTGCAGCGCAACTTCGGCCAGACAGCCGCCATGCAGGCCGGCATCGATACCGCCCGTGGCCGCCTGATCGCGACGATGGACGGCGACCTGCAGAACGACCCGAAGGACATTCCTTCGATGGTCTCCGAGCTGGAACGGCGTGAACTCGACCTCTTGGTCGGCTGGCGCAAGAACCGCAAAGACGGCCTGTTCCTGCGCAAGATCCCCTCCTGGTGCGCCAACTACCTGATCGGCCGCATCACCGGCGTCAAGCTGCATGATTACGGCTGCAGCCTGAAGATCTACCGTGCCTCGATCATCAAGCAGGTGAAGCTGATGGGCGAGATGCACCGCTTCATCCCCGCCTGGGTCGCCGGTGTCGTCCCGAGCTCGCGCATCGGCGAGATGGCCGTCACCCACCATGCCCGGGAGCACGGCGTTTCGAAATACGGCATTTCGCGCACCTTCCGCGTCATCCTCGATCTGCTGTCGGTGATGTTCTTCATGCGCTACAAGGCGCGGCCGGGGCATTTCTTCGGTTCGCTGGGTCTCGGCCTCGGCGCGCTCGCCATGCTGATCCTGCTCTATCTCGGCTTCGACAAATTCATCCTGGGCAACGACATCGGCACGCGACCGATGCTGATGGTCGGCGTCGTGCTGCTGCTGTCGTCGGTACAGATGATCACCACCGGCATCCTGGCGGAAATGATCGCGCGCACCTATTACCGCGACGATGCCTCTCCGAATTATATCGTGCGGCAGATCTTCGACGATCAAAGCCAAGCCTAAGCCGGCAGCACGATGCTGGAGCGCGCGACGAGGACGATCAGAACCGCGGGCCTGCTGCTTGCAGCCTATTTCGTGCTCAACATCGCGCTGCGCATCGCGCTTCCGCATTCGCTGGAGCTCGACGAGGCCGAGCAATCCTTCTTCTCGCAATATCTGCTGGCCGGCTACGGCCCGCAGCCGCCCTTCTACAACTGGATGCAATATGCCGTCGTTTCGGTGACGGGCATGTCGATCGGCGCGCTGATCGTTCCGAAAAACATCCTGCTGTTCCTATCCTATCTCTTCTATGGCCTTGCCGGGCGGCGCGCGCTGAAGGACGAGGCGCTTGCCGCCGTCGGCATGCTGGCGCTGATCACCCTGCCCCAGGTCTCCTACATGGCCCAGCAGGATCTGACCCACACGACGGCGCTGCTCTTTGCCAGTTCGCTGTTTCTCTACGGCTTCTTCCGCACGCTCGACCGGCCCGATATGGCGAGCTACCTGCTGCTCGGGCTTGCGACCGGCATCGGGCTGATCTCGAAATATAATTTCGCCCTGATGCCTGTCGTCGCCTTGATCGCCATCCTGCCCGATGCCGAATGGCGGCGCCGGGCGCTCGACTGGCGCATGCTGGCAGCGATCGCTGTTGCGCTCGTCATCATCCTGCCGCACGCGATCTGGCTGCAGGGCAATCTCGCATTCGCCTCCTCCGACACTCTGGTCAAGATGGCCGCCGGCAGCGAACCCGCCGGCGCAGTGCGGATCGGCAAAGGCCTTCTCGCCTTTCTCGTCGCCATCATCGCCTTTGCGGCGCTGCCGGTCACTATCTTCGCCGCCACCTTCCGCCGGGATTTTGTCCGGGCGCTTTCGGCGGGCAACCGCTGGACTGCGATGATGGAGCGGATGATGCTCGCAAGTCTTGCCGGCATCGTTCTGATCGTGCTGTTCACCGGCTCTACCACGGTGCGCGAGCGCTGGCTCGACCCCTTCCTGCTAGTGCTGCCGATCTATTTCCTGGCGAAGATGCAGGCGGCCGGGCTCGACCTTTCCGCCGGGCTGCGCCGCTTCCGGCCGGTGTTGCCGGTGCTGATGGCCTGCGTGCTGATCGCACTCGGCTTCCGCGTCGTCGGCGCCGGGCTGATCGGCACTTACAGCCGGCCGAATGTGCCGATGGCGGGTTTTTCGCGCGAGATGACGCAACAGGCACAACCGGCGCTGGTGATCGCTTCCGACACCTATATCGGCGGAAACATGCGGCTGCAATTTCCCGATGTGCCGGTGGTGATCCCGGATTTTCCGGCACCGGGCATTCCGGCCTATGCCGAGGCCAAGGGGCCGGTGCTGATCGTCTGGCGCGGCAAGAAGACGGCGACGGCTGCCGATGCGGTGATGCCGGAGCGTTTTTCTTCGGCGCTGACGGCGGCTGATATCGCGCTGCAGGAGATCGGCTCGCTGTCGCTTCCCTATTACTTCGGCCGCCAGGGCGACAATTTCGCGCTCGGCTACGCCTGGGTTCGGCCGGAGAGCAAATAGAATGACCGAGAGCAACCGTCGCGGCCTGAGTTGGATCTTTGTCCTGCTGGCGGCCTATTTCGTGCTTCAGGTCGGCGTGCGGCTCGCAACCTCGCATTCTCTCGATCTCGACGAAGCCGAACAGGCCTTCCGCTCGCAATGGCTTGCCGCCGGCTACGGCCCGCAGCCGCCCTTCTACAACTGGCTGCAATACACCGTCTTCCAGTTCGCCGGCGTCTCGCTAACCGCCCTTTCGGTGGTGAAGAACCTACTGCTGTTCAGCTCCTACGTGCTCTACAGCCTGACCGCGCGGCTTATCCTGCGCGACAAGGCGCTGGTGGCGATCGCCACGCTCGGACTGCTGACCATCCCGCAGATGGCTTTCGAGATGCAGCGCGACCTGACGCACACGGTCGCCGTGTTCTTCTCGGCCAGCATCTTCTTCTACGGCTTCATCCGCAGCCTGAAGCAGCCGAGCCTTGCCTCCTATCTCATCGCCGGCATCGGCATCGGTTTCGGCCTGCTTGCTAAATATAATTTCGCGATCCTGCCGGCGGCCGCCCTGATTGCCGCGCTTTCGGATGCGCGCCTGCGGCCGCGGATCTTCGACTGGCGGCTGGTGCTGACGGCGGCGGTAGCGCTCGTCATCATCCTGCCGCATCTCTTCTGGCTGAAGGACAATCTCGATTTCGCCACCGCACGCACCCTGGAGAAGATGACCGCGAGCGGCCATGCGAGCTATCTCACGCAGGTGGCCATGGGCGTCAGTTCTCTGGCTCTCGCCATCATCAGCTTTGCCGGATTGACTGTGGCGGTGTTCGCGATCGTCTTCGGCAAGAGCCTTCGTCCGGCGCTGACCGCCGGTTCGGAATGGACGCGGCTGTTCGAGCGGATGATGCTCGTCTTCCTCGCCGGCATTCTGCTTCTGATCGTCTTCGGCGGCGCGGCCGGCATCAAGGATCGCTGGCTGGTGCCGATGCTCTTCATCCTGCCGCTCTATTTCTGCCTGAAGATCGAGGCAGTGGGCGTCGCGACAGACAGGGCGTTCAGGCGTTTCATGCCCATCGTCGCCGTCATCATGATCGGCGTGCCGGCGGCCCTTTACGGCAGCGTCGCGGCGGCACGTATCACCGGTCATTACGAGCGGCTGAACAGGCCTTATGCCGGAATGCTGGAAACCTTGCGCAAACAGGCCGAACCGGCGGCGATCCTTGCCGGGGACAGCCTGCTCGCCGGCAATCTCAGGCAGGATATTCCCGGCGTGCCGATCCTCTCGGTGGATTATCCTGGCTTCCACCCGGATCTTACCGGCCGGCGACCACTTCTCCTGGTGTGGTTCCTCCCGCAGAGGGGGGGAAGCGAAGCTCTTCCGCCTGATATGGCTGAATGGCTGCAGACCCATCTCGGCGTGTCCGCACCGCAGGCGTCGGTGATCGACGTGCCCTATCTCTATGGGCGCGGCGACGACCGCTACCGTTTCGGCTATGCTTGGGTCAACCAGCCGGGCTGAGCACAATCAGGATTTCAGCTCCTTCCAGGCCAAATCCAGCGCCAGTTTCGTGATCCTCGCTATCTCATTCACTGTGCTCGGAGGCGCTGAGCCATTAGCTCGTTGGCCATATCCAGCATGCTCGAATATTGTAAAAGTATTGTATTTGTCATACACTAAGAGCAGGGAGTAAATTTACATGGCACGGGCAAAAACCTTTTCCCTTGGCGATACCTATGACGGGATTCTATCGGATCTTGTCCGCAATGGCCGGTTCGGCACCGAAACCGAGGCCGTGCGGGCAGGCATCCGTATGCTCGCCGACCACGAGCTGAAAATGCAGGTGCTGCGTAAGGATATTCAGGCGGCGGATGCCGAGATCGAAGCCGGCCTCGGCAAGGAATACGCTACCGGCGCGGAGTTCCTCAAAGACGTCATGAACGAAAGCTAAGGCCATCAAACCGAAACGCCTGATTATCGCTCCATCCGCCATTGAGGATCTGCGGAATATTCGACGCTATATCGCCGAGAGCAGCCCCCACTACGCGCATGAGTTTCTGGCCGACCTGACCGCGAAGATCGCCTGGATCGCCGAAGTGGACTTCACCGGATCTCCACGCGACCACATTGCGGAAGGCCTGCGCGGCCTGCCCTACCGGAACCGCTGCATCTACTACCGCTCCTATCACGACCGCATCGTTGTCCTACGTGTCAAGCATGGCGCCGAGGATATCAAGTCGCAGGATTTCGAGCTTTAGGCCCAGCTAGCTGGGCTGAGCGCAATCAGGATTTCAGTTCCTTCCAGGCCAAATCGAGCGCCAGCCTGGTGATCCTCGCCATCTCGTCCACCTCGGCGTGGCTGATGACGAGCGGCGGCGAGGCGAGCATGCGGTCGCCGGTGGCGCGCAGCACGAGACCGTTCGCCAGCGCGTGGTTGCGCACCAGCGCACCGACCTGATCGGGCTTGGCATAACGAGCGCGCGTGCTCTTCTCGGCGGCAAGCTGCAGTCCGCCCATCAGGCCGATGCTGGCGGCTTCGCCGACCAGATCATGGTCTGCGAGCTCTGCCCAGGCCCTGCCGAAATAGGGGCCGATATCGTCGCGCACGCGCTCGACCAGTCTTTCCTCTTCGATGATGCGCAGGTTTTCGAGGGCTGCGGCAGCGCAGACCGGGTGGCCGGAATAGGTGAAACCGTGGTTGAAGTCGCCGACATCGTTGATCAGCACATCGGCGATGCGGTCGCTGACGAGTACGCCGCCGATCGGCAGGTAGCCGGAGGAAAGCCCCTTGGCGATCGGCGCCAGATCGGGCTCGACGCCGAAATACTGGTGGCCGAACCAGGCGCCCAGACGGCCGAAACCGCAGATTACCTCGTCGGTCACCAGCAGGATATTGCGCGCCTTGCAGATGCGGTCGATCTCCGGCCAGTAGGTCTCGGGCGGGATGATGACGCCGGCAGCCCCCTGCACGGGTTCGGCGACGAAGGCGGCGACATTCTCCTCGCCGAGTTCGTCGATCTTCGCTTCGAGCTCGCGGGCAACCTTGAGACCGAATTCGGCGGGTGAGAGATCGCCGCCCTCGCCGTACCAATAGGGCTGGCCGATATGGACGATTCCAGGGATCGGCAGATCGCCCTGCTCATGCATGTATTTCATGCCGCCGAGGCTGGCGCCGGCGACGGTCGAACCGTGATAGCCGTTCCTTCTCGATATGACGATCTTCTTCGACGGTTTGCCGATGGCGCTCCAGTAGACGCGGGCCATGCGGAACCAGGTGTCGTTCGCCTCCGAGCCGGAGCCGGTGAAGAAGATATGGTTGAACCGTTCCCCGGCATGGGAGGTGACCTTCTGCGCCAGCAGCGTCGCAGACGTCGAGGTCGTGCCGAAGAAGGTGTTGTAGTAGGGCAGCTCGTTCATCTGCCTGGTGGCGGCATCGGCAATCTCGCGGCGGCCATAGCCAATATTGACGCACCAGAGGCCGGCGAAACCATCGAGATATTTCCTGCCGTGATTGTCGAAGATGTAGACGCCCTCGCCGCGCTGGATGATACGCGCGCCCTCGGCATTCAGCTTCTTCATGTCGGCGAACGGATGCAGGTGGTGCGCAGCGTCGATCGCGGCGAGGTTCGAAGGTGGGTAAGTATCGGGCATGGTGGTAAAGACCCTCGCGGATTGAAAGGCTGATGTCGATGAGATAGGAGCTTGGCCTTGTCCCGGAGGATTTTCAAGGTCATGGCAAGCGACAGGATGGACGGCAAGGCCGACGGCGGCGATCCGCGCTTCGAGATCCTGATCGTCGGCATGAACGGCGACCTGCGCGGCAAACAGCTTCCACCCGGCGCCGAAGCCAAGGTCTGGGCCGGGGACATCCGCCTGCCGACCTCGACGCAATCGCTCGACATCTGGGGTGACGACAATGACGATATCACCGGCCTGTCACTGACGATCGGCGATCCTGACGGCAAGGTCGTCCCCGACCGGCGCAGCTTGGCGCCGATGCCTTGGGCGCCCGAGGGCTCGATGCAGGTGCTCGCCACCATGCACGAATTCGAAGGGAGCCCGAGCTTCATGGATCCGCGCGCCATCCTCGCTTCGGTGCTGGAGCGCTATGCGGCGCGCGGGCTGACGCCCGTCGTCGCCACCGAGCTGGAATTTTACGTGATGTCGGGAGACTGGCGCGAAACCGGACGCCCCTGCCCGCCCGAAAGCCTCACCTTTCGCGGCGAACCGAACGGTTTTCAGCTCTACGACATGAGCGTCGTCGACGCGCTCGACGGCTATTTGCAGACGCTGAGGGCCTATGCGAGAGCGCAGGACCTGCCGGCGGATGCGACGACAGCGGAATTCGGTCCGGGCCAGTTCGAGGTCAACCTGCTGCACCGCGCGGACGCGCTGGCAGCCGCCGACGATTGCCTCTATCTCAAGCGCATCGCCGAACAGGCGGCGCGCCGGCACGGGCTGAAATCGACCTGCATGGCCAAACCCTATTCCGAACATGCCGGCTCCGGCCTGCATGTGCATGCGAGTATCATCGACGGACAAGGCCGCAACATCCTCGATGCCAAGGGCGGCGAGCCGAAGATGCTCAAATCGGCGATAGCAGGCCTGCTCGACTCCATGCGCGCGGCGCAGCTGATCTTCGCCCCCTTCGCCAATTCCTACCGCCGCTTCCAGCCGGGCTCGTTTGCGCCTGTCGATCTGACCTGGGGAAGCGGCCATCGCGGCACGGCGATCCGCATCCCCGACAAGGATGGGCCGGCCGCACGCATCGAGCACCGCGTCGCCGGCGCCGACGCCAATCCCTATCTGCTGCTGGCAGCGATCCTCGGCGGCATGCTCACCGGTCTCGACGGCGACCTCGACCCCGGTGAGGAGACGACGCCATCGCACACACCTGCGAATACGGCGCGACTGACGCATGATTTCCTCAGCGCCGTCGAGACCTTCCGCACCTCGCCGTTCATCGCCGATATCTTCGGCGCGCGCTATCAGGCGCTCTATGGCGACACCAAGCGCAAGGAAGCGCTTGCGCATCTGCGCACCGTTTCGGATTTCGACTACCGCACCTATCTGCCGCGGCTCTGAAATTACGCGGCGGCCGACTTACGCAGCGGGCTCGCGGCGTTCGTCCGCATTCACCTGGGCGGCGAGACCCTGCTTGACGAGAACCTTCAATTCGCCCGGATGCAGCCGGATCGAGACGTCGCGTTCGAGCGGCAGCAACTCGCCGTCCATGACGCAATTGGCCTTGGAGCGCAGTTTCGGGAAATGCAGGTGCACTTCGGCCGGGTGCATCACCATGACATCGGCATTCTCGCGGACCTTGCCGCGCAGCATGTCGATGGCGAGGCGGGCGACACCAAGCGGCTTCAGCGGATTTGCCGTGTAAAAGCCGAGTTCGCCGCTTCTCAAATTATCGGCGTAAAGCAGCGCGTTCTCTCCGAAGGGATTGTTAGAGACTGATATCGCCGACACCCTGCGGCGCTCGCGCATGCCGATCGCCTCGAACTCGACCTCGAATTCCGGCGGGTTGAAGATGACGCCCAAGGCAGCCTTCGTACTCGCCCGGATCTTGCCCAGCCGGGAACGATAGCTGTAGGCGTTGCGGTAACGCACCATGCGGGCATGCAGGCCGGCGGAAAACTGGTGGATGAAGGGCCGGCCGTTGGCGCTGGCGATATCGACATTGTCGACCTCGCCAGAGGCAAGCACATCGAGCGCCTGCCAGATATCGAGCGGCACACGCAGCGAGCGGGCAAAGAGGTTCATCGTGCCGGCCGGCACGACGCCGAGCGCAATGCCGTTTTTCCAGGCAATCGATGCCGCCGCCGAAATCGTGCCGTCACCACCGCCGGCAACGATACCGTCGATATCGTCGCGCTTGGCAGCCCGCTCCATGGCGGGAACGATTTCCTTTCCTGAGAAGACGATGGCGTCAAAATCGTGCCCCGCTTCGCGGAAAGCCGCCTCCGCCCTTTTTTCATAGGCCAGCATGTCGGTGGTCTTGAAGGTCCCGCCGTCGCGATTGAAAAAGCCTACAAGCTTCATAAGAGCTCCCGTCTCTGGCGCGGAAATGCTCCTGCCTTGCCCTGAGATGGTTGCGGTATCGCCGATTTCAAGCGCAGCCTTCTTTCCTCACAAAGGACAGAAGTGCAAAAATTGCAATAGACGTATGCACATAGCAGGACGCTGCACTGCAAAAAATGCACTCGACGGCAGCCGAGAGCTCACGGATAGATGGTCTATCGGAGACATCGTCTCCACCTCCCGCCATTTCCACCGATCGGCTTGCCGCTGCGCCTGCGCCAGGGGCCATTGCCAAGCAGAAACCGCCTCGAGGAGCTCTCGTGAGTGAGATTGCCGCCAATATTTCCATCGATAGCCTGGATGAAGAGCTGCCGTCGGCAATGACCGTGGCGCTGGTCCAGTTGGCGCTCGCCTGCGGCGGCTTCGGCATCGGCACCGGCGAATTCGCAATCATGGGATTGCTGCCCAATGTCGCCGAAACCTTCTCGGTCACCACGCCGCAAGCCGGCTACGTCATCAGCGCCTATGCGCTCGGAGTCGTCGTCGGCGCACCTGTTATTGCCGTGCTCGCTGCGAAGATGGCGCGCCGCACGCTGCTTTTAATGCTGATGCTGATCTTTGCCGCCGGCAATATATCAAGTGCCATGGCGCCGACCTTCGAAAGCTTCACGCTGCTGCGCTTTGTCAGCGGCCTGCCGCATGGCGCTTATTTCGGCGTCGCGGCCCTTGTCGCCGCCTCAATGGTGCCGGTGCATCGCCGCGCCCGCGCCGTCGGCCGCGTCATGCTCGGCCTGACCGTTGCGACACTTCTCGGCACGCCGTTGACGACCTTCTTCGGTCAGTCGCTCGACTGGCAGGTGGCGTTTTTCTCGGTCGGCGTGCTCGGCCTGCTAACGGTGGCGCTGATCTGGTTCTACGTTCCAAAGGACAGGGTTTCCGAGGACGCGGGCTTCCTGCGCGAACTCGGCGCTTTCCGCCGGCCGCAGGTGTGGCTGACGCTCGGCATCGCCGCCGTCGGTTACGGCGGCATGTTCGCGATGTTCAGCTATATCGCCTCGACAACGACTGAGGTGGCGATGCTGCCGGAGACGGCCGTTCCGATCATGCTGGTCCTCTTCGGTGTCGGCATGAATGCGGGCAATTTCATCGGTTCGTGGCTCGCCGACAAATCGCTGCTCGGCACGATCGGCGGGTCGCTGATCTATAATGTCGTCGTGCTGACCACTTTCTCGCTGACCGCCGCCAATCCCTATATGCTCGGCCTTTGCGTCTTCCTCGTCGGCTGCGGTTTTGCTGCTGGACCGGCGCTGCAGACGCGGCTGATGGATGTCGCCGCCGACGCGCAGACGCTTGCGGCCGCTTCCAACCATTCCGCCTTCAACATCGCCAATGCGATCGGCGCCTGGCTCGGCGGCCTCGTCATCGCCGGGGGTTATGGTTTTGCGGCGACCGGCTATGTCGGTGCAGCACTATCCTTCCTCGGCCTCTTCGTCTTTGCAGCCTCGCTACGCCTTGAGCGCCGCGACCGGAGCACGCAGGCCGTCTGAGGCCAAGCGCAGCTCGCGGCCTTCCGGGCTGCAGAAGACATAATCGTCACCCCAAGCGGCCAACGCCTGGATGACAGGCTTCAGCGTCATGCCGAGCGGCGTCATTGCATATTCGACCCTCGGCGGCACGACCGGATAGACGGTGCGTGATACAAGGCCGGACTCTTCCAGTTCACGCAGCTGCTTGGTCAGCATGCGCTGGGTCACGGCCGGGAGCTTACGCCGCAATTCGTTGAAGCGCAGGGTTCCCTCCATCAGATGAAAGAGGATCACGCCTTTCCACTTCCCGTCGAGGTAGGTCAGCGTCGCTTCGACCGGGCAGCCAGGGAAATTCTTGACGAGTTTGGCGCGCGGCAATGACATTTTACAGTATCCTTTTGGGTACTACGTACAGAATTTGTGCATTCTTGCGTTGTTAGAACATAATGCGCATCTAGCTTCCGTGCAACGAACACAGGAGTTTCCCATGCGCGCCGTCGCCTATAAAACGCCCCAGCCGATCTCCGCCGAAACCTCGCTGATCGATGTCGAGCTGCCGATGCCGGAGGCCAGGGGCCACGATCTGCTCGTCGAGATCAAAGCCGTTTCGGTCAATCCCGTCGACGTGAAGGTGCGCGCCCATTCCGCGCCGCCCGCAGACGAACTCAAGGTGCTCGGCTGGGATGCCGCCGGCATCGTCAAGGCCATCGGCGCCGATGTCACCCTGTTCAGGCCGGGCGACGAAGTGTTTTACTCCGGCGTCATCAGCCGCCCGGGCAGCAATGCCGAATTCCATCTCGTCGACGAGCGTATCGTCGGCGCCAAACCGAAGAGCCTCGGTTTCGCGGCCGCGGCCGCCCTGCCGCTGACCTCGATCACGGCCTACGAAGCGCTATTCGACCGGCTGAAGGTGCAGGACGCGGTTTCGGGAGCGGGACGCTCCATCCTGATCATCGGCGGCGCCGGCGGCGTCGGCTCGATCGCTATTCAGATCGCCCGGGCATTGACCGATCTGACGGTGATCGCCACGGCGTCGCGGCCGGAAACGCAGGACTGGGTGAAGGAACTCGGCGCGCATCATGTCGTCGACCATTCCAGGCCGATTGCGCCGCAGGTGGCGGCTCTCGGCATCGGCGCGCCGGGATTCATATTCTCGACCACCAATACCGACAGTCATATCGGCGACATCGTCGAAGCGATTGCGCCGCAGGGCCGCTTCGCGCTGATCGACGATCCGAAGACGCTCGATATCGTACCCTTCAAGCGCAAGGCCGTCTCTGTCCATTGGGAGCTGATGTTCACCCGCCCGCTCTACGGCACGCCCGACATGATCGAGCAGCACAAGCTGCTGAACAAGATTTCCGAGCTCATCGACGGCGGAAAGATCCGCACCACGCTTTCGGAGATCGTCGGGCCGATCAATGCGGCAAACCTAAAGACGGCGCATGCCATGGTCGAAAGCGGCAGGATGAAGGGCAAGGCGGTGCTTGCAGGATTCTGAGATCGCAGCCGGCAGGCCGGTATTCGGGGACCCCCAAGATCATACAAACCAAACCCGCCTGGAATGCCGCATCGTGGGGTGCGACATTCTGGCGTTAAGCATTTACCCCGCTTGACTTTTTCCGCGTTCGGGACCACCTAGCATTCACGTGGATGACACTCGTCGACCACGGATTTCAACGGAGCCATCATAACGATGCCAAGCGACAGTAGCAGTCGATTGCCTTTGCCGTACGCGACCCTCGTGCGCTGACCGACGCCTGTCGGCTCGCCTGATCGGACGCTACGGCGGATCGACGGAAAGGCGAGCCTCAAATGAATATCAATCGCTTCCCTCTTCGGGCAGGCCATGCCGCCCGTGCCTTCATCAACAACAGCCGCGGCGCAACGATCGCCGAACGCGTCGAAGCGTTGAACGCGCTGAGCGTCCAGGACGCCGGGCGTGTTCTATGCGGCATGCCGCTGGACTATGCGGTCAACATCCTCGACCGGCCGGAGCTTCGCAACGCCGCACAGATCCTTGCGCTGATCAGCGCCGAGGATGCCGCCCGGCTGCTGCACGGCATGTCGAACGACCGCGTCGCCGACGTGCTGCTCGAACTCGACGGCGAGACCCGCGCCCGGCTGTTCTCCAGCCTCGACGAACCGGTGCGCATCGCGATCCAGCACCTGATGGGCTATCCGCCGCGCACGGCCGGCGGCATCATGACGACGGAGTTCGTCAGTGTGCCTGACAGCTGGACCGTCGCCCGCACACTCGACCATGTGCGCCAGGTCGAACGCTCGCGCGAGACCGTCTACGCCATCTATGTGCTGGATGGGGTCAGCCATGCGCTGCTGCATGTGGTGACGCTGCGTCGCCTCATCACCGGCGAGCCGGACGCTTCGATCCTTTCCGTGGCACAGAAGGGCGCGCCGGTTTCGGCCGATCCGCTGATGAAGCAGGAGGATGTCGCCCGGCTGATCCGCAAGCACGACCTGCTTGCCCTGCCCGTCATCGACGAACAGGGGCAAATACTCGGCATCGTCACTGTCGACGACGTGATCGACACGATGATATCAGACACGACGGAAGCGGCCCAGAGGTTCGGCGGCATGGAGGCGCTCGGCCAGCCCTACATGAAGATCAGCTTCGCCGGCATGATCCGCAAGCGCGCCGGCTGGCTCGCTGCGCTCTTCCTCGGCGAGATGCTGACGGCAAGCGCCATGCAGCATTTCGAAGGCGAGCTGGAAAAGGCCGTGGTGCTGACGCTGTTCATCCCGCTGATCATGAGCTCGGGCGGCAATTCCGGTTCGCAGGCGACCTCGCTGATCATCCGGGCGCTGGCGCTCGGCGAGCTGAAGCTCTCGGACTGGTGGAAGGTGCTTTTGCGCGAACTGCCGACCGGCGTCGTGCTCGGCGCGATCCTCGGCCTCGTCGGCTTCATCCGCATCGTCTTCTGGCAGTCGGCCGGGCTTTACGATTACGGCCCGCACTGGCAGATGGTCGCCGTTACGGTGTTTGCCGCCCTGATCGGGATCGTCACCTTCGGTTCGATCTGCGGTTCGATGCTGCCCTTCGTGCTGCAGAAGCTCCGGCTCGATCCGGCCAGCGCCTCGGCCCCCTTCGTCGCCACGCTGGTCGATGTCACCGGGCTCGTCATCTACTTCTCGGTGGCGCTGCTCATCCTCAGCGGGACGCTGCTCTAACCCGCAATAATGCCCGAGGGAAATTATTTTCCCTCGGGCAACTTCAACGGCCCATGCGTCTTCATGCTGCGGATGGCGAAGTTCGAGCGGATGTCGCTGACATTCGGCAGGGTCAACAGCGTTTCCGTCAGAAGCCGTTCGTAGGCGGCGAGATCCTCCACCACCACTTCGGCGAGGAAATCGGCCGTGCCTGAGATCAGGAAACAGGAGACGATCTCGGGGATGGCGAGCAGCGCCTTCTGCTGCGCCTCGGAATTTTCGCGGCTGTGCTGGACGACCTTGAATTCGACGAAGACGGTGAGGCCGAGACCGACCTCCTTGCGATCGATATCTGCCGTGTAACCGCGGATGATCCCGGACCGTTCGAGATTGCGGATGCGGCGCAGGCAGGGCGACGGCGAAAGGTTCACCTTCTCGGCGATCTCGACATTTGTGGCCCGTGCATCCTCCTGCAGGCACTTCAGGATGGCAATATCGAATTTATCGAGATTTGGCATTTTCGCGACCCCCGCCGACATCAATTGGCAGAAGATTGCGCATAGCATGATTTTTTAGCCATAGATAGCAAGGACATGCCCTGACCTCTGGCGCTAGTCTTCTCTTCAACCGGACAGGCTCCGGATGAAAGAAAGGACAGGACGATGACCACCATTGCTTTCACGAACGACAAGTCGCCATCGCAGGTACTGGGTTATGCCGGCGGCACCATTACCGTGCTGATCTGGGCGACATGGTTTCTTGTCACCCGCCACAGCGCCGCAACGCCCCTCGGCTCGATCGATATCGGGCTGATCCGCTTCGGAATTCCGGCGCTGGTGCTTTCGCCTGTCTGGCTGAAGACGGGACTGCTGCCGAAGGGCCTGCCGCTTCACCTGCTGGCGATCATGGTGTCCGGTTCGGGCGCTGTCTTCTTCCTGCTGACCACGCTGGCAATCCATTCCACGCCGGCGGCCTCTTCGGGGATTCTGCTCGGCGGCTCGATGCCGCTCGCCGCGGCGCTGATCGGGATTGCGCTGTTTCGCGAAAGACCTGACGGCACACGCATCGCCGGGCTTATCGCAATCGTTGCCGGCGTGCTGATCCTGCTCACGCGCAGCCTTGCAGACGCCTCGCTGCCATGGACGAGCTTCGTGCTGCTGCCGGCCGGCGCCATTCTCTGGGCAAGCTATACGCATGCCTTCCGCCGCTCCGGTCTGACCGCCGTACAGGCAAGCGCCCTGATCGCCGTCTGGTCCTTCCTGATCATGGGCGCGCTTGCCCTCGTCTTCGGCATCTCGCTGCCAGAGGCTACTCTCCCGGAGATCGGCCTGCAGGTGCTAAGCCAGGGCGTTCTTTCCGGCCTCGTCGCCATGGTCGCCTACGGCACCGCCGTCAGAACACTCGGCGGAACACAGGCTGCCGCCTTCACGGCGCTGACGCCGGTTCTCGCGACGCTTGGCGGCGGCTTGCTGCTTGGCGAAGCAATCGGCATGACGGAAATCAGCGCCGCCGTGATCACCGGCATCGGCGTGGCGCTGTCAACAGGTATCGCCACGCCACGCCGCTGAAATCCAGCCCCAACAGCAAATGGAAAGCCGCCTGCAGCCTTCGCTGCGGCGGCTTTTTCAATGGAGACGGCGTCCTTACCGAGTGTCGAACGGGCACTTCAGGCCTGGATAACGACGACCCTGGCGCCGACTTCGACGCGGCTATAGAGGTCGATCACATCGTGGTTCATCATACGGACACAGCCGCTCGACATGGCGAGACCAATCGATTGCGGCTGGTTGGTGCCATGAATGCGGAAATGCGTGTCGCCGCCGCCGCGGTAAAGATACATCGCCCGCGCGCCGAGCGGGTTGTTCGGGCCGCCCGGCATGCCGCCGGCGAGCTTGCGATAGCGCTCTTCGCGGCGCTGCATGTTTTCGGTGGGTGTCCAGCTCGGCCATTCGGCCTTGCGGCCGATATAGGCGTTGCCGGCAAAGGCCAGCCCCTCGCGGCCGACACCAACGCCATAACGTACTGCCCTGCCGCCGCCGAGGACGTAATAGGCGCGGCGCGCAGGTGTATCGACGATCACGGTGCCGGCAGCATGCGTGGTTTCGTAGGCCACTTCCTGGCGGCGGAGCTCCGGCTTGATCTTGTCGATCGGCACCTGCTTCAACGGGAATTTTTCGTCCGGAAGTGCGGCATAATTCGTCTGGCTGTTTAGACCGGTCGAAGAGCAGCCGGCCACGAAAAGCGGCAGAGCGATCAGAAAGCCCCGGCGGGAGATCGTCATGAATGTGTCCTTAGTGCGTCAACTTGATGTCGCAAGCTAAGGAAATTATGGTTAACGAACGGCTAACAGCCTCCGGCAGAAGGCGATCACGAAGGCGTCAGCACGCAAGAATTGTCGCGGTGGGGATAATCCGCCTCACATATTCGGATAGACGGGCCCCTCGCCGCCCTGCGGCGGTACCCAGTTGATGTTCTGGTTGGGGTCCTTGATGTCGCAGGTCTTGCAGTGCACGCAGTTCTGGGCGTTGATGACGAAGACATCCTTGCCGTCCTTTTCCACCCATTCATAAACGCCGGCGGGACAGTAACGCGTCGACGGGCCGGCATAGATGTCATGCTCGGACGACTTCTGCAGGTTCATGTCCTTGACCTGCAGATGCACCGGCTGGTCTTCCTCGTGATTGGTGTTCGACAGGAACACCGAGGACAGCCGGTCGAAGGTCAAGACGCCATCGGGCTTCGGATAGACGATCGGCTTGTGCTGCGAGGCCGGCTCAAGCGATTGGGCATCGGTCTTGCCATGCTTCAGCGTGCCAAAGACGGAAAAGCCGAACAGCGTGTTGGTCCACATGTCGAAGCCGCCGAGCGCCACACCAAGCGCGGTGCCGAACTTCGACCACAGCGGCTTTACGTTGCGGACGCGCTTCAAATCGCGGCCGATGTCGCCCTTGCGCCATTCGTTCTCGATCTCGGTCACTTCGTCATGGCTGCGGCCTGATACAATCGCCGCGGCGATCTTCTCGGCCGCCAGCATGCCCGACAGCACCGCATTGTGGCTGCCCTTGATGCGCGGCACGTTGACGAGACCGGCCGAACAGCCGATCAGCGCCCCGCCGGGGAAGGAAAGCTTCGGCACCGACTGGTAGCCGCCCTCGGTGATGGCACGCGCCCCATAGGACAGGCGCTTGCCGCCCTCGAAGGTGGTGCGGATCGCCGGATGGGTCTTGAAGCGCTGGAATTCCTCGAAGGGATAGAGATAGGGGTTCTTGTAATTGAGGTGGACGACGAAGCCGACGGCCACCAGATTGTCTTCCAGGTGATAGAGGAAGGAGCCGCCGCCGGCCTTCATGCCGAGCGGCCAGCCGAAGGAGTGCTGCACGAGGCCCGGCCTGTGGTTCTCGGGCTTGACCTGCCAGAGCTCCTTGATGCCGATGCCGAATTTTTGCGGTTCACGGTCTTTCTGCAGATCGAACTTGGCAATCAGCTGCTTGGCGAGCGAGCCACGCACGCCTTCGCCGATCAGCACATATTTGCCGAGCAGTTCCATGCCGCGGGTATAGTTCGGGCCGGGCTCGCCGTTCTTCTCGATACCCATGTCGCCGGTGGCGACACCGATCACCGCACCTTCGTCATTGTAGAGCACTTCGGTTGCGGCAAAGCCCGGATAGATCTCGACGCCGAGTTCTTCGGCCTTGGTCGCCAGCCAGCGACAGACGAGCCCAAGCGAGACGATGTAGTTTCCGTGATTGTTCATCAGCGGCGGCATCAGCACATTCGGCAGGCGAACGGAGCCGGCCGGACCGAGCAGCAGGAAGTGATCGGCGCTGACTTTGGTCTTGAAGGGATGATCGGCCTCGCCGCGCCAGCCGGGCAGCAGCCGGTCGATGCCGATCGGATCGACGACGGCGCCCGAGAGGATATGCGCGCCGACTTCCGCGCCCTTCTCCAGCACG
The DNA here is from genome assembly GCF_057653715.1 of Rhizobium sp. WSM1328. Lineage (NCBI taxonomy): Bacteria > Pseudomonadati > Pseudomonadota > Alphaproteobacteria > Hyphomicrobiales > Rhizobiaceae > Rhizobium > Rhizobium sp. WSM1328. Next base: position 1,052,566 of record NZ_CM172788.1, on the reverse strand, counting down.
ACGACCGACAGTTCCGGGTTGACCTGTTTCAACCGGATCGCCGCCGCAAGACCGGCAGGACCGGCGCCCACGATCACAACGTCGAATTCCATGCTTTCGCGTTCGGGCAGCTCAGTCGTCTCGGTCATTCACTCGTCTCCGCTTGGCGGCACGCGGCCGTCATCCCGTCATGGCACTTTCTTGTCAAAACGAGAAAGCATTGTCGAGCCGGGATACGACAGCCAATCTTCCAATTCGCACAATGATAACGCCTCGCGCGGCAGAATTACATATCGTTTACGTCAACGTCAATTTTCAAGTGCCATCAAACCGCTGACATGCCCTTTCCTTTTCCGCCGCTTGCGCCTTATACATCGCTCAAAGCTATCGGAGAACAATCATGGATCTCGGCATCAAGGGCAAACGGGCACTCGTCCTCGCCTCCTCGCGTGGTCTCGGCCTCGGCATCGCCGTGGCGCTGGCGCGTGAGGGCGCGAACGTGCTGCTCTGCGGGCGCAGCGGCGAACAGTTGGAGGCCAATTGCAAAGCGATCAATGGCGAAGGCAAAGGCCGGGCCGACTGGATCTGGGCCGATCTCGGGGACGAACGCTTCGTCGAGATGGTGACGACGGCGGTAAAGGAAAAGTTCGGCGGGCTCGATATCCTGGTCAACAATACCGGCGGGCCGACACCCGGCACGACGGAGGACATGACGGGCGAAAAGCTCGAAATCTATTTCCTCTCCATGGTCGCGCGCGTGATCACGCTCACCAATGCGCTGCTGCCCGGCATGAAGGCGCAGGGCTGGGGCCGCATCCTGACGGTTGCCTCATCCGGCGTGATCGAACCGATCGCCAATCTGGCGTTGTCGAATACGCTGCGCCCTGCCCTTGCCGGCTGGAGCAAGACGCTTGCCTCCGAAGTGGCGGGCTTCGGCGTCACCACCAACCTGCTCCTGCCGGGCAGCATCCTGACGGCGCGGCTCGACGATCTCGACGGGGCTGCGGCAAAGCGGACCGGCAAGAGCCTCGAGGAGATCCGCACCGACAAGGAGGCGCGCATTCCGGTCGGCCGCTACGGCAGGGTCGAGGAATTCGCCGCAACCGCGGCCTTCCTGTGCAGCCAGCCGGCAAGCTATATCACCGGCTCGCTCATCCGCTGCGACGGCGGCGCGGCGCGGTCCGTCTGAGCATTCCCTCTCAGCCGACGCGGGCCGACGCCGCCCATGTCGCCACACTTCGGATCATCTGTTCGACGTTCGCCGGATCGTCCGCAAGTTCGGCGAGCTCGGACAGACGATGGAAGCCGGTCAGGATCGCAATGCGCCGCCGGTCGAGCCTGCGTCCGGTCAGCATTTCATAGGCCGATACGATGCGGGCGGTCAGATCGGGCGAGATGAAATTCGAGTAGATGAATTCCTGGTGCAAGGGGCCAAAACCTGAATCGGCGAAATCATAAATGCCGTTCAGCCGCCTTTGCGCGTGGTCGAAGGCCATGTTCCAACCATGACCGTCGAAGAAGCCGTAGATCTTGCCATAGGGATCGGGCGGCAAGGCTTCGAAATCGAAAATGATCACCTGCGCAAAGCTCCGGATGTCAGGCGGCAGCAGCGCCAAAGCCTTTGTTCGCACCGTCTCGGGCGATTGCCATGGCTGGATCGCCCCGGCACCGGCCGACCGCATGCGATCGGCATCGAGCACATGCAGCTCGGCGTAAAAACGCGCGAGATCTTCCGCGAGGTGCTGACGATCGCTTTCGCCAAGCGCATCGTAATCTTCGACAATGAGATGTTCGCCGTCGAGCTTGGCATGGCTGGAGAAGATCGGCGGCCCGTCGTGAATGCGCATGTCGGGAACCGCCATCGACAGCGACGGCCGAACGATCTCGAGCAAGGCGGCTTCCTTCTGAAGCGCTCTTTCTGCGCCGAGATTGCGGGGAAACTTGAAGATCAGCGTGTCATCGACGTCGACGGCAAGCGAATCCCAGCCTTTTGCCGCCAGCTTGAAGACGGAGGCCGTGAGCTCAGGAAACACACTTGTTATGAGAGAGCGAAATTCGCTGGCGTCCAACTCAGTCATGACGACCTGCCTTCTCTAGTTTTTCCTCCCGGGCGACGGTCGGCTTACGGGCCGAAATCGTCGCCCCGCGAACCACCCTCGCCGCCGCCGTCAGACGGCACCGGCTACACTGGCTCTATATTAGTATAGTTTGAATATTACGGAATATTCATTACAAAAATTTAAGCCATTATAACCACTTAGTGATTACCCGCCGGGAATTATGTCTTTTTTGCGCCGCAATATAAGTGGCTCAATCGGGGCATAAAATTCGCAACCTTGCCCCCGCAACCTTGCCCAAAGTCCGGTATCGCCCATGAAGAAATTTTGGATCACCGTCAGCGTTATCGCAATTGCCGCCGTCGGCGTCTGGCAATTCGGGAATCTGGTCCCTAATGCCTCCCGCATTCCCTACCTCTCGCAGTTCATCAAGCAGCCGGCCGGCGGTAATGGCGGCGGGCAGCAGGCACAGGCCGATCAGGGGCAGGATGGTGGGCAACATCAGGGCGGCGGGCGCAGACGCGGTGGCGGCGGCCCGACCGTCGTTAAAACAGTCGCAGCCGTGAAAACGACACTGCCGATGGACGTGACGGCGACCGGCTGGGCCGATGCCGATGACAATACGACCATTGCCGCACAGGAACAGGGCCTGATCGTCAGCATCGATGCGCAGGACGGGGCGACCGTCAAAGCCGGCGACCTGATCGCCAAGCTGGACGATCGGACGGCCAAGGCGACGGTCGACAAGGACAATGCGATGATCGTGCGCGACGCGGCAACCCTTTCGGAAGCCGCGACCGCATTGACGCGTGCGCAGGATCTCTTCAACCAGAAGGCCGGCACCCAGCAGAGCCTCGACCAGGCAGTCGCCGCCCGCGATACCGCTGCAGCCACTGTTGACGCCGACAAGGCGTCGCTGGCCTCCGATCAGATCTTGCTCGAGCACACCGATATCCGCGCTCCCTTCGACGGCCGGCTCGGCGATATCGTTGTCAGCAAGGGGGCTTTCCTCAGTGCCGGGGCGGCAATCGTCACCATCGCGAAATACGATCCGATCTATGTGAAATTCCACCTGCAGGAACGCTATCTGCGGGAGCTGAAGAGTGCCTTGGCAGCCGGTCCGGTCGAGGTCAGCACCGCCCCCAATTCCACCAAGGGGCAAGTGCGAAAGGGCGAAATCAGCTTCTACGACAACACGGTCGATACGGCCTCGGGCACGATCCTCGCCAAGGCGAAATTCGAGAATGCCTCCGGTGCGCTCTGGCCCGGCCAGTCAGTCAACATCGTCGTGCATTTCAACAATGACGAACAGCAGGTGGTGGTGCCGACGGTTGCCGTCAGCCCCGGTCCGGAGGGATTCTTCGCCTTCGTCGCCAAGGACGGCAAATCGCATCTGACGGCCGTCACCGTTGCCCGTGCAAATGGCGGCTTCACCGCCATAGAATCGGGCCTTCAGGCAGGCGATCACGTCGTCGTCGAGGGCCAGGGCCAGCTCAGCGACCAGCAGGCGATCAACGAGCAATTCGACGAAAAGGCGCTTGATGTCGCCTCCGCCGAAGAGCCTCGGCAACAGCAGCCGTCCGAGACGATCGCGGTGGGAGCTCAGCAATGATCCCGAATTTTTGTATCCAGCGCCCCGTCGCGACGACGCTGCTTGCCATCGGCGTCATTCTGGCCGGTCTTGCCGGTTATCAGCTCGTGCCGGTCGCGGCCCTGCCGCAGGTCGATTTTCCCACGATCAACGTTTCGGCGCAGTTGAGTGGCGCCTCGCCGCAGACGATGGCAACCTCGGTTTCGACACCGCTGATCAAGCAGTTCGAGACCATTCCCGGGATCACCGAAATCAGCGCCTCCAGCTCGCTCGGCAGCACCAGCATCGTGCTGCAGTTCGACCTCAGTCGTAATATCGATGCGGCTGCAGCCGACGTGCAGGCGGCGATCTCGCATGCCACCCGGCAACTGCCCGACAATCTGACGACGCCGCCGAGTTATCGCAAGACAAACCCGGCCGATGCGCCCGTCATGCTGCTCTCGGTGCAGAGCAACACCATGCCGCGCAGCAAGCTTGACGACATCGCCGAGAACATCATCTCGCCGTCGCTTTCCACACTTCCCGGCGTCGCCCAGGTCAGCGTCTACGGTGCACAGACCTATGCCGTCCGCGTCGAGGTCGATCCCAACAAACTGCTGACCCGCGGCATCGGCATCGACACCGTCAACAAGGCGCTTGCTGCCGCCAACAGCCAGCAGCCCGTGGGAACACTGCAGAACAATTCGCAGAGCATGACCATCACGGCGAACACGCAGAGCACCAGCGCCGAGCAGTTCCGTTCGCTGGTCATTGCCAATCCGAACGGTGCGCCGATCCACCTCGGCGATATTGCCGACGTGCAGGACAGCGTCGAGAACCAGTATACCGGCAGCTGGTATGACGGCCAGCGTGGCATCATCCTCGCCATCCAGCGCCAGCCGGACGCCAACACCGTCGATGTCGTCGATGCGATCAACGCCAAGCTGCCGCAGCTTCACGCCGAAATCCCACCCTCGGTCAACACGGTCGTCATGAACGACGCCGCAAAGCCGATTCGCGATGCCATCTCCGATGTGAAGTTCACGCTGCTCCTGACGATCGGCCTCGTCGTTCTCGTCATCTACCTCTTTACCGGCCATGCGACCGCAACGATCATTCCCGGCCTTGCCGTTCCTCTGTCGCTGATCTCGACCTTCGGCATGATGTATGTGCTCGGCTATAGTATCGACAACATCTCGCTGCTCGGGCTAACGCTCGCGGTGGGGCTCGTGGTGGATGACGCCATCGTCATGCTCGAGAACATCCTGCGACATGTCGAGGAAGGCATGCCGGTGCGGGAAGCGGCGATCAAGGGTGCGGGCGAAGTCAGCTACACCATCATTTCCATGTCGGTTTCGCTGATCGCGGTCTTCATCCCGATCCTGCTGATGGGCGGTGTTGTCGGCCGCGTGTTCAACGAATTCGGCATGGTGGTCGCCATCGCCATCATCTCCTCGGCAATCGTCTCGCTAACCGTGACGCCGATGCTCGCCTCGCGCCTGTCGAACCACCAGAGCCGCCCGCCGCTCATCATCCGCATCTTCGATGCCGGCTTCGAACGGACGCTGCGCGGCTACGACAGGGCTGTCGGCTGGTGCCTTCGCCACCGCCCAACGATCCTCGGCGTTTTCCTCGCCTCGGTCGCGCTGACAATCTATTTCTTCATGACGCTGCCAACGAGCTTCTTCCCACAGGAGGATATCGGCCGCCTGACGATCAGCACGCAGGCCCGGCAGGACATTTCCTATTCCGCGATGTCGGCGCTGCAGCAGCAGGCGGCCGCCGTCGTGAAAGCGAACCCGGCGGTCAACCATGTGATGTCGACGATCGGCGGCAACCCCAACAAGCCGCAGAACAATGGCTCGATGTTCGTCGAACTCAAGGACAAGAAGCAGCGTGCGCCGCTTGACCAGACGCTGCGCGAACTGCGCACGGCGATCAACAAGATCCCCGGCTTGCAGGCCTTCGTGACGCCGAACCAGAGCCTGCGCTTCGGCGGCCGCCAGACCGCCAGCCAGTATCAGCTGGTCGTGCAGGCGCTGAACGTCGACCAGACCAACCTCTGGGCCGGCAAGATCCAGGCGGCGATGCGCAAGGACCGGCTGTTCACCGACGTGACCTCGGACGCCCAGAACAACGCCCTGCAGGCCAATATCGTCATCGATACCGAGCGGGCAGCCGCCTACGGGATCGACAACGACACGCTGCGCACGACGCTGCAGGAATCCTTCAGCGGATATTCCGCTGCGGAAATCCAGTCGACCGGCGACAGCTATGACGTCATCGTCGAATACGACACCAGCAAACCCTGGGACGACCAGAAGCTCTCGGAGATCCGTGTCGCCTCGGCCAATGGCAGCCTGGTGCCGCTTTCGAACTTCGCGCATGTCCAACGCACCACAGGCCCGGTCACCATCAACCAGACGGGCCAGCTGGTCTCGACCACCGTTTCCTTCAACCTGCCGGAAGGCGTCTCGCTCAGCGACGCCACGGCAGCGATCGACCAGATCAAGAAGGACATCAGCGTGCCGGCAGACGTCTTCACATCCTACGGCGGTACGGCGCAAATCTTCGAGCAATCGCAGGGCAATACGCCCTATCTGATCCTGGCGGCGGTGCTGACCATTTATGTCGTGCTCGGCGTGCTCTATGAAAGCTTCATCCACCCGCTCACCATCCTGTCCGGCCTTCCGGCCGCGGCATTCGGTGCGCTGCTGGCATTGAAGATCATGGGCTTCGACCTGTCGATCATCGCCCTGATCGGCCTCTTGATGCTGATCGGCATTGTCAAGAAGAACGCGATCATGATGATCGACGTGGCGGTGGAGACCATGCGCACGACGGGCGAGAAGGCGACGGCGGCGATCCACGAAGCCTGCGTGCGACGCTTCCGGCCGATCATGATGACGACCTTCTGTGCCCTGCTTGGCGCCCTGCCGATCGCGCTCGGCACCGGCGCAAGCTCGGAACTGCGTCAACCGCTCGGCATCGCCGTCGTCGGCGGCCTGATCGTCTCGCAGATGCTGACGCTCTTCATCACCCCGGTCATCTTCGTCGAGATGGACCGCTTCGGCAATTTCCTCGGCCGCCTGATCGGCCACAAGAAGGTCGAGGAGCCGGAGCTGCACGAGGCAAGGGCGATGGCCGCCGAATAACGGCGGACTGTTGAACCTTCATGGCTGATCTGCCCTGCGGCATCCTTCTTCTCCCTGGCGGGAGGAGAAGGATGCCTGCTCGACATATGCGCCTTCAATCCTCTTGAATGTGTCACGCCCCTGTGGCATCACCCGCCCTCCTGATTTCGGGGCGTGCTTACGCCCTTTCGCGGAGCGATGCTCCGTCTCCAATAACAATCGGCATGAAGAGGTGCGGGCATGGCTCAGGCGCTGGGTTTCGACTTCGGCACGACGAATACGGTTCTCGCCACGGCGGATGGCGGGGCGACGCGCTCGATGGCGTTCACGAGCACGGAGGGTACGGCAGACAGCATGCGCACGGCGCTTTCCTTCATGAAGGATGCCCAGCTCGGCGCATCGGCGCTGAAGGTGGAAGCGGGCCATGCGGCGATCCGCCAATTCATCGACAATCCCGGCGAATGTCGCTTCCTGCAGTCGATCAAGACCTTTGCGGCAAGCGCGCTGTTCCAGGGCACGCTGATCTTTGCCAAGCGGCATAATTTCGAGGATCTGATGGAGGTCTTCGTGCGGCGCCTGCGCAACTACGCCGGCGACAACTGGCCTTCAGACGTCAGCCGCATCGTCACCGGCCGGCCGGTGCATTTTGCCGGCGCCAGCCCCGATCCGGCGCTGGCGACCGAACGCTACAATGAGGCGCTGTCGCGCTTCGGCTTTCCCGAGATCCACTATGTCTATGAGCCGGTTGCCGCCGCCTTCTACTTCGCGCAGAACCTGAAGCGGGATGCCACCGTGCTGGTCGCGGATTTCGGCGGCGGCACGACCGACTATTCGCTGATCCGCTTCGAGACCGTCGCCGGCAAGCTGACGGCAATGCCGATCGGCCATTCCGGCGTCGGCGTCGCCGGCGACCATTTCGACTACAGGATGATCGACAACATCGTCGCGCCGCTGATCGGCAAGGGCAGCCATTTCAAAAGCTTCGACAAGATTCTTGAAGTGCCGTCCAATTACTATTCCAGCTTCGGCCGCTGGAACCAGCTGTCGATCTTCAAGACGACGCGAGAATTCGAGGATCTGAAGAAGCTGGTTCGCACCAGCCTGGAACCGGAAAAGCTCGAAATCTTCATCGACCTCATCGACCACGACGAGGGCTACCCGCTTTATCAGGCGGTGTCGGCGACGAAGATGGCGCTCTCGGCATCCGAGGAGGCGCCTTTCGATTTCGCACCGCTCGGCCGCGGTGGACATCGCAGCATCAAGCGCAGCGACTTCGAAGGCTGGATCGCCGATGATCTTGCCCGCATCGAAGGCGCGCTCGACGACGTGCTCGACAAGACCGAGACGAAACCGTCGGAGATCGACAAGGTGTTCTTGACCGGCGGCACCTCTTTCGTGCCGGCGGTGCGCCGCATCTTCACCGAACGCTTCGAGCGCGATCGGATCGAAAGCGGCGGCGAACTGCTGTCAATCGCCCATGGCCTGGCGCTGATCGGCGAACGCGACGACATCGCGCAATGGACTGTGCAATAGAGCCGGCAAGGGCGGGCAATCGGCTGCCCGCCCTTTCAATGCCAGTGTCACTCCGCTAAGCTTGCCCACATGATCTCCGCCAACGACCTTTCCCCAGCCGAGCTCGCAGCGCTTCTGCATTTCCATGCCGATGCCGGCGTGGAATGGCTGCTGGAGGAAGAGGCGATCGACCGCTTCGCCGAGTTCGAGGCAATGAAGGCCGCCCGCCGGCCGGCGGCACAGGCGCAGCAGCAACGTCCCGCCGCTGGGGAACGCCCTGCCCCAGGTCAGTCACCGGCGCGCCCGAACGCCGCAGCCCGCCCAGCGCCTGCCGAACGCGCAGCGTCAGGTCCGCAACCGGCAATCCCGGATGGCGAGGCGGTGCAGCAGGCGCGCTTCGTCGCCGAAACCGCGCGATCGCTCGTCGAGCTCAAGACCGCGATCGAAACCTTCAACGGCTGCAACCTCAAGCACAGCGCCCGCTCGACCATCTTTGCCAGCGGCGATACCGAAAGCGGGATCATGGTAATCGGCTCGGCGCCGAGCGCCGAAGACGATCGCGAGGGTTTGCCCTTCTCCGGAAAATCCGGTCAGCTGTTCGACAAGATGCTGGCGGCGATCGGGCTGACGCGCTCAACCATTCTGTTGACGCAGGTCATCCCCTGGCGGCCGCCTGGCAATCGTGCGCCCTCGGCGGCGGAAATGGACATCTGCCGACCCTTCATCGAGCGGCAGATCGCGCTTGCCGAACCGAAAGCGATCCTGCTGCTCGGCAATTTTTCGGCGCGTTTCTTCTTCGGCGAAAACGATACGATTCACGGCCTACGCGGCCGTTGGAAGGAGATTGCGGCTGCGGACTGTGTCATTCCTGCCATAGCCAGCCTGCATCCGCAGGATCTGTTAACCGCACCTGTAAACAAGCGGCTGGCCTGGAACGACCTGCTCGCCTTTCAAGCGAAGCTTAAGTCCCTCTCTTTGCTTAGAAATTAGCCAAAGTTGAATAATTTGTGAATCAATCCATGCGTTTTTCGCATGGCTGCATCCCGTCGTGACGCATTGCGGAATCTATGCTGCATCGCAATATCAGCTGTGTCTTGGGAGGAATCACAGGAACCAAGGCCATGAACAAACGTTTTCGTCCTATCCATAGCGGGTTTGAAACCCTTCGCCTCGCCGGCGACCAGGTTCGTTCTACTCAAGGCTACAGCCGTTTCGGCTTTGCCACGAACGAACAGATGATTGCCCGCGGCACCGGCATCAACAGCCGTACGGCGCGCCCGAACGCCATTTTTTCGGACTTCCAGCAATATTAAGCGGCAGGCCCTGCGCCTGCCCTTTCGTGTCAAGAGTACCCAACATGTCGAGCCTGATATCACTTCTGCGCAACATCGAAACCTTCGAGCACATCCGCGTCGCGGTCTGCGCCGCGCGGGAATATGAGCGCGAGCTCACGGTCAAGCCGGCCGATGCCGGAACTCGCAATGGCGCAGGCACAGCGGCGATCGTTCTCTGATCAAACGGCCATTTCCTCGATCTGGGCTTTCGCCCATTCGAAGGCTTCGTCGACATAGGCGAACTTGACGGCTTGCCAGGCGCAATATTCCTCGACGAAATCCCGCGATATCCAAAGGTGCGTCTTGCGCGGCTCGTCATACCAGCCGACGCAGCCGCGTTGCGCCGCTTTTGCAAGCAGCCGCTGCAGGTGCGTGCGCGACATCATGAAATCGGCAGCAAGAGCCCGGGTTTCGACACGGCCGACGGACAGCCGCCCCGGCTCGCTGCTTTCCATATCCATCCGGCCGATGAAGTTGTCGACGACGAGGCCGCCGGCTTCCGTCCAGAGGAACAACGCCACCTGCTCCGGCGGTTCGCGCCAGGCGGCATCTTCGATGCAATGGCGGGCAATGCGCGGCTGAATGAGCCGCATCAGTGATGGATTTGCCTGGAGAAAGGCGGCCCTTTGACCGCCGTCGAGCAGGTCGAGCGCGGCGAGATTGGAGAAAAGCCAGGCAAACATTCCCTGATGGCTGACGTCGGCCGGTTCGAAATGACGTGGCCGCCGCCGCTCGTCGCCGGGCGTGTGGGTTATGAAGCGGTAGGTATAGAGTTCTTCGATGAAGGCGAGCACGGTGTTGCGGCTCGCCACCTTGTGCGCGGTAATGCGCCCGGTCAGCCGCACGGCGGTGAAACCCGACGTCGGGTCGCGCGGATCATATTCCAGGTTGAGGGCATAGGCAGTCTGGGTCAGAAGCCAGCGTTGATGGGAAGCGAGCAATCGCGCCAGCCGCGGACCGGCATCGAACATGCCGCGCATCTGCCCAGCCAAAAAGCGAATGCTCATCAGAAAGGAAGAGTTCCCCACCAATTGCTCCGCTGTGAATGCCATTATGCTTTTCTCCACCTCCGCTCGCCGGCCAGCGTTCGGAGCAACGACACCCGAGAGCTCCTCCGGCATCAGCGGCCATTCAGACATGCACAGCTTGGAATAAATGATACTCTCTCATGTTCAACAATCATATTCCACAGGCCGACGGTATCCCAAGAATTCACCATTCTTTTCACTCTTTGAGCGCAATCCTCAACCCACTGCAATCGGCGCGTTAAAACCTTGATAACATGCACTTGCAGGTCTCAGGCTTGCGGCGTCGTGGCCTTGCGCGCCTCTCTTTGCTCGATGCCCAGTTGGTGCTCGCGATAGATGATGAAGATGCCGGCGGCGACGACGATGACGGTGCCGATCAGCATGGTCACGCTCGGCACGTCGCCGAAGACGAAGTAGGCGACGATGCCGCCGAGCAGGATCGAGGTATATTCGAACGGTGCGATGGTGGAGACGTCGGCATGGCGGTAACTTTCCGTCAGCAGGATCTGCGCGACGCCGCCGCAAAAGCCGGCGGCGATCAGATAGAGCGCCGTCGGCCATGGCAGGATGAGCCAGCCAAAGGGAAGAGAAGCCAGCGAGAAGACCGAGGCGGTGATCGAGAAATACAGCACGATCGTCGCAGTCTTCTCTTCCTCGACGAGCCGGCGCACCTGGATCATCGCCACGCCGCCGAGAACGGCCGAGAACAACACGCAGAGCGCACCGACGGCCTGGTCTGCTTCCATGCCGCCGTCGCGAAACAGCGTGAGTTTCGGCCAGGAAACGATGGCGACGCCGACGATGCCGACCAGGACGGCGCTCCAGCGATAGATGCGCACGGTCTCGCCGAGAAAAACGGCAGCGAAGATGACGGCGACGAGCGGCAGCGCATAGCCGAGCGCGATCGCCTCGGGCAGCGGCAGATGCAGGAGGCCGTAGAAACCGAAAGCCATCGACAAGATGCCGATCGTGCCGCGCTTCAGATGACCGATTGGATTGGCGGTGTAGAAGGCGGCGCGCAGCTGCCTGTTATAGGCCAGATAGGCCATGATCGGGAAGAGCGCGAAGAACGACCTGCAGAAGGTGACCTGACCCGGCGGGATGTCTGAGCCCGCCAGCTTGATGAAGGTCTGCATGGCCAGGAAGACCACGACCGACGAGACTTTCAGCGCAATGCCTCTCATCGGGTTTCTGAGAACCGAGTGCATGATCCTGGCTCTTGATACTGACTTAACCGGAACGGGGAGACGCGTTCGACTCGGGAACGCAGCAGGTGACGTCATCCATCGTAGCGAAAGAAAAACCCGATTGGCGAAAAAACCGCAAGCAACATGGCAGAATCGCAGAATCGCCGTCAGCCGCGGGATGAACCGTGCTGCATACGCGTCACTGCGCTGAAATTTCCCTATTTGAGTCATTCACCCCCAAAATGTTCATCTCCCGGCGTTCGGCGTTAACCAATTGAAAACCATAGGCAAGCATCGTTTTTTATCGCTGATCTCGAAATTTTCTTCACCGCACAAACAATTGCCCGCTCCTTTCAGGATCCCATTTGATGAAGCCGCTTAGCGCCGAAACCATCGCCCAGTCGCAGAATGCGACCCCGCGCTCCATGCGCGTCGTCACCGACGGCATCAGCACCGACCTCGAGCGCTTCAGCGCCGACAACACCCATATCGTCAAGCAGATCAAGCTGCTGGCGATCAATGCGCTGATCGAGGCGGCCAGAGCCGGCGAGACCGGAAAGGGCTTCGCGGTCGTTGCCAACGAGGTGCAGCGGCTGGCGCAGATCGCGACCGACATTACCGGCAGGTTTGAAAGCAACGTGCTTGGCCGCATCGGCCTCAGCCGCGCCATGGCCGATTCGCTGGTCGAGGAGATGGAGGGCGTTCGCCTCACCGATCTGGCGCAGACGCTGGTGCAGCTCATCGTCCGCAATCTCTTCGAGCGTACGGCCGATGTGCGCTGGTGGGCGACGGATCCGGCGCTCTGGCAGGCGCTGCAGAACCCGGCCCGTGAGACTGTCGCCTTTGCGGCGGAGCGTCTCGGCGCCATCAACCGCTTCTACACCGTCTATCTCGATCTCGTCATGACCGATCTCTCGGGCAAGGTGATCGCCTCCGCCAATCCCAAGTTCCAGCGCAAGATCGCAGGCACGAGCCTTGCCGGCGATCCGTGGTTCCGCGCGGCGTCGGTCTGCTCCTCCGGCGACGCGTATATTGTCGACGACGTCAAAGCGAGCCCGCTGCACGAGAACAGGCATGCGCTCGTCTATGCCACAGGCATCCGCGAAGAGGGCAAGCTCGACGGGCGGCTGGTCGGCACACTCGGCGTCTATTTCGACTGGCAGAACCAGGGCCAGGCGATCGTCGAGAAAGAGGCCAACCTGCCGCCGCAGCTGGCGGAAAGAACGACGGTCATGCTGCTCGACGGCAAGAGCCGGGTGATCGCCACCACCAATCCCGCCTTGCTCTTTTCCCATTTCGCGCTCGCCAATCCGTCCGGCCAGGCGAAAGGCAGCTACTACGACAATAACGGCTCAATCGTCGCCTTCGCACGCACCCTCGGCTATGAGGATTACGACGGGCTCGGCTGGTACGGCGTCGTCGTGCAGCAGACGGAAAACGACGCAACGATCAAGGCCGCGCTCAATCTGAAGTAGAGACTTTCTCCCCTCAGCTGCGTTCATTCGTTTCCAATAAGATATTTTGCCCGCGAACTTGGTGTTCGCGGGCAATTTGCTTTAAGTTTAGTTCAGACTTTAATGTAATCATCCCCGGCAAAATTTATGGCAGAGTGCGCCCGCCTCTGTATTCCGCGGTTATCAAATAACGGTCTTCAGGAAACACCATGCGAACAGATACCGGCCAGGTCATTCATCTGGCAGATTACCGTCCCACCGACTTCGTGCTGGAACGTGTGGACCTGACCTTCGAACTCGACCCGACTGAGACAAAGGTCGAGGCGCGTCTGATCTTTCATCGTCGCCCGGGCGCCGATCCGGCAGCGCCGATCGTTCTCGACGGCGACGAACTGACGCTGTCGGGGCTGCTGCTCGACCAGGTGGAGCTGGACCCTTCGCGTTACGACGCAGCACCGGAAAGCCTGACGGTGCGCGACCTGCCGGAGAGCGCGCCCTTCGAACTGACGATCACCACCGTCATCAACCCTGAGGCCAACACCAAGCTGATGGGCCTTTACCGCACCGGCGGCATCTACTGCACGCAGTGCGAGGCGGAGGGTTTCCGCCGCATCACCTATTTCCCCGACCGGCCCGACGTGCTTGCGCCGTTCACGGTCAACATCATCGCCGACAAGGACGCCAACCCGCTGCTTTTGTCGAACGGCAACTTCCTCGGCGGCGCCGGCTACGGCCCCGGCAAACATTTCGCCGCCTGGTTCGATCCGCATCCGAAGCCGAGCTATCTCTTCGCGCTCGTCGCTGGCGATCTCGGCGTTGTCGAAGACACGTTCACGACCATGTCCGGTCGCGAGGTGGTGCTGAAGATCTATGTCGAGCACGGCAAGGAGCCGCGCGCAGCCTATGCCATGGACGCGCTGAAACGCTCGATGAAGTGGGACGAAGAGAGGTTCGGCCGCGAATACGATCTCGACATCTTCATGATCGTCGCCGTCTCCGATTTCAACATGGGCGCGATGGAGAACAAGGGCCTCAACGTCTTCAACGACAAATACGTGCTTGCCGATCCCGAGATCGCCACCGATGCCGACTATGCCAATATCGAGACGATCATCGCGCATGAATATTTTCACAACTGGACCGGCAACCGCATCACCTGCCGCGACTGGTTCCAGCTGTGCCTCAAGGAAGGCCTGACGGTCTATCGAGACCACGAATTCTCTTCCGACCAGCGCTCGCGCGCCGTCAAGCGCATCGCCGAAGTGCGCCACCTGAAATCGGAGCAGTTCCCGGAAGATAGCGGCCCGCTCGCCCATCCGGTGCGGCCGACGACATATCGCGAGATCAACAATTTCTACACGACGACCGTCTACGAAAAGGGCAGCGAAGTCACGCGCATGATCGCGACGTTGCTCGGCAAGGACGGCTTCAAGAAGGGCATGGACCTCTATTTCGACCGCCATGACGGTGAGGCCGTGACGATCGAGGATTTCGTCAAATGCTTCGAGGATGCAAGCGGGCGCGACCTCGCGCAATTTTCGCTCTGGTACCATCAGGCCGGCACGCCGCTCGTCACCGCATCGGGCAGCTATGATGCGGCAGCCGGCAGCTTCACCCTGTCGCTCGAACAGATGATCCCTGCAACGCCCGGCCAGCCGAGCAAGGAGCCGATGCATATTCCGCTCAGCCTCGCGCTGTTTGGCGAAAACGGCGGCAAGATCGAGCCGACCTCGGTCGACGGCGCGGAATATGCCGGCGAGGTGCTGCATCTCACCGGCCGCACGCAGACGGCCGTGTTCCATGGCGTTGGCTCGCGGCCGGTCGTTTCGATCAACCGCAGCTTCTCGGCGCCGATCAACCTGCATTTCGATCAGAGCCCGGCCGATCTTGCCCATCTCGCCCGCCATGAGACCGATCATTTTGCCCGCTGGCAGGCATTGACCGATCTGGCGCTGCCGAACCTGCTGAAAGCGGCACGCGACGCCCGCGAGGGCAAGCCTGTGATCTGCGAGACGACCTTCGTCGAGACGCTGATTGCCGCCGCTGCCGACGAGAGCCTCGAGCCCGCCTTCCGCGCCCAGGCGCTGGCTCTGCCGAGCGAATCCGATATCGCCCGTGAACTCGGCGGCAACAATGACCCCGATGCCATCCATGCCGGCCGGCAGGCGGTCCTGAAACAGATCGCCGATGCCGGAAAGGATGTCTTTGCCGGCCTCTACGCAGCGATGACGACATCAGGCGATTTCAACCCGGATGCGAAGAGCGCCGGCCTGCGGGCGCTGCGCAATAGCGCCCTCACCTACCTCTCGCATGCCGAAGAGACGCCGACCCGCGCCAAGGCCGCCTTCGATGCGGCCAACAATATGACCGATCTCAGCCATGCGCTGACCATCCTCGCCCATCGTTTTCCCGACAGCGCGGAGACGAGCGAGGCGCTCGCCACCTTCCGTGACCGCTTCGCGGAAAATGCGCTCGTCATCGACAAATGGTTCGCGATCCAGGCCGGCATTCCGGGCGCAAAAACCCTGGGACGGGTCCGCGCGCTGATGGACGATCCGCTCTTCAAGCGCACCAATCCGAACCGGATGCGGTCGCTGGTCGGCACCTTCGCCTTTGCCAACCCCACCGGATTCGGCCGCGCCGATGGCGAAGGCTATCACTTCCTCTCGGATCAGATTCTCGATATCGACGGGCGCAACCCGCAGCTTGCCGCCCGCATTCTCACCTCGATGCGCTCCTGGCGCTCGCTCGAACCCGTGCGTGCCGATCACGCCCGCTCGGCGCTGATCGAGATCGAGCGAGCCACCGATCTTTCGACCGACGTGCGCGACATCGTCGAGCGCACGCTTAAGGGGTAATTTGATTCGACCGGCCATCAGGAGAAATTCGGCGGCCGGTCGCCCAGCACCTCGAATCATCTGGAAAAACCCGAAATTATAAATAGTTAACGGATTTTTACCTTTGCCTCTGGACAAGGCGAATCACCCATGATTCTCTAGGTCAGGTTCGAGCGAGCGGCGCGCGAATCACATGAGGGACAAGGCGAAGAGATGATGGACGTGCGGCGGGCAACCGTGGCCGGAGGACGGCTGCGTGTCGATTTTGACGGGCTCAATGCCTGGCGCGACAGCCTTTCGGGCCATGCGACATCGGAACCACTTCTGCGTTATCTGCCGAAGGCCGAGCTGGTCTTGAAGCGGGCCATCCCGGCGCTGATCGTCGCCTTCCTCTCCGTCGTCGCCGCCTCGCATTTCTTCGGCATGATGAGCGAATATGGGCGGCTGGAGGCCTCGGCGCGCCATGCCACCGCACTTTCGGCGGCGACCGCCTCTGCGGTGTTTGCCGATGCGTCCGACATCTTTGACAGCGGCGATATCACCGGGGCGCAGGCCCGCCTCGCCAAATACCTGCCGCAGGACCGGCTGGACAGCGGCGCTTTCGTGCTGCTCGTGCAGGCAAGCGGCAAGGTTTTTGCCGCGACCACCGCCGGGCTTTCGCATGTTGGCAGCAATGTCGGCGACTTCTTCCCCGAGGTCTCGGCGATCCGCCGCTTCGGCGATCGCGCCGGCGTCATCGAAACGACGATCGGCGGCGTGCCGCACTATGCCGAGATCACGCTGATGGGCAATGCCGGCGGTTATATCGTCGCCGCCACCTCGCTCGACGAGATCGGCCGGCTCTGGCGTGAGGAACTGGCGCTCAACGTGACGCTGTTTGCCGGCATCTCCTCTATCCTGCTCGTCATCCTCTATGCCTATTATACGCAGGTGAAGCGCGCTCGCGACGCCGACGACATCTTCCTGGAATCGAACCTGCGCGTCGAGACGGCGCTGTCGCGCGGCCGTTGCGGCCTCTGGGACTTCGATTTCGAGAACCGCGAATTCTTCTGGTCGCGCTCGATGTACGACATGCTCGGCCTGCCGGGTTCCGACAAGACGATGGGTTTCGGCGAAGCCGCCCGACTGATGCATCCCGATGACGGCGGGCTCTACGAGATCGCGCGCGCCATCGGCAAGGGCGCTTCCGGCCAGGTCGATCAGATCTTCCGCATGCGCCATGCCGGCGGCCACTATGTCTGGATGCGGGCGCGTGCCCAGGTGATCCGCAGCAATTCCGGCCGTATGCACCTGATCGGCATCGCCATGGACGTGACCGAACAGCATCGGCTCGCCCAGCGCTACGCAGAAGCCGACCAGCGCCTGGCCGACGCCATCGAATGCACCTCGGAAGCCTTCGTGCTCTGGGACAAGAACGATCGGCTGGTCATGTGCAACACGCATTTCCAGCAGGCCTATGGCCTGCCGGACAGCGTGCTCGTGCCCGGCACCGAGCGTTCGACCGTCAATGCCGCCGCCGCCCGGCCTGTCATCGAGCGGCGGATTTCCGATGCCGACGGCTCCGGCTATTCGCGCACGACGGAGGTGCAGCTTGCCGACGAGCGCTGGCTGCAGATCAACGAGCGGCGCACCCGCGACGGCGGCAGGGTTTCGGTCGGAACCGACATCACACTGATGAAACGCCACCAGGAGCGGCTGCGCGAATCCGAGCGCCGGCTGATGGCGACGATCGGCGATCTGTCCGCCTCGCGCCAGACGCTGGAGATCCAGAAATCCGAGCTTTCGACGGCCAACTCCAACTACCAGGCGGAGAAAGAACGCGCCGAGGCCGCCAACAAGGCGAAATCGGAATTCCTGGCCAACATGTCGCATGAGCTGCGCACGCCGCTCAACGCCATCCTCGGCTTCTCGGAAATCCTGCAGAACCAGATGTTCGGTCCGCTCGGCTCGCTGAAATACGACGAATATGCCCGCGATATCCATGACAGCGGCAAACATCTGCTCAACGTCATCAACGACATTCTCGACATGTCGAAGATCGAAGCCGGCCATGTCAGGCTGCATTGCGAGCGCATCGATCTTGTGCCGCTGATCGAGGAAAGCCTGCGCTTCACCGCCATGCCCGCTGCTGAAAAGAACATCGTCATCGAACAGCGCATCTGCTCCGGCCTGACGCTGATGGCCGACCGCCGGGCGATGAAACAGGTGCTGCTCAACCTGCTCTCCAATGCGGTGAAGTTCACCGACAATGGCGGCCGCATCGCGGTGCGCACCCGCCGCGTCGACGGCGCCGTCGTCGTCACCATCGCCGACACCGGCATCGGCATTCCACGCTCGGCGCTGTCGAAGATCGGCCAGCCCTTCGAGCAGGTGCAGAGCCAGTATGCCAAAAGCAAGGGCGGCTCAGGCCTCGGGCTCGCCATCTCGCGCTCCCTGACCTCGCTGCATGGCGGCCGCATGAAGATCCGCTCACGCGAAGCGGTCGGCACCGTGATCTCGCTGCGCATTCCGGATGATATCTAGAGCCGACCTCATTTAGCCGGCCGATGCGGCGGTGAAAACCGCCAGCTGAGCGGCGAAAGCACGCTTATATGCCGGCCGCGCCTCGGCCCGGGCGACATAGGCGGAGAGGTTCGAATATTCCTCCAGTATGGCAGATCCTTTCAACCTGAGCAGCACCGACACCATCAGCAGGTCGCCGGCGCTGAACGCACCATCGAGCCAGTCGGCATCGCCAAGACGGTGGGAGAGGCCGATCAGCCGTTTGCGGATGCTGTCCTCGAGGGCAGAAAGGCGGTGATCGTACCAAGGCTTGTCGCGCTCGAGGATCATGACGAGAGCGCGGTCGAAGATCGGTGGTTCCACCGTGTTGAGCGCGGCAAACATCCATGTGAGCGCGCGCGCCCGGGCATTCACATCGTCCGGCAGCAAGCCCGCATGGCGCTCGCCGATATGGAAGACGATGGCGCCGGACTCGAACAAAGTGAGATCGCCTTCCTCATAGGTCGGGATCTGCCCGAATGGCTGCAGCGCCAGATGCGCGGGCTCCTTCATCTCTTTGAACGAAACAAGACGAACGTCGTAAGGTTGGCCCACTTCTTCGAGCGCCCAGCGAACGCGCATTTCACGGGCCAGGCCCCTGCCGCGATCGGGCGACCGTTCAAAGGCGGTAATGGTAATCGTCATTCGTGTTCTCCATAGCTTTGCCCTGAAGACGACTGGCTAACCGAGAATCCGACAGGCGATGCTCGAGATAATCCTCACGGTCGTTCCATCTGGTGTGAGATCAGGCTTTCACGACAGTCAGGAATATTTTCCGAACCGCTTTCGAAAGCCGCTTCATCTCCGCTTCCAGCGTCCTGATGTCGGGGCAGTCGCCAGCGCGGCAGACGAGTTCGACGAGACCCGCCGGCGCCTCCTTCGGATCGAACAGGCCATCAATGCAGAGGCGGATCAGTTGCGAAAGGCCGGTATAAAGCGTGAAGGCCTCGAGACATATGTCGAGATCGGACGTTGCCATCAGCCGGTCACCAAGCACTTTCAGGGCCTCGCCAGTGCTCACCCCATTGACGGCAATGCCGACGCCCTTGGTCGGTGCGATCAGTGCAAGATACTGGGCGATGAATTCGAGATCGATGACGCCGCCGGGAATGAGCTTCAGGTCCCACGGACCGGAGGGCGGCTTTTCCTTGTCGATCAGTCCGCGCATCTCGGTGACATCATGCGCCACCTTAGCAATATCGCGATCGGCCGACAGCACCTCGCGAACGATCAGTTCCGCCTCGGCGATCAGGCTCTCATTGCCGCAGATCAGCCGGGCGCGGCTGAGCGCCATATGTTCCCAGGTCCATGCCTCAGCGCGCTGATACTTGCCGAAGGCATTGATGCGGGTGGCGACGGGCCCCTTGTTGCCGGATGGGCGCAGCCGCATGTCGACCTCGTAGAGCACACCTTCGGCGGTCGGCGCCGACAAGGCGGCCATCAGTCTCTGGGTGATGCGGGTGAAGTAACGCGTCGCGTCGAGCGGCTTCGGCCCGTCGGATTCGGAAGCCGAATCGTCATAATCATAGAGCAGGATCAGATCGATGTCGGAACCGGCCGTCAGCTCGAAACTGCCGAGCTTGCCCATGCCGGCGACCGCGATGCGCCCGCCGGGATAGTCGCCGTGTGCTGCCCGCATCTCGCCGACCACGGCATCGAGTGCCGCCGCAATGATGAGGTCGGCGAGATGGGTGAAGGCGCGTGCAGCCATCACGCCGTTGATCGCGCCGGTGAGCAGGCGGATGCCGATCAGGAAGCGCTGCTCGGCGGCGAAGATGCGCAGCCGGTCGAGCACCTCTTCATAGTGGCGCGCCTGGGCAAGCGAGCCCTTCAGCCGCTCGCCGAGATAATCGCGCGTCGGCAGCTCGGCCATCAGGCCGGGATCGAGCATGCCGTCGAAGACATGCGGCTTGGCGGCGATCACCTCGGCAAGCCGGGGTGCCGAGGACATGATGTTGACGATCAGCGACAGCAGCGCCGGGTTGCTGCCGAGCAGCGAGAACAGCTGGATGCCGGAGGGAAGGCCCGAGATGAAGCTGTCGAAGCGCAACAGCGCCTCGTCGGCGCGCTTGCTTTCGCCGAAGACCCGCAGGAGCTGAGGCGCCAGCTCCGTCAGCCTTTCACGCGCCTCGACCGATTGCGTCGCCCGGTAGCGGCCATAGTGCCAGGTGCGGATGATGCGCGAAATATCCGACGGCCTGGTAAAACCGAGTTTCTTCAGCGTCTCCAGCGTATCCGGGTCGTCGCCCTGGCCGGTGAAGACGAGATTTCCGGTGTCTGTGGAAAGCCTGCTCTCCTGTTCGAAGAGGTGGGCATAACGCCGCTCGACCGTCTTCAGCACGCCGACCAGCCGTTCGGAGAAGCTCGGCGTGTCGGAAAAGCCCATCATGAAGGCGATGCGCTTCAAATCGGCATCCGTCTCCGGCAGCAGGTGAGTTTGCTCGTCGCGCACCATCTGGATGCGATGCTCGACATCGCGCAGGAACCAGTAGGCCTCGATCAGCTCGTCGCGGGTTTCAGCGTCGATCCATTTCGCTTTGGTGAGTTCACCGAGCGTCTCCTCCGTCGCCCGGCCACGCAAGGCCGGCATGCGGCCGCCGGCGATCAGCTGCTGCGTCTGGACGAAGAATTCGATCTCGCGAATACCGCCGCGGCCGAGCTTGACGTTGTGGCCTTTGACGGCGATCGCACCGTGGCCCTTATGCGCGTGGATCTGCCGCTTGATCGAATGGATATCGGCAATCGCCGCGTAATCGAGATATTTGCGGAAGACGAAAGGGGCGAGCCCGCGCAGGAAATCACTGCCCGCGGTCAAGTCGCCGGCAACGGCGCGCGCCTTGATGAAAGCCGCCCGTTCCCAGTTCTGACCCCTGCCCTCGTAATAAATCATCGCCGCATCGACCGGGATCGCCAGCGGCGTCGAACCCGGATCAGGGCGCAATCTGAGATCGGTGCGGAAGACGTAGCCGTCCGCTGTCCGCTCCTGCAGGATGCGCACCAGCCGCCGCATCATCCTGGGGAAGATCTCGATCGCGTCATCCGGGTCGGGCACGATTCCCGCCTGTTCGTCGAACACGACGACGAGGTCGATATCGGAGGAATAGTTGAGTTCGGATGCGCCGAGTTTGCCCATGCCGAGCACGATCAGCCCGGAGCCGTCGCTCGGCGCCGCCACATCCCGCAGCCGCAGCTTTCCGCCCTCATGCGCCGAAAGCAGCAAATGGTCGATCGCGGCGGCAACCGAAGCTTCGGCAAGCTCGCTCAGCCAGGCCGTCGTCGCCCGGCCGTCGAAGATGCGTGCAAGATCGGCGAGCGCGACCAGGAAGGCCACCTTGCGCTTGATGATGCGCAGCCTGCTCATTACCACGGATTCCGCGGGCGCTGCCCCCTCGCCGTCCGGTTGCCAGCAGCGCCGCGCCTCGGCGACCAGCGCCTCGATCTGCGGCTCCAGCGGTTGGGTGATGGCACCAGCGAGGATGGCGGGATCGAGATTGACGATTTCGCGCAGATAAGGCGACAGCGTCAGCACGGCCGCGATGAAATCGCGAAGCGGCCCTTCCGTCTTCAGCATCGCAGCCACGGAAGGCTCGCTCCCGCCGGCCTCCTGAAGGTCGGCCAGCGCCAGCTTCAACTCCGTCTGGTTCAGCGGACGCAGCAGCCCTTCGGCGACATCCTTCAGACCATGCGTCGATTTCGTCAGCATGCGCTCTCCTGCTTTAGCACCTAAAGCGCATCACGATCTTTCGGATTCGCTCCTTGCGCTTTCAGCCTTTGTTTTACGCATGCCGTTATCGCAAAACCGCTGCACAGTTTTGCGCGACATGCTCGAGGGAAACGACCACGCAGAATCTCGGGAACGCCTCCTTCGATCGGCATTAAACTAGGGTCTTGGTGGAAAACCGCCAATACGCGATTCAGCCGATCATCGATCTCGGCAATCAGGCAGCCTTGGCGGGGAAGATCATGCTGACCGTCAATCCGCGCTTTTCGGGTTTGTCGGGATCGGTGTCGGAGAGTTCCAACCGGCCATTGTGCAGCTCCATCACCGCTTCCACCAGCGAAAGCCCGAGCCCCGTTCCAGGCTTCGACCGGCTTTCATCGAGGCGGACGAAGCGCTTCACCACGTCGTCGCGCCTGTCGGCCGGAACGCCCGGCCCGTGGTCGGCGACCGAAAGGCAGATGCCATCCGGGCGGCGGGCGAGCTTCAGCGTTATCTTGCCCGCCCCTTCCGTATCGGAAGAATATTTGATGGCATTGTCGAGCAGGTTGAAGATCGCCTGGCCGATCAGCTCGCGATTGCCCTGCACCTCGACATCGGGTTCGATGCTGGAGCTCAAGCCAAGCCCCGCCTCCTCCGCCGCCGGTTCGTAAAGCTCGGCGCTATCGGAGACGATGGCCGAAAGCTCCACCGGCGACATCTCGGCGGCGACCGATCCGGCCTCGACGCGGGAGATCATCAACAGCGCGTTGAAGGTGCGGATCAGTTGGTCGGATTCGGAAATGATGCCTTCGAGCGCGGTGCGCCGCGTCTCGCCATCGGCGATATCAAGCGCATCGGCCGCCTTGTTGCGCAACCGCGTCAACGGCGTCTTGAGATCGTGGGCGATGTTGTCGGAGACCTGCCGCAGGCCCTCGTTCAGCTTCTCGATGCGCTCCAGCATGGTATTCAAAGACATCGACAAGCGGTCGAATTCATCGCCGGATCCGCCCACCGGCAGGCGCTGCGACAGGTCGCCGGCCATGATCTTCTTGCTGGCATCCGACATGCGGTCGATGCGTTTCAGCGCGTTGCGGCCGATGCCGAACCAGATGATGATGGCGCCGAGCCCCATGATCGCCAAGGCCACCATCAGCGCCTGGCGCACCAGCAGACGGAAACGCTCGGGGTCGCCGAGGTCGCGGCCGATCAGGATTCTGAGGCCATTGTCGAGCACGAAGATATTGGCAATCGCCTTGTGGCGGCGCTCGACGCCGCTGTCGGTATAACGCTGGTAGCCGAATGGCGCGGAGGTCCAGCCGATCTCCTCGAAGACACCCGGCTGCACCGACGCGACGTTGCCGGCGAGAATATCGCCCGAAGGACCGGCGATGATGTAGAGGTTGGCGCCCGGCTGGCGGGCACGCCGCTCCATCGTGCGCAGGAGAAGGTTCATGCCACCGGTGTCATAGGCGCGTTGCACCTGTTCCACCTCCTGCCTGACGGCATCGCGGATCTGGCCCGTCAGCAGCCGTTCCGACATTGCCGTCACATAGAAGACGAGCGTCGCGGCGCAGATGGCGAAAAGCAGGATGTAGAGTGCCGAAAGGCGGACTGCGGTGGACTTGAAGAGAACCTTGAAACGGCTCATCCCTCATCCTTGATCATATACCCCGCGCCGCGAATGGTCTTCAGGAGCGGCTGGCTGTAGTCCTTCTCGATCTTCGAGCGCAGGCGCGAGACATGGACGTCGATGACGTTGGTCTGCGGGTCGAAGTGATAGTCCCAGACATTTTCGAGCAGCATGGTGCGGGTCACCACCTGGCCGGCATTCTTCATCAGATATTCGAGCAGGCGGAATTCGCGCGGCTGCAGCGGGATCTCCTTGCCGCCGCGGCGCACCTCATGGGAGAGCCGGTCGAGTTCGAGATCGCCGACGCGATAAACGACGTCCTGATCCGGCGTGCCCTTGCGGCGGCCGAGCACCTCGACGCGCGCCAGCAATTCGCTGAAGGCATAAGGCTTCGGCAGATAATCGTCGCCGCCGGCACGAAGCCCGGTGACGCGGTCATCGACCTGGCCGAGCGCGGAGAGGATGAGGACCGGCGTATGGATCGCCTTGCGGCGCAATTCGCTGATGACCGAGAGCCCGTCCCGGCGCGGCAGCATGCGGTCGATGACGATGACGTCGTAGGTATTTTCCGACCCCATGAACAGGCCGCTCTCGCCGTCGCTGGCGTGATCGGCGACGATGCCCGCCTCGCGAAAGGCTTTCGTGAGGTAGACCGCGGCTTCGAGATCATCTTCGATGATGAGAATCTTCATGCGGCCGACATTACCCACCGGCTGCGTTTCGGCAAGGCTCAAAGCATCTTCCTGCGGGGCGGCGCTCATCGCGATCATCCTTCAAAGGTCAGAAGAATCGAGCCGCGCGGACTCTCGTCCGCACGGCTCCAGTTTTCTTGAAGATCAGCCCTGGCCGTTGATCGGAAGCGCTACGAAGCGGCTCCCCTCACTGGACTGGATCTGGAAGAGAGCGCGGGTGCGCCCGTCCTTCTTGGCTTGGTTCAGCACCTTGACGATGTCGTCGGCGCTGGAGACCTCCTGGTTGTTGACCGAGGTGATCTTCTCACCTTCCTTAATGCCCTTGTCGGCGGCATCGGAGTTCGGGTCGATGTCTGTTATCGCCAGGCCCTTGCCGTCGTCAGACGGGCCGACCGTCAGGCCGAGATCGGCAAGCGCCTTCTCGGAAGCCGGTGCTTCAGGCTGCTGCGGCTGGCTGTTGTCATCGGCAGACGCATCCTTCTGGTCGATCGGCAACGTGCCGAGTTCGACGGTGAGAGGCTGGGCCTTGCCGGCGCGCCAGACCGAAAGCTCAACCTTGCTGCCCGGCTGCATCGCACCGATACGGCGGCTGAGATCACGGGCATCCTTGATCGTCTCCCCATTCAGCGCGGTGACGACGTCGCCGGCCTTCATGCCGGCCTTGTCACCCGGCGACCCGGCCTGCGGGGCAACGACCAGGGCGCCGCTCGGCTCGGAAAGGCCGATGGATTCGGCGATGTCCTTGGTTACCGGCTGGATCTGGACACCCAGCCAGCCGCGCGAAACCTGGCCGTCCTTCATCAGATCGGCGACGACGTCCTTGGCGGTCGAGGCGGGAATGGCGAAGGCGATGCCGACGCTGCCGCCCGACGGCGAGAAGATCGCGGTGTTGATGCCGACGACTTCGCCGCTGAGGTTGAAGGTCGGACCGCCGGAGTTGCCGCGGTTCACGGCGGCATCCACCTGCAGATAATCGTCATAAGGACCGGAACCGATATCACGGCCGCGAGCTGAGACGATGCCGGCTGTAACCGTGCCGCCGAGACCGAAGGGATTGCCGACGGCAACGACCCAGTCACCGACGCGGACATTGTTGTCGTCGGCCCAGTTGACGTAGGTGAACTTCTTGCCCTTGCCGTCGACCTTCAGCACAGCGAGATCGGTGCGCGGATCCTTGCCGATCAGCTTGGCATCGAGTTCGGTGCCGTCTTTCATGACGGCGACGAAGGCCTGACCATCGGAAACGACGTGATTGTTGGTGACGATGTAGCCGTCCTCAGAGATGAAGAAGCCGGAGCCCTGGGCGACGGGGCGGAGGCGACCCTTGCCGCCCGGACCATTCGGGCCACCATTCGGTCCGTTCTGGCCGAAGCGCCTGGAATGGCCCT
This sequence comes from Rhizobium sp. WSM1328, assembly GCF_057653715.1. Lineage (NCBI taxonomy): Bacteria > Pseudomonadati > Pseudomonadota > Alphaproteobacteria > Hyphomicrobiales > Rhizobiaceae > Rhizobium > Rhizobium sp. WSM1328. The sequence continues at coordinate 1,026,523 of NZ_CM172788.1, read as the reverse complement.
GCTGATCATTCGGATCCTGGCCGAACTGCTTGAAGAACCGCTTCAGCGGATGATCGTCGGGTAGGTCGTCGAAGCCGCGGCCGTTGAAATCGAAGGAGAAGCCGTCATTGTTGTTGTCGGAGACGGGATTGACGCGATTTTCGACCCGGACGGAAACGACGGCCGGCGAAACGGCGTCGACGACATTGGCGAAGCTCGGAACGGCGGGCGCCTGAACCTTGACAGCTTCGGCATAAGACCGGGTGATTTCGAGCGGAACGCCGGTTGCGAGCACAGCGGCTGCGATACCGGCAACGGTAGAGGCCTTGAGCACAGTGGCGAGGGACGGACGTCCGTTGAAATTCTTGAGCATTGGAGCACCTTCTCTTGTTCTTAGTTCTCAGAGCCGGCGATGCCGGATCAGTCGATGAGTAAAGATATAGGACGCCGCACCTTACTGCGAACTGTCCGGCCAATGAAAAGTTGGTAATGTTTGCAAGGTTTGGCAAACGGCCGAACGTGCCGCGGGCTTCTCTGGGCGGCCTGGACGCGGTCGGAAATGCTCGTCTACCGGCTCAGCCCGGTCGGTTATTTCTTCAGCAGCTCGCTCAGCCGCGCCTGCTCGTCTGCCGTCAGCTTGCTGCCGGTCGGCTTGCCCGCCCTCTTGCGCGCAAAGACCAGCAGCGACAGCCCGCCGGCGAGCACCAGCAGTACCGGTGCGCCCCAGAGCAGCACCGTCTTCATGCTGACACGCGGCTTCAAGAGCACGAACTCGCCGTAGCGCGAGACGATATAGTTCAGCACCGCCTCGTCGCTGTCGCCATCGGTGATGCGCTCGCGCACCAGCAGGCGCAGGTCCTTGGCCAGATCGGCGTTGGAATCGTCGATCGACTGGTTCTGGCAGACCATGCAGCGCAGTTCCGCCGAAAGTGTGCGGGCCCGCGCCTCGAGCGCCGGATCGGCCAGCACCTCGTCCGGATTGACGGCGAAGGCGGGGGCCGCCATCAGCAGCAAAGCAAAAGCCAGGAGCAGACGCCGCATCATTCCGCCGGCTCCATTTTGGGAGCTGCCGGCCTTGCCGGCTTCGCCTTGCGGCGCGGCGCGCCGACACGCAGGCGGCGGTCGCTGAGCGAGACCAGGCCGCCGAAGGCCATAAACACCGCTCCGCCCCAGATGCAGAGAATAAACGGCTTCCACCAGATGCGCACGACAATGCCGCCGTCCTTGGTGGCGTCACCGAGCGACACATAGAGCTGGCTGAGCCCGAAGGTCAGGATGCCGGCCTCCGTCGTCGGCATCTGGCGGGCAGTGTAGAGGCGCTTGGCTGACCAGGTATCGGCAACCGCGACACCGGCGCGCCGGACGGTGAAGTGGCCGCGGTCCTCGGTATAGTTCGGCCCGGTCGCCGGCTGCATGCCGTCGAAATGCAGACTGTAACCGCCGGCCTCGGTCACCTCACCGGGCTTCATCTCGATGACATACTCGCTCTCGAACGTCGTCACCGCAACGATGCCGAGCACGGTGACGCCGAGCCCGGCATGGGCAAGGGCCGTGCCGAAGGCCGACCGCGGCAGGCCGGAAAGCCGGCGCCAGGCGAGACGGCCTGCGACCTTGCCGATGCCGGCGCGGTACCAGAGATCGGCGACAGCACCGAGGATCAGGAACAGCCCGGCAGCGAGGCCGAGCACCGAAAGCACCGGCCCGCCATGTTGAATGTAGAAGAAGACCACCGCGGCAAGGAAGGCCAGACCTGCGACGACATAGAGCCGCTGCAGGGCGCCAAGCAGATCGCCGCGCTTCCAGGCAAGCATCGGCCCGAAGGGCACGATGACGACCAGCGGCGCCATCAGCAGGCCGAAGGTCAGGTTGAAGAAGGGCGCCCCGACGGAAATCTTGTCGCCGGTCAGCGTTTCCAGCAGCAGCGGATAGAGCGTACCTGTGAGCACCGTGCCGCAGGCGACCGTCAGGATGAGATTGTTGACGACGAGCGCGCCCTCGCGCGAAATCGGCGCAAACAGCCCGCCGGCCGACAGCTTCGGCGCGCGGAAGGCGAAGAGCGACAGCGCCCCGCCGATGAAGATCAGCAGGATGCAGAGAATGAAGACGCCGCGGGAGGGATCGCTGGCAAAGGCATGCACCGAGGTCAGCACGCCGGAGCGCACCAGGAAGGTGCCCATCAGCGACAGCGAGAAGGTGAGGATGGCGAGCAGCACCGTCCAGATCTTCAGCGCCTCGCGCTTCTCCATGACGAGCGCCGAATGCAGCAGTGCGGTGCCCGCTAGCCACGGCATGAAGGAGGCATTTTCCACCGGGTCCCAGAACCACCAGCCGCCCCAGCCGAGCTCGTAATAGGCCCAGTAGGAGCCCATGGCGATGCCAAGCGTCAGAAAGGTCCAGGCGGCCAGCGTCCAGGGCCGCACCCAGCGTGCCCAGGCGGCGTCGATGCGCCCTTCCAGCAGGGCCGCAACCGCAAAGGAAAAGCAGACGGAGAAGCCGACATAACCGAGATAGAGCAGCGGCGGATGGATCGCGAGGCCGACATCCTGAAGAACCGGGTTGAGATCGCGGCCCTCGGCCGGCGCCGGATCGAGACGGAGGAAGGGATTGGAGGTCAGCAGGATGAACAGCGTGAAGGCGACCGAAATCCAGGCTTGCACGGCCAATACGTTGGCTTTCAGCGTCTCCGGCAGATTGCGGCCGAAGATGGCGACCAGCGCGCTGAACAGCGTCAGGATCAACAGCCAGAGCATCATCGATCCCTCGTGATTGCCCCAGACGCCGGAATACTTATAGAGCAGCGGCACCAGCGAATGCGAATTCTCCCAGACGTTCTCGACCGAGAAATCCGAGACGACATGGGCATAAGCCAACACACCGAAGGAGAAGGCCACGAGCGCAAACATCGCCAGCGAGCCGATCGTCGCCACATCCATCATCGCCCGGTCGTGACGGCGGGCTCCGATCACCGGCACGATGGAGAGGATGAGCGCCGTGGCCAGCGCCAGCACCAGCGCGTAATGGCCGATCTCGATGATCATGGCGTCGCCTTCACTTCCTGGCCCTGAGCTTCTTTCCCTTGAGCTTCCTGGCCTTGGCCTTCCTTCCACAGTCCCTGGGATTTGAGCCTGTCGGCCACATCCTTCGGCATGTAGGTCTCGTCATGCTTGGCAAGCACGGTGTCGGCGACGAAGACGTTCGTTCCAGCGGCAAACATGCCTTCGGTGACGACGCCCTGGCCCTCGCGGAAGAGATCGGGAAGGATGCCGGTATATTTGACCTTCACGGCATTGGTGCTGCCGTCGGTGACGGCAAACTCCACCGTCGAACCGGTGCCGCGCACGACACTGCCCTCACCGACCAGGCCGCCGAGGCGGATGCGGGTTTCCGGCGCCACCGGCGTCTTGGCGAGATCGGCCGGCATGTAGAAATAGGCGACCGACTGGCTGAAGGCGAACATCACCAGCAGCACGGCGGCGAGGATGAAGCCCATGCCGCCCGCAATCACCGCCAGGCGCTTCTGCTTGCGTGTCATTGCGTCGCTCCCTCCGTGGCTATGCCGAGTTCCCTGGCAAGCGTCAGCAATTGCCTGCCCTGTTCGCCGGGCGGCGGAAAGGCCGCAAGCCCACGCTTCAAGGCGCCGGCGGCGCGATCCTTGTCGTTTAATACGGCGTAAGAGCGGACGAGCCGCATCCATCCCTCGAAATTGTTCGGATCCTCGCTGAGCTTGGCGTCGAGGCTCTCGACCATGCCGCGGATCATCTGCTGCTGGTTGCCCGCGCTCATAGTCTCGGCCGCCGCCACATCTTGCTGCGTGGGATTGCCGGGGGCAGCCGGACGGGCGCCCGGGGCAGCCGGATCGGCGCCTGGGGCAGCCGGATTGGTCCCGGCCGGCGCGCCGCCGTTCATGGCGATATGCTGGTTGACCAGCGGCAGCCAGGGCGCATCTGATGGCGATTGTTTTGCCAGCGCCTCGAAGGCCTGGCGCGCCTCGTTCGGCCGTCCCGCCTGCTCCATGCTGAGGGCGATGTAGAAGCGGGCACGCGGATTGTCAGGTTCGAGCGTCAGCGATTGTTCCAGCACCTGCCGCGCCTCCTCCGTCACCACGCCGTCGGAGACCGCCATCAGCGTCTCGGCAAGGCCATCGAGCCGGACCGGGCTCGGGCCGAGAAGCCGGATGGCATTGCGATAGGCCAGTTGCGCATCGTTGACGCGCATCGTGCGGAAATAGATCGGCGCCAGCACGTCCCAGCCCTTGCCGTCATCGGGCTTCTCAGCCAGGTGCCGTTCCGCCTTGGCGATCAGCACCGCCACGTCGTTGCCAGGGTTTTCCAGCCGCGCCTCCAGCGGCTGCGAGGGCAGGTCCGGCCTGCCCGTCGTCAAATAAAGACAGAGCCCGAGAACCGGCAGGACCAGGAGAACGAAGGCTTCGGTGAAACGGTGATGCCGTGCGGGTTTCGGCGTCTCAGCCGGCTCGTCGGCAGAGACGGCGATCAGCCGCCGGCCGATTTCCGCCCTCGCATAATCAGCCTCCTCCGGGGTGATCAGCCCGCCATCGAGATCGCGGTCGAGTTCGCGCAACTGGTCGCGATAGACCGCCGCCTCGCCCGCACGGATATTATCCGCCGCCTTCGCTCCGCGCAGAAGGGGGTAGAGCAGGATGACGGCGAGGGCTGCCGTCAAAGCGGCAACGAGAATCCAGAACAGCATGTCGCCCAAATACGTGAAGCGCGCCTTCATTCCAACTGCCAAAGCCGGAATGACGAAGATTTGAGGCTAGCGCATAACCCCGAGAATCGGAATCGATTTTCGGAAAGGATTATGCGCCATTTAAAGTGATAGAGCGTCCTTAGCGCGTCCTGTCGGACGCGCGGCGCTCTATTGGCCGCAATTCAGAGCGGCGACCAGCTGCCGTCGTCATTGCGGCAGGCAGCGCCGCGCGTCACCGTGTCCTTGCCGTCGACGGTCAGCGTGTGGGTATATTGCCGGCAGTTCTGGGAACCGACCTGATAGGGTGCAGCCGCAACGACCTTGCCGGTCACGTCCTTGCCAGTCCAGAGCACTGGCTGGCCGACGGCGGCGCCTTCCAGCGCCCGATATTCCGCCTCGAGCGCGCGCTGCTTGTCGCTGTCGTTCAGCGTCACGCCGCTGCGGCCGACGATGCCGCCCTGCAGCGCGGTGATGAAGGCGGCCGATGCCGAGGGCTTGCTCGAAAAAATGCCGCGCGAAGCGGCACTCTTCGTCGTCGTGCAGCCGGACAGCGCGACGGCGACGAGAAGAGCGGAAGCGATCATGCCTTGCGAGCGTAAAATCATTGCGTCGAACCACGATCAGGGGTCAATTTCAGCCGATCGAAGTGCAGCGTCCCCGTGTCAGCATTAAGGCAAAGCATGCTATACATTTGCCAGTATCTTTGTGACATCAAGCAGTTGCTCATGCAACATCCTTTGTGACGCCGGGCAGGATAAGCTTGGCCTTCAGCCCGCCCCATTCACCGCGGGAAAGCTCGAGCCGTCCCTGGTACTCATTGGAAATCTCGGTGACGATCGAAAGGCCGAGCCCGGTTCCAGGCTTGCTTTCGTCGAGCCTGCGGCCGCGCTTCAGCGCCTCGCGGATCTGGTCCGGCTCCAGGCCCGGCCCGTCATCCTCGACGGCGAGTTCCACCCAATGGCGGCGGCCGCTCGCCTCCACCCCCTTCACATCCTCGGCGGCCTCGACGGCCGAAAGCCGCACCCGGCTTTTGGCAAAACGCGCCGCATTTTCCAGGAGATTGCCGACAGTCTCCTCGAGATCCTGCTGCTCCATGGCAACGGCCAGATGCGGCGGCGAGACGACGAGATCGAATTCGGTATCGACGTTCAGCCGGCGCATGACGCGCACCAGCCGTTCAAGCGCCGGCTCGGCATCGGTGCGGGCGAGCACGGATTCGCGCTGCGCGGCGATGCGCGCCCGATTGAGATAGGACTGCACCTGCCCCTGCATCGCTTCCGCCTGGCTGCGGACCAGCTCACCATGGGATTTTTCCAGGACGCGCGCCTCGTTGAGAAGCACGGCGATCGGCGTCTTCAGCGAATGCGCGAGATTGCCGACCTGCATGCGGGCCCGCTCGACAATGCGACGATTGCTGTCGATCAGCGCGTTCACCTCGTTGGCGAGCGGCAGGATTTCGCGCGGGAAGTCGCCCTTCAGCTGTTCGCTCTCGCCGGCGCGGACGCGTTCCAGCGCGGCACGCGCCTTGTCGAGCGGCTTAAGGCCGTAGAGAATCGCCAGCGCATTGACGATCAGGCTGCCGACGCCGAAACCGGCCAGCGCCAGATAGAGGCTGTGGGAAAAGGTGCGCACGTCGTCCTCGACGACATCGACGTTACCGGTGACGCGGACGCGCGCCGCGCGGCCGTCGGTATCGAGCACCACTTCGGTCTCGGCCACCTGCACGCGGTTCCCGGAAGCATCCGTCACCTGATAGTAGCGCTCGTAATTCTTGTCGAAGGGCGCCTCGACGACGGAGGGAACCGGAATGAGCGCCGAGCCGAGCGAAGGCGACACCAGCGGCGCGGTCGTATAGGTGCCGAGCGGCTCCACCACCCAATACCAGCCGGTCTTCGGCTGGGCAAAACGCAGGTCGCCAAGCTGCGGGCTGCCGCTGAGAGCGCCCTGATCGCCGATCGTCACCGAATTGATGACGTTGTAGAGCTGCGCCCGCAACAGATCCTGGAAACCGCGTTCGGCACTCTTGCGGTAGAGGGTGGAGATCAAGAGGCCGATCACCACCAGCGCCACCGTCGACCAGACCGTGGTCAGCAGCAACACACGTGCGGTGAGCGACTTAATTCGCATGTTTCGGCGCTTGGATGCGGTAACCGAGACCGCGCACCGTTTCGATCAGGTCGACCCCCATTTTCTTGCGCAGGCGGCCGACGAAGACCTCGATCGTGTTGGAATCACGGTCGAAATCCTGGTCGTACATATGCTCGACCAGTTCCGTGCGCGAAACGACCTCGCCCATGTGGTGCATGAGATAGGAAAGCAGGCGATATTCGTGCGAGGTCAGCTTCAGCGTCGTGCCGTTGACCGTCGCCTTCGAGGACTTGGTATCGAGCCGCACCGGCCCGCAGATGATCTCGGATGAGGAATGCCCGGCCGCGCGCCGGATCAGCGCCCGAAGGCGGGCCAGCACTTCCTCGACATGGAAGGGCTTGGTGACGTAGTCGTCGGCACCGGCATCGATGCCGGCGACCTTGTCGCTCCAGCGGTCGCGCGCCGTCAGGATCAGCACCGGCACACCGCGGCCGGCGCCACGCCATTTTTCTAGAACGGTGACCCCGTCCAACTCCGGCAGGCCGATATCGAGGATGATGGCGTCATAGGGTTCGGTGTCGCCGAGGAAATGGCCTTCCTCGCCATCGAACGCCTGGTCGACGACATAGCCCGCCTCCTTCAGCGTGTCGGCCAGCTGCCGGTTCAGATTCACGTCGTCTTCGACTACCAGGATGCGCATCGGTCCGCCTTCGTCCGCTTCAAATCAATCAATGTCCTGAATAAGCCGATTCCGCCTACATCGGAACCTTTACCGTGACTTTGCGTGGGCGCTGTCCATTGCCCTGCACAAGAACGGTGATGATGCAGGTATCGCCCACCGGTTGCACGGACAGGAGCTGGCCGCCGGTCTGCTCGACGACCTGGGCTGCGGCGGCGCTGCAATCGCCTCCGATACGCACGACAAAACTGCTCGTGGCGTCCGGTGAGGGCGCCGATACCACCAGTCCGGCGGCCAATGCTGCGACGCTCAGAGGAAAGGCCATGTGTTATGCTTTCAAGATAATGCCAACTTGCTCCGAATATGTACTCACGCGACCTGAATGGCAAATGAATGCCCCGTAATGCAGGGTGTTTAGAACTGTTCTCGACTGTTCGAAGCAGCCGGTTTCAGGGCCTGGAAAACGCCGCAGCAGCCAGCTACGGCCACCGCCATTGCACCCAAAAACGATGACCTCCAGCCTTATCCACGCGTTCTTTATCACCTCCGGTAAAGGTGGGGAGCCGGCGGGACCGACACCACAGTCTTTGTCCGCGAATCGGCCGCGCCGTTCCGATTCCTGCCGACCGCAGCTTTCACGGGCCGGTTGAAACTGTTATGTCCTTGCCGCCCCCACATTTCAGACCGTTTCAGCACCAATGCCAAAATCCTCCCGCTTCCGCTCGGCGCAGACGGTCACCGTCCTCGCCGTTACCCAGCTGATCGGCTGGGGCACGACGTTCGACATGCTCGGGGTCATGGGCCGTGTCGTCGCGCCGGATCTCGGCCTGGCGAACGAAGTGGCGTTTGCCGGCCTGACGATCATGATGGTGGTCAGCGCCATCGTCGGTCCGGCGACCGGCCGATGGCTCGGCCGCTATGGTGCTGCCCGTGTGCTTTCGGCCGCCTCGCTGACCTTTGCGCTCGGGCTGCTTCTGCTTGCCGCCGCAAACGGCATCGTGCTCTATGCCAGCGCCTGGGTCATCATCGGCATCGGCGGCGCATTTGGCCTCTCGGCGCCGGCCTATACCGCCGTCGTCGAGCGCGAAGGAGCAAACGGCAAACGCGTCATCGCCATCCTGATGCTGTTCACCGGGCTTTCGAGCGCCATCTTCTGGCCGATCCTCAGCCTGCTCAACGAGGCGGTCGGCTGGCGCCTCACCTTCCTGGTCTGTGCGGCGCTGCAATTCTTCGTCTGTCTGCCGCTGCATCTCTTAGGCCTGCCGAAGCCGATCGCAACACATGTCGAAGGCGGCACAGCCGAAATCGCTCCGGTGCCGCTGTCGAAAGCCAAGCAGCGAAAAGCCTTCCTGCTGATCGCCGCGGCGACGACGATCTCGACCTTCGTCACCTTCGGAATCTCGCCATCACTGCTCGAAATCTTCCGCCAGTCCGGCGCCTCGCCGGCCTTTGCGCTGCAGCTCGGCTCGGCACGCGGCGTCCTCGGCATCTCTGCACGTTTCCTCGACATGCTGCTCGGCCGGCACGGCAACCCCATGCTCAGCGCGGTCATGGGCATCAGCCTGATGATGATCAGTTTCCTGATGATGCTGGTTGCCAGCCCGTCGACGCCGCTGCTTGTCACCTTCGTCCTGTTTTACGGGTTCGGCACCGGGGTCATGACCGTCGCCCGCGCGCTGCTACCGCTGGCGCTGTTCTCACCGCGCGAATTCGGACTGCAATCGGCCCGGCTGTCGCTGCCGCAGAACCTCGCCAACGCCATCGCCCCCGTCATCTTCACCGCCATCCTCGATCGCGCCGGCACCGGCCCGGCGCTCGCCGCCTGCGCCGTTCTCGCGGCCTTGTCGCTGGCCTTCGTGCTGATGCTGATGGCGCTGGTGCGCGGTGCCCGCGCATCAGAGTCAGCCATTCTTAATGTCTCTTGATTATCATCCAAGCATGGACGAGCGCGGCTTTCCGTCCATACGCCGCAACCGCTGCGGCAGCCAGATCATGAACCAGAAGCCGCTTTTCACGAATCTTTTGAATCGCTTGCCGCCGCTTTTTCGAAAGGTGAGTCTGAGGACTCAGAAGTTGAGTCAGCTTCCGGGCGATCCGAATCCGGAAAATCATTCATCCAGTTGAAATTTCGATGGAATACAGCGTGGCCAAACGCCTGGGCAAGTCAGAGCGGCCGCGTCACAGCCGTGCGGTTATCGTAGTCGGCGGCGATGCGCTTTTCCCGGAGCGGCCGCACGCGATCGATCGAGAGCTGATAATCGGGATGCGCCTTGTAGGCGGCAAGGGCCGCCTCGTCGTCGAATTCGCCATAGACTACGAGATCGATCTCGGTGCCCAACTGATCGGTCTTCACATTGGTGCCGATTTCCAGCAACCGCGCATGCGGAATGCCGGTCAGAATCGAAAGCCCGGCCCTCACCTCCTGCAGATGTTCCTCCTGCACGGTGAAGAAGACGATATGACGGATCACGCGGAAGCTCCTGTCCGATTTATCAAAATGATGAAGCGACCTTGGCGCACCCTATCGGAGGCGCGGCGCTCCAGCTGTCAGCCGGGCGATAACACGCGCGCCCCAGGCCTTCAACCGCGCGAGCATGCCACGGGCCGCATCGGGACGTATCGCCGCATCGAAGACCATGGCATAAGCGGCGAGCTTTTCCGCCCGGTCGGTGCCATTGACGATGCGGCGCGCATTCACCCAATCCGCGGTCGTCGCGTTCAGGTGATCGGCGAGCTTGTGGCCGGTAAAACTTCCCTGCAGCATGCCCTCGATCAGGATCGTCACCGCCGCATCCATCTCCATCGCCCGGTCGGGATCGGCAACGAGGTCGATCCCCGTCAGCACACTCATCGCCTCGTAGTTCCGCTTGTGGGTGAGCTGCACCAGGCCGCGTCCGAGCCAGCTGCAGCCATCCTCGTCCGGCCGCCAGTAGGGCGTCTTCACCCAAGAGAGCCGGCCTGCGGCAAAGGCCGTCTCGAGGATCTCGACTGCGCGCGCATCGCTTTCCGCCAGCGTCTCACGCACCGGCTGCATCGTATAGGCGGTCTCGTGGTAAGCGGTTGCGAGGATATAGGCGAGCCACCGACGGTCGGCATCGGCAAACCGTTCTTCCCAGGCGTCGAGAATCGCCGTGATGCCCACTACCTGAGGCTGAGTCAGGTTTCCCTTGAAGAGTCCGTGCCGTACCGTATCAAAAAAGAATGCCCGGTCCATGTGGACAACCATTCCGCGCTTCCCTCAAATATCAAGGTTAAAACTATCTTAATCGATTAAATTCGGTTTAATCGTTTAAAGTGTTTAAGCCACTGATTTACACGCCTTTTGTCTTGTGCAATGCATCTTCCTGCCCTGAAGCCTTACTGCGAAAAGAGGAGACTTCCGATGCAGACGTCCGCCAATAGCCCAGCCACCATTCCCCAGCATGTCGTCGACCAGATGGAAAACGAATGGCGCCAGGTTCGCCCTGAACGGGAAAATACGCGCCCGGCCCAGCAGCCTCAACAGCAACGCTGAAATAGACGCAAAGCGGTACCGATTTAAGCTCGAGCGCCGCCCCAGCGCCCGATCAACGCCCCGGCCAGTCACTCATGGCCGGGTGAATTTTTTCATAGGTATAATACACGTCCCAGCGGTTGACCGCCCCTCATCGTAGTACAGCCCCCTCATCGCATCACAGCATCTAGCCGTTTCGCCAGCGTGTCCAATGATCGGGTGAAAATCATCCTGTCGTCGAGCGCACGCGACAGCACCAGTGCGCCTTGAATGCCCGCGACGCCCTCCTCGGCGAGTGTTTGCGCCTCCCCCTCAGAGCAGCCTGCCCGCATCAACGCCGAGCGCAAGGCGTCGATCCAGCGAATGAAATAATCGCCGATCTCTGCCGAAAACCGCTCGCGGGTTTCGTCAAGCGCGAAGGCGCCGACGAGGCAGATGCGGCGACCGGAGCGGAAGTAGTCGTTCACATTCGTCCACATCGCCGCGATCGCCTGATCGGCGTCGTCCTTTCTCAGCGGCTGATAGATCGCATGTTCGAACCAGGCATCGACATCGGCGAGCACGGCGCCCGCCATCTCCTCCTTGCCACCGGGGAAGAAGTGGTAAAGGCTGCCCTTGCCGATGCCGGTGCGTTCGGTGATGCGGCTGAGCGAAGTGCCCTCATAGCCGAGCTCGCGGAAGATTTCCGCCAGCAGCGGTACGATGTCGGCGCGTTCGTAGACGGTCTTCACCCGTGGCTTCCCTGGCTTGTTTAGAGGCCGAGTTCGGTCAGACCGGGATGGTCATCCGGCCGCCGGCCGAGCGGCCAATGGTACTTGCGCTCCGATTCCCGGATCGGCAGGTCGTTGATGCAGGCGAAGCGGCGCTGCATCAAGCCGGCGGCGTCGAATTCCCAGTTCTCGTTGCCATAGGAGCGGAACCAGTTGCCGCTGTCATCGTGCCATTCATAGGCGAAGCGCACGGCGATGCGATGATCGGTGAAGGCCCAGATCTCCTTGATCAGCCGGTAATCCAGCTCCTTTGCCCATTTGCGGGTGAGGAAAGCGACGATCTCGGCGCGGCCGGTGATGAATTCAGCGCGGTTCCGCCAGCGGCTGTCCGGCGTATAGACGAGCGAGACGCGCTGGGGATCACGGCTGTTCCATCCATCCTCGGCAAGACGGACCTTCTGGGTGGCGGTCTCAAGGGTGAAAGGCGGGACGAGGCTGGACATAGGTTCTCCGGGCGCTCCTGTACTGAACGGTTATCATTGTACTGATCAGTACATTGATTGGCAAGCCGCTTCCAGGCGGCGTTTCTCAAAGGCCGGGAGGCCGGCGCCACCGCAACGGCAGGGCATCCGGGCGAAGCACGATCTTTTGCGGCGTGAAACGCCACAACCGTTCCGCCCGTTGAAAGGTGGCGATCTCAGGCGAATCCAGCAGCACCTCGGCCCTGCCCGTCATCTGCAGCATGTCCCCGGTTTCGAAATCGATGAAGACCAGCCCCGCCTTCGGGTTGACGAGGAAATTACCCAGCGTGTTGAAGAACCGATTGCCGGGAAAATCGGGAATGGTCAGTACGCCATCGGCGCCGACATGGACGAAGCCGGCATTGCCGCCGCGATGGGACACGTCCACCTGCCGCTCGCCATTGTCTCTGTCGACATAGGAGGCAACGAAAAACGTATCGGCGCCCTCGATCATCCCTAGCGCCCGATCGTCGAGTTGGCCGGAATGAAGCGTCGGCATCGCCGTCGGCAGATCGGGATCGCGTACGAAGGCGGAGGAGCGAAGCTGGATATATTGCGGGCAATTGCCGAAGCTCTGGCCGACGCGTACTTGGAAAGCTTCAGCATCCGTCCTGTGGATCACGCCGTTCAGCCGGTTGCGCCGCCGGGTCTCGAGCTGGATGCCGAGCATTCCAATCGCGTCACCATCCTCCATGCCGGCATCGGCAGGATCGGCTGCGTCACGCGGCAGGTGCACCTCGAGAATCTCCGGCTCCGGCGAGGCCATGAACCCCGGGCGCTCGGCCCTGACCGTTGCCCAGACATCGCCCTTGGCATCGACCGCGCCGAGCACGACGAAAGGCAGCATCGGAAAGAAGGCGCGATGCTGCTCCGGCATGGCCTTGCGGACGAAATTCCGGCCCGGCCCGTCCATGCGTTCGGCGACACCGACACTGCGCTGCATGGCGAGTTCGCCCGCATGCCAGGGCGATGTGGCGTCCTGTCTTGTCTGTTCCAGCATCACGGCCTCCTTCAGGGCAGCATTTTGGGAACCGGGGCAGCGTTCCTGCCCCGGCAACTTGTCACGCGGCAAGGCCGATCTTGGTCTTGCGAAAACCGACGAAACCCGGCAGCGCCTCGATGCGCGCAAGCCAGGCGCGAACGCTTGGATAGGCCGAGATATCGACATTACCCTCCGGCGCATTGGCGATGTAGCTGTAGAGCGCCACGTCGGCGATCACAGGATTGTCGCCGAGCAGGAAGCTGTGACCGTGGAGCTCCGCCTCGATCAGCGCAAGAATGCGGTGCGCCCGGGCGATCACCTCGTCGGTGCGGAAGTCAGCGCCGAAGACGGTGACTAGGCGCGCAGCACATGGCCCATAAGCGATCTCGCCCGCTGCAACCGAGAGCCATTTCTGTATCCGCGCCGCGGCCACCGACTCTTCCGGCAACCAGTCGGTGCGGCCACATTTGCGCGCGAGATAGACGAGGATGGCAGAGGAATCGGCAATGACCGTGCCATTGTCGTCGAGCACCGGCACCTGGCCAAAGGGATTGAGCTTCAGAAAGTCCGGCGCCTTGTGGGCGCCAGCCGCCAGGTCGACCTCGACCAGTTCATAGGGCACGCCAAGCAGCGACAGGAACAGGTGAGCCCGGTGGGCATGGCCGGAAAGCGGGTGATGGTAGAGTTTCATGATGGTTCCTTTGGTCTTCCGATCGACGGGACGCGGTTGGCGATGGCCGCTTGTAACCATCTGCGGTCTATTTACTGCCTTCCATCCATCAGCAGTAGAATGCTAATCTGGAAGGCATGTTACCAATTCATGGAAGGATAGAATGGACCGCCTCGACGCCATGACCGTGCTTCTTGCCGTTGTCGAACAGGGCAGCCTGTCGGCCGCCTCACGGCATCTGCGATCCCCGCTCGCAACCGTCAGCCGCAAGGTTTCGGAACTGGAAGCCCATCTCAACGCCCAGCTGCTGCAACGGAGCAACCGGAAGGTCACGCTGACGGAAGCCGGCCGCTCCTATGTCGAGGCGGCGCGGGAAATTCTTAATCGGGTGGAAGAGGCGGAACGGACCGCGGCCGGCGAATACAGCGCCCCGAAGGGCGAACTGACGATGACCGCACCGATCGTCTTCGGGCGGCTGCATGTCCTGCCTGTGGTGGTGGATTTCCTGAAGGCCTATCCCGATATCAATCTGCGGCTGATGCTTGGCGACCGGCTGTCGAACCTCGTCGAGGATCATATCGACGTGGCGCTGAGGATCGGCAACCTGCCTGATAGTAACCTGATCGCCACAAGGCTCGGCGCGATCCGCCGCACAGTCTATGCCAGCCCGGATTATCTCACACGGCACGCACTCCCCCGGCATCCAGGCGATCTCGCCGGGCACGACTGCGTCACCTTCGAGGGTATGGCCTCGATGCTGAGCTGGACATTCATTGAAGGGAGACATGACCTCACGGTGCCGATCCGCTCGCGGCTTGCCGTCAACACTGCCGAGGCCGCGGTCGATGCGGCTGTCGCCGGCCTCGGCATCACCCGCGTGCTCTCCTACCAGGCCGCACGCGCCGAGATGGCTGGCCTGCTGGTGCCGCTGCTTGCCGATTTCGAACCGCCGCCGGCGCCGGTGCATCTCGTTTATCCCGCGCAGGGACTGGTGCCCTTGAAACTGCGGGCGCTGCTCGATTTCGCGACGCCGCGCCTGCGCGCGACGCTAAACAAGTCCTAGATCAGGATGCTTTTAGGCCCGATCGGCCCAAAATCTGAATCCTGATCTAAATCAAAGAAGTAGAGCATGATGTCGTCTGAAAACCGCTCACACTTTTCGGCATCATGCTCTAGGCGAGCTTGCCCTCTTCCGCCTTGTAGAAATACTGGCTGGCGACCAGCCAGCCCTTCAGCGGCCGGAGCGGCGGAATACAGGTGGCGAGCATGAACGGACCGGTGACCAGAAGCTGCACCCAGATCGGCGCCGAAAAGGCCACCTCCAACCAGACGCCGAGCAGCACGCTCGGGATGCAGGCGAAGCAGATGACGAAGAAGGCCGGACCGTCGGCCGGATCGGCGAAGGAATAATCGAGACCGCAGACCTCGCATTCCGGCCGCAACGTCAGGAAGCCCTTGAACATATGGCCCTGGCCGCAGCGCGGACAGCGTCCCTTGATGCCGGTCTGCATCGGAGGAAGTGGGGGATATTCCGTGTCCATGACGATCTCGCTTTCTTGCTTCGCGAACATTTATGCCATCAATATCTATAATGACTGCATTCAATATAATTACATTATAGGGAAATTACCAGTCAATTCGCCAGAATGCCGCAGAGCTCCCCAGCGCATGCCGGCAGCAAGCTGACTGCAGATTTATCAAGCAGCATTTGGGGCCGCAGCCAGGCCTGGCAGCCTGGGCGAATCAGACGTGAACGTGACGGTTTCGCTTCGCCCAGGCCCCGACAGATCAGGGCCAGACCGATCTGATCTCGACCGCTCGTGCCTGATCAGCCTGGGGCGGCGTTTCCGCGTCAGAAGAACGACGCTGCCATTTCCGGCGGGCCTTCCAGCGCATGGGCCATGAATTCCAGTGCGCCCTGCAATTTCTCCCGGGTGATCGGTCCGCCAAGGCAGACACGCACGGCCTCGGGCGCCGCGCCCTCGACCGTGAAGGCATCGCTTGCGACGACGCCGATGCCGGAAGAACGGGTGTGGCTGCCGAAGGTCGAGCGGGTCCAGCCGTTGGAGAGCGGCAGCCAGATGTTGAAACTGATCGGATCGGCGCGGTAGCTGCCGGCCGGCAGGATGGCGGCGACCATCTGCTGGCGGGCGGCGGCCTCGGCGCGGATGAAACGCAGGATCGTATCGGCGGTGCCGTCCTCGATCCAGCGGGTGGCGAGCGCCACGGTCAGCGGCGAGGCCATAACATTGTTGGCGCGCATGGCGCTGACGAAGGGCCACACGGCCTTGCTGTCCGGCGCTACGACATAAGCAAGTCGCAGACCCGCGCCGATGCATTTCGCCAGCCCGCCGATATGCCAGGTCAGATCGGGCGCTGTTGCCGCGAGCGGCGCCGGGCCGTGCTGCGGAATGAAGCCATAGGCATCGTCCTCGACGATCGGCACATGATATTTGCGGGCAACGGCGCAGATCTCCTCACGGCGCCTGGCCGGAATGGTCAGCGTCGTCGGATTCTGCAGCGTCGGATTGAGATAGAGCGCCTTCGGCTTCAATCTCTCGCAGGCCTCGGCAAAGGCGTCCGGCAGGATACCGTCCTCGTCCATCGGCAGACCGGCCAGATTGAGCCGCAGCTGGGCGGCGATCGAGCGCATGCCGGGATAGGTGATGATTTCCGAAAGCACGGTTTCGCCCGGTTTTGCCAGCAGGCCGAAGATCGCCAGCAGGGCCGGATGGGCACCGGGTGTGACGAAGATGCGCTCCTGCGAGGGCACCAGCCCGCGACGGCTGAGCCAGGAGGCCGCAGCCTCCTTGTCCATGCTGGAGCCGCCGAAGCCCTGGTAGCGCAGAAGCGGAATGAGGTTCGCCGTCACCGCCGACATGCCCTCGCGCATGCGGGCGATCAGCTCGGGGTCGTGCGTTTCCGGCGGCATGTTCATCGAGAAATCGACGATGGAGGCGCGGCGGGGATCGGGCGCGGCGTCGGGCGCGAATCCCTGGCGCTCCTTGTCCGCGCCACCGGTAACGAAGGTGCCTCGGCCGACATGCGAATCCACAAGCCCACGCTTCTGCGCCTCGACATAACCTCTCGCCACCGTCGTGAAATCGACATTCAGCCGCTTGGCGAGTTCGCGTTGCGGCGGCAGCCGGTCCCCAACCACCAGATGCCCGCTGCGCAGATCCATTTCGATCACATCGGCGATCGCCATATAACGCGGACTGCTGCTGCGGCTGAGATCGGGATGCCAGTCTTTCATGTCGTGATCCGTGTCGGTCTGATTCCTGATGAGATTGACCGTATATTGTTGCATAATGCCGCTGTCACGAAAAATGTCGCGCGCCAAGTCCCGAGAATGATGCACGTCGAAATGCCGCAGCTTTTGCGCACGCCTTGATACAATTTAATGACGGATTGTCGCCGGATTTGACTGTTGTTTGCGCAAATTCGATCTGGCACGACGACCGCGCTGTCGCAGGCCGATTTCGGCAGCGTGTGCGCCAATGACGTGCTGACGATCCGCTCGGCTTGCCGATCGGGCTTCACCCGAGAAGTCCCGGGTGAGGCGCGAGGACGGCAAGACAATCGGCAGCGTCTTCAGCGCGCATTGACGACGGTTTGCCGCGAGCCATGGCTTCAGGCGTACGCCGCGAAAGCGTCAATGCCGGTCAGCCTTGCCGACAAGATCCACAGGCGTGCCGCCTCCTCGGGATCGGCTGCATGGTCGCTGACGCCGCCGGGTTCTCCAACCGTTGCGCGGATGGCGATATCGCAGTCCTCGCAATAGAGGCCTCCCATACCTTCGAGTTGTGGCGAGGTCGCCGCCCAAACCTGCGTCGCTGCCCCCTGGGCTGGTGTCTTGAACGTCGGATCAATCGGATTGCCGTCTGCATCGATCCAGCCGGCACTGACCATTTCCTCCTTTGCGAGATGGCGCTGCAAGGGGGTAAAAATCTTGCCCGGGTGCAGCGAGAAGGCGCGGATGCCGGTGTCGCGCCCGAGCCTGTCCAGATGCACGGCGAAAAGTGCGTTGGCGGTCTTCGACTGGCCGTAGGCCTGCCATTTGTCGTAACCGGTCTCGAAATGCACATCCTCCCATCGTATGGCCGAGTTGCCATGGCCACCGGAGGAAACCGAAACGATGCGAGTGCCGCGCGAGATCGCCGGCCAGAGGCGGTTGACCAAGGCGAAATGGCCGAGATGATTGGTCGCGAACTGTGCCTCCCATCCGTCGCCGACACGCGTTTCCGGGCAGGCCATGATGCCGGCGCTGTTGATCAAAATGTCGATGCTGCGGCCAGATGCGACGAACCGCTCGGCAAAGGCGCGAACGCTTTCGAGGTCGGAAAGGTCGAGCCGATCAATCTCTACGCCATCGATACCGGCGACCGCGCTACGCGCCGCCTCGATGCTCCTTGCGCCGATGGTCACCTTCGCGCCGGCGCCCGCCAGAGCGCGCGTGGTCTCGAGCCCGAGGCCGGAATGGCCGCCGGTGACGATGGCGCGCTTGCCGGAAAGATCGAGACCGGCCAAAACCTCGCCGGCCGTCGTGTGGGCTCCAAATCCGGAGCGGATGGGGACTTGTTTGTCACTCATGATAATTACCTTTGTTCTGCGGCGCGTTGCCGTCGCTCGGGATGACGGTCGCGAGAATAAGGCGTGGCTTCCAGACGATCCATGCGCTAAAGTCCGGCATCTCTTCGCCATCGTCCGGATTTCTACATGGACCCGTTATCCGATGTTCTCGCATTGCTCAAACCGCGCAGCTATGTTTCCGCGGGGCTTGACGCTGGCGGTGCTTGGGCGATCGATTTTCCTCCCCCTGACGGCATCAAGTTCAACGCAGTGATTTCAGGCGCGTGCTGGCTGAGCGTCGATGGCGTCCCCGAAGCTGTCCGCCTGGAGGAAAGCGACTGCTTTCTGCTGACGAGCCGCCGAGCCTTTCGTCTCGCCAGCGATCCGGCTCTCGAAGCGATCCCGTCCGATGCGATCTATTCGATCGCCCGCGACGGCATTGCGACTTGCAATGGCGGCGGCGATTTCTTCCTGATCGGCAGCCGTTTTTCCTTTTCGGGAGGAAATTCGGACATCCTTCTCGGAATCCTGCCGCCGATCGTCCACGTGAAGAGGGATTCCGATCACGCCGCCGTGCTGCGCTGGTGTCTCGATCGGATGACGCGCGAATTGCGCGACCAGCAGCCGGGTGGCTTTCTGATGGCGGAGCATTTTGCTCATGTTATGCTCATGCAGGTGTTGCGCCTCCATATCGCATCGCCGAATGCGCGCGGCGTCGGCTGGCTTTTCGCGCTTACCGACCGGCGGATCGGTGCGGCTATCGGTGCCCTGCATGCCGATCCAGCCCGCAAGTGGACGCTGCAGTCACTGGCTGAACGTGCCTCGATGTCGCGGTCCAGTTTTGCTCTCCACTTCAAGGAAAAGGTCGGGCTTGCGCCGATGGATTATCTGACGCGCTGGCGCATGCTTCTCGCCGGTGACCGATTGACAAACTCGGCCGAAGCAATTGCCGGTGTCGCCCTGTCGCTCGGCTATGAATCCGAAAGCGCATTCAGCACCGCTTTCAAGAGAGTGATGGGATGCTCGCCGCGGCAATATGGTCGCGCTCATCCGCCCGCCGGTGCCATGCGAGATAGTCTCGGCGCTCAGTGAAACCTTGATTGGTGCAGGCATCGGAGGGAGGTCGCGCGTTGGCCTGCCGAAATTCGCTCCGATACGGTCTTGCACCTGCCGTCGATTCTCTTACCTATTCAAGGAAGAATGCGCCGGCTTTCGGCCTTTCGCGTCGGCGCCCATCGGGATGAAAGCATGAATATCGATCCGATTTTGCGGTCAGTCGTGGCCGTCCGTTCCTCCATTCCGGAAGATGCCTTCACAGCGGAGACGCTGGGCACTGTCCGGGAGGGCAGCGGCGTGGTCATTCGCGACAACGGGCTGGTGCTGACCATCGGTTATCTGATCACCGAGGCCGAAGAGGTCTGGCTGACGACCCATGACGGGCGTGTGGTTCCCGCGCATGCGCTTGCCTATGATCAGGAAAGCGGCTTCGGTCTGGTGCAGGCGCTTGGCCCTCTGAATGCGCCGGCGGTGGATCTCGGCGACGCGGCCACGGCCAAGGCCGGCGATCCCGTCGTGCTGGCCGATGGCATCGGAGAATTCGTCGAGGCTAATATCGTCGCCCGGCAGGAATTCGCCGGCTATTGGGAATATCTGCTGGACGAGGCGATTTTCACGTCACCAGCCCATCCCTCATGGGGCGGTGCGGCGCTGATCGGTTCGGACGGCAAGCTTCTCGGCATCGGTTCGCTTCGCCTGCAGATGAGCGATGGCGACGAGGTCGCCGATATCAACATGGTCGTGCCGATCGACCTTTTGCCGCCGATCCTCGACGATCTCTTGAACCGGGGACAGGTCAACAGACCGCCGCGGCCCTGGCTCGGCGCCTTCTCCGCCGAGAGCAATGGCGGCGTGGTGGTCATGAGCGTGGCCGAAGGCGGGCCGGCCGCTCAGGCGGGCCTGCGTCAGGGCGATATCATATCGGAAATCCGCGACGAAGAGGTCGACGGCCTGGCCGATTTCTACCGCAAGGTCTGGAGCAGCGGCCCGGCCGGCGCCGAGATCCCCATGCGCATCCTCAGGAACGGCCGGGAAGCCTGGCTGCGCATCAAGTCCGCCGACCGCAACAGCTTTCTTAAGAAGCCGCAGCTGCAGTAAGTCCGCGCCGGCGCCGTGAAAGCCGCTGGCGCTCATTCGAGCGGATTGTCCGGGCATCCTTATCCCCTCAAAGATTTTCCGGTGTGATCGTCAGAAAGCGCACCGGCTCGGCGCTGACCTCCATCTCGATGAGACCGAGCCTGTTCAGGGCAAGGTCTATCGATCGCCTCGCCTGGACCTCCGGCGCCTGGTCGAGCACGATCGACATGATGCCACGGCTGAGATAGTCCTGCGTCTCTCGCGTCAATTCGTGGCCGACCCAGAAGGGCCGCCCAGCCTTGTTGGCCGCGAGCACCCTGGCAACACCCTTGTTGTCGCCGCCTGCACTATAGACCCCGATGATGCCGGGCTCGCGCCGGAGTGCCGCTTGCAGCAGCTCCATGGCATTGTGCTCGTCATCGAGGTCGAACATGACCTCGATGAAACGATGGTCGTTTGAACCCTTCTCCGAGAGATAGCTGGAGAAGCCGCGGATCCGCTCCTTATGGTTCTCATAGGCGCCGCTGTGGCAGAGAGCGACGAACGAACCGGTGCGCTGCGCCAGCATGCCCGACATGTAGTGAGCTGCGGTGCGTCCTGCAGCATAGTTGTCGATGCCGACATAGGGCAGTTCGGGGGCCGGACGGGTCATGATCTGTACAACGGGAATGCCGAGACCGGCCGCCTTGCGCACGCTTGTGACCACATCGGCATGGTCGGGCGCGACCACGATCAGCGCCGACCGGCGTGCCGTCGGGTTGGCGATGTAGCGGGCGAATTGCGCCGGCTCGTTCTCGCGGACGAAGGTGCGGTGAACGGTGATGCTGTCGTCGAGCGAGGCGGCGATGCGCTCGAACGCCCGGTTCAGACGCGAATAGAAGCTGGTCTCCGGGCGAACGAGGATCACCTCTATCCGGATCAGACCGCGATGGGCGACCGGCAGGCTTTGCCGGTATTCAAGCCGCCTTGCCGCCAGGAAGACTTTCTCCACCGTTCCCGGCCGCACGCCGCCGCGGCCGTTGAGGACGCGCTCGACGGTCGCTGTGCCAACGCCGGCTTGGCTTGCGACATCCTTCAAAGTCACCTTCATCAGGCTCACCCACTCCCAAAGCTTGACACAGCAAAGCATCGGCCTGCTGTGAGGTCAATGATCAAATTTGATCAAGGAAGCATTGGAGCATGGGGGCGCCGCAGCCGTATCGTACCAGCAATCCGGGAGGAGCACCGGACGGTCCAAAACAACCGAGATCAAGGATCATCCGCCGGCCCGAAGCGGCCGGGGATGACGGAGGAGCCAGATGAAGATCGCACTCGACCCGCATATGCACCGTCACCTCAACCTGCGCGACCTCTGCCGCAAGGCAGCGGAACTCGGTTATGAGCATATCGAGCTTTCACCGCGCGACGATTTTCTGCCCTGGTGGGTGCGCCCGCGGGCGCACAAGGAACGCATCGCGGAATTCAAGGCGGCCCTCAAGGATCACGGCGTCCAGCTCGCCTCGATCCTGCCGATGTACCGCTGGGCGAGCCCGCATGAGGACGAGCGGCAGGCAGCAGTGCGTTACTGGAAGGAAGCGATCGCGATTTCGGCCGAAATGGGCTGCGATACGATGAACTCGGAATTCGGCCGCGGGCCATCGCCGGATCGCAGCCACCGCGCCAGCTGCTGCGGCGGCATGCATACCCACGAGCACAGCGAGGCCGCCTGGTGGCGCTCGATAGAAGAACTCGTTCCGGTGTTCGAGCGCGAAGGCGTCACGCTCAACATGGAACCGCATCCGGAAGACTGGTGCGAAACGCTGCATCCGGCGATCGACATGCTGAAGACCATCGGCTCGAAGAACGTCAAGTTCCTCTACTGCGCGCCGCATACCTTCTATTTCGGTGACGACATGGCGCAGATGATCCGCGATGCCGGCCCGCTGATTGCCCATGTGCACGTGGCCGATACCTATAATCACAAGGCCTCATCCGGGCTGCGCTACATCATCAATCCGCCGGGCGCGAAGGTCACCATCCATCAGCACATGGATATGTACCAAGGCGAGATCAATTGGGATGTCTTCTTCTCCTCGCTCGCCGCGGTCGGATTCGACGGCATCATCACCGCCTGCGTCTTCGGCTGGGAGGAGCGCGCCGACGATTCCGGGCGCTTCATGCGCTCCGAAATCCAGAAATATGTCGACAAATACTGGCCCGGGAAACTTGGCTGATCGTCAACATCCGCCCCGGCACCACTATCAGGAATAAAACCGTGACCATCACCATTACGACAGCCCCCTGCTGCTGGGGCGTGGACGACGTTAACAATCCAAACCTTCCCGCCTGGGAACGCGTCTTCGACGAGGCGGCGGCGGCCGGCTATGGCGGCCTCGAACTCGGCCCCTATGGTTACGTGCCGCTCGATGATGCGCTCGTTGCCAAGGCGCTCACCGAGCGCAATCTCTTCATCGTCGCCGGCACGATCTTCGACGATCTGGTCTCTCCTGAAAACCGGGAGACATTGCTGCGGCAGACGGATGAGATCTGCGCCGTCATCACCAAGTTGCCGCAGCCGGATCAGGTGGCAGGCCAGCGGTTCAGGACACCCTATCTCACAGTGATGGACTGGGGCCACGACGAGCGCGACTATGCCGCCGGCCATTCCGATCGTGCACCGCGTCTCGATGACAAGGCCTGGGCCGGGATGGTCGCCAATATCACGGCGATCGCCGAACTCGCTCAGCGCAAATACGGCGTGCGCGCCGTCATCCACCCGCATGCGGGCGGCTATATCGAATTCGCCGATGAGATCGAGCGGGTGGCAAGAGACATTCCGCAGGAGATCGCCGGCTTCTGCCTCGACACCGGCCATAGCTATTATGCCGGCATGGAACCCGTGGAGATGCTTCGCCGCTATGCCGACCGGCTCGACTATGTCCACTTCAAGGACATCGACCAGACCGTCTTCGACCGCGTGCTTGGGGAAAAGATCCGCTTCTTCGATGCCTGCGGACAGGGCGTGATGTGTCCGATCGGCCGCGGCGTCATCGATTATCCCGCCGTCAAACGAGCTCTCGAGGAGATCGGCTATCACGGCTTCATCACCGTCGAACAGGAGCGTGATCCGAGGAATGTCGCCGGCAGCCTCGAAGATGTGAAGCAAAGCCGCGATTACCTCCGGTCGGTTGGTTTTTAGGGAAAAGATGATGACGAATAACAGGCAAAAGCCGATCCGTTGGGGCATGGTCGGCGGCGGCAGAGGCAGCCAGATCGGCTATATTCATCGCTCGGCAGCGCATCGCGACGACGTCTTTGCCCTTGCGGCGGGTGCCTTCGATATCGATCCGGAACGCGGCCGCGCGTTCGGCGTCGATCTCGGGCTCGACGAAGCCAGGAGCTACCGGGACTATGCGGCGATGTTTGCGACTGAGGCCCGGCGGGCCGACGGCATCGAGGCCGTGTCGATCGCGACACCCAACAACACCCATTTCGCGATCTGCAAGGCAGCACTCGAACATGATCTGCATGTGATCTGCGAAAAGCCACTCTGCTTCACGACCGCCGAAGCCGAAGAGCTGAAGACGCTTTCCCAGGCGCGCGGCCGGATCGTCGGCGTGACCTATGGTTATGCCGGCCATCAGATGATCGAGCAGGCGCGCGCCATGGTCAGGAATGGCGATCTCGGCGAAATCCGCATCGTCAACCTGCAATTCGCCCATGGTTTCCATAGTGCTGCGGTGGAGGAGCAAAACCCCTCGACGCGGTGGCGCGTCGATCCGAAATTCGCGGGGCCCAGCTATGTCCTCGGCGATGTCGGGACCCACCCGCTTTATATCGCCAAGGTCATCCTGCCGCACCTCAAGATCAGACGTCTCCTCTGCACCCGCCAGAGCTTCGTCAAAAGCCGAGCGCCGCTCGAAGACAATGCGGTGACCCTGATGGAATATGATAATGGCGCGATCGCCACCATCTGGTCGAGCGCCGTCAATGCCGGCTCCATGCACGGCCAGAAGATCCGCATCGTCGGCTCGAAGGCCAGTATCGAATGGTGGGACGAGCGGCCGAACCAGCTCTCCTACGAGATCCAGGGCGAACCGGCCCGTATTCTCGAGCGTGGCATGGACTATCTCTATCCCGAGGCCAGGATCGACGACCGGATCGGCGGCGGCCACCCGGAAGGTCTCTTCGAAGCCTGGGCGAACCTCTATCGCCGCTTCGGCTTCGCCATCAACAGAGAGCGCGGCCTCGCCCCTGCGGGGATCGAAGAGCTGGTCTTTCCCGATGTCGATGCCGGACTGGAAGGGGTGCGCTGGGTGGAAAACTGCGTGCGTTCCGCCGATGCCGGCGGGATCTGGCTGGATTATCGCTAGGTGTTCAAGGGGCCCTGGTGCGTCCCTGTTCTCAGATCGCGCCGTATGCCGGCTTTACACAGCTGCGCTGGAGACCTGTTCAAGGACGCCTTTCCATACCCTCTCAGATAAGCGGGTCTTCATCTTCCGGCGCCCGCGGGGCGCGGCGGGGCGTGCTGTCATTGGCGGCTTTCTTATGCTCGTCGGCAGCTGCCTCGCGGATTTTCTGGAAGCGGTTGTCGTCTGCGGGTGGCTGCGGGTCGCTCTTTTTCACGAAACGGATCATTGGTCATTTCCTGCTTTGAGAGTGGAAGCGCTCCGCACACATATCGGAGCGCTCTGAAAATGGTGTCAGACGGCAAGCGCGGTGGCGCAGGCTTGAACACTTCGGCTGTCGGGTGAAGTCTGCCCAGGCATGGTCGCCCAACCGCCGGCCTCGACGAACTGCCGCTGCTTGTAGCCTTCGGTAATCGCCTTGAACTCGATCAGTTTAGCGCTCGCGTCCGGCGCCGCATTGAACCGCTCGACACAAATGGCCGACGCCAGCTCTCCGCGTGCGGTGTCGCCGGCGGCGACTGCCGCTTTGCTTGACGTGCCGCCTGTTACCCAACCTCCCCAGCTGAAGCCGATAATCATCGTGGCGATCGCCGTGACGACGCAGGCCCAGACGAGAAGCGTCTTGGATGGCTGGTAACTCTCGAAACGCTGGGTGATCGATGTCTTGCTGCTGCTCTGCACGGACATTGGAATTCTCCCTGTCTATTGTTCGGGTTGCGCCGTCCGGCCACGCCGGAACAGTTCAGGCTGTTCTCAGTATCCCATATCTCCCATGCCGCCATTTCCGGCTGCAGGGGCGGAGTCTCTTGCGGGAATGTCGGCGATCATCACCTCGGCGGTGATCAGCAGCGCCGCAATCGAGCCGGCGTCCTGCAGAGCGGTGCGCACGACCTTGGCGGGATCGACGATGCCGGCCTCGATCATATCGACATAGGTCTCCGTCTGTGCGTCGAAGCCCTGATTGTGATTATTGCTGCCGGCGAGTTTTCCAACGACGATGGAGCCCTCGAACCCGGCATTGTCGGCGATCTGCCGGATCGGGGCTTCGAGCGCCCTGAGCACGATCGAGATGCCCGCCGTCACGTCGGCGTTCTCCCCGGTCAGCCCCGTCAGCGCCGACTTGGCGCGCAACAGTGCCACGCCGCCGCCGGGCACGATGCCCTCTTCGACCGCCGCACGGGTGGCGTTCAGTGCATCGTCGATGCGGTCCTTCTTTTCCTTGACTTCCGTCTCGGTGGCGCCGCCGACACGGATGACCGCGACGCCGCCGGCGAGTTTCGCCAGGCGCTCCTGCAGCTTTTCCTTATCGTAATCGGAGGTGGTCTCCTCGATCTGCGCCTTGATCTGCTGGATGCGCGCCTGGATGGCCGCTTTCTCGCCGGAGCCGTCGATGATCGTGGTGCTCTCCTTGTCGATCAGCACGCGCTTGGCGCGGCCGAGCATATCGAGCGTGACGTTGTCGAGCTTGATACCGAGATCCTCGGAAATCATCTGGCCTGATGTAAGCACGGCAATGTCTTCGAGCATCGCCTTACGGCGATCGCCGAAACCCGGCGCCTTGACGGCTGCGACCTTCAGGCCGCCGCGCAGCTTGTTGACAACAAGCGTCGCCAAGGCCTCGCCTTCGACGTCCTCCGAGATGAGCAGAAGCGGTTTGCCGGTCTGTACGACGGCTTCCAGGATCGGCAGCATCGCCTGCAGGCTGCCGAGTTTCTTCTCGTGAACGAGGATATAGGGATCCTCCAGTTCCACGCGCATCTTCTCGGCATTGGTGACGAAATAGGGTGAGAGATAGCCGCGGTCGAACTGCATACCCTCGACGACGTCGAGTTCGGTCTCGGCGGTTCGCGCCTCTTCGACCGTTATGACGCCCTCATTGCCGACCTTGTCCATCGCCTTGGCGATCATCTCACCGATGGCGGCGTCGCCATTGGCGGCAATGGTGCCGACTTGGGCGATCTCACCTGACGATTTGACCTTCATCGCCCGCGCCTTGATTTCCTTGACGACGGCGGTAACGCCGAGATCGATGCCGCGCCTGAGATCCATAGGGTTCATGCCGGCAGCGACGAGCTTGGCGCCTTCGCGGAAGATGGAGGCGGCGAGAACGGTTGCCGTCGTCGTGCCGTCGCCGGCAAGATCATTGGTCTTCGAAGCCACTTCACGCACCATTTGCGCGCCCATGTTCTCGAACTTGTCCGCGAGCTCGATCTCCTTGGCGACGCTAACGCCGTCCTTGGTAATGCGCGGCGCGCCATAGGCCTTGTCGATGACAACGTTGCGACCCTTCGGGCCAAGCGTCACCTTGACGGCGTTGTTGAGCAATTCGACGCCGCGCAGCAGGCGGTCGCGCGCGTCGGTGGAGAACCTGATTTCCTTGGCAGACATGATATTTCTTCCCAGTTCGGTCTTGAGATGCTGGTCACAAATTCGACGGTCAGGCAGCTTTGTCGGCAGCCGCTTCAGTCTTTTCGACGATGCCCATGATGTCGGTCTCCTTCATGATCAGAAGGGTTTCGCCATCGATCGTGACCTCTGTCCCCGACCATTTTCCAAACAGAATGAGATCACCGACCTCGACATCGAGCGGGACCAGATTGCCGCTTTTGTCGCGAAGGCCCGGGCCGACTGCGACCACTTCGCCGTGCTGCGGCTTCTCCTTGGCGGTGTCTGGAATGATGATCCCGCCCTTGGATTTGACATCGCCTTCCGCACGTCGAATGACGACGCGGTCGTGAAGTGAACGGAATTTCATAGAGGTCTTTCTGCTGCCGGCGCGTAGGGCGGCTGCAACTCATAAATAGCATTCGTGGCACTCGATTGATAGGAGTGCTAAGAAATATTATTCGCCCATGAACTTTTTTGAGATATTCAGGAAATCAATCCGACCGGATATTTTGTATTGATCAGCAAATAAATAGAATTTTTTACGCCATCGCGCTCCATTTTATTTTCGTGAGCGAAGAGTTAATTTGGCGTTTTTCATAGATAAATCAGAATTTATCTTGATTTAAACTCAATCGAGGCGCAATGATAGGCTTCGTCGATTTGGCCGACTTGGCTTCGCGGTGTCAGAGACCTACGACCCGCCATCACCACTGAATTCTCGATAGCGATCCATGACGTCGTTCCGGCGTTGAGTTCGCCTGTTCCGATCCGGAATGAGCTTGGCGCTGACCGCGGATGTACCGGCAGCCTCGAGTTCGTCCGGTTCGGATCTCAACGATACAGGAAACGCATCGGTGTATTCCTGCGGAGGCCTCAGCCGTGACCAGTCGTACCACACAAACCGTCGTCCGCTTTTCATCCCCATTCCGTCTGCCCGGTTTCGACGGGGCGCAGCCAGCCGGAGAATACCGCGTCGACTATGACGAGGAATTGATCGACAGCGTTTCCAGGCTTGCCTGGCGCCGGGTCGGCGCCTTCATCCACCTGCCGGCGATCGCTGCGCAGAGTTCGACGCAGCAGATGATGCCTATCCACCTGTCAGATCTCGAAACCGCGATCGAAAAGGACCACAAACCGTCATGACCGCTACGCGCATCCCGCAACGCAATGGACGCTCAATCCGGCGCGAGGCAGCAACGCATATCTTCAAGGTGGGGCAGACTGTCCGAGTGAAGGACGGGTTCTTGGTCGTTCCCTCCAAGCTTCCCGACACATACCGCATTACCGCCACACTGCCTCTGAGAGGAAATGTGCTGCAATACCGTATCCACAGTGACGATGAACGTCATGAGCGGGTCGCGACGGAAGATAGCCTGGAACTGGTAAACCTATCGCCCGCCGGTAGCGGCGCAACACTGATCGAGAGGACGTTTGGCCATGGCCACGGCCCGAATGACGAAAGGTTGACATCGTGAACAGTCATGAAGACGAAGCCGAACGCAGACGGAATGCCGTTGCCGTCGGCACATGGGAAAATAAATGTGGTGCGTCGGGCCGCTACTTGATGGAGGTCGAACATGACCGCCGGATCGAATCTGCCCGTTCGTGGACCGTCTATCGTGTCTCTGCAAGCGTTCCAGTGCACGCCGACCATGGCATGATCGGCAAGAGCCGTTCGGAGGCCGGTGAAGACATGATGTCCTTCAATCTTCTCAACATAGGATACCGGAAGGAGTGGCTGAGGCTGTCGGACGCCGCCCGGAGCGGTCGCCAGACCCCGCCGGTTCAACCATGGCGCTAGCCTTTTTGAACCAAAGCCGCAGCTTCGATGCGGCGAGAAATGCAGTGCGCTTCATCGGCCATGACGGCATGTTCCAGGTGTTGTTTTTCGTCGAGGTTGGCGCGCTGGCGAAATCCGACGCCGCATTGCAAAGAACCGAGCCTTCGGAAACGGGGTGGCTTTCGTCGTTCGACGCCCTGCGCAACTCCATTCAGGACGTGGCGCACAAAGCCTATTCGTACCGCCGCCGCGCCTTCTATACTCTAACTGCGGCGGATTTCCGCTAGACGGATCCGGACGCGCGAGAACGCTCCATGTTGATCCGTTACGGCTATGAAATGACGCTGACCTGCCCGCAGCCGACCGCATTGGTCTGTCTGCTGTCGGTTCATGACGATCGCGCGGCCGACATCAGAATTCCGGAAACGGTCTTCACCACGCCCGATGTCCCCACTTCTTCCTATCGCGATCTCTTCGGCAACCGCTGTCTTCGGCTGGTTGCGCCAGCGGGCGACCTGACCATATGGGGCGATGCGACGATCGAAGACGACGGCAAACTGGACAGGTCGCTGCCAGGCGCCAGGGAAGTCCCGGTTTCGGAGTTGCCGGATGATTGCCTCGTCTACCTGATGGGCAGCCGCTATTGCGAGACGGATCGTCTCAGTCAAATTGCATGGGATATGTTCGGCACCGTCTCACCCGGCTGGGGCCGCGTTCAGGCGATCTGCGACTTCGTTCACGGCCATATCCAATTCGACTACATGCAGGCGCGATCGACGCGGACAGCCTTCGAGGCGTTCCACGAACGTGTCGGCGTCTGTCGCGACTTTGCGCATCTCGCGGTGGCGCTGTGCCGTTGCCTCAACATTCCTGCCCGATATATCAATGGCCATCTCGGTGACATCGGTATTCCCGTCGTCGATCCGATGGACTTCAGCGCCTGGATCGAGGTCTTCCTGGACGGTGCATGGCATACATTTGATCCGCGCAACAACACGCCGCGGATCGGTCGTATCATCGTCGCACGCGGGCGCGACGCCGCCGACATACCGCTCATCAATTCCTTCGGACCGCATGTGCTGAAGGCGTTTCGAGTCTGGACCTATGAGGTGACGAACGTGGAGCCGATGCAAAACGTCGCCGAGGAAGCTGTTTAGAACGAGACCTGAACGGATGCGGCAATGTCCAGCCGCAGGCTTTGCCGCAGGCGGCAGATGTCGCGGGACTGCCTGTCCCACACACTTTTATCCGACATGCTTAGAACAACGGTTGAAAGATGTTGGCGTCGAGCCATCTTGGGTGTGGGCAGTCCTTCGGGGTTAGCGGAAGATAGGGAGTTGGCAGTCCATGTTCGATCACATTTCCATCGGCGTAAAAGACCTCGCAAGAGCCCGCCGTTTCTACGATGCGGCGCTGACGCCGCTCGGATATGAGCGCCTGTCCAATTCCGACTCCATGATCGGCTACGGCCCGGAAAGGGTCGGGCTCTGGGTGATGCAGGTCGAACAGCCCGTTGTTGCCGACATGCGATCCGGGCTGCACTTCTGCTTCGTCGCGCCTGATGAGGCCGCTGTCGATGCCTTTCACGCGGCGGCCGTTGCATCCGGCGGCACGGATAATGGCGAACCAGGTGTGCGGCCGGATTATGGGCAATTCTATTACGCCGCCTTCATCATCGACCCGGACGGCTATCGCCTCGAAGCTTATTTCCACAAAGGCGAGCTATAACGGACCGTCAGGCAGCGGCTCTCGGAATGGATACGCAGCAGCCGGAAGCTTCGAGCGCTTTATTGGCTACATCGATGAACAGGCGACGGAACCAGCGCGCCCGGCCGTCCGTCTGGTCGACTCGGCGATAAAGCATCGTCACGGGATCGGCCGGCAGCGAAAGCGGCGGCTCGCAAAGCATCAGCCCATGTAACTGCGCCATGCAGCGACCGATCGATTCCGGCACCGTGGCAATGGCGGGCATCGCCTTCAGCACCATCGGCAGAGCGGAAAAGCGCGGCACGGTCGCCACCACCTGTCTCACATCGCCGGTGCGGTTCAGCGCCATGTCGATACCGGTCGAGGTGTTGCCTTCGAACGAGACGGTGACATGCGCGACATTGGCGAAATCCCTGAGGCTCAACGGCGCCTTCAGCCCGAGCTGAGCTTCATCGTAGATGCAGATCGAGACTTGGTCGAACAGCGGCGCGCGAATGTGCCAGGAGGCGGGCTCGTCGTGCATCGCGACGCTGAAATCGAAGACGCCTTCATCCAGCCGGCGTGCGGCATCGCGCTTTTCGGAAGCGATACCGATCAGCCGGGCGCCGGGTGAAAGCTGGAGGAGACGGGCGGCAAGCGGGCCGAAGAAGGCCGACTCGAGATTGTCGCACATGCCGATGCGGAACTCGCCCTGCCAGCTTGCCGGATCGAACTCGGCCTGCGGGCGGATGGCGCGCTCGATACCCGACAGCGCATCCTCGATCGCCGGGGCGATGGAAAGGGCGCGCGGCGTCGGTTGCAGGCCGCGCCCGACACGCACGAATAGTTCATCGTCCAGCGCCTCGCGCAGGCGCCGCAAAGCGGCCGACAGGCCTGGCTGACCGAGCAGCAGGCGCTCGGCGGCGCGACTGACATTGCGCTCCTGCATCAGCACCGAAAAGGCCAGCAGGAGATTGAGGTCGATCTTGCGAAGGGTGACATCATTCATCATCGTCAGTAATACCTGGCATGGCTACTATCAATTTGCAATAGGAATGGAAGCTGTACATTTTCTCGTTCCCTGCCGCCCGGCAACCTCCCCCGATGAGGCGGCAGCAAAGAAGGAACGATTTCGATGACTCTTTCCAAATCGCGAAGCGGAGCGGGGCTGGCATTGCTGCTGCTCTGCGCCGCCAATTTCCTCGACGCCATGGACGTCTCCACCATCGGCGTTGCGCTCCCCGCCATCCAGGCCGAACTCGGCATGGAGGCGACCTCGTTGCAATGGGCCGTCAGCGCCTATGTGCTCGGCTATGGCGGCTTCCTGCTGCTCGGCGGCCGGGTCGCCGATGTCTTCGGCCATCGCCGCGTCTTTCTCTGGTCGCTGGCGATCTTTGCCGCCGCCAGCATCGCCGGCGGCTTCGTCAACAGCGGCCCGACGCTGATCGCCGCCCGATTGGTCAAGGGCATTGCCGCCGCCTTCACCGCGCCCGCGGCGCTTGCGCTGCTGCTCTCCGTCTTCGGCGAGGGAACGGCACGGGCAAAGGCGCTCGGGGTCTTCTCCTCCACCGGCGCCGCCGGCTTCGTGCTCGGCATGGTGCTCGGTGGTGCTGCGACGATTATCAGCTGGCGGGCGACATTGGTCATGGGCGCGCCCGTCGCCATCCTGACGCTTTTTGTTGCGCCACTGGTGCTGCCCGCCGACCCGAAAAGGACGGGACCGCGGCCGGCCTTCGACTGGGCCGGCGCGCTGACGATCACCCCTGGGCTGCTGCTCTTCGTCTTCGGCATCACCAATGCTGCGGCCGCCGGCTGGCAGGCTTTTGCGACCTGGGGTTCGCTCGTCGCGTCGCTGGCGCTGATCCTGCTCTTCCTCGTGGTCGAAGCGCGCCATGCCGATCCAATGGTGCCGCTCGGCATGTTCCGGCGGGCCAAGCTCCGGCATGCCAATGCGATTGCCGCCCTCTTCCAGGGCGCCTATGTCGGCTTCCAGTTCCTGGCGACGCTCTATTATCAGAACGTCCTCGGCTGGTCGGCCTTCACCACCGGCTTCTGTTTTGCGCTTGGCGGTGTCTTCGTGATGTTCCTGGCGCCCCGCTTTGCGACGCTTGCGCAAAATCGCGGCGCCACCGGGCTGATGGCAGTGGGGGTCGGTCTGCAGGCGTTCAGCTACATCTTCTGGGTGACCGCACTTGGACATGTCGATCCGATCCTGCTCGTGCTGTTCTCGCAGATCCCGCTCGGCCTCGGTTACGCCCTGACCTACCCCTCGGTGCAGGTTGCGGCCCTTTCCGATGTGGAGGATGACAAGGCGGGACTCGCCTCCGGACTGCTCTTTGCCTCATTCCAGATCGGCGGCGGCATCGTGCTTGCGGCCGCCTCGGCAGTCTTCGGCGCCGCACCGCATTTCGGCTGGAACCCCTATGTCGCCGGCATCGCCTTCGTGGCGCTGCTTGCGGTGGCGATTACCCTGCTTGCCGCTGCCGGTCCGCGGACATCGGCCGCCCGGAGACCCAGCTATCAGGCGGCGGAATAACCGTCATCGGCCCGCACCCTGAACGGTGCGGGCTGCTCATGAACCGGAGCGATATCTGCAGCAAGAATCCCGTTGCGTTGCCTGGGTGAAAGGCGCATGGTCGCAACTTCGGCAGCCAGTGTACGGGCGCTGCCGACTGAGGGTTTTTATACCCTTGCCCCGATGAAAGGAGGACCGATGTCTTCCACTTTCGAAAAGTCGCATCTGACTTCGTCCGATCTCGACATGCTGCAAGGCGTGCTCGACGACGCCGGCTACGACGCCAAAATCCTGATCGGCAACGAACGTGTCTTCAACGTCGCGGCCATACTGTTGATCAGGCTGTTCGAAGAGGGCGTCACCTCGCCGGCCATGCTCTCACAAGCGCTCGAACACCATTTCGGCAAGCTGAAGACGCCGCCGAAACCGGTAACCCCCGTCTTTAACCGATATGCGATACAGGGATTGCCCCGCGAAAGACGCGCTGCTGGCTAGAGCATAACGCGAAAAGTGTGAGCGGTTTTCGGACGACCTCATGCTCTCACTGAATGTTCTAGCGGCAAGCGAGCCGCCCGGCTCCGAAGGAATATTGTGCGAAAAACCCTCTTGCTTTGTATCTGCGTCGCAGCGGCCGGTTATTTCGGATGGGTGCAATTCGGGGCTTACCAACAACGGCAACAGGCTAGAGATCTTGCCGACATCGACAGGGAGCGCCGGGTGGCGCTCCTGGAAGTCGATGGCTGCCAGGCGAAAGTGGATATGCTTCTGTCGATGACAGACCGCCTGCTCAAGGCCGGCGGCATGCTGGTGCCGCTCGATATCGGACGGGACATAGAACTCTGTTTGGACCGCGGCATCATGTCGACATCAGGCCGAGCGGAGATGGAAAGAACGAAGTTGATCCGCCTGTTTTCCGTGAATGACTAAGGCGTTCGCAAGATTCGTTGCTCGCGCTTCAGGTCCTGTTTTTACGTGTGTCGCTATCGCAAAATCGCTGCGCAGTTTTGTGCGGCGCGCTTTATGCCCTGTGGAAATATGGCTTTCCTGCGGCGGCGGCCTTAATGGCACCTCAATTTTAGTCTATAAGGGAAGCTCGCTGATTTGGCCGATGCGGCGTTAGCGGTGACCGGGTTTCCGGCCCCGCCATTTTCCCGATCGCGAAAGCATGGTGACGTCCCCGTCTCAACGTCGGGTTTGGCTTTCGGTGACCTCTCCGGTCATCCGCCTCCAGACAGCGATGCGGTTTCAGCAGGCATCATTTTCATTCCATCCCTGCGGCCCGGTGTTGTCGGGTTGCCCCTCATGACGATCCCGCGATCTCCGATCGCGACCGACAAACGGGGCGAATACCACGCAGGCTGCGGCTTTCAATTTCGATCTAAAGGGAGATTTTATCGATGGCAAAAGGACAGGTAAGAAGCAATCGCGAGGTCCGGAAGCCGAAGAAGGACAAGCAGGCAGCGAAGGTGGAAAGCACATTCGCCAATCAGATGAAGACGGCGACCAAAACCGCCCCGCAGGGCAGTGCTCCAAAGAAATAGAACCTCTTACCGAGCCGCCGCTCTCGCCCTCGCTGCGCCTAACAGCGCAAGTGATAACGCGTCCTGGCGGACGCGCCGGCGTGACATCATCACCTATTGACATGTCTTCAGAAAAACAGGAATTGCTGCAACCATGACCACACTTCTTACAATGTACCACTTCGACTATCCGCTCTTCCTCATCCGCTCGGCCGTAGTGATTGCACTCGGCCTTTCGGCCGTCGCGGCCTTTCACGGCGTCACTCTGTGATCGAATCTGCGCGCCGCAGCGAGTGCGAGGAAATCCAAGTGGCCCCTTTGGGCGAGCCCGACGAAAACCCGGAGCGATCGCGGGGGAATGCCGAGCTTTTCGCTGAAAAGCGCTGGTTGAAGATCCTTGCCGGATATCGCCAGCCACGAGCCGGACGCAGCGCTTTCGAGCTTGCCGTCACCGTCGTCCCCTTCGCGCTGTTCTGGGCTGCCGCCTGGGCAGCGGTTCACTACAGCTTCTGGCCCGGCCTGATCCTCGTCCTTCCCGCCGCCGCCTTCCTGCTCCGGCTGTTCATGATCCAGCATGATTGCGGCCACGGCTCGTTTTTCGCCCGTCGCCGCGTCGACGACTGGGTTGGACGCACGATCGGCATCCTGACGCTGACGCCCTACGACTATTGGCGCCGGGCGCATGCGGAGCACCACGCCTCGGCCGGAAACCTTGACGAACGCGGCGTTGGCGACATCGAAACGCTGACGATCGCCGAATATAACGCGCTGTCGCGCTGGGGCCGGCTCGGCTACCGGCTCTACCGGCACCCGATCGTGATGTTCGGGATCGGACCGGCATGGCTGTTCCTCTTCAAGCAGCGCCTGCCTTTCGGCATGATGCGCTCCGGCGCCCTGCCCTGGGTCTCGACCATGGCAACCAATCTTGCCATCGCACTGGTCGCCGCGCTGCTGATCTGGGCGGTCGGGATCGTCCCCTTTTTACTGGTGCATCTTCCGACCGTGCTTCTGGCAGGCGCTGCCGGCGTCTGGTTGTTCTACGTCCAGCATCAATTCGAGGAAACACATTGGTCGAAGGAGCCGGATTGGCAGTTCCAGCATGCGGCCCTCCACGGTGCCTCGCATTACGACCTGCCGCCAGTGCTGCGGTGGATCACCGGCAATATCGGCATCCACCACGTGCATCATCTGTCGAGCCGGGTGCCTTACTACCGGCTGCCGGAGGTGCTGCGAGATCATCCTGAGCTTGCCGATCTGGGCCGCATCACGCTCATGGAAAGCCTGCGTTGCGTCAAGCTGGTGCTGTGGGACGAACAGACGAAGCGACTGGTCTCGTTTCGCGAAGCGGCGCGGCTTGCCGCAGCATAACAACGGGGCGTTAGAGCGATTTAGCTTTCACGGAAGCGCAGAGCCGCTCTAACCTTTTGCCTGAATCCAATTCCGGGGAAAGCCGTTTCCCTGGAATTGTTTAGCGATAACCCGTCACGTCAGCCGGTCTGCCCGGCTCCTGCACTTCCACCATGTAGCGCCAGCAATCCGGCCGCGAACCGTCGATATCATCGAAGCCGTAGGTCTTGGCCACTCCGCCGCTCGACAGCGACTGGCCGTTCCAGCGGGCGCGGTCGGGATCGGCGGCGATGGCCGCAACGGCACGGCCGACGAAATGCGGCGTTTCGGAAATGGCGAAATGCGGCTGCACTTTCGTCGCCTCGCGCCAGTTCTCCTCGCGAACACCATAAGCATCCAGCATCATTTCGGAGCGCAGCCAGCCGGGCGTGATCGAAACGGCGGTGGCGCCGTGTTTCGCCAAATCTTGCGCATGCGCCCAGGCCATGCGGGTGACGCCCGTTTTGACGAGGTCGTAAAAGGGCGACAGCCGGTAATGGGTGGCATTGTATTCGGCTGTGCCGTCGGTCATCTCCACCAGCAGCCCGCCGGGCCGCTCGATCATCAGCGGCAAGGCGTAGTGGGCGGTAATCAGATGCGTCTCGATGCCGAGCTGCAGCATGCGCAGGCCCTTGTCCAGCGAATGCTCCCAGACGGCCTTGTCCCATTCGAATAGCTTCTCGCAGCCCCAGATGTCGTTGACGAGAATATCCAGCCGACCGGCTTCGCTGCGGATGCGGGCGACCAGCGCCTCGACCTGTTGTTTGATGAGATGGTCCACCTGCACGGCGATACCCTTACCGCCTGCGGCGGTTACCAGTTCGGCCGTCTCTTCGATCGTCTCCGGCCTGGCATATTCGGATTGCTTGGCGCGCGTCGTGCGCCCAGTCACGTAGACGGTGGCGCCGGCGGCGCCGAGCTCCACCGCGATGCCGCGGCCGGCGCCGCGCGTGGCACCCGCCACCAAGGCAACTTTCTCCCGCAATTTTGCTGTCACTTCTCCATCCTCCACGCCAATGCAAAGTGTTACAGCGTCCTTTGCGCCTCTAAAGAGGCGCGGCGCTGTAGAACGCCTTATGCCGTAACGGAAGCGCCAGGAATTGGCCGGCGCTCCTTGTTTATAAACGAATGATCATTTATATATAATGTGAATGCAAGAGGAATTTCATGCCGCGTCGCCGCACACTGTCCGACGAACAGCTTCTCGCCATGGTGCTGGCGCTGATCCATGCCGAGGGGCCGGAGGCGGCGACCTTTGCGGCGGTGGCGAAAACGAGCGGTCTTTCCGGCTCGACGCTGGTACAGCGCTTCGCCACGAAAGCGGCGATGCTGCGCGCCGCGCTGCTTTATGCCTGGGACAGGCTTGATGCGGAAACGGCGCGGCTTGCCGAGGTCGTGCCGAAAACGCAAGAAGGCGCCGTCGCGCTGCTCGTTGGCCTGTCGCAGGATTACGGCGATAATGCCGCCGCCTATGGCGAGGGACTGCTGGTGCTTCGCGAGGATTTTCGCGATCCGGTGCTGCGTGCCCGGGGTGCGGCCTGGGGAGCGGCACTGACGGCGGCAATCGCGCGATGTTTCGGCTCGGCGAAGGCGCCGGAGACGATCGCCCGGCTGATGCTGTCGCAATGGCAGGGTTCGCTCATCTGGTGGGGTTTTGGCGCCGAAGGGCCGGTGGCTGCCTATGTCCAGACGGAGTTGCGGCATTTCCTCGCCGCGGTACCTGTCCATTCAGGTTAAGAGGCCGTGAAGATCATCGCCTTGATAAAATAAAGCAAGGCGGCAGTCGCGACGATGGTCGCCAATGTGAGCAGCAGTCCGATCAGGGTGACGAGACCATCCCGCTCCATCAGGGCGACGGCGAGCACCACCAGCGAGAACACCGGCAGAATATTGCCGAAGGGGATCGGCAGCGCGATCACCACGGCGAGCAGGAAGACAGGAATGCCGAGCAGCGCCTGCACCGTCGGGCCGGTGAGGGCCTGCAGCCGGCCGGCGCGCACGACCTTCTCCACCCGGGCGATCACCGGGACCGCGTGACCCACGACGAGATCGAGCGCCGCCGATGAAACCCGGCGATCCCTGACGATGGCGGGCAGCCAGACCTTCCGGCCGCCCGCAACGATCTGGAGGGAGACCAGCGCCAGCGCGGTACCGAAAACCATTCCGAATGGCCCGGGAATCGGGGTCAGTGCCGGGATTGCCAGGAACAGGATGGTGAAGGCGATGCTGGTCGAGCCCATCGCCTCCAAAGCCTCACCGATGGAGAGGCCGCCCTTCGCCCGGGCGAGTTCCAGCATCTCCCGGAGCCGCGCGGTGGCCACACCGCGCGGCGGCCGTCTATTTCCGGCTTGATCAGACATTACGCAGTCCATTTTCAGCTGGTCGCCGTCACGCACCCGCGCCGGCTCCCTTCAGGGCGCCGACCAGGGCTGCGCATTGCGGGTCGCTGCCGTCGAGAAGTTCGGCCGGCGCGGTATGACCGATCGCTATGCTGACGACTGTGGCCGCCGCCCAGCCGTAGTCGCCGGCGGCGCGCTCTATGAGCTTCGGCCCCTGGGATGTCAGGCAGGCCTGGGACTGGCGGACGATCTCCACGGGAAGCCGGGCGCGCTCAGCCTGTTGCTGGATCTCAGCCTGCAACGGATCGACGACGAGCAGGGCAAAAATCCAACCGATGAAATTCGAAATCATATCTGTTTCCTTCTTTGTTGACGTATTCCCTGTGCAGAGCCCGCTCAGGCGGGCTGTTGCGGATCCCGCGTCTTGAGGAGGCTCCAGACCACGCCGGCTGCGATGATCGCGAAGGTGATGCTGAGCGAGAGCGCGGCCGGGAATTTTTCAAGGCCCAGCAGGTCGGCGAGGAAGATCTTCGAGCCGATGAAGATCAGCACGATGGCAAGCGCCGGCTTGAGGTAACGGAAGCGATGAATCATCGCAGCAAGCGCGAAGTAAAGGGCGCGAAGGCCGAGGATCGCGAAGATGTTCGAGGTGTAGACGATGAACGGATCGGTGGTGATTGCGAAGATCGCGGGGACCGAATCCACGGCGAAGATAGCGTCGGCCACCTCGACCATCACCAGCGCCATGAAGAGCGGCGTGATGAACCAAGTCATCCTCCCCGTCCTGGGATTTGCCTTTCTGACGAAGAACCGTTCGCCGTGATGTTCCTCGGTGACGTTGAAGCGGCTGCGCATGAAGCGCACGAGGATGTTCTTCGAGACATCAGGCTCTGCCTCCTTGATGACCAGCATCTTGATGCCGGTGACGATCAGGAACGCGGCGAAGATATAGAGAAGCCAGGCGAATTCGGCGACCAGCGTCGCGCCGACGCCGATCATGATGGCGCGCAGCACGATGACGCCGAGAATGCCCCAGAAGAGCACCCGGTGCTGGTAGATGCGCGGCACGGCAAAGAACGAGAAGATCAGGGCGATGACGAAGACGTTGTCGAGGGCCAGCGTCTTTTCGACGACGAAGCCCGTCATATAGGCAAGACCGGCCTCGGAGCCGAGGTACCACCATACAAAACCACCGAAGGTAAGGCCGAGCGCGATATAGAGAGCGGAAAGCCTGACGCTTTCGCCGACGCCGATCTCCTTGTTCTGCTTATGAAGAATACCGAGGTCGAACGACAGAATGGCGATGACGAGGGCGAAAAAGCTCGACCACATCCAGAGCGGCGTTCCCAGCCACTCGACGAACAAAAATGAGAGATTCAAGGATAGTCCCCTGTCGGCACTGGTTGTCGGAGAAGAGGTCCGACATCGCAAGAGTGCCGAAGCTCTCGCCAGAGGGGCCCGGACCAGCGGGTTGCACCGCAAGTAGGGTCTCACTTTTCAATAATCAAGCAGCGGCCAGTGCCAATTTTACGCATCGCGCCGGAGGTAAGGCGTGCGCTGTGCGAATGCGTCATTCGCCCCGCAAGAAAAACCTTCGCCAGCCGTCTCAGGCGTCCTCGTCGTCCTTCTCCTCGCCCACGGTCAGCGGCCAGTCGACGACGTAATCCTCGAGATCGTCGAGATCGATCTCATTTTCGTTGATCGCGCGGCCTCGCGCGGAAATGCCGGCGGCATGGACGGTCTCCGGATCGCCGGAGACGAGCGGGTGCCACCAGTAGAGGTCGCGGCCTTCATTGACCAGCCGGTAGCCGCAGGTGGGCGGCAGCCAGGCGATATCGGGCACGTTCTCCTTGGTCAGCTGCACGCAGTCCGGCACGAAATCCCAGCGGTTCTCATAGCTGGAGCAGCGACAGCTTTCGCCGTCTAGCAGCTTGCAGCTGACCGAGGTGAAATAGATATCGCCGCTATCCCATTCCTCGATCTTGTTGAGACAACAGAGGCCGCAGCCGTCGCAGAGGCTTTCCCACTCGGCGACGGTCATCTCGGCAAGCGTCTTGCTCTTCCAGAAGGGCAGATCGTTCATCGTCGTTTCATGCAACAGCGACCCGCAAATTCGCGTGACCCTTATGCATCTCTCTT
Source organism: Rhizobium sp. WSM1328 (assembly GCF_057653715.1). Classification (NCBI taxonomy): domain Bacteria; kingdom Pseudomonadati; phylum Pseudomonadota; class Alphaproteobacteria; order Hyphomicrobiales; family Rhizobiaceae; genus Rhizobium; species Rhizobium sp. WSM1328. The sequence continues at coordinate 985,848 of NZ_CM172788.1, read as the reverse complement.
GTTATCGGCCGCAAAATCAATCAATCCTTCAGTATACTCCTGGTACTCGGAGAATTCTCTCCTGGTATCGGAGAGATTTGCGGCCATATGCGGGCCTCGCGCTTTTGTCGGTTATGACCGAAGCGAGATCAGGCGGGAATACAGGACGTGCAGGATCCGGACAACCCAGGAAATGGGCCAGGAAATGGGCCAGAAAACGGGCCAGAAAAAAGGCCCGGAAAAGCGGCGAGCGAGGCAGCGGAAAAGCGGCCGGCGAAGAGCCGTCACATTCTACTGCGCATCGATTCCTGGATCGATTCGACCGTCTGGAACGCCGGCTTCCGCGCTGCCGAGATCTGGGAAGACATTACCATTTTCTTCCGCCGCTTCCGCGTGCGCGGCTGGAAGCGCATGGTCTTCGAACTCGCCGGCGAAGGGCTGACGCTCGGGACGGCCGGCTCGGTGCTGATGCTGCTGCTTGCCCAGCCCGCCTTCGAGGCAACCAAGGAAGACTGGCGCAACCGCGGCGATTTCGCCGTCACCTTCACTGACCGCTACGGCAACGTCATCGGCCATCGCGGCGTCATCCACCAGAATTCCGTACCGATCGACGAGCTGCCGGATTCGCTGATCAAATCGGTGATCGCCACCGAGGACCGGCGCTTCTTCGACCATTTCGGCATCGATTTCATCGGCCTCTTCCGCGCCATGAGCGAGAATGCGCGCGCGGGCGAAGTCGTCCAAGGCGGCTCGACACTGACGCAGCAGCTCGCCAAGAACCTGTTCCTGTCGAACGAACGCTCGATCGACCGCAAGGTCACCGAGGCGTTCCTGGCACTGTGGCTCGAGGCGAACCTTTCCAAGAAGGAAATCCTCTCCACCTATCTCGACCGCGCCTATATGGGCGGCGGTACTTTTGGCGCGGCGGCGGCGGCGCAGTTCTATTTCGGCAAGAACATCACCGATGTGAACCTTGCCGAATCCGCCATGCTTGCCGGCCTGTTCAAGGCGCCGGCGAAATACGCGCCGCATGTCAACCTGCCGGCGGCGCGTGCCCGCGCCAACGAAGTGCTGACCAATCTGGTGCAGAGCGGGTTGATGACCGAGGGCCAGGTGATCGCCGCCAGGCGCAATCCGGCCACCGTCGTCGACCGCAACGAGGTGGAATCGCCCGATTTCTTCCTCGATTGGGCTTTCGACGAGGTCCAGCGGCTTTCGTCGCGCTTCCACCAGCATTCGCTGATCGTGCGCACGACCATCGACATGGGCATCCAGCAGGCGGCGGAGGATTCGGTCGAGACGTCGCTGCGCGAATATGGCGAGGCCTATCACGCCAAGCAGGGCGCGATGGTGATGATCGAAAACGGTGGCGCCGTGCGCGCCATGGTCGGCGGCCGGGATTACGGGGAGAGCCAGTTCAACCGCGCCAGCAGGGCGCTGCGCCAGCCGGGCTCGTCCTTCAAGGTCTACACTTATGCGGTGGCGATGGAGAGCGGCATGACGCCGCAGACGACGATCGTCGATGCGCCGATCTACTGGGGCAACTGGAGCCCGCACAATTACGCAAACCGCTATGCCGGCCGCATCACACTCGAGACCGCGATCGCCCAGTCGATCAACACCGTGCCGGTGCGGCTCGCCAAGGAAAAACTCGGTATTCAGCCGATCCGGGCGATGGCGAAGAACCTCGGCGTCGAAACGCCCATCCGCGACGACGTCACCATCCCGATCGGCACCTCCGAGGTGACGGTCCTCGACCAGGCGACGGCCTATGCCACCTTCCCGGCCGGCGGCTACCAGTCGCGCCGCCACGGCATCACCCAGATCCTCGATTACGACGGCGACGTGCTCTACGATTTCGACCGTGACGAGCCGGCGCCGAAACGCGTGCTCTCCGAACAGGCCGACGCCTATATGAACCAGATGTTGTCGCGTGTTCCCTATGTCGGCACGGCGCGCAAGGCAGCCCTCGACAACGGCATCCTGACGGCCGGCAAGACCGGCACGACCCAGGCCTATCGCGACGCCTGGTTCGTCGGCTTCACCGGCAATTACACCTGCGCCGTCTGGTTCGGCAATGACGACTACACCTCGACCAACGAGATGACCGGCGGCTCGCTGCCGGCGATGACCTTCAAGCGCGCCATGGACTACGCCCACCAGGGTGTGACGCTGCGCGCCATCCCCGGCGTCGAAAATCCCCTGCCCTCGGAAAAGGACCTCGCCAAGACCGCCGCCGCCAAGCCGCAGGACGGATTGCCGCAGCTCATCCGGCCGCGCATGCTCTCGGTTCAATCGACCGACATCCTCAAGAAGCTCGGCGAAAAGCTGAAGAATGCCGCCCCGCTCGCGCCAGCGAAGGTGGCGAGCGCGGAGTAGCAGGCTCCGCCTGGCGCACGATCCCGAAATCAGCCTCCGCCCGCCTCGATATATCGGCACGGATTGCCGTTGCCGCACTTGGCATGACGGCTTTGCCGCATGGACATAACCGTGGATCAATCGGCTCCCATGTCACGGCGCGGCATTCCACCCTGCCAGAATCAGTGGTAACCCTTTCATCCGATATGGTTTCCAAGGTCTTGACGTGTTTCGATTCCCCCTCTTTATCGCGATCACGCTGATCGTCGCCTTTGGCGGCGGGATCATGATTTCGCTTTATGCGCTGGATGCGACACAGGGTTTCGGGGCGATCAAGCTCGGCGCCTGGGAGGCCTTTCCAGCGCTGCAGACGGTCGAGGCCGATCCTTATGCCAAGTCGCACCGGGCACGCGCCGGCAAGCTGCTCTATGGCAGCGCCGAGGGCCTGACGTTTACGGCGAGCGTCGACGACGAGGGCGCGCGGCTGAATGCCGGCTGCCGCTACCGCATCAGCGGGCAGACGCCGCCTGCCCGGCTCTGGACCCTCTTTACCGCCGACAATGGCGGCAATCCGGCGGCGGTGACGACCGGGCATCCCTCAGCGCTGAATTCCTGGACGGTGCTGCGCCAGCAAGATAGCGGCTTCTCGATCGAGATCTCAGCCGTCGCACAGCCGGGCAACTGGCTGGCCTTGCCACAGGCCGGCACCTTCCGGCTGGTGCTGACGCTGTTCGACACCCCGACCGCCGGCAGTTCCGGCGTGATCGACCTCGCTATGCCGAAGCTCACCAAGACCGGATGCGGCAATGCTTAGGATATTCTTCGCGGTCCTGACCGGTCTTTTCGGCGCAGCCCTGCTGCATCTCGTGATCATCCTGTCGCTGCCGCATTTCACCGGCAGGGATGCGGCGACCCGCGTGGAGGCAGAGGGCGACCTCAACAATTTCTACCTGCTTGGCAACCAGTATGACGAAGCCGGCCTTGCCAATGGCGACCCCTTCCTGCGCACCGCCGTCTGCTCCTTCGACGTCGAGGATGCGCCGGTGCATTTCACTGCCAAGGGCAATGTGCCCTTCTGGTCGATCGCGATCTACGACAGCGCCTCCAACGAGGTCTTCAGCATGAACGACAGGACATCGGTCGGCGGCGCGCTCGATGTGCTGGCCGGCAGTCCGATCCAGCTGACAGACCTGCGCAAGAACTTGCCGCAGGAGCTGCAACAGGCGATCCTGGTGGAAATGGCCCGGCCTGACGGCTATGCCGTGCTGCGGACGCTGGCGCCGCAGGCGAGCTTCGATGAGGCTGCGCGCAACTTCCTGACGGAAGCCGGCTGCGAGCAATTCGCCGCTCGCTGAGGTTGAAGAGCGGTTACTTCTTGTTGACGCGTGGCGCGGGCGCCGGACGATGTTTCGGGCTCTCGGCCAACCGCTCGTAGCGGACGCCGGTGAACCAAAGAATCTTGGCTTCGCGGGGCTCTTTGTCCGGACGACGCGGCGCCCGCGGCTGCCGATCCGCCAATGCGACTACTATTGCCATTCTCGTCTCCATGCACTGCCCGAGACGGATGAACTTGCGATGGATTTCACCCTGCCCGCCAATGTGCGGGCCGGCGCGTCCTGCAGTACCGGGATGACCGGACCGAGGGCATTCGCGCCTTTCCCACGGCACCTGATTGAAATACCGTGATGCGGAGTTTCAACGATCCAAATACTCAAATCGCGTCGTTCCTATCCGAATTGAGACAGATGACAGTTAACAGTTTACTAATATTCGGCCGATGCCAAACACAGTTCACGTTACTTCCCCTTTAACGCTCGAAGAGTTGATTTGGTTTCACCCCGCCTGCGCAAACTGCCGGCTGGAGTTCAACGGATAAATTTAGAAACAATTCATATAGTTGACATCGGCGCTGCAATCCGCCGGCCGGGAAAAGCGCGATGTTGCAAAAATACATCACGAAAATATTTAATTGCGAGGCGCGCGGATGCGCGTATGTTCGCTCATGTCGATCACACGTTTCCGGGCTCCGATCGATCGGGATTTTCCACGTTCTTGCCGGAATGCGGAGGGCAAGCGGTGTCTTTGCTGGTAAATTCATCTTTCTCGCCTGACGATCTCGACGTGCTGCGCAGTGCGCTTGATGCCTGGTGCACAGAACGGCGCATCGACATCAAAAGCGTCGACGCGCAATTCGCGGCATCCGCAGCACTCGACCTTTATCAGGCAGGTTACGACAGCCGCGAAAAGCTGCTGCACGCGCTACGCGATCAAAGGGCCTGAGTTTTTCCACCATCACGGCAGCGATAGGCATCGTTGCAGTACTCCTTTCAAACCGCGCATTTTTATATTGCCGGCCAACCATGTCGCGACACTTTTCGCGTGTATATTTCTGTAGCATTTTAATAAAATCTTCAGCATGCATTAACCGTACCGGTGTAGGATTTGTTCATAACCGTATGGCCTGACATGCGTTCCGCCAGCGCATATCGGCCCTTGGTCCCCTTGTTCTGCGTTTTCGGGGTGTTTTTGTGCGTGACCGGTTTCGAGACCTAGAAGGCCCCTTGGCCGTCAGGAAAAAGGACGTGGTGTTGATGGCGACTGTCAGCAGTTTCGAGAACCTGTCTCATCCGACAAGGTCCGAACTGCGCCAATTCGCCGAACTTTTCATGCCGCTGTTCCAGGCTTCCTCCGACGAGGCCAAGCGCCAGGCGGTCGCGGCGCTGTCCCAATGCCAGAACATGCCGGCCGCTGTAGCGCTGTTCATCGGCAACCAGCCGATCGAGATCGCGGCGCCTTTTCTTGCCGCCTCAAAGGCAGTCGCCGACGACACGCTGATCACCATCGCGCGCATGCAGGGTGCAGCACATGTCAAGGCGATCGTCAGCCGCGATTCACTCTCGCCGAAGGTCATCGATGCGCTGGTGGCGCTGCGCCAGAGCCAGCCGCGGTCCGCGAGCGCATCGGCGCCAGTGATGGAATCGCCGGCGGTCCCGCTTTCACCAGCGCCGACTGAGACCAACGAGGCAGACGCGCTGGAGGAACAGCGGATTGCCAATGAAGAGGCGTTGCGCGAGCGCATCCTCGGGCTTGCCGGCCATCTCGGCCGTGCCGACGAGGACAGGCTCGGTCTGCGCACGCTCACCGACATTCAAGAGGCGCTGCTGGTGCGCTTCGCCCGTTCGCGTGAGGCGACGCATTTCGCAACCGCGCTTGCCGATGCGCTTTCCGCCAGCCGCTGGCTTGCCGAGCGCATCATGCTCGATCTTTCCGGCCAGCAGCTCGCCACGACGCTGACCAGCCTCGGCATGGGCTTTCTCGACGCCGTCTTCGTGCTCGAAAGGCTCTATCCGCACCTTGCCGAACAGCAGCATAACGTCACGCGCGGCTGGATGGTGCTCGATGCGCTCGACCCGGAAGAATGCCACGAACGCGTCGAAGCCTGGCGGCGCGCCGATCGCTACACTTATAAGCCGGAAGCGCCCGCCATGCCCGCGCCGGCGGCAACGCCCGACTATCGCTTCATCCGCCAGGCGCCGCCGCAGCGCGACATGCGCGTCATGGGACGGCGGTCTCGCTGAGCTGCAGGTTGATGACCTTGCCAGATATCAGCGCCTCGAAATGACGCTGAGCTGACGAGCGCCTTGGCTGTCAGCCGTCCTTCGCAAGCGGGATCATGTCCCCCAGTTCCTCCGCCTCCAGCTCGACGATCCAGAGATCGGGATCGAATTTGCGTTCGCGCTCCAGCATCGTGCGCACCGCTTCCGGTTCGCCGCGCGACAGGCGGATCTCGAACAGGCGGTCGCCGGCCTGGCCTTCGTCGAAGGCGGTCTGCGGCGCCGGCGCGTAGAGCGTTTCCAGGCCGTCGCGGAAGTGCTGGCGGATGAAGATCGCACCCGCCTCCTCCGCGCCCTTCTTCTCGACGGCGGCGAAATCGCCGCTGGCAAAGACGCGGCGCAAGAGGGCGGAAACGAAGATGTCGGCGCGTAATCTCATCGGCGCGGTATAGACCGGCGCGCCGGTGGCGGCAATGCGGGGTCGGTCAGAGTTTGACCCCTGGGGCGTCAGAGTTTGACCCCTGGGGAGTCAGAGTTTGACCCCTGGGGGTCAGACCTTGACTGCCAGCCGCACGCCTCCCCAATGCCGTCCACGGACGGTGATCGGAGCGGAGATATCCTTCATCATCACGAAATTGCCGCCGCCCATGTCGCGCCTGTAGGTCTGGACGAGGAAGGGCGCGGTGCTGCGGCCGGCGGCAAGGCCGACGCGATCGGCGAAGATGCGGCGGTTGCGGCAATTGGCGGTGTTCCAGACGGTGTCGCCGGGCCGCTGGGCTTGCGAGAACTTCCGGTTGTGAGTCGGCAGATAGCCGTTCTCGTCGATCGCCGCGCAGAAGGCGATGCGCTCGTCCAAGGTTGTGACGGGTTCCTGGATCGGCGGCAGCAGGCGGTCGGTGAGTTCGGTGAAGGCTGCCATCACCTGTGCCGGATCGGAGCCCGCTATCGGCCGATAGCGTCGGTCGAAGAGAGCATCGAGCCCGATCTGCCCTTCAGCGACGGCACGTTCGAAGGCGCCGGAAATCTGTCTTGCCACCGACTGCGCTTCCTCGATCCAACGGCTGTCGGCAGTCTTGACGCCGGCGCTCGCCGTCAGCTGGATCAGGGTTTCCGAGAGGCCGACGACGCTGTCGACGCGCTTTGCCGCCTGCTGTAGCCTGACATTCGAGCCGGCGACCTCGGCTGACATCTCGCCGAGTTTCTCGACGAAGCCGGCGCATTGCTGGTCGACCGCCTCGGTGGTGTTAGCCATGACAGTCGAACTGTCGAGGATGCGGGTGATCACATGTTCCATGCTTTCGAAGGCGCCGCGCATCGCCTCCGACTTGTCACGCACGCCGGCCGCACTGTCGCGCGCATCGCTGCCGACGGCCGACAGCCGGTCGATCTTGACACGCAGTTCGTCCAGCGTCTGCTGGATGGAACCAGTCGCCTTCGAGGTCTGCAGCGAAAGGGCTCGGACCTCGGTGGCGACGACCGCAAAACCCTTGCCCGCATCGCCGGCGCGCGCCGCCTCGATCGCGGCATTCAGCGCCAGCAGGTTGGTCTGGCGGGCGATGATGCTGATCTCCTCGGCAATATTGTCGACATCGGCAAGCGACTTGGAGAAGGCGGCAATCTCAGTGCCGATCTCGTTGGAGGACTGGACCATATGGCCGATCTCGGCGACGGAGCCGGTCAGGCGGTCGGCCGATTCTTTCAGCATGTGGCGGGCCTCGGCCGCCGTGCGGTCGGTCTCGCGCAGCGACACGGCGACCGAGCGGTTGGTGTCGGCAATCGACAGCGCGGTGCGGGTGACATGATCGAAGGCCGAGGCATGCCGGGCCGACATTCCCGCCATGTCCTGGATGGCGCCGGCGATATCGACGAGGTCGATGCCAAGGGTGGAGGCTTCTTCGGCAAGACGCAGCAGGATGTGGCGCAGCGCCTCGGGATCTGGCCCCACCGCTTCGACCACAGGTTCTGCGGCCAGATCGTCTATCGCCTTCAGCGCATGCATGACCGACGCTCCCCCGCCCCAATCAGAAAAGCTTCAGGCAACATGGTTAACAAGTTGCAAACAGTGGCAGCACCTTAGACTTAGGTTGTAGGGAAATCGAACTCCGTGACTGTGGGCCGGCCGTGCGGCGCCCGATCAGCTGGCGATGAAGCCCGTCAGCCGCTCGCTCAACTGCCAGAGGCGTTCGGCGAGTTCCGGATCGGTTGCCCAAGGACGGACGCCGAGCATCTCGGTCGAATCGCCGGGGACGGCGGTGGCGATATCGCAGTTCTCGCAATAGACGCCGCCGAGCCCCTCTAGCTTCTCGCTGACGGCGCACCAGACGGTGGTCGCCGCCCCCTGCTCAATCGTCTTCTTGTTGTTTTGCGGATCGATGACCGGCTTGCCATCCTCGTCGACATAGCCGCTCGTCTTGAGGAAGTCGCTCGACTGGTGGCGGACCAGATCGGTGGTGACTATACCGCCGGGATGCAGCGAGAAGGCTCTGACACCGTGCTTCGCACCCAAAGCGTCCAGTGAGATCGCAAAGAGAGCATTTGCCGTCTTCGACTGGCCGTAAGCGAGATAGGGCGCGTATTCGCGGTTCTCGAAATTCGGATCATCGAAATCGACGCCGGAGAAGACGTGACCGCGCGAGGAGACGGCGACGACGCGCGCGCCCTCGGCCTTCACCAGTGCCGGCCAGAGGCGAGCCGTAAGCTGAAAATGGCCGAGATGATTGGTGGAGAACTGCGATTCGTAACCGCGGGCGTCACGCGTCAGCGGGTTCGCCATGACGGCAGCATTGTTGATGAGCAGATGCAGGGGCTCGACGCTTTCGAGGAAGCGGTCGGCGAAGTCGTCGATCGAGCCGGGGTCCATCAGGTTGAGCTTTTCCAGCGCAAGGCCGGGAATGCTTTCCACGGCTGCCTTGGCTTTTTCGAGATTGCGGGCGGGGACGACAACCCTGGCGCCAGCTTCGGCGAGCACACGAGCCGTCTCGAGACCAAGACCCGAATAACCGCCGGTGACGATCGCGACTTTGCCTGAAAGATCGTGTCCGGCAATGACGTCGGTGGCGGTCGAGGCCGCACCGAAGCCGGAACCGATGGGAGCCTGTGGAGTGGACATGACATGCCTCCGCTGTGTGTGATGGCCTTATGTACGCCCGGGAAATGGGATTCTGAATGCTTGCAAATCCGAATTTCCTGCTTCATCGTTCAAAAATGATCAGTGACCCACTCTCCGAAATGCTCAATCTACTCGATGCGCGCTGCCTTGTGTCGGGTGGGCTGATCGCCGGCGGCGCCTGGGCGCTGCGCTTCCCCCGGCCGAACCGAATCAAGATCAGCGCGGTCGCCAAAGGGCGCTGCTGGCTTTGCCTCGACAATGGCAGTGAACCCATTCTGCTCGAAGCAGGCGACGTTGCGCTTCTGAACGGCCGGCATTCGTTCGTCCTGGCGAGCGACCTTGCCGTTACGCCCACTGACGCGGTCGGCGCCTTCAAGGAGAAGGTCGACGGCCTGGCACGCCACGGCGTTGGCGAGGATTTCCATTATCTCGGCGGCCACATCGCGCTCGGACCGCAGGGCATGGAGCTGCTGTCCGACGTACTGCCGCCGATCATTCATGTGCGTGCCGCCCTTGCCGAAGCCGGCGTGCTGCGCTGGCTACTCGACCAGTTGGTCCGGGAGATGGCGGCAAAGCGGCCAGGCGCCCTGCTCGCCTCGACCCAGCTTGCGCAGTTGATGTTCGTGCAGGTGCTGAGGGCGCACATCATGAGCTCGGCGCCACTGACGGTCGGGTGGCTCCGCGCCTTCGGCGACGATCGCATTGCGCCGGCGCTGCGGCTGATGCATGGCGATCCCGGCCGGTCCTGGCAGCTTGGCGAACTGGCAAAGGCGGCCGGCATGTCGCGCACGAGCTTTGCCCTGCGGTTCAAGACCGTGGCGGGGGTGGCGCCGCTCACCTATCTCACCGGCTGGCGCATGCGCCTTGCCGAACGCGAGCTGCGGGAGGGCAGCATGCCGGTTTCGGCGCTGGCGCTTTCGCTCGGCTACACATCCGAAAGCGCCTTCAGCAACGCTTTCAAGCGGATGACGGGTATGGCGCCCAGGCGCTATCGCGTGGCGATGGCCCGCGAGGCCGGGCCGATCGAAGAGGTGGTGGATGTCGAGGGCCAGGCGATGACGACACATTACCGGCTGTTGAAGGCGGCATCCTAGTGGTTAGAGCATTTCCGTTTTGCTCCAAGTCGCGAAAATGCTCTAACATTTTGGTTGCGCAATTCCGGACGCAAAACCGCTGCGCACTTTTGCTGGAATTGCTCTATATCGCGCCGATTTCCTTGAGTTTCTTCAGCACCGCCTGGTTCGGCTCGCCGTCTTCGGGCAGGTTGTAGTGCTTCTGAAAATGGCGGATGGCCGCGCGGGTCTGCTCACCGGCGACACCGTCGACGCCGACATTGGCATAGGCCATGTTGGAAAGACCCTTCTGGATCTTCAACACCAGGTCAACATTGGTGATTTCGCTTGATGGAACCTGCTTTGCCGCTGATGGAGCCGTTTTGACGGTCTTTTCGGCGCTGCGGATCGCGGCTGCCACCGGGTCTTCCGCCGCCGCCTTCGAGCTCACATCCTCGGGCGGCTTTTCGGCGGGCACGGTCGAAGGGCCAGCGGCATCGGTCTTCAGCGCCACTAGCACCTCCGGCGTCGGATCGCCGGTTTGGGTCATGCCGACGGTCTCCTCGAAGAAGAGAATGGCCGCGCTGGTGCGCGGGCCGATAATGCCGTCGGGTATGCCGCTATAGAGACCGCGACGCACCAGCTGCTGCTGGATGTCCATGACGAGCTGGCTTGGCTGCTGGCCGGGTGCGGCAGGCGCCGGTGTCGCGTTGGTGGTGGCAGTATCCCGCGGCCGTTCGATCCGGAAGGTGGTGACATCGCCCTGTTGCTCCTCGGCCGGGCGGCGGGCGCCGAGCACGGTCGGAGACTGCGGATCGCGGGTGCGGAAGATCGGATGCGGATGCAGGCCCGGCTGATACCAGAGCGCATTGGCGGCGACGAAGGAGAAGATGACAGCGAAGGTGATCGCGCCGCCGGCGACCGACGGATTGCGGCCGATGACGCCGCCGAGCACGGAGGCGCCCTGCAGGCCGACCCCGCCGAGCACGGAGGCGCCCTGCAGGCCGAGACCGCCGAGAGCGGCAGCGCCTGACATCAGAAGGCCCGGCTGCTGCCGTCCTCTTTTTCCCTTAGGCGATTTTCGCTTGCGCGCGGCCATCGAAACGCCCCTCTTTCAATTCTACACCGCTATTGACCGCGCCCTTCAGCCGCGGCGGAAACTCGACAGTCGCGCCATGACCGGCGTCTTCGGCGTGTTGGGCGCCCGAGCCGTCCGCTGCGATCTCGATAGTGATGATCGTGCCCTCGCCCGGCTGGCTGGCGATGGCGAAATACCCGCCATGCAGCGCCACCAGCCCCTTGACCAGGGAGAGACCGAGGCCGGAGCCTTCGAAGCGGCGGGTATAGTCGTTCTGGATCTGGACGAAGGGCTGGCCTAGCAATGCCAGCTTGTCGGCCGGGATGCCGATACCGGTATCGCTGACCGTCAGTTTGAGGATGCCGTCTCGGGCTGCCGCATCGACCGAGACGACGCCGCCGGCCTCGGTGAACTTTATGGCATTGCCGACGAGATTGATGAGGATCTGCTGGATGGCGCGCTGATCGGCGACGACCTCGCCGAGGTCGCGCTGGATACGGCTGGTTAGGGTGAGGCCCTTGGTCTTGGCTTGCAATGCCAGCATCGACTCGCAGGATTTGACGGAGCTTGATATATCGAAGGCTTCGAGGATCAGCTCGTAGCGGCCGGCTTCGATCTTGCTCATGTCGAGCATGGTGTTGACGACGGACAGCAGATGCGCGCCGGATTCGCGGACCAGGCCGACATATTCGCGCTGACGGTCGTTTTCGAACTTGCCGAAATATTCGCCGATCAGGATATCGGAAAAACCGAGAATGGCGTTCAGCGGCGTGCGCAGCTCATGGCTGACGGCGGCGAGGAAGCGCGACTTGGCGTCGTTTGCGGATTCGGCGTCCGCCGCACGGTTCTGGGCTTCGTCACGCAGTTGCTGCTCGACGGAGACATCGCGCAGCTGGGCAATGATGGCGGCAAGTTCGCCGTCGGCATCGCGCCGGGCCGTCATGTCCATTCTCAGATATGCAAACTGGCGCTGGTCGCGCGAGACCGAGGGCCGGTCGAGGCGCAGATCGACGCTCTGAGCATCCTCGCCCCGGCGCAGGCCATCGAGCGCCTGCAGGAAAAGGATGCGGTCGGAGACATGCACCTGCTCGAGGAAGCCCCTGCCCTTGGGATCACGCATCCAGCCGAGGAAGTCGCGCCGGTCGCGACCGCCGATGGTCGCCACACTGCCGTGCGGGTCGAGGAAAAAGACGAGGCCCGGGGTGGCGGCAAGGAAGAAATCCTCGGCCGACTGCGTGGCGATACCGGCTGCCGAGCCCTGACGGGCGAGCGCGATGCTGCCGACGGCGGAAAAAAGAAAGGCGGCGCAGACCATGGCGACACCTGCCGGCAGCGCGACGGCAGGACTGGTGACTGCCGAAAGGCCGATGGGAGCGGCAACGAGAGCGGCCGACGAGAGCAGCACGAGGCGGCGCAGGATCGCGAGCTCGCGTTGGCGCACGGCTTCACCGCCGCCCGTCCGGGAGAGCCAGCTTGTCGCTGCCCGGTCTACGAGGGCCGTCATCCAGCCGCCAATGTTACTCAATACACGCACGCAATACCCGCCCGAAAGGCTGTCGATCGATCCGGACAATAGGCCTTGGCGACTTAAAGAAAGGATAAGGCAAAAGCGCTGTTCACAGCCTGAAACGGCTGAAATTCTCGTTTTGAAGCATCTGGAAGGCTCTTTGCCTTTTGTGGTTAATAGGGGGTAAGCGACGGATTTTCCTCATATTTCAGCATTGCGTTAACTCCTGTGGCAAGGCGAGCCGGCAAAAGTCCTGCAATTGCAAGCAGGTGCTGCCCTGATGCTTAACGGCGATCGCTCGCATTCGACTAAAATGCGGCTCAAATGCCGTTCGCTAAAATTTGAACTAAATTTGCCGCAAATGCGCGTGAGTTTCGAAAAGCGGCATTCGCAACTTGGCGCTAGGGTGAAAACACACCGGACAACCGGCCTGATTCGGCAACAAGAACCGGACGGGGAAACAGGATGGGCGACGACAATGTGGTTTCTGATCAAAGGATCCTTCTGGTTTGGCCTTGTGCTCGTGCTTCTTTCCGTCTTCAGCACGGAGAGTTCCGACAAGTTGGCCAGCGGCCCGCAATTGCAGCTTTCCGACGCGTTCACGGCGGCAAGCGGCGCCTACGACTATTTGACCGGCATGTGCTCGGAGAAGCCCGAAGTCTGCGCCAAGGGTACCGAGACCCTCACCGCACTCGGCTACCGGGCCCGTGAAGGCGCCCGCGTTGCCTATGAACTTCTCGACAGCCAGTTCAAGGATGAGACGCCGGCAACCGCAAAGCTTGCCGACCCGCAGGTGCCAGTGGCGCTCAACATGCCTTCCCTCACCACGCCTGCCATCCAGGAAAAGGTGCGCGAGGCCAAGGCAGCGCTCAACCAGCCGATGCCTTACCGTCCGCCGGTCGAAGATGACGCCTCCTCTGAGACGGTGGTGACCGGCGCTATTCCGCTGCCGACGCCGAAGCCGGCGACCTGACCCTCAACCAGCTTGCATCGGTGGTCCGCATGACGCGGAGATGCCCCATGCCTGACGTGCCTGCCCTGTTTAATTCAGCATGTTGCTGCGCCGTGAGGATGCCCATCCCTCACGGCGTTTCTTTTTAACGGTTCAAATCTGCCGGTCTTTCACCTATATGCACTCTTAGAGCATTTCCTGACGCATTCCGGACGCAAGACCGCTGCGCACTTTTGCTGGAACTGCTTTAATAGTGAAAGGCTTCTCCATGGCATCCCTCGACCAGATCATCGACGACTTCGCTTTCCTGGACGATTGGGAAGATCGCTACCGCTATGTCATCGAACTCGGCAAGGCGCTGCCTGATTTGGCCGAGGAGAGGCGCACCTCGGAGAACAAGGTGATGGGTTGCGCCAGCCAGGTCTGGCTGGTGACTCATACGGCAGGCGATCCCGACAATCCGGTCATGAGCTTCGAGGGTGATTCCGACGCCCATATCGTGCGCGGCCTCGTCGCCATCGTGCTTGCCACCTATTCCGGCAAGACGGCATCGGAGATCGCCGGGCTCGATGCCTTCGAGATATTCTCGAAGATCGGCCTGGTGGAGAACCTGTCATCGCAGCGTTCGAACGGACTGCGCTCGATGGTGAACAGGATCCGCGAAGAGGCAAGAGCCCGCGCTGCGGCTTGACCGCGATCGTGGCTGGCCGGCTTTCAGAGCCATAAGGCGAGCAAGCGGGTCAGTGCCGGCTCTGCAATCGAGTATATTAACACTTGCTCATAGTATAGGAATACATTCAAAGCCTGTCGGCAAAGCATAAGACGGGATCTCTTACGCAGTCGTGGCGTCCGGCCGAATCAGACGCAACGCTTCAAATACCGGAAAATGTATTTCTTCCCCTTGCGAAGGCACAAAAAAGCCGGGCACAAGACCCGGCTTTTTGTCGTTGATGCTTTCGAAAAAGCTCAGCCGCGGCCGCGCTTGCGGCGCTGCCCGAGGCCCATTTCCTTTGCCAGGCGCGAACGCGCTTCGGCATAAGCGGGCGCTACCATCGGGTAATCGGTCGGCAGGTCCCACTTCTCGCGGTATTCTTCCGGCGAGAGGCTGTGATGCGTCATCAGGTGACGCTTGAGGGACTTGAAATTGCCGCCGCATTCCAAACACGTGATCTGCTCGTCCTGTACGGACTTGCGGACAGAAACTGCAGGCTTCTGCTTTTCGACGATCGCCGCAGCAGGCTGCGGTACGGACGTGTTGCTCAGTGCCGAATGCACGTCGGAAATCAGATTGGCCAGGTCGCTGACCGGTACAACATGGTTGCTGACATAAGCTGCGACGATGTCGGCTGTCAGTTCCACAAGCAGCTCCGGCGCACTGCCGGTCGCTATATCCGTCATATTCTTTCTCCTGTTAGCATGCTCAAACGGTCTTTGACTGACACGCCAAAGACCCGCCTCGTAGAAGCGAACAGCAAAAGCACAGGAAGCGACCTTCTGTTTCGAAAAACGCGAAATCCACCCCTAGATTCCGAAGAGCCTGACCTGTTCTTATACTGCCTGACTGGAAACCACTACGTCATGCTCCAGGCGATGGCCCCAGTTTAGACATTAAAAATCAAAACTGAGGGACTTGGAAGCAGTACGATTGCAATTCACAATCAGAACTCTACTTGCATTTTCAAATACCATCGTTTGGTCGAAAGGCCAATTATTATTTGTCGTTTTTCTTGAGAAAAAATGACAGATGAAGAATTGAGGGGCTCTTCGGCAAGCTTTACTCACAGCTTCCTGTGCATAAGTTTTGCATAAATCTGGTAAAGTCGCCGAACAGCATAGCCTCAACGATCCCTGATATCGTCACGGACCGAGAGTGCACCGAGATCATATCCCGAACGATGGGCAACTCTGGCAAGCAGATGGGCCGCCACCGGTGCCGTCAGCAGGAAGAAGACGAAACCGGCAATGGCGCGGGCGAGAATCGCCGGGTCCTGCGAATAAAGGCCGGCGGCAAGGAGCAACAGGCCGGAGCCGACAGTCCCCGCCTTCGAGGCCGAATGCATGCGCGTATAGAGATCAGGCAGCCGGACCAGGCCGATCGCTGCCGCAAGCGTAAAGAGCGAACCAACGATCAAAAGCAAGGCGGTGACGGCAGCCACGATATAATCGATCATCGCTTCTTCCCCCCTGCCCGGCGTTTTTGCGTGTCGCCATTTGCCGCAGATGCGGACGGCTTCGATTTGATATTGCCGCGCGACAGCACGAATCGGGCGAAGGCGACGGTCGCCAGGAAACCGACGAGGCCGAGCGAGATGGCAATATCGATATAGAGCGAAAATCCGGTCTTGACCGCAATGACGGCGATGAAACCGATGGCGATGCCGGTCAGCATGTCGAGGGCGAGGATCCGGTCCGGCAGTGTCGGGCCGGCAACGACGCGCCAGACGGTGAGGATCAGCGCCAGGCCGAGGATGACGAGTGCGGCCGAGGATGCGGCTGCGACGATGGCGGCAGGTGTGATCACCGGAAGGCCTCCATGATCTTGCGTTCGAAACCGTTGGCGATATCACGCCTGGTCGCCTCCGGATCGGAACAATCGAGCGCGTGCACATAGAGCGTGCGGCGATCTGTGGAGACGTCGACCGAAAGCGTGCCTGGAGTCAGCGTGATGAGGTTTGCCAGCAAAGTGATCTCGAAATCGCTCGTCACCGTCAAAGGGTAGGCGAAGATGCCGGGTTTCAGCTTCATATCGGGCGAGAGCACGGTGACCGTGACCTTCCAGGCCGACAGCGACAACTCCTTGAGGAACAGAGCGGCGAGCGAGAATACCGGGAGGACGCGGGGGATGCGTCCCTTGCCGCCGAAGGATTCGCGGATGATGACCAGCGCCAGGGCCCCGAGCAGGACGCCGAGGACGAGATTGTGCAGCGAGGCGCTGCCGGTAACAGTGACCCAGGCAGTAGCAAGCAGCAGGTTGAAGAGGAAGAAGATCACGGCGCACGCCCTTCCGGGAAGACCGAATGAAGATAGGCGTGGGGATCGGCCAAGCCGGCGGCGGCCGATTGCGACAGCGCCAGCAACTGTTCCGGCAAGATGCCGAAGCCGATGACCAGCGCGGTCAGCGCGGCGAGCGGCAGGCCCGTGCGCCACCTCGGTCCGGACGGCGTCAGTGCTATCGCCGCCGGGCGCCAATAGGCGAGCAGAAAGAGACGACCGAAGGCGATCGTCGTCAGAAAACCGCCGACGAGGATCGAGGCCGCCAGCCACCAGGCGCCGAGATCGAGCGAGGCCTTGACGAGAATGACCTTCGGCCAGAAGCCGGAAAAGGGCGGCAGGCCACAGGCGGCCAGGAAGAGCACGAGGGAGAGTGCGGTGAAACCGCCGCTTTGCCGGTAGAGCCCGCCGAGGGCCGACAGCGAAAAGCCGCCGCCGCGCCGGGCGATCTCGCCGGCGGCAAGATAAAGTGCGGTCATCAGCACCATCGAATGGAGCGCATAGAAGACAGCGCCGCTGATGCCGCCAAGGCCGCCGAGGGCGACGCCGGCCAGCATGTTTCCGATGCCCGATATGACGACATAGCCGAACAGCCTGCGGATATCGTTTTCGGCAAGCGCGCCGAGAGCGCCCACGACAATGGTCGCGGCGGCGGCGAGCGCGATCACCGGGCTCAATTCCTGGCGCTCCACCGGCAACAGCATGACCATCACCCGGATCAGCGCGTAGATGCCGACCTTGGTGAGCAGGCCGGCAAACAGTGCGGAGACCACGATACGCGGCGTATGATAGGCGGCGGGCAGCCAGAAATTGACCGGGAAGGCCGCCGCCTTCATGCCAAAGGCGAGCAGGAAGAGGCTTGCCAGCGTCATCAGCGGCGCCGTGCCGCGCAAATCACCAGCTTTTGCAGCGATATCGGCCATGTTGAGGGTGCCGAAGGCGGCATAGAGAATGCCGACGCCGACCAGGAACAGGGTCGTGGCGATCAGATTGAGCACCGCATATTTCAGCGCGCCGTCGATTTGCTCACGTTCGGAACCAAGGATGATCAGCCCGAAGGAGGAGATCAGCAGCACCTCGAACCAGACATAGAGATTGAAGATATCGCCGGTGAGAAAGGCGCCGGTGACGCCGGCCATCAGCAGCATCAGCAGCGGGAAGAAACCATATCGCCGGCCGCTTTCGCCGATATCGGCCAGCGCATAGATGCCGCCGGCGAGTGCGGCAAGGGCCGCGGTAAAAGCCATCAGCGCACCGAAGAGATCGACAGTGAAGGCGATGCCGAAGGGCGGCAGCCAGCGGCCCATGACCATGGTCAGCGGCCCGTCGGCCGCGACCTTGGCGAGCAGCGCCGCATCGATCAGCGCCAGCGCCGCAAGACCAGGGATGGCAAGCCAGGCCTGCAGGCGGGGATAGGCGCGCAGCATCAGCAGGACGGCGCCGAGCGTGATGCAATGGGCGACCGGCAGGATGGCAAGCCAGTGACCGATCGGCACTGGGGCGGTGATCAGGGCAGCGGAGAGATCGACGGTGGAGGTGGCGGCAGCCATCAGATGGCGCCTCCGCTATCGCACGAGAGGGTTTGCCGTGTAGTGAGCATCCGCACCAACATCCTCAATACCCCAATGGCGGCAGCGGCCGGTCGTCGGGCTCGGCGGCGCGCATGTCGCTGGTGTTGTCGGTGCCGAGGTCCTGATAGGCGCGGTAGGTCAGCACCAGCAGGAAGGCAAGGAAGGAAAAGGAGATGACGATCGCCGTCAGGATGAGGGCCTGCGGCAGCGGGTTGGCCGTGCCTGCGGGCAAGCTGTCGAGACCCGCCGGGATGATCGGCGGCACCTCGCGCGTCAGCCGGCCACCGGTAAAGAGCAGCAGGTTGACGGCGTTGCCGAGGATGGCGATGCCGAGCATGATGCGGATCGAGAATTTCGACAGCATCAGATAGATGGCGGCGGCGAAGAACAGACCGACGAGGATCGCCAGAAGCGGCTCCATCATTCCACCTCCTTTTCTTCCAATGCCAATGCGATCGACGTGATGGCGCCGAGCACGACAAGATAGACGCCGATATCGAAGAGCATGACGCTCGACAGCGGCACCTCGGCGCCGAAAAGCGTCGGATAGATCCACAGGCCGGTCATAAAGGGAACGGCAAACAGGATGGAGAGAAGACCGGCTGCGGTGGACAGGAACAGGCCGAAGCCGGCGATCGACAGCGGATGGAAAAACAGCGCCCGGCGAACGGCGCCGACGCCGCGGGCAATGCCGTAGATCGCCAGTCCCGAGGCAGCGATCAGCCCGCCGATGAAGCCGCCGCCCGGCTCGTTATGGCCGCGCAGCAGCACGAAGACGGAAAACAGCAGCATCAGTGCGGTGAGGAACGGGGCGACGGTGCGGAAGATGAGGGTGTTCACGCGATCAGCCCTCCGTCGCGGGATCATTGGCGGCAAGCTTGCGCTCGCTGCCGGCGCGAATGCGGATAAGCGCCAGGATGGCAAGGCCGGTGACCGCAACGACGGCGATTTCGCCGAGCGTGTCGGTGCCGCGGAAATCGACGATGATGACGTTGACGACATTGGCGCCATGGGCGATCGATTTGGAATAGGCGTTGAAGAATTCCGTCAGCGCATCGTTGAACGGCGCCTGCGTCGCCCGCATCAGCAGAAGCGTGAAACCGAGGCCGCAGGCAAGCGCCAGCGCGCCGTCGAAGAGCTTGCGGCCGAGCGGCCGCCGATCGGCGGGAGAAAGACGAAGCCTGGTCATGACCAGGGCAAGGATCACCACCGAAAGAGTTTCGACCATGAACTGGGTGAAGGACAGATCCGGCGCGCCGAAGAGCAGGAAGATGATGGCGACGGCGAAACCCTGGATGCCGAGCGAGACGATCGCCGTCAGCCGGTCGCGGGCAACGAGCACGGCTGCAAGGCCGACGGCGGCGATCAGGAAGACCGCCCATTCATAGAGCCTGACATCGGCCGGCCAGGCCGGCAGACGCGGCAGTTCGCCATAGACGACAAGCGGAATGATGAGGATAGCGGCGACGCAGAGGAAGGTGCAGGTGACATAGATCTCCAGCCGCCCCGGCTGGAGCACACGCATGACGCGGCCGGAAAAGCGGACAAGGCCCGATAGTGCAACATCAAAGCCATGGTCCGGCCCAGGTCCGGCCGCGCGCAGGAAAACGGCCATCAGGAAACGGGCGCGCGCGAGCTGCCCGTAGACGCCGATGCCGAGCAGCACGGTCAGGGCGGAAACCGCCAAGGGCAGGCCGATATGCGGCGTCAGCGAAATGTCGATTTCGACGGGTGTCTGGCGGATGGCGGAGGCGATCGGCGAGGACAGGACGGTATGGGTGAAGGTCGAAAAGATCGCCGCGAGCAGCCCGAGGACGGCGAGAACGGCCGGGCCGAGCCAAAGCAGGACGGGCGCTTCGTGCGGCGGTTTCGGCGTCTCCACCGGTTGGCCGAGGAAGGGTTTCAGCGCCACGGCGAAGGCGACGGCAAACATCAGCGCATTGCCGAAGACGGTTATGGCGGTAAAGGTGAGCGCGCGGATATCGCCGCCGACAAGTGCCATAT
Organism: Rhizobium sp. WSM1328; assembly: GCF_057653715.1. Lineage (NCBI taxonomy): Bacteria > Pseudomonadati > Pseudomonadota > Alphaproteobacteria > Hyphomicrobiales > Rhizobiaceae > Rhizobium > Rhizobium sp. WSM1328. The sequence continues at coordinate 965,693 of NZ_CM172788.1, read as the reverse complement.
AAATCTCCTCCTTGGCGAGGAAACCGAAGAAGGGCGGCAGGCCGGCCATCGAGAAGGCCGCCGCAAGGGCAATCATCCAGGTGAGCGGCATCGCCCGCATCAGGCCGCTGAGCCTGGTGATATCGCGCGTGCCGGTCTCGTGATCGATGATGCCGGCGACCATGAAGAGCGCGCCCTTGAAGAGGGAATGCGCCACCAGATAGAGCGCCGCCGCCTCCACCGCATGGTCCGAGCCGAAGCCGATCAGCATGACGAGCAGGCCGAGCGAGGAGACGGTGGTATAGGCGAGCTTGAGCTTCAGGTCGGTCTGGCGGATGGCGAGCGCGGTGCCGACGACCAGCGTCAGCCCGCCGAAGAAGGGCAGAAGGATTTCCCAGGCAGGGGTTGCCCCCATGACGGGATTGAGCCGCATCAGCAGATAGACGCCTGCCTTCACCATGGTGGCCGAATGCAGATAGGCGGAAACCGGCGTCGGCGCCTCCATGGCGTTCGGCAGCCAGAAATGAAAGGGAAACTGCGCCGATTTGGTGAAGGCACCGCCCAAGACCAGGATGAGGGCAGCGAGATAGAGCGGGCTTTCGCGCACGATATCGCCCGCTCCCATGAGCCGCGACATCTCAGTGACGCCCGAGATGTTCCAGAGCAGCAGCAGGCCGGCCAACAGGCAGAGCCCTCCCCCGCCGGTCACAACAAGCGCCTGCAGGGCGGCGCGGCGAGCCGCCTCACGCTCGTGGTCGAAGCCGATCAGCAGGAAGGACGTGATCGACGTCAATTCCCAAAAGACGAAGAGCATCAGGAAACTGTCGGAAACGACGACGCCGAGCATCGCGCCCATGAAGAGGAAGATGAAGGAGAAGAAGCGGCCCTGATCCTTGTGTCCTTTGAGGTAGCCGCCGGCATAAAGCACGATCAGGGTGCCGATGCCGGTGATCAGCAGCGCGAAAGTCAGCGACAGGCCATCGAGAAACCAGGAAAAAGAGAGATGAAAGCTCGGCACCCAGGAATAACCGCCGGCGACGACCTCGCCGCGCGCGATCTTGGGAATGAAACGCAGGAAATGCAGGAAGGCGAGCAAGGGAGCGACCGCCAGGAGCCAGGCACCGTTTGCGCCGAAGATGCGGATGACGAAGGGGGCGGCAAGAGCGCCGACGAGCGGCAGACACATGGCCAGAAATGTCAGAGCCGTGACATCGGCCATGTCCCCTCCTCTACTGCATAATTCAAAATGTTACAGTCCTTTGCACGTCCGACAAGGCGCGCGGCGCTGTAAAGGCAAAAGTCTGTTGCAAGAGCAACAGACGGAAAAACCGGAGAAAACCAGCCTGTCCTCTGGCTTAGGCGAAACGGGGGAGCGTCTCAAGTGATTTCGGCCGCGAGCCGCACTGCATGGTGATGTTCAAAGCCGATCAGGCCGTCGATCTGGAAAGACGCGTCAGCAGCCGGGCGATGCAACCGTGGAGGATGAAGACCACAAGCGTCAGCGGCCAGAGCAGGCAGGCGAAGAGCCCGGCGAGACGATGAAGCGTCACGCCGTCATGGTTGGCCCAGCCTTCCAACAGTGTGACCGCCATGGCTGCCACGGCCACGAGGCCGTAGAGCAGGACGATTGCTGTTTCAAACACCAGTGATTCTCCAATGCACGCAACATTAACCCTAACAGAAAACCCCTAACGGATGTAAAAGCAAGCCTCTTCCCCCAATTGGGTATGCGGCCAATCTCATGGCGCGCCGGCGGGAGACTTGATGAACTGAACGCGGCGCACCACATTTCTCGCGAAACGGAACCCGCCCCTCGGCGAAAGGAGCACCTCATGTCCGAAACTGCGACCACCGCCAAGATCCACAAGACCGACGCCGACTGGAAAGAGCAGCTCACTCCCGAGCAGTACCGCATCACGCGCCAGCACGGCACCGAACGCGCCTTCACCGGCCCTTATTGGGATTCGTTCGAGACGGGGCTTTACCGCTGCGTCGGCTGCAACGCGCCGCTTTTCCGCTCCGACACGAAATTCGATGCCGGCTGCGGCTGGCCGAGCTATTTCGAAGCAGTGTCGCCCGAATCGGTGACGGAGCATCGCGACACGGCCTTTGGCATGGTGCGCACCGAAATCCGCTGCGGCAGCTGCGACGCCCATCTCGGCCACGTCTTTCCCGACGGCCCACCGCCGACCGGCCTGCGCTATTGCATCAACGGCCACTCCATGGTGTTCGAGCCTGGGAAGTAAGCGACCGGCCCCGTAATCGGCAAGCGGTTCATTCGGATGATAAGCCGAGACAGACGCTTGCGCAGCTCGACCATAAGGCCGGCGAGCCTGCCTGATCACTCGTGCTCGGCGGGACAGGGCCAGGTTGTCGGTGCGGAGAGGCCGGCCGGCAGCTTGGTCGAGGTATCGCCGCAGGCAAGGTCGATTTGGGTCTGTTCGAGCCCGGTTGCGGCCGAGAGGTCAAGGCCTTCGATGTGGGTCAGGAACATGAAGGCGCGATCGAACATCGGCGTGGTTTCGAAGGTGGCGCCGGAGAGATCGGCACGGGAGAGATTGGCGAACGAGAATTTCGCCCCCGTCAGCACCGCCTTGTCGAAATCGGCGCGGCCGAGCTCCGCCTTTTCGAAGCTCGCGCCGGCGAGCCGGGCGCCGGCGAAATTGGCGCGCTGCAGCTCGGCGCCGGCAAAGGAAGCGCCATCGGCGGCGATATTGGCGAAGCTGGAGCGATAGGCCTCGATCTTGGCGAAGTTGGCGCCTTCGGCATGGGCGCCCTCCAGCGAGGCGCGCACCAGCGTCGCCTTCTCCAGATTGGCGGATTTGAAGTTGGCGCCAGCAAGATCGGTCAGCGAGAAATCGGTGCCGACAAGATTGGCGCCTTCGAGATCACTGCCCTGCAACATCAGGTTCTTCTTGGTGCATTCCTGCCAGTCGAGCTTCGGCGAGGCCAGGCTGCCGCAATCGGCGGCCCGTGCGGCAACCGGCGCAAATGCCAGAAGGACGAGGGCAAGGAGACCGAGCGACGATCCGTGCTTTGCCATTGAACTATTCACCCCCATGACGCCTACAATATGCTTTCAGGCCGCCTTCCGCGAAGCAGACTGCTTCCACATTCTTACACAGCTCAGACTACAATAAAAAGATGGCGCGCGCCGTTCACAATGGCTTTGGCTGATGAGTTTGGGGCTTTGCCTGATGAGTTTGGCGCTTTGCCTGATCAATCTGGGGCTTTGCCGGGCAGGCAGGTCAATCCGCCTTGCCGGCCAGGTGGATCAATCCACCTTGCCGGGCAGGCGAAGTTCCATGCAGGTGAGGTCCAGCCAGCGGCCGAACTTGGTGCCGACCTCGGAAAACCTGCCGGCGATGCGGAAGCCGAGCTTTTCGTGCAGCCTGATCGAGGCGGTGTTCTCAGCCTCGATGCCGGCAATCATCACGTGGATATTGCCGGCGGCAGCACGCACGATCAGCTCCCGCATCAGCCGCTCGCCGATGCCGCCACCGCGGCAATCCTTGTCGACATAGACGGAATGCTCGACCGTGTGGCGGTAGCCGTCGAAGGCGCGCCAATCACCATAGGAGGCGTAGCCTGCGACCTTGCCCGACATTTCGGCGACGATGACCGGAAAGCCGCGTGCCTTGCGCGCCTTGAACCATTCCAGCCGATTTTCGAGATCGACCAGCGTGTCGTTCCAGATTGCCGTCGTGTGCTCGACGGCGTGATTGTAGATATCGCGGATGGCGGAAAGATCGGCTTCGGTGGCGTCGCGGAGGAGGACAGCGTCTGTCATGATGCTCGGGTTCATATTGTTTGCGAAGGCGGGCATACGCCCCGCCTCGAGAGATGTAAACGGCGGACGCAAAACAGGAACGGCTTCGGGCACATCAGTCGTTCAGAGGCCTGGTGGCGACAGGCTGAAACAGGTGAAGACGGCCGAATAATGCACGGCCGCCGCGGCGACGACGAAGCCGTGCCAGATGGCGTTCTGGAAGCGCAGCTTCTCCCAGACATGGAAGATGACGCCGAGTGAATAGATGACACCGCCGATGACGATCAGCAGCATCGAGGCGGCGGGAATGCGCGAGGCGACGGGCTCGGCCACCAGAACGCCGCTCCAGCCCATGGCGAGATAAAGCAGGATGGCAAGACGGTCGAAACGCCCGGGAAAGACGCATTTCAAGAAAATGCCGACGGCGGCGAACAACCAGATGGCGACCAACATGAACAAGAGCAGCGGATCGTCGGCGCCGCGTTCGAGGAAGGGCGTGTAGGTGGCGGCGATCAAGAGGAAGATCGCCGAATGATCGAAACGGCGCAGATACCATTTCGTGCGCGAGACCGGCCAGGCGTTATAGGAAAAGGAAATGGCAAGCGTCAGCACCAGCCCGACGCCATAGATCCAGGCGGCGGCGAGCGCGCCGTGTGAACTCCAGACCGTGGCGTAGAAGATCAGCACGGTGGCGCCGATCAGGGCCAGCACGAGACCGACGCCGTGGACAATACCGTCGGCGATCAATTCGTATCTATCATAAGCCCAGCGGATGCCGTTGAACTCGCCCATGCACGCCAATCCGTTTCATACCCCGATTGCAATCGTCGCATCGAACGGACGGAGGTGCAACTGCGGCAAAGCGCACGGGCGGTAAATCTTCGTGACAGGCCGCAGTGGCGCAAAAATCAAACCTTCTGCCGGTCGACGAGCACCGAGCATTTGGCATGGCGCACGACCCGATCGGCGGTGGCGCCGATGAAGTAGTTGGAAAAGTCCGGAACGTGCGAGGCGACGATAATCAGGTCAGCGCCGTGGCTTTCGGCGGCCGAAATGATCGCTTTGGCCGGCGGGCCGTTGCGGATCTCGATGGTTGCCGTGACGCCGGCTGCGGCGATCAGTGCTTCCAGCTTCTCGCGGCCATCCTTCATGGCGTCCTCGACCATGTTGGCCGGCAGTTCGATCGCGACATAACTCGGCACATCCTCGACAACATTGAGCGCGATGATCTCGCCGCCTTCGTCGAGCAAGGACGCGGCCTTGCGGAGGATTTTTTCTCCCTTGTCGATGCCGCCGAGCGCGATCGCTACGATGATCTTTCTGTACATGGCTTCCCTCCATGACTGCGATGCATAAGCTTTCTCTAAAGAAGATATGAACGCATTGATCGCGATCAAGTGGGCGCAAGTCATCGTCAACGCCTGCTCAACGCTTCATCCTCAAAAACAGATCTTCTGTGAACAATCGAGATGCGCCATATAGAGATCAAGTACGGCAACCGAGGGGACCTCAGAGAATGAACCGGCGAAACTTCCTCGGGCTTGCTGCAGGCGGCACATTTGCCGCCACCGCCGGTACGCCTTCTATCTCAAGGGCCAATTCAGAGGCAGGAGACCAATCCATGACGACCGAAACTTCCTATGCGCTGACGCGACCCGCCTATATCGACCAGTCGCATCTGATTGTGACCGACCTCGGTCTGGTTTCCGGCTTCTACCAATCGATGCTCGGCCTGAAGGTGATCGAGAAGACGGCGAGCGGCGAAGTGCTGGGTGTCGGCGACCTGCCTTTGCTGACGCTGACCACCGCAAAGAATGCCATGATCGCGCCGCGCAATGCCGCAGGCCTTTTCCACACCGCCTTCCTGATGCCGGACCGGACGGAGCTCGCACGCTGGCTGCGCCACGCGGCACAGAATAACGTCACGCTCGACGGCGCCTCGGACCATCTGGTCAGCGAAGCGATCTATCTTTCCGATCCGGAAGGCAACGGCATCGAGATCTATGCCGACCGCCCGCACGAACAATGGAAATTCCATGAGGACGGCATGGTGGAGATGGCGACGCTTCGCCTCGACCTGCAGGCGCTCTACAACAGCGCGCCTGATGAGCGCTGGGACGGCATGGCTGCGGGGACGGCGATCGGCCATCTGCATCTGCAGGTCGGCGACATCCCGCAGGCCGACGCCTTCTACCGTGACGTCCTCGGCCTCAAGCTGATGGCGCGTTATCCGGGCGCGAGCTTCTTTGCGAGCGGCGGCTACCACCACCATCTCGGCGCCAATATCTGGAACAGCCGAGGCGCCACGGCACGCGCCGGCAACATGACCGGGCTTTCGGACTACAAGGTCCGTTTCAACGACAAGGCGACGCTGGATGCGGCGGTCTCCAAGCTCGATGCGCTTGAGATCAACAGTGAGAAGCGCGACGGCGGCGTGTTCTTGAAAGATCCCTGGGGCATCGGCCTGACGCTTTCGGCGTAACTCCTGCAACAACGGTTCAGCCCTCCGGTTGAAGGAATAACGGCGGAAATCGTCCTGCTTCGGTTGCACGCCGGACGGCAAAGGGCGCCAATGCGGTGCGCCTTCACGTGCACCGCGCCACATTGTCACACCCTTGAGGAACCGGAACCCTATCGGCGCGTTTCCGTGAGGAAGCAATGGGGCTTCGGGGACCTCACCGCATGGGCATCGCCAACGGCATCCGCAAACAAGCAAAGAAGATCGCCATCGGCGAACGCCACACCAGCGCCTGGGCACAGTCGCTGAAGGAGGCAGCCGAAGAGTTGCCGCCGCCACCGCTGCACCGGCTGGAAAAGGACGGGCTCGACGTCAGCATGGCCTGGGCGATCATCGGCATCTTCGGCATTCTCTTCCTTGCCGCCGTCTATCTGATGTCGCTGATCCTCATTCCCATCACGCTTGCCGTCGTCGTCGGCATGATCCTCGGCATGGCGGCAGAAAAGCTCAGCAGGATGGGGGTGCCGCGGCTTGCCAACGCCTTCATCCTGTCAAGCAGTGTGGCGCTGGTGATCTTCCTGTTGATCAACTCGCTTGCCGACCCGCTAATGACGCTGGCCAATGAAGGCCCCGCCTTCGCCGAGCGAACCATCAACCGCGTCATGCCTTATCTGGAGCGCATCAGATGGCTGCATATCACGCCGGCGACATTCGAAAGCGGGTCGATGTCGATCGGCGCGTTGCTCGAGAACACCGGCAACGTGCTGCATGTCGTGACCACCAGCCTAACGCCGGCCCTGGTGCAGGGATTGATTTTCTTTGCGGCGCTGCTGTTCTTCCTCGCTGGTCGGGTCAATCTGCGCAAGACGATCATCATGACCTTCCGCACCCGCACACAGCGCCTGGCGGCGATCCGTGTCATCAACGCTGTCGAGCAGGTGCTCGGCTTCTATTTCGCCACGGCCTCGCTGATCTATGTCGGGCTCGGCGTGGTCATGACTGTCATCGCCTATGCCGGCGGGCTGTCGGCCCCGGTGCTCTGGGGCTTCTTCGCCTTCCTGTCGAGCTTCATCCCCTATCTCGGCATCACACTGATGACGCTTGCCGTCGCCGTCGCCGGCATCCTCACCCATGATGGCCTCCTTATCGGCCTGATGCCGGCCGCAGCCTTCTTCACCGTGCATCTGCTCATGGAGAACCTGATCTTCCCGGCGGTGATGGGACGGCGGCTGGAAATCAATCCCTTCGTCGTCTTCCTCGCCATCCTGTTCTGGACCTGGATGTGGGGCGCCGTCGGCGCCATGCTGGCGCTGCCGCTTTCGTTGATCGTCATGACTATCATCGACGAATTGCTGATCGAGGAAAAACCGCAGCCGCAGTTGCCGAAATGATCAACCGGGGGAACTTCAGTGGCATCTGATCTCGATCTTGCCGAATCCGATCACGACCAGATGGTGAGCGGCCGTTCTCTCTGGGGGAAGAGCGGTATACGGCCGGAATGGCGGCCGATCGAGCAGAGCTTTTCCACCGACGTCGCCGTGATCGGCGGCGGCATCACCGGCGCATTGGTTGCCGAACATCTGACGGCACGCGGTTTTTCGGTGGCGATCATCGACCGCGAGGAGCCCGGTTTCGGCAGCACTGCGGCGAGCACGGCGATGCTGCAATGGGAAATCGACAGCACACTCACCGAACTCGAGGATTATTACGGCTTCGAGCGCGCCGCCGGCATCTACCGCCGCAGTGGTGCCGCGGTCGCCGGCCTTTCCAAGCTGATCGCCGCAAACGGCATCGTCTGCAGCTTCCGGCCGCGCAACACGCTCTATCTGGCCGACGGCCGCGAAGGCGCACGCGACCTCTTGGAGGAGCGCCAGCTTCGCCGCCGGGCGGGCCTGCCCGGTGTCTATCTCGAACATCCCGATCTCTTCACACAATTCGAACTCGACCGGGATGGCGCGATCTATTCGCCGGGTTCGGCGGAGTGCGATCCGCTGCTTCTGACCTGGGCCCTGATTGAGATGGCGGTGCGGCGCGGCGCGCGGCTGCTCGACGCTTCCGTGACCGCGCTGCACAGCGAAGGCGACCACGTCACGGCAGAGACCGATGGAGGCCACGTCATCGAGGCGCGGCATGTCGTGCTGGCGACCGGCTATTCGATGCCGGGCCTCGACATGCCGAAGCTGCACCGGTCGACTTCGAGCTGGGCGCTCGCCACCGTGCCGCAGGACCCGGCAAATTTCTGGCGTGACAGGGCGCTGATCTGGGAGGACAGCCACCCCTATCTCTACATGCGCACGACGGCGGACAATCGCATCGTCGCCGGCGGCGAAGATGACGAGACGATCGATGCGGAGGCGCGCGACCGCAAGCTGCCGGCAAAGACCATGGCAATCCAGGAGAAGATGAAGCGGCTGTGGCCGAAAGCCGATACGCGGGTGGAACACGCCTGGTGCGGCACTTTCGGCGAGACGGTCGACGGTCTGCCGCTGATCGGCCCGGTGCCGGAGACGCCGCATGTCTTCGCAGCCTATGGCTACGGCGGCAACGGCATCACCTTTTCCTATCTCGCCGCGCAGATGATCGGCGCCATGCTGGCCGGCATGCATCGCGACTGGTTCGAAGATTTTGCGCTCGACAGGGATGGGCCGGGTTTGGCGCGCTTTCATTCGGGAATGCATAGAAGCGAGACGGAAAGCCAAAGGCGCTGAAATTTCAGTCGTCTAGCTGGCTTGTTTTCTTGCACTCATTCGCAACTCTTCAACATGCTTAGCCACTTCGCGAACGTTTGGGATACCGATAAAGGCGAATTTTTTGACGCTATCCCCGTCTCCCTCCCGACGGAAAGTGAGGGTTCCCGAGCGGTCCCATTTTTCCCGGGCCTCCACGACGTTGATGGCTGTTGGTGCTATCGTCGTCGCGCGTCGCCTGATCATGTTTCGAATGATGAGAAGCCTGCGATCGGTGGCGGCGTAAACGGTTCGACTCGTGGCGATCATATCGAAAACCACGCCCGCGATAGTCGAGATGCCAATGAGCATGAAGATCCCGGGGAATATGATGCCCATGATTCCAGCTGGCTGATCGATGCTGATAACCCCGTTATTTGCCCACAACAGCGCGGGGGAACCCACGATCACGAAGATCACGCCAAAAAGCACATCGGGACATTTAAAAACGAAAGTTCCCCAGGCACTTGGCTGCCCTGTCCAGACAACCACTTCCGCGGGATGAAGCTCATTTCGAATTTCACTTTCGACATTCCAAACCGCACGAGACATGCGCTCCCCTACGTTCCCGCAACCGAACAAACAAAAACAGCATTATTCGTTTTCCGGGGGTAAACAAGCAAGAGGTTCGGACGCTCTATTCGGTCGTTTTGTCGTCGCCGGTGTCCTCGACATCCTGGAGGCGGACGAATTGGGTGCCCTTGGCCTTGAGATCGACCAGCGCCTTCGCCACCCCTTCGCCGGCCGTATGGGTCGGCTGGTTGATGTGGGAGATGACGACGTCGCCGTCCTTGGCGGAAGCGATGCGCTTTTCGGTGATGACAGCCCCAAGCAGCGAGCCGCCGTCGCCGTTTACCGAATAACCGGCAATGCGATAGCCCATGGCGCGAATCTCGCCGATGGCGGACAGGTCATATTTGGCGGTCGAACCCCGGAACCAGTGCGGCGCCGGGATGCCGGCTGCGACCATGGCGGCAGCGCCGCCTTCGACCTCCTGCCGCACCGCCTGCGGCGAGCCGGCGGACGCGATGCCATAAATCAGCGTCGGCGTGTCGACGGCCGGAATATGGTTCTGGCCATGATTTTCGAGTTCGAAGAGATCGGGGTTTTGCAGGAAGACGGCAAGTGCTGCTGGATTGCGCTTCAGCCAGCGGGCGGTGACGAAGATCGTTGCCGGGATGCGTTCACGCACCAGCGTCGAAAGGATGCGCTCGTCCGCCTGCCCCATGCAGGCATCGAAGGTGAGCGCAATGCGAGCGTGGCCGACAAGGTTCGAGCGGGCGATGTGCAGATGCGGCTCGACAAGCTTTGGCGCCGACGCCTTCGGGGCCGGACTGACTGCAGCCGGGACCGGACTGACTGCAGCCGGGACCGGACTGACTGCAGCCGCGACCGGACTGACTGCGGCCGGGGCGGGCAGCGCTGACGGGGTTTCGTCCGCGAATGCAGCGGAGATGTTGACGAGAAGGAACGCCGAAGCGAGCAGGATGCGGTTCATGTAATGGATTTCTATGATTCGAGCTGCCGATTTTAGCGGCGGCTCTCTCCCGGCGCCATGCGGCCGGATGTCACCGTAGCCGCTTGGACGGGCAGGACCGCATCAATCACCGCATCAGTCATAGAGATAGTACTTGTCCCACTTCTCGCGCGGCACCTTCTCGCCGATCTCATAATTGAGTTCGCGCACGTTGATATGCTGCGGACCGGTGATGCAATTGTAGGAGAGATGGTACCAGTCGCCCTTGCTGCGGAAGACCGCACCCGGCGCGTCCAGCGAATTGTCGCCGGGGATCGGGTCCTTGAAGGTGTAAGCGATCACCTTGTCGGGCTTGAAGCCGGTGCTGTCCTTGTTGATACGGCTCATCGCCTCGGTGTCGCAGCTCTGTTCCAGGCGGGTCGAGGGATCGAGTTTTTCCAGCTGCTTCTTGATGGCGGGATCGACGGCAAAGGCGGGGGCAGCAAGGCTTGCGAGGGATAGAAACAGGACCAGACGTTTCGGCATTGCGGTGAAAATCCCTTACTGTTCTGCAATTCTTACCCTACCGCCGACAGCTTGCCGGGAGCTTGGCACGTGCAAATTCACTGAGATAGCGGACTTTCTTAAATATTGTGGTGACATCAAGGCAAGGTGGGCCGGGCGTCCTCCTTGTCTGTGGAAGGTCATCCGCGGCCTTGTCGCACCCTTGCCGCTTGATCCGGCGGCGGCGCGCCTCTATCTCTTGCCAACCCGCATTCCGACCCGGAGCCATTCCTTGTCCGTTTTCAAAAGCCTGCCGACACCGCCTGCCGCACCGAAGAAGCCGATCTCCGATACGCGCCACGGCATTACCCGCACGGACGACTATGCCTGGCTGCGCGCCGATAACTGGCAGGCGATGTTCAAGGATCCGTCGATCCTCGATCCTGAAATCCGCCGCCATCTCGAAGCTGAAAACATCTATATGAACGCCGCGATGGAGGACACCAAGCCGCTGCAGAAGGTGCTGTTTGCCGAAATGCGCGGCCGTATCAAGGAAGACGACAGCTCGGTGCCGATGAAGGATGGCGCCTATGCCTATGGCACCTTCTATGTCACAGGCGGCGAACAGCCGCGCTTTTTCCGCATCGCCCGCGACGGCAACGTCGCCGACGAGACGATCCGCACCGTGCTGCTCGACGGCGACAAGGAGGCGGCCGGCAAGGCCTATTTCCGCCTCGCCGGCCTCGACCATACCAGCGACCACAACCGCGGCATCTGGGGTTATGACGACAAGGGTTCGGAGTTCTTCACGCTGCAGGTGCGCGACTTCCAGACCGGGCAAGACCTTGCCGACCGGATCGAGAATACCGGCGGCGGCGGCGTCTGGGCGCCCGACGGCAAGAGCTTCTTCTATTCGGCGCTCGACGAGAATCACCGGCCGTCGAAGGTGTTCCACCATATTCTCGGCCAGCCGCAGTCGGAAGACCGGCTGGTCTATGAGGAAGCGGATGCCGGCTTCTTCATGGGCGTCGGCGGCTCGCTGCTCGACGATTTCATCTATATTGACATTCACGACCACGAGACCAGCGAATACCGGCTGCTGTCGACCAAGGACCTGACAGCCGAGCCGAAACTGGTGGCGGCACGCGAAGAGGGCATCGAATATTCGCTGACCGAGGGCGGCGACGTCTTCTACATCCTCACCAATGACGGCGGCGCCAAGGATTTCAAGATCATGGAAGCGCCGGTCGACAATCCGGTGAAAGAGAACTGGCGCGAAGTGGTCGCCCACAAGCCCGGCACGCTCGTTATCAGCCACATGGCCTATGCCCGCCATCTTCTGTGGCTGGAGCGCAAGGACGGGCTGCCGCAGATCATGATCCGCAATCGGGAGACCGGCGAGGAACATGCGATCGCCTTCGCCGAGGAAGCCTATTCACTGGGGCTGCAGGGCGCGGCGGAATATGACTCGGATATCATCCGCTTCTCCTATTCGTCGATGACGACGCCGTCGCAGCTCTACGACTACAACATGGTGACGCGCGAGCGCACGCTATTGAAGACGCAGGAAGTGCCGTCCGGCCACAATCCCGACGACTACGTCACCCGCCGCGTCTTTGCCCCGGCATGGGATGGCGAGAAGGTGCCGGTCACCCTGCTCTATCGCAGGGATACCCCACTCGACGGCAGCGCCCCCTGCCTGCTCTACGGCTATGGCGCCTACGGCATCACCATTCCAGCCGGCTTCAACACCAACTGCCTGTCGCTCGCCGACCGCGGCTTCGTCTATGCCATCGCCCATATCCGCGGCGGCAAGGACAAGGGATTTTCCTGGTACGAAGACGGCAAGATGGACAAGAAGACGAATACCTTCAAGGACTTCGTCGCAGCGGCCGATTATCTGAATCAACAGAAGTTCACCTCTTACGCGAAGATCATCGCCGAGGGCGGATCGGCCGGCGGCATGCTGATGGGTGCGGTTGCCAACATGGCGCCGGAGAAGTTCGCCGGCCTCATCGCCGCCGTTCCCTTCGTCGACGTGCTCAACACCATGCTCGACGACACTTTGCCGCTCACCCCGCCGGAATGGCCGGAATGGGGCAACCCGATCGACAGCCAGGAAGAATACGAGCAGATCGCATCCTACTCGCCCTATGACAATGTCGGCGCAAAAGCCTATCCGCCGATCCTGGCGCTCGGCGGCCTGACCGACCCGCGCGTCACCTATTGGGAGCCGGCCAAATGGGTGGCGAAGCTGCGCGACAAGACGACCGGCAACGCGCCGATCCTGCTCAAGACCAACATGGACGCCGGCCACGGCGGCGCCTCGGGCCGCTTCCAGCGGCTGGAAGAGATCGCGTTCGAGTATGCGTTTGCGATCAAGGTTGCTGGGAAGATGTGAAGGGTTGGGGGCGTGCTAGTGGCACGGCACCCCCCTCTGCCCTGCCGGGCATCTCCCCCACGAGGGGGGAGATCGGCAGGAGGCCATGCCTCGCCCTGATTTAAGATTGATGTGACGGCCTGTTGTTTGGGGAAGCCATCGCGCCCAGCCAATCTCCCCACCTGTGGGGGAGATGCCCGGCAGGGCAGAGGGGGGCCGGCACGGCACGAGGTCAAGGGAGAAAGAAATGCCCGTCTATATCGCCCTCCTCCGCGCCGTAAACGTCGGCGGCACCGGCTCTTTGCCAATGGCCGAGCTGAAGGCGATCTGCGAAGGCCTCGGCTTTTCCGACGTCAAGACCTACATCCAGAGCGGCAACGTGCTTTTCCGCTCGGATGAGGCGGAAAAGACGGTGGAGGAGCGGCTCGACGAGGCGCTCGGCAAGACGATGGGCAAACGGCCAGGCGTGATGGTGCGCAGCCGCAAGGAACTCGACGGAATCGTTGCCAACGCACCCTTTCCCGATGCCAAGCCGAACTTCCTGCTCGTCTACTTCCTGCCTGAAAAGGCGCCCGGCGATGCGCTGGAGACGATGGTGGCGCTCGACGGCGAGGAGGCGAAACTCGCCGGCCGCGAAATCTATGTGCATTACCCCAATGGTTCCGGCCGCTCAAAGCTGAAACTACCGGCGGTGAAGTCGGGGACGTCGCGCAATCTCAACACCGTGCGCAAGCTCGCGGAAATGGCGGCGGCGCTGGAGGACGGGGACTGACGCCCAAAAAGTTAGTGCGGCTCTGCGCCTCCATGAAAGGCTGAACCGCTCGACGCCCTCGGCATCTCCGCCACCGGCAGGAAGAGCATCTTCACGAAAGTGCGGAGCATCAGCACCTGTTCGGCCAGCGTGTTCGGCTCCTTCAGCGTCTTCGACAAAACGATGCCGCCTTCCAGGACGGAGGACACCATGTCGGCGAGTTGGTCGACGTCGACGGGTTCGCGCGGCGGATAGACCTCCATGATCTCCCGGAGCATGCGGCCAAAACGGCGCCGCCAGGCAAGCACCGCATTCCGGTTGATCTCCTGTATCTCCCGGTCGAACAGCCGCTCGTGATAGCAGATGCCCGCCACAAGGCAGCCCGGATGGCCGTTCGGCAGGTCGGAGAGCAATTCGGAAAGCAGCTTCAGGCCGAGCAGGAAGGATTGCAGCGGATCGCCGGTCAGCTCGCGCGCGCGGCTGAAGATTTCGTCGTAGATGCGCTCGTCATTTTCGATGTAGCGGTTGAGCAGCGCCTTGGCGAGCTCGTTCTTGTCCCTGAAATGATAGAAGAAGCCGCTCTTGGTGATGCCGGTCTCGGCGATCAGTTCCTCGATGGAAGTGCCGCCGAAACCCTTCTGCAAGACAGCCGCTTCGGCCACATCGAGGATGCGGGTCCGCGTTTCCTCGCCCTTTCGCATGTCCCCTCCTGTACCGGCGGTACAGTTTTCCGCGTCGCACGATCAGACCTGCCTCCGCCCCCGGCAGCCTCGGTTGAAGCAAGCAATTGATATCAATCGGCAAAAGCCACAACCGCCTGGAGTATACCTCAAGTCGCCTAGTTTGGCAGCCGATTAAGCGCCAGAACATCATTCATCGACGGCAGCCAATCGGCTGCCGCGAGGGAGAGGCTTCAACAATGGCAAAGTACAGAAACTGTTTGCCGCAGCTCAAAGGCGGCACTTTCATTACCGATGGCGGCATGGAAACGACGATGATCTTCCAGGAAGGGATCGAGCTTCCGCATTTCGCCGCCTTCATATTGCTGGCTTCCGAAGACGGGCGGCAGCGCATGCGGAATTACTATCGCCGTTATCTCGATGTCTCACGGCGGCACGGCACTGGCTTCGTGCTCGATACCGCCACATGGCGGGCCAATCCGGACTGGGGGCAGAAGCTCGGCTATACGAGCGAAGCCCTGAAGGCGGTCAACGAGGAGGCCATCGACTTGCTGGTCGGCTTGCGCAGCGCCTATGAACGGCCGGAGCAACCGATCGTGATCAGCGGCGCGATCGGCCCGCGCGGCGACGGCTACAAGGCAGGCTTCATGGATGCGGCCGAAGCGGAAGACTACCACGCCTTTCAGATCGGGGCTTTTGCCGGCACGGAAGCCGACATGGTGAGCGCCTTCACGTTGACCAATATCGACGAGGCGATCGGCGTGGCGCGGGCGGCACAGGCGCTCGGCATGCCCTCGGCCATCTCCTTCACGCTCGAGACGGATGGCCGGTTGGTGACGGGCCGCAGCATTCAGGAGGCCATCGAGACGACCGATGCGATGACCGGCGGGGCGCCGGCCTATTACATGATCAATTGCGCCCACCCGACGCATTTCGAAACAGCGCTCGATCCTGGAAGCGCCTGGGTGAGGCGCATTTCCGGCATCCGCGCCAATGCCTCGACCATGAGCCATGAGCAGCTCGACAATAGCGAGACGCTGGATGCGGGCGATCCGGAAGATCTCGGCCGCCGCTACCGCACGCTCATCGACCGCATGCCGGAGCTCCGCGTGCTCGGCGGCTGCTGCGGCACCGACCACCGCCACATCGCGGCGATCTGCGAGGCATGCCTGCCGCAAGCGGCGTGACGACCTGAGAGGGAGGAGATGTTGTATCCGGCAGGGCAGAGGGTGCCGGCACGGCACAACAGAAATGGCGACGGCGGTGGACGGGCCGCGGGCGGCGTCAGCTTTCGGCGACGGCGCCCTTCCTCTGTTTCGCCCTATAGCCGGTGATCTCCTCGCCGGCGGTCGGCGAGAAGCGCAGGTTCCAAAAGGTGGCGGTGATCGAGATGATCGTGACGACGATGAAGGCGGCCGAGAAATCGCCAAGAGCCGGCGTCTCAGTGCCTGACAAAGCCATGGAGCCGTGCAGCGCCAAGGCGCCGATGCAGATGCCGAGTGACAGCATCAGCTGCTGGAAGGTGGTGTAGAAGCTCGTGGCCGAGCTCATCCGCTCCTTGCTGATCTCGTCATAGGCAATGGTGTTATAGGCGGTGAACTGGAACGACAGGAAGAAGGCGCTGAGCACCAGGACGACGAAGATCAGCGGCATCGGCCAGTCCGGCCGGAAGGCGGCACAAAGGCCATAGCCGATCGTCCCGAGGATACCGTTGAGGATGAGGCTTCTGCGGAAGCCCAGCCGGCGGAAGACAAACTTGGCCATCGGCTTCATGGCGAGAGCGCCAAGCGCGGTCGCGATGATGATCTGGCCGGCCGCGGCGGCAGACAGGCCGAAGCCGATCTGGAAGAGCAGCGGCAGGAGGAAGGGCTGCGCCCCTTGCGTGATGCGGGTCAGGGAACCTGCAATGACAGACGTGCCGAAGCTTGGCACCTTCATCAGCGAGAAATCCATGATCGGCGACGGATGCTTGCGGGCATGCCTGAGATAGGCGATGCCGAAGAGCAGGCCGATGGCGATCAGGAAGATCGAAAACGCACCCTCACCCTCATGGCTCGACATTTCGAAGCCGAAGAGCAGCGAACCGAGCGAGATGCCCGAGAGGACGAAACCGATCGTATCGAACGGACCACTTGCCTTGCCCTTGACCTCGTCGATGTAGATCGAGACGAAGATCATACCGATGATGCCGATCGGCACGTTGATATAAAAGATCCAGCGCCAGTCGAGATAGGTGACGATGAAGCCGCCGAGCGGCGGGCCGACAATCGGGCCGATCAGCGCCGGTACGAGCAGCCAGGACATGGCGCTGACCATATCCTTGCGGTCGACGCTGCGCATCAGCACCAGGCGCCCGACCGGCATCATCATCGCGCCGCCTATGCCCTGAAGCAGCCGCGCCAGCACCAGGAAGGACAGCGTCGGCGCCAGAGCACAGAGGATGGAGCCGACGACGAAGACGGCGATCGCCGAGCGGAAAACGGTGCGGGAGCCGAAACTGTCGGCCATCCGGCCGCTTGCCGGGATGAAGATCGCAAGGCTCAAGAGATAGGAAGTCAGGGCGATCGACATGGCCGGGGCGCCGACGCCGAAATCGCGCGCCATGGTGGGCAGCGCGGTCGCAAGCACGGTCGCATCGATGTTTTCCATCAGCATCGCACTCGCGACAATCATCGCGATCACCCGAAAATTGGGCGTGGCGCGCCGAACCATCGGCGCCTGGTAAATCTGATCCGACATCGTCCGGGATCACTCGCGGTGGCGCGGCGGAGCACACAAAGGCAGCAAGGCCGCGGGGGATGACATGGCGTAAAGCCAAGGGGAGACGATTTGCTATACGCCCGCGATCATGGCGGCGCTATGTCGTTTATGGCAAAGCTGCTTTGACGAGAGGTAAAGGCAGGTCACGATTCCTTGCATCGGTTCGATCTTCGTGAATGTCCGGCTTGCGCCACAGACACCCCGGCCCTACCTATGAACCATGACCTCCGCCCTGCAGAAAAACCGGCCCGGTGCGGCCTTTCCGTTCGACAACAGCTATGTCGGTTTGCCGCCCCACTTCTTTGCGGCGCAAGCGCCGACCGCGGTGGCGGAGCCTTGGCTGATCAAGCTCAACGAGGCGCTCGCCGCCGAACTCGGGCTCGATGTCGAGGCCTTGCGCCGCGATGGCGCGGCGATCTTTTCCGGCAATCTCGTTCCCGAAGGGGCCGAACCGCTGGCGATGGCCTATGCCGGGCACCAGTTCGGCGGCTTCTCGCCGCAGCTCGGTGACGGGCGGGCGATCCTTCTCGGCGAGGTGGTCGGCCGCAGCGGCAAGCGCTACGACATCCAGCTGAAGGGCGCCGGACCAACGCCTTTTTCGCGCCGCGGCGATGGGCGGGCGGCAATCGGGCCGGTCTTGCGTGAATATATCATCAGCGAAGCGATGTTCGCGCTCGGCATTCCCGCCACGCGGGCGCTGGCGGCGGTGACGACAGGCGAGCCGGTCTATCGCGAAGAGGTGCTGCCGGGCGCGGTTTTCACCCGCGTCGCGGCCAGCCATGTCCGCGTCGGCACCTTCCAGTACTTCGCAGCCAGGGGCGATACCGACGGCGTGCGGGCTCTGGCCGATTATGTGATCGACCGGCACTATCCGGCATTGAAAGAAGCCGAGAACCCCTATCTCGCGCTGTTCGAAGCGGTCTCCGAACGCCAGGCGGCGCTGATTGCCCGCTGGCTGCATGTCGGCTTCATCCATGGCGTGATGAACACGGACAATATGACCGTCTCCGGCGAGACGATCGATTTCGGCCCCTGCGCTTTCATGGATGCCTATGATCCGGCGACCGTTTTTTCGTCGATCGACCAGCATGGTCGTTACGCCTATGCCAACCAGCCCGGCATCGGCCAATGGAACCTCGCAAGGCTCGGCGAAACGCTGCTGCCGCTGATCGACGCCGAGCCCGACGGCGCGGTCGACAAGGCCAATATCGTGATAAAGAGTTACGGTGAACGGTTCCAGGCGCATTGGCTGGCCGGCATGCGCGAAAAGATCGGCCTTGCCGGCGAAGAGGACGGCGATCTCGACCTGGTGCAGGCGTTACTGTCACTGATGCAGGCGCAGGGCGCCGATTTCACCCTGACCTTCCGGCGGCTATCGGATCTTGCCGGCGATGATGCCGCAGAGCCTGAATTTGCGGCGAGTTTCCGCGAGCCGGACGCCCGCGGCGCGTGGCTTACGCAGTGGCGCGAGCGGCTGTCACGCGATTCGCAGACGGCCACCGAGCGCGCCATTGCCATGCGCCGCGTCAATCCGGCCTTCATTCCGCGCAATCACCGCGTCGAACAGGCGATCGAGGCCGCCGTCGAGAATGGCGATTTTTCGCTGTTCGAGGCGCTGCTGAGCGTGCTTTCGAAACCCTATGAGGACCAGCCGGGCTTTGTTGCCTATCGGGAACCGCCGAAGCCCGACGAACGGGTGCTTGCGACCTTCTGCGGAACGTGACAGGCGCTTCGATCGTTTTCGGTGCGGCAGTTGCGCCACAGCGATCCGCTTCCATCCGGCCTGCGACGAAAAGGGCTGTCCTTGCAGGATCGCCGCCGCTACAGCGTCCTTGACGAGGAGCGGCGCCTCCTTCCGCATTTCCCGTGGGGCCGTCCATGCTGCTCAGATTCTTTCGCTATTACAGTCCCTACAAGCAATTGTTCTTTCTCGATTTCGGCTGCGCGGTCGTTGCCGGGCTGCTGGAACTCGGCTTTCCTATCGCCGTCAAGCTCTTCGTCGACACCCTGCTGCCGCAGCGGGACTGGTGGCTGATTGCGGCGACGGCCGGGCTGCTGCTGGTCATCTACCTGTTCAACACGGCGCTGATGGCGGTGGTCAATTATTGGGGCCATGCGCTCGGAATCGGCATCGAGACCGATATGCGCCGGCAGGCTTTCGACCATATCCAGAAGCTGTCCTTCCGCTATTTCGACAACAACAAGACCGGCCATCTGATCACCCATGTGACCAAGGACCTCGAAGAAGTCGGCGAAGTCGCCCATCACGGTCCCGAAGACCTGTTCATCGCGATCATGACCTTCATCGGCGCCTTCATCCTGATGTTCACCGTGCACTGGAAGCTGGCGCTGCTGACGACCGCCATCGTGCCGTTCATGACCTGGCTAGTCAGCCGCTACGGCGCCAAGATGACGCTCAGCTGGCGAGACCTGTTCCGGCAGGTCGGTGAGTTCAATACACGCGTGCATGAAAGCGTCGGCGGCATCCGCGTCGTCAAGGCTTTCGCCAACGAGGATCACGAACGCGATCTGTTCGCCCGCAACAACGAGGGCTACAGGGCAACCAAACTCAACGCCTATGCCTATATGACCGCCAGCATCACGCTCAGCTATTTCAGCACGCGCTTCGTGCAACTGGTGGTGATGATATCGGGAACCTGGTTCGTCATATCGGGCGAACTCAGCTATGGCGGCTTTGTCGGCTTCCTGCTGCTGGTCAATGTGTTCTTCCGGCCGATCGACAAGATCACCTCGGTGCTGGAGAGCTATCCGAAGGGCATCGCCGGCTTCAAGCGCTTCACGCAGCTGATCGACACCGCCCCAGATATCGCCGACCGGCCGAACGCGACCAGCGTCGATCACCTTACCGGCAACATCGTCTACAGCAATGTGAGCTTCGGCTATACCGGCGACGGCAAGGTGCTCGACGGGCTCGAACTCTCGATCGCGGCCGGCGAGACGATCGCCTTCGTTGGTCCGTCCGGCGCCGGCAAGACCACGATCTGCTCGTTGCTGCCGCGCTTTTACGAGGTGGATTCCGGCTCGATCCTGATCGACGGCATCGACATCCGCGACATGACCCAGAAGTCGCTGCGCTCGCAGATCGGCATCGTCGCCCAGGACGTCTTCCTGTTCGGCGGCACCATCCGCGACAATATCGCCTATGGCCGGCTTGGCGCCGACGACGCGGCGATCATCGACGCGTTGCGGCGCGCCGCCCTCGACGAATACGTGCTGTCGCTGCCGAACGGGCTCGATACCGTCGTCGGCGAACGCGGCGTCAAGCTTTCCGGCGGGCAGAAGCAGCGCCTGGCGATCGCCCGCATCTTCCTGAAAAATCCGCCGATCCTCATCCTCGATGAAGCCACCTCGGCGCTCGATTCGGCGACCGAATATGCCATCCAGCAGTCGCTGTCGGCGCTCTCCAAGGGACGCACCACGCTGGTCGTCGCCCATCGACTCGCCACCATCCGCAACGCCGACCGCATCGTCGTAGTGGGAACGTCAGGCATCGTCGAACAGGGCACGCACAGCCAGTTGCTGGCGCGCGAAGGCGGCTACGCCAGGCTGCATCAAGCCCAGTTCGGTGCATCCGGACCGACTGCATAATTCCTTAAATCGGAATCGATTTAAAGCTAAAGTTATGCAGCATTCAAAGTGTTACAGCGTCCTTTGCGCGTCTTAAAAGACGCGTGGCGCTGTAGCCCCTGCGGCAATTGTGGCCGTTGAAAGGCATCTCCTTCGCGCTATCTGCCTGATCGGCGGGACTTTTCCGCCGATCCTTCAGCCCGGCTAACCTCAGCGGGAGACAGCCTTATGGCGATCATCGTCACCTCCATCTTCTTCATCATCGTCGGGCTCACTCTCAGCGGCGGCGGGCTCTGGCTCGTCACGCTCGGCGGCAGCGTCTTCTATCTGTTCGCCGGGCTGATGTTCCTGATTACCGCCGGGCTGCTGCTGATGCGCAAGGCGGTGGCGCTCTGGGTCTATGCGGTGCTCGTCGTCGCAGCACTCGCCTGGGCGATTTGGGAGGTCGGCTTCGACTGGTGGCAGCTTGGGCCCCGCGGCGGCATGATCATCCTGCTCGGGCTCTGGCTGCTGACGCCATGGATCCGCCGGCCGCTTGGCCTGCGCAGCCCAACGGGCATCACCTATGCCGCAAACCCCTGGCCGCTCGCCGCGCCTGTCATTCTCGCCATCCTTGTCGCCCTCTATTCGATGACGACTGACCCCCATGATCTCGCCGGCGAGCTGCCCAAGGATACGGTCGCCGCCAATCCCGCCTTCGGCGGCAGCGTCCCGGACGGCGAATGGCATCAATACGGCCGCACGCCCTTCGGCCAGCGCTATTCGCCACTCGACCAGATCACCGCCGAAAACGTCTCCACCCTCAAGGAAGCGTGGCGATACCAGACCGGCGACGTCAAGCGGCCGGACGATGTCGGCGAGACGACCTATCAGGTGACGCCGCTGAAGGTGAAGGACACGCTCTATCTCTGCACGCCGCATAACTGGGCGATCGCGCTCGACGCCAAGACCGGCAAGGAGAAATGGAAATACGACGCCAACTCGGGCATGAACCCCGACCGGCAGCATCAGACCTGCCGCGGCGTCACCTATTATGCCGATCCAACCGTTGCCGCCGGCCAGCCCTGCGCCGAGCGCGTCTACCTGCCGACCTCAGACGCCCGGCTGATCGCGCTCGATGCGGCGGACGGGAAGGTCTGCACCAGCTTTGCCGACCAGGGCGTGCTGCATTTGGAAACCGGCATGCGGTTCAACCCGGCCGGATACTATTATTCCACTTCGCCGCCGGTCGCGGTGGCGGGCAAAATCATCGTCGGCGGGGCGGTGAACGACAATTATTCGACTGAGGAGCAATCCGGCGTCATCCGCGCCTTCGACATCAATACCGGCGCCCTGGTCTGGAATTGGGATTCCGGCAATCCCGATGTGACGACGCCGATCACCGAGGGCCAGACCTATACGACCAACTCGCCGAACAGTTGGTCGGTCTTCAGCGTCGACGAGGCGCTCGGCATGGTCTACATCCCGCTCGGCAACCAAGTACCCGACCAGATCGGCATCGGCCGCAGCGACAATGTCGAGAAATTCTCCTCCTCTATCGTCGCGCTCGATATCGCCACCGGCCAGTTGCGCTGGGTGCGCCAGACAGTGCATCACGATCTCTGGGACATGGACGTGCCGGCCCAGCCGGCGCTGATCGACCTGACGAAGCAAGACGGCACCGTGGTTCCGGCCTTGGTCGGCCCGACCAAACAGGGCGATATCTATGTGCTCGACCGGCGCAGCGGCGAGCCGATCATCCCGATCAAGGAAATACCAGCGCCAGGCGGCGCGGTCTCGGGCGATCATACCTCGCCGACGCAGCCGATCTCGGACCTCACCTTCTCGCCAAAGCCGCTCCAGGAAAGAGACATGTGGGGCGTATCGCTGTTCGATCAGATGGCCTGCCGCATCGACTTCCACCGCTACCACTATGAGGGCCGCTTTACGCCGCCTTCGCTGAAAGGGACGATCGTCTATCCCGGCAATTTCGGCACCTTCAACTGGGGCTCGGTGGCGGTGGATCCGGAGCGGCAGATCATGTTCGGCATGCCGACCTATCTCGCCTTTACCTCGCGCCTGGTGCCGGCCGCCGACATTCCTCCGAGAGGCCAGGACGAGAAGGGCAGCGAACAGGGGCTCAACCGCAATGACGGCGCGCCCTACGGCGTCTTCATGGGTCCCTTCCTCGGGCTGCTCCAAATCCCCTGCCAGGCGCCGCCATGGGGTTATGTCGCCGGCGTCGACCTGCGCACCGGCAAGATCGCCTATATGCACAAGAACGGCACCGTCCACGACATGACGCCATTGCCCCTGCCCTTCAAGGTGGGCGTGCCCGGCATCGGCGGGCCGATGCTGACCAAGGGCGGCGTCGCCTTCCTGGGGGCCGCGGTCGACAACTACCTGCGCGCCTATGACGTGACGAGTGGCCGGGAGCTCTGGCAGGGACGGCTTCCCGCCGGCGGCCAGGCGACGCCGATGACCTATATGACCGATGACAACAAGCAATATGTCGTCATGGTCGCCGGCGGCCACGGCTCGGTCGGCACCACGCCCGGCGATTATGTGATCGCCTATACGTTGCCGTGACACCAAGCTTCCCGCAAGCTCTGCGCAGGTTTACCGCTTCATTCTCTCCCCGGTTTTCGGGGAGAGTTTTTATGGAAATCTCTAGCAATATTCGCAACTATTACGGCATCGGCGGCCTTTTCGATCAGCCGGCCAAATCCAAGAATCAGCAGACGACGGACTTCACCAAAACAGCGCGCAATACCGCGCCCGGTCTCGAGCCCAGCAGCACGCCGCCTTCGATCGCCAATACGATCTGGGCTCTTCAAAGCAGCGAAGGCCCTTATATCAACCCGCCCTCCGACGAAGAAGTGGCGGCAAGCGCTGCGCATGACTCCCTGGTCGACGAATTCTCCAAATGGGGCAACATGACGCCGGCGGAATATATCCGGGCCCGCTACCTCGAGCAGCACGATCTGACCGAGGCCGATCTGGCCGCCATGCCGGCCGACCAGCGCGCAGCAATCGAGAAGGAAATCGCCGACCAGATCAAGCGCGAGATGGCCGGCATCGAGGATGACGGCACCGAGACGGCAGACGATATCACCGCCGCCTGAGCCACTGAAAGATCGACAGCATGCGGCGGGAGAGCCTTCTCCGCCGCATTTTTTATGATTCACACCATCTCGACGATCATGCGGCCGACTTCGGCAAAGAGCGGGTTGAGCTCCTTTACCGGCACGGTCGTCTCGCTGATATAGACGGCCGCGACGATCGGGCCGCGATCGGGCGGCCAGATCACCGCGATATCGCCGAGAGATCCATTCGGACCGGTGCCGGTCTTGTCGCCGACCTTCCAATCCGCCGGCAGGCCGGCCCTGAGCCGCTCCTTGCCGGTCGTGCTCGTCACCAGCCAGGCGATCAGCCTGTCGCAGGAGGCTTCGGCGAGGACCGAGCCGAGCGTCAGATTGCCGAGCGTGTTGAGCATCGCATCCGGGGTCGTCGTGTCGCGCGGATCACCCTTCCGGCCCTCGTTCAGCGTCGGTTCGGTGCGGTCGAGACGGGTCGTGCCGTCGCCGATCGAGCGCAGCCAGTTGGTCAGGCCCGCCGGCCCGCCAAAACTTTCGAGTAGCAGATTGCCGGCTGTGTTGTCGCTGACGGTCACCGCCGCCTCGCAGAGTTCGGCGACGGTCATCCCATCAGTGCCGGCATGTTTTTCGCTGAGCGGCGAATAATCGACGAGCTTGTCCTTGCCGTAGGTCACCCGCCGGTCGAGGTTCTCCTCGCCCTTATCGGCCCGGGCAAGCACGAAAGCGGCGGCCAGCGCCTTGAAAGTGCTGCACATCGGGAAGGCCTCGCTGCCGCGATAGCCGAAGGAGATGCTCGTATCGGTGTCGAGCACCGAGACGCCGAGGCGGCCGCCGGTGCGTTTTTCCAATGCGGCAAGGCGGTGTTCGATATTGTCGTCGCCCTCGCCGGCACTCTCTTTGGCACTCTCCTTGGCCCCCTCCTCGGCATTGGCTCGAAGCGTCAGCACGGGCAGGCACAATGCCGAGCCTATCAGCATGCGGCGGGTCAGACTGAGATCCATGAAATCCTCCGGCGAATCAGGAGGACAGAGCTAAGCAGCGATTGCGGCGACTTGTCGTCCCCGCGGCGATGTTAATCGTCCGCCGAGCGATGTTAATCGTCCGCCGAGCGATCTTGTCGTCCGCCGAGCGTCTCCGCCCGCGCCGATCACGCCGCGCGCGTCACCTCGACCGTTACATGCGACAATTCCTCCAGCGCCGAAAGCCTGCCCTTGTAGAAAGCCGGGTCTCGCGGCTGCGAGGTGAGGACGGCGACGATCGCGGCATGATGGCCGGGGCCGACCTGCCAGACATGCAGATCGGTGATCCGGTCGCCCTCCGTCTCGATGGCGCCGCGGATTTCCGCCGGCAGCGTCTCGCCTTCGGGAACGACATCGAGAAGGACGCCGCCCGAGGATCTCATCAGGCTCCAGGACCAGTTGGCGATCACCAGCCCGCCGACGATGCCCATCAGGGGATCGAGCCAGAGCCAACCGTAGAGACTGCCGAGCGTCAGCGCCGCGATGGCGAGCACGGAGGTCAGGGCATCGGCGATGACATGCAGATAGGCGGCGCGGATGTTGTTGTCGCCGGTCTTTGCGTGATGGGCATGATCGCCATGTCCGTGATGATGATGGCCGTGGGCATGGGCATGATTACCATGCCCGTGATGCGCATGATTGCCATGCGCGACATGGCCGCCGCCGGCCAGCAGCCAGGCGCTCACCAGATTGACGGCAAGGCCGATCACCGCCACGGCGATTGCCTGGGCAAAGCCGATCGGCACGGGATTGGAAAGGCGCAGCAGGCTCTCCCAGGCCATCAGCAGGGCGATCAGCGCGAGGACGATGGCGCTGGCGAAGCCGGCGAGATCGCCGAGCTTGCCGGTGCCGAAAGTGAAACGCGGATTGCGCGCCTGCCGGCGGGCGAAGAGATAGGCGAGTGCGGAAATCAGCAGTGCGCTGGCATGGGTCGACATGTGCCAGCCATCGGCGACGAGCGCCATGGAGCCGTAGACGGTGCCGGCGGCGATTTCCGCCACCATCATCACCGCCGTCAGCGCAATCACCAGCCAGATGCGCCGCTCGTTGCGTGCATGATCAGTGCCGAGGAAGACGTGATCGTGTTCCAGGGCATCAATTCCAACTTTGTCGATTCCGGCACTCATGACAGGCTCCTTCGTCGCCATAACTCTTTGTTTTTACGCAATTCTCGGCAAAATCGCTACGCGCTTTGCCTGGGAAAACCGCTTCACGCTTTTCCTGGAATTGCTCTAGCGCATATAGGTTCTCAAGACTTCGGATATTTCCTCGACCGCCTCTGCCCTGGCCGCATCATCAGCGGCATTCAGCACATGCTCGCGCAGGTGATCGTCGAGCACCTCGCCGGTCAGCCCGGTGAGGGCGCCGCGGATCGAGGCGAGCAACTGCAGGATCTCGCCGCAGGGGCGCTCGGCCTCGAGCGCGCGCTCGACCGCCTCCATCTGCCCCTTCAGCCGGCTGATGCGGGCGACGAGCTTCTTTTTCTGCAGGGTGGTGTGGGACATGATGGGCTTTCATATAACATAGGGGGGTATAGTATCAAGGCTGAAGCCGAGGCTCAATGCCGGTGATGGGCTTGATCCGCCATTGACAAAGCCCGCGTTTCCGACGATCTATGATCCATGATCAAGAACGCGCACCAGAGCCGCTCGTATTTTTGGCTGTACCTGTAAAGGGCGGCCGGACAAGATCATATTGTCAACAAGCCGCCGTCAGGCGGCTTTGTTGTATCGGCAGCGTCCTGACGGCAGACTATCAAAGGACGCGAAGACCATGACCGAAATCGAAGACAGCGAAATTTCACTGATGCGCCCATCGGTGGTGACGATCCGCGCCGCCAAGCCGCGCGACCTGCCCGAACTCGGCGAGATGATCGCCCTGCTTGCCGCCCATCACGGCGATGCGGCTGCCACAACGCCGGAGCAGCTGGAGCGCGACCTCTTCGGGCCCCTGCCCTGGATCAATGCGCTCGTCGCCGAGACCAGCGAAGGTCTGATCGGCTACGCCATTCTCGTGCCGCTCTACAGGGCGCAGGAAGGCAAGCGCGGCATGGACCTGCACCATCTCTTCGTGCGCGACGGCCATCGCGGCCACGGCACCGGCCAGCTGCTCGTCGACCGGGCGCGCGAGACCGCCCGCAATGCCGGCTGCGGCTACCTCTCCGTCAGCGCCGCCACCGGAAACGTGCTGGCGCACCGCTTCTACGAACAGCTGGATTTCACCCCGCGGCCAGTAACCGGCATGCGCTACATGCAATCGATCGCCTAAAGCGCGTCGCGCAAAGTGTGAGCGGTGTTGCGATAACAGGATGCGTTGACATAAAGGCCTAAAGCGCGACGAGCAAATCTGAAAGATTGCGACGCGCTTCAGGGCTGGAGGTCATGAAGCGGCCGATCGGGTTTATGTAGGGACCGGTTTCAGCCTACTGACAATTCTCGAATTGCATGAGGAGCTTTCATGCCAGATTTCAAACTACATTGCTTCGCTCTCTCGGGGAACTGTTACAAGGTCGCGCTCTTCCTCACACTTGCCGG
The DNA here is from genome assembly GCF_057653715.1 of Rhizobium sp. WSM1328. NCBI lineage: Bacteria > Pseudomonadati > Pseudomonadota > Alphaproteobacteria > Hyphomicrobiales > Rhizobiaceae > Rhizobium > Rhizobium sp. WSM1328. The sequence continues at coordinate 938,012 of NZ_CM172788.1, read as the reverse complement.
CATCGAGTGGGAGAGCATTTTCGTTGACTATCTCGGCGGCGAAACACGCACTGAAGCATGGCGAAAAACCATAAACGAGCAGGGCGAAGCCCCTGTGCTCGAGCACGGCCAAACGAAGATCAGCCAATCGGGGATTATCCTGGACTATTTGTCAGAGGTGACAGGCCACTTCGGGGCGCAGACAGCCGAAGAGCGACGTGACATCATGCGTTGGATTCTTTTCGACAACCACAAATTCACGAGCTATTACGCGACGCTGAGGTTCATGTATGGCCTCCAGAAGAGCGGCGAGACGCCCGTCGTCGAGTTTTTGAGACTGAGGGCCAAAGCTGCCTATGCCATTGTTGACGAACATCTGGCGCACCAGGCCTTCATGGTCGGCGATCGGCTGACGATCGCAGACCTCTCTCTGGCGGGCTACGTCTTCATGCCGGAGGAAACCGGGATAGATCACAGCGACTTCCCGGCTATCGCAGCCTGGAAAGATCGTATCAGCACGATGCCCGGCTGGCGCCATCCCTATGATCTGATGCCGGGTCCCACCTCCCTATAAACAGGCGTGGGACCCTGCGAAAGCGCCAAGCACAACCGCACTTTAAAGCGCGCGTCGCATCAAACTTGATTCATGCGACGCGCTTCGGATGTTTGTTTTTACGCATGTCGTTGCTCGCAACATGCTCTAGCGTCCCGGCACGGCCTTCAGATAGGCTGCGATCGCTTCACGGTCGGAGGCCGGCAGATGGGCGATGTTCTGCTGCACATCGACCATCGAGCCGCCGACGGAATCGAAATCGGGGGTGAAGCCGGTTTCGAGATAACTGGCGATATCGGCCTCGCTCCAGCCGCCGATGCTCTCGGAAGCCGGGGTGATATTGGGTATGCGACCCTTGCCTTCCGGATTGGGCGCGCCGGCAAGCCACTGATCCGCCTTGAAGCCGCCGAGCGCATCACGCGGCGTATGGCATTCGCCGCAATGGCCGGGGCCTTCGACGAGATATTGCCCGCGCTTGATCTTGTCGTCGCTCTTTGCCAGGGCGACGCGCGGCTGGTCGTTGAGATAGAGAAATTTCCAGCCGCCGAGCGCCAGCCGGATGTTGAAGGGGAACGGCAGTTCGTGCGGCGGCGCCACGTTTGCGCTCTTCGGCAGGGTTTTCAGGAAGCCATAGAGATCGTTGACGTCCTTGTCGCTCATGCGGGAATAGGAGCCATAGGGAAAGGACGGGTAGAGATGCTCGCCACCCGGGCCGACGCCGCGCTTCATCGCATTACCGAACTCGGCAAGCGTCCAGGTGCCGATGCCGGCTTTTTCATCGGGTGAGATGTTCGGCACGTGGAAGGTCCCGAAAGGGCTCTTCAGCGCCAGGCCGCCTGAAAGCGTCAGCTTTGCATCGCCTTCGGACCCGGGTGCGGCATGACAGCTGACGCAGCCGCCCGCCCAGAAAACCATCTGACCATTTGCCGGATCCGGCGCGCCGAGACCCGCCCAATGGCTCTCCGGCAGCGGATCGGGTGCGGTGACGAGATAGAAGGCGCCCCCGCCGAGCACAGCGACGCCGATCAGACAGAGCAGTACCCGGATGAACCTGCGGACCATGCGCCGCCTCTCCTTTTGCCAATGTTGCCGCCGTCGGTCCCACATAAAGCGATCCGCGCCGGCGGCAAGCCCGGCACGGATCGCGGGTCCCGAGCGTTCCATTTCCCCCACGTCACGCGGAAGCAAGCCGCGCACCTTTGCTGGAATTGCTCAGGCCGGCCTATCACTCCTTGATACGATAGGCCTTGTGACAGCCCGCGCAATTGGCGCCAAGCGTGTTCATCGTGGCGCCGACGGCCGCAGGATCGGCCGGAAGCTGGGCGAGCGCAGTTTCGGCGTCAGTGGAGAGCTTGGCGGCGCGCGCCTTGAAGTCGTCCATGTTTTCCCAGATTTTCGGGCTCGCCTCTTTGTCGCCGGTCTCCGTGCCCGGCTTGAACTGATCGGGGAAAACCTTGGCCGTTGCGGCAATCGTCGTCAGTGCCGCCTTCACCGCCTCGGCGTCGTAAGGCTTCGTGCCCTTGGCGATGGCCGCCAGCGCGCCAGCCGAACCGCCGATCTGCTTCATCAGCGCAATGCGCGAATCATGGGTGCCGTCGGCGGCGGTCACCGAACTGAAGGCCATGCCGGCGATCGCTACAGCCGCAGCTGCTGCTTTCCAATTCATATTTCTCTCCCTTTTTCCTCGGCCAAGCTGGCCGATGGCCAATCTGCACCGGGAGCATGACAAAATCCACGGCGGCAGACAGTCACTTTTTGCCGGATTGTCATAAAAACAATGTGATAGGCCGTTCTCTGCTTTTATGTATGTCGTTATCCCGGAACCGCTGCACACTTCCGGGCGACATGCAGTGGCGGTTCAGGCGCTTTTCCACCCCTGCCAGAGGCTGAAGGCGGAGACGGCAACCAGCAGCAGTCCGGCGAAGCGGCCGACAAAGGCCGTGACGTCAGGGTTGGCGACGAGCAGGTCGCGGCTGCGGCCGGCCGTCATCGCCAGCGTGCCGTAGATGGCGAACTGGGTGACGACAGTCATGACGCCCATGATCAGTCCCTGCATCCAGATCGGGCCATATTCCGGCCTGAGGAACTGCGGATAGACAGCGAACATGAAAATATAGGCCTTCGGATTGACGAGACAGGTGACAGCGCCCTGGCGGAAGGCGCGCCAGCCGGAGCGTGCGGTTCCCGGCTCGACCGCCTCGACGGTGATCGAACTGCGGATCAGCGAAATACCGATCCAGATCATGTAGGCGACGCCGGCAAACAGCAGTACGTTGAAGAGCTGCGGCAGCATGGTGACGAGCACGCCGACCCCAGCCGCGCCATAGGCCGAATGCACGGCGCCGCCGGCCATGATGCCGCCGGTCGCCGCCAGCCCGCGCTTGACGCCGCCGGTCAGCGAATTGGCGAGCACGAAGAGCATGTCCATACCCGGCACGATGATGATGCCGACGAGAAGGGTGAAGAAGAGCCAGAGGTTTTCGTGGTAGTTCATGTCAGTTACCGCCTTGGGTTCTGCGGGCCGTTTTCAAAAGACCCTGATTGATTTCAATCCGATAGGCGGCTCTATACGGGAACCCAACTGACAGTGTATTGTCAGGAGCGTGGCGGATGGGAGAGGTTAAATGCGCAAGGCCTCGCGGCTTTTCGAGATCATTCAGATCCTCAGGCTGGCAAGAAAACCGATGACGGCGGCGACGATGGCCGAGACGCTCGAAGTGACCGTGCGCTCGATCTATCGCGACATCGCCGCCCTTCAGGCGATGCGGGTGCCGATCGAAGGCGGGCGCGGCATCGGCTACATCATGCGGCCGGGCTTCGACCTGCCGCCGCTGATGTTCTCGATCGAGGAGATGGAGGCGATCGTGCTGTCGCTGGCGCTGCTCGAACGGACGGCGGACGAGGAGCTGAAGCAGGCCGCGCGCCGGGTCAACCGGAAGATATCAGGCGCCGTGCCGGCGCCCCTGCGCCAGGCGATGGACAACAAGGCGCTTTACGCCTGGGGCTCGATCGCGCAGCCGGCGGGCTTCGACCTGGCGATCGTGCGCCGCGCGATCCGCGACGAACGCAAGCTGATGCTCGGCTATCGCGACGAGCTCGGCCGCGCCAGCGAGCGGACGATCCGGCCGGTCGCGCTGATCTATTATTCGCAGACCGCCAATATCGTCGCCTGGTGCGAGCTGCGCCAGGCGATCCGCAATTTCCGCAGCGACCGGGTGGAACGCTGTGCGACAGCTGAGGATTTCTTCAAGGGCGACGGCGACCGGCTGCGGGAACTCTGGACCAGCGGCTGGACAGAGAAACCGATCGCCGTGTAGCTGTTCGCCCAATCGCGATTATTCAGAGCGACATGCCGCCCGAAACCTCGATGCGCTGGGCGTTGACCCAACGGTTGGCATCGCTCAGGAGGGAAGCGATCATCGGCCCTATATCGTCGGGGACACCGGCGCGGCCCAGTGCGGTCATGGAGGCGACCGCACGGTTGATCTCCGGATTGTCCCGCACCATGCCGCCGCTGAAATCGGTTTCGATGGCGCCCGGGGCGACGGCATTGACGGCAATGCCGCGGGGGCCAAGCTCCTTTGCCATGTAGCGCGTCAGCACCTCGACTGCGCCCTTTATCGAGCCGTAGGCCGAAGCGCCGACCATGGCCATGCGGGCAAGACCGCTGGAGAGGTTGACGATGCGGCCGCCGTCCTCGATCACCGGCAGGAGCTTCTGCGTGAGGAAGAAGACCCCCTTGAAATGCAGGTTGTAAAGCTTGTCCATCTCCGCTTCGGTCGTCTCCAAAATCGGGGCGTGGTAGCTGGTGCCGGCATTGTTGACTAGAAAGTCGAAGTGCTCACGCCCCCAGCCCTTGAGGATCTCGCGAACACTTTCGACAAAGGCATCGAACGCCGCCACGTTGCCGGCGTCAAGTTGAAGTGCGGCGGCCTTGCGGCCCAGCGCCTCGATCTCAGCGACGACCTTCTCCGCCTCGTCGCGGTTCGAGTTGTAGGTCAAGATCACATCGACGCCGCTCCTTGCCAGATGGACGACCGTATTGCGGCCCAGGCCGCGGCTTCCGCCGGTTACGATTGCGATTTTCGAGGTTGAATTCTGGTTAGGCATTTCAGGTACTCCTGATGTTTTGATAGACCAGTTTATGCGCCGCAAGCTTGGAATCCTGAATGCCGAAACCCTGCAATTTCTTGCCTATTCCTCCAAACGCCTTGCCCAGCCGGGCTGAGGGATTAAGATCATCCTCACCGGCGCGGCAGACCGACCCCGCGTTCACTGGAGACTAAGATGTCCGCAGATCTGAAGCAGGCGCTCAATGGGTACATGGATGCACATGGCGGCGGTGACGGCCTCTTTGCCACCGCTATCGACGGCTTTTTCCTGATGCGTTCCAGCACTCTCTCCATGCCGAAACCGGCGATCTACCGACCGGCGCTCTGCATTATCGTCGATGGCGCCAAGCAGCTCATGTTCGGAGACCGCCTTTTCGATTACGAAGCGATGCAAGCGCTTATCATCAGCGTCGAGATGCCGGCCTTCGGACAGGTGACGAAAGCCAGTGCCGAACGGCCGATGATCGCCATCAACTTGGAACTCGACGTCACTATCCTGCGCGAGGTGCTGGAGGAGATGGATGCGCCGCCGAAGCCGGCAGGCGACGGCGGGCCGGGTGTTTTCGTACAAGAATTCGGCCCCGAGCTGCAGGACTGCATACTGAGGCTGATCCGAACGCTCGCAACGCCCAAGGCGATCCCAATCCTTCATCCGGCAATCATGCGAGAGATCAGTTTCTGGTTGCTTTCCGGAAAAAATGGCGATGAGGTCTGCAAGCTTGCATTGCCCGACAGCCATACGCGCCGCGTGGCCGAGGCCATCTACCTGTTGCGCGGTAATTTTGCGGACGCCGTCCGGGTGGAAAAGCTTGCGGCGGCAGCCAGGATGAGCCCTTCCTCCTTCCACCAGCATTTCAAAATCCTGACCACGATGACGCCGCTGCAGTATCAGAAGCAGTTGCGGCTACTCGAGGCCCGGCGGCTGATGGTGACCGATGGTTTCAACGCCGCAAACGCGGCCTATCAGGTGGGTTACGAGAGCGCCTCCCAGTTCAGCCGCGAATATGCCCGCATGTTCGGGACACCACCGAAGCGCGACATCAGTGAAATGAAGGCGATGCCGGCTGAGCCGGCAATCAGCTAGATGGACAGCGTGCGGCTCACCTCGCGTCCGAAGCCGCGGATTTCGATTCTGGAGGCATAGACCTCGACGATCGCAAAGGCGTTTTCCATCTCGGTGTCAACCACGCCCTTGAAATTGAGGAAGTGGCAGGCGCCGGCCATGCCGTAGTTGCCGACGTGGTCGTGGCCATTGAGATAGGCGACGACATTGCTGCTGGAGGCGAGCAGCGCGACGGTGCGTTCGCTGTCCCACATGCCGTGCTCACTGGGCGGATGCACCGGATAGTGATTCATGACGATCACCTTCTCGCCGGCCGCAGCCGCTTTTGCGATTTCATCGCCGAGCCAGGCGAATTGTTCGTCGCTCAGCGCGGCATTCCAGCGATGGGCATTCCTCGCACCTTTTGCCTGCAGCTCCGCCAGCATCTCAGCGGCAAGGGCGCGATGAGGATGGCCTTCGGGCGGTGCGAAGATGCTGACCTCGTTGCCGTCGAGCACGATAAAGCGCCAGCCGTGGCGCACGAAGCTGTAATAGGGCGACGGCATGCCGAGACGCGCGGCGACTTCGGCGAGATGCCCAGAAGAGACCGAGAAATCGTGATTGCCGAGCAGGAAGAGCGCCTCGTGCCTGAGCTTGCCGTAGACCGGCAGGATATCGTCGAAGCTTGAAAAGCTGCGGTCGATGACATCGCCGAGCGTCATGACAAAGCTCAGCTCCTCGCCATTGAAGACCTCGATCGCCTCGGCGACCTTGGCGAGGCTGTTGGCGTAATAACGATCCATCGCCACATGCGGCGCGATCGCCGCATATTGCGGGTCGGCGATGATGCCGAAGCGGAACAGGGGAGAAGCAGAGGAAGACATGCAGCGTGATTAGGAGCGGCTGGTGACAGGGATGTGACGGCTTGCCTCTCCAAACAAAACACCCGGCGCTTTGGAGGCGCCGGGTGTCAAATTCAAACAGGCGGACGGACATCGCCGCCAGGGCGGCGAGCCTGGTAGCGCTTACTTCGTGGCTTCTTCGTAGCGTTCCAGGACGTAGTCCCAGTTGATCAGGCTGTCGACGAAGGCTTCGAGGTACTTCGGGCGGGCGTTGCGATAGTCGATGTAGTAGGAGTGTTCCCAGACGTCGACGCCGAGGATCGGGGTGGCGCCGTGAACGAGCGGGTTTTCGCCGTTCGGGGTCTTGGAGATTTCGAGCTTGCCGTTCTTGACGGAAACCCAGGCCCAGCCGGAGCCGAACTGGGTGGCGCCGGCATTGGCGAAATCGGCCTTGAACTTGTCATAGCCGCCGAGATCGGAGGTAAAGGCCGCTTCGAGCTTGCCCGGCAGCTTGTTGCCGCCGCCGCCCTTCTTCATCCACTTCCAGAAATGGATGTGGTTGTAATGCTGGGCCGCGTTGTTGAAGAGGCCGGCATTGGTGCCGAAGGACTTCTTGACGACGTCTTCGAGCGAGAGGTCCGAAAGACCGGCTTCGGCGGCGAGCTTGTTGCCGTTGTCGACATAGGCCTTGTGGTGCTTGTCGTGGTGGAACTCCAGCGTTTCCTTCGACATGAAGGGAGCAAGCGCTTCGTAGTCATAGGGAAGTTCAGGCAATTCGAAAGCCATGTCAGATCTCCTCTTGGCAATAGATTGCGTCTCGGCAGGTGAGGCGGAACATAGGAGGGGAAAGGGGGAGAGGCAACCGGCGAATTATCAAAAAACGACCGGCCGGAGGAAAATTTGCCTCAGTTGCAGGGTTGGAGTCGTGCGTAGAAATCGCCTGGGCAAATCAATGGGAATACCCGCCCCGAAAACCACTTTGCCCATTATGGAGATCAACGGAGACCCGATATGAACAGGAAAATAATCCAGCCTCTCACTGCCGCCGTACTGCTTTGCCTGGCAGGTGCGGCGCATGCCTCCTCCGATGACGCCTGGAAGCAGCTCGCCGTTGACGTCGAGGCTAAATGCAAGAAGGCAGCGGTCACGATCGAAAAGCCCAGCGCCACCGTCGATCCCTTCGGTAGTTCGCATTACGGGCTTGCCCTTGTGATAGGCAAGCCGAAGGGCGCCAAGGGGTTGATCGCCCAGATCTGCGTCTACGACAAGCAAAAGAAAACCGTCGAGATCGGCAGCGAGCTGGACGCCAAGACGCTCGGTCTCATGCCGGCAAAATAGGCCGCTATGAGGCTGCTCACCAAGCTGGTTTGTGCCTTGGGTCACATTTCTGGGGAACCGAAGCCTCCCTCAGGAGTTGAAAACCTGGGCTTTAAGGGAGGTGCGGCATGTCAGAGCTTCGCAGCAGGGCGGACGATCAGCAAAAAATCTATCAGCGCTGGGCACCGGTCTATGACCGGGTCTATCGCGGCATCCTGCGCGATGGCCACCGCAAGCTTGCAGCCCTCGCCGCTGCGGCCGGCACCGACATCCTGGAGATCGGCGTCGGCACCGGCCTGACGCTCGGGCATTACCCGCGCCACTGCCGGGTGACCGGCATCGACATTTCCGACCATATGATTGCGCGGGCGCGTGAAAAGGCGAGACGCGAAAAGCTGCATCATGTGCAGGCGCTTGATGTGATGGATGCGCATGCGCTCACCTTTGCCGACCGTTCTTTCGATGTGGTCTGCCTGCCCTTCGTCATCACGCTCATCCCCGAACCCGAACGGGCGCTGGACGAATGCGCCAGGGTGCTGAGGCCGGGCGGCGAGATCATCCTTGCCAGCAAGCTTGGCGACGGCGCCGGTCTGCAGGGCGCGATCGAGACGGCGGTGGCGCCGCTGGTGCGTCACATCGGCTGGTCCTCCGCCTTCCGCATTCACCGCATCGTCGCCTGGGCCGAGCGCCGCGGCGACTTTGCCGCTGCCGATATCCTGCCGGTCTTTCCGAACGGCTTCTTCAAGATCATCCGGCTGAAGCAGCGCGGACTTGCCGGCTGAGACCGGAACTTTTTTCCCCGCGTCGCTTATTCTGATGCTACCGTTCGCCTGAGGGGACTGCATGACATCGGATATCTTCTTTTTCATCGTCGTGGGTTTCTGCGCGCAGATCGTCGACGGCGCGCTTGGCATGGCCTTCGGCGTACTGTCGACGACGAGCCTTCTCGCCTTCGGGGTGCCGGCGGCCAATGCCAGCGCCATGACGCATGTGGCGGAAATGTTCACCACCGCCGCCTCGGGCATCTCGCATGCCTATCATCGCAACGTCGACTGGCGCCTGGTGGCGCGGCTTGCACCGGCCGGCATGATCGGCGGCGCGATCGGCGCCTATCTGCTGGCCAATATCGACGGCAAGGCGATCGCGCCCTTCGTGTCGGCCTATCTGATCGCGATCGGGCTGGTGATCCTCTACAAGGCCTTTCGGCCACCGCCGAAGCGGGATGTTCGCGATTGGATGGTGCCGCCCGTCGGATTTTGCGGCGGCGTGCTCGATGCGATCGGCGGCGGTGGATGGGGTCCGATCGTCACCAGTTCGCTCGTTAGCCGCGGCCATGACCTGAAACGGGTGATAGGCTCGACCAATTTCACCGAATTCGCGGTGACGCTGACGATTTCCCTGACCTTCATGCTGACGCTCGGCTGGTCGGAGCTCAATTCGGCGATCGGCGTGATCATCGGCGGCGTCATCGCCGCCCCCTTCGGCGCGATCCTCGTCAAACGGCTGCCGGTGCGGCCGCTGATGGTGGCGGTGTCGATGATCATCATCGGCACGTCGGCGATACGGATCCTGTAAAGAGCGATCGCCATCCCGGCCGGGGGATCAGAGATTCCGGCCGAAATAGACATCCACGGAGGCGATCTTGTCGCCGCGGAAGCGAAGGCTCTCGATGTTGCGGAAGCTGCCACCGTCGCGTTTTTCCGCACGGTAGCGGACGACCGCCTCGTCGCCGTCGATCGCCAGGAATTCGATGTCAAAGCCGCGGAAGACCGGCTCCTTCGGCCAGCAACGCTCGAAATAGGTCGCCCGGTCGATGTGGTCGTCGCGCGGACTGGAGAAGGTGAAATCCTCCGTCAACATGGCGCCGACAATATCCTTGCGATCGTCGAGATACGCGGCGTAGAGCTGACGGACGGTCTGCTCTCGGGATGTGCACATGTCGCTCATGGCAATGTCCTTGGATTAACCGATTGCATCATGCAATCGGTCCTGTTCTAGCACTTTTGCCCGAGAGGGTCCAGATTGCGGCTCTCATTTCGATAGACAGGTCACCGATGCGAAAGCGCTGTCTTGAAGGATGGGCCATAGCGCGGTTATATCAGTGCGTGCCCGCCCTGGAACGGCGAGCGCATGCACCGCTACGGCCTATGCGCTCGACCTCGAAAAGCTCGATCTTCAGGACAGTTTCACCCGCGCCGATCTCCTCGCCGCGGCAAAGGGCACATCGTTTCATCAGGCGTGCGGAACTTCGCCCGCGCGATCAATGCCGGGGCAGAGAGAATGACCGATACGCAATTGGACGCCGCCAGCGCCAGGCCGGGCTCGATCCACTGGAAGCGCAATCTTACCATCTCGCTGATCGGCTCCTTCACCACGATCGTGGCGATGACGCTGCTGCTTCCCTTCCTGCCGCTCTATGTCGAGGAGCTAGGCGTCAGCGACCATGCTGACATCGTGCAATGGTCGGGCATCGCCTATGGCGCCACCTTCTTTGCCGCGGCTCTGGTCGCTCCGCTCTGGGGCCGGCTCGGCGATATCTACGGCCGCAAGCTGATGCTGGTGCGCGCCAGCCTCGGGATGACGCTGGCGATCTCGCTGATGGGCATGGCCGGCAATGTCTGGCAGTTGGTGGCGCTGCGCCTCTTCGTCGGGCTTGCCGGCGGTTATGCCTCCGGCTCGATGGTGCTGGTGGCGACGCAGACGCCGAAGGACCGCTCGGCCTGGGCGCTCGGCGTGCTCTCCTCCGGAATCATGGCCGGCAATCTCGTCGGGCCGCTGATCGGCGGCGCGCTGCCGCCGATCATTGGCATCCGCGGCACGTTCCTCGCCGCCGGCGGCATGATCTTCCTCGCCTTTCTCGCCACGGCCTTGCTGATCAAGGAAGAGAAATCGCCGGCCCGCAAGCAGGCGGCCAAGGCCAGCGGCGGCTGGAAATCCATTGCCGACAAGCGGCCGGTCATCGCCATGCTGGCAACCGGCATGCTCTTGATGTTTGCCAATATGTCGATCGAGCCGATCATCACCGTCTATGTCGCGCAGCTGGTGCCCGTCGAATCCCAGGTGACGATGGTATCGGGCGTCGTCATGTCGGCTGCCGCCCTCGGCAGCATTCTCTCGGCCTCATGGCTCGGCAAGCTTGCCGACAGGATCGGCCATTGGCCGGTGATTGCAGGAGCGCTCGCCGTCGCCGGGCTGCTGCTGATCCCGCAGGCCTTCGTCACCAGTTCCTGGCAGCTGATCATCCTGCGCTTCATGATGGGTGTGGCGATCGGCGGGCTGCTGCCCTGCATCGCCGCGGTCATCCGCCACAGCGTGCCTGATAGTGCGGCCGGCAGCATTCTCGGGTTTTCCATCTCGTCGCAATATGTCGGCCAGGTGGCCGGCCCCATCCTTGGCGGTTTTGTCGGTGGGCATATCGGCATGCGGGCGGTGTTCCTCGGTACCTCCGTGCTGCTTCTCGCTGGTGCGGCCTATGCCTGGATCGTGCGGCCGAGGGATGGGGAGACTCGGGAGTCGACCTAAGGATTATTGGCACTCCCGCAGATCAGCTCGACGCCCGACCGGGCAATCGCTTCCAGCGTCTCGCGGCTGTCGCCGGCGCGGGCGCGGACGGCGAGCGAATGCATGACGGCGGAGGCGAGCCTGGCCAGCATCTGCGGATCGGCGCTTCGGGGAAGCTCACCCTTTTCCACGGCAAGGCGCATGCGCTTTTCGATCTCGTCGTCGAAATCGTTGAGGCTGCGGCCGAGCACCTCGCGGACCCGCTCATGCTGGACCGCCTCGGCCGACGCCGTGCCGATCAGCAGACAGCCGCGGGCCGCGGTTTCACCATGCAGATAGATCGCCAGCGCGCCGGCATAGACGCGGGCGATATTGTCGCGAAGCGGCAGTGAGGGGTCGAGCGCCTCGGCGAGCGTATTCATGCCGTCCTGCCGATAGCCCTCCAGCGTATCGAGATAAAGATCCTCCTTGTCGCCGAAGGCGCCGTAGAGGCTCGGGCGGTTGAGGTTGGTCGCAGCACTCAGATTGTCGAGCGAGGCGGCGGCAAACCCCCTGTCCCAGAAGACATCCCGTGCCTTGCCGAGCGCCGCCTTGGTGTCAAAAGCCCTCGGGCGGCCCCGCTTCTTCTCGTCTTTCATATTTGTACCGTTTCGCATTAAATTCTTGACGAGAGTCATTTTATGCGAAACAGTACAGATATTCAACACTGTCGGCCGGCGGCATCGACCGCCTCCGCAAGGAGAGGAAACCGGAATGAAACTTTACATGCACGCAGCCGCCTGTTCGCTTTCGCCGCACATCATCTGCCGCGAGCTCGGGCTCGATATCGAGCTCGTCCAGGTCGATCGTCAGACCTACAGGACGAGCACCGGCGAGGATTACCTCGCGATCAACGGCAACGGCTATGTGCCGGCGCTGGTGCTCGACGATGGCAAGGTGCTGACCGAGGGGCCGGCGATCGTGCAGTTCCTCGCCGACAGCGTGCCCGAAGGGGCAGCCCTGTTGCCTGAGGTCGGCAACATCCGCCGCAACGAGGTGCAATCCTATCTGAACTTCATCACCGCCGAGCTGCACAAGCCGATGGTGTTGCTCTTCAATCCGATCTATTCCAGCGTTCATGGCGAGGTCCGCGCGCTGATCTCCAAGCGGCTCGCCTGGCTGGACGGCCGTCTTGCCGGACCCTATCTCACCGGCGATGCGTTTACGGTGGCGGATGCCTATCTCTTCGTCTGCCTGAACTGGTCGCCCTGGACCGACATCGATCTCAACCAATGGCCGGCGCTGCACGCCTTCATGGCCCGGGTGGCGGCACGACCGAAGGTGCGCGAGGCGCTGCAGGCCGAAGATCTCGAGGCCTTCGATGCCGACGGCGTCTATTTCGCGCCGCATGCCTATCTCGCTTCATCAGGACGGACAGGTGAGCCGGTCAGACCGTAAACCCCGGGTCGTGCCCGCGCGCATCCCGCGCTTGGTCGACCGTCAGAGCGCGCTGACCGCCACCGGCAAAGCGCGCTTGTGAGCAGTCGCCCGATAGGCGGCGAGGATGCGGCGGCGGGCGATCTCGCCGACCGGCTTACCCTCGAGGAAATCGTCGATCTCGTCATAGCTGACGCCATAGGCCTCCTCATCGGGGCGCAACGGCCGCTGGTCCTCGAGATCGGCGGTCGGCACCTTGAACACCAGCTCGTCCGGAGCACCGAGACGCTTTGCCAGCAGGCGGACGCGGCGCTTGTTGAGACCGGCGAGCGGCAGGATATCGGCTGCGCCATCGCCGAACTTGGTGAAGAAGCCCATGACCGCCTCGGCCGCATGATCGGTGCCGATGACGAGGCTGCCAAGCGCCCCGGCAAGAGCGAACTGGGCGATCATCCGCTGGCGCGCCTTGATATTGCCGAGGATGAAATCCTGCCGGCCGGCATCGGCAAAGGCGAGGCCGCCGTCCTGCGCGGCGGCAAGCATCGCATCCGCCGGCGCCTTGATGTTGACCACCATCGAACGGTCGGCGCCGATCGTTTCCAGCGCCCTTCCCGCATCCGCCTCATCCGCCTGGACACCGTAGGGAAGGCGCACGGCAATGAATTCGGCCGCATGGCCGCTGTCACGCAGCTCGCGCACCGCCTTTTGAGCCAGCAGCGCCGCCGTCAGCGAATCGACGCCACCGCTGATCCCGAGGACGTAGCCGCGCATGCCCGAGGCGACGAGATAATCCTTGAGAAAAGCGGTTCGCCGTTCGATCTCGCGCTCAGGGTCGATATCGGCGGCGACACCCAGTTCGCGGATGATCTCGCCTTGTTCGTCGAACAGCACAGTCATAAGCCTCTTCCTCCCTGCTTACGGAATTTCGGCGCCACTATGGCGAAAAGATGGGGGAAGACGAAACCGTTTCGGGCAGACCTGCCATGCATTTTATGCAAGTGGGCGGTTTGGTATCTCGGTGGGTGCAGCACCCCCTCTGCCCTGCCGGGCCCCGGGGTCGAGCCACGGGTCTCGAACCGTCCTTCGGACCCCCCAGAGGTCGGGAGATCGGCAAGAAGCCATGCCTCGCCCTCAATTTACGATTCATGTGGCGGCCAGTTGCTTGGGGAAGCCATCGCGCCCATCCAATCTCCCTCCTTGTGGGGGAGATGCCCGGCAGGGCAGAGGGGGGTGGCGTCGCGCCCCTACCGTACGATCGTAAACAGCTCCACCGGATCGGCAAACCCCTTCAGCCCGTGCGCCCCGACCGACACCACATCCCCTGCCCCCGCTTCGTCGCGAAACGGCGCCGACATCAGCAGTGCCTCTCCCAGTTCGCTGCAGGCGGTCTGGATACGGCTGACCAGATTGACGTCGCCGCCGATCAGGGTGAAGTCGAGGCGGCGGCCGGAGCCGACATTGCCGTAGCTGACCTCGCCATAATGCAGGGCGATGCCGGCTTTGACTCCGATGCCCTCGTACTGGAAATGGTCGATCTCATCGAGGATGGCGCGGGCCGATGCCAGGGCCGCGCCGCAGGAATGGGCGGCATCATAACCCGGGAAGAAGGCAAGCACGGCGTCGCCCATGAACTTCAGCACCTCGCCGCCTTCACGGGTAATGGCCGGCACGATCCTGTCGAAATAGGCGTTCAGCAGCCCGAGCACGGTGCTGCCGGGCAGCCGGTTCGACAGTTCGGTAAAGCCGCGCAGATCGCAGAGCAGCAAAGCTGCCTCCATCGATTCGATCTCGTCGCGGCGGATGCGGCCGGCCAGGATGCGGCTTGCCGTCAGCGGGCCGATATAGGTATCGAGCAGGCTGAGCTCGACCTGGCGTAGAATGCGCAGCTCGCTGGTGTTGCGCAGCGCCGGCAGGATGCGCTCGATCACCTGACGCTCGGATGCAGTGAAGCCGCCCGGCCGCCGCGTGCCGAAGACGGCGGCGCTGACCGGGCCATCGACATTGCAGAGCGGCGCGATGACGAGCTGCATCAGGCCGCGATCGGCAAAGACATCGATATGCTGCCAGCGGCCATGCACGCTTTCGCCGGTATCGACGACCAGCGGTTCGCGGGTCTCCATGACCTTGCGCAGCGGCGTATTTGATATGGCGACCCGCGCGCCGTGTTCCCGGTCGTGGATCTCGACCGGCTCGCCCGGCGCCCAGGCGATGGTACGGCCGATGAACTCGGGATGCAGCGTCATCAGATGCAGGGTCAGCCGGTCGACTGGCACGCCGAGCGCCTGAAGCCGCCGGCCGAGGCCGGAGACCAGCCCCGCTTCGTCGAGCGCGTGGCATTCATCGCCGGAGAGCCACTCGATGATCGACAGCAGTGCGCCGATGCTGACGGCATGGCCGGCGGTCTTCGTTGGGAGCCTGTCGGTATCGGGAGCATAGATCGCAGTTGTCATGGCTTTCTCCTCCTTGAGGGAGGCAGGGCGCTAGTGGGCGCCGCCGCCGGAGAGTTGACCGGGTTTTTTCAGAAGCAGGGTTGCAAGCAGGGCGACGACGAGGGCGACGCCGAGCAGGAAGAAGGTGTCGCTGAAGGCCATGATATTGGCCTGTTTGCGTATTTTGAGCGCGATGGCGACGACGGCCTTATGGCCGGCAAGCGCCTGATCGCTGACACCGTGGCTCATGAAATAGCCGGTGAGCCTGGCGATGCGATCGCGGGTGGCTTCCTCGAAGATCGAGACCGAGTGGGTCAGGATATTCGAGTGGAACTGCTCGCGTTTCGACAGGAAGGTTTGCAGCGAAGCGATGCCGACGGCACCGCCGAGATTGCGCATCATGTTGAAGAGCGCGGACGCCGAGCCGGCATTTTCTTGCTCGATGCCGGCGGTGGCGATTGCCGAAAGCGGCGTGAAGACGAGCGCTTGGCCGATGGCACGGACGATGTTCGGCCAGAACAGCTGGTCGCTGGCATAATCGCCGGTCATGTGGACGTTCATGAAGTTCGAGGCGGCAAAGAGGGCAAAGCCGACGACGATCAGCAGGCGCACGTCGAAACGCTTCATCAGCTGCGGCACCAGCGGGATCAGCAGCAACTGCGGGATGCCGGTCCAGGCGAGAACCATGCCGATCTGCTCGGAATTATAGCCCTGGATGCGGGTCAGATAGATCGGCAGCACGAAGACCGAGCCGTAAAGCGCGATACCGAGCAGGAAATTGGCGACGATGCCGAAGCCGAAGTTGCGGCGCAGCAGCAGGCGAAGGCTCAGCAGCGGATTGGCGGTCTTCAGCTCGATGATCAGGAACAGCGTCAGCGAGACGGCGGCGATAACAGACAGGCGAACAATGAAATCGGAGCCGAACCAGTCTTCCTTGTTGCCCTCTTCCAGCACGGTCTGCAGGGCTGCCAGGCCGATCGCCATGGTGACGATACCAGGCCAGTCGCCCTTGGCGAGCAGCTTCAGGTTCATCGGCGCCCGGTCGAGCGAGGCCCAGAGCAGGCCGACCATCAGCGCGCCGGGCACCAGGTTGACATAGAAGATATGTTCCCAGCCCCAGTTCTCGGTGAGATAACCGCCGATCGTCGGGCCGATCGCCGGCGCGAAGGTGGCAGACAGGGCAAAGAGGGCAAGGCCGATCGGCTGCTTGGCCTTGGGCAGCAGCGTGATGATGATGGTGAAGGCCATCGGGATCAGCACGCCGCCGGAAAAGCCCTGAATGGCGCGGAGGATGATCATCTGCTGCAGATTGGCCGCGAAGGCGCAAGCGACGGAGAAGATGAGGAAAAGGATGGCGTTGGTGAGCAGGTAATTGCGGAGCGAGAAGACACGCGCCAACCAGGCACTGAGCGGAATGACGACGATCTCGGCGATCAGATAGGAGGTCGAAATCCAGCCGCCGTCATCCGTGCCGGCGCCGATTGCGCCCTGGATATCGGCAAGCGAGGCGTTGACGATCTGGATGTTGAGGACGGCCATGAAGGCGCCGAGCGTCGAGCCGACAACGGCTGCCCACATGCGCAGAGGGCTCATGACGGCAGGTGCCGCGGGCGCTGCGGCGGCGGGGCGCGCCAGCGCATTGCTGTTGGCTGCGATCTGAAGAGTGGCCATGGCTTATCTCCTTCCAGCTCTCGCGGGAAACTTTCTCATGACGGGGTTCGGGTGATCATTCAGGGAATGATCGGGATCATTCGGGAAAAAAGAAAGGATCATCCAGCAGGGTTGGATGATCCCTCCTTAGCTGCCGCGGAGGTCTGGACAGCCTTGGTGTCGATTTCGGGCTCGACCGACATGCCCGAACGCAACAGGCCGCTCAGAGGCTCGTCGTCGATGACGATCTTGACCGGGATACGCTGGACGATCTTGGTGAAATTGCCGGTGGCATTGTCCGGCGGCAGCAGCGAGAATTCCAGGCCGCTTGCCGGGGAAACGCTGTCGACATGACCCTTGATCGAGATGTCGGGAAAGCTGTCGACCTTGATCTCGACCGGCTGGCCGGGGCTGATATAGGTCAACTGCGTTTCCTTGAAATTGGCAACGACATAGACCGCATGCAGCGGAACGACCGCCATCAGCTGCGTGCCCGAGGTGACATACTGGCCGACCCGGATAGACCGGGCGCCGACCGTGCCGTCAACGGCGGCGACGATATCCGTATAGGAAAGGTTGAGCTCTGCCTGCTGGGCGGCGGCTGCCGCACGGTCACGCTGGGCAACCGTCTGTTCACGCTCAGTCTGCAGCACCGGCACCTTATTCTGAGCCGTGACGAGGGCTGCCCGATCGCGCTCGACGGCGGCAGCGGCCTGGTCGCGGGCCGACTGGGTCTGTTCGGCGCGAGACTGGGTGCCGGCGCCGTTGGTGATCAGGCGGGCCGAGCGGGCGGCATCGGATACTGCGAAATCCAGCGATGCCTGCGAGGCATCGACCGTCGCCCTCGCCTGCTCGATCACCGATTGCTGCAGGGAGATCTGGGCGTCGATATTGGTGATGGCGGCTTCGGCCGCCTTCACATCGGCCTTCGCCTGCGACAGTGCGGCCTGGAAGTCGCGGTCGTCGATGCGGGCGAGAACCTGGCCGGCCTTGACCGCATCATTGTCGTTGACCAGCACCTGGCTGATATAGCCGGCGACCTTCGGGGCGACGGTGGTGTAATCGGCCTTCACATAGGCGTCGTCGGTGGATTCGATGAAGCGGCCGACCGTCCAATAGCGGTAGCCGAAATCGCCGGCGAAAGCGACGCCGGCAAGCAGTAGGGCGGCGATGACGGCGCGCTTGACGATGCGACGGCCGGTCTTTTTGGGAGCACCCGCGACCGGTGCGTCCGCAATCGGCGCTTCGGCGACAGGCATGGCAGGCGCCTCGGCGACGGGCGCCTTGGCGGCTTCCTCGGCCAGGATCTGCTCGGCCTTCCTCGCACCTTCGAAAATGTCCTTGCGGGGTAACTCGACCATCGTAATTCTCCTTCGTCCTGGCCTGCTCTGTGAGAGGCCGTGTTTGACGAGAGGGAAAATGCACCCTGACATTTATTTTGATAATCTGCTTAAATCGGGAAGGATCATCAACTCTCAGCGGATAATCCGAGGGCAATATGGATCGGCTGACAAGCCTCACAGTCTTTGGCCGGGTGGTGGAATGCGGTGGTTTTTCCGCCGCCGCGCGCCGGCTCAACATGTCCGTCACCATGGTTGGCAATCACGTGCAGTCGCTGGAGGACCGGCTCGGCGTGCGACTGCTCAACCGCACGACACGCAAGGTCAGCCTGACGGAAACCGGCAAATATTACTATGAGCGCTCTTTGCAGATCCTGGCCGAACTCGATGAGGCGGATCGGACGGCCGGCGCGCTGAGCACGACGCCGCGCGGCACGCTGAAGGTTTATACCAGCAGCGCCATCGTGCGTTTCCTGCTGCCCGTCGTCGGCGAATTTATGGAACTCTATCCGTCGATCTCACTCGATTTCAGCGTCGGCGAGCGGATGGTCGACATGATCGAGGATGGCTACGATCTGGTAATGCGCACCGTACCGCCGCCGGATTCATCGCTCGTCGCACGCAAGCTGACGCCCTGGCGCCATATGCTCGTCTGCTCGCCGGTCTACTTCGAGAGCCATCCGATGCCGAAAACGCCGGCCGAGGTCGCCGACCACAACTGCCTGCAATATGCCTATTACCCCTATGGCGACGAATGGCGCTTCGAGGATGGCGAGGGCAAAAAGGAGAGCGTCAAGATCAGCGGCAATGTCGTCTCCAACAGCGCCGAGATGCTGCGCTTCTTGACGCTGACCGGGCGGGGCATCTTCCTGGCGCCGAGTTTCGTGGTGTTCGACGACATCGCCGAAGGGCGGCTGGTGAAGATCATGCCGGACTACCGGCCGATCGAATTCAACATCAACGCGGTCTATCCCAACCGCAGCCATCTCCCGACGAAGGTGCGGCTGTTCATCGACCTCTTGGCGGAGAGATTTGCGGAACATCGGAAGTGGATGACGTGAGGGGCAATTTTACATTGGAGGTCACCCTTCACTGCAACACAGCGGAATTCGGCAGCAATGCCGTTCGGCCCCAAAAATGCCTCGACTTCGCTGGACACCATTCGACTATGAAAAACAACAGGATGGTGTGTCGGCTGTGCCCATAGATATTTGGAATGTTCGGCGAATGGTCATCGCCGCTTTTCTTGGCATCGCGTGTGCAGCTTACCATCGCGCCTTGGATTTTTGGCCGCTTGATTCGGCCAATGGGCTACGAGGACTCTTGGATCTATTGGGAGGGCCGCTGCTCTTTCTCTCGGTCGCGGGCATACTGTTCGTTTGGTTTATCGGCGTATTAGTCGCGTTATTTCGTCGTCGTATCCTTGGAATGGTGAGTCGTCTTATTGCTATCATCATTGTTCCGGTTTGTTTTGGGACGATGATCACCGTGCCTTTGTTCGATCCTTGGCTATGGTACGTCATTTTCAATAAATCGCGTTTCGAAGCGTCGGCAGCCGCGAGTGGCTCTGCACAGAACGGTACGATCATCGAGGGGCGCGACGTTTCGACAGGGATCGCCGGCGCGGGTTACAATCATTTTGTCGCTCTCATCTTTAGCGAAAGCGATCCGCCCAAACTGGTTTATGGCGACAGCGATGAAGAAAAATTGGCAGCCAATTCGGTGCTGACGCACCTCTACGGCAATTTCTACAGGCGAGATGAGTACTTTTGACGACCCTTGCGTGAACTGAGAGGCTGCGGCTATCACCCTTCGCCCCGCAAGCGGGGAGAAGGTGCCGGCAGGCGGATGAGAGGCGGGCTGGGCTCTGATCCGCCGAACCGCTGCAGCCCTGCGCTTGCGCTTCGGGCGTTCGTCGTTGCAATCGATTCACTGGATCGATTGCTCCCGCTTCGCGGGACCTCTCCTCACTCCTCGCTCTCGCTCCTTCCGAAGGCCCAGTCCATGTAGAGTTCCAGCGCCTTGCGGGTGACCGGGCCTTCCTGCAGGTCGCGGCCGTCGAGGCGGGTGACGCCGACGACTTTGGAGTAGTTGCCGGTGGTGAAGATCTCGTCGGCTTGCATGAAATCCTCGACGGAGAGCGCTGCTTCATGCACGTCGAAACCGGCCTTGCGCAGCAGGTCAATAACGCGGGCCCGCGTAATGCCGGCAAGGAAGGTGCGGTTGGCGGCGGGCGTCATCACCACGCCGTCCTTGACCATGAAGACGTTCGAGGAGGCGGTCTCGACGACATTGCCGTTCAGGTCGCGCACCAGCGCATTGTCGAAACCGCGGCTGCGCGCCTCGGCGATCATCCGGCCGCTATTCGGATAGAGCGAGCCGGTCTTTGCCTCGGTCATCGCCGTTTCCGGCGACGGGCGCCGATAGGGCGAGACAGTGAGGCTGGTGCCGCCATGACCGCCCATCGGCGCCTCGAACAGGCAGAGCGCGAAGCGGGTCGATTCCCCGTCGACGGCGACGACGCTGCCGGGCGAACCGTGTTCGCCCCAGTACATCGGCTTGATATAAATCGCCGTGGCGCCATCGAATTTCGCAACGCCTTCCCAGGCGAGCGCTACGATCTCCTCGGCCGATTTCACCGGCTTCAGGCCCATGGCAAGTGCCGAGCGATTGATGCGCTGGCAATGCAGGTCGAGATCCGGCGCGATGCCGTCGAACCAGCGGGCACCGTCGAAGACCGTGGAGCCGAGCCACATGGCATGGGAGGTCGGCCCGATCAGCGGCGGATTGCCGGGGAACCACTCTCCATCGACATGAGTCCAGGTGGTTGAACGGGGTGTTGTATCGACTGCCATGATGGTTTCCTCCTGAAGCCGGAGAAGGAAAAACCGCCGCGGTAAGCCGGGTCAAGGACAAATCCCGAGCGGAAACACGGAAGCAAGAAAATGCCGGGGAATGCCGCCAGGCCGCAATATTCGTGCGCAGCAACGGCAGCTTCATCGATGGGTGCATCAGCAAAAATGATGGAATGGAATGTTGGAATGGCTGGCTGCCGCATGCGATGATGGGCGCAACAGCGGATAAGCAGCAAGGAAAGACGCCGATGAAAGCCATGTTCTACGAAGCCTTTGAACAGGCGCCCGAAATCCGCACCGTTGCCGATCCGACGCCGGCCGAGGACGGTGTAGTCATATCCGTCGGGGCCAGCGGGCTCTGCCGCAGCGACTGGCATGGCTGGATGGGGCACGATCCCGATATTCGCCTGCCGCATGTGCCGGGACACGAGCTTGCCGGGCGGATCGTCGCCACCGGCCGCGGCGTGATGCGCTTCAAGGTGGGCGACCGGGTGACCGTGCCCTTCGTTTCCGGCTGTGGCCATTGCAGCGAATGCCATTCCGGCAACCAGCAGGTCTGCCCGAACCAGTTCCAGCCGGGCTTCACCCATTGGGGGTCGTTCGCTGAATATGTGGCGATCGATTATGCCGACACCAATCTGGTGCACCTGCCCGATACGATCGACGATGCGACGGCGGCAAGCCTCGGCTGCCGCTTCGCCACCTCGTTTCGCGCCGTCGCCGACCAGGCCCGCACCGGGCCTGGCGAATGGATCGCCGTACATGGCTGCGGCGGCGTCGGCCTGTCGGCGATCATGATCGCCACCGCGCTCGGGGCGAATGCGATCGGCATCGATATATCCGAGGAGAAACTCGCCTTTGCGCGGGAGTGCGGGGCGGTGGCGACGGTCAATGCGTCAGGCGTTGCCGACGTGGCGGAGGCAGTGCGCGAGATCACCAAGGGCGGTGCGCATGTCTCGATCGATGCGCTCGGCCATCCCGTTACCTGCTTCAACTCGATCAAGAACCTGCGCCGGCGCGGGCGGCATGTTCAGGTGGGGTTGATGCTCGGCGAGCATGCGACGCCGCAAATCCCGATGGCACAGGTGATCGGCCACGAGCTGGAAATCTACGGCAGCCACGGCATGCAGGCCTGGCGCTACGACGCCATGTTGTCGATGCTTTCGGCCGGAAAGATAGCGCCGCAGAAGCTGATCGGACGGCGGATCAGCCTCGAGGAAGCCGTGCCCGCGCTGATGGCGCTCGACAAGGCCGAGGCCACGGGGATCAGCGTGATTACGCGGTTTTCGTGAGGCGACTCCGCCTCCCGTCCATAGCGAGCACGGGAGGAGCAAAGCGCCGCCACTGTCCTCTTCTCCCCAGCGGGGAGAAGTGCCGGAGCGATAGCGAGGCGATGAGGGGGTGAGCGGCAAAGCCGCGAATGCGCTGAGCGCAAGCGAAGGGCAATAATAAATGTTCTGCCCGTGCTGCCCCCTCATCCGCCCTACGGGCACCTTCTCCCCGAGGGGAGAAGAGGGAGCCAGGCCGCTTTGCAACGACCCTTATTCAGCCACGCCAATCGAGGCGAGATAGGCCGCAGAAGCCGGGATCTTCGACTTGTCCTTGATCTCGATGATGAGGCGAGGATTGCTTTCGAGCTTGGCAAGGGCCCTAAAGACGGCGTGCCAGCGGATCGAGCCTTCGCCGAGGCTCCAGTGACGGTCGGCATATCCGTCGGCATCCTGCAGGTGGACATGCTGGAGGCGGTTGCCGGCGGCCTTGACGTAATAATCGACCGGCGGAGCACCGGTATAGCCATGGGCATAATGGGCGTGGCCGGTATCGATCGAGACGGCAACGGCAGGCGATTGGAAGCTCTCGGCAAGCGCCACGCGAATATGCGGATCCTTGTCCTCGATGTTCTCGATGACCATGGTGCAGCCGATATCCTCGGCGCGCCTGATGGCGTCGCGCAGGGTCATGTGCGTGCGCTCGACCAAGGCCTCGCGGGCGCCGGCATTGTCGTCGAGATTGTTGTAGGACCAGGACGTATAAGGGCTGTGGATGACCATATGGGTCGCGCCGATGGCGGCGCAGACATCGAGGCCCTGCAGCAGGCGCCGGGTGACGATGGCGCGGATATCGGGATCTTCCGAGGCGATGGTGAAGCCCCAGAACGGGCCGTGAATGCCGAGGCGGCCGCCATGACCGTCGAGAAGCCTTCTGGCGCGGGCGGCGAGCGGCGCCCAGTCGCCGTTCAGAACCTCGGCATCGACGAAGCTCTGCAATTCGAGATCGCGGGACTTTTCGAACAGCCAGTCACGGTGAAGTTCGACTTCATCGAGCGTCATGGCGGCGCCGACGACGGGAAGAGAGGACATGAATGCGCTCCATCAATGTGAATGATCATGTGAATGCCGGGACGGCGTGGAAGGACAGCCCCAGGGAAGGCCAGGAACAGCCGCCGCGTTCTATGCGCTCCTTCTGTGTCGGCGGTATTACAGGCGCCGAGCCTTTCGAACCCTTCCGGCCTCAGTCATTTCCGCATAGCTGATGCGGCATTGCCGGACCTTGCGGAAACGCCCCGAAGTACCGATATCGGCCCCGACAGTCTCGTGACGTAGTGGCGCGCGAGCCGCGCTGAACTCTTGGCAACGGAGCCGCTTGTTCATCGCTTCGGCCGATGTCGCGGGCTTCTTTGAAAGCGTTCGGCGATGGCACCCCCAACAACAGGGCGGGTTGTCAAAGACGGCGCAAAGGTCTAACGGCTGCGCCCGCAAGAAAAAGCCCATAAGAAGAAGCCCTGTAAGAAAAAGAAAGAGACATGATGTCCAACTCATTTGTGAAAATGCCTGCGAGCGACGAGGCAAAGCGGTTTTTCGTCCTCGGTGACCGGGTCGAGCGGCGGCTCCGGATCAGCGGAGCCTGGCTCAATATCTTCGACGTCACCGTGCCATCAGGCAGCCGGACGCCGAAACATGCGCATGCGAGCCCCGAAGTGTTCCGCATCCTCGAGGGACGCCTGACGATCTGGCGCCTGAGCGACAGCGGCCCCGAAGAGATCGAGGCCAGCGCCGGCGACATCGTCACCATCCCTCCCTTCATGGTGCACGGCTATTCCAACCGCGGAACCGTCCCCGTGGTCT
Source organism: Rhizobium sp. WSM1328 (assembly GCF_057653715.1). Taxonomy (NCBI): domain Bacteria; kingdom Pseudomonadati; phylum Pseudomonadota; class Alphaproteobacteria; order Hyphomicrobiales; family Rhizobiaceae; genus Rhizobium; species Rhizobium sp. WSM1328. The sequence goes on along the minus strand of NZ_CM172788.1, from coordinate 913,851 downwards.
TTTCTGCGATCGTCGATCGGGACATGGCCGAGTTCATCGAAGCGGAAGGCGCGACCGAGCCACCGAAGGCCAGCCCTTCGGCCGAAACCATCGCCCGCATGACGGCGGCTGCTAACGCCTATGGGATCACCATCCTCGCGGCGTGACGGCGCGCGTGCGTGGTGTCGTTCTTCGGACGACATCATGCGTTCCTTCGTCGGTTATGCTAGGCATTTGGCGGGAGCGATTTCAATCGGCTCACCAGTTCATCCAAAGCGGCGTCGACCGTTTTTGAAGCCGTATCGATGACGATTGCATGGTGCCATTCGTCATAGGCTCTTTCGGAAATCTCTTGCCATGTCGGCTTCACCAGACCTTCGACGTCGGTGAGGCGCGTTTCAGCACGGTTGCGATGCTCGGCTTTATCCGAGCAAACAACCTCGACCTCCGCCGCTGTCACCCCGGCAGCTTGCGCGACCGAAAGCCACGCTGACCGGGTTATCCGAAGCGGGTTGACGGAGTCGGCGATAACGGTCCTGCCAAGGGTCAGATTGTCTCCGGCAATACCGTAAGCCACGATATAGCCTGCAGGCCCGGCATCATCGGCAATTCCGGAGGCACGGATTGCCTGCTCGATGGTATCGACGCGCACATGGACCGCATTCAACCGCTCAGCCAAAGCGCGGGCGATCGTCGTCTTTCCACTGCCAGGCAGACCACCGAAGATAATGAGCATCGTCACCTCGTCGTTTTTGGAGAGGCTCCACGAGAACGTCAGAGCAGCTCACGGTCAACGCAATACTTCACCATTGAGGCCTGGTTCGCAATTCCTTTGTCAGCACGGGGTTTTCACCACCGGCCTCAACGACGGTCCATTCGAGCGCCTCGTAGAATCCGACGGCGTCTCGCGCCGCATACCAATCTCTTGACCCCGTGCCGTGATGCGAATTTTTCGAGGCCGGCCATGAGCAACCGCCCGTACCCTTTTCCCTGGCATTCCGCCCTGATCGCGACGGTTCGCACCCACGCCGCCGCATCGTCCATCAGATCGAGGCGAGCCGCACCCACCGGAGTATTTTCGAGCAAAAGCAGCAAAGGGAAATGCCCATCCCTTCGATCATCGGGATGGTTCGCATCATAGCCAATCAACCCGCGGGCCTCGAAAAGGACAGCGCGGCGGATGTCGTGGTAGGCGTTCCAGTGTTCATCCGCAGACACTTGGACGACCATCCAGGCGGCTTCGCCCTCGTCATTCGGAAATCTAGGCTCGTTCATCGATGGCCTCGTCGATGCTCGTGGACAATCGGCCGGCAAAAATCGGTGACGGCCTCACGGCTCGATAGCAGGAATTTCGGACGGGAAAAGACCGAGAACAATCGGGTGTGCGTCTCGAAGGAATTCCAGTTGTTCGTTCTACTCCGGTATTCGGCCACCCACTTCAAAAGGCCATCGAACTGGGTTTGGGACTCGCCGCCCTGGATGCCTCGCTCCTTGATGTTGGCGATGCATTCTTCCTCCGGCAGATCAATCCAGATCAGGATCGTCGTGCGGCTGAGGACCATGTTCGCCAGCTGCCCGTAAACGCCCTCCATAACCCAGACATCGCGCTCGGCCGCTGCCATGACCATCTCATCCCGCAACGCCCTGTCGCGAGCGATGCCGTAGCCCCCCGGCTCCCAATGCATGTCATCAAGGTGGACAACCGGATGGTGAAGCTGCTCGCCGATACGACGGGCAAGCCATGTTTTACCCGCGCCGCCATTGCCCATGATGAGCATGCGGTCAAAGGCGGCTGAGGGATTGGGAAACGTCATCGGCAACTCCGAGGACTTTGCGCTGATGCTGGTTTTGTGTGACCTTAGCGCGAGATATTGAATGCTTTCAAATCAAAATTGAGCGCGCGCCATCCTTGCAGCTGTGTGGAAAAACAATGTGCCGCCCTCGAGGGCGCGTGTGGCGCGGCGCTTAGCAGCGTCGCGCGCCAAATGTCTAGAACTCTTCCCAGTTGCCCTCGGTCGAAGCCGGTGCGGCTGAGGTGCCGAAGGCGGCTGCGAGCTTGCCGCCGAGTGCGCGGGCCGGCGAGGGAGCGGGCCTGGCATGGTCGGTGGCCGAGGCGGGAACCTGTCTACGCGCCGCAAGCGTCGCCGCGACCGGGCGTGCCAACGGCTTGGCAGCCGTCCGGGCGACGGGGGCCGCCTTTGCCATCTGGCCGAGATTGAACTGTGCCAGGCGCTCCGAGAGAGCGGACACCTCGGTCACCAGCGTGTGCGAGGCGGCATTCGATTCCTCGACCATTGCGGCGTTCTTCTGGGTCGACTGGTCCATCTGGTTGACCGCCGTGTTGATCTCGAGGAGACCCGTCGACTGTTCGCGGGCGGCCTGGACGACCGCCTGGACATTGCTGTTGATCTGCTGGACTTCGCCAACGATCGCCTGCAGCGCCTTGCCGGTCTGACCGACGAGATCGACGCCACGCTTGACCTGGGCGCCGGACGAGGTGATCAGCGCCTTGATCTCCTTGGCGGCCGTCGCCGAGCGCTGCGCCAGTTCACGCACTTCCTGTGCGACGACGGCGAAGCCCTTGCCGGCCTCCCCTGCACGTGCTGCCTCAACGCCTGCATTGAGGGCCAGCAGATTGGTCTGGAAGGCAATATCGTCGATCACGCCGATGATGTTGGAGATCGACTGCGAGGATTGCTCGATGCCGGTCATGGCATCGACGGCATTGCGCACCACCTCTCCGGACTTTTCCGCACCATCCTTGGTGCGGCTGACGAGCGTTCCCGCCTCCTCGGCGCGAAGGGTGGAGTCCTTGACCGAGGTGGTGATCTGCTCGAGCGCGGCGGCAGTCTCCTCGACGGAAGCGGCCTGCTGTTCGGTGCGGCGGGCGAGATCGTCGGCGCCGGAGCGGATTTCTTCCGAACCGGCCTGGATGACGGCGGCGTTTTCGGAGAAGGAAATCAGGGCTCCCTGGAGCTTTTCGACAGACGCATTGAAATCGACGCGGATTTCGTCAAGCGAGTCGGCAAACGGCTTTTCCAGCCGGATGGTCATGTCTCCATTGGAAAGGCTGGCCAGTCCGTTGCCGAGTTCGCTGACCGCGAACTTGATCGAATCTTCGCGGGCGGCATGGAGGACGGAACGTTCCTGCCGTTCGATCTCTTCGCGGGACCGGGAGGTTTCCGCATCCGTTTCCAGCTTGATCTTCTGGCGGTTGCTTTCCAGCAGGATGGCGAGAGAACGCGAGAGGTCGCCGATTTCGTCCTTGGCATTCTTGTCGTTCAATTGCACGTCGAGCTGGCCATGGGCGATACGATCAGTCTCGGCAATCACACCCTCTATGCGGCGGATGAATTTGCGGGCAATGAGCCAGCCTGCGAGACCGAGCAGGAGGGCAGCGATGGCGGTGATCGCTACGGCGCTCCAGGCCATGTTGTTGAGCTGGGCAAAGACGGTGGATTTGGGCACCGAGACGACGGCGTACCAGTTGAGGTCATTCGTGAGCTTTACCGGATAGGCGACCGAGAAATAGCTCTGGCCGTCCGGGCCTGCGATCTCCTGCGCGACGCCGGGCTTGGCGATCAACTGATCCCAGCCGGCGGTCAGATCACCGCCGTCCTTGATATTCTTGCCTGCGAGCTCGGCGGAGGGATGGCTGATGATGCTGCCGGCGCCCGTCACCAGGCTGAGATAGCCGGTCTCCATCGGATGGACCGCCGAGATCGCCTTGTTGGCGTCGTCCAGCGAAATGTCCATGCCGGCGACGCCGAGCGCCTTGCCATCGACCATGATCGGCTTGGCGACCGAGGTCATCAGCACGTCCTTGCCGTCGACCGCGTAGACATAGGGTTCGATGACGACGATCTTTTTCTGGGTAAAGGGCAGCTGGTAGTAATCGCCGGCGCCCGACACGCCATAATCGACCAGCGGCGTGTGCTGGATCTTGTCGCCACTGCGGACCCAGTAAGGCACGTAGCGGCCCGTCGTGTCGTGGCCTTCCTTGCCGACAAAATCCTTGTCCTTGCCGTCGAAGGCATTCGGTTCCCAGCCTGTCCAAACACCGAGCGCCATCGGATTATCCTGCAGCATGTTCTTCAGCAGGTCGTCGGCAGCAGCACGATTGGCGTTTCCGCCGTCCTTCATCGTCGACAGCGACGTTTCCAGCGCATTGACGATGCCGAGTGCCACGCCCATGGATTTCTCGACGTTGAGCGCATTGGTGGCGGCGATCTGGAGCATCTGATCGAGGCTCGATTTGCGCATATCGTTGTAGGCGATGTAAAAAAGAACGCCCGATGCCGCGATCGTGGCGATGACACCGCAGGCCGCCACGGAAAAAATGTTGCGTCCGGTCGCCGATTTGAACTGCATGCGCTTAACCTCCTCAAGCGGGCAGGTCGTCGATCGCGCACCGATCTATTCCGTCCCGGCTTCCCCAGACCGAGAACTGATTTCAGGACGTGGCTGCACGTCACGGAAATCGTTCGCAATTTGGAGAAAATACGGACAGGCTGTTAATTTACGGTGTATTGCGGCAGCTTTCCTTATGACTGGCTGATCGCCGCGCCTCTTTTAAGACGCGCAAACGCGATGGTGCTGCCGTTGGCGAAACTGTCACATCAAGACGCTATAAGGATTTTCGCCCGGCGCCTCTTGCGTCGGCACTGTTTCACCGTCAAAATTGCGACATGCCTGACAGCGACCCATCCAGTACAAGCTCCGCCCCTTCCAACCGGGATCTCCCGGCCGAGGAAGCAGGCGACCATTGTAGACGGTGCGATGACCTCCGCCTCGCGTCAAGCATGTCTATGCTCCCGCAGAGAGGGCCGCTTCCCAGACCATTGCCGCTGACGGGCGGCCGCGGCTCACTTCAGAGGAGCGGTCTGATGGAACCTGCACTGATGTCAACACTATGATGGAGAGACGACAGGCGATGCGTATATGCGTATAAGAGCGTCCCTTCGAATGCCTCGCCGCTTCGCCTGATGAATGCGGCACTACAACCTAAACGAATAGGGTCCCTGTGTTTCTGGAAATTGGAATTGTGGCGTTTCTCACCATCCTGAATGGTGTGCTCGCCATGTCGGAGCTGGCCGTCGTGTATTCTCGAACAGCTCGCCTAAAGGTCCTCTCCGACAATGGAAGCAAGGGTGCAGCTCAAGCGATCAAACTTGCTGAAAACCCTGGTCGTTTTCTCTCAACGGTGCAGATCGGCATCACGCTGGTCGGCGTTCTATCCGGCGCTTTCTCGGGGGCCACGCTCGGCGGCCGCCTGAGCGGATGGCTAGAAGCCCAGGGAATGTCATCGACGGCCGCTGATGCCATTGGCGTAGGTTCAGTCGTCGTGGCAATCACATATCTTTCGTTGATCGTCGGCGAACTTGTTCCAAAGCAGATCGCATTGCGGGAACCCGAAGCGGTTGCGGCCAGGGTCGCACCCGCTATGGCGGTCCTTTCAAAAATTGCGCTGCCACTCGTGTGGCTTCTAAACGCCTCCGGAAACCTTGTGCTCAAACTCTTGGGCCAAACAGGAAAAGCTGGCGAAAATGTCTCTGACGCAGAAATCAAAACTGTTCTGGCCGAGGCGCAGTCGGCTGGAGTGATCGAAAGCGAAGAGTCCGCGATGATATCAGGTGTCATGCGGCTGGCGGATCGCACTGCCCGAGCGCTTATGACGCCCCGACGGGACGTCGAAATTATTGATATCGACGACAGCCTTGATGAAATTCGGACCCAGTTGCACAGGACGAAGCGGTCGCGGTTGCCCGTTCGAAAAGGCAGTTCGGACGAGGTGATCGGCATCCTTCCGGTCAAGGACTTCTACGACGCGATGTCCGAACACGGCAGCGCCGACATCAAGGCTCTGACGCAAGACGTCCCGGTGGTTTCAGACCTTTCAACTGCCATCAATGTTATTGAAGCCATCAGGAAATCGCCCGTTCACATGGTGCTGGTTTTCGACGAGTACGGCCACTTCGAGGGGGTTGTCTCGTCAGGTGACATTTTGGAAGCAATCATGGGGGCTCTGCAGGAGGGACCGGTCGATGAACAGGCCATCGCTCGGCGAGACGACGGCTCTTATCTCGTGTCGGGCTGGACGCCAATTGACGAGTTCGCTGAATTCTTAAACCTCAAGCTCGATGGCGACTTGGAATATCAGACTGTCGCCGGCCTGGTGTTGGAAGAGTTGAAACATCTGCCGGAATTGGGCGAGAGCTTCACGAGAGATGGATGGCGCTTCGAAGTCGTCGATCTCGACGGGAGGCGCGTGGACAAAATACTTGTGTCGGCTGAGTGAAGCTTCGTCGCCGGCGACTTCGCCTTTGAGGTCGTCAATCTCGACGGCCGCAACATCGACAAGATCCGCATCCACCACATCGACGATGTGGCCTGACAGCAGGAGTGAACGCCATGGCATGGTCCGCCAATCAATATGTGAAATTCGAGGATGAGCGCACGCGACCGGCGCGCGACCTGTTGGCACAGGTGCCGCTGCAAAACCTTCGTCATGCCATCGATCTCGGCTGTGGCCCGGGCAATTCGACCGAGCTGATCATCGAGCGCTACGGGGCGGACGGCGTCTCGGGCGTCGACAGCGACATGAACATGCTGGAGGCGGCGCGCAAGCGGCTTCCGGGCACTGCCTTCGTCGAGGCCGATCTCACCCGCTGGCAGCCGGACGAACCCGCCGACCTGCTGTTTGCCAATGCCGTCTTCCAATGGCTGCCCGATCATCTCGATATCTTCGACCGACTGATGGACGGGCTTTCCGAAGGCGGCGTGCTGGCCGTGCAGATGCCCGACAATCTCGGCGAACCCTCGCATCTGGCGATGGAGGAGACGGCGCATGCCGGCCCGTGGAAATCCGCCTTCGAGGCGAAGAGCGTGCGCCGCAGGTCGCTGCCGCCGCCGTCCACCTATTACAGCCGACTGATCGCCAAAGCCGCGCGCGTCGATATCTGGCACAGCGTCTACAATCACCCGATGGCGGATGCTGCTGATATCGTCGAATGGGTGAAGGGAACCGGGCTGATGCCCTATCTCGCCCATGCCGGCGAAGAGCATCGCGAGGCGTTCCTGGCCGATTATCTGGAGCGGTTGGAAAAGGCCTATCCCAAGATGTCGGACGGGCGGGTGCTGCTCAGGTTTCCGAGGATCTTCATGGTGGCGGTGAAAGGCTGACGCTGACCGCCGGCAAGCAAGGCTACTCGAGCTCGGGCGCCCCGGATAGTGTCAAATGCTTGTTATCCCTCGCCTGCATATGTTGCGGCAAAGCTGGCGCGCAGTATAGTCGGCCGCAAAATCCAAGGAGATGACACATGGACGCTGCCCCTACCCCGCCGGTCACCCTCGTCATCTTCGGCGCCACCGGAGACCTGACGCGCCGCCTGCTGGTGCCGGCGATCATCAATCTGACGCGCAGCCGCCTGGTCGGCGAGGATCTCCACATTCTCGGCATCGGCATCGAACCGGGTGACGACGAATTCCTACGCGGGCGGCTCGACCAATTCCTCAGCCATCTGAGCGGCGAAGAGCCGATGGTGAAGGACGAGGCCTGGGAAAGCCTGCGCCGGCGAATTTCCTATACGTCCGGGGATTTCACCAAGGACGATATTTTCGTCGAGATCGGCAAGAGGCTGGGCCCGCATGCGAATGCCGCCTTCTATCTCGCGGTGCCACCCTCCTTCTTCGGCACGATCGTCGAGAAGCTCGCCGCGCATGGGCTGACCGATGAAAGCGACGGCGTCTTCCGCCGCGTCGCGATCGAGAAGCCGTTCGGCACCGATCTCGCCTCGGCGCAGGCGCTCAATGCACAGATCCTCGCGCAGGTCGGGGAGAGCCAAGTCTACCGGCTCGACCATTTCCTCGGCAAGGAAACCGTGCAGAACCTGATGACCGCCCGTTTCGCCAACATGATGATCGAATCTTTGTGGAACAGCCGCTATATCGACCATGTGCAGATCACCGCTGCCGAAATCGTCGATGTCGGCAGCCGCGGCAAATTCTACGATGCGACGGGTGCGCTGCGCGACATGGTGCCGAACCATCTCTTCCAACTGCTGGCGATGATCGCCATGGAGCCGCCGAACAGCTTCGATGCCGAAGCGATCCGCAATGAAAAGAGCAAGGTGCTGAAGGCGCTGCGCGTCTATACGCCTGAGGAGGCCAAGACGCATGGCGTGCGCGGCGCCTATGCTGCGGGCCCGCTCAATGGGGCTCAGCTTCCCGCCTATCGCGACACCAAGGACGTTTCGCCAGACAGCAGGACCGAGACCTTCGTGGCGCTGAAGCTCTATGCCGATACCTGGCGCTGGGCCGGCGTGCCCTTCTATCTCAGGACCGGCAAGGCGCTGACGGCGCGCGACACCGAGATCGTCATCACCTTCCAGCCGGTGCCCTTCGCGCAGTTTCGTGAGACCGACGTCAAGCGCCGCCTGCCGCCGAACCGGCTGGTGATCCAGGTGCAGCCGGATGAGGGCATGAGCATGGAAATCTCGATCAAATCGCCGGGGCTTTCGGTCGATACCGTGCCGGTCTCGCTCGATTTCCGCTATGCCGACAAATTCGATATTGCCAAGACCACCGGCTATGAATCACTGCTCTACGATCTCTTCATCGGCGATCAGACGCTGTTCCAGCGCGCCGACGGCATCGAAGCCGGATGGGCGGTGGTGCAGCCCTTCCTCGATATCTGGGCGAACGACCAGAGTGTGCCTGACGCCTACGCGCCGGGCAGCATGGGACCCGCCTCAGCCGACGAACTGATGCAGCGCGACAGGCGGCAGTGGCATGAACTCGGCGTCGTGCTGCACAAAAACGACAAATAGCCGGTCCTGCTTTCTGATCTGGGGCCTATCCTGTCAGCGGCAGGCGTCGCTTAGCGTACCGTCGCGCTCTGCCGCGCGGTACTGACGCGTTCCGGGCCGCGGGCAGATGGTCCGATCGGACGGAATGACGACGGTGATATCACCGGTTTCGACTGGATCGAGCGGAATCATGAGTCCGCCATTGGATTCCGCTCCCGGCACCGTGCCGGGTGGCATGCCGCCGAAGCGGCCGCTAGAGTCCATATCAGCAAGCGCCTGGGAGAAGGCCGGAGCGACGAAGCCGAGGAGAATGATCGAGGCTGCTGCAAGAAACATACGCATGATGCTATTCCCTATGGTTTCAGCGATGCGACAGAAACAGCAGAACGACCTCATTGTTCCCCCGGAAGCGGAGGCGGACGATCAAAGTTTGGCGATCGGAATATGGCACCTCAGAGCGGGCGATCTCCGGCTCAATCGCGCCAGCGCGACAGCAGCCTGTCGAGACCTGTCGGATAGAGATCGATGCCGGCGTCCCGCAGGCTGTCGCGACAGAACCAGCGCGCGGTCGCCGCCGTCTCGTCGAGCTCGGAATAGTGGATTTCGTCGCGCTCATAGAGCGATGCATCGGCCAGTTCGATATCGGCAGCAAAGATGTATTCGTGACCGGTCGCGCCGTGATGCTCGTAGATGTTTTCAAGCAGATGCCAGGGGCCGACGATGCGGATATCGGTCTCGAGTTCCTCCTGGAATTCGCGGTGCAGGGCTTCTTCGCGGCTCTCGCCGAATTCAATCGCGCCGCCAAGCGGGCGAACGCCCTTGATGCGGCCGCTGTCATCCTCCACTTCGGCGGCAAGCAGCTGGTCTTTCCGCCAGGCGAGGCCGATCACCTTCACCCTGATCTGCTGCGATGGGCGCCAGACGGTCACGAACTCTCCTTTCATAGGGACAGGGCTTGCTTTTCACCCCGGTATAGCGAGAACAGTGAGCCCCGCAACAAAGCGAGGCTCCTGCCGATCCCTCGTCTCAGACGAACTGGCTGAGGCCCGGAACGGAAGCGACGACCTCGTCGACAACCTCCTCGCCGGCATATTGCTTGGCGATCGCGATGGTTTCCTTGGCAAGCGAAGTGATCTCGCCCATGCCGAGGCCCTCACCCATCAGCTGCTGGCCGAGCCCCATGATGCCGCCGCCGCCGAGCGAGCTCATCAGCCCGCCGAGCAGGCCGCCGCCGCCGGCGCCTGCGCCGTTGAACTGGGCAACGAGATCGGCGCCGCCAGGGATCGCTTCGATCATCTTGGCAACCGGACCATCGGCGGCCTCGCGCTGCAGAAAGCCGAGCATCATGCCGAGCGCCTTTTCGGCGAGGTCTGGCGCGATACCCACGCGATCGGCGATCTGGGTTACAATTTCATTCATGTCAGCCTCCTGTTATTTGACGTTAACGTCAACGTTAATCGAAATTCCACAGCAACTCAAGCCGGCCCCTCCCCGGGCCGCACTTTGTCCGGTTTTGCTTTCAACGCAAACAGTTGTCGGCATGCACCTGCCTGCTTATAACAAGGAAACGATGGTTCGATGAAGGCGGCAGAAGCACGCCTTCTCATACAAATGGCGGCAGAGCCCCAAGGGAGCATTCCGAATGATCGAGGATGGCAAGATTTTCATCGGCGCGAGCCGCAATCCCGATGACAGCATCAACAAGCCAGAATATCTCGACCTGAAATTCGGCAACCGTCACGGCCTCGTCACCGGCGCCACCGGTACCGGCAAGACGGTGACACTGCAGGTGCTGGCCGAAGGCTTCTCGCGGGCCGGCGTTCCGGTATTTGCGGCCGATATCAAGGGCGATCTTTCCGGCATCGCCGCCAAGGGCGAGCCGAAGGATTTCCTGACGAAGCGCGCCGAGCAGATCGGTTTCACCGACTATGAATTCGACCAGTTTCCGGTGATTTTCTGGGATCTGTTCGGCGAGAAGGGCCACCGGGTGCGCACCACCATCGCCGAGATGGGACCGCTGCTGCTCGCCCGTCTGATGGATGCCTCCGAACCGCAGGAAGGCGTCATCAACATTGCCTTCAAGATCGCCGACCAGGGCGGGCTGCCGCTGCTCGACCTCAAGGATTTCAGCTCGCTGCTCAACTATATGGGCGAGAACGCCAGCCAACTTTCCAACCAGTACGGCCTGATCTCCAAGGCCTCGGTCGGCTCGATCCAGCGGGCGCTGCTCGTTCTCGAACAGCAGGGTGCGGAGCACTTCTTCGGCGAACCGGCGCTGAAGATTTCCGACATCATGCGCACCAGCAACAACGGCTACGGCCAGATCTCGGTGCTGGCCGCCGACAAGCTGATGATGAACCCGCGGCTTTACGCCACTTTCCTGCTCTGGCTGCTTTCCGAACTCTTCGAGGAACTGCCCGAGGTGGGCGACCCCGACAAGCCGAAGCTCGTCTTCTTCTTCGACGAGGCGCACCTGCTCTTCAACGATGCGCCGAAGGTGCTGACCGAACGTGTCGAGCAGGTGGTGCGGCTGATCCGTTCCAAGGGCGTCGGCGTCTATTTCGTGACGCAGAACCCGCTCGACGTGCCGGAAACGGTGCTCGCCCAGCTCGGCAACCGGGCGCAGCACGCGCTTCGCGCCTATTCGCCGCGCGAGCAGAAGGCGGTGCGGACGGCGGCCGATACATTCCGCGCCAATCCGGCCTTCGATTGCGCCACCGTCATCACCAATCTCGGCACCGGCGAGGCGCTGGTCTCGACGCTGGAGGCCAAGGGCGCGCCTTCGATCGTCGAGCGCACGCTGATCCGCCCACCCTCCGGTCGCGTCGGCCCGGTGACCGATGACGAGCGCCGTCAGATCATGGACAGGAGCCCGGTTCTCGGCGTCTATGACGAGGATATCGACCGCGAATCCGCCTTCGAACTGCTGGCCGCACGGGCGAAGAAGGCAGCCGATGCCGAAGCCGCCAAACGGGCGCAGGAAGAAGCGCCTCAGCAACAGGGCGGCACAACCTCCGGCTGGAACCTGCCGGGCTTCGGCGGCGGCAATGACGACGACAACCAGGGCCGCGGCCAATCGCGCGGCCGGACGTCCAGCTATCAGCGCGAAACGGTGGTGGAAGCGGCAATGAAGAGCGTGGCCCGCACGGTGGCAACACAAGTCGGCCGGGCGCTGGTGCGCGGGATCTTGGGGAGCTTGAAGCGGTAGGGTTGCGGCGAGCTATAAAAGCCCCTCATCCGCCTGCCGGCACCGACCGGGGTCGAGCCACAGGTCTCGCCCCGTCCTTCGGACCCCCGCTCGCGGGGCGAAGCGGAATAGCCGCAACCTCTCCGTTCCTCCCCTCTCGTAGGGCACGTCCCCTCGCCCCGCTTACGGGGAGAGGGTTAGGGTGAGGGGCAACTTCGCACGCCTTCTCTGATCGTTCCCCTTCTTGAACCCGCAGCATTTATTCCCTAAATTACCTGCCATCGACCATTTCAACAGGATGTGTGCCGCAATGGATTTCAACCCGATCGCAACGCCAGTTCGCCTTGCCAACGGGGAAAACCATATCCATGCCTGCATCCATCACCCTCTCCCAAATTTCGTGGTCCGCGCCTGACGGGCGGCCGCTTTTTTCCAATCTCGACCTGAGTTTCGGGGCTGAGCGTACCGGTCTGGTCGGGCGCAATGGCGTCGGCAAGACGACGCTGCTCAAGCTCGTCTCCGGTGAACTCCAGCCGCATTCCGGGACGGTATCGGTCAGCGGCAGTCTCGGCGTGCTACGGCAGAGCGTTCAGGTGACGTCTGACGAAACGGTTGCCGATCTCTTCGGCGTGACCGACGCCCTCGCTATTCTTCGCCATGCGGAAGCCGGCGAGGCAACGGCCGACGAGCTGGCATCCGCGGACTGGAGGCTAGAGGCGCGCATTGCCGCAGCGCTCAATCGGACGGGGCTCGACGCACTGCCGGAGACGCCGCTTGCTGTGCTCTCAGGCGGGCAGCGCACCCGTGCCGGGCTTGCGGCGCTTGTTTTCACCGAACCGGACTTTCTGCTGCTCGACGAACCGACCAACAATCTCGATCGCGAGGGCCGCGAGGCGGTGATCGCGCTGATGTCAGGCTGGCGGGCCGGCGCCGTCATCGTCAGCCATGACCGCGAACTGCTCGAAAGTGTCGATGCGATCGTCGAATTGACGTCGCTCTCTGCCACGCGCTACGGCGGAAACTGGAGCCATTATCGCGAACGCAAGGCGCTCGAGCTCGCGGCGGCACGGCATGATCTCACTGACGCCGAAAAACGCATCGCCGAGGTTGCCAGGAAGGCGCAGGCGACGGTGGAGCGTCAGGCGCAGAGGGACAGCACCGGGCGGAAGACGGCCGCCAAGGGCGGCATTCCGCGCATCGTGCTCGGCGGTATGAAGGAGCGGAGCGAAACGACGGGTGGCAACAATGCCCGCCTCGCCGACCGTCGGCGCGCCCAGGCACTGGACGAGGCAAGGGCGGCGCGCGAGAAGATCGAGATCCTGCAGCCCTTGTCGGTCACCCTGCCGCCAACCGGGCTGCCGACCAGCAAGACCGTCCTGAAAATGGATGGCGTGACATCGGGCTATCTGCCAGGCGATCCCGTCATCCGCAATCTTTCCTTCGATGTGACGGGACCGGAGCGTATCGCCGTCACCGGCCGCAATGGCTCGGGCAAGACGACGTTGCTGGCGCTTATTACCGGCGAGTTGAAACCCTGGGCCGGCACGGTCAACGTCATGACCGACCTCTCGATGCTTGATCAGAAGGTCAGCCTGCTCGATCCGTCGATCTCGATCCGCGACAATTTCCGCCGGATCAATCCGCTTTCCGATGAAAATACCTGCCGGGCTGCGCTTGCCCGCTTCATGTTCCGGGCGGATGCGGCGCTGCAGACCGTATCGACGCTCAGCGGCGGGCAATTGCTGCGGGCGGGCCTTGCCTGCGTGCTCGGCTCGGCACCGCCGCCGCTGTTGATCCTCGACGAGCCGACCAACCATCTCGACATCGACTCAATATCAGCGGTCGAGGCCGGACTGCGCGCCTATGACGGCGCGCTGCTCGTCGTCAGCCACGACGAAACGTTCCTTCAGAGCATTGGGATCACGCGGCGGTTGGAACTGTCGCCCGCCGACCCGGGATAATTCCGGCTCATGCCTGCTGCCGGCCTCCGACGCGACGGCTCCGGCAGACGGCGACGATCAACGCGGTTACGCAGATCAGGAGTTCAAGAGCGAAGGTCCAATGCAACATGAAACTCACGACCCAATTGCTGTAGGTCGCCGGCACCGTCGTCAGCTCGAATTTCGACCAATCGAATGGCGCGAGCCAGAGGATCGGCGCGGCGACGGTATCCATGATCATGTGGAGCACGACGGCTGCGAAAAAGACGGCGGCCGCGGGAAACCAGCGCGACGCCAGCCGTCCGATCACCGGCAGAGCCACGACGGCGAGAGCAAGCCAGAACAGCGGCCAGTGCGAGACATAGCCGTGATGATGGACCTTGCCGCCGGTCAGAAAGAAATAGACCATGTCGAAATCCGGAAGCACGCTACCGACCAATGCCGCGGTCATGATGCCGGGCGCAGCGGATCGCTGCCGCGCGGCGCTCGCCAGAATGTAGCCTGCCGGCAAATGGGCAATGAGCATGCGTCTTGTTCTCCCGGTCGGCCCCGAGGAATCCTCTATGCACGGTTTGTGGCTGGAAATCGGCGCACGTCCGGCTCCCTTGCCTCTTCTTGCGGGCAATGTTATTTGGATCGCTCAAGCTTTTGAGAAAGGAGGATCACGCAATGCAGTATTATTTTCGGTTTAATCGCCAGCGTGGTCCCGTCAACGCCCTGCAAATGCGTTTGCAGGGCTGACCAGAGACCGTTTCTCGACATCTCTTCCTGGTCTGCCCTTCGTGGCCAATGCGACGCCGTAGATGACAGCGCGCATTCCTCTCATTTCCCGGGCTCGAACCGCGCAATCCCGTGATGGCTGAACGCCCCGGAGCGCGCTTGATACCCGGTCAAGACCAGAGAACGATCATGACACTCATCAATATCCGCAATCTCGGCGTGACGCTGGGCAGTCCGTTGTTTTCCAAGCTCAATCTCGTCGTCAATGGCGGCGACCGCATTGGTCTCGTCGCCGCCAACGGGCGGGGGAAATCGACGCTGCTTGCCTGCATCACCGGCGCGCTGGAGCCAAGCGAGGGCGAGATCACCAAAGCGCGCGGGCTGACCGTCGGCCATGTCGCGCAGAATGTGCCGCCTGCCCTTTTCGACACGCCGTTCTACGATGCGGTGCTGCAGGCGCTGCCGGCCGATCAGGCCGAAAGCGAAAGCTGGCGGGTCGACGTGGTGCTGGAATCGCTCGAGGTGCCGGAGGTCATGCGCGGCCGGCCGCTGAAGCAGTTGAGCGGCGGCTGGCAGCGGCTTGCCATGCTTGCCCGCACCTGGGTGAGCGAACCCGACGTGCTTCTGCTCGACGAGCCGACCAACCATCTCGACCTCGAAAAGATCGCGCAGCTGGAGAGCTGGCTGAATGCGCTGCCGCGCGACGTGCCGGTTGTCCTGTCCAGCCACGATCGCGCCTTCCTCGATGCGACGACCAACCGGACGCTGTTCCTGCGGCCGGAGCAATCGCCGATCTTCGCCCTGCCCTATACAAGGGCGCGCGCCGCCCTCGACGAGGCCGACGCTTCCGAAGCCCGGCGCTACGAGCGCGACATGAAAGTGGCGGAGCAACTGCGCAAGCAGGCGGCCAAGCTCAACAATATCGGCATCAACTCCGGCAGCGATCTGCTCGTCGTCAAGACGAAACAGCTCAAGCAGCGGGCGGAGAAGCTGGAGGATGCGGCAAAACCGGCGCATCTGGAGCGCTCGGCCGGCGCCATCCGGCTTGCCAATCGCGGCACGCATGCCAAGGTGCTGGTGACGCTGGAGGATGCGGCTGTGACGACGCCGGATGGAACGCTGCTGTTCAAAACCGGCCGACAATTCATCTGCCAGGGTGACCGCATCGTGCTGCTCGGCCTCAACGGCGCCGGCAAGTCGCGGCTGGTGTCGATGCTGAAGCAGGCGATCGAAAGACCGGATACGGCGCGGGACGCGTCAAGGCGACGCCTTCGCTCGTGCTCGGCTATGGCGACCAGGCGCTTGCCGATCTTGCCGACACCGATACGCCGATCGGCACAATCATCCGCCGCTTCGATGTCGGCGACCAGCGGGCGCGGGGCTTGCTGGCTGGCGCCGGCATGACGATCGACATGCAGGCAAAACCGATCGGCCAGTTGTCCGGCGGCCAGAAGGCACGGCTCGGCATGCTGGTGCTGCTGCTTGCGGAACCGAATTTCTACCTGCTCGACGAGCCGACCAACCATCTCGACATCGAGGGACAGGAGGCGCTGGAGGGCGAGTTGATGGCGCACGAGGCGAGCTGCCTGCTGGTCTCGCATGACCGCAGTTTCGTGCGGGCGGTGGGAAACCGGTTCTGGCTGATCGAGAAGAAGCGGCTGGTGGAAGTCGAAAGCCCGGAGGGGTTCTTTGCTTCGTTGGAATCAGGCGTGTGATGGGTGGCGCGGCGTGCCGCGCCGCCCCATCCTTCGCGAGGGTTCGCAACAAATCTCAATGTTAAAAGACACTCCGCAACGTCGGCGCGGGGCATGGTTTCTTGAGAGCCGGGCGGTGTCGCAATCGCCCTCTCGGCTTTTCTTCCCATGAACACGAGGCATCTCCATGCATATCAGATTAGTCGCCTGCGCCGTCCTGGCGCTTTCGGTTGCCGTTCCGGCCGTTGCCGCCGATCTCACCTATGAAACGCCGCCGGCGCCGTCAGCCGGAGAGGTATCTTCAGCCTATGACTGGTCGGGCTTCTATCTCGGCGCCCAGGGCGGATATTCCTGGAGCCAGGCAAAGATCCTCGGCTCGGATCAGGATATCGACAGCGGCACGTCAGGCCTGCATGCCGGCTATAATTTCCAATCCGGAAATATCGTCTACGGCATCGAGAACGACTTTAACTACAACTTCGAGAAAAATGACAATGCGAACCTCGAATGGGATGCCTCGGGCCGAGCTCGGGTCGGTTATGCTTGGGATCGAACCCTGTTCTTTGCAACGGCAGGCGTGGCGGCCGGCGGCGGCAAGGTCGACATTTCCGCTGCCGGAAAGAAGGACGGCATCCTGATCGGCTGGACGGCCGGCGGTGGCATCGAACACGCGGTCACAGACAATATCCTGGTGCGCGGCGAATATCGCCATTCCGATTTCGGCAACAAGGACTTCGGCTCGACCATCGGCGATGTCGGCGCTACGCAGGATAAGGTCCTCTTCGGGACCAGCTACAAGTTCTGACGGAAAGGCAGGGCGGCAGCCGTATGAGGGGCCTGCCGCAGCTGCCGCGTCAAACCCTACCGCTTCGGTGCGACCAGGCAGAAGAAGGCGCCTTGCGGGTCGGTGGCCTGGATGATCCAGCTGCCGCCGGGGACTTCCATCGGGCCGTGGACGACCTTGCCGCCGCCTGAGGTGACGCGTTCGATCGCGGCGTCGAGGGTGGGCACGATGAAATAATAGCACCAGAACGTCATCGGCATGTTTTCCGGCTTGGTCATCATACCGCCGGTCTGCCTGCCGTTATGGGCGAAAAGATAGTAGACGCCCATCGGGCCCATGTCGAATTCACTGTCCTTCGTCCAGCCGAACAGCTTGGAATAGAAGGCCAGAGCCTGTTCGCCATTGCCGGCATAGAGTTCGTGCCAGCCGATATTGCCGGGTGCGTCGAAGGCCAGTTCCGGCATGGGCTTCTCCATCGGCGCCGGCGTCATGATGCAGAGCACCGCGCCATGTGGATCGGCGACGACGGCGAAGCGGCCGATGGTCGGGATGTCTTCCGGCGGACGGCGGACCGAACCGCCACTGGCGGCGAAATCCTTGGCCGACTGGTCGACGTCGTCGACATCGACATAACCCGTCCAGTTCGGTGGAATGCCCTTACCCTCGAGTTCGGCCGGAAATTCCATCAGGCCGGCGACGCCGATGCCGTTCGCCTCGAAGATCGTATAGGTGGGCATGCCCTCCATTTTCATTTCGGAGGTGGTCCAGCCGACGACCGAGCTATAGAATTTCGCGGCAGCCGATGTGTCGGGGGTCATCAACTCGCACCAGATGAACTTTCCATGCGTCTCGGACATCATACTCTCCCTTGTTCGACGCCCTTTTCCCGAGGCCTCTTTTTCGAAACCCCTTTTTCAAGGTTGAGCGCCGTGATTGTCAGATCTTGCGGGCGTAATGTGCTTCCATGAACTGCTTCCAGGAACCGTCAGGCTGCTTGGCGCTGGAGATGAAGGTGCGGTGATCGGCGTCGGTGAAGATGATCTGCTCGCGGTAATCGGCAAGCCTCTCGCTGTTGAAGTCGGGACCTGTGGTATAGAGGTCCAGCACACTGCCTGACGCGTCGAGCTCGCCCTCATAGACCCACATATAATCCATCATGCTGCCGATCCAGCTGCCGACGTATTTGCCTTTTGCGGCGTTGTAGCCGAGCGTCAGGATGCTGGTGGCCTCTTTGCCATCAGGCATGCGGCCGGTCCCTTCGGCGACGAACCAGATGCCGTGCAGTGAGCGGACGGTTTCCGTCCAGGGCTCGCTTCCCGTCATGTCGGGTGCGGTGACGGTCCAGTCGCCGATCAGTCTTTCCAGGAAGGAATGTTCCTTCAGCACTTCAGCGGTCTTCATCGTCCTCTTCTCCCTTGAGTGATGGTGGCCTATTTCAGTGACAGCAGGATGGCGCCTTCGGGGCCTCATCATATTCGTCGTGGCGGCGCACGAAATTCATCGTGCTGTCCTCGTTGCGGCCTTTCGGCGCGCGGTCGAGGATCATCAGGGTGCCGATCAGTTCTTCCGGCCCGCGGGCATAACTCGAATAGGTATGGAAGATCTCGCCCCTGTCGTTGTGGTAGAAAGCGCTGAGGCCCGGCAGTTCGTCATTGGCGTCAGCCGGCTGCATAGGCGTGAAATTGTAAAAGACCTCGTCCTTGGCAAGATCCTCCGGGCTAAAAGATACGTGATAATCGAAATTGAAGTCGCTGCCGAAGGAAGAGACCCAGGGAAATTGCCAGCCCATGCGCTGTTTATAGGCGGCGATCTTGTCGAGCGGCGCGCGTGAAACGGCGACCCAGGTGACGTCGTGATGGTTCAGATGCGGCAGGGCGCCATCGACATGATCGGACAGGAAGGAGCAGCCGGTGCAGCCGGCGTCCCAATCCGGGCCGAGCATGAAATGGTAGATCAGCAACTGGCTGCGGCCGTCGAAGAGATCGGCGAGCGACCTCCTGCCCTCCGGCGTTTCGAAGACATAATCCTTGTCGACCTTCACCCAGGGCAGCGCCAGACGGGCGGCGTTGACGCTGTCGCGTAGCCGCGTCGCCTCCTTCTCCTTGGCCAGCAGGGCACGGCGGGCTTCGAGCCACTCTTCGCGGGACACAACTTCATTCTGCATGAAATGCGCCCTCCTCCGGCGCTTGCCGGTGAAGCCGGCTCATCTCCTTCTCCTTGACTAAATACATTGATATCAATAGAAATGGGGCATGTCAAATTCGATCGAGATTCCCTTTTCCACGACGCTATTGGTGCGCGACACCTGCCTCTGCCTGCATGTGCAGCGGGCGGCACGCGCGCTTGCCCGGCTGTTCGACGATGCGCTGAGGCCGGCCGGGCTGACCAATGGGCAGTTTTCGCTGATGATGTCGCTGAACCGGCCGGAACCACCGCCAATGGGGCCGGTCGCCGCCCTGCTCGCCATGGACCAGACGACGCTGACGGCGGCGCTGAAGCCGCTGCAGCGCAAGGGCTGGGTGAAGGTGATGGAGAACCCGAGGGACAGGCGCGGCCGGCTGCTGAGCCTCACCGTCGAAGGCAAGGCGGTGTTGGCGAGAGCGCTGCCGATCTGGGAAAGCACGCATGCGATGATCGACGGAAAGCTGCCGGATGGCGGCGCCGCAAGGCTGCGGCAGGACCTGCAGGCGCTGTCATGAATGATGGCAGAAACGCCCGGGCCGCCGGGCTGAACGCCGACCTCGTCACAGCGGACGGCTAGCGGCCGAATAGAGCAAGCCGATGGCTGCCCCTCACCCTAGCCCTCTCCCCGTAAAAACGGGGAGAGGGGACGTGCCCCGCGAGAGCTTCGCGAGGAACGGAGAGGTCGCGGCATATCCCCTTCGCCCCGTTTACGGGGAGAAGGTGGCGGCAGCCGGATGAGGGGCTGGCCTCACCGATCTCCTGGGCCGGGCTCTACTGCGTTCGTCTCAGGAGTTGAAGCGCGACGGCGTCCGGCCGAAGATGGAAGCTGCTCCCACACTTTTGCTGGGAATTGCTCCGATCAGGCGACGGTGACCGGGACCTCGGTCGAGGTGCGCATGGCGTGGCTGTAGGGGCAGACGATGTGGGCTGCGGCTGCGAGCTTTTCAGCGGTTTCGCGGTCGAGACCCGGAATGTTGACCGTCAGCGCCACTTCGATGCCGAAGCCGCCGCCATCTTCACGCGGGCCGATGCCGACCTTGGCGGAGACCGTCGTGTCCTCGGGAATCTTGACCTTCTGCTGGCCCGCGACAAATTTCAATGCACCGAGGAAGCAGGCGGAGTAGCCGGCAGCGAAAAGCTGTTCGGGATTGGTGCCGGTCGCGCCGTCACCACCGAGTTCCTTGGGAACTGTCAGCGTCACGTCCAGAACGCCGTTTTCGGAAACGGCGCGGCCTGCGCGGCCGCCGGTGGCAGAGGCTTTGGTCGTATAGAGAATAGGCATGACGATCTCCTTTGATTGGCCCTTCGATCGGGTTGGATTTTTATTATCGCACAATTAAATTGCACGCAAGTGAATTTTGCAAATTGCATTTCGGATTCGAAAAGAGGACAATCAGCGCCTCAGGGATGATGGATATGAAAGCGCAAACGACGAAGACGATGGAGATACCGCAAGAGGAGAAGCGGCTGGAAAAGCAGTTGTGCTTCGCGGTCTACGCGACAGCGCATGCTTTCACCCGCGCCTACAAGCCGATCCTCGACAAGGTCGGCCTGACCTATCCGCAATATCTGGTGATGCTGGTGCTGTGGGAACGCGGCGAATTGCCGGTGAAGACGATCGGCGAGCAACTGGATCTCGATTCCGGCACGCTATCGCCGCTGTTGAAACGGCTGGAACAGAGCGGGCTGCTCAAGCGCATCCGCGACCTGCGCGACGAACGGCAGGTGATCGTGTCGCTGACCCCGCAAGGTCAGGCAATGAAGGGGGAGATCGATACGATCATGACGGCGATCGGGCAAGCCGCAGGCTGCACGCTTGAGGAAATGGCCGAGATGCGCGACATGCTGCATCGGCTGCGGGGCAATCTCGGGCGGGCCGGCACGGGCGGCTGAACGCATTCATCCGATAGAGCCGGCACACCCGGTAGAGCGGGCGGGGGCGCGCCGAGAGATCAGGGCCGCGGCTTAGCCGGCGACCGGCGCTTCTTGGCAGGCGCCGCCTTAGGTTCGGCCTCGGCCTCCTGCTGCAAACGCAGCGCCTTCAGCTTCTCCGTCTTCTTGTCACGGGCCGATGCCTCGGCGGCGATAATCGCGCGCGCCGTGTGGTCGGTCGCTTCGGCCTTGTCGCGAGACGAAAGCTTGGCGGGATTGAAGAATTCTCCCTTGGTGGCGGTCATGTGCCCCTTTCCCAGGTGATGGCGGCGTTGCTGCATAGTTCCTCAAATCGAAATCGGTTCAAGGAATTATACTGAAATTCAAGTGTCACAGCCTCCTTTGCGCGTCTGGAAAAGACGCGCGGCGCTGTAAGCCATGGCTCCACGGCAGAAACCATGATTCACGGTTGGCCGTGATTCCGCGGTGAGCCCGTGATGCCACTGTTGGCCGTGATGCCACAGCCGGGATTAGCGGGTGGGGCGGAGAACCTTCTTCGGCGCCGGCAGCAGACCTTCGCGCTGCAACTTCTTGCGGGCGAGCTTGCGCTGGCGGCGAATGGCCTCGGCCTTTTCGCGGGCGCGCTTCTCGGACGGCTTCTCAAAGGCGCTGCGCGCCTTCATTTCCCGGAACAGGCCTTCCCGCTGCATCTTCTTCTTGAGCACGCGGAGCGCCTGATCGACATTGTTATCTCTGACGAGTACCTGCAAAACGATATCCTTCCTGTCGCGGCGGCCGCCGCACTGTCCAAATTAAAAACGCGGGACTATTTCCCGATTTTGATGCTCGAAAACTTCAGCCAGGGCTCGGCGCCGTCGGACTTGGCTGCCGCCTCGGGGGAAGCCCTCGAAGGAGATTCACCGGTATCGATGTCCGCCTCAGTGATGCGGCGCTCGAAATTCTCTGCGTCGAACTGGACGCGATATTGCACATGCCCATGGTCGTTGGGCAGGATGCTGGAGATCCGGCACCGCTTATCGGCTTTCGCCGTGCGGGTGAGGCCCGATTTCAGCACGATCATGTCGCCGACTTTATAGTTTGGTCTGCCCATTTCAGCGTCCCTTCGACTCTTCGGCTGCTCACTCGGTCAATCAGAACGACCGGGGGTCATTCAGGAACGACCGGGCATTCCGGAAAAGCCTGCGATCAAAGCAAAAAGGCCGGGCTGGTACCCGACCTCTTCCAGTCACTCAGCCCGCCGCCGGTATCGGTAGCTCGCTGCCAGTACATCCGTGGTCAGCTTGCTGCCAGCACATGGCCAGCCTGCTGCCATATTCATGGCCAGCAGAGGCGAATGACAAATCATGCGGCCTGAAGGTTGTCAGCCGAATTCTTGCCGGACTTCTTGTCGCGGACGAGATCGTAGCGGATCTTCTGACCTTCAACGAGTTCGCGCATTCCGGCGCGTTCAACCGCTGAGATATGGACAAAAACGTCCGTAGAACCATCATCGGGCTGAATGAAGCCAAAACCCTTCGTGCCATTGAACCACTTGACGACGCCTGAATTCATAACGATCTCCTTTTCAACCGTTTGTGTTCGCCTGCGGAATAATCCCCGACAAGCCGTATCGATGTTGAGAGGATATCTGACGGAGCGCTCAAGCGCGTGGACAAAGGTCGCAAGCAATTCGATACGCACCATGTAGGATATTTACCGAATTAAGCAATGCTATTTCGGAAAATAATTCTCTCGCGGGCGCAAAATGAAGCTCTTGCCCCCGCGGAAAGCACCCTTTTTCCCCGGGGCAAAGCACTCGCTTGCCTGGGGCAAAGCATCTGCTTGCCCGGGAAAAGGATCAAGCCGAGGCGGCCGGATTGCGGCCGCCTCGGTGACGATTACTGCCAGACGACGATGGGCGCCTTTGTCGGCACGCGGTCGTAGAGATCGATGATATCCTGGTTCATCAGCCGCACGCAGCCCGACGAGACGGCCTTGCCGATCGAGCGCCAGTCGGGATTGCCGTGCAGGCGGTAGAGCGTGTCCTCTCCATTCGAGAAGATATAAAGCGCGCGGGCGCCGAGCGGGTTCTTCAGACCCGGCTCCATGCCGCCGTTCTCGATCGAGTATTTGACGAGTTCGGGCTGGCGGGCAACCATCTCGTTCGGCGGCTTCCAGCGCGGCCATCTCTGACGCCACTGGATGACGCCCGAACCCTGCCAGGCGAAACCCTCGCGGCCGATGCCGACGCCGTAGCGCATCGCCATGCCGTCACCCTGGACGAGATAGAGGAAGCGCGACGGCGTATCGACGACGATGGTGCCGGGAGGCTGACCGGTGGGATCGACGACGCGCTGGCGATAATAGCGCGGATCGATCTGTTCGTAGGGAACGGCTGGAATGAGAAAGCCGCCGTCTTCGATGGGACCATACATGACGGCAAGCTCAGCCCCACTCGGCACGCTCGACGCACCCGGGGACTGGAACAGGCGCATGGGCGAACGGTAGGTGATCGTCGTATCGCCTGATGTCACGGTGTTGGCTGAGGAGGCGCAGCCGGCGAGCGCGGAGGCTGCGGTCAACGCCGAAAAGGAAAGAAAGCTGCGGCGGGAAAGATGTCTATCGAAGCTCATGACGCGGGACTGATTTCCTCTGATGCGGGAAGCCGGACGAGACGTCCGGATAAACCGGTGATTCGTCCAATGCCGATAACAACATCAAAAGATCTATCGGCTTGCGCCAAATAAACCATAGCTTCACGCAGACGTGTCCAGCCCGGAGCGGACGATATGGGTAGCGCTGTTGCAGCGCTACATCACAACGATCTCGGCCTTGGCCGAAACGCGGTCGTAAAGATCGATAACGTCCTGGTTCAGCATGCGCACGCAGCCCGACGAGGTTGCCTTGCCGACCGACTGCCAGTCAGGTGTGCCGTGGATGCGATAGAGTGTATCCTGCCCGTCCTTGAAGATATACATGGCGCGGGCGCCGAGCGGGTTCATCAGCCCCGGATTCATGCCGCCATTCTCCGCCCCGAACGGGCGAACTTCAGGCTGGCGCGAGACCATTTCGACCGACGGCGTCCAGCGCGGCCACTTCTGCTTCCACTGGATGACGCCGCGCCCCGACCAGGCGTAACCGTCGCGACCGAGGCCGACGCCGTAGCGCATCGCCTTGCCGTTGCCCTCGACGAAATAAAGGAAATGCGCCTTGGTATCGATGACCACGGTGCCGGGACGCTCAGCCGTCTGATAATCGACCTCCTGGCGCAAGAACTGCGGCTGCACGCGGCTGACCGGGATCGCCGGCAGGGTGAAATCCTCGTCACGCTGCTGACCGTACATTGCCATGTGCACGGGATTGGTAACCGGCAGGCCATAGGTCTGGTGGAACTGGGTCTTGTAGAGGTCGCGCGTCTGCGGCACCGGCTGATCGGGGATCGGCCGCACCCGGCGCGGATCGACGCCGGGCGGCTGATAGAAGACCGGCGAGGTTTCCTGGACGAAGCGGGCGGGCGAATCGGCGGCGACATCGGGAATGAGGATGTTGCAGCCGCTCAGCGACGCAACTGCAATCACGAGCCCGGCAAGTGGGAAGACCCGGCGCAGAAAATTCATGGAACCACCCTTATCAACGATCGGCAAGACA
Organism: Rhizobium sp. WSM1328; assembly: GCF_057653715.1. Classification (NCBI taxonomy): domain Bacteria; kingdom Pseudomonadati; phylum Pseudomonadota; class Alphaproteobacteria; order Hyphomicrobiales; family Rhizobiaceae; genus Rhizobium; species Rhizobium sp. WSM1328. Next base: position 889,036 of record NZ_CM172788.1, on the reverse strand, counting down.
GCGATATCTGCCGGGACGATGGCATCTGCGGCTGGCGCGAGGCTGGCGTTGGGGTGGGAAAGCTGCGGGCTAAGACGACCAGAGTCGCCGGGCTTCGCCGCGAAGCGCAGCGATCGCCTGTGCGGCAACGTCACCGTCCATCTGCAGAACGCTTGCGGCATGTCTCAATTCAGTCTCGTCCTCAAGTCTGGCGAGGACCCAGCCGATCTTGCGCTCAATGTCTTGCCCATAAGCTTCCGTCGCCTTGAGAACAGCGACAGCGGGAATTTCCACGTAGCGGGTGAGAAGCATGCCGAGATCGATAGCATCACGGTAGGCGACAGCCCTGTCCTGGCAGCGGTCAGCATTAGCGAGCAGTTTTTCAGCGAACATATCCGGCAGCGACAGCATGGGAATGTTCAGCTGTGGATCGAGGGTGCCTTCAAGAGCAATCCGGGCCTCACGCACGATTTCAAAGCGAATCGGCTGCCCTTCAAGGGTAAGAGCCGTGCGTATTCCATACTGATCTGTCCTGATATCCCGGAGCGCGGCTACCGGCTTTGCGAAAAACGCCCCTACTCCGCTTTCGACCGCCGCCATGCGCAAGACGCGATATCCCTCGCCATCCGCACAGAGAAAATCGACATCGAGCGACAGTCGGTATTCGTCGAGATGCATGACTATGGCGGTTCCGCCGGCAAACCAACACTTGTTGGCCAGAAGAAAATCAGCCTCCATCAACTGAAGAGCCGCGGCGATGGTGCGATGTTCCGGACGTCTGAATTCCATGGTGGCCACTCGATTTCCGCCCAAGCCTAAACGCGAAGGATAAAGAAACGGAAAATCAGGAAACGAGCAGGACGCCGTTGCCATGGGTGGCGGCCAGCTCGCGGATCAGTTGCGCCTCCCGCTCGGTCAGCCTGCCGGTATCGACGAAACGCCAGTTGCGTTCATAAAGCGCGAAGGCCTCGCTGGCAGGCATGGCGCGCGCGGGATCGCGATTCCAGGCGAGCGATTTCAGCTCGGGGAAGTCGTTCGGCACAATCATGCTTTCTGGCATGCTCTCTGCGTTCGTCGTCATTCCCACAATATAGGGCCAATAGCCCTCAATTTGAAGCGGCTGGAATTCAGGCCGCCACCCCGTGGAAGAAGCGGATGCTCTGTTCGATCTCGGCCGGCAGCGCCGAGGTGTGATTGCCGGCGATGGTTTCGGTCTCGATATGGACGCCGGCGGCGCGGGCGCGGCGGGCCAGCAGATCGGCGCGGTCGTTGAAATGCGGCTCCTCCGTGCCGTGGACGACGCGGATCGGACATTTGAAGCTATGAGCGTAACACAGGGCCGAACGCACCTCGAATTCATGCTTATTGCTGTCGTCGAAGCGAATATCCTGCGGATAGCGGTTGAAGAAGCGGAAGGCATCGGGGTTGCCTGAAATCGGTGCGGCGGCGCGGAATTTGTGAGTGGTCATCGCCGTCAGCATGGTCAGCGTGCCGCCGATGCTGTGGCCGGCGATGAACAGCCGTTCGGGATCGACACCCGGCAGATGCGCCAGGCGCTCGGTGGCGGCGAGCACGTCGTCGACCTCGTCGTAGAAGCCGGAGAAATTGCCCATCTGGCCGTTTTCGCCGCGCAACGACGGCATCATCACGACATAACCGGCATCCATATAGGGTTTCATCAGCTGCCAGTGGCCGATGCCCATGGCATTGCCGCCGTGCAGGAAGAGCACGGCAGGCTTGGCAGCGCGCTCGCGCTTGTATTTCGAGACCCAGGCCGCCAGTTCCAGTTCGCCGTAACCGGAGCGGTAGAAGATCTTGTCGGCATCGGCAGGCGCATTCAGCAGTTCGTATTTGTCGGGCGCCGGGCCCTTCTGCAGCAGCTTGGTGCGGAAATGGTGGCGGACCTTGGCGTAGTCGTGCTTGGCAAGGCGCGGCTCGTCCGGGACATCGAAAGCTGCCGCCATGCGCGGCAGGACAAGTGCACCGGCAAGACCCGCCAGTACGGCACGGCGTTGATGGAAAAAAGAATTTTGTTCAAGCGAGCTCATAACGCACCCATCATTTTCCCGGCATGCAGAATCTGCACCGGAAGATCGTTGCCGCCAATACACATGCTGTTGAAAATATTGCCCTGCGTCATTTTGCGCAGGGCTTGCAACTTCATGCCGGCTTGGCCTCGATCATGGCGATCAGCGTGCGCAGCCGGTCGGCCTCGTAGGAGGGCTTGTCGGGGCGAAGGCGGGCGATGCGGGGGAAGCGCATGGCGACCCCCGATTTGTGCCGGGTCGAGCGGTTGATGCCTTCGAAGGCCACTTCGACGACGAAGCCGAAATCCTTGTCGGCGCGCACGGCGCGCACCGGGCCGAAACGCTCGGTGGTATTGTTGCGCACGAATTTGTCGAGCACCTCGAGCTCGGCATCGGTGAAGCCAAAATAGGCCTTGCCGACGGGCACCAGCTGTTCGCCGTCCTCGTCATCGGCCCAGACGCCGAAGGTGAAATCGGAATAGTAGCTGGAGCGCTTGCCGTGGCCGCGCTGGGCATACATCAGCACCGCATCGACGTTGTAGGGGTTGCGCTTCCACTTGAACCAGGGGCCCTTCATGCGGCCGGCCTGGTAGATACTGTCGCGGCGCTTGATCATCACGCCTTCGATGACCGGATCGGGCGGCGCGGCGCGCAGAGTATCGAGCTCTTCCCACGACGAGAACGGCACGAGCGGCGAGAGATCGAAACGGTCATGAGGGGCGCGGTCGATGATCTCGGTCAGCCGATCGCGGCGATCGACATAGGTGCGGCCGCGGACATCGTCGTCGCCATCGAAGAGCAGGTCATAGGTGCGGATGAAAGCGGGGTAATCGCCAAGCATCTTTGCCGTCACCGTCTTGCGGTTCAGGCGCTGCTGCAGGTCGGAGAAGGTGCGGGTCGGGCTGTTGGAGCGCGCGGTGCCGCCGACCAGCAGCTCGCCGTCGACGACGCCGGAAAAATTGATCGCGTCGAGAATATCGGGAAAGGCGCCTGATATGTCGTCGCCGGAGCGGGAATAGATCTTGCGCCTGTCGCCGGAGCGGGAGAGCTGGACGCGGATACCGTCCCACTTCCATTCGGCGGCGTAGTTCACCGGATCGAGACTGGTCAGATCCCCCTCCTCCACCGCATTGGCGAGCATGACGGAGTGAAAGATCGCCGGTGTGGCCAGCACCGGTTTTTCGCCGCCATCCGCCAGCCATTCGAACAGCGTCTCATAGGGCGGCTGCAGGCCATGCCAGAGGGTTTCGATCTCGGCGACGTCCTTATCGCCGAGATCGGCCAGCGCCTGCTTGGCAAGGCGGGCGGAAACGCCGATGCGCATGGCGCCGGTGGCAAGCTTGATGAAAGCGAAACGGCCGGACGAATCCAGCCGGTCGAGAAGATCGCGAACGTAGCTGCGCACTTCAGTGCGGCCGAGCGCATTCATGCCGGTGACGACCTCGCCGAGACGCGGCTGAGCAAGGGCCGAGCGGTCGATATCCCTCTCATTGTCCCAGACGAGCGAGATGGTTTCGGCAAGATCGCCGACATAGTCGTAGGAATAGCGAAACAGCACCTCGTCCATGCGCTCCAGCACCAGCTCGCGCAGCATGGCGGGCTTGACGTTGCGCACCTCCAGCGTGCCGGCGATGGCGGCAAGGCCGTAGCCGCGGTCCGGATCCGGCGTGTCGCGGAAATAGTCGGTCAGCAGCTTCAGCTTGCCGTTGCGGCTGGGGGTCAGCACCAGGCGGTCGAGGAGGTCGGCGAAGGCTTTCATGGGCGCCTCCCACTGGCGTGAAGAGGCCCAACGGGTACTCCCTCATTCCCGTGCTTGTCACAGGAATCCAGCGCGTCCAAGTCCTTGGACGCGGGAGATCCTTTTACGTCGCATGAGTCTTTCACCGCGCCGACGCGCGGTGGCTGGATTCCTGTGACAAGCACAGGAATGAGGGTGTGAGAAATGCGGCGGGCGCGGCACGAAAGCCCCTCCCCCTTGTGGGGAGGGGTTGGGGCGGGGTTTTCAGCGACAAGCTCCACGCTCAATCCCCCTCATCCTCATAACCGACCAGATGCAGCGGCTTCGCCTTGATGCCCTGCAATTGGCACCAGCGCACCAGGGCTTCCTCGCGGCCATGCGTCACCCAGACCTCGGCCGGGTGCAGTTCCCGGATCGTTTCGGTCAGTTCCGGCCAGTCGCAATGATCGGAGATGACGAGCGGCAGTTCGACGCCGTGCTGTTTGGCGCGCTGGCGCACCATCATCCAGCCGGAGGCGAAGGCCGGCAGCGGCTCGTTGAAGCGCCTGGCCCAGCGGTCGGCGAAGGCCGAGGACGGGCCGATGACGACCGCCCCCTTGAAGGCGGACTTGTCGCGGCTTTCGATCGTCGCCGGCAGCAGCTCGCCGAGATCGATGCCCTGCTCGATGTAATAGTCGCAGAGTTTTTCCATGGCGCCATGGATATAGATCGGTTCGGCATAGCCGGCATCGCGCAGCAGCCGGATGACGCGCTGAGCCTTGCCGAGCGCATAGGCGCCGACCAGATGGGTGCGCTCGGGAAATTGCCGCAGCGATGCCAAGAGCTTGCCGATCTCCTCCATCGGATCGGGATGATGGAAGACCGGCAGGCCGAAGGTCGCCTCGGTGATGAAGACATCGCAGGGAACCGGCACATAGGCGGCGCAGGTCGGGTCGGGGCGGCGCTTGTAGTCGCCGGAAACGACGATCCGGGTGCCGTTCTTCTCGATGGCGATCTGGGCGGAGCCGAGCACATGGCCGGCCGGATGAAAGCTCACCTTGACGCCGTTGACCAGCAGCTCCTCGCCGAAGGCGGCAGCCTGTTCGCTGGCGCAGAAACCGTCGCCGTAACGCAAGCGCATGATGTCGAGCGTCTGGCGGGTGGCAAGCACGTTCACATGGCCCGGGCGGGCATGATCCGAATGGCCATGAGTGACGAGCGCCTGCTCGACGGGCCGCACCGGATCGACATAAAAGCCGCCTTCCGGGCAATAGAGCCCCTCCGGGGCGGGATAAAGCAGCGCATCAGGTCTCATGAAACGAGAGATAGCGGGAAATGGGCGCGAGGCCAGAGGGCGGGACGAAGGGACTGGCGAATGCACTGGAATCGACCACTGCGCAAGCTCGTCTTCGTCGTGACGTTGGTCGAAAACACTCGGACAGTAACGAGCATGGCCGCCTTTCCTCAAGACGGCCATGCTGACCTTCCGTGTCTGCGACAGAAGGCCGTTGCTCAGGCGATAGGCGTCATCAGCAGGCTCGTTCCGTCGTGGCCAACCAGCATGTCCAGTGAGGTACCTGCATGGACGTCGACCGGCTGTGGGAAAGTGTGAAGAACCTGGAGCCAACCTCCATCATGATAGCCGTCGGGGTGGTTATCGAAAACCACACCCTCGATCAGATCGACCTTCATCCACTGGACGACCCCGACGGCGGAGCCGTTTGCCTGCACCGGCACCGATATCTTACGCAGCGCTGCAGAATGTTTGCGGGCGGTGAGATCCACGGCAGCGATCTCGAAATCGTCCGAAAGCCTGGTCCACTCGGTCATCGTGCCGTGAACGGGTAGGCGCAAAGGGGCGAGCGCATTGAACTGCGACATGTCGAAGCCGGAGACCTCGCCCACATGGGCATAGTTGGAGAGCGTTTCGCTGGCAACCAGGCAGCCGATGGCGGAGGCGGCGCGTGGAATGACGATCGCGTCCTCGCGGACCAGGCGGGCGTGGGCGTCCTCGAAGGTTTTCAGCACGCCTTCGGCAAGGAGATCGCTCGAAAGAATCTCGGAAATCAGGATGTCCGCGCGGGCTTTCATCTCTCTGCCGACAGAAAGTTCGGTCGAGGACTTTTCGAAGATGTCGATCTGTTCGCGATAACCATTGGCGGCGATGATCCTCTCCGCCGTCTGCGCTATGGCCGGCACACTCTCACAGGTCGCGATATTGGTGGCGCCAGCGCGCGCCGCCATCATCGACAGCAGACCGCTGCCCGCGCCGATATCGAGGATCTGCGCATCCGCTCCGCGCAGCTCTATGGCACGGCGGATTGCCGCTTCAAAAGCATCGTTGCGTCGAGTGTCGTTCATCATGGCGATGTGCCAGAAGGGCACGATCAACGAGGAGATCCGTCTTATCTGATGCCAGGCATTGATATTGTCCGGCTGCAACCGCAGAACATGACGGAATTCGGCCAGCGCCTCCGGCTGCCGGCCGGAATCGGCCAATGCGACAGCGAGGTTGTTCCGCACGAGAGGATTTTCGGGTGACAGGCCACGTGCCATCTCATAGCAGCCGACCGCTTCCGCCGACCGGCCGAGCTGACGCAGCAGCGCACCTTTTTCCATCAGGGCGACGAGATGGCCGGGATTGAGACCGAGCAGCTTGTTCCAGTAGTAGAGAGCGGTTTCTGCATCACCTCTCTTTGCGACGACACTCGCCAGCAGCGGTAGGATATCTATCGTGCGATAGTCCTTGTGGAGGACTCGGACATAGGCTTTCTCGGCGCTTTCGAAATCGCCCGAGGCCTGAAAACTCATAGCGTCGCTCAGCGATTTTTGCGCGATCGAAACTCGCTCTTCAATATCGATACTGATCATTCCTGCTCCCTGGGCCTTCTCAAGACATGCGGGGGAGCCGCGGATCGAGCACACGCCATCGGCCGCGCAACCTACCCATGCATAGGAAATCACATGAGCGGGCGGCGGCTCGAAGGTTTCCGTGAGCGAACGACAAAACGAATCCTTCCCACAGGACCCTACGTTTGCCGTTCCGAAAAAGTTACCGAATTCTTAGGAAATTGCCCTGCCGCGGCTCAACGCCGCAAGTCTTCATTTTTTCGTGTGCCGATGTCATCCAGGAAGTTGACCACAGCGACATTAAACTCACCCGGTCGCTGCAGCGGCGCGAAATGGCTGACGCCTGTCAGATAGATCATCTCAGCGTTCGGAATGCTGCGGGCAAGATATTCGGCATGGTCGAGCTTGATGAATTCGTCGTGCTCGCCAAGCACGATTGCGACAGGCACGCGGATCAGGCCCAAGTCGGAAGCCTGATAATTCGGCTCCGTTCGCATCATCAGGCTGACCGCCTCGACGAATGGGTTGAAATCATCCGGCGTGGTGGACAATGCGCCATAGTCCTTGGCGTGCCGGCCGAAGCATCGGTCGATGACCGGGGTCGGGACGAATTCCCGCGTGCCGCTCGGATCCATGTTGCAGGCGAAGAAGAAGACGCCCTCGACCCGCGACGGCGCCGTCATGGCGAGGATCAAAGCGATGCAGGCGCCGTCGCTCCAGCCGATAATGGCCGCCTTGTCGAGATGCAGTTCGTCCATGACGGCAAGCACATCGGCAGCCATCAACTCATAGCTATAGGGACGGGAATCTCGGGTGCTTCTTCCATGGCCGCGGCTGTCGACAAGCACGACGCGGCGGCCACGGCGTAACAGTGCCGGGACCTGATAGCCCCAGTTGCCGCTGTGGCCGAGGCCGCCATGCAGCAGAATGACGGGCGGGCCGGCGCCATAGCTCGCATACCAGATACGGGCGCCGTCATGCGCGACATGACCGTCGACTGCCGCCGGCGGCAACGGCGCGGCGCCATGCGCTTCGAAATGGATGAGTTCGTCGTCGTCAACTTCCATAGTGATCAGACTCATTGTTGCCGCAGCATAGAAAAGCCGGAAAACAGCCCAAGAACAACCAGAATCGTTTTCTAGCCCTTGCGATGCAACCAGGGGGATCGGCATTGGGCAGGAAGTTTTTCTTTTGTGCGGCGGCAATCGCGATCGCCGCGGCGGGCGTCTACCTCAACAATACCAGCCTGCTCGCCGAACATCGGCCGGGAAAGCCGGTGCTGCTCGCCCATCGCGGCATCGCCCAACGGTTCGACGAAACCGATCTCAAGAACGACACCTGTACGGCGAGCCGCATGCTGCCGCCGAATCACGATTATCTGGAAAACACCATTCCGTCGATGCAGGCAGGCTTTGCGGCGGGCGCCGATATCGTCGAGATCGACATACATCCGACGACGGACGGGCAGTTTGCGGTTTTTCACGACTGGACGCTCGACTGCCGCACCGACGGGCATGGCGTCACCCGCGAGCATTCGATGGCTGACATGAAGAGGCTCGACATCGGCTATGGCTATACCGCCGATGGCGGCAAGACCTTTCCCTTTCGCGGCCGGGGCATCGGGATGATGCCGACGCTTGCCGAGGTGCTGTCGACCTTTCCGGATCGGCGCTTCCTCATCAACGTCAAGAGCCGCGATCCTTCCGAGGGCGAAAAGCTCGCCGCCGTGCTCAACGGGCTTTCCCCCGCACGACGGGCGGAGATCATCGTCTATGGCGGCGACGAGCCGATCGACGTCGTGCGCCGGATGGCACCCGATATCAAGACTGCCTCGCGCAAGAGCCTGAAGAGCTGCCTCACCGGCTATATCGGCTATGGCTGGACCGGCCTGCTGCCGGACGAATGCAAACATGCGATGATGCTGGTGCCGATCAATATCGCGCCGTGGCTCTGGGGCTGGCCGGATCGTTTTCTCAACCGGATGCAGGATGCCGGGACCGACGTCTTCGTGCTCGGCCCCTATCGCGGCAATGATTTTTCCACCGGCATCGACGACCCCGCGCAACTGGCGCGGCTGCCGCCGAACTATGCGGCGGGCATATGGACGAACGAGATCGAAGCGATTGGCAAACTTATGAAATAAGGTTTGAAAGACCTCACATCGCCCTGATCGATGCGACGTCTTTCAATGTTTCCTTTTGTGCATGTCGTTCTCCCAAAACCGCTGCACACTTTTGGCCGACATGCACTAAAGACTACGCGCCCGCAGCAATGCCGGGATCTCCTCCGGTGAGACCGGTTTGGAGAAGCGGAAGCCTTGCGCCTCCTCGCAGTGGGCCTGGCGCAGGAAATCCATCTGGGCGTCGGTTTCGACGCCTTCGGCGAGAACCGAGAGCTTCAGCGTCTGCGCCAGCGAAATGACCGCCGAGGCGATGGCGACTGCGGTCTTGTCGCCCGGCAGGGCCTCGACCAGCGAGCGGTCCATCTTCAGGCGGTCGAAAGGGAAGGTCTTCAGCGCCGCCAGGCTGGAATAGCCGGAGCCGAAATCGTCGATCGACAGGCGCACGCCCAGCCCCCGCAGCGTTTCCATCATGGCAAGCGCGCGTTCGGCATTCTGCATCACCACGCTTTCGGTGACTTCAAGCTCCAGCCAGCGGGACTGCAGGCGGTGGCGCTCGAGCGCCTCGGCGACATGGGTTGCGAAGTCCGGATCGGCGAACTGTTTGGCCGAGACATTGACGGCGATTGTCAGCGGCGCCAGGCCCATGTCCTGCCATTGGCGCGCCTGGCGGCAGGCCTCGTTCAGTACCCAGAGACCGAGGGGAACGATCAGGCCGGTCTCTTCGGCGAGCGGAATGAAATTGACCGGCGGCACCCTGCCCTTTGCCGGATGGTTCCAGCGCACCAGCGCCTCGAGGCCGGTGATGCGGCCGGTGGCGACATCAACCTGCGGCTGGTATTGGAGGAACAGCTGGTCGCCGGTGATCGCCTGATGCAATTCTTCGTGCTCGCCGAGCGGCATTCCGACCGGCGTGCTGCCGCCTTCGTGATGTTGCAATGTGTTGCGGCCGAGTTCCTTGGCGCGGTACATGGCGCGGTCGGCATTGGCGAGGAGCTCTTCCGAGGTTGCGCCATCGAAGGGGAAGGCGGCAACGCCGATGCTCGAGGTGATGGTGATTTCGCCGTCCGCCCCGCGAATCGGCCGGTTGATCGCCTTCTGCAGCTCGCGAAGGCGGCGCGTGATGCCGGCATCGTGACTTGACTGGTGGACGAGCACGACGAGGAATTCGTCGCCGCCGAGTCGTACCACCATATCAGACGCCCTGACGCTATTGGCCATGCGGGTGGCGATCTCCTTCAGCACCTCGTCGCCGGCAGCGTGGCCGCGGCCGTCATTGATGTCCTTGAAATTGTCGAGATCGATATAGGCGACGGTCACCTTGCGGTTGTTGCGCCGGGCCTGGTCGAGGATGCTCGCCAGCCGTTCCTTGAGGAAGGCGCGGTTCGGCAGGCCCGTCAGATCGTCATGATGGGCCATGAAATGAATGCGGTCGTCGACACGCTTGCGCTCGATGGCGATGCCGGCGATATGGGTGGCGAGCGCCACCAGCGTCATCTCGTGGTCGGTGGGACGGCGGACTTCCCTGGAATAGAGCGCGAAAGTGCCGAGCACGTTGTTCTGTGAGGTGGCGATCGGCGTCGACCAGCAGGAGCGGAAGCCGAACGGGGCGATCAGGGCGCGAAAATCCTCCCAGAGCGGATCACTCATCACGTCGTCGACGATCACGGTCTGACCGCGCCAGGCGGCGGTGCCGCAGGAGCCGACCTTGGGACCGATCGTGACACCATCGATGAGGCGGCTGTAGCCGCCGGGCAGATTGGGAGAGGCGCCGTGATAGAGCCTGGTGCCCTCGCTGTCGAGCAGCAGCACCGATCCGTCGATCCCGGTCAGTTGCGCCTCGATCATCAGCACGAGCGCCTCGAGGATCATCGGCAGCGGCTCGTTGCGGGCGATCATTTCGAGCAGGCTCGCCTGGCCGCGATGCAGATCCTCCTGGCGCTTGCGTTCGGTGATATCACGGGAAACACCGATCAGACCGACGATTTCGCCGCGATCGTTGCGCAGGGGTATCTTCGAGGTCAGCCGGCATATCGGTCTTCTGCTGCCGGGAAAGACGTAGGATTCCTCCATGTCGATGCGGGCTTCGCCGGTCGTCATGATCTGCTGCTCAATATCGAAATGGTGGAGCGCCGTCTCGAAATCGAACAGGTCGAAATCGCGCTTGCCGGTGATCAGCGCAGCGCTCTCCAGGCCAAGGCTGCTGGCGGTGACTGTATTGGCGAAGACGAAGCGGCTGTCACGATCCTTGACGTAGAGAAAATCCGGAAGTTCGTGGACGATTTCCTTGAGGCGCAGGTTCTCGATGCCCTCGGAAAGGTGGTGGGCGGTCGATGCCATCATTGCCTCCGTCGCGGCGACGATACGCCGCGTTTCGGCCGTCAGGGCATCGGTTGATTCCCATCGCCTGGCACCCAATTCGCGCATGACGCCATTCCCCCTGCGGCCGAAGGCCGTATCCCGTACCGTCATCATAGAAATTCCCTTAAAAGTAGTCCTCATTTCCTTCGGCTTGCTTAAATGAAAGGGTGAACAAGACGACAATATAAGCGGCGATATCCTGCCGTCGCGCTCGGTCACAACTGCAATTTCGCCGGCCTTTGCCAAGCTTGTGCCAAAAGAATACATGCGCGCCTGGCACGTTTCCTGCTACGGGCGCGCTATGACAAGTGATCCCCGGATGCCTTCACGCCGCGACATGCTTTTATTCCTCGCTGCCTCGGCCGTTGCGGGAGGGGCATCGCGCGCCCTCGCCTCGCCGCGGACGGCAGCCGGTCAGCCCGATCTGCGCGGGGCGATCGACGCGGTGGAATATCGCGCCATTCCCCAAAGCGGCGACCGCAAGACCGGCAACCTTGAGCAGATGATCGAACGGGCGGCGCGCGAGAACGTGCCGGTGTTCCTGCCGCCCGGCACCTACCGGGTCTCCAACCTCACTTTGCCGGACAATACGCGTATCACTGGCGTGCCCGGCGCCTCGCGGATCGTCTATACCGGCGACGGCCATCTCTTTTCGGCCGAGAACGTGCGGCGCATCGAGCTTTCCAATCTCGTCATCGACGGCGGCAACCGCTGGCTTGGCGATTATGCCGGCGGGCTTTTGCAATTCACCGGCGTCGACGAGGTGCTGATCGACAATTGCGAGATCGGCGGCAGCCGCAAACACGGCCTGCAACTGGAGCGCTGCGGCGGGCGGATCGAGCGCAGCCGGATCTCGGGGGCTGCCCAATCCGGGCTTTACGCAGTGGATTCCAGCGCCCTGTCGGTCACCGGCAACACGGTCTCGGATTGCGGCAATGGCGGCATCCTGGTGCACCGCTGGAAAAAGGCGGAGGACGGCACTATCGTCTCCGGCAACCGCATCTTCAACATCCGCGCCAATGACGGCGGCACCGGGCAAAACGGCAACGGCATCAACATCTTCCGTGCCGACGGGGTGATGGTTGTGAATAACCAGATCTCCGATTGCGCGTTTACGGCGATCCGCGCCAATTCGGCCTCGGACATCCAGATCAGCAGCAACCAGTGCCGGCGATCCGGCGAGACGGCGATCTATGTCGAATTCGCCTTCGAGGGCGCCGTCGTCTCCGCCAACATGATCGACGGGGCGGCAAACGGCATTTCGATCGCCAATTTCGACGAGGGCGGCCGGCTGGCAAGCGTCACCGGCAATGTCGTGCGCAACCTGACGCTGCGCGGCCCATACCAACACGAGGTCGGCTTCGGCATCGGCATTGCGGCCGAGGCCGACACGCTGATTTCAGGCAATGTGATCGAGGGCGCGCCGCGCTGGGGGCTGCAGATCGGCTGGGGTCCGTATCTGCGCAACGTCGTTGTGACAGGCAATGTGGTGCGCAGGGCCCCGGTCGGTTGCGCCGTCTCGGTCGCCGATGGCGCCGGGACCGCCGTCATCACCGACAACATCTTCCAGGAGATCACCGAAGGCGCGGTGTTAGGCTTCCAATGGGAGAAGAAAGTCTCCGGCGAGATGGCGGGCGGCGGCTCGCCCTATGCGCAGCTGACCGTCGAGCGGAACCGTATCTCCTGAAGGCCATCAAAAGCTTTCATCATCCCATCAGCCACAAGGACTTTTCCCACGCCGATCCGGCATTTACGGTCTCCCGGACACATCGAGGGGATATGGACATGCTGACAATCTACGGAGTCTATCGGTCGCGCGCCTCGCGCGTCTATTGGATGGCGGAGGAGCTTGGGGTCGAATTCCGCTCGGTGCCGGTGCTGCAGGCAAGGCGGCTGGCAGATCCGCTATCTGAGGATGCGCCGCTCAACACGCATTCGCCGGAATTCATTGCCGTCAACCCGATGGCGCAGATCCCCAGCATTCGGGATGGCGACCTCGTGATGCACGAGTCGCTGGCGATCAATCTTTACCTCGCGCGTAGACATGGCGGACCGCTTTCCGGCCAAACCGTCGAGGAAGACGGATTGCTGACGATGTGGACGGTCTGGGCGGCTGCGGAGGTCGAGCCACATACGGTGAAGATCGTACTCACCTATGATAACGAGCTCGAAAACAGCGAAGGCGGCCAACAGACGATCGCGGTTGCCTGCCGCTCGCTACGCAGGCCACTGGCGGTTCTCGAAGGCCACCTCGCCGACCGGCAATGGATCGTCGGAGACCGCTTTACCGTCGCCGATCTCAACCTTGCCGAGGTGTTGCGCTACGCCCAGACCGAGGAGGCGCTGTTCGATGCGCATCCGAATATCAAAGCCTGGATCGAGCGCTGCCAGACCCGCCCGGCCTACAAGGCGATGCAGGCGACCCGCGGCAAGGAGCCGATCGAAGTTTGAGGACTACGGGAAAAGGGCGAGCGTGCCGGCCATTTCCTCACGGATCCAGGCCTTGAAATCCTTCACCTTCTTCGGCTCGCGCGTGCCTTCAGCGGTGACGAAGTAATGGCCGAAACCGGTCGGCGCGCGAATGCCGAAAGGGGCGGCGAGCCGGCCTTCGGCGAGCGCAAAGGCGGCAAGGGTCTGCCAGGCGAGCATAACGCCCTGGCCTGCAATCGCCGCATCGAGGCAGAGCGAGGCATCGTTGAAGACGTGGCGAGTCGAAAGCGTGGCACCTGATAGTCCGACCTCGCGCATCCAGACCTCCCAGGTGAACATGGCATGGCCATCGATGATGGCAGGCAGTTGGAGGATATCGGCGGGCTCTTTCAATGTCGCGGCCATATCAGGGGAACAGACGGGAAAGACCTCCTGTGCCAGCAGCAGTTCAGCCTTCACATCCGGCCATTTGCCGTTGCCGACGCGGATGCCGATATCGACATCACAAAGCGCCGGATTGACGAGATTGGTCGTCGCATCCAGCCGCAGCTTGATGTCGGGATGGCGCTCGGCGAATCGATCCAGCCGGTAGACGAGCCAGCGGGCGGCGAAAACCGGCGCCACCGAGATCGTCAGGATCGTATCGTCCTTGCGGCTCGCGATCGACACCGCTGCCGAAAGACGAGCAAAACCCTCGTCGAGCGCCAGGAGCACCGGCCGGCCGGCTTCGGTGGCGATCATGCCCCTGGCGGTGCGCTCGAAGATCACCTGACCAAGCTGGGCTTCGGCCTTGATGACCTGCTGGCTGACGGCGCCAACCGAGACGCCGAGTTCGTCGGCGGCGGCCTGGAGCGAGCCGAGACGACCGACGGCCTCCAGCGCGCGCAGGCCGTTGAGATGGACCATATTCAAGTTCTTCATATAGTTTTTCTATACCGGCTCAGCGTTATTCTCAATTGAAAATCTGCCTGCTGGGGCCGACATTGCAAGCATAGGCAATCCATTCCAACGCAGAGCGTCGGCCAGTTAGGATTACTCGGAGGCGTGAGCCGCTGGGGTGATCACATCCACGCCACGGAAGAAAGCGAGGCATGCCATGTCGTTGCTGAAGTTTTTCTTGAGGCCCGTCCTTCATCTGGGCAGTGCGGAAATTGCAGATTCTCCTGCCTGGAAGGACGATCCGTTGCGGCATCCTGAGGTCGAGCGCATGTCGATGCGCGAAATCGCCGATCTGCCGCTCGGGATGCCGGCCGGCTTTCCCAAAGAGGCCAAGCCGCCGCTGGCGAAATGCGCCTGAAGATATGGTAGGTTCGCCCTGGCAGAAAGGGCGGAACCATGGCCGGCAATGTCGATGCAATCTTCGAACGCCTGAAGCGGCTGGCGGCGGAAGCCGGGCTGCCTGATGTCGAGGAGAGCACCTCCTACGGCAATCCGGCGCTGAAGGTCGGCGGCAAGAGTTTCGTTGCGGTGAAGAATGCCGAGACGATCGTGATCTCGATTTCGCTCGACGACAAGGATCACCTGCTGGAGATGGCGCCTGACGTCTATTTTCAAACCGATCATTATGTCGGCTGGCCGCATCTGCCGGTGCGCGCCGCCGTGATCAGCGACGAGGAATTGCGGTTGCGGCTGATCGGCGCCTGGCTGTTCCGGGCGCCGAAGAAGCTTGCCGACGGTTTTAACGATCAGGCCCGATCGTAGGCCAGCGCCCGCTGGACGGCGGGGCGCTGCAGCATGCGGGCGTGGTGGTCGCTCGCCTTTTCGAAGCGGGCGGGATCGACGCCGTCCGACGGCAGCCAGTCGGTCATGACGAAGAGATAGGGATCGGCGAGCGAATAGGCTTCGCCCATCACCCATGGGCCTTCGAACATCGTCTGCTCGATCAACGTGAAACAATCGACCATATTCTGCGGCACCTTGGCCTTCATCGCCTCGATGGCCGCCGGCTCGTCCGCCCAGCGCGAGCCGCGCGGGCGATGCGCATGGTTCACATGCACGGTCGAGCAGATATAGCTGTTGAAGGACTGCAGCCTGGCAAACTCGAAAGGATCGTCAAGCGGCGCCAGCTTGGCGGCCGGCGCGCTCTGGGCGATATAGGCCAAGATCGCCGGCGTTTCCGTCAGCACGCCATAATCGGTGACCAGTGCCGGCACCCGGCCCTTCGGGTTGATCTTCAGATAATCCGGCGAGCGCTGCTCGCCATCGCGGAGGCTGATCTTCTTGACTTCGAAGGCCAGGCCGGATTCTTCCAGGGCAATAAGGCTTGCGAGCGCGCAGGTTCCCGGAGCGTAGTATAGTGTCAGCATGGTTCTCGACTCCCTTTCGGCAAGGGTTATAGCGTAGGGGTGCGCGGGTCGGAACTGGTGGGATTGGGTTTTGCTTCTCCATCGGGACAAGGGTGGGTGCGTGCGAGTGTGAGAGCATGATCGGTGTGCCGCGCCGCGCCCCTCATCCGGCTGCCGCCACCTTCTCCCCGCTTGCGGGGAGAAGGGACATGCCGCACCGGCTTTCCCCGACCTCGACGCTGCGTTTGCCACGTCCCCTCGCCCCGTTTTTACGGGGAGAGGGTTAGGGTGAGGGGCAGATCTTGCACTAACTCGCCTTGTCAGCCAACGCAGCCGGATACGATAGGTGCCCCTTCTCCCTCCGGAGAGAAAACACGCACCCTCAGCCGCAGCCCGGCACATCCTCCAGCCGGTGCCAGACCGGGATGCCGCGTTCCCGGGCGATGCGGACGTCGTTATCAGCTCCCTTGGAATCGCCCGGCAGGCGCAGCACGCCCTCGCAGAGCTGCAGCAGCCGGCCGGCGACCGGGTGGAAGATCTCTTCGTAGAGTGCATCGCCGACCGACCGGCCGCCGGCGGCGTGCCAGATCGGCAGGGCCACCCATTCGCCGATCATCGGCACATGGCCGGCCTGAAACAGCGCGTGCGAGGGCGCTTCCAGCCGCTTCAGGTTGGCGGCCATCTTTTCCGGGTCGTCGCCCGTTCCGGACCGATAGGGCCCGGCAATCAAAATCAACATGATCCACTCCTTCGCTCCGCTTTATGCGTGAGCATTTTCCCGGCCTCATGCACGGGATTTCGTGAAAATGCACGATATTTCTTGAATGTCGAGTCAATTCGTGCAATATCGGGCTATTATGTTTAATTTCGTGCAGAGAGACGATGCTGACAACCCAACGCAAGGCCCTCATTCTCGACATCCTGCGCCGTGACGGCCAGGTGATCGCTAAACGCGTCGCCGAGGATTTCGCGCTTTCGGAGGACACTATCCGGCGTGACCTCCGGGAAATGGCGGCGGAGGGGCTGTTGAAACGAGTGCATGGCGGGGCGATGCCGCTGGCGCCTGATCTGCCGGATTTTACCGCCCGGCGCAGCGTCTCGTCGCAGATCAAGGCACGGCTGGGGGCGGCGGCGGCGGCGATGGTGAAGCCCGGTCAGATGATCTTCCTCGACGGCGGCACGACGACGGCGGAGATCGCCAGGCACTTGCCGCGCGACATGCCGCTGACGGTTGCGACCCACAGCCCGACGATTGCCGCCGAACTGGAACACCACCCGACAGCCGAGGTGATCCTCGCCGGCGGACGGCTCTACAAACATTCGATGGTGGCGACGGGGGCAGCGGCGATGGCGGCGATCTCGCAGCTTCGCCCCGACCTCTTCTTCCTCGGGGTGACGGCCGCCCATCCGGTGCACGGGCTTTCCACCGGCGATTTCGAGGAAGCGGCGATCAAGCGGCACATCGCCCGCTGCGCGGCTGAAACGCATGTGCTGCTGACCGAGGAGAAGTTCGACCTCGTCTCGCCCTGCCCCGTGCTTGGCATTTCCGAGGTGGCGGGGCTGATCGTGCCGGCGGAGATGACGGCTGAACAGCTGAAACCCTATCGCGATCTCAACGGCGCAATCGCCGCAGCATGATGGCGCTGCGGGAGGGCTGCGGTGCTTCAGCATGCGGCAAGAGGCTTGCGGCAAGGGCCGCGATGAAGGCCGCCAACACGGCATAGGCCGGCGCCATGCTGCCGGTTCCAAAGGTCAGCACCATCTGCAGATATGGCTGCGCCAGCGCGATGACGACGGAAAGTGCCGGCATGTCGAGCAGTGTCCCGGCGATCCGCGACAGTTCCGGCATGAAGGCTGCGCCAGCAAGCGCGCCGTAGAGCGCCGTCAGGCGGAGTGTGAGGCGCAACGGCACCGAGGCTGCAAGCGGCGGCATGTCACCGTCCTCGAGGGCAAACATGAGATAGGCGATGAAGGCCGCCAGAAACAGCAAGGCGACGGGCAGCGCCGCCAGGGTGGCGGGCTGCGTCAGCGCCGCTGCGTCCGCCGCCAGGAAGAGCAGGATCGGCGTGGAGGCGACGAACCAGACAGCGACGATCGGTCCCCAGAACCAGATGAGCGAGAGAGTGTGAAGACGGAGCAGCGTCGCCATGAAGAGCACGCCGATCGCGGTCCAGATGCAGGCGGGTTTGAGCATGCCCGATATCAGCCGGAGGACCGGCTCGCAGGCGCCGGCCATATCGCCGCAGCCGGACAGCTGGATCGTGAGCCAGGTGATATAATCGAGGCTCAGCGCGGCGAACATGAAGATGCCGATCCCCATCAGCATCCACCAGAGATAGCGGCCTGCAAACATGCCCTGCCCTCACGGCTTCCAGGACTGTGCTCACGTCGCCGCGAAAGGGTGCATCCGCGATCGCAGGACGTATCCCTCTTTATATTAGTCAATTCTTATTTTTCTAATAACTTATATATGTAAGCTCGCAGTCATCCGGCCAAGGCGGAGGTGACCCTGATATCGCCGACATGGATGCCGTTCCAATTGCGCATCGGCGTTGCGGCATGAGCCATCAATGCCGCATGCACCTCGCTCTCCGCCTCGAAGAAGCGGGCGAGGGTCGCCGCCACCATGGCTTCGGCAGCGCGGGTCATGCCATCCTCGCATTTGAGCGCGATGGCGATGCCCTTTTCCGGGATCGCCGCGCAGAAGACGCCTTCGGCACCTGTCTTGCAGAAGATGCGGCCGGGGGCGATCTGCATCAGCGCCGTGCAGGCGCGGCCGGAGCCGGCGACATAGAAGGGCTCGGCCATGCAGGCCTCGATCAGCCGGCGGGATGCCTTGGCGCGCAGGGGTTCGAGGCCGGTGCCGGTCGCCATTTTGGCAAAACCGTGGGCAAGGCTGCGCAGCGGCACGGCATAGGTCGGGATCGAGCAGCCGTCGGTGCCGCAGCTGTCCGCGCCAAGCACAGCGCCGGTCAGGCTTTCTATCGCCGCGCGGATCTCGACCTGCAGCGGGTGCTGATAGCCGACATAACCCTTCGGATCGAGGTCCTGATGGCAGCAAGCGCAGATGAAGCCGGCATGTTTTCCCGAGCAATTGTTGTGCAGCGCGTTCGGTGCCTCGAGCGTGCGGGCCTGATGGATCAGGGTTTTCTGATGGAACGACCAATGGGCGCCGCATTCCAGCGTCTCGGCATCGCGACAGGCGCGCGACAGCATGGAAGCGGCCAGCGCCACATGCTCGTCCTCGCCATTATGCGAGGCGCAGGCCAGCGCCAATTCCTTATCGCCGAAGCCATAGGCATCGGCAGCACCACTCTCGATCAGCGGCAGCGCCTGCATCGCCTTGCAGGACGAGCGCGGGAAGACCGCGGCCTCGATATCGCCCAACGAGAAGACAAGCGTGCCATCGCCATCGACCACAGCCACCGCGCCACGATGGCGACTTTCGACGAGCAGGCCGCGGGTGACTTCGACGGTGACGGGATTTGTCATGAGCTCTCATCCGGATGCTGGCGGGGTTGCGCAGTCCATAACGCGTCACGCGGCGAAAGCCAACGGGGTTTAGGCTGCCCCTCACCCTAACCCTCTCCCCGTTCTGACGGGGAGAGGGGACGTGCCATGCGCGAGGTGATCGAGGGACGGAGAGGGTGCGGCATATCCCCTTCGCCCCGCAAGAGGGGGTCCGAAGGACCGGGGCGAGACACGTGGCTCGACCCAGGCAGAGGTGGCGGCAGCCGGATGAGGGGCTTTTGTGGTCTCAGCCCCATCGATATCGCGAACGCCTACCCTCCGGTCTGCGCTTTTCTATTCTCTTTCAACAACGATTTTCCGGAGGACACCGCCACTGTCAGGAACCTGGACTTCGATGGCTTTGCTCTTATTTCCGGGTTTCGCCTTGCCGCAAATTGCAATCGCAGCCCTCATGAGGCCTCTGTCAGTCATGCGCTCTCTGTCAGTCGGTATAACTGGCTTAAAAGTATCTGTGGCTTCTCTCGCCGATTCCCATGTCATCTGGAAACCACATCCCCTCATCACAAGATCCCGAAAGAAGTGTTGAACGAGCGGCCGACCATCAGGGGCAATGCTACTGCAACCTGCAACGGCGAAAGAAAGCACAACAGCGCCAATAAAGCGAAATTTCATTGTCCCCATCCAATTGATCAACCCCGGCGAGCACTAAGGGCAGAAGATTGATAGAGTCAATCGGCTGCGCGCACGGCGAGCATTTACCGGGCGAGCTAGGCGCTCGGCCTCGTTGCGGGCTCGGAGCGCGATCACATCGTCCAAATATTCATCACATAAATTGACCGAGGCGATCGAAAACTATCGTTTCTCTGGTCCGATGCGACTAAGAGTGGTGCATCAGGAACCGTTCCCATGTCATCCACCTTTTCCTTGATCCTTCGCGACAACAGGATCCGCATCCCAACCGTGACCCTCGTCGCGCTCGCCTTCACCTATGCGTCGACCGCGCCCTATCAGTCGATCATCGGGATCAACGAACTCGGCATGAGCAACGGCGCCTATTCGGCACTGGTGTTCTTGTCTTCGATCGTCAACGTCACGACGAGCCTGACGCTCGGCATCTGGTCGGACAGGCTGAAGGAGCGCCGGCCGCTGGTGCTGGGGCTTTGCGTCGCCGGCATGCTCGGCTTCGGGTCGATCGCGCTCATTCATAGCCCCGCGGTCTTCATCTTCTCCACGCTGTTGCTGGTGCCGATGAGCAATTCCACCTATTCGCTGCTGTTTGCCAGCCTGCGCGCCAGGACCAACCAGATGGACCGTGGCCAGGGGGCGGCGATCACCGCAACGGTGCGGGCGCTCTTTTCCGGCTCATGGGCGCTGGCGCCGGGGTTGATCGGCCTCTATCTCGTCAGTTCGCCGTCGATGACGCCGGCCTATGGGATCGCGGCACTGGCAAGCTGCACCTGCTTCTGCCTGTATTTTTTCTTCGCACCCGGAAATGGCTCAGGCGGCACTGCCCCCGATCCAGTCGGCTTTTTTGCTTCGCTGCAACGGATTTTCGTGCCGCATGTGCTGTCGCGCGTCATCGTCATGGCGATGCTGTTCGGGCTGCAGCGGCTGAACGCCATGCTCCTGCCGCTGATCATCACCCGTGCGGCCGGCGGCACCGTGGTCGATGTCGGCTTCATTGCAGGCTTGACGGCGTTGCTCGAGATGCCGTTCATGATGATGTGGGGCTTTGCGCAGCGCCGCTTCCGAAGCGCGCATGTGCTTGCCTTCGGCGCGCTGATCTATTGCGTCTATCTGCTGCTGCTCGGCTTTGCTTCCGCACCCTGGCACGTCTACGCACTCCTCCTCTTCAATGCCTGTGGGGCGGCAGCGATCCTCAGCGTGCCGATCACCTATCTGCAGGACCTGATCGCGGACCGGCCGGGGCTTGGAACCTCGCTGATCTCGCTGAACACGTTCATTGGGGTTGGCATCAGCGCCGGTCTCTTCGCCTTCGGCACCGCGATCACCGATTATTCCGGCACCGCCTTCGTCGGCGCGGCAGCGGGTCTCGCATCGATCGGAGTGCTGCTCTATCTCGAAAGCAGCAGGCGGCAGGCGCGGCAACCGGCGTGAAATGCGGCGCTCCGATCGACAGGCGTCAATGCGGCGTGATGCGATAGGCGCAGCGGCGGGCGCCGGCGAGGATGTGTTCGCTGCGTTCGACCTCGGCGCTGAGGACGGCGCGGAAGGTTTCGAGTTCGGAGCGGCAGAAGCCGGCGCAGGCGGTGGCGGCCGCACAGATCGGGCAGTGGTTTTCGACCAGCATGAAGGAGCCGTCCGCTTGCCTCCAACAATCGGCCATATAGCCCTCGCGGGTGCGGATGCCGGCAAGGGCCTCGACGCGCGCGGCAAGGTCATGCGCCTTGCTGAGTTCCTGCCGATAACGCTGCAGCGTCTCGGCCTCGCGGGCGGCAATGACCGTATCGAGGGCTGCGGGGCCGAGCTGTTCGACGAGCGTACCAAGGAGGTTTGCCGTCAGCTCGGCATGGCCATCCGGGAACTGGCGGTTGCCGCTCGCCGTCAGGTGCCAGAGCTGGCGCGGCCGGCCCCTGCCCGCGGCGGCAACGGTGACCGGTTCCACCAGCCCCTCCTCCGCCATCTTCGACAGCTGCTGGCGGGCGGCCTCGCCCGATATGCCGAGCGCATCGCCGATCGCGGCGGCGAGCTGCGGGCCGTCGGTCTTTATCAGGATCAGGATCCGGTTGGCTGGGGACTGGCGCATATTTTCCAAGTCAAGTCTTGTTTAATTTGAGGCGGCGTGTAATTTTCCAATTTATAACTTGGAAAATAATCCTCCGCCAGCAAAAATCTCGGGGCCATCCCATGTCGAATATCGACCAGACTGCAACCATCCCCAACGCTAGCTCCCTCTTCCGCCTCTTTGCGCCCGAGCACCTGCCGGCAACCTTGATGCTGGCAGGCGGCGTGACGCTTTATGCGGTGGAGACTTACATCATGGCGACGATCGCGCCCTCGATCGTGCGCGATATCGGCGGCCTCGCGTTGTTTTCCTGGGTCACCAGCCTGTTCGTCGCCGCGGCCGTACTCGGCTCGATCTTTGTCGCCATGCGGCCGCGCGGCATCGGGCTTCGATCCGTCTATATGGTCGCGGCGCTGGTCTTCGGCGTCGGCAGCCTGGTTGCCGCAGCCGCACCGTCGATGCCAGTGGTGCTGATCGGACGTGCGGTGCAGGGTCTCGGAACAGGCGCACTTGCCGCGATCGGCTATGCCTTTATCCGCTTCGTTTATCCCGAGCCGCTATGGCCAAAAGCCTCGACGCTCTATGCGGCGATCTGGGGTGTGGCGACAGTCATCGGGCCGACGTTCGGCGGCTTCTTTTCATCCGGCCAAGCCTGGCGCTACGCATTCATCGTGCTCGTGCCGCTCGGCCTGCTGATGGCCTTCCTGGCGCCGCGGCTGTTGCCAGAGGTCGAGGACGACCGCGAGCAGGTAAAGACGCCGATTGCCCAGATCGGGCTGCTGCTTGCCGCCGTCCTGATGGTCAGCACGGCCGGCGCGATCGAGACGACAGCCACGAAGGTCGCGCTGATCGCCGCTTCGGTCATCGCGGTCGCCGGCATGATCTTCATCGAGAGCCGAAGCCCGAACCGCCTGCTGCCCTCTGGCGCCGTCAGCCTTTCCCAGCCGATTTCCCGGGTCTACCTGGCGATGCTCGCCATGACCGTCGTTCTCGTCAGCGACGTCTTCATTCCCTATTTCCTGCAGACCCTGCATGGCGTGGCTCCACTCGCATCGGGTTATCTGGTGGCGCTGGTTGCCCTCGGATGGACGTTTGCGGCCTTCCTCAGCGGCTCGCTGACCGGCAGGCGGGCGTACGCGGCAATCGTCATTGGCGCCCTCATCGAGGCGGCGGCGACCGCTTGCCTCGCCGTCTTCCTCGCCAAGGACAATCCCGAGGGGCATATGCTCCTCATCGTGCCGGCGGCGATCGGCATGTTCATGATGGGCTTCGGCATCGGTCTCGGCTGGGCGCATCTCGTCGCCATGGTTTTGAGGCTCGTCGCCGACAACGAGAAAGACAAGGCTTCTGCCGCGATCCCAACAATGAGTTCGCTCGGTGGGGCGTTCGGGGCCGCCTTTGCCGGCGTCATCGCCAATGGCGCCGGCCTCGTTCATCCCGGCGGCATATCAGGCGCGCTTTCGGCAGCGCACTGGCTCTATCTGCTGATGGCGGTGCCAGGTGTTCTCGCCGTCGCGGTGTCGCTGACATTACCGCGCCGCGCGTCCGATAGGACGCACTAAGAGCGCCCTATCTCTTTGTTTTGGCGCAATTCCCGGCAAAAGCGCTTCGCACTTTGCCTGGCAAAACCGCTGCACACTTTTGCTGGAATTGCTCTTTGGTCTGGCGCAATTCCGGACGCAAAACCGCTGCACACTTTTGCTGGAATTGCTCTTTGGTCTGGCGCAATTCCGGACGCAAAACCGCTGCACACTTTTGCTGGAATTGCTCTAGCCAACGCGCAGCATGACCTTGCCGACATGGCTGCCGTCTTCCAGCAGCCGGTGGGCTTCGACGACCTCGTCGAAGGCAAAGACCTTGTGGATGACGGGCGCGACGGTGCCAGCGGCAAGCAGCGGCCAGACCTCGGAGAGAAGATCATCGCGGATGGCGCGTTTTTCTTCCGCCGTGCGCGGGCGCATGGTGGAGCCGGTGACCGTCAGGCGCTTGACCATGATCGGCGAGAGATTGACCTTTTCGACGATCGCGCCGCCGAGGAAGGCGATGATCGACAGGCAGCCGTCCTTGGCCAGCGAGGCAATGTTGCGCTCGAAATAGGACGCGCCGATCATGTCGAGGATGATATCAACGCCGTGGCCGGTCTCGGCCTTGATCACCTCGGCGAAATCCTCGGTCCGGTAGTTGATCGCGCGTTTGGCGCCAAGCTTTTCGCAGGCCTCGCATTTCTCCTTCGAGCCCGCCGTCGCGTAGACCTCGGCGCCGAAGGCGCGGGCGAGCTGGATTGCCGTCGTGCCGATGCCGCTGGAACCGCCATGGATCAGCACCGTCTCGCCTTCCGTCAGCCCGGCCATCTGGAAGAGATTGGCCCAGACGGTGAAGAAGGTCTCAGGCAAGGCTGCCGCCTTCACCGCGTCATAGCCCTTGGGGAACGGCAGGATCTGGCCTGCTGGCAGCAGGCAATATTCGGCGTAGGCGCCGCCATTGGCAAGGCCGCAGACCTTGTCGCCGACGGCATGGCCGCTGACGCCCGGGCCGACGGCAACGATTTCGCCCGACAATTCCAGGCCGAGGATCGGGCTCGCACCCTTCGGCGCGGGATAGTTGCCCTGGCGCTGGGCAATATCGGGGCGGTTGACGCCGATCGCCTCGGCGCGCACCAGGACCTCTCCGTCTTGAGGCACGGGCAACGGGCGCCTGTCGATCGTCATCACCTCCGGCCCGCCAAAGGACGGCAGATCGACGAAATGCATTTCCTGAGGCAATGGCATGACCCGGCTCCTCCTAGAGCGGTTCAGAACCGCTCTAACCTTAGGTTTTACGCAATCCCGGACGAAAAACCGCTTCGCAGTTTTCCTGGGAATTGCTCTATTCGCTGGCATAGGAAGTAAATCAGCCCCGGAGGCTTGGGAAGGCTGGAAGTGGCAAGGGCGTCAATTCGCCTCGCCCAACCGATGGAAGGCGAGGCCTTCCGGCAGTTCGATGACCCGATCGAAAGCGGATCAGCGGGAACAGGGCTTCCGTGCCGCACGGTCGTAGCCGAGGATGCAGCCGGCGGCGCAGCCCTCGTTCGGAACATGCCGTGGCAGGATCAAGTAAACGAAAGTTTTATGAAACGCGCGGCCCATCGCGACGCGTTCAGCGCCTATTGACTTCCCCAATAGAATCAAACGCTTGTTCAGGCGGAGCGACGGCGCTCCGCCTCGTGATCGGCGAACATGTCGGCGACGCATCTGCCGCCGGATGGAGCGTCGTCGTCAAGAATATCGTCCCGGAACTCGTTGAGCTTGCGGGCGGTATCCCAGAGACGCAGCGCCTCGCGGACGACCTCGCTGCTCGAGGCATAACCGCCATTGTCAACGGCGGCGCGGATGCCCGCTGCCTGTTGCGGAGAGATGGAAACGGTGACCATCGGCATGAACTTCCTCCCTTTTCTGATCAGGCAGAACCCTGCCTCTGGGGGACGCATGACCATTTTCAGCATTCTCGGCGATCTCGCCGGTGCCTTGGTGCATTCGCACATAGGACCGTCCGCGTGCTGGGAGCGGCCCGTAACCCCTTCAGTCTAATCCCCTGTCCTAGTCTTGTCAAAAAAGAACGGGTCTTGTCAAAAAAGAACGGCCGCTCTCCACAATCTCAACTGCGGATGCCGAGGCCGAAGGCGATCATGGTCGAGCCCTGAACGATGAGATCGGCGGCCAGGAACAGGCCGAGGATCCACAGGCTGTTCACCGGCCAGCCGAGCGCGATGACGAAACCCGCAAGGGCGGTGATGACGCCGCTTGCGACGATCCAGCGCCAGCCCTTGACCGGCTTCATGCGCATGCCGACCCAGGTACGGAAGACGCCAGCGACGACGAGCGAGAGCGAGAGAAACAGCGTCAGCGCCGCCGAGGTCAGGATCGGATTGATGAAGGCGCAGATGCCGGCAAGCACATAGAGCAGGCCGCTCAGTATCCAGAACAGCACGTGATCCCAGCCGCGCACCTGGAAGGCATGGACGAGATAGATAACGCCGCCGAACAGCATCAGCATGCCGACATAATAGACCGAGACGACGGTGGCGAGCATCAGATTGCCGAGCGCGATCAGACCGCAGACGAGCAGCAGCACGCCGAGACCGGCAAACCAGATCCATTTCGACTGCAGCGAAGATGTCGGCGCTCCCTCGAAGACATCGGCCATGACTCACCTCCTGACAGATTCGAATATGCTGCAGCAATTCGGCAGGGAAAGATCTGCGTCTGAGCAAATCGCTAAAGATTTTTATTGATTGATCAGTCAATCAAAAATAACCTGTCGCTGATTTCAAGGAGTGGTCTGTTGCCAAAGGTCGGAATGGAGCCGGTGCGCCGCAAGGCGCTTGTCGATGCGGCGCTGCGGGTGATCGGCGATCACGGCTCGCTTGCCGTCACCATGTCCGACATCGCCCGGCAGGCCGGCGTGTCGCCTGCCCTGGCGCATCATTATTTCGGCAGCAAGGAGCAATTGCTGATCGAAACGATCCGCTCGCTTCTCCGACAGTTGCGCAACGATACGGTGGCGGCACTCAGGGCCGCCAGGACGCCGCGCGCCCGGCTTTCGGCCGTCATCCGTGTCAGCTTCCACGCCGATCAGTTCGCGCCGGAGACGATTGCCGCCTGGCTTGCCTTTTACGCCGAAGCACAGCGCTCGGAAGAGACGCGGCGCTTCCTGGTGATCTATGCGCGGCGGCTGCGCTCCAATCTGCTGGCCGATCTGAAAGTGCTGTTGCCAGCTGACGCCGCAGAACGCATCGCCGAAGGCGCTGCGGCGATGATCGACGGGCTCTATATCAGGCAAAGTCTGAAATCCGCGCCGATCGGCATTGAAGCCTCGATTGCGCTGACCGAGGATTATCTGAATGCGCTTTTGGCCACCGCCTCCCCCTCTCCCCGGAGCGAGAAGGGACGACCACATCGAACCACCCAAGGACAAATGACATGAAAGCCCAGCCGAAAGCCTCGCACTTCATCGATGGCGAATATGTCGAGGATACCGACGGCACCGTCATCGAGAGCCTCTATCCCGCCACCGGCGAGGTGATCGCCCGGCTGCATGCCGCAACGCCTGCGATTGTCGAACGGGCGATCGCCGCCGCCAAGCGCGCCCAGCCGGAATGGGCGGCGATGAGCCCGATGGCGCGCGGGCGCATCCTGAAGCGGGCAGCCGACATCATGCGCGAGAGAAACCGGGCGCTCTCCGAACTCGAGACGCTCGATACCGGCAAGCCGATCCAGGAGACTGTTGTCGCCGACCCGACCTCGGGCGCCGATGCCTTCGAATTCTTCGGCGGCATCGCGCCGGCCGGTCTCAACGGCTCGCAGATCCCGCTCGGCCAGGACTTTGCCTATACCAAGCGCGTGGCGCTTGGCGTCTGCGTCGGCATCGGCGCCTGGAACTATCCGCAGCAGATCGCCTGCTGGAAAGCTGCGCCGGCGCTTGTCTGCGGCAATGCCATGGTGTTCAAGCCATCCGAGAACACCCCGCTCGGCGCGCTGAAGATCGCCGAGATCCTGCTTGAGGCGGGACTGCCGAAGGGGCTCTTCAACGTGATCCAGGGCGACCGCGACACCGGACCGCTGCTCGTCAACCATCCCGATGTCGCCAAGGTGTCGCTGACCGGCTCGGTGCCGACGGGGCGCAGGGTCGCGGCGGCTGCCGCCGGCAACCTCAAGCACGTGACGATGGAACTCGGCGGCAAGTCGCCGCTCATCGTCTTCGACGATGCCGATCTCGATTCGGCGGTCGGGGGCGCGATGCTCGGCAATTTCTATTCGACCGGCCAGGTCTGCTCGAACGGCACGCGCGTCTTCGTGCAGAAGACTGTTAAGGCCGAATTCCTGAAGCGGCTGAAGATCCGCACCGAGGCGATGCTGATCGGCGATCCGATGGACGAGGCGACGCAGGTCGGGCCGATGGTCTCCTGGGCGCAGCGCGAGAAGGTGATCTCCTATATCGAGAAGGGCAAGGCCGAGGGCGCAACACTCATTGCCGGCGGCGGCATTCCGAACAACGTCTCCGGCGAAGGCTATTATGTGCAGCCGACGGTGTTTGCCGATGTCACTGACGACATGACAATCGCCCGCGAGGAAATCTTTGGCCCCGTCATGTCAGTGCTCGATTTCGACGCCGAGGACGAGGTGATCGCCCGCGCCAATGCCAGCGAATTCGGCCTTTCCGGCGGCGTCTTCACCGCCGACCTCACCCGCGCCCACCGCGTCGTCGACCGGCTGGAAGCGGGCACGCTGTGGATTAACACCTATAATCTCTGCCCGGTGGAAATCCCCTTCGGCGGCTCGAAACAATCCGGCTACGGCCGCGAGAATTCGCTTGCGGCGTTGGAGCATTATTCCGAACTGAAGACGGTTTATGTGGGCATGGGGCCGGTGGCGGCGCCTTATTGAATTGAAAAACATCTGCCCTTGCTTTTGCCCCTCACCCTAACGGGGTCGAGCCACTCGTCTCGACCCGTCCTCCGGACCCCCGCGCGCGGGGAGAGGGGACGTGCCCCAAAGCAGCGTCGAGGTTAAGGAACGCGGTGCGGCATATCTCCTTCTCCCCGCGAGCGGGGAGAAGGTGCCGGCAGGCGGATGAGGGGCAGGCTCTGGGAAAACAAGAAGCAGCCGGATGATGGCAGCTCGAGGGAACAAGACTATGCAAGCAGATTTCGTCATCATCGGCTCGGGCTCCGCCGGCTCCGCCCTCGCCTACCGCTTGTCGGAAGACGGCAAGAACAGTGTCATCGTCATCGAGGCCGGTGGCAGCGATTTCGGGCCGTTCATCCAGATGCCGGCAGCCCTTGCCTGGCCGATGAGCATGAAGAGATATAATTGGGGTTATCTGTCCGAGCCCGAGGCGAACCTCAACAACCGGCGCATCACCGCGCCGCGCGGCAAGGTGATCGGCGGCTCCTCGTCGATCAACGGCATGGTCTATGTGCGCGGCCATGCCGAGGACTTCAACCGCTGGGAGGAGCTCGGCGCCAGCGGCTGGGCCTATGCCGATGTACTTCCCTATTTCAAGCGGATGGAACATTCGCATGGCGGCGAAGAGGGCTGGCGCGGCACCGATGGGCCGCTGCATGTCCAGCGCGGCGGCTTCACCAATCCGCTCTTCCGCGCCTTCGTCGAGGCCGGCAAACAGGCGGGCTTCGAGACGACGGAGGATTACAACGGCAGCAAGCAGGAAGGCTTCGGTCTGATGGAGCAGACCATCTTCGGCGGCCGCCGCTGGTCTGCCGCCAACGCCTATCTGAGACCGGCGCTGAAGCGTGACAATGTCAGGATCGTCTATGGCTTTGCGCAGAAGATCGTGATCGAGGACGGGCGGGCGACCGGCGTCGAGATTGAACGCAACGGCAGGATCGAGGTGCTGAAGGCGAACCGCGAGGTGATCGTCTCGGCCTCCTCTTTCAATTCGCCGAAGCTCTTGATGCTGTCGGGCATCGGTCCCGGCCAACATCTGCAGGACATGGGCATTACGGTGAAGGCCGACCGGCCGGGCGTCGGCGCCAACTTGCAGGACCATATGGAATTCTACTTCCAGCAGGTGAGCACCAAGCCGGTGTCGCTCTATTCCTGGCTGCCGTGGTTCTGGCAGGGGGTGGCGGGCGCCCAATGGCTGCTCTCGCGCGGCGGGCTCGGCGCCTCCAACCAGTTCGAGGCCTGCGCCTTCCTGCGCTCGGCGCCGGGGCTGAAGCAGCCCGACATCCAGTATCATTTCCTGCCGGTGGCGATCAGCTATGACGGCAAGGCGGCCGCGAAAAGCCACGGCTTCCAGGTTCATGTCGGCTATAACCTGTCGAAATCGCGCGGCAGCGTGAGCTTGCGCTCCGCCGATCCCAAGGCCGACCCGGTGCTGCGCTTCAACTATATGAGCCATGCCGAGGATTGGGAGAAATTCCGCCACTGCGTGCGCCTCACCCGCGAAATCTTCGGGCAGACGGCCTTCAACGACTATCGCGGCCCGGAGATCCAGCCGGGCGAAAGCGTGCAAAGCGACGAAGAGATCGACGCCTTCCTGCGCGAACATCTGGAAAGCGCCTATCACCCCTGCGGCACCTGCCGGATGGGCGCCAAGGACGATCCGATGGCGGTGGTCGATCCGCAAACGCGGGTGATCGGCATCGATGGCCTGCGCGTCGCCGACAGCTCGATCTTCCCGCACGTCACTTATGGCAATTTGAACGGCCCCTCGATCATGACCGGAGAGAAGGCCGCCGACCATATCCTCGGCAAACAACCGCTGGCGCGTTCGAACCAGGAACCCTGGGTCAACCCGCGCGCGGCCGTCAGCGATCGATAAGAAGCGAGCCGTCCGACGTTACTTTGTCCGTCTATGCAGGTACCGAAAGCCTTCACAAACGCCCGTCACGGCCCAACCGTCTGACGCCCATGAATCAGCGGGCCTTGGTTCGTTTTTTAAAGCGAAGAGACAAGGGCCCTCAACGATGTTCGAGAGCCCCGATCGCTCAGGCAGCGCGGTAGGATGCGAGCCAATGTGCGTAGGGGGCAGGCAATGTCCAGGACGGACGCTCGACACCGAGCTTGCGCGCGGCTTGGTAGGGCCAATGCGGATTGGCGAGCATCGCTTTGCCGATCATAACCAGGTCAAGCTGCCCGCTTCGGATGAGTTCGTCCGCTTGCTCCGGCTGAGTGATGTTCCAACTTGCGGCACCGGGGAGGCCAGTGGCCTTGCGGACCTGATCGGCGTAAGGCGCGATGAACCCCGGGCCCCAGGGAATATTGGCGGCTGGGGTTGAGAAGCCGAGGCTGACGTCGATGAAGTCGAGGCCGGCCTTCTTGAATTTTCCGACGAGATCGATCGCGTCCTGCAGGGTTTCCTGGTCGCGACCGTCAAACTCGATGACGCCGAAGCGAGCCGTCAGCGGACGATCCTCGGGCCAGACCTCACGAACGGCCGCCAGCGTCTCGAGGAGGAAGCGTCCACGGTTATCGGCGCTGCCGCCATATTCGTCGTCTCGCTGGTTCGAATGCGGCGAGAAGAAGCTCTGGCCGAGATAGCCGTGAGCAAAATGCAACACGAGCCAGCGGAATCCGATGTCGCGCGCGTGGATCGCTGCAGCGACAAAATCGCCACGAACGCGATCTATGTCGGCCTTCGTCATGGCGCGCGGTACCTTGGCCAAGCCGCCGCCGAACGCGATGGCGGACGGTGCGATGGTTTCCCAGCCGCGCGGATCGCTATCGGCGATATGATCGTCGCCTTCCCAAGGGCGGTTTGCACTGGCCTTGCGGCCGGCGTGACCGATCTGGATCCCTGCGACCGCGCCCGCCTTTTCGATACCGGCGACAATCGGCCCAAAGGCCTCGGCCTGGACATCATTCCAAAGACCGGTGCAGCCCGGCGTGATACGCCCCTCCGGAGAGACAGCCGTGGCTTCGACATTGACAAGGCCAGCGCCACCGCGCGCCAAGCTTGTGAGATGGGCGGCGTGCCAGTCGTTCGGAACGCCATCAGTCGCGGAGTATTGACACATGGGGGATACCGCGATGCGGTTTCGGAGGATGACGCCTTTCAGCGTGAATTGGTCGAACAGGCTGGGCAATAGAATCTCCTTGAAATGAATATCAATCAACCGCACGGATCTGCCGACGCCGCTGGCGTAGGGGTTAATCCGCGCGCTCGATCCTTCGGGGTGTCTAGACGGCGCGGTAACGCGGTGCAGGTTCACCGGTCTGCGTCGCGGCGAACAGTGTGGATCGGGCCTGGTCGAACTTGTCCCAGAGACTGGCGTCGGCAACGGATGGCAGCGTGATATCTTCGCCCTTGTCGAAACCGGCCAGGGCGGCGTCGACCAGGTTTTCGGACGTCATGACGGTCGCCTGGTTGAGCGACGCCAGCGGCACGCCCGACAAATCCCAGAGTTCCGTCGCCGTGGCCGCCGGCATCACGAGCTGCAGGCGGACATTGGTCTCAGCCAGCTCCTGCTGCAGACCCCGGCTGAAGTTCATCACATAGCCCTTGGTGCCGCTGTAGATCGCGCTGATCGGCAGGGCATGAAAGGACAAGACCGAAGCGACGTTGATGATCGCGCCGTGGTTGCGGCTGAGGAATGCAGGCAGAACGGCGTGTGTCAGCCGCGTGAGCGCAGTGACGTTGAGCGCGATCATCGCGGCCGCGTCTTCCTCAGTAGTCTTGGCGACCGGAGCCAAGGTCGAGTTGCCGGCGTTGTTGACGAGGAGCGTGATCGCTGAATTTTCCTTCAGCACCTTTTCGACGCGGTTGACGTCGGCGTCTTTCGTTAGGTCGGCTTCCACGACCTCGACTTTCGTGCCGTGGGCAGCGCCGAGCTTGTCCGAGAGCGCCTTCAGACGATCGGCCCGCCGGGCGACGAGGATGAGGTCATACCCCTTTTCGGCGAGACGCGCGGCGTAGATGGCGCCGATGCCAGCGGAGGCGCCAGTGACGAGGGCGACGGGCTTGAGCGATGATGCAGACATGTCAAAATCCTATTTGGTTGAGTGCTCAAGTTTACGTATGGTCGCGATGTCCTCTTGTCAATGGATGAGCCCTCAACTATTTTAGTGAGATGGGTAAGAAACTTTCGATTGGCAATCTCGGAGAGGAACTGCGTGGGGGCAGGCTGAGTTCGCCCGAACTCCTGTCCGAACTTTTGTGCACCAACACCGCTCTTCGACGCGCGTCACGGCGACTAGGCCAACTCTATGACGATGCGGTAGCGCCAACCGGCCTGAAGGCCACCCAGGTCGGGCTTCTGACCCAGATAGCTGCGTTGCGCGAAGGCGGCCATCAATGGCCCACCCTGCAATCCCTGGCCGAGCGCCTTGCCGTCAGCATCTCTGCTTTGACCCACGCACTTCGCCCGCTGGTCCGGGACGGACTGGTCGGGCTCATGCCGGACGAACACGATGGCCGCACGAAGCATGCGACGCTGACGACGCATGGTGAACACCGTCTGCACGAGGCATTGGCCCTGTGGGCTGATGCCAATCAGCGCGTCGAGGTGGTGCTGGGTCCTTCCGCTTCTGCGCTTCGCGCGCTGGCCGATGACGTCGCCTCTCCGGAATTCCTGGAAGCTTATGAAGCTCGTCGCATGCTGCGAGGCTGACCGTGGGATGGGCGCGGCAGAGGATTCGGGCGATGAATTCGAACAAGCATGTTGAACCCGCAGTGCCTCGGACGGGCGCGCGCCGACAGCTCGCTAATTCCCTAAAGAAACCCGATCCATCGTCCGGCGATCACGGCGGCAATCCAGATGGCGGCAGACAGGGCGGCGGAGAAGCGCAGGCCAGGCCGGACCATGCCTAGGGAAAGCACCATTTTCCACCCTCGCCCGAGATGCACAATCGACAGGTTGAGAATGCCGAGGGCGATCAGCCCGAGCTTGGCAAGGAAGGCGGAATTGCCGGCATATTCGACCGCCCGGACGCTGAAGAGGCAGAAGCCGGTGACAATAGCCGCGGCAAGGCCGACGCCGGCGGCGCGTGACAGAAACGGCGCGACGATCTCAACCGGCACCTTGCGGAAGAAGCCGGCGAGCCTCAGATCGAGCGGCAGGATGGCGCCGAGCAAGAGGCCGATCGCCAGGATATGGGCTGCGTTGACGAACATGTAGAGTGTTCCGGAGCGCCGGAGCGCGACCGCAGGTGTCGTTGCCGACAGCCATTCGAGAATGTCGATCACAGCTCAGTTCGCCCAGAGGTCAGTTCGTCTTGATGCGGTCGGGATAGATATCGTAGCGCTTCTCGCCGATGGTGAGGCGCACCGCCTTCAGCCGCTTTTCTTTTGGATCCTGCGAACGGTTTCCAAGGGCCACCACCTGGTCGCCGGGCTTGGCCACACCTTCGACGAAACCGGAGCGTTCCGTCTGGCGCGGATTGCCGAGTTCGACGAGCCAGACGCCGTCATCGGCGGTGGCGATATCGAGCGTTGGATGCGGTCCGCCCATGGAGATCTTCTCGATGGTGCCGCGCAGTTCGATCTGATCCGCCTCGGCCCAGGACCAGCCGTGATGAGCAATTGCGCCGGTGGCGAAAGCCATCGAAAGCATGGCCGCAGCCACTAGAGTATTTCCGTTTTTCTTCGAACCACGGAAATGCTCTATCTTTTTGTTTTCACGCGATTCCGGACGCAAAACCGCTATGCACTTTTGCTGGAATTGCTCTAGCCGCCGTGCTGAAATTATAGACATGATATCCTCCCTACCACATGGGCAGGCAGGTGGAGCACCAAGTCTGGAAGAAAAGGGATTTCACCAAATCTTGAAGAAAGATGCGGGCGTCAGTTCACCCTGATGCTCAGGCGAGCAGCCGGGTGACTTCGGCGCTGTGCTTTGGGGCGATGGCATCGGCGATGGTGGTGGAGAACAGCACCTTGCGGGTGGCGTCCGCCACTTTGGCGAAGACGTGGCGGATCTGGCAGTTCTGTTCACCATCGCAATCGTCGCACCTTCTGTAGGCGGTGATCGACAGGCATGGAAGCGGAGCGAGCGGGCCGTCGATGATGCGCAGGATCTCGCCGAAGGTGATCGTATGGGCGGGCTTCAGCAGGAGATACCCACCCTGCTTACCGCGGCGGCTGGCGACGACGCCGTGATGTTTCAGGTCGAGCAGGATCTGTTCGAGGAACTTTTTCGGGATCTTTTGCTGCGCCGCGATATCGGAAATCATCACCGGTTCGTCGGCATCGGCATCAGCCAAGACCGTGAGCGCCCGTAGCGCATATTTCGCCTTTTGCGTAATCATTTTTGACCATCGACACACACAGGCAGTGCGAATCTCCGCACTGCTACGGAAGTACTTTCACCTCTATGGCACAACCAGCATGAACGGAATTTGAACGCGCCGGAGAAAGCCTTGAGAGACAAGCGTTTTGGCCTTGTTTTTTGTTCTCGGCCAAGCGCACTTAATCTATGCCAAAACCGCGCCTTCTGCACCATTTTCGGCATCACTTCAGATTTCGGATTGACAGGCTGCGTGTAACTCTACTATTTCTATAGACATTCGAGCTGCCGATGTGGATTTTCATCCGCAGGCGGCTGCTTTTCTGCATCGCGGCAGCTTCGGAGAGATATTTGCTCCTTCGGCCGCAGCTTTCGAAATCCCTTTTTCTGTCCGATCCATGCGTGAACTGCGATACTCCCGTTCAACAAAGGACAGGAATCTCATGACTGCTATCAATCCGATTGTAGAAGGCGGGCCGATTGCGGAAGAAGGGCCGATTGCGGAAGCCGAGGCGCTGAACGACAGACTGGCAGGCCTCGACCTAGCCGGACGTCTGTCGCTGGTCTCCGGCCTTGGCGGCCGCGTGGTGTTCACAACGTCACTCGGCATCGAGGATCAGGTGATCACCGCCGAGATCGGCACGCACCGCCTGCCGATCGATATCGCGACGCTGCAGACCGGCCGGCTGTTTGCCGAGACGCTGTCGCTGATCGAAGAGACCGAAAGCCAGTACGACATCCATATCCATCGCTTCGAGCCCGAGAAGGCCGATATCGACGCCTATGCGGCGCAATACGGCCTCAACGGTTTCTACGAGAGCGTCGAGGCCCGGCATGCCTGTTGCGGCGTGCGCAAGCTGAAGCCGCTTGCGCGTGCCCTCGAAGGTGCCGCTATCTGGATCACCGGCCTGCGCCGCGGCCAATCGGCCAACCGCGCCGAAACGCCCTTTGCCGAGTATGACGCCGAACGCCACCTGCTGAAGGTCAATCCGCTCGCCGACTGGGACCTGGAGGCGATCAAGGCCTTCGTTTCCGCAAACGGCGTGCCGGTCAATCCGCTGCATCAGCGCGGCTATCCCTCGATCGGCTGCGAGCCCTGCACGCGGGCGATCAAGCCTGGCGAGCCGGAACGCGCGGGCCGCTGGTGGTGGGAGCAGGACGAAACGCGCGAATGCGGCCTGCATGTCGCCGAAGAGGCCGCAGCGATCGCCGCACAGTAAATCACCCCACGGCTTTCCCAATCAGGGCGCGGCAACCGCCGCAGCCTTGGGAAAGTCAACATTCCCTGGGAAAGCCAACATTCCCGGGGAAAGCCAACATCAAGGAATTGCTTTGCGGGCACCCGCAAACGACCGATAGCCTGGAGTAAGACATGCCCGATAGCCGTCCGGATACGGAACTCAGCAATCCGCAGAGCGCCAAGGCGCCGCTCGACCCGCATCTGAAAGCGCTGGAAAACGAATCCATCCACATCTTCCGCGAGGTTGCGGCCGAATTCGAGCGTCCCGTCATGCTCTATTCGATCGGCAAGGATTCCTCGGTGCTGCTGCATCTGGCGCGCAAGGCCTTCTATCCCGGCCGCGTGCCTTTCCCGCTTTTGCATGTGAACACCGGCTGGAAATTTTCCGAGATGATCGCCTTCCGCGACGCGACCGCGAAGAAGTACGATCTCGATCTGATCGAGCACATCAATCCACGCGGCAAAGCCGAAAACATCACGCCGTTCACGCATGGATCGGCCGCCTTCACCGACATCATGAAGACCGAAGGGCTCCGCCAGGCGCTCGATGCCGGCCAGTTCGACGCCGCTTTCGGCGGTGCGCGGCGCGACGAGGAAGCCAGCCGCGCCAAGGAGCGCATCTATTCCTTCCGCACGCCCGACCATCGCTGGGATCCGCGC
Organism: Rhizobium sp. WSM1328; assembly: GCF_057653715.1. NCBI lineage: Bacteria > Pseudomonadati > Pseudomonadota > Alphaproteobacteria > Hyphomicrobiales > Rhizobiaceae > Rhizobium > Rhizobium sp. WSM1328. Next base: position 852,427 of record NZ_CM172788.1, on the reverse strand, counting down.
AACCAGCGCCCGGAACTCTGGAACATCTATAACGGCATGATCCGCAAGGGTGAGAGCGTGCGCGCCTTCCCGCTGTCGAACTGGACCGAGGTCGATATCTGGCGCTACATCCAGGCCGAGGACATTCCGCTGGTGCCGCTCTATTACGCCAAGAAGCGGCCGTTCGTGGAACGCGACGGCATGATGATCCTGGCCGAGGATCCGCGCCTGGAACTGCTGCCCGGCGAAGTCCGCCAGGAAGGCATGATCCGCTTCCGCACCCTCGGCGACTTCCCGCTGACCGGCGCCATCCGCTCACAGGCCACCACCCTCGAAGAGGTGATTGCCGAACTCGAAATCGCAACGGTGTCCGAACGCCAGGGCCGCGCCATCGATCGCGACCAGTCCGGCTCTATGGAAAAAAAGAAGCGTGAAGGATATTTCTGAGATGACCGCAGCCCAAACCGCCGTCTCGGCCGCAACCGTCGTCAACCTGCCCGCCGCCGAGCCGCTCAAGGCCGTGCGCGATACCAGGCCGCTGCGCCTGATTACCTGCGGCAGCGTCGATGACGGCAAGTCGACCCTGATCGGCCGCCTGCTCTGGGACACCAAGGCGGTCAAGGAAGACCAGGCCGCCACGTTGCAGCGCGATTCCACCGGCAAGCAGAACGACCTCGGCCTGCCCGACTTCGCCCTGCTGCTCGACGGCCTGCAGGCCGAGCGCGAACAGGGCATCACCATCGATGTCGCCTATCGCTATTTCTCGACCGACAAGCGCTCCTTCATCGTCGCCGACACGCCCGGCCATGAGCAATATACCCGCAACATGGCGACCGGCGCCTCGACCGCCGATCTTGCCATTCTGCTGATCGATGCGCGCTTCGGCATTCTGGAGCAGACCCGCCGTCACGCGACGATCGCCTCGCTGCTCGGCATCAAGCAGTTTGTGCTTGCCATCAACAAGATCGACCTGACGGGCTACGACCGCGCCGGCTTCGACAAGATCAGCCATGACTTCCGGGAATTTGCACTGTCGCTCGGCGTCAAGCAGATCACCGCCATTCCGATGTCGGCGCTGAAGGGCGAAAACGTCGTCTATTCCGGCCAGGCCGCCATGCCCTGGTATAGCGGCCCGACGCTGGTGGAAACGCTGGAGCTTGCCACCGTGCGCTCGTCGCAGACGGTCGGCTTCCGCCTGTCCGTCCAGCGCGTCTCGCGTCCCGGCGAAAGTTTCCGCGGCTATCAGGGCACGGTTGCCGGCGGTTCGGTCAAACCCGGCGACAGCGTCATGATCCTGCCGTCCGGCATGGTCGCCAACGTCTCGAAGATCGTCACCTTCGATCTCGTCCGTAATGCCGCCGTGGCCGGCGATGCGATCACGCTGGTGCTCGACCGCCAGGTGGATGTGGCGCGCGGCGACATGATCGTCTCGATCGACGCACAGCCGCAGGTCGGCCTTGCCTTCGACGCGCAGATCGTCGCGCTGCAGCCTGAGGGCATCGAGCCCGGCAAGCGTTACTGGCTGAAGAGCGGCAGCCGCCGCCAGCGTGTCCAGGTGCAGCCGCTCAGCCAGCTGGAACTGAAGACCGGTGCCTGGAACGCCGCCCAGCGGCTCTACATGAACGCCATCGGCAAAGTCCGGCTCGTCTTCGACGAAGCGGCGATCTTCGACCCCTATGAGCAGAACCGGCTTTCCGGCTCCTTCATCCTGATCGATCCGGAGACCAACAACACGGTCGCCGGCGGCATGGTGACCGGCAAGCGCACGGAACTCGGCGGCCTGCACAATGGCGAAGCCCGCGTCATCCTCTCGCTTCCGGCCGACCTTGCCGAACAGATCATGGCGAGTGAACTCTTCGCCAGCCGCAGCCATGAGGCCGAGGTGCGGCGCATGACGGCAGCAGAAGCCGCCGACCTCTGGTCGAGCGCTGCAAGCGATATCTGATAAGGATAAGGGGCCAGCAAGACTGGCCCCCTCACCGCAGCCGAATCCGCGGGCTGCAGAGCTGCTCAGAACCTGAGACTTTGCGATCAGGGCTCCGCATCCGCTTCCGGCCGATAGTATTGAAAAAGTCGAAAATCCGGGCTTAACGAAAAGTCGGTCAATTGGTGATTTGAGCGAATGTTGCCGCTCGATGCTGTTTCGCTTCCGCTATGCGGCCTCACGCTGCTTGAACGAAATTGGCTGGTCCCCCAGCTCATTTTTTTGAGTCGGCCTCTACGGCCGCCGAAAAAACAGAGTTTGCAGAAAACGGGCTTTTTCAGTTCGCGATTCGCTGTTTTCCGCTTGCCCGCGGGCCAAAGTGGGGCCATTCTTAGATCGGATCCTGGCGGTGCGGTAAAACGAGAGCTCAGGCCTTGCAGCGCTCAATTTCGACCTAGAAGCACTTAACGTGGCGCCTTTTCTCGACTGATCCCCGAGCGAGGAGGTTGTCCATGTCCACGCTCTATGTCGACTCCGCTACAACCGGGCGACCGGGTCCCGAACGTTGTGTTTGATGCGATCTCACGCGAGGGAAAGATCGCACTTGATGATTTTCGTGGCCGCAGCCCATTGTTGATCGGTTTGTTTCGAGGCCTGCATTGTCCGTTCTGCCGGCGCCATGTCGCGGCCATGGCATATCTCAACCCGGTGCTGCGTGAGAAAGGCGTCCAATCTCTGGCGGTGGTAAACACCCCGGTCGAACGCGCGCGGCTCTATTTCCGTTACCATCCGATGCCCGATCTTCTTGCTGCTTCCGACCCGGTACGGGCTTCGCACCAAGCCTTCGGCTTACGCGAGGTCGGGATCGACACGGCCATGGCGATACGGATCGATCTTCCGGGCGAGTTGCCCGAGCCTATGGGCGTGATGGCAATGGACGAATTTCTCAACAGGAAGGAAGGATATCAAATTACGGAAGCCGATCAGCAGATGATGACTGCCGACCATGGGCAGCTTGTCGGTCAGTTCCTAATCGACCGGGAGGGCATTGTACGCTGGAGCTTCACCGAAGTTCTGGAGGCTGGGCTCCAGACATTCCAGGCACCGAATTCCCAGGAATTGATGTCGGTCGCTTCCCAAGTCGTACATTAACAACGAAAAACTCGCTCGACGACCTACCGGGTGGTGCTCACGAGGGTATCCGATAAAGTCCTGAAAGGCGTCGCCGACGATGCGACGGGGCCGATGAGGGCTCCGCATCCGCTTCCGGCCCGAAGCGGTCAGATGGCTTTCCTCTAGACTTCAGCATTTCCGCGATCTACATTTGAGCCTCTGTAAGCCTGAAATTGTATCAGGTCTCAGCCCCTTCGCATCGCCCACCCTCACCATGTGCGGTTCGGGCCTGCGCTTCCCCCCATTCAACGTAATTTCACCGTGCAAGCGGGAGGAGTTTCCATGGCCAATGCCCAATGCGCCTGCGGCGCTCTGAGACTGATGCTCAGCGAGCCACCACAACTGACAGCTCTCTGCCACTGTTTGGCCTGCCAGCGCAGAACGGGTGCGCCGTTCAGCGCAAATGCTTTCTACTCGATCGGCTGCGTCGAAATATCTGGAACGTCTACAGAATTCATTCGTACTGCCGAGAGCGGTCGCAAGGTCCGAATGCATTTTTGCCCAACATGCGGCTCGACCGTCTATTGGAAGGCCGATGCTGCACCGTCCTGGATCGGGGTGGCGGTCGGTTCCCTTGCCGATCCGGCCTTCGTGTCACCTGCCCTATCAGTCTTCGAACAATCGAAACATAATTGGGTGCAGCTCGACGACGAGGTAGAGCACTTTCAAGGTTCGGTGTCCGGGTGACCGGCCAGACAAGTTCTCATGGCGCATTCCGGCCTCTCTCGGCCATAAGCGGTGCCCGGCGCAGAGGGCGATGTCCAGTGCTATAGGCTTTGGCTTGGCTTAGTCCGCCTTTTCCGAAGCGATCTCATTTCCTTCGTGAAGCGCAGCTCCGACGACCGGTGCGAGCCAAGGTTCACGTCGAATGTTCCACACTTCGACCATCGGGCTGATAGCGTAAGGCGCTTCATCAAGCGTCCCCAGAAACACTTCCACGCCGTCATCGAAGAGAAAGAAGAGCCGAGAACCACAGACAGGGCAGAAGGACCGTTTATCGAAAGTGCTGATTTCGCCGGACATCTGGAATTGCCGACGATGCCAATTTGCCGTTGCGGAGAAAGCGGAGCCCGTGATCTTTCTACACGTCTTGCAGTGGCACAACCCTGACTGATAGGGCTCGCCCCAGACCTCATAACGCACTGCATCGCACAGGCATCCACCCGTTCGTATTGCTTCGACTGGCATGTTCTCCTCCCGCCTGAAGTTGTGACGACCCACTAAAGACAACAGCGGCTGAGATATCAATGACGGCAATGGGCGCAAACCTGAACTCCGCCGGGCTGCGACCAGTTCAATGGCTGCCTTTGCCCCCTGCGGCCCCGGCCAACTGAGCGGACTACTTCACGAGAGCATTCTTCAGCGCATCGACGACGACGCGGATGGAGGGGACGTCTTTGATATCCGAATGGACAACCAGCCAGACCTCTCTTGTCAAAATATGTTCGGTCTCAATGCGCTGGAGACCGCTGGTGTCAAGGACGGCGAAATCGGGGAGCATGACGACGCCGGCGCCCAGCCTTGCGGTTGCAGCCTGAAACTCCAGAACGGATGACCGCACAGCGATCGGCCGGCCGGCGGCGAGTTCGATTAGCCGCAGCTGTTGCGGTGAGGCGTTCATGGTTTCGTCGTAACCGATGAAGGTCCAGTCCGACGGGGAAACCGTTTCGAGATAGCTCTTCGATGCGTAGAGATGGAAGCTGGTCTCGCCGAGCTTGACGATGGCGTAATCGCCGTCCTCGGGACGCGACATGCGCACGGCAATATCCGCCTCCCGCCTGTTCAGGGAGGCGAGGCGCTTTTCTCCGACAAGCGTGATCTCAACACCCGGATGGTCTCGCCTGACGGCCGCGATCGGCTTTGCCAGCAGCACGCTTGAGAGCGCGGGAGGCGCGCTGATCCTGACATGGCCACGCAATTCCGTGGCGCTGCTGCGGCCAAGCTGCTCGATTGCCGCAGTCTGCGCCGCGACAAGAGCGGCGTGCCTGGCAACCTGCTCTCCGTCCGAGGTTAAAATGATGCGCCTTCCGCGGCGGTCGACCAGCTTGCGTCCCAGACTGGCTTCAAGCGATGAAACGCGCCGGCTGATCGTCGCGTGTTCGACGCCGAGCTGCTTTGCTGCGCCAAGCAAGGTTCCGGACTGCGCCAGCGCCAGGAAATGCCGAAGGTCGTCCCAGTCGAGTTTTGTGAATTCTTTCCCAATCATTGTGAAACAATAGGGAATTTTCACACACCACGCCATCGCCTAATTTGTGCCCATGAAGGAGCACGAGAGATGACCGACCAAATCATATGGCTGAACGCCCCCGGTGATACCGCCCAGTTCCATGTTGAGGAGCATCACCAGTGTGAACCTCCCGGTCATGGCGAGATACAAATCCGTCACGAGGCGATCGGAACCAACTTTCTCGACGTCTATCACCGCAAGGGCCTCTATCCCATGCCTTCCTATCCCTCGGTGATCGGCGCCGAGGCGGCGGGCATCGTCGACGATGTCGGTCCCGGCGTCTCCATCTTCGAAAAGGGTGACCGCGTCGCCTATGGAGGGCCTCCGGTTGGCGCCTATCGCTCCACCAGGAATATTGCCGCCGAAAGGGCGATCAAGCTTCCGGATGCCGTTTCAGCGAAAACGGCAGCGAGTTCGCTGCTCAAAGGCATGACCGCCTACATGCTGCTGAAAAAGACCTATGATGTGCGTGCAGGAACCCAGGTTCTGATCCATGCGGCTGCGGGCGGGCTCGGGAGCATCCTCGTTCGCTGGGCCAGATCGCTCGATGCCACGGTGATCGGGACGGTCGGCTCTTCCGAAAAGGCCGCACTCGCCGCATCGTATGGAGCCGATCACCTTATTGTCGGACGAGACGCCGATATCGTCGCGGACGTGAAGCGGCTGACGAACGGGCTTGGTGTCGACGTCGCCTATGACGGGATCGGCGGTGACACGCTTCTCAAAAGCATACGCTCTGTCCGCCCATTCGGCATGGCTGTCACCATCGGCCAGGCCGCCGGTGCCATTCCACCGGTGCCTGTCGAGGAACTTCGCCCGGGCAAGGCGCTCTGCCATCCGAGCATCATGGCCTGGTGCGCTGACATCGGACAGTATCGCGAGGCTGCTCTGGCTGCCGTCGGGGCGATGGAAACCGGGATCGTTTCGCAGATCGGTGCCGAATATCGTTTGGCCGATGTTGCCAAGGCGCATGAAGAGATGGAAACCGGACGCTCGGCGGGCAGTATCCTGCTGATCCCTTGAAGAGCCAGAGAAACAGCGCCGGCAGAGTCCATGGATCGCTGTCGGCGCCTTTCAGTCCTCGGTGCGGGTTTCGACGCGCTTGGCCGGCACCATTTATCCATAAAATGGCATTATGTTATGTATTTCAGATATCTACAGCCATAGAACCTGTTGAGATAGGGTCCGCCATTGCGGTGGGCACTCGGCACAGGCCGACCGCTCTCCCGCAAAATGACGCCCGGCACCGCAGTCGGCGTCAATGACAGGGAAAGGTTCAAAGCTCTATGTCTGCCCATGAAAAACCACTGATCGCGATTGTCGGCGCAACGAGCAAACAGGGGCGCAGCGTTGCCACGACGCTCCTTGACAGCCAACGTTTCCGGGTGCGCGCTTTCACCCGGAAAAAGGATTCCCCTGAAGCTTTACGTCTGGAGAAACGCGGCGCTGAAATCGTCACCGTCCCTCTCGAACTTGGCCGTCAAAAGGACCTCGTTGCCGCCTTCAAAGGCGCGGATGGCGCATTTCTGATGACGCCGCCGATCGCCCCGCCGGAGACCATCGAGACCCCTCTCGGCCGACAACTGGCGGATGCCGCCGCTGAGGCCGGCGTCGGGCATATAGTTTTCAGCACGCTGGAGAATGTCGACAAGATCACCAGTGGCACGAAGTATGCGCCGCATTTTACCGACAAGGCACGCGTAGCAGACCACATTCGCGGCTTGCCGATCTCTCATTCCTTCGTCATGCTGGCATTCTTTTATACGAATCTGCTCGAATATTATGTGCCGCGCATGGAGGGCGATACGCTGCTCCTGCCGGTTTATCTTCCCGAAGATTTCCGAGCGCCTTTTGTCGATCCGCTGACCGCGACCGGGCCTGCCGTCCTCGAGATTTTCTCAAATCCCGAGCGTTACAACGGCAAAACCCTGCCGATCGTTGGCGACATCATTTCTCCGAGCGAGATGATCGAAACCTTTCAGCGCGTGACCGGCCTCAAGGCCGCGTATCGAAACGCTTTCACCCGGGATGGCCTGCTGCACTATTTTCCAGAATTTGCTGCCAACGAACTTCTCGTTCGAGAGCTTCTGGGGATGGTCGAATACGCTGTCGACTATGGCTATTTCGGCAAGGAGCACGACCTTGAATGGAGCCGTCGCCTGAACCCCGACACGCTCAACTGGGAACAATATCTCAAGACGACGGGGTGGCGTGGCGATAAGCGGTCTTTCGGACGTTGAAGCATGTCGCGCAAATGTGTGCAGCGGTTTTGCAATAACGATATGCTTGAAAACAAAGACTTACGATGGCCGGATTCCCGGCAATTTGGAAACCTCGGCGACAAGAAAGTCGACGAGAAGCCGAACGCGGGCAATGGCTGCACGCTCTGGAACGATCAGCAAGCTCACCGGAACCGGTAAGGGACGATAATCGCCAAGCACGACCTCGAGTTGACCGTCGTCCAGAAGATCGTGGACCAACCAGAGGTGTGCAGGACCAATGCCGCGACCGGCGGCAAAGGCTTCGCGCGCCGCAAGCCCGTGATCGACGCGCAGCTTGCCGCTGACGGGGATCATCAGGCTTCCGCCATCGGGAGAGGAAAGAACGAGCTGGTCGCTGCCGGCCACATTCGACATCACGACGGTTTCGTAGCGTGACAGATCGGCTGGGTGCTGCGGCCGTCCATGGACGGACAAATAGGTCGGAGCGCCCACCAGCAGCCGATGGCTTTCTCCGAGCGCATGAAGTTTCATCGCGCTGTCGGCGAGAGGCCCAAGACGGAGTGCGACATCGACGCCTTCGCGAACCAGGTCGATCCGCTCGTCCGTCAGGTTGAGGTCGACCCGAATGTCCGGATGCCTGTCCTGGAAATCGAAGATCAGGCGCGTGATGTGCATCACGCCGAGCGCTGCCGTACACGAAAGCCGAACAGCACCGGCAGGGGCCCGACGGGCATCTCGCGCTTCTTCGGCAGCCTGTTCGACCAGGCGCAATATCTGCAGGCAGTTGCTATAATAGCGGCTACCCTCGTCCGTGAGAGTCACGCGACGCGTGGTTCGGCTGAGAAGCGGTACGCCGACAGCCTCCTCAAGTTCATTGAGGTGCCGCGTCACGGTGGATTGACCGACACCCAGCTCTCTTGCGACCATCGACAGATTGCCGCGTTCGGCGACGCGAACGAAGGTGCGCATTCTGTCGAGAGACAGTCCCGTATTATCCATTCTTCAGCACATTGACTGTCATTCAGCCAATATAGGGAATAATCTGGACTGCGCCTAGTTCAGTGGCATTTCATTCGGCAGATCGTCTCGGCTTACCGCGTCGAGCCGCGCTAGCGCGTCGAGCCGCGCGGGATGATGGAGAAGCCGCAATCGACCTTGTCTTGGCCGGGCGGCTCGTCGCGGATGGCGCGTAGCAGCATGTCGGCGACGCGGTAGCCGATATCGTAGCGTGCAATTTGCACCGTCGTCAGCGTCGGCTGGGTGAAGGCCGAAAATTCCAGATCGTTGAAGCCGCAGATGCCGACATCCTCCGGCACGCGGATGCCGCGCACGGCGCATTCGATGAGCACGCCGAGCGCCAGATCGTCGCTTTGGGCAAAGACGGCATCGATATCCGGCACGCGCTGCAACAGGCGGGCAAACAATTCCCTGCCGAGGCCGGTGCTGCTTCCCTCATCTCCGCCAATGGCGAGATCGGGATCGAAACGGCTGGCTTCCCGCATCGCGGCCTCATAGCCTTCCTTCCGGCGACGCGAGCGAATATCCGTGCCGCGGCCGATGAAGCCGATCCTCTCATAGCCCCGCGACAGCAGGAAGCGGGTGGGTTCGGCGCCTGCCGCATGATGATCAAGGCCGACGACCAGCCGTGCCGGCTCCTGGCTGAGATCGGTGATATGGGCGATCGGACAGGTGGCGTTCTCGATCAGCGGCAGGAGATCACGATAGGATTCGGCGCCGGCAATGATGACGCCGGCCGGCTTCTGCGTCAGGAAGGATCTGAGCTCGCCGGCCTCGCCGTCGGCATGGTGGAGCGTATTGGAATATTGCACGCGGAATTCGGTGGCGCGCAAGCAATCCTCGATGCCGATCATCAGGCCGGCGAAGCCGTGCTGGTGCAAAGCGGGGGTGATGACGCCGATGATGCCGTTATGGCGACCGGCCAGCGCCCGGGCGGCAAGATTGGGGGTGTACCCCATCTCGTCTACCGTGCGCAGGATGGTCTGGCGCAGATCCTCCGAGACGATTTCAGGATTGCGAAGCGCACGCGAAATCGTGATGGGGCTGACCCCCACCTTCTTTGCCACATCGCTCAACTTCACATGCGCGCCGCGCCTGGCTTTCCGCCCCCGCTCCACTGATGCCCTCATCGCCCCTTATACGTCGCCCGCGAGACTCGCTTGCCCTCGAATCGCGGCCTTTACTTTCTGAAGAAGAAATAATTTAGAGTCTACTAACATTTTATATTCGCAACAGGATCCGGGAATATAACGTCCGGAAAGAGCAACAAGTTCGTCTGTCGGCAAATTACGGACGAATGCGGCGAACGGATCACCGCCTCCGGGAACACGTCCATTTATTTTCGAATGAAAACATCGCGGGGGACGCCAAGCGAGGCAAAATCAGGCCGGAATTTTTGAGACGCTCAAACGCTGGGTGAGCGAAGATTAGATTCCGGTCATATCTTACAAATCGGCAATATAAACATGATCAAACTTTAATTTGTAAATCCGCTTGCCGGGATCATATGAATCCCGAGCGCCAATTCTTCTCTTCCCCCCGGTCGTCGCCCCCCGCCGACTGCGCGTTCCCAAGAGGAATTGGCGCCAAACGCCACCCGACGCCAGGTCCCAGGACATGGAACCACGACGCCATCTAAGCCAACGCTCTCGCAATGGACCACCGTCCAAGGGATCACCACCCATGTCACACATCCTCCGCAACCATCGCACCGCAGCCCTTGTCGGGGCCGCCATCATCGCCGGCGCAGCCTGCCTGCCCCTCGCCCTCAACGCCTCCAATGCCGTTGCTGCGCCTTCGGATAACGGCGGCATTCTCGCCCCCAACGGCTCCTTCGCTTCCATCGTCGAAGCCGACAAGCCTGCGGTCGTCACCATCACCACGACGATGAAGGCGACCGATGTCAGCGCCGACCAGGAATCGCCGATGGACGAGCAGTTCCGCCAGTTCTTCGAGGATCAGGGCATCCCGCTGCCGCGCCAGGCACCGCAAAAGCGGCCTTCGCAGCAGGCGATGGCGCTCGGTTCCGGCTTCATCATCAGCCGCGACGGGGTGATCGTCACCAACAACCATGTCATCGACAATGCCGTCGATATCAAGGTGACGCTGGATGACGGCACGGAACTGCCGGCCAAGCTGATCGGCACCGATCCGAAATCCGATGTCGCCGTGCTGAAGATAGAGGCGGGCAAGCCGCTGCAGACTATCGCCTGGGGCGATTCCGACAGGCTGAAGCTCGGCGACCAGATTCTGGCGATCGGCAACCCCTTCGGCATCGGCACCACGGTGACGGCAGGCATCGTCTCGGCGCGCGGCCGCGACCTGCACAGCGGGCCTTATGACGATTTCATCCAGATCGACGCGCCGATCAACCATGGCAATTCCGGAGGACCGCTGGTCGACCGCAGCGGCAATGTCGTCGGCATCAACACCGCCATCTATTCGCCGAACGGCGGCAGCGTCGGCGTCGGTTTCGCCATTCCCTCCGACGAGGCCAAGGCGATCGTCGCCAAGCTGCAGAAGGACGGCTCGATCGATCACGGCTATCTCGGCGTGCAGATCCAGCCGGTCACCAAGGATGTCGCCGATGCCGTCGGCCTCGATAAGACCGGCGGCGCGCTGGTTGCCGCCGTCACCGCCGATACGCCGGCCGCCCATGCCGGCCTGAAGCCCGGCGATATCGTTACGTCAGTCGGCGGCGAGAGCGTCAAGACGCCGAAAGACCTGTCGCGCCTGGTCGCCGACCTTTCGCCGGGCGCGAAAAAATCCCTCAGCGTCTGGCGCGACGGCAAGACGATCGATCTCAACGTCACCGTCGGCACCAATGAGGAAGGCCAGAAACAGGCGGCGGCCGAAAGCCCCGACGCTCAAGATCAGAGCTCCGGCCAGCCGAGCCTCGGCATCGGCCTCGCCGATCTGACGCCCGATGTGCGCCAGCAGCTCAACCTGCCGCGCTCGATCAACGGTGCGGTGGTCGCCAAGGTCGCCCCGGACAAGTCAGCGGCTGCCGCCGGCATCCAGTCCGGCGATGTCATCGTCTCGGTGAATGACAGACCTGTTCATAACGCCCGCGACGTCAAGACCGCAATTGCCGATGCCGGCAAGGCCGGCCGCAAGTCGGTGCTGCTGCTCGTCGAACGCGATGGCAACAAGACCTTTGTCGCCGTGCCGTTTGGGGCGGCGTGACGGTCGCCCGAGCTTTGCTGCAAACAGGAAAGCCTGCCTGACGCGGGCTTTTCGACCGATCTGGCGGAAAGGCCTTGAAGGCAAGCACCGCCACTCGGCAAAATCAATAGGGCGCTGTCCGTCCCTCTATTTCCTGCTCAGGGAGATTTCAGCTTCGTTGTCTTTGCGCGCAGGCGGGATTTGCCTTTTTGGTGGTTTGCCTCTTGCTGCTCTACCGCATGGGAGTGGTTGCGTTGCGCGGCCTCCAATTGCTGCCGCGTCGGGAGATCATGGTCGTAGGTGGAAGCGCTGAATGCCGTCGCATTATCGAATGGACCTTTGTGTGGACGCGCCAGACCATAGGCTTGGTTATCGGCGCTATCGATCCCCTCCTCCGCTGACGATGACCGCGCTTGACGAGCCTGCGTTATCAGATCGTCCGCAGTTGGGCTTAAGGTTGCGATTTTCCGCAAGAAGGCGATGATTTTGCTCTTCCCGGCCCTGTCCTTTCGATTGGCATGGATCGCGGACATGTCTTCTTCCTTGTTCGTCATGTTATCGGGACGATCGATCCGGGGGCGCTGGCGACATCGCAGCAGGCCTGTTCACGGGATCTCGAGCAATCGTTCAGGCAGCCTGGTTTTGGGAAAGCGGTAAGCTGGCGGCCGCAGCGATGCGTCCGCACGCCCGGACGCCGTATACCGCGCGATCCGATAGGCTTTCACCGGGGCGCCGCCGTCATCCTGCCATCGGGCAAAGGAGCCGTCCTCCGTCGCCTGCGGAAGCGGGCCGGAACTCAACTGAGTCGCGAGATACATTTTCAGCGCCGATTTTAACGCGGCCTCATCGACGATCCCCATTTGGAAACAATGAATGAGGAAACTTGTGGCGGTGATCTCACCCTCATCGGCCGCATGGGTTTCGCCGCCGCGAAATCCGACCTTTCGCAGAATACGATCCAGCATTCTCAAATTGTCGATATCGAAAAACTGATCTGATGTGGAAGACATGGCGTCCTCCTTCGTTGGGGCTAGGGTTCACTGGCGCCAGATTACTGTCGCGCCCCAAGCAGCGGTGCCCGTATCGTGCCCGCCGATAAATTAGCTTGCGCTTATTGCCAGCTGACCGCAACCTCATTCGGCGGTAGCCATTGATAATGGCGGGGCGGAACCCATTTTAGAGAGAGGAGGATACGCATCATGCAGTTCAACGGTGAAGCGACCCTCACAAAGCCGTCGGCACTGGCGGTTTCGGAACGGCGTGCGCTCATAGATCACCTCAGAGAGGTGATCGCAGGCCTGGCTCACGGGCTGGCCGCCGACGGATTGCTGGACCTTGTGCCGCCTCTGCTTGAGATAAACAAAGTCCTCCGCGATATGACGGACGAAATTTCGCGTGCGGATCCGGTCTATTCCGACGGGATCATCACTGGTACGGTGCGCTTGATCAAGACGTCGCAGGCTTTGCTTGATGACCGGGTCATCGTGCAGACGATCCATTAAGACCTGCCGACAGTCGGGTATGGCGGCAGGCTGAATGCCAACCATTGGCATCAAGATGCCCGTTCCGGCCAGCCGTGCATCGACAATCATCGCCGGGTCCGAAGTCCGCACAGCGGCTCCCGCCCACTTCCAAGGATCAACCGCAATGGCACTTATCTTTCCCAACAGAAGCCGCAGCTTCGATGAAGCGCGAAAAGGTGTCCGCTTCACCGGCTATGACGGCATGTTCGAAGTCAGGTTTCTGGTCGAAGAGGCAGCGCTTGGCAGCGCGATCACCCAGAACTCCTCCGAGGCCGCCTATCTCAATGCCTTTGATGCGGCGCGCTCTGCCATTCAGGAGGCCGCATCGAGAGCCTATCAGCATCGACGCGGAAACAACTTCACGCTCACGGCCGCAGATTTTCGCTGATCGCGAGAAGGAGCGTGCGGCCGGTGAACTGAAACGGCCACCATCCTGCTACTGCCGGATGAGACAGGGGAAGCAAAGCATATGGTTTCCACACGATACCGCCCGAAAGACCTGAAGTTGGCGCGTCGCCATATCGTGAAGGCGGCGCATCGCGTTGCCGATCAGGAAATGCTGATCAAGAAACTATTGCGCAAAGGTAGACCCTCCGGATCGGCCTATGCGCTGCTCAGCAGGCTCTACGACGATCAACGGCGGAAGCTCGATCGGCTGAAACTGATCGAAGCGATGGTTGAGGTAGAAGGGCAATTGTGTGTGGACGTGCCCAGCAATCCTGGCCCCTCCGCGCCCCCCTTTGCGATCGTGCACAGCAGCGGGATCTCTCTACCGGACCGGCAACCCGCCACGCCTTGTAGCGCAGATGTTTGGCGCCCATATGTGGTGTAGTGGCAGCTTGTGAACGGGCGCTGCTTCCCGGGGTTATTACCCGGCCCCAACCAAAGGAGGGCATGATGTCTTCCACGGTAAACATCCATTCGTGGAAACGCCTGGCTCAGCATATCGGCAGGCTCCGGTACATCGACTTTCTCGTGAAATCGACACCAGCAATCTGTCTGGTCTTTATCGTCTATATCATCTTCAAGGATGTCTTCTGGTAGGCGCTGCAAGACTGTTGCGGCGAGCCAAGACGCTATGCTGCCGATCAAATGAAGGGCTGAAACGCTGACGGAATTGGATAACGCGATGCAACTGCGAGAAATGGGTCAACAAGACTGCCTCGCCTTTCTGGCAGGCCACACCCGTGGCCACCTGGCATGCCTGGGCGAAAAATATCCCTATATCGTTCCCATTCAGTATGCCTATGAAAAAGACCGACTTTTCATATTTTCCATGCCGGGCCTGAAGATTGATCTATTGCGGGCCCATTCACCGGCCTGCGTTCAGGTTGAAGAATTCGGCGAAAACCGAACGTGGAAGAGCGTGCTTGTTCAGGGCACCTATGATGAGCTGACCGATACGCCGGCCCGGCATGACGAACGCCTCCACGCCTGGTCTCTCCTGCAGAAGCAACCATTCTGGTGGGAACCCGGATCGCTTGCCTTAAACTCGGAAAGCGAAGACGGCCCTGCTCCATCCATATTCTTCGGTATTTCGATTGAGATGGTATCGGGGAGGCAAGTAGTTTAACATGCGGGCGTTCAGACTCGCCGCGCCTTAATCCTTGATTGGCAAGGGTGCGCTGCTGCATGATATATGGAACTCCAGACAGACACCTCCAGCTAAACGCTGTCCGATACCAGCCTTTCCCATAGGGGCGCGGATTGCTTGATGCATCCTACCAAACGTGGCGAGCTGAAACGCAGCACTGCGTTCAATGCCACGCGACCACTCATAGGGAAAACGATGACAGACGCACCTGAGAATGAAGCGCTTTTCAATATCACCGGACACTATGTGCAGGAATTGAAGGCCGTTCTTCAAAGCGAGAGCATTGTCGAAGGCACCGACTACGAAAACAGCGCCTTTAACGAAAAACGACGGAACGAAGGACTGCACCTGCTGCGATTCCACAAGACCGGCACGGCAGCGCAGGCAACGCAGATCTGGGAAAAACATATGACGGCCCGAGCGCATCGATAAAACGGCACGAAGCCAATTCTTCGACCGATGCCGGCTTGGCTCGTTCCGGAGCCGATAGAGTATGATGCCGAAAAGTGTGAGCGGCTTTCGGACGACACCATGCTCTCGCTCTTTAATTGAGACCAGGATTCAGATTTTAGGCCGACCCGGCCTAAATTATCCTGTTCCAGTGCTGACGCGCGGCGACATGAACTGATGTCCGGCGCAACATTGCCTTGAAAGGAAAAATCATGACCAACGACACAACCAAAAAGGCCCAGCCCGCCAAAGCGGCCGTGGCTGACGGCCCCTACGACGTCATCTATTTCGCGAAGAAACACCGCATTTCCAACGAGGATGCCAAGGACATCATCGAAAAGCACGGCGCCAATCGCAAAGAGGCGGACAAGGCGGGCCGGCGTATCAGCGTCTAATGCGTGTCGCGCAAAAGTGTACAGCGGTTTTGCGACAACGGCATGCGTAAAAACAAAGACTTAGGGCCAAGAGCGAATCTGAAAGATCGCGACGCGCTTTAGGGCAGAAAATAGCCTCGCAGGCGTTCAAATCCTGAAGTCTTTATTTGATGCATGTCCTTGCCCCAAAACCGCTGTACGGTTTTGGGCGAGATGCAGCAGCCTCTATAGCCTTTGCATCTGCTAGCGATGCCACGATGCAACAGCAACGGACGAATTAACCCTACTGGCTTACCTTAATATCAGCATGCGCTTGAATACGTCGGCTCCTATGCCATCGTAGCGTCACGATAAGACTTCTGGTTCGTGAAGCAGCTCGCCGGAACCGTGGCCCGCCTTTCCGGGGAGAGGCCGGCTTTCCTTTACAGGGGCCGAGCTCAATCAAATGGAGGGTGTGCCATGAACAACGTCTTGGAATTTCGTCCAAAATGCCCGCATGCCGAAAACCTGTCCGACTGCCGGGAAGCCCTTGAACCTGCCGTGATGAAGATCGTCAGCGACGCCATCGGCAGGGGATACACGGCAGCGGAAGCCGCCATGGTGGTTGCCGACATCGCCGATGACTACATCCTCATGCTCTCGCGGCAACCACGCTATTGATAGGTGTTTCGGGCGCGCGGCTGTACCTTCTTGAGCCATCGCAGGTGCTGGGCTCGGCACGGATCGCTGCGTCTTTGCAGGTTTGGATCTTTCAACAGGCCGGGTGACGGCCGACAAAAATGCCTTCGCCCGCTGCCGAGAGCCGGGAGCAAAGCCCTTCCGTGAGACGCTTGCATCAAGTGGACCGCGCAGCAACTGCAGGGGTAGCAGTGGTACAGGAGACGAGACCTGCCGCGCGATCCGCCGGCAAAACCCCTGATGTTGCCGGAAGTTCCCCGGCAGAAATGTGACGCCACGATCCCGGAAATTCCGCCTGGGGATCATCGACAACCTGCCCGGGCACGTTGCGACCGTCACACCGATAAGCTCCCGCCGGGCGAAAACCGACAGGCACATCACAACGCCAACGAAAAACCCCGCCGGAGCGGGGCTTTCAGCAGGTCCAAGTGGAGCAAGCCGAACATTCGGCCGACGTTTTAAACAAAATCGATCATTTCAAAATCCGGCAAAAGCACCTCTTTCGCGAGCGTTCACGGCGCTGCTCTGTTCCGCTCAATCTTTGAATCATTGTCGTAATGTGGCGTGTAATGGCCACTTGCGACGTGCCCCCTCCCCGCCTAACGCCACCTTGGCTGGCGCGGCGGAGCATTGGCCTGGATTTCATGGAGCGGCGCCCGCGACCCGAGAAGTTTCTTCAGCTTCTTCTCCTCGGCAGAGCCGATGCCAAACTTGCGGCAATGCTCCGCAACATCGTGCTCTCGCGGGCCGGGAATGCGAACTTGGCGGTTGTCCATACTCTTCATGTCTGTTTCCTCCTGAGAGGAAAACCAGCAAGGTGCGGATTTGTTCGTTAGCGAAGTCTAAAATTTAGGGTTTTGTTTTGCGTCGGTTTGCAGCGAGTGAGAAACGCCGGTCTGCTGGCGCCAGGCGCTCGCAACGAGATCAATGGGTTTCTGCCTTCCTAAACGTAGCCCTGAAGAGCGCCTGTCTTCCTCTCCAAGGATTACAGATCGAGCCGATCAATTGATCTTCAACCAATGCCGAAGTGCCGCCACCGCGCCATCGCTCGCATAGGCAATGGTGCCGCCGATCGTCAGTCCGGCAAAGGCAATCAACCCGGATATCCCGTAGCCGATCGTCTTCATCCGTTTCCACTCTTCAAGCGCCGGCCCCACCGCCTCCTGGTTCTTCTCGACGGTCTCCTTGAGGGTTCTGATTTCCTCGCGGATCAGCGCATCCGCGCCGCCGCTGATTGCCACCCGGGTATCGAGATGGGCGATCTGCCTGGCCTGCTCGTCGAGCCGCTTGTGGATCACGGCGCGGCTATCATGGGCGTTGGTCTTTTCGTCGCTGACCTCATTGCGTAGAAGTGCCACGTTTTCCTCGATGCCGGTCAGCCTGCCCTCGACGCGCCCGAGGGCGCGCAGGATATCGTCATTGGATGTCATCTCTTTCGGTGCTCTGTCGTGGGATGGAACGTTTTCAGCCTGGGGATGTTGAGTCTTCGGGTTCGCGAAGAGGCGTATGCATGCAGCAAAACAGCTCTATAGATCTGACGCGAGGCGCCCATGAGAATGCTATTGATGATCATCATCGGGGTAATGGTCGCCTCGATCCTGAGCATCCTGGTGATCAAGCCGTTCGATCAAGGCGGCAAGAGCGAAACGCCGCCGCCGGTCATCCAGCAGCCGGAGCCGAAGTGACGATGTCGAAGGGCTCTTCGTTGGCTCCGCCTATGGATTGAATTTCACCTTCTCGGATTGGGGAATGCCGGTGGCGACGCGGTCGATCACGGCGCCGTAGGGATGAACGCCATCCGGCGTGACGCTCGGGCGGACGATGGAGCCGACCGGCAGCACCGTGGAGCGCGGGATCGAAATGGTGATCGTATTGCCGGAGATGCTGCCGATCGACGTGATCGACAGGCGGGCAAGGCCATCCGGCCCGGCATAGGTGCTGATCTCCTGCTCCGGCCCGAAAATGCTGGCATCCGCCACTTCGATCGTCGTGTAGGTCGCAACCCCGTCCGTGCCCGACTGCACGGTCACCACCGTGCTCGACAGCTCCAGCATACCGGGCCAGACGCCATCCCTTTCACCGGAGACCCAGGCCGCATAGGTATCGATAGCATCGTCGCAGCAGGCGGAGGTCTTCGCCAGGATCGGCGCGCAGCCGCCATTTGCCCGAAGCATCCGTACCGTCCGCCGGCCAGGTGTTGTTGGCGGAAAAGCTCTGATACGAGGCCCTGAGATAGAGGTCGTTGGCGGTGATCGTGCCGGTCGCGGGCGATGTCGCCGATCCGGCGAAATTATAGGTGAAGCTGTTCGGCCCGGTGACCGTGATCACCACATTGCCGTTATACTCCGTCTGCGTAGCGCCGGAGATCGACACCGTCTGGCCGGTCGTAAGCCCATTGATGCCCGAGGCGATCGTTGCCGTGACGACGGTGCCGACCGATGTCAGGGTGACCGTGCGGGTGGATACGGTGCGGCCGAGCGGCGGCAAGGCGACGATTTTAACGCCGGGGTAGCGCGCCCGAAGCCTGGTGATCAAGCTTCTGTAGTTGGTGTTGAAGAACTGCGTGTAGGTGGCGGCCGTATCGTTCTGCCCCATCTGGTTGGCGATGACGGTGAACGGCTTCTTGTTGTTGTTGAAGGCGGTGATTTCGTCGAGAACGGCCCAGCGCCGGGTCGCGATCGCAGCCCCGGTGCCGGTGAGCTCGCGCACCGAACCGTTTCCCGGCATGCCAATCATCAGATGCGGAATGCGGCCGATGCCGCCATCCCTGTCGAGCCAGCGGCGAAACCAGCCGAGATTGCCGCGCGCATCGGCAGCCGGGGAAAACTGCTGGCGCGCTTCACCCAGGCTGTCGACGACAGCAAGTGCGACCGGCCTTCCATCCCAATCGCCCTTGGCGACCATGAAGTCAGGCCCATAATATTGTGGCTGGGTGACGGTCGCGTAGTTGGAGTCGAGTGCGGCCGTGCTGTCGGCAAGCGGGGTGTCCTTGAAGGCGAGCAGCGTGGCGAGATCGCCGGCACCCCAGACGCGCTCGCCGCGGTGCTTCTGGATGCGATAGACCGGCCAGATCTTCTCGCCGACGGTGGTATGATAAAACAGCCAGATTTCGATTTCGCTTTCCGAGGCGACATCGGGAATGGTCAGTTCGTCCGTCCAGGCGCCATTCGTCTGATCCGCGACCGTCACCGTGTTCAAGCCGGCGAAGGTGCATTGGTAGAAGACGCCGGCCGCCCTGATGAACATCGCATCGGCAACGACGGAATTGCCCGGCGTGCCGATCGTGCCGGTAACGACCGTTTCCTGCGGCGCGTTTCCACCTTCCGTCGAGGCAAAGCCCGAGAGGTGAAAGCGGAAGGTCCTGGTCCTGTACTGCGGCGTGTTGACGACGACCTTGGTGCAGACATAATTCGTGCCGGATGCAGCGGTGACGATACTGCCTGATGGCATGCGGTTGCGGGTCGCGAAGAATATGTAGCGGTCAGGGTCTCCGCCGGCTCCGCCTCCACCGCTCAGCATCGGGCTCGTCAGGGCAAGCGAAATGGCGTTCATCATTGGCGTGTTCCATATCTGCTGGTGAGGTCGTCGTAGAATTGAATGGTGCGCCCCTGGCGGGCGTTGGCGCGGTTGAGCGCCTGGCGCTCGCGGGCGAGGATGGCGATGACAGGCTCGCCTTCGACAACAGGCGCATGCGCTTCCTGGCGGCGGAGATCGTCCGGCAACGGCGGCAGAGCGATGCCGGCCGCCGCCTGCCCCTTCGTCACCGCCGCCTTGTTCAGCCGCTCAGTGGCGGAGCAGCCACTGACGATCAGCAGCAGTGACAGCGCAAGCGCGGTTCTTTTCCGAAAGCTGAAGCTCATAGGATTGGATCTCGATTTCGAGTGTGTCTTTGGCGGCCTGCTCGGCGGCCTCGGCGGCCGCAAGGCGCTTGCGGTGCTCTTCGCCGGCCTTATTCAAAGCGCCGGTGCGGACTTCCCTCGCCTTGTCAGGATATTTCGCGCAAAGCTTTCCATATTCGGAGATGTGGAGATATTGCAGCGTTCCCGAGCGCAGCGAGGTGCCGACACGAATGCTCGAATTATTGCCAAGCAGCAGTTCGGTCTGGTTGGCTCTGACGACAGGCACGGCGTTGCGGATACCATCCGGCAGATTGTCATAAGGGTATTTAATCTTGTCCCGGAAGATCGCCTGCACGTCGCCCAGCGTATGGGCGATGGTGCCGGCGCGGATATCCCGGTTGAAGACGCAGGCATCGAGCATGAAGATCTGAATGAAGGTCGTGAGACCCAGCTGGCGGGCTTTCAGCAGCACATTCAGATAATGCATCTGCTCGAAAAAGGTCATCTGCGTCCAGTTCATCTCGAACCTGACGCGTTTGCCTGCCTTGTCGGTGATCCAATAAAGATTATTCAGACGCCAGCGCCAGTCGGAAAACTGGTCAATTGCCGTTTGGAAGTCCGCGCGTCTTGCCATTGATATCTTCCAGCAACTGCGAAACCTCGCCGGTCACGGCGCCACGGTCGGGCTCGACCTTGGAACCGTATTTCTTCGGCTTCAGCTTCGCGGCGACCCATTGACGAGTGGCGATGCGGAGCTGCGAACGCCTTATGGCCTCGCCATTCTCCTGCCAGCCGGTGGTCTCGCCGCTCGCGTTCTTCTTTTCGATCCAGTCGTCTGCGCGGTCATCGGCAATCTCGACCATCTCGTCGACAAAACCATCCGCCTGAATCTCGCGCGCTAGGGCGTATTTGGCCCGAAAACCGGCCTTGTCGTCATCGGCGAGCCAGGAGAGCACGCTCGACATCGCCGGCATCCCCTCATCCCGGCAGATCGACCGGAGGCTTTCCCTGTCGGCGATACGCTCGCAAATCCTGTCGGCAAGCGCCTGGGTGAACTTGATGGGTCTGCCCATGAGGCGCTGCTTCTGGAGGGTTCTAGAACAGCGCGACGATGTTGGATGCCGTAGTCCCGGTCAGCGCCACGATGGCGGCATGAACCGGCAGGATCGTCCCGGCCGGCACGCTCTTGAAGATGACAGGATCCATGTCCCGGCGCGGCGCAATGGCAACGTCACCCGTCGTGCCGATATAGAGAGCGCGGGCACCGACAATGGCGGTATCGTTCGGCGTCACCACTGCGGCCCGCGAGGCCGGAGCAATCGAAGGGTCCATTGCAGTTCTCCTTGGAAGAGGCGAGCGATACCCGGCCCGATCCCGATGTGATCGAAGATGAGCGGTCAGGCGGCAGAGGATGGGGGATCAACGACGATCCGAGGAAGCTGTCCGGACGTCTGAGATGACCGGTTCTCAAGCCTTGGCGAGTGACGCAAACGATTGAAGGGCGACGTCGATTTGGTCGACATCACCTCTGGACTCAAATCTCGCAGCTTGGATTTGCGGTAGTCATAAATGATCCGCCGGGGGGTGATCAAGGGCTTCTAACCGCAGCATGCGATTAATTGAAATCTGCCCAACCCGGTCCAACCGGCGGCAGAACGCCTCACCGCTTTGCGAGCCTTCAGGTCCGGCGTACAATGAGTGGGCTGTTGATCAAACGGTGGAGAAGTTCAGTGAAAACCACGAGACTTTTTCTTTGCCTCATCGCTTTTCTCAGCGTCACGCTCGCTGGAAACCCGGCTGATGCCGACGAGCTGGTTCACTTCGAAAGCGCGCCCGTCAAGCTCAGCCCATTTCGGATAAGCAAGGCGAGAGAACAGGGAGAAATTCTTTCTCAACCGCAAGGTACGCCCCTGCTGGGATATCTATCCCGCCCCCAGGGTGATGGCCCTTTCCCGGCAGTCGTCGTTCTGCATGGATGCGAGGGCATGCGTTTGAGCGTCAAGGAGCTTTGGCCGAAACGGCTGGCCGCATGGGGCTACGTCGTGCTGGTCGTCGATAGCTTCACCTCCCGCAACATCAAGGACACCTGTCAAAACCGTCTCCCCGATCGGGTCTTCGACGCCTATGGCGCTTTGAATTTTTTATCGAAGCAAAGCTTCGTCGATGCCAGGCGCGTTGCCCTGATGGGCTTTTCAACCGGCGGCACGGCGACGCTGGAGGGAACAAAAATCGAAGGCAACGAACAGCTGATGGACAGCAAGTTCAGGGCGGCGGTTGCCTACTATCCCCTCTGCGCGGCAACTCAGGGCGATGCGACGGTGCCGATCTTGATTTTAACTGGCGAACGAGACAATTGGAGCCCGGCTGACCGATGCCGGAAGAGGCTTGCCAAGCTGAGTGACGATAGCCCGCCCATCGAGCTCAATATCTACAAGGGCACTTACCACGATTTTGACGCCCCGGAATTTAAGGTGGGACGGAGGGTGTTGGGCCACATCGAAAAATACAATCCGGACGCCGCACGAAAGTCCATCCGCAGCGTTCGCACATTCCTTCGAAACTACATCTTGAACTAAAACCTCGGCTCGAAGTTCGCAGGAAACGCCCCACTCTCCGTCATTCCAGGCCTTGGCCCTGGAATCCATGCCAGCCGCGGAGGCACACTACCGCGAGAGCATCGCCTTCAGTCGCTTTTGCGAGACAAGAGGTTCGCTGGACATTCGAACCAGACCGAGCGCATGGCGCATGGCCGGTGTGAAGGGCAGCCAATGTTGCAGACGATCCAGCAACTTCTCCGACATCATGTCCTCGAGCGGGCCGGCGCCCAATTGGCCGAGCGCTTTTTCGTGGCCAGGCAATTGGGCTTGATCGATAATGGCGAGCACTCGTTTCAAGACGACCTCGCTCGGATCGTGCAGTAAAATCGTCGTCCAATACCATTCGCCGGGATCTGCGAGATAGGCCTCTACATAGGCATCAGCGGTAAGCGGTGGCTTTCCAACAGCCGTCAAATCCGGCATCCACGTCAGATCCGATGCGAGCGCGCTCCGGGTGAACGCGTCGACCGCTGGGGCGTCGGCGGTGTGTTTTCCCGAGCGCGGTTTGCTACGGTTTTTGCCGGTCACTTTTGCGCCTTCCATGTCCACGGCGTATTCTAGGGTTTTTTGAGGACTGACGTCTCGACCCAGACATTCAACAGGTCTTTACCAACGACGACGACTGTCATCCACGTATTCTCACCCTCGATCAAATAGGCCACGCCGCTTTGCTTGCGGTCTTTCGTGACTGAACCCAACGAGGCTGCCGCGAGCCCAGCTTCGAAGGCTTCGAGCTCAGCGTTCGAACAACGCAGATCCTCCGAACGATCCGTCGCCAGAACGCCAAAATAATCGAGCGTACAGGTAGCAGAAAAGAGCTTTCGGTATTCCTGATAATACGTGGCGAACCGCAATCCGCTCGGCATCGTGTACTGCTCGCTGCCGGTTCGAGGCTCAGAGGTAGTGTTGGCGGGAGAAGAAGGCGCTTCAACGGTCCAATCGCCTCGATCAACGCCGTTGTGCAGGGCAGCCAGGCTTCGACCATTCAACACGCACAGCTTCAACGTATCATTGAGAGGGCACGCAACCGCCCCCTCCCCACTCAACAGGATCGCAATCACCAAAGCTGCAAAGAAACGCACGCGACCGTCCCCAAATCATCGCCATCAAACCCATCGTCACCGTAGTTCGGATGCCGGAGAAAACAAGGCGGTGGCGCCATAGCATGACACCGAAAAGCAGGCGCGGTGTTCGGGCGACGGCAGGCTCTAACCGTGCGCTTCGTCCAATGCGCCACATCGCAGGCTATGCCCGGAGAGGTCAATTTCCCGCAAGACGCTCGATCGGCTCGGCGAGGTCGAGCCAATGCGGGCGATTGTCCCACCAATGAACATGATCCGGAACAGGAAAGGACGGATCGGCGAATGTGCCGCCGGCGATGACGACAGTGCCGGGAAAGTATGTTCCGGATTTCGAAAACCCGCCCCCGCCACAGACCCGGCAAAAGGCTTTCATCACCTCAGGTGTGGTCTCGCCTTGCGGAAACCAGACGGAATATTCCCCGGAGATAATCCGGACATTTTCCTCACGGAACCACACATTGTGTGAAAGCGCACTGCCGGATGCACGCTGACAGCGCGTGCACGTACAGACGTGGTTGTGCACAGGATCGCCATCGACCTCCAGGGCAAGGGCGCCACAGGTACACTGCGCATGAAAGATGGGCATGGGGGCTCATTCCGTATTTTTCTCACGGTTGTCGATTTTACGACGCCGGAATCGACACGGTCTATCGAAATTTACCATGGCCCTCGCATGCGGCAAAGCATGGCCGGATGGAACTCCACCTTCTTTGCTGCGACGATGCATCGGCGTTTTCGAGAGGTCCGGCTGGAAGCGTTGCATGACGGCGATCAAGGGAAGATGCCCGCCATTTTGAGTTTGCTGCAGAATGCCGATATGGCGTTCGCGACGCCCTCGCCGCAAGGAAACTTGAACGGTCGCGTGGCTTCCTCGGTCAGAACTGGCTCGCCTGTTGCGGCGTCGCGGCCGGTGACATGCTTCGTCAGCAGGATGCCGCAGGCCTCGCCGGCAGCCTCGTCGATCGCCATCTGGACATCGCCAAGATAGGTATCGCTGGGGATGTCGATGATGAAGGCCGTGAAAAATCTCACGCCGCGGCTCCCCGCCACGGCCTTGACCAGGCTTGCATGCGCCTCGGAGACCTCAATCTCCTTCTCCGGCGGCCACATCACATCACTTGCAGGCCACGCATCATCTTCCACGGCTTCGCCGATCGGCTGCTCACGCATATCCGCTCTCCACATCTTCGGTTTTCAGATGGCGGCCGCCGCGCCGATGTTCTTATTATGTTCTGATAGCGAAGAGAGTCAAGACGGATGTTTTGATGTGAGCTGCCTTCAGTGAACCGCCAGAGAACTGGTGCAGCCGCTCGGGACGGACGCCGGCCACCGGCCTCCTCGAGCGCTCCAAGGGCTGTGGCACTCACGCCGAGATGTCCGCGTTCCAGCGGCGTTGCATCTCCTCAGGCGTGACCTGCTCGATGGTTTGCGACAACATCCAGCGGTGACCGAAGGGATCAAGCACCTGCGCCACCCGCTCGCCAAAACTCTGGTCGGTCGCCGGACGCAACATCGTCGCCCCGGCCGACAGCGCCTGCGCCAGTGCTGCGTCGGTCGACATCGTGTCCATATGGAAGGTCACCGGCGAGCCTCCGATGGTATCGGGAGACAGGGCGCCGAAGTCCGGATATTCGTCTGCCAACATCATCATCGTCTCTCCGAAACGCAGCTCGGCATGGCCGATCCGCCCGTCCGAAGGATCGGTCATGCGGAAGACTTCCGTGGCGCCGAAAGCCTCCTTGTAGAAGTCGATGGCCCGCGCCGCATCCTTGACGATGAAGTAGGCGCTCACTTTTCGGGCAAAACTCGGCATGGATGATCCTCCTTGACTGGGTTCTTCATTAACGTTACGTATCGTAAAGATATGAGTCAAGAGAGTAATGCAACACCGAAGAAACGAGGGCGGCCGCCAAGCGCTGCCGCGCAGAGGCGTGCCTTGGAGGCCGCCCATGAAATCCTGATGGCCGAAGGTTTTGGCCGCATGACGATCGAAGCCGTGGCGGCGCGGTCCGGTGTCGGCAAGCCGACGATCTACCGTTCCTGGGCCAACGCGCAGGAACTGGCGATGGCCGCTCTTCTGGTCAACCGGCTACCGGAAGCGGAATTTGGAGGGGGCACGGCGCAGGCGGCTCTCGGGGCGCAGATGAGCGGACTGGTGACTGCCTTTGCGAGCACGCGCGGACGGCAGATCACCATGGCACTTGCGGCCGCCGACCCGGAAAGCGAATTCACCAAGGCCTTCCGCAACCAGGTGATCCTGTCGAGCCGCAACGCGGGTCGTGTCATCCTGGAGGAGGCTCTGGCTCGGGGAGAGATCGTTCCGCCGCCTGATATGGAGGCGCTGCTCGACATGATCTACGGACCGGTCTTCTTCCGGCTGCTGGTCGGCCATCGCCCGGTCTCGCCGGAGTTCGGCGATGCGATCGTTAGGACCGCGCTGCGGGCCGTTGCACCGTCGGGCGTGTGAGACATGCTTTAGCCGTGATCGTCACCCAGTTCGCCAAGATGGCGCTGGACCCACTTGATCTCCTCCGATGCCGTGCGCCCGAAATGCCGTTTGAAGTCGCGGCTGAACTGCGCCGGGCTGGCGTAGCCGACCGAAGCCGCGACATCAGCGATCGTTCTCGTCTGGCGCGCGATCATCAATCTCGCTTCGTGAAGCCGCATGGCCTTGACGTATTGCATCGGACTGTTGCCGGTCAGACCCTTGAAATGGACATGGTAGGAGGGAACGCTCATGCCCACCTCCCTTGCCAGATCGGTGACCGCGATCTCCAGGCCATAGTTTTCCCGCAGCCAGGCCAGACTCTGAATGATTTTCCCGGATCTGCCCTTCTGCTGGAGGGCGGCGATCATCGCACCGCCTTGCGGACCGACCAGGACGCGGTAGTGCAGTTCGCGCAGAATGCCGGCGCCAAGCACATCCGTCTCGACGCTGCTGCCAAGTGCCGTCAGCAGGCGCAGCAGGACATCCTCGATATCACCGGACATCCTGCTCGACACGAGACTTCTCGGCTCGTCGCCTGGCAGTTCGGCATGCTTTTCCACCTGCAATGCGATCTCGGCCGCCATCTGCATATCGAACTCGACATAGACCGCAAGCAATGGCCGCTCGGGACTTGCCGTCGACGTCATCCGGAATGGAACGGGCAGCGACACCGCCAGATAGTGCTCCTCGTCATAGAGGAAGACCTCGCCTTCGAGGATGCCCTGCTTGCTGCCCTGCAGGACGAAAACCGCGCCCGGTCTATAGAGCACCGGGATGTCGTGGAGCACGGCTTCCGTGCGCAATATGCGGACGGGAGCGAGCGCGGTCGGATTATATCCGTGACGGGGGGCGAGACGTCCGGCCAAGGCGACCATCTCCCCTCGCCTGGATAGGCGGCGATCACCCTTCATAGGATTTGGCAACATTTTGAGAGAACCCGCAATCGATGCGCCGGCTTCTCCACACTATTTGTCAAATCGCATCCTCAATCAAGGAATATCGCTGATGTCACGAAAGACCTTCTTCATCACCGGATCGAATTCCGGCTTCGGGCTCGCCATTGCATCTGCGGCCCTTCAGGCGGGCCACATGGTGATCGGCACTGTGCGCTCGCAGGCGTCGCGCACGGCGCTCGCCAAAACCCTGCCTGGCCTGCGGCCGGTCGTCTGCGACGTCACCGAGTTCGACCGCATCGATGATGTCGTCGCCGACGCGGAAGACGAGCATGGGCCGGTCGACGTGCTGATCAACAATGCGGGTTACGGCCACGAGGGCGTGCTCGAGGAGTCGCCGATCGAAGAGATGCGGCGGCAGTTCGACGTCAACGTCTTCGGCGCCGTCGCCGTCGCCAAGGCATTTCTGCCGCGGTTTCGCGCGCGACGCCGCGGCTTCATCGTCAACGTCACCTCGATGGGCGGCATGATCACCATGCCCGGCATCGCCTATTACTGCGGCAGCAAATTTGCGCTCCAGGGCATATCGGAAGTGATGCGTTCGGAAATGGCTCCGTTCGGGGTGCATGTGACGACCCTTTGCCCCGGCTCCTTCCGGACGGACTGGGCCGGTCGATCGATGGTCCGCACCGAGCGGTCGATCGCCGATTATGATGCCCTCTTCAATCCGATCCGCGAGGCGCGGCAGGCCGTCAGCGGCAAGCAGCGCGGAGAACCCGCCAAACTGGCCGCGGCGGTTTTAGAGCTCATCGAATCCGACAATCCGCCGCCGCAGCTTCTGCTCGGCAGCGACGCGTTCAAGCACGTGTCAGACAGGATCGTTCGCCTCCAGCAGGAGATCGAGGCGTGGAAGCCTGTCACCCTCTCGACCGACGGCTGACGCGGAACATCAATCAGCCAGCCCTCATTGGATGATTTTCCCACCCTCGACCGCCTCCAGCTTCCGCCTGAGCGCCTGTTCCTGTTCGTATGATTTATGCGGGAAATGCTCAAAGCACCACCAGCGCGTTGGCACGGCCGGGGATGGGCTGTGGCCCCAGCCTCCCCATTCCTTGCAGCGTGTGCCGTCGGCAAGCCGGTGCTCGCAATAATGTTCAACGATCACATTGGCGCCCGGCGCGTTCGAATGGCCTTCGATGCTCATGGGTGCGCCGTCCTTGGTTTCCCGCCTTTGATGCTCTCGTAGATCATTTCCAGCCGCCTTGAGGCGACATAGGCACTGTCCTCGTATCCGGCTGACGGCCAATCCAATCGATTGCTGCCGTCAGCCGCCACGATCCAGAACCATCGATTATCGATCCCTTCTCCTGCCTGTGACCGGAATATCCTTCCGATCTGGGTATCGCCGTCGAAAGCGACGTAGTCATCACCGGGTTTCTCCTTCCAGGCGTGCCGCCATTTGTATTTGATTTCCCGGCCGCTGACATGTTCCCACGATTTCCATGTGATTTGTTCTGGCATGCGTCGTCCTGTCCTCTCGCGAGGTTCTCTTTGACCGCATGGTTGATGGATGGCTCCCGCCCGAGCCGGTGAATTCAGATCAGCGTCGGTTCCGGATCGGGGTCGATCGGATCGATAATGTCAGCCGTGTCATTCTTGGGCGAACCCACATTGCGGCCGATCGGCCACATGGTCATCAGTTCCGCCGGGAATGGCTTCATCAGGTCGTTCGGATCGGGTTCCGGCGATAGCCAGCGTTCATAATCCTCACGATGCAGGATGACCGGCATCCGATCATGGATCTGCGCCATCATCTCATTCGGCTCACAGGTGACAATTGCGAAGCTCCGAGTCTCTATGTCATTGTCGCGCCGCGTCTCCCAGATGCCGGCGAGCGCAAAGGGTGAGCCGTCAGCCATGGCGATCGCATAGGGCTGCTTGTTCTTGCCGGTGCCGAAGATATCCTTCCACTCGAAGAAGCCGTTGATCGGCACCAGGCAGCGGCGCGACCTGTAGGCGGAACGGAACAGACCGTTAGTACTGATGCCCTCGCAGCGGGCATTGATCGGCGGCGGCCGGCCACCCGGCTTCATCCATGCCGGCATCAGACCCCAGCGCGCCGAGGCGAACACCGGCCCCATGACATCAGGCTCGCGGACCATGTCGCGAATGATGATCGGATAATCCAGCGTCGGCGCGCCGTTATAGCGCGGAAATCGGTTCCCGAGCGCATCGATCGCGCCTCGCTCTGCAAAGGCGAAATTGCGCACCAGCTCTTCAAGCGATGTCTTGATATAGACGCGGCCGCACATCCAGAACTCCATTCCGCATATTAGATGTTCTGATTATGTTCTGGGTATTCGAGGCGAGTCAAGGCCGGTCGCTACAACCGATGCGGCCATCACTTTCGCCAGAATCAAGGTGAAGCCTGTCACCGTCTCCACCACCGCTGACGGTAGAAAATCTGCTTTGCGCTTGACAGCCTTCCTACTGGAAGGTAGATAGAGCCCATGAGCAATCTTTTGACGACCTCCGACGAAATTCTGGCCTCCGCGCGAGCGCTGATCATGACCGGAGGCTATAACGGCTTCAGCTATGCCGATATCGCTGCCGTCGTCGGCATCCGCAAGGCCAGCATCCATCACCACTTTCCGAGCAAGACCGATCTGGTGCGCACGCTTGTGGTGCGATATCGCGAAGATGCCGAGGCGGGTATCGCAGGCCTGGAGCAGCAGGTGCGGGATCCCCTGGCGCTCCTCCAAACCTATGCGGGCCACTGGGCCCAGTGCATCGAGGATGCAAGCAGGCCGTTTTGCGTCTGCGCCCTGCTTGCGAGCGAACTGCCGGCGCTGCCGCCGGAGGTCGCGGGCGAGGTCAAGGCCTTCTTCCGCTTTGCTTCGGCATGGCTGACCTCGGTGATGGAACGGGGCGCTCAGGGCGGGAGTTTGAAACTGTCGAGCGCACCGCGCGTCGAGGCTGAAGCCTTCATGGCCTCCGTCCATGGCGCTATGCTGTCGGCCCGGGCTTACGGAACCCCGGAGGTCTTCGCCACCATTCTGGCCCCCACCTTGCAGCGGCTCACTCCGACCGCCGCTCGATAAAGTTCCGGGCGGAATATAGCCCGGAGCGATAACCACGTTCAGCGAAACTACCAACTAGTAGGAAGAACGGCATGATCAATAACATTCTCCCCGCCCTCGTGCTGGGGCTCACCACTATCGCGTCGACGGCCCTTCCAGCGGCGCCGGTCCATGCCGAAGACCAGAAACCCGAGCAGGTCCATGTCAGGGGCAGCATCGTTACCTACAGCGGCTCCGCTCTCAAGGTGAAGACCCGCGAAGGACAGACCGTCGATGTCACCCTCGCCGACGGCTGGAAACTGGCGAGCGTTGCAAATGCTGCGGTCACCGACATCAAGCCGGGCGACTTCGTCGGCATCGCATCGCTGCCCAACGCAGGCGGCGGCGACGGCGCGCTTGAAGTGCTGATCTTCCCGCCAGCGATGAAAGGTGCCGGTGAAGGCAGCTATGGTTGGGACCTCAAGCCCAACAGCAGCATGACCAATGCGACAGTGGCCGACGCCGTCAAGGGCGTCGACGGCCGCACCGTCACCGTCTCCTATCACGGCAAGGAAAAGAAGATCGCGATTCCGGACGGCACGCCCGTCGTGACCATCGCTCCGGCCACCAACGACGATCTCGTTCCCGGCGCCGCCGTCTTCATCCCCGCCGAGAAAGCCGCCTCAGGCCCCCTCGCCCATCAGGTGCTTGTCGGGAAAAATGGCGTGGTCCCGCCCATGTGACCACGTCGTCGCCGGTCGGCCGGGCCGCCCCCGGTTCGACCGGCGATTTACCAGGGAATGCCGCCTGACCGGCAGCCGATGGACCCGAACGACGGAGAACACCGTCTCGACAGCCGCCCGGCAATGCTCGGGCAGTTCCGGCAAGCCCAGGAAACCAGTCTCGATGACGGACGCCGCCGCTCATGACGGTGAGCCGCCCCCATCAGACCAACACCATCACATTCAGGAAAGAGATCATGATGACCGATTATTCAACCACCGTCGCGTCTGGCGACAGGGAACAGTGGCTGACCCGCTATTACTTCACCCGCGCAGCCTTTTCCGCAATCTGGGTCGCAGCCGCCTTGACGGCCGGCCAGCAGTCGCTTGCCGTCGCGGCCGCCTTGCTGATCCTCTACCCGGCCTGGGATGCCGCCGCCAACCTGGTCGACGCATCGCGGAATGGCGGCCTGGCAAACAACCGCAGCCAGGCAATCAACGTCGCCGTCAGCGCGGTGACGACCGCTGCCGTGATCGTCGCCCTGACGATGAGCATGAACTGGGTTCTCGGCGTCTTTGGCCTCTGGGCGATCTTTTCCGGCCTGCTGCAGCTTGGAACCGCTGTCCGGCGCTGGAAGACCAATGGCGGCCAGTGGGCGATGATCCTCAGCGGCGGCCAATCCGCGGTGGCAGGCGCGTTCTTCATCGCCCAGGCGCAAATGCCGGAACCACCCTCCATTGCCAACATCGCCGGATATGCCGGCCTCGGCGCCTTCTATTTCCTGGTTTCGGCCGTCTGGCGGAGCGTCACGCAGATGCGGCGGAAGCGGGCCTGAGCCGACATGCGCCAATCGCGATGTGACACCGTCGATCAGCGGGGAGCAACTGCCCCGTCGGGGAATTTGTGATAGTTGCAGGCGTTCATTGAAAACAACGCCACATCATCACCGATTTCGCGGCGCGAAAGCTCCCATTCGAAGGTGTCATGGCCATCGAAACCGTAAGATAACGCCATCGTGGTCAGTTCCCCGAAAGGCCCTGGGGGATACACGGCACCGTACACCGTCGCCTCCTTTCCCGGGAATTTGCCTTTGATAACTCTCTTGATCTCCAGATCTGCCCTTATCCACCGCGTCGGAGAGTCTTTTGTCCCTATGAAACCGGATTCGCCGATCGACAGCGATTTCACGCGCGCCTCAACCACGATCTCCGCTTTCGCCAGCAATTCATCCTGAGCAGGACATTTCGGCGTTCCGGCGGCTGGCCTTAGACCAATAGCCAATAGAGCAAGAACTGCTGTGAAGCACCGTCGCATATGCGGGTTCAGGATCACTCTCGGCATCCTTATCGGCCTCGTCCTCCGTCTTCCCGGCGGCATCGGGCCTGTGGTTGTCATTGGCGGCGGCGAGCGCCGCAAAGTCCTCTCGCGCCATGCGGCGACCGATGATCCGGGCCAGCGTCAGCGCCGCGCGGTCGATGCGTTGCCATGTCTCCGCCTCCGGCTCGCCGTCCGCACCGTCATTGCCGTTGGCCGGGACGGTCTCGTCCGGCTTCTCGTCGTCATCGCCTTCCATGTCGCCGCCTGTTTCTCGGTTCGAGTCAAACAGACATCAAGCGGCGGCAAGAGTAGAACCGAAAGCCAAATCGCAGGCCGTGCGGTCATGGCGAAGAAACGGCGGCAAATCGGTGGGATC
The DNA here is from genome assembly GCF_057653715.1 of Rhizobium sp. WSM1328. Lineage (NCBI taxonomy): Bacteria > Pseudomonadati > Pseudomonadota > Alphaproteobacteria > Hyphomicrobiales > Rhizobiaceae > Rhizobium > Rhizobium sp. WSM1328. The sequence goes on along the minus strand of NZ_CM172788.1, from coordinate 819,727 downwards.
GCTCCGCGCTATGCCGCCTTCGCCAAGGGCTTGGCACGATCGACCCGCGCCCGCTCCTCGGGCGAATTCATGACGCTCCACAGATCGCTGCGACGCTGCGTGTTCAGCCAGAAGTCCGGGCTGTTGCCGAACACGCGCGCCAGAATGAGCGCGGTCGCCGCCGTCACGTTGCGCCGGTCGTTGCAGAGTTCGTTCACATGCTTGCGCTGCACGCCCATCGCCTCGGCAAGCACCGCCTGCGTCAGGCCGAGCGGCTGCATGAACTCTTCCGTCAGGATTTCGCCGACCGTGGCCGGTTTGCGTGTGGTCATCAACATGGCGTCACCTCATCGATAGCTGTGGTCGTCGAGATAAACATCCGACGCTTCGCCGCGACCGCCGTCCCATCGGAAGATCAGCCGCCACTGCTTGTTGACGCGGATCGAATGCAGGCCGTCGAGCGTGCCGCGCAGCTTCTCGAAATGATTGCTGGGTGGCACACGCAAATCCTGATCGGTCATCGCGTCGTCGATCATCTGGAGCTTGCGGAACAACCGGCTTTCGAGATCGGACGGAATGTTGCGGGAGTGGATATCCTCCACGAAAAAGGCCCGCAGCCATTCGTCCTGAAACCCGACGATCATTCCACGCCTCCAATGCTTAGTTGATGTACCACTCTATGGGTCATTCGGCAACCGCTTTTTTCTTCGGAACTGGAGGCGCCCGCAAATGCTTAAAGCCATCTATCGACGATGGCGCGCAAAGCGGATGGGCCACAACATGAAAGATCAATACCAACCGATCTACACATGGCGCGAGACCTGGCCTGGAGAAGGACATCAGGATTTTAGCGGCTTCGACGGCGACCAGTCTTTCGGCCGCGTCGAGCTTGAGAACGCGGCTGACCTGAAACCCGGCCTGTGGAAGTGGAACGCTACCCACCTTCCATGGGTGCGAAAGGAGATCATGCCTCGCAGCGGCTCGGAGCAAACCTCGCGAGAGGCATGCCGCCGGGTCGAGGAGCATTATGAGAAGCTGAAGGCGCTTCACCGGCGGTAGGCCGCATCAATTGATAGGGCCTCAGTCTCGCGTCGCTGGCTCTCTGCCATTGAACCTACCCTCCGTCATCCCAGGCCTTGAGCCTGGGATCCATGCCCGTTGCCAATGGAGGCCGGTGTGGATCCTCGGGTCAAGCCCGAGGAAGACGGAGCGCGGAGTGGCGGCTGGAGCAAGGACAGGACGCATGCGGGCATGATCGGCGACAGTTCATACGGTCGGCGACTTTGTTCTACCGAAACGCGCAGCGGCGGTGTGACCGCACTCACCGCCTTGTGTAAGTTTTCAAAAAGCGGTTAGCTGCCATCGTTGACTATGCCTCGTGCGCTGAGACGTGTCCGCATTTCGGGGGAAATCTCGTGCACTGGTCCAAACCCCTAAGACTGCATCTCGGCGTCCTGGTCGTCGCATCGCTGCTTTGCACGTCGACGCCGATCATCTGGCTGGCGTTCAGGCAAGGAAGCGATGCTGCGGTCAGTGCGGGCGTGCAGCAGATGCGCGAGATGAGCCTGCGGCTGATCGAGGGGTACCGCAATACGCTGCAGGGCGGCACCGAGGCGGTGGCACTGGCATCGACCCTGCCGCTGCTCGCCTCCCCGCCGCCCCAGGATATCACGGCCAAACAGCAATTCTTTCTGGAGGTTCTCAGAAACGTCCCCAACGCGACGAGCGTCTACACCGGCTATCCTGACGGCTCGTATCTGCAGGTCATCAACACGCAAAGGCAGGATGTCCGCCGGATCCTTGCAGCACCCGATGGCACGGCTTTTGCGATCCGCACGATTGCACGCAGACAGGGCCCCGACGTCATATCGACGTTTCGCTTCCTAGACCTCCAGGCAAGGCCGATCGCCGAGCGTGACGTCGACTATGCATCGTTCGATCCGCGGCAACGCCCCTGGTACCAATCCGTCATCCAGCACGGCGAGGAAGTATCCGTCGGACCCTATGTCGCGGGAACGCTGCAGCTTCCAACGCTGACGATCGCAGCACCGATGAGAGACGACGATCAGGTTGTCGTCGGCATCAACATCCACCTGATGACTGTCAGCCGGCTGCTGGATGCGCAGGAAATTTCGCCGCGGGCGCGCGCTTATATCATCGATGATGCCGATGATCTGATCGCCCATTCCGACCCGGCAATCATGAACAGGCTTCTCGGCATATGGTCGAAAAATGCCGATGGCGCCGTTGCCGTCGACACGACGACAGACAGTTACGACACGAGCCTCGAAACGGTGGCGAGGCTCAGGCGGGATCCGGCCTTTGCAAGCGGCGGCGTGGTGCGGATCGATCTCGATGGCGAACGCCAGATCCTGCAGATCGCCCCCGTCGGTGTGTCCGGTCTGTTCAAGGGAAGCGTCGCCGCAATCGTCGTGCCCCTGGAAGATCTGGTGGCTGAGGCCAATCGGCTGCTCATGCACAATCTCCTGATTGCCGCCGCCTTCGTGATCGCGGGCGTCGCTGCCTCGGTGATGCTCTCGCGCATGGTCAGCCGCTCCCTCTATCGCCTCGCCGACGAGGCGCGCAGGATCGGCGATCTCGACGTCGGCGAGAAAGGCGTCTCCCACTCGTGGATATCGGAGATCAACACGCTGGCGAGCGCGCTGGCGGCCAGCCGCCATGCCATCAGCCAGTTTGCCCTCTACGTTCCGCGCGAAGTCGTCAGACGGATCGTCAATCCCGAAGGGCGAGCGGCCGCCAAGGCGCAGCGGCAGGATGTGACCGTGCTCTTCACCGACATCCGCGACTTCACCACCATATCCGAGCAGCATTCGCCCGAGGACGTCGTCGATACGCTGTCGGCCTATTTCGAACTGTTGAACACCATTGCCGAGCGCAATGGCGGGACTGTCGTGCAATATCTCGGCGATTCCATTTTCGTCATGTGGAACGCCCCTGTTCCAGATGCCAGACATGCCGAAAACGGCTGTCGATGTGCGCTTGCCATGAAAGCGGCGGTCGACGACTTGAACGAAGCCAACCGTCAGAATGGCCGCCCCGCGCTCATCACCCGATTTGGATTGCACACCGGCCCGGCGGTGGTCGGCAGTTTTGGCGCGATTTCGCGGCAGCAGTACACGGCCATGGGCGATACGATCAATGTCGCCTCACGGCTGGAAGGATTGAACAAGGAATTCAACACCTCGATCCTGGTGAGCGCCGCCATCCACGAGGCTGTCGGCACCCACTTCGCCCTTCGCCCGCTGGGCCTGGTGCAGCTCAAGGGGCGGGCCGAGAAGGTCGATTTATGGGAACTTGTCGGGGAAAGCCTGAGGACGCAGGAATGAACGAGGCGTTCGGGTTGCTACCAACGGCAGCTTTGCGCCCGCCGCCAGCGGCCTTGTGGCGTCGTAAACTTTCTCTATTTCTTTCGTCATTAATCATGACCTCCAAGGGTATCGCCAATGGGATGGGAAGCACTCGGGCAATGGGGTGAAGACGCGGTTCGCATCGAACGGCTCACCGGTGGCGTTGCCAACGACGTGTGGAGCGTTCGCGTCCACGGGCAGATCGCGGTCGCTCGTCTCGGCTGCAGGAGCGACGCTGATCTTGCATGGGAAGCCGAGCTGCTCCAACACCTCGACCGCGAAGGCATGACCGTTCCGGTGCCGATTCCGACGACTGACGGCCGACTATTCGCCAACGGTGTGGTGGTGATGAAATACATGGAGGGCGGACCGCCCGAGACGGGGTCCGACTGGCGTCGCGTCGCCGACACGCTCCGCGAGCTGCATCGGCTGACGCAGGGCTGGCCACAGCGCCCGGGCTGGCGATCGTCGAGCGACCTCCTGCATACTGAGACCGGAACGAGGATCAACCTTGCCGCGATGCCGCCTGAGGGCGTTATTCGATGTCGAGCAGCGTGGGCGCGGCTCATCGGGCGTCAGACATGCGTTGTCCACGGCAATCCCAACAGCCCTGGCAACGTCCGCATCACCGCGGATCGGGTCGCGTTGATCGACTGGGATGAGTCACATGTCGATGTCCCCGACCTTGACCTGGTGCTCCCCGACAACGCTGCCGGCCTCGACGACGGCGCCCATGACATCGCCGCGCAAGCCTCGGCCGCATGGGAAGCCGCCGTCTGCTGGCAGGACGAATACGCAATCAAGCGGCTTGCCGAGGTTCGGGCGGTCTGAGCAGTTTCGCCGGATCGACTGGCCGCATCCACCAGTCAAGAGGCATGGCCGATTGAGTCGAGCTATCACACGCTCGCGCTGAGCGTGATGAGAAGTTCATCCAACTGCGCGAACTGCTCCGGCAACACGTCTTCCATGCCGACGAAAGACTGGTCGAGCGCTTCCTTCGAGGGATAGAGTTCCCGCAGTACCAGCAGCGTCCTGCCGTCCTCTTCCTCGAAGGTCACCGTGGTGACGGCGCCCTCCTCCCCGCCTTCGTCATTGGTCCAGACGAGGCGCGATGGCGGCGACACGTCGAGATACTTGCCGAAGAAGGCCATGGCGTCCGAAGCGTCGTGTCCGAACGTGATGCGATAGCTGCCCCCGGTGCGAACATCCATCTCGCAGGAAAGAATGGGCACGCCCATCGACTTCGGCGCCCACCACAGCTTGAACAATTCGGGCTTGGTCCACGCGTCGAATACGAGGCGAACCGGGCCGTTGAAGGTGCGCGTCACCACGAGTTCAAGCTCGGATCTCCGTTCGACCGCCGTGCGGCCGTTACTCGCTCTGTCCCCCATCGACTTTCTCCTTCCGTTTCAGGGCCTCAATGACGTCATCAAGCGCGTCGAAGCGTGCGTTCCAGATCTGGCTGCGCGCTTCGATCCAGGCCGCCTCTTCCTCGAGCCCGCGTGAGCCCAGCCTGCAGGTCCGCACACGCCCGACCTTCTCCGTCGTCACCAGCCCCGCCTGCTCCAACACGCCGATGTGCTTCTTCATGCCCGTGAGGGTCATGTGGAACGTCCCAGCAAGCTCCGTGATCGAAGCATCAGCACTGCCGAGCTGCTCCAGAACGCCGCGTCGCGTGGCGTCTGAGAGCGCGGCAAAAGAGGCGTCAAGGCGATCTGTCGAATACTGAACCATATAGTTCAGTGTTTAGCACGCAGATCGGCGTCATGCAAGCGGCCGAGATCGGCCCCAGGCGATCGGCGCAGATATCTCGGCGTGGAAGTCGACGCCCCACCCTCCCTCATTCCTGTGCCTGTCACAAGAATCCAGTGCGCCCAAGTCCTTGGGCGCGATAGACTTTCTTGTTTGGGAGAGTCATTCACGGCACGGACGCGCCGTGGCTGGATTCCTGTGACAAGCACAGGAATGAAGGAGGAGAAATAGGCGCCAGCCAGTTCTCGCAGTGCGGCGGCCACCGGCCAAGCCTTCAGACCTGATCTGACGACCCGGTTTGATGAACCCCTGCATCGATGATCGCCTGGACAACAAGCGCGATGCGTCTGTCACGCATGCCGGGCCTGATGCGGCCTGCACGTTCGAGCTCGGCAAGTCCATGAAGGGCTGCCCAGAAGGTCTCGGTCACGATCTCCGCATCGGCACAGAAGGGAGACACGGCAGCAGCGATGGCAGCGAAACCGGCCCGAAGTTCCGGTCTCGTTTCAGCCTCGGCGAACTGCAACTGGGTCGGCAGGATAAACATCGCCTCGTAGAGTGCCGGGCGGCTGAAGGCGAAGGCAAAATAGGCCATGGCGACATCCATGAGGGGCTCTCGTCGTCCCTTCGCCTCGCCCGCCGCATCCTGGAGAACGGTTGCAAGCTCCTTGAAGCCCTCGACTGCGACCGCTGCAACGATGGCGTCCCTGTTGGCGAAATGCGAATAGAGGACTGGCTGGCTGTATTCGATTTCCGTGGCCAGGCGGCGGATCGTCACCGCATCCCATCCTTCGCTCTCGGCGACGGCACGGGCCGCCGCGACAATGCGATCTTCGCGCTCGGCCCTTTCCCGAGTTTTTCGCTCTACGGTACCCATTTCCAAAATCTCCACGGCCGGCAGATCAGTAGCGAGGATTATATCCACGCTTGACAAACTAGCAATGCTAGCGCATTTATCTAGCAACGCTATTTTATATAGCATAGACAGAAGGAGTGCATAATGCAGTGGCTGTTAAATGGCACAGGGTTGCTGCTTGCCCTCGCGATTATCGCGATCGGCACCAGCTATATTGCCAGCCCGACGACGACGATGCGCGGCTTCGGCCTGCCGCTGCCTGAAGATGGCCCAAACGTCGCCTGGTGGCTTCGCCTCAAAGGGGTGCGCGATATCGTCGCCGGATTGCTCGTGCTGGCGTTCATGGTGTGGGGCGTTGAGCGCGAGGTCGGCATCGTGCTTTTGATCGAAGCGATGATCCCCGCAGGCGACATGCTGCTCATTCTCGCAGCGAAAGGCTCCACCAAAAGCGCCTTCGGCATTCACGGCCTGACGGCAATGATCATGGTCCTGGTTGCAGTCCCCATGATGATCGGGGCCGACTAAGATGGTTCACGTTCTTTCAATCTGGTTCCTGGTCGCCGCCTTCTCCGGCGCAGGCCTCGTCAACGCCATCGGCACGTCCGGGACGCGAAGCGATTTCGCCCGGTTGGGCTATCCGCGCTGGTGGGGTATTGTGACCGGTGCACTGGAAATTTTGAGCGCCGTCCTGATTGCGCTTCCCGTCAGCCGCATTGTCGGAGTGGCGCTCGGCGCAGTCATCATCGCGGCTGCGGTTTTCACTTTTCTCCGCCACCGCGACCATGCACACTTGGCGCCGCTCAGCGTGTTTGTCACCTTGATTGCTGTTGCCGCGATCTCATCTTGAGCACGACCGCTTTCACCGACAGGCGTGTGCAACCCGCCCCCTACCCTCCGTCATCCCAGGCCCTGAGCCTGGGATCCATGCCCGCTGCTGATCGAGGAGGCCAGAGTGGATCCTCGGGTCAAGCCCGAGGAGGACGGAGCGCGGGGTGGCGTCTGCAGCAGGAACAGCGACGTATCCCGACATGATCGGGAGCCATCTACACCGATTTTTGTCCCGTGATTTCGCCCATGCAAAACCGTTGACATTACGCTGCGTAGAATATATCCATACGGTTATATAGCTAGATGGTGATATATGGACGACAAGCTCGATGCGATTTTCTCCGCACTCGCCGATCCAACAAGGCGAGCAATTCTTGGGCGGCTTGCGAACGGCAAGGCGACGGTGGCTGAACTCGCCGATCCCTTCGAGTTGTCTCAGCCTGCCATATCCAAGCATCTCAAGGTCCTGGAACAGGCCGGATTGATCCGCTCCGGCCGTGAAGCGAATTCGCGTCCCCGCGTCCTCGAGCCGGCCGCGTTGAAGACGGTTGCTGATTGGGTCGCCGATTACAGACGCTTCTGGGATCAAAGCTTTGATCGTCTCGATGACTATCTGTCCAAGGTACAAGGATACGACAATGACTAATCCAGAGACCGATACCGACAATACCCGCGACCTGGTTCTTGTCCGAAGGTTTGATGCTCCATGCGATCTGGTTTTCAGGGCATGGACCGACCCGAAAGCGTTGGTGCAATGGTGCGGTCCTCACGGTTTCAAGGCGGTGGGCGACCGACTTGAAGCCTGGCCAGGCGGCAGACACCGCGCCTGTCTGATCGCGCCAGATGGAGAAGAGCATTGGGTCGGCGGAAAATATCTGGAGGTCGAGCCGCCGCACAGGCTTGTCTTCACACATGCCTGGGAGCTCGCAAGCGGCGAAAACAGCCCGGAAACGGTCGTCACCATCACGTTCAGGGACAGCGACGGAGGCACGGAAATGACGTTTCGGCAGAGTGGATTTGATAGCGCATCGTCACTAAAGGGTCACGAAGACGGCTGGTCGCAAAGTCTCGAGCGGTTGAGCTTCTTTCTCGGGACTAGACCCGAAGGGCCGGATCATGCCTAAGGCGGCGATGAAGCTCTATTACTGCGAGACGCTCAATCCCCGGAAGGCCTGCGCCGCCGCTCGTTTTCTCAAAGCCGACGTCGAGTTCGTCAGGGTTGACCTGGCAAGCGGAGAACAGCGCACCGCAGAATTCCTGGCGCTTAACCCGAACGGGAAAGTCCCGGTGCTGCAGGATGATGCCGGAACTTTATGGGAGGCGAACGCCATCATGTGCAGGCTGTCTGACAGCATCGAATCGGATTTTTGGCCGCATGACCACCGGCAGATCGACGTGCTGCGCTGGTTGAGTTGGGATGCCAGTCACTTCACCCAGCACGGGGCAACGCTGTGGTTTGAAGCCTTGATCAAGCCGTTGTTCGGCGGGGAGCCTGACGTCGCCGTGATCGAAGATGCGAAGACCAGTTTTCGGCTCCATGCTCGCGTGCTCGACGATCACTTGGCCAAGAACAGCGTCGCGGTCGGGGAAACACTGACTGTGGCAGATTTCGCATTGGCCGCTGCACTTCCTTTTGCAACCGCCGCCGGGATTCCACTCGCCGAGTTTCGGCATATCCAAGCGTGGTACGGGCGGCTTGAAGAACTGGATGCGTGGCGAAACCCTTTCCCGGCCTAAGAGGGCACGGCCGAAGGACCCTTTGCCAGGGTGAAAGGCGTTGGCAAAGGCACGTGAATTTATCGAGATCGGCTACTGATCTATTGGCTACCTTACTGGAGATGAAGCATGTTCACCCACGTGATGATTGGAAGCAACGACTTGGAGCGGGCCAGAAACTTCTACGACGCCACGTTCGCTGCCTTGGGAGGCAAGCCCGGCGAGATGGATGCAAGAGGTAGACTGATCTATGCCCACGAGGGAGGTAGGCTGATGATCACGAAACCAATTGATGGCAAGCCGGCGACCGTAGCCAACGGCGGGACTATCGGTATCGCCGCCGCGAGCCCCGACCATGCTCTAGCGTGGCATGCCGCCGGTACTGCGCATGGTGGCACAGCGATCGAGAGCCCGCCAAGGGAACGTCCGAACGGGTCATTCGTCGCCTATCTTCGCGATCCTGACGGAAATAAACTGACCGTACGATCGCAGCCGACGAAATGAGATAGCCTTCAGCAGCGCCTACTGGACAGCGTGGTCGAGAGCGACCCATGTGCCATCAGGAGGCCAGAGTGGATCCTCGGATCAAGCCCGAGGAGGACGGAGCGCGGGGTGGCGTCCGCAGCCGGAACAGCGACGTATGCCGACATGATAGGGTGCCATCAACACCAGTTTGGCCCGCAATTTCGCCCATGAAGGCATCGCCGAGGCCCCAAACACCCGTTTCAATTTCCAGCCATCGCTTCTGCCACCGCGGCGTCGGAGACTTCCTTTGCCACCTCTGATATCAATGATCTGAGCCACCGATGGGCGGGGTCGTTTCGGTAGCGGACATGCCATGCCAGCTCGACCGGGAAGCGGCCGAGATCGACCGGTGCGGGCAGGACTTTGAGACGTGGGTCGCGGGCAAGGCGATGGCAGATCAGCCGGGGCAGTGTGGCGCAGTAGTCGGTGACGGCCACCATTTCCGGGACGGCCAGGAAATGGGTGACGGAGACCGAAACGTCGCGCCTGAGACCGGCCTGCTGCAGCATCTGGAACAGGCCGACGCGCATCCGGCCGGGCGGAAGCACGTTGACATGCCGCATCCGCTGATACTGTTCCTCGGAGATGCTTTCGGCGATCTCGGGATGATCTTTGCGCACGACACAGGCCAGCCCATCATCCATGAGATGCTGCACGACCATGTTATCAGGCGGCTCGACGATCCTGCCGAGCACCATTTCCGTCGCCCCTGACATCGCGCCGGTCTCGGCCAGATCATTGCCGAAGGGCGTCAGGCGCAGCCTGATCCCGGGCGCGCATTCGCGCAGCCGCGCCACGATCACCGGCATCAGCACAAACTCGACGTAACTATTGGGGGCGATGGTGAACTGCCGTGTCGCCCGCGCCGGATCGAACGCCTGCTGACCGAGAATGACGTCATCGAGGCTCGCCAATGCCCCGCGGATCACCGGAGCAAGTGCCTCTGCCATCTCAGTCGGCTTCATGCCATAGCGCTCGCGGATGAACAGCGGATCGCGCAACGTCTCGCGAAGGCGGTTCAAGGCGTTGGAGACGGCCGGTTGCGTCATGCCCAGTTGTTCGGCTGCGCGCGTGACATTGCGCTCTTCCATGAGCGCCACGAAGACAGGCAGGAGGTTGAGGTCATACTTCATCCAGATATATTGCCGAACGCATAACTGAAATCAAAGAAATAAATTTCAGGAATGAGAGCGGCCGAGGCATGATCCCCTCATCGACAGCAACCGATCACATCTGTCTCGAAAGGATCTCCAGATGAAAATCCTCATGGTTCTCACCTCGCACGACCAACTGGGCAATACCGGCCGGAAGACCGGCTTCTGGCTCGAAGAATTTGCCGCTCCCTATTATGCCTTCCTCGAAGCCGGCGCCGATATCACCGTCGCATCGCCGAAGGGCGGACAGCCGCCTCTCGACCCGAAGAGCGACGAACCCGGCTTCCAGACCGACCAGACCCTTCGCTTCCATGGCGACCCGGATGCCCAGGCCGTGCTCGCCTCGACCGTAAAGCTCGCTTCGGTCTCCCATGACGATTGCGACGCGGTGTTTTATCCGGGCGGCCATGGCCCGCTTTGGGATCTGGCGGAAGACAGGAATTCGATCGCCCTCATCCAATCGCTCTATCAGGCCGGCAAGCCCGTCGCCTTTGTCTGCCACGCCCCGGGTGTGCTGCGCCACGTCAAGGCTGCCGACGGCACGCCGCTGGTTCAGGGCAGACACGTCACCGGCTTCAAGAACTCCGAAGAAGACGGCGTCGGCCTCACCCAGGTGGTGCCGTTCCTGGTCGAGGACATGTTGAAGGAGAACGGCGGCATCTATTCCAGCGGCGACGACTGGTCGTCCTATGCTGTGAAGGACGGCCTGCTCATCACCGGGCAGAACCCCGGCTCATCGGTGGAGACCGCCGGCATTCTGCTCGCCGCCGTGACGGCGGCAAAGGCCGCCTGACACAGAGCGGCTGGTCGCGGATAAACCCAGGACCAGCCGCCCTGTTGCTTGTGTTGCGGCGATGATCAGAGCTTTCCCTCTGCCAGCAGTTCGCGGGTCCGCTTCAGCGTCGACAGCAGTGCGGCCTTGTAGCCCGTTTCGCCATCGAATTGCGCCTGCTCGGCCTGCTCTTCCGGGCCGTTCGGCTGTTTGCCGCGCAGGCCGAGATAGCAGTAGAAGCGCAGCTGCAGCTGACCTTCTTCATCCTCGAAAAGCTCGTTGATGATCGCTCCCTCGCGTGGCCCCGTTGCCTGAAAGAAGGTGACCTTGCTTTGCCGGTCGAGGGTGATGATCTCGCGCAGATCCTGCCCGGCAATCGTCGCCTCGCGCACGAAATGGGTCGGGCTTTCCTCGACGACATCGCAACGGGTGCAGAGACCGGCGGGAAGAAAGAGCCGGGCGTCGCGTGCCTTGCGTTCGAGACCTTGCCAGGCCTCGGCGCGCGTCAAAGGGGTTTCGCCTTCCGGGTTCACCGGAACTGTGGCGGTCGAATAGATCATGGTGATCGTCCTTTTGAGATCGCTGTTGCTGCCTCAGGCGGAGGCAGTGGTTTCCGCGGCGAAGGCGCGATAGGAGCGCAGCGGGCGTCCGAGCAACTTTGTCAGGCGCTCGACGTCGCCCGCCTCAGGCAGCATCCCGTCGGTCAGGAAGCGTTCGCCCATCAGGCGCATGTCGTAGGCCATCCAGGCGGGCATGAACTGCTTGAGATTCTGCTCGAAGCCCTCGGTATTGTCGCCGCCATAATGGATCGGACGGGCAAGTACGTCGGACCAGATAGCGGCGATATCGGCTCCGGTGAGTGTCTGCGGACCGACGAGGTTGATCCGGTCGAGCGCCAGCGGCGCTGCAGCCTGTTCGCGGCGCAGCAGTTCAAGGGCGGCGATCTCGGCGATATCACGCACGTCGATCATGGCGAGACCCTTTGGCCCGATCGGCATCGGGTAGGCGCCGTAGCCGGTGATGACGTCTTTGACCGTCAGATCGTTCTGGATGAAGTAGGCCGGGCGCAGGATCGTCGCCTTGAAACCCATCTCTTCGATCATCCGCTCGACGCCGAACTTGCCGGCGAAATGCGGCACGTTGACGTAGACGTCGGCGTGGATCACCGACAGATAGACGATCCGCTCGATGCCGGCCGACCGGGCGACGTTCAGCGCGATCAAAGCCTGGGTGAATTCGTCCGGCACCACGGCGTTGAGCAGGAACAGGGTCGACACGCCTGATATGGCGTTGCGCAGCGAGTCGACGTCCAGGAAGTCGCCCTGCACGACGCTGACGCCAGCCGGGAATTCGGCTTTCGATGGGTCGCGGACAAGAGCGCGGACATCGGCGCCGCGCTTGACGAGGTGTTCGACGACTTGGCGGCCAACATTGCCTGTGGCGCCGGTGACGAGAATGGTCATGGTCTTTCTCCGTGTTGGGTTGCTTGACACCTCGAATATGTGTGGTTCACTGGTAGTCCGATAGACAGAAATTTTAGACGCACAGTCTCGCTGGTGGAACACTCATGGATCTTCTTGCGCTTGCCGATTTCAATCTCGTTGCCCGCCATGGTGGCTTCGGCAAAGCGGCAAGGGCCACCGGCCGGCCGAAGGCAACCCTGTCGCGGCGTGTCGCCGAGCTGGAAAGCGGACTTGATCTACGGCTGTTTGAACGGGGTGCGCGGAACCTGAAGCTCACCGAAGAAGGACGGGCGCTGTTCGAGCGGACGGGGGCACTGCTTGCCGAGCTGGACGAGACGGCGTCAGCGATTGCCTCAGGCGGTCAAAAACCCAAGGGCAGATTGCGGATCAGCGCACCTTTGCATTTTTCCCAGACCGCTATGGGCAGGATCGCCGCCGGCTTTACCCTCCAATATCCGGAGGTCAGGCTCGAGGTAACGAGTGAGGATCGGTCTGTCGATATGATCGAGGAAGGCTATGATCTGGTCATCCGGGTCAATCCGGATCCCGACGAAAGCCTGGTCGGACGGGTGTTTCTGCGCGACCGGCTGGTGGTGGTGGCAAGCCCCGATCTTCCCCGCCCGACCGGCGGACGTGCCGCTCCCGGCGTTGCGCGCGGCGCCGGCGAAGCCCAAACATGGCAGGTGAAGACACCAGGCGGCCGGTCGGCGATCAGGATCGAGACTGTGCTGAGCTTGGCGACGCTGATCATGGTCCGCGATGCGGTGCGCGCCGGCGTCGGTGCAGGACGTCTTCCCATTTCGCTGGTGAGCCATGACCTAGCGGACGGCACATTGGTCAATTGGGGGGATATGGACGCCCCCGAGATCGCCCTCTGGACGCTCTACCCCTCACGGCGGCTGCTCAGCGCGCGCGTATCGGCGTTCCTGGACTTTCTCAAACAGGCCTTCCCCAATGGGACGGCTGACGAACTGGCCGCCTATATTGGCAGGTGATGACTGAACCCGCTTTCGGGCGTAGAGAGTCTGGCCCATAACCGACGAGATCGACATCCGAAGGAGAGCAGTGTGTTTCGTTATCTCTTTGGCGCAATATTAGCGTCCGTGCCGCTCGCTGCCGCCAATGCACAACCGCCAAATTTTTGCAGAACCAGTTTCAAGCCTAACGAACCGTTCGAGTCGCGTTTCGTAGGAATTGACTACGCGCTGACCATGCATGTGCTTGCGGAGAGATATTGCGAGGCGGAGCCGAAGCCGATGGGCCCGCGATTTTTACAATACGTCGAGAAACAAGGTTGTGGTCCTGGAACAGAGATCTATTCCGATGTCGAGGCGGCGATTGCAAAGCTTGAGGGGGCGAGCCTGAAGCTTCTCGCTCAGAATGGAGACCCCGGTCTGGCGATCTCCGAACCGCAGGTGCAGGAGTGGGCGTTGGCCACGACGAAAGAGCTTGGAGGATGCGACGCATTGAAAGCTGCGCATGATGCCGAGCTTCAGCAGTAGGTGGCAAATAAGAGAACTTATTCCTGCAAAGATCCCAATTCATGTCAAAGGCCAGCGGCGTTGGTATCTATGGCAACGGTGCGCCATGAGCGGGCGTTGCAGCTGCCGTAAAAGCCACTAGTCTCTGTGCAGAGGGATGGGCAAAGGGAGTGCCGGTTTTGGATGAAGAAGTTTCAGATCGCATCGTTGAACAACGGTGGCGAAATCGGATCATCGACGCCATCGAAGTTCTCGCTCAGGGAAACGAAGGTCTCATTGAAGTGAATTACAATGAGTTCTTCGAAGGTTTTTACGACTATTGGCGTGACGGGCAATTGGTTGTGAGGCCAAATAGCGCGATCACGACCGATGAAGAGCGGACCGTCGATGCGCTGGGGCGAATGCTGGAGGATATCAGCATGGAAACCCGGCACTTCCAAAGCGAGGCAGAATACATTCAGTCGGGGTGCGCTGAACGGATCAAGCCGGTGGCGCAGGAGGCTCTGAAGTTGTTTCTGTCGCGCGGTCGATTTCGTGAGGATTGCGAAGAACTATCTCCAACTCTGGACACATACCAAACGTAGACCGAAACGTCCGGCGTGGCGCAAATCGGCCAGCGCATAAGGAACAGGCGCATTGGTCAGCACCGCAGTAGAGTTGGGCAGCAGCGGATCAACGAGCGCTCCTAGCTATGATCTCAATCACGCTTTCTCTGTACCCGTCCGTCCGGTAGATTCCCTGCACCCGGCAGCCACGCATGACTTCATAGCCTTCGCCATTATCCGGATCCGATCGCTTGAGAGCAACAATCACGTCGTTCAGCCCCGTCCACTGGTCCGCAAGCCCGCTTCGTGTCCAACTGAATGACAATGGGCCTTGTTGAACGCTCCCCTTCAGGGCCTCCAGTACTTCGAGGGTCACCCTCGCCTCACCAGGCTTTAAAACTTCGTAGTCCCGGAAAGTCCCCCGGACAATGACGTCAGCGTCGAACAAATCCGACAAAAATCCTCGAGGTGCTGCGCATGCGTGGGCGCTCGCCGCAGCGGTGAGAACGAATATCAGCGCGTAGATTGTCCGAAGCAATAAATTCATCCCAAACCATTCGGGCTAGCTGGTCAGTGACACTAGCATGATAAAGCTGAGCGAAATTCAGTCGCGCGCACCTTTTCTCAAACAGGCCTTCCCCGATGGTACGGCTGACGAATTAGCCGCCTATATCGGCAGGTGATGACCGCGCTTTGCCGGCCTCATGGATGAGCCCTGCGTTGCATGATTCATGGAGCGCGCAGCGGCTCATATGAGATGATGGAAGGCGGTCGCGTGCTTTCGCGGGAACCCGCCGTCGACGAAAAGCTTTCCTGCATAATTCCTCGAATCAAAGTCGATTTTAGGATAAAATTAACCAGCGCATTTAAAGGGCCGAAACGTCCTTGCGCGCCGCATGCGTCGCGCAGCGCTTACGAAGGAAAGATGAGCCAATGAAAAGGTTAGCAATCGTTATCCTGTCGCTGGTGACGGCGCTGACGAGCGTCCCGCCGGCCATGGCGTTTCCCACCGTTGCCGTGCCCAAGATCGAAGCCGCGGAGGCGCAGCCGGTCCAGTACAGAAACTATCGCGGCGGCTACCGCGGTGGATACCGAGGCGGCTATCGAGGCTACCGCGGGGGTGGCTACCGCAACGACAATTGGGCTTGGGGTCTCGGCGGGCTCGCGACCGGCGCAATCATCGGCGGAATGCTGGCGCAGCCGTATTATGGCCGAAGCTATTACGGTCGGGGCTACTACGATCAGGGCTACTACGACCGGGGCTACTACGGATCGCCCTATTACGGTCCGCCGCGCTACTACGGCTCGACCATTTACCGTCCGCGCTACTACGCGCCGCGCTCGTACCGCCAAGTCTATAGTGGCGGCAACGGACATACGAGCTGGTGCTACTCGCGCTACCGGTCTTACAGGGCTTACGACAACACGTTCCAGCCCTATTACGGTCCGCGACGGGCGTGCGTCTCGCCCTACTAAAGCATGCCGCGCAAAAGTGTGCAGCGGTTTTGCGATAACGACATTGCGTAAAAACAAAGACCTAAAGCGCGACAAGCGAATCTGAAAGTTCGCGATGCGCTTCGCCGCCGGTGGAGGCGAGAGTGTGGATCCTCGGGTCAAGCCCGAGGAGGACGGAGCGTGGGGTGAGTTTGGAGCAAGGACAGCGACGCATCCGGACATGATCGGCGACCAGGCAACCGTGGAAAACATAACAACGACCCGGGCTACGAGCGCATGCCACATTGAACAGCCTCCATGTCTCAATGCAGAAGATTTGACATCAGCGGAGACGACCAGCGTAGCGGGAGTTTCGTCGATCTTTGGAACAATGAGCCATCTCCGCGGGCAGGATTACGGCCTGTCGTCGAGAGTTTAATTGGGCGCTTTGTGCTGATCACGGAGACAATAATCTCCGCGTCCAGCCCCATTGTTCGCAAGCCGGCGTCTCAGCCGGCAGCGAACTTCTGGACGGCTGTAACGTCGAAATAGTCCCGCCACTCGACAATCTTGTCACCGTCGATCTCGAAAATGCCCATGATCATCACGCGTCCGATTTCGCTGCCGTCGGCACGCTCGAACCGGTCGAGCCTTTCGGTGAGAACGCGAGATCCGTCGGCGGCAATCGCGAGCATGTCGATATGGACCGTCGAGATGCCCATCGACGTTTCCAGCCCGTCGATCATGGCGATAGCCTCTTCGGCGCCCGTCGTAACTGAAACACCTTCGTTGACCCAGCGCGTGTTGGGTGTGAACCAGCGACGGACGGCTGGCCTTCCGCCGTCTTCAACGAACGTGGCGCAAAAAGCCGATACAGTTTCGATTGGGTTGGGCATGGCAGTTCCTCATAGGTGATTTAGAAGCCTCATGGCCTCGGTGTTGAGCCTGAAGATAGGCTTTGAACCGCGACGTCACGATGCCAGATCTTCCGCTATCATTGCCTGATTTTCCGGAAAGTTTGATAATTCTGGGCAATCGAATTAAGATGCCATGATGAGCGAACTCGACAAAATCCGCGCCATGGCGATGCGCCACGCTGGCCGTCAGAGTCCTCAACTGCCGAGACTGTTCGCTTACACCCTCGACCATACAACCGAGATCGACCCGCTGATCTACGATCCTGCGGCGTCCCTGGTGATCCAGGGAACTCAGCGCATGTTTATCGGCGACAAGATGTTTGAGTACGGTCCTGGCCAAAGCATGATTGTCGCGGCTGAGATCGCTGCATTGGGTCAGATCTGTGAGGCGTCAGAGGATCAACCGTTTCTCGCAGTCGGTCTATTTTTGGACCCCGCCCTGCTGTCGGATCTCGTACTTGAAATGGCAGCGATACCAGAGTTGCCGATTGAATCGGGATACGGCGTTAGCACCGCGAGCGCGTCGCTTCTGGGCGCTTGGGGAAGACTACTGGAACTACTCGATCGCCCAACCGAAATCCCGGTCATGGCTCAGTCTCTGGAGCACGAGCTCATGTTTCGGCTGCTGATGGGACCGCACGGCGGCCTGCTCCGTCAGATTGTCGGATCTGACTCGCGCCTGATGCACATCCGAAAGGCCATGGCTTGGATCCGCGACCACTACACCGAGCGCCTCAATTTCAAGGCGGTCGCTGCGCTCGCGGGCATGAGCGTATCCGTGTTTTACGACCGCTTTAAAGCCGTTGCCGCCGTCAGCCCGCTTCAGTATCAGAAATATATCCGGCTCCACGAGGCCCGCCGTCGCATGATCGCGAACCAGGTGAGTGCAGCCGAGGTGGGGTTTGCGGTCGGCTATGAAAGCGCCTCGCAGTTCAGCCGTGAGTACAAGCGTCTCTTCGGAGCGCCGCCGGGTCAAGACACCGAGAGAGCGAAAGCGGGCTTGGGGGGAATCAATCGGCCAAGATCGCTTGTTGCTCGGCCAGATGTTGCTTGAAGCGGCGACCGTAGTTCCGCCCCACGGCCGCGACGACGCTCTCTCGTAATGCCAAAGCCTCACGCCATATGGATACGCGTGGGAGCCCCTGAAATATCATCTGCGTCACGGTCGGGTTGATGAGGTCGAAATACCGGAACAGAGGCGCGAACACCGCATCGACCATGCTGAACGTCGATCCAGAGAAGTAGGGCCCCCGGTCACGCACATCTTCGAGCCTCTCTAGCCGGTTTCGGAACGCTGCCCGCTTGGCGTCTGCGGTCGCACGATCCTTGGCGTTAAGGAATTGCCAGGCTTCGGCGAGGGTCGCCGTGCCATATTCGATCCACGCGCGCTGTTGAGCGCGCGACAGCGCGTCCTCAGAGTAGAGCCTTGCGCCGCCCTGCGTCTCTTCGAGATATTCGCAGATCACCATGCTTTCGAACAGAGTTGCGTCCCTGTCATCCGCCCGCTCCACCTTCAGCAAGGGCACCTTGCCTGTCGGAGAAAGCGCCAGGAACCAGTCCGGTTTGTCAGCGAGATCGACGTCGATCCTGTCGAACGACACGCCCTTCTCCAAAAGGACGATCGCCGCACGCTGAACGAACGGGCATAGCGGATGGCTGATGAGCGTGAGCTTGCTGGTTGTCATGATGGCCTCTCGATAACCGACAATCTGGGGAGCACTTGCCTGGTCTAAAGCAATTGTCCTCCCGAGATGTCGAACGTGGTGCCATTGGCCCAAGCCATGTCGTTGGACAGGATCGCGGCGACGGCGCCGCCCACATCGTCCGGCAGGCCGACGCGGCCCAGCGCGATGCCCTGCGCCACGTATGCGTTCACGCCCTCATTGTCGCGCACTGCGCCGCCACCAAAATCGGTTGCGATGGCGCCCGGCGCGATGGCGTTGACGCGAATCCTGCGTTCACCCAACTCCACAGCCAGATAACGTGAAAGCACCTCGACCGCCGCCTTCATGGCTGCGTAGAGGCTGTACCCCGGCAAGGTGAAGCGCACGAAGCCGGACGAGACGTTCAGTATGCGCCCGCCGTCCGCGATCAGCGGCAGAAGCTTCTGGGTCAGGAAAATCGGCCCCTGGAGATGGGTAGAAACCAGGGAAGCAAACTGCTCCTCGGTCGCATCGACAAAATTCGAGAACAGGCCGTTGCCGGCGTTATTGACGAGATAGTCGAAACGATCTCGGTGGAAGTCCGACCTGAGCGTCTCGGTGACGGCGCCAACGAATGCCGGGAAGCTCGCCGTGTCGGTTACATCAAGCGCCAGCATCGACGCCTTGCCGCCCAGCGCTTCTATTTCCTGACGCAAGGCGTTGGCCTCGGTCATGCCATTACGGTAGGTGCCGATGATATGGACCCCCCGCTTGGCCAGGTGAAGCGCCATGTTGCGGCCAAGGCCGCGGCTTGCGCCGGTGATAAGTGCGATAGGGTGGGTCATGGCTGCCTTTCTCGGATGTCGCGCCCTCAGGCGCTTTTGTTGGATCCAAGATAGGCAAACGCCGGGTTGGGAACACGCCCGATCGGCTCAACCTCTTGCCTGATTGTCTCAAAACCTTTGCTTTTTCGCGGGGCCGTGGCACACTGGAGAAATGACAGACGATCTCGCGCCGCATCTGGACATTGTGTTGCGTCATGCCGCGACGGGCTCGACGGACACACTGATCCCCCGCCTCGACATGTTCGTAGGACAAGACACCATGGGCAAGGTGCCTTGCCTTTATCGCTCGATGATCTGCTTCATTCTGCAAGGGTCTAAGCGCGTTGCAATCGGCGACACCCTTCTGAGTTACGACAGCGCGCAGTATTTCATCAGTGCTCTCGACCTACCGCTGACTGGGCAAATTCTGGATGCCGGCAAGGGTCGCCCCTATGTCGCGGTCTCACTCGTCCTGGAGCCGGGGCTGTTGGCAGAGCTGGCAGCGACCATGCCCTCCGTACGAGAGAGCGATCAGAAAGGCATGGGCGTCGCGGTCAATCCAATGATCGCTCCGCTTCGCGATACATTGCTCCGGTTGCTGTCGTTGCTCGATAACCCGGCGGATATTCCCATTCTCAGCCCGATGATCGAGCGCGAGCTACTCTACCGGTTGCTGCAGGGCCCACAGAGGCGATTGCTGCGTCAGATCGCACGGCCTGAAGGTGCCTTGGCCCGCGTCCGGCGCGCCATCGCGTGGATCAGGGACCACCCCGACGCGCAGCTTCGCATCGAGGCCCTTTGCGATGCCAGCGGGATGAGCCGCGCAAGCTTGCATCGCCATTTCCTGGCGATCACTGGCTTCAGTCCTCTTCAGTATCAAAAGCAGCTGAGATTGCAGGAAGCCCGCCAACTGTTGCTAGCGGGCGGCCATAGCGCGTCGGATGCGGCGTTCGCGGTCGGATACGAGAGCGCCTCGCAATTCAGCCGCGAGTATCTTCGGCAATTTGGCGCGCCGCCGGCGCGGCATGTCCAGGAGATGCGTCAAGCGATTGAACACCCGACGGTGGCGTAGACGTCTGCGGCGGGCCAATCTCCAAGACGCCGAGCTGCCAGCCCGCATTGCGGCTTGGCGCAGGCACACCATCGCCACAGCTAGAGCATGTCGCGCAAAAGTGTGCAGCGGTTTTGCGCGACATGCGCAAAACCAAAGACCTGAAGCGCGGGCCAAGCGAATCTGAAAGATCGCGACGCGCTTTAGCGGAAACCGCCGCTGGCGGCCAATCGTTCGCCGCTCAGCCAGCGCGCATCGTCGGAAGCGAGGAAGACGGCGACACCGGCGATATCGTCCGGCTGGCCGATGCGGCCGAGCGGCGTCTGGGCGACGATGGTCTGTTCAAAATCCGAGCCGATAACGCCGGCCGTGTGCGTGCCCTCGGTTTCGACCATCCCTGGCAGGATGGCGTTGACGCGGATCTTGCGCGGGCCGAGTTCCTTGGCAAGCACGCTGTTGATGCCCTCGACGGCTCCCTTCGTGCCGGTATAGACGGCGGAGTCTGGCGGCGCCAGGCTGGTGACCACCGAGGAGATGTTGATGATGCTGCCGCCCTCGCCGAGATGCTTGACCGCTGCCTGGGTGGTCAGGAGAACACCGAGAACATTCACGTCGAAGATGCGGCGATATTGCTCCTCGGTCACCTCACCGATCGGCGCGAATTCATACACGCCTGAGTTGTTGACCAGCACGTCGAGCTTGCCGAACTCCTTGACCGCAGCATCGACCAGCCCCTGTGCCTCACCGGCCTTCGAAACATCGCCCTGCACCGCGATGGCTTTGCCACCGGCCGCGCTGATCGCCTCAACCACGGCGTCCGCTCCCGCCTTGCTCGAAGCGTAGTTGACCACCACTTTTGCACCTTCAGCTGCGAACGCCTTGGCAATCGCAGCGCCAATGCCTTTGGAGGCGCCCGTTACGACAGCGACCTTTCCTGTGAGCTTAGCCATTTCTCGTTCCTTCAGATCTGGATAGCCGCCGGGATTGGCAGGCTTGTTCCATAGTTCAGAAATTCGGAACTGTTGATCTCGATGTCAAGGGACGCTATATAAAATTCATGAGACCGCTCTTTCACCCAGCCCTGGAGGACATCAAGCCCGAGGCGATCCTCTATGCGCTGTCCGATCCGGAGCGCGTTGCCATTTATGCAAAGCTTGCCGGCGCCGGCGGTGGCGGGACGTGCTCTGCGCTTGCCGATCTCGGCGACCGTGTCATTCCAAAGTCGTCGCTGTCCAACCATTTCAAGGTGCTGCGCGAGTCCGGGCTGATCATGAGCGAGCGCCAGGGTGTGGAGATGCGCAATCAAACGCGCTGCACCGAGTTGGACGAACGTTTCCCAGGCCTGATCAGGGCCATCCTGACGGCTTACGGCCAGCTTCCCGGGCAGCCGAAGGCGGACTGATAGCCACTAGAGCATAATCCCCAATTGTGAATGACGGCGCAGGTCGAAGCTGATTCAAGATCCACTTTGGAGAGGTGGATGATGGCACGAGTCTTGACCGATGATCTTCGATTGCGGGTGTTGAAACATGGGCTTCAGTGGTAGCGATGGCGAAGCTGGACTCAACAAGACTTCAATTTTAGCGGGGAATGCATTGCGATATACGATCATTATTCTGAGCGTTGTAACGGCTCTAGCGTCGTGTGCTACTTCACCCTATGACACCCCAGAGATACGCCGCGTCGGGTCAGCCGGGAGTGCATTGGGCAAGTGCTTGGAGCGGACCACAAAATCGTATCTTGTTTCAAACAAAGATCCGCAAAAAGTCGCTTCAATGCTTGATAACTCATGCATGGCGGAACGAAAGGCAATGTCGGATGCTAAGCTCGCGGCTGGTCTGCCGGTGGATTATTTCGACTACGGAAAAGGTCGACACGAAGTTTCATTATGGTGGGTGCACTTTTTACAGTAGACCCAGAATAAGCGCTCCCCACCGGCCTCGAAGGCGAAGCGCGCGTGCCGACACCGGTTGAATGCAAGGAGCACCGCTGCGGCGGTTGCGCTTGTTCGGTTTACGGGCTCAGACTTTCCGCAAAGAGGCCCAGGCTGGTGCCTCGGCCGGTGACGACAGCAGGCTTACCCGGCAACAGGCTCATCCTGACATCGTCTCGGACACGGCAATTGTGTCGAAGAGAAAGGGTAGGCCTTCGAGCTCAACTGGTGTTGGGCATTTGGAGTCGCCCCATCGATCGGGGTGTGCCACGGTAAAAGGGAGCTCGACCTGATGGCCCGCGACCATGGCGAGCGTCATCGGCAAGGCAACAGCGAAAAGGTTCTTTCCCAATAAGTAAGCAAAGATGGGGGCTGAAAACATGGCAATAGCCGCCTTCCCATCGCCGACCGGAGTAACGTCCATGGCTTTCCAGGCGACCCATGACAGAAACGCCGCCGGGAGCAGACCGGCCGCAATCGAAAGATTATTCGTTTTGGATGTCCATTCGATGGACGGCAGGAAGTTAAAGCCAGCCATCCTCACGAAAACGGCAAGCATTCCCGGCAACAGCCACACCAGCAGCAAAATGATGACTAGTTTCCTGTTGAGACGCTTCACCCTAGTTCTTGATCACATTGATGTTGACGGTGACGTCCTTGATGGTCCCCTCCCCGTAGGACACCCTCACCTTGTACATGTCACCTCCAGAATAGCCGCTGTTGGAAGTATAGTATTCCGACACGCCGAGAGATTTCTTGGAATTGCATTTAATGCGGATGCCATCCTTGTAATTTGAATAAATATTCTCTTTGACGAATTCAACCGAGCCATGCGCCGGGGCTTCTACCAATTTTATATTGGCGATTGTTGCAGCCGTGCAATCTTCATTCAAATTGTAGGACTGGCCCATCTTTGTCCGCTCTCCACTCAGAGCCCGACTGTGATCCGCTGAAATAGCAACACCGTTTTGCGTAGTGATACATCCCGACAGAGCTAAAATGATGGAAAGCACAGAAATCGAAATAGAGTTTTCTTTCAAAAATCGCGAGGCCAGCATTTTGTTTTTCATCTCTTGGTTTTATTAATAGCGCCATTCAGCTTATCCAATCAGCAGCCTATTGCAATCGCACGTGCCTGCGGCCGCCACCGCCTTCTTGGTCTTTTTCACCGCGGAAGCAGCCTGCCAGCAAAGCCCGATGGTACAGCGCCCATGCTCGACTTCAATCCGCTCTATTCGACCCCGCAGGTTGCGGCCATCGAACAGTTCATCGATCAGCATTATCCGCTTGCCGGGCCGGTTTCCTGCCGGTTGCTTCAACGCGGCCTGAATGATGTGTATCTTGCCGTCGCAAGCAACGGCGAGCGGTATGTATTCCGGCTTTCTCATCGCCGCGCCCGTGGCCCGGCCGACGTCAGGACCGAAACAGCGTTCTTGGCGCACCTTGCGCAATCGGACGTCCCCGTCGCTGCAGCCATCCCGACACGCGAGGGCAGCTTGTTCGTTGAGGGACAGGCGCCGGAGGGCGTGCGCCAGGCCGTGCTCTTCCGGGCGATCGAGGGCCGCAAGCCGGATACGACGGATGCCGGCGATGCGCGGGCCAACGGCAAGACCCTTGCTTTGATGCACGACGCTGCCGAGACATTCCAGCCGGACGGAGCGCTCTATCGGCTCGACCTCGAACACCTGCTGCATCGGCCCCTCGCCCGCATATGCGATAGCGGCGTCGTGGAAGACGCCGACGTCCGCGGCGATCTTGAAGCCATCGTTGCGCGGACCGCAAAGGCGATCGAGGCCGTCGGCGATTTGACGTGGACTTATTGCCATGGTGACTGTCACGGCTTCAATGCGCGGATCAACGACGCCGGCGAAGCCGTCTTTTTCGACTTCGATGACGGCGGTCCGGGATACCTGGCCTACGACCTGTCGGTATTCTTGTGGGCGCAAACATCCTTCGGCCGGAGCTCAACCGAAATGTGGGACGCCTTCGTCGATGGCTATCGGGCCATCCGGCCGATCACGCCTGCCGACTTCGAAGCCGCCCATCGGTTTGTGATCGTCCGCCACATCTGGCTGATGGGAGAATATGCAAGCCGGGCCCAGGAATGGGGAAGCGAGACGGTCGGCTGGATTGCCCGGGAAGCGAATTTCCTCAGGCGGTGGGAGACCGAGCGATGTGTCGAGCGTCTGTTTTGAACTCCGCGCCGGCCAGCATCGCGGAGGAAGAAGCACACGGATAAATCTCAGAGCTGCCACTCATCCGAAGTCAAAGAGTGGCAATAGGGGACGCCGCTGTGCAGACTTCTTGAAATGGGTTTCAGCGGCCATCTGCTTCTTGCGAAGTGAGAGAGACTCTAACAATTCTGGCAACACTCTTTTGGGATGTTTCTGTTTGAATCTGACGAAACCATAAATTGTAGCTATGGGTGTGGATTTGAAAGCAATTCATTCGAGGCTCTCGCGATGAGCGGCAAATCGTTTGGGCAACGCCAAGCTAGTCCGGTGCTCGGCTGGTGGTCTGTTCGCGAAGCAGAGGAACGTCTCGTTCGCAGCGATGGAGCATTCGTCCGCTTTCTCGGTTTCGTCAGTCGGGATGATGAACGCGGCAGAGAGAGTTCTAACGACAGGCGCTGGATGCGGTTCGAAGCGTCAGGTGCCAATCGTTCAATAGAACTGTTCGTGCAGCAGCGTGATGTTTTTAACCCTTCCGGTTCCCGCCTCTTAATCTGGCGTCTTGATTACGCCTTTTCCTTGCAGCAATTCGGCATTGGCGCATTGGACTATGAAGAATGGATCGAGATTGATCGATTGATTTGCGATGCCTTGGTGTGCTGGCCAAAATGGGAGGCCACGGGTCTCCGGCCCGCCTTGATCGCAGTCAACGGTGGTTGGCACAAAGGACAATGGCGCAAGGAATGCTACCGAACTTTTAGCATGGCCTATCTCGATGCTTTGGGCCGCAACGCTGTTCTACGACCGCCGGTCTTTTCGGAAGAGCCGACCCGCCAGTGGTGTTTTCTCCCGCCAGCTCGGCAGGCGACGGTTGATGAGGAGATAACGACGCGCGAAAGGTTCGCTGCGGCAAAGCCAGAAGAGGTTGAAAATCTGGTTTTCGGTCTCCTGCCGCATCGCCCGCATCTACAGTCCGGTGATCGCGTTTTGGTTCCTCTGTCGCAGATCCGCGGACGGACAGTTTGGCTTTACATGGATGACGACATCATCACCGACCGAATTTCTGTCTATGCTCAAGAAGACGGTTGGACGTTCCGGATCGACAACGAAGTGCTTGTCGGAACTATCGATCGAAGAAGTGGAACAGCATTGAAATTCGAACGTCCTTGGGAAGGCGTAAAAGGCAGTCTGAAGAGGGAATTCGGAAACTTTCCACTGGTCTTTCTGGACCGATTCCGCGACCTCTGCGACAACGCCGTCTGGCAATGGAAGGAAGCTCGATTTTACCTTTGTGATCGCAGTTCCATAAAGGACCCCGCCAAAGAAATCTGCATTCAACCTCCGAAGCGGGTTCGGGCTGACAAGATGGTTTCCGCTGCCGGGACTGCTGTCAGAGTCGATCTCGTTACCGCAGAAGAAGCGCAGAAAGGGAGGAGCTACTTTCGTGATGAGATATCGTATATTTTCAACGACGATCCGCCTTTTCTAAACCGGTCGATTTGGGAGCAATTCGAATATCAGACCGAGGCGTCTTCTCTGACGGATCGAACCACCGGCCAGAAAATTGAGTTGCGCGAGATCGTTTCAGGAAGCGGAAAAGTTACCGACGAGTGCCAGGGTGTTTTTTGCTATCGCGATGGCGATGGCGAATATCTTCTTGTGGTCACGAGGGAAAGCCGGAAAACAAGCTCTGCAGCTGGCCAGTGGGTGCTGGATCACGAGGCCTCGCGATCCAAAAACCGACAATCTAGTCGTCAGTCGATACCGGACGTCCGCTGGCATGAGATAGCGAATTTTTCGAGGGACGCTTTGCTCGCATGGCCGGAGACGGAGATTTTCGGTGCGTCCCCGTCAACGCTCTTAGAAACTGGAGGTTGCTTTCAGGGACGATGGGAGCCCCAATTGCGCCGGCGGCAATACGCCCACTTGAGAACTGTGCAGAGCGACCCGTCCGCCGGCAGAGATCGTGTCGAGGCTATCGCGCTTCAGCCATGGCATGCAATCGACCCTGACGTGGATACCGAATCTAGCAGTAGCAGGGTTCAGGCTGCACTTAGGAAACTGTCGGCCCGACGCGCCGAGACCGCGAAGATCAATCAAACCAGACGGGCTGGTTGGGTAAGGGCTGATGGAAGAGCAATCTTCTATCTTCAGGATTGGCAGACCTTGCGTGCGCCGCCAGACGGTGATCCCTATCAGGCCCCGATTTTCGAATATCTTGACGACGATATAACGCTACGGCTCTATCCCAAGCGATTTGATGAGTACGAAATGGAATCTCTCGCGCTGATGGAGGTGAATCCAGCGTCAGTCTTCTATGGTGAGGTCGAACCCCTTCCGGCGTTTTCACCTATTTGGCACTCACAACCACGATGGCGGCCAACCCGGGAAATATGGTGCCGCCTTGTCACTGCCATGGAGGCGCAGATCGAACGAACTTCTGAACAGGTGCGAATCAAAGGGCTCTACACAGCTCACGGTTACGACAGCGCCGCAGCAAGAACTGTCTGGCTTGAGCGATCCTAAAGCGCGTCGCGATCTTTCAGAGCGCGCTTCGGCGGCGGAATTTTCCGACAGTCGAATGACCGGTTTGGGCTGGTCTAAAAGTCAAATGGTTCCGCTTCATGAAGGGGTATCTTAGGAGCAGGCCGTCAGCTCTGCACCTGTAACCGCAGCCAGTCCTGAAGCTTTTCGACCGCTTCGGACTTCCGATATCGCGGCTTCACCAGATAGAAGTGCGACCGTGCTCTGAGGGCGCCGTCGAAGACTTGTCTCAGCCTGCCCGCCTCGATGTCGGTCGAGACGAAAGCGCGGGTTGCCGTGGCGATGCCCTGCCCGGCGATGGCAGCTTCGATCGCGTGCGATGTCTGTGAGAAGCTGATGCCCCGAAACAGCGTGGGATCGCCGCCGCCGAGGAAGCGATCGATATATTCGGGCCAGGAGTTGTGGGCATCGTGAAGCAGCGTGTAGCGCGAGAGTTCTTCTGCGTTGTGGGGCTCGGCTCCCTCGGCGACGAGATTTGGATTGCAGATGGCGATGATCTCCTGCTCGAACAGCAGTTCGGCGGCGAGGCCGGGACCGAAGGGAGGGCTGCCATATCGGACGGCGAGATCGACGCCGTCGAGCTGGAAGCTGGAAATGCGGTCCGTCGCCAGGATGTGGAGATCGAGATCGGGATGTCTCGAGGTGAAATCCGGAAGACGCGGGATCAGCCATCTCGAGGCGAAGGTCGGTGTGGTGCTGACCACCAGTTTGACCGGCTGAGGCTTCAGGTTCGCCGTCGCGTTTGCGAGCAGTTCGAAGGCGCGCCTGACGTCGGCGATATAGCTTCGCCCCTCGCCCGTCAGCGCCAATGATTTCGGCAGACGCTCGAACAAGGTCACCCCGAGTTCCGCCTCCAGCCCCCGCACATGCTGGGCGACGGCTCCCTGGGTGACGCCGAGCTCTTCGGCCGCGAGCCGGAAGTTCAGATGACGCGCCGCCACGTCGAAGGCCTTGAGGCCGTTGAGGGAGGGAAGATTGCCGATGGACATGGACATTCGATAGTTTTTCTACTGGGACATTTCACGAAAACTGGTTCGATCTCGCTTGGAGCCCATGATATTCCAAGGATCAACGCCCGGCAACGGGTGCAAATCGAGTAGGGAGAGCGACGATGGCAGTAGAAAAGGTAGCGATCATTACGGCTGGCGGCAGCGGCATGGGTGCGGAAGCCGCGAAGCGGCTGGCGGCCGATGGTTTCAAGATCGCCATCCTGTCCTCGTCAGGCAAGGGCGAGGCGCTTGCCACCGAACTCGGCGGCATTGGCGTCACCGGTTCGAACCAGTCGAACGACGACCTCAAGCGCCTGGTCGATGCCACGATGGAGAAATGGGGCCGTGTCGACGTGCTCGTCAACAGCGCCGGCCACGGCCCCCGTGCGCCGATCACCGAGATCACCGACGAACAGTGGCACGCGGGCATGGACATTTATTTCATGAATGTGGTCCGTCCCGTGCGGCTCGTCACCCCGATCATGCAGGCTCAGAAGTCCGGCTCGATCGTCAACATCTCCACCGCCTGGGTGTCCGAACCGTCGGCGATGTTCCCGACCTCGGCCGTCTTCCGCGCCGGGCTCGCCGCCTACACCAAGATTTATGCCGATACCTATGCGGGCGACGGCATCCGCATCAACAACGTGCTGCCGGGCTGGATCGACAGCCTGCCGCCGACGGAGGAGCGCCGCGACAGCGTGCCGATGAAGCGCTACGGCACCAGCGCCGAAGTGGCCGCAACGATTTCCTTCCTGGTTTCCGAAGGGGCGGGTTATATCACCGGCCAGAGCCTCAAGATCGACGGCGGCCTTACCCGGTCCGTCTGACAGGATCGCTTTCAACGCCAAGGAGAACAGCGATGGGCTTCAACTGGAACGTCAAGGCCGGCGAGATGAAGAAGGCTGAGGCGGAGGCGACACGGTGAACCTCGCCGAGGTCGATGCATCGGCCTGGGCCGAGCTGGAAGGTGCTGCCGCCGATCCGCAGTCGGCCTTCCGTTACCTGAACCTCTGTTCGGTCGACGCCGGCGGCCGGCCGCAAGCCCGCATGGTGGTGCTGCGGCGCGTGGATGTGGGGCGGCGCCTCCTGGAAATCCATACGGATGTCAGAAGCCCGAAATGGCAGGAAATATCGGCCAATCCTTTGGTCACCATCCTCGGCTATGGCCCGCAGCCGAAAGTGCAGCTTCGCCTGCAGGGATCGGCCGAACTCAATGGACCGGCAAGCGAGCGCGCGACTGAAGCCTGGAGCCTGCTGCCGCGATCGACGCGCAGCACCTATATGGGCGGGCCGCCGGGCGACGACATCGGCGAGCGGCCGGCAAGCGAGGGTAGCATCGCAGACGCCGATGGACAGGCCTTCTTCGGGGTGCTGATATTCCGGGCCGAGACGCTGGACTGGTTCCAACTGCGCCACGCCGACAACCGACGCGCAGTCTTTGCCTACGACCATCTGGGCGCGCTGACCTCCTGCCGCTGGGTCAATCCCTGAACACCAGACGACGTCGAAGCCGCCCATCACTTTGTGATCGTCCGCCAGATCCGGTTGACGGCGAATACGCATGTCGGACGAAAGAGGCTAAACCTTGCCCAGATGCTTCGGCCAGAAGTCCTGATGGACTTCGGCGGCTTCGTCTTCGAGCTTCGGGTCGGGGCCGACCACCGTGACGATGCGTGCGCCGGTTTGCAGCACCGCCCGGCTCGGCACGTTCAATCCGATCCCGGCGATCTCGCCAAGCCGCGTTTCGGAGCATGCAAACACCATGCGCCCGATGCCCGACCAGTAAATCGCCCCGGAGCACATCGCGCAGGGTTCCGTGCTGGTGTAGAGCGTGCAGCCGGCGAGAAAAGCAGTGTCGTAATGCTGCGCCGCCAGTTTAACCAGGTTCATCTCGGCGTGGTTGGTCATATCGTGGCCGGTGAAGACGCTGTTTTCGGCGCGCAGGATGACTTCGCCGTCCTTCACCAGCACCGAGCCAAACGGTTCGTCGCCTTTTGCCATTGCGGATTTCGAGAGCGCAATCGCCTCGCGCAAAAACGGCTCGTGGTTTTCCATCAGGATTTCCCCTAGACACCAAAGCGCGTCGCGATCTTTCAGATTCGCTCCTCGCGCTTTAGGTCCTTGTTTTTACGCATGTCGTTCTCGCAAAACCGCTGCACAGTTTTGCGCGACATGCTTTAGGTCGGGATGATCTTGCCTTGAATCGAAGGGCTTTCCAAGGGCTGCAGATCGGATTCAAGATGCTGGCTGGGAAGGAGCCCCATGAGAGCGATATACAGAGGAGGAACTGTGACGAAGAC
This sequence comes from Rhizobium sp. WSM1328, assembly GCF_057653715.1. Lineage (NCBI taxonomy): Bacteria > Pseudomonadati > Pseudomonadota > Alphaproteobacteria > Hyphomicrobiales > Rhizobiaceae > Rhizobium > Rhizobium sp. WSM1328. Next base: position 789,482 of record NZ_CM172788.1, on the reverse strand, counting down.
AATATTCCGATACAGTCCCGAGGGTGAGCATCATGGCAAACTTACCGCCGTCGCCCGCAGCGATGAACTGCCTTAGGAGTACCGCAACGTGTCATCATCTGACAGGGACAACGACGAAAATCTCTTTGCCTCTCTCGCTGGCGGACAAGCCGTCATAGACTGGTTCGGCTTCTGCCCGCGATTCCATGATGCATCCCTGGAGCGCCTGGAAATTGTAAATGGCAATGTCTTCCTGGCCATCCGGGCGTTCAGGATGACGGACAAACTTGATGCGCAACGCCGATTCATTTGCGACCGCCATGCCCTTGTCACACTACGGATGAGCGCAGTATCCGGCATGAGGCTGCATGGAAGTGCCGTCTCAATCATCTTCGATCTTAGAATCCGCCGACTTACTGCCGACGAGGCAGCATCAGATTGGGAAACCTGTGACGCGCCTGTTAAAGGCGACATCGAGGTTACATTTGATACGTCGATTGGACTCTATGGTTCGATATACTCGAAGGACTTGGCGTTTGAACTCCAGCCAATGCCTATATAGAGCCCCACCGAAATGTTGGCGTGTCTTCCATTGATCGAGCGCACACAAGGTGTGAGCGGAAATCGGGCGACTTCAGACGGTCCACTGTTTGCGGCATTCGACTTCAAGTAATGGATGATTCTGGCAAGGTGGGAGCGGAACACCGGTACCCTTAGCAGATCACAAACGCTCCACAAGCAGACCTGCCGCCAAGGCCTGAAAAGCCTAGACCGCCTTCAGCCCGCGCCGGGCAGCTAGTAAAGTGTCTTTCGGTAGGCTTGTTCCAGGTCTTCGTCCATCTTCCGCATTTCATCCCCGTCCTTCGGCGCCCCTGTCGTCTCATCCAGAATTATCTTTATCAGCGAGGGCATCTCGGTGCGGTCCTGGAAATGTTCCGGGCTCCACAGGTGGGACCGTCTGAACGCCTTGGCGCAATGCATGAAAACTTCGCTGACGTTGACGATGATCGCGAGTTTCGGCAGACGATCGGCAACGCTCATGCTCGTCAACAGGTGAGGATCATTGGTCAGACTTGCCCGCCCGTTGACGCGCAATGTGTCGTCGAAACCGGGGACAAGAAACAAGAGTCCGACATTCGGATTGGCGATGATGTTGCTTAGGGTATCAAGACGATTGTTGCCGGGTCGATCCGGGATCGCCAGGGTGCGCTCGTCAAGAACCTTGACGAACCCGGGCGGGTCGCCGCGCGGACTGACATCGGCCTTTCCCTCCGAACTCTGCGTGCCGATGCAGAAGAATGGCGAGCGCCTGATGAATTCCTGCGCGTGCTCGCCAAGGGAATTCTGACACTTCACGATTGCCAGAGCGTGGGTCGGCTCGAACAGCGCCCGAAGCGACTGTTCATCCGCGATGGCAAAATCTGGATTGAGTTGCAAACCCGTCATGATCCCCTCCCGAAATCCCATTCACTCCCTGGCCGAACTGTAGGTCCGGAAACCCTGGCCTCGCAACGCTCGTCTCCGCCCGTCAGGCATGGGAATGATGCACGTACCTCAAGAGCTATACGTCGGTTGATATCCGAAATCAATCAGGGATCGAACCATGCGCGGCAGGCGTGATCGGGCTGGAGACCGAGCTGCGGTCCGAGACGAAGACGCCGGCGATAAATCGTGACAAGAAGCCGAAGCTGAGGCTGGTCCATTTCGGTGCCAGTCGCCGACCCCATCCGATCCGCCGTGAAGCAGAGCTGCCACGCGCTTCTGACTCACGATTCCTGTCTCTGATTCCGGATCGCGATCCGCCCCTCCAAAGCTTTGCGGTGGCGCCGCTCGAGCGAGTGTACGGTTGACCGAAACTTCTGAAGCAGATCCGCGTTAATCAGCACCTGTGAAGGAGGTGTACCTTGCTGACGCTGTATTTTCATATCACGCACATGGATGGCTCAGTATTGGAAACCGAGGGCCAGGAGTACCCGGATCTTTATGTCGCAACTGCAGAAGCCATGGAGAGCCTTCAAGAACTGGTCGCAACGGCTCTTTTGTCCAGAAGGCAAAAAATTCCGCTCGGCATCGCAATCTGCAGCGAGGAGGGAACGATCCTCCGCGAGGTTTCCCTCCTTGCTGCAGATCACGATGCTGCCACCCCCGAGATGGCCCAAAGCCACCAAGCGAGTGTTTCCACTTTGCTGGGTATATGCGTCGGCTCGGGAACCAATGCGGTCGGCGAGAGTAACGGGCCGGGCCGGCCGGGGGCAAGTTTGACACCGCGACCCTTCGATGCCGTCGTGCGGCCCACTCCTTCTGTCGAAAATTAACTGCCCCGTCACTCGTGACGGGGCTTTCTTTTTGGAGGTTGATTGGACGCATGTTAGAACACCCGAAGAAAAGGGGCGGTCGCGGTGGCAAGTTCATCCGGAACGCCCACTGCGGCCACCATATCTTCCCTTCCTTCCGCGCGAGGGCAGTTGCATTGGACGAAAGTTCATTTCGGGTCGCCCGAAGTTGGAATAGTGCCTGGCTGAATCGCCAATCATCAGAACGAAGAGAATTATTGCTGGCCGAATGAGGGATCTGGAATGCTTTTCTCTTCAGACACGGATCGGAGGGACGTTCGTCATTTCAACGGGCCGCTGGTTTCGGTGGTCATCCCGGCCTTCAATGCTTCCCGTTATATCGAACGCACACTTCGATCCGCCGGGCGCCAAACCTACCGGAACCTGGAGATCATCGTCGTCAATGACGGCTCTACCGATGATACGGCAAGGGTGGTCGAGCAAGTGGCGCTGGCAGATTCGCGGATCCGCCTGCTGTCCACGCCAAACCGCGGCGTTGCCGCAGCAAGGAACACCGGCATCCGGGAAGCAGCAGGTCGGTTTGTGGCATTTCTTGACGCGGACGATCTCTGGCATCACACGAAAATCGAAAAGCAGGTGAATGCGCTCAATCGCTTAACCCCACAGTGGGCTGCGGTTTATGTGCTGCATTACATCATCAATAGTGACGACGAGATCCTTCGCTCCTGCCGGCCCGATGTCGCCAGAGGATATATCTTCGCCCGGCATCTGACTTTCAAATATGTCGGCAACGGAAGCGCGCTTCTTGTCCGTCGGGATGTCGCGCTCGAGATTGGCGGATTTGACAGCTCATATGCAGCTGCAGGAATTGGCGGCTGCGAAGATCTCGACTTCGAACTCAAGCTGGCCGCGCGCTATCAAATCGAAGTCATCCCCGAACGGCTGGTTGGATACCGGCAGTATCCCGGCAACATGTCGTCCAATCACCTGCCAATGGGCCGAGGCGCACTGGAAGTTATCAGGCGTTCGCTGGCGGCAAACCCTCAACTCCCCCAATACGCAACGCGGAGCGCAATCAACGCCACCCAGAAATACGCATTTTGGGAGTTCCGCCAAGCCAGGAACACGTATCTGTCACTTGCGACGATCTGGTCGATCTTAAAAAGCGAACCATCTTTCGTGGTTCGGCTTGCACTCGAGAAGTGCCTGCGCCTGAGACAACATTGTCTTCGCCTCGTGACCGCAACAGCAACCGGTCGTGATCCACCGCGAGTGAACAGGTCGAAATTCGACCAGCAAATCGTCCCTTCGTCTGTCGAACGCCCGGACGAGACCGCGCAATCTCGACGTCACCTGATGCAACTGACGGAGGTGGATGCCGAGCTGCATTCAACCCTTGAGCCCGTGGCGGACCGGCTCGGCCAGATGGCAAAATCACAAACCCGGTCTTCGTAGCGGAGGCGAAATCAGACATTTGGGTCGACATCAGGATGGCGCCAGAGCGCCCAGCCTTTGCCGCTTGTCACAAGCATCAGAGGAGCAAAGTCCTCGCTTTCGCGCGCTTCCCTATGACCGACCGCCTGCATTCCTATTCATCGCCTCCTTGCCGAGCTCGGACGCTCGACACTGGTCGATAAATTCAAGCGTCATCAGGGAGGTTCTGACTGGAGTCGGCAACATTGCTAGAACCTCCCTGACGTCCTTTCAGCAAGGATCAGGAGAATTTAATGCGGATCGTGCCGAGGGAAAGCCGGACTTAAGTCCGGCTGGTGATGTCAGGGCACGCCGCTCATATCCAGTGCGAGGTAATGTGTACGTCCGTGGAGGGGCGGAACAGGAGGAGAAAATGAAGTTCGGCCCCGATAACTACAATCACGAAGAGCGCTGCTCGCAAGGCCACAGTTCGGCGTCGACAATCGCCACAATCGAAGCAGCCCTCTCCGCTGATCCTGAGATCGACAGCAGTGCCATCGAGATCAGGATGCTCGGTCCTGTCGTCCTGCTTGAAGGCTTTATAACCAAGGCAGTGGACCGCGACAAAGCCATCTCGCTTGCCGCGATGATCGTCGGCTGGGAGAACGTCCACGACCGAATGCTCAGCCGTTTTCCCACGCAGTAGGCGGGCGAATCCTACGCTAGGACCAAGGTCGGACCGGCCCCGGCATGAAGTCCGACGTCTGGAACACTTCCTCGATCTTTCGGTTTGTCTCCGCAGCGGAACCATCCGCATCCAAGGAGGAAAACAGATGAATATCAAAGCACTAGGAATCGCCGCAGGCATCTTGTTGGCATCGACCTCTGCCTTTGCGCAGTCTTCGACGGTGACAGGAGCAGTAGGCGGTGCTGCAACGGGTGCGATTGTCGGCGGCCCGGTCGGTGCTGCTGTCGGCGGCATCGTCGGCGGCGTGGCGGGTAGCGTCATCGATCCGCCGCCGCAGCAGGTGTTGACCTATGTTCAGCAGGCTCCCGCCCCGACCACGCGCGTCGTGGTGAAGGAGAAGGTCGTCGTCGGGCAGCCCCTGCCTGAGGCCGTGGTCGTCACCCCAATTCCCGACGATCCGAAATATGCATACGCGATCGTCAACGATCAGCGTGTGATCGTCGAACCCTCCTCCCGGAAGGTCATCCAGGTCATTCAGTGACCACGTGCGGCTGACGCCGCCCCCTATCAACAGTCAGGGCACGCATCCGACGCATGAGAATGCGTGGCGGCATCGCGTGCCCGAAACCTCGGAGATCGATCATGAAAAGCAACCATCTCGCCATGCTCGTAGCAGCGTTGTCACTCAGCGTATCGCCGCTTGCCACACTGCCCGCGGCGGCACAGCAGGACACCAAGAGCGGCGGCCAGGCCCAATCCGGTTCGCAGACGGGCACGGACGCCGGTTCGCAGCCCGGCTCCAGCGCCACCGGCACCGGCGCCGACTGCACCCCCGACGCTTCGGGAGCCTGCCCGCAAGGCAAGGGCCAGTCATCGCAGCAAAAATCGGGTCAGGGTTCGGACATGAAAAAGAGCGCCGAACAGCCTTCGAACGATAATTCTTCGACAAAGGGAAGTGCCTCCGGCAAGGCTTCGACAGAAGCCAAACCCGGATCCCAAGACGCCGGCGGCGCCGCCACGACCGAACAGAAGCCCGCCGCCAAATCCGGCAGCAGCGATACAAGCGGCTCGGCCACCTCAGGCACGAAGAGCAGCACGCAAAATGCCAAGCCTGCAGAGGGCTCGGGCAACGCCGCCACCACGCAAAGCGGCGATGCGTCGAAACAGTCGACCGATCAGAACTCTTCGACGACGAGCAAAAGCTCTTCCGAAACCAACGTCAACAACAACACCACGACGAACAATCAGACGTCCAACACCAAGACCAACGTCAACATTTCCGTCGAGCAGCAGACCGAAATTCGCACAGTGGTGAAGGAGGTCCATGTTGCGCCGGTGAAGGAAGTGAATTTCACGGTCTCCGTCGGAACGACGATCCCGAAGAAGGTTCGTCTCGAACCGCTGCCGCCACGCATCGTGAAGATCGTTCCGCAGTACGAAAGCTACCGCTTCTTCATCCTTGCTGATGGTCGGATCGTCATCGTCGATCCCGATGCGCTGACGATCGTCTACATCATCGAGGTCTGACAGGCATGTCCCGGCGGCGTTTTGCGCCGCCGGAATCCCGGGAGCAATCAAGCGGGGTAACCCGAAACGTGATGAAGGCGGCCGGTTTGCGGGGCCGCCTTCTGTTTGATCAGGCCGTCCGCCTGACCATTCTGGCAATGGCGATGAGGATGCAGGCTCCGATGAAGCCCGCGATCAAATAACCCAGCCATCCGCCAAGCACGACACCGAAGAGCGAGAGGATGAAGTTGGCGACGATGGCGCCGACAATACCGAGAACGATGTTCATCAGCACGCCCATGTTGCTCTTCATCAGCATTTCGGCGAGCCAGCCGGCAATGCCGCCGATGATGATTGCGGCGATCCAGCCGATACCTGCACTTTCCATAGCAATTCCCCCTTGTGAATGATGAGCGGCCGGCGCGGGCTGTCACGTCTCGCAGATCAAGCTAAACCGATCGCCAAAACTATAACCTTCCGCGGTGCCAGTTGGTTCCATAAGCCCCGCCCCAACAGGCCGCGTGCCCCTCCCCGATCGGCTTCAGGTCACTTGTCGGCCGCCGGCCAATCGTTCGCAGGCTCTTCTATCACAACAGCGTCGTCCTCCGCAGGGTCAGGATCGCGCTCAAGGGCCGCGCGCAGATTGCCGATCTCCTTGATGATCGTATCGAAAACGTCCTGCTGCCTCGCGCCGGCCACAACGCAGTCGTCGACGAGATGCTCGAGCTTCGCGCGAAGCCCGACCTGCCAATTACTTTTACTCATGACCTCTCCTCCTCTGATCGATCCACACGGAGCATGGTCGCTCGCCTGTTCCACCGCCTTTGATGGGCGGGCGGCGGTTTCCGCACTCAGGAGACAGTGACCGATGTGTGGCCCTGGTTGACGGTTCGATCCTCGCGAAATCCTGTTGTCCGGGATGAGATCGCGGCGAACGGGTAAGGTGCTCGCCTGGCGCTTCGTTGCCCGCACCGAGAAATCGGAAAAACCGGTGCGTTCACCATCTCCGTCACGTCCGATTGGCACGCCGCGACCTCGGCGGATTAACCGATAGCCGCAGCAACGGTTCCGCCCTGTCTGGACTCTTTGCGTCCATAAAACTGTCTATAGGCTGGCCGTGTCTTCCCGAACCGTTAGAATACGGTCGATAAGACCCCATTCCAATGCTTCTTCCGCCGTCATGAAGCGGTCGCGATCCATCCCGCGCTCAAAGTCTTCATAGGAGCGTCCGCAATGCTCCGCGTAGAGCCGCGTCATGCGCTGCTTGGTCTTCAGAATTTCTTCGGCATGAATCATCATGTCGGAAGCCTGCCCCTGGAAGCCACCGGATGGCTGGTGAATGAGGATACTGGCATTGGGCAAAGCAGCTCTTCCGCCGGCCTCGCCTGCCATCAGCAGGAACGATCCCATGGAACGGGCTGTCCCCATGCAAAGCGTATGAACCGGCGCGCGGATAAAGCGCATGGTGTCGTACATGGCGAGGCCGCTGGTCACGACACCGCCCGGAGAATTGATGTAAAGATTGATCGGCTTCTTTGGATTCTCGGCCTCGAGGAACAGTAACTGCGCGCAGACCAGAGCGGAAACGGTATCGTTGACCTCGCCGTTGAGGAAGATAATGCGTTCGCGCAGAAGGCGGGAGTAAATGTCAAAAGACCGCTCCCCTCTGCTGGATTGTTCTATGACCATAGGGACGAGTTGCATCGCTTCGCGCATCGGCGAACTCCAATCTTGCAGACATCAAAGGGGAGAGCTTACCGCGTCAGGCGGCGAGCATGAGGGGCGGACCGTTGCTGTTCGCGGGCGTTTTCGCCATCCGGTCAAGCCTCTCGTCGGTCAGCTCGTGGATAATGCGCAGGCGGGTGCCGCCGGTCGCGTTCGGGACGATCGTGAACGTCACCGTGCTTTCAAGGAAAGGCGGAGCGTCGTCGCGCAGGCTGTAACGGACCTCCTCGCCAGGTGTGATCGTGGCCGGGGTGGGATCGGCTAAAGCGTCTTTCGGCAACCAGTTTTCCCGAAATTCCGGAATGCTGATTGCACGCCAGACCTTTTGCGGCGGTTCATCCAGATCGAATTCCAGGTCGATGCCGTCTTTCTGCTCCTTGGCCTTTCCATCGTTCATTGGTCCATATCCTTCAGCAAGACCTTGAGAGCTTCGATGCGGGCAGGCCAGTAGGCGCGATATTTCGCCAACCATTGTGCGATGAGAGCCAGCCCGTCCGGATCGACTTCGTAATTCACGAAACGCCCCTGCCGTTCTTCCCTCACGAGCTTTGCGCTCCGCAAAACCGAGAGGTGTTGCGACATTGCCGGCTGGCTGATCTCCATGCCCTCCCGCAGGGCACTGGCGTTCATGCCGCCCGCCGCCAGCTTCTCGAAGATCGCGCGGCGGGTGGGGTCAGCCAAGGCTCGGAAGATGTCACTCTCGATCATGCGAACACATAAGCACACACTTATGCGATTCGCAAGTCCATTTCGCGATGGCAAAACTCTTCGAGCCCGAGACTATGCCAAGGCAATTCCCTAAAGTCCGCGATCGGCATATTTCCCGCTGTGCGCGCGGCGGATTTGCGTCAACAGCAGACATTGCCGGCATCGCAAAACCGTCTGTTCTGCGACGTCGCAAAATTCAGGAAAACAAGCGTCGCTTTAATCGGGACTTTCGCGACAGGCACCCGATTGACAATTTTTGAAAATTTGCCCTTCTTGTCGTGTCTTAATCCTCGATCGGAGAGAGACCACAATGCGCAAAACCTTCTATGCCTCCCAAAGTATTTATTCGGAACCCGGCCCGTATCGTGAAGCCTTGATGCTCGGGGGCGACGCGCCGGAGTTGATTGCCCGGTGGATTGGCTCGTTCATGCAGCATCCTCGCGGTGCCGTGTCGAAGGAACGAGGCTTTACCACTAAACAGGTCATCGATCTGGAGCTTCGTTCCGTAACCGAGATTCTGGCAGTTGCTGCCGAGCGCAACTTGCTTGAAGGCGATCCTACGCAGATCAAGGTTGGTGGCCTCTGCCGGGATTTCGCAATTCTGGCAGCGAGCGCTTTTCGCGCCAAGGGTATCCCGGCACGTCTTCGCGTCGGTTTTGCCGACTACATCGTTCCCGACTTTTGGGAAGATCACTGGCTTTGCGAATGGCATGATGGCCAGCACTGGAAACGGCTCGATGTGGAATTTGCGGCAGCCGGTGGAGCTTCCTTCAACACATTAGACGTACCGCGCGAGCGGTTTCTCACCGCAAACGAGGCATGGTTTCGGATTAAAGACGAACCGGGCATCGCCTCGCGATTTGGCGTGTCGAGCCTCAACCTTGGGGGCGAGTGGTTCGTCGCGGGAAGCCTGCTTCGAGAAATCGCAGCCCTGCGTAAGCTGGAACTGAAGCCCTGGGATTACTGGGGTCTATCAAAGGACCTTTCCCCCGCTTCAACCGAGTTGTCGCAACAGGCGAGCACAACGCTAGACCAGCTCGCTTCGCGACTGAGGAGCGCCGATGTTGACGGGGACGGCGAGCCGGAAACTACAGCGGACTGGCCTTTACCAAGGGAGGTTATCAGCTTCCCACAAGGCGAGCCTGTGGTTGTCGCGTTGCAAAACTACTGACTTTTGCGACACGGCCGGCGGAAAGAGTTGTCTGGCTGCAGCCGACGCTGATCGCAGAGATTGAATATAAGGCGTCGACGGAGGACGCGAAGCTTCGGCATGCGTCATATAAGGGGCTGCGGGAGCGAGGACAACGCGGCGGTTTATGACCTAGAATAACGTTCAAGAGCTTCGGCCTGCAACCGACGCAAGGCTAAATAATTCCCGTCAAACCTAAAACTATGAAAGTCAACATAACAGAGGTAATTACCACGAAAGAAGGCCAGAAGATCAGGAACTTCTCTTTCGGCTTCATCAACACGCATTCATCATCACCTCCCCGATCGGACCAGTACGCCTCGGGTCCGAAATCTTCGCGGAAATCGAAGCCGTTTCTACTGTAGAAGATGATCGACCTGATGAGCCAATACCAATGGTAAGCGCAAAAGGCGCCCACCACGCAGAACATGATCCAACTTACAATTAAATCGCCATCAACCACTACGATGCTCCCAACGTCCGAAGCCTAGCAGCGGTGGCGCAGTTGGATCAAGCAGTGCCATCCACTTCGCCATCTCCATCTAGAGCGTGCACCGGCAGCAGGATTGGTTCCGCCATGCCGAAACTCTTTGGGTCCGTAAAAGTATCTCGCCGTCTTTGGCTCTTGGGAGATCACAAAGGCTGCACAAGCAGACCTGCCGCCAAGGCATGAAAAGCCTCGACCGCCTTTGGCATCACGCTCTGCGGATCTTCGCTGGCGGCGATCCAGAGAGCCGCATTGAGAGCGGCGCCGCTTAGCAATCGGGCGGCCGCCTCTGGGTCAAGCGGCTTGAGGATGCCTTGGGCGATCAGGCGCTCCACCGTGCTCTTGGTCACCTGCAGGCAATTGTTCTGGCTCGGCCACTGCGAGGGATCACCCAAGACCGCCGGTCCGTCGAGCAGGACGATGCGCTGGACTTCCGGATTGAGCGCCATCTCGATATAGGCCGCACCCTCGGCGAGCAGGCCCTGCCAATCATTGCCTGCGCCCGCGCCAATCTCTTGAGCGCGCACCGCCATTTCCGTGTCGATCTGATCGACGACCGCCGCCAGGAGCCCGCGCTTGTCTCCGAAGTTGTGGTAGAGCGCGCCCCGCGTCAGACCGACGTCAGCCGTCAACTCATCCATTGATGCTGCCGAATACCCCTTTTCCGCAAAGGTCTTGCGCGCCGCCGCGATCAGCTTGACGCGGTTTTCCTGCATCGTTTCGCTGCGTTTCCTCGCCATTCGACCCCTCAATTTCAGATACGAAGCGTATATGGACTTGACATACGATGCGTATCTCATACATTTCACATACGAACCGTATATAAAATTGGGCGCAAGATGTGAAGCGATACGTCGCGCTCAACGGTCGTTGTCAACAATGAAGAGAGACCAGAATGACAAAACGCGAAGCAATCTTTCCGGCCAACAGGCACGCTCTTTACGAGAAGCACGGCTATTCCGCCGCGATCCGCTCCGGTGACCTGCTGTTTGTATCAGGACAGGTCGGCAGCCGTCCGGACGGAACGCCGGAACCGGATTTCGAAAGCCAGGTGCGGCTCGCCTTTGAAAACCTGAAGGCGACGCTGAGTGCCGCCGGCGCAACGCTGGATGATATTGTCGACGTCACCAGCTTCCACACCGACCCCGAAAACCAGTTCGGAACGATCATGGCCGTCAAGCAGGAGATGTTCAGCACGCCGCCCTACCCGAACTGGACCGCCATCGGCGTCAACTGGCTCGCCGGCTTCGACTTCGAGATCAAGGTCATCGCCCGTATTCCGTGAAGTCACTGAACATTGCCGGGGCTGCATCCGTCACCCGCACGAAGTGCCGGCAGGAGAGCGGCCCCGCGCTGCCAGCCCTGGGACATTTGACAGCAGCACAACTTTAGGAGTTAGAGGACCGACCTCACTCCGAGAGGTTTCCTCAAGGCGCCCGTGGATCGTCGGCTACCCTCCCTCGTTACTGTCTGCTTACATTGCCCTGGCACCGTAGAGAATGACCCCGCAGCCCGCCGCGTTGCCTTATATTTAGAAAAATCAATTGCATAATCTTCGGGAACAAAGAACTCCCTTGCGTGTTTTCAGCGCATGGATCGTCATCTGATCCGCAAAATGAGAGGAAACACATATGAAGAAGATCGTCTTTGCGGCGACAATTCTCTGCGCGTCTGCCGTTGCAGCCCTTGCCCAGACAACGCCGGCTCCATCTGCTGATGGAAATACACCTGCGGTTGCAACCCCGGACACCAAAAATCCGACTGCACCCGTTGAGGGCGCCAACAGCTTCACCGAAGCCCAGGCTAAGGATCGCATTACGGAAGCGGGTTACACCGACGTCAAGGATCTCAAGCTCGATGACAAGGGGATCTGGATGGCCGCCGGCATGAAGGACGGGAAAGCCGTCTCCATTGCCCTCGATTATCAAGGCAACATCGTCGCCAAGTAACCCCCAGGGAGAAACATCATGAGAACTGTAACCGGACTTTTCGACGACTATTCGGACGCTCGCTCCGCCGTCAGCAAATTGGAAGCGGCAGGCATTCCCTCAAACGACATCAGCATCGTCTCCAACAAGGCTGGCCGCATCGATCGCGACTCTGACGTTGGCGAGGATGCCGCGACGGGCGCCGGCATTGGCGCTGCCGTCGGCGGCGCTGGCGGCCTGTTGACCGGACTTGGCCTGATGGCCATTCCCGGTGTCGGGCCGGTGGTTGCCGCAGGCTGGCTTGCCGCGACTGCAGCTGGTGCCGTCGCCGGCGCCGTCGCCGGTGGTGCTGCCGGTGGCCTGATCGGCGCCCTCACCGACTCCGGCGTCCCGGAAGATGATGCTCACCTCTATGCCGAAGGTGTCCGCCGCGGCGGCAGCCTGGTCACCGCCAAGGTCGACGACGCCCGCGCCTCCGAGGCGCAGGCTATTCTCCAGGGTTCAAACTGGGTCGACCCGATCGAACGCCGGCGTGCCTATAACGACCAGGGCTGGACGCGGTTCGACGACACGCTCGATCCATATGCGCCTGAGCAGATCGCGCAGGAGCGTGACCGCTATCGGCGGACGATCTAACCGGCCTTGAGCTCAACCCTCCTTGCACGTCGCAGGGAGGGTTGAAGCGTTAATTAAAGCGCAGCCACGCTGGCCTGGATCCCTTGCCTCCACCCACTGGCCGCCCTTCGCCCCACTCCCACCAATGACGCCGTAGCCGATTTCCTCCTGCCAATTGAACAATCACGGCGCAGCCGCATTAGGGTGTGCGCAGGAGGAGGACAAGAAGTGGTTGAAATAACAACTCTGTCGGAGGTCACTATCGACGGCAAACTGTCGCTGGGGGCGACGGCTTCCAGCAAGGGTCTGTTCGATTTCTATGGCGACGATCTTCGCGCGTGGTTCCATGGCCAGAGAGCGGCACACGATGCCATCATGGTCGGTGCCGGCACCGTCCTTTCGGACGATCCAGAACTCACCGTGCGTCACGCACCAGGGCCAAATCCGTTGCGGATCGTACCCTCGTCCATGGGCAGGCTGCCCCTCGACGCAAAGCTTTTGAACGACGGCCATCCGACGGTCGTCGTCGTCTCCCGCTCCGCGAAGGAAGCCGATATCGAAGCGCTCAAAAGCAAGCCCAATGTCGAAGTGGTGCGATGTGGCGAACGCCGGGTCGACCTCCCCGGCTTGATGAACATTCTCGATGCTCGCGGGATCAAAAGCATGATCGTCGAAGGCGGAAGTCGCCTGCTGCACAGCCTGCACGAGGCGCGGTTGGTCCACCGGATCGTCATAAAACATATACCCGTTATCACTGGATCGGCGGACGCCCCGAGCTATATGCGCCCTGACGAATACAGTCGGCCGTTCGAATTGTCGAAATGGCGATTGGTCGAGTGCTTCACAAAGAGTGGGATTGCCGTGACGATCTACGAGCCTGGAACGGCGCGCACATGACCTTCATCGGAAAGCAAGATCTGCTGGATTCGGCGAACGCCTCGCGGCGCGAGCAGGCGGAATTCCACCTTCGGTATATGATATTCGCATCGACGCTGAAGCTCTCCGCGGCAATGAAGATCCCAGCCTTCGGCGATTTGTCCAACATCAGGCGCTGATGCGCAGTTATCAGGGTCGTTATGTCCTGCTGCCAAGCGCAGCGCCTGCAGGCTCGATCCTGTCGCGGCTACAGAAGCACTACGATCCCCGCGAAATGCTGCGTCTCGACGAAATGCGCGCCAACCTTGAAGACGAGCTTGTTGGCCCGCTGGTTGCCGAGGCACGCAGCCTTAGCGATAGACAAGATTGCGCCGGGTATGTGGCAAACCTTATACCCAATCTCAAAGCGAACAGGCCGAGCGGCTTCCTTGAGTTTTTGGATAGCTCGAGCAACCGGGATCATTACTACCGGAACTTTCTGCTTCAGTCCTCTGTCGATTTGCTGGCTGAAGCCTCCGCCTCCGCGCTCGGCGTCATCGGCGAATATGGGGAGCCTCAGTCTGCACTCTTCCGCATTCTCATCGATGAATTCGGATACGGGGTCCACAACAAGAAACACAGCGTGCTCTACCGATCAACACTGAGGGGGTTCGGACTCAGCGAAGAATACAATGCCTATTGGTTATTGTTCGATACTCCGACTCTGGAGTTGCACAATGTCATCCACTTCATGTTCCAGAGCCCTCGCAATTTGTTTCTTCAGATTGGCTTCCTCCTCTTCGCCGAAGCAAGCTACCAGCGATCCACGGAGGAGCACTTCCGGTATCTCCAGCGCTTCCATCCCGGCGTAGACGCGCATTACTTTGGCGAACATGCACACATCGACATCCACCATTCCGCAATGGTTGCCGACGAAGTGGTCGCGCCCTTGGTGTCCAAGTACGGTCCCGAGGTCGGCTCCGAGATCGTCGCCGGCGCCGAACTGACGAGACTGGCCTTCGAGCGGTCGGGAGATCATCTGCTGGCCGTGACCTTGGCATTCGAGGCCGCGGTGAAGGCAGGACACGCCGAGTTTGGCATGCCGACAAATTTGGCCTCGCCTGGTCGCTGCGCGGTGCCCGCGACGAACTGGAATACGGGTTCGGCTCTGCAGATCGGCGGCATTGGATTTTTGACCGACCCGTCCGCCTTCAAGGTTTTTCCACCGCTGTCGGTCGGACGCGAGGTTATGCCATGAGTGAGGCGGCAAGCTGGATCGGTCAGGACCTTCCCCCGATTGTCAGGGACGGAATAGAGTATTTTCTACTTTCCTACCAAAGCGAGCTTTACCTGATCCCGAATAGGTGCCCTCACCGTGGAGGGCCGCTCAAATTTGGTTTCATCAATGAGCGTAATCGGATTGTCTGCCCGATGCATCACAACGCCTATTCTATTGAGAAGCTGATTGCACGCGATACGACCCTCAAACTGACCGCGGAGCCAGTATGAGCGTCGTCCATGGTTTGGGTTTGGGAGATGGTCCAATCAAGCTCGCCAACGTGGTGACGCTCAGTCGTGGCCTGTTGATAGCCCCTATATTGCTGCTTCTGAGCTATGGGTATGCTGGGCCGGCGCTTGTCCTCTACTTGATTGCATCCATGACCGACCTCGTCGATGGATGGCTCGCCCGACGGACGAAGCGAGCTTCCGAATACGGTGCCCGCCTTGACGCCATCGTCGACAACATCTTCTCCGTCGCCATTCTGTTTTTTCTACTCTCGTCATACCCCGGCCTCGCGTCCCGCCACGGAGTTGCGTTGACAGTCCTGTTCGGCGGCCCGGTGATCTATCTGCTCGTTTCGTGGCTGCTGACTCGACGCCTGCTGATGTTCCATTTTTGGTCCGCGAAGGCCGGCGCGCTTTTGCTATTCGCGTTGTGGCCGTTGCTTTATATCACGGGATGGGAGGCCTTCATTCCACTGGCTGCGACCGTCGTCGGGCTCAGTAGACTCGAACAGGTGATTTTCATTCTGCGCGGAGGTGTCGATCAGGATGCGCCACACATGTTCGCCTCGGTGGAACGGTCCCATGAGTAGCGTCTTACCCGCTCCTGCTGACGAACGCTCGCATCTGCTGTTGGTGGGACGGCGCTTTCCGGAAAGGCTTCGGCTTCCTGCTCGATGGCCTCTCTCCGAGACGATGGATATTCGTCATCGTCGGCTTATCGCGTCGACACGGCAGCCGCGATATTTAGTATGAAGGGATTACCTCTCAGGCGTGTTACGGTCTCTTTGTCGGGCTGAGCCCTTTGGCCGGTTGGCATTGTTGCCGAGTGATGACTTGCTTCGCGAGTCTCCGGCCCTTGAGGGCCTCTCCATGCAAAAGACACCCCCAGCGCATTTCGAAGCGGCGAGCACTCTTGACGTGGTGGTATCGTCCAATGAACCGCTGCTGTTCCTCTCCGACGACCAGAAGGTCATCGCAGCGAGCGCATCCTTCTGCCGGGTCTTCGACATCGATCCCAAGACAGTTTGCGGCCGACGCCTCAGCGAAATTGGAAACGGCGAATGGGCAATGCCCCAGCTTGCGTCACTGCTGACGGCGACCGCCTTGGGCAGCGCCAACATCGAAGCCTACGAAATCGACTTTCGACGGCCAAACCAGAAAACACGGCACCTGGTCGTCAACGCGCGGACGCTCGATGATGGCGACATCGATCATATTCGCCTGCTTCTGGCCATCACCGATGTGACCGATGTGCGCGCCGAAGCTCGGCTGAAAGATGATCTCGTTCGCGACAATGCGATCCTGCTGCAGGAAGTCCAGCACAGGGTCGCAAACAGCCTTCAGATCATTGCCAGCGTTCTCATGCAGAGCGCCCGGCGGGTCCAGTCGGAGGAAGCGCGCGGGCATCTCCACAATGCCCATCACCGGGTCATGTCGATTGCGGCCCTGCAACGCCAACTCTCCATGTCCAACAGCGGCAAGGTTGAACTCCGTACCTATTTCACTCAGCTTTGCCAAAGCCTCGGCGCGTCGATGATTGCTGACCCCGACAGGCTTTCGATTCAGGTGATGGTCGATGACAGCGCCGTGGAGGCGGACGTTTCCGTACGCCTGGGGCTTGTCGTGACTGAGCTTGCCATCAACGCCCTCAAGCACGCCTTTCCCGTGGAACGACCAGGCGCAATCGTCATCGCCTATCGATCATCCGGCAAGGATTGGACTCTCTCCGTTACCGACAACGGCATCGGCATGCCTGCAGGTCGCGACGCACCAAAGGCGGGACCGGGGACCGGCATTGTGGAGGCGCTGGCAAAGAGCCTGCATGGTGACATTCAGTTAAGCGATGCGGGTCCCGGCACGGCCGTCACAATCCGCCACCGGGAAAGCGCCGGTTTGCGAACCGACCTTTCTACGGCGGCTTCGGAACCGAATGGCTTGCGAAACGCTATCCCTGCGGAGCCCATGCGGCTCGCACCTCCAATCTGACCGAGTGAGCAATGAATTATGGCAAAGCGGTCGTCCTGGTCGTCGAAGACAGCACGATTATTCGGATGAGTGCCGTCGATCTGGTCTTCTCTGCGGGTTACGAAGCGCTTGAGGCGTGCGATGCGGACGAGGCAATTCGTATCCTTGTGTCGCGAAACGACATCGATCTGGTTTTCACCGATGTTCAGATGCCCGGCACGATGGACGGCATCAAGCTATCCCATTACATCCGAAATCGGTGGCCGCCTGTCAGGCTGATCGTTGCCTCCGGCGCGGCAATCCTCGAAGAGAGCGATCTCCCCATGGGAAGCAGGGCCTTCTCGAAACCCTACGACAACCACGCAATTACCGATGCAATGGCTCATCTGCTGTCGATCGGGAACACGCCTGAGCTGGTAAGTTAAGTACACCCTCGGGTCGAGCTGCGGGTGAGACGATCCGCCATCCGCTGCGCCGAAGGGGAGTTTGGCGGAAAGCGCCTCCCCACCCTCCGTCCTCCCAGGCCTCGAGCCTGGGATCCAGGTCCACTGCTGATGGAAGACCGGCGTGGGTCCTCGGGTCAGCCCGAGGACGACGGAGGGTGGGTAAAAATATGCAGATGAAGCGAACCATCTTTGTCTCCAGCCGGCTTGATGCGAGGCTGATCCGGGCGTAATCCAGAACACAGCCACCCTCTCCTTCGACACCAATCTGAAACGACCCCATGGCGCACTCCCTCAATACAGCCCCCTCGCCCGCCGGCGGCCCCAACCAGCCGAAACTCGATACGGACGACATCTGGCAGGCCCGCGTCGATCTTGCCGCCTGCTTCCGGATGGCGGCAAGGCTCGGCATGGAGGAAGGGATCTGCAACCACTTCTCGGCCGTCGTCCCTGGATATGACGACCTGTTCCTCGTCAACCCTTATGGCTACGCTTTTGCCGAACTGACGGCATCGATGCTGTTGATCTGCGATTTTCACGGCAACGTCGTGTCGGGCAGCGGGCAGCCCGAGGCCACCGCCTTTTACATCCACGCCAGGATTCACAAGAACATTCCCCGCGCCAAGGCGGCGTTCCACACCCATATGCCTTATGCCACCGCCCTTTCGATGACGGAGGGCGATCCCCTGATCTTTGCCGGGCAGACCGCCTTGAAATTCTATGGACGCACGGCCGTCGACCAGAACTACAACGGCCTGGCGCTCGATGCGCGCGAGGGCGATCGCATCGCCGCCGCAATCGGCGATGCCGACATCGTCTTCATGAAGCACCACGGCGTCATGGTCTGCGCACCTAACATCGCCGAGGCCTGGGACGATCTCTACTACCTCGAGCGCGCCTGCGAAGTGCAGACGCTCGCCCTGTCGACCGGACGCGAAGTCCTTGCCGTCGCGCCTGAGATTGCGGAAGCGGCGTACCGGCAAATGCGCGAAGGCGACCCGGAGTCGGCCCGGCTCCATCTGGAGTCCGTGAAGCGCGCGCTTGATCGCAGCGAGCCCGAATACAAGCGCTGAGCCGCAGCTCGCGGTCTAGGGCGTGAACTCATAAAAGCGCAGCCATAGTCGGATGGAGGCGACGGGGGTCCGCTCGCCAATGGTTGCATCTCCTGATAAGATCAGCATCACAAGCCCCGATCTGGAGGCCTCGCATGCCCTGCAGCAGCGCGCTCGCTCCGTTCGTCATTGCCGCTCTCGTGGCTCTCGGTCCGCTGCCGGCTGGAGCGCAGAACAATGCTGCGCCACCGCCGGCGGCAATCTCCCACAAGGCCAAGCTTTGCCAGATGTGTCACGGTAGGAAAGGTCTGCCGACTGTTAAGAACACGCCGATCATCGCCGGCCAGCACGAGTCCTCTTTGCTGATAGCTTTGCAGGAATATCGCAATGGAGCGCGCACCGACGACCTCATGGGCCGGATCGCGAAGAATCTTTCCGACGACGACATGAAGGCGCTTGCGGCCTACTTCTCCGCGCTGCCTTGGCCCGCCTACCGCGAGCCGGCCGACGCAGCGAGCATGACCCGCTTCCAAGCGCTCGACGTCGAGAAGAAGTGCACCTCGTGCCACCGGGAGGGTTTCGTCGGATACGCCAACACTCCGCGCGTCGCAAATCAGAAGCTGGACTACCTGATCAAAACCCTCTCCGACTTTCACGATAATAAGCGCCCGAACATGCCCAGCATGACGGCCTTGGTGCGCAATTTGTCGGCCGACGACATCGCTGCCATGGCTCACTATCTTGCCGGCCTCTGACGATCAGTTCGGGGTCGGCGATCGACCGAATAGGGCCGCAGCACGGCGCTCTAGGCGTGTGCCGGCCGCCAATGCGGATGGGTGACATAGGCGGTGAGCGCGCCCTCCTCGTGCGAGTGGATGGTCACCGTTTCACCCTTGGGCATGTAGACGATCTCGCCAGGCCCGGCGGTGACCGTTCCCCCGTCGGTCGAGACCGAAAGCCGGCCTTCCAGAACGATCATCACGTCGTCGACCGCCATCGTCTCGGTCAGGCTCTGGCCGGGTGCGTAACGTCCATAACCGATAGTGATCGGCCCTCCGTGCCGCTCGTCGACCAGATTGCCGACGGAGATGTCTGCCTCCTGTCCGGGGGAACGCTCCAACGACGCATCGGCGATCGTAAACTTCCGCATCTTCATCGTCTTCCTCCTTTGCCGTGTGCAGAGGTAGCGCGGAAATTTTACACGCCAAGACGGATGGGAGACGCACGAGGAGGAGGTTTCCGGTCTTGTGGTCCCCTCGCCAGCGAGAAAGGTGGGGCGAGGCATGGCGACACGCTTCCCCTCACCCTCCGTCATCCCAGGCCTTGAGCCTGGGATCCATTGCCCGCTGCTGATGAATGCCGGCGTGGATCCTCGGGTCAAGCCCGAGGAAGACGGAGGGTGGGGTGAGCTCTGCGGCAAGTACACCGGCAACAACCGTGAAAATCGACATATCTTTCGGACTGGCTTCGCAGCCAACCGGAGCGAGAGGCGGCAGGCCAGCCCCGTCCTTCGAGGCCCCTTCGGGGCACTTCAGGATGAGGCTGGAGAGAGGTTGCAGCCTGGTTCAATGGAAGCGCGGCGGCAAGACGCGCCGGTAGCCCATGCAAGCACCACGGTTAGCCCTCATCCTGAGGTGCGCAGGCCAAAGGCCGGAGTCTCGAAGGACGAGGGCGGGTGGCGCTTGGTTGCGTCTGAAGCCACTCCCCACCCATCACCTTACAAATCCGTAAGTTGCGGCCAAGCCGTCCTCTCGGCTAGATCTCGCCCCCAGGCATGCCGGGAATGATCGGGCTGATGCGAATCCTGCTTATTGAGGACGACCGGAAAACATCCGATTATATCGCCAAGGGCTTCTCCGAGGCCGGGCATGTCTGTGACGTGGTTGGCGACGGCCGCGATGGGCTGTTTCAGGCGCAGCGCGAGGCCTATGACGTCATCGTCGTCGATCGCATGCTGCCGGGTCTCGATGGCCTGGCGATCGTGCGTTCACTGAGGGCTGCCAAGGTCGGCACATCGGCGCTGTTCCTGACGTCGATCGGCGGTGTCGACGATCGGGTCGAGGGGCTGGAGGCGGGCGGCGACGATTATCTGGTCAAGCCCTTTGCCTTCTCCGAGCTGATGGCGCGCGTCAATGCGCTTGGCCGGCGGCCGCCGGTGCAGGAGCAGCGGACGGTGCTGAAGGTTGCCGATCTCGAGCTCGATCTGATCCGGCGGGAGGCCCGCCGCGCCGGCCAGGTGATCGAGCTGCAGCCGCGCGAATTTACCCTGCTCGAGGTGCTGATGCGCGGCGAAGGCCGGGTCATCACCAAGACGATGCTGCTGGAGCGGGTCTGGGATTTCCACTTCGATCCGAAGACCAGCGTCGTCGAGACCCATATCAGCCGGCTGAGAGCCAAGGTCGACAAGCCGTTCCAGGTCCAGCTTCTGCATACGGTCCGCAACACCGGATACAGCCTGCATGCGCCTCGCTAGAACAGGATGATTTCAGGGCCTATCGGCCTGAAAATCTCAAAACCTGTTCGCAATTTAAAGAGTAAGAGCATGATCTCGTCCGAAAACCGCGCACACTTTTCGGCATCATGCTCGAGCCTGCGCAGGAGCACGCCGTTCCGGCTTGCCGTCACCTTCGGCGTGCTCTTCGTCGTCACCTTCATCCTGAGCGGTGCGATCATCTACCACATGCTGCGCCTCGGCCTTGAGCGTGATCTCGAACAGTCGCTCCACGAGATGAATTCGCTCATCGTCTCGACCTACAATCCCGGTGACACCGAGGATCTGATCAACACGCTGAACAATTATGCGAGCTTCCAATCGACCTCCGACGGGCTCTATTCGCTGACGGATGCAGGCGGGCGCAAACTCGCCGGCAATTTCGCCGCACCCCGCATCCCGAACGGCGTCTATACCGTCACCTCCAGGGATGTCGGGCTGAAGGCGCATGAACGCTACCGGATGCAGGTCTCGACCATCGGTCCCTACAGCCTGGTGGTGGCGGAAAACTTCAACGATGTCGACGAGATGCTGCGGATCGTGCTGGTCAGCTTCGAATGGGCCGCCGCGATCGTCGTCGCGACCGCGATCGGCGGCGGCGTCTTTCTCGCCGTTCGCGCCCAGGCGCGGCTGGACCGGGTCGCCCTCACCATGAACGACGTCTCCCACGGCGCGCTCGACGCTCGCATTGCCATCACCGGCAACGGCGACGATCTCGATACGGTGGCGATCCAGATCAACGCGGCGCTGGAGCGGCTGCAGAGATTGGTCGAGAGCATGCGGCAGGTGAGCGCCGATATCGCCCACGATCTGAAGACGCCTCTGAACAGGCTGCGCCTGACGCTGGATGCCGCGGTGGCCGGCAACGACCAGCAGGCGGATGTTTCGGCTCTGCTTGACGAAGCCAGACACGAGAGCGACCGGATCAACGCCACCTTCGAGGCGCTGCTGCGCATTTCCCAGATCGAGGCCGGCGCCCGCAAGGAGCGTTTCCAGGCAACCGATATCGACGCCGTGCTTGCTGTCATTTCCGAAGTCTATGTCGATGTCGCCGAAGACGCACTGATGGCGCTTGATATCACGGAGCGCTGTCCGGCGCTCATCCGGGGCGACCGTGATCTGTTGACGCAGATGATCGCCAACCTGGTGGAGAACGCGATCAACCACTGCCCTGATGGAACCGACATCACCGTTTCGCTCCGCTGCCAGGGCGGCCGCGCTATCGTCTCGGTCGCCGATACCGGCCCCGGCATTCCCGCCGGCGAAAGGGACAAGGTCTTCCGGCGTCTCTACCGGCTCGACAAGAGCCGCGCGACGCCGGGAAGCGGGCTCGGGCTCAGCCTCGTCAAGGCGATCGCCGACCTGCATTCGGCTAAGATCACCATGGCGGACAATCATCCCGGCCTCATCGTTTCGATCGGCTTCCCGCTGATCTCGGCGGCAGGTGCTAATTTCGCATCCGCCATGCCGCGAGCCGGCTGAAGCGGGCGGCAAAGCGGCGCAGCTCGGCGGCAGCGCGATACGGCAGCACGCTCCACGGCCGGCGGCGGCCCAGCCGGTAGGTCGAAAGCCCTGCCTGGATCTGCGAGCAGGGATCGGCCCTTTGGCTGACCGGCAACGGATCGACGAAGCAGGCGCTCAGCCCATCATCGAACTCCAGATCGAAGGCGAGATCATAGGGCAGGCGCATGGGGACAAGCACATCGGCAATCCAGCCCGCCGCCTTGCGATTGATCAGATAGGCGCCGGAGCCCTTCTCGCGGGTCAGCGCGATGGCGAGCGAGCGCGATGCGGTCAGCGGCTCCACCTTGTGCTTTCGCCCGGTATTGACGGTCGACAGCCGCAGGATGTCCCAGCGCGCCTGGTGCTCGAGAGCGGCGTCGAGCAGCTCGGCCAGATCGTCATCGAAATCGAGATCGTCTTCCAGAATGAGCGCGAACTCGGCATGGCTGCCGAGGAACCGCTTGGCGCATTCGACGTGGCTCAGATAACAGCCGATCTCGAAAGGGTTCGGCCGGCGGCCGTGCCGGCGGAGATAGGATGCTTCGTCGAAGCCCGGATGCGGCAGGCTCAGCCCTGCGCCATCGACCGCCGCCACACGCTCGAAGGCAAGGCCGAAGCTTGCCAGCAGGCGCTCCATTCGAAACCTGCGCAATGGCGCACGGTCGAGATTGATCAGGTAGGTGTTCACCCGCAGGCTGACCGGATGAAGGGCCGGCATAAGGGCGGCAGGTGCGGTGCGCATGTTCATGAAAGAGCTGACCTTCAACTTGGCAATGATGGCGCCAAGCCTGCGCTCCAGACCTCACGGGGACCTCGCTGGAACTATACATTTTGGTAAAGTGCGGCGGTCGAACGGCCGGGGCTGCATTCTTACGGATTGGTATGATCCCGGCAAAGTGCGCGCAACAATGCCGCGCTACCAGCTCTCCTGCGGCACGCAGTGGACGCCTCCCTTCCCGCGATCGAAACGACAACCCCGCGCCTTCGATGACGACAGCGACCACTGCGTGCCGCGCCGGATGATCCCTTGGCTTGAGCAATCGGCTCAGCACCCCCACCCACTCAGAGATCGCCGCCCGCCCCTCATCCGGCTGCCGCCACCTTTGTAACGCTCGCTGGTGAGGACACCTCGCCTTCTTCCCCGGGGGCCGGAGCACGGGACGGTGGCGGAGCTGTTCCTGCCGTTGAGTGGTTCATCTTCGAAAGTGGACGAAATGTTCCAATCCATTGTCACCCATTGACGTGAACAGGTTTCACCCCAATACGGTCAGGCCAGCCAGACGACAACAGGAGTGCAATCGTGAGCGAACCAACCGTAGCAGATGCAACAAACCGCATTTATGAGTCGCTCCAGGCGGACAACGCCGACATCGACGTGCATATCGCGGCCCTCAAGGCAGCGTTGACGCGGGCGGGTGTGAAAGAGGCCGTATTCGACCCGGCTAGGCTCGTGCAGAATAACCGTTCTGGCAGGAAGCGGATGGAGGCCTACTTTCGCCAGCGCGGTGTCATGGTGAAATTCTCAGCCTCGTGAAGCCTTGCTATGAAGGCAGGCGGCTGTAGTCACCCTCAGTGGGGCCTGACACCACGGTTGCTGGTCTTGCGGGCGCGGTCGGCGAAGGTTTCGGTGACCTCGCCTTCATGGCCTTTGACTGAGAACAGCGATTGCGCCCTCGGGCTCGGGGCCGGGACTGCAGCCCTCGGGATGGCGGAGGCTAAGCGACGGGCACCACCCCGTCACTCCTCTTCCTCCCAATATCTTTGCCAAAGGTCGAGCCTTGGCTTCAGCGGATCTGCTCCGAACGTCACGCCGTGATTGGTGAAGTCGATGACCCTGTGGACGAAGGGGTCGTGGTGAGGCCATTTTGGCCGTGAGCCTCCATTGGGGTCACCGCTCGTTGCAAAATCGACCCAGTAAGCACTCGCCAATGTGGCCATGGCCCAGTCGGCAGGCGTAACCTTGTCTTTCACCAGCGCGTCTGGAATGTTGAGCGTATACGGAATTTCGAAGCCGTGCGGAGTGCCTTTCCATGCCGGATCGTTGCGGAGAGCCTCGGCGACATAGGAGAAACGATACCACCACGTCGGCTGACCAGCGCGGATCATCTCGTCAGCGAGGTGGCGAGACGGTTCAACAAGCGTTTTGTCGGCCAGAACCTGCTGCTTCAGCTCATCGAGCGTTTGTTGGCCGGTCGGATCGTAGAGGGTGCGGGCCTCAGCTGCATGCTTCCCGAACAGCGCGAAGAGATCGTCTTTCGTCGCTGCCTGACCGATACCGAGATCTCGATTATTTGCCCCGACGATGACGGGAACCGGCGCCTGCCGGCCTGCCGCAAAAGCCGCTTCCGGCGTTTCGAGCAAAAACCGTCCGTCAATCATCGCGCCTGAGATGCCGATGACGGGCTTGCCTGTCGACATTCCCGCCAGCACCTCTTCTACCGATGCACCCTCGGTCAGCTTTTCCGCAGGCAGCGCCCGAAGCGCCGTGAGAGCCTCGGCATCGCTGCCGTTGATCCCCAGAGAAGCCGCATAGTCCAACGCGGCTTTCTCCGCTTCTTTCAGAGGTGACAAAGGCGTGCTCTCAGCACGCGCGGTAGGCAGAGCCGGTGACTGTAGAATGGCGCCGCGGAAAAGCCCCCGCGACAACGGCGATATCATGTGCGCCATCACCGAGCCGCCACCGGCCGACTCTCCGAATATCGTCACTTTCTTCGGATCACCGCCGAAGGCTTCAATATTTTGCTGGACCCATTCCAAGGCTGCAAGCTGGTCCATGTAACCATAATTGCCGACGGGCTCGTCAGGGGATTCCTTGATCAGTGCAGGATGGGCAAAATAACCCAGTCGTCCCATGCGGTAGTTCATACTGACGAACACGACTCTGCGGGCGGCCAGCTGGCCACCGGGATACTGAGGGGTGTTTCCCTGGGCAAGAGCGCCGCCATAAATCCAAACCATCACCGGCAGCGGTGTCCTGGAACGCTTGGCGGGTGTCCAGACATTGAGAGTCAAACAATCCTCTGACTTCGGCAGGTCATCGGTCTGCATGCAGGACGGGCCGAAATTGCGGGCATCCCTGGTCCCGTTCCATCTCTCCGTTGGTCTTGGATTGCGCCATCTCAGATCACCAACCGGCGGCGCCGCGTAGGGTATGCCTTTGAAGCTGACGACCGTGCCCGACCTCTCACCCTTCAGCATTCCGCTGTCGATCGTAACGGTGTCGTCTGCCGCACCCAATCGTGGCGCGAACGTCAGTTGACACGATGCGACGGCCAAAAAGAGCAGGAACTTGCGACTGCCGTCCACAAACACTGCACTCTCCAACGCCAAGTTGAGACACTTTGAGAGCAAAATACTCCCATAGAGCGGCAACGAAAAGGGACCGTCCGACGTCGATCAAAGTCGCCATGTCGGCATCGGCCTCTTGCTCGCGCTCATTTATCTGGGCGCCAGGACAAAGTTCTTTGAACGGCGGTGGGCCGAGTAGCTCGGGGGCGGTCAACCGGTCTTAGACCCGCGGCGTTTTGGACGCGAGCAGCGGATCCCATGTCATGCGGCAATCCCGCACATAGATCGCAGCCTGCCCCTCATCCGGCTGCCGCCACCGACCGGCGTCCGAGCCACGGGTCTCGCCCCGTCCTTCGGACCCCCGCGCGCGGGGAGAAGGGACATGCCGCACCGGCTTCCTCAATCTTGACGCTGCGTTTGGCACGTCCCCTCGCCCCGTTTTTACGGGGAGAGGGTTAGGGTCATATGCGCTAGGTTTAGCCCTGGACATAAGGAATCTGGTTGTGATTCAAGCTTTGGATGAAGATTCGTCCTGAGGTTTTGGATCATTGGCCGGAAGTGCGCGAGCGGCTTCCGGCGGGTTTTGACTTGGAAGCAACGGCGCGGTTGCGCGGTGCTTTTACGCGGGTGCGGGAAATCAAGAATGCCGAGACGCTGTTGCGGCTGGCACTTGCCTATGGCGGCCTTGGCATGTCGCTACGCGAGACCTGTGCATGGGCCGAAGCGGGCGGGATCGCCCGTTTGTCAGACCCATCGCTGCTCGAGCGGCTGTGCAAAGCGGCGCCTTGGCTTGGCGACATCGTGGCCGCGCTGATTGCCGAACAGGCCAAAGTGCCGACGGGGCGCTTTGCGGGATATCGCTTGCGTGTGCTCGATGGAACGTCGATCTGCCATCCGGGCGCTGACCGCACGACATGGCGGTTGCATGTCGGCTACGATCTGGCAACGGCTCAGGTCGATCAGCTTGAGTTGACCGACATCCATGGTGCCGAGAACCTTCAGCGCCTTACCTACGCACCCGGCGATATCGTGCTGGCCGATCGCTACTATGCAAGACCGCGCGACCTGCGGCCGGTGATCGATGCCGGTGCAGACTTCATCGTGCGGACCGGCTGGAACTCGTTGCGCCTGTTGCAGACGAATGGCGAGCCCTTTGATCTGTTTGCCGCACTCGCCGCTCAGCAAGAGCAGGAAGGCGAGGTGCAGGTTCGTGTCCACGAAGGCATGACGGGGACGCCGCCACCACCGCCGCTGGTCCTGCGCCTCATTGTCCGGCGCAAGGATCCGCAACAGGCCCAAGCCGAGCAAGAGCGCCTGCTCAAGGATGCCCGCAAGCGCGGCAAAAAACCCGATCCGCGCAGTCTCGAGGCGGCGAAGTACATTCTGCTGCTGACCTCGCTGCCGACCGCCACCTTCCCGCCGGCCGATATCCTCACCCTCTATCGCTTCCGCTGGCAAATCGAGCTGGCGTTCAAACGGTTCAAGAGCCTGGCCGGCCTCGACAGCTTGCCGGCCAAGAAGCCGGAACTGGCCCGGGCATGGCTCTACGCCAGACTGATCGTCGCCATCATTGCCGAACAGATTGCCGGGCAAGTCCCGGACTCTCCCCCCTCTGGATGTGGCAACCCCACTGGCTAGCCCCCCATTGGCAAGCCCATCGCGCTGGCGTCTCATGAAGATCGCCCTGGCCACCATTTGCGCCGCCATCCGCGGACCACTTCTGTGGCAGGCCGTCTGTAATCTCGTCACGCGAAGTCGTCGCCACCTCTGTGAGCCGCCGCGACGACGCCGAAAACAATGCGACGATCTACACGCTCGCTTAACCTAGCGCATATGAGGGTTAGGGTGAGGGGCAGTTCCCGGCATGAACCGGATAGAGCGGGAGTCCGGGCTTTCGCGGCTATTGCTTGCTGCGATCATCGATGACGTCGGTTCGACGCTCCTCGCCTTTGCAGGCACCTTCTCCGTTGACCCGTCAGTTCGCCCTCGCCTAAGCTAGGGTATGGACGAGCCAGAAAATCCTCTTATCGGCGGCAAGGATTCGAATGTCGTGCGCATCGGCGAAACGGTGCGGCGCGGCGGACGTGCGTGGTCTCCCGCCGTTCTCGACCTGCTGCGGCACGTCGAGCGCCAGGGATATGATGGCTGCCCGCGTGCGCTCGGCCTCGATGACCAAGGACGGGAAGTCCTTACCTATATCGAAGGTGATGTCGGCAACGGCGAAGGCTTCCTTCCCGATAAAGGCGGTCGCTTCGATCTCCGTCTCCCGGATTATGTCTGGCGCGATAACGTCCTCGAGCGCCTGGGACAATTGCTGCGATCCTACCACGATGCTGCAGCCAGCTTCTCATGGCGGGATCGCGAATGGCGTCTTGACGCCCGCCACCCTGTTGAAACGGTCTGCCACAATGACCTGACGCCGTGGAATACGGTGTTTCAAGCAGGGCTCCCCGTGGCTTTCATCGATTGGGACGCGGCAGCGCCGGGACCGCGCGCCTGGGACCTCGGCTTTGTTGCCTGGCGCTGGGTGCCGTTCTGGCGTGACGAGAAATGCGAGGCGCATGGCTTGCAAACGGGCGTCCGCGAGAAAGCCCGGCGCTTTCAATTGTTACTCGATGCCTACGGGATAGAGCCGGAGATCGGCATCATGCAGGCCGGAATCGAACGGGTTCGGCAAATGCAGCAACATATGCGCGACCTTGCCGCAGCGGGCTCCGCATGGGAGATGGAATTGGCCAGCCGCGGTGTGCTTGACGAGGGGATGCTTGAGGTCGCCTGGATGGAAGACCATGCGACAGACCTGATCCAGCGCCCACGCGGATGAGCGTCGGGCCGAGCAGCTCCGGCGTCGACCGGCCCGCCCCGCCGCAAGCCCCCTGCTCGCCCACGAGAACAGCGGCGGCGGCATCTGGTGCGGGCGCGCTTTCGCTCTCCCAAGCCACTGAGATCTGACCTAAGCGATTTTGCCGACGGTGATGAAGAGCCGTCTGTGAAGCGCCCCATTCCGGCCGTTCGGGCAGCGTTGGCGATATCCTAGAGCATGATGCCGAAAAGTGTGGTCGGTTTTCGGACGACATCATGCTCCAACTATTTAATTTAGAACAGGATTCAGATTTTAGGCCGACCGGGCCTAAAATCATCCTGTTCTAGGAGCTGCCGTTCTTCATCGCTTCCGCGGATGACCAGCTCGGGTGGAATTCCGACTGGCGGCAAGCGGGGATCGGTGGTGTCTTACTTTACTGCCGAAAAGGCGGTCGGTGACAACAGCTGGCTAGAGATATTGGCGAGGATTTGCCCGTCGCGCTCTGACTCGTCGCGGGCCTCAAGCCATGCAGGATCAGTGGTGAAAGCATTCCATTTCACCTCGCGATCAGCTAGCGATTCCCAGGCGATGAGATAGGTGAGACGCTGGCTGCTTTCGCCCACGATTGTGGTGAAGAAACCCGCCTGCTTGATGCCGTGCTTGTCCCATATTGCCAGCGTATGTTCAGCAAAGCGGTTGAGCAGCGCGGGCAATCGGCCGGGCAGGCAGTCGTAAATTCTGAGCTCGTAGATCACAGTCTTGCTTCCTTATGTCCCTTGAGAACGACATGTGTTTGGCAATTGCTCCCCCGCGCCCACAATGTCCTCAAAACTTGCAGCAACGTCAATTTCACGGTGGATCCGTCAATATCCCTATTAGAACAGGCCCTGCAGGTATGTGCGAACCGCTAATCTTCTGTCAATCCGATCGCCTGTGTTTAGGCGTGGCAATTTTGCCCCCCTGGTGATGTAGATCAGCGCTTGGCCTGCCCGGCGCTGGCCGGGGTTGCAGAGGGCGCAACGGCAGGGCACACCGACCAGCCCTCATCCTGAGGTGCGCAGGCCAAAGGCCGGAGCCTCGAAGGACGAGGGCTGGTGGCTGGACGCCAATGGCAGCATTGGTATATCGAGGCAGGCGGGAGGCCAGCCCCGTCCTTCGAGGCCCCTGCGGGGCGCCTCAGGATGAGGCTGGAGAGAGGTCGCAGCCCCGGACTCCCGAGAGGAGCCTTACCCCCCATCACCCATCCCTCGCCCCCCGCAACGCCGTCAATCCCCTCCGCAGCCACAGCAATTGCTGCGGCGGCATCTGCCGCAAGTGTTCATAGTCCATCACCGTGACGTTATAGACCATGCTGCGCACCTGCGGCCCATCAGGGCAGCGCAGCAGGATGCCCTGCAGCGCCATCATGCGGTTGCTGGCTTTGCGGGCGCGGTCGGCGAAGGTTTCGGTCACCTCGCCTTCATGGCCTTTGACGGTAAAGAGCGATTGCGCTCTCGGGCTCGGGGCCGGGATGCCTGTCGTCTTGTGGTAGCGGGCGATGGCCTCGGCATAGTCGTCGCCGGCCTGGCGCTGCTCGGCGGTGATCAGGCCGTCGAGGAACATGCGGCCGAGGGTGTAGCCGGCAAAGGGGCTTTTGACCGTCTCGTCATCAACCGTCCGGCCGAAGCCGTGGATGCGGCGGCGGGCTGATATCGCCACGCTGATATTCTCCTTCTCGGTTTCGAAGGGCTTGATCTTGCCGCAGGGAAAACGCTCGACATTCTCCTTGCGCGGACGGCCGGCGCCCTTGTTTGCCCGCCCTGTCTTCACCTTGGTGGCTTTGCCGCCCATGCTGATCGTCCCTCTATCGAATGATGCCGTTTCTGAGTGCCGCGGCGACCAGCGCCGTATCCTTGAAGACGCCGAGCCTCGCCTTAGCGTTGGCAATGTGCGTGTTCACGGTGATGTGGGAGATGCCGAGAATGGTGCCGATCTCGGCGGCCGTCTTGCCCGCCGCCATCCAGCGGATCACTTCGGTTTCGCGTGGGGTGACGGTGCTCATGGCTCTGCATACCCATCGATGCAGGGCACGCGCGGCATCGTCACATGCGCGCCCGACATGGTCACGCGCGTGACGCGGTCGGGGTGGCGGATCGGCTGGACGGGCGGGCCCGCCTTTGGCTGCGGATGCCAGGTGTCCTGCCTGGAGGGGAACCTGTCGCGGTTGCGATGCGCCATGTTGATGACGGTGTTCTTCTTCGAGCCGAACAGGTTGGCGATCTCTCTCGCCGATAGCCCTTCCTTCCAAAGCTTTTCCGCCTTGACGATCTTGTCTTCCGTCCAAAAGGTGATGGTCATCTCAGTGCCTCCTCGTATCGTGCGGCCCTTGCAATGATCGGGTTGTCGGGAAACATCCTGGCGAGCTCCCGCTTGGCGCTGCGGCTTCCATTGGCTGCGTCCCGCAGCAGCTGCATCTTGTAGGCCGGCACTTTCGGCTGCGGGCTCTCGGGCTCTGCCTCCATGCGCGGCCGGCTTTCCGCCTCGATCGCCGCCTGCTGATTGCGGCATTGCTCGGCGAAACTGGCTGAGCTCGGGGCGAAGGCGCGGTTATGATCCCTCACCTTTCCTGATATGAAGAGTTTGGCGGCCTGCCAGACCGCCTCCAGCGGGATGCCCTCGATCGCGACGAGATAGGCGCGGATCTGCATGTCGGGATCAGTGCCTGCGGATGCCGGGAAACCCGAAAGCATCCCAGCTATGATCTTCACCGGAGAGGAAATCTCTTGCGGCATCGACTGTCGTCCTTCTCGTGCTGCTGTTGATCGACCCGGCCTCCCTCGCTTTCTCCTTGAGGTACCAGTCGCATTTGATCGCCTGCCAGCCGCGGAAGATCTGCATCTCGGCGGCGCCGACCGGGTCACCGGTCATGAGATATTCCCTCGCCTGCATCCTGGCGGCATAAGCCGTCAGCGGCTTCTTCAGCGTGCGCTTGCGATGCTCGATGATCGCTGCCGCCAGCTCCTCCCCCAGCACCGGGCGGAGGATTTCCATGATCTCCTGGCTCACTGTGTCCTTGCCCATGCGATGTCCCTTTCCCGATTGAGATGGCCTCTTCAAATCCGCAGCCGCCGTCGCCCGCCGGCAAAATTGACCGGGGCACCGGGCCTGGCGGTGCGGCGGGGAAACCGCCTGATCTCTGCGCCGGCATGGTCCTCGTGGGCGGTGTCGCCCTTTTCCGCGCTTCGAAGCCGGTGGATCTCGGTTTCCACCGACGGCACCGACCTCCCGAGGAGGGCCGCGATCTCGATGTAGTCCCGGCCGCTGCGGAAGAGCTCGAGCGCGTTCATGTGCGTGCTTTGCTGCGCTGGCGTGGCCTCGGCCTGGATGCTCATCGCTTGATCCTTCCTTCCGATTTCAAGCGCGGCTCGCCGTTCCCGCCGGAGCGGGTGCTGCCAACGTCTTTGATTTTTCACGGATGACGACCGGAGCCCCGGCTCTGGGAGCAAAGGCTCCGGTCGTCTGCCAGGCCGCCGCCTGGGTCGGGCACGACATTGTCGCGCCCGAGATGCTGGCGTCGCCGAGGGAGGGCGACGACGCCAGCCACCGATAGCCGTCAGGGAGGGGCTGGGCTATCGGGGTTGGTGATCGGCAGAGCGCCGGGCGGGATCATCGTCTCGCTGATCTCTTCCGGGCGCGTCGGCCGATCGCAATTTTCGCAGTGGCGCTCGATCACCTCGGCAATCGACAGCGCCTTTGCGCAGATCGGGCAGCCGGTGTAGCGGGCGCCGCGGCGCTGGAACTCGCCGGCGGGTGTTGCGGCGGAGATGGTCATATCGACTCCACCTCCCGGTTGGCGTTCAGCACCTGCTGCAGGGCCTTGGCCAGGAAGGGGATATCCTCGTTGCGAATGGGGATCACCGACATGCGCCCTCCCCTTGGGCCTTGCGGCCGGTGAATGACGACGCCGGTCGGAATGACGTCCATGGCAAGCCGCTCTTCGCTTGAGATGGTGAACCTCATGGTGCCGTCTCCTCCAGTCCGAAAGGCTGGCCGTTGTTGATGATGTCGCTGTGTGTCATGGCGAATAGGGTACAATTAATACCCTAGATGTCAAGCACATTAGGGCATGACATGTACCTTAATTTAGGGTATTTTTTATATCATGTTGAAAGATCAGGAACAATTTGAACGCGAAGAACGCGCAAAGCGCCTCGTCATGGCCAGGAAGAATGCTGGCTTTGCCGGGCCGAAGGCGATCGTCGATCGGTTCGGCTGGAATGCCAATGTCTTCAAGGCGCATGAATCCGGCCGCAACGGCTTCGGCATTGCCGATGCGAAGAAGTATGCCCGCGCTTTCAAGGTCAATCTCAACTGGTTGCAGTTCGGCACCGGCAACGCGCTCGATCCGGATGAGCTGCCGGCCTCAGTCGCCGATGTGCCAAAAATCTCCTGGGTCAGCGCCGGCCAGCTGAGCGAGCAGGCGCCGATCACCGATTTTTCGGAATTCCCGACGGTCGCCGCCCTCGACCTGCCCGATGGCGAATGGATCGCGCTCGAGGTCGAAGGCAATTCGATGAACAAGATCTCGCCGCCCGGCTCGATCATCTTCGTCAATCTGCGCGACAAGCGCCTGGCGCCGAACGCGCTTTATGTCGTCGCCGACGAAACGGGTGCTGCAACCTACAAGCGCTATCGCCCGAACGACGACCCGCCCTTCCAGCCGGCTTCCTACGAAGACGTGCCGCCACCGGAATTCCAGGGCGCCGTCACCATCGTCGGCCGCGTCCGCCGATCGATCATCGAGATGTGAGGCTGACTGCCAAAGCTCGGAAATAACGCCGCGAATCAATCATATTTCAATAGGGAAAACAGGATGATACGCCCTTCCTCACGCTCCGGCCGAATCTGGTTCTATATCGTCACGATAGCGGTGTTGCTCCTGGCGTACAGTGCCGCGCGCGAGATGTACGGCCTGTAGGATTTCGCTCCGGAGCTCGCCGAGCCCTAGCCGGGATCACGATGTATATCGGGACGATTCATCCTCTGAAACCAAAAATTGCGGAAGCTTCGGATGCCCTTCGCGCACCACTCGTCACCGCCACCAGGATGGAACGGATGGCCGCGGGGAATGTCCTTCGGCAGCTTCTCATCCCATGGATCGTAAATTCGGTGATCCCAGACCCGCCTCGATCACCTAGTCGGTGATTTCGATTTCGTTGCGCATGGCCGGCCTCCTTTTTTCTCGTAGCTTTCATACTCCAACTTCAGTTCTCACTCCTCTCTCTTCAGCTTAGGAGGAGAAGGTTCCTGAAGGCTGGTGAGGGAGGGTTCCGGCCAAAGCTTCCCCCTACCCCATGAGCAAAGCCCATGAAGCCGGGAGAGCATTGGCCAGGTCTTGAAGGCCGGAGCCGGGATGGGACACGTGCCAGAGGGGCCATTCGCTTCGCCCTCGTCCTGATTTTCTGACAGCGCACTTAAGGACTTTCGCTTCCCGCGCCGCTGGGCTTCGTCATCTCGGGAGTTGCACCCGGTCGCCCAATCACTGGCGACAGACATAGACCTACGATTCGTACCTCGTCAATCGCAGAGGTATTTTTTATACCTTTTGCGATTGACGTAATCGGGTATTATATATACCTTTCCCTCACAGGCCGACCAGAGGCGCGAGAGGACAGGCGATGCAGCACATCCGCAATATCGAGACCGAGGAAAGCAGGCGGGACACCCGCTGGAATGCGGCGCGCACGATGGGCGACTGCCGCGCCTATATGGCCAATGAAGCCCAGCGCATGGGCGCCCTCGGCTTTACGTTCCTGCGCCGACCCGAACATTCGATCCGCGGCCCGTCCTGGCTGCGCGGTGCTGCGGCCAGCGTCGAGGAGCACTACCGCTATGCCCGCGAGATCATGGGCATTACCGATATCGATCAGCTTTACGCCTGAGGAGAAGGGAGATGTCTGCCGCCAATCCCGCACCAGAGCCATCGACCGAGAGCCCTTCCCTTCCTGCCGCCCGACGGGCCGGAGCAAACGAAAAGACCCGCGCCCGCTTCACCGCCGGGGCACCCGATCTCCTGAAGGCACTGGTGGAGGCCGAACGTTTCTTCGATGGCAGCGACGATCACGGCTGCCCCCTTCACCAGAAGATCCTCGCCGCCATCGACACGGTGAAAGGCGGTGCAGCATGAGCGATTGCCTGATCAAGGCCTTTACCGGCTGCGCCTGCCCGCCCGGTGAATGCGCGAAAAAGCCCACCGTCCCGGCACCGGTCACCTTCGTCTCGTGGCGGACCCAGGCCATCGCCTGCCTCACCTTCGGCTTCCTCGCGGCGATCGTCTCGGCCGCCTGGATGGAGACGCAGTTCAAAACCCGGGATCTGCGATACCAGGAGCATGTGTCATGGAAGTGAGCCAGGGCTTTCGCCGACACCGCCGCTCAGGAGCTGAACTTGATGTCGCTCGCCTTCGCCGCGGTAATGAATGCCCGCCGCACCTGCTCGGGCCCGGCGGCATCGTTGAACACGTCGAGCACAAGCCGCTCGGCCACCTTGGCCGCCGGCGTCTGCTCGGGCCAGTCATTCAACAAAGTGTTGCCGGCCTGAACGACATTATAGACCGTCCTGACCTTGCCATTGATGGTGATCTTCACCGGCTTGAACCTTCGTCGCCTGCTCATGATGCATCCCCCTCACGCTGGAAATACGCGACTCAACTAATCACCGCGGGACTCGTTCCGGTTGAGATGATTCTTTGTTCGCCAGCCGGGCGCCGAGCCCGATGTCCTCCGCCTGCATGACAGAGCGGGGCTCGGATGCGTGCGAGAATGCGGCAGATGAAGCCCGAACCGGGAGGCAACACAATGGACCTTCAGAGTCTCGTCGCCGCGCATATGCCAAACCGCCGCCGCCCGACGCAGATGGGCGCCGCGGCCGAGGATCGATACTACCGAAATCAGATCACCCTGCCGCGCCTGAAGCTTCGGCTAATCGGGCTGACTGCCGCGACCGCCGGCCTGACGCTGTTTCTGGCCGGCATCATCCACACATGAGGTGCCGCCATGATCCGACAGACCGATCATGCTATGCTGCGATCCGTTGTGGGGGACCGCGCGATGGACGACAGCGAGGCTGACCGGGCGGCGATCATGGCAGTGATCCGCGCCGAAACCGAGGCTTGGCTGCAGCGAGACTTCGAGGCGCTGGCAAGCCACTGGGTGCAGTCGCCGCAGACCCGGCGGATGGAATACTTCGCCTCGCTCGGCGTCCGGGTGGACGAAGGCTGGGATCCGATCGCCGCGCGGATCAAGAAGATCGTCGAGCGATTCCCGGAGAA
Source organism: Rhizobium sp. WSM1328 (assembly GCF_057653715.1). Classification (NCBI taxonomy): domain Bacteria; kingdom Pseudomonadati; phylum Pseudomonadota; class Alphaproteobacteria; order Hyphomicrobiales; family Rhizobiaceae; genus Rhizobium; species Rhizobium sp. WSM1328. Next base: position 753,735 of record NZ_CM172788.1, on the reverse strand, counting down.
ACACGCCTTTTCGGAGCGCGTCCGCTGGGAAAAGGTCAACATCGTCGTCGACGGCAACATGGCCTGGATGACCTTCGATCAGATCGGCAGCGACACCGGCGAGGATCGCAAGCGCCAGCTCCGGATCCTCCACCGGATCGACGGCGCCTGGAAGATCGGCTGCATGGTGATGATGGAGAGCAGCGTCGAGGAGGCGAACTGCCCGCTGATCGAGGTCGACGCGGATGCAAGGATCCTCTGGACGAACCGGCTGGCGCGGGAGCGGATGCATGACCATCCCGGGCTCGTCGCCGCTGCCGGCCGCCTGCGTGCCCGGCAGCGCGAACGCGACCCTGCGCTGCGCGAGGCGGTGCGTCTGGCGTTCCGCGAGCTGCAGAGCCAGAGGCCGCTGAACATCGCGCCGAAGCAGGCCTGGGCGGTGGCGCTCGGCGAGGACGCGGCGGGGATTCCGCTCCACTGCTGGGTCCTGCTCGAGGACGGCAAGACGCTGGTCTCCTTCGACGACGCCGAGACGCTGGTGCGCCGGATCGCCGGCGCGCGGGAGGTCTTCGGCCTCTCGCCGGCGCAGACCCGGCTTGCTCGCCTGATCATCGATGGCCACGACCTCGCCGCCGCCGCCGATCTGCTCGGGGTCAGTGTCAACACGTTGCGCACCCAGCTACAGCGCATTTTCGACAAAACCGGCGTCCGCAGCCAGGCGGCATTGGTGCGGGCGCTGTTGAGCGCCGGGGCTCCGAGTCAATAGGCTCGACCGCCGGCGTCTGGCCGGGCCAATCCCGCCGCACCTGCTCGGGCTCGGCGGCATCGTTGAAGACAGCAGCTTGGCAGCTTTGACCGCGGCCCCTGCTCCCGGCACAGCACCTCACGCACCGATCTGAACCTGATCTAAACCCGACCTTCCAAAGAGATCGTGATATGGTTGGCGTCCAATTTGGAGAAGGGGCTATGCTGAAAAATCCCATCGTTGGACTGGCGGTTGGCGCGCTTATGGTTTTTGTGCCCCACGCAGCAGCGACTGCCGATCCGCTCCCCAAAGGTTTTGAGCGCCACAAGTTCAACGGATCGGTCAGACCGGAGGTCAAGGACGGCGTGACCCGGTTTGAGATATTCGACCGTCAGTGTTCCCATGTCGACTATGGAGATGGACGCGGCGAAAATGATTGTCGCAATGGCAACGTCCGCTCAACGATTCGCTATACGCGAGACATGAAGGTTGGCGAAAGCGTCGAATACAAGTTCGATTTCCGGCTCGATCCGACTTTTGCCTACAAAGGCTGGCAGAACAACTCCGCAAACGGCTTTTATCCCGATGGCTGGGACAGCCATTTGCGCCTCGCGTCCTGGGAAGGACCGGCAATCCACAATTTCATCTACATGCTGAAAGCCGACACGCGCAACGGCGTGAACTTTCTGGCCCGCCAGTGCCAAAAACCGCAAGACTTCGGCAAATGGGCGACATTCTCGCTGAAAATCCGATGGGCAAACGATGAGAGCGGATGGGTTACGGCAAGCTGCGACAACAAGGTGATCTACGCCGCCGAAGGCGAAGCAACCAACCAGGCTCCGCATTGCTGGGAATCGAACGAGTGCGAGCCGCAATCAAACCGCGACCCAAAATCATTCAACTTCATTCTCGGCCCGGTGATGATGGGTTGGGGCAATGAATGGAAGACCTATGACCATCATACGTCCCAGTTTGACGTGGTGCAGCCGGATGGTATCGGCATCGATGTCCGCAATGTCAGTGTGACCCGCGGTGTCAGCGACTATTCCGCCAAACAAGCAGTTTTGCTCAAGACGTTGCAGCAGCAACTGGCTCATTTGGGCTGCAAGCCAGGGAATGTCGAGGGCAAGCCTGACAAGGCAACACGGCAAGCCGCGCTCTCCTGCCGCAAGTTCGAGAGCGGTTCGCTTCCCCAAGCGCTCAACCTCACGACACTGCAAGCCTTCGCTGACGCCTATGCCAAGCCGGAGACCGCCAGTCTGCCTTCGGGCAACGCCGCGGTTGGTACCGAAGACGTTTCGTCAAAACCGAGGACCTATATCAAGCTGGGCGAAATGCTCGCCCTGACGACAGGCAAAGACACCAAGGTGAATTCCGACTTCTTTGGCAAGATCAAAGGCGCCAAGAAGGGGCAGAACGAGCTGGACTTCATCATACTGGGTCAGTTCGACTACACCGACAACAGTTTCAGCCAGCTGTCGTTTGTTCTGCAAGACAAGCTCTCCAAGCCCGAAGTGAATGCGGCGGCCAAGTGCGGCTATGGGACGATCAGATTTCCAGACGGCACAGATCATTTGGAGATCCGCATGGAAGGTTCAGGAAACACGTTCTCGTCGCCGCCAAGAACTGACTGCCTGATCCAAGCGCTCGGCAAACGATCGGCATCGCAGGTTCCCTACCTCACCAAGGGGTTTGCCGATCTGGCTAAATCAATGGTTTCCGACGGCAGTTGGAAGAAACTCCGGCATGAAGGTTTGAAGATATTTGTCAAACGTGTTGCGGATGGTGAAATCACAGTCGGCGGCTGAGATCGCAGCACAGCGCCGCACTTGCCATCGGCCTCTAGAGTCACGCCAGACCGATATCACTAGTGATGAGACGTGGACGTCGGCGCGTTGACATCAAGTGAGTGAAGGCTATCAAACTTCATGATCAGCAGCGTGCCCAGCTCCTCGCGCGTCCTGTGTCCTTGATTATAGAGGTCGATCGCCGCGCTGCAAAGCAGCTGTGTCGATTGTTCCGTTGGCGTGGCGTGATTATGCCGGTACCAAGTCCGAACAGCATCCGAAAGCATGTTCACGTCTTCTATCTGGAGTGAGAGATTGAAGTCCGTCATATCTTCCTCATTGAGCGTCGCAACAGCTCACCCGGATCGCGATAAGACAACCGTAGTGCATCAACCTCTGAAGGCCAACCATCAGTGCGGTTGCGCACAATTGCCGGCGATGACATGGGACAGTGGCGAATGCGTTATCGATGCCGTTGCCTTGAGCGCGACGGAGAGAGGCAAAACGAACCAGGCGATATCCTGCTCGTGTTGCCTTTTTTGGAAGCGGTTAAGCGAGTGGACTAATCTACCTGGCGCGGAGCGGAAGACCCAGCACCTTTTCGTATTCGCGCTCCGGCACTCCATAGCAGCCGCCGGCAATTTCGATCAATTTTTCCCTGTCCACTATTCGGACGTTTCCGCGGGTCGATCGGATGGCGTGGACGCCCTCAAGCACGTGTAGTTCATTGGTGACGCCCGAACGCCGGACACCAAGCATCAATGCCAGAAATTCATGGGTAATTGCCAGGTTGTTGCCTTCAAGGCGATCGTGACACATCAGGATCCATCGAGCCAACCGTTCATGCATATTGAAGCGGGCGCTCGCAAGCGCCGAATGGGCGAGCTGCAGCACGGTTGTGTGAACATAGCGAAGGAAGAAATCCTTCATCTCAGGATCATCGGCCAGCGCGCGCTGAAACGTCTCCATCGGCACCATAATTCCCGACCCTGCGACTTGCATGAACGTGCGCGTGGGGGTGGTCTCTACCGCCAGGACGACGTGCATGCCGGATGCGCCTTCGGGCCCGATGTGGCCAATCTCCACCGCTTCTTCGTCGGTGCTGCCGACAACCATAGATCCCAAGCCCCTTTCCAAGAAGCAGACATGCGTGGATGGGACATCGCTAGCAACAAGAACGTGCCGCAATGGAAGGTCGACGCGCTCCATCTCTCCCGAGAGGCGTGCGAAGCCGTCTACGCTCAACAATTTCAGTAGAGTGTTCTCGACCGTCGATTGGTCGAAGTGGGGCATAGCAGCTCCGCGTGGGGAGCTTGGATGTCAAACCAAACGCCTGTGGGTGTGGTGAAAGCTACGGGACGGCCAAAGATTTGGCTATCGGTCCCGCGAAAGGGTGCGTTTATGACAAACCGCACATAAGCCACTGACATTGTGGATGATCAGCGACGATAGACCGGCAACGCTGTTCGATACCGACCAAGAGAGCTTAGCACATTTTGCCTCGGCATGCGCGCTGATTGCGAAAGGACGAGCGATTGACAATATAAATATCTGCCGTTTGTGGATCGTTGATGGATGTCGCAATCAATCTCGCCAGCCAAGCCGGCGGCAATGCGCTTCGGCGGCAAAAACGCCCGCCTTTCGGTCAGCATAGGGACCTGGCAGATAGACCGTGACTCCGCGGAAACTGACGATCACCGCCTTTGTCACGCTATCGAAGACGATAGCCATATCAGGCTCATAGGCCATTTGTTTTCCTGACGGCGCTTACTCCATCGAGATGTGCTCTTATTCGAATGAAAAAGGTGCCGACAGCCATGCTTCCGACTATCAATGGGTTAGGTCGCAAGGATCGCGCAGGTGCCCCGTCGTGACGGGGCCGTACGCCACCCCTTGCAGTGCGATCCGCCCCTACCCGAATTACCCCGTTTCGGCGGGGCTCCTTTTTGATCCACAGTGCGCAAACGCGCAGGACGGTCAGGACGCGGCAGGGTTTGGCGATGATGTCACACGCACGTTCTGCGCCACACGGAGCCGATGCACCGCTCCCGTTCAGCCGCGCCTCAGTTATAACTTTCCTGTAGAAAAATTATAACCAGAGGAAGGATGGGCTTTCGGCCGGTCGAACGCGGTGTTATAATCTTTTTACAGGAAAGTTATAACCGGAGAAAATCCGTGCCCATCCGCGAGATCGATTTGATGTACCAGACCATGCTGGCGGAGCTCGGCCAGCGTTCGCTGGACGGAAGTTTTGTCGCCGAGTTCCCGCTGGAGGGTCGGTTCGTCTCCGTCCCCGTGAAGGGCAAGGAATACTGGTATTTCGATCATCCGGGCCAAGACGGAGTCAAACGGTCTTATGTCGGGCCAAAGAATGACGAGGAGCTTACGAAAAGAGTGACCGACTTCGGCGCGATCAAGGATGATCTCCGAAACCGCCGGCGAATGGTGGCCACTCTTACGAGAGAAGGCGGCATGAACGCACCGCCCAGGTTTACGGGCGACATCATCGAGGCGCTTGCCAATGCAGGGCTCTTCCGTCTGCGCGCGGTTCTCGTCGGAACCGTGGCATTCCAGACCTATTCCGGCATTCTCGGCGTTCGACTGCCGGCGTCGCTTATGCAGACGAGCGATGCCGACTTCGCCCAGTTCCATTCGATCTCGACGGCGGTCAACGACAGCATCCCTCCCATAGGCGAGGTTCTTGAAAAGCTGGACCCGACATTCCGGGAGGTCCCACATCTCAACCATCCCACGCGCTCGACCCAGTTCGTGAACGCGAAGAACTACAAGGTCGAATTCCTGACGCCGAATACGGGCAGCGACGACAATCAGCAGAAGCCCGCTGATATGCCCGCCCTTGGGGGAATTTCTGCCGAACCGCTCAGATTCCTCGATTACCTCATCTACAACCCGATCAGGACCGTGATCCTTCACAAGAGCGGCATTACGGTCAATGTTCCCGCTGCGGAGCGCTACGCAGTTCACAAGCTGATCGTCGCCTCGCGGCGGCAGAACGACGACAATGGCGTGCTCAAGCGCGAAAAGGACGTGCAGCAGGCTTCCCATCTTTTCGAAGCGATGGGCGCGACACGCCGCCATTCTGATCTTGCGCTGGCCTATTGCGAGGCGTGGGAACGCGGTCAGTCATGGCGTGACGCAATTGCACGCGGATTGTCGTTCATGCGACCGGACCGCCGTCTACAGCTCATGTCCGTTCTCGCCGAAGGCATGGCGGAAATTGGCGAAGATCCCGCCCGTTACGGAGTTGAAACTGGCCCCGACGGAGCCGGGGGAACTTCAACACCTGCGCCAAAGTCCCGCCGTTAGGAAACTTGATCGGTGGGGAGGAGACTAAGGCTGAGATCAGCACAAAAGAAAAAAGCCCGGGTTACCGGGCTTTTCGGCTGGTCGGAGTGGAGTGATTCGAACACTCGACCCCCACGTCCCGAACGTGGTGCGCTACCAGACTGCGCTACACTCCGTGACCAGCGGCGCTTCTATAGAACAGCCTATCTGGTTGCACAAGCACCAAATTCCAAAAAGCCGGCGGAAATTTTGACGGGGTTGTGACAGGTTTGGGCGGCTACAGCTGCAGCAAAAAGCCACACCTCTCGCAAATCGAACGGAAGTCTCAAAGGAGCAATTTTCTTTTGCCAGGTTCCGCGCTAAAGGGCAGACGGGACAGGCGAAACCGCTGCGACGGCGGCTTCGCAGCCAATGCGCTTGAGATCAGGGACGACACGATGAATTTCCGCACCATGACCGCGGCCGGGCTTGCAATTGCGCTTGCCGGATGCACGACCATACCTTCCGCCGGCAACCCGATCGAGGCCCGCTGGGTCGGCAAATCGGCCGGCATCTTCTTTGCCGCCTACGGGCCGCCGATCAGCGACAGCGAGCAAGGCTCGACCACCGTCTATACCTGGCGCGGCGGCTACAAGACCGTGCGCATTCCGGCGAAATATGCCGAAGGCGCCGATGGCAAGCGCGGCAAGCAGATCGCGTCCGCCCGCACCGCCTATCTGCGCTGCCAGGCCGAAATCACCACCAGCTCCGACTACACGATCCGCGACATCCGCACCGTCGCCGATATCCCGGGCGTCGACGGCCCGTCCTATTGCGCAGAGTTTTTGGCGCCGGAACAGAAGTAACGGACGGTTTGTTTGAGATGCGGGGCCGATGCTGTCCGGTTTGTGCCGGGCGCTGCCCCTCATCCGGCTGCCGCCACCTTTGCCGGGGTCGAGCCACTGGTCTCGACCCGTCCTTCGGACCCCCGCAAACGGGGCGAAGGGGACACGCCGCACCCTCTCCGTTCCCTCACAGCCTCTCGCAGGGCACGTCCCCTCGCCCCGTTTTTACGGGGAGAGGGTTAGGGTGAGGGGCAGTTCGCGATCTGATAGGCCGCCGACGCTCACGCCGCCTGCTCCCCCTGCACCGCAGCTTCCGCCAGCTTCCGCGCCGCGACGAAATCCACCTTGCCGGAGCCGAGCACCGGCACCTTGCCGATATTGACCTCGGCCGGCACCATCATGTCCATGGCGCCCTTGGATTTGGCGAAGGCGAGGAATTCGGCGCGGGTGGCGGTGGGGGCGTCGGTCAGGAGCACCAGGCGCTCGCCCTTCTTGGCGTCGGGCAGCGAGGAGACGACCGACAGCGCGCCCGGCCAGAGCTCGGCGGCCAGCGTCTCGACGGCGGCGAGGGAGATCATCTCGCCGCCGATCTTGGCGAAACGTTTGGCGCGGCCGCGGATCTTGACGAAACCGTCCTCGTCGATGGTGACGATATCGCCGGTGTCGTGCCAGCCGTCGACGAGCGGCTCAAGCACGCCGGGCTTTTCGGCACGCAGGTAGCCGGCCATGACATTGGCGCCGCGCACATGCAGCCGGCCGCCCTCATCGATGCCGGGCACCGGTTCGAGCTTCCATTCCATGCCGGGCAGGATTTTGCCGACCGTGCCCGACTTGTTGTACATCGGCGTGTTGATCGAAATGACAGGCGCGGTCTCGGTGACGCCGTAACCTTCGAGAATGCGCAGGCCGAATTTTTCCATATAGGTCTGGCGGGTCGAGGCCTTCACCGGCTCGGCGCCGGAGAAGATGTAGCGGATCGAGCGGAAGTCGTAGGGATGCGCCGTCCTCGAATAGCCGTTGAGGAAGGTATCGGTGCCGAAGATGATCGTGGCGTTGGAGGCATAGATCAGTTCCGGCACGATGCGGTAATGCAGCGGCGACGGATAGAAATAAACAGGCACGCCCGAAATCAGCGGCAGCACCGTGCCGGCCGTCAACCCGAAGGAATGGAACACGGGTAAGATGTTGAACACCTTGTCGCCGCTGTGGAAATCGATGCGGGCGGCAGCCTGGGCGGCGTTCGACAGGATGTTGCGGTGGGTCAGCACCACGCCCTTCGGCGTGCCTTCGGAGCCCGAGGTGAAGAGGATGACGGCCGGATCATCCGGCTGGCGTTTGACCAGCGGCCGCGCCTTCCTGAGATAACCCAGGATCTTGTCCTTGAGTGAGATTTCGGCCCTGAGATCATCGAGCCAGACGATCGTCACCTGCTTTTCCATCTCGGCGATCACTGGCCCGAGTTTCGCCTGGGTGACGAAGGCGCGCGAGGTCAGCACATGCCTGACCTCGGCGGCCTTGCAGGCGGAGAGGATATTGGCGGCACCCGCGGTGAAGTTCAGCATCGCCGGCACCTTGCCCGCGCTCATCACCCCGAGAAGCGTGGCGGCGGCGCCATTGGCATTCGGCAGCATGACGCCGAGGTTTTGTTCCGGAAACAGCGTGCGGAATTTGGCGCCGAGCACGGCAGCCCCGGTGAGCAGCTTGCCATAGGTCAGCCGGCCGGTGACCGGATCTTCGACGGCAAGTTTCTTCATGCCGAATTCATGGCCGGCCTGAATGACGCGATCGAGCACGGTGGACGAGGTATCGGCGGTCTGGAACAGCAGGTTCGACATCACCTGATAAAGGGCAGCACCGGCCGCCGTGCGGCGTTTGCGGCCTTTCAGCTCCGGCGGCACTTCCAGCTTCACCGGCTCGAGAATGGTGACCTTGACCTTGGGGAACAGCCGGCGGCGGATCTTGCCGTTGTCGAGATAGGAGAGATAGCTCTTCTCCAGCCCATCGATCTTGACCGGCACGACCATCGAACCAGTCTTGTCGGCGACCATGGCGGCACCATCATAGACCTTCATCAGCGTACCGGTCACCGTCAGCCGGCCCTCGGGGAAGATGCCGATCGGGTTGCCGTCCTGCACCACCTTGATCAGCGAACGTGTCGCCATCGGCTTTGTCGGGTCGAGCGGCAGGAATTTGCACATCTTCAGGAAGGGCCGCACCCACCAGGCCTGGGCGATCTTGTAATCGACGGCAAAGGTCGGCTCTTCCTCGGTGATGGCAAGCGCCAGGGCGCCATCGAGCAGGCTGACATGGTTGAGCGCGATGATCGGCGCGCGGCCGGCCTTCTTGATATTCTCCAGCCCCTCGACCTCGAGGCGCATGAAGGCGCGGAACATGATCGAGATGAAATCGCGGAAAGGATTGGTCGGCAGCGTCTTCAGCATCAGCCAGGCGACGGCAAAATTGATGATGCCGAGGCCGATCAGAATCTGAGGAATGGAAGCGCCAAGCGCCTGGACGGCGGCAACGAGGCCGAGGCCGACGGTGATGAACAGCGCCGAGAGCACATTGGCGGCACCGATGACACGGGCGCGGCGGTCCTCATGCGCCCAGGTCTGCAGGGCGGCGAAGGTCGGCACGGCGATGAAGGCGCCGGCTATCGCCATGCCGGCGAGATCGATGGCGACGCGGATGGTATTCTCACCGGCAAAGAAGGTGGCGATCGTCGTCGCGTGGCTGGTGGATTGCAGACCCCAGAGGTTCCAGGCGAGATCGAGGCTGAAGAGGCCAAGCAGCGCCGTGCCGACGGGGGCCGGCAGCAGCACGATGCGGCCCGACGACATCCAGGCGGCAATGGCAGAACCGACGGCGACGGCGATGGCAAAGACGGTGAGGTAGGCCGGCACGACGAGCTCGGAGCCGCCGAGCAGCTCGGTGACCATGGTCGGCAGAATTGACAGTACGAAGGCGCCGACCAGCCAGAACCAGCAGTTCATCAGCGCCGAACGCCACAGGCGTTTGTCCTGACGGATTTCCATGACGAGGGTGTAGCTGGAGCGGATGACATTGCGGTCGATTTCCAGATCCGGCGCCTTGGAGCCGGTGGGCGGGATCATCCGGCTGGCCAGCCAGCAGAGCACCGAAAGCCCCATCATCATCGTGCCGAAGATCAGCACATTGTCGCCGCCGGAGAAGGCGAAGGCGGCGATGATCGTGCCGGCGAGGATGGCGATGAAGGTGCCGCCCTCGATCCAGGCATTGGCCTTCGGCAGGTCGCGGCGTTCGAGATGATCGGGCAGGATGCCGTATTTGATCGGCCCGAACAGCGCCGAGACGATGCCGAAGCCGAACAGCGCCGCCATCAGCACAAAGATGGAGGAGAAGGCCAAACCGATAACGGCAAGGGCCGCGACCGCGATCTCGCAGCGTTTCAACAGCTCGGCGATTTTCGCCTTGTCGTGCTTGTCGGCAAGCTCGCCGCCGAGCGCCGAGAGCAGCAGGAAGGGCACGATCAGGATGACGCCGGCGAGCGTCACCAGGGCGGCACCTTCACTCGCCGACATCTTGAAGAGAATGAGGAACACCAGGGTGTTCTTGAGGAAATTGTCGTTGAAGGCGGTCAGGAACTGGGTCCAGAACAGCGGCGCGAATTTCCTGGAGGTCATCAGATTGTGTTGCACGGCGGGTCCCTCTTTCGACTGGCAGAGAAGGCCACAGAGTTGTTACGCAAAAGTTGAATGCGGTAACAACTCTGCGCTGTGGTTAACCAAGATCAATCTTCATCGTTACGATTGAACTTGACCAGGAGTTTCTCGGTGCGGGCATCCTCGACCTTGCGGATCAGCTTCTCGGATTCGGCATTGTCGCGCAGCGTCTTGGTGATATTCACCGTGGTCTGCACCAGCATCAGAATGCCCATGGCGAGATAGCCTTTGCCCCAGAGATCGAGCGGCATCATGTAGAGGCCAAGCGCCAGCATGAAGGCGGCCGAGCCGAAGGAGATGTAGGAGAAGCTGACCCAGCTGGAAGAATGTTTCTGGAAACTGTCGTTCATTGTCATAGTCCTTGATGTTCGATGGATGGATGGTTGGATGGATGCAATTTCAGGCAGCCGGCGTGATGCGGCTCTTCAGCCGCGCCAGCACATCATCGGCGGATGAGCGCAGCGGCGCGCCGAAGCCGGCATTGGCAAGCTTTTCGATGATGCCGGCCGGGCGGATGGCGCCTTCCATGTCCTTCAGGGCGGCGGCCGTCAGCTCATTCTGGCTCTGGCGCAGGCGGAGGCGCGCCAGCGTCTCTTCGGCATCGTCGAGCGTCGCAAAGCCCGGGCCGGCGACGACAACATCAAGCTTCTGGGCCTCCTGCGTCGCGCGGGCCAGCCGCTCGCCGCGCTGCAGTTCCTGCAGCCTTGCCTCCGAAGCACGGACGATGGCCTTCAGCTTGTCGATTGCGCTGGTGAACTGGCTCTGCGCCTTCTCGGACGCATCGCGCTCGGCTTCGAGATAGGCGATCGCCTCGGCCGCCTCGCTGGCCAGACCCTCATTGCCCTTCGCCAATGCGGCGGAGGCGCGGACCTCGAGATCGGCGATGCGGGCAACGATCGTCGCGTGCTGCCCCTTCTCCTGTTCGTTCTGGGCGATGGCGACCGCCACACTGCGGCGGGCCGACTGGATCGATTGGGCGGCATCGCGGATCTGCTGGGAAAGCAGCGGCACGGCGTGGCAGTCGGCGAAAGCCTGTTCGGCATCATGCGCCCTGCCCCGCAACAAAATGGAAATCAGTTTGAACATTTGCTTCCTCCGGTTTATGAACGTTGTTCACGAGAGGTGTTATGGCAGAATCATGAACGTCGTTCAAGATAAATTTTGAACGACGTTCAAAAAATCGAAGTGGAATGGTGAATGGCCGGTAGGCGAGAAGAAAAACGCGAAGACCTGAAGGCGCGGCTGATCGAGGCGGCACGCGAGCGGATCGCCAAAGACGGGCTAGCGAACCTCCGGGCCCGCGACATCACCCAGGATGCCGGCTGCGCGCTCGGCGGCCTCTACACGGTCTTTTCAGACCTCGCCGAGCTCGTCATCCACGTCAACTCCGCCACGCTGAAGGCGCTGGAGGCGAGGCTCACCCTGCCCGAGGCCAAGGACCGGCCGCCGACCGACCGGCTGCGCAACCTGGCGCAGGGATATCTGAGCTTCGCCGTCGAACACCGGAACCTCTGGAAGGCGCTGTTCGAACACTTCCCGCCGGAAAGCAGCCCGACGCCGCAATGGCATCTTAACGAGCACCTCTTCCTGATGGATGTGATCGCCGAACCGCTGGCCGAACTGCAACCCGACATGCCCCCCGAAGACCGCGCCATCCGCGCCCGCACCCTCTTCGGCGCGGTGCACGGCGTCGTCAGCATCAGCCTCGAAGGCCGCTTCGTCGGCCTGCCGCTGGAGCGGCTGGCGCGGGAGGTGGATGAGCTGGTGCAGACGATTGCGGCGGGGGCGGAGCGGCGGAGGGGGTGATGGGGGTGATTTCGTTGGTTTAGTGGTGGGACGCCACCCCACCCTCCGTCATCCTCGGCCTTGAGCCGAGGATCCATGCCCGCTGCTGATGGATGCGACGTGGATCCTCGCGTCAAGCCTCTGAAATCGCGACCCAAATGCCCCTCATCCGGCTGCCGCCACCTCTGCCTGGGTCGAGCCACGTGTCTCGCCCCGTCCTTCGGACACCCGCTCGCGGGGCAGAGACCCCGCCCCAAACCCCTCCCCACAAGGGGGAGGGGCTTAACCTGCCGCTCCGCAACTCCCAAAACTCCAGATCGGCAAACAACGAGATGATCTCGGGCAAAGCGGTGATGCTGGGCTAGCCCCTCCCCCTTGTGGGGAGGGGTTGGGGAGGGGTCTTAGATCGGTCCGAACCGGCTACATATCGGCCAAACACCGGGAACCCACACCCCAACTCCCGCATTGAGCAACCAGCCAAAAGCTGCTTGACTGCCCTACCCCACCGCCGCGAAGGGAAACCCCATGAGCCGCATTTTCATCACCGGTTCCACCGATGGCCTCGGCCTTGCCGCCGCCCGCACCCTGATGAAGGAGGGCCATGACGTCGTGCTCCATGCCCGCTCCCGGGAGCGCGCCGCCGCTATCTCAGAGATTTCGGCTGCAGCCCTCGGCCTCGTCATCGGCGATCTCGCCAGCGCCACGGCAACGCGATCGATCGCCGAGCAGGTCAACGCCATCGGCCGCATGGACGCCGTCATCCACAATGCCGGCATCTACCTCGAGCGGAGCCGGGGCGAAACGCCTGATGGTCACGCCAAGACGCTGGCGGTGAATGTGCTTGCCCCCTATCTGCTCACCGCCTGGATCGCGCGTCCCGATCGCCTGGTCTATCTCAGCAGCGGCATGCACCGCAGCGGCAGCAGCGCCCTTGACGATATCGACTGGAAGAAGCGGCCGTGGAACGCCAGCCAGGCCTACTCGGAAAGCAAGCTCTACATCGCCACCCTCGCCGCCGCTATCGCCCGCCATTGGCCGGATATTTTCAGCAACGCGGTGGATCCCGGCTGGGTGCCAACGAAGATGGGCGGCGCCGGCGCGCCCGATGACCTTGAGATGGGGCACCTCACCCAGACATGGCTTGCGGCAAGCGATGCGGAGGCTGCGAAGGTCAGCGGTGGTTATTGGTATCATCGGCAGCGGCGGGAGGCGGCAGCGGAGGTTGGGGATCTTGGGTTTCAGGAGGTGCTGCTGGAGAAGCTTGCCGAACTCACAGGTGTTCGTTTGTTCGCGGAGGGACGGTAAGGCGCAGGAGCGGCCGGTTATCTGCGCCCGCGTACCCCTCTTCGACGCCGTCCAGGACGTCGTCAGCATCAGCTTGAAGGCCGCTTCGTTGCCGCTGGAGCGGCTGACACAGGAGGTCATGAGCTGGTGTTGACGATTGCGGCGGGGGCTGCCGGCGGGGGCACAAATCGCGTCGCCGCACTCTTCGACAAGATACAGCGGCGGCCAATTTCAAGACACCAGGTTCAGGCAGTCGCCCAACAATCGGACTATATGAGGCGAATACGCCGGAACGGCGGAGCGCGAGATATTCTAGCCCCCCAAAGGCATCGCAGTCCTTTGGTGTTCAAAAGACCGGAAGCTGATCGACATGCTAAAACTTGGACCCGTCACCCCTGAAGAGTTCATCTCGGTGACGCCTGCCGATGCGGATGAAGACGCCCTTCTTAGAGACGCTGGACACATAGACTGAGCATCCCCGACGCCGTAGCTGTATCTTGAGAACATATCCTCCTGATGGATTTATGCCGAACCGCTAGCAGCGCGACCTCTCCCGACGACCGCAATGCGCGCCCACACCCTTTCGCCGCCCATACCATGTTCAATCGAGGGTTTTGGCGACTTTGTAAAATGAGAATCTCTGATAAACCTGTCCGCATTGACGTGGTTCGCAGGGTTCTGTGGCAGTCAGTCGACCGGAGGGCTCATGGAAGCGGTACAGAAACTCACGACTTTGATGCGCAGCTATCGCAACCGCCAATGTGTGTTGTTTGCAGGTGCAGGCTTTTCGCTAACAGCGAAAAGCGTTGACCTCGAAGGAAATGAAATCGATGTGCCTTCTGGCCGAAAACTCACAGAATACTTTAAGAGTGACCTCGGTGAAGATAGCGACGATCTCTCGTCTTTGGCTGATCTGTACGAAGATGAACATGGAGAACACGGCCTCTATAAGCTTTTGAAGGCGTTCTATGTGGTTAACACTGTATCGCCATCACAAGAGTCCGTTTGCCAGTTTAAATGGAAGGAAATTTATACAACAAACTACGACAACGTCATCGAAACATGTTTAGGGAAATCGGGACAACCGCATGCAGTTTACACCCCCTAAAAAAGCCATCCGACGTCGATTACCGAACACTTCCTGTCATACATATTAACGGGTATATTCAATCTGCTAGCTTTAACGAATTCAAACAGGAAATAAAACTTACAGATTCCCAGTATTTTTCGGACGACTTTTCCCGCTCAGCGTGGGGTGAGCGATTCAGGAACGACATAATTACATCCCCCTGCATCGTTTTTGTGGGTTATTCTCTTTTTGACCTCGATGTAGCTCGAGTACTTAATACCTTTGAAGGAATGAAGGAACGAATATTTTTTATTATCAAAAATAAACCGTCTCGCTCTCTTCAAAAAAAACTTGAGCAGTTCGGATCGATTATTGAAGTTGGCGTCGAGGGGCTAGCCGATATAGTTGAGAGTATACGCCCCGATAATGCAGCCCCGAAAATCGATTACCTTTCAGCTTGGGAAAAGATTGCAATTCCAAGCACGCCGGCGCGGTCTCTTCGAGACATTGATGTTATCGATTTCATGATGGCGGGTAGTTTCGACTACGATTTATTCGCGGCTGATATAATACAAAAGACATTCGCGTACGCTATAAAGTAACCGCCCGATTGCTACCGCGGCGATTTTGCTTTGATGCGAGCGACGAGCAGCTCGTCGTCAACAAAGCTGTCGAGGAAGTCGTTCCATTCTTGGGGTGAGCGGCGGGCATCTTTGAGCATCTGCTCCAATTCGTCCATGCCGTCGTCCGTCAGTGCGGTCACCGATTCGTCGTCTCCGGTGTACACGGAGATGATGCTGCCGTAGCTCAGATTATCATCGTTGGAGACAATTGCCTGAAGAAGCTCCGGGTCCTCTTCGAGGATTTCGGCAACAAATTTGATCGTACGGACGTAGGTGACTGTCGCCATCAGGCTGCCTTCGCGTCGATTGTGGTGATCGCCGACCAGTTCCACGGAAGCAATTCGTCTAACCGATTGATCTTGTGATCGTGGATGCGATCGAGCACGTCTGCCAGATAGGCCTGCGGATCAAGACCATTCATCTTTGCCGTCTCGATGATCGTCATGGCGCGTGCCAAGGTCTCCGCTCCCGTATCGGCTCCCGCGAAGAGCCAGTTTCGTCTTCCCAGGCCTATCGGACGCAGTGCCCGCTCGGCGGCATTGTTGTCGATCGCAACGCGACCGTCTTCGAGGAACAGACAGAGCGAAGACCATCGGCTCAATCCGTAGCGGAAAGCTGTCGCCAGATCGCTTTTGCCCGGAATGCGCGTGAGTTGAGCTTCAGCCCAGTGGCGGAATGCATCGGCCTTAGGCTTGCTCTGCTTTTGACGCGCAGCAAGACGGATCTCAGGAGGCTGCCCATTGATGCCACGCTCGATGTCGTAAAGCGCTCCGATGCGATGAAGAGCCTCTCGCGCGATCTCGGACTTGTTTGATGTCCAGATATCGTGGAAGTCTCGTCGCCAATGAGCCCAGCAGGCGGCTTCCTTGAAGCGAGATTCTCCCTTTTCTCCAGGCGAGTATAGCTTGCCATATCCTTTGTAGCCGTCAGCCTGAAGGATGCCGCTTGATTGCTTGAGGTGGCGGTGGACGTGCTCTTCTTTCCAGTCAGGAGCAAAATAGTAGACTGCACCGGGCGGGGAACTGCCTGCCCATGGACGCTGATCGCGGACATACGTCCAGATCCTGCCCTTCTTCACACCCTTGCCCAACCCCTTGTCTCGCAGCGAGCGATCCAGCACCCTGATCGGGGTGTCGTCCGCATGAAGCAGGTCACTTGCCATGACCGCCGTTTCGATCCGCTCGATGAGAGGCTGCAGAACCTGCATGGCGCGACCACACCAATCAACCATCGTGCTGTCGGGAATGTCGGCGCCCATGCGGGCGAAGATCTCGTTCAGACGGTACAGTGGCAAATGGTCGTCGAACTTCGAGACCAGAATGTACGCCAAGAGGCCAGCGCCGGCCATGCTGCCCGGTATCGGGCGGCTGGGTGCTGCCACCTGCACCATTTTCTCGCAGCAGCGGCAGGACTTCTTCAGTCGAGCAACTTCGATGACTTTCATCTGCGCGGCGATCATGTCGAGGATTTCGCTGACGTCCTCACCGACAAGACGCAATTCACCTCCGCATTCCGGGCAGCAGGAGCCAGGATCGAGCTCTCGGCGCTCGCGAACCGCCTTGTCCGAGACGCGTGGGCGCCGGCGCATGATCTTTTCAGACGTATCCGCCAAGGGAACAACAGACGCCGCCTCATCAGGTTCATCGATTGGCGCCGTACTGCCTTCAGCGGCGGCGATCAACAGATCCTCAAGCGCCAGTTCCAACTGCTCGATTTCACGCTCAATCTTTTCAGACGACTTGCCGAAGACCTGTTTCTTCAGCTTGGCAATGCGCAGCCGCAGCGTTTGGATTAACTGATCATGCGCCTGCAATGTGGCCGACATCTTCGCGTTTTCCGCCTGCAAAGCGGCAATCATTGCCTTGAGAAAGGCTGGATCGTCCGGAAGATTTGTCGTCGCGCTAGACATGATCCTGACTACCACGAGACAGGATAAATTTCCATAAAAACCAGTGGTTTCAGTGGGATAAAATCACCCGACACGGGCCGGTGGCGCACCCCAATCAGGACGACGCCAATCGATCCCTTCCCACAACATCGCCAGTTGGGCCGACGTCAGCCGGGCAGTCCCGTCGGATGCCGAAGGCCAAGGAAACCGCCCCTTCTGCAAGATCTTGTAATACAGGCAGAAGCCCTGGCCATCAAAATACAGCAGCTTCAAACGATCGCCACGCTTGCCGCGAAAGGCGAAGACCGCGCCGCCAGTCGGCTTCTGACGCAAAACATCCTGCGCAAGCGCGGCAAGGCCTTCTACTCCCTTGCGCATATCCGTGATCCCGCACGCAAGATACACCCGAACGCCGGTCCCAGGCCCAATCATGCTGCTTCCACTGCCCGGATAATCTGCGTCAGGACATCGGGAGCCATAGAACTCTCGAAACGAAGCGTGCGGCCGCAGATCAATCGTAGCTCAATCATCCCGGAGCAGCTCTCCCTCAATTTAGGGGCATCGTTCTGCACGGCATTCAGATCGACGGGAATGAACAATGCATTCGAAGACACCGGGAGCAGCCCCTTCTTCTTGAGCTCGCTACGCCAGGCGTATATCTGCTGCCGCGTTACATCATGACGATGAGCAATCTCTGTGATCGTGGCTCCAGAAACCCCAACCGACATGACAATCGCAAGCTTGTCTTCTTCGCGCCACCGCCGTCGACGTTCCTGCCCAAGAATTTCAACGCGCATCGCAATCCTCGCCTAAGACACGTCGCTAACGACGTCGTTAAACACGTGTCTTAGGCCATCAGGGCGCTAGGCGGCAGGCGGTTCCAATCGGGCGGTTACGCTATAAACCGCGACGACTCTGACTATGTTGCCGACAATATCGCTTCATCCCGACTGGATCACGCTTTGATCTACTCAAACACAGGGAATGGGAAGACGACTTTCCTTGATTCTGTGGGCTATAAATTAGCTGCTCGTAATTTTCAGGTATATAGAGCGACTTCGAATTCATCGATTATTCTTAAAGAGATACCAATAATAAGAAATATCCCTGGCGATATAGTTCTCCTTATCGATGATGCGTTCTCCCATATAGATGCAATAAAATCGATAATCGCGCTCGGCCGGAAAGACATACACATTGTTGCAAGCGCAAGAACTTCTCAAACGGAGCTACAAGAGGGCGAAATAACAAATGCCTTTAATAACGCAGTTGAGCTGTTTAGCTTGGACCGTTTGAACGAAAAGGAAATATCTGCGTGCATAGGTTTCCTCGATAAATATGCGCTATGGGGTTCCCGACAGGCGCTGCCGTTCGAACAGAAAAAGAGGTTCATCGAGAAAGATTGTTCCAGTGAGTTGCTCTTTGTCATACTGGAGGCGCTCGACTCACCAAATATAGGTCGCGCATTCAGGAGATTCTGAATTTCCAGGCCCCCCCCGAAGCGCGAGATAGGGTTCGTACAGTCTTAATAGTCTCTCAACTTCTCAACCTTGCGCAAGTCCGTTCCGACTTGTCGCTTATCAGCGAATTGGTTCAATTTGATGCACGCAAGGCAATAGGCGAACATGCAGCCAAGCTGCGCGACTTTTCGCTTATCCGAGGCGGCCAGATTTCTATTAGATCGTCGGTCTTTTCAGACTACGTAATAAAGAAACTGATAGAAACGTCATTCGTGATTGACGTGATGACTAAGACGATGAGACACCTCGATGTTGTTCACGACAATGATCAGCAATACGCGTACATATACAAAAATTTTTCGCGATTTCGTTTCGTGGAAAGTGCGATATCCTCCGATAAACGCCTTATCCACATGGTGAAATACTTTGAAGATATAAAAGATCTACGACACTCCAGATCACATCCGCTGTTTTGGCTACAATATGCAATGTGTAGGATATCGCTCAGTCAATTTAAGGAGGTGGAACGGCTATTTGACGTCGCATACGCGTTTTCAAAACAGTCGGGATTTAGAGAAAATCGGCACCTCAACAATCAGTTCGCGCGATTTCTACTGGAAAGTAGGACAAAATCGAATGAATACACCGATTATATGGCCGCATTCAACAAGGCACATGCTATCTGTGTTAAGCAGATGATTGATGAGCCTCAAAGCAATAATCCCTATCGCGTTGCTCAAAATTATTTTCCGTTTCTGGAACGTCGGATCAGCGACCTGGAAATTGGCGATCTAGTGGGAATTATCCGGTCATGCTCGGAAATCCTAAAGCAATATCGTTCGCGCTCCGGCAGCGTTAGCCAAAACTCAATAGTAGAGAACTGCGCAGTGGCGATGAAAAAAACATCAGAGGCAGCAACTGCGTCATTGGCTACGCGGGGCATTCAACTGTAGTGCGATCACCTAGACAATCGAGGATGGGGGCCATAGGGCCTGGATTATAACGCAAGCTTTTGATGAACTATTATGTTTTGACGGTGTCGACCCTTGGATCGTCGAGCCATGGAGAACCCGTAAGAAATATGGCTGGGGCGCCTGGATTCGAACCAGGGATGACGGTACCAAAAACCGTTGCCTTACCGCTTGGCGACGCCCCACCAGAGCTTGAGCGGAAACCGCCTGCTCAAATCGACGCCTGATTAGCAAAGCTCTTCGCCTGTCACAATGACTAAGTTTAACCCGGCGCAGATTTATGCGCTGCGCAGCACCCGCCGTCGTGCTAGGAAGTGGCGACGTCATCGGCCCGAGATCATTCCTTCATGGACAGTCCCGCATTCGACCTCGCTTTCGAGCCGGCCTATGGGCAGGCCGTGCCGGTTGTTTCAGGGGTCGAGCGGGTTACAGTGAACAATCCCGGGCCTTTCACCTTTTTCGGCACCAACAGCTATATCGTCGGCTCGTCCTCCGTCGCGGTCATCGATCCCGGCCCGGAGGATGAGGCGCATTTTCAGGCGCTGATGGCAGCGCTTGCCGGCCGCGCGGTGACGCATATCTTCGTCAGCCACACGCATCGCGACCACTCGCCGCTGGCCAGGCGCCTGCAGGCGGCAACGGGGGCGGTGACGGTGGGCCAAGGGCCGCACCGGCCGGCGCGGCCGCTCAGGGATGGCGAGATCAATCCCTTTTCCGAAAGCTCGGATCTATCCTTCGTGCCCGATATAACGCTCAGTGACGGCGAGCGCCTATCGGGCGATGGCTGGGCGCTGAGCGCGGTGCTGACGCCGGGGCACACGGCCAATCATGCCGCCTTTGCGCTTGAAGGCCGCGACATCCTGTTCTCCGGCGATCACGTCATGGTCTGGTCGACCTCGATCATCGCGCCGCCGGATGGCTCGATGGCGGATTACATGGAATCACTCGACCGGCTGATTGCGCGCGACGACCGGTTGTTGCTGCCCGGCCATGGCGGGCCGGTGACGGAACCCTCGACCTTCCTCAACGCGCTGAAGGCGCATCGCCTCAGGCGCGAGCAGGCCGTGCTGGCGCGCGTCCAGGCAGGCGACCAGCGGATTGCCGAGATGGTGAAGGTGATCTATCGCGACACCGATCCGAAGCTGCATGGGGCGGCCGCCCTTTCGGTGCTCGCCCATATCGAGGATCTTCTGGAGCGTGGCGAGATCGCGGCGGATGGGCCGCCTTCGCTTGCCGCCCTCTACCGGCCGGCGGCATGAATATGAGGGTGGGGTCATGAGGATGGGGAGATGATGATGCGGGCTCAAGCCGATTACAGCTATCGCAACGATGCCGATGTGCCCGCCTTTGCCGATGACCGGCCGTTGATCGTCTTCGATGGCGAATGCGTGTTCTGCTCCGGCTGGGTGAAATTCGCGCTGAAACATGACAAGCAG
Organism: Rhizobium sp. WSM1328; assembly: GCF_057653715.1. NCBI lineage: Bacteria > Pseudomonadati > Pseudomonadota > Alphaproteobacteria > Hyphomicrobiales > Rhizobiaceae > Rhizobium > Rhizobium sp. WSM1328. The sequence goes on along the minus strand of NZ_CM172788.1, from coordinate 732,877 downwards.
CAGCGATACCGCTTCCTGGCGGCGCAGACGCCGCTCGGCGCCGCGCTCTACCGGCATTACGGGCTTCATGCGCGCGACTACGAGACCAATATCCTGATCGAAAATGGCCGCGCCTTCTTCAAATCCGACGGCTCGATCCGCATGGTGGCGGGGCTCGGCTTTCCCTATTTGCTGGTCAAGATCTTCCGGCTGCTGCCGCGGCGGGCGGCCGATGCGCTCTATGAATACATCGCCCGCAACCGGCTGAAGATTGCCGGCCGGCAAAGCTGCATGGTGCCGACGCCGCAGCAGCGCGGCCGCTTCATCACATGAGCGAGGACCGGTTTTCGCTGCTCATCATCGGCGGTTACGGCACGTTTGGCGGGCGGCTTGCCCGGCTGCTTGGCGATGAACCGCGGCTCAGGCTGCTGGTTGGGGGGCGGTCGCTGGAAAAGGCTGACGATTTCGTTGCCGATCTCCGGACGCCGAAAGATGGCGCCGAGGGCCTGGGAAGCCACAATCTCGGCGCGATGGTGCAGGCCGTCAGCTTCGACCGAGACGGCGACCTCATCGAACAGCTGACGCGGCTGAGGCCTCATCTCGTCGTCGATGCCTCGGGGCCGTTCCAGAGCTTCGGGAAGGATGCTTATAAGGTGGTCGAGGCCTGCATCGATCTCGGCATCGATTATGCCGATATCGCCGACAGCACCGGTTTCGTCGCCGGCATCAGTGGGCTGGATGCGGCGGCCAAGGCCCAGGGCACCTTCGCGCTGTCGGGGCTGAGCAGCCTGCCTGCGCTTTCCTTTGCGGCACTGGAGGCGATGGCGCCGCATTTCTCCCGGGTCGACACTGTCGCGGCGGGCATTGCCCCGTCGGCGCATGTCAAGATCGGGCTCAATGTCGTGAGAGCGATCGCGAGCTATGCCGGCAAGAAGGTTCCGGTGCTGCGCCATGGGCAGCCGGCCTCCGGGCGCGGGCTGATCGATGCGATGCGGGTGACGGTGGCGCCGCCGGGGGTTAAGCCGCTGCGCAGCCGGAAATTCCTGCTGGTGGATGCGCCGGATCTCAAGCTGCTGCCGGCACGCTTTGCCGGCCTGCAATCGACTTTCACCGGGGTCGGCACGGAGCCGCAGCCGCTGCAGCGCTTGCTCAGCCTTGCGGCAAGGCTCGTCCGCCTCCGGCTCCTGCCGTCGCTGTTGCCGTTTTCGCGGCTGCTGCAGCGCGCCAGCCACGCTTTCGCGGTGGGCGAACATCGCGGCGGCATGTTCGTGCGCGTCGGCGGTGTCGATCACGCCGGACGGCGGCTGTCCTGCGGCTGGCATCTGATTGCCGAAGGTGATGACGGGCCGTTCATTCCTGTTATCGGCGTGGACGCGCTGGTGCGCCGGCTGCTGAGCGGCGTGCGGCCGGAGAATGGTGCGCGGCCGGCGGCGGGGGAATTGCAGCTTGCGGATTTCGAAGCGGCCTTCCAGCGTTTTGCGATCACATCCGGCATCACGATGGAACACGAGGAGGCACGCCAGCCGCTCTACCAGAGAATCCTCGGCAGCGCCTGGGAGCGGCTGCCGCCGGCCCTCGCCGCGCTGCATGCCGGCGGCGCGCGCGTCGCCTCCGGCCGGGCGCGGATCGAGCGCGGCGGCGGGCTGCTGGCGAGGATCGTCGCGCGCCTCATCGGCTTTCCCCCAGCGGGTGAGGATGTGCCGGTCACGGTGCGTTTCGTTGCCGATGGCGACAAGGAGATCTGGACACGCGATTTCGGCGGCACGGTGTTCCGCAGCTGGCAGGTCGAGGCAAAGGGCCGTGACCGGGATCTGCTCGCCGAGGTGTTCGGGCCATTCCGGGTGCTGATGGCGCTGGTGCCGGATGGGGAAAAGCTGCGGCTCGTGGTGCGCGGCTGGCGGTTTTGCGGGATTCCGCTGCCGATGTTTCTGGCGCCTGGCGGGGAGACGTATGAGGAGGAGCGGGATGGGCGGTTCCACTTCCACGTGGAGATCGGCGGGCGGCTGACGGGGTTGGTGGTGCGGTATACCGGGTGGTTGGTGGTGGAGGAGTGAGTGGGTCTCTGCCTTCGCGCGGATGGCTGCCCCTCACCCTAACCTTACCGGGCTCGAGCCACTCGTCTCGACCCGTCCTCCGGACCCCGGCTCGCGGGGCGAGGAGACGTGCCCTGCGAGAGGTCGGCGAGGAACGGAGAGGTTGCCGCAAATCTCTTCTCCCCTCGGGGAGAAGGTGCCGGCAGGCGGATGAGGGGGCCACACGGCACGCCCTCTCATCGTAATTATCCCGCCATGCCGACGCGAGCGCGGTCGAATCCCGCATAGGCGTTGTAAGGAAAGACCGGCTTCGGCGGCCCCCTTCCTTACGGTCTTGCGGGACCGACCAGCCCACCAGCCACATGGCACACCGATCAGCCCTCATCCTGAGGCGCGCAGGCCAGAGGCCGGAGCCTCGAAGGACGGGGGCGGGTGATGCGCGCTGCGGCCGCATCCATTGCCGGAGGAGATACCAGTGGCCGGCCTCGTCCTTCGAGGCCCCTGCGGGGCGCCTCAGGATGAGGTCGGAGAGAGGTCGCGGCCCGAAGGGCGTCGAATCTGCCGCACCCTATCCCGGCCCTTCGCTTGGGTTCAGGGCGTTCGCAACTGCAATCGATTCGCCGGATCGATTGCTGGCGCCTTGCGCCACCGTTGCTCACCCACCCGCAATCCCCAGCAGCTCGGCATCCAGCGCCTTCAAATAATCGCCGGCGATTTCGGCGCTGAAGCCGAGGTCGTGTTGGCCGTAGCGGGAGGCGACGCGGATGTCGACGAAGGTGGTTTCGGCCTCTTCGCGGAGCCGAATGATGATATCGAAGCGCAGGCCGAGGATCAGCGTGCGGGTGGTGCCCTGCAGCGTCACGCCGTTGACGCCGCGGATCAGCTTGGCGACATCGTCGTCATAGGGGCGCGGCGTCGGCACGGGGATGGTATTGGGCGCATCGGCCACCGCATCGTCGCCCGGCTGCGGCGGCTTCACCGGCTTGTCCTCGGCATCACGGTCGGGCTCGGTGTCGCCACTGCTTTTCGTGATGGTCATGCCGCTCATCTTGGCGACCTTGCGCACCGCTTCGAGCACGCGGTCGAGCGCGCCCTCATAGCGCCGGCCGGTGAGTTCGGGATATGCGGCGAGCTGCTTTTCGCGGTCCTCCGGCGTCACCTGCACATTGCGCTTCAGCCAGATCTGGTCGGAGTGCGGCGGCGAAAGCCAGTCAGGCACCGAGACCGGATCGGTGGAGACGTCGTAGATATCGGGCCGCGTCATGTAGCGCTCGGTGGCATAGGCGCCGAGGCCGAGCGGAAAGGCGGCATAAATCAGCGCCGCCAGCGCCGCCAGCCCGCCCTCGGCCCCCGTCATCCAGAGGCTACGCAGCCCGACTGCGGCAAGCATGGCGGAAAGCAGCGCGCCGCCGGCGGCGGCAATCAGCAGCAGTACCAGATAGGGTGTGGCGAGGCCGCCGAAGCGATGGGCAATCATCACAGCCAGCGCCAGCACCAGGGAAAACGCCGCGAGCAGCCGCGAAAAGCGGGCGGCGTTGGAAACGGGGCGGTCGAAGCGGATGGCCATCAAACTTACCGGTTGCTCGTCAGCGCCCGCGCGTTCGACCACGCAAATCGCCTCCACCCTGTTTAGAGCATGATGCCGAAAAGTGTGAAGCGGTTTTCGGACGACATCATGCTCTATTCATTGAATTAGATCCGGATTCAGATTTTAGGCCGGCCCGGCCTAACATCATCCGGATCTGGGGCAAGATTCGGCTAAATTGAAACTATTGTCTGAGGCATTGCGTTGGAATCCTCGGCGAAGGCCATGACGAACCGGCGGCGGCTTCATAAGCCCTTGCTGATATGTCAAAAAAAGGTCATTCTGCCGGGGTTTTATCTCCAGATGTAGAGGAGAGACGGGATGATTTCACCCGAGATTGCAGCAAGGCCGCAGGCGTCAGTGCTTGGCGGGATCGACCATCAGTCCGAGCCGATGCTGCCGATGGAGCTGCTTGAGCTCGAACTTTCGCTCGAAGGTTATGCCGGCGGCGATGCCGGCTTCTGCGAGGCGGTGCGCCAGGCAGCGGCACGCTCCGGCGGCGAATTGCTGTTCGACCTGCCGGCCGGCGGCCTCATCGATGATTGCCGGCGCATTGCCGTGCTGCGTATCCCAGGTGACGGCCAGGAGATGCGCGTCGTGCTGGCGCTGCTCGACGGCAACGGCACCGAGATCCGCATGCAGGCGCCCGATGAAGAGACCGCGCCGCTGGTGCGTTTCGCCGATGCCTTCATCGAACTGCTGGAGCGGATCTGAATTCTAGATCAAGATGTTAGCGGCGCTCGGCCGCGGCTTCCGCAACGCTGCGGAAGGGGAACTTGCGACCGCATTCGCACTTGATGACGAAATTTTCCTGATGATTGGAAGGCCGCTGCACGCCAAAACCGCGCGGCAGCTGATCGACCTTGAAATCCGGGTGCTTGCGCTTGGGATCATCAACTTCCGAGGCCTCGGCAAAGCCCTCATTGCCGCATTGCGGACAGCTCAGTTTTTTCGAAAATCGATCGCGAAGGGCCATGCTCGTTCCAAGTTTGCAAGCTTTCCTCATACATAGGAATGGCCCTCATGCATAGAAAGGTTGGCAAGCGAAAGTGGAACCAAGTGCCAAGCCTGCCGTTCCTTTTTCGAAAAGGAGGCACTCATGCCCAACAAAGACCCGATCCCGACACCCAATGCCGACACACCGCGCGGCCCGACGCCGACCCCCGGCATTCCCGACCCCATCCAGCAAAAGCCGCCGCTGACGCCGGCACAGGATCCTGCTGATACGAAGAACCCGCAGGATCCGCCGCTCAATCCGGCGCTGCTGCCGATCGGGGATCCGGCTGGGGCGGCTTGAAGTCAGGTGAGAGCGTCACCCCAATCTCCCTCATTCCTGTGCTCGTCACAGGAATCCAGTGCGCCCAAGTCCTTGGGCGCAGGAGACCGGCTTCGCCTATGAGCGTCATTCACCGCGCCGACGCGCGGTGGCTGGATTCCTGTGACGAGCACAGGAATGAGGGAGGAGAGGTGGAGTGAGACGCAACGGCAGACCGGCTTCGCCGGCCCCCTCATTCGCCTTACCGGGCACCTTCTCCCCGAGGGGAGAAGAGGGAAGCGAGAGGTTGCGGCAAATCCCCTTCGCCCCAGCGGGGAGAAGGTGGCCCGAAGGGTCGGATGAGGGGGCTGCACGGCAGACGGTTCGCGTCATCATCTAAGCCTCAGCGATCTCCGGGATCGAGGCAATAGCTTGACGCCGGCATTCGAATGGCCTTTCCTCGGAGAAAAGCATTCCAAGGACCAAACCAATGCGCATTCGTCTTCTCATCACCGTCATGGCCACCATCGTCGCCGGGCTCTCGGCCTGCCAGACGATGACGCCGGAGGAGCGGCGGGCAGCGGATGAGCAGCGGTGCCAGAGCTATGGCTTCCGCCGCGGCACGGATGGTTTTGCCACCTGCTTGCAGCGCATCGATCTCGACCGGCGCGCCGAATCGCGGGCGCAAAGCGCTGAGATGATGAACAACATGGCCTGGGAGCTGAACGGGCCGTATATCTACCGCGATCGTTGGCGGCATCGTCACTGACTGCCACGGGCGCCCTGCCCCACGCTGCAGCGACTATCCTACACGGTTGCCCGCAGGTCTTTCGGACCGCGCCTGATCTCCAGATTGCCTGCAATCACCGCCTGCGCCGCCGCTAACCTCGCGATCGGCACGCGGAAGGGCGAGCAGGACACGTAATCGAGGCCGATCGTCTCGCAGAAGCGGATCGAGGCCGGGTCGCCGCCATGTTCGCCGCAGATGCCGAGCTTCATGTCGTTGCGGGTGCGCCTGCCGCGTTCGGCGGCGATGCTGATCAATTCGCCGACACCGTCGAAATCGAGCGAGATGAAGGGATCGTGCTCGATGATGCCCTTGCGCTGATAGGTGGGGATGAAGGCCGAGGCGTCGTCGCGCGAGATGCCGAAGGTGGTCTGCGTCAGGTCGTTGGTGCCGAAGGAGAAGAATTCGGCGGCTTCGGCAATCACATGGGCGCGAAGCGCCGCGCGCGGCAGCTCGATCATCGTGCCGACGAGATAATCGATCTTCATTCCGGCTTCGTTCATGACGTCGCCGGCGACGGCATCGATGTGCGCCTTGACGTAATCGAGCTCGGTGCGGAGGCCAACGAGCGGCACCATGATCTCCGGTACGACGGCAGCCCCGGTCTCCTTAGCTGCGGCGACCGCCGCCTCGAAGATGGCGCGGGCCTGCATCTCGACGATTTCGGGATAGGAGATCGCCAGCCGGCAGCCACGATGGCCGAGCATCGGATTGAACTCGTGCAGCGCATCGACGCGCTGGCGAAGCACGGATGCCTCCATGCCCATGGCGAAGGCGACCTCGGCGACTTCGTCATCGGTCTTCGGCAGGAATTCGTGCAGCGGCGGATCAAGCAGGCGGATCGTTACCGGCAGGCCGTGCATGACGGTGAAGAGGCCGGTGAAATCCAGCCGCTGCATCGGCAGCAGCTTGTCGAGCGCCAGCCGCCTGCCCTTCTCATCGACGGCCAGGATCATCTCGCGCATCACGTGGATGCGCTCGCCCTCGAAGAACATGTGTTCGGTGCGGCAAAGGCCAATGCCTTCGGCGCCGAAGGAGCGGGCGGCGAGCGCATCGGCCGGCGTATCGGCATTGGTGCGCACCGTCATGCGCCGGGCGCGGTCGGCCCAGCCCATGATGCGTCCGAAATCGCCCGACAGCGCCGGCTGGATCATCGGCACCTCGCCTTTCAGCACCTGGCCAGCCGAGCCGTCGATGGTGATGATATCGCCCTTCTTCAGCGTCACGCCGACGCCGAGCAGCCGCTCGTTGCGCACGTCGATGCGCATGGTGCCGGCGCCGACGACGCAGGGGATGCCCATGCCGCGGGCAACGACCGCCGCATGGCTGGTCATGCCGCCGCGGGTCGTCAGAATGCCTTCGGCGGCATGCATGCCGTGAATATCCTCGGGGCTGGTCTCGACCCTCAGCAGGATGACCTTTCGGCCTTCGGCTTCCGCCTCGACCGCCTCTTCAGCGGTAAAGACGATGGCGCCGGTGGCAGCCCCCGGCGAAGCCGGCAGCCCGGTGCCGATTACCTGGCGGGTGACGCGCGGATCGATCGTCGGATGCAGCAGCTGGTCGAGGCTGGAGGGCTCGATGCGCAGCACCGCCTCGTCCTCGGTGATCACGCCCTCATCGACCATGTCGACGGCGATCTTCATCGCCGCCCGGGTCGAGCGCTTGCCCGAACGGGTCTGCAGCATCCAGAGCTTGCCGCGCTCGATGGTGAATTCGATATCCTGCATGTCGCGGTAGTGGATCTCGAGCTCGGTGCAGATGCGGCAGAGCTCGCGAAACGCCTCCGGCATCAGCTTTTCCATCGAGGGTTTTTCGGAGCCGGAGGAAATCCGCCCCTCCTCGGTGATGCTTTGCGGCGTGCGAATGCCGGCCACGACATCCTCGCCCTGGGCATTGACCAGGAATTCGCCGTAAAGCGCGCTCTCGCCGGTCGAAGGGTTGCGGGTGAAGGCAACGCCGGTGGCCGACGCATTGCCGAGATTGCCGAAGACCATCGCCTGGATGTTGATCGCCGTGCCCCAGCCTTCCGGAATATTGTGGAGCTGGCGGTAGGTGACGGCGCGCGCGCTCATCCAGCTGGAAAAGACGGCGCCGACCGCGCCCCAGAGCTGAACTTCGGGATCCTGCGGGAATTCCTGCTCCAGTTCCTCCTCGATCAGCTTCTTGTAGAGCGAGACGATATGCTGCCATTCCGAGGCGCTGAGCTCGGTATCGAACTCATGGCCGAGCTTGGCCTTCTCGTCTTCCAGGATCTCCTCGAAGGCGTCGTTGCCGAGGCCCATGACGACATCGGCATACATCTGGATGAAACGGCGGTAGCTGTCCCAGGCAAAACGCGCGTCGCCGGCATCATGGCTGAGCGCCTGTACGGTCTCGTCGTTGAGGCCGAGATTGAGCACGGTGTCCATCATGCCCGGCATGGAAACGCGGGCGCCGGAGCGCACCGAGAGCAGCAGCGGCTGGCTGACGGAGCCGAAGTGACGGCCGGTGACCGCCTCGATCGCCGATATGCCGGCGCGGACCTCCGCCTTCACCGCATCCTCGATATGGCGGCCGTTCTTGTAATAGGTGTTGCAGGCGTCGCTGACGATCGTCAGCCCCGGCGGCACCGGCAGTCCGAGCGCGCACATTTCCGCCAGATTGGCGCCCTTGCCGCCCAGAATCTCGTGATCGCGCGCCCGGCCCTCAGCCTGCCCGTCGCCGAACCTATAGACCCACTTGGTCATCTTCCCCCCAACACCAAATCGAGATTAGCTTAATCCGTTGGTGTTGAAATGAAAATCGACAAATGCGGCAGAATGTTGCGCTGCACAATAAATCTTGGCTGTGGCCGACGTCGAAACGGTTGAAAGGTGCTCAAACAGAAAAAAGGGCACAAAAAAAGCTTTGCGGGACTGCAACAATGTCCCGCAAAGCCTTGTTTCCGTCCGGCCAGGAAAACCGGACGGGGGGTCCCTCAACCCGAAAACGATTCAGCTTTTTCTCAAAACAGAACCGTCCTGATCTCGTTTTACGCAATTCCTGGGAAAATAGATCACCACTTCCCAAGATTTGCTCTCGGTTTCCGGTTCTTGCCCTCGCCCGGAAAACCGCACGCAAATTCGACAATGCGCAACCTCTGGTCGCCCGCTTTCCAGCAGAGTAATTAGGTTGCGTTGAAACAACTTCTAATGCAAGTCAGCGAAAAGAGCATCACCCAAATGGGGTACAAGCGACAAGAGAGCCGACCTTTTTTGGTGTTTATTGCTCAGTCCTTGATTTTACGCAATTTCTGGGCGCAAAACCGCGCCGCACCTTTGCTGAAATTGCGTCGCCAGCGCTCGGCGTCCAAATGGATGCTCGGTTGGCGCTGATGGTTGCCCCTCACCCTGTAAGAAACGGGCAGAGGGGGCCTGCCCTGCGAAAGGTCGGAGGGAAACGCAGAGGGCGCGGCAATGTCCCTTCGCCCCGCAAGTGGGGGTCCGAAGGACGGGTCGAGACCCGTGGCTCGACCCCGGCTGGTGCCGGCAGGCGGATGAGGGGCTGGATCTCAAACACTGCGGAACATCCGAAATCGGATGCTACCTCAGGCAATCTCGCGCAGGCGCTCGGCCATTTGCAGGTCGACGGAGACGAGTTGGGAGACTCCCTGCTCGGCCATGGTGACGCCAAAGAGGCGGTTCATGCGGGCCATGGTGATCGGATTGTGGGTGATGATGACGAAGCGGGTTTCGGTGGAGGCCGCCATCTCGTCCATCAGATTGCAGTAGCGCTCGACATTGTGGTCGTCGAGCGGCGCGTCGACTTCGTCGAGCACGCAGATCGGCGCCGGATTGGTGAGGAAGACGGCAAAGATCAGTGCCATTGCCGTCAGCGCCTGTTCGCCGCCGGAGAGCAGCGTCATGGTCTGCGGCTTCTTGCCGGGCGGACGGGCGAGGATTTCGAGGCCGGCTTCCAGCGGATCGTCGGATTCGATCAGCTGCAGCTCGGCGGTGCCGCCGCCGAAAAGATGGGTGAACAGCCGCTGGAACTGGGCGTTGACGATGTCGAAGGCGGCGATCAGCCGCTCGCGGCCCTCGCGGTTGAGGCTCTGGATGGCGCCGCGCAGCTTGCGGATCGCATCGATGACGTCGTCGCGTTCCTTGATCAGCGCTTCGAGCTTTTCGCTCAGCTCCTTCTGCTCCTCGTCGGCGCGCAGGTTGACGGCGCCGAGCCGCTCGCGCTCGATCCTCAGGCGTTCCAGCTCGCGCTCGACTTCGCGCGGATCGGGAAGCGCCTGCATGGTCGGGCGGCCGGTCAGCTGCAGCGCCTCGTGCGGGGCGACGTTCAGGACCTCGCGAATGCGGCCTTCGCTTTCCTGCCGCTTCTCGCGGGCCGAAACCAGGCGCTCCTCGGCGCGGCCGCGGCGTTCCCGGCATTCGGCAAGTTCCGACAGTGCCGTCGTCGCCTTCTGGTCGGCCTCGCGCTGGATGCGTTCGGCCTCGGCCAGGAGATCGCTGGCCTGGCGGCGCGCCTCCTCGGCCTTCTGCAATTCGCTGAGCAGAGCGCGGCGCTTGTCGTCGAATTCGTCCGGCGCCAGTTCGAGCTCGGCTGCCTCGTCCCGCGCCTCTTCCTCGCGTTCGCGCAGCGTCGCGACATGGTCTTCGGCGCTTGCCGCCCGCTGGCGCCAGGTGTCCCGCTCCTGGCCGATCGCCATGATGCGGCGCTGGCGGGCTTCGTTTTCCCTCGCCAGGCTTTCATGGCGGGCGCGGCTTTCGGCCAGCGCGCCGCGATCGGTCGCAACTTCCGCCTGCTGGAACCGCAGCCGCTCGTCGATCGCAGTCAGATCAGGCGCGTCTTCCAGCTCGATGCGGGCATTCTCTTCCTGGATGGCGATCTCCTCCAGCTGCGTGCGCAACTGGCTGGCGGCCTCGCTGACGACATCGCGGCGGCGGATGAGATCGCCGGAGGCACGCTCGGCGGCAACAAGCGCATCGCGCGCTTCCGCGAGATGACGTGCAGACAGACGGCTCATGTCGCGCGCTTCGGCAAGCCGGCGCTCCTCGACGCGGATCGCTTCGGCAGCCGCAGCCTGCCGCTCTTCGGCTTCGGCAAGCACGTCGCGGGCAAGGGCTGCTTCGCTTTCGAGTTCGGCCAGGCGGTTCTTCTGGGCAAGGCGGAGCGCCGCAGCACTTGGGGCATCGGCACCGGTGACGTGGCCGTCCCAGCGATAGACCGCGCCCTCTTTGGTCACCAGCCGCTGGCCGGGCTTCAGCGCCGCCATCAGCGACTGCGCCTCCCCTTCCGCGACCAGGCCGATCTGGCGCAGGCGGCGGGTCAGTGCTGCCGGCGCGCGGACATGGGCAACAAGCGGCGCAACACCGGATGGAAGCGCGGGATCGCTGGCGCCATCGCCATTGTCCGACCAATGGGCCGGCGCCTCGGCATCGAGCGGCGATTCCAGATCGTCGCCGAGGGCAGCACCGAGTGCGGTCTCAAAACCGCGATCGACCTTCAGCTCGTCGGCAACCGGCGGAAATTTGCCGGCCGCAGCACCAGCGGCGAGCATGCGGGAAATGGTGCGGGCCTCGGTTTCCAGCGCATTCAGGCTGGAGCGGGCCTGATCGACCGGCGCGCGCGACAGCGCCTCGATCTGGCGAGCGCCGGCCAGCGCCTGGTCGACCACCTGGACTGCGGCTTCCGCGTCGGCGACGGCGATCTCGCCGGCTTCGACGATGGCGCGTTTTTCGTCGGGATCGGGCAGGCCTGATATCTTCTCGCCGACGGCTGACAGTTCCTGGTTTGCCTCATCCATCTGCCGTTCGAGGCGCATCCGCCGGTCCGTCAGATCGCGGATGGCGCGTTCCAGCTGGTTGCGGCCGGCAGCCGCCTCGGCGCGCTCGGCGGTCAGCTGGGTGAAGATGCGCTCGCTATCGGAAAGTTTTGCCGCCGCCTCCTCGAAGGCCTCGCGGGTTTCCTCGGCATAACGGCCGGAATCGGCGAGGATTTCTGAAATCTCCGCCTCTTCGGCATCGAGCCTCGCCAGGATGACGGCATTGTCGGCCACCAGCCGCTGCTCGCGGCTTATATCCTCGGCAAGCTGGGCGAGACGGCGGGTCAGCTCGTCACGGCGGCGCAGGATGCGGCCGGCATCCTCCTCCAGCTGGCTTCTGGCGATCTGCAGGCGCTGCAGAGCGGCAGCCGCGCGTGCCTCGCCCTCGCGCAGTTCCGGCAGTTTCAGGCTGGCGATAGCCTGGTTCTTTACCGCCTCCATCTGCATCTGCGCCTTTTCGGCGACGACGGAGGTCGCCTGGTTCAGCGCGCTGTCGGCCTCGGCCTCGGCTTCCTTGGCCTGCACCCAGCGGATATGCAGCAGCATCGCCTCGCGGGCGCGGATATCGGCAGACAGCGTCTTGAAGCGGTTTGCCTGGCGGGCCTGGCGCTTCAGGCTCTCGATCTGGCTTTCCAGCTGCGAGGTGACGTCGTCGAGGCGCTCGAGATTGCCTTCGGCGGCACGCAGCCGCAATTCGGCCTCGTGGCGGCGGGAATGCAGGCCGGATATGCCGGCCGCCTCTTCCAGCAGCTGGCGGCGGGCCTGCGGCTTTGCCTGGATCAGCTCGCCGATACGCCCCTGCCCGACCATCGAGGGCGAACGCGCGCCTGTCGAGGCGTCGGCAAACAGCAGTTGCACGTCCTTGGCGCGGCTTTCCTTGCCGTTGATGCGATAGAGCGAGCCCTGTTCACGCTCGATGCGGCGGGTGACCTGGATCTCGTCGCTGTCGTTGAAAGCGGCGGGCGCGGTGCGATCGGCGTTGTCGAGATAGAGCGCCACTTCGGCGGTGTTGCGCGCCGGGCGGTTTCCCGAGCCCGAAAAGATCACGTCGTCCATGCCGGAGGCGCGCATGTTCTTGTAGGAATTTTCGCCCATCACCCAGCGAAGCGCCTCGACAAGGTTCGACTTGCCGCAGCCGTTCGGGCCGACAACGCCGGTCAGTCCCCGCTCGATGATGAATTCCGTCGGCTCGACGAAGGATTTGAAGCCGACCAGGCGCAGCTTGTTGAACTTCATGCGGAAATATCCACGGCAGGAAGCCCCCTCATCCGCCCTACGGGCACCTTCTCCCCGCTGGGGAGAAGAGGGAATCGAGACGCTGCGGCAAATCCCCTTCGCCCCAGCGGGGAGAAGGTGCCGGCAGGCGGATGAGGGGGCCACACCTGCAAACTGCGCTGAAAACGAAAAACGGGCGCACGGCTTTCGCCATCGCCCGTTCTATCGAAACGATCCGGTTCAGAGCAGGCTGTCGATGAGCTTCGACAAAGTGTCAACCGGCATGTCTCCAGAGTAGCGCTTGCCATTGATCAGGAAAGTCGGGGTGGCGTTGACGCCGAAATCCTTGGAACCTCTTTCCCGCGTGGCGTTCACTTCATCCAGAAGCTTCTGGTTCGTCAAGCATTTCGTGAAGCTATCCTCAGTAAATCCGGCAAGCTTCGACATCTGCAGCAGTGCGGCGCGGCCATCATCGGCGGCGGCCCAGATCTGCTGCTGCTTGAACAGCATCGAAACCATCGGGAAATACTGTTCCGGCGTGCTCAACTGCTCCGGATTGGAAGCGCTGCAGCGGGCGAGCATGAAGGCTGCGGCGGCGCGCGGGTCGAAGGGGAATTCGCGGATAATGAACTGCACCTTGCCGCTGTCGACATATTTCTGCTTGATCGTGTCGAAGGTGGTGTTGTGGAAATGAGCGCAATGCGGGCAGGTCATCGACATGTATTCGACGATCTTGACCGGGGCGTCGGCCTTGCCGAGCGCCATTTCCGGCAGCACGCCGGGCTTCAGCACTTCGGCCATGTCGACATCGCCGTCGGACTCCGGCATTTCGGTCGCCGAGGTAGCTGCCGTCTGCATGGTGTCGACATTGGTGCCATCAGCCATGGTCTTGCCGGAGGACGAAGCATCGGCAGCGTCCTTGCTGTCGTTGCAGGCGACAAGCGCTACGGCAGCGGCGGCGATGGCGATACCGCTGAGCAGGCGGCGTTTCGTCAGTTGCATTTCGGACATCTGCATGGATTCCCCATAACTAATGAGATTGACGGCATGACTGTGCGATATAACGGCTGGCGGCCGCTCACAAGGCACGCTTCGCCAACTTCCTTCAAAGAATTGTGACCGTGATGGGACCGAAAGCGGACGTTGCGCCCGAAATGAGCGATTCTCAGCTTCCACGGAAGGACGAGAGCCTATTCTCCGGATCATCTTTTCGGTGATTTATGAATCACCCGCTGATAGCCTGGACTCACCTGAAGCCTCCGGACAGTACCGATTGCGAGAAGCTGAATGTCATTTCCAGAAGAACTGGTTTGGGACAAAATCAATGACGGCTGGACACGAATGTCCCGCAAGCAGCGCTGCCTGTGGGAGGCGATCAAGCGCATGCCGGAAGAATGGGAATTGCGAGGCTATGACCGGTGCTGGGTGGTGGCACTCATCGGGCCGACCGTAATTTACTACAATCATTTTGAAAACGGCTTCGAACTCTCGCCTTGGCATCAATACGGATACGTCGAGCAATATCAGGCTTTGCAATATGAGCTTGAACAGGCCGTACAGCGGCAGCTCGCCATTATTGATACGGGGCACGATACCGGCCCCTGGGGAAGCCCGCCAATGCCGGGCGAATACCGGAAGTCATAACCTCGGTTCGCCGAAAAGGCCAAGCGCCGGCGTCCTTGGCCTTCATCGTCGGCATGCAGACGTTCGAGCCGCTCGAAGACGATATCGGCGGCAAAGTCCGGCGCTTCTGTTGTGGCGCCGGACTTCGAAGTCTATCGGATTACTTGCATTCAGGGTCGTCGCCGAAGCCCTTGCAGAAGAACTCGGCAGCGTTCTCCTTGGTGATCATCTTCGACGCAATCTCGATTTCCATCGAGCCGTCGTCCTTCTTGGTCAAGGTTCCGAGCTTTTCCAGCGCTGCGGTGTCGTTGGTGGCAAGCGCATGCGCGGCAATAACGCCTTCAGGCGCGACGGTGGAATATGTGAAGGTCGCGGTCAGGTCGCCCTTGGCAACGGCGCGGATGGCGGCGTTCTCGCCGTCGATGCCGATGATAAGAATGCCTTCCTTGTCACGGCCGGCGGCCTGGATCGCCCGCAGCGCGCCAAACGCCATGTTGTCGTTATGGGCGTAAACGGCTTGAATCTGCCCGGCCGGGAAACGCTGAAGCGTGTCTTCCATGAACTTCAACGCCTTTTCCTGGTCCCAGTCGGCGTGGGTTTCGGCGATCACCTTGATCTCGGTGCCAGCGATGGCTTCGGCAAAGCCCTCATGGCGCTCCACCGCGGGAGCGACAGCCGGATCGCCCTTGATCTCGACGACATTGCCCTTGCCTTTCAACGCCTCGGCTATGTACTTGCCGGCAAGCGTGCCGATCGGTTTGTTGTGCGGGCCGACGTGCAGCGTAACGGGAATATCGAGGCTGCGCTCGAGCGTGATGACCGGAATGCCGGCAGCCAGGACCTGCTTGATGGTCGGAGCGATGGCGGCACTATCCTGCGCCGAAATCATCAGAACCTTCATGCCCTGGACCATCAGGCTTTCGACATCCGAAATCTGCTTTGCGGATTTGCCTTCCGCGTTGGTGACGATCAGATCGACATCCTTGAAGTGTTCCGCTGCATAGGCCTGGTTGCGCTTGGTCATCGTGTTGCGGTGGGCGGAGTTCGAGCTCGCCTGCGAGAAGCCGATGACGATCTTGTCCGCGCTGAAGGCGGGTGCGGCGGTCAAGACGGTGGCGAGCCCGGCGGAGATAATGAGCATGCGTCTGGTGATGTTGAGCATTTTAAGTCCTCCCTCTGGTTAACACGCTACTTGCGTGGTTTTCTTCCGGCTTCGAGCAGCACGGCAAGAACGATGATCGCGCCCTTCACCACCTGTTGTGAGAATGGTGAAACGCCTGCGAGATTGAGAATGTTTGCGATGATGGCCAGCACCATGGCGCCGCCGATCGTACCGAGAACGGTGCCTTCGCCGCCAAACAGCGACGTGCCGCCGATCACCGCGATCGTGATCGCTTCCAGTTCGAGGCCGAGGCCGGAATTCGGGTCGCCGACGGACAGGCGGGACAGGAAAATCAGGCCGGAAAGTGCCGCCAGCACACCACAAATGATGTAGACGCTGAAGATGACGAGCGGCACGTTGATGCCGGAGAGCCTCGCCGCCTCCTCATTGCTGCCGACCGCATAGATGGCCCGGCCGAACTGCGTGAAGCTGAGCACGACGGCGGCTATGATGCAGACTGCCGCAAAGACGTAGATCGGTGTCGGCACGCCCAGCATGTAGCCGCCGCCGAGCACGAAGAAACTGTCGGCGAGCTTTCCGGGATTAACGGTCCCGCCATCGGCGATCATCAGGGCGAAGCCGCGCACCATGACCATGCAGCCGAGCGTCATGATGAAGGCCGGAATGCGGAAATAGGAAATGCCGAGGCCGTTGACGCAGCCGACGAGGGCGCCGATGGAGAGACAGATCAGCACCATCAGCGGGATGGGCACCCCCTGCTCCATCAGGACCGCGCCGGTGACGCCGACCAGTGCGACGATCGACCCCACCGAAAGATCGATCCCCTTGGTGAGGATCACGAATGTCATGCCGATGCCGAGGATCCCGTAGAGCGCAACCTGCCTCAGGACATTCAGGATGTTGATGGGGTTGAGAAAATGAGGAGAGATCAGCGAGGCGGCGATGATCAGTACGATCAGTGCACCGGCAAGACCCGTTCCGCGCGGAAGATATTTCATGGTAGTCCCCTCATTAATGTAGTGCCGCGAAGTGCATGACGTCTTCTTCAGTCGCGGTGCGCGCGTCGAGTTCAGCCGTCACCTCGCCCTCTCTCAGGACATAGAGCCGGTCGCACAAACCAAGGATTTCAGGCAGTTCGGAAGAAGCGATGACGATTGCCAGCCCGCGGGCTTCCGCCAGTTCGACCAGCAGGTCGTAGATCTCGCGCTTGGCCCCGACATCGACGCCACGTGTGGGCTCGTCGGCCAGCAGGATCTCGCATCCGGCGCTGACCAGCCTCGCCAGCACGCATTTCTGCTGATTGCCACCCGAAAGGTTCTGCGTCGCTGCTGCGGCATTCGGCGTCCTGATCCGCAGCCGTTCGATCAGACCGTTCACGATTTTGCGCTCGCGGCGCAGAGAAAGAAGCCCGAAACGGACGATCTGCGCGAGGCTCGCCGACATGATGTTGAAGCCGACGCTCTGTATCAGGAAGAGGCCCTCCGTCTTGCGGTCTTCCGGCACCAGACCGAGCCCCTTGCTGATGCCGGCGCGCGGTGAACCGATGCTGGCCATCGCGCCGTTGATCCTGACTTCGCCGGCACCACGCGGATCCGCGCCGTAGATGGCGCGCAAAAGCTCGGTGCGGCCAGCACCCGCCAGCCCGAAAAGACCGACGATCTCGCCCTTTCGAACATGGATGCTGACATTTTTGAGCAGCGCTGGCGTCGAAATGCCCCGAGCGGACAACGCCTCCTCGCCGATCCGGGGCGTGCGGGTGGGGAAGACGTCGCCCACTTCCCGGCCCACCATGCTGCGAATGAGGTCGTCCGTCGTCAGACCATTGGAAGGTCCGTTGTGGATGACTGTGCCGTCGCGCAAAACGGTGACCGTGTCGCTCAGTTCGAAAACCTCGCGCAGGCGATGCGAAATATAAACGAAGGCAACGCCGCTCTCACGAGCCAGTTGCCGGACAACCCGAAACAGCTGATCGATTTCTGCCTGCGCCAACACCGCCGACGGCTCGTCGAGAACGATGATCTTGGCATTGCGCGCCAGGGCCTTGGCGATCTCCACCATCTGTCGCTTGGCAACGGAGAGCGTCCCGATCCGAGCGGTCGGATCGACATCGAAACCGAGCCGGTCAATGACCTCGATGGTCCGGCGCTTTGCCTCGCCCCAGTCGATCAGGGCGCCCTTGCACGGCAGCCGCCCCATCAGAACATTTTCGGCGACGGTCAGGTGCGGCGCCTGAGCCAGTTCCTGATAGATAACCGCGACGCCGCGCGCGATCATCCCGGCTGGGGTCGGGTCGAGCACCGCTTCGCCAAAAAGCTCGATGCGCCCCTCGTCGGCCGAATAGGCGCCGGAAAGGATCTTCATCAGCGTCGATTTTCCGGCCCCGTTCTCCCCCACCAACGCCCTGATTTCTCCGGGCTGCAGAGAAAACGACACGCCTTTCAGGGCCCGCACGCCCGGAAAGGATTTGGTGATCCCAGCAAGAGCCAATGCCGACGTCATTTCAATGCCCTCCGCAGCCGCAGGAGCGGCGAATTACCAGTTTTGCCGGCAGGCGAACCTGCCGCACGTCTTCCGTGCTCGATTTGATCCGCCTGGACAGCATTTCCGCAGCCTGCATGCCGATCATCTCGCTCGGCTGCGCCATGACGGTCAGCCGCGGCTCGAAGCAGTCGGCCCAATCGAAATCGTCAAAGCCGATCAGCGCCAGATCCTCGGAGATGCGCAAGCCAAGATCCCGCACAGCGCGCATGACGCCGATTGTGGCCAGATTGTTGCCCGAGGCGATCGCCGTCGGTCGGTCCACCCGGCTTAAGATCTCAAGCGCTGATTGGCGGGCATCCGCGCTGTTGGCATTGCCTTCGCTCATCAGGCTGCGATCGATTTCCAGCCCGTGCTTGCGCATGGCGCCGACATATCCACGCACGCGTTCGATCGTGGAAAGCAGCCCGGGCTCGCCGGCGATGAGGCCGATGCGGCGGTGGCCGTGGCCCACCAGGTGGTCGATCAGCGTCTCCATCGCCGCCTCGTTGTCCAGGCAAACCCCGTCCGCATCGGCAACCGTCAGACGGTCGACAAGCACGAAGGGCATGCGAGACGATTTGAGATAGTCGATGGCGCGGTTTTCCGGATCGCCGGACGGAGCCAGAATCACCCCATCCACCCGCCGCTGGACGAGTTCGCGGACCAGCCGCAGCTCGGTCTCCGGATCGTTCTGCGTGTCGCAGAGAAAGACGAGCTGGCCGATGGCGGCGCAGGCTCGTTCGATAGAAGACACGATATCGTTGAAATAGTAGTTGGTGCTGATCGAGATCGCGATACCCACGGCATCCGTCGATGATCGCACCAGTGACCGGGCCACGGCGTTCGGCACGAATCCGAGGCTTTCGATCGCGTTCTTGACGAGCGCCGCCGTCGCTTCGTTCACATGCCGGGTGCCGTTGACGACGTGCGACACGGTCGAGACCGAGACGCCCGCGGCGCGTGCAACGTCAGTGATTGTCGCCATGATTGCAGACCTCCCCCATCACGCCTGACGCGCAGCTTCAGACCGCCGCCGCGTCACCTCCAGAACAAAAAGTCGGAAATATTGCCGCCCGCGAACAAGCCTCCCAGCTCGGCGGTCACCCGGTCTATTTCATCCTCCAATGAAATGCTGGAAATCGATATATGGCCATCGAAACGTTTGCGCAAGCGTTTTCGTTAGCTATTATGGCGATACTGGAGTCCGTTGGGAGGAGCGAACATGGCACTGAAAAACATTCCGGGAATTCTTTGCCCGGATCTTTTGTGGATACTGAGCGCGATGGGCCACGGAGACGAGCTCGCCATCGTCGACAAGAATTTTTCGGCGTGCCGCGTGTCGAAGAAGACCGTGACCGGCAAACTCGTGTCGATGAACGCGGCGAGCGCCACAGACGCCATAGCGGCGATCCTGGCAGTCATGCCGCTCGATCACTTCGTCGAACAGCCGCTCATGCATATGGAGGATCCGGATCAGGCCGGCACGATGCTACCGGTTCATGCGGATGTGGAATTGCTCTGCTCGACGGTCGAAATGCGCAGCATCAAGAGCAGGTCGATCGAGCGCTTCGCCTATTATCCGTTGGCTGAATCCTGCTTTGCGGTGGTTCACACAGGTGAAACACGGCCCTATGGCAACTTCATCCTGAAGAAGGGTGTGGTTTAGCGATGGTCTGAGACGTCTCCAGGTCGCGGGAACGCTTGAAGGTGTCATCGGCTCCGATCGAGCACGCGCCACATTTATCGTCCGCGCTTGCCCATCACCGCGGTGCCCAGGCGCTGGATTGCCTGGCGCAGCTTGTCGTTCTCGATGCCCTCCATCATGCTGTCGAGCTTTCGGGCGGCTTCGCCCTTCAGCGGCGGCGGGGTGCGGGAGCGGCGGATGGCTTGTGAGACCGGCTTCTGGACGATGCGGATCTGGTGGACGGCGGCAAAGCCGAAGAAGCTGTTGATGCGCTGGATGAGTTCGCCCTGCGCATGGGTAAGGAACAACGCGCGCGCGCCTTCGCAGGCAATCGTCAGCACGCCGGGGCGGAAACCGCCGGTCTCATTGCCGCCGCGGGCCCAGGCGATCTTTTCCGGCCGGGTGCAATCGGCGAAATCCTCGCCGGCGATTTCGCTCCACGAACCGAGCAGAGCCGTGTTGATACCGGCGCGCCTCGCGAGCACGGGATCGATCAGCCCGTTCGCCAGCTCGGAGATCTGCTTTGCACCTTTGCGTGGATAACTCATCGAAACCCTTCAGCGACGCCGCCAATTCGCATGCCAATTCGCACAGGCGACTTGATCGCGCGGCATTGCTTCGCCAAGTATAGGCACTTCCCCCCATCGCGGCAAATCATGACGATCACCACACTCGACACGCCCTTAGCCAAGCCCCTGCTCGACTGGTACGATCGCCATCACCGCGAGTTGCCCTGGCGCGTTTCGCCCGGCATGGCGGCCCGCGGCGTCAAGGCCGATCCCTATCGCGTCTGGTTGTCCGAAGTGATGCTGCAGCAGACGACGGTGCAGGCGGTCAAACCCTATTTCGAGCGGTTTCTGCAGCGCTGGCCCGAAGTGACCGATCTTGCCGCAGCCGAAAACGACGCGGTGATGGCCGCTTGGGCGGGGCTTGGTTATTATGCGCGCGCCCGCAACCTGAAGAAATGCGCCGAAGCGGTGGCGAACGAGCATGGCGGCGTCTTTCCCGATACCGAGGAAGACCTCAAGTCGCTCCCCGGCATCGGCGACTATACGGCAGCCGCCGTCGCGGCCATCGCCTTCAACCGGCAGGCCGCTGTCATGGACGGCAATGTCGAGCGGGTGATCTCCAGGCTCTATGCGATCGCCACGCCGCTTCCAGCCGCCAAGCCGGCGATGAGAGAGAAGGTGGCGCTGTTGACGCCTGCCGATCGGCCCGGCGATTTCGCCCAGGCGATGATGGATTTGGGTGCCACGATCTGCACGCCGAAGCGGCCGGCCTGTTCGCTCTGTCCGTTCCGGGGTGCCTGCGAGGCGCTCAAACTTTCCGATCCCGAGCTCTTTCCGGTCAAGGCGGCAAAGAAGGAGAAGCCGGTCAGATATGGCGCGGCCTTCATCGCGGTAACAGGTGATGGCGAGATCCTGCTGCGGCGGCGCATCGACAGCGGCCTGCTCGGCGGCATGACTGAGGTGCCGACGACCGCCTGGACGGCGCGCATCGACGGCGAGACCTCGGCTGCCGCCGCGCCCTTCGAAGCGGCATGGCAGGCCTCTGGCACCGTCATCCATGTCTTCACCCATTTCGAGCTCAGGCTTTCGATCTGGCGTGCGGCAATCGCTGCCAAGGTCGCCATGGATGACGGCCCGAATGACGGATGGTGGGAGCCGGTTACAAATCTTGAAGCCCAGGCCTTACCAACAATCATGAAAAAAGCGATCGCAGCGGCTATTCCTCTCGCGTTTAAAACATCCAAGGGATGACCATGACCACCGACATAAGACATATCGTTTTCGATATCGGCAAAGTCCTTATTCATTACGATCCGCATCTTCCCTTCAGCCGGCTCATTCCCGATGAGACCGAGCGCAACTGGTTCTTCACCAATATCTGCACCCATGACTGGAACATCGAGCAGGACCGCGGCCGCACCTGGGCGGAGGCCGAAGCGCTGCTGATAAAACAGCACCCGGCGCGCGAAGAGCATATCCGCGCCTTCCGCAAATATTGGCACGAGATGGTGCCGCACGCCTATGATGACAGCGTCGCGATCATGGAAGGGCTGATCGCCGAAGGGCGTGACGTGACGATGCTGACAAACTTCGCCTCCGACACCTTCCGCGAGGCGCAGGCGCGCTTCCCCTTTCTGACCAAACCACGTGGCGTCACCGTTTCCGGCGATGTCGGCCTGATCAAGCCGGATATCGCGATCTACGAGACGCATACGAAAAGCTTCGGCCTCGATCCGGCAGCGACGATCTTCATCGACGACGCACCTGTTAATGTCGAAGGCGCCAAGGCCTATGGCTGGAATGCGGTGCTGTTTTCGGGGCCTGAGAAGCTGCGCAGCGATCTTGCCGCTTACGGATTGAAGGTCTGAGATCCATGGCTTTCGACCCCGCAGAAGAAATCGAACGTTTTCACGCTGCCATCAACGCCCTCGATTTTCCCGCAATCGAGGCCTATTTCGCCGAGGACGCGACCTATGTCTCAAACGGCGTCGGTAGCCTTGCCGGACGGGTTCAGATCATGGCCGCGTTCCGAAAATATTTCGACGACTATCCCGATCAGACGGCGGAAAATTCGCTGGTGGAAACGTTGACGCCGCTCTCCGGCCGGTCGGTCTGGTCGGTACGCGCCACCCACAGCAAATCAGGCAAGCCGCTGATCCGCGAGGGCGAGGAGACGATCACCTTCAACGCGGAAGGCCGCGTCACACGGGTTGAGGTCACCGATTACCAGGACTTTTGAAAAGAGGACGCCCGGGTTTGACCCCGGGCGCCTTGGTCTTCTTCCGCAACTGGAGGGAAATCGGAAGAAGGTGGTTTCGATCCGTAGAGGCGTTGCTCACTACGCCTTTGCCAGATCACTGCGGATGACGGACCTGAGATCGTCGATCGGGCGCAGGGACTGCCCGTCTTCGAAATGCCAGAAGGTCCATCCGTTGCATGCATCGAGGCCCTGCACCTTGGCGCCGAGACGATGAATGGAGCCGGCCTCGCCGCCGGATGCTACCGTGCCGTCGGCGCGGACAATCGCGCTATAGCGGCGCCTGGCGTCGGTCAGCACCTGGCCGGGCTTGATCAGGCCGCTTTCAACCAGCACGTTGAAGGCGACGCGAACTTCGGCCTTCTTGCCGGTCATGACGGTCAATTCCGCCTTGCCGAGCGGCTCGACGGCGGCGATGCGGGCCGAGGCCGCATCGATATAATCCTGTTCGCGCTCTATGCCGACGAAGTGACGGCCGAGACGCTTGGCGACGGCGCCCGTCGTTCCCGAGCCGAAGAAGGGATCGAGCACAATATCGCCGGGCTTGGTCGAGGCCATGATGACGCGGGCAAGCAGCGCCTCCGGCTTCTGCGTCGGATGCGCCTTCTTGCCGTCCTCGCCCTTCAGCCGCTCGCTGCCGTTGCAGATCGGGAAGAGCCAGTCGGAGCGCATCTGCACGTCGTCATTGGCGGCCTTCAGCGCATCGTAGTTGAAGGTATAGCCCTTGGCCTTGGCGCTGGGGCTTGCCCAGATCATCGTCTCATGGGCGTTCTGGAAACGGCGGCCCTTGAAATTCGGCATCGGGTTGGTCTTGCGCCAGATGATGTCGTTGAGGATCCAGAAATTCAGATCCTGCAGCGTGGCGCCGACCCGGAAGATATTGTGATAGGAGCCGATCACCCAGATCGAGCCTGTCGGCTTCAGCACCCGCCGGCAGGCTAGCAGCCAGGCGCGGGTAAAGGCGTCATAGGCCTCGAAGGAGGCGAACTGGTCCCATTCGTCGTCGACCGCATCCACCAGCGACTGGTCGGGACGATGCAGCGTTCCGCCGAGCTGGAGATTATACGGCGGGTCGGCAAAGATGATATCGACGGAGTGGCTGGGCAAAGCTTCAAGGGCACTGACGCAATCGCCCTTGATGATCGTGTCAACCCAAGAGCCCGGCCGGGAATCCGACTTGACGGAAGCCTTGAGGTCGGCAAGCGGAAAAACTGATGCCATTCTGATACTCACTCATACGCTCTACGCTTAACTGTCCGTTATGGTTACGCAACTTAGTTACCAAAGCCTGAAGCGGTGGCCGATTTCGGGAATTTATTCGGCCGGCCGATGAGTGAGCGGCAGACTTTGCCGACGTCGGCCGGCTGCCGAGCGGCGTCAAGAATGCCGCCGCCGGCGATCAGGCGGCGTCGTGAACCCTGCGGCTGTCGGCCGGCGCCTCGTCGCGTTCGAACATGCCGTAATCGCGGACGACACTGGCAATCCGCAGGCGATAGTCGGCAAAGATGCCGCCGCGTCCGGCCTGCTGCGCTGCCCGGTGCGCCTCGAGATTGCGCCATTCCTTCACCGCCGCCTCGTCGCGGAAGAAGGAAAGCGACAGCAGCTTGCCGCGGTTCGTCAGGCTCTCGAAACGCTCGATCGAAATGAAGCCGTCGATCTTTTCGAGTTCGCCGCGCAGCTCGCCGGCGAGATCCAGATATTTGTGGCGTTCGCCCATATAGGGCACGACTTCGAAGATGACGGCGATCATGGCAGCACCAGCTTTGCGTGAGGGGCGGAGACATTTTTGAGGAAGATGCGATCCTCCTTCAGGATGAAGCCTTCGCGTCTGGCAAATTCGTAATTCTCGCGGCCGAGCGGGTCGGCCGCCAGCCTGGCGCGATAGGCCTCGTAGGCGGCGAGGCTTTCGATATTGTAGACGCCGTAAGCCGTCGTTGCCGATCCCTCATGCGGACCGAAATAGCCGATCAGGTCGGCGCCATTCTTCGGGATTGCCTGGCCCCAGTTGCGGGCATATTCGGCAAATGCCTCCTTCTTGAAGGGGTCGATCTCGTAGCGGATGAAGCAGGTGATCATATCGTTTCTCCTTTGGCTCTTCATCCGTTTTCGCACATTGCCTGACGGCGATGCTTCGGTTACGATCGAACTATGAAGGAAGGCCCAGACATTGCGCAGATCGGCGCGCTCATCGGCGATCCCGCCCGCGCCAACATGCTGGCGGCACTGACCGGCGGCCGGGCACTGACGGCGACCGAGCTTGCCGGCGTCGGCGGCATCACCGTGCAGACGGCGAGCACGCATCTCGCCAAGCTCGAAGCCGGCGGGCTGCTAACCCAGCGCAAACAGGGACGCCATCGCTATTTCACGCTGGCCGACGAGGCCGTCGCCCGGCTGATCGAAAGCATGATGGGCTTTGCCGCCGGACGCGGCCATCTGCGCCATCAGCCGGGACCGAAGGAGCCGGCGCTGCGCAAGGCGCGCATCTGCTACGATCACCTTGCCGGCGATTACGGCGTGCGCATGCTCGACAGCCTGATTGCCTCCGGCTCGATCGACGCGGTCGGAGACGGCCTGGCGCTGACGGAAAAGGGCGAAGGCGATCTCAAACGCATCGGCATCGATGTCAGCGACCTCAGATCGTCGCGCCGGCCGCTCTGCCGCTCCTGCCTCGACTGGAGCGAAAGACGCGCCCACCTCGCCGGCAGCCTCGGCAAGGCGCTGCTGTCAAGCTTCCTCGACAAAGGCTGGGCGCGGCGCACGGCCGAAAGCCGCTCGATCCTGTTTTCGCCGGAGGGCGACCGGCAGTTCCTCATGTTTTTCCCGGTCGATCCGTAGGTTATTGCGGAGCTGCAAGAGGTTCCGAGGCACGCTCCAGCGCCCTCACGCACCTGCCCTCTTTTCATCTTCCTGCCGCACATGCGCCCGCAGCGCCGCCAGAGTGAGCGCCAGCGCTGCGTGATTGCTCTCGGCTTCACCGAGCACGCTTTCGCTCTCCTTGATCTCGCGCAGCTGCGCACCGTAGAGCGACTCGTCCGGTGTCTGGCGGCCGCGGGCGAGGTGCCAAACCGCATCCGGCCGGACTTCCCGGCACAGGTCGATGGCGTGATTGACGTCGTGCGTGAAGGGTCGCGCCATCAGGAAGCCGTGCTCAGACTTGATACTGCTCGGCAGGTAATCGTGAGGACCGTCGAAATCGTTGGGCTCGGCCGGCCGGAGTTGCTTCAACAGAAAGGCACAGGTGATGAAGGCGTCGATCCGGCTGTCGGGCATGTCAGTCTTTTCCAGGGTTTCGATGATGTCCTCGATCGTCATGCAGTCTTCCTCTTCATCCATTCTCTAGACATGCCGCTTGTTCTCCTCCCAAGAGCGGCGGTGACGTCCTCCTCGATCGCCATCTAGTGCATGAGAATGCCAAAGGTAGTCCCCGGACTGCGGTTAGTCTGGCATGAGGCGGATTTGATGGATGTCGCGCCATCCTCAACGAAGGCGCATCTCTGCCGTCTCGGCAACAGGCTCGCCTGCTTCCAGACCGTGTTCTCTCGGTACTCGCAAGCTAGCGGCGACTTGCCTCTAGAGCATGATGCCGAAAAGTGTGAGCGGTTTTCGGACGACATCATGCTCTACTTCTTTGATTTAGATCAGGATGATTTTAGGCCGATCGGGCCTAAAATCATCCTGATCTAGCAGCCTTTCTTCCTCATCTTCCTTTCGATCTTGGCTCTCTTGTCGGTGCCATCCCCGGCATGCTTTCCGCCGGTCAGGGCATTATCCTTCATCGCCTGCAGCTGCGCACAGCTTCGGTGCTTGCCCTTGGCGATGACGTCGGTGGATGTGAAGGCAAACAGCAGCACTACGGCTGCCGCCGGTCGGACGAAAGCTGAAAGCCTCATGGTCCCTCTCCCATTGTACATGCATCGTACGCCCCAGACCGGTAAGCAGCAATGAGCCTCGACGAGGCCGCGGCACTCGCGCAGGTCCGTCATCCTATCGGTAGCGGGCATCCGCCCGACCCACAAAGAGCTCAACCTTTCATCGAAAGTGAAATATCCGCTACAACCTGTTGTTTTCGCGCCGTTAAGCCATATGGTGCTAAGAAAATAATTAAGCATGTTCGGCTACTCTCACGTTCTAAATTAACGAGAGAGCCCTGTCATGGCGTCGATCCAGCATAAGATCATCATTGCGAGCATCGCGATTTTCGCATTGGCGGGCGGCGCTACGGGCGTCGGCATCTGGTCCGCCTCGACCCTCTCCGAAAACAACGCCGACGTTGCCCGGTCGGCGCAAATTCTGCGCAACCACATGCAGGCCGACATGATGCATGATGCAATGCGCGCGGATGTGCTGGCGTCGATGCTTGCCTCCAACCCGGCAGCAGGCATAGACCCTGCCGCGGTGAAGGCGGATCTGGTGGAGCACGACGCGTCGTTCCGTGAGATGATTGGCGCCAATAAGGCTCTTGCCGCCGACGAAAAGACCAAGGCGCTGCTTGCCAGCATCGAACGTCCCCTTCTGACCTATATCGAAAGCGCCACGAAGATTGTCGATCTGGCGAGCCAGGATCCCTCGGCGGCATTGAAGGCCTTGCCGGAATTCATGGCGCAGTTCTCGACGCTGGAAACGGCCATGGAACAGACCGGGGACCAGATCACGGCGGCGTCGGACGATATTTCCAAGCATAGCGCCGACATAAAAGCTTCGGTCGATATTGTTCTGAAAGCACTTCTGGCTGCGGCCGCGCTGTTTGCGCTCGGGCTCTATTTCCTGACCCGCAAGACCGTCACCAAGCCGATCCTTTCGCTTTCCAACGACATGCAAAAGCTTGCCGACGGTGACACAGCAATTGCCTGCACCGGGATCGGCCGCACCGATGAAATCGGAACGATGGCATCGGCCGTCGAAATCTTCCGCCAGGCGGCGATTGCCAATAAGCAGCTTGAGCAAGACGCCGAGGCAGCCCGATTGCAGGGCGAAGCCGAGCGGATCACGGCGCGCAAGCAGGCCGACGAAGATGCAGCCGAACGGCTGCGGGCGGCGACATCAGGCCTCGCCGCAGGCTTGAAGAGGCTTGCATCCGGCGATCTTGCCTTCCAGATCGATGAGCCGTTCGCGCCTGATTTCGAGAACCTCCGGCATGATTTCAACATGTCGATCCGGCAGCTCGATCAGACGCTCAGCGCGATTGCGACCGCCATTGCCGCGATCGACGAAGGCACCAGGGAAATCGCATCCGGGGCCGGCGATCTGTCAAAACGAACCGAACAGCAGGCAGCCTCTCTCGAAGAAACCGCCGCAGCGCTCGATCAGATCACCGCCAATGTCTCGAACTCGAGCAAGCGGACCGACGAGGCACGCACGGAAGCGACCGATGCAAACCGCAATGCCGCCAAATCTTCGGAAGTCGTGTCGCATGCCGAAGAAGCCATGCGCCGCATCGAGGCTTCGTCCCAGCAGATTTCCAGCATTATCGGCGTGATCGACGAGATCGCCTTCCAGACCAATCTGCTGGCGCTGAACGCCGGCGTCGAAGCGGCACGCGCCGGCGACGCGGGCAAGGGTTTTGCAGTGGTCGCCCAGGAAGTGCGCGAACTCGCCCAGAGATCGGCTCAGGCGGCAAAGGAAATCAAAGGCCACATCCAGAAATCCTCGGTGGAAGTGGAAAGCGGCGTCAAACTGGTTCTCGACACCAGCCAGGTTCTGAAGGCGATCAGCGAGCAGATTGCCCGCATCAACCAGCACATGGATGCAATCGCCGTGTCGGCCAGAGAGCAGTCGACCGGCCTTGCCGAAGTCAACACCGCCGTCAATTCCATGGACCAGGTGACCCAGCAGAACGCCGCGATGGTGGAACAATCCACCGCGGCATCCGGCCAGCTTGCTCAGGAAGCTGCCACGCTGCGTGAACTGGTTTCCCGGTTCAGGCTTCGGGCGACGGCTTCTACGCAATCTGCAGCCGGACGCCGGGGTGGGCAGCTGGCGGCCTGACGGCTGCTATCTGCTCGCCATTGTTCATTCCGGCGACGTCGGGGACCTCAGGTCATCGCGGCTGCCGCTCCTGCCTCGACTGTGACGAAAGGCGGGCTCATCTCGCCGGCAGTCTCGGCGGGGCCCTGCTGTCAAGTTTCTTCGACAAAGGCTGGGCGCGCCCGACGGCGGAAAGTCGCTCCATCCTCTTCTCAGCGGAAGACGACCGGCAGTCACTGCACTCTTCAGCCGATCTGGCAGCAGAGCCTATCCAAGAGGGCGGGTGAGCACCCGATATCAATAGGTTCGTTTGTAGATCAAAAATGGCAAAAGATTCAAACCGTCATTGGAAATACAAATCAACTAATAAATGGTTGCGTTGACTCTAATATGCTACCTGTTGTTTAATGACGCCGTCATTAACGGAGGAATGCAAGATGTCCGTCACGTTAAACTCTCCAATCTCATGGAAAAATCTATCGGCTGATGACAGTACTATGCTTAACAATCTTCAGCCGAACATCATCAAGGCGCATGTTCGCGAGTTTTTGACTCTGTTTTTTCTGCGGTTTGACGATAAGGAGGCTGCGAAAAGCTTCCTTCGGGCGATTTCCACGACGCTGATGAAATCGGCAACGCAACATTTAATGGAAATTGAAGCATTCAAAGCCAAACCTTCGACGCCGGGAACGCCGTACATTGGGCTTGGCCTTACTGACGCGGGCTATCAAGCCCTCCAAATCGCCCAAAGACCGAGCGATCCGATATTCCGCGCGGGTATGCAAAATTCCGACTTGAATGACCCTGATGTCAGCAGGTGGGATTCTTATTTTCGCAATCCCATCCATGCGGTCGTTTTGGTGGGAGATATGCTCAATGACACCAAGGTCACTGCTCATGATCAGGTGGTAAACTTGATCCAAACCTCGCAAGGAGTAACAATCGTAGGGACGCAAGATGGCCTGGGCCTTCACAATGACAATGAAGAAGGTATCGAACACTTTGGCTATGTCGATGGGCGCAGCCAGCCGCTGTTTCTGCTGGAAGACATCGACGCGGAAGAAAACGCGACAGATGGGATTGCGAACTGGGATCCGGCTTTCCCATTAGAACAGGTTATTGTTCCTGATCCAGCAGCGCCCGATCCGGCCGTTCATTTCGGAAGCTACTTCGTATACCGGAAGCTGGAACAAAACGTCCGCCGCTTCAAAAGGCAGGAGCAGAAACTTGCAGATCGCTTATTCGGATCTGATGACGAAAGGGCCGGCGCCATGGTCGTCGGGCGCTTTGAGGACGGAACGCCGGTCACGATGCAGTCAGAAGACGGAGTTGAGTCACCCGTCCCGAACAACTTCAACTACTTCAGCGACAAGAGCGGCGCGAAGTGTCCCTTTTCAGGCCATATCCGGAAAACCAATCCGCGAGGGTCGGGCGGGTTCGAAAACAGTGCTGGCGAGCGCAAGCACCTTATGGCCCGACGCGGCCAGACCTATGGCGTGCGAACAGATAATCCGAACGATGGCAAGATCGCCAACAAGCCGAGTAAATACGTCGGTCTGTTGTTCATGGCGTTCAACAGTGACATAGGCAATCAGTTCGAATTCACGCAGAAAAATTGGGCCAACAATCCCGGTTTCCCAGCCGTTCCAACTGGCTTTCCACCGCCTGGGGTCGATCCGGTCATCGGTCAAACAAAACAAGATGCTGCGCGACCAGATATGGAAGGAGCTGCCATCTGGGGTGATCCCAGCTCCCTCAAAACCGTTGCAACAGTTCCTCAAGCGGTGAAGATGAAGGGAGGCGAATATTTCTTTATGCCGTCCCTCGCGTTTCTGAGCTCGCTTTAAACTTGCCATGACGTCGGCGGGCAATCCTGCCGACGTCCATCGTCATCTCCAGGCGCTCTCATTTTATAGCGCCGCGCACGATGCGCCCGGCGAGCATTTCGCTGATGCGGCTTCGATTGTGCCTCCGGTCCCCTCCCCATGCGCCTTCGGTGGCGAGCGAGTTCCTGCTTGTCTAGGCCGGAATGACTGCGGCCAACGCCGCCGATCCGACTGCGACGACGGAGCCCGTCGCATGCCGCATCGCTGCCATGCTTGAGATCAGGTTGAGCTTTGGCCGGGCATCGTGTAAAGCCGCAGCATTCCCGAACAAGACCCAGACTTCCAGCCCAGACTTTCAGCAAGGCGTGAACATATGGACGGCTTCGACCTCATCATCTTCGACTGCGACGGCGTTCTCGTCGATTCGGAAATCATCGCGGCGGAAGTCGAATCCGTGCTTTTGACAGAGGCCGGATATCCGATCGGCGTCGAAGAAATGGGCGAGCGCTTCGCCGGCATGACATGGCGCAACATCCTGCTGCAGATCGAGCGTGAGGCGAGCATCCCGTTTTCGGCCTCGCTGCTCGATAAATCGGAGCATATGCTCGACCTCAGGTTGGCAGAGGACGTCCAGGCCATTCCGGGCGTCGAATTCGCCCTCTCCAGGCTGCCGATCAAGCGCTGCATCTGCTCGAATTCGAGCACCAAGCGGCTCGATATGATGCTGACCAAGGTGGGCCTGAAGCCGCTGTTTGCGCCGAACATCTTTTCCGCCAAGGATCTTGGCCCGGACCGCGCCAAGCCGAAGCCCGACATCTTCCTGCACGGCGCAAGCCAGATGGGCGTTTCGCCTGACAAGGTTGTTGTGGTCGAGGATTCCGTCCACGGTGTACATGCGGCACGTGCCGCCGGCATGCGCGTCATCGGTTTTACCGGCGCCTCGCACAGCTATCCCGCCCATGCCGACAAATTAACGGATGCCGGCGCCGAAACGGCAATCTCGCGCATGAACGACCTGCCAGGTGTCGTCGCCGCGCTGGCGGCCTGGGACAACGTTCTCTGAGGCGCCTCAGGCCTTAAGCCCGACACCGCGGAGCTGTGGACTGACACCACGCCTTGACTCTGCCGAGCCCATAGAATGGCCGAGATCAAGCCGGAATGCTGTGTCAGGCGAGCACGCCCTCTCCTTCCTCATCCCTGTGCTCGTCACAGGGATCCAGTGCGCCCAAGTCCTTGGGCGCGAGAGAAAGGCTTCGTCGATGAGAGTCATTCACAGCGCAGACGCGCCGTGGCTGGATTCCTGTGACGAGCACAGGAATGAGGGAGGTCGTGCATCCGTATCTCGGAAGCAGCCGCTGGAATTGCTTAGCTGCTCTTCTTGGTCTTTGCCGGCAGGGTGTCGAAGCCGATATTGACGCGCACCAGTGCGCCGGAGCCGACCGGCATCTTGATGCCGTCCTTGCGGAAGATGACCTGCGTGCCCGGAGCACCCGCCGGGATTTCGGTCGGGAATTTGGTAACCTCGGAATAGAGCACCGTCTCGCCGTCGACGACGGAGATGCGGATCGGCAGCGTCAGCGGGCCTGGCGTGCCGGCCGGGCCGGTGATCAGGCGCAGCTGGGCGACGATGGTCATCGTCAGGTTCGAGTCGTTCAGCGTGCATTGGCGAGTGTAATCGCCGAAGGAGGCCTGGTAGACGATCTGCTG
Organism: Rhizobium sp. WSM1328; assembly: GCF_057653715.1. Classification (NCBI taxonomy): domain Bacteria; kingdom Pseudomonadati; phylum Pseudomonadota; class Alphaproteobacteria; order Hyphomicrobiales; family Rhizobiaceae; genus Rhizobium; species Rhizobium sp. WSM1328. The sequence continues at coordinate 701,019 of NZ_CM172788.1, read as the reverse complement.
CGGATCGTCCTTCTTGCCCTTGGCATAGGTGCGGAAGATCGCGTCCTGGTCACGCATGAAGATCTGTGGGCAGGCGCCCTGGACGACGGGGGCGACCGTGCCCTGCGCCGTCGTGGCGGTGCCGATCGAAGGATTGTTCGAGGACGGGTTGGCGGGCGCCAGCGGCATGATCTGGGCGGTGCCGTTCGGCTGGGTCGGCGCCGACGACTTGCTGTCGCCGCCTATGCCGAGCGAGTTGCAACCAGTAAGCAGGGCAAGAAAAGATGCGGAGACGATGAGACGCGAGACCTTGCCGAGCACCATATTCCATCCCTTGTACAAGCGTTTCTTGGAGGCCCCGTGTCTTTTCAGCAGGGCCTTTCATGACGGTTTGCGATGGTCTATATCAGCGGCGCAAACAAAAATCGATTGGGTAAGCGCCGTTTTGATGCACTTTTCGACGCCGGATGCGGGCAACTTCAAAAGCATACGAGCAAAGCCCTGCCGGCAGGGCGGCGCCTTTTCGATTTCCGGCCCGATTTCAGGCAGAGCGGGCCATGGTGCCGGCCGGCCGGGTTTCCTCCAGCGATAGATCAAGGATGACGAACGTGGATTATATCTCGACCCGCGGCGAGGCCCCTTCCCTCGGCTTTTGCGACGCCCTTTTGACCGGGCTGGCGCGCGATGGCGGGCTCTACGTTCCCTCGAAATGGCCGAGCTTTTCCAAGAAGGAGATCCGGGCGCTCAGGGGCAAGACCTATCAGGAGATCGCCTTCACCATCCTGTCGCCCTTCACCAATGGCGAGATCCCCGACGACACTTTCCGGGCGATGATCGACGAGGCCTACGGCACCTTCCGCCACCCGGCGATCGCGCCGCTCGTCCAGACCGGGCCGAACAGCTTCGTCATGGAGCTCTTCCACGGCACGACGCTCGCGTTCAAGGACGTGGCAATGCAGCTGCTCGCCCGGCTGATGGACTATGCGCTGGAAAAACGCGGCGAGCGGGCGACGATCGTCGGCGCTACCTCGGGCGACACCGGCGGGGCTGCGATCGACGCCTTTGCCGGCCGCGAGCGCACCGACATCTTCATCCTCTTCCCGCACGGTAAGGTCTCGCCGGTGCAGCAGCGGCAGATGACGACCTCGTCGTCACCGAACGTGCATGCGCTTGCCGTGGAGGGCAATTTCGACGATTGCCAGAACCTCGTGAAAGCAATGTTCAACGACGTGGCTTTCCGCGACAGGGTCCGGCTATCAGGCGTCAACTCGATCAACTGGGCGCGCATCATGGCCCAGATCGTCTATTATTTCACGGCATCGGTCGCGCTCGGCGGGCCGGACCGGAAGATCTCGTTCACGGTGCCGACCGGCAATTTCGGCGATATCTTCGCCGGCTACTGCGCGAAGCGCATGGGCCTGCCGATCGACCGGCTGGTGATCGCCACCAACGAGAACGACATCCTGGCGCGGGCGCTGAAGACCGGCCGCTACGACATGAAGGCGGTCAAGGCGACGAGTTCGCCGTCGATGGACATCCAGATCTCGTCGAACTTCGAACGGCTGCTCTTCGAAGCCTATGACCGCGACGCCTCGAAGGTGCGCGCGGCGATGGAAAGCCTCAAGCAATCCAACGGCTTCGAGATCGGCAGCCAAGCGCTGAAGGCGATCCGCCGTGACTTCCGCGCCGGGCGTGCCAGCGAGAAGCAGGTGGCCGAAACGATTCGCAAGACCCATGCCGAGACCGGCTATCTGCTGGATCCGCATTCGGCGATCGGCGTCTTCGTCGCTGCCAAGAAAGAAAAGCCGAATACGCCGATGGTGACGCTTTCGACCGCGCATCCGGCGAAATTCCCCGCCGCTGTAAAATCCGCCTGCGGTATTGACCCGGCGCTTCCGACGTGGCTTGCTGATCTGATGCACAGGGAGGAGCGTTTCCAGATCATCAAACCGGAGCTGAAAGCCGTTGAGACTTTTATCGGCAAGCATGCCCGCGGCGAGACGACAGCAGGCGCAGAAAGATAGCCAATGACAGTTGAGTGCACCCGGCTAAAATCCGGGCTGACAGTAGTCACAGAGACCATGCCGCATCTTGAAAGCGTTGCGCTCGGAGTCTGGATCAAATCGGGATCGCGTAACGAGACGGACAACGAGCACGGCATCGCTCACCTGCTCGAACACATGGCCTTCAAGGGCACGGCGCGCCGCACGGCCCGCCAGATTGCCGAGGAGATCGAGGATGTCGGCGGCGAAGTCAATGCCGCGACCTCGACCGAGACGACCTCCTATTATGCCCGCGTGCTCAAGGACTACGTGCCGCTCGCCGTCGATATCCTCGCCGACATCCTGACGGAATCGGCCTTCGAGGAAGAGGAGCTGGAGCGCGAGAAGCAGGTGATCCTGCAGGAGATCAACGCCGCCAACGACACGCCCGACGACGTGGTGTTCGACCGGTTCTCCGAGGTCGCCTATCGCGACCAGACGCTTGGCCGGGCGATCCTCGGCACGCCGGAGACCGTCGTCTCCTTCACGCCGCAGCAGATCCGTGGCTATCTCAGCCGCAACTACACGACCGACCGGATGTTCGTGGTCGCCACCGGCGCCGTCGAGCATGAAGAATTCCTGCGCATGGTCGAGGATCGTTTCGCCAACCTGCCGACGGCCCCTTCGGCGCCGCCCGTCATGGAACCGGCGCGTTATATCGGCGGCAGCGTGCGCGAACCGCGCGACCTGATGGACGCGCAGATCCTGCTCGGTTTCGAAGGCAAGCCCTACCACGCCCGCGATTTCTACTGCTCGCAGATCCTCGCCAATATCCTTGGCGGCGGCATGTCCTCCAGGCTCTTCCAGGAGGTGCGCGAGTTCCGCGGCCTCTGTTATTCGGTCTATGCCTTCCACTGGGGTTTTTCCGACACCGGCATCTTCGGCATTCATGCCGCAACCGGCGGCGAAAACCTGCCGGAGCTGGTGCCCGTCATCATCGATGAGCTGCACAAGTCAGCCGATGCGATCCACCAGAAGGAAATCGAGCGCGCCCGCGCCCAGATCCGCGCCCAGCTGCTGATGGGTGCGGAAAGCCCGGCTGCCCGGGCCGGCCAGATCGCCAGGCAGATGATGCTCTACGGCCGGCCGATCTCCAATCCGGAGATGATGGAGCGGCTGGAAGGCATCACCGTCGAGCGGCTGACCGACCTTGCCGGCCGGCTGTTTTATGACACGGTGCCGACGCTTTCGGCGATCGGGCCATTGGACCAGCTCGCACCGATGGAAGATATCACCGCCTCGCTTTCGGTCCCGGCGTCGAAGACGCTGCAGGCAAGCCGCTGAGCCGACGTTCGTCCTGCCGGGAGTGATCGATGCCAAAATCGGTTTTTCGGTTCCTGCAGCGGCAGCCGGAAGCGGTGGAGCTGGAGAACGACAGGTATTTCCTGCGCCTGCCGCGCTACCAGGATTTCAACCAGTGGCACCGGCTGCGCGCCGAAAGCCGCAAGTTCCTCGAACCCTGGGAGCCGACCTGGCGGCGCGACGAGTTGACGGAGGGCGCCTACCGCGCCCGTGTCGTCCGCGGCAAGCAGGAATACGCCTCGGGCCAGGCGGTGCCGCTGTTCATTTTCCTGAAAGGTGACATGACGCTCGTCGGCGGCGTCACCATCGGCTACATCAGAAGGGGTGCGGCACAAAGCTGCATGATCGGCTACTGGATGGGCGAACGCCACGCCGGCCAGGGGCATATGTTCGCCGCCCTTCAATTGGTTATTCCTTACATCTTCGCCGGGCTTGAGTTGCACCGTATCGAAGCAGCCTGTATTCCAGATAACGCGCGCAGCATCCGTCTGCTTGAAAAAGCCGGGTTTCAACAGGAAGGCTATCTGCGCGGATATTTGAAGATCAACGGTCAGTGGCATGACCATGTGATGTTTTCACGTCTCGCCACTGATACGGATAAAGGCAGGATAACCGACAGCCGATGACAAGAGACCGCATGCTGCCCAAGTCACCGTCCGGACGAGTGATCGCGGTGATCGCAGCCCTTTTCCTGGCGGCCTTCGCCTTCGTGGCGGGTGTTGCCCAGGCGGCCGAACCTGTAAAAATTTCCCGTGACGATACCGCGCTCGACCTGACGGCAACGACGGAGATCTACGCCAACCAGGGCGAAGCCTTCCAGGTTTCGACGGCGGCCGGCGCCGACGGCATCCGCCGCCGCATCGAGGTCAGGGCAAGCTCGGAGAACCATCAGGGCGACTGGGCGGTATTTGCGCTTGCCAATGTCTCGGAAGAACAGCTCGAGCGCGTCATCGTCGCGCCGCATTTCCGTCTGGTCAATTCCAAGCTGTTCTGGCCGGATCTCGGCTCGCAGCGCATCAGCGCGATTACGCCGAGCGAAGGCTTCGCGCTCGACCGGCAGCCGAGCGACGAGGCCGACGTCTTCCGCATCACGCTGAACCCCGGCGCCGTCATCACCTTCGTCGCCGAACTGTCGACGCCGGAACTGCCGCAGATCTATCTCTGGGAACCGAACGCCTACAAGGACACGATCAACGCCTTCACGCTCTATCGCGGCATCGTGCTCGGCATTGCCGGCCTGCTTGCCGTGTTCCTGACCATCCTCTTCGTCGTCAAGGGCACCTCGATGCTGCCGGCGACGGCAGCACTTGCCTGGGCGGTGCTCGGCTATATCTGCGTCGATTTCGGTTTTCTCGGCAAGCTGATCAGCGTCGCCTCGGCCGACCAGCGAATATGGCGCGCCTGCGCCGAGGTGGCGCTGGCGTCGAGTTTCGTCATCTTCCTCTTCACCTATCTCAACCTCAACCGCTGGCATGCGCATCTGGGTTACGCCACGCTTGCCTGGGTGCTCGGCCTTGCCCTGCTCTTCGGCGTGGCGATCTACGATCCGTCGATTGCCGCCGGCATTGCCAGGCTTTCCTTCGCGCTGACGGCGACGATGGGGTTGCTGCTGATCATCTATCTCGGCTTCAACCGCTACGACCGCGCCATCCTTTTGGTGCCGGCCTGGGCGCTGATCCTCGTCTGGCTGTTCGGGGCGTGGCTGACGGTCACCGGACGGCTCGACAACGACATCATCCAGCCAGCACTCGGCGGCGGCCTGGTGCTGATCGTGCTGTTGATCGGCTTCACTGTCATGCAGCATGCTTTTGCCGGCGGCGCCTTCCAGCAGGGGCTGTTTTCCGATCTCGAGCGGCAATCGCTGGCGCTGACCGGCTCCGGCAACATGGTCTGGGATTGGGACGTGGCGCGCGACCGCGTCGTCACCATTCCCGACGTCTCGATCAAGCTCGGCCTGTCGCCCGGCGCCATGCATGGCGCGGCGCGCAACTGGCTGCCGCGGCTGCACCCCGACGACCGCGACCGCTTCCGCGCTACGCTCGACGTGCTGCTCGAACACCGCCGCGGGCGGCTGAACCACGAATTCCGCATTCGCGCCGAGGACGGGCATTTCCACTGGCTGCTGATCCGCGCCCGGCCGGTGCTCGGCTCGAACGGCGAAATCATCCGCTGCGTCGGCACGATCGTCGACGTGACCGAACAGAAGAATTCCGTCGAGCGGCTGCTGCACGATGCGCTGCACGACAATCTGACCGGCCTGCCGAACCGGCAGGTCTTCCTCGACCGGTTGCAGTCGGTGTTGGCACTGGCGCCGGGCGGCGACACGCTGCGGCCGACGGTGATGGTGATCGATATCGACCGCTACAAGCTGGTCAATGATTCGCTCGGCGTTGCCGCCGGCGACAATATCCTCATCGCGCTGACGCGGCGGCTACGCCGCCTCTTGAAACCGCAGGACACGCTGGCGCGGCTTGCCGGCGACCAGTTCGGCCTGATCCTGGTTTCCGAGCACAATCCGGCCAAGGTCGCCGATTTTGCCGATGCGATCAGCAAGGCGATCATGGTACCGATCAACTTCGCCAATCGCGAGATCATCCTGACCGCCTCGGTCGGGCTTGCCTCCTGGGTCGACCGGCAGGAGAGCGCCACCGGCCTGCTCAGCGATGCCGAGCTTGCGATGTACCGGGCAAAACGAGCCGGCGGCAACCGTGTCGAGCCGTTCCAGCCGGCCTTCCGCGACTTCGGCACCGACCGGCTGCAGCTCGAAACGGATCTGCGCCGCGCCATCGAGCGCAAAGAATTGTCGATGGTCTACCAGCCGATCGCAAGGCTGGAAGATGTCGAGGTCGCCGGTTTCGAGGCGCTGATGCGCTGGGAACATCCCAAACGCGGCAATATCCCGCCGTCCGAATTCATCCCGATCGCCGAGGCCTCCGATCTTATCGGCCCGCTCGGCATGTTCGCACTGGAACAGGCGACCAACGATCTGATGAGCTGGCAGCACCAGACCGGCGAATTGCCGATCTTCGTCTCGATCAATCTGTCGAGCGTGCAGTTGCTCAATAACGAGCTCTATGACGACGTGCGTTCGGTTCTCGCCAAGACGCATTGCCAGCCCTCGCGCCTCAAGCTCGAACTGACGGAATCCATGGTGATGGAAAATCCGGAACAGGCCCGGCTGGTGCTGCAGAAGCTGAAGGAAGCCGGCATCGGACTGGCGCTCGACGATTTCGGCACTGGCTATTCGTCGCTCGCCTATCTCACCCGCTTCCCCTTCGACACGATCAAGCTCGACAAGACTTTGGTGCGCGACAGCAGCGACAAGAAGGCGATCGTGCTCCGGTCGGTGATATCAATGGCGCGCGAACTCGACATGAAGGTGGTGGCGGAGGGGATCGAATCCAACGAGGATGCGATCGAGCTTGCCAAGATGGGCTGCAACTACGGCCAGAGCTACCTTTTCGGCCCGCCAATCCCTTCGGAATCGGTGCTGCGGCTGCTGCGCGACCGCTTTCCGCTGACGAAACGGGCCTGAGCGGAGCGGCCGGCCTCATCGGTCGTCAGGTGAGTTGAGCGAGGATATCGTCGACGACACTTGGGACAGTACCCGTCGTGTCGATATTGATGCCGATGGGAAGATATTCCCGGGTATGATGATAGCGGAGCACCAGCGCCCGCTCGGCCGGCTCAAAGCCCGGCTCATTCGGCCGCCCATCTAATCGTCCGTTCAACGTCTCAACGTCGATGTCGAGCACGAAAACCTTATCGAAAAGGTCCAGGAATTTGTGGAAATTGCGCGAGCCGCCACAGAAGAAGGTGGCAGGATAGGTGGTGTCGGCAGCAATAGCCCGGACCTTGTCGACAGGCCAGATCCAGTGCGCGTATCCCCAAACGATGCGGTCCGCGCCTTTGGGCGGTCCTGCGAGTGCCTGGCCCGTCTCGGGGTCGCCGACATAGGCCAAGACCCGGTCACCATGGACGACATGGTAGCCCCGCCGCTCCAGTTCGGTAGCGACTGACGTTTTTCCAGTGCCGGAACCGCCTTCGATCAGATAGTTCTTGATTCCCATAGGCGCCGCTTATCATGGACTTCGATCTGGTGAAAAGACACTCTACCTGGCGGTGACCACCTAGAGTTCATAGTCGCGCCACAACTGGCCATTTCCGCAAGTTCTATGTGCGTCACGCCCGACTCGCCCGAACGCTCAGCCACCGATCATGGGGCTTTCCGACGCACCGACGTATCTCGCTGACGATCCAGCCGGCGTCTGTGAGTGCGGACCGCAGGGCAGACTCACGCCAGTACGTCTCGACGTAGCGCCGGGGCGCTGCAGCACTGCCGTGTGTGGACACATCCTGGCTTTCGCCCTCTCTTACCGAGGCGTGCAATCGGCCACCGGTCCGGGTCGCCTCGGCAAGCCGTCCAAGCACCGTGCCGAAATCCTCGCGCGCGACATGAATCAGGCAGGCACAGGCCCAGATCCCGTCGTACGGCGTGCCGGGACGCTGCGGGTCGGCCAAGTCATCGGTCAGCGGGTCCAGCAGGTCGGCTTCGAAGCCACTTTCGCGAAGCAGTTCGACGAAACCGTTTGCAATGTCGGTGCGCCGGACGCTCATTCCCCGCTTCTCAAGCTCAAGTGCATCTCGCCCGCCACCGCTTCCGATCTCCAGCACCCTGCCCGAGCCGCCCAGCTCGGTCACGAACGCATCGATCTCTGTCGCGACCCATTCGGGCATCGCCGCGGCCTCGGCAGCGTACTCCGCCGCGACCGTATCATAGGACCGCATAGTCTCCCTGTCGGTGCTCATCCTCACGCGCCTCCTTTTAGACAACAGGTCGATGAGCGAGAGGCCCATCAGCCCGTTGCGCCTTTCACCCGCTTCGGCAGTTGGTGACATCGCGGGCAATTTGCTTCCGAGCTTTAGCAGAAATGCGGTCAGAGACACCACCGACCGAGCCAATGCTGCCGGGCGGCAATGCGCCCTCATCATGGTCATCGAGCCACCGGCCGCCGTTGCTGCAAAACGGACATGACGCAGTGACAACGCGGGTCGCAGTTGCGCCAAGCCGCCATTCCGCCCCATGCGGGTGATTAGATCACGAATTCCTCCTGGTACGTCTGTGGCTCGGGAACGACCGTGACCTCCACCGGAACGATCCAATTGGCCGCGTAGCTCTCGCAGTCGGAACGCTGGAGGTCGGGCTGCACGCACCCCGCCCCATCGATCGCGCGACATCGCAGTATATATCGCCCCACTTCTTCAGGGGTCCACATGTACTCCCACAAGCGCCATGCAAAGGGACGTTCTGTTTCGAGGAGCCTCCCCTCGCGCCAGCCCCTGCCATCTCCGGTGCAGACCTGCACCTGCCGGATAGCAGCCTCTCCGCTCCAGGCGGCTCCGAAAATCCGGTACGGTTGGCCGGCGATGAGATGCGCCCCCTGTACGGGACGCGCGATCTGCGCTTTGACCTCCATCTCCGCAAGGGGGACCAGCCTGGGTTCCCCGAGGTTGCGCTCCCAACGGAAATAGTCGCGCACCTGCCAGTAGCCAAGGAAGGGTTGCTCCACAACCGTGATATGCGTGATCCACTTGACCCAAGCCATGCCGAACCAGCCACCCACGACCGCGCGTAGCGGGTAGCCGTGATCGCGCGTCAACGGCTCCTCGTTCATCGAATAGGCAAGGATCGTGCTGTCAGCGATGGCCTTCTCAAGCGGTAAACTGCGCGCAAAAGCGATGGGGCCGGGAGAAGCCGTTTTCTTGTTCGTGTCGACGACGCCGCTGTCTGCGCCTACGAGCAGAACCTCACATGCGGTTCGCTTAACGCCCGCCATTTCCAAAATCTCGCGCAGAAGAACACCTGTCCACGCGGCATTGCCGACGGCTCCGTTCTGCCACTGCAACCCCTCCTTCGGCGGCTCATAGTAGACGCGGCCGTTCCCTGCACACTCGACGACGGCGGTCAAAGTCGTGCTCCGCATCGCCTTGATGCTGTCGAGGTCAAGTTCGATCGGCCGCTCCACCGCCCCGCCAACGCGCAATCTCCAGTCTCGCGCATCGAGGTCCGGCGACGGGAAATGGTTTCGCACGAAGAACAGCTCGGTTGGGATCAGCCAATCGGAGAGCGACGCAAACGGAAACTCGATATTCTGTGGGGATTTCTGTCGAACTATTAGACTGGGTTGCTCTGGTGTCGGCATCGTCCTCGTCTCCCCTTCCAAGAGCACAACGTCGGCTCTCGGTCGCGCGAATTCCGGTTCGATCACACCGCCCCTCGCAGTGCGTCTGTCGCGTTCCGCCTTCGGCCGCATTCTAGAGCAATTCCAGGAAAAGTGCGAAGCGGTTTTCCGTCCGGAATTGCGTAAAAACAAAAGGATAGAGCGGTTCTGCGCTTCCGTTAACAGCTGAACCGCTCTAGCACATACCGGACGTTCCTCGGATCGACCTCGAACGGCAGCAAGGGGCCCGAATGCTGCTATAGGCCCACGTCTCTTTCGCGCCCGCTTATCGTTCAGGCACTACCGCTGGAGAAGACCAGCAACATATTGTTGGTAGGCATCTCGATCGTCTCGCGGAGATTAAGTCCAGCGGCCTCACCCACTTGTTCAAGATCAGCGATATCACGCACCCCCCAGGATGGGTTGCGCTCCTTTAGAGCCGCGTCGAAAGCAGCGTTCGAGGGGGCGTTGTGTGCCCCGTCGCGCATGAATGGGCCGTAAAGAAGAAGAAGCCCACCAGCGTGAAGCAAACGGCCAGCTCCTGCGAACAATCCTAAGCTTGCCGCCCACGGCGCGATATGGATCATATTGATCGACACGATGGCGTCAAAATGCCCCGTTTGTTCGACGCCCCATTGTCCTGAGCACACATCAATATCCCGCGGTGCCAGCACATTCTTCAGCCCTGCGAATTTGATCCAGCTAGACGTGCTGGTGCGGGCGTCGGCGTCCGGATCGCTCGGCTGCCAGGTGAGGTTGGGCATTGCTCCCGCAAAACACACGGTGTGCTCGCCGGTCCCGCATCCAATCTCCAGCACGGCGCCATGTGTTGGAAGGACACGTTTTAGGACCGCGACGATCGGCGCCGAATTTCGCGCAACGGAAGGTGAGAACATGCGCTGGTCGGCGCTTATGTCGCGCTGTTCCAGCGCAACAGGCGAACGGTCCTTCTTCTCTGGGGGCATTGGCCTTGAATCCCCTTTGGGCGATGTCTCCCACCTTATAGCTGAAATGATGGGACAGAAACCAAGGATTTCGGACTTACGAAGGGGTCGTCGGCGCGTGCGTTCGGCCGAGGGCGACCGAACGTCCACTTCGTGTCAGATCACGCGCCCGCCAGGCTCAAGGTCTGCATTCGAAAATCGGAGCCCGGAAGCCGACCGACGGCTTTCGGCCCCGTAGCGGTCGTCTACCCAAGCCGAGCCGATGTCCGTTGTTGGTGCAATCCGGTCGACGACGCGCGGCGCTGGAGAGATGCCGCCTTTGCACTGATCTACTTCGCGCCCGCAGAAGCCTGCCGATTATCGGCCACTTGTTGAGGTCTTGAAATCAGCTATCTCAAGCCGGAAAATATCCGGAACGTTGAGGAGCACTCGATGACGAAGCATCGCATCTATTCCATCAGCGTCGCGAGCGTCTATCCCCACTATGTCGCCAAGGCAGCGAAGAAGGGGCGGACGAAGACAGAGGTCGATGACATCATCTGTTGGCTGACGGGGCATAACCAGCAGAGCCTGGACGACCAATTGGCTGCGAAGACCAACTTCGAGGATTTCTTTGCGCAAGCGCCTCGGATGAATCCCTCCCGATCGTCGATTACCGGCGTGATCTGCGGCGTCCGCGTGGAAGACATCCAGGAAACGACGATGCGGGAAATCCGCTATCTGGACAAATTGATCGACGAACTCGCCAAGGGGAAAGCGATGGAGAAAATCCTGCGAAAATAGCCCGGGAACCGCGTCGCGGCAGTGCGGGATCACCCACGGCGCGCCCGCAGAATCCGGTACCGTCTCGTCCAGGAATGACCAATGTTCACAGGCGCGGAGCGAGGCCATCAAGCAGGAAGTCGAGGCCCTTGCTGAAAGCGCCGTCCCAATCATTATCCAGCAGCAGACGAGAGCGTTCGATCGTCGGATAGTGCTGGCTCAGACCTGTCAGGCGCTGCTGCGCGGCCGCCCTGTCGTCGTCCGAGAGATCGAAGTTCGCCCGGGTGATGGTCGCGCCGATCACATAGTTCCAGAGCGACCATATCGCGACGTTCAAATCCGCATCAGTGACACCGGCTCCAGACAAGGTCTTGCTCAGCAGTTCCAGGCGAATGAGAATGTTCGGGCCGAGCGCCCGGCGCGGCAGCAGCGAGGCCGACCAGGGATGGCGCAGCATGCTGGCGCGCCAGTCTTCGAGCATATGAACGATTTCCCCGCGCCAGTCTCGAGACTCGACGATGTCAGGCGGGCCGCGATATTCGAGCACGGAATCCAGCGCCAGATCGAAGACCTCCTCCTTGTTGCCGACATGCCAATAGAGGCTCATCGCGCCCGAGCCGAGGCGATCGGCCAGCCGACGCATCTTCAGTCCGTCGACGCCCTCGGCGTCCAGAAGATCCACCGCAGTCGCCACGATCCGTTCCAGCGAGAGAGGCGGTTCACTGCGCGGCTCCTGCCTGGACTGGAGTGATGGCGCACCTCTCCGCCCAGACCCTTTGCTCTCAGCACCGCTGCGTTTGGCTGCCATTCGTTTTCCTTACCGATCAGACGTCGATCTAAGCCGACAATGCTGGGAATGTCGATCCTGACCGATTGACTCGTACGGCGTACGATGCAATTTAATCGTACGCCGTACGAGTCGTATCATGTGGCGGTAAGATTCCATCCTGCAGGCCGCGAGGATCCGTCGCTCGCAGCCCTTGGTGAAGCCAGGAGAAGTCATGTCACGCGCAATCAAGCATCTCATTATCGGAGGACTCATCATGACCATCAGCGCTCCCACCGCCGCGACAGCCAATGAGGACGATCTCAAACTTGATATCGTCAATCCGAAAAACCTCTACGACCCCTCACCGAATGGCTACAGCACGGCGGTGATCGTGCCCCGAGGAGCCCGGCTGGCCTACATCTCCGGACAGGGCGGCCAGGACAGCACGGGAACCTTGTCGCCCGACTTCGCCGTCCAGGTGAAGCAGGCCTATGCGAATTTGCGCACCGCCCTCGATGCGCTCGGCGCAAAGCCGGATCAGGTCGCCAAGCTGACGGTCTTCGTGGTCGATCACGATATGTCCAAGCTCGAGGTGCTGACCAGCAACGTCAAGGACATGTTCGGCGAAGCACTGCCGGCGCAGACGCTGATTCCCGTTCCCAAGCTTGCCATCGACCCCATGCTCTTCGAGGTCGAAGCCGTGGTCGTTCTGGATTAGCGGCGGCGTCGGATCTGCACAATTTCGGATTTTCCCGGTGGCGCGCCAACCTTTGTTGGGCGCGCCATCTTCCTTTTTTTGATGGCCATTGACCAACGGCCTGCGATGTGCGCCACTCATTCCTTGCACAAGGAAAATCCCATGCTCAAGTTCCTGCTCGCCCTCTCGATGGGTGTTTTTTGCGTCTCGCCGCTTCAGGCCGGCGACATCACTCCGGTCACCAAGAGCTGCCAGCCGGGGCCAAAACAGGCGCAATGCGAGCGATGGGTCACGGATATCAAGAAAGCCGTCGGGCTGGCCTATAAAGGCGACCACGGGGCGCAGGTGACTGTTGCCTTCTGCCTCTCCACCGGTTGCCATGGTGCCGTCGCCATCGACAAGGTCGCCTCCTGCAGCTGGCATCTCGTCATCGCCAATTCCGGTTCTACGACAGTGCTCGACAGTTCAAACACCAGGAACACCTGCCGGCCGATGACGGCGGACCAAAAAGACGAAGCCCGCGCGCTGGCGAGCGATCTCGTCCAGAAGATCTACAAGCGGCCCATGGTCAAGACCGACCAGATGTAATCTGCCGGCTTGCTGCTTGCGGCGCAACGCCTGCGTGAAAATAAATCTCATTGCTCTCCCGGCTTTCGCCGCTATTCTCCAGCCAAAGAAAATCGGGCCAAAGAAATCGGCCAAAGAAATCGGGAGGACCACTGATGATCCTGCACTGCGTATTCCTGCGGCTGAAGACCGCGGTGACGAGCGAAGACAAGCAGTCGCTGTTTGCGGCGATCGTCGCCCTGAAACAGCTCATTCCCGGCATAGTGGATATCAAATACGGGCCGAATGTTTCGCCCGAGGGACTGCATGGCGGCTTCGTCGACGGGTTTGCCGTGACCTTTGAAAGCGCCGAGGCCCGGGATGCCTATCTCATCCATCCCGAGCATGTGACCGTGGGCGAGCGCATCGTCTCGTCGACGGATGGAGGCCTTGCCGGCATCCTGGTCTTCGACCTGAATTTGTGAGGGCTGTTGGCCGGCCGCGCTAAAACGGGATCAGCCTCGGCGATGGCGGCGGGTTTATCGAAAAGGCTGAAAGGGACATGCATAGCTCCACCCTCCGCCGCGCAGTCACGACCGTCGCGCTCGCAAACCTTGGCTATTTCGGGGTCGAGTTCGCCGTCGCCCTTTCGATCGGGTCGGTCTCACTGTTTGCGGACTCGGTCGATTTCCTCGAAGACGCCTCGGTCAATCTCCTGATCCTGATGGCGCTCGGTTGGTCGGCTCGCTCCCGGGCACGCGTAGGCATGGCGCTCGCTGCAATTCTGCTGGCACCGGCAATCGCAACGATCTGGACCGCTTGGCAGAAGTTCACCGTGCCCGTCGCACCGGAGCCCTTTGCGCTGTCCTTGACTGGCCTCGGCGCCCTCGTCGTCAATCTGAGTTGTGCATTGCTGCTCGCCCGCTTTCGTCATGACGGTGGAAGCCTGACGAAAGCGGCCTTCTTGTCTGCCCGCAACGACGCGGTCGCGAATATCGCCATCGTCGGCGCCGGATTGATCACCGCGTTTTTCTGGAGGTCGGCGTGGCCCGATCTGATCGTCGGAGTCGGCATCGCGATCATCAATGCCGATGCGGCGCGCGAGGTGTGGACCGCAGCCCGTGACGAGCACCGGGCTGCGGCCTGATCGCTCGCTAGAGCGGTTCAGCTTTTCATGTAAGTGCAGAACCGCTCTGACTTTTTGTTTTTGCGCATTTCTCGGCAAAACCGTTTCGCGCTTTGCCTGGAATTGCTCCGGCTCAGCTCGATTTCGCCATGGCGGCGGCGAGCTGGTCGACATTGTATTTGAACATCTTCTCATAGGTCGGCGCCGGCCCCTTGGCGTCGGACAGGGATTCGACATAGAGCTCGCCGCCGGGCTCGGCCCCGGTTGCCTTGGCGACCTGCTTGACGAGGCGCGGATCGTTGGAATTCTCGAAGAAATAGGCCTTCACGTGCTCGCCCTTGATCTGCTCGATCAGCTTGGCGACGTCGGCTGCCGAGGCCTCGCTTTCTGTGGACAGGCCAAGCGGCGCCAGGAAGCTGACATTATATTCGCGGCCGAAATAGCCGAAGGCGTCATGGCTGGTCAGCACCTTGCGGCGATCGTCGGCGACCTTGTCGAATTTCGCATGGGCGTAGGCGTTCAGTTCATCCAGCGTCTTGGTGTATTTCTCGGCATTGGCCTTGAAGGCGGCGGCGTCAGCGGGATCGGCCGATGACAGCGCCTTTTCGATATTGGCGACCCAGATCTTGACGTTGACGGGGCTGTTCCAGACATGCGGATCGGTGATTTTTTCGCCGTCCTCTTCCATGGTGCGGGTGTTGATGCCTTCGGAAACGGTGACCGGCTTGCCCTTATAGCCCGAGGCGGTGATCAGCCGGTCCATCCAGCCTTCCAGCCCCTCGCCGCTGACGAAGGTCACTTCAGCCGCGTTCAAATTCTTCGCGTCGGCCGGCGACGGCTCGAATTCATGGGGATCGCCGTTCGGCCCGACGAGGCTCGTCACCTTGACGTGTTCGCCGCCGACCTGTTTGACGACATCGGCAAGCACGGTGAAGGAGGCGACCACCTTCAGCGTTTCGGCGGAAGCGGGCACGGCCGACAGCGCCATCAAAGCGGGGATAGCTGCGGAGAGAAGCAGTCTGTGCGGTGTCATTGAAGTCTCCTTGGGATCAGCCCTTCAAATGCGGGCGGGGAAAAAAGCGCCGGGCAAGGCCGGAGGGCGCGAAAAGAATAGAAAAGCCGTAGAGGACCGCCGCCGTCATGATGATCGTCGGGCCGGAGGCGAGTTCGAGATGGTAGGAGGCGATCAGGCCGAGATAGCCGGAGGCGGCAGCACTTGCGGCTGCTATCGCCATCATCACGGGCAGACTGCGCGACCAGAGTTGAGCGACGGCCGCCGGCAGCATCATCAGGCCGACCGCCATCAGCGTGCCGAGCGCCTGGAAGCTGGCGACGAGGTTCAGCACCACCAGCAGCAGGAAGAGCACGTGATAGACCGGCCCGCGCCCGCCGACGGCGCGCAGGAACCCCGGATCGAAACATTCGGCCACCAGCGGCCGGTAGATGAAGGCGAGGATGACGAGGGTCAGCGAGGTGATCGCGCCGATCAGATAAAGAGCGGGAGCATCGATCGCCAGGATGGTGCCGAAGAGCACATGCAGCAGATCGATATTCGAGCCGCGCAGCGAGACGATCAGCACGCCGAGCGCCAGCGAGGCGAGATAGAAGCTGGCAAAGCTCGCATCCTCCTGCAGCACGGTCATCCGGCTGACGGCGCCGGAAAGCAGTGCCACCGAGAGGCCGGCGATGAGGCCGCCAAGGCCCATCGCCGTCAGCGACAGGGAGCCGGCGACGAGGTAACCGATGGCGGCCCCCGGCAGCACCGCATGGCTCATCGCGTCGCCCATCAGGCTCATGCGCCGCAGCATCAGGAAGACGCCGATCGGGCCGGAGCCCAGCCCGAGGCAGAGGCAGGCGACGAGCGCCCGGCGCATGAAACCGTAATCGGCAAAGGGTGCCAGGAAGAGATCGTAAGCCGTCATGCCGCTGGCGCCTCTTCGGGTGCGCAGGCATTTGCATCCTCATCCCAGCGCTCGGCCATGGCGCGCGCCTTCAGGAGATTGACTGAGGACATGACGTCGGCGGTCGCACCCCAGCCGACCAGTTCGCGGGCGAGCAGCAGCGTTTGCGGGAAATGGGCGCGAACCAGCTCGAAATCGTGCAGGACGGCAATCACTGTGCGGCCCTCGCCATGCCAGCGGGTGACGATATCGACGAGGTCCCTGGTGGTGCGGGCATCGATTGCCGTAAACGGCTCGTCGAGCAGGATGATGCCGGCATCCTGCACCAGCAGGCGGGCAAAGAGCACGCGCTGGAACTGGCCGGCCGAGAGCGACCCGACATGGCGGCGGCCGAAGCCGTCGAGGCCGACGGCGGAGAGCGCCTCGCCTGCCCTTTTCACCTCGGCGGGCGCGATGCGGCCGAAGGCGCCCGTCTTCTTCCAGGCGCCGAACATGACGGTGTCGATCACCGAGATCGGAAAGCGCCGGTCGATCTCGGCCGCCTGCGGGAGATAACCGAATTCCGCCCGCCCCAGCCGATGCTCGACCCTGCCTTCGGCGGGACGAAGCTCACCCATGATCGCCTTCAGCAGCGTCGACTTGCCCGCCCCGTTCGGCCCGGCAATCGCCGTCAGGCTGCCCGAGGCGAAGGCGCCGGAGACATGATGGACGGCGGGGTGCCGGTTATAGGCGACGGTCAGATTCTCGAGACGGATCAGCGGCGTCATGGCAAGAGAACCGCCCAGTGGATCGCCAGCCAAAGCACGGTAATGACCAGCGCCATGCCGATCACCCTAGAGAATGCCGACTGTCCCAGCAGGCTGACGGAGGGGCGGTCGGGGCTCGGGGGCATGGCGCATCCTACAATGTAATAACATTACGGTTATGTTATAACGATTGCGGCGAGATTGAGGCGGAAGCTAGTCCCAGATTCATTGCTAAGCTGAATACGGGCAGCATTCGACATGAGATGATCGCGTGCGCGCATCCATTTGACAGCCATATGCTGCTGAGCCAGACTTGACGTATGATCAGGCCATGGCCCCTACTCGCTGACCATATTCGCAACGCGCGAGGACGTTCGGAAGACGAAAAATTCTCGTCGGCCTTGCAAGGCATTGAGCAACTTGCCGATTTCATCGCTCGAAGTTCGCTTCGGGATGCGCTGTTCGGATGGACATCCATGGCTGATCTATGCGTCCAACAAACCGACCATGCCCCTCCCTCAGTGGCCTACCTTCGGATTTCAGCGCAATCATCGGGCCTGATAGAGTTTCGCTATATCGATACGAATGTGGAACGCCGGCAATGGACGCGGACGGAAACGCCAGAACGAGCTGTTCACAGGCTTAGGACCTTCTTAGACCAGCTTCATTGGGTTTCAGGTCCTGACAGCTTTGCTGCCATCCCGAACTAAGAGTTTGCGGCCTGGCCATCCAAACTCGCATCGGCTATCCCGCCTTCAACCAGCCAACCAGCGCTATGCAAAGCGTAAATCTGGTGATCTGGAATATCATCGATCAAAGAAAGCGCCCGACGCGCTTTAGGCCCATACCCTCAGAGCCCGTTCCATACGATCGGCAGCGTAGGTGACGATGTAGGCGATCACCATGTAGATGACGACCGCGATCAGGAAGGCTTCGAGGTAGTAGAAGTTCAGCGCCGCGGTCAGCTGTGACTGCGCGAAGATGTCGACGACCTCGATTGCAAATCCCAGCGACAGCGCCTTCATGATCACCATGATCGAGTTGGCAAGATCCGGGATGGCTGCGACGATGACCTGAGGCAGCATGACCCGGCGGAACACCTGGCTGCGCTTGTAGCCCAGGGAATAGGCCGCATCGGCCTGACCGTTGTCGAAGGAGTTGAGTGCGCCCTTCACGACTTCCGCCTGGAACGCCGCGACGCAGGCGGTCAGGGCGACGATCAGCGTGATCCAGTTCGGCGTCGAGTGACCATTATAGTCGATGCCGACGAGCGAGGTCAGAAACTGCAGCGTCGGCGGCAGGCCGTAATAGGCGAGGAAGATCACGATGACCATCGGAACGCCCTTGAAGACGACCTTGTAGGCGACGACCAGTTCCCGAAGCAGCGGGACTCGCCGATATTCCACCATCGCGAAAAGGCTGCCGACGATCGTAGAGAAAACGAAGATGCCAAGCGCCATGGCGAGCGTCACCGGGACCGCGCCAAGGATGTCCCAGAGATCGGGAAGAAGGACTTCGGAATCGAACATGTGATGACCTCCTATTCGATCAGACGCTTGCCATCATCGTGGCCTTGGCCGGTGCGGTATTGGGCGCGAATCTTGCGTTTCGCGTTTCGAAAAAGCGCACGACGATCCATGCCACGAGGCATAGCAGCGAATAGATCACCGCCAGCACAAGGTAGGTCTCGAACTGGTACTGGTTGTAGTCGCGCTCCATGACGAGATGGGCGGTGGCCATGACATCCGCGGCGCCGATGTACATCACCAGTGCGACGTTGTGGATGAGGTAGATGATCGAGTTGCCGTAGCCTGGCAGGGCGATGTGCACTGCCTGGGGTCCGACGACCCGAAGGATCTTCTGAAGGAAGGTGTATCCGAGACTGTCCGCAGCATCGTGCTGACCGCGTTCCACGGCGAGGTAGGCTGGCCGCAGAACCTCGGAAAGATAGCCTCCATGGTAGAGGCTGAGGCCGACGATCGCCGCGACGTTCGGGGACACGAAATCCTCGACCTCGAACAGAGCGACGACCAGCGGCAGTCCGTAGAAGGCGACGAACAGTTGGAGCACGACGGGGACGCTCCGGGCATAGGAGACGTAGAGGTCGGCCAGCTGGCTGACAACCGGTATCCTGCGCACCCGGAACGTCGTCGTTATCAGGGCCAGCAGGAAGCCGACGATCATGGCCGTGAACGTGATCGCAAGCGTCAGCGGCAGCGCCTTGAGCAGCTCGGGGATCATGATGGATAGGTCCACTTCGGAACACTCCTTGTTTCGGCCTTGGGCCTGATCGCCGGTATCGTTGGCCGGCGTTACTTCATGTAGGTGGTGATGTCCTCGCCGAACCATTTCTGCGAGAGCTTGGCGAGCGTGCCGTCGGCCTTGAGCTCCTTCAGAGCCTTGTCGATGTCTGCGGAGAGCGCCTTGTTCTCCTCGGAGCGATGGATCAGGACAAAGGTATTGTTGATCGCGACCGGCTCGCTCGCCTTGACGTCGAGCTTCTGCTGGTCGATGACCGTCTGCTCGCCGAGGTTGGACGGCAGAACCAGCGCGTCGTATTTGCCGTTCTCCACCTCTTTCAGGCGATCCGGATAGGGAATGCCGGCGCTGGATGCGGTGATCTCGATTTTGAAGTCGGGGTTCTTTTCCTGCCAGGCAGTGGCGAACTTGTAGATGCCGCCGCCGGCCGTCACGGGCACGATCTTCTTGCCGACGAGATCCTTCATTTCGTTGATGCCGCTGTCCTTGCGGCTGTAGATCTTGATCAGGCTGGCGCCGATCGGGCTCTCCGGAAGGAGGAACTGCTTTTCGCGAGCGGGCGCCCGGTAGTAGCCGCCGGTCGCGATGTCGTACTTGCCGGTGGCGAGGCCGGTCTCCTGAGCGATGTCGGCAGCACCCTCCATGACGAATTTGTACTGGGGCAGCTTGGCGTTGATCGCCTTCAGGACGTCGGGCTCGTAACCCTGCGGCTCGACGCCGATGGCACCCCAGGAGAGCGGCTTGGATTCGGCAGCCGTCGCGATCTTGATGGTGCGCACGTCCTCGGCATGCGATAGGCCCGCGGTTGCGAGGGCAAAGGCAACGCCGGCGACAGCGAGGCCGAAGGTGCGGCGGGAAGTCGACTTGATGGAAGACATGTCAGGCATCCTTTCTTTACTGGATGGAGTGTTCGGAATTCAGGAACTGGGCAAGGCGCGGGTTGGAGGGCGTGTCGAAGATCTCGGCAGGGCTGCCTTGAGCGGCGACGACGCCCCGATCCATGAAGACGATGCGGTTCGAGATGTTCTTTGCGAACTGCATCTCGTGGGTGACGAGGAGCGAGGTGATGCCGGACGACGTGACGTCCCTGATCACCTTCAAAACCTCGCCGACGAGTTCGGGGTCGAGCGACGACGTCGGTTCGTCGAAGAGCATGACATCCGGCTTCACGGCCAGCGCACGCGCAATGCCGGTCCGCTGCAGCTGGCCGCCGGAAAGCTGGGACGGGTAGCTGTCGATCTTGTTCGAAAGGCCGACCCGCTCAAGCTCCTGCAAGGCGATCGAACGCGCCTCGTCCTTCGAATTGCGTTGCACGACCACGAGCGGATCCATCACGTTCTGAATGACGGTCATGTTCTTGAAGACGTTGAACTGCTGGAAGACCATCGCCGTCCGCAGCCGGATCGCCTGGACCGCAGTGTTGTCCGGTTTCTGGTAGTCCATCCTGACCTGATCGAAGGCGATTGTGCCGGAGGCCGGCTTGGCCAGATAATTGATGCACTTCAGCAACGTCGTCTTGCCGGTGCCGCTGGGGCCGATGATCGACACCACGTCGCCGCGGTTCACCGAGAGATCGACGCCGTTGAGGACCTGGGTGTTTCCGTAGGACAGCTTTAGGTTTTTGATCTCAAGCATTTCGGGTCGGTGTCCTTTCGGCAGATAGGTCGGAAAACGTCGCGGTCTCGTCGTCGGCCCACTCGTCTCCGAGCAGCTCGGGCGTATCGAAGGCCTGGAGATCGGCGAAATGACGCTCGCGGTCGGCGACGAACAGCGCCCTGACGATGCCGCGCGCGAGCCGGTCGGCACCTTCGCTGATGGCGGGAATATCGCCCGTGAGCTTGCCGTGGCTGAGCGTGGCCGGGAAGTTGAAGCAGTGAATGCGGGCCAGCGCCGGGCAAGCGCCGGGCTCGGCCTCGAGGAACTCGAACGCCTCTCCGAGGTCGGGCGAGGTTTCAAGCTCGTCGTTTCGCATGTCCGCGGGCACAGGAAAGCGGTCGCGCCAGAGGCCGATATGGGATGCGACGGCGGCGAGTTCCGGCCGGTTCTTCAGGTCGACCCTGAAGCCGGTGCCGAAGATCAGGAAATCGACGGGATAGCTGCCTTTCGGCGTCGTCACAACGATATGGTCGCCTTGCTGCTGCAATCGATCGATCGGGCTTCCGAGATGAAGATGGGCCTGCGGGAATGCGCTGACACGCAAGACGCTCGGGCGCGGAGGCGGCGTCTGCGAGCGCATGGCGTAGTCGAGAAAGCGCCACTTCCAGTCATCCGGCAGACCGGCGAAGCCATGCACCACGCCCTGGCTGCCGATGCCGGTGAACTTGTTGATCCGTGGCAGGTCGGTCCTGCGCACGAACATGTCAAGCCGGGCAGCACCTGCCTCGAGCGCGGTGGCGGCGTTGTCCATCGCCGAGGCGCCGGCTCCGACGACGCCGACCCGCTTGCCGCGCAATGCGGCGAAATCGATAGGGTCGGCGGTATGGGCCCAGAACTTGCGCTCGATGCCGTGGGCGATCGACGGCACGAAGGGACCGCCGAGGCCGTCGCGGCCCGTTGCCAGCACCACATGGCGCGCGATCGTCGTTTCGGACCGGCCATCATGACGGCAGACGACATCGAGCAGGCCGTCGGCGCGCGGACGAATCGCATCGACGGCGACCCCATTGCGTACCGGCAGGTCAAGCACGCGCCGGTACCAGACCAGGTAATCCATCCATGTCTCACGCGGCGCCCTGTCGAGCGCGATCCACGCATCGCGGCCATGCAGCGCCTCGTAATAGGCGCGGAACGTCAGCGCCGGCAGGCCCATTGCCGGCCCGGTCAGCTGCTTGGGGGAGCGAAGGGTCCGCATTCTGGCGAAGGTGACCCAGGGACCCTCGCTTCCGGCAGGCGCCTTGTCGAGAAGGATGTGGTTGGCGACGCCGAGCCGCTTCAGCATGGCGGAGGCCACGAGCCCGGCCATGCCCGCACCGATGATCACGACGTCGACGACCCCTTGGCCATCGACGACGCGGGGAGGAACCCAGGACTTGGCCGGCAGCTCCAGCCAGGCAAGGTCCTGCCGCAGGCGTGCCTCGAGCGCTTCGAGATTGTTCGGAAACATCGAGAGGTCGCTCATGACGGCACGTCCTCGGTCATCTGGCTACCGCCGTAGACGGTGTCGGCCAATGCTTCGACGCCGCCTGCGTCATGCAGCCGGCAACCGGGCATCGCGAGCGCCACCGCGCGCGCCGCATCGATCACGGCGGCGACCGTCGGGGTCAGCGGCATCGCGGCAGGCGAGATGGCGCCGAACAGGAAGGGGATGGTGTGGTCGAGGACGCGCATCACGATCCCTTCGAGCGGAACGCCGCAGACCGTCGCCGGCTCGACGATGGCGACACCCAGTCCGGCCCGGACCATCGTCAGGGCCGTCAGCGAGGCGTTGACGTCGATCATCCGTTGCGGCGCCACACCCGCCCGTTCCAGGGCCTCGTCGATGCGGTGCCGCAGGCGGTAAGGATTAGCGAGCGTGATGATGCGGCGCTCGGCGAGATCGGAGAGACGCACCACGTCATCATTGGCGAGCGGATCGTTGGCGGCGAGAGCGACGACACACGACGCTTCGGCAATCCAGTGCACGTCGAGGCCGGGGTGCTCCAGCGGCAGGCTTGAGATCCCGAAATCCGCCGAGCGGGCGAGCACGGCCTGCACGACGTTCTCGGCCGCCAGCGCCTGCACATGGAGATGACGCGGTATCAGGTCCGGCGCGACGGCCGAAATCGCCTGGGGCAGAACGCCGGCCGCAAGTGAAGGCGTGGCGGCGATCGTCAGCGACGGCGGCTCATCGAGACCGATGGCGTTCGCCCGTTCGCGGATGTGGGCGAGGCTCGCGAGATGGCGTTCCACTTCAGCGTGAAAGAGCAGACCGCGCGCGGTCGGGCTGATGCGCGGGCCGCTTCGATGCAAAAGCGCATAACCGATATCGGCTTCCAGATCCTGGATCAGCCTTGTGACCGCCGGCTGCGACCGGCCGAGCAGTCGCGCCGCCCCGGTCACGCTGCCGGCGGACATCACCGCTGCGAAGGCTTCAAGCTGCCGGATATCGAAAGAGTTAGAATGCATAATGGACATCAAACACTCTCCTTCATGTCAGTAAAGCATGACAATTCTCATTTGACGACTGGCTGTAGATAAAAAATTCACATCAAAGTCTGCCTAGCATTCCAGTTTGACATAATGAGAGGTCCGGCCTACCTAAGACTTATGTCCGCTGACGTATTGAGGAGCTTGTTTTGACACTCATCGAAACTCTTGCCTCTGTGAGGCCGGGTTCCGCGCTCGCGGAAGCCATGGGCAAACGCGCGGAGATCCTGCGCCTCAGTGAAGCGGCCCACGACGCAGTGCTTCTGCCACGCGATCCCGGCGGGCTGTCGCACGGCCTGAGGGCTGCGCTCGCCGCCCGCATGGCGCGCCACAACCGCAGCCCGGCGCTCGCAAGCCACTACGACACGCTCGTTGCCCGCGCCGACGAACCGGCGACAGCCTTGCTCGCCGAGCCGGACACGAAGGTGTCGGATCCCCGCACCGCCGAGATCGTTCGCCATGCCGACCGGCTCACGGTCGCGCCGCGCGATGCCACGCGCGCTGATGTGGAGGCATTGCGCCAGGTCGGCGTAACCGACGCCGACATCGTCCGGCTCGCGGAGCTTGCGGCTTTCGTCAATTACCAGGTGCGGGTTCTCGCCGGCCTGAAGCTACTCGGAGAAATGCGATGAGCGAGGTCGTCCACACCTTCACCACCACAGTGCCGCGCTGGCAGCCCTATGTCGTTCCGGTCGATTTCGCGACCGCCACCGACGAGCAGCATGCAGCGATGCAGACGACGCCGTCGAACAAGGGCGTCTCGCCCTATGTGCTGACCCTGGCGCACGACCCCGAGACGCTCGCGGTCCGCTCGCCGCTGTTCAACCTGATCATGTACGGCAAGGACGGACTGGCAGCCAGCGAGCGCGAACTGGGTGCAGTCGCCGCCTCCGTCGTCAACCGCTGCGTCTACTGCGCCGCCGTCCATGCATCCCGGTTCAACAACCTGACAAAACGCACGGATGTCATCGAAGCCGTGTTCGCCGATGGTCTCGAGGCGACGCTCGACGAGCACCTCCAGGCAATCTTCAACTTTTCAGCCCGACTGTCGACCACGCCGCCCGAGGCGGTCGCGGCCGATGCGCAGGCGCTGGCGGACGTCGGGCTCGACGAGCTTGAGGCTCTCGATCTCGTCCTCTCCTCGGCGATCTTCGGCTGGGCGAACCGCCTGATGCATACGCTCGGCGAGCCGATGAAGGACTAAAGCGCGTCACACGCTTTAGATCTTTGGTTTTCCGCATGTCGTTTTGCGCGACATTCGCGCATTTCTGTCGCTGGACGACAAATGGCATGATGTGTCAAAAGAAGCCCGCCGCATGTCAGCGTGGAGACAATCTTGGGACTTCGGGAAGATAAGAAGGATCGCACGCGAGCCCAGTTGCTCGAGGCCGCGTTGGATCTGATCCACAAGCGTGGATTCGAGGAGACCACCATTGCCGATATCGCTGCCGCCGTCAGCGTGTCGCCCCGCACCCTGCTTCGCTATTTCCCGACAAAGGAGGATGTGATCGTCAGCTGGGTGCAGGATGGCATGACGATCGTCCGTGCGGAACTGACGGAGCGGCTCGCCTCGGAGCCGCCGGTTGTCGCACTTCTTGCTGCCGCGCGGGCGATGCTTTTGGCGTTCGATGAAAAGTCGCGTTTCTTTCTCGCCATCGAGACGGCGATCCGCTCCAACAGGAGCATTTCCGCGCGAAAAGAACAGATGATCGCCGAACTGATCGACGAAGTCGCCCATATTCTCGCCTCGCCGGACAGACGGTCTCCGCTCCCTGATATTGTCGCCTATACGATCGCGGGAACGGTTTTCGCGCTCATTCGGGCATCGATAAACAGTTGGGTGGATGGCGGAGCGGCAATGTCACTCGCCGATCTCTTCGATCGCGCCGCCGGTATCGTCCACTTCGAACAAAATGTCACTTAGTGTCATTTGTCATTGACAGACATAATTTCCCATGCAATTTCACGATGCGTTGCTGAGCAACGTCATTGCAAACAGCCTCGCCTTGCGAGCGCGCCTGCTTGGGAGATAGAATGTCCACACATCAAAAGATTGCGCTCGTCACCGGCGCGACCCGCGGCCTTGGTTTTGAAACGGCTCGACAGCTCGGCCGGGAAGGCGTCTTCGTCCTTCTCGGCGCACGCGATCTTGCCGCAGGCCAAGCAAAGGCCGAAACATTGCGTGCAGAGGGATTGGCGATCGAAGCGATCGAGATCGACCTCAATCGCCCTGAGACGATCGACGCTGCCGCATCATCGATCGGCGAGCGGTTCGGCAGGCTCGACATCCTGATCAACAATGCGGGAATCCTGCTGCTCGACACCGACGATTTCCCCAGTATGGCGTCCATCGAAACCCTGCGCGAATCCTATGAGGTCAATTTCATCGGAATGGTGATCGTGACCCAGAAACTGTTGCCGCTGATCCGCAAGGCGGTGAGTGGGCGCATCGTCAACCTTTCCAGCAGCGTGGGTTCGCTTTGGTGGACGGGCGATGCAAATAATCCGTCCCCCGACGTCAAATGGCTTGGCTATGCCGCCTCCAAGGCGGCGGTCAACATGCTGACCGTGCAGCTTGCCCTTGAGCTGAAAGATACGCCGATCAAGGTCAACGCGGTCTGCCCCGGCTATGTCATGACCGAATTGAACCGAGGCGGCGGCTACATCACGATCGAAGACGGCGTTCGCGCCCCGGTCAAATATGCTTTGCTTGATGATGCCGGACCGACCGGCCAGTTTTTCAACACCAATGGCCCGATCAACTGGTGACGGCCCGCGGCCCCGCGCTTGGATAACCCGGCATGCGCCGGACCGTTCAGCGACACGGGGATGTTGCGTCCTGAGAACGCGGCATCCGCCTTTTCGCCGCGATCGCGAATTCGCACCCCTTCCCCTTTCAAGGACCATGAAACATGAAACCAACGACCGATGACATCGTCGAGATCGACCAGATCCTCTCGCTCTGGGCACACCTCGTCGACAATCATGCGTGGGACAGGTTCGGTGAAGTCTTTACCGAGGATGCACATTTCGACGCGGGCGTTTTCGGCTTTGCGCCGGTCACAGGCATTGCAGCGATCTGCCATATGGCCAGCCAGGACGGCCATGCGACGGCCCATCACACGACGAATGTGCACGTTCAGGAAGGCGCGGGCGACGAAATCGTCGCCGTCTCGAAGGGCCTTGGTCTGTTGTCGAACGGGGCAGTGGCGAGCGTGACCTATACCGACCGGCTGCGGCGGACGCCGGAGGGCTGGCGTTTGGCGCGCCGCACTCTCGCGCTCCAAGCGCCGTCGCATTGAGGTCGCCCCCTATGTCTCTCGTCAACCTATCCCTGGCAAACGTCATTGCCTGGCTGCTTGCAGCCTTCTTCTTCGTCGGCGCCTATGGCAACACTTTCGTCAGCCCCGAAATTGCCGCGGACTACGCCCGCTGGGGCTATCCGGAAAGCTTTCACTATCTGACCGCCATCTGTGAATTCACGACCGCGGTCATGCTCATCTTCAAACCGCTCCGCCTCTACGGTTCACTGCTCGGAAGTGCGGTGATGCTGGCCGCCGCGGGCACGGTTCTGTTCCACGGCGAATATGCTCATGCAATTCCGCCCCTGGTGGTGCTGGGTTTTTGCGGGCTCGTCGCTGTTCTGACGATGAGGCGAGCAGGATGATGCCCGCATCCGGCAGCAGGGGCCGCCCGAGAGCGAGCCGATCACACAAGTGAAAAGGGCGACCGAACGGCCGCCCCTTCATCCATCAGGAGTGAACGCTCAGAGCTGTTCCAGCATCGCGGCAGCGCCCGAGACGGTTGCCTGGCCGGGGCTTTCCTCGACGTTGAGGGCTTTCACCACGCCGTCCTCCACCAGCATCGAATAACGCTTGGAGCGAAGGCCGAGGCCGCCGGCGGAGAGGTCGGCGTCGAGGCCGACGGCCTTGGTGAAACCGGCATCCCAATCGGCGAGGAAGTGGATCTTGCCCATGCCGCCGGATGATTGCGCCCAGGCGCCCATCACGTGCCAGTCGTTGACGGCGACGACGGCGATGTCGTCGACGCCCTTGCCGAGGATGGTGTCGCGGTTTTCGAGATAACCCGGCAGGTGGTTCAGCGAGCAGGTCGGCGTGAACGCGCCCGGCACGGCAAAGAGCACGACGCGCTTGCCGGCGAAGAGCTGATCGGTGGTGATTTCGACCGGGCCGTCAGCCGTCTTTTCCTTGAAGGTGGCGGCAGGAAGCTTGTCGCCGATCGCGATGGTCATGGTTTTCTCCTTGAGTTCTGGATTGGGAGTTCTGCTTGACGGCGGGCGCCGCAGGGGATCGGAGGCGACTATAGGAGCCCGTCATTGAAAGGCAAGTGTGGTCTCCATCGCCCTCTCGCCGTCGATGACCAGCACGCCCCAGCGCTTGCCGGATATGTCGTAATTCTCAGGCAGTTTGCCGATGGTGACATCGACCTTGAAGGTGGCGCCGTCGCGCTTGCCGCCGATCTGCTTGGTGAAGGCATGGCCGCTCGGGCCGGTGACGATGATATCCGGCGCGTCCGTCCCCTCGCCAGGCCCCTCGCCCGGCCCCCCGCCCGGCAGAGCGAGTGTCAGCGACAGCGTCTTCCTGTCGGGCGACATCGCATGCGCCGTCACGTCGAAATCCGGCGATGGCGGCTTCGGCAGCCTCGCATCGGCGGCCTGAAGGATCCCCTCCTCTTGCGGGTGCGACTGGATGGCGGGGCCAAGCTTCAGCTGCAAATTCGCCTGGAAGGGAATGCAGATATCCTTGCAGATGCCGATGAAGGCGGCAGCATCGATCGCAACCGGGCCTTTGCCGGCCGCCGTCAGCGACAGCGGCAGCGTCACCGGCGCGTCATAGGCGATATCCTCGATCGCGCCGTTGAAAAAATGCTTCGGAACGGGATAGGCGATGGCATCGAGCGTGACGCCGCTTTCCGCCGCGACAGTGATTTGGGGCGGAATGCCATTGCCGCCGGGTTCTTTCCAATAGGTGATCCAGCCGGGCTTCGGCTCGATCTGAAGGGCGGCGCGGATTTTGCCGGCGGCATCGGGGGCGAGCGCCACGAGGCGCATGCGGCCGCCCTCGTTGTCCGCCCAGGCGCTCATTTCCGCATGGGCGGAATAAAACGGGAGAAGGGCTGCGACCGCTGACACAACCACGATCAAAAGCCTGCGCGGGCCTGAGGAAATAACCATCATGGAACAAAGGTTTACCGAATGTGCCGCTTGGCCGCCAGAAGTCGCGGCGATTTAAATCTTCATTTTCAGTTGATTGATGTGTGACATTGGCCCATGTTTCTCTTGTCGAGGCCTTGGTGCGGTCTAGCAGCAGGAGGAACGATGTCCTTATTGACGCTGAAGAACAGACGGGAACGTGGCTTCTTCGATGGCCAGTTCCTCATCGCCATGCCGGGCATGGAAGACCGCAATTTTGCGCGCACGGTCATCTACATCTGCGCGCATTCGGATGCCGGCGCCATGGGCTTCGTCATCAACCGGCCACAAAGCCTCACCTTCACCGATGTGCTGCTGCATCTCGACATGATCAAGCAGGAAGATTCGATCGTGCTGCCGAAGCGGGCGCGCGACTTCCCGATCCAGACCGGCGGCCCGGTGGAAAGCGGCCGCGGCTTCGTGCTGCATTCGGACGATTATGCCAGCGACTCCTCGATCCCCGTCAGCGACGACATCTGCCTGACGGCGACGCTCGATATCGTGCGCGCCATCTCCAAGGGCGATGGGCCGACGCGGGCAACGATGCTGCTCGGCTATTCCTCCTGGGCGGCCGGGCAGCTCGAAAGCGAAGTCGTCAACAATGGCTGGCTCACCTGCCCGGCCAATGAGGAATTGATCTTCGACCGCAGTCTCGACGACAAATACGAGCGGGCGCTCGCCGGCATGGGCGTGACCGCTGCGATGCTTTCGGCCGAAGCCGGCCACGCTTAAGAGACTGGCCTGACGATCGCTGACCTGACGGCAGCGGGAACGAATAGCCGCGAGTGACGTTTCATTTCGGCAAGCATGGACAAGAAGCCCATGCCGACCAAGGAGACATCACATATGGGTAGCACCAGCGACAAGATTTCCGGTAAGGCAAACGAAATTGCCGGCAAGACCAAGCAGGCCGTCGGCAAGGCCGCGGACGATCGCGAAATGCAGGCCAAGGGCGCTGTCCAGGAAGCCAAGGGCAAGGGACAGGTCGCAACCGGCAAGGTCAAGGACAAGCTCAAGGGCGCCGTTGACCGGCTCTGAGCGACAGCACTAAGACGCCCAAAGGACGCTGTGCTTCCGATTTAAGGAATGCGCAGTAGACGCTCATCCTTTATCACCATGCCTGTTGCGCCCCTCGCGCGGCAGGCATTTTTAGTCTGCCACCCTCATGCTCTGCAGAGATTGACCCAATGAAGCTTTTTGCCTGCGACAACTGCGATCAGGTCGTCCACTTCGACAACCGTCGATGCGTGCGTTGCAACCATCGCCTCGGCTTCCTGCCCGGCGATCTCGCCATGCATGCGCTGGAACCGCGCGACGAGACGCTCTGGCAGCTCGTTTCCAATCCCGACCGCGACGTTCGCTTCTGCGCCAATGCCAGTCTCGATATCTGCAACTGGCTGGTGGACGGCGACGGCGAGAGTGAATTCTGCGTTGCCTGCCGCCACAACCGGCTGGTTCCGAACACCGACACCCAGGACGGCATCGATCGCTGGCGGCGCATCAGCCAGGCCCAGCGTCATCTGTTTTATTCGCTGCTGCGCTGGAAGCTGCCGCATCCGGATCGGGCGCAAGACCCGCAAGGCGGCCTGGTCTTCGATTTCCTCGAGGATTCGATAGAGAGCAACGGCTATGTCGTGCCGGCTATGACCGGCCATGAGGAAGGCCTGATCACCATTCGCGCCGCAGAGGCCGACGATGCGACGCGCGAACAGGCGCGCAGCTCGATGAACGAACCCTATCGTACGCTGCTCGGCCATTTCCGCCACGAGGCCGGCCATTTCATCTGGAACAAGCTGGTGCGCGATCGGGGCGGCCTTGCCGATTTCCGCAGGGTCTTCGGCGACGAACGGCAGGATTATGCGACAGCCCTGCAGACCCACTATGCCGGCGGCGCGCCCTTGGGATGGCAGGACGATTTCATCAGCGCCTATGCGGCATCACACCCCTGGGAGGATTTCGCCGAATGCTTCGCGCATTACCTCCATATCGTCGATACGCTCGAAACGGCGCGCGCCTTCGGCATCGCCATCGATCCGCGCGGCCATGAGGAAATATCAGGCGAGGTGGATTTCATCCCCTACAGGGCAAGAAGCGCCGAACAGTTGGTCAGCGCCTGGGTGCCGCTCAGCATCGCGATCAACGCCATCCAGCGCAGCATGGGCCAGCCCGACTCCTACCCCTTCGTGCTGTCCACGCCGGTCGTGGCAAAACTCGAATATCTGCACCGGCTGATCCAGGGCGCGGCGACGGCGCCGCAGCAGCGGGCGGCGTGAGCTACTGGAAAGCCGTCGCATCGCTGCCGTGAGGCGCCGCAATATCCCACCGTCGGGTGAGTGCCCGCCTGACGGAAGCCGACCCGCTATCCCGCTGCACCAGCGGGAAATTTGGGTTGGAACCGATCCTCACCCTCCGTCATCCCAGGCCCTGTGGAGCTAATTCTTATTCAACCCAGCCAGCTCCTCACCTGTTCCATCGTCCGGCGTTCCTGGTCCGCTTCCAAGGAAAACGGCGGCTCGATCGTAGCACGCGGCGCCAGGGAGCTGATCACTTCAAGGCTGTTTCCAAGGCCGTAACCGCCATGAGTGATGAAGGGGCGGATGATCTTGCCCGAAAGATCATGAGACCGCAGAAATGAGCGGATAACAGGCGGTGCCGTTGTTCCCCAAATCGGGAAGCCCAGGAAAATCTCCCGATACTGATCGAGGTTGGCAACCAGTTGAACCAAGGGCGGGAGGAAGCCTTGCTCGGTTTCCCGGCGAGCCTGGGCAACAGTTTCCTCATAGTCTTCCGGATAGGGCTCGGCCGGCTGAAGTTCAATCAGCGCGGCCTGCCGTGCCCGGCGGACCTGCAGGGCAATGACCCGTGTGTTGCCTGTCCGGGTAAAATACGCGACCAGCGTGTTCGCGGACGGAGTTTGCTGAGCCCCAGCGCCTGCGGAGGTCATAGCCAGCCCGATCGCCGCCAGGGGCAGCGATGTGAGAAAGTGCCGGCGTGCGCTCGATTTCTGCATGCGCTTTTTCCTCGCAGCTTGTCGGTCAATTATCGGCCTGGCGACCTTGGCTATAGTCCTCGGCAGCGACTTTCTCCATCCAGGTCACGCTGTTACCGTCGAGTGCTTCCGATACCGCAAAATGCACCATCGCTTGATCAGCCGACGCACCGTGCCAGTGTTTTACCATCGGGGGGATCCAGACGATGTCACCCGGTTCCATGACCTGGACCGTGCCGCCTTCCTTCTGGACCCAACCTCGGCCGGAAACGACAAACAGCGTCTGACCGAGCGGGTGCGAATGCCAGGCCGTATGGGCGCCGGGTTCGAAGGCAACCGTGGCACCGCCAATGCGGGCAGCGCCATCACCCTTGTAAGCGGCCGATACCTGGACCTTGCCGGTGAAACGCTCGGCTGGACCGCTTACCGGTTGGCTGCCGCGTTTGACCACCTTGATATCTGCTTCTGCCGGATTGCTCGCGGCGGAAGCTTGACGGCTGGCGAAGACGGTTTTGAGAACCGGCACTGCCGACATGGCGCGAGGCCAACCGGCATAGAACCCGGCGTGGGTAATAGCTTCAGCTGCCTCTTGCCGGCTGAGACCGTTATCCATGGCGCGGTTGAGATGGAAGGCCAGTTGGTCAGACTGCCCCATCGCCACCAGAGCGGCCACCGTAACCAGGCTGCGATCGCGGGCCGACAGATCCGGGCGCTGCCACAGATCGCCGAACAATGCCCGGTTTGTCAGGTCGGCAAGCGCCGGCGCGGTAGGCGCCACCTCGGCGTCGACGGACGCGCTGCGGGCGGCTTCCGTTGCGGCATCGAACTGAACGCGTGTGTCATCGCTGTCCGCCACGGGCGCGATCTTCAGCTCGTCAAAAACCTTCTTGATCTCCGTCACAGCCGATATCGCATTGGGCCAGCCGGAATAAAATGCGAGATGCGTGACGACCTCGCCGACTTCCCTCGGCTCGATACCATTTTCGAGGGCGCGCTTTACATGGTTGGCAAGGACGTGCCCCTTGCCGGTTGAGATCAGTACCGAAATGGTGACCAGGCTGCGGTCGCGCGGGCTCAGATCGCCGCGCTTCCAAAACTCGCCGAACAGGACGTCATCCGTGAAATGGCCAAGGCCAGGGGCGACCTGATAGACGGCCGGCGGAGCGACGCGGGGGTTCTGCTGCGCTTCGGCGCCTGCGGCTGCGAATGCCGAGATGGCAAGGCTTGCGGCGACGGTTTTCATGGTGATCTCCTTGTTGACTGTCCGCTCCGACATAGGATCGGAGGACACGCCGGATTAGGCATCGGATTCCGAAAGGGGCTATATCCGCCATTCATGAAAGGGGCGGCCTGCGGGACGCCGCTCCGCTGGGCAGTTGGTCCGCGGGCCTTTGTTCCTGGCGGATCAATAGGCCGCTGGCTGTCGAGGAGAATTTACTCCTGGCTGATTACTCCGACTAGATGCTAGGATCAAAATGGACTTATATTGAGGATTCATGAATGAAGCGCGATGAACTGGGTGACCTGGCGGCCTTCCTGACGGTCGCTGAAGAACGAAGCTTCACACGTGCGGCCGCGCTGCTGGGGACCTCGCAATCGTCCCTCAGCCATACAGTGCGCCGACTGGAAGATCGCATGGGCCTCCGGCTCCTGACGCGGACGACCCGCACCGTTGTTCCAACCGAGGCCGGAGAGCAGCTGGCCGAAACGCTGCGGCCTGCGTTCAATGATATCCGCAGCCGGCTGGATGCACTTGGCGCTATGCGTCATGCGCCGGGAGGCACGATACGCATCACTTCGATCCGGCATGCCGCAGAAACGATCCTCATGCCTGCCGTAAAGGGATTGATGCAGTCCTACCCGGATATCAACATCGAGATCTCTGTCGACAGTCGGCTGATTGATCTTGTGAACGAGCGCTTCGACGCCGGGGTCCGACTTGGGGAGCATATCGAAAAGGATATGATCGCGCTCAAGATCGGACCGGAAATGCGGATGCTGGTCGTTGCCTCGCCGGATTATTTCGCACGGAACCCGAAACCGGCCACGCCGCATGACCTGACGCAGCACCGCTGCATCAATCTCAGGCTTGCAACGGTTGGCGGCTTGTACGCCTGGGAGTTCGAAAAAGACGGCAAGCCGCTGAATGTTCGTGTTGAAGGTCAGTTCATCTGCAACGACGTCCCGATGATCGTCGATGCGGCGCTCGGTGGTTTTGGTCTGGCATGCCTGCCAGACGATTACCTGCTGCCGCTGATCCGTGAAGGAAAACTGGTGCCCGTGCTGGAGGACTGGTCACCGCCATTTCCTGGATATCACCTTTATTATCCGAGCCGACGCCTTGCTTCCCCCGCATTCTCGCTTCTGGTGAATGCATTGCGTTATCGCAGTTAATTTCGCGCTCAATGTCGCCGAGACGCGTAAAGGCAAATGCGCAGGACTTAAAACGAAACCGCCTTGCCCTTCTTGAAAGGCTCCATGCCCTTGCGGGCGAGTTCGTCGGCGCGTTCGTTTTCCGGGTGGCCGGCGTGGCCCTTGACCCAGTGCAGCGTCACCTTGTGGCGGTCACGGGCCGCCTCCAGCGCCTGCCAGAGTTCGGCATTCTTCACCGGCTTCTTGTCAGCGGTCTTCCAGCCGTTTTTCTTCCAGCCGAAAATCCACTTGGAAATGCCGTCCTTGACATAGGCGCTGTCGGTATAGAGATCGACCTCGCAAGGGCTCTTCAAGGCCGACAGCGCCGAGATCGCCGCCAGCAGTTCCATGCGATTGTTGGTCGTATCCGCCTCGCCGCCGCAAAGCTCCTTTTCGACATCGCCATAACGCAGCACCGCGCCCCAGCCGCCGGGGCCGGGATTGCCGGAGCATGCGCCGTCAGTGAAGATATCGACGTGTTTCATAGGCTCAATCCGTATTCGGCGGGCGATTTGATCTGGCGGTGGAAGCGCAGCTTGCGGAGATATTCGAGCGGATCCTTTTTGGTGACCATGGCGCCCTCCGGCGTCGTCAGCCAGTCATAGAGCCGGGTCAGGAAGAAGCGCAGCGCAGACCCGCGCGACAGCACCGGCAGGGCTGCGATTTCGGCCTCGCTCAGCGGCCTGACGCTCTGGTAACCCTCGAGCATCGCCGTGCCCTTGGTGATGTTATAGGCGCCGTCCTTCTCGAAGCACCAGGCATTCAGGCAGATCGAGACGTCATAGGCGAGCAGGTCGTTGCAGGCGAAATAGAAATCGATCAGGCCGGAGAGCTGGTCACCGAGGAAGAAGACGTTGTCGGGGAAGAGGTCGGCGTGGATGACGCCGGCCGGCAGGCCGCTCGGCCAGGCGGCGGAGAGGAAATCGAGTTCGCTGCGGATCTCGGTCTGCAGGCCGGACTCAACCTCGCCGGCGCGCGCTTCGGATTTCTCCCACAGCCCCCGCCAGCCGTCGATCGACAGCGCATTCGCCCGCTTCAACTCGAAACCATCGCCGGCCACATGCATCTCGGCCAGCGCCTTGCCGACTTCGCGGCAGTGTTTTGCCTCCGGCTTTCTCAGCCACATGCCTTCGAGGAAGGAGATCAGCGCCGCCGGACGGCCGGACAGTGAGCCGAGCAGCGCGCCATCGCGGCGCGGCAGCGGCAGCGGGCAGGACAGGCCGCGGGCGGAAAGATGCTGCATGAAACCGAGGAAGAAAGGCAGGTCGCTCTTTTCCACCCGCTTCTCATAGAGCGTCAGGATCAGCGGATCCCTGGAGGTGTGAAGCAGGAAGTTGGAGTTTTCGACGCCTTCGGCAATGCCCTTGTAGGAGAGCAGCGTGCCCGCGTCATATTCCGTCAGGAACCATTTCAGATCGTCTTCGGCGATATCGGTATAGACTGCCAAGTGAGGTCTCGCCTTCATGCCTGTTGATATTGGATTTGCCGGAGTGGACGCCAGGCCGAAAGGCCGATCTAGCCGTTGACGAAGGCCATGTCGGCTGCCGTCAGCTCGATATTGCGCAGTTCGCGGTTGACGAGGAAATTTTCAGTTTCCTGCACCGTTTCGGCCAGTTCGACGCGGGCGTCGAAGCGGGCGCGGAAAGCCTCGATGATCTCGTTGACGATGACCTCGGGTGCCGAGGCGCCGGCCGAGAGGCCGAGCGTCGAAATCGCGCCGATCTCGTCCCAGTCGAGCTCGGCGGCGCGCTGCACGAGGATGGATTTCTTCGCCCCTGCCCTGAGCGCCACTTCGACGAGGCGCTTGGAGTTGGAGGAGTTCGGCGCGCCGACGATGATGAAAAGATCGCAGCCGGGCGCTGCCTGCTTCACCACTTCCTGGCGGTTGGTCGTCGCATAACAGATCGAATCCGCTGCCGGCGCCGTCAGGTTCGGGAAGCGCTCGTGCAGGCGGGTGATGACGCCGGCCGTATCGTCGACCGACAGCGTCGTCTGGGTGACATAGCCGAGATTGTCGGGATCGACGGGGACATAGGCGTCGGCATCCTCGATCGTCTCGATCAGCGATACCGATCCCTCCGGCAGCTGACCCATCGTGCCGATCACCTCGGGATGGCCGGCATGGCCGATGAGGACGACATGGCGGCCGAGGCGATTGTGGCGCATCGCCTGCTTGTGGACCTTGGAGACCAGCGGGCAGGTGGCGTCGAGATAGAAGAGGTTGCGGCTTGCCGCATCCTCGGGCACGGATTTCGGCACGCCGTGGGCGGAAAAGACCACCGGCTGGGCGCGATGTTCGGCCGGGATCTCGTCCAGCTCCTCGACGAAGACGGCGCCCTTGGCTTCCAGCCCTTCGACGACATAGCGATTGTGGACGATCTCGTGGCGCACATAGACCGGCGCACCATAGGATTTCAGCGCCAGCACGACGATCTGGATGGCGCGGTCGACGCCGGCGCAGAAGCCGCGCGGGCCGCAGAGCCTAATCGTCAAAGGAGGTTTCGCCGCAATATTCATGTCTGTTCCGTCAAATTCCTCATTCCTGTGCTCGTCACAGGAATCCAGCCACGGCGCGTCGGCGCCGTGAATGACTGTCAACATCCAAGTCCACCTACCGCGCCCAAGGACTTGGGCGCACTGGATTCCTGTGACGAGCACAGGAATGAGGGAGAACTCGGCAACGTCCAGCTTCAACAGCAACGTCCCGCGTGGGGCTAAGGGACCTCTAGCCCAATATGGTCGAGAATTGAAGTGATACTATTACTGAGCTGTCTTGCCGCCCTTGCGGAACCAGGAGATCGCCACCACGACGACAAGCACGGCGGCCAGCCCGTACCAGGTGAAAGCATATTGCAGATGGTCGTTCGGCAGATCCACCTGGGTGACGCCGCCGATCGGCAGGCCGGCCGGATTGGGGGTGGAATCGGCATCGACGAAGAAGGGAATGACGATCGCTTTCTCCAGCCCGACGCTCTCGGCCATAACGTCGAGATCCTTCCAGTAGAAGATGTTCTTGGCGACGTCGTTGTCAGGCACCACCCAGGAAGGCTTGCCGGGAAGCTTTTCGCGCGCCAGGCCGGTGACGGTCTGCTGATCCGTCAGCTGGCCCTGCATGCGCATTTCCGGCTCCTTGTTGTCGAAGGGAACGAAGCCGCGATTGACGAAGAGAATGCGCCCGTCGGCAAGCTCCAGCGGGGTATAGATGTAATAGCCGGTCTGGCCGCGCCAGGTGGCGAAGAAGTGCCGCTCCTTGTTGTTGATGTAGCGGCCGGTGGCGGTGACCTTGCGGTATTCGATATCGCCGCCTGCAGCCGCCATCGCCTCGATATCGGCAAGCGGCACGGGGCTTGCTGCCTGGCGCGCGGCGATATCGGCGATAAGGCCCTCCTTCCAGTGCAGGCGCTCCACCTGCCAGGTGCCGAGCGAAATCAGGATGGCAAGGGCAATCAGCACCAGGATGCCGGTGAAAACCGGCAGCCGGCGGCGCGGCGCGGCATGGTCGATATCAGTCACTCAGGCGTCCTTCGCGGGCATTATGGCGGTATTGCATGGCGATCAGGATGCCCTTGAACCAGCGCAGCGTCAGCAGCGACAGGATAATCGTCAACGGAGCAAAGAGCAGGATATGCACCCAGATCGGCGGCTCGTAATTCACCTGCAGCCACAGCACCATGCCGATGACGATGAAACCGACGATGAGGATGACGAAGACGGCCGGGCCGTCACCGGAATCGGCGAAGGAATAATCGAGGCCGCAGGCGGCGCAACGCGGCTTTACGCCGAGCAGGCCGTCGAAGAGTTTGCCCTGGCCGCAGCGTGGGCAGCAGCCCTTGATGCCTGTTTTCACCGGATCGACGGGCGGAAAATGGGCGCTGTCCTCGTTCATTGCATTCCTTCTGGCAGCCTTGGCGGCCGCGGCCTTTTTCGATGCTGCCTTAACTCTCCCATAAATTATTCGCAGGACGAAGGGAAATGCCTGCGTGATTTCGTCCCGCCGATAGTTCCTCGCATCGGAATCGATGTGAGGAACTATCGGCAATTCAAAGTGTTACAGCGTCCTTGCCGCGTCTGAAAAGTCGCGCGGCGCTGCAATGATTCGCGCCAAACAGAAGAAGAAGACTGATGACCAATGATAGCCATTCCGTGCAGATCATTATCCTGAACGGTGCGCCGCGGAGCGGCAAATCAAGCATCGCGCGCGCGGTACAGGAACACTTCGAGGGGCCGTGGATCAACCTCGGCGTCGACAGCTACAATGCCATGACACCGAAGCGCTACCTGCCGGGCATCGGGCTGCGGCCAGGCGGCGAACGGCCGGATCTGGAAGAACTGGTGCCGTTCTTTTATGCAGCACTCTACGAATCGATCGCCATCCATGCCAGCCTGGGGCTCAATGTCATCGCCGATCTCGGCCACCATGACAGCTATTCGCAGCCACTCGGCATCCTCGGCGATTGCGCCCGGCGACTGGAAGACTTTCCCGTGCTGTTCGTCGGCGTGCGCTGTCCGATCGAGACGATCATGCAGCGGCGCGACATTGTCCAGGAGGGGCGCGAGACGCTTTATCTCAGCGCCACGGAGGACGTGCCCGTTCCTGAACCGGTGCAACGCTGGCAGGACGAGGTGCATCGGCCCGGCATCTACGACATGGAGGTCGATACCTCAGTGCTGACACCGCTCGAATGCGCCGAGGCGATCCGCCACCAGCTGGATCTCGGCATTCCCCAGCCTTCGGCGTTCGAACGGATTGCCGGCGCGCGCTGAGGCGATGAAAAGCGGGAGCCCTTACCTCGGCCGAAGAGGTTGCCGATGGCAGCCCCTCATCCGCCTGCCGGCACCTTCTCCCCGCTCGCGGGGCGAAGGAAATATGCTGCAACCTCTCGATTCCCTCTTCTCCCCAGCGGGGAGAAGGTGCCCGTAGGGCGGATGAGGGGGCCGGCGAAGCCGGTCTTTCCAACAACATTCATGCGCGATTCGACCGCGCTCGCGTCGGCATGGCGGGATAGTTGAGATGAGAGGGCCTGCCGCGTGGCCCCCTCATCCGACCCTTCGGGCCACCTTTGCCTGGGTTGAGCCACCGGTCTCAACCCGTCCTTCGGACCCCCGCTGGGGAGAAGAGGACACATGCCGCAGCCTCTCCGTTCCTCGCCCGCTCTCGCATGGCACGTCCCTCGTCTCCGGAAAGGTGCGGGCTGTCGCGGATCCCACCAACAAAAAAGGCGGGCACCAGGCCCGCCTTTTCTCAAATTTCGTTCCGATCATCCGGCTGCGACGGGTGCGCCCCAGCCGCCCCAGACGTAGATGCAGAAGAACAGGAAGAGCCAGACGACGTCGACGAAGTGCCAGTACCAGGCGGCCGCCTCGAAGCCGAAATGCTGTTTCGGGGTGAAGTCGCCGCGCAGCGCACGGATCAGGCAGACAGCCAGGAAGATCGTGCCGACGAGGACGTGGAAACCGTGGAAGCCGGTCGCCATGAAGAAGGTCGCGCCGTAGATCGAATTCTTGAAGGCGAAGGGCGCGTGGGCATATTCATAGGCCTGGACGCTGGAGAAGAAAATACCGAGCAGCACCGTCAGCGTCAGGCCCTGGATCAAGCCCTTGCGGTCGTTGTGCAGCAGCGCATGGTGCGCCCAGGTGACCGTCGTGCCCGACAGGAGCAGGATGACGGTGTTGTAGATCGGCAGATGCCAGGGATCGAGGACTTCGATGCCCTTCGGCGGCCAAGTGCCGCCGGTATAGAGCAGGCGCGAGGCCTGGATCGCTTCGTTCGGATAGAGGCTGGCGTCGAAATAGGCCCAGAACCAGGCGACGAAGAACATCACTTCCGAAGCGATGAACATGATCATGCCGTAGCGCAGGTGCAGCGAGACGACGCGGGTGTGGGCGCCCTCATGGGCTTCCTTCACCGTATCGGCCCACCAGCCGTACATGACGTAGAGCACCAGCGCGAAGCCGATGTAGAAGAGCCAGGGATTGGCGAGCTCCGCGCCGGCGACCTTGAACGAGCCGCCGTTGAGATAACGCATGTAGCAGACGCCGCCGATTGCCATGATGAAGGCGCCGAGCGAGGCGAGAATCGGCCAAGGGCTCGGATCGATGATGTGATAGTCGTGATTCTTCTGGTGAGCATCGGCCATGTCGTTATCCCCGGATGTCTTCCTTCACTCCGCTCCCGGCATAGCCGGAAACGAGCCTTGATCAAAGTTTCTTTTCAATCTTTTCCGCTCCACCCTCATTCGAAGCCACCGGCTTCGGACCCTCTTTCGGGTAGAACGTATATGACAGCGTGACCGTGTGGATATCCCTGGATTCCACGGCCTTGACGATTTCGGGATCGATGTAGAACACGACAGGCATGTCGAGCTTCTCGCCCGGCTTCAGGTCCGTTTCCGTAAAGCAGAAACATTGCACCTTGTTGAAATAGACGCCGGCTTCACCCGGCGTGACGTTGAAAACCGCCTGGCCGCGCTGGGTCTCGTTCGAACGATTCTCGGCGGTGAAATTGACCTGGATGGTCTCGCCGATCTTCGGATTGACCTCGCGCTGGACCGGCTTGAAGTCCCATTGCAGCCCGGGGGCGACATTGGCGTCGAAGGTGACGCGCATCGTGCGGTCGAGCACGACGCTCGA
Organism: Rhizobium sp. WSM1328; assembly: GCF_057653715.1. Lineage (NCBI taxonomy): Bacteria > Pseudomonadati > Pseudomonadota > Alphaproteobacteria > Hyphomicrobiales > Rhizobiaceae > Rhizobium > Rhizobium sp. WSM1328. The sequence continues at coordinate 660,357 of NZ_CM172788.1, read as the reverse complement.
CACCTGGTCGACGCGCTGCGTCGTGCCGTTATAGCCGGTCACCTGGCAGAAGATGCGGTAGAGCGGCACGGCGGCATAGCTCATCGCGCCCATGCCGAAGACGAAGCTCAGGCACATCATGACGACGGCGCCGTTGTTGCGGACCTGCTTCTTCGGTGCGGCGGGGTTATCGCTCATCCGGCCGTTCCCCCGCCGATCTTCACGATTGCCATCACGTAGAAGAGAACGACGAGGCCGGCAAGCACCAGCCCGAGGGCGACGTTGCGGTTGCGGCGCGACTTGAGCTGCTTTTCCGTGAGCTTGACCAATTCCATCAGAACCAACCTCCCGCATGCGAGACCAGCAGCGAGGCCAGCCGGTCGATCATCAAGGCGGAGAACACGGCGAAGAGATAAAAGATCGAGAAGCCGAAAAGCTTCTTCGCCGGGATCATCTTCAAATCGCCGTCGGGCATGCGCCAGACGGCGATGGAACAGTATATGAAGATCGCACCGAGGGCGGCGGCGACGAGGCCATAACCGAAGCTGGCGAAACCGAGGAAGGACGGCAATACCGCGCAGACGGCGGTCAGCACCGCATAGGCGACGATCTGATGCTTGGTCACCCGTTCGCCGGCAACGTTCGGCAGCATCGGCACGCCGACGGCCTCGTAGTCGCGCATCTTGAAGAGGGCGAGCGCCCAGAAATGCGCCGGCGTCCACAGGAAGATGATGAGGAAGAGAACGGTGCTCTCGATCGTCACGCTGTTGGTCACGCAGGCCCAGCCGATCATCGGCGGGAAGGCGCCGGCAGCACCGCCGATGACGATGTTCTGCGGCGTCGAGCGCTTCAGCCACATGGTGTAGACGACGGCATAGAAGAAGATGGTGAAGGCGAGGATGCCGGCCGAGAGCCAGTTGACCGCCAGGCCGAGAATCACCACCGAGAAGCCTGAAAGCACCAGGCCGAAGGCGAGTGCCTCGGAGGGTGCGATGCGGCCGGCCGGGATCGGACGGTTGGCGGTGCGGCTCATGATGGCGTCGATATCGGCGTCATACCACATGTTCAGCGCGCCGGAGGCGCCGGCGCCGACGGCGATACAGAGGATGGCGATCAGGCCGAGGACCGGATGGATGTGGCCCGGCGCCAGCACGAGACCGGCAAAGGCAGTGAAGACCACGAGCGACATCACTCGTGGCTTCAGCAATTCGAAATAATCGCGCGCACTCGCTTCCGACAATTCGCCGTCCTTTGCAAGCACCTCGTGATTGTCGATGACAGTCATCATTCCGCCCTGAATGTCTTACCATCAGGACGCCATATCGAAAGCGGCGTCCTGATGTCCGCGCAAATTACTTGATGCGCGGAAGCTGTTCCCACTGGTGATAGGGCGGCGGCGAAGGCAGCTGCCATTCGAGCGTCGTTGCACCCTCACCCCACGGATTGTCGCCGGCCACACGCTTCTTGGCGAAGGCTTCGAAGACGCCGTAGAGGAAGATCAGCACACCGAAGGCCGAGATGTAGGAGCCGATCGAGGAAACGTAGTTCCAGCCGGCAAAGGCATCCGGATAATCGATGTAGCGGCGCGGCATGCCGGCGAGACCGAGGAAGTGCTGCGGGAAGAACACCAGGTTGACGCCAATGAACATGATCCAGAAATGCAGCTTGCCGACCAGCTCGTTGTACATGTAGCCGGTCATCTTCGGGAACCAGTAGTACCAGCCGGCGAAGATCGCAAAGACGGCGCCGAGCGACAGAACGTAGTGGAAGTGGGCCACGACGTAATAGGTGTCATGCAGCGAGCGGTCGAGACCGGCATTGGCGAGCTGGACGCCGGTGACGCCGCCGACCGTGAACAGGAAGATGAAGCCGATCGCCCAGAGCATCGGCGTGCGGAACGAGATCGAGCCGCCCCACATCGTCGCGATCCAGGAGAAGATCTTCACACCCGTCGGAACGGCGATGACCATCGTCGCGAAGACGAAGTAGCGCTGTGCGTCGAGCGACAGGCCGACCGTGTACATGTGGTGAGCCCAGACGACGAAGCCGACGGCGCCGATCGCGACCATGGCGTAGGCCATGCCGAGATAGCCGAAGATCGGCTTCTTCGAGAAGGTCGAGATGATGTGGCTGACCATGCCGAAGCCCGGCAGGATGAGGATGTAGACCTCGGGGTGACCGAAGAACCAGAACAGGTGCTGGTAAAGAATCGGGTCGCCGCCGCCTTCCGGCGAGAAGAAGGATGTGCCGAAGTTACGGTCGGTGAGCAGCATGGTGATGCCGCCTGCCAGAACCGGCAGCGACAGCAAGAGCAGGAAGGCGGTGATCAGCACGGACCAGGCAAACAGCGGCATCTTGTGCAGCGTCATGCCGGGAGCGCGCATGTTGAGGATCGTGGTGATGAAGTTGATCGCACCGAGGATCGACGAGGCGCCGGCAATGTGGAGCGCGAAGATCGCAAGGTCGACCGCCGGTCCCGGCGTGCCGGTTGTCGCCAGCGGCGGATACATCGTCCAACCACCGCCCGTACCATAAGCGCCTGCCGGGCCTTCGACGAACATCGACAGCAGCAGCAGCGCGAAGGCGGGAACGATCAGCCAGAAGGAGATGTTGTTGAGGCGCGGGAAAGCCATGTCGGGCGCGCCGATCATGATCGGCACCATCCAGTTGGCGAAACCGCCGATCATCGCCGGCATGACCATGAAGAAGATCATGATCAGCGCGTGCGCGGTCGTGAACATGTTGAACATCTGCTTGGCGCCGTCGATCGCAGCGTCACCCTCATAGCCGTAGACCATCGAGGCCAGGCCGTGGAAGATCTGGATGCCAGGCTCCTGCAGCTCCATGCGCATGGCAACCGACAGCGCGCCGCCGATGATGCCGGCAATGATCGCGAAGATCAGGTAGAGCGTGCCGATGTCCTTGTGGTTGGTCGAGAACAGCCAGCGATTGGCAAAGCTCGGCTTGTGCCCGTGATCATGGTGATCGTCATGCGCGTGGTCATGATGGGCGGCGTGATCATGAGAATGATCGTCGTGAGCGGAAGGTCCAGCCATTGTCCCGATCCCCTTAATTACTGTGCTTCGGCGACGTTGACGGTCTTTGCGGGACCATCGGTTGCGGCCATGAGTGTCTTGTAGGCGCCGGGCAGGTCGCTGGCGGCTGCGGTCAGCCACTGCTTGTACTTGTCCTCGGAGACGACGCGGATGGCGATCGGCATGAACGCATGGTCCTTGCCGCAGAGCTCGGAACACTGGCCGTAGAACAGGCCTTCGCGTTCGGCCCTGAACCAGGTCTCGTTCAGGCGGCCCGGCACGGCATCGATCTTGACGCCGAAGGAAGGCATGGCGAAGGCATGGATGACGTCGGTCGGCGCGGAAGTCACGAGAACGCGGACCGTCTTGTTGACCGGCAGGACCAGTTCGTTATCGACGGCGAGAAGACGCGGATAGACCGACTTGTCTTCCTTGCCGGCGGCGGCGCGGTCCTGATCCTTCAGCAGGTAGGAATCGAAAGCCAGCGGGTTTTCGCCCGAACCTTCATATTCGTAGTTCCACTGCCACTGGGTGGCGGTCGCCTTGATCGTCACGTCAGGGTTTTCAGGCAGCGTCAGCTGCGCCGTCAGCAGGTTGAACGAAGGAATGGCGAGAAGAAGAAGCACCAGGACCGGCCCCACGGTCCAGGCAATCTCGATCAGCGTGTTGTGGCTCGTCTTCGAGGGAACCGGGTTCGCGCTGGCGCGGAACTTGAAACAGACGACGATGAGCAGGGCCAGAACGAACAGCGTGATCGGAACGATAAACCACAGGGTATATTGTTCGAACCAGTGGATTTCCCGCATGATCGGCGTTGCCGCCGGCTGCAGCGTCGCCTGCCACGGCATGGGCTGGTCGGCATATGTGCCGGAAGCAAAAAGCAGACAGACCAGCGTGGTCAGGGCTGCATAAGCCTTCTTCATCACCTTATTATCTCCCTCGAGCGCTTGACCTGCAAAATAGAACGCAGAATCCTTGCCATCTTCAGCGCTTCAAACCACAGTTTGGCATTTGCCGCAACAGGTCAGAGCAATTGTCTATGCGGCATTTTTGCTCAAAGCATAGGCAGGTCAGAACGGCAAAACATCCCAAGTTTTTCATCAGCATATGAAAAATCGGCTTTCCGGCCAATCCGCGCGCGACACATTATTTCGCAAAGGTCCAATTTCCGCCGCAGTCCCCCGGTTTTGACGGGGTGGGGCTTTTCATTTTTGGTGGGCAGCTTCAACAATAGCCGCAATGATTCGATATCCAGAGGTTTCCATGGGTTTCCGTTCCCTCGCGCAGTCGCTTCTCGTGACTGCCAGCATCGCGGCCGCAGCGACAACGCCCGTTTTCGCACAGCAACCCGCCCCGTCGCAGACCAGGCCGCCCGCTTCCACGCCGGCGCCGACCCCTGCTCCGGCGCCGCAGCAGCCGAGTGCCGCCAAGCCGAATGTCGAACAGGTGACGCCCGGCCAGACGCAGCCGCCGGCGCCCGGCACGGTAAAGTCCAATCACGGCGCATGGTCTGTCGTCTGCGACAAACCGGCAGGCGCTTCGACCGAACAATGCGCGCTGATGCAAAACGTCATCGCCGAGGATCGGCCGGAGGTCGGGCTTTCCGTCGTCGTGCTGAAAACAGCCGACCGCAAGTCGAAGATTCTCCGCGTGCTGGCACCACTTGGCGTGCTGCTCCCGAACGGCCTCGGGCTCAATGTCGACGGCAAGGATATCGGCCGCGCCTATTTCGTCCGCTGCTTTGCCGACGGCTGCTACGCCGAGGTCGTGCTCGAGGATGAGTTGCTGAAGACCTTCCGCAGCGGCGCGCAGGCAACCTTCATCGTCTTCCAGACCCCGGAAGAAGGCATCGGCATCCCCGTCGACCTCAAGGGCTTCGCCGAAGGTTTCGACGCTCTGCCGTGAGGTCAATTGGCAGCTTCCGTGGGTCCGCCCCTCATCCGCCTGCCGCCACCTTCTCCCCGTAAACGGAGCGAAGGTGGCATATCGCGACCTCTCCGTTCCCCGCCCATCTCTCGCAGGGCACGTCCCCTCGCCCCGTTTTTACGGGGGTCCGGAGGACGGGTCGAGACGGGTGGCTCGACCCCGGAAGGTTAGGGTGAGGGGCGGATATTTTCTCGGCATTTCGAACAAATCAGCTCTCAAAGTGATTATGTAAAAAAGCCGCGTCGCCACACAGCGCAAAGCGATGGGAACGCTCACATCCCTTTAAAAAAAGAATAATTCGACGGCGGGGCTTCACTCCTTATTATGTGGAGCCCTATCTAGGGAGTCAGTGCACTCCTGAACGCATGCTTGGAGCCATACCATGACCACCGATCTCCTGACGCTTTTCGATGCCGATGAAGCGACGATGCGCAAGCACGTGGCCGAGGCCCTGTCCGGTGCCGATGACGGCGAATTGTTCATCGAGCATGCGCAGGCGGAAGCGCTGACCTTCGACAATGGCCGGCTCAAGGGCGGCAGCTTCAACACCGAACAGGGTTTCGGCCTGCGCGCCGTTGCCGGCGAAGCGGTCGGTTATGCCCATGCCGGCGATCTCTCGGTGGCGGCGCTGAAGCGGGCGGCCGATGCCGTCGGCGCGGTGACACGCGGCTATTCCGGCTCCTATGCGGCAGCACCCCAGGGCACCAACAAGAAATTCTACAGCGACGAGAACCCGATCGGCCAGCCGAGCTTCGAGGAGAAGGTCAAGGTCCTGCAGGACATCGACGCCTATCTGAGGGGCAAGGATGACAAGGTGCGCCAAGTGACGGCCTCGGTTGCCGCAAGCTGGCAGGTCGTCGACATCCTGCGCGCCGACGGACACCGTGTGCGCGACATCAGGCCGATGACGCGCATCAACATTTCGGTGATGGTCGGCGAAGGCGATCGGCAGGAGAGCGGCTCCTATGGCCACGGCGGGCGCATCGGCTTCGGCGATTTCATCGCCGAAGGCAGCTGGCAATACGGCGCCGACGAGGCGCTGCGCCAAGCGCTCGTCAACCTTGAGGCGATCGATGCGCCGGCGGGCACGATGGACGTCGTTCTCGGCTCCGGTTGGCCGGGCGTGATGCTGCACGAGGCGGTCGGTCACGGGCTGGAAGGCGATTTCAACCGCAAGAAAACCTCGGCCTTTTCAGGCCTTCTCGGCCAGATGGTCGCCGCTCCCGGCGTCACCGTCGTCGATGACGGCACGATCGACAATCGCCGCGGCTCGATCACCATCGATGACGAGGGCACGCCGTCCGCCTACAACGTGCTGATCGAAAACGGCAAGCTCGTCGGCTATATGCAGGATCGGCAGAATGCCCGGCTGATGGGCATGGCGCCCACCGGCAACGGCCGCCGCCAGGGCTATTCCCATGTGCCGATGCCGCGCATGACCAACACCTATATGCTCGGCGGCGACAAGACGCCGGAGGAAATCATCGCCTCGGTGAAGAAGGGCATCTATGCCGTCTCGTTCGGCGGCGGCCAGGTGGATATCACCTCCGGCAAGTTCGTCTTCGGCTGCACCGAGGCCTATCTGATCGAAAACGGCAAGGTCGGCGCGCCGATCAAGGGCGCGATGCTGATCGGCAACGGCCCGGATGCGATGAAGCGGGTGTCGATGATCGGCAACGACATGAAGCTTGATACCGGCATCGGCAATTGCGGCAAGGCCGGCCAATGGGTTCCCGTCGGCGTCGGCCAACCGCATCTGCGCATGGATCAGGTGACGGTCGGCGGTACCCAGACCTGAGGCGAAAGGACCCGTCATGGCGGACGTCGAAATCAGAACCTTCACCGCCGATGACGCCGATGCCGTGCTTTCGGTGATCCTGCCGATCCAGCGCGAAGAATTCGGCATCGATATCACCGCCGATGCGCAGCCGGATCTCCGGGTCATCCCGGATTTTTATCAGTCCGGCAAGGGGCAGTTCTGGGTCGCCGTCAAGGGTGGCGCCATCGTCGGCACGGTCGGGCTCAAGGATATCGGCAACAACCAGGCGGCACTGCGCAAGATGTTCGTCGCTGCTGAGGTTCGCGGCCACGAGCATGGCGTGGCGGCGCGGCTCCTCGATCGCCTGTTTACCCATGCCAGGGAGGCCGGCCTGACCGATATCTTCCTCGGCACAACCGACAAGTTCGTCGCCGCCCATCGCTTCTACGAAAAGAACGGCTTTGCCGAGATTGCCAAGAGCGCCCTGCCCCGCGCCTTCCCGCTGATGGCGGTGGACAGCAAATTCTACCGATATAAAGTCGGCTGAAAGCTGCAGGTCACAGGTTCTATTGACAAATTGGCGGCTACGGGAACGAGTTTCCGAATCATGTTGTGTCAAAAGCGATGCCGGACGCATGTCCATAAATCGTGAAAACTCGTCGCTTTCAACAAAAGGGATGCGCAGCCGTCTAAGCAAGGAGCGCAGTTGATCCCAGCAATCATCAATAACCGGCGGGAGCAAAGTAACCAGTGTGCCGCTCACACCTGCGAGCACGTTCATCCATTGCAAGGATCGAATGAGCCCTTCATAGTTGCACTCGATTTGCGGGTGGATGGTGATGCTCCGACATACTTACAATCCAAAGGTGACGCGAGAACTCGCCGTGATGAGAGTCGTCTTCCCTTTGGTCGGATTGCTGATCTGCATCGCCATTCTCGGGTTTTATCTTTGGCGACTGCATCACTTTGAGCGCACGGTCGCAACGATAGAAGCAGTTTGGGAAGAGGAAGTTCATCGTCGTGGGGTGAAGATCGTGACGATGGCGGAACTGTCCTTCTCAAGAACGACTCCGACCGGGGAGTCCATTGTATGCCGATACAACTTTGAGATCGGCACGCCGCATGATGATTTCAACATTGGGGATAAGCTAGATATCGTGCCTGCGACCGGGACTTGCCAGCGGGCGGATATCATTGGGAAAAGCGAGCCAAACCTTTAGCGCTCTCATGCTTCAGTCAACCTAGGCCTGCCTTCTCATTGAAGAAATGCTTGATCTTTGAATGCAAGGGACGCACCTTAACGGTTGGGATCCGCCTCCAGATGTACGCCTATGACCTGTCCGAAGCTGATTGGTGGTGAGATTTCGGACCCATCAGCCCTTCGACGTCAGCGCCGGCTGGAACCGCCATTTCCGCTCGATGGCGGCGGCAAGGTCGATATCGTTGCGGCGGGCAAAGAGCAGGATGTGGCCGAGCAGGTCGGCGGTTTCGTCGGCGAGATCGCGGTCGAGCTCTTCCGGCGTCCGGTCCCTACGGCGCCCGCGGCCGGTCAGGCGGTTCCAGGCCTGGGTGAGCTCACCCACCTCCTCCTGCAGCTTCAACAAAAACCAGTCGGGGTCACGCTCGATGCCGTTGGCTGCGGCATAGGCCGCGGATGAGGTTTCGAACTGATCGGCGAGACGGCGCAGCATAGACGTTCTCCTTTTGTTTATGGAGGAGACGCTGATTCCCAACAATTGTCCAGAACGGGATTGCCCAGAGTGCCGGGCGGCGATCAGCCGCGATCCGGCAGCAGCATGCAGTCATAGGAGCGCTGCTTGAGCGCATCGCAGGCCGAGACGGCGGCATCCTTGCTGGCGAAGCCGACGAAGCGGGCGCGATAGATCTTGTTGGCCCCCTGCCCGACCGCCTCGGTATAGGGCGAAGCTGACACGAGCGGCGCGCCGGCTTCGGACTTTGCCTGGGCGAGAAGCGCACGCGCCGCATCGGCGCTGGGAGCGGCCGAGATCTGGATCTGCCAGTCTCCATTGGTCTTCTCTGCTGATGTCTTCGGCGTCTTGCCGGCGTTCAGGATCTCGTCCATCGCGACCGGACGTTCCAGCGGCACGACGGCGTCATCGGCATAGGCCAGGCTTTTCGCAGCGAGATCGTCGACTTGCCGCGGTGCGTTGAACGGCACCGGAACATCGGAAGCGTCAGCGGCGGAGGCGACTTCGACCGTTTCTTTCGCCCCGACGCTCGCCACCAGCCTTGCGCCGCCGGAAGACGAGGCGCGGCCGAGATAACGGTCGAGCAAACCAGCCATCTTGGCGTCGCGGCTGCGGGCAGTGCGGCCGCCGAGCACGACGCCGACCACGCGGCGGTTGCCGTCTCTGACGGCACTGACGAGGTTGAAGCCGGACGCATTGGTATAACCGGTCTTGATGCCGTCCATGCCCTGATAGCGGTACATGAGATTGTTGTGACCGCGCACCGTCCGGCCGCGGAAATTGAAACTGGCCGTCGAAAACAGCCGGTATTCGTTCGGATAGTTCTTCATCAGCGCGATGGCGAGCGTCGACATATCCCGCGCCGTCGTCACCTGACGGCCGTCCGGCAGGCCGGATGCGTTGACGAAGACGGTGCGGCTCATGCCGAGCTGGCGGGCTTTGGCCGTCATCACCCGGGCAAAGCCGCTTTCCGAGCCGGCGAGCTTCTCACCCATGGCGGAGGCGGCATCATTGGCCGATTTGACGATCATGCCATAGACCGCCTCGCGCACGGTGATCGTGCCGCCCGCCTTGACGCCAAGCTTGGTCGGCGGCCGGGAGGCGGCGTATTTCGACATCTTGATCGGGGTATCCCAGGCGATCTTGCCGCGTTTCAACGCCTCGAAGGTGAGATAGAGCGTCATCATCTTCGTCAGCGAGGCCGGATGGTTCAGCGTATCGGCGTTTTCAGCGGCGAGAACCTTGCCGGTCCGGGCATCGAGGATTAGCGAAGCGTTGCCGGCAAGAGCCGCAAGAGGCGCCGAAACGGCAAGCGTTACGGTCAAAACAGCCGCCCAAAGCTTTCTCATGCACTTCCCCTCATATGCTGGCCCTGATGCGCAGGCCCTTCATGCATTGGCCCGCGATAGGATCGGCGTTTTGTCCCGTAATGTGACAGAAGCCGTAAGTTTGGCGCGACTTTGAGGCAACGCCTATCATTTTTCTAGTCTTTTCATCGTTTTGGTTAACAGGAAATCAAAGACCTGTGCTGAACCGGGATTCAGCAAGGCTTAAGTCGCACTTGCTAGTTTCCGGAAAAGGCAGGGGACGGGGCGCCGCATGACGGGACAATTCAAGCGATTGGGCAAGCGACTGGCGATCGGCGCCGGGCTCGAGTTTTCCTGGCTGCTGGCCTCGGCCGGGCTGATGCGCGAAGCACGCGGGCGCGGCGTGGTCTTCACGCTGCATCATGTCCGCCCGCACGTGGCCGAAGCCTTCGAGCCGAATGCGCATCTTGAAATCACCCCGCGGTTTCTCGACGTGGCGCTGCGGCGGCTGAGGCGAGAGGGCTATCGCTTCGTGCCGCTCGCCGAGGTGCCGGCGCTGCTGGCGGAGCCGGAAGGCGCAAAGCCTTTCGCGGCCTTCACGCTTGACGACGGGTACAACAACAATCTGGAACATGCGCTGCCGGTGTTCGAGCGGCATCAGGCGCCGTTCACGGTATTCGTCGCCAAGGGTTTTGCCGAAGGCTCTCACAGCATCTGGTGGGAAACGCTGGCGATCCTCCTGCGCCGGGCGGCCGAAATCCGTTTCGATTTCGGCCGCGGCATGGAGCGCCTTGTGCTCGATAGCCCGCAACAGCAATGGCACGCCTTCGATCGCTTTGCCGCCTACGTCCACCGCTCCGACGAGGCGCGCGCCGTTGCCGCCATCGATCTGCTGGCGCGCGAAAACGGCATCGAGCCGACGGATATCGTCCGCGAACTGGTAATGGGCCCTGGCCAATTGCAATGGCTGGCGGCACATCCGCTCGCAACGCTCGGCGCCCATACGATCAGCCATCGGGCGCTCGCCCGGCTGCCGGAAGCCGAAGCGCGAATCGAAATGCAAGCTTCGGCGGATTACCTCGAGGCGGTGACCGGTATTCGTCCCGAGACGATCGCCTATCCTTACGGCACGCCTGCGGCTGCGACCGCCCGCGAGGCGCGCATCGCTCGCAATCTCGGCTTTACCCTTGCGGTCACCACGCAGCCCGGGTTGCCGGCAGCGAAGCTGACCGGCTATCTCCCGCGCATTTCGCTCAACGGATTCTACCAGAAGCGACGTTACGTCTCGGCTCTCGCCTCCGGCATACCGCTGAAGATGATGGGCCGATAAGCCCGTTACGGATACATCCGGACCTTGTCCCATTCACCTTCCGGTGATGGCCGGCGGAATTCGACACGGTCATGCAGACGGAATTTCTGGTCCTTCCAGAATTCGATCGAGGTCGGCCGGATGCGGAAGCCCGACCAGTGGGCGGGGCGCGGAATCTCGCCGATGGCATAACGCGCGGTATATTCGGCCACCGCCTTTTCCAGCGCGAAACGGCTTTCCAGCGGACGGGATTGCTTAGAAGCCCAGGCGCCGATGCGGCTGCCGCGCGCCCGCGTCTTGAAATAGTCGTCCGCTTCGGCATCGGTAACGATCTCGACGGGGCCACGCAGCCTCACCTGGCGACGCAAGCTTTTCCAGTGAAAGCACATGGCAGCCTTTTTCTGGCCAAGAATTTCGCGGCCTTTCTGGCTCTCGAAATTGGTGTAAAAGACGAAACCGTCATCGTCGAATCCCTTCAGGAGAACCATGCGGACATTGGGAAGACCATCCTCATCGACCGTTGCCAGCGCCACCGCATTGGGGTCATTGGGCTCGGAAGCCTCGGCTTCTTTCAGCCATTCGGCAAAGAGCTTGAAGGGTTCGCCACTTTCGGTAAAGTCACCGCTTGTTAACTCGTTTGCCGACATATTGGTTCAAATGCCCCGGATTATTCAAAACTCGCCCAGCTTTTGATAACTGGACAGGATGCAGGGTGGAAGTCATAACAAAGTCATCTCGCCATACAAAGGGCCTGCGGCGACGCAGCCGCGCGTTGTTTGTCATCGGCACCGCGATGTTGTCGCTTTCCGGCTGCGTCGGCGGCGGTATGGATTTCTTGAGTGACGCCAAGGTCGACCGGTCGGTGGCAACCGGCACCGTGCCGCAGACGCCGCCGAGCACCGACACGCTTTCCGACGAAATGACCGTGCGCAACGCCGTGACCTCGGCCGACGTGCAAAGGCTCGAGGGCCAGCCGCTTCCCTGGGCGAACGCATCGACGGGCAGTGCCGGCGTCATCGATACGATCGTCGAGAACAATGAGTCCGGCCAGGTCTGCCGCCAGTTCCGTACCACCCGGCATTCCTATGTCGGCATCGCCAAATTCTACGGCAAGACCTGCCTCGTCGGCGGCGGCAACTGGCAGCTTCTGAGCTTCCAGCCCGAGAGCTGATCCTCCCAAACTATTACAGCGTCCCTTTGCGCGTTCGAAAAGACGCGCAGCGCCGTCACCAACAGGTTAACGCGCGACCGCTTTCTGCCGAATGCTTAGCAAAGAGCTAACCATTTACCGCGAAACACCCCACATCTCTGCCCAGAAATAACAAGTGATTAGCAACTCCGCCGCAGGATCGGCGTTGAGAGTGGCTGTTCCTGCCTTTGTGGCGGGTGGCGCTACACACGTTTTATTGGACGGGGATGCCGGGCAAGGACGAGGCTTGCCGCATCGCAACACCGGCGGTTTTAACATGCGCGATCCTTATAAAATTCTGGGCGTCAAGCGCGACGCGGCAGTAGACGAGATCAAGGCGGCTTGGCGCAACATGGCCAAATCAGCCCATCCCGACCACAATCAGGACGATCCGACGGCGACGGCCCGGTTCGCCGAGATCGGCCGCGCCTATGAAACGCTGAAAGACCCGCGCAAACGCAGCCTGTTCGACAATGCCCTGCGGATGGCCGAAGCCAAGAAACACGAACAGACGATCATGCAGCAGCGCCAGGCCGCCCGCGAGGCGGCCGTGCGCGCCAAGGCGGCACAGGCCAATGCCGAGCGCGTGATGGAAGAGCTGGCGCGCGCCGCCCAGAAGGCTGCCGCCGACGGCAACAGACAACAGGCAGGTTCCGTTGAGGCCGCCGACGAGATGGTGGATCGCATTTTCGGTGCCCAGGCCCGGGCTGCGGCCGGCGGCCAGGCGCAGGCTCGCGCCCAGCAGGCGCAATATCAGCAGGCGCAAAATCAACAGACCCAAAACGCCCAGGCCGATCCCGGCAGGCGCATGGATGGCGATGCCGCCGAGGCCGAGGTCAAGGGCGATGAGGAATCGGGCGAAGTTGGGCCAAATGCCGCCGCCAACCTGTCGCTGCCGCTCAGCATCCTGACAAACCTGGTGCGCCGTTTCACCGGCGCCAAGGATACCGGCCTGGACAAGGCACCGGATGAGGTGACGACGGCGACGGTCACGATCGACGACGTGTTGAAGAGCGGCTGGATCACCGCGTCGCTGCCGGAGGGCCGCGAAATCGGCTTTGCATTGCCGGCAGGCACGACCGACGGCCACGAGGTGCGGCTTAAGGGACAGGGCTTCAAACTGCCGGGCATGCAGCGCGGCGACGCCGTCATCAACATTCGCATTGCGTCCGATCCGCGCTTCACCGTCGACGGTTTCGATCTGCACGCCGTGCTGCCGCTCAGCATCGAAAATGCCGTGCTCGGCACCGAGGCGCGCATCGAAGGACCGAGCGGGCCGCTGAACGTGACGATCCCCGCATGGTCGGGCTCGGACAAGACGATTAGAATTCCCGGCCAGGGATTGCCCCGCGAAGAGGGCGGCAGAGGCGATCTGGTCGTCGAATTGCGCATTATCTTGTGGGAAAAACCCGACGACAAAGTCACCGATCTCATGCGGAGCATGCGCGAAGGCCTGTTCCTATGAAATTTTTATGACATTCGCACCCTTTATTACGATCCCTAACAGTTGATGATCCCGGCCAAGCTTGAACCGATTAACGGCCTATGCCATAGGCAGGATCGATCAGAATCCTAGGGAGCGAAATATGGCTCAAGCATCCGGCCTCATGGCAGGCAAACGCGGCGTCATCATGGGTGTCGCCAACAATCGTTCGATTGCGTGGGGTATTGCCAAGGCCATTCATGCGCACGGCGGAGAAGTTGCGTTTACCTATCAGGGCGATGCGCTGAAGAAGCGTGTCGAGCCGCTCGCCGCCGAAATCGGCGCGACGCTCGTCGGCCACTGTGACGTCGCCGATGAAGCCACCATCGATGAGGTTTTCGCGAACGTCGAGAAGCTGTGGGGCAAGATCGATTTCCTCGTGCATGCGATCGGCTTTTCCGACAAGGACGAGTTGACCGGCCGCTACGTCGACACCTCGGCCGACAACTTCGCCAAGACGATGCAGATCTCCGTCTATTCCTTCACCTCGGTCGCACGCCGCGCCGAGAAGCTGATGACGGATGGAGGCGCCATGCTGACGCTGACCTATTACGGCGCCGAAAAGGTGATGCCAAACTATAATGTCATGGGTGTCGCCAAGGCCGCGCTCGAAGCCAGCGTCAAGTATCTCGCCGTCGACCTCGGACCGCAGAACATCCGCGTCAATGCCGTCTCGGCCGGACCGATCAAGACGCTTGCCGCCTCCGGCATCGGCGATTTCCGCTATATTCTGAAGTGGAACGAATATAACGCGCCGCTGCGCCGTACCGTCACCATCGAGGAAGTCGGCGATGTCGGCCTCTATCTCCTGTCGGACCTGTCGCGCTCCGTCACCGGCGAAGTGCACCATGCCGACAGCGGCTATCATGTCATCGGCATGAAGGCGGTCGACGCGCCCGACATTTCCGTCATCAAGGACTGATTTCTCCATATGGATGCGAGACCGTGCTTATCTATGTGATCAGACACGGCCAGACCGCCTGGAATGCCGAGCGCCGCCTGCAGGGTCAGAAGGATATCCCGATGAATGCCACGGGCCTGGAACAGGCCCGGCAGAACGGCATCGCGCTTGCCGAGATCCTCGGCGACACGGTCGACCAATTCGATTTCGTCGCAAGCCCGCTGCAGCGCACGCGCGCGACAATGGAAATCATGCGCATTGCCATGGGCTTGCCGCCGCTTGCCTATCGCACCGATCCAAGGCTGGTGGAAATTTCCTTCGGCGACTGGGAAGGCTCGACAATCAAGGAGCTGAAGGCGACGCAGCGCGAGCGGGTGGCGGAACGCAATGCCTCCAAATGGGATTTCATCCCACCCGGCGATGATGCGGAAAGCTACGAAATTCTCTCCTG
The DNA here is from genome assembly GCF_057653715.1 of Rhizobium sp. WSM1328. NCBI lineage: Bacteria > Pseudomonadati > Pseudomonadota > Alphaproteobacteria > Hyphomicrobiales > Rhizobiaceae > Rhizobium > Rhizobium sp. WSM1328. Next base: position 645,309 of record NZ_CM172788.1, on the reverse strand, counting down.
GCGCACTGGCTCATGGCTGAACTCGGTCGATCGTCCGACGGTCTGCGTCACCCATGGCGGTGTCATCCGCACGCTGTTCCAGGCGATCGCCGACCTGCCGAAAAGCACCGCTGCCGAAGGCGCCATCCCGCAGGACCGGATCATCCGGATCGAAACCACGGAGCGGACGATCGTCTGGCTGTAGGTATTGCAGGGCGCTAGGTCGGATTGGGGGTGCGAACGAGCTGTTCGGGCCTGTGCTGCCCAGGGAGATTGCCGGGACCAGCCCCTCATCCGGCTGCCGCCACCTTCTCCCCGCGCGCGGGGCGAAGGGGGATAGGCGCAACCTCTCGGTTCCTCGCTTACCTCTCGCAGGGCACGGCCCCTAGCCCCGTTTACGGGGGTCCGCAGGACGGGTCGAGACCAGTGGCTCGACCCCGGCAAGGTTGGGGTGAGGGGCAGCCACTGCGCGTACCTCACTCGATTATTCTCCAGAGAACTGCCTATTTAACGATGTCGAGATCGTTGATGACGCGTTTGCCGTCGACCTCGGTGTAGAAGACGATCACCTTCACGCCGGCTTCGAGGCCGTCGAAATTGAATTCCTCGGGCGCCTGATAGGTCTTGCCGTCATCGAGCGTCAGCACGAGGTTGGCCGTGTCGACCTTCTTGATCGTCGCCTCGACATCGGCGCTCTCGGCAAAACCGCTCATCGGTGACAGGAAACTTGCTGTTGCCAAAAGCGTGGCGACGACGAAACGCATGGCGACAATCCTTTTGAAACGCTGCACGATAAGCTGCACGAAAAAATGACTGGCCACAGATAAGCTCCTGAATATGGCGAAAATTGCCCGTAAGAAAGGCTTTTCCCGCCCAATTGATGAATAGGATTTTAAATATAATCAAGATGCCGCGTTAACCCGCGGTTTTTCCCTTCACACGATTTTTCGGCATCGCCGGCGGGCAATCGTAAATTAACCCGCGCGTCCTACAGTTGCTCGCCAACAGGGGAGTTTCATTTTGCTATCCAGGCTCAGCGACAGCAAGCAGTTGCGGCGCGTGTTGAAGAATACCCGCGTTTCGTTTCTGGTTTCGTCGCTCGTCGCCCTCGTCGTCATCATGGTCGGCTTCGGGCTCGACCGGGCCAATACTGCGTCTCATGTGCGCGAACTTCATATCCGCACGGAAAACGAGACCAACCTGATCCGCGCCCGGGTGATGGCCGAGATCAATTTGGACCTCAGCGTCGTGCGCGATCTGACGAACCTGATCTCCGTCAGCGCGGCCAACGGAGAGGAGATGGAGCGCCAGATCAACTGGCTGCTAATCCAGAACCCGTCTTTCATTCATATCGCCGTCGCGCCTGATTTCATCATCCGCGACATCCACCCACCGCAATCCGGCAATGAGCGGATCGGCCGCGACGTGCGCGAAACTCTCTTCTTTCGCCAAGTGATGACTGGCGCGGCCGGCGACCAGTCGGCGCGCTTCTACGGCCCGATCAGCACCGACGGCCGCGACGCCTTTGCCATCTTCTTCCCGGTTTACGTCAAGGAGAACGGCCAGCGGCGGATCTGGGGGGCGGTCGAAGTCGCCATCGACCAGCAAATGTTTTACCAGGCGACCGGGCTGATGCCGGCGCGCGACCGCGAAAACCGTGAGCGTTATCCGCATCTCGGCCATCTTTCGATCGCCATCCGCGATATCGGCGCGGCGGCCGCGACCAACGCCGCTTTGCCGCCGCCGTTCTTCGGTTCGTCCGATATCGATGACAAGAATCCGATGCGCCAGAAGATCGGCTTTGCCGGCGGCAAGTGGGAGCTTTCCGCGGTCCCTAATAGCGGCTGGAACGCGATACCCGAAAACCGCACCGAGCTGCGTCTGATCATCCTTGCCGCCGGCTTCATCATCATCGTGCCGATCTTCTTCGCGACCCTGTTGCTCGGCGAGCGCAATCGCAACATCACCGCGCTGGAGACCCGCGAGGCAAAATTGCTGGAACTGTCGCAGCGGCTCAACCTGGCGCTGGAATCCTCCAATATCGGCATCTGGGAGCTGGAGGATCATTCGAGCAGTCTGCTCTGGGATGCCCGTGCCGCGGCTCTGCACGGCAAAGCGGCGAAAGAAGGAAGCCGGGTGCTCGACGAATGGCTGGCGGCGATCCTGCCCGAGGATCGTGAAACTGCCGAAGTGCATTTCTTCAGCTGCAGCATTGCCGGCGTTGCCTGCACGGCGCAGTACCGCATCCTGCTTGGCAACGGCGGCATCCGCCATCTGCGCTCGGTCGGCGCCTTCTATACGGATGCAGCCGGCGTCAGCAAGACGATCGGCATCGTCTGGGACGTGACCGCCGATGCGGAGATCACCGACACGCTGCGCAAGGCCAAGGATATGAGCGAGGTCAAGAATGCCGAGCTGGAGCTGGCGCTTGACGAGCTCTCGAGCCGCGAGGGCGAGCTCGCCGAGCTTTCCAGCCGGCTCGACCTGGCGCTCAATTCCTATCAGTGCGGCATATGGGAGGCGCGGCCTGGCCTCGGCGGCTCGATCTGGAACGAGCGGATGCACGAACTCTATGGGCTTACACCGCGCAACGGCTTCATGACCGAGGAGATCTGGCTTAGCCGCATCCACCCCGAGGACAGGAGCCTGGCGCTCGAAAGCGCGCGTCACTTCAAGCACAACGGCGATACGCACACCCTCGTCTGCCGGGTGATCGTCGACGACGGCTCGGTGCGCTATGTGCGCTCGGTCGGCAAGGTCCACCAGACGGGGACTAGCGAGATGAAGATCATGGGCATCGCCTTCGACGCCACCGAAGACGTGCTGATGACGATCCGGCTGAAAGCCGCCAAAGACGATGCGGTCGCCAAGAATATCGAGCTCGAGCTTGTCAAAAACAGGATCGAGCACAATTCACTGCACGACCCGCTGACCGCACTCGCCAACCGCCGCAAGCTCGACATCGCGCTCGAAAGTCTGACCCATGACGGCCGCCAGCAGCGGCAGAAATTCTCGATCCTGCACATCGACCTCGACCGCTTCAAGGACATCAACGACACGCTCGGCCATGCCGCCGGCGATGCGATGCTGGTACACGCCTCGAAGGTGCTCGCCAAGAATGTCCGCGGCAGCGACATCGTCGCGCGCATCGGCGGCGACGAATTCGTCATCCTCGCCCTCGACGTCGGCGACAAGGAGATGGCGCAGCTTTCGACGCGGATCATCGAGGAAATGCGCCAGCCGATCGATTTCCAGGGTTTTTCCTGCCGCTGCGGCGTGTCGATCGGGATTGCGCTTGCCAACGGCATCCATGTCGATGCGCGCAAGGTGCTGATCAATGCCGATATCGCGCTCTACCGCGCCAAGAGCACGGGCCGCAACCGCTTCGAATTCTTCAATCACAATCTCCAGGCCGATATCATCAACACCAAGCGCACGGCCGACGAGATCCTCGCCGGCATCGACAATGGCGAATTCACCGCTTGGTATCAGCCGCAATTCTGCGCCCGGACGATGGAACTCACCGGCGTCGAGGCGCTAGTGCGCTGGAAGCACCCCTCCAAGGGGTGGCTCGCGCCTGACAAGTTCCTGCGCATCGCCGACGAGATCAATGTCGTGCAGATGCTCGACCGGATCGTGCTGGAAACTGCGCTGCACGACAAGATGCGCTGGACGGCGCGCGGCATTGTGGTGCCCAAGGTCTCTGTCAATGTTTCGGCCCGACGGCTGCATGACGGCAGCCTGCTGGAATCGCTCGCCGACCTGCATATCCGTCCGGGCGAGCTCTCCTTCGAACTGGTGGAATCGATATTCCTCGACGAGAGCGAGGACGTCGTCTCGCAGAATCTCGAGCGCATCAAGGCGCTCGGCATCGATATCGAGATCGACGATTTCGGCACCGGCCATACCTCGATCGTCAGCCTGTTGAAGCTGAAGCCGAAGCGGCTGAAGATCGACCGCCAGCTGGTGCAGCCGATCGTCAATGCCTCGCAGGAGCGCGCATTGGTCAGCTCGATCATCGAGATCGCCCGCTCACTCGGCGTCGAGACGGTGGCCGAAGGGGTGGAGACGGCAGCACATGCCGCGCTGCTGCGCGATCTCGGCTGCGACATCCTGCAAGGCTATGCCTTCTCGCAGCCGCTCTCCTTCGACGATTTCACCGCGGAAGCGACCGGAACGGGGTGGCGGCTGGCGTCCTGATCGCTGCCTGCCGATCGCCCTCGCCCTGCCCCCTCCCCGCCTGCGCAAAGAGAGTGGCGGCCGGATGCGCCGCCCATCCCCGACAACGAACGGAAACAGCATTCCCTGAGCTGCCGGTTTGGCGCAAAGAAAGGCTTTTGCCTCGGCGTTTTTTTGGCCTATGAGTGTCGCGCCTATTCAAGCAATGGCGCGACCGGCTTTGGCGCGCCACCGGTCGGAACACATGTCGCACAATACATTCGGTCACCTCTTCCGCGTAACCACCTGGGGCGAAAGCCATGGTCCGGCGCTCGGCTGCGTCGTCGACGGCTGCCCTCCGGGGCTCAGCTTCAAGCTCAAGGACCTGCAGGTCTGGCTCGACAAGCGCAAGCCCGGCCAATCCCGCTTCGTGACGCAGCGGCGCGAGGACGATCTGGTGAAGATACTATCAGGCGTCATGCTCGACGCCGACGGCGAGACGATGACGACCACCGGCACGCCGATCTCGATGCTGATCGAAAATACCGACCAGCGCTCCAAGGATTACGGCGAGATCGCGAAACAATACCGCCCCGGCCATGCCGATTATACCTACGACCTCAAATACGGCATTCGCGACTATCGCGGCGGCGGCCGCTCCTCGGCGCGCGAGACCGCTGCGCGGGTTGCCGCCGGCGGCATCGCCCGCCTTGTCGTACCAGGCGTTACCGTGCGCGGCGCGCTGGTGCAGATCGGCAAGTACAAGATCAACCGCCGCAACTGGGACTGGGACCAGGTCGATCAGAACCCGTTCTTCTCGCCCGATGCGGCGATCGTGCCGGTCTGGGAGGAATATCTCGACGGCGTCCGCAAGAAGGGCTCCTCGATCGGCGCGGTCATCGAGGTGATTGCCGAAGGTGTGCCGGCCGGCCTCGGCGCGCCGATCTATGCCAAGCTCGATCAGGACATCGCCTCGCTGCTGATGTCGATCAACGCCGTCAAGGGCGTCGAGATCGGCAATGGTTTTGCCGCCGCCGAAACGTCAGGCGAAGACAATGCCGACGAGATGCGCATGGGCAATGACGGCACGCCGATCTTCCTTTCCAACAATGCCGGCGGTATTCTCGGCGGCATCTCCACCGGGCAGCCGGTGGTGGCGCGTTTCGCCGTCAAGCCGACCTCCTCGATCCTGACCGAACGCCAGTCGATCGATGCGGAGGGCAAGAATGTCGATATCCGCACCAAGGGCCGGCACGATCCCTGCGTTGGCATCCGCGCCGTGCCGATCGGCGAGGCGATGGTCGCCTGCGCCGTCGCCGACCATTATCTTCGCGACCGCGGCCAGACCGGCCGTCTGAAATAGGAGCGCTCGCCCATGTCTTATGACCAGAAGCGCGTCGTCGACGCCATCCGGGCCTTCGAGGCCGGCGAGATGGTCGTCGTCATGGACGACAATGACCGCGAGAACGAAGGCGACCTGATCGTCGCCGCCGTGCATTGCACACCGGAGAAGATGGCCTTCATCGTCCGCCACACCTCCGGCATCGTCTGCGCGCCGATGCCGAAGGAAGAGGCCAAGCGCCTCAACCTCAACGCCATGGTGGCGGAAAACGATTCGGCCCATACGACTGCCTTCACCGTCTCGGTCGATTTCAAGCACGGCACGTCGACCGGCATCTCGGCAGACGACCGGACGCTGACGGTGCGCAACCTCGCCAATCCGAATGTCGGCGCTTCCGATTTCGTCCGTCCCGGCCACATCTTCCCGCTGGTTTCCCGCGAAGGCGGGGTACTGATGCGCTCCGGCCATACGGAAGCGGCCGTCGACCTCTGCAAGCTCGCCGGCCTGCCGCTGATCGGCGTCATCTCCGAGCTGGTCAACGACGACGGCACCGTCACGCGCGGCCCACAGGTGGTCGATTTCGCCGCACAGCACGGGCTGAAGCTCGTCTCCGTCGCCGACCTGATCGCCTATCGCCAGCGCAAGGAAACACTGATCGAACTCGGCACCAGCTTCGACATCGAGACACCGTTCGGCAAGGCCAAGGCGCATACCTATTCCCTGCCCTGGGACCCGATGCAGCATCTCGCCGTCGTCTTCGGCGATATCCGCGACGGCGTCGACATCCCGGTCCGCCTGCATCCGGAAAATGTCGCCGAGGATCTCTTCGGCAAGAACAGCCCGGTCGATTTCTACATGCAGAAGATTGCCGAGCAAGGCCGCGGCGTCATCGTCTATCTGCGCGAAGGCTCGGTCGGCGTCGGCCACCACGATAATGGCCGCAAGGCCCGCAACCAGGGCCGCGAAGCCCATGCCGAAGCCCAGACGCGCGACAGCGAATGGCTGGAAATCGGCCTCGGCGCACAGATCCTCAAGGATCTCGGCGTCAGCTCGATCAAGCTGCTCACCAGCCGCGAGCGCCACTATGTCGGCCTCGAAGGGTTCGGCATCAAGATCAGCACGACGGAGATCTGCTGAACGGGCGTGGGCTTGGACCCTCGCCATCCCTCATTCCTGTGCTTGTCACAGGAATCCAGCCACGGCGCGTCCGCGCCGTGAATGACTCATTTGCTTCTACGAAGAGAGTTTCCCGCACCCAAGGACTTGGGTGCGCTGGATCCCTGTGACAAGCACAGGGATGAGGGAGTGAGGGTAGTTCGACTATCCCCTCCACCCTTCCAGAAACACGACCTTCTCCACGCCGGCAAACCGCGCCAGCCGCTCCAACTCCGCTTCCAGTCTCTCCAGCCGCCCGGCCGACGGCTTCACACCGGGCTCCAGCCAGAGCCGCTTGACGTCGAGCGTCGATTTCTTCCGATCCGCCTTCATGTCGATGCGGCCAATCAGCCTGTCGCCTTCGAGCAGCGGGAAGACGTAATAGCCATATTCGCGCTTGGGCTCGGGCACGAAAATCTCGATGCGGTAGAAGAAGCCGAACGGGCGTTCGGTGCGGTTGCGGTCGCGGATCATCGGGTCGAAGGGGCTGAGCACGCGAATGCGCGGCGGAGCGCCGGGGTAAGTGTCGAGCGTCGAGAGGAAATCGGCAAAAGCCCAGGATGGGCGCGCCTTGCCGCCGAGCGCCGGTTCGATCAGCACTTCGATCAGTTCGTCGCGATGGGCTGATACCCAGGCCTTGGCCTCATCGGGCGAGACCAGGTTCCAGAAGGCCGATATCTCGCCATGGGTGGCGAAGCCGAGCCGGGTAAGCGCGCTGCGGCATGCCCAGTCGACGAATTCCTCGCGGCTCACCTCCGGCTCGCGGAACTCGGTCGGGATGACGCGCTCCGCCAGGTCATAGATCTTCTGGAAATTCGAGCGGCCGGCGATGGCGAATTTGCCGGTGTGCCAGAAGTATTCGAGCGCCGTCTTGTTCGGATGCCAGTTCCACCAGCCGCCGGAAACGTGTCCATCGGCCTTGATATCGCGTGAGAGGATTGCACCGTCGCGCTCAACGCGCTCATAGGTCTCCGCAAACGCCGCCTCGAACCCCTCGCCGCGCCATTTGCGCCAGCGTTCGATGAGCACCTTTTCCTGATGAAGGAACTTGTGCTTCCAATAGACGAAGAAGGCGCTCGGCAGGATGGAAGCATCATGCGTCCAGTGCTCGAACAGCGCGCCGTCCTTTTCGAGCAGCGCCGTCAGATGCTCGCGCCTGTAGGTCTGGTTGCGGGAAAACAGGATCTGATGATGCGCCCGCTCCACCGTCTGGATGCTGTCCACCTGGACGAAACCCAGTTCATGGATGAGCTGCAACAAGCCGGCCTTGGTCAAGGCGCGGTTCGGCGGAGCGCTGAGGCCCTGCTTGGCAAGGAAGACACGGCGGGCGTCGGAATTGGAAAGCAGATTCGTCATAGCTGCATCATAATCCGGAAAATCTTCCTAGCCACCCGATATCGACCCAATATCGACAGCAAGATTTGCGCTTTCATCATCCTCGATTCCCCGTGTAGAAGCACTGCTGTCAGGTTGGCGCCAATGGCTGCCCCTCACCCTAACCCTCTCCCCGCTCGCGGGGAGAGGGGACGTGCCCTGCGAGAGGTTGGTGGGGAATGGAGAGGTCGCGGTCTAACCCCTTCGCCCCGTTTACGGCGGTCCGAAGGACGGGTCGAGACGAGTGGCTCGACCCCGGCTGGTGCCGGCAGGCGGATGAGGGGCCGGTATCGGCAATCTCCTCCGGTGAAAAATGCGAGGGATTGGTTTGGATATTCGTTTCGAAGGCGCCGGGGTCAGTTTCGGGGCACGAGTGGCGCTGCAGCCGCTGACGCTTGACATCAGTGGGAAACGCATCGGCGTCATCGGGCTGAACGGTTCGGGCAAGACGACGTTTGCGCGGCTGATCAACGGATTGAACAAACCATCGGTCGGCCGCGTCACCGTCAACGGCCGCGACACGGGCGACGAGAAGACTGCGGTGGCCGATGTCGGCTTCATCTTCCAGTCGCCGCAGAACCAGATCATCCTGCCGATCGTCAAAGACGATATCGCCTTCGGGCTGAAGCGGCGTGGCTTCAGCAAGGCGGAGATCGAGGCGAAGGTCGAGGGCGTGCTGGCCCGCTTCGGCGCCGAGGCGCTGGCCGATCGGCGCGCGCACGAGCTTTCCGGCGGCGAGCTGCAGGTGGCGGCGCTCTGCTCGGTGCTGGCGACGGGGCCCGGCATTCTGATCCTCGACGAACCGACCAACCAGCTCGACCTCAAGAACCGGGCGCTGGTCGAAGGGATTATCGCCGGGCTCCCGGAAAGCGCCATCATCATCACGCATGATCTGGAGCTGATCGCCGATTTCGAGCGAGTGCTGCTGTTTCATGAAGGGCGGCTTGCCGCCGATGCACCGGCTGCCGAAGCGATCGCCCGCTACAAGGAGATCGCCGCCTGATGCAATCGCTCTATGTCGAAGGCAACAGCGTGATGCACCGGCTTTCGCCGCGGGTAAAGCTGTTGTCGCTAACGGTCTTCGGCGTCGTGCTGTTCATCAGCGGGAACCTCGTCTTGCTGTCGATCGCCGTGCTGCTGACGGCGGTTCTCTACCGGATGATCGGCCTGCCGTTTGCGGATGGGCTCCGGCGGCTGCGGCCGGTCTTCCTGACGATCGCGGTCGTCGCACTCTTCAACCTCATCTTCAATCCCTGGCAGGAAGCGCTCGTGCCCCTGCTGCGGCTGACGGCGCTGATGCTGCTTGCCGCCACCGTGACGGCGACGACCTCGATCACCGAGTTCATCGACGAGGTCACGGCGCTTGCCCGCCCGCTCGAACGCACCGGCTGGGTGCAGGCCGACGATATCGGCCTGGCGCTGGGGCTGGTGCTGCGTTTCGTGCCGGAGATCGTCGGGCGTTATCAGGCGATCCGCGAGGCGCATCAGGCACGCGGGCTGAAGGTGCGGCCGACGACGCTGCTTGCGCCGCTGATCATCCTGACGCTCAAGGATGCGGATAATATCGCCGCGGCGATTGACGCGCGCGGCATTCGGCGGCATGTGAGTTAACGATTGATAAATACGGAATTCATGATGAGCACTCGCGACCTCGTTCTTACCGCCCTCTTTGCCGCGATCATCGTGGCGCTTGGCCTGCTGCCGCCGATCTCGCTCGGCTTCATTCCGGTGCCGATCACCGCCCAATCCCTCGGCGTGATGATGGCCGGCGTCGTGCTCGGCGCCCGGCGTGGCGCGATTGCCGTGCTGATCGTGCTGGTGCTGGTGGCGATCGGCCTGCCGGTGCTTTCCGGCGGCCGCGGCGGGCTTGCCATCTTCGCGTCGCCGACGGCCGGCTTCCTGATCGGCTGGATCTTTGCCGCCTTCGTCACCGGCTATCTCAGCGAACGGCTGGTCAACCATCAGCAATCCGGCCTGGTGCAGACGGTGAGCTTCTTCCTCACCGCCATGGCCGGCGGCATCGTCGTGCTCTACGCCTTCGGCATCACCTATCTCGCCACCGTCGCCGGCCTCGGCTTCACGAAAGCCTTCGTCGGCTCGATGGCCTTCATTCCCGGCGATGTGATCAAGGCTTTCGTCGCAGCCCTGCTTGGCCGCGCCGTCATGGTCGGCTATCCCCTGCTGCCGTCGCGCGCCTGACGCATAGGCCGGTCTTGTCTGGCGAATACCCCAACGGCCCCTTCGGGGGCCGTTGCGCTTCCGACCGGTCCGCATGAACGGGAACTTTCCAAACCTTCTTTTCATTTTTCCACAATGAACGTCGTTGAAGGAGAAACCATGCGAGGCGACCAGGAGGAGATGGCTGCCTGGTTCCGCTCGCTGGAGCCCGTCCAGCCGAAGGACATGGTCGGCCTTTGGAGCGGCGTCGGTATTCAGTCGGGCCATCCACTGGACGGCGTGCTCGAGAATCTCAACTGGTTTGGCAAGCGCTTCCATTCCGACATGCGGGCGGACGCCCTGCTCTTCAACTGGAGACCGGGCCGGCTCGTGGCGATCGAGCCAAATTTCCTCCCTGTTGAGCTGGCGATCAAGATGGCGCCCCTTGGCCGGACGCTCGTCGCCCGCCACGGGTTCTCGTACCTGCAGAAGGTGCTTCGAGCGAGAGGCACGACCGCTTCGTTGCGGCTTCAGGCGCTCGACGGCATCGAAACGGCTGCGATGATCTACGACAAACAGCCGATCGTGGACTACTTTCGGAGGATTGACGATGACGGGATTGCCGGAATGATGTGCCTGCGCGGCGACCCTCGGCGATTCTTCTTCGAACTCCGGAAAGTGATGGACTAGGCATGCCGCAAATGGCCGGGCGGCTGCCTCGGGAAAATCGCGGCACAGAGCCATCGAACCGTTGCCGGGCTGATCTTTCCTCGATCCAAAACTGGCGGAACATGTTATGAAAGCAGGGAAGAGGGCGAGATGACCGTCATCGATCGAAATCATGTTCAAGTCCGGGGCGATGGCCAGCGTGCGATGATCTTTTCGCATGGATTCGGGTGCGACCAGAATATGTGGCGCTTCGTGGCGCCGGCTTTTGAGGCCGACTTCAAGACGGTGCTGTTCGATCATGTCGGCGCAGGACGATCCGATCTCACGGCCTATGATGCCCGGAAATATTCTTCATTGTCGGGCTATGCAGATGACCTCGTGGAAATTTGCCGCGCGCTCGGCCTGACGCAAACGGTCTTCGTCGGGCACTCCGTCAGCGCGATGATCGGCGTCATTGCGTCATTGGAGGCGCCGGAACTGTTTGAAAGCCTGATCCTTGTCGGGCCGTCGCCGCGCTATATCAACGACGATGACTATTTCGGCGGCTTCAGCGCGGCTGAGATAGACGAACTTCTCGAATCGTTGGACGACAACCATATGGGGTGGTCTGCCGCCATGGCGCCCGCCATCATGGGCAATCCGGATCGACCGGAACTCGGCGAAGAGCTGACTAATAGCTTCTGCCGCACCGATCCTGAGATCGCCAAGGCATTTGCACGGGTGACATTCACGTCGGACAATCGCAGCGACCTTCCTGAAGTCACCGCCAGAACGCTGATCCTTCAATGCCGCGATGATATCATCGCCTCTGAAGAGGTCGGCGAATTCGTCCATCGGCAGGTCCCAAACAGCCAATTGGTCGTGCTGAATGCGAGTGGCCACTGTGCCAACCTCAGCGCTCCCGACGAGGTCATATCTGCAATCCGGCGGTTCGTCCGATGACCGGTGCCGATACGCAAATCTTCATGCCGGCTGAGGACCTCGAGGACTTGTACGAAAACGCGCCATGCGGCTATCTTTCGCTGCAGCCGGACGGGCGCATCGTCAAGGTCAACCGAACGCTGTCGACCTGGATCGGCATCCCTGCCGAGCAACTCCTCGGCAAACGACTTCACGACCTGCTCAACACGTCGGGCCGTATATTCTACGAGACCCATTTTGCGCCTTTGCTGCGCATGCAAGGGTTTTTCAACGAGGTGGCCCTCGATCTTGTGACCGTGGACGGCAGAAAGCTGCCTGTGCTCGCCAATGCCGTGGAAAGACGTGCCGAAGACGGCGCCCTGCTTTTCACCCGCGTGACGATGTTCCAGGCTGCCGAGCGTCGCCGCTATGAACGGGAGCTGGTCGATGCGCGCACAGCCGCCGATGCTGCCGGCGCCACGATCAAATCCAAACTCGCCTTTGAACAGCAAACCGCCGAGTTGCGGGAAGAATTCATTGCTGTTCTCGGCCACGACCTGCGCAACCCGCTTGCCTCGATTGCAGCCGCGGCGCGCATGCTGCGAAAAGAGAAGCAGACCGATCGGGCGATTAAAGTGCTCGATTTGATGCAGGGCAGCGTCGTTCGCATGTCAGCCCTGATCGATAACGTCCTCGACTTCGCGCGCGGACGATTGGGTGGCGGCATCACGCTCGAGAGGCGGGCGGAGCATCTCGAGCCGCTCTTGCGGCAGGTCATCGAAGAACTTCGCTTCAGTCACCTCGACCGCGGGATTGAGGTGACGATCGAATTCGATGGGCCGATAAACTGCGACAGCGGCCGGATCGGCCAGCTGGTGTCCAATCTTCTGGGAAATGCCCTGACCCATGGCACACCGGACGAACCGGTGCGGCTCTCGGCGGCAACTGTCGACGGAAGGTTGGAGCTTTGGATCGCCAATGGCGGCGCTCCGATTTCCAGCGACGCGATGACACGGCTTTTTCAGCCTTTCTTCACAGGCGAAGCCGGCACAAGTCAAAGAGGATTGGGGCTGGGTCTGCACATCGCTTCGGAAATCGCCCGCGCCCACGGCGGGACGATCACGGTCAGTTCCGATGACAAGGAGACGCGCTTCACCTTTGTAATGCCGTTGGATTGATAGGGCCGCACAGCCGGCCAGCGTAAGCGGCTATTCCTTGCTGTCGGTGCGCGCCTGGCGCAGAAGCCGGTCGGCATCTCGCCCCGCCCGAAATCCGGGCAACAAAAAACCGCCTTGAGGCGGTCGGGCATTCTATCGATTTCAGTTTGATTTAGTCTCCTCCTCCACCATCTCCGCCACCGCCATCACAGCCGCCGTCGCCTGAGGCATCAAACCAGCCTCCACCTCCATCGCCTCCCGAATTGCCCCACCTGCGCTTGGTGTTTGCGGTGGTCTTGGTGGTGGCGCCTCTTTCTGCCCTTGCGATCAGCGCAAAGATCAGTGCGAAGCCTCCAACGAGCACGGTAACCACAAAAAATGTCTCCAATCAGTATCCTTTCGTTGTTTCGGGAAATCTCGTTTCCTGACTAAAATAATAGATTATTTTCCCGCTCCCGGAAATAGCCCGAATATGAAACTTTCATGACATGCCGGATCACGTCAAAACTCTGCGCTGCCTCAGTTGCAGCGCAGAGGATCTCGGGCTGGTCCCCTTTAAGCTGACGCTCTTTGCGGAAAGAGCACGGCTTGTGGGGCGGCTTTGACGTCCGTCACGATCAAGGGGTCCCGATAGAGGCGAGGAGACGGTATTCCCAGCCTGGAATGTAGCTTTGTGGCCGAGCTTGGCAGGAACGGCAGGAGGCAGCGGGCGATGATCGCAAGGCCGTAGACCTGCTCGGCCAACGAGGAGCCGAGACGGGCGGCGGTCGCCTTCCGATCCTCCGGCGTGAGATCGGCAAGCAGCGCTTTTGCATCCGCCCATGGTGCGCGTTTTGTAAACCGCCTGTTCGCCTCGCCGATGAATGCGAAAATATCGGCGAGGCCGACATGGAGCTCGTAGGCATCGAACGCTTCAGCCACCTTCGCCGGAAGGCGGGCAGCCTCCTCCACGAACGCGCTGTCCGGCACGGGCGGAACGATCCCGTCGAACGACGTGGACAGAAGCGCAAGCACCCGGTTGGCGAGATTTCCGAGCTGTCCTGCAAGTTCTCCCGACCATGCGGCTTCCAGACGCTCGGCCGAGAAGTCGCCATCGTCTGCCGAGCGTATATGCCGGAGCAGGTAATATCGCAGGGCGTCCGGCGTTGCGTAGGATTGGATGATGCGTTCCGGATCGATGCCATTGCCGGCCGACTTGCCGATCTTCTTGCCATCCACCGTAACGTAGCCGTGCACGAGGATCGACGATGGCGGCGGCAGGCCTGCGGATAACAGGATGGCCGGCCAGTAGATGGCGTGGAACTTGGAGATGCCCTTGCCGACGACGTGGATGCGTTGGCCCCCGTTCCAATAGCGCGGCAAGAGGGTTTCATCGGACCCGTGGCTGAGACCGGTGAGATAGTTCGCCAGGGCATCGAACCAGACGTAGACGACCTCATCTTCATCGGGCACGGGAACACCCCAGCCTCGCGCCCGCTCCGCACTGCGCGACACGCTGATGTCGGTCAGGCCGCGCCGCAACAGGGCAAGGACCTCGTTGCGCCGATGGGCCGGGACGATCCGAAGCTCGCCGCTCTCGACCAGCTCGATGAGCCGGTCGCCGTATCGGGAGAGACGGAAGAACCAGTTCTCCTCGCGGATGGTCTCAAGGGCAATGCCGTGTTCAGGGCAACGCCCGTCATCGAGTTCCGACGGCTCGTAGAATTGCTCGCAACCGACGCAATAGAGGCCCTCATAGGCCTTGCGATAGAGGTCGCCATGTCCGGCGCATGCCCTCCACAAGGCGTGGACGCAGGCGATGTGCCTCGGATCGCGCGACGTGCGGACGAATTCCTCGTTGGAGATATCGAGCAGGCCGCCAAGGCGCTCGAACCTGTCGGCGTTTGCGTCCACGAAGTCCTTCACGGGCAATCCCGCGGCTTCCGCCGACCTGACATTCTTCAGGCTGTTGTCATCGGTTCCGCACTGGAAGCGGACGTCCTGACCGAGAAGCCGGAAATGGCGGGCATAGGCATCGGCCTGGACCAGTTCGAGGGCAAAGCCGACATGCGGTGCGGCATTCACATAGGGGATCGAGGTGGTGATGTAGATCGTGTTCATCGGCGTTTCCTTTCGAAGGCTGTTTGCCCCGCGAGACGGATCGACCCATGAAAAGACCGCCTCGAGGGCGGTCGCTGGTGCATTCTGGACGCACGAAACCCGCCACGCTTATGAGCGCGGCATCATCATCACAAAGGTGCTGATCAGGGTGTTGTCCATGCAATTTTCCTAGCATCAAGAGCCGTTTCGGACAAGCGTACTCTTCGATCCGGATGCGTTGGCCGCAGCGATCCGGAACCCTGCAGCGGAAAGCGATGCTTCCTCGCAGCCCGCCGTCACACCAACCCGGACACGACGAACACAAACCAGGCGACGATCGGGCCGATGATCGCGATCAGGGCGCTATAGATCAGCAGCTGTCGAAGCACCTGCTCACGCCTGTCATCCGGCGCGTTGGCGACGACAAGCGCGCCATTGGTGGAGAATGGGCTGGTATCGACGATCGTCGTCGAGATCGCGATCGCCGCGACCACGCCGATGGCGCTGACGTGTCCTTGCAGGAGGAATGGAACGGCAAGCGGGATGATCGCGCCGAGCAGCGCGGTCGAGGATGCAAAGGCCGAGACGATGGCACCGGTAAAGCAAAGCAGGAGCGCCACCAGCAGCGGCATGCCGAGACTGGATATACCGTTCGCCACGTAGTCGACAGTCCCGGCCTTCTCCATGACGCCGACATAGGTGATGATGCCTGATATCAGCAGCACGGTCGACCAGCTGACCTTGTCGATTGCTGCCTTCTGAGTCTTCGGTGACAAGAGCGCCAGTGCGACAGCCACGGTCATGGCGACGAGGCCGACGTTGAACTTGAAGACCAGGGCGCCGATGCCGAGCGCCGTCAGGCCGATCAAGGTGGTAATTCTCTCATTGTTCAGGCGCAACGACGTCGCGGTATCAGCCGCCGTACCATAGGCATGCTCCCTGATCGGTTTTGCCGGCGTGCCACCGTGACCTCTGATCGACTCCGATACGCCCTCGGGATGCAGTTCGGGCAACGGGCCAAATGATGCGGGATCTTGCTTCATCACCCTTGCGCCGCCGAAAACGAAGAAGACCAGCACTGCGATCGCCAGGTTGAAGAAGAAGCTGGAGAGAAACAACGAGGTCGGCGCGAAAGGCAGGCCGGCCTTCGCAACGATCTGGTTGGTGATACCGCCATAGATGCTGATCGGCGAAAAGCCGCCCGCCTGCGCGCCGTGGATCACCATCAGGCCCATCATGACCGGGTGAATGCGGTATTGCACGGCAAAGCTCAACGCGACGGGTGCGAGAATGGCGACCGCGGCAGGTCCAAGCGCACCGAAACCGGTAATGATGGCGGCGACCAGGAACATCACCCAGGGAATCAAGCCGATCCGCCCGCGCACCAGGCGGACGGCACATTCGACGAGCCAGTCGATCGTGCCGTTGATCTGCGCTATGGCGAAGAGGTAGGTGACGGCGACGAGCGTCAGGAACAGATCACTCGGAAAGCCGGCGAAAATATCGCTGGTTTTCATCCCGATGATCATCGAGCCGAGCACGAAGGCGCCGGCAAATGCGAGCGCGCCCATGTTGATCGGCTGGATCGTCGCAATGATGAACATCGCGACCAGCAGGCCTATGGCCAATAGTTCAATACCCATGATTCCCCTCCCTCCGACGCCTCCAGCGCCGTAGTTGTTGTGTTCAAGATTGATGCGGGATGTCGACGCACCTCCTCCCAGAGGGCGCGGTCGCCTTACCTCCTGGTGTAAAGATCGGCGTATTGCTGCCGCAGGATATTCTTCTGAACCTTCCCCATGGTGTTGCGCGGCAGATCGTCCGCGAAGATGATGCGCTTGGGTTGTTTGTAGCGGGCGAGACGGTCCTGGAGGGCGCTGACGATGGTCTTTTCATCGAGGACGGCGCCGGGCTTGCACACGACGACGGCCGTTACGCCTTCTCCGAAATCGGGATGCGGCACACCGATCACAGCGCTCTCAACCACACCCTCGATCTGGTCGATCTCGCCTTCCACCTCTTTCGGATAGATGTTGTATCCACCCGAAATCACCAGATCCTTGCCGCGACCGACGATGTGGACATAGCCTTCCCGGTCGATCTTGCCGAGATCGCCGCTGATGAAGAAACCGTCGGCGGTGAACTCGGCCGCGGTCTTTTCCGGCATGCGCCAATAACCCTTGAAGACGTTCGGTCCCTTGATCTCGATCATGCCGGTTTCTTCAGGCGACAGCACCAGCCCGGTGGCGGGATCGGTGACGCGCACCGTCACATCAGGCAGCGGGAAACCGACCGTTCCGGCAATCCGTTTCCCCTCATAGGGGTTCGACGTGTTCATATTGGTTTCTGTCATGCCGTAGCGCTCGAGAATGGCGTGACCGGTACGGGCCTGGAACTCGGTGTGGGTTTCGGCAAGCAGGGGAGCCGATCCGGAAATGAAGAGGCGGATATTGGCGACCGCTTGCTCGTCGAGGCGCGGGCTTTGCAGCAGGCGCACGTAGAAGGTCGGCACGCCCATCAGCATCGTTGCCTGCGGCATCAGCGAAACGACCTCGTCGGCGTCGAATTTCGTCAGCAGGAACATCGAGGCGCCGGCAAGCAGTGTCACATTCGTGGCGACAAACAGCCCATGTGTGTGGAAGATCGGCAAGGCATGGATCAGCCGATCGTCGGCGGTGACGCGCCAATAGTCTCGCAAGGTCAGGGCGTTCGAGAGCAGGTTCCCATGCGTGAGCATCGCCCCCTTGGAGCGTCCCGTCGTTCCCGACGTGTAGAGGATCGCAGCCAGATCATCGGCGGAACGCGAGGCATCGACAAAGTCGGCCGGCTCATCGCGTGCGAGATCCAGCAACGAGCCGCTGCCGTCAGCGTCGAGCGTTTCGACGATTGCGCCGTGGGGCTTGGCGATTGTCTCCACGCCCCCTCTCGCAGCCGACGCAACCACCACCAAACGCGGCTCCGCATCGCCGATAAAATAATCGAGTTCAGCCAGCGTATAGGCGGTGTTGAGCGGCAGGTAGACCGCGCCGGTTCGAAGACAGGCGAGATAGAGGATCAGTGCCTCGGCACTTTTCTCGACCTGCACCGCCACCCGGTCGCCGGGGCGAATGCCGAGCGTGTCCATCGCGCCGGCAATGCGGCCAGAAAGAGCGAAGGCGTCATCATAGGTCCATGTGCGCGTACTATCGATCCGGATGAACGGTGCGTCACCGGGTGCGGCAGCCCGCATGGCGTCGAAAAGATGGTTGCTCACTTTCGCCCTCCTCCAAGCGTTGAGTTCATGATGTTTGCGAATGGCCGGGAGCCTTGCTGGGCATTGCCGCCGCTGCGGCCTTCGTCGTTCTGGTTGAGCAAGCTTTTGACTGCAGGCGAGGCAATCACTTCGCCGCGCTGCGCCAGGGCCTCATGGTTGGCCACGATATCGTCGAGCTTGTAGAGGTAGTTGACCATCAGGCCGTGTGCCTGCTGCATCGCCTTGGTCGAGCGGTCGCCAAGAAAATTCAATCTTTCCAGTCGAGCGCCGTTGCCGAGATGGAAGCGGGCGACAGGATCGATGGGCCGGCCCTCCGGCGTCCGTTCGGTCAGGAAATAGCGCGCCGCAAGCGGCAGCAACACGCGCTCCAGTTCAGCCGCCGTCTTCTCGTTGTCAGGCCAGCTCGGATCGTCCAGCAGCATCAGCGTTTCGCGGGCCGCTTCCGGCAGCAACCGGTCGGCGGCTGGGGCACGCGCCTTGGCAAGCCAACGGGCAAAGCCTGGAACGGGCGACAGCGTGACGAAATTCTTGAGGCCGGGCAGGTCTCTACGCAGGTCTTCCACGACCTGCTTGATCAGGAAGTTGCCGAACGAGATTCCCCGCAAGCCATCCTGGCAGTTGGAGATCGAATAGAAGACAGCCGTCGTCGCCTCGTCGGCATTGATCTGTTCCCTCCCCTCGACGAGCACATCTCCGATCGCGCTGGGCACGGATCGTGTCAGCGCCACCTCGACGAACACCAGCGGCTCGTCGGCCAATCGGGGGTGGAAGAAGGCAAAGCATCGGCGGTCGGCCGGCGCCAAGCGACTGCGCAATTCCTCCCAGCCTGCGATCTCGTGCACGGCCTCGTATTTGATGATCTTTTCAAGGATGTAGGCCGGCGTCGACCAGTCGATGGGTCGCAATGTCAGAAAGCCGCGATTGAACCAGGAGCCGAACAGATGCGTGAAGTCGGCATCAAGCGCGTGATATCCTGCGGATTGGTCTTTGGAAGCAAGCAGTTGCTCACGCATCCGGACAAGCTTGGCGGTGCCGTTCGGCGCGTGATTCAATCGGCGCAGAAGCTCCTGTCGCCGCGGCTCAGCTGCCTGGTGGAGCGCGATGATCGCGGCAGAGCTTTTGTCGGTGCGGTAATTTTCAATCGCCTGGTCGAGCTTGGCCGTGTCGGGCCCGAACTTTTCATGCAGCATATCGAGGAATGCCTGCGCGCCCTCGCTCTCGAGCGCGCCCCAGCGATCGAGTATCTCGGCCGCAAGCGCCATGCCCGAGGCTTCGCCCCGGCTCGATAGCAGCATTTCACAGAGTGTCTGGAGATCGGCCTTGGCTGCGACCTGCGTGGCGCGCGAGCCGGAAAACAGAAGCTGGCGTCCGCGATCCGTGATGCTCTGCAGCATGTCGGTGAAGAAGGAAGCCTCAGACATGCCATTCTCCTCTCTTCTGCTGGTATTTTCTGTTGGGCCGGCTGGGTGCGGACCGTTTTTGACGGCTGCTTCCCATCGTCGGGTTTCACCGGTAGTATGTAGAATGCCACTCTTCGTACACGAAATCAATGATCGTGTATACAAGAAGTGCTTTTATGTATGAGGGAATTGAAACGAATGTCCGAGAATGTCGGCCGATGGCTTCGCGATGAGATTGAAAATTCAATTCTTTCCAACGAGTTCTCCCCCGGTGAGCGGCTCGACGAAATGGTGCTTGCGACGCGTTTCGGCGTTTCCCGCACACCCGTGCGCGAGGCGCTGATGCAGCTCGATGCGATCGGCCTCATCGAAATTCGACCGCGCAGAGGCGCAATCGTCATCGATCCGGGGCCGCACCGCGTCTATGAGATGTTCGAGGTGATGGCCGAATTGGAGGGCCTGGCCGGGTCGCTCGCCGCACGACGGCTGGACAAGGTCTCCCGGGAAGCGATTACGGCCACCCACGGCCGCTGCGAGCAATCAGCCTCTGCCGGTGACAGCGATGCTTATTATTACGACAATGAGGAATTCCATAAGGCCATCTATGCAGCCGGCCGAAGCGATTTCCTTGAGGAGCAATGTGTGCAATTGCACCGCCGCCTGCGGCCTTATCGCCGCCTCCAGCTGCGCGTGCGCAACCGCCTGTCGACATCCTTCTCAGAACATTGCGCCATCGTCGATGCGATCTTTGCCGGAGACGGAGATGAAGCCCGCCGTTTGCTGCGGACCCATGTCGGCATTCAGGGAGAGAGATTCAGTGACCTGGTCGCAAGCATGGCGGTCAGATGATTGGACCGCGTGACATAAGCAGGATCGCGTTGATTTGCTGTCAGTGACGGAGAATTAAGACCGCTGCACGATCCCTTATTTAGCTTTGCGCGGATTCTGGCTCATCCAGTCGCTCCGGAGATCAGACCGGGAGCAACTCCAGAATCGGCTTACTTGCTGTCGACTTTCTCGAGGAAGGCTGGAAACGTCCGAGAGACCTCGTTTCCGTCCGGAAAGCGTTCGGTCACAACCGTAAATCTGATCCAGCCCTTCCATCCTATAAGACCGGTGCGCTTCGGCGCGATCACCGCTACCACGATGTCTTCATTCGGAACGACATGAACGGCACGAACTCCTGGACCAGGCTCTGAGTGCAGCACTGCGAGTACCTTTCCGCCCCCCGGCTTGGCACCCGCATAGATGGGAGAACCGTCACCTAGCGGTGCGATTGCGCTTATAAAGCGCGTACTGACGTAACCCTTGCCGTTGAAGAATAGAGGCCCGTGATGAGGACGGCGGGACAACTAGAGCGTTCCAAGACCTTCATCACCATGCGAACGCCTGGCAAGCTCCTGCCATCATTGGCGACCGATTTCGCGATGTGATAGCAAGACATGGGAATTGCACGCTCTCGGGGCGGCGTGCCCGTGCTAGGTGGAGGGCCTGCTGCTGTGATCCGCACAAAGGTCGACACACTGTGGTTTAAGCGGTGCTGTGCGTTTCACCTGCAGTTTTTTCCCGATCGCGAGGCACTGTCAAAGCTCTGCGGCTTGCAGGGCAGTATCGAACGAGACAGCACAGCGCCGCTTTTACGCGTCCCGTCTACAAGCCTGCACATGACCGTCGTCACTTTGGTCAGCGCAGCGACCCAACTCAGTATTCCAAACGACCAGGTCTGGAGGCTGAATGGAGGAAGATGGAAGGAGGTCGCGGATAGACTAGTCGAAGAAACCCCGCCATTTGAGCTCCATTTTCATGAGGTGGCTGCTTCGGAAGCCGCTATCTTCGTAAAGGCAGAGGAGCCGCCGGAATTGCGCAGGCTTCGTTCGGCCATCTCACATGCCATCTGCTTCGAACAGTGGCGTCCAACCCCGCCATAGCGCACATAACACTGTTCAGATTTTCTGCAGAAGACAGGCTACCGGCAGTCAACTTCGACGCAGGCCTATTGCCCACGGGATTGAAGGTCGGATCCCTTAAATTGCTGGAAGAGCGTGTTTATCCAAGCGTCGAGATCAATATACTCAGCGAGCCACTGCTCCGGGGCAAGAGCACGTAATGGCAATTCTGGTTGATCGAGCAGCTCTGCTTTGGCCCTAATCCAAAAACCGATAAAGCCAGTCGCGCGTTTCCTCCGGCAGCGAGGCCGGCGACTGGTCCTCGCGGGTGCGGGCCTGCCAGATGATCTCGACCTCGGCGGCACGCTCCTCCCCGGTGTCGATCGAAACGAGGAAGCCGATGGAATGCATGCCGATCTTGTCGATGGTGGCGGTGAAGGTTGCCGGCTCGTCGTAGTGGAGCGGACGGTGGAGAAAGCAGGAAACCTTGCTGGGACTATAGACGGGTTCGTCATCGACATCGGGCCGTGAGGACCAGAAGCTCGCAAGCACGGACTCGGCATAGGAAATATAGGATGCCAGAAACATCCGGCCGGTCATATCGACATCGCGAAACGGCACGCGTATTTCCGCCACATCAGGACGTTTCGACTGACTCATCAACAGATCTGCCTTACAGAGTTCCCATCGCAACACTACTTCATAATTGCTTATACCGGAACCTGCTTAAGGATAAAATTACGCAATAGTTCAAAGTGTTACAGTGTCCTCCACGCGCCTGAAAGGATGCGGTGCCATTGCAAGGGACCGGCTCGACGGAAACGGCGCAAATGAGACAGTTGTGATAGGTCAACGGTCGGAGGGCGCGGCAAGAGCGCTTGTTGAAATCGTCAGGCGATGCCCCATCTGCTGTGGCACATGACATAAGCGACCGATAGAGTGTCTTCATGAGCACCCGTCTTTATGAACACCCGATCTTCCTGGAACATGTCACGCCCGCCGGCCATCCGGAGCGATCGGACAGGATCCGCGCCATCAACGTCGCGCTGGAACATCCGAATTTCGAGCGGCTGGAGCGCCGCCAGGCGCCGCAGGCGAATGAGGATGCGGTGTTGCTTGCCCATCCCGAAGAACATCTGATCGCCGTCATGCGGGAGATCCCCGAGGAAGAGGGTGAGATCAACCAGATCGAAGCCGATACCTATGCCAGCAGCAAGAGCCTGCAGGCGGCGCTGACCGGCATTGGCGGGGCGATGGCGGCGGTCGACGACGTCTTTACCGGCCGGGCCGACAATGTCTTCGTCGCCGCTCGCCCGCCGGGGCACCATGCCGAGAAGATGACGGCGATGGGCTTCTGCTTCTTCAACAATGCGGCGATCGCCGCCCGGCATGCGCAGAAAACGCATGGCGCCGAGCGCATCGCCATCGTCGACTGGGACGTGCACCACGGCAACGGCACGCAGGATATCTTCTGGGACGATCCTTCCGTGCTGTTCTGCTCGACGCATCAGATGCCGCTCTATCCCGGCACCGGCGCCAAGGATGAAAAGGGCAAGCACAACACCATCGTCAATGCGCCGCTGTCGCCGAATGTCGGCAGCGATCACTTTCGCGAGGCATTCAAATCGCGCGTCCTGCCTGCCCTTGACGATTTCCGGCCGGATCTCATCATCATCTCCGCCGGCTTCGACGCGCATCACCGCGATCCGCTGGCGCAGATCAATCTGACCGGCGAGGATTTCGACTGGGCGACCGGGCGCGTGCTGGAACTCGCAGACCGATACGCGAAGAACCGGGTCGTCAGCCTGCTCGAAGGCGGTTATGATCTCGAGGGACTCGCCGAATCGGCGGGCATGCATATTCTGAGAATGATGAAGGGTTGAGAATGACTGACAGCGCCAAGCCGGAGGTGTCCGGCCTTTCCTTCGAAAAGGCGGTCGCCGAACTCGAAAGCATCGTCGCCCGGCTGGAACGCGGCGATGTGGCGCTGGATGAATCGATCGAGATCTATGAGCGCGGTGAAGCGCTGAAGAAACATTGCGAAACGCTGCTTTCGGCCGCCGAAAACCGCATCGAGAAGATCCGGCTCGACCGCGCCGGCAAGCCGCAGGGCGTCGAGCCGCTGGACGGCGCCTGAGACAGCAAACTCCGTTTCGAAGACGCTTGGCTATCGGCTTCCGGCCGATCTATGATCCCCTTGCAAAACGATGAGGGGACGGAAAAATGACGGACAGACTGAAGGGCAAGGTCGCCATTATCTCGGGCGGCGCGACCGGCATGGGCGGCGCCGCCTCGAAGCTTTTTGCGGCGGAAGGCGCGCGTGTTGCGATCATCGACCGCAATGGCGATGCAGCCGCAGAGACCGTGAAGCAGATCCGTGATGCCGGCGGCGAGGCCGATTGCTGGACGGCCGATGTCTCGGACGAAGCCGCCGTCAAGGCCGCCGTCGCTGGTGTCGAGGCCCGTTACGGCGCAGTCACCGTGCTCTTCAATCACGCCGGCACGATCGTCATCAAACCCTTCCTGGAAACCACCGTCGAGGAATGGGACTGGCTGCATGCCGTCAACGTGCGCTCGATGTTCCTGATGACCAAGGCGGTGCTTCCAAAGATGATTGCCAGCGGCGGCGGGTCGATCGTCTGCACCTCGTCGATCTCGGCGGTCGCCGCTACGCCGATGGAAGTGCTTTACGACACGACCAAGGGGGCGGTGCATATGTTTGCCCGCGCCATCGCGGTGGAATTCCGCGATCGCAACATTCGCTGCAACGCCGTCTGCCCCGGCTTCATCCGCACGCCGCATGGCCTGCGCGAGGTGGCCGACCTGCAGGCGCTCGGCGTCGACGTTTCGGATGCCGCCATTGCCGCCCAGCAGGGGCGGATCGGCGAACCGGAAGACGTGGCGCGGGCCGCGCTTTACCTCGCCAGCGACGAATCGAGCTTCGTCAATGGCGCCCATCTCTTCGTCGACAATGGTTTTACCGCGATCTGAGCCCAACGCGCGTCCGATTGGACGCGCGGCGCGCTTTCAGATGCCGGAGCGTCTTGGCGCGTCCGATTGGACGCGCGGCGCTCCAGGCGCTATCTGTGGGCGATGACGCTCGGCACTGTAGCGATCGGAGATTCCAATGTCCTTCTTTCCCGGTAAAGACCCCCTGCCCGGCGATGCCTTCGCCTGCGATGCGATCGAGAACCTGATCATCCCGCGCACCAGCGATATCGGCGGTTTCCAGGTACGCCGCGCGCTGCCGAGCCGGCAGCGGCGGCTCGTCGGGCCGTTCATCTTCTTCGACCGGATGGGCCCGGCGATCCTGAAGCCGGACGAGGCGCTCGACGTCAAGCCGCATCCGCATATCGGGCTGTCGACGGTCACCTATCTGTTCGACGGCGAGATCCGCCATCGCGACAGCCTCGGCACCGAAAAGGTCATCCGTCCCGGCGATATCAACCTGATGACGGCCGGCCGCGGCATCGTGCATTCCGAGCGCACGCCCGACAATCTGCGTGGCCATCCGCTGCTGATGTCGGGGCTGCAGACCTGGCTGGCGCTGCCCGATGACAAGGAGGAGATCGATCCCGCCTTCGCCCATACGGAAAAATCCGCCATGCCGCTGATCGAGACGAGCGGCGTGCGCGGGCGTGTGGTCATCGGTTCGTTTGAAGGCATGACATCGCCGGTCGGCGTTTTCTCCGACACGCTCTATGTCGATCTCGACCTGCAGGCCGGCGCCAAATTTCCCTTCGGCGCTGCGCATGAAGAGCGCGCCGTCTATGTGCTGTCGGGCGAGGTCGTCATATCAGGCGACCGCTTCGCCGCCGACCAGCTGCTGGTCTTCCGGCCGGGCGATGCGATCACGCTGGAGGCCGGCCGCGATGGCTGCCACCTGATGCTCTTCGGAGGGGCGGCGCTCAATTCGAAACGTTATATCTGGTGGAATTTCGTCTCCTCCTCGAAGGAGCGGATCGAACAGGCCAAGGAGGAATGGCGCACCGGCCGCTTCGATATCGTTCCGGGTGATGAAGAGGAATTCGTGCCTTTGCCGGAAGGCTAAATGGATCCCGATGATCCGAATCCTCCGGATCGGATCGAGAAATAGAGCTGGATCTCCGCCGAAAACCGCTCACACTTTTCGGCACCATGCTTTAACAGTGGGAGCATGATGTTGCCCGAAAACCGCTCACACTTTTCGGCATCATGCTCTAAGGTGAAAACCTTCGGTTCCTGAAATGCACTTGTTTTGCCGCAATCTAATCGAATAAAGCGGAACAAGGAAAAGCAAGAAAGAGCGCCCGCCCGTGACACAACTGCCGAAGACCCCCCTGCTCGACCAGGTCATCTATCCCGCCGACCTGCGCAAGCTCGAGGATCGCGACCTACCGCAGCTTGCCCGCGAAGTCCGGGACGAAATGATCGATGCGGTGTCGCGCACCGGCGGCCATCTGGGCGCCGGTCTCGGCGTCGTCGAATTGACGATCGCCATCCACAGCGTCTTCGACACGCCTGATGATCGGCTGATCTTCGATGTCGGCCATCAATGTTATCCGCACAAGATTCTCACCGGCCGGCGTGACCGCATCCGGACGCTGCGCCAGGAAGACGGGCTGTCCGGCTTCACCCGCCGGGCGGAAAGCGAATATGATCCCTTCGGCGCGGCGCATTCCTCGACCTCGATCTCGGCCGGCCTCGGCATGGCGATTGCCGCCGACCTCGACAAATCAGACCGCCGCGTCATCGCCGTCATCGGCGACGGGGCGATGTCGGCCGGCATGGCCTATGAGGCGCTGAACAATGCCGGCGCACTCGATGCGCGCCTGATCGTCATCCTCAACGACAACGACATGTCGATCGCACCGCCGACGGGCGCGATGAGCGCCTATCTCGCGCGCCTTGCCTCGGGACGCACCTATATGGGCTTCCGTGACTTCGGCAAGAAGCTGACGGCCTATCTCGGCAAGAATATCGACCGGGCGATCACCCGCGCCGTCGAGCATGCGCGCGGCTACGTCACCGGCGGCACGATGTTCGAGGAGATGGGCTTCTATCATATCGGGCCGATCGACGGGCATTCCTTCGACCACCTGCTGCCCGTGTTGCGCAATGTGCGCGACAATGGGCGCGGGCCGGTGCTGATCCATGTCGTCACCCAGAAGGGCAAGGGCTATCCGCCGGCGGAAGCCGCGGCCGATAAATATCACGGCGTCAACAAGTTCGACGTCATCACCGGCGCCCAGGCAAGGGTGAAGCCGAATGCGCCGAGCTATACCAGCGTCTTTGCCGAAGCGCTGGTGCAGGAAGCCGCCCTCGACGACAAGATCGTCGGCATCACCGCCGCCATGCCAAACGGCACCGGCCTCGACAAGCTCGCCGAGGCCTATCCGTCACGCTGTTTCGACGTCGGCATTGCCGAACAGCATGCCGTGACCTTCGCCGCCGGCCTGGCAGCGGAAGGCTACAAGCCGTTCGCCGCCCTCTATTCCACCTTCCTGCAGCGCGCCTACGACCAGGTCGTGCACGACGTGGCGATCCAGGGACTGCCGGTGCGTTTCCCGATCGACCGTGCCGGCTTCGTCGGCGCCGACGGGCCGACCCATGCCGGCTCCTTCGACACCGCTTTCCTCACCACCCTGCCCGGCTTCGTGGTGATGGCGGCGGCCGACGAGGCCGAACTCAAGCATATGGTGCGCACGGCTGTCGCCTATGATGCCGGGCCGATCTCGTTCCGCTATCCCCGCGGCGAAGGCGTCGGCGTCGACATGCCGGTGCGCGGCGAAATCCTGCAGATCGGCAAGGGCCGCATCGTCAAGGAAGGCACCAAGGTGGCGCTGCTCTCCTTCGGCACACGTCTTGCCGATTGTCTGCTCGCCGCCGAGGATCTCGATGCCGCCGGGCTGTCGACGACGGTCGCCGATGCGCGCTTCGCCAAGCCGCTCGACCACGACCTGATCCGCCAGCTTGCCCGCCACCATGAGATCGTGATCACCGTCGAGGAAGGCTCGATCGGCGGCTTCGGCAGCCACGTGATGCACTTCCTCGCCACCGAAGGCCTGCTCGACAACGGGTTGAAGCTGCGCTCGCTCGTGATGCCCGATATCTGGATGGAACAGGCCAAGCCCGAAGCCATGAACGCCCACGCGGGGCTGGATCGCGCCGGCATCGTTTCGACGGTGTTCAAGGCGCTGGGGCGTGGGGTTGCGGTTGGGGTTGCTGGATAATGCTTTGGTGAGGGCGTGCCGTGTGGCCCCCTCATCCGCCCTACGGGCACCTTCTCCCCGCGGGGGAGAAGAGGGAATCGAGACGTCGCCGCAAATCTCTTCTCCCCCCGGGGAGAAGGTGCCGGCAGGCGGATGAGGGGGCTGCCCGGCAGGTCCTCTCAATAAAAAAGGCGGTGCATCACTGCACCGCCCGCTTCATTTAACGTCCCTTCGAAGGGCCTTCTCAGAACTCCGTCCAGTCTTCCTTCACGGCCGCAGCGGCTGCCTGTCTTCCGCCGAAAGCCTTGGCGACGGTGCGCGTCAAAGCGTGGGCCGGGGAGGCGACCGGGCGGGAGGTCGTGCCGGCAACGCTTGCGCGCGGCGTTGGAGCCACCTGGCCGAGCTTGAACTGGCGCAGCAGTTCTTCGAGGGCGTTTGCCTCCTGGGCGAGCGCATGGCTGGCCGCAGTCTGCTCCTCGACCATGGCCGCGTTCTGCTGCGTGCCCTGGTCCATGTTGTTGACGGCGGTGTTGATCTCCTGCAGGCCGATCGACTGTTCGCGCGTGGCGGTGACGATGGCACTGACATGGTGGTTGATCTCCTGCACCTCAGAGACGATGACCTCCAGCGCCTTGCCGGTCTCGCCGACGAGGCCGACGCCGGCAACGACTTGTTCGCCTGAGGTGGTGATCAGCGCCTTGATCTCCTTGGCCGCCTTAGCCGAGCGCTGGGCGAGCTCACGCACTTCCTGGGCGACGACCGCAAAGCCCTTGCCGGCATCGCCGGCACGAGCGGCTTCGACGCCTGCGTTCAAGGCCAAAAGGTTGGTCTGGAAGGCGATGTCGTCGATGACGCCGATGATGTTGGAGATTTCGCCGGAGGACTTCTCGATCTGTTGCATGGCGGAGACGGCCTTACGGACGACTTCGCCTGACTTTTCAGCACCGAGGCGGGCGCGCTCGACGAGATTGCCGACATCCTCGGCGCGCTTGGCGCTGTCGCGGACGGTCGTCGTCACTTCCTCGAGCGCTGCGGCCGTCTGTTCGACGGCGGCAGCCTGCTGCTCGGTGCGGTGGGCAAGATCGTCGGCGGCCGAGCGGATTTCGCCGGCGCCGGCATTGATCGCCGAAGCGTTGCGGCCGACCGATTGCAGTGCTGCCTGCAGCTTTTCGACAGCATGGTTGAAGTCATTGCGCAGGCTGTCATATTGCGACGCGAACGGCGTCTGGAGACGGCCGGCCATATCGCCATTGGCAAGCTCGGCAAGGCCGCCCGCCAGAGCGTCGATGGCATAGCGGATCTCGCCTTCCTCGCGCGCCTTCTGCTCGTCGCCTGCCCGGCGCTGGCGTTCGGCGTCGTCGCGCATGCGGTCGGTCTCGCCGGCAAGGCGCAGCTTCTCGATCGCCGCCTGCTTGAAGACCAGGACGGATTGAGCCATGCGGCCGATTTCGTCGCCGCGGTCGGTCGCGGGAACCTCGATGTCGTTCTGACCGCCGGCGAGGCGATCCATGGCCGCAGTCATGCCGACGACCGGGCGGACGATGGTGCGCGACATCAGCCAGGCGAGAACGGCAGCGGCAAGCGAGGCGAGGACGCCGCCGGCAAGCAGCGTCGTCTTCAGATCGCTGTTGGCATCGGCGCGGATCTCGGCGAGCGCGTTCGACTTTTCGCGCGCGGTGGCCTTGATCTTGGCTGAGGCCTGGCGGAACCCGTCGAGCTGGCCCTTGGTGGCGTTGACGCCGATCTTGACGACCTCTTCGATCGGCATGTCGGTTTCCTTGCGAGCCTTGGTCTGCGGCTCGGCAAGTTCGTGGAAATAGAGGTCGGCGGCCTTCTGCATGCCGTCGATCATCTCGACCAGCTGCGGCTCGCCGGCGGCCGTCTGCTTGGCAGCGGCAATCGCCTTCAGCATGCGCTCGCGGTTGGTGAAGACATCGCCATAGGTGCTGTCGCTGCGGAAGAGGATGAAGCCACGCAGGTTGACGGCCTGCTCGAGCATTGCCTGCAGCGCATCGTCGATCTGGTTGACGAGCAGCTCGGACTTTTCCTGCTCAGCAGAAGCGGCCGCGGACGCCGTCGCCTTGGAATAAACGAAAGTGGAAATGGCGACGAAAATGAGAATGAGGGCTGCGAACGTGGCCGCAAGTTTACCGTTCAAGGATATGTTTTTGGCGGACATCGGTGATTTCTCCTGACGACAGTCGACGCGGCGAAAGGCAGGTCGCACGAGACGCAACCGCCGGAATGTTTGAACTTGAGAACATGATCGGCGTGGAAACGCTTGCGCCTTCATGGCGCCGAGCGGCTTGGATGAACCGCTACAATCACGCTGAACCTATATGGCCAGGCTTTAAATTTGTTTAAATTTGTGCACCGCAACAGCGGCCGAGCCTACGGATTATTGTGCCGTTTCTGGAGGGTTGAGGATCAGGATGTCGAAATCCTTTGCGGGATCGAAATCCTGGGCCGTCATCCGGAAGGTGGTCGGGCCGATCTTCTGAACATTGCTGCCGCAGAAGCTTATGAGGCTGCCGGGCTTGCCCTTGTCGATCGTCAGCTGAAAGCGCTTGATCGGCCCCGCCCAGTTGGCGCCGGTCGACAGCACATAGGAGATCCAGCTTTCGGTATAGTTGGCGCCTCCGGCCTCGGCTTCCCGCGCACGCTGCTGGGCAACCCTGACGAAATCTCCGTCGAGGCAGTATTTGCGGGAATATTCCTCGAAGCGCTCACCCTTCGGCTCGCCACCTTCGAGAAAGCTGATGGCGACGGTGCCGCCGACGGCCGGCTTGTAACGGTGCGCGACGCTGACTTTCTTCTTTGCCGGGAAGGTGGTGCGCCACCAATAGGTCGAGCGCAGCGTCCAGAGCGGCACGAGATCGACCCCGGCGGCATCGCCGGCGCCCATGGGATAGACGAGGCCGCGGGCGATCCAGTCTTTGCGGACGGTTTCGGGGAGCTTGGCAAGCGCCTTGGTCGTCTTCTGGCTATAGGGCAGGACGGGAATGCCCTGCTTGGCGAACTCGTCGGTGACGTCGATGCCGAGCGAGACGACGCGCTGCTGCAGCTTGGCGGTGATCGGGCTGCCGTCCTGCACGGTGGAAAAATGCAGGAAATTATCGCTGTCATAATCGGAGATGGCGGAATTATTGTCGACCTGGCCCGATATGTCAGGCATCGGAAATGCGACCAGGCTTTCGACATCCTTGTCGGAGCTGTTCTCGAAGACGTAGTCGACACGCACTTCCGAAGCGGAGATGAAGAGATCCTCTTCCGCCATGCTGACATCGTCGGATTGGGCAAAGATCAGCCCGCCGGTCTTGACCTCGGCCATAGTGTCGTTCGCGAGCGCGGGCGATGCGATCCCCGCCGCGACAAGAAGAGTGAAGAGCTTCAGCATGGAACACCCCCGTGTCTGCGGCACGCCCCGCGATCGCCGCGGGGGGATTATCGCCGAAAGCTTTTGAGGGTCAATGACGGTCTTGGGAACAAAATGCTTGCAACCGGCGGCTTTGCCGGTCATGCACAGCCGATGTCAGATCAAAACACCCAACGTCTCGACCAGCTTCTCGTCTCCCTCGGCCTCTTTGCCAGCCGCTCACGCGCCCGCGACGCCGTGCAGCGCGGCACCGTCAAGATCGGCGGCCAGGTGGTCACGAAGGCCGGCGCGCTGTTTGGCGCGGACGCGGCCATCGAGATCGACGATCCGGCGCAGGACTATGTGTCGCGCGCCGCACTGAAGCTTGCCGCTGCCCTCGATCATTTCCGGCTCGATCCTGCCGGCCATCACTGTCTCGATGTCGGTGCCTCCACCGGCGGCTTCACCGAGGTGCTGCTGCAGCGCGGTGCCGCGCATGTCACCGCGATCGATGTCGGCCATGGGCAGATGCATCCGCGCATATCAGGCGATCCGCGCGTGACGAACAGGGAGGGCCTCAACGCCCGCAACCTGACGGCAGACGATATCGACCATCCCTCCACCTTCATCGTTTCCGACGTCTCCTTCATCACGCTGAAGCTGGCGCTCGCGCCGGCTCTTGAGATCGCCGAACCGGGCGCTGTCGCCGTGCTGCTGGTCAAGCCGCAGTTCGAGGCCGGGCGCGAAGCGATCGGCAAGGGCGGGATGCTGAAGGACCCCTCGTCTGCTCCCGCCGTTGCTGCAGAACTGGAGCGCTGGTTCGTCGAGGACATGGGCTGGAAAAGCCTCGGCCTCATCCCCTCCCCGATTTCCGGCGGCGACGGCAATCAGGAATTCCTTCTGGCAGGATTAAAACCGTGAGCACCGAAACCGTCACGATCGAGAAGCTCGGCGCCCAGGGCGACGGCATCGCCAGCAGCGCCGGCGGGCCTGTCTACGTACCCTTTTCCCTGCCAGGCGAAACCGTGGCGATTGCCCGGGTCAAGAGCCAGGGCACGATCATGTCGATCACGACGCCCTCGCCTGACCGGCAGGAGCCGCCCTGTCGGCATTTCGGTCCGGATGGTGTCAACGGCACCTGCGGCGGCTGCACGATCCAGCATATGGCCGATGCGCCCTACCGCGCCTTCAAGCGCCAGCTGGTCATCGATGCGCTGAAATCCAAGGGTCTGACATCAGAGGTCGGCGAGATCGTTCCGGCCCGGCCGGGCGAACGGCGGCGTGTCGTCTTTGCGGCGCGCAAGACCGAGAAGGACATGCTGGTCGGATTCAACCAGGCCGAAAGCCACCATATCGTCGCCATCGAGGAATGTCCGATCTCGTCGGCAGGGATCATCGCCCGGCTGCCGGCGATCAGGGCGATTGCTGCATCGCTGGCGACCAGTGCCGAACCCTTCCGCGTCGCCGTGCTCGAAACGCTTTCCGGTCTGGACATCTCCGTCGACGACGTGAAGAAGCTCTCCGATCCGCAGCGACGCAAGGCGATCGAGACCGCGCTCAGCTTGCGCGGCATCGCCCGTGTTTCGCTGAACGGCGAAATCCTGGTCGAGCCGTCGAAGCCGATGGTCGAATTCGGCGGCATCCAGGTTTCACCACCGCCGGGCGGTTTTACCCAGGCGACCAAGCCGGCGGAAGAGGCGATGGCGGAGCTGGTCATTGCCCATGCCGGCAAGTCGAAGCGGATCGCCGATCTCTTTGCCGGCTCCGGCACGTTTTCACTGCGGCTGGCGCGGATCGGCCGCGTGCACGCCGTCGAAGCCGAAGCAAAGGCGCTCGCAGCACTCGACCATGCCGCCCGCAACACGCAAGGGCTGAAGCCGGTCACCGTCGAAAAGCGCGATCTCTTTCGCCGTCCTTTGATGACGCAGGAGTTCAAGCCCTATGACGCCGTCGTCTTCGACCCGCCGCGCGCCGGTGCCGAGTTCCAGTGCCAGGAGCTCGCCCGCTCCGGCGTGAAGAAGATCGTGGCAGTCAGCTGCAATCCGCTAACGCTGGCGCGGGATCTGGCGATCCTCGTCGAGGGCGGCTACCGGATCACGCAAGTAACGCCGATCGACCAGTTCCTCTGGACCTCGCATGTCGAGGTGGTGGCGACGCTGGAGAAATAGGCGTGCCTGTCGGAAAGACCAAAAGACGCAACCCATACTATAACGGCCCAGTGTCCGATCACTTCGACGGCACGCATTTCTTCAATCCCGAAGGTATTGAGCCCCTTGGCTTCCGCGATCTGCTGCGCTGGCAATTCGGCGGTGGCCGTGAGCGCTGGCCTCAGTCGGTCCCAAGTCCGTACCCGGCGGCCAAGCCGGATCCATGCGTCGATGGCGAGGATCTGAGGGTGACCATGGTTGGTCATGCAACAATGCTCGTGCAGGTCGCTGGGCTCAATATCCTCACCGACCCGGTTTGGTCGGAGCGCGCGAGTCCCCTCGCTTTTGCCGGACCCAGGCGCGTCGTCCCACCGGGCATCGCGTTCGATGATTTGCCCCCGATTGATCTCGTGCTGGTGTCGCACAATCATTATGATCATCTCGATATCGCAACGCTCAGGCGGTTGGCTGCGAAGCATCGGCCGCTTGTCGTGACGCCACTTGGCAATGACACGATCATTCGCCGTGCCATGCCCGATATAGAGACGACATCGATGGACTGGGGCGAGCGCATTTCGCACGCCGGAATAAGCATTGATGCGGAGCCTGCACACCATTGGTCCGCCCGCGGAACCGCCGATCGGCGGATGGCACTTTGGGCGTCGTTCGTTTTATCGACTCCGGCCGGAAAAATTTATCACGTCGGTGACACGGGCTTTCACGACGGCATCAATTACAAAGCGGCACAGCAGAAACATGGCGGCTTTCGTTTGGCCATTTTACCCTTCGGCGCCTATGAGCCGCGCTGGTTCATGAAAGGGCAGCACCAGAATCCGCAAGAGGCGGTGATCGGAATGAAGTTGGCAAATGCGGCCTATGTGGCCGGGCATCACTTCGCCACGTTCCAACTGACAAATGAAGCGGTCGACGCGCCGGCAAGAGCGTTGCAAGACGCAATGAGCGAGCACGATATTCCCCCGGAGCGGTTCCGGCCACTCAGGGCCGGCGAAGTATTCAATGTGCCGGCGGTCTAATCGGTATCCGTTTGCTCCCGGACTGGTGCTACCAGGCGGCGCTCAGCGGCGCATGAAGGCTTCGAAGGCCGCCCGGGCCTCGGCACTTTTTAGCCGCGCGGAGAAATAGCGGGCCTCCTCGTCGATGCGGGCGATGATCTCGCCGCGATCGCCACGAATGAGGTCGCGGGCGATGCGCAGCGCCTCCGGCGGCTTGGCCGCGAGCTTTGCCGCCAGGCCAAGCGTCAGTGAATCGACCTCGCCTGGGTCGACGACCTTCCATACCAGGCCGGCTTCCTTGGCTTCTTCGGCGGAGAATGCTTCGCCGGCCGCCAGCAGGGCGAAGGCGCGCTGATGCCCCATCAGGCGCGGCGCGACGAGGCTGGAACCGGCCTCGGGCACCAGCGCCAGATCGACGAAGGGGGTGCGGAACTGGCTGCGGCTGGAGGCGATGGTCAGGTCGCAATGGAGATGGATCGTCGTGCCGATGCCGATCGCCAGGCCGTCGACGCCCGAGACGACGGGTTTTTCGGCATTCACCAGCGCATAGAGGAAATCGAGGATTTCCTGCTCCAGGCCGCGGCCGCCCATCGCGGCAGCAAGAAAGTCGTTCATGTCGTTGCCGGCCGAAAAGCAGCCTTCGGTGCCGAGCAAAGCGGTGGCACGGATGCCGGGATTTGTGTTGGCGGCATTCAGCGCATCGGCCATGGTCCGGTACATGGCGCGGGTGATGGCGTTCTTCTTCTCCGGCCGATTGAAGCGGATAGACTGGACGCCGGGATGGGCGGAAGGCTGCTCGACGATGATGTGATCGGTCATTGGGTTTCCTCAGGCAAGCAGGATACGGGCGGCGGCAAGGCTTGCCGCGCCATTGACGACGCGGTCGCGCAGGGCTGCGGTCTCGGCAAGCAGGTTTTCGGCGGCGAAGCGGCAGAGCGCGATGCGGTTTTCACCTGCCCCATCGGCTGCCTCGGCGAGACCACCCTTGGCAAGATAACAGCCGGTGAGCACCAGCCCGAACAGGCGCTGATAGGGGGTGGCACCCGAGAGCGCCTCGGCGGTGCTGTTCTCGGCAAGCGTCTTCATCAGCCAGGCGGTCGCCTGTTCGAGATCGACGATCGCCGCGTCGAGCCTGACAGCGGTCTCGCCGAAACCATCGAGATTGGAGCGGCGGACGTCGTCGGCGATCTCTCTAAGCTCGGCGATGAAGCCCTTCACCTGATCGCCGCCGGAGAGCGGCAGCTTGCGGGTGACGAGGTCGATCGCCTGGATGCCGTTGGTACCCTCGTAGATCGGGGCGATGCGGGCATCGCGGAGATAACGCGCCGCACCCGTCTCCTCGATGAAACCCATGCCGCCATGCACCTGGATGCCGAGCGAGGCGACGTCGACGCCGGCATCCGTCGAAAAGGATTTGGCAATCGGCGTCAAAAGGGCGGCGCGCTCCTGCCAGTGGCGGCTGGAGTCACCTGCCCGGTGCGACATGTCGATCGCATGGGCGCAGACATAGGAGATGGCGCGCGCCCCTTGCGTCAGCGCCTTCATGGTGAGGAGCATGCGGGCGACATCGGGATGTTCGACGATCGGGCTCATGCCGGCACTGCCTGAACCCGGTGCCCTGCCCTGGGTGCGTTCCCTGGCATAGGCGAGCGCCTTCTGGGTGGCGGCCTCCGCGATCGCCACGCCCTGCATGCCGACGGCAAGGCGGGCATTGTTCATCATCGTGAACATGCAGGCCAGCCCCTTGTTCTCCTCGCCGACCAGCCATCCCACAGCGCCCTTTTCACTGCCGAATTTTCCGTCGCCGTAGATCATCGTGCAGGTCGGCGAGCCATGGATGCCGAGCTTGTGCTCCAGCGAATGGCAGAACAGATCATTGCGGG
The DNA here is from genome assembly GCF_057653715.1 of Rhizobium sp. WSM1328. Lineage (NCBI taxonomy): Bacteria > Pseudomonadati > Pseudomonadota > Alphaproteobacteria > Hyphomicrobiales > Rhizobiaceae > Rhizobium > Rhizobium sp. WSM1328. The sequence continues at coordinate 609,211 of NZ_CM172788.1, read as the reverse complement.
GCCCAAGCGAGCCGTCGTCGTTCACCAGGAATTTCGGCACCAGGAAGAGCGAGATGCCGCGTGTGCCGGCCGGCGCATCCGGCAGGCGGGCGAGCACCAGATGGATGATGTTGTCGGCCGCGTCATGCTCACCCCAGGTGATGAAGATCTTCTGGCCGAACAGGCGGTAGCTGCCGTCATCGCGGCGCTCGGCGCGGGCTTTCAGCACGCCGAGATCGGAGCCGGCATGCGGCTCCGTCAGGTTCATGGTGCCGGTCCATTCGCCGGAGACCATCTTTTCCAGATATGTGTCTTTCAGCGCAGCACTGCCATGGGTGCTGACCGCCTCGATGGCGCCCATCGTCAGCGTCGGAGCGAGCGCAAAGGCCATGGAACCGGAATTCCACATTTCGAGTGCTGCGACATTCAGCATATGCGGCAAGGCCTGGCCGCCGAAAGCTTCGGGCGCCGTCAGGCCGTTCCAGCCGCCGGCAATCCAATGGCGATAGAGATCGCGCCAGCCATCCGGCAGCCTGACCTCGCCATCGATCAGGCGGGCGCCCTGGCGGTCGCCGATGTCGGCAAGCGGCGCCACTTCCTCTGTGGCAAAACGCCCGGCCTCGGCCAGGATGGCATCGACCAGATCTTCGCCGAGATCACCGAGCATCCCTTTTGACATCGCCTCGCCCATGCCCGCGACATGCTTCAACGTGAACGCGATTTCCTCGACGGGCGCCTTGTACATGGTTTTTCCTCCGCGGACCGGCCTCGCTCGCGGCAAAGCCCCTCCGAGGCAAGGGCTAATTGATTTTTACGTAAACGTCAATTTCGATTTCTTCGACCGGTATGCGATAAATCGCCCGGCATGACGCTTTGTTCTTGCACCGTTGGACAAATGGACGTCATGAACAAACTCTAAGGGAAGACATCGCCTTCGCAAAGGACCGGCGAACAATGGACACATTGCCCGTCAACATACCCGGTTTCGTCTGGGCCTATCGCTTCTCGCCCGAAGAAAAGACCGCGGTGCGGCTGAACAACAGTGCGACGGTGGCGGAACTGACCGCCGACAACTGTTTCTACTGGCTGCATCTCAACCTTGTCGACGCCCGCGTGCCGGCCTTGCTCGATACGCTGGACGGGCTGACGGAGGACGCGAAATCGGCGCTGACGACGCGTGACACACATGCGGCCATCACCGTCGACGAGCAGATGCTCTACGGCACGCTCGTCGATTGCCAGCGCGATTTCGCCGAGGATACCAACAATCTCGGCTGGCTGCATTTCGCCATGTCCGACCGCTTCCTCATCACCACAAGGCTGCAGCCGCTGCGCAGCGTCGAGCGGGCGCGGGCGCTGATCGATAGGAATCCGGGCAAATTTTCCCGGCCGGTCGATCTCTTCGAACTGCTGGTGATCGAGTTCCAGCGCACGCTGATCGCGATCGTCATCGAGCTCACCGAGGAGCTGAACCAGATCGAGGATATCGTCTACGACAGCGCGCAGCGCGACGAACGCCGACGCCTGGCGCCGGTGCGGCGCACCGTGGTCAGGCTGCATCGGCATCTGCGCACCGTGCTGGCGCTGATGCGCCGGGCGGCGGCGGCCGACGACGACGAGATGCCCTTCGGCTTCGACGACGTGGCGCGGCGGCTGACGAGCCGGCTGGAAACGGTCGACCACGATATCTATGCGCTGCAGGACCGGGCACGCCTGCTGCACGAAGAAATCGATTCGAAACAATCCTCCGAAACCAACCGCCACCTCTATCTGCTGTCGATCATGACGGCCTTCCTGCTGCCGCCGACGCTGGTGACCGGCTTCTTCGGCATGAACACGGCAAACCTGCCCTTCGCCGTCGGCGACTACGGCACGGAATACGCCGTCGTCCTCATCGTCGGCTCCATTGCCTTTGCCTGGTGGTTGCTGAGGAGAGTGGATATTCTTTGAGGGTGAAGTTTTCGGCATTCTGAGGGCGCGCAGCCCCTCATCCGGCTGCCGCCACCACCGGGGTCGAGCCACGGGTCTCGACCCGTCCTTCGGACCCCCGCGCGCGGGGAGAAGGGATGTGCCGCCACATCTCCGTTCCCACCAACCTCTCGCGGGGCACGTCCCTCTCCCCGTTTTTACGGGGAGAGGGTTAGGGTGAGGGGCAGACGTTTCTTGAGAACAGCACGTTTATCAATACGGCGAATAGCACTGCTGGCGCGGGCCGTTATAGGGCTGGAAGGTGTTGTCGTAGGCGCGATAGGACCGGTAGCGGTTGGCGCACCAGGCGACGTGGCTCGAACCCATGCGGGGCGCGGGCGCGACGTAACGCGGCTGCGCGACGATAGCGCCGCCGATGACCGCGCCGGCGCCGAAGGCGGCGAGCGGATACCAGTAGCCGTTATAACGGCGATAACCCGGACGGTAATAGGAATAGCCGCGATAGCCGCCGTAATAACCGGGCCGGTAATAGGCGCCGGGACGATAGCCAGGCCGATAGCCCGGACGGTAACCGGGGCGATAATAGCGGCGGTACTGGACATTCTCGACGTCGGAGGATTTTTCCACCTGCGGGGCGGTGGGCATCTGGATTGCCTGCGACGGCGCAAAGCCTGTCAGCACCACCGCGGCAGCCAGAACTGCGGTCGCGATCTTGTTTCTCAAACCGAACATTCTTCTCTCCCATTCAACAGCGAAAACCGCCTGCCCAGCAACGCTTTCGTGCCGGAATGGTTCCGAAAGCGGCCGGGGGCCAACTGCTTTCGTATGTGTACAGAAATCGATCTGAACCGGGCATTAACCGGGAGGCCGATGATGTCGCCCGGAACGCACTTCAGTCCTTTGTTCATGCATGCCGTTATCCCGGAACCGTAACAGTTCCGGGCTACATGCATTAGGCCACGGCGGAAATTTTCGCCTGGTCACCCTGCAGACGGTTCACCATGAAGTTCGAATACCATTCGAGGAACTGCATGACGCCGCCCTCGTGCAAGGCGGAATAGGGGCCGGGTTCATAGGCGGGCGAGTGAATGCCGAAGGCGTTTTCCTCGACGATGCGGCGATCCTGATCGTTGGTCTCGGTCCAGACGTGGGTCAGTTCTTCGAGATTATAATCCACGCCTTCGACGGCATCCTTGTGGACGAGCCACTTGGTCGTCACCGCTGTCTCGTTGGCGCTGAGCGGCAGCACGCGGAAGGAGATGGCGTGGTCACCGAGCAGGTGGTTCCACGTCGTCGGGTAGTGGAAGAGCAGCATGGCGCCGATATGGCTGATCGAAATATCGTCGGAGAGCTGGCGCTGGACGGCGCGCTTGCCCGACATGGTGTAGCTCTCGGCATCCTCGATCAGCGGCATGCGGGCGGTGCGGAACTGGCCGTCCGGCGAAATCTGGAACTTGCTCGGCAGGCCGGCGGCCTCGCAGCGCGCCCAATGGCCGGCGATCTCGGGATCGTCGGCGCCGCCATCCGTGCCGGTGACGCTCGGGGCTTCGGGATAGGTGCGGCAGAGCTCGGGATGATTGGCGGCGCAGTGATAGCACTCGCGGTTATTTTCCCAGACAAGCTTCCAGTTGCCCTTCTCGATGATCGTGCTCTGGAAGGCGACCTTGCTCTCACTGATCCGGTGCGGCGCGACATAGGGTTCGATCTTGTCGCGCACCGGCTGAAAATCCGGGGCGGTGTTGGCAAGGCAGATGAAGACATAGCCTGCAACGATCTCGCAATGGACGGGCTTCAGGTTGAAGCCGGTCTTGTCGAAATCATCGCCCATGTGGCGAGCAAAGGCGAGCTTGCCTTCGAGATCATAGGTCCATTGATGATAGGGACAGACGAGACGCACGGAGGAGCCGTGCTCCTTGGTGCAGACGCGCGAGCCGCGATGGCGGCAGCTGTTGTGGAAGGCGCGGATGACATTGTCGCGGCCGCGGACGATGACGACAGGATAGCTGCCGATCTGAACGGTGAAATAAGCGCCCGGCTTCGGCAGCTCGCAATCATGGCCGATGAACAGCCAATCGCGATAATAGATCATCTCCATGTCGAGCTGGAAATAATCCTCGTCGATATAGAACGGCTGTTCGAGGCTGAAGCCCTCACGGCGGCTCTTGAGCTGACGCAAAACGTTGCTGCGAATATCCATCTTCATGTCCTCGTGCACCGGTTGCCACCTTCGAGTGGGAAGGCCGGCGGAAGCGCGCCCGCTTCCTTCTCCTTCGGGAGAATTGTTCATGGCGTCATTTAAGCACCGAGCTTGCCTGGCGCTTGGTTGTAATGCGACATCGGCTTCGAAATTGACGACAGGATGCGGCAAGGCTTAAGGCTGCCCATCCCCGTCGATGACATCGCCCGACTCTCCGGGCAATTATCGTCAATTGCGACATGGCGTAAAGACCCGCTCCGCAAAGAGGTCGGCTGCCTGATATCGATATCAGTCGCGTTTGCGACACCTGCCGGCATTTGCCCCTCAGCCAGCCGGCTGCCGCGGCCGTTTTTTAACATCGCCTTAAGCATACGGTCCTATCCTGCTGCTGATTCAGACCGACCGAAGAACGCGAACCATGGCCAAACTCCGTTATTTCGACGCGAAAGAAGCAGGTAAACTGCAAGAGCCGCAGCTGATTGCCGCGCATTCCGAATTTTTGCGCACCGGCCGCATCCCCCGCGAGAGGCGGCACTGGCTGGCCGAGGAAAAACGCTATTTCACCCATGATGAGGTCGCGGCAAAGACCGGCCGCAAGCTGCAGGTGGCCGGCGAAAAGACGCATCAGCACATCAACGGCTTTCACCACTCGATCCAGTTTCCGAAGATGATCTTTCACCGGACGCTGGAGGACAGCCCGCATCTCGGCTATTGCCACGTCACCGCCGCGCGGACGAAATTCGCCCATTACGAAGAAGTCAGCTGGGCCTTCTACATCTCCAATTTCTATTCCGACATCGGCGAGAACGATAATTTCTTCGAGCGCATCGATGTCGGTTATTCCCGCATGTATTTCGCCGTCGCGATCAAACCCGGCGAAAACTCCGCCGAAAAGATGACCATCGACCGGTCGGTGCGCGGCAACGGCCTGCTCTTCCGCACCCATGATCCGCAGGCAGCGATCCGCAACATCCTCTTGCTCGGCGCCCGCAACGAACAGCTGCGCGAAATCATCCGGCAGCTTTAAGCGATTGATCGCGGGCGGCGGAAAGCCTAATGACTGCCAAGACTAACACGGGCAGGACATGGCACGCACGATCGATATCACGGCAGACAGGCAGGCAGCGCTGGAGGCGGCCTCCGCCGCCCTTGCCGACGGCTTTGCCATCGCCATCCCGACAGAGACCGTCTACGGCCTGGCGGCCGACGCCACAAATCCTGCAGCCATCACCCGCATCTACGAGACAAAAGGACGGCCGCGCTTCAATCCGCTGATCTGCCATATGGCCGACCTCGCCATGGCCGAAGAGCATGCCGAATTCGACCCGGTCTCACGGGCGCTCGCCAGAGCCTTCTGGCCCGGGCCGCTGACCCTCGTGCTGCCGCTGAAGCCTCAGAGCTCGATCCATTCGCTGGCGATCGCCGGGCTCGACAGCGTCGGCATCCGTGTGCCGAAGGGTTTCGCAGGCGCGTTGATAGGCGCCTTCGGACGGCCGCTCGCAGCCCCCAGCGCCAACACCTCAGGCGGGGTCAGCGCCACGAGTGCCGCCCATGTCGAAGCCGATCTCGGGGCAAGAATCCCATTGATCCTCGATGCGGGCCCAAGCGCCGTCGGCGTCGAATCGACGATCGTCAAGGCAGAGGGCGGCCGGCTGAGGCTGCTTCGCCCGGGTGGACTGGCGGCGCGCGAGATCGAGCGCGTCGCAGGCCAACCGCTGCTGCGGGCGAGAACGGCATCGGCGGCGATCGAGGCGCCAGGCATGCTCGCCTCGCATTATGCGCCGGGTGCTTCCGTGCGTCTCAATGCGACGGCGGTAGAACCCGGTGAGGCACTGATTGCCTTCGGCAGTGCTGCGGTCTCCGGCGCGGAGAGTGCACGGATCGTGCTTGATCTCAGCCCGCGCGGCGATCTGGCAGAGGCGGCGGCCAACCTTTTCGACTACATGAAGCGGGCCGATGCCAGCGGCGCCCAGAGCATCGCCTTTTCGCCGATTCCCGAGGAGGGGCTGGGCGAGGCGATCAACGACCGGCTGCAGCGGGCAGCTGCACCCCGCGACTGAAAAGACCTGCTGCATAATTCCTAAATCGGAATCGATTTAGGAATTATGCAGCAATTCAAAGTGCTACAGCGTCCTAAGCGCGTCTGAAAAGACGCGCGGCGCTGTAGATGACGATGGAGGACCGAGCCCGAATGAGCATTTCCACCGAACTCCTCGATCGCTTCGCTGCCATCGTCGGCGAAAAATACGCGCTGCGTAGCGAGGCCGATCTTGCACCGCATCTGATCGAAAACCGCGGGCTTTATCACGGCTCCTCCCCGCTCCTCCTGAAGCCCGGCTCGGTCGAGGAGGTCTCTGATATCATGAAGCTTGCGACGGAGACCGGAACGGCGATCGTGCCGCAGACCGGCAATACCGGCCTCGTCGGCGGCCAGACGCCGCGTCAGGGCAAGTCCGATATCATCCTGTCGCTCGAGCGGATGAACAAGATCCGAGATGTCGATCCGGTGGCGAACGTGCTGGTGGCCGATGGCGGCGCCATCCTGGCCGAGGTGCAGAAGGCAGCCGAGGCGCATGGGCGGCTTTTTCCGCTGTCGCTCGGCTCGGAGGGTTCTTGCCGCATCGGCGGCAACCTTTCCACCAATGCCGGCGGTACGGCCGTGCTTGCCTATGGCAATATGCGCCAGCTCTGCCTGGGCCTCGAAGTGGTGTTGCCGACCGGCGAGATCTGGGACGGTTTACGCCGCCTGAAAAAGGACAATACCGGTTACGACCTGCGCGATCTCTTCATCGGCGCCGAGGGCACGCTCGGCATCATCACCGGCGCGGTGCTCAAGCTCTTTCCCCAGCCGCTCGGCCATCAGGTGGCCTTCGCCGGCTTGAATTCGGTGACGGATGCGCTTGCCCTCTTCAACCTGGCCTCCAGCCTCTGCGGCGCCTCGCTGACCGGTTTCGAGCTGATGCCGCGTTTCGGGGTCGAGATCACCACACGCCACATCGACGGCGTGCGCGATCCGCTGGAAACGGCCTATCCCTGGTATGTGCTGATCGACATTTCGACGTCGGATTCGGCCGAGACGGCGGAGCGGATGATGAACGGGGTGCTGGAACAGGGTTTCGAGGCCGGGCTGGTGCTGGATGCCGCAATCGCCGCATCGGTAGCGCAGCAGAAGGCGATCTGGCACATGCGAGAAAGCATGTCGGATGCCCAGAAGCCGGAAGGTGGGTCGATCAAGCACGATGTTTCCGTGCCGGTGTCGAGGATCCCGCATTTCATGGCCGAGGCCGAAGAAGCGGTCATGGCGGCGATGCCGGGCGCCCGCATCTGCGCCTTCGGCCATATGGGCGACGGCAATATTCATTACAATATTTCCCAGCCGCTCGGCGCCGACAAGGCCGCCTTCATCGCTCGCTGGCGCGAGATGAACCACATCGTACATGGGCTGGTGTTGGCGCATGGCGGCTCGATCTCGGCCGAGCACGGCATCGGCCAGCTGAAGCGGGATGAACTGGCGGCGATCCGTCCAACGATTGAAATCGAGCTGATGCGCCGCATCAAGCGCGCCTTCGACCCCGCCAATATCATGAACCCGGGAAAGGTTGTCAGCCTCGATCCGTGAGGTTGACGGTCAGAGCGATCAAACCTGCTGCGTGCAGCAGGTTGGGGCGATCAGCTTTGCTGCGTGCCGCCGCCGGTCAGGATCATCAGCGCCGGCGACTGCTGGGCAGCGTTTTGGACATCGTACATCGCGGTGAACCGGCGCAGCAGCTTGTCGACCTTCTTCGGATCCTGGAGATCCTCGAGCTTGACGAAGCGGCTGAGGAGATCGCGCTGCTTGGTCACGTCCATGCCCGAGATCTGCGACGGCAGGTTGTAGGCTGTGGTGATGACCTGATAGAGCGCCTTGTCGCCGAGGATCGAATAGATCGAGGTGATGCTCGGGGCTTTGCGGGCGAAATAGAGCGCCAGGCGGACGCCGTCGTTGCTTTCGCCTTGCTGGGCTTCCATCGTCTGCTGGACGTAGAGTTCCTGGGTGTGCTCCTCGGCCGCCTTGTTCTGGATCGTGCCGATCTTGGCGCGGGTCAGATTGCCGTCCTTGTCGAAGTTGAAGGCGGCGACGATATCCTGGAAACGCGCATCGGCCTTGGTGTTGAGGTAGCTCTTCTTGTCGTCAGGATCGGAGGTGAAGATCTTCTTCAGCGTGGCCTTGTCGTAATCCTTGGGGTCAAGGTTGTTCGCCTTCAGCACCAGGTCGGTCAGGCGGCTGTCATCCAGGAAATCGTCGAGCGACTTCACCTTTGCCATGCCCTTGGCGAAATAGTCGACCTCGGCCGTCGCATCCTTTGCTGCCTTGTCCTTTACCGGTCCATCCTTCATCAGCATGGTGATATGCGACTTATAGTCGGTGGCGTATTTGGCCAGGGTCGCATCGGGAAGCGCCTGGAAAGGTGACGCCGCCTTGCCGTCGGGGCCGAAGTTGAAGGCGCGGGCAAGGTTGGTGATGCGTTCATCCTTGAGCGAGGCGATATAACCATCCGGATCATAGGCATCGCTCGTCAGGACCTTGCGCATCATCGAGCGCGGGACGTCCTGGTCGGTCAGGCCAAAGGCCTGCAGCGCCACATGGTAGAGATCCGGCAGATTGTCATTGCTCTTGCTGAAATCGGCGGCCGAATTGCTGCGCAGGAAATCATTGACACTCTTGACGTCGGAGAAATTCAGCAGGCTGCTGCTGTCGGCCATAAGCTTCTGGTAGTTGGATGCGACCTCGTCGAGCGCCTCGTCGCGCTCGTCGTCATAACGCGCCGCGTAATTGTCGTTGGTGGTCTGTGCCTGGTCGGCCGTCTGGACCGAGCTGACGACAGGAAGCGATCCGTCGGCAGCGAAGTTGAAGTCGGCATTGAGATCGGCATGGCCGGCGGCGGCAGCGGCCGTCGCATCGGTCAGGATGCTCTTCAGATCGGCGTCCGAGATATCGAAAGGCAGATTGTAGGTGCTCTTCAGGAAATTGGTGATGGCGGAATCGGCGAGCAGATCATCGACATTGGCGATCGTCGCCATCCGCGCGGAATAGTCGTCCGTGCGCGCTTCGGCGGCAAATTTCGTGCTGCTGATCTGGGTGGCCGTCTGCGCCTGCAAGCCGTCTTCGAGCGTGCCGTCCGCCTTGAAGTTGAAGGCGCCGGCGACATCGGCATAGGTGCCGGTACCGCTCTGATCGGTCAGGATATTGCGAAGAGCGACGTCGGTGACGGTCGACGGGATGCCGAAGGCGTTGCGGACGAAATTGTTCAGCTTCTGGTCCGCCAGCAACTGATCAACGTTTGAGATGCCGGCGATGGTTGCCTGGTAATAGACCGCCGCATCGCTGGCCTTGCTGGTGGTGCTGGCACTTTGCGTCGCACTTTGCGAGGCGTAAAGGGTCGGGACCGAACCATCCGATTTGAAATTGAAGAGATCGTGAACGTCGCTGTAGCCCTGGGCGCTGGCAGCCGTACGGTCGACGAGGAAAGTCCTCAACGTCGCATCGGAGACGCTATCGGCGATCTGCATGCTGTTTCTGATATAGCTGACCGCAACAGCATCGGACATGATGTCATCGACATTGGTGACATTGCCGATCATGCTGTTGAAGTGCGCTGCGTTCGCCGCCGACTTGTCGGTGGTCGATTTCCGCTGCGCCGCAGTCTGAATCACGGAACCGTTGATCGAGCCATCCGCCTGGAAGTTGAAGTCGGCATTGAGATCGGCATGGCCCTGGGCCGCGGCATAGGTCGAATCGGTCAGGATGCTCTTCAGGTCGGCATTGCTGAAACTCGTGCCGAGACCATAGGCATCCTTAATGTAGCGGGCCAGCACATTGTCAGCCAGCAGGGCGTCGACATTGGTGATGCCGCTCGACTGCGAGGTGACGGTATAATAGTTCTTCGTGCCCGATGCGGCCGCCTGCAGACTGTTTGCCTGATCGACCGTCTGGACGCGCGCCGTGCTGGAGGTCGACCCGTCAGCCTTGAAGTTGAAAGCATTGTAGACATTGGTAAAGCCCATCAGCTGGGCATAACCGGGGTCGGTCAGCACCGTGCGCAGTGCTGCGGCGGTGAAGTCGGCGCCCATGCTGTAGGCCGTCGTGATGTAGGATGTCAGGCGCTTGTCGGCGACCAGATCGTCGACATTGGTGATCGTGCCGATCTTCGCCGTGTAATAGGCCTTGTTGTAGTCTGCCGCCGTCTTGCCGACATAGTAGACATCCGAGCCGACCGAATTGTCGATGATGACAGACTGGGAATTCAGGGTGTAGGTCTCGATGACCGAGGCCTTCTGCGCAGCGGTCTGCGCCGTGCCGTTGACGGTGCCGTCGGCGTTGAAACCGAACTGGGCGGCAAGCGCCTTGTACTTGTCGCCGCCCTGCGTATTGACGACGCTGGTGGGGTCACTGAGATCGCTTGTCAGCACCTGCCGCAGAAAATCCTTCGACGCATAGGTCGGATCGATCTTGAAGGTCTTCAGCACATAGGTGCGCAGCCGCGTGTTGTTGACCAGATCGTCGACGGTCGTCACGCCGTCGATCGCCGTGCCGTAATAGCTGCTCTCGGCGCTGGCGGCTTTGTCGGCATCGATGAAGGACTGTTTGTAGAGGCCGATGAGATCGTCCTCCTGAGCGTCCGTCTGCACGTCCTTGGCCGGCTCGTTGAAATTGAAGGCGGCGGCGAACTCGCGGTAGCGTGTATCGGAAAGCTTGTTGGCGTAGCTGTTGGGATCGGTGAGATCGCTCTCGAGCACCTTCTTCATGAAGGCCTTGGCGTAGGTCATGTCCTCGAGGCCATAGGCCTTCATCGCATAGCTGTAGAGCTTGTAGTCGCCGAGGAAGTCGTCGACGGATGTGACCTTGTTGATATGGTCGGCGTAATATTGGGCATCCTTCTTGACCGTCGCCTGCGACGCAACCTTGTTGAGGCTCGACGTCATATCCCGCGACAGGATCGTGTAAGCGAGGGAAGCCGTGATCATGAAAAGCGCCCTTTTTGGCAAAATCTCTAAAAGAACGACGAAATGCTGGTGAGCACATTTTGCCACGGAAAGCTTACCTGAGGCTTACCTCCGGATGCATCGTTCCAGCACACCACACCGTTCACCTTCCGGAAACCCTGCCGGATTCGGTTTTGATAACCATCAGAGGAGGCAAAGTTTTCTTAACCGCAATTTTTAAGCTGTACGGAAGGGCGGCTGCCTATTGTCGGCCATAGAGGACGAAAAGTCCCAAGGAGAAGACCGGAAATCGGCTCTCAGGTAAGACAAGGGTAGAATGAAATGAACAATCCCGTTATGAAGCCCGCTTGGGCTGGCACGACGTTACGTCTCGATCCGTCCCGCTTTCCCCAACAGGTCAGCTACGCCATCCATGATTGTTCGGATGACGTCAATATCACCATAGACGAACGCGGCGCGGTCCTGCGCAAGGTCCTCCCCTCCAGCGGCCTGCCGCTCTCGATTGCGCTGCCCAAGCGCGTCTTCAAAGGTGTCGCCGCCCGCGCCATCGACCATGGCGACGGCGAAGTCACCGTGACGCTGGAGCTTCACCACACCGATCCGGAGCTCTGCATTCCGCTGCTCGTCGCCCATGATCTCAGCGATATCGCCGCCGACTGGCGCAGTTGGTCGGAAGCCTTCCGCATTCCGATGCTGATGGTCGAGGCCGACGGCGTTGCCCGGCCGCTCGAAGACCACATCGGCGCCTTACGCACCAGCGATCTCAAGCCGCGCCGCCGTCATTCCTACTTCGCCAATCGCCGTCCGCGCTTCCTCGTGCGCCGCACCACCGGCCGGCTGGGCGTCGCCATGAAGATCGAGGGCAAGGAAATCATCGCCCGCAACTGACCGAAATCGCGACACCGGACGCTCATTGGCGGGCATTCTGCGCACTCATCTGTCGCGGAATGCCCGTTTTGCGACGCTGTCGAACTCGGCCGCAAACTGTCGCTTCAATCTCAATCGGCACCGCGGGATGAATTTTGACAGGATCACTGCGTAGCCAGTAAAAATCCCCTCATTCAAGGACGGAAAGTCCCAATCCGTGCTTGACCGTTTTGAGTGCGATCAGGCTCTTGTATTTTCGCACGAGCGCCTGTTGCTCGCCCATAAGCCGCTCAATGAAGATATTATATTCCTCAAGATTGCGGACGGCCACGAGCAGGACATAGTCCATGTCGCCGGTGACATACCAGCATGACTGAACTTCAGGCGCATGGTCCAACCACCGCTGGAATTGCTCCAGCGTGTGTCGATGTTCGTTCTGGATTTCAAGCTCAACCAGAACGGACAGTGTGCGATCGACGGCTTTCGGACTGACCACCGCAACGATCCTCTCGATGATCCCATCCTGCTTCAGTTTGCTGATCCGCCGTTCGACGGCCGAAGGTGAGAGATTGACCGCGTCAGCAATGACCTTGCCGGGAATGTCGGCATTCTCCTGCAGCATCGACAGAATAGTTCGATCAATATCATCCACAGCGTATAACCAAGCCCATAAGCAGAAATTCCGCTATAAATTTGTCACGAGCGCGGTTTTTCCGCGCCGAAAATTCCTATCATCTGCCCATGACAAAACAAACACCTCTTTCAGCCGCCAAAATCGACGATGCACGCAAAAAAATCGATCCGATTTTCCTGAACACCAACTTGTTGCGTGCCGATAGGCTCGCGCTGTCACTCGTCGCCAAGGACGAAACGGAAAATCCCATCCGCAGCTTCAAGGGGCGCGGGACGGGGTATTTTCTCGCCGACGTCGTTGGAGACAGAACTCCTCTGGTCACGGCATCAGCCGGGAATTTCGGCCAGGGGCTTGCTTACAATGCCGCGCGGCATGGGCGATCTCTGGTCGTGTTCGCCAGTGTCAACGCCAATCCGTTGAAGATCGAAGCCATGCGCCGGTTTGGGGCAGAAGTCTTTCTCGCCGGAGAAGATTTTGACGCTGCAAAGGAGGCCGCCAAAATCTACGCCGCCGAACGGAAGCTGCAGTTCGTCGAGGATGGAGCGAGCGCAGCCATTGCCGAAGGAGCAGGAACGATTGCGGCGGAGCTGACTGAAGAGGTCGAAGATATCGACGCCGTTTTCATACCGCTCGGCAACGGTGCTCTGGCGGCCGGAATAGGATGCTGGTTCAAATCACGATCACCGCGAACAAGGGTCGTCGCAGTCGCCGCAAAGGGCGCACCTTGCATGGCACTGTCCTACAATGCGGGTGACGTGATCTCAACGCCGGAGGCACGCACGATTGCCGATGGAATTGCTGTGCGGATTCCCGTCCCGTCGGCCGTCGGCTGGCTTAAAGACACGATCGATGACGTCGTTCTCGTGGATGACGATCAGCTTCTCGATGCAATGCGATTTGCTCATGACACATGGAAGCGTCTCGTCGAACCAGCCGGAGCAGCCGGGCTCGCTGCTATTCTTGAGCAGGCATCTGCCCTGAAAGGCTGCCGTGTAGCGACTATGTTGTGTGGTGCTAACCTCACGGATCAACAGATCAAGGCATGGCTTCCATCTGCCATAAAGCACAACACGAATGCCTGCTAGACCAATCCTCCTATCTGGGGACAGGCGCCCGCGCCCGGTTCGTCCCAATCAGGGAATGGCAAACAGCAGCGAGACGAAGAGGCCGAAGAAGATGATCAGGCCGACGCGGTTGTTTGACTTGAAGAGCGCCAGGCACTGGTCGGCATCATCGATATCGAGCCGGACGATCTGCCAGGCGAACATGCCGGCCGCACCGAGCAGACCCAGAAAGGCGATGAGATTGGCGCCGGCGAGAACGAAAGCAATAAACATCAGCGCCAGCGTCAGTCCGTAAAGACCGATCAGCCACTGCCGCGTCCTGTCGCCGAATAGGCGCGCGGTGGAGCGGACGCCGATCAACTCGTCATCTTCCTTGTCCTGATGCGCATAGATCGTGTCATAGCCGATCGTCCAGGCGACGGAGGCGGCGTAGAGCAGGATGGCGGCAAAGGAGAGGCCGCCCAAAATCCCGGCCCAACCCATCAACGCGCCCCAGGAGAAGGCAAGCCCGAGGTAGAATTGCGGCCAGTCGGTGAAGCGTTTGGCAAAGGGATAAAATGCCACGATCCCGAGCGAGAGCACGCCGAGGAAGACGTTGAGCCAGTTGAACTGCAACAGCACGAACAGGCCGACCAGCGCCTGCAAGCCGATGAAGATCTTCGCCCGGCGGCGGGTGACGCGGCCGGAGGGCAGCGGACGTGACCGCGTGCGCGCCACTTCCATGTCGATCTCGTGGTCGACGAGATCGTTATAGGTGCAGCCGGCGCCGCGCATGGCGACCGCGCCGATGAAATAAAGGAACAGGTGAGACACCAGCAGGCTGCCGGAATAGAGCCCCTCGCCGATCGCCGCATTGGCGGCAAGTGTCGCCGACCAGAAGCACGGCCACATCAAGAGCTGCCAGCCGATCGGGCGATCCCAGCGCGCCAGCTGCGCATAGGGCCAAAGCCATGGCGGCAGGATCCGGTAGACCCAGTTATCGGAAGGTGCGTCGGAGACGCGATCGTTGAAGTCGCCGGTATCGTGCATGCCGCTCATCTAGCGGCGGGCCGCCGATCCGGTCAAGAAGCGATCATTGCGCTGCCACTTGCATCATCCCTAGATCAGAATCGATCCCGGGATGAAATTATCCTGCAATTCAAAGTGTTACAGCGCTGCGCATCTGAGAGGGATGCGCAGCCGCGTCAATCACTGCAGGGAAAAATTGAACTTGTAGGTCGCCGAGACGCCGATCAGGACCTGGTTCTTCGAGCCGCGCTCGCGCACGAGGCTGCTGTCGGCGGCGGGACCCGCCAGCCGCTTATATTCGAGGAAGGAACTTGCCGAAAGGTTTTCCGTCGCCTTCCAGGTCAGCGCCGCGCCTGCGCCATAGGATTGGATGCCCGACGACGGCTTATAGGGATCAAGCCCGCCTGCGGCCGCCTGCTTGGCGTTGACGCCGTAATAGGCGTCGTAATAGCCGCTGGTGGCGAAGGTCGCGCGCGGGCCGCCTGATAGCTGCAGGTCGGGGGCGATATCGGTGAAGGCATCGACCGCGAGATCGGCGACGATGCCGTCATGCGAGCGGATGCCCTGGCGGACTTCGGCGCGGGCGCGAAGGAAGTCGGTCGGGTAAACCTCGACGAAACCGCCGGCTTCCGCCCCCCATTTGACCTTCTTCAAGCCCTTCAGCTCGCTGCCGTCGCCGTCATCGCGCGACGGCACGAACTTGCCGACGATGCCGGCGCGGAAGGCGCCCTTGTCGATGAGGGCGAAGGACGGATTGTCGTTGCGCGAGGAAAAACGCGGGCCAGCACCCTGGCGGCCGACCGAGATCAGCGGGCTGAACTTGAATTCATTGTGCGACGAGCCCTCGAATTTCGGGGCGGAGAAGCCGGCGACGCCAACGCTCAGGTACCAGTCGCCGGACCAGAAGTGCTGGCCGCTTTCCTGGGCGACCGCCGATCCTGCAGAGAAAAGGGCAATAGCCAGAGAGATCGATACGACTGATCGATGAGACACATCCGCACTCCAGAAAACGCAAAAACAAAGCCGCGGAGGGCGGCGTTCGCTACATTTATCCTGATCTCGTTACCCCAGTGTTAACCACGGCAGCGAGATGACACAGGCAAAAATGACGGATGCCAGCGCTATCTCTGGTTCCAGCGGCGGATGACCGGCTCGGTCAGATCGTGCTCGTAGCCGAGCACGCTGATGCTGGCCGTATCGAGCACGAAACGGGAGCCGTCTTCGGGCGGCAGGCCAAGCCAGCGGGCGGCGAGGACGCGCAGGAAATGCGAGCTCGAAAAGATCAGGATGGTGCCGGCCGTTTGGCGAAGCGCATGGATGACGGCGTCCGCGCGGGCGCCGACATTGGCGGCGAACTCGCCCTTCGGGCAGCCGTCGCGGAAGAGCTGCCAGCCGGGGCGATCGGCAAGGATCGCCTTGGTGGTGATGCCTTCGTAAGCGCCGTAGTCCCACTCGGCGAGATCGTCCTTCATCACCGCGCCCGATCCGAATCCGGCGAGCGTGCAGGTCTTGCGGGCCCGCTCGGACGGGCTCGACCAGACGGCGGAGAAGCTAAGGCCCGCCAGCCGGTCGGCGAGTTTGCGGGCGGCGGCCTCGCCGTTCGCCGTCAAGGGAATATCGCTGCGTCCGGTATGGCGCCCGGACAGGCTCCATTCGGTTTCACCGTGGCGGACCAGGTAGATCTCGGGAAACGCACTGCTCATCGGCACGTCCTTTCATGAGAATCTGTCCCTTGGCAAAACTGCCAGCGGAAGCGGCACTTCCGCGGGATCAGAACGTCACCTTTTCGAGCGGAGCGCGCCCCGCCTCGAATTCCTTCAGCTTTGCTTCATTGCGGGCGATGTAATTGCGATTGTCGGGAACGGCGAACTGGTTCTTGGCGATCTGGATCTGCAGGATGAAGAGCTCGTCCCAGCGGAACCCTATTTCGGAACCGGCCAGATAGAACTCCCACATGCGGAAGAACTGCTCGTCGTAAAGCGCCACCGCTTCGGCCTTGCGCGCCACGAAACGCTCGCGCCAATGGCGCAGCGTATAGGCATAATGCAGCGGCAGGATTTCGATATCCTTGACC
The DNA here is from genome assembly GCF_057653715.1 of Rhizobium sp. WSM1328. Classification (NCBI taxonomy): domain Bacteria; kingdom Pseudomonadati; phylum Pseudomonadota; class Alphaproteobacteria; order Hyphomicrobiales; family Rhizobiaceae; genus Rhizobium; species Rhizobium sp. WSM1328. The sequence continues at coordinate 592,475 of NZ_CM172788.1, read as the reverse complement.
AGCAGTCCGGCCTTCTCAAGTGGCGGCACGACCTCGCCGACGGAAGGGATGTAGCCGCCCGGGAAGATGTATTTCTCGATGAACGCATTGGTGCCGAAGCTCGGCTTCGGGCGGCCGATCGAATGCAGCACCATGACGCCGTTGTCGTCGAGGAGATCCGATACCTTGCGGAAGAAATTGCCGTAGTGGCCGATGCCGACATGTTCGAACATGCCGACCGAGACGATACGGTCGAACTTCCTGCCCGTCATGGTGCGGTAGTCCTGCAGTTCGAACCGCACCCGGTCGGCAAGGCCGCGCTTTTCGGCGCGCGTACGCGAGACCTTGAGCTGCTCCTCACTCAGTGTGATGCCGGTGAACTCGGCACCGTCGGTCGCCTCCGTCAGGTACATGCCCATGCCGCCCCAGCCGGAGCCGATCTCCAGGATACGCTGGTTCGGCTCGAGCAGAAGCTTGGCGGCGATATGGCGTTTCTTGGCGAGCTGTGCCTCGTCGAGACCAATGCCCGGCGGCTCGAAATAGGCGCAGGAATATTGCCAGTCCTCGTCGAGGAAAAGATCGAAGAGCTTGGCCGACAGATCGTAATGGTGGGCGACATTGTGCTTGTTGCGATTGACCGGCACACGGCTCTTCAGCTGCTGCTTGGCAATGCGGCCGAGGAGCAGTGCCGCCATCTTGAAATCGAAGATCTCGTTGGTGGTGTTCTGTTTCACCAGCGACAGGAAATCGTAAATGTTGCCCTGTTCGAGAATGAACCGGCCTTGCATGTACATTTCGCCGAGTTTCATGGCCGGGTCGCGCCGGATGGCGTCCTCGGCCTCCTGATCGGCAAGGCGGGCGACAACGGTTTCACCGGTGCCGTCGCCGATAGTGTGGGTTTCGCCGTTGGCGATGGTAAGTTTCAACGAACCCTTGCGGATGATTTTTTCGACGATCGATAAGAATGCCGACGCCATGGACGCCTCGCAAATGTGACAGGATGGTCACATCAACTTAGTAGCTCTCTTTCGCCTTACAAGCGCCGGATTTAGCACTCTGTTCAGAACGCTGCCAAACTGTTGCATTTTTGCCGAAATGCCGGCTAAACCCTTATTTTCGCTTCATCGCTTCGGCAAGTGCCGCGCCGAAAGCGCCCTGGCTCTCGGGTTTCGCGGCCGCGGGCCGGCTCTCGTTCTGCGGCCGGGAACCCTGGTTCGCGCGAGAATCACCCCGCGGCGGCGGCGCTGAAGAACCGTCATCGCGTTTCATAGAAAGAGCGATGCGCTTGCGCTTGGCGTCGACTTCTACAACCCGCACCTTGACGACATCACCCGCCTTGACGACCTCGTGGGGATCCTTGACGAAGCGATCGGCAAGCTGGGACACATGCACCAGGCCATCCTGGTGCACGCCGATATCGACGAAGGCGCCGAAGGCCGCGACATTGGTCACCGTGCCTTCGAGCACCATGCCGGGCTTGAGGTCGGAAATTTCGTTGACGCCCTCGGCGAAGGTCGCGGTCTTGAAGCTCGGACGCGGGTCGCGGCCGGGCTTTTCCAGCTCCGCAATGATGTCCCTGACCGTCGGCAGGCCGAATTTCTCGTCGATGAACTGGCGCGGATCAACCGATTTCAACACCGCGCTATCGCCCATCAACGCGCGCAGATCGCGGCCGCAGGCAGCGACGATCTTCTTTGCGACGCCATAGGCCTCCGGGTGGACCGAGGAGGAATCGAGCGGCTCCTTGCCGTTCGGAATGCGCAGGAAGCCGGCGCACTGCTCGAAAGTGCGGCCGCCGAGGCGGGCGACCTTCAGAAGATCCTTTCGCGTCTCGAAACGGCCTTCGCTGTCGCGGTGGCGGACAATGGCGTCGGCGATCGACGGGCCGAGGCCGGAGACGCGCGACAGCAGCGGCGCAGACGCGGTATTGAGATCGACCCCGACGGCATTCACTGCGTCTTCCACCACGGCATCGAGCGAACGCGACAGCTTCTGCTGGTCGACGTCGTGCTGATATTGGCCGACGCCGATCGACTTCGGCTCGATCTTGACGAGTTCGGCCAGCGGATCCTGCAGGCGGCGTGCGATGGAGACGGCGCCGCGCAGTGATACGTCGAGATCGGGGAATTCAGCCGCTGCGGTCGCCGAGGCGGAATAGACCGAGGCGCCGGCTTCCGACACGATGACCTTGGTCGGCTTCGGCGCCGGCAACTCGGCCAGCATGTCGGCCACCAGCTTTTCGGTTTCGCGGCTGCCGGTGCCGTTGCCGATCGAGATCAGCTCGACATTGTGCTTGCGGATCAGCGATGCGAGCTCGACCTGGGCGCCGCGCACATCGTTCCTCGGCTGGAAGGGATAGACGGTCGATGTCGCCACCACCTTGCCGGTGCCGTCGACGACGGCGACCTTGACGCCGGTGCGGATGCCGGGATCAAGACCCATCGTCGCGCGCGAGCCGGCGGGTGCAGCCAAAAGCAGATCCTTGAGATTGCGGGCGAAGACATGGATCGCCTCCTCTTCGGCCCTTTCGCGCAGTTCCCGCATCAGGTCGAGCGAGAGCGACATGGAAAGCTTGACGCGCCAGGTCCAGCTTGCGACCTCCATCAGCCAGCGGTCGCCGGGACGGCTGGTACCGATCTCGTAGGCGGCCACGATCATGCGCTCGACCGGCTTGTTCGGAGAGGTCGTCTCGGCGTCGGCCTCGATCGTCAGCGTCAGCACCTCCTCGTTCCAGCCGCGCAGCATGGCGAGCGCGCGGTGGCCGGGGGCGGTCGCCCAGCGTTCGGAATGGTCGAAATAATCGGAAAACTTCTCGCCGGTCGCCTGCTTGCCATCAACGACTTTCGCCTTCAGCAGCGCGGCCTGGCGCATATGGGCGCGCAACCTGCCGAGCAGGTCGGCATTTTCGGCAATGCCTTCGGCGATGATGTCGCGCGCGCCTTCGAGCGCCGTCTTCACATCGGGCACATCCGCGGTGACGAAGCCTTCGGCCAATACCGCCGGTTCCCTGGCGCGGTCGGCGAGGATCGTCTCGGCGAGCGGGCCGAGGCCACGTTCACGGGCGATTTCGGCGCGCGTGCGGCGCTTCGGCTTGTAGGGCAGATAGAGATCCTCAAGCTCGGCCTTGGTTTCGGCGCCTGCGACCTTGGTCATCAGCTCGTCGGTCATCTTGCCCTGGCCGGTGATCGATTCGACGATCGCGTCGCGCCGAGCTTCTAGTTCGCGCAGATAGACCAGCCGCTCGGCGAGATTGCGCAGCTGCGTATCATCCAGCCCGCCCGTCACTTCCTTGCGGTAGCGGGCGATGAAGGGCACGGTAGAGCCTTCGTCGAGCAGCTCGATTGCAGCTTTGGCCTGTTCGGGCCGGGCGTTGATTTCGGCGGAGATGCGGGCTGCGAGAAAACGGAGGTCTGCGGCCATGGGATTTCCTGTTTCGTCAGAGGTGGCGGGACCATAGCCGCGAAAAGCGGCAAGGCAATGTTGGAGTTTACGGCCGAGCGCCGATCCACAGGATAAGCATGCCGGAAAGGCGGCGATTTTGCGGTTGTGCAGATGCGCCATTCTTTGCTAGCAGAAGCAACGTTTTGACCCGGCGCCCATGCCATCCCTCCCCTGTCGCGGGAGGCAAGGAAATTCGACATGCCAAACCTTCTTCTCGAACTCCGCTCCGAAGAGATTCCGGCCCGCATGCAGCGCAAGGCTGCCGGCGACCTGAAGAAGCTCGTCACCGATGCGCTTGTCGAAGCGGGTCTGTCCTACGAGGGCGCGCGCGAATATTGGACGCCCCGGCGGCTCGCCCTCGACATTCACGGACTGACGGCGCGCTCGGCCGATGTGCGCGAGGAGCGCAAGGGACCGCGCACCGACGCCAACGAGAAGGCGATCGAAGGCTTCCTGCGCGGCGCCGGCCTTTCCTCCGTCTCCGAAGCGCAGGTGGTCAGCGATCCGAAGAAGGGCGATTTCTACGTCGCGGTCATCTCCAAGCCCGGCCGCGCAACGGAAGAGATCGTCAGCGATGTCATGCCCGGCATCATCCGCGATTTTCCCTGGCCGAAATCGATGCGCTGGGGCAAGGCCTCGTCGAAGCCCGGCGCGCTGCGCTGGGTGCGGCCGCTGCAGTCGATCGTCTGCACCTTCGGCCCGGAGCATGAAGAGACCACCGTGATCCCCTTCGAGATCGACGGCATCACCGCCTCCAACATCACCTACGGCCATCGTTTCCACGCGCCCGAGGCGATCACCGTCCGGCGCTTCGACGATTATGCGGCGAACCTGGAAAAGGCCAAGGTCATCCTCGATGCCGAGCGGCGCAAGGACATCATCCTGCACGACGCCCGCGATATCGCCTTTGCCAACGGGCTGGAGCTGGTGGAAGACGAAGGCCTGCTGGAGGAAGTCTCCGGCCTCGTCGAATGGCCGCAGGTGCTGATGGGCAGCTTCGAGGAGGATTACCTCTCGATCCCCTCCGAGATCATCCGGCTGACGATCAAGACCAACCAGAAGTGTTTCGTGACGCGGCCGCAGGGTGGCGAAACACTGTCGAACAAGTTCATCCTCGTCTCCAATATCCAGGCAAGCGACGGCGGCAAGGAAATCGTCCACGGCAACGGCAAGGTGGTGCGGGCCCGGCTTTCGGATGCGCTGCATTTCTGGAAGCGCGACCAGGGCAACTTGCCCGATCTCGAGACGCTGGAAGCTTCGGCAGCAAAGTTCGGCCTCGACCTGAAGAAGCCGCTCGACCAGCGCATGGCCAAGCTCGATGCGCTTGATGTGACCTTCCATGCCAAGCTCGGCACACAGGGCGCGCGTGTTGCGCGCATCCGCACGCTGGCCAAGGAATTGGCTGATATCACCGGCGCCGACGCGGCTCTCATCGATCGCGCCGCCGTGCTCGCCAAGGCCGATCTGCGCACCGAAGCCGTTGGCGAATTCCCGGAACTGCAGGGATTGATGGGCCGCAAATATGCGGTGCTGCAGGGTGAGGACGCCTCCGTTGCCGCAGCGATAGAGGACCACTACAAGCCCCAGGGTCCGTCGGACCGCGTGCCGGAGGACAGAGTGGCGATCACCATCGCCCTTGCCGACAAGCTCGATACGCTGATCGGTTTCTGGGCGATCGACGAAAAGCCGACGGGGTCGAAGGATCCGTTCGCCCTGCGGCGTGCGGCACTCGGTGTCGTCAGGATCCTGCTGGAGCGAAGGATCCGCCTGCCGCTGCTGGCAACGACCAAGGATGGCGACCTGCTCTCCTTCTTCCACGACCGTCTCAAGGTCTATCTGCGCGACCAGGGCGCCCGCCACGATCTGATCGACGCCGTGCTGACTTCAGATGCCGACGACCTGTTGATGGTGGCGCGCCGCGTCGAAGCGCTGACGGCCTTCATCACCTCGGAAGACGGCAAGAACCTGCTTTCCGGCACCAAGCGGGCGACGCAGCTGCTTGCCGCCGAGGAAAAGAAGGGCACCGTGATCGCCGATGGCGTTTCGCCAGCGCTTCTGACGCTCGATGCCGAGAAGGAGCTATTCGCCGCAATCTCCGGCGCATCGAAGGACGCCTCGGACGCCGTCGCCGGGGAGGATTTCCGCTCGGCGATGGAAGCGCTTTCCAAACTGCGCGGCCCGGTCGACCGCTTCTTCGAAGACGTGCTCGTCAACGACGAGGACGCCGCCATCCGCGCCAACCGTCTCGCCCTGCTGCGGCTGATCCGCGAGGCGACGGGAACGGTTGCCGATTTCTCGAAGATCTCGGGCTAATATTCGGCCGCCATCGGCGGTCTGGCATTGCCGCGGCTCCGGCTGTATTCAAGCAGACATGCAGAGCAAGATTCTCGTCAGCGCCTGTCTCATGGGCCAAGCCGTCCGCTATGACGGGCGGGCGAAGCCGTTGCTTCATCCGGTTATCGAGACATGGCGGGCCGAGGGCCGGTTGGTGACGATCTGTCCGGAGATGTCGGCGGGCATGACGGTGCCGCGGCCGCCGGCGGAGATCGCAGAAGCGGCGACCGGCGAGGATGTGCTGGCCGGCACGGCGCGGGTTGTCGAGCTGACGGGCGCCGACGTAACGGAAGAGTTCCTGCTGGCGGCGGAAAATGCCGTGGCGCTCGCGCGGCAAGCCGGCTGCCACTATGCGCTGCTCATCGACGGCAGCCCGTCCTGCGGCTCCGGTTTCATCTATGACGGCACGTTTTCCGGCCGCAAGCAGGCCGGCAACGGCGTGACGGCGGCTGCGCTGAAAGCAGCCGGCGTTGAAGTGTTTTCCGATCGCGAGATCGAGCGGCTGATCGAACGCATCGGGCAATGAGCCTCAAAAGGCACGGCCGCCGGAGAACCGACGGCCGCTAAAAATTTGGTGATAAAAACGCTTTTGTCCCCGCGCCGTTTATGCGGCGCGGCGACCCTGATGCATGGCCGGGGCAGCGCTTTCGCCACTGACGCGGAAGCCGCGGATGAGGTCGATCAGCTCGTCGGTATCGGTGGCCAGCGTCTCGGCCGATGCCGTGGTCTCTTCGGCCATGGCGGCATTCTGCTGGGTGGCGGCGTCGAGCTGGTTCATCGACGAGGAGATCGAACGCAGCGTCGTATCCTGTTCGGAAGCGCTGTGGGCGATCTTGGCGACGATCTCGTTGGCAGCCTTGATCTGGTCGGAGATCCGCTTCAGCGCCTCGCCTGCCTCGCCGACCAGACGGACGCCATGGTCGACCTGGCTGGAGGAGCGGGCGATCTGGTCCTTGATCTCCTTGGCCGCAGCGGCGGAGCGCTGGGCAAGTTCACGGACTTCCTGGGCGACAACCGCAAAACCCTTGCCGGATTCACCGGCACGGGCTGCCTCGACGCCGGCGTTCAGCGCCAAGAGGTTGGTCTGGAAGGCGATCTCGTCGATGACGCCGATGATCTTGGTGATCTCCGAGGACGACTTCTCGATGCCGCTCATCGCCTCGATCGCCTGGGTGACGATCGCATCGCTATGAGTGGCTTCGGTGCTGACCGAATGGACGCGCTTGCTCGCCTCATGGGCGCCATCGGCCGTCTGACGGACGGCGACGGTGAGCTCATCGAGAGCGGCCGAGGTTTCTTCCAGGCTGGCGGCCTGGCGCTCGGTGCGCTGCGACAGTTCGTTGGAGGCGCGGCGGATCTCTTCCTTGCTGGTGCCGATATCGGTGCCCTTGGCGCTGACCTTGGCCATGGCGGCCTCGAGATGCGACAGCGCATCGTTGAAGTTGTCGCGAAGGGCGGCGTATTTCTGGCCTAGATCGGCGCAGCGGACGGTAAGATCACCGCGGGCAATCATCTCCAGCGCCTGGCCGATCGTCGTCACCACGCGTGCCTGGAGCGTTGCTTCATCCTGCTGCTGGCGCAGATTGTTTTCGCGCTCGCTTTCCAGCGCCAGTTGCTGGGCCGCCTCGCGATCGGACATCGCATGACGCTCCCTGATCTTTTCCTGCAGTGACTGCGTCGCCTTCGCCATCATGCCGACTTCGTTGTTCATGCCGGTATGCGGGATGGCAATGGAGACATCCTCTTCGGCGACAGCCTTCAGGGCGGCATGGACGTTGTTGAGAGGTCCCGATATGCCGCGGATGACGACGTAGGCGGCGGCCATGGCAAGGAAGAACAGGACGATGCTGCCGGAGAGCGCGGTCAGGATCGTGCTGTTTATCTGAGCATCGAGATCGTCCATGTAGACGCCGGTGACGACGACGACCTTCCAAGGATCGAAGGCCTGTGCATAGGCCGTCTTGCGAAAATCGCCGGCGGGCTGGCCTGGTTTGGCTGTGGAATAATATTCGACGAGACCGCCGCCCTGCTGCCCGAGCTTGACCAGCTCTTCTCGATAGAGCTTTCCTTTGCTGTCCGGCTGACCCTTGTTGACCTGACCGATTTTCGCGGCATCGTAGTGGAACATCATCTGGATGTCGTAGCTATAGCCGAAGAAATAACCATCGGGGTCGTATTTCATTGCATTGACCGTGGCGTAGGCCTGCTTCTGGGCATCTTCCAGCGTCATTTCGCCGGCAGTCACCTTTGCCTGGTAGATTTTGAGAACAGAGACCGCAGACTGTACCTCCGCCCGCAGCATGTCATAGCGTTCGTTGTAGATCGCATTGACCGAGGAGCGGATCTGCAGGGAGGTGGCGATTGCAAACGCCACCATCAGGCCGACGACCAGCAATATGAGCTGCTTCGATATCTTCAAATTTTTCATGACGCCTCGCAACGGGAATGGGTGAATACATTCCGGTGCGGTTTTCTACCGCCTGTGCGAGCGCGCCGAAAAAGAAGACGCGTCTACCGCTGCTAAAATAAACATGCTGCGACCGGGTAAAGTAACAATTGATGCCCACCCTATAAAAAAGCTTTAATTTTATTATTCGCGACGTGCATTTCCCTAAAAATCCGGGGGTGCTTACAAAGCAAAACCGCCGGATTTTCATCCGGCGGTCGAATATCGCTTGTTTTCAAATTTTCAGCTGGCTCGGCGCATCGGTTCGGCCTGGCGGTGCTGTGGTGCACTGACGCGGAAGCCGCGGATGAGGTCGATCAGCTCGTCGGTATCGGTGGCCAGCGTCTCGGCCGATGCCGTGGTCTCTTCGGCCATGGCGGCATTCTGCTGGGTGGCGGCGTCGAGCTGGTTCATCGACGAGGAGATCGAGCGCAGCGTCGTATCCTGTTCGGAAGCGCTGTGGGCGATCTTGGCGACGATCTCGTTGGCAGCCTTGATCTGGTCGGAGATCCGCTTCAGCGCCTCGCCTGCCTCGCCGACCAGACGGACGCCATGATCCACCTGGCTGGAGGAGCGGGCGATCTGGTCCTTGATCTCCTTGGCCGCAGCGGCAGAGCGCTGGGCAAGTTCACGCACTTCCTGGGCGACAACCGCAAAACCCTTGCCGGATTCACCGGCACGGGCTGCCTCGACGCCTGCGTTGAGAGCAAGCAGGTTGGTCTGGAAGGCGATCTCGTCGATGACGCCGATGATCTTGGTGATCTCCGACGACGATTTCTCGATGCCGCTCATCGCCTCGATCGCCTGGGTGACGATCGCATCGCTATGGGTCGCTTCGGTGCTGACCGAATGGACACGCTTGCTCGCCTCATGGGCGCCGTCAGCCGTCTGACGGACGGCGACGGTGAGTTCGTCGAGAGCGGCCGAGGTTTCTTCCAGGCTGGCGGCCTGGCGCTCGGTGCGCTGCGACAGTTCGTTGGAGGCGCGGCGGATCTCTTCCTTGCTGGTGCCGATATCGGTGCCCTTGGCGCTGACCTTGGCCATGGCGGCCTCGAGATGCGACAGCGCATCGTTGAAGTTGTCGCGAAGGGCGGCATACTTCTGGCCGAGATCGGCGCAGCGGACGGTGAGATCACCACGGGCAATCATCTCCAGCGCCTGGCCGATCGTCGCCACCACCCTCGCCTGCAGCGTCGTCTCATCCTGCTGCTGGCGCAGATTGTTTTCGCGCTCGCTTTCCAGCGCCAGTTGCTGGGCCGCCTCGCGATCGGACATCGCATGACGCTCCCTGATCTTTTCCTGCAGTGACTGCGTCGCCTTCGCCATCATGCCGACTTCGTTGTTCATGCCGGTATGCGGGATGCTGATCGAAACATCCTCTTCGGCGACCGACTGCAGGGCATTGTGGATGTCCTTCAGCGGATGGGAGATGCCACGGATGAAGAAGACGGCGGCGGCGATGCCGCAGACGAAGACGATCAGCGAAGCGGTCAGCGCCTTCCAGATCGTCGCATTGACCTTCTGCTGCAAGTCATCGAGATAGACGCCGGTGCCGACGACGATCTTCCAGGGCTCGAAGGCCTTGGAATAACCGCCCTTGAGGAAGACCTGGTCTTCCGGCTGGCCCGGTTTGGTCCAATAGTAGAAGGTGCGGCCGCCGCCGGCCTTGCCGTTGTCGACCAGCGCCTGGCTGAATTTCGCGCCGGTCTTGTCGACCTGGCCGCTCATGTCCTTGCCGAGATTGACCGGGCTCGGATGAAAAAGCTGAACGACGTTGTAGTCGAAACCGAAGAGGTAACCGGATGGCTGGAAGCTGACGCGCTTCAGGATCTCGAAGGCTTCCGTCTGGGCGGCCTCATGCGTCATCTGGCCGGCCTTCTCGCGCTCATAGAAGGTATTGAGAACGGAGATGCCCGATTCGACCTGTGTGCGCAGCATGTCGAAACGCTCGTCGTAAATTGCCTGTTCGGAGGTGCGGATTTCGAAATAGGTGGCGACTGCAAAAGCAGCCATTAGGACGCCGATCAGCGCAAAAAGTTGATGCGCAATCTTGAGCTTTTTCATGATTTGCCTCGCAAAGCAGCTGAATTAGAAACAATTCCGGATCGGGCAACTCCCGACCTGCGGACGTCTCATATCGCCCGCGCAGCTAGCGCAATCATGCGTCCTCCGGCCTTTCGATTGGTAAAATTAGAGTGGATGGCTGAATTATGTTTTAACGGGTCATGGCATCTATTTGCATGACTTGTGACGATTGAAATATAACTTCTCGAATAATTTCGTAAGTTGCATTTCTTCTATCCAACTTCAATAATTCAGCTTGTGATTGCGCATAAACAAGAATGCACCCTCGCTGCTCATCGAGGGTGCATTCGGTCCACCGGTGGTGGGACCCCAATCGATCGAAACCTTGATCAGGCAGGGGCAGGGAACTTATTTGTTTTGGGCAATTCCGGACGGAAATCGCTTCGCACTTTTCCTGGAGGTTGCTCCTAGAAACGCAGCTTGAATTCGGAAGCGTTAAGAGCTGCCGGTTGTTCCGTCATGCCTGCTTCAACAGGCCTGGCGTCGTCGCCAATGACGGCCGCCGTCGTCGCATTCATGTCGATGCCGTCTACCGGCGCCGCCGGCGGCGCGGCCGCAATCATGGATTCAGGCGTCGCCTTGCTGACGAAGACGACCGGCGAGCCGCCCATCCAGCCTTCGGTGCGATAGATCTTCTTTTCGCCGCCGACATCGCGGACTTCACTCGCCTGGAGGACGCCGGGTTTCAGCTCCGGCACCGTATAGTCCTTCTTGGTGAGCTCGGCCTGGAGCGGCGGGCAATGGGCGCAGCTTTCGGTGACGATGCTGCTTTCAGCGCGCGGCGCGGTCTTGCCGACCACCTCTATCGAGGACGCCATCACAGGGCCTGCCATCAGCAGGATTGCCGCACCGAGGAAAATCTGACGCATCAATGCCACTCCGTCTCATCTTGGGAGCAAATTAGCGCAGCTTTGTTTCCATCCCGTCAGGGGAAAGGGTAAAAATTTAAAGAACGCGGCGGTTTATACTCATTCCGAGCCCATTTCGCGCTCGATCGCGCGCCAGCCGATGTCGCGCCGGCAGAAGCCGTTTTCCCATCTCACCCTGTCGAGCAGCGCGTAGGCGCGGCTCTTCGCCTCGGCGACCGTGCCGCCTGACGCGGTGACATTCAGCACACGGCCGCCGGTCGCAACCAGCGCGCCGTCCTTCAGACCCGTGCCGGCATGAAACACCTTCTCGCCCTTGCCTGCGTCCGGCAGGGAAAGGATCGGCGTGTTCTTGTCGTAGGCGCCCGGATAACCCTTCGAGGCCATGACCACCGTCAGTGCCGGATCCTCGTTCCATTCGGCCTTGACCTGATCGAGCGTGCCGTTGGCGGTGGCGAGCAGCAGCGGCAGGAGATCGCTCTTCAACCGCATCATCATCACCTGGCATTCGGGATCGCCGAAGCGGACATTGTATTCGATCAGCTCCGGCCCCTTCTTGGTGATCATCAGCCCGGCGAAAAAGACACCGGAGAAAGGATGACCACTCTCGGCCATGCCGCGCATCGTCGGTTCGATGATCTCTTTCATAGTGCGCTCGACCATTTCGGCGGTCATCACAGGCGCCGGCGAATAGGCGCCCATGCCGCCGGTATTGACGCCGGTATCGCCCTCGCCCACCCGCTTGTGATCCTGGGCGGTTGCAAGCGGCAGCGCATGTTTGCCATCGCAGAGGCAGAAGAAGCTCGCTTCCTCGCCATCGAGATAAGCTTCGACGACGACTTCGGCGCCGGCAGCACCAAAGGCGCCCTCGAAGCAGTCGTCGACCGCGGCCAAAGCTTCATCGAGCGTCATCGCAACCGTCACGCCCTTGCCGGCGGCAAGACCATCGGCCTTGACGACGATCGGCACGCCCTCGGCGCGGATATAGGCTTTGGCCTTCGGTCCATTGTTGAAGCGCTGGTAGGCGCCTGTCGGAATGCCGTAGCGGGCGCAGATATCCTTGGTGAAACCTTTGGAACCCTCGAGCTGGGCTGCGGCAGCGGAGGGACCGAAGACCGCCAGGCCATCGGCGCGCAGCCGGTCGGCGAGGCCGGCAACCAGCGGCGCTTCCGGGCCGACGACGACGAAATCGATCGCCTTGTCCTTGCAGAAGGCCACGACCGCTTCGTGATCCTCGATGTCAACCGGCACGAGCACGGCGTGTTCGGCAATGCCGGGATTGCCGGGTGCGGCGTAGAATTCGCTCATCAGCGGCGATTGCGCCAGCTTCCAGGCGAGCGCGTGCTCGCGTCCGCCCGATCCGATCAACAGAACCTTCATGCGCGACCCTTTCCTTTTCTGTCTGGCGGTTAAGGGCCAAGGGCCGAAAGGTCAAGCGGGAAAGCTTACCAGCCCCCGCCTCCCCCACCTCCGCCACCGCCGCCGGACGAGCCGCCGCCGGAAAAACCGGAGGATGAACTTGAGGGCGGCGGCGCGGGTATCGTCGACGCGATGGTCGAGGCCATGGACGAGGAAAAACCACCGATACGATCGGAAAAGCTGCCGCTGTTGAAATTGCCGGCATACCAGGCGGGCGCATAGGCTGCAGCCGCACCGGCAGCGGCTGCAGCAAGCCAGGTCTCGAAGGTGCGTGACCAGGGTTTTTCGACGCCGAGCGCCACCGCATAGGGCAGCAGCGTCTCGAAATGCCGTGGCGACATTTCCGGGGCGCCGGCCGTGTTCATCCGGTCCTTCTCGGCAAGCGTCAGATATTGGCGCAGGCCGTCTATGCCATCCATCATCTTGGCGCCGAGCGGGGTCGGTGCACCCATGATGAAGACATAGAGGATGTTGAGCAGCACGATGCCGCCGACGGCAAACAGCATCGGCGTTTCGTGCAGTTCCACCAGCGACGAGGCAAGCGCCAGCACCATGGTCGCCAGGATGCTGATGCCGACGAAGACGCCGATCGCGGCGGAGATGATGGCGATGATCTTACCGAACAGCGACTTGCCGCGATGCAGCGACCTGACGAGGCCGGCGGCGAACACCGCAACGAAGACCGAAATGGCGATCGGGATCAGCATCAGCGCGATGGTATCCGGCGCCAGCGAACCGAAGACGAACAGGATCACTAGGGCTGCGGCGCTGAGCACGATGCCGCCGGCGGTATAGCCGAGGTTGGAATTGTAATATTTGCCGCGATGTTCTTTCTCGATCGCCGAGCGAAAGGCCTGGCCGACGGACTTCACCCGCTCGCCATTGGCCTTGTCGATCGTCAGCGTCGAACCGGCGCCGCCGGCGACCTTCAGCAATTCGATTTCGCCGGCCTGGAATTTCTCCTTGCCGAGTGGCTTGCCGGTGCCTTGAATGACAATCGAATTCTTCAGGTCTTCGAGCTTGACGTAACCGCGGACGGCAAGATTGAGCGCGGTGGCGGACAGCGCCGTCCAGCCCTCGCCGGAGAAGCCCTTATTGTCGATATAGTTGACCAGCGCCGGCGAGATACCATCAGGCGCGTCCCAGCGCGGCACGACGACGCCACGGGCAGGATCGCGGCCGACCTTCAGCCAGGAGCGCGTGTAATATGCCAAAACCAGGAGCAGACCGCCGAAGCCGATGAAATAATTGCGGTTGTCCTTCAGCCACCAGGTGCTTTCCATATCCGCGCTCGGCGGATCGATAGACCCCTTCGGCATGCGAATCGCAAAGGTCAGGCCTTCGTAGGCATCAAGCGGCGCGGTGGTGGAAAAGACCAAGCCAGCGCCGCTCTCGCTGACGCGGGCATTCTTTCCGGTGGCTCCCTCAGGGCCGGTGAAGAAGGTCGTCTCCGTCGCGCCGACATCAGGCGGCAGCTTCACCGTCGCCGTGGCCGAGCGGATCGGGAAGATCCAGCCGTTGCCGGTGACGTTCCAATAGAGTTCGTCATGATCGTCGAAATAGCGGATCTGGCGATTGGTCCTGTAGGTGAAGACGTATCGATGACGGCCCGGCGTCACGGTCACGTCGGCAGAACCGGCATAGATGCGGATGCCGCCTGATATCGATTCAGTGTGCCAGGGCTCGTTATCGCCGTCGCGCTGGACCGACACCATATCGAAATCGACGCTGCGGCGGCGACCCGCGGCATCGGTGAAATAGAGCGGGAAATCACGGAAGATGCCGTGGTTGATCTGATTGCCTTCGGCATTGACGGTGATCGTTTCCGTCACCGTCATCGCACCGCTTTTTTCGAGCGTAATGTCGGAGGCAAAACTGTCGATCACCTCGGCGGCAAAGGCCGCCGGGGCGGCGAGCATCAACAGCAGTGCAAAGCAAAATCCGAAAAACCGACGCCCCATCCCTGTCTCCCCGCCGGCAGCCTCGGCTGCGCGTTTCGTCAATCTTTGTCCTGATAGGTCACGCCGAGGGCGGCCAGCGTCCGCCAATAGGCGGGGAAGGTCTTGCCGACGCAATCGGGATCGAGAATGGTGATGCCGTCGATCTTCAGGCCGGCCAGCGCGAAACTCATAGCTATGCGGTGGTCGGCGAAGCTGTCGATCTCCGCCGGCAGATGTTGGCCCACAAGTGCGGGATCCGACTGCACGATCAGATCGTCACCCTCCTCGCGGGCAAGGCCTGAAACAATGCGGTTGAGGCCGGTCGAGAGCGCCTGGATGCGGTCGCATTCCTTGACGCGCAGGTTGGCGATGCCGACGAAGCGAACCGGCGTCTCGTTGAAGGCGGCAAGCACGGCAAGGGTGGGAACGGCATCCTGCATCTGCGAGCCGTCGATCTCCGACGGCAGATGCGGGAATTTGGCGATCATGTCATAGGCGCGCGCATCCGGCTGCGAAAAGGCGTCGGAGGGAACACCGAGATCGATCGCGCCGCCTGTGAGGACTTCGGCGGCCCAGAGATAGGTCGCGGCCGAGGCATCCGGCTCGACGATGAAGTCGGCAGCGTGGTAGCCGGTCGGCTCGACGCGCCATGTGACCGGGCTGGTCTTCTCGACCTTGGCGCCGAAAGCCTTCATCGCCGCCGTGGTCAGATCGATATAGCCGAGCGCGCCGATATCCTCGCCGACGAGTTCGATGTCGATCGGCCGGTCGCCGCCGGCCGCCATCATCAGCAGCGCCGAAACATACTGGCTGGACAGGCCGCCATCGATGCGGATGCGGTCGGCCTGGAAGCGGCCGGTGCCCTTGACGGTGACCGGCGGGCAGCCGGTCTCGGCACTCACGTCGATGCCGAGCGTTCGCATCGCCTCGACCAGCGGCCCGATCGGGCGCTTGCGCATATGTTCGTCGCCATCGACGATGACCGTGCCGTCGACCAAAGCCGCAGCCGCCGTCAGGAAACGTGTCGCCGTGCCGGCATTGCCGAGGAAGAGCGGCGCCTTCGGCGGCAGTAGCCTGCCGCTGCCGGTGACGACGAAGGTGGTATCGTCAGGCTCGTCGATCGTAACACCCATGGCACGCAGCGCTTCGGCCATATAACGCGTATCGTCGCTCTTCAGCGCCCCGGTCAGCCGGCTCGTGCCCTTCGCAAGGCCGGCAAGCAGCAGCGCGCGATTGGTGATCGACTTGGAGCCGGGCGGCATGGCGCGGCCCGAAAGCGGCCTGCCCGGCGGAATGATCGTGAGTTTGGCTGTGCGTGTCATGCTGTTCTTCCGTCCCTGGGGCGACCCTGAAGCGCGTCGCGATCTTTCAGATTCGCTTGGCCCACCCTTCAGGTCTTTGGTTTTGCGCGACATGCTCTAGCCGGCCGCGATCCGCCCCCTGCTCTTAATCGCTTTCTCGCAAAGGCAAAATGCCGGATCGTCAGAATTTCACGGTGGGAACGGCACGATCGGCCTCATTCGTGATCTCGAAATATTCCCGCTTGGCAAAACCGAACTGACCGGCAACGAGATTGGACGGGAAGCTTTCAACCTTGACGTTCAGGTCGCGGGCAGCACCATTGTAATAACGCCGGGCCATCTGCAGCTCGCCTTCCATGGTTTCCAGCGAGGCCTGCAGCTCGGCAAAATTCTGGTTGGCCTTGAGATCCGGATAGGCTTCGGCGAGCGCGATGACGCGACCGAGCGCCTGGCCGAGCAGACCTTCCGCCTGCGCCCTGCCGGCGACATCGCCTGATGGTACGGCCTGCGCCTTGTTGCGGAGCTCAACCACCTCTTCGAGCGTCGATTTTTCGTGGGCGGCATAACCCTTGACCGTCTCGATAAGGTTCGGGATCAGGTCGGCGCGGCGCTTGAGCTGGACGTCGATGCCCGACCAGGCTTCTTCCGCCATCTGTCGCGCGCGAACCAGGCCGTTGTAAATGAAGACGAGATAGAGAGCGATGACAACGATAATAGCGAGTATCACATACATGCAGATGAGCTCCCCCGATTTGATGATCGCACGTTAGTGATTCGGCATAACAAAGTCATCTTGGCGCAGTCATTCTTTGACTGATTTCGATCAGACTTTGAAAATACCGCTCGTCTAAGAACTTATTCGCCAATCCGGAGCATAGGCATCCATCTTCTCGCTCTCTCGCCAGAGGTTGAAACGTTCGGTCCAGCGTTGCTCGACACCAAGCGCGACGGCGAAGGGCAGATGGTGCTCGTAGCATTCGATCGACATTGGCGGGCCATCGATCTCACCGTGGAAATAACGATGCAAACTGAGGATGTGATTGCGGATCTGCCGCTGCTTCGACGTTGGCATGCGCAGCATCGCCAAAACGGCGATAATGCCGGCAATGTGCAGCAAGATCGCCACCAGATATGGCTGCTGTTCGCCGATCACCTCGGTCGTGCCGATATAGCAAAGTGCAACAATCAGTATCGCCGGAAGACCCACAAACAAACTAATCGCCTGTTTGAACTGCTCGGAGGTGCCGGTGGCCACGGGAAACCGCTCTGGATGGCGGAACATTGTTACCACCAGAAAAACAATGAGCAATATCCCGCAGATGGCCGCGGAAAAAATCAAGAGGCCCGACAAATAGGCAGTGGCAATGCCAAGAACTAGAATTGTAGCCGAAGTCGTCAACGCTGCTCGATCTGCGCCGCCTCTAACTTTCCAATATTCCTCGGCGACTATCTGGTGCAAGTCACGTTCGAAACCATACAGGGCATATACGACGGTGCGCCGATCATTGACGGGCCGCTCTCCTTCAATTCGACCAAATACCGAACGTGTCACAGCTGGAAGACCATACCATCTGGCGCGCGCCACCTTGCCCTTCTTGCGCACCTGCCTGGCAGACAAATCCGAAGCTTCAGCATTCTCCCCAAGGCCAGAAATGCGAAGCAGTCTCTTCGTTGCGAGATGGCAGACAGACGCCATGAAGGCCGCCTTTGCAGTATCCGGCTTCCAGTTCCAAAACACATAGGCGGCTAAAGCAGGCGAGATGCTCTCCGTCTTTTTGCTATCGCCAGCAATTGAAGGTGCAGGCAATCGCCAGCCCTGCCCCAATCTCATGAGGACAAACAGACCGGCGATGAGCGGTCCCAAAATGCTTATGAATGGGAGAAAGTGATCGGAAAGCCACCACTGCACCCGCTCGCCGCTCGTTACGGTCACAAAGGTCCCTGCGGGATATTCGATCTCGATGTCCGGCAGCTTTCGATCCGCTTTACCTACTGGAATAGATACCAAGATCTCATTCGGTGCGCTCCGCGTAATGTCATAGCCCGCCGCCCGATCCTGTTGCGAGGGGCGTACCGTTCCGCCCGGCGGCAGCTTCAGAGTAAGCGTTTTTTTCGCTCCCTGGCCGTGCACGCGGCCCATATAGGCCGGCAGGAAGAGAACCTCGTGATCGCCTTCCTGACGAACCAGGCGTCCGAGCCAGTAAGCGATCTGGATCTTTGTAACACCGGTGAGCAGATCTGCAGAACAGCTTTTGCAGTGCTCCGCTCCTATGTAAACCGAATAGCCCGGCACATTGTTTTCTTTGAAATAATATTCGTCGATTCCGTCACGCCGGGCTGCGGCCAGTTCGAAATCGCGCCAGTGAACACCACCTGACGCATCCGTGAAACGTTGAGGGATATCAACGTAGACGCCGCCGTAATTTTCCGCCTTTTTGACCAAAATGTCGAAGTGTTCCGACACAAACGCACTGCCGTCGGTATAGACTTCGATCGTAGTGTTTGCCGAATAGACGGTGAATTCTTTGTCGAAATTGCTGCACGAAGTCAGGACGAACAGCATGGCGCATAAGATGGGCCATGCTAAAAGGCGCAACATCCTGGGGGCGGAATTTTCATACAAAAGTTTAAAGTAAAGAATACCGCTCTTCAAAAGAGATACCGAAGCCATACGTGATCGCAACACCCACAAGACATGTGGGGGCGGTTTGCGCAATACAAAAGAAGCGGAGCGACGGAAGCGACGGAAATTTTCGAGACGGCTTTTACGCCGCCTCTTTCGAGAGATTGACGCCGCCGGCGTCGGTCAGCAGAAAGGCTTCGCCGCAGGCCTTGGCAAGCGTGCGAACGCGCAGGATATAGCTTTGGCGCTCGGTGACCGAGATGACGCCGCGGGCGTCGAGCAGGTTGAAGACATGGCTTGCCTTGATGCACTGGTCATAGGCCGGGAAGACGCATTTGTGCAGGCGCTGGTTGGCGTTGTCGCCGGGGGCGCCGGCATCGAGCAGCGCCCGGCATTCCTTCTCGGCATCGACGAAATGGCGGTGCAGCATCTCGGTATTGGCGAACTCGAAATTATGACGCGAATATTCCTGCTCGGCCTGCAGGAAGACATCGCCATAGCTGATCTTTTCGTCGCCGTCGCGGCCGTTGAAGTTCAGGTCGTAGACATTGTCGACGCCCTGGACATACATGGCGAGCCGTTCGAGACCATAGGTCAATTCGCCAGCGACCGGCGAGCATTCGATACCGCAGACCTGCTGGAAATAGGTGAATTGCGAGACTTCCATGCCGTCGCACCAGCATTCCCAGCCGAGGCCCCAGGCGCCGAGCGTCGGGCTTTCCCAGTCATCCTCGACGAAGCGGATGTCATGCAGCAGCGGATCGAGACCGATCGCCGCCAGCGAGCCGAGATAAAGCTCCTGCAGGTTTGGCGGGTTCGGCTTCAGGATGACCTGGTATTGGTAATAATGCTGCAGCCGGTTCGGGTTTTCGCCATAGCGGCCGTCGGACGGGCGCCGCGACGGCTGGACGTAAGCGGCCTTCCAGGGCTTGGGGCCGAGGGCGCGCAGCGTGGTGGCAGGGTGGAAGGTGCCGGCGCCGACTTCCATGTCATAGGGCTGCAGCACCGCGCAACCCTTGTCCGCCCAGTAATTATGCAGGGTCAGGATCAGCGCCTGGAAGGAGCGCTTCGGGTTCATATGGTCTGGGATAGCTGACATCGAACGGCACCGATTGCTTGGGATTTATCGGCGCGACAGGTGCCATGGAGGGCGGCGGGGGTCAAGACTTTTGCAGCGGCGGAGAGCCATCGAATGCCGATATGGAAGAGGAATTCTTTCTTGTGCTGTGGGGGGTGCCCCCCTCTGTCCTGCCGGACATCTCCCCCACAAAGGGGGAGATCGGCTGGGGGGAATGTGCCGGCTTTCATAACGGCTCCGCGCAGGCGTTCCGTTGTTTGGGGAAGCCTTAGCCACTTGCCGATCTCCCACCTGTGGGGGAGATGCCCGGCAGGGCAGAGGGGGGCTTCCACCTGCAGAGCGCCCGGAGCCATTGCCGGATGAGAGGCAAATGAGTGGCGACGCCTCTTATTCTCCCTCGCGCTTCAGCCGGTACTCTCCCGTCGCCGGGTCCTTGACCAGCGTGCCGATCGCGCCGGTCTGGCGCTCTTTTTCAGCACGGCGCGACTTTTCGGCGAGCTTGCGGGCATCGGAGACGAAGCGGCGGTAAAGCCACCAGGCTGAGAAGACCAGGATCAGAATAGTAATTAACTGCGGCATGCCCCTCTCTTGCTCCCTTCAAAGCCCGAAACGGCTCCACAATGCTCTTTCTTCCGCCGCTTCGACAAGCCCTGTCGCGAGACCGGATGCAGCGTCCTCGAGCGAAACCGGCGACACACCTGGAATCCGGCGGCCGAACAGGCCGCGGCCGGCGGTGACGAGCTCCAGTTTGGTCTTCTGGCCGTAGCGCCTCTTCAATTCCTGGCGCATATCGCCGAGGCCATCGATGAGGCCGAGTTCGAGGCCGCGCGTGCCGCTCCAGAACAGGCCGGAAAATACCGTCGCATCGTCCCTCAGCTTGCTGGCGCGACGTTCGCGCACCATGGAGATGAAGACCTGGTGGATTTCGAGCTGCAGGCTCTTCAGATACTCGATATCCTTTTCCTTTTCCGGCTGGAAGGGATCGAGGATCACCTTGTTTTCGCCCGCCGTATAGACGCGGCGTTCGACGCCGATCTTCTTCAAGAGTTCGGGAAAGCCGAAACCGCCGGAAACGACGCCGATCGAGCCGACGATGGAGGTGGCGTCGGCAATGATCTCGTCGCCGGCAAGCGCGATCATGTAACCGCCGGAGGCAGCGACATCCTCGACGAAGACCAGAACCTTCTTCTGTTTCTCACGGGCGAGCTCGCGAATGCGGGTGAAGATCAGGCGCGACTGGACGGGCGAGCCGCCCGGCGAATTGATGGAGATGGCGATCGCCGGCGCGTCCTTCATGGCGAAGGCCTTTTCCAGAACCGGAGAGACATTGGCGAGATTGAGGGTCGGTCGGAACTGGCCGCCGCCGCTGATAATCGCCCCTTGCAGCCGGACGACCGGAATGGTGATGCCGTCCTTGCGGAACCGTTTCGGCAGCAGTTTTCTCAAGAATCCGGCCATTTTCCATCCTTCGCTTCGGGTCGCACGATCGCCTCCATGTATGCGCTGGAACGGCAAACGCAATGGCCGCGTTCCTGAAAATAGCGGGTTTGAATTTGTTATTGCGAATGACTTGCATTATCATTCTAATTCGTCATAGTGCGCTGACGATAAAACAGGTGGAAATCGCATGGACGCCCTCAATCCGAATGCAAAGAACGGCTGGCGGCACGAACGCGGAGAAGCGTCGCTGTCGGATGTTTACCGCACCGTCGGTACTGGGCGTCACAGCTCGAGATGGCGAAGGGCGGCAGCCTTCGCCGGACCGGGCTACATGGTCGCCGTTGGCTATATGGACCCCGGCAACTGGGCGACCTCGCTCGCCGGCGGCTCGAAATTCGGCTATGCGCTGCTCACCGTCGCTCTGCTTTCCAACCTGATGGCGATCGTGCTGCAATCGCTCTGCGCGCGCCTGGCGATCGCCTCCGGCCGCGACCTCGCCCAGGCCTGCCGCGACGCCTTTCCGAAATATGTCTCGCTGCCGCTCTGGGCCTTTGCGGAAATCGCCATCATCGCCACCGATATCGCCGAGGTGATCGGCACGGCGATCGGCCTCAACCTGTTGATGGGCATCCCGCTCGAACTCGGCGTGCTGATCACCGCGCTCGACGTCTTCGTGATCCTCTTCCTGCAGAAGCTCGGCTTCCGCTGGGTGGAAGCCTTCATCATCGCGCTGCTCGGCGTTATCGCCGTCTGCTTCGGCGTGCAGATACTGCTGGCCGACCCGCAATGGGGCGCGGTCCTCACCGGCTTCTTCCCGACGACGGAGATCGTCACCAATCCCGAGATGCTCTATCTGGCGCTCGGCATTCTCGGCGCGACCGTCATGCCGCACAATCTCTACCTCCACTCCGGTATCGTGCAGACGCGGGCCTATGGCCATACGGTTCCCGAAAAGAGGGAGGCGCTCACCTTTGCGACGATCGACTCGACCGTCGCGCTCTGTTTCGCGCTGCTGATCAACGCCTCGATCCTGATCCTGGCTGCCGCCGCCTTCAATGCGCACGGCAAGACTGACGTCGTCGAACTCGGCGATGCCTATTCGCTGCTGTCGCCGCTGCTCGGCCTCGCCATCGCGCCGACGCTGTTCGGCATCGCGCTTCTCTGCTGCGGTCTCAACTCGACGGTGACGGCGACGCTTGCCGGCCAGATCGTCATGGAAGGCTTCCTCAAGATTCGGCTGAAGCCGTGGGTGCGCCGCCTGATTACCCGGGCCATCGCCATCGTGCCGGCAGCGATCGTCACCATCTGGTATGGCGACCAGGGCACGGCAGAGCTTTTGATCCTGACCCAGGTGGTGCTCAGCCTGCAGCTTTCCTTCGCCGTCTTCCCGCTGGTGATGTTCACCGCCAACAAAGCCAAGATGGGTGAACTCGTGGCACCGCGCTGGCTGAGTGGGGTTGCGTATCTGATCGCGATCGTCATCGCCGGGCTGAACGTCAAGCTGCTCTTCGACTTCGTCACCGGCTGAAGCATTTTTCAGGAAAAGTGTGGCGCCAGTCTAAAGCCTGGCATAGGCCGCCCGGCCATTATTGAAATCATCAACGAGAGGGGAGAACTTGTGGCTCCCCTCTTCGTGCATGATGAGGGCCGCACGCAGCGACAGCCGCGCCCGCGATCCCTTGATACCAGTCACCAGTATCCGCACGGCGTTTTCACCCTGACGCGGATGGATGGCGGTGATCTCGATGCCGCCGAAGCGCCGGCCGCAGGCGGCGACGATCTCGGCGATCGACTGTGGCCTGGCGATCAGCGACAATTGCCCGCCTGGGATTATGATGGCGCCGGCGGTGCGGATCCAGCTTTCGAACAGGCCGTCGGTCATCGCATGGGCTTCGGCCTTCAGCGCGTCCGGTGTGCGCCGGTCGCCGGCGTCGTTGAAGGGCGGGTTCATGATGACGTGGTGGAAGCTCTCATCGGTGAGCCCGGCATCGTTGCGCGCCTTGGCGGTCAGCGTCACATCGGCCTCGACGACGCTGACGCGGCCGGCGAGATGGGCATTGTCGGGCAAGAGGATGCTGCGGCGGGCATAATCGGCCATCTCGGCCGAGCGCTCGAAAAGCACGACTTGCGTATTGGCAAGCCGCGAGGCGACGGCAAGGCCGGCAGCGCCGGCGCCGGCGCCGAGATCGGCGACCCTGACCGGAC
This sequence comes from Rhizobium sp. WSM1328, assembly GCF_057653715.1. Classification (NCBI taxonomy): domain Bacteria; kingdom Pseudomonadati; phylum Pseudomonadota; class Alphaproteobacteria; order Hyphomicrobiales; family Rhizobiaceae; genus Rhizobium; species Rhizobium sp. WSM1328. Next base: position 569,318 of record NZ_CM172788.1, on the reverse strand, counting down.
GATCGTCGGCGACGAGCGCCGCAAGCAGCATCGCATCCATGCCGGAGCGATGACCCCTGCCCTTCGGCTGCACCACATGGAAGCCGCCGCGATGAAAGGCATCGACAGTGTCAGTGGCGGTCATCGGAGCTCACTTCCGCTCGCGCAGCTCGCCGCCGAGACCGGCATCGGTGAGGATGCGGCGCGCCTGATCGGCCATCTCCTCATCCACCAGCAGGCGGCGCGACAGCATGCCGAGCGAGCCTTCCAGCACGCTCATGCCCTGATCGGCGATGAAGCAGTGAATTCCGGCATCCTTCATCAAACTCTCGGCAAAGGAGAGCAGAACGGGGTCGTTGGCGCGGATAAGCTCATGCATTTGCCGTCGTTTTCCTTCCAATTTCGCTCAGCGCGACAATTCACCCCTTGCCGCGTCCATCGCCCCTTTCTATTGTCAGGTGCAATGAATGAATAGGAGTCCGGGTCGTTGGGCGTGGTCATACCGCTTGAAGAAAGCAAAAACAAACTGGCATCCATAAAGCCGCTGGTCGATCTCACCAGGGCGGATATGGAGCGAGTAAACCAGCTCATTCTGTCTAAGGCCGGCTCCGACGTGCAGATGATCCCCGAAGTGGCGAACCATCTGATCTCGTCCGGCGGCAAGCGGCTACGGCCGATGCTGACGCTGGCTTCCGCCTCGCTGTTCGACTACAGGGGCGAAAACCACGTCAAGCTCGCCACATCGGTCGAGTTCATGCACACGGCAACGCTGCTGCACGACGATGTCGTCGACGAAAGCGATCTGCGCCGCGGCAAATCGACGGCGCGGATGATCTGGGGCAACCAGGCAAGCGTGCTGGTCGGCGACTTCCTGCTCGGCCAGGCCTTCCGGATGATGGTCGATGTCGGCTCGCTCGATGCGCTGGATGTCTTGTCTTCCGCCGCCTGCGTGATCGCCGAAGGCGAGGTGCTGCAGCTTTCCGTCGCCAAGAACATGGAGACGACGGAGGACGATTATCTCTCCGTCATCCGCGCCAAGACGGCGGCTCTCTTTGCCGCCGCCGCCGAAGTCGGGCCAATCGTCGCCGAGGCCGGCCGGTCCGGCCGCAATGCGCTGAAATCCTACGGCATGAATCTCGGGCTCGCCTTCCAGCTGGTCGACGACGCGCTCGACTATGGCGGCAAGGCGGCCGATCTCGGCAAGAATGTCGGCGACGATTTCCGCGAGGGCAAGATCACCCTGCCGGTCATTCTCGCCTATCGCCGCGGCACCGAGGACGAGCGCGCCTTCTGGCGCGATGCGATCGAAGCCGGCAACAGCACTGACGCAAACCTCGAAAAAGCGCTGGGGCTGATCACCAAATATGGCACGCTGAGCGACACGATCGGCCGCGCGATCCATTACGGCACGATCGCACGGGATGCGCTTGCGCCCCTTCCCGATACGGTCTGGAAATCCGCCCTGATGGAAGTGATCGACTTCTGCATCGAGCGCGTCAATTGATCAAACGTCCTTGATCGCAGGCTGATTTTCTTGCGGCGCCGCTTCAAAAAAGCCATCCTGTTATGAATCAGTGATCGCAACTTGTTTTGCGACCGGCACATTGTCCGGGACGCTGTCGAAGAAAGGTTTCCTAATGCGGCAGAGACTTGCCATCCGTCTTCTTACGAGCGCAGCGCTTGCCGCTGTCCTTTCGCTCAGCGGTGTCGGCGGCGCGAACGCCGAGGATGCGGCCAAGACAGACGATGCCGGCACGGCCGTTCACTTTGATGCGGACAGCGTCACCACTTTCTCCGGCGCCTTCCTCGCCGCGCGCACGGCCGATGTCGATCATGACTACGAAACCGCGATCGAACTCTACAAGAAGGCGCTGCAGATCGAGCCCGGCAATCCCGAGATTCGCCAGCGGCTGATGATCTCGCTGCTGCTAAATGGCGATATCAAGGACGGCGTCAAATATGCCAACGACCTGAAGGGCGATCCTTCCGTCGAGCGCATCACCACGATCGTGCGCGGCATGGATGCCGTGCGCCGCGACGACTACAAGTCCGCCGAGGCCATCCTGAAATATAAGGGGCCAAACGATCTCGACCGGATGATGAACGACCTGCTGCTCGCCTGGGCCCGCGTCGGCGCCGGCCGCGGTAAGGAAGCGCTCACCATGGTCGAGAAGATGAAGGGCCCGGACTGGTTCCGCATCTTCCAGAATTACAATGCCGGCGCGATCGCCATCGTCACCGGCGACGTGAAATCCGCCCGCCAGCATCTGAACGATGCCGTGCTCGACAAGGAAGGCGGCGCGACGGCGCCCGACACCTTCATGCGCGCCGTGATGGCGCTTGCCCGCCTCGAAGCAACACAAGGCAATAAGCAGAAGGCGCTCGACGCCGTTTCCGTCGGCGACAACCTGCTGCCGAATTATGCGCCGCTGAACGCGTTGCGCGACAGTATCGAGAAGAACGAGAAGCAGGACCAGCAGGTCAAGACGGCCGAAGAGGGTGCTGCCGGCGTGCTCTTTTCGGTCGGCGGCGCGCTGAACCGCGACGGCGCCGAAGACATCGTCTCGCTGTATCTGCAGACGGCCAATGCGCTCGATCCGAACAGCGCCGATACGCTGGTGCTGCTTGGCGGCATTGCCGAGAAGCAGAACCAGATGGACCGCGCCATCGCGCTCTACAAGAAGGTGCCGGAGAATTCGCCGATGCGGCGCATCTCCGAGCTGCAGCTCGGCCTTGCGCTTGCCCAGGGCGGCAAGGTGGATGAGGCGCGCAAGCACCTGCAGGCGCTTATCACCTCCGACCCGAAGGACATCCGCAGTTACCTCGCTTATGGCAGCGTGCTCTCCGACGCCAAGGACTACCAGGCGATGGCCACGAATTACGACAAGGCCGTCGAAACGATCGGCCCCATTCCCGGCCGCGCCAACTGGAGCGTCTTCTTCCAGCGCGGCATCGCCTATGAGCGGCTGAAGAAGTGGGACCAGGCGGAACCGAACTTCCGCAAGGCGCTGGAGCTCAATCCCGACCAGCCGCAGGTGCTGAATTATCTCGGCTATTCCTGGATCGACATGAACCGGAACCTCGATGAAGGTCTCGGCATGATCAAGAAGGCCGTCGACCTTCGCCCTGACGACGGCTACATCATCGATTCGCTCGGCTGGGCCTATTTCCGCCTCAACCGCTTCGACGATGCCGTCGACGAGCTGGAGCGGGCCGCACAGATCAAGGCCGGCGACGCGACGATCAACGACCATCTCGGCGATGCCTATTGGCGCGTCGGGCGCAAGCTCGAGGCCGTCTACCAGTGGAACCGGGCGCTCGCCTCCGAGCCCGAAGCTGCCGAGATCCCGAAGATCAAGGACAAGGTCGCCAACGGCCTGCCTCCCGCCAGTGACGATGCCAAGGCGGCCGACAAGAAGCAGCCGGATCCGGCGCCCGTCACCCCGCCGCCGGTCGACAAGAAATCCTGACGGACCATGCCTGATGAGGGCGTGGCCGGCGTGAGATCAAAGAAATAGAGCATGATGTCGTCCGAAAACCGCTCACACTTTTCGGCATCATGCTCTAGCTTTTCCGAGGAAGCACGCGCGAAAATCAACCTCGCCCTGCATGTGACGGGCCAACGGCCGGATGGCTATCATCTGCTCGATATGCTGGTGACCTTCGCAGATCACGGCGATCGGCTGGACTTCATGCGGTCGCCGACCGACGCATTGACCCTGTCCGGCCGTTTTGGCGAAACGCTTGCCGGCGACGGCGGCACCAACCTGGTGCTGAAGGCCCGCGACCTTCTGCGTGAGGTGGTCGGTCCCCTCGCCTTTCCCGTCCGCATCCATTTGGAAAAGAACCTGCCGATCGCCTCCGGCATCGGCGGCGGCTCGGCCGATGCGGCCGCGACGCTGCGCGGGCTGATGCGGCTCTGGGGCACGACGTTATCTGCGGAGACGCTCGCAGCATTGGCTCTGAAGCTCGGCGCCGACGTGCCGATGTGCCTGGAGAGCCGGCCGCTGATTGCCCGCGGCATCGGCGAAAAGATCGAACCGGTGCCTGATCTGCCGGCCTTTGCCATGGTGCTTGCCAATCCGCTGAAGGGCGTCGCGACGCCTGAGGTTTTCCGCCGGCTGGCGACAAAGAACAATCCGGCCCTGAGCCTGGCTTTGAGCGGGTCTCAGGCTGCCGACTGGCTCGCGGCGATTGCTGCTGCCCGCAACGACCTGGAGCCGCCGGCGCGCGGACTCGTGCCCGAGATTGCGGCGATCTCGGCGATGCTGCAGGCTCGCGGCGCCCTGTTGACCCGCATGTCCGGTTCCGGCGCCACCTGTTTCGGCATCTTTGCGAGCATGACTGCTGCCGAAGGTGCGGCGGCAGCTCTTCACGACAAGCGCCCTGACTGGTATTTCCAGGCGACAGAAACGGTTTCGGGAGGCGCGTGATGGCAGGTCTGGACGAAAAGCGACCCTTCATCGCGGTCGGCATTGCGGTTTTGACGATCTCGGATACCCGCACGCCGGAGACGGACAAATCAGGCGACACGCTGGCGGCGCGGATCAGGGAGGCGGGGCACAGGCTGGTCGACCGGGGCATCGTGCCCGATGATCGCGAAAAGATTGCCGCGCGGGTGAAGGCCTGGACTGAGAACCAAGACATAGACGTCGTCATCACCACAGGCGGCACCGGCTTTACCGGCCGTGACGTGACGCCAGAGGCGCTGGAGCCTTTGTTCGAAAAGCGCATGGACGGCTTTTCCGCCATCTTCCACCGGATCTCCTACGAGAAGATCGGCACGGCGACGATCCAGTCGCGCGCCACGGCAGGTGTTGCCAACGCCACCTTCATCTTCGTGCTGCCGGGTTCGCCCGGCGCCTGCCGGGATGCCTGGGACGGCATTCTGAAAGGACAGCTCGACTATCGCAGCGCGCCGTGCAATTTCGTCGAGATCATGCCGCGGCTGGACGAGCACCTGAAACGCGGCGCGACGAAGTAGGGCATGGTTGCCCCTGGCGCACAGGGGCCTTCACTATGTGGCCAGGCCTGGCAGGACGGGCATCGTGTCCCAGCTGTCACCCGACAGCAGAACACAGCTTATGCCGTGAACATCCGTGACGATGAGGGTCCAGGTGCCGCTTTCGGCGGCATAGACCTCAAGAATGGCGTTCTCGTTGATTAGTCCGACTGCCGTGAGCTTTTCGGCGAAGTTCTTGTCCAGGAAATTGACGATTTCGGGTCGGCCTGCGCAACTGCGCATCATCTGCGATGCAGCCGAATGCGGATGCGCGATCACCAATGTCGGCAATATGACGGCTATGAGGCCGTAGATCATACTGCGTACGCCGTAGATCCTACCGCGTGCCATGACGCACCTCCTTTCGCCGGGAGCCCGGCAGAATAGGAGATTTTCGCTGACCTGTTCTGCCGTTCACCGGCATTCCATGGCCATTCCGTTGCGAAGCGAGGCGCTTCGACGGCGCCATGTTGAATTATAGCGCGAAATCCTATTGGGCGCCATCTTTTGCTCATGGAGAGAGTTGTGGCACCTATCGCGCAGCGCGGGCAACCCAGGACGGAATCAATTCGCTCGCGAGCTTGCGCGGCTTCTGGCCCTTGACGAATTCGGTAAGCCGCATCCCGCTTTTGGCGATAGCGAGCGCCTGCTTCTTCGGCAGGAGAAAGCCGAGTTCCAGCGGCGGCACGGCCCGGCCGACACGCTGGAAGAAAGGGCGCCTATAGGCACGCGATGCGGTGAAGCGCGCCGGCAATTTGTTCAGCGCGACATATTCAGCGATCTCATCGATCCAGCCGGCCTGGGGTCTGGCGCCCGGCTCGACGAAGAGCAGCCATTCGCCGCGCGCCGAGCGGACGATGTCCTTGATATCCCACTGCGAATGGAAGCGGCAGCCGGCGGCGTCGGCCACCCGCGAGGTGCCGTCGCGTGAGCCGTGATCGAGCACGACCACATCGCTCACCAGCCCCTCCACCGCGCCTGCCACCAATACCGATAAAGTCTGTGCCAGCTCAGATTCCTGATCCTGACATTCGAGAACAACCGTCAACATTGACCATTTATAATGCGCCGCACAAATTTTTGCCAGCACCGTTTTCCTCATTTTGTTCTTGCATTGTTCTCGTTTTGCGGATAGGAATTTAATCAGCAAAACGGGCGAAGGTGATGGCTTTTCGCCGCGGGAGAATCCGATGAGAGAGCAGTCCCTGGCAGGGCAGGCCGCATTCGCGCCTGCCAATACGGCAGATATTGCCGATGCGATGATCGTTTCCTCCGGTCTGAGAGTCGAGGTCGATCGGCGGCGTGGACGTGGAGCGGGACTGAACCCGACAGGTCGGTTCGAGGCGCAGCAACGCGAAACCGTCGACGATGGCTGGCAGACGTGGGAAGAGCTGCCGCCATTCAAGACCGAAGTGCAGGTCGAGAAGCCGCGCACGGCCATCACCCGCAACGAATCGCCGGACATTCCCTTCGACCGCTCGATCAATCCCTATCGCGGCTGCGAGCACGGCTGCATCTATTGTTTCGCCCGACCGACACACGCCTATATGGGGCTTTCTGCAGGGCTCGATTTCGAGACGAAGCTGTTTGCCAAGCCCGATGCGGCAAAACTCCTGGAGCGGGAACTCGCCAAGCCCGGCTACAAGGTGCGGGTGATCGCGATCGGCACCAATACCGATCCCTATCAGCCGATCGAGAAGGAATGGCGCATCATGCGTGGCATTCTCGAGGTGTTGAACAAGGCGAACCATCCGGTATCGATCGTCACCAAGTCGGCGATGATCCTGCGTGATCTCGACATTCTGCAGGAGATGGCAGCTAAGAACCTGGTGCGCGTCGGCATCTCGGTGACCACGCTGGATCGCAAGCTTGCCCGGACGATGGAGCCGCGAGCCGCCACGCCGCCGCGGCGGCTGGAGACGATCCACACGCTTGCCGAAGCAGGCATCCAGACGGCTGTGCTGGCCGCCCCGCTCATCCCGGCGTTGAACGACCACGAACTGGAGCGCATCCTCGAATCGGCTAAGGCTGCCGGAGCCGCCGAGGCGAGCTACGTCATCCTCAGGCTACCACTCGAGGTCAGCCCGCTGTTTCGCGACTGGCTGCTGCAGCATTACCCCGATCGTTACCGGCATGTGATGTCGCTGGTGCGCTCGATGCGCGGCGGTAAGGATTACGATGCCGAATTCGGCAAGCGCATGAAGGGCGCCGGCCCCTATGCCTGGCAGATTGCCCGGCGCTTTGAAATGGCCGCCCGACGTTTCCAGCTGACGCGCCGCAGCATGCCGCTGCGCGACGATCTGTTCGTGCCGCCCGATGGCAGCGGCGTGCAGCTGTCGCTTCTTTGATTTTTGAGCTTGCGCATCGGCTCTCGAGAAACCGCCTGTTTTCGAGCCCGAGCGCAATTCCCGCGGATGGCCCTGACCGCCACCATCCGCCGGAGCGTCCCCGGCCGCCGCCCTGATCCGGGGACTTGCGGGCAATCGGGTTGGCGTGCGAGGTTCAGCCGCATGAAACCTCGCACGTCACCCGATTCTCCCCTGCTTTTCGACACGGCTCCGCTCGTGCCGGATTTCCGACTGGAACTCAAAGCCCGCAAGGCTGGCCACTGGCCGGTCGCCGGCGCCGACGAGGCAGGCCGCGGGCCGCTGGCGGGACCCGTCGTGGCGGCCGCCGTTATTCTCGATCCGAGGCGCATCCCTGAGGGTCTCAACGATTCCAAGCAGCTTTCGGCGCAACGGCGCGAGGAACTGTTCGTGCAGATTCTGGCGACTGCGACCGTCTCCATCGCCTCCTCCAGCTCGACGCGCATCGACGAGACGGATATCCGCAAGGCAAGCCTCGACGCCATGCGCCGGGCCATCTGCAGCCTCGCCATTCCGGCAAGTTACGTGCTGACCGACGGGCTCGACGTGCCGCCCGGCCTCGATTGCCCCGGACAGGCGGTGGTCAAGGGCGATGCCCGCTCGGTCTCGATCGCCGCCGCCTCGATCGTCGCCAAGGTGACGCGTGACCGAATGATGGCGCGGGCCCACAGCGTGTTTCCGGATTACGGCTTTGCCGCGCATGTGGGCTACGGCACGGCGCAACACCGCGCCGGCATCGAGAGACACGGCCCCTGCTCGCTGCACCGGATGAGCTTCAGGCCATTGCGTAAGACCGAGGGCGCTCCTGAGACGGACGAGCTGCTTTCCGAGTAGGTTATTCAAAAGACCGGGATATGCCCGAGCTTGTCCCAATGCTGTCCGGTTCACGCCGAAGGCTGCCCCTCACCCTAACCCTCTCCCCGTAAACGGGGCGAGGGGACGTGCCCTGCGAGAGATAGGCGGGGGACGGAGAAGGCCGCGGCATATCCCTTCTCCCCGCCTGCGGGGAGAAGGTGGCGGCAGCCGGATGAGGGGCTGGCGCCGGGTGAGAGCAGCGGACCGCAGCGGGTTTGCCCGAACGTCTGCAGTCGGTTTATCTGCGGCAGATACCCGGCACGAGACCGAGTAATCGACAAGAGAAAAGGCCGGGACATGCCCGGCCTCCTCTCAAATCTTTTCGAAACCGCTCAGTTCAGCCGGGTCTTGACCTGGCCGACGGCATTGCCGAAGAGTTCGGACTGGATTTTGGTATCGGCCCGCTTGGCAAGCACGGTTTCAGCGGCCGCGATTGCGAGATCGACAGCAGCGGAACGCACCGCCTTCATCGCCTCAACCTCGGCCTGCTTGATCTTCTGCTCGGACAGCGCCGTGCGGTTGGCGACGAATTCTTCCGTCTTCTTCTTCGCTTCGGCGGTCAGCATTTCGGCTTCGCGCTCAGCGGCGGCAACGATGTGGGCCGCTTCGGCTTCCGCTTCCTTGCGCTTGCGCTGATATTCGGCAAGCAGGTGCTGGGCCTCTTCGCGCAGACGCTTGGCTTCGGCCAATTCGTTGCGGATCTGATCGGCGCGGTCATCGAGCGACCGTGCCATCATTCCCGGAACCTTCAGATAAACGACCAGCGCCAGGAAGAGGACGAGGCCGACAAAGGCGAAGAAAGTCGCGTCAAAGGCAAATTCCATCGATCAAGCCTCCTTCTTGGCAGCCGCGACGGCGGCGGCGACATCGGCCTTGGCGACGGTGCCGCCGATCAGCTGATCGACCACGGCAGCCGCCGTTTCCTCGGCAATGGTGCCGACGTCGGCGAAAGCCTTGGCCTTGATCTCGCCGATACGCAGCTCGGCAGCCTTGATCTTTTCCGAAAGGCTCGCCTCGACAGCGCGGCGTTCCTCTTCGGCCTTGGCCTTGGCGGCGTCGCGTGCGGCGGAGCCGATCGCGTTGGATTTAGCGCGGGCAGCGGCCAGTTCACCTTCATAGGTCCGGACGGCGGCGTCGGCTTCGGCCTTCAGGCGGCCTGCTTCTTCCAGATCCTGGGAAATGCGCGTGTGACGCTGATCGAGGATGGTCCCGATGCGCGGCGCGATGACCTTTTGCATGAGCAAATAGAAGACGCCGAACGTGATCACCAGCCAGAGCAGCTGGGACGCGAAGGTCGTCGAATCGAAAGGCGGGAAAGGGCCGCGGGCGTGTTCGCCTTCGGCGACACCAGTCTCGGTATGGACCTCGCCTGCGGCCGGAGCGGCGTGCGCATCCGTACCCGTCGCTGCCGCCGGTGCTTCCTCAGCGTAAGCCGGGGTCACAAAAAACATGCTCACCTCCAGGTGGACTGCAAATGCAAAGGATCACGGCTTGCGGTCGCAGGCCGTGATCCATCTATTCGCCGATATCAGACGGCGAAGAGGAGGAGGAGAGCGACGAGCAGCGAGAAGATGCCCAGAGCTTCCGTAACGGCGAAGCCGAATACCAGACGGCCGAACTGGCTGTCAGCGGCAGACGGATTGCGCAGTGCGCCGGAGAGGTAGCTGCCGAAAATATTGCCGAGGCCGAGAGCCGTACCGGCCATACCAAAGCAAGCCAGGCCTGCACCGATGTACTTTGCTGCTTCCGCTTCCATGTTGAACTCCTTTGAAATGGTTGTTGCGGCGAATGACTGACGCCCTTTGACGTCGATGTCGTTATCCTTAGTGCCCGCCCGGATGGATTGCGTCGTTGAGGTACATGCAAGTCAGCACCGCAAAGACGTAAGCCTGGAGGAAGGCGACGAGGAACTCGAGACCGGTCAGGGCGACGGTCATGATGAGGGGAAGAACGGCGCCACCGATACCGAGAGCACCCATGGTTCCGAGCGAGGCGACGAAACCTGCGAACACTTTGAGCGTGATGTGACCGGCGAGCATGTTGGCGAAAAGACGAACCGAGAGTGAAATCGGACGCGACAGGAAGGAGATGATTTCGATCGTGACGACCAGCGGCAGCAGAAGGCCCGGCACGCCGGAGGGCACGAAGACATTCAGGAAGTGGAAGCCGTGCTTATAGAAACCGTAGACGAGAACCGTACCGATAACCAGAATCGCCAGAGCGAAGGTGACGATGATCTGGCTGGTGACAGTGAAGAAATACGGGAACATGCCGAGCAGGTTCGCCGTCAGGACGAACATGAAGAGCGAGAAGACCAGCGGGAAGAACTTCATTCCCTGCTTGCCCGCGCCTTCCTTCAGCATGTTGGCGATGAATTCATAGGACATTTCCGCAACCGACTGCGAACGGCCCGGCACGATGGCCCGGTTCGAGGTCGCGAAATAGAGGAAGCCTGCGGCAGCGGCAGCCGAAACGGCCATGAAAAGCGATGCATTGGTAAACGAAAAATCAATTCCGCCGATTTCGATCGGCACAATCTTCTGGATCAGGAACTGATGAGTCGGATCGTTAGACACCGCTTGTTCTCTCTCTTTGGCCCGCAGGACGCGGGGTCATTGCACTGGACCGGAACCGGTCCTTATTTCTTGTCGTCCTTGTCGTCCAGGGGATGGGCAACCACCCCCGCAGAACGCAGCACGTTCAGAACGCCGGCACAAAATCCAAGAAGCAGAAGAACAATCAAACCCCAAGGCGCCGTGCCAACAAAACGGTCGAGGAGATAGCCAAGCAGAGCACCGACGACGATTGCGGAAATGAACTCGCTGGAAAGCTTCATCGCCTGGGCATAACCTTTGCGGCTTACCTCGGCGCGGGCTTCCCTAGCCTCGTCTTCTCCCGTCTCGACGCCCTTGGTCGCGAGTTTCGCTCCCAATTGCGCACGGCGCTTTTCTAGACTTTCCTCGCGGTCGTCCGCCATGGATCTCTCCTCGCCTGCCCGTCGCCCGCACTCCCGCTACCCCGGTCATTCGGACCCCGGACGCGAAGGTTGAGACCCTTCCGGCCCGTTCTGAAGTCGCGCGCAACATAGTTTTAGGGATTAGCATAGTCAAGGCGTAGACAGCTTCTGTCCAGCGAGAAAATAATTCTATCAAATCAAAGAGATAAATCGACTCTGGGTCGATCGCGCAAATTCGACGGAAAGAATCCGCTTTTCCGGGCCGAAAATCGGCTTGCCCTGGGGATTTATCTCAGCTCCAGCCGCCACCATAGGTGCGATAGAAGACGTGAAGACCGATGCGGCCGACCTTTTCCATGGTCTTTGCCCATTTCGGTCTGACATAGACGGCATGATAATGCGTCGCCGAACCCACCTGCAGCAGCCAGATCTTGCCTGATGTCACCGCCATCGCCACGTCGCGGGCGACTCGCCAGTGATATTCCGAATTCACCCTGTCCTTGATGCTGTCGCAGGCGAAGGAAAACTGGCAGCGGTTGCGCCAATCCTCGTTCTGGTAGACGACGCCGCAGATGGTCTTCGGATAGGAAGGGTTGCGGACGCGGTTGAGGATGACCTGGGCGACGGCCGCCTGGCCCTTCACCGATTCCCCCCGCGCCTCGAAATAGATACCGGAGGCAAGGCACTGCTGTTCGCGAGCGGAAAAGACGCTGGGCGCCAGCACGCTTGCGGCCCAGGCATGGTCGCGCGGGCCGATCTCCGGAACGAAGCGGCCGCTGTCCGGCTCGGCCAGGATCGAATCGAAGGGCGATTGGCGGGCATAGTCAGGTGCTGCCGGTGCATAGGCGGTGGCCAGCACATCGGCCTTGTTGTTGGTGACGAGGCTTGCAAGCATTGCCGGCACGCCATTATCGGTCACAACGGGCTGCTTCTTATAGAAAGATGTGGCGATCTCGATTTCCTTGCCCTGGATCTTCGGCTTGACGAAGGCCGACCGGTCCTTGAGATCGAAGCTCGGGGTGAAGAGCATCTTGGTGCGCTCGAGGATCGAGCCGGCGGAAAAATCCTTCGGCGGCTGCATCTTCTCGACTGCGACGACGCGGCCCTTCTTGGCGCTGCGATTGACGCGATCCTCGTCCGGGGTGTCCTCATGGCCCCTATCCTTGGCAGTGCCCTTGTCCTTGGCATTGAAGGCGACCTTGCGGCCATCGGGCAGCACCATGCCGGCATCGGCTGCGATCGAACCCGTCACCATCGGCTCGGCAAAGGCGAGTTCGGCCTGGTGGATGGAGCCGGCCGGAGAATTGGTCAGTACCATACGCCAGTTCCCACCCTCATGATCGAGGCCGGCGAGCATGGCGGCGAGATCGGCATGGGATGCGACGCTCGGGAAAATCAGCCAGCCGGCAAGACCGAAGATTACGGGGGACACCCAATTCTCGGGAAAAAGACGCAGCTTGCTACGGGAAGGGCTCTTTCGACGCAACACGGACTCCGGGCATGGAACGCTGGAACATTCCATTGAAAATCCCGCATTAACCTTGATGTCCGGTTAACAGGCCGTGCCGAAATGTGTCCATGAGAACTTTTGGATGTTCTAATGTGATGGATAGTTCGAGGGATGAGATGTGTCGTAGCCTCGCGAAAGGACCCTCCCCACAAGCGGGAGGGACTTATTGCGGCACCGCCTCGCTTATCTGAAATGTCGAAAAGTTGGCAGACGGCCCAACAGGTTAAACCCCTCCCCCTTGTGGGGAGGGATTTGGGGCGGGGTCTTTGCCCACCCTCAAATAATAACGTGCGAGCCCAGTTCCACCACCCGGTTCGCCGGCAGGCGGAAGTAGTCCGAAGGGTTGGCGGCGGCGTTGGCGAGCGCGATGTAAAGCCGGTCCTGCCAGTAAGGCATGCCCGACTTGGCGTCCGGCACCAGTTTGCGGCGGCCGAGATAGAAGGAGGTCGACATGATGTCGAACTTCAATCCTGTCTTGCGCAGCGTCGCCAAAGCCTGCGAGACGTTCTGCGATTCCATGAAGCCGAAGAGCAGTTCGACGCGGGAGAAACGCTCGGAAATCTGCTCTATCTTGTAACGGTCGTGGCTCGGTACACGCGGTTTGTTGATCGTGCGGATCGTCAGGATGACGTTGCGGTCGTGAAGCACATGGTTGTGCTTGAGATTATGCAGCAAGGCGGCGGGGGCCGATTCCGGATCGCTGGTCAGGAAGATCGCGGTGCCCGGAACCTGGGCCGGCGAATGTTCGCTCTTGCGCTCGATCGAGCTGACGAAGGAGGCGAGCGGAATATCGGTATGACGGGTCTTCTCCATCAGGATCGCCGTGCCGCGACGCCAAGTCCACATGACGACGGTAAAGGCGGTGGCGATCATGATCGGGATATAGCCGCCGTCGTGGATCTTCAAAAGATTGGCACCGAGGAAGATCATTTCCAGCACCACCAGCGGCGCGAGCGCGATCACCGCGACGGGAAGCGACCAGTTCCAGCGGGCGCGGACGAATTCGAAGGCCATGATCGAAGTGACGACCATGGCGCCGGTGACGGAGATGCCATAGGCGGTCGCCAGCGCATCCGAAGTCTTGAAACTCAAGACCAGGAAGATGACGCCAATGAACAGCACTGCGTTGACCGAAGGCACGAAGATCTGCCCGGTATTGGTTTCCGAGGTGAAGAGGATTTCCATGCGCGGCAGGAAGCCGAGGTTGATGCCCTGGCGCACCATCGAGAAGGCGCCGGTGATGACCGCCTGGCTGGCGATGATCGTCGCGGCGGTCGCCAGGATGACGACCGGCAGCAACGCCCATTTCGGAAACATCAGATAGAAGGGATCGGACATCGTCGCCGGATTGCCGAGAACGAGGGCCCCCTGCCCGAGATAATTCAGCGTCAGCGCCGGGAAAACCAGCATGAACCAGGCCCACTGGATGGGACGACGGCCGAAATGGCCGAGATCGGCATAGAGCGCCTCCGCACCCGTCACCGTCAGGAAGACGGCGCCGAGCACGACGACGCCGTAGAAGCCCTCATGCAGCAGGAAGCTGACGGCATAATAGGGATTGAAGGCGGCCAGAATGCCGTAATCGTCAGAGATATGGGAAATGCCGGCGGCGGCCATGACGAGGAACCAGACAGCGGTGATCGGGCCGAAGAACCTCGCGACGGCGCCAGTGCCGCGCGATTGCACGACGAAGAGCAGCGCCAGGATCACCACCGAGATCGGCACGATATAGTCCGCGAGTCTGGGTGTGACGAGTTTCAGGCCCTCGACGGCCGACAGCACGGACAGAGCCGGGGTGATCATCGCATCGCCGAGGAAGAGGGCAGCGCCCATCAGGCCAAGCAGCATCAGGATGGCGGTATGGCCGTTGGCGGTCTTCATCAGAAGGGCCAGCAGCGACAGCGTGCCGCCCTCGCCGTCGTTGTCGGCGCGTAGCAGGAAGAGCACATATTTGATGGTGACGATGATCGTCAGCGCCCAGATCATCAGCGAGATCAGGCTGATGACTTCAAAACGGGTAACGCCGTCATGGGCCACCGGCTTCAGCGCTTCGCGAAAGGCATAGAGCGGGCTGGTACCGATATCGCCGTAGACGACGCCGACGGAACCCAGCGCGAGATAGAACAGCTTTCGCGGCGTCATATGGCGTTCGTTCGGATGGCTCTCTTCGGACATGAAGTTGCAACAGGCTCCTTAGAGCCAGCCTTTCCAGCGGAAAAAGAAAAAGGGGATGACGGCGGATATCACCATCAAGGCCAGCGAATAGGGATAACCCGCGGCCCAGGTCAGCTCCGGCATGACCTGAAAATTCATACCATAGACGGAGGCGACCAATGTCGGCGGCAAGAACACCACCGAGGCAATCGAGAAAATCTTGATGATCGAGTTCTGCTCGATGTTGATCAGCCCGAGCGAAGCATCGAGCAGGAAGGTGATGTTGGCGGCGACGAAGGAAGCATGCTCCGACAGCGACTGGATATCGCGCGAGACGGTGCGGCAAAGCTCCTTCGCCTCGCGGTCCTGCTGGATCGCCGGAATCGTGTGAAAGAACGTCAGCAAGCGGGCAAGCGAACCGAGACTGTCGCGCACCTTGCTGATCATCCGGTGATGGCCGGCAATATCGCGCAGCTTCTCCTCGAGATAGTTCGAGGGCTTACGCACCTTCCTTGCCCGCTCGCCGAAGACATGCATCGACAGGATGTCGAGGCGCGAGACGGCGATCTCGAGGATCTCGGCGGTGCGGTCGACGATCGTCTCCAAGAGCTTGGCAAGAAGGGCAGCGCCGCTGCGCCAGTTTTCCGGCAGCCGGTGGAGGGCGGCGATGAACAGCGCAAAGGATTTGGGATGGGCGTAGCGAATGGTGACCAGGCGGTTTCCAGCCAGGATGAAGGCAACATCGGTCAGCGTCGGTACGTCGGTGTCAGCCTTCCAGAGCAGCGAGGCGGTCATGAAGACGGCGTCGTTTTCGACATAGAGACGGGCGGAAGGCTCGATATCCTTGAGATCGTCGCGGGTCGGGACCTCGATGCCAAGAACCTTCTCAACATAGAGTTCCTCATCGCGGGTCGGCTCGATCATGTCGATCCAGACGACATCCTCGGGAAAGGACGCAGCATGCGACAGATCGCCGATCTCGACCGACTTGCAATTGGAACAGTAGGCGGTAATCACCGGTCGTCTCTCCGGCTGCATCCAACCTTAAAGGCCGGCATGCGCGTTGTGCTCAACCGCATCGCAGTTCCCAATCCTTCGATCGACAAGACAACTCCGAACTTGCAGGCGGGCCGGCATCTTCGATACGAAGACGACCGTCATTGAGCATCTGCAGCAAAATGCCATCATGGCGCCGCGGCATATGAAGCAAAGCCGTGAAATAATCAAGACATCTTCCGTGAAGCGCGGCTTTTCACCACGTTTCCCCCACAATTTGGGGTATCCGCTGCGGCGATTCGGGCCGCTAAAGCGCCGCGCTTTAGCGGCTGCACACGTCCCGGTGACATGCATTTTGTTTTATGCATGCCGTTATCCCGGAACCGCTGCACTTCCGGGCGACATGCATTTGTTGTGATGCGTGCCTTTATCCCGGAACCGCTGCACACTTCCGGGCGGCATGCATTATTCGAAGACGATCGTCGGTGCCGGACGCTGGGGCTGGCCGGCGACCTGCTCCCAGACCTTGGCGGCGATGCCGCGATAGATGCCGGCGACGACGCCGTTCGGCTCGGAGGCGACAAGCGGCGTGCCGGCGTCGGAGGTTTCGCGGATGTTCATCGTCAGCGGCACTTCGCCGAGGAAGGGCACGCCAATGCGCTCGGCCTCCTTGCGGGCGCCGCCATGGCCGAAGATGTCGTAGCGGGTGCCGGTATCCGGGGCGATGAAATAGCTCATATTCTCGACGATTCCGAGCACCGGCACCTCAACCTTGCGGAACATGTTGAGGCCCTTGCGGGCATCGATCAGCGCGAGATCCTGCGGCGTCGAGACGATGACGGCGCCGGCAAGCGGCACTTGCTGGGCCATGGTCAATTGGACGTCGCCGGTGCCGGGCGGCATGTCGACGACGAGGACATCCAGTTCGCCCCAGGCGACTTCGCGCAGCATTTGCAGCAGCGCCGACTGGACCATCGGCCCGCGCCAGATCATCGCCGTCTCCTCGTCGACAAGAAAACCCATCGACATGACCTTGAGGCCATAATTCTCCATCGGATTGATGATGCGGCCGTCGATCTGCGTCGGGCGGCCGGATATCTTCAGCAGCCGCGGCATCGAGGGACCATAGATATCGGCATCGAGAATGCCGACACGAAGGCCGTTGGCGAGCAGGCCGAGTGCGAGATTGACGGCGGTGGTCGACTTGCCAACCCCACCCTTGCCCGAGGCGACGGCGATGATCGCGCCGATGCCGGGCACACCGATCTTGCCGGCGCGCGGCGGTTGTTGAGGAGCGTGAGCATGACTCCCATGATCGTGCCCGGCATGACCGTGAGGCGGGTTCGCCGCAGGGCGGGCAGCCGGAGCGGCGGCGGCGGCCTTCTTGTCCGCCGTCAGTGTGACGAGGGCACCCTTGACGCCTGGCATTTCCTTGATGACGCGTTCGGCGGCGAGCCGCATCGGCTCCAGCTCCTTGGCGCGATCGGCCGGGACGGTGATGGAGAAATAAACCTTGCCGTCGGAGATGAAGACGTCGGAAACCATGCCGAGCTCGACGATATCGTGCTCGAGATCCGGTCCACGCACTGTCTTCAGCGTTTCGAGAACTTGTTCCTTGGTGACGTCGGCCATTCCACCCTCACTGCTTCTTGCAGATCACAGATAGTGGAGACGGAAGCCTTCGCCAAACAAAATCATCGGGAGGAAAATCCGGTGCGCCAAAAGAGCGCCGGGGAGAATTGGCAATCCGTTGCGGCCATCAAGTCCGCCGGGCTTTCGCCCTGATGGCCGCAACGGTCTCCCCGAGAACCGGCGCAATCCGGGGCGAACTAGAGCAAGCCGAAGAAAAGACCAGCGAAAAGTGAACGCGGAAGATGAAATCGCCAACAGCCGGGAAAGAAGCGGTGCCAAAACGCAACAACCGCCGCCGACACCGAAGGGCCGGAAGAAAAGCGGCATCGGCGTCGGGCAGCGGTGTGTCGGCCGCGCCATTTTCTGGCGCTGGTCTCAAAGTCCCCTCTGGACCTCTCGCAGAAGAGATGCAGAAAGCGTGCCAGATGGAAAATCAGGAAAAACAGGGCAAAAGCGCTCGGGACAGGCTTCCAACGGGAAGGACTTGCCTATGCGCTGGGCGGCTTCGAAAGCACTCGGTTGTTTTTTGCAACTTATTTGATCAGGCCGATGCGCAACGCCTTGGCGACCGCCTGGGTACGGTTGACCGTGTCGAGCTTCTTGGTGGCACGGTTGAGGTAGTGATTGACCGTATGCTCGGACAGGGTGAGGATTTCGGCGATTTCAGCACTGGTCTTGCCGGCCGCCGTCCAGTTGAGGCAATCGATCTCGCGGTCGGTCAGCGTATCCGTCATGCGCGTATCGAGGTTGCGGATCTCGGCAAGCCTGTCAAAGATATGGATGGAAATGTAGCAGAGCTCACGCATCTCGGCCGGACTGAAGGGCTCGCGGTCGCCGGCGAAAGAGATGGCGCCGCGCAGGCCGGAGGGCTCATGCGTCGGGAAATAGGCGCAGCGCATCATCTTGAAACGTTCGAACAGGGAGGCGACGAGAATGGACTTACCGTCGTCCCGCGACAAGTTCTGCCGTGACATGTCGTAGAAGAAGGGCCGCGCCGATGTTCTGAGGCGTCTGAGGACCGGGCTGTTCACCATCAGGCCTTCCTGGTCGTAGAGCGCCAGAAGCTCGGCCGGCCAGCTGGTGATGACGGTGCTGCCCTGAAGATCGAAGGAGGTGATCGGCGGCAGGTTGAGAACCATGAAGGCACGGCTGCGATAGGCTTCCGTCACCCGTTTCATGAAACGGAAAATATCGAACTGGGTCTTCAGGCCCGCTATTTCCTGAACGTAGTCGTCTTCTTCCGTGGATGTTTGCGACAAGGGTGCCATCACATTTCTTCATCTTCGGCACAGCGGCCGGCAAACCGTTTGCGAAACCTGCCCGCCGTGGCCGGCTCGATTGCATCGGGAAACGACGATCGCTGGTTGGAATCGGCTTCAGCGTCGAGCGTTCGGCCGGTGAATGGTTGTAGATTTCGCGGACCGTTCTAGTTGTGGTGATTCGCCGGAAAATCTCAATATCGCGCTTATCATAAGCATGCTCTGCGATTACGTCCAGCAGCAGCAGCCGACGGCGATTTTTTCTGTCAGCGGCGCGGACCGAGCCGGACGCGCATGCCTTCCATGATCCTGACAGCCGCCAGTTGAACGGGAACGGTCCATTGATGCAGAAGTTCCATCGACAACCGATAGGCCGGGCCGGTAATCGAAATGCCCCCCATAAAGGTCCGATCCTCCGACCAAACGGGTGCGGCAACGCAGCGGATGCCGGCCTCATGCTCCTCGCGGTCGAAGGCATAACCCTGATCGGCAATCTCGCGGATTTCGGCAAGCAACGTTTCGGCCGAGACATGGGTCGAGGCGGTAAAGCTGGTGAAGCTCAGGCCGGCGATGAGATCGACGAGGCTTTCGGCCGGCAGCAGCGACAGGGCGGCCTTGCCGACGCCAGTGCAATAACAGGGCGAGGCATTGCCGATCTGCGAATACATGCGCACTGGCTGACGGCCCTCGACCTTATCGAGATAGATGATCGACTGGCCCCTGAGGACGCCGAGATGGACCGTCTCGCCGGTCGCCTGCTGCAGATCTCTAAGGTGTGGTTCGGCAATCAGACGAAATTCGTTGCGCGCCCAGCTGCGCGCGGCGAAATCGAGCAAGCGCAGGCCGGGCGCATAACGGCCGTCGCCATCGAGCTCGAGCAGCCCCTCCTCCACCAAGTGGCTCAGCTGGCGATGCAGCGTGCCGCGCGGCTGGCCGGCAAGGGCCAGGATGTCGGTGAAACGCAGGGGCGCATCGGCATGGGTGACGAGATCGAGCAGAACCATCAGTTTGCCGAGCGTGCCGGTTTCGCGTGCCTGTGCTGCGCCGTCGCCGTTTGAATTCATCGCGTCACTCACCCTTGACAGAAAGGGCACTGTAATTCGATAATTCCATATAGTCAAATTAAGTTCCATATAATGGAACAACGATAAGGTCGGGAGGCGACGGTGACCATGATGCCAGCAGCACAATTTCCCGAGTTCAAAAACCGAGCCGTGCTGGTGACCGGCGGCGGATCGGGCATCGGTGCTGCGATCGTCGAAGGTTTCGCGCGCCAAGGCGCCAAGGTTTCGTTCATCGATATCGCCGAGGCCGCCGGCCGCGAGCTCGCCGAAAGGCTGTCGCGGGAGACCACGCATCCGGTCTCCTTTCACCATGCCGACCTGCGCGACATCGCGGCGATCCGGCGCACGGTCGATAGCGTCATTGCCAGCTCAGGGCCGATCCGCGTGCTGGTCAACAATGCCGCCTGGGACGACCGCCATGAATTCGACGCGGTGACCGAGGCCTATTGGGACAACAACCAGGCGGTCAACCTCAAACATGTGTTCTTCACCTCGCAGGCAGTCGTGCCGTCGATGCGAGCGGCCGGCGGCGGGGCGATCATCAATATGTCGTCAATCGCCTTCAAGCTGAACATGGGCGGCTTTCCCGCCTATGCGGCAGCCAAGGCGGCGGTCGTCGGGCTGACGAAGAGCATGGCGGGCAGGCTCGGGCCGGAGAACATTCGGGTCAACTGCATCCTGCCCGGCATGGTCGTCACCGAGCGGCAGATGCAGCACTGGCTCACCGAAGAGAGCATTGCGCGCTCAGTCGAGGACCAGTGCCTGAAAGTCGCGCTCAAACCCGATGCGATCGTCGGTCCCTGCCTGTTTCTTGCATCCGACTGCGCGGCGGCGATGACCGCCCAGTCTCTGATTGTCGATGGAGGTGTTCTGTAATGGCAAATCCCGCTTATGTCGCGGTGGACTGGGGCACCAGCAGCTTTCGGCTCTGGCTGATCAGCAGAGACGGCACCGTCCTTGCCGAACGCCGCAGCGGCGAAGGCATGACGAGCGCGGCAAAGATCGGCTTTTCCGCGGTGCTTGCCGGCCATCTCGCCGCCATCGAGGCACCCGAAAACCTGCCGGTGATCGTCTGTGGCATGGCCGGCGCCAGGCAGGGCTGGGTCGAGGCCGGTTATATCGACGTGCCGGCGCCGCTTGCCTCGATCCTGACCGGAGCGGTCTCCGTGCCCGGCGAAAGCCGCGACATCCGCATTCTGCCGGGCCTTGCCCAGCGGGACATCGCGAGGCCCGACGTCATGCGCGGCGAGGAAACCCAGCTTCTCGGCGCGCTCGGCCGCGCAAGCGCGGGCGCGCAGGCGGTCTGCATGCCCGGCACCCATTCGAAATGGGTGCATGTGACGGATAGCAAGGTGACCGGCTTTTCGACCTTCATGACCGGCGAGCTTTTCGACGTCATCAGCAAACACACGATCCTTTCGCATGCCGTTGCCGGTGCGGAAGAGCAGCCGGCGGATGCGGCGGCCTTCGAGGCCGCGGTCTCGGCCGCTTTCGCACGTCCGGCCCTTGCCTCCAACCTGCTCTTTGCCGCCCGCTCCGGTCAGCTCCTGCACGGGATTTCTGCGGCTGCCGCGCAAGCCCGGCTTTCCGGTACGCTGATCGGCCTTGAAATCGCCGGGGCGCTGCAGGATGCGGCAAACGGCACCACCATCACCCTCGTCGCCTCCGGGCGCCTGCAGGCGCTCTACGAACAGGCCGTCAAAACCCTCTCCCTTGCCTTCACCGCCATTGACGCCGACGCCGCCGTGCGCCGCGGGCTTTCGGCTGCCGCCGAAGCCATCTGGCCGAATTGAGAAAGCTGACACGATGAACCGTATCCCCTTCCCCGACATGAAGCGCCCGCTGATCGCCATCCTTCGCGGCATCAGGCCCGACGAGACCGAAAGCGTCGTCGGTGCTCTGATCGACAATGGCCTGACGGCGATCGAGATCCCGCTCAACTCGCCGGAACCGTTCAAATCCATCGAGATCGCCGCGAAGATGGCGCCGGCCGAAGTGCTGATCGGCGCCGGCACGGTGCTGACCGTCGAGGCGGTCGACAGCCTACATGCGGCCGGCGGCAAGCTGCTGGTCACGCCAAATGTCGAGCCCGAGGTGATCATCCGGGCGCGCGACTACGGCATGGTGACGATGCCGGGCGTCTTTACACCGACCGAGGCGTTGGCGGCAGCGCGCGCCGGGGCCACCGGTCTCAAATTCTTTCCGGCCAGCGTGCTCGGCCCTTCCGGCATCACGGCGATCCGGGCGATCCTACCGCCGGAACTGACGATTGCCGCCGTCGGCGGTGTCTCGGACAAGAATTTCGGCGATTATACCAAGGCCGGCATCTTCGCCTTCGGTCTCGGCACCAGCATCTACAAGCCAGGAATGACTGCATCAGAGGTTGCCGAGCGCGCCAAGGCGACCATTTACGCCTATGATGCAGCCATTGGGAGCGTGAACGTATGACCGATATTTATGAGTTCGAGGGCAAAACACTTTGCAATACCAATTCCGTTCTCGGTGAAGGTCCGACCTATGATCCGGACAGCAATACCGTTTGGTGGTTCAACATCCTCGGCAAGGAACTGCACGAGCTCAATCTCTCGACGGCCGCGAAAAAGGTGCATCCGCTGCCTGTGATGGCGAGCGTGCTTGCCCGCATCGATGCCGGGCGGCAGCTGATCGCGACGGAGGAAGGGCTTTTCGTGCGCGATGTGGCAAGCGGCAACCTCACCTTCTACGCCGCCCTCGAAAACGACAGGCCGGAAAACCGTTCGAACGACGGCCGCACCCACCCGTCCGGCGCGCTCTGGATCGGCACGATGAGCAAGCGGGCGGAAAACCAGGCCGGCGCCATCTATCATGTCGCGAGCGGCAAGGTGACGAAGATCTTCAACGGCATCAGCATCCCGAATTCGATCTGCTTCTCGCCTGACGGCACGGTTGGCTATTATACGGATTCCCGCATCAACCGGCTGATGCGCGTTATGGTCGATCCGTTGACCGGCCTGCCCTCGGGCGAGCCGATCGTGCTCGTCGACAGCATGGACGACCCCGGCAGCATCGACGGCTCGGTCGTCGATGCCGACGGCTATCTGTGGAATGCGCGCTGGGGCGCCGGCGTCGTCGACCGCTATAGTCCGGACGGTCTGCGCATCTCGCGCTATATGGTTCCTGCCGTCCAGCCGTCCTGCCCTGCCTTCATCGGCGTCAATGCCGACCGGCTGGCGGTGACGACTGCCTGGGAAGGGCTCGACGAGGATGCGCGGTCGGCGCAGCCGAGCGCCGGCGCGCTGCTGGAACTCGGCATCGACGTCAAAGGCGTGTTCGATCCCGTCTATGTAATCTGATTTTTGCTTGCCAGCGGCGATCAGAGGCGCTCCCCATCGGGGCGCCTTTTTCTCGTTTTGGCCGCAGCTCTTCGATAAATGTTCCGTGAAAATCGAGAAATTTTCCGTGTTTTCAACCGGAACCAATCGCGCCACCAGCCATTTTCCTTTCGAACCGGCGCGGCAAAGAGACCTGGGAAACAGGTGTTGCCGGGTCAGCGATCACTCTAGGGAAAAACGAAGGTAGGTTCGAAATGACACGCAAACTCTTGACGACCGTTGCCGCTGGCGCACTGTTTGCCACGGCTTTCGCACCGGCGGCATTCTCGCAGGCGGCACCGCAGCCTGCGGATCCGGCCGCGCCGACCCAGGCGGCTCCCGCCGATCCGGCAGCACCGAAGCCGATGACGCCCGACGTCACCAAACCCGCAGGCGATGCCGCACAGGCTCCGGCCGCAGCACCGACAGCAGACACGGCACAGGCCGGCTATCTGACCGAGCAGTCTCCCGACCAGGTCAGCGCCAACACCTATATCGGCCAGTCGGTCTATAACGGCAACAATGAAAGCATCGGCAGCGTCAACGACCTTATCCTGAAGAAGGACGGCGGCTTTGTTGCTGCAATCGTTGGTGTCGGCGGCTTCCTCGGCATCGGCGAGAAGAACGTCGCCGTGCCAATGGAAAAGATTACCGTCGCCCAAAACACCCAGGACGGCAGCGTCAAGCTGACGACCAGTGAAACGGCTGAATCGCTGAAGGCCGCACCTGAGTTCAAGACGCTGGCAATGCAGTCGGCCGAAAAGGCTCCGGCTGCGACCGGTACAGATACCACGGCGACAGGCTCGACCACGCCTAAGTAATCCGTGCGCGGTAGTATAGCGTAGGCGATGGCGCTCCTAGGGGCGCCATCGCTTTATGCTGCGCCATGGCTTTATGCGCTGACACGCTCCACCATAGTCGGATCGTAATAATTCTCGTGCAGGAAGCGCAACGTGGCGATACCGTCGGCCGGACGGCCGAAATGATAACCCTGGCCCATGCCGCAGCCAAGCGTGCGCAACTTCACCGCCTCGGCATAATCCTCGATGCCTTCCGCCACGACCTCCAGCTCCAGGCCTTCGCACATGGTGAGGATCGCCTTGATGATATGTTCGGAGGCGCGATCGGAATTGATGCGTGAGACGAAGGCGCGGTCGATCTTGATCTTGTCGAAGATGAAGTCGCGCAGGCGCCCGAGGCTCGACTGGCCGGTGCCGAAATCGTCGAGCGAGATGCGCACACCGGCGGCACGCAGATCGGCGATGATGCGGTGAGCGGTATCGGCCGAACTCATCACCGCGGTCTCGGTGATTTCCAGCTCCAGGCGATGCGGATCGAAGCCGACGCGGCCGAGGATCGACAGGACGCTGCTGCTCGTACCCGGATCCATCAGCTGGGCCGAGGAGAGATTGAACGACAGGAAGAGTTCGCGCGGCCAGGAAAGTGCGGCTTCGGCGGCTTTGCGCAGCAGCGCCTCCGACAGCGCATCGATGAAGCCGCGCTCTTCGGCCAGCGGCACGAAGACGCCGGGCGACACGAAGCCGAGATCGGGATCGTTCCAGCGGGCGAGCGCCTCGAAGCCGACGACCTGATTGTTGGACAGCGAGACGATCGGCTGGAAATGCACATCGATAGCATCCGAGATGATGGCGTTTCTGAGCGCCTGCTCCAGCTGCGTGGCGCGCTTCATCTCCTGGGCGATCTCGCGCGAATAGACGGTGATCTGGCCGCGGCCGCGGCGCTTGGAACGGTAGAGCGCGGTTTCGGCGCTCTTCAGCAGTTCCTCGCAATCCTCTCCGGCGAAGGGATAGATGGAAAAGCCGAGGGAGGCGGAGAGACGGACATTGCGGTCCCCGAGGTCATACGGCGCCGACAGCACCTCGCGGATCATCTGGCCGAATTTCTCGGCACTCGCCCGCTCGAAGATCAACGGCAGCACGAAGGCGAATTCGTCGCCATCGTGGCGGGTAACCAGCGCGCCATCCGGAATACAGGCCCTGAGACGATGGGCGACCTGGCAGAGGATTTCATCGCCGGCTGTCGAGCCGAATAGATCGTTGATCGGCTTGAAACTGTCGAGGTTGACGATACCGATGGTGAAGGGGGCCGGATCGCTGGCGCGCTCAGCGGAGATCTGCAAGACCTTGTCCCGCATGCGATTGCGATTGCCCAATCCGGTCAGCGGATCGGTATAGGCCATCGCCTGAAGCTCATTCTGACCGACGGTCAAGAAAGCTATGTCCGCCGATTTCATCATCCAAACCCGAGCTTTCCTCCGGAGCCATGCAGAAGAATGACCGGCAGGTCTTAACAATTCGATAGTAAATCAGCGGCATAGCCGCCTGAACCTCCCCAAAATCTAGGGAGTTGACGGGTATTTTGGCGCCTGCACACTTTTCCGCGACATGCTTCAGTTTTGCGCCCGCATGGCCTCATTCATTAGGTATTTCTGAAATATGGTCTCCAGCATGTCGGGGCTGACGGGTTTCATGATGACGTCGTCCATGCCTGACTTGACGCATTCGGCGCGGTCGCGCTCGAAGGCCTGGGTGAGCACGCCGATGATCGGGGTGCGGATGCTGCCGCCGGTTTCCTCCATCTGCCGGATGAGGCGCGCGGCCTCGAAGCCGTTAAAGCCCGGCAGGGAAATATCCATCAGCACGATCTGCGGCCGGTGCTCGGCCCAGAGGCGCACGGCCTCGTCGCCGGTCGCCGCCAGCATATGGCGATAGCCGAGACCTTCGAGGATCTGCGAAAAGACGATCTGGTTGATATCGTTGTCTTCGGCGACGAGAACTTGCAGGCCAATCGCGTCGTCGGAAGTGCTGATTTCCCAATCCGCATCCGAACCGGCGGCGTTGCGGCTGTTGCGATTGAAATGGCGGGCGATCTGGAAGGTGAGCTCGTTGGCGATCTGGAAACCGTCCATGACGAGCGCCGGAATACCGTATTGTTCGGCAAGTTCGAGGCAACGCATGCCCATCTGGTTGTCGATGATCAAGAGATCGAGCGAAATGCCGGAGGAGGTGGCGATTTCCAGGAACCGCTCCTCTTCGTCCTCACCGCGGACCGAGCAGGATTCGAAGCCGTATTTCGTCAGCGTCCGCAGCGCGGCGGTCTCGGCGGCGAGGTCGGCAGTGACGACGAGGACCTTGCGGCCGGAGAAATTCTCCGGAACGATCGCTTCCATCGCCGCCGGCTCGCGCCGTTCGATGCCGCTTGGCACCGGCACATAGGCCCGGCGATAGCTTTGATTGCTGGAGGCGGTGATCGCGGACGCTTGGCCGAATTCGTCGAGATCGGCGCCGTCGCGCGGCAGATCCTGCATGGTCGACACCAGGAAATAGCGGCCGGGCTTGCCGATGCGGTGCTTGCGGCTGACGATGTCGCGCTCGATGCCGTCGCGGGAGATCTGCCGCTGGCGGGAGACGGACATCTCGCCGGTCTCCAGCACATGGCGGTCGCTTTCTTCGAAGCGCTTGGCGATCTCTTCTGAAAAAAGATCACCGCTCTTGCGCCCGAGCACCTCGTCGGCGCTCGTCTGATATTTCTCGCAGAAGGCAAGGTTCACCGCGACATAGGTGAGGTTGCGATCCTTGACGAATAGCGGGAACGGCAGATTGTCGAGAATGTCCTCGGTGAGCTGCACCCGCTCCAGATCGGAGCGCCATTGCTCTTCGCGCTTCTTGCTCTCGGAAATGTCGGAGATGATGCTGACGCCGTAACCGCCCGGCAGCCTGCGCTTGACGAAGCGGACCCAGCGGTCGGCGCCGTGGCGCTCGACGGCATCGAAGCGCTCGCGCCAATGCGAGGCGATTTTCTGTGACAGCCAGTCTTCGCGGCTCAGCGAGCCGCCCTGCCTGACATCATACTGCTGGCGAATGCCGGTGTCGTACATCGCGCCGAGGAAATCGCGAAGCCGCGTGCCGGGCTTCAGCATTTCGGACGGCAGCGGAAAGAATTCAAGTATCTGGCGGCTTGCGAAGACCAGATGATCATTCTTGTCGTAGATGATGAAAGCTGCGGAAAGGCTGTCGCACACCACATCGAAAAGCGCCGTCTGCAGATCGGCCTCGGCGGGAGCTCCATCGATTTCTGATGATGTGTCCGCCTTTTCGAAGCCGGCACTCATTCTGTTGCGTCCCACATCTGTTCGATTTCGCAGCTTCCGGAGGTATGTGATTAGAAATGCCATTTTTATGTTAAAACCGGCTTAACATTACCTATTCCCAAATTTGGGGGAGCTCCGGATCACGTTTCGGGAAAGCCTGTCGAAACCCCTTCCCTCCGGCCCGCGAATCCCCGAAAATAGCCCATGGCCATCAGACAGCTTTCCGAAACGCTCATCAACCAGATCGCCGCCGGCGAAGTCATCGAACGGCCGGCGAGCGCTGCCAAGGAACTGATCGAAAACGCGCTCGACGCGGGTGCGACGCGCATCGAGATCGCCACATCAGGCGGCGGCAAGGCGCTGCTGCGCGTCAGCGACAACGGCTCGGGCATGGACGCGGCCGATCTGGAACTGGCGGTCAGGCGCCACTGCACCTCGAAGATCTCAGAGACGCTTGAGGATATCCGCACGCTCGGCTTCCGCGGCGAGGCGCTGCCCTCGATCGGCTCGGTCGCAAGGCTCAGCATTGCAAGCCGCAGGCGCGACAGCACAGGCGGCCACGAGATTGCCGTTGCCGGCGGCAAGATCGCGCATATGCGCCCGGCTGCCGCCAATCCCGGGACGATCGTCGAAGTGCGCGACCTGTTCTTCGCGACACCCGCCCGGCTCAAATTCCTGAAGACGGAGAAAGCCGAGGCCGGCGCCATTACCGAGATCGTCAAGCGCATGGCGATCGCCTTTCCGGCGGTACGCTTCGTGCTGTCGGGTTCGGACCGCACGACACTGGAATTTCCGGCGACCGGCGACGACCATCTGGCGCGCATGGCGCAGGTGCTCGGCAAGGAGTTCCGCGACAACGCCATTGCGCTCGACGCGGTGCGCGAGGAGATCGCGCTTACCGGCTTTGCCGGCGTGCCGACCTTCAATCGCGGCAACTCCGCCCACCAATACGCTTTCGTCAACGGCCGGCCGGTGCAGGACAAGCTGATCCTCTCGGCGATCCGCGGCGCCTATGCCGAGACGATCCCATCCGGACGCTATCCGGTGGCGGTGCTGGCGATCACGCTCGATCCCGCTCTGGTCGACGTCAACGTGCATCCGGCAAAATCCGACGTGCGGTTCCGCGATCCTAGCCTGGTGCGCGGCCTGATCGTCGGCGCCATCCGCGAGGCCCTGGCGCGCGACGGCAGCCGGGCGGCAACCACCGGCGCGAGCGACATGCTGCGCTCCTTCCGCCCCGGTTTCCAGCCGAATAACCAGCGGCCGCAAACGGCATGGTCGGCCGAAACCTCGCCCTCCCAGCCCTATCAGCCGGCAACGGGATTCGGCGAGCGGCCACAGGCGTCCTTCGACGGACTTTCGATGCCGACGGCGCGGGCCGAGCCGCAGTTTTCGCCGCAGCCGGCAGTCGCCGAACCAAACACGCGGTATCCGCTCGGCGCGGCGCGGGCGCAGATCCACGCAAACTACATCGTCGCCCAGACCGAGGATGGGCTCGTCATCGTCGACCAGCATGCCGCGCATGAGCGGCTGGTTTTCGAGGCGATGCGCAAGGCGCTGCATTCGAAGCGGCTGGCCTCGCAGGTGCTGCTCATCCCCGAGATCGTCGATATTCCGGAAGAGGACTGCGACCGGCTGATGCAGCATGCGGCCGAGCTTTCCGAACTCGGCCTGGCGATCGAGCGTTTCGGCCCAGGCGCGATCGCCGTGCGCGAGACGCCGGCGATGCTCGGCGAGGTCGATGCGCATGGGCTGATCCGCCAGCTTGCCGACGAGATCGCCGAATGGGACACGGCGTCGGGCCTATCGGCCAAGCTCGAATATGTGGCAGCGACCATGGCCTGCCACGGGTCGGTGCGCTCGGGACGGCGGCTGCGGCCGGAGGAAATGAACGCGCTGCTGCGGGAGATGGAAGTGACCCCCGGCTCCGGCCAGTGCAATCACGGCCGGCCGACCTATATCGAATTGAAGCTCAGCGATATCGAGCGGCTTTTCGGCAGAAGCTAAAAAAGCTGGAAAAGCGGCCCTTGCGGGAGTATGGCAAACTAAAGCGTGTCGTGATCGCAAAACCGCGGCACACTTCTGTGAGACATGCTCTAATGACAGTCGGCAGGGAACGGAGCGCATGAATTTGTTCGAAGGGCACGGAAACCGCGAGGCGAAGATCCGGTATCTCGATGGCGATTTCCAGATTCTCTCGCCCGGCTCCTATGTCGTCTGCGCGATGACGGGGAAACAGATCCCGCTCGACGAATTGCGCTACTGGAGCGTCGCCCGGCAGGAGCCCTATGCCGACGTGATCTCGGCCATCGATGCCGACAAACGCGCCGGCGTGCTGCCGAACCAGCGGCGCTAGAGCAATTCCAGCAAAAGTGCGCAGCGGTTTTGCGTCCGGATTTGCGTGAAAACAAAAAGATAGAGCATTTCCGTGATTCGGAGAAAAACGGAAATGCTCTAACTGTGAGCTTGTCCATCGGAGCTTATTTAGAAGACTGGAATTCCCACCTCAGTTTTCCAGGAGAGGTCCGAATGGACGCAAACCGCTGCGGACTTTTGCTGGAACTACCCTAGATAGCCGAGGCTCGGCTTCGCTCAAGGTAGAGCTGCCGAAGTCGGGCTGCCATTGGTCCCGGCGTTCCCTTTCCGACCACCCGCTCGTTGATCCTGACGACTGGACTGACCAGGCCGGATGAGGAGGTCGAAAACGCCTCGGCGGCGTTCTCGACCTCCTCGACGGTAAACGGACGCTCCTCGATTCTCAGCTGAAGATCCTGTGCGCATTGCAAAACAGCCTCACGCGTGATCCCGCGCAGGATATCGGTTGAGAGATCCCTTGTCACAACCGTGCCCTCCAGGGTCACCATATAGGCATTGTTCGATGAGCCTTCGGTCACAAAGCCATCTCTGACCATCCACGCGTCGTCGGCGCCGCGCGACTTGGCTTCCATCTTTGCCATGGAGGGGTAGAGGAGTTGCACCGTCTTGATATCGCAACGTCGCCACCGCAAATCTTCCACCGTGATGACATGGAGCCCGCGCTCCGCCAATGGGCTATCAACGAGCGATTTTTTCTGCGTGAAAACCACGACCGTTCTGGGCGTCGCATCGGCGGGAAAGAGAAAGTCGCGATCGGCGGCCCCCCGGGTCACTTGCAGATAGACCAGCCCTTCCTCGATATCGTTCCGCCGGATCAGTTCCCGATGGATATCCAGCAGTTTCTCGTTGGTCAGTGCGAAAGCCATGTCGAGTTCGCCGAGCGAGTGGCGCAGGCGGCGCATATGGCCCGCAAAATCAACAAGCTTACGGTCGAGTACGAGCGTTACCTCATAGACCCCGTCGGCAAACAGAAAGCCCCGATCAAAGACAGAAATCCGGGCCTCGGTTTCAGGCAGATAGTCCCCATTAACATAGACTTGGCGCATGAGATCAATCCCAAAGAAATACAGGTGGCGGCTGCATCAACGAGCCATCTTAAGAGGCATTTTGCGGACAATGTTTCTCGTCCTTTGAGAGCGAGGCTGACAGGCAGGCTCCGTTGCGGCAAATGCCGTTTTCCGATAACTTATGCAAAATTTGCATAAGGTTTGTGATGGAACTCGGTTGGCTAGAAGACTTCATGGAACTCGCGGCCGTGCGGAACTTTTCTACCGCCGCAGCGGCCCGACATGTGACGCAGCCCGCCTTCAGCCGCAGAATAAGGGCGCTGGAAAACTGGATCGGCGCCGCGCTGATCGATCGCAGCTCCTATCCGGTCAGGCTAACGAACGCCGGGGAGACGTTTCTCGAGTCGAGCCGTGAGTTGATGCGCGAAATCTACCGCGTCCGCGATGAATGCCGGCAACAGGCACGCGCCGGCATCGAGGTGCTCACCTTCAGCGCGCTGCACACCATCGCTCTTAGTATCTTTCCCGATCTTCTTACGAGCGTCGAACAACGCACCGGTCCCTTCATAACCCGGATGCATGCGACGGACTTCTACGACTGCGTAGAATCGCTTGCGCTCGGCCGCTGCGACATCGCCTTTTGCTATTCCCACGAGTTCGGGCCACCGGTCCTGCAGACCGGGCAGTTCTCCTCGAAGGTTATCAGAATCGATCCTTTCCACCTCGTCAGCAAGGCAGATCAACGAGGAAACCCGGTCATCGACTTGGCAACTTGGCCCGGAAACGAAGATATGCCTCTCGTCGCCTATTCATCCGACTGCTTTCTCGGAAAAGTGCAAACTCAGCTCATGCTCGACATGCAGAAGACAGGGCGGAGCTTTCGAGTAACCTATGAAAACTCGATGTCGGAGTCGGTCAAGCGCATGATTCTCGCGGGGAAAGGCATCGGCTGCCGCCGGAAAGCTCTGCGACCCGCGAGATAGAGCGGAACGAACTCTGTATCGTCGACGCGCGACAGGCTGAGGTCACCCTGAACGTCCTCGCTATCCGCAAGCAGGGCAGCGGCTCAGCCGCCCTCGAACGCTTCTGGTCAAATCTGCAGGGTTTGTGACGATGCGTATTACGCGCTGATATCGTGATGCGATGACGACAGCAGCAAGTTCCGATGAATTCCGACATACCGGCTATGGAGCTCTAAGCCCCAGCCTTCATTTCCCGCAGCCGCCGCTCGCGGCAGGCGACGATCGCCCGGTCGATGATCAGGCTGGGGGCGAGGTGATCCTCGAAGACCATGTCGACCTCGATCACCCGGCTCTTTTCGACGAGCCGTGCCGCCTTGCCCTGATGGCCGGACAGGCGGACGAAATCCTTGGAGGTGGTGACGATCAAGAGACCTTGACGCTCGGCGGTTGTCAGGATGTCGTCGATCTCCTCCTCGGTCAGGTGCTCGTGATCGCCGAAGGACTTGGCGACGACGATCTCGGCGCCGCGGGATTCGACCGTGCGGAAGAATTTGGCGGGATCGGCGATGCCGGCAAAGGCGAGCACCTTGGTGCCGGCCAGCGTGTTGTCGCCCCGGACTTTCAGCGATGCGGTGAAATAGGGCTTTGCCGCGCGCGCCGCCATGCGGACGATCCTGTCGGCGGCATTGCCGCCGCCAACCTTCAGCAGAGCGGTCGCGGACCGCAGCTGCTGGCGGATCGGCGCGCGGACCGGGCCACCCGGCACGATATGGCCGTTGCCGAGGCCGCGCGTCGCGTCGATGACGAGCAGGGCATAGTCGATCGCCAGCCGGGCACTCTGGAAACCGTCATCCATGATGATGAGATCGGCGCCCTCCGCCACCAGCCGTGCAGCTCCTTCGACGCGCCGGCGCGAAATCACCGTCAGCGCTTCCTGGGCAAGCAACAACGGCTCGTCGCCGACGGCAATCGCCCGGTGATGATCGGGATCGACCACGGTGGTCACATCGAGCGAGCCGCCGTAACCCCTGCTGAGAAAGCCGGGCTTCAGCCCCTTCGCCTTGGCGGCGCGAGCGATCGTCAGCGCCGTCGGCGTCTTGCCGGCGCCGCCGACGGTGAAATTGCCGACGCAGATGACCGGGATGGGAACGGAAGCGCGGCGCGCATGGGCCATGCGGTGGCTGGCGATACGGCCATAGAGAAAAGAAAGCGGCAGCAGCAGCCAGGCCCGCCAATCGGCTTTCCTCCACCAGAACGGTGGCGCTTCGGATATCATCTTGCCGTCCCGCTCCCCTGTCCGGCTTGTTCTCACGCAATCCCTTGGGAAAGTCGCTGCGCGCTTTTCCCGGCAAAACCGCCGTGCACTTTTGCTGGAATTGCTTTAGCGACAGCCAGTCCCCTGCTTTTCGACCGGTCGGATTGAGAAGCCAAAACCTGAAAAAATGCAAGCCCTTACCGGTCAGGCCGGCTGCAAGTCGGGCAGCAGCGTCTCGATGGCGGTGATATCGTCGAGCACATGATCGGCCGCGGCGGCAAGCGTCTCCCGCGAACCGGTGCCGGTCAGCACCGCGATCCTGAGACCCGTGCCGGCATTCAGACCCATGTGCAGATCGTGATTGTTATCGCCGACCATGGCGACCTCTTCAGGCAAAAGACCGGTCGCAGCGCAGAAGCCGAGCACCATGCCGGGCTCCGGCTTGACGCCGAAACCGCTGTCGTAGCCGGCGATGTAATCGATATAGCGGGCAAAACCGAAACGTTCCGCCGTCTGGCGGATCGACCGCTCATTGTCGCTGGAGGCGACACCGAGCTTGAAGCCGCGCCGATGCAGCCGCTCGAAGAAGCCGGCGAGGTCGGTCACCGGCACGGAAAATTCGGCGGCACTGGAAAACAGGTCGTCGAGGCGGACCGTCAGTTCGTCGACATCCACCATCGAACCCGCGGCAACAAGGCCTGAGGCGATCTGACGGGTATTGCCGGCGGCAAGCAGGCTGTCGGGAACGATATGGCCGGTCACCGGATCCATGCCGCAGGCCGACAGCAGCCGGTTGGCGAGAAGCTCATCCCCTCTGGCGGCGATGCGGGCAAGCTCGCGGTTGACCGGCAGCCAGCTCTCGTCATAGTCGAGCAGCGTGCCGTCCTTGTCGAAGAGAATGCCTTTGATAGAGGCCACTGCCGACATCTTCGCTCCTCAGACCTGGGCCACGGCCTTGGGCAGCAGCCGCGCCTTCACCGTCAGCGGATTGATATAGGGTTCCAGCCCCTTTACCGTTGCCGTCAGCGCGCCGCGCATCTCGTGCACGGCGGTGATGCCGGCCTCGATCATGTTGCGGCGGGCGTCGTCGTTGATCAGCAGATAATGCACACCCTTGGCCAGCATTTCAGTATCGCGCACCATGCGGGCGCTGCCGCTGCGGGCAAGCTTCTGATAGGCATCGCGGAAATTCTGCACATGGCCGCCGGAGAGAATGGCGCAGCCGAGCATGGCTGGCTCCAGCGGGTTCTGGCCGCCTTCGGCAAAGAGCGAGCGGCCGACGAAGGCGATTTCCGTCAGACGGAGATAAAGACCCATTTCGCCGATCGTATCGCCGAGGAAAATATCGACATCGGCGGACAAGACATCGTCGCGGGTGCGGCGGGCGACCTTCAGCCCCTGCTTGACGAGGGCCGCCTCGATCTCGTCGCTGCGCTCGGGATGGCGCGGCACAATAATCGTCAACTGGCGGTCGCGCTCCCTGAGCGCCCGGTGAACGATGGCGGCAGCGTTCTCCTCTCCGTCGAAGGTCGAGATCGCCGCCCAGGTCTTGCGCTCGCCGATCTGCTTCTTGTAGCGGGCGAAGACAGCGCTGTCATAGGGCGGTGCGTCGGTATCGACCTTCAGATTGCCCGAGGTGATGACGGGCACAGCGCCGAGATCGCGGAAACGTTCGGCATCGACATCCGACTGGGCGATGACGAGGGCAAGATTCTCGAACAAGGCTTCGGCGATCGCCGGGCGGCGGCGCCAGCGGGCAAAGGAGCGGTCCGACATGCGGGCATTGATCAGGATCTGCGGAATGCGGCGGCGGCCGAGTTCCAGCACCGTTGCCGGCCAGATCTCGGATTCGGCGATGATGGCGCAATCGGGCTGCCAATAATCGAGGAAGCGGCTGACGGAGGGCTTCAGGTCGAGCGGCACATATTGATGGATCGCTTCCAGGCCGAGGCGCTCGGCGGCGAGCTTGGCCGAGGTGATGGTGCCGGTCGTCAGGATGACATGGATGTCGCGGCGGCGGATTTCGCGGATCAGCGGGATGACGGCGTTGGTTTCACCGACGCTTGCGGCGTGAAACCAGATGAGCGGGCCCTGCGGCCGGTTGGCGCTCGGATAGCCGAAGCGCTCCAGGCGGCGGGCCCGGTCTTCCTTGCCCTTGGCCGTGCGGTAGGTGATATAGAGGCCGACGACTGGAGAGGCCACGGTTCCCGCCAGACGGTATGCGTTCAGACCGAACCGCGCCATCCGGGAACTCATCGCGCCAGCCTCCGATCAAAACCGATCGACATCAAACCCATTCCCTAATTATCGTTGCGGCCGCAATGGCCGATTAATTTGTTCAGAATGCGTCCAACAATCCGGATCGACGGGCGCGCCCGGTGCACCAAAGCTCCGCTCGACGAGCGGCCGGCCGGCGGAACTTGCTAAGCTCAGCCCTTGGGCTTTTCCTGCGGATCGAGCAAACGATGCATGTGGACGATGAAGTAGCGCATATGCGCATTGTCGACCGTCTGCTGCGCCTTCGACTTCCAGGCCGTCAGCGCCGTGGCATAATCCGGGAAAATGCCGACGATATCGAGACCCTGCAGATCACGGAACTGGACGTCATCGAGGCTTTCCAGTTCGCCGCCAAAAACGAGATGCAGAAGCTGCTTCTTGTCACCGGAGTCAGTCATTTTTTCTTCTCTTTCTGCCTATTCTCCTCCGCCACCCATCTGCGGGATTTTGACGGAAACGTCAACTGTCTCGTCGCCCCGCAAAGGCCGCGAGGAACTCACTGATGCGGGGCGTTGGGGCCGCGCAGAGGACATTGTGGGTGACTTCGGCGCGATTGTAGACAATCGGCCGGCCTTCGATGTCGACGAGGCCGCCGCCGGCACAGACGAGGATCAGATCGGCAGCGGCAAGGTCCCAATCATGTGAATTGCCCTTGACGAAGGTGCCGTCGAGACGACCGTCCGCCACCATGGCGATGCGATAGGCCAGCGAGGGAATGTATTTCTCGCGCGTCACCCGATCGCGGAATTCCGTCGGAAAGGTCTTCAGCAGGTCTTCGCCGATTGCAAGGCGGCTCATCTCTTCCGGTCCGGCCGCCGAGACGGTGAAGGGGACGCCGTTCTTCAGCGCCACGCCGCCCTCGACCGCCTCATAGAACTCCTCGAGCGCCGGGGCATAGAGCACGCCAGCGACCGGCCGGCCACGATGAACCACCGCGACGCTGACGCACCAGACCTTCTGCCCGCCGAGGAAGGCGCGCGTGCCGTCGATCGGATCGATGATGAACAGCGTTTCGCGTGAAAGGCGGTCGGCATCGTCGTCGGTTTCTTCCGACAGCCAGCCATAATCCGGCCGGGCCTTGCGCAGGATGGTCTCGAGCGTCTTGTTGGCGGCGAAATCGGCGGCGCTGACGGGCGAACGGTCCTCGTTCTTCCACCAGACCTCAGGCGACTGGTTGAAGAAGCCGAAAGCGACGGCGCCCGCCTCTTTCGCAGCATCGGCGATCAGCGTGAGATCGCTCTGCCAGCGGGCTTTCTCCATGTCGCTCATCAGATCAATCCATTTCTCAATTCAATAGTGAGAGCATGATTTCGCCCGAAAACCGCTCACACTTTTCGGCATCATGCTCTAAAGCGCGTCGCGATCTTTCAGATTCGCTTGCCACGCTTTAGGTCTTTGCTTTTCCGCATGTCTTTATCGCAAAACCGCTGCACACTTTTGCGAGACATGCTCTAGCGCCCCGCGAGCGTCATGCCTTCGATGGCAAACGTGGGAGCCGCGACGCCGAATTTGCGATCGATGTCGTTTGCCAGCGTCAGGCGCATGAACATCTCCTTGAGGTTCGAGGCGATCGTCACCTCGGAGACCGGGAAGGTGAGTTCGCCGTTCTCGATCCAGAAGCCGGTGGCGCCGCGGCTGTATTCGCCGGTGATCATGTTGACGCCGTGGCCGATCAATTCGGTCACATAAAAACCGTTGCCAACGCTGCGGATCAGATCCTCCGGCGAGATGTCGCCGGGTTCCAGCGCAAGATTGGTGGAAGAAGGCGAGACGGCGGTGCCGCCGCGCACGCCGCGGCCGTTGGTTTCGAGGTCGAGCTCGCGCGCGGTCGAGGTCGAGAGGAACCAGTGCTTCAAAACACCATCCTCGATCATCACCAGCCGCTCGCCGGACACTCCCTCGCCGTCGAAGGGCCGCGAGGAAGGGCCGCGCACGATCAGCGGATCGTCGGTGATCGACAGGCCTGACTTCAGGATCTGCTGACCCATCTTGTCGCGCAGGAAGCTGGACTTGCGGGCGACGGCGGCACCATTGATCGCACCGGCGATATGGCCGACGAAGCCGCGGGCGACACGCGGATCGAAGATGACGGTGATGTCCTTGCCGGTCGGCACCTGGCGCGGATTGATCCGTTTGATCACCCGTTCGCCGGCGCGACGGCCGATTTCAGCGGGATCGTCGAGCTCGGCATAATAGAGACGGCTGTCATAATCATAGTCGCGCTCCATGCCGGTGCCTTCACCTGCGATGACGCTGACGGAATGGCCGAAACGCGAGGCCATGTAACTGCCTTCGAAACCGTGCGAGGTGGCAAGAACGAGGCCGCCCATGCCGGCCGACGCGCCGGCGCCGGAGGAATTGGTAACCCCCTTGACCGCAAGGGCTGCTGCTTCAGCGGCAAGACCCGCCTCGCGCAGCATCTCGGAGGAGACCTCGGTGGTATCGAGCAATTGCAGGTCGGGATAGGATCTCGAAAGACTCGCCTCATCCGCCAGGCAGGCGAAGGGGTCTTCCGGAGAAACCTTGGCCATGGCGACGGCGCGTTCGGCCAGCGCCTGAAGATCGAAGCCCGGATTGGCCGAGACGCTGGCGACACGCTTGCCGATGAAGACACGCAGCGAGAAATCGTCGCTTTCGGAGGATTCCGTGCCCTCGACCTTGCCGAGGCGGACGCTCACCGATTGCGAGCGCGACCGGACGACGACGGCGTCGGCGGCATCGGCCCCTGCCTTCCTTGCCAGATCGATCAATTGACTTGCGCGGGAAAGAAGTGTCGAGGAATCAATTTCAGAGGACATGATTTGGCCTTTCCTTCGGCTTCCATTTATTGTGCACTCTCCCAAGCATCAAGGCCGCCGTCACCGATTCTTTATCGGGGCTGCCTGCTTGCTCCCCGCCGTCGAGAGAAATTGCCAGCATGTCAGCGTCCAATGCCTTTTTTTCCGAAACGATCCTGCTGCTTGGCGGGGCGGTGGTCGCCGCGCCGATCTTCAAGAAACTCGGGCTCGGCACGGTGCTCGGCTATCTCGCCGCCGGCATCGTCATCGGCCCGGTCTTCCACGGCATCACCGATGGCGAACAGATCCTCGCCGTCGCCGAACTCGGCGTCGTCTTCCTGCTCTTCATCATCGGACTGGAGTTGAAACCCACCCGCCTCTGGCAGATGCGGCGCGACATCTTCGGCCTCGGCGCGGCGCAGGTGGTGCTGACGGGGCTAGCGCTGACCGCGCTTGCCTGGTTTTCCCAGGTTCTCGACTGGCGCGGCAGCATCGTTGCCGGATTTGGCCTGGCGCTGTCTTCAACCGCCTTCGCCATGCAGATCCTCGAGGGCGACGGCGACGTCAATACCAGATACGGGCAACGCTCCTTTTCGATGCTGCTGTTCCAGGACCTGGCGATCGTGCCGCTGCTGGCGCTGATCACCATCCTCGACGGCGGCGATAAGGGCAGCAACGCGCCACTGTTCGATTTCGCTATCGCCGTCGGCGCGGTTGCGGCGATGATCGTCATGGGACGTTACCTGCTGACGCCGCTCTTCCAGATCATCGCCCGGACCGGCGCGCGCGAAGCAATGATCGCGGCTGCCCTCTTCGTCGTCATGGGATCGGCGAGCTTGATGCAGCTGGCCGGGCTTTCGATGGCGATGGGCGCCTTCCTATCCGGCGTGATGCTGGCCGAATCCTCCTACCGGCACGAGTTGGAGGCAGATATCGAGCCGTTCCGCGGCGTGCTGCTCGCTATCTTCTTTATCGCCGTCG
Organism: Rhizobium sp. WSM1328; assembly: GCF_057653715.1. NCBI lineage: Bacteria > Pseudomonadati > Pseudomonadota > Alphaproteobacteria > Hyphomicrobiales > Rhizobiaceae > Rhizobium > Rhizobium sp. WSM1328. The sequence continues at coordinate 530,449 of NZ_CM172788.1, read as the reverse complement.
GCCTGTCGCTGGAGCTCGACGTTCTCGCCGACAACGCGCTTTTCGTCATCGTCGCCGTGCCGATCGTCATGGCCGTCAAGGCGATCGTCATCTACGGGATCTGCCGGATCTCCGGCTCTTCGCACGACGATGCGATCCGCATCGCTTTCCTGCTGCCGCAGGGCGGCGAATTCGGCTTCGTGCTGTTTACCACGGCGGGTGCGGCCGGGCTGATGTCGACGAGCACAGCCTCGCTGCTGGTCGCGATCGTCACGCTGTCCATGGCGCTGACGCCGATCGGCTCGGCCCTTTCGAAGCGGCTGCTCAACGGCGACGAACAGGAGGAACTGGACGAGGATTTCGAGGGCGCGGGCGCCGACGTGCTGATGGTCGGCTTCTCGCGTTTCGGCCAGATCGCCGCCCAGATCCTGCTTGCCGGCGGGCGTAGCGTCACCGTCATCGATTTTTCCGCCGACCGCATCCGCCAGGCCTCCTCCTTCGGCTTCCGCATCTATTTCGGCGACGGCGCCCGCAAGGACGTGCTGCGCTCGGCCGGCATCGACCGGGCGAAGATCGTGCTGGTCTGCACGCAGAAGAAGGAAATCACCGACAAGGTGGTGGAGCTGGTGCAGGCCGACTATCCGCACACCCGGCTCTACGTGCGCTCCTACGACCGCATCCATTCGATCGAACTGCGCAACAAGGGTATCGACTACGAGCTGCGCGAAACGCTGGAATCGGGCCTACTCTTCGGACGGCGAACATTGGAGGCGCTCGGCGTTTCCGAGGTCGACGCCTACGAAATCGGCGAGGATATCCGCAAGCGCGACGAGGCACGCCTGGTGCTGCAGGTGTCCGAAGGACTGCAGGCCGGGCGCGACATGCTGTTTTCCCACCCTGTCCGCCCCGAACCGCTGGTCAAGCCGAAACGCGCCGCCGATCCCTTCGAGCACGATCCGCTGGCCGGAACCGCCGATGCGACGGCGGATGCCTGATCGCCCCTGACCGGCTTGCGAAATTGACGCATTGAATATCGAGGGGGCGGCGTTTATCAAACGTCCGATCGGAGCGATCCAAGAGGGAATCTTGATCAGACGGACGAGACAGATCGAACAATGGGCGCTGCGCATCCTGTGCGCGGTCGCACTGGTGTTCGTCGGCTTCGCCCATCAGGTTCCCCTCGCAGCAGCCGGCGAATTCGATCCGGCTGAACTCGCGCAATATGTGCTTCCGGACGGGACGCTGCCGACGCTTTGCGTCACCACGACAGACACATCCGGTCAGGAGCAGCACGACAAGGCGCATTCGCATGGTTGCGAAGCCTGCCGGATCAGCGCTTCCATCCTCCTGCCGGCGCCGACGGACATCGCCGGTTCCGCCATACACTTTGCGGCTACGGTTGAACTGCCGATTCGGGCCGAGGCCTTCCATCGCCAGCTTTTCCCGCCCAATACCGGCCCTCGGGCGCCTCCTTCCGATCCGATCCCTGCCTGAACTTCGCGTTGCGGCAGGCGCCGTAGCGCGCCTTTAAACGCCGGTCGACCTGCATGCGTGCCGTCGGCCGTGGATACGGATCCATTCTCATGTCGACCATTACTGCTGCCGAACCGGCGGAGCATGCCGCAGACGGCGTTTCGCTCTACCGTGCCATCTGGCGCTGGCATTTCTTCGCCGGGCTTCTCGTCATACCCTTCCTGCTCAATCTGGCCGTTACCGGATCGCTCTATCTCTTCAAGGACGAGATCAACAGCACCTTCTTCGGCTACCGCTACAGTGTCCAGCCGGCTGGCGAAGCGCTGTCGCCGGAGCGGATCGCAGAGATAGCCGCCTCCGCCGTGCCGGGCTCAACCGCGACATCCTACAAAGACCCGGTCCTGCCCGAGCGATCGGCCATCGTCACCCTCTCCAGCGATGCCGGCTCGATGCTGGTCTTTGTCAACCCCTATGACGGCAAGGTGCTCGATGTGGTCGGATCGACCGACGAGTTCAATTATGTCGTCAAGCGCATCCACAGCCTCGCCTATTTCGGCACCATAACGAACCGGCTGATCGAAATTGCCGGCGGCTTTGCCATGGTGCTCGTCGTCACCGGCATCTATCTCTGGTGGCCGCGACGCCAGACGGGCGGCGTTATCAGCGTGCGGGGAACGCCCGGCCGCCGCGTTTTCTGGCGCGACCTGCATGCGGTGACCGGTGCCTTCGCCGGCATCCTGATCTTCTTCCTTGCGATGTCAGGCATGCCATGGTCGGGCTATTGGGGGGCGAACGCCAATGCCTGGCTGACCGAACATGGCCTCGGCTATCCGGTCCAGCTCTGGGGCGACGTGCCGAAGTCGCGGAAAGTCACCGAGGATATCCTTCCGAACAGCGGCTGGATCGTCGAGAAGGCGCCCGTTCCGCTTTCCGATATCGCCGCAGCGCAATCAGCCAGGCCAATCGGCCTCGAAAAAGCCGTGGAGACCGCCAAACGGCTGGGCATGGCGCCGGGCTTCGACCTAGCGATCCCCTCCGACGAGACGGGCGTCTATACCGCCTCGCTCTTTCCCGACGATCTTGCCGACGAACGCACGCTCCATATCGACCAGTATTCCGGCAAACCACTGATCGATATCGGCTTCGATCAATATCCGTTCCTCGGCAAAGCGATCGAATGGGGCATCAATGTCCACCAAGGACAGGAATGGGGGCGTTTCAACCAGTTGCTGATGCTCGCAACATGCCTCGCAATTGTGCTCAGTTGCGTGACCGCTATCGTCATGTGGTGGAAACGGCGCCCGATCGGCCGCCTCGGCGTGCCACCCATGCCGCCGAAGCCTTCGATCTATTACGGCCTGTGGGTGATCGTCGGGATCTTCGCCGTCACCTTCCCGATGAGCGGGCTCGCGATTGTCGCCATGATCGCCTTCGACCAGATCGTCGTGCGGTTCGTACCGTTGCTGAAACGTGTTCTCGCTTGAGGAAGGCCATCAGATGAAGAAGATCATCGCTATTGTTGCCGGCGTGCTGCTTGCATCCATGGCATCTGCGGACGATGATCCGCAACAGGCGATCCCGGCGAGGCTGAAGGTGATGTTCGAACGGCCAGACAAGCCGCTCGATATCGCGCCGGTCGTCGTTCAGGGCGATTGGGCGATCGTCGGCTGGCGGCAGGACGGACGCGGCGGACGGGCCCTGATGAAAAAGACGCATCACGGCTGGAGCATCTATCTCTGCAGCGGCGACAGCCTGAAGGATACCGCGACGCTGGAGACGATCGGGCTCTCCGCAGTTGACGCCGCCGGGCTGGCTGCGAAACTGAAGAATGCCGAGGCCGGCCTCGATTCTTCCGCGCTTGCGCTGTTCTCAAGCTTCGAGGGCACGATGATGATGAATGAGGCTTCAAACGGCGCGGGTCATGCCGGCCATGAGGGCCATGCCCAGTGAAGCAAAGAAAAGCTAGCGCTTCAGCCGAGCCTCGATTTCCCGGTCAAGGGCGAATTTCAGGTCGTCCTTGACGCCGACGGACATGGCAAGGACTTCACGGGCCTTGAGGAAATCCATGACGCCGGTGCGGCCGACGGTCGGGCGCAGGAAGATATGCGGCGGGCGAAGCTTCAGCTTCAGCGAGATCGCCGTCTGCATCATCAGCTGACCGGAACCGAAGATGCTCTCCATGCGGTTCGGAATATGCGTGCCGTCACCTTCCGGCGCGCCGACGACATCGATGCCGACGACGATGTCGGCAAGATCCATCAGGCATTCATAGGGCACCGGATTGCTGATGCCGCCGTCGATCATCACGCGGTCGCGCAGGCGCACCGGCATGAAGACGGCGGGGATGGCGGAAGAGGCCGCGAGCGCCGGGAACAGCTCACCCTGTTCGATGATGACTTCGCACTGCCCGTAATAATCCGTGGTGATCACCTTCATCGGGACCAGCAGATCCTCGAAGCGGGCCGGCAGCTCGGACGGCAGGAAGGCTTTCAGGATCCGCTCCAGATTGAACTGGCCGATGCGGATACCCTTGGCCACCGCATCGCGCACCGTCGCCGGCCTCAGGCCCCAGATGCGGGCGACGACGGCCGTCTTGTTGCCGACGGTCGTCAGCGCATGTTCGCGGATTTCGGCGCCGGACATGCCGGCCGCCATGCCGGCCGCCATGATCGCGCCGATCGACGAGCCTGATACCGCCACCGGGCGGATGCCGAGTTCATCGAGCGTCTCGATGACATGGATATGGGCAAGTCCGCGCGCACCGCCGCCGCCAAAAGCGACGGCGACCGTCGGCACATCGCTGATCGCAGGCAATTTCGGGCTGATGATCTCTGCCTGCTGCACGCCCGCCCCCGCTTATTGCGGCTGATATCGGAAGAAATGCACCCTCGTATCGCCAAAGATGCGGCTTTCGAGGAAGACATAGGAAGGATGGACGGAAACGACAATATCGGCCCGTTCTTCGAGCACGGCGATTGCGCCTGGCCGCAGCCAGCCGCCCTCGACCGCTGCCGCCATCGCCTTTTCGCCGAGACCCTTGCCATAGGGTGGGTCGGCAAAGAGCACGTCGAAGGGGTCGAGATTGCCGACGCTGCCGAGATCGGTCGCATCCCGGCGCAGGATGCGCGTGCGGCCATGCAGGCCGAGCGCATCGATGTTCTCCCAGAGCAGCGCCCTGCCCTCGACACTGTTTTCGACGAAGAGCGCATGGCGACAGCCGCGTGAAACCGCTTCGAGGCCGACGGCGCCGGTGCCGGCAAAAAGGTCGAGAATCCGGGTGCCATCGACGCATTCCGGATAGGCATGGCTCAATATATTGAACAGACTCTCGCGCGTCCGGTCGGCAGTCGGCCGGATCTCGTTGGATTTTGGCACGGCGAGAGGCCGTCCGCGAAACTCACCGCCGACGATCCGCACCGCGCGTCATTCCTTTTCCTTTAGCACCACCTCTGGACGGCCCGCCCGCAGGCCTGTCGCCGCCCGGTCTGTCCCCGCCCGGCTTGGTGCCTTTCGGCTTGCCGGAAAAACTCTTGGCCCCACCAGGTTTCGCCCCGCTGGGCTTGGCCGCAAAGCCCTTGCCGCGCGGCCTGTCTCCAGAAGGCCTGTCACCCGAAGGCTTGTCACCGCGCGGACGCTCGGAGCGGCCCTCGCCGGCAAAGCTTCTGGCTGCCCGCGGACGCTCATCACCGTCCTCGCGCGGCCTGCGATCGCCACGCGGCTTATCACCGAAGGGCCGGTCTCCACGTGAAGGACGATCACCGGAGGGGCGGTCGCTGCGCGGACGCTCAGAACGGCCCTCACCGGGGGAGGTTCTGGCGGCACGAGGACGCTCGTCGCCATCCGCACGCGGCTTGCGATCACCGCGCGGCTTGTCGCCGAAGGGGCGGTCTCCACGCGAAGGACGGTCGCCGAAGGGGCGGTCGCCGCGCGGACGCTCAGAACGGCCCTCACCGGCAGGGCTTCTCGCGGCACGAGGACGCTCGTCGCCATCCGCACGCGGCTTGCGATCGCCGCGCGGCTTGTCGCCGAAGGGCCGATCACCACGCGGGGGACGATCACCGAACGGCCGGTCGCCGCGCGCCGGGCGGTCGCCAGAACCGCGGTCTTCGCGGGCGGGGCGATCACCAAAGCCGCGCTTGCGGCCGAAGCCTTCGCCCTCATCCTTGCCGCGGGGCTGCTCGCTCGAGCGGATCCATTCGCCATCCTCTTCGCGCACGCGGTTCACCTGCGTGCGCGGGCGATCCTCGATGCGATCATTCTTTGCCGGCGCCTGCTCGCCGCGCCGGCGCGCAGTCTGCGCATTCTTGGCGGCTTTCGCCGCTGCCTTTTCGCCGAGCGGCCGGGCGCCCGGCGCCATCCAGACATTGGCGCTGCGGCGCTGGCCGAGCGGCTGGGGACGCTTCGGCTTCTCGTCGTCCCTGCGGCCGCCGTCGCGGCGATCGTCCTCTTTGCGCGCCCCACCGTGGCGGTCGTCGCGCTTCGTATCGAGACGGCTCAGCGCCCGTTCGCGCTTGTCCTCGTCGCGACGCGGACGCTCGCGCTTTTCCGGTGCTGCCGGCTCTGCCTCTTCCTCGGCAGCGACCGCCGTCGTATTGTAGATCGGCGCGTCGAAATTCGCCTTGGCTTCCTCGATGAGGCGCGGGCCGAGCTGGTCGCGCAGTGTGCGGCCGCGCACTTCGACGACATGGCTTTCCGGCAGGTCGCCAAGCTGGAACGGGCCATAGGAAATGCGGATCAGGCGATTGACGTCGAGGCCGAGCGCACCGAGAACGTTCTTGATTTCGCGGTTCTTGCCTTCGCGAAGACCCATGGTGATCCAGACGTTCGAGCCCTGCGTGCGGTCGAGCGTCGCCTCGATCGAGCCGTAGAGCACGCCGTCGACGGCAATGCCGTCCTTCAGCTTGTCGAGCGCGTCCTGATCGATCTCGCCATGGGCGCGGACACGGTAACGCCGCAGCCAGCCGGTCGCCGGCAGCTCGAGCGCGCGGGCGAGACCGCCGTCATTGGTCAAGAGCAGCAGGCCCTCGGTGTTGATATCGAGGCGGCCGATCGACATGACGCGCGGCAATTCTTCCGGCAGGTTGTCGAAGACGGTCGAGCGGCCTTCCGGATCGGCATTGGTGGTCACCAGGCCGGTGGGCTTATGATAGAGCCACAGTCTGGTGCGCTCGATGCCGCGGATCGGCACGCCGTCGACTTCGATGCGATCGGCGAGCGTGACGTTGACGACGGGGGTGTCGAGCACCCTGCCGTTCAGCGTCACACGGCCTTCCATGATCATGCGTTCGATGTCACGGCGGGAGGCGACGCCGGCACGCGCCATCACCTTGGAAATGCGTTCGGCCTTGGCGTCACTATCGGTTTCGGCGGCGATTGCGCGTGCGACCGCAGGCTTTGCCGGCTTGTCGCCGTCCGCCTTCGGGCCGGCTTTCGACCTGATATCCCGTGAAAGGGGCTTTGCGCCCGGGCGTTTTGGCTTGTCTTTGGGTGTCATTTGTTGTTTGCCTGCCTTTTGGGCCTGTCTATCAGGTCACGCATCTGCGGTTAAGTGGAAATTCTTGCGATCGTGAAGACAAATCGTTTCATGGAGATGGCGCTCGAAGAAGCGCGTGCCGCCGGAGAACGCGGAGAGGTGCCGATCGGCGCCGTCGTCGTTATCGACGATATTGCCGTTTCACGCTCTGGAAACCGCACGCGCGAGCTCAAAGACGTCACCGCACACGCCGAAATCGCCGCGATTCGGCTCGCCTGCGAAGCGCTCGGACAGGAACGTCTTGCCGGCGCCGATCTCTACGTGACGCTGGAGCCTTGCACCATGTGCGCGGCAGCCATCTCGTTTGCGCGCATCCGCAGGCTCTACTACGGCGCCGAGGACCCGAAGGGCGGCGGCGTCGACAATGGCGTGCGATTCTATGGGCAGCCGACCTGCCACCACGCCCCGGAGGTCTATTCCGGCTTCAACGAGGTCCAATCGGCCAATCTGCTGCGAAGGTTCTTTTCGCAAAGGAGAGAGGCACCGTAATCCCAGCGCCTCTGCGCGGCGCCGTCATCCTTGCCGGCGCGCCGAAAAAGCCGCTATTGCAGGAGGTTCCACCACTGCTTGCCGGTGTTGGCGACGGCTGCATCCTTCTTGCGCTTCTTCTGCTTCTTGAGTTCGGGCTCGCCGACATCATCGAGTTTTGCCGGATCGTCGACAGTGCGGTAGCCGGGCGGCGGATCGGATATATAGCGGCGCTGATCGACATAGGAGCCCTTCTGCAGGGCGCGGGCTTCACGGTAGGCCTTGGTCTGAGCTTCCGTCGTGCGCCGGCCGCCTTCGATCGCAGAGCTTGCGAGCGGCGAGCGGTAATTCGGATTGTCCTCGTTCGCGTCGGCTTCCGAAACGAGACGAGCACGGGTCTCCTCCGGCGATTCAAGCCACTGCGGATTGTCCTTGTTGGCGACCGTCTGCTGCGGCGCAACGAGGGTCTCTTTCTGCGCCTGAGCCGGCAGCACCAGCGTTGGACGCGGCGTGTACTTGACGCCTTTGTTCTTCGGGTCTGGACCGGTCAAAGACACCGACTGGCCGAGATCGTCGGTCAGCTGCTCCATGGCGGTCTTGTCGGTGCCGTAGGTCGGGCTGCTGGCGCAACCGGACACCAGGGAGCATCCCGCCACTACAACAGACAGGCAGGCGCCCATACGGAACCAATGCGTTGCTAACATGAAAACCCTTCCAGCCCTGCCGGTGCAATCATCGCCCAACCGGACAACCGTCCCCCTGACGCAAAAATCCGGCCATTTTCAGGCAGCTTTTACCGGATGAACCGCGAAAACGCAATTCATCCGGCAATATTCTTCACGTAAGTGCGGCAAGCTCACGAAGGGCAGCAGCGTCGCGGGCCGAAACATCGGGATATTCGGGATCGGAACCGACATCCCTGGTGATGCGCCAGGAGCGGGCACATTTCTCACCCTCTGCAAGCTTCGGCACGACGCTGACCTGAGGCACCTCCGCCAGGCGGAAAGCATCCCCTGGTCCTTCGCCGACCTTGATCTCGATTGCCGAGGTGATGCAGACCTCGGTGAAGTCCTGGCCTTCCAACGCCTTCAGCAGTTCCGGATCGGCGATATGAACGACGGGAGCCGCTTCCAGCGAGGAGCCGATGCGCTTGTCCTTGCGCTCGATCTCCAGAGCGCCTGTCACAACCGAGCGGACGGTGCGGATCTTCTTCCACTTCTCGGCCAGGGCATCGTTGCGCCATTCCTTTGCGACCGGGGCAAACTGCTCCAGATGCACCGAAACGGCGGACGGGTTGCGCGACAGCCAGGCCTCCTCGGTGGTGAAGGGCAGCATCGGGGCAAGCCACGTCACCATGCAATCGAAGATCTGGCGGATGACGTGCAAGCTGGCGCGCCGGCGCAGGCTCGACGGCGCGTCGCAATAGAGCGCATCCTTGCGGACATCGAAATAGAAGGCCGAAAGCTCGACATTGGCGAAATCGATCAGCGCGCGGGCGATCTTCTTGAAGTCGAAGGCATCGTAGTTCTCGCGCACCAGCTCGTCGAGCTCGGCCAGCCGGTGCAGCATCAGCTGCTCCAGCTCCGGCAGGTCGGCAAGCGCGATCTCCTCGCCCTTGTCGTGGGCGAGCGTGCCGAGCATCCAGCGGATGGTGTTGCGCAGCTTGCGATAGGCATCGACATTGGTCTGGATGATCGTCTTGCCGACGCGCAGGTCGTCGGCATAATCCGAGGTCATCACCCAGAGGCGCAGGATATCGGCACCGGCGTCCTTCATCACTTCCTGAGGTGCTGTGACGTTGCCCTTCGACTTCGACATCTTCTCGCCCTTCTCGTCCATGGTGAAGCCATGGGTGAGGACGGCGTTATAAGGCGCGCGGCCGCGAGTGGCCGCCGATTCCAGCAGCGACGAATGGAACCAGCCGCGATGCTGGTCGGATCCCTCGAGATAAAGATCGGCCGGCCACTTCAGGTCCGGGCGGTCTTCGAGCGTGAAGGTGTGCGTCGAGCCAGAGTCGAACCAGACGTCGAGGATATCCATGACCTGGGTCCAGCGGGAATGGTCGTGGTCATTGCCGAGGAAACGCTCCTTGGCGCCTTCGGCAAACCAGGCGTCGGCGCCCTCATGTTCGAAGGCTTCGAGGATGCGGGCGTTGACGGCTTCGTCGACCAGGACATCGCCATCATCGTCTGCAAAGACGGCGATCGGCACGCCCCAGGCGCGCTGGCGCGAGAGCACCCAGTCAGGACGGCCTTCGATCATGGCGCGCAGGCGGTTCTGGCCGGCGGCGGGCACGAAGCGCGTATCATCGATCGCACCCAGCGCGCGCGAACGCAGCGTCGTGCCGTCGGCAAGGGTCTTGTCCATATAGACGAACCATTGCGGCGTGTTGCGGAAGATGACCGGCTTCTTCGAGCGCCAGGAATGCGGATACTGGTGCTTCAGCCGGCCGCGGGCAAAGAGCGCGCCGCGGGCGATCAGTTCCCTGATGACACGGTCGTTGGCATCGCCCTTCTTGCCGTTGTCGTCGATGACGCGGGCGCCCTCGAAGCCGGGGGCGTCTGATGTGTAGAAGCCGCCGTCGTCGACCGGAAACGGGATCTTGGTGTCGATGCCGCGGGCCTCAAGCGCGCGGACAGCCGACATCCAGGCATCGAAGTCTTCCCGACCGTGGCTGGGTGCGGTGTGCACGAAGCCGGTGCCGGCGTCATCGGTGACGTGATCGCCATCGAGCAGCGGCACGCGGAATTCATAGCCACCGCCGAGACCCTTGAAGGGATGGGCACAGGTCATCGCTGCGAAGTCGGCTGCAGAGACATCGCTCAAGCGCTTATACTGCAGCTTGGCCTTGGCGAAGGATTCCTCGGCCAGCTTGTCGGCAAAGATCAGCTTTTCGCCGGGACGCGGACCAAAATCGTTCTCGGCGGCCGTCACTTCATAGAGGCCGTAGGAGATGCGCGGCGAAAAGGAGACCGCGCGGTTGCCGGGGATCGTCCAGGGCGTGGTCGTCCAGATGACCACGAACGCATCCTTGAGCGCGACCGGACCTTCGACGACTGGGAATTTCACCCAGATCGTGTCGCTCTCATAGTCCTGGTATTCGACCTCGGCCTCTGCCAGCGCCGTGCGCTCGACGACCGACCACATGATCGGCTTGGAGCCGCGATAAAGCTGACCGCTTGCGGCGATCTTCAAGAGTTCGCCGGCGATGCGCGATTCCGCGTGAAAATTCATCGTCGTATAGGGATTGTCGAAGTCGCCCTCGATGCCGAGGCGCTTGAACTCTTCCGCCTGGACTTTGATCCAGCCGGCGGCGAATTCACGGCATTCCCGGCGGAATTCGTTGACCGGGACCTCGTCCTTGTTCTTGCCCTTCTCGCGGTACTTCTCTTCGATCTTCCATTCGATCGGCAGGCCGTGGCAATCCCAGCCGGGCACGTAATTGGCGTCGTAGCCGCGCATCTGGAACGAACGGTTGATGACGTCCTTGAGGATCTTGTTCAGCGCATGGCCGATATGGATGTTGCCGTTGGCATAGGGAGGGCCATCGTGAAGGACGAATTTCTCGCGGCCGGCGGCGGAAGCGCGCAGTTTCTTGTAGAGACCCATCTCCTGCCAGCGCTTGACGAGTTCCGGTTCCTTCTGCGGCAGGCCGGCGCGCATGGGAAAATCGGTCTCGGGCAAATAGAGGGTCTTCGAATAGTCGATCTTTTCGGCTGTATCGGTCATGTCTGACAATCGTTTTCTGGCGGCCCAGGAAGGGGCGCAACGGGCGTGAAATAGCTGGTGACGGAAGCGCTCTTACCAAGCGCCAAAAACCCGGACCTTCCGGCCGCTTAGCGCGCGCGGAAGGCCGGGCCGATAATTCGCATCATCATTGCCAGCCGATATTTCGTCATCGCGCCGGTTCATAGGCGTTTTTGCCGGGAAAAGGAAGAGAAGAATTCGCGGTTGGCAATCCGCTTCAACGGCTGGAATCGCCGGTGGCCGCAGCGACAGCCGCACTCAAGGCGACCTCAGGAAAAGCACAGTTTCCGATCAAGCGCGCCGAGTGGCTTGACACCCGCAAGCAGCGCCCTCGCCTCTTCCTCATCGCGCTTGATCTGGGCGACGAGCGGATCGAGGCCGTCGAATTTCAGCTCGGGGCGGAGATAACCAAAGAAGGAGACGGAGCAGAGCTGGCCGTAGAGATCGCCGCTGAAATCGAAAAGATAGGTTTCCAGCAGCGGCGCGCCGTTTTCCGTGACCGTCGGGCGGCGGCCATAGCTTGCAACGGCATCGTGGAGCGTGCCGTCCTGGCGGCGGAAGCGGACGGCGTAGATCCCGGCGGCAAGATCGACCTCCGGCGGCAGGCGCATGTTGGCCGTCGGAAAACCGAGTTGGCGGCCGAGCTTTTCGCCATCGATCACCTCGGCTTCCACCGTATAGCGGTAACCGAGCATGCCGGCGACTTCACTGACATTGCCCTCCTTCAGGAGCGCGCGGATATGGCTCGAAGAGACGACATCGGCGTTTTCGTCACGGAAGGCATCGATCAGGGTGACGCCGAAGCCGTAGGTATGGCCGGCATTCATCAGGAAGGCCGGACCGCCCTCGCGGCCACGGCCGAAATGGAAATCGAAGCCGGTGACCACTTCGGAAGCGCCGAGCCAATCCTTCAGGATCGAATGGATGAAATCATCGGCCGAGCGCTGCGAGAATTCGTAGTCGAAGGGATATTCGATGACGGCGCTGAAGCCCAGCGTTTCCAGGATACGGGCTTTCAGCGGCGCCGGCGTCAGGCGGAAGACCGGTGTCTGCGGCCGGAAGACCGTGCGCGGATGCGGCTCGAATGTCAGCACCAAAGCGGGGATACCGCGCGCCTTGGAGATCTCGAGCGCCCGGCTCAGCACCGATTGATGGCCGCGGTGCACGCCATCGAAATTGCCGATGGCAATGACGCCGCCCTTTAGATGGGCGGGTAGGGGTTCCCGGGTTTCATTGCGGTGGAAGACGGTCATCGGCTGGCTTCTCTTCATGCAAGGCGTGTCTTCATGCAAGGCGGGGCATCCACCACTTCGGCGCGGCGTTTTCCCGTTCGAGATAGGCGTTGAGGATCGCCTCGTCGGTCTCGCCGTTGAGAGTATATTCCTTAGCGTGGATACCGCCGCTGATGTAGAGGAGGTCGAGGCCGTAATTCAAGGCGCCGCGCACGTCGGTCGGCATGCCGTCGCCGATCGCCAGCACGCGATCGACCGGGAAATCGCCGCGAAGCTCGCGGGCAGCCGCAAGCGTCGCCTCGTAGATCGGCCGGTGCGGCTTGCCGGCGATGCGGGTTTTGCCGCCGAGCTGCTCGTAATAGGCGGCCATGGCGCCGGCGCAAGGGATGATGCGATGGCCGCGCTCGACGATGAGGTCGGGATTGGCGCAGATCATCGGCACGTCGCGGGCTTTGAAATCGAGAAGCATGTCGGTGTAATCCTCCGGCTTCTCGGTCTCGTCGTCGAAAAAGCCGGTGCAGACCAGCGATTGCGCTTCGCCCGCCGGCCGGCGCTCGACGCCAATGCCTTCGAGCAGCGCCTTGTCGCGCTCGGGGCCGAGCAGAAAGACGGTCTTCGGCCCTTCGGCGATCAGCCCGCGCGTGACGTCGCCAGAGGTGACGATCCTGTCATAGGCACTGTCGGGAACGCCGATCTGGCGCAACTGATCGACCACCTGCCAGGAAAGGCGCGGCGAATTGGTGATGAGGACAACGGCGAGGCCGTTTTCGCGTGCCGCTTCAAGGGCTGCGGCCGCCTTCGGGAACGGATCGACGCCGTTGTGAACGACGCCCCAGACATCGCAGAGCACCACATCATAGCGACCTGATATCTCCGAGAAGTTTTCTATCCGCTTAGCCATTCCGATTTCCCGATTTGCTTCAGTCACCGGTGACATTGCAAAGGCGCAAGACGATGGCAAGGCATTTTCTTCGCCGCCGGGCCAATGCGTAGAGCTCGAACGGCGATCCGGAGGAGCGGAAGGGCAAAGGGTTTTGACGATTATCGCGAAGCGGCAGATCGCCGAGCGCGGACGAGTTCGGCAAAGTTCAGCTGCGCCGAGGTTTTGGCCGCAATCTCCGACTATTCTCCGGCATCTTCACAATTCCGGCACAAAAATTCGTGATTGCTCTCATTGACTCCTCTCGGAGCCATCCCTAAATGCTCGTCGCTAGCACTCACCGCAAGGGAGTGCTAACATCTATCCATGTGGGCCAATCCGGCCCGCGAATGTCATTCGATCGAGGGATTAGACAATGGCAAGCACCAACTTCCGCCCCCTTCACGACCGCGTCGTTGTTCGCCGCGTTGAGTCCGAAGCCAAGACCAAGGGCGGCATCATCATTCCCGATACCGCCAAGGAAAAGCCGCAGGAAGGCGAAATCGTCGCCGTCGGCTCCGGCGCGCGCGATGAGTCCGGCAAGGTCGTCGCACTCGACGTCAAGGCTGGCGACCGCATCCTGTTCGGCAAGTGGTCCGGCACCGAAGTCAAGATCGACGGCGAAGACCTTCTGATCATGAAGGAAGCCGACATTATGGGCATCATCGGCTGATCGGCCGACCTGCTTTCCCGAAATGGCTGACGGGCTCTTTGCCCGAACAACTCGAATTCAGGAGTTAAGAATATGGCATCTAAAGAAATCAAGTTTGGCCGCACCGCGCGCGAAAAGATGCTGCGCGGCGTCGACATTCTCGCCGATGCAGTGAAGGTCACGCTCGGCCCGAAGGGCCGTAACGTCATCATCGACAAGTCCTTCGGCGCGCCGCGCATCACCAAGGACGGCGTTTCCGTCGCCAAGGAAATCGAACTCGAAGACAAGTTCGAAAACATGGGCGCCCAGATGGTCCGCGAAGTTGCTTCGAAGACCAACGACATCGCCGGCGACGGCACCACGACGGCTACCGTTCTTGCCCAGGCGATCGTTCGCGAAGGCAACAAGGCCGTTGCAGCCGGCATGAACCCGATGGACCTGAAGCGCGGCATCGACCTTGCTGTTGCCGACGTCGTGAAGGATCTCCAGGCCAAGGCCAAGAAGATCTCGACTTCGGAAGAAGTTGCACAGGTCGGCACGATTTCGGCCAATGGCGACAAGCAGGTCGGTCTCGACATTGCTGAAGCCATGCAGAAGGTCGGCAACGAAGGCGTCATCACGGTTGAAGAAGCCAAGACCGCCGAAACCGAACTCGAAGTCGTCGAAGGCATGCAGTTCGACCGCGGCTACCTCAGCCCCTACTTCGTGACCAATCCGGAAAAGATGATCGCCGACCTCGAAGACGTCTTCATTCTCCTTCACGAGAAGAAGCTCTCGAACCTGCAGTCGATGCTCCCGGTTCTCGAAGCCGTCGTTCAGACCGGCAAGCCGCTCCTCATCGTCGCTGAAGACGTCGAAGGCGAAGCCCTCGCTACGCTCGTCGTCAACAAGCTGCGCGGCGGCCTGAAGATTGCTGCCGTCAAGGCACCTGGCTTCGGCGATCGCCGCAAGGCCATGCTCGAAGACATCGCCATCCTGACGGGCGGCACTGTCATCTCCGAAGATCTCGGCATCAAGCTCGAATCCGTCACGCTCGACATGCTCGGCCGTGCCAAGAAGGTTTCGATCTCCAAGGAAAACACCACGATCGTCGACGGTTCGGGCGCTAAGACCGACATCGAAGGCCGTGTTGCCCAGATCAAGGCCCAGATCGAAGAAACCACCTCCGACTACGACCGCGAGAAGCTGCAGGAACGTCTTGCCAAGCTCGCTGGCGGCGTTGCCGTCATCCGCGTCGGCGGCTCGACGGAAGTCGAAGTGAAGGAAAAGAAGGACCGCATCGACGACGCGCTCAACGCGACCCGCGCTGCCGTTCAGGAAGGTATCGTCCCCGGCGGCGGTATCGCTCTGCTCCGCTCCTCCACGAAGATCACCGTCAAGGGTGCAAACGACGACCAGGAAGCCGGCATCAACATCGTTCGCCGCGCCCTGCAGTCGCTCGTTCGTCAGATCGCTGAAAACGCAGGCGACGAAGCCTCGATCGTTGTCGGCAAGGTCCTCGACAAGAACGAAGACAACTACGGCTACAACGCCCAGACGTCCGAATATGGCGACATGATCGCCATGGGTATCGTCGACCCGCTCAAGGTCGTTCGCACGGCGCTGCAGAACGCTGCTTCTGTCGCATCGCTGCTGATCACCACCGAAGCCATGATTGCCGAACTGCCGAAGAAAGAATCGGCTGGCGGCGGCATGCCGGGCGGAATGGGCGGAATGGGCGGAATGGACATGATGTGATAGGCCAACGGCCTTTCACAGCATCGTTCATGAAACCGCCCATCATCTAAGATGGTTCAGCGCGTCAAGCGCGCTGAACTGGCGGAATGGATATGATGTGATAGGCGAAAGCCATCACTGACCACCATTCCGGCATCCGGAACAGGAAGGGCGGCCCTCGGGTCGCCCTTTTCTTTTGCCCAAAGCGATTCGACGTGCGGCACAGTGATTTGCATAGCCGACGAACGCCCGCCCGGCTCCCTCTTACAGGCCCCGGGCACGAAGCTTGCGCGAGGCTTGCGCTGCCTGCGTCTTTCTCAGCCCACCGACATGCGAGAGATCATTGAGTTGCGGCACGATTTCCGGCCTGACGCAGAGTGAAAACGTTTGCAACGCTCGCAAAGATGATCTTCCCATGCCAATTCTGGCGAAATAGGCCGAAGATGCGGGCACCCCCAGAATGAAGCCGATCCGAATACCCCTTAAAAAGCCGTTGCCGTTTGTCCAAAAGCCCCTATAAATCCGCGCTGCAATTAAAGTGCGCCCGGCGATAATTTTTCGCCAATAGACGAGGCCGGGGCGCGGAAGGCGATGCATGAACGTTCGGCTTCGAAGGGCCCCGGTTACGGAGGCCAGATGGCCGTGGCAATCATCGCCGGATGAAGCGCGGGCATCATGCCCGCTGCTGCGTGATCCTGTTTCTTTGTGTTTGCCGAGCGTGCGGCGGGAGCCGCATCCGAACGGGGGAACGCCTTGTTTAAGATCGCCAGAGCCAATGCAGCCGTACCTTTGACACCCGGCTCGTTTGATGACGCCAATCAAAATCACGAGATGTTGGCGCAGTTTTCCGTTTCCGAAGCTTGGACTGGAGATTTTTCGAGCGGCATGCTCCGTCTCGGCGAATGGAGCGCGATGCTGCACGGCCTTGCCGCACGGGAATGCGGACTGCTCAGCCTGATCCGCTGCTATGATGCCAAGGACCGCAGCCACATATTGGAGCTGTTCGAGCAGGCGGCGACGCTCTGCTCCTCCTTCTGTTTTTCGACGACGATCATCATGCCGAACGGCTTGCGCCAGCCGCTGTTCTGCATGGGCGAGTCCAACGGTCTCGAGCAGAAATACAGCGGCAGCATGGTCGGCGTCTTCGTCTTTCCGCGCTTCAAGCTGGAAGGCACAAAGCAGATCACAAGCCGGCGATAGGCCGGACATCAAGATAAAAGGCCGCCTCGAGGGCGGCCTTTCTACTTTGCAGCGATCCGTCCGTTACTCCGGCTTGACCGGTATGTTGAGTCCCCTGGCACTTGCCGGGCGGGCGATGCAGCGCTCCAGCCAATCCGAGACGGCGGGGAATTTTGCGTATTCGAGCACCTCGCGGCCGCCATAGAAAATATCGGCGCCGCGAACCCAGGTGAAGGTGGTGATGTCGGCGATCGTGTATTGATCGCCCATGATCCATTGACGACCCTTCAGCCGGTCATCGAGCACGCCGAGCAGCCGTTTGGATTCATCGCGATAACGCTCGACCGGATAGGAATTGTTGGCGACCTTGTCGGCGGCGAATTTATGGAAATGCCCGAACTGGCCGAACATCGGGCCGATACCCGCCATCTGGAAAAACACCCACTGGATGGTTTCGTAGCGACCGGCGGCATCAGCAGGGATGAGCTTGCCGGTTTTTTCGGCGAGATAAAGCAGGATCGCGCCGGACTCGAAAAGGCCGATCGGCTTCCCGTCCGGACCGTTCGGATCGATGATCGCCGGAATGCGGCCGTTCGGGTTGAGAGATTCGAATTCCGGCGACTTCTGATCGTTGGCGGCGAAGGAAATGTAATGCGGCTCATAGGCGAGGCCGAGCTCTTCGAGGGCGACCGAGACCTTCACCCCATTCGGCGTCTGCAGGGAATAGAGCTGGATGATGTCGGGATTTTTTGCCGGCCAGCGCGTCGTGATCGGAAATGCGGAAAGATCTGCCATCGGAGTCTCCATGTTGGGCGTCGACCATAAGAGACCCGGCTTGGCAAAGGCAAGCGGGGGCAGCTAATGCATGTCGCCCAAAAGTGTGCTGCGGTTTTGGGCCAACGACACGCATGACCACAAAAGATCCAACCGCGTCGCATGAATCCGGTCGAACGCGACGCGCTTTGGAGATCGTTCCATATTAGTGAACGAAGTGTCCCCTTTCGTTTATCTTTCCACAACGCAAGAAAAGAGCGACATAGAGGCATCCGAGGTCGAACCGGTGCTGGGGCACCAAGATCTCCAAAGTCCTTGAAACGGAGACAACGTCCATGTCGAACAACGTCATCATCCTGATTGCCCGTATTCTTCTTTCCTTCATGTTCATCCTTTCCGGCTTCATGAAGCTCACCGATCCTGCCGGTACTGCGGGCATGATCGCCGGTGCCGGCCTGCCGGCAGCAACCCTGCTGGCCTATGTCGCAGGCCTTTTCGAACTGCTGGCCGGCCTTGCGGTTCTCACAGGCCTCCAGGTCCGCATTGCCGGCTGGCTGCTCGCCGCCTTCTGTGTCTTCACGGGCATTGCCTTCCACCTGCCCTACGCGAGTGGCACGGAACTCGTGAACATTCTCAACCAGATCATGGTCATGAAGAATATCACGCTGGCCGGCGCGTACATACTGCTCGCCACCGTCGGTGCCGGCGCCTACTCGCTCGACGCCCGGCGCGGCGCCTACGCAACCGCCTGACACCAGAGACATCCTCCCGGACATACAAAACCCGCCGTCATCCGACGGCGGGTTTTTCTTTTGCCTTCATGACTGAGATCAGAGGGCGGCACGCACCGCATCGATGATCGCCTGCACAGCGGGTTCGCCGGCGTGGCTTTCCTTGCGGGCGCGCACGAGGCAGGCCTGCGAATGCAGGATGACGCCGTCCTGGAGCACCTTCAGATGGTTGGCGCGCAGCGTCGAGCCGGTGGAGGTGATATCGACGATGATATCGGCCGAGCCGGAGGCGGGAGCGCCCTCGGTGGCGCCCAGGCTTTCGACGATGCGATACAGCTGGATGCCGTGCTGGCTCGAAAAGAACTGCTGGGTCAGCCGCCAGTATTTGGTGGCGATGGCAAGGCGCCTGGAGTGGCGGGCGCGAAAATCGGCCGCGACGTCGACGAGATCGGCCATGGTGTCGACATCGAGCCAGATCTCCGGCACGGCGACGACGACATCGGCGTGGCCGAAGCCGAGGCGGGCGCAGAATTCGACGCGCTTGTCGACCTCGGCAAAACCTTCCCGCATCAGATCCTCGCCGGTAACGCCGAAATCGACCGTGCCGTTGCCGATTTCGCGGGAGATTTCGGACGCCGAAAGGAAGGCGATTTCCACATCGTCCCAGCCTTCGACGCGGCCGCGATAGGAGCGATCGTTGCCAACAGCCGAGATCGTCATGCCGGCACGTTCGAAGATCGCCGAAGCGTCCTCCTTCATCCGGCCCTTGGAGGGAAGCGCGATGGTGATGGTCATGCGGCTGCCCTTTCGGTTTCGATGCGGTCGAGCCAGAAGGAGAAGCCGACGGCCGGAATACGGTCCGTCGCACCCAGGAAGGTCAGGAGCCGGTCGAAGCGGCCGCCGCCGGCGAGCACCGCGGTCGAGCCTTCCACCGTCACCTCGAAGACGAGGCCGGTGTAATAGTCGAGCGGCCGTCCGAAGGCGGCGCGGTAGTCGAGGCAGGAAAGATCGACGCCGGCATTGGAAAGTGCTGCAACGCGGCCATTGAAGCGGGCGAGCGCGTTGCCGAGTTTCAGGCCGGCAGCATCGGCAAAACCGGAAAGGGCTGCGGAAGCATTGATAAGCGGCACGTCGAGCGACAGGAACTCTTCCAAAACACGGAAGGCCGCATCGTCGAGGCGCGTTTCGGACAGGATGAGCTTTTCCTTGAGCCTTCGGGCGATCTCCAGGGCCGAGCGGCCGGCATTCGTCGAATAGCCGGTCTTCTGCATCTCCCGCTCGAGATAGGCGACCAGCGCCTGCTCGTCGTCTGATGCGACAAGCCTGGCGATATCGTCGTCCAGCCCGGTGACGAATTGCGGGCTGACGAGGCTGGCAAGCAGGGCTTCCAGCTGCGTCATATTGCCGAAGGCGTGGATCAGGCGCTTCTGCCAGCCGAGCGGCAGGCCGAGCGCCTGGACGACAGCCTCGAACACTGCCTGGTCGCCCAATGTCACGGCTAAGCGGCGGCCCGGCAGCAGGCGGGCGAGAATGCCGGTGGCATCGCCGATGGCGCGGGCGTCGGCGTTTGACAGGTCGATATCGCCAAGATCCTCGATGCCGGCCTGATAGAATTCATTGGCGCCGTCGCGGCGCTGGCGGAAAACCTCGCCGAGATAGGCATAACGCTTCGGCGTGCCGGTCGCCGTCTCGATGTGGCGCAGACAGACGGGGATGGTGAATTCGGGACGTAGGCAGAGGCTGGCGCCGGTTTCGCTCTCCGTCATGAAGATGCGGCGGCGCAGATCCTCGCCGGCGATATCAAGGAAAGGTTCGGCCGGCTGGATGACAGGCGTATCGATGCGCTCGGCGTTGCGCGCGTCGAATTCGGCGATGAGGTCGTTGGCAAATTCGGGGAGATTGATCAGGGGCATGCTGCGCTCCGTATAATAGGCGACGGGCGTGCCGGAAATGCCTCAGACATTCGCCGCTCGCTTCCGATCCTCGGCCTGCGCAGCAAGGATCTCCCTGACCTTGGCGACGAGGTCGGCTTCCGGGACCGTCTCCTGCGCCACGCGCGCCTCGCGCCAGCTGGCATTGTCTTCAATCTCGCCGGAGAGCCGCTTGCCTTCGATCAAATCCTTGATCTGCACGACGCTTGTCGCGCGCTCGTCGCCGCCCTGGATGATGGCGACTGGGCAGCCGCGGCGATCGGCATATTTCAGCTGATTGCCGAACTTCTTCCAGTTGCCCTGGAACATCTCGGCGCGGATGCCGGCGGCGCGCAGTTCCTGCGTCATCTTCTGATAGCGGCCCATCGCCTCGACATCGCCGTCCATGACGGTCACCAGCACCGGCTCGATGACCTCACTGGCGCCGAGCTTGCCGAGGTTCTTCAGGGCTGTCATCAGCCTGGAGACGCCGATCGAAAAGCCGGTCGCCGGAACCGGCTGGCCCATGAAGCGGGAGACGAGGCCATCATAACGGCCGCCGCCGCCGACCGAACCGAAGACGACTTTTTCGCCCTTTTCATTGGTGACGTCGAAGGTCAGTTCGGCCTCATAGACCGGGCCGGTATAATACTCGAGGCCACGGACAACCGAGGGATCGATCTTGATGCGGTCAGGGCCATAACCGGCGCTGGTAACCAGCGCACCGATGAAATTCAGCTCGTCGACGCCCTCGCCACCCCTGGCGGTTCCCGCAACCAGCTCGGCGAGGCGGGCAACGCTTTCGGCATAGTCCGTGATGCCGACGAAGAACAGCACCTTGTCGATCTGCTCCTTGTCGAGACCAGCACCCTTGGTGAAGTCGCCGGATTCATCCTTGCGGCCGGGACCGAGCAGCAGGGCCACGCCCTCCGGGCCGAACTTGTCGAGCTTGTCGATGGCGCGCAGCACGTTGAGCCGCTGGCCGGCCTTGTCGTCGCCGCCGAGACCGATCGCTTCGAGCACGCCATCCAGAACCTTGCGGTTATTGACGCGAATGAGGTAATCGCCGCGCTTGATACCGAGGGCTTCCAGCGTATCGGCCATCATCATGCACATTTCGGCATCGGCCTGCACGCCCGGCGCACCGACGGTATCGGCATCGAACTGCATGAACTGGCGGAAGCGGCCGGGGCCAGGCTTCTCGTTGCGGAAGACGTAACCGGCGCGATAGGTGCGATAGGGCAGCTGGATTTCGTTGAAATTCTCGGCGACATGACGGGCGAGCGGCGCGGTCAGGTCGTAACGCAGCGACATCCACTGCTCGTCATCGTCCTGCAGCGAGAAGACGCCCTCGTTCGGCCGGTCGCTGTCAGGCAGGAACTTGCCGAGCGCATCGGTATATTCGAACAGCGGCGTTTCGAGCGGATCGAAACCATAATGCTCATAGACTTCCCGGATCTTTGCCGTCATCTCGTTGACGGCGCGGATATCGCCGGCCGTCCGGTCGACGAAGCCGCGCGGCAGGCGGGCCTTGAGCTTTTGCGGTTTCTTCTGCTTGTCGTTCATTTCCGGGGATTCCACTGACTGTGACAGTGGCGGTTTCCTAGCGGATTGGGCGGGGAGCGGCAAGGGCGAAGGGCCTTGATCTCAAGACCGGAATCGATTGAACGAAGAGGCATCCATCAGAAATGCGGATATGTTCATGATCACTGAGGCGCTTCTCTATGCCGCAACCTTGCCGCTGACCGGCAAGCCGCATCGAAAGTTCATCCGCTATTCCGTCAATCTCTGGTCGCGGGCCGGGCGCTGCGCGGCGGATTGGGCCGAACATGAGGAGATGAGCCGGAAGGCGATCCTGGCGGCGACGGCCGATCTCAGACAGAAGCGGACCGCCGTCGTCCTCGGCTCCGGCCTGTTGCGCGATGTACCGATCGAAGTGCTGGCGCGAGATTTCGACACCGTCGTCCTGGTCGATCTCGTTCATCTCGCCTCGGTGCGCCTGTGGCTGTCGGCCAAGTTCCATCGCAATGTCCAACTGATCGAGCGCGATCTTTCCGGCTACGACGACCTCGCCGCCGGCCGCGAGCCCGAACCGCTCGGCTTTTTGCGTGCTGTGCCCTATCTCGATTTGGTGGTATCCGCCAACCTGTTGTCGCAGATCGGCCGCGGTGTGAAACGGCGCCATGGGGCCGAGGCGGGGCGAATGCCTGAAGACACGGTGGAAAGGCTGATCGCGGCGCACCTGACCGGGCTTTCGGGGCTTCCCTGCCGCAACTGCCTGGTAACCGACATCGCCTATGCCGTCATCGACCGCAACGGCAAGACGCATGAAGAGGCCGACCTGCTGCATGGCGTTTTGCCGCCGCCGGCAAAAGCCGCCTGGACATGGCCGGTCGCGCCGCTCGGCGAAGAGAGCAAGGATTATAGGATCGAGCACAATGTCATGGCTGCTTGGTGACCAGGATGTGACCGCCGATTGCCTTGGCTTGTATCCAGCATTCGCCTATAAAACAGCATGCGCATGCTCGCCCTCATCACGATGTTTCTCGGCTGGCTGGTCTACAGCGCCATGTCCGCATGGGCCGGCTGCCCGACCTGTGCGTCGATGAATGCGCCGGTCGTCGTCGAAAACGGCATGCACCATCAGATGGCTGGCATGGATAGGCATGAGGCGGCTGATACGGCCGATCCGTTGAAAGACCCTTGCGCCACCGGCAACTCCGCGCATATGCCGCTTTGCGTCGCCTGTCTTTTGCTGCCAGCGACGGTGACGGTCATGGATGGCGGAAAGTCCATTTTCGGCTATCCCGCCCCGGCGCTTGCCCGCGCCCTGGACGACGACAAGCCGACGCCGCAGCCGCCCCCTCCCCGACTGTCCTGACACGACGACTATCCATGCCAATCGGGTGGCCCAGCCGCCCGGCAAACCTATTGTCAGACAGAGGAAGGAACTCTCATGTCTTTGAAAATCATCACCCTCACCGCAATGCTCGCCATCATTGCCGCTCCCGTCCTTGCCAAAGACAAGCCGATGGACATGAGCAAGCCGATGGGCAACCACGATGCGGCGAGCCACGCCTTCAGCGAGGCGAACGCCAAGATGCACAAGGATATGATGATCGACTATAGCGGCGATGCCGATGCGGATTTCGTCCGCGGCATGATCCCGCATCATCAGGGTGCGATCGATATGGCCAGGATCGAGCTGCAATACGGAAAAGATCCCGATATCCGCAAACTCGCCGAAGCCGTCATCAGGGCGCAGGAAGCCGAAATCGCCGAGATGAACGCCTGGCTTAAGGCCCACGGCAAGTAGTCGATCGTTGAGGAAAAGGGGAACGCCGGATGTCCGGCGTTCCCCAAGACTTATGTTGGCGAGGTCAGTCCTTCGGCTCGAAATCGGCCGGGCGGCGGCCGGCGCCCTGTCGCGCCAGCATCCAGCCCGGATATTCGGGCGCAAGCGCGCTCACCTCGTCGAGCTTCTTGATATCCCCTTCATCGAGCTTCAGCTTGACGGCGGCAAGGTTCTGGTCGAGCTGATCGACACGCTTGGCGCCGATGATGACTGTCGTGACGAAGGGCTTGGCCAGGATATAGGCGAGCGCGACGGTGGCGACGCTGACGCCGTGCTTTTCGGCGACTTCGCGCATGACGGCGACACAGGCCCAGGCCTTGTCCTTGTCGACGGGCGGGAAATCGAAACTGGCGCGGCGGCCTTCACCATTGCCGGGCGCGCCGGGACCGTACTTGCCGGAGAGCAGACCGCCGGCGAGCGGGGACCAGACCATCAGGCCAAGCTTTTCCTCCTGCATCATCGGCACGATGTCGCGTTCGAGATCGCGGCCGGCGATGGAGTAATAGGCCTGCACGGTTTCGAAACGGGCAAAGCCGCGGCGCTCCGACAGGCCGAGTGCCTTGGAAATGCGCCAGGCCTGCCAGTTGGAGACGCCGATGTAGCGCACGAGACCACGGGACACGAGATCGTCGAAAGCGCGTAGCGTCTCCTCGATCGGCGTCACCGTATCGGTCGCATGGATCTGATAGAGATCGATATGATCGGTCTGCAGCCGCTTGAGGCTCGCCTCGACCGAGTCCATGATGTGACCGCGCGAGGCGCCGCGGTCGTTCGGCTTGTCGCCCATGACGCCGTAGACCTTGGTGGCGATGACGACGTCCTTGCGTTGGATGTCGAGGTTCTTCAGCGCCTGGCCGAGCAACCTTTCGGACTCGCCGGTCGAATAGACGTCGGCCGTGTCGATGAAATTGACGCCTGATGCAAGCGAGCGCTCGACGATCCGGTCGGCGGCATTCTGATTGACGTCGGCGATGGCGCCCCAGGCAGTGCCTTGCTTGGCTTCGCCGAAGGTCATCGTGCCCAGGCAGATTTCCGAGACGAAAAGTCCGGTATTTCCGAGTTGATTGTAACGCATGGTCGAAAAATTCCTTTGTGTCTGCCGCAAGAGGGGCTTGCGAACTACTGAACTTCATTTTTTGATTATTGGCCTGCATATGACAGGCACAGCCGTGGCTGGCTGCAAGGTGAGGCGATTTTCATGTAGTGCGGCGTCGGCGCTTTTCAACGCCGTAGCTTGGCTCTGCGGAGGCTATGCCCTTGTCTCGACACAGGCCGCCGATAGATTGCCGGCCATATTTTAAGAGGTGCGCATATGACGACGCGACCACTGACCACGATCGGCTTCGATGCCGACGATACACTCTGGCAGAACGAACAATATTACCGGCTGACGGAAGCCCATTTCACCGGGCTTCTTGCCGATTTCGCCGAAGGACCGAAGATTTCCGAACGGCTGCTGGAGGCCGAAAAACGCAACCTTCGCCACTACGGCTTCGGCATCAAGGGTTTTACGTTGTCGATGATCGAGACGGCGATCGAGATCACCGAGGGCAAGATTCCGGCCGGCGTGATCGCCAAGATTCTCGATACCGGCCGCGAGCTCCTCTCCCATCCTGTCGAGACCATGCCGCATGTGCGCGACACGCTGGAGGCGCTTGCCGGCAAATACCTGCTTGTCATGATCACCAAGGGCGATCTCTTCGACCAGGAGCGCAAGCTCGCCCAATCGGGGCTCGGCGACTTCTTCGATGCCGTCGAGATCGTCTCCGACAAGACGGCGGTCACCTATCGCCGCATCTTCGCCAAGGTCGGCGACGGGCCGGAGCGGGCAATGATGGTCGGCAATTCGCTGAAATCGGACATCGTGCCGGCGATCGCCGCCGGCAGCTACGGCGTCTTCGTGCCACACGAACTGACCTGGGTGCTGGAACATGTGGACGAGCCGAAAGAGGCGCCGCGTTTCCGCAAGATCGACCACCTCGGCGAATTGCGCGACCTGATCGACCGGCTCGGCTAAGCCGGGCGCCACCTCTGCCTCATTGCGGCTTGGGCGGGGCCTTCGGGAACAGCGAGGGGCGCTCCGGCTCGGCCGGCGGTTTCGGCTGCTGCGGGGCAGCCGCCAACGGCTCGATCAGGATGCTGAAGGGAGCGCCGAGGCCGCGGCGCGGCGAGACCTTGGAATAATAGGGGCGCAGCAGCCAGGTGGCGTTTTCCTTGATCGTCGTCTCGAAGCTCATGCCGTCCTCGTCGGTGCCGAAGAAGGCCTCGTCATCGGGTTTCGACAGGTCGAAAATCGCCAGGAAGGCAAATTTGCTTTTGGTCGAAAAGCTGATCTTCATATGCTGACCGGCTCGCACCGGCAGCGTATAGACATGGCCATTGCCGAACTTCGTCCAGCCCTTCAACTGCATGGTGACGGCCGGGAATTGCAGCTTCTCCAGCTTCTCACCGGGATCGAGCTGCGGCGTCTGCGCCATGGCGGAGACGGTCAGGAGGAAAAGGGCAGCGGCGGCGATCAGTGTTCTCACGGCGTGATCTTTCATGGGCGAACCAGAGCAGTGCGCATCGCCTCGACCTCGGGCCGGCAGAAGCAGCCTTCCAGATGATCGTTGACGAGACCCATCGCCTGCATGAAAGCATAAACTGTGGTCGGGCCGACAAAGGTCCAGCCGCGTTTCTTCAGATCCTTCGAAATGACCACCGATGTCGGCGTCGTCGGATTGGCGACGATGTGCTCGCGGTCGACCACCGCCGGCCGCTCGTTATGGCCGGGCTCGTAGCGCCAGAAATAATGGGCGAGCGAGCCGAATTCGCCGCGGAGTTCGATGGCGCGCTTGGCATTGTTGATGGTCGAGACGATCTTGCCGCGATGGCGGATGATGCCGGCATCGCCAAGGCAGCGAGCGACATCCTCTTCGCCGAAAAGGGCGACCTTGTCGAAATCGAAACCTGAAAAGGCGGCGCGGAAATTCTCGCGTTTGCGCAGGATCGTCAGCCAGGAAAGGCCCGACTGGAAGCCTTCGAGGCAGATCTTCTCGAAGAGGCGGATATCATCGGTGACAGGGCGGCCCCATTCCTCGTCATGATAGCGGAGATAGTCGGGCAGATTGGCGTGCCAGTGGCAGCGGCTCCTGCCGTCCTCGCCGATGATGATGCCTGTCGCGCTCATGATCCTTCATTCTGCGGGGATCCGCTTCGTTCTCTGCTCATGATTCCGGCTTTACCATTTGCAAACCGTCTTTCCAAACCGAACGGTAACCCTGACGAAAAGTTTATCCGATCGGTCGGCTTTTCGTGAATCGATCTTTACCATTCGCTGGCGGATTGGGTGGCAGCGTCTTTCCCGGGCGGAACATCTCCGCCCGGGCGGACATGTCCCGCCAGCGCATTTTCGGTCATTTGTAGAGAGTTCGTCCGATGATGAAACAGCTTGTTCTTGCCGCAGCCCTCTTCGGGATTTTCTCCACGGCCGCCATTGCAGACGACCGCTACGCCACCCGCCCGCCCGTTGTGCTCAGCCCCGATCTGACCGCACCGTGGATCAACCAACTGGGCGGCGGCAGGGTTCGTCCCGTCGTCTATCAGCGGCCGGTCGTCCAGCCGCAGCAGCGCGGCCTTTTCCAGCGCCGGATCATCCGACGGGCGCCGCAGGTGTCACCGCAGACCGTTTCGGCGATCAATCCCGGCATCCCGTCGATCCGTCGTCCGATCGAACCGCAATACCTGCCGCAGGTGGTCGACTACGATACCACGGAAAAGCCCGGCACGATCGTCATCGATACCAACAACCGCTTCCTCTATCTGGTGATGCAAGGCGGCAAGGCGCGGCGCTACGGCGTCGGCGTCGGCAAGCCGGGCTTCGAATGGGCCGGCGCCCACAAAATCACCCGCAAGACCGAATGGCCGGATTGGACGCCGCCTTCCGAGATGATCAGCCGCGAAGCCGCCAAGGGCCATTACCTGCCGGCGCGCATGGACGGCGGGGCGGAAAACCCGCTTGGCGCCCGCGCCATGTATCTCGGCTCGACGCTTTACCGCATCCACGGCACCAACGCCCCCTGGTCGATCGGCAGCGCCGTCTCCTCCGGCTGCATCCGCCTGCGCAACGAAGACGTCGTCGACCTCTACGACCGCGTCAATGTCGGAACCCGCGTCATCGTCATGTAACGGCGGCGCAATACTTACAGTGCTGCGCGTCTTTTCGAGAGGCGCAAGGGGCGCTGTAATCCTTTAAATTGCTGCATAATTTTTCCTTAAGTCGATTCCGATTTGAGGATAAATTATGCAGTAGGAGCCGCAAGAACAGCCGGCTCCCCTTCTCCAAAATTGCTGTATCCGGCCACACCGATCTTGAATCAGGCAGAAGTTCATGTAGCTTCGAGCGGATTTGCTTGAGGGGAATCGATCATGATCAAACTAATGCCGGGTCTGGCTGCTGCCGGACTTGTCCTGTCCTTGATGTCTACATCCGCCTTTGCAGCACCTGCGGGCTCCGCGCCCGACAATGCACGGGCACCGGCACAGATCGTGCGCGTCGCGCAGATGCCGAAATATGTGAAGCCGCAGTTCAAGCGCAAGAAAGTGCGCCTGGCAACGACGGAAGCCGCCGGCACCGTCATCATCGATACCAACAACAAATATCTCTACCTCGTCGAAGGCAACAATCGCGCCACCCGATACGGCATCGGCGTCGGCCGCGACGGCTTCGGCTGGTCGGGGGTCGTCAAGATCGGCCGCAAGGCCGAATGGCCGGGCTGGACGCCGCCGGCCGAGATGCGCCGCCGCGAAGCCGCCAAAGGACATATGATTCCTGCTTTCCAGGAGGGCGGTGAGGACAATCCGCTCGGCGCCCGCGCAATGTATCTCTACCAGGGCGGCCGCGACACCATCTTCCGCATCCACGGCACCAATCAGCCCTGGACGATCGGCCTCAACATGTCTTCCGGCTGCATCCGGATGATGAACGAGGATGTGTCGCATCTCTACGATCGCGCGCCCGTCGGCACCAAGGTGATCGTCATCGGCCCCGGCAACAGGCAGGGCAAGGTGGCATTCGAGGACAGGGGCATCGACGTGCTGCGTACGATGTTCGGCGGCTGAGCAACACTTAGCAAAAAAACGAAAGGCGCAGTCTGATGCGCCTTTCGTTTTGCTTAGACTTTGCGGCCAAAAGCTGGCACACGTGCCTAAGAGTCGACATATTTATTTCGGGGCTATTCAATGACATCTGCGCTGCGTTCTTCCGCTTCCCTGCTTGCGGGCATCGCGTTTTTGACAATCTGTTCAGCAGTTTCCGCCTCGGCGGAAGACCTGCAATTCTCTATCTACGGCGGCTACCAGACCGCGCCGCATAGCGGCGTCGATCTTTCCGACGGCACGCACTTCACCGCCGGCTGGGAAGGCAAGTCCTTCGGCAGCCCGCCTTATTACGGCGGTCGCGTCACCTGGTGGCTCGAGAACTTCAACAAGCCGAACTGGGGTATTTCGCTCGATTATACCCATGACAAGGTCTATGCCGACGACGATACGCTGGCAAAGGCCGGCTGGTCGCATTTCGAATTCACCGACGGCCTGAACCTCCTCACGGTGAACGGTCTCTACCGTTTCCAGGATCCGACCCGCCGCTGGACCCCCTATCTCGGCGCCGGTATCGGCGTGAACATTCCGCATGTCGAAGTGATTCGTCCCGAGGGCAAGACCTGGGCTTATGAATTCGGCGGCGTGACGCTGCAGGCCCAGGCCGGCGTCGACTTCAAGGTGACCGAGCGCTGGTCGACCTTCGTCGAATACAAGGGCACCTATTCGCGCGTCGACGTTCCGATCGACAGCGGCGTGGACCTGAAGACCAACATCTTCACGAACGCCGTCAACGTCGGCGTATCGTTCCACTGGTAATTGAGTTGTTGAATTTCGGCTGTGGCGCTATTTCGTGCCGCAGCTGACCTTACCCTCGACGGCATAGGGTTTTTCACCGCCTTCGATAGTCAGGGAATAGCTGCCGCTAAAATTTGCCGCCGGCTTGCCGCGCTCGCCGGCGATAACCACCAGATCCAGCGTTGCGCCGCCAGTGTCATCTTCGCCACCGTCGAAGACTTCCATGAGCAGTTCGCCGTTACGCGACCAATGGTTGGTCAGGTGCTGCGATTCGAAAACACGCTTTCCGAACACGGCCTCTTGGGCCGGATCCTTGACGATCAGCGCGCCGCGGAAGTGGTTGAGCTTGTGGCCGGCGGCGCTTTCGAAACCGCTTTCGAGCGTGAAGCGCGCTTCCTTGTCGTCGGCGGAACAGAAATAACGGCTATTTGCATGGGCGGTGCCTGCCGCACCGAGCAGTCCCGCAAGCACAATCATTCCCCGCCACATCGTCTAAACTCCCGAGACCGGCCCGACGGGCCTTCGCAAGCTTCAGCCTAACGGCAAACCTGTTAATTTTTCCGGCACAGCGCCGCCGTAGGCCCAATCGAGCAGTTCGACCGTATGCAGGATTGGAATGCCGGTGCCGGTAGCGATCTGGGTGATGCAGCCGATATTGCCGGTGGCAATGATATCGGCCTTGGTCGCCTCGAGGTTCTTGACCTTGCGCGCCTTCAGCACGGCCGAGATCTCCGGCTGCATGATGTTGTAGATGCCGGCGGAGCCGCAGCAAAAATGGCCTTCCGCCGGATCGCGCACAGTAAAGCCCGCCGCTTTCAATAATTGCTTCGGCGCGAGCGTGATGCGCTGGCCGTGCTGCATGGAACAGGCGGAATGATAGGCGACGGTGATACCCTTCGGCATGTGTGCCGGCAGGTCGAGGGTTGCGAGATATTCGGTGACGTCCTTGGCCAGCGCCGAGACCCTGGCCGCCTTTGCGGCATAGGCGGGATCGAGGCGCAGCATGTGGCCGTAATCCTTGATCGTCGTGCCGCAGCCCGAAGCAGTGATGATGATCGCATCGAGGCCCTGCCCCTCGATCTCGCGCGTCCAGATATCGACATTGGCGCGCGCACTTTCGAGCGCCTGCTCGGCGCGACCCATGTGATGCACCAGCGAGCCGCAGCAGACCTCGCTTTCCGGCACCACGACCTCGACGCCGAGCCGCGTCAACAGCCGGATCGCCGCCGCGTTGATGCCGGGATCGAGCACCGGCTGGGCGCAGCCGGAAAGGATCGCCACCCGGCCGCGCCGTTCCGTTTCGGGCCGATGCGTGCCGGGTTTTGCGAAGTCCGAAGCAGCGGGGATGCGGCGCGGCGCAAGTGCCAGCATGGCGGCGAAGGGTTTCAACGCGCCACCCCGCATCAGACCGGCGAAGGGCCGGCCGAGACGGGCGAGATTGAGCGCCAGGCGAAAGCGACCGGGATAGGGCAGCACAGCGGCAAGGATGGCGCGCGTCAGCCTGTTCATGAACGGGCGCTTGTAGGTCTTTTCGATATGGGCGCGGGCGTGATCGACCAGATGCATGTAATCGACGCCGGAGGGACAGGTGGTAACGCAGGCAAGGCAGGAGAGACAGCGGTCGATATGGGTGACGACTTCGGTATCGGCGGGGCGGCCGTTTTCCAGCATGTCCTTGATCAGGTAGATGCGGCCGCGCGGGCTGTCGAGCTCGTTGCCGAGCGTCACATAGGTGGGACAGGTGGCGGTGCAGAAACCGCAGTGAACGCATTTGCGCAGAATCTGCTCGGATTCGGCGACATCGGGATCGAGGAGCTGGGTCGGGGTGAAGTTGGTTTGCATCTAACGCGACCGCCGCTTTGGGAGGATATCGGGCGTTGTGCATGCAATACCCCCCTCTGTCCTGCCGGACATCTCCCCCACAAGGGGGGAGATCAACAAGAGGTTGGACCATCGCTTCCTATCTGCCGTGTCGGAGTCGCAGTGCCCGAATTGTTTGGGGAAGTCATAGCCCTCAGCCAATCTCCCCCCTTGTGGGGGAGATGTCCGGCAGGACAGAGGGGGGTAACCCAAGCACAAACTCATCTTATCCCTCACCCCATCTTCCCCGGATTGAAGATTCCCGCCGGATCGAATTTCTCCTTCACCCGCTGCGACAGCATCGTCACCGCCTCGGGCTCGGGATGAAAGGCAGCAGTTGTCGCCCTCGCCTCACCCGATGCACGGATCAGCGTCGCGTGGCCGCCGCCGAGCGCCTTGATGTAGCGACGGACCAGTTCCGCTTCGGGGCCGGCCTCCATGCGCATCCAGACGAGGCCGCCCTGCCAGTCGTAGAAGGCGTCGACGCCTGCCTCGAGGCGGAGCGCTGCGACCAGCTGAGGGCCGGTGCCGGGGGCGACCGAGACGCGCCAGATCGGCCGCATGCTGCCGTCGGCATAGGGCAGCACGTCGCGGATTTCCTGCCAGAGCTTTTGGCTCTCCGGCTGTTCCAGCCGCGTGACCGTGGCGAAACCCGACATTGCCGCGGCAAGCTTCTCGATGCGTACGTCGACCGAGCCCGGCAGGCCTTCGATGCGCAGAGCGGTCGCCTCGCCCTCCGGCAATTTGCCGGCGAGGAATTTCCACGTCACCGTCAGCGGCAGGTGGGCGGCGCCTGAGACTTCCACCGGCAGGGCCATTGCCGCCGCCATGGCGTTTGCCGCCTCGGCGTCGTTGAGGCCTGATAGCAGCACCGTCCGCTCCGTCTTCGGGCGCGGCGGCACGCGGAAGGTGACTTCGGTGAGGAAAGCCAGCGTGCCATGCGAGCCGGCAACCAGCTTGGCGAGATCGAGGCCGGTGACATTCTTCATCACTCGGCCGCCGGCCTTGATGATCTCACCCTTGCCGTTGACGAAGCGCACCCCGAGCAGGCTGTCGCGGGCGGCACCCGCGATCAGCCGACGCGGACCGGAGACATTGGCGGCAAAGACGCCGCCGATGGTCGGCTCGCCGGATGTGCCCATCACCGGGCGATGATCCATCGGCTCGAAGGCGAGCATCTGGCCGCTCTCCTGAAGTGCCGCCTCGACCTCGGCAAGCGACGTTCCGGATCGGACGGTCATGACCATTTCGCCGGGATTATAGGCGACGATGCCGGAAAGTCCGGTCGAGCGCAGCCGGCCCTCGGCGGCAACGGTATTGCCGAAGCCCGAGCGGCTATTGCCGCCGCAGATCGCCAGCGGCCGGCCGCTTTCCGCATGGGCGCGGACGATCACTGCTGCCTCTTCCTCGCTCGTCGGCGTCAGGTCGATCATGCGGCGGGGCGCCCTTCGAGCGGGAAGACCTTCGACGGATTGAGGAGCCAGCCGGGATCGAAGGCGGCACGCGCCGCCATCTGCTGGGTGAGATCGACCTCGGAATATTGGTGCCGCATCAGGTCGCGCTTCTCGATGCCGACGCCATGTTCGCCGGTGAGGCAGCCGCCGGCATCGACGCAGAGCCGAAGGATATCGTTGCCGGCGGCCTCGGCACGGGCGGCATCCTCCGGATCGTTGGCATTGAAGAGGATCAGCGGATGCATGTTGCCGTCGCCGGCATGGAAGACGTTGGCGACGCGCAAGCCGTAATGATCGACGATCTCGGCGGTCCTTTGCAACACGTAGGAAAGCTGGCTGAGCGGCACGGTGCCGTCCATGCAGATATAGTCGGCGATGCGGCCGGTGGCGCCGAAGGCGGATTTGCGGCCCTTCCAGATCAGCGCCGCCTCGGTCGCCGACTGGCATTCGCGCACGGTCTTGACAGCGTGCCGGCGGGCGATCTCGACGATGTCCTTCAGCGCGGCGTCCATCTCCGCTTCCGACCCCTCGACCTCGACGATCAATAGCGCGCCGACATCGAGCGGATATCCGGCATGGGCGAAGGCCTCGCAGATCTCGATCGCCGGCTTGTCCATAAATTCGATTGCGACCGGGATAATGCCGGCGGCAATGACATCGGCAACGCAGGCGCCGGCCTCCTCCGATCTCTCGAAGCCAAAGAGCACCGGGCGCGCGCCTTCCGGCTTGGCGATCAGCCGCACCGTTGCCTCGGTGACGATGCCGAGCTGGCCTTCGTGGCCGCAGACGAGGCCGAGCAGGTCGTAGCCTGCCGCATCCAGCGCCTTGCCGCCGAGCTCGATCACGGTGCCGTCGACCAGTACCATCCTGACGCCGAGCAGATTGTTGGTGGTGACGCCATATTTCAGACAGTGGGCGCCGCCGGAATTCATGCCGATATTGCCGCCGATGGTGCAGGCAAGCTGCGAGCTCGGATCGGGCGCATAGAAAAAGCCGTCCGCGGAGACGGATTCGGAGATATTGAGATTGGTGACACCGGCCTGGACCACGGCGACCCGGTTCGGCAGATCGATTTCGAGGATGCTGTTCATCTTCGACAGGCCAAGTACGACGGCATCCTCCTGCGGAATGGCGCCGCCGGAGAGCGAAGTGCCGGCGCCGCGCGGCACGACGGGAATGCCGTAGCGATTGCAGTAACGCATGACGGCCGAAACCTCAGCCGTGGTGCGCGGGAGGGCGACGGCGAGCGGCAGGCGGCGGTAGGACACGAAGGCGTCGGTCTCGAACGGCACCAGCTCGCGCGCCTCATGCACCAGGCATTCCAGCGGCAGAAGATCGGTGAGATCGGCAACGATCTGGGCGCGGCGCGCCAGCACGTCGGCGCGCGGCTCGAGAAACGAAATGGCGTCGGACATGGCGTTCTCCCTGGCCCTGACGACGGGAATGACAGCGGGAAGATGACAGCGGAAACCGGCCGCGAACCTCCCTGCCGCCGATAAACCGGCTTAGCACTTTCCCGAAAGTGGCGCAAATGCTAAGCACTTATGCCAAAAGGGAAAAAGTTACGAAACCTTATGACCAATCTGGGTGATCTCGAAATCTTTGCCAAGGTCGTTTCGACCGGAAGCATGTCGCTCGCCGGCCGGGCACTCGGCTTTTCTCCGGCCGTCGTCTCCAAACGGATCAAGCGGCTGGAGGACCGGCTCGGCACCCGGCTTCTGCAACGCACGACGCGGCAGATCTCGCTGACGGAGGCCGGGCAGGGCTTCTACGACCGGGTTCTCGGTATTCTCGCCGGGCTCGAGGAGGCAGAATTTTATATCTCAGGCCGCTCGGCGCAGATGCACGGCACGCTGAAGATCTCTGCCCCGACCTCCTTCGGGCGCATGCATATCGCGCCGCATCTGAAGGATTTCATGGAGGCGCATCCGGAGCTTGCGATCAACCTGGTGCTGACCGACGAATTCAGCGACATCGTCGGCGGCGGCTTCGATCTGGCGATCCGCATTGCCGAACTCACCGATTCGAGCCTCGTTGCCCGAAGGCTGGCGCCGGTGCGCCGGCTGCTCTGCGCCTCGCCGGATTACCTTGCGTCGCATGGCGAGCCGAAGCACATCGACGAGCTGAAACGCCATCGCTGCCTGCCGGCCCACAATAACGACACCTGGCGGCTGAACGGGCCGGACGGGGCGCTGAGTCTCAGGCCGGAAGGCTTGCTCGTCACCAATTCCAGCGAGGTGATCCGCGAGGCGGTCATCGCCGGGCTCGGGATCGCGCTGCGCTCCACCTGGGATATCGGTGAAGAGCTCAAGGCCGGCCGGCTGGTGCAGGTGCTGCCGGCCTATGAGAGCTCGCACAATGTCGCGCTGTCGGCCGTTTATCCCAGCCGGCAGTTCCTGCCGGCCAAGGTGCGGCTGTTCATCGACTATCTGGCAGAGCTTTATGGTCCCGTCCCCTATTGGGAGCGCTGACGGCATCACCGATTCAGCGCGCCAGCCTCTCGATGACAAGGTCCAGCAGGGCGCGCAGCCGCGCTAACCGCTTCATGTCGCGGTGATAGCCGACCCAGGTGTCGCGGCCGGGTGGCGGTTCACCGAGATCGACCAGTTCGATGGCCGCAAGAGAATCGCCGAGCGGCCGCGGCAGGACGGCGAGCCCGGCTCCGTTGGCGCAGAGCGCAGCCTGCACGTCGCGGCTGTTGCTGCGCGTGACGATGTCGGCCTGCGGCAACAGGCGCCGCAGCCAGCCGACATCCGGCATCTCGCCGAAAGCCTCGTCCATGGTGACAAGGCGGGCGCCCGCGCCGTCGCCGGCTTCGGGGTGCGGTGCGCCGCGACTGATGTAAAGGCCGTATTCGATACGGATAAGCTTGCGCGATACGATCTCCGCTTCCGTAAAAGGCTGGATGCGAAAGACGAGGTCGGCTTCGCGTCGCGACAGACTGAGAAGCCGGCTGTCAGTCAGCAATTCGACCACCACCTTCGGATGAACTTGCGAGAATTCCGCCAACACAGGCGAAAGCACGTGCGCGCCGAACCAATCGGATGAGGACAGCCTGAGTAAACCATCGAGCTGACGGCTGCCGCCGGCAAGGCTCCGCTCCATGGCGAGCGCCTCCTCCTCGATGCGTTCGGCGCCGGCGAACACGGCTGCGCCTTCGTCGGTCAGGACGAAGCCATCGGTCGTGCGCTGAAAAAGCGTCTGGCCGAGAGAGGCTTCAAGGGCACGCAGCCGCCTGCCCATCGTCGGCTGCGTCAGTCCGAGGCGGCGGGCTGCTGCCCCCAGCGTGCCGAACCGCGCGATCGCCAGAAACAGCTTGAGGTCACTCCATTCCATCGCTCGCATCCGCCAAACAAAAATGCATGGACTTCAGTCGTTATCTTTCATTTTCATTCGAGTTTCAATGAAGCATCTTTCTTCCACGCCAATTGCGGTGTCCCTATAGACGCCGCTCCGCGAACGAAGGAGAGTTCCATGTCTGTACAATCAACGATGAAAGCGCTGTTGGCTGAAGCACCGAATTCACCATTGCGCATCGCCGATATTTCAAAACCGGTGCCCGGCGAAGGCCAGGTCCTTGTGCGCATCAAGGCAAGCGGCGTCAATCCGCTCGACCTCAAGATCCGGGCCGGCAATGCGGCCCATGCCCGCCATCCGCTTCCCGCCATTGTCGGTATCGATATGGCCGGTGTTGTCGAAGAGGTCGGAACTGGCGTCAGCGGTTTTCGCCGCGGCGACGCGGTCTACGGCATGACCGGCGGGGTCGGCGGCATTCAGGGATCGCTTGCCGAATTTGCAGCTGTTGACGCCGCGCTGCTGGCGCCAAAGCCGCAGAATCTGTCGATGCGCGAGGCAGCCGCCTTGCCGCTGATCTCGATCACCGCCTGGGAGGGGCTGGTCGACCGCGCCGGGGTCAAGGCCGGCCAGAAGGTTCTGGTGATTGGCGGCGGCGGTGTCGGCCATATCGTCGCGCAGATCGCCAAGGCTGCCGGAGCCGAGGTCTATGTGGTCGACGGCACGTCGAAAGCAGACTATCTCGCCGGCCTTGGCGCAACGCCGATCGATCGTGACGCGGAAACGGTGGAAACCTATGTCGCAAGACACACCGGCGGCAAGGGTTTCGAACTGGTCTACGATACCGTCGGCGGCCAGGGGCTCGATACGGCATTCCGAGCCGTCAGCCAGTTCGGCCACGTCGTCAGCTGCCTTGGCTGGGGAAGCCACGCGCTGGCACCGCTCTCCTTCAAGGCCGCCACCTATTCAGGCGTCTTCACGCTGCTGCCGCTGCTGACCGGCGAAGGACGCGCCCATCATGGTGAGATCATGCGAGAGATGACGAAGCTTGCCGAAGCCGGCAAGGTGATGCCGAAGCTCGACCCGCGCCGCTTCACCCTTGCCGATACAGATGAGGCGCATCGGCTGATCGAAAACCGGCAGGCGGACGGGAAGCTCGTCGTCGAGATCGACTGATCTAATCCGTCCGCGGAATTAACGCGCCAGATCGAGGTAGGCGTTCGCCACCATGGCATCGATATCCGCGGGCACAGGCACGACGCAGGATTGGGGGCCGGCCTCGCCCTTGGCGATGCGTTCCAGGCAGCGGGCCTGAAGGGTGAAGCCGAGATCCATCGACTCGACGGTATTGCCGAGCGGCCGCGGGCCGGCGAGATTGGCCATATGGCCGCCACCGAGCAGATGGAAAGAGCGGCCGTCGCTGAGATGGAAGGTCTCGATATGGTCGGCCTCGTAGCGATCGATGCCAATGACATCGGGGTGGCGACGGAAGGCTTCGACATCGATCTCATGCGGGAAATGGCCGCCATTCATCAGGATCGCGCCATCCTTGACGAGCGGCAGGTCGGCCGCCGTCACGATGCCGGCAAAACCCGTGACGGTAACGATGATATCGGCCGAGCGGATCGCCGCGTCGCGCAGCGGTGTGGTGAAACCGTCGAGATGAGCTTCGAGCGTCGTCACCGGATCGATATCGATGACGCTGACGGTGGAAAAGGCATTGCGGAAACAGGCGGCCGTGCCCTTGCCGCAGGCGCCGTAGCCGAACACCGTCACGCGCTTGCCGTTGGTGGAGCGGTTGGTGAAGCGCAGGTAGCTTTCGAACAGGCTCTGACCGACGGCATGCCTGTTTTCGGCGAACTGCTTGATCGGGCTGTCGTTGATGACGAGGATCGGCATGTTCAGGCGCGCGCGCAGCGGCAGCAGGCGGATGCGGCCCGAGGTGGTTTCCTCTGTGCCGCCGCGGAGATTGGCGTAGGGTTTTTCCGCCGCGATGGCGAAAAGATCGCCGCCATTGTCGAGCAGCAGATTCGGCTTTTCGGCAATCACCGCTTCGAGGCTCTGATGGTGAGCGGCGGGATCGGTCGTCTGCGTCGCGAAGACCGAGATGCCTTGGGTACGCAAGAACTCGACCGTCGAAGGCTGGGTGCTGTTGAGATTGCCGGTGCAGACAAGACGCGCCCCACCGGCGCGAAGCGTCGTCAGCAGCGCCACCGTCTTCGGCTCCAGATGGATGCCGGTGCCGATCGACAGGCCCTCGAAGGGACGCGTCCGCTCGAATTCGGCCGCCGTCGCCTTGAGCAGCCGGCAGCTGTTGCCGATCCAGTCGATGCGGGTTGCGCTCTTTTCCATCAACTCTTTCCTATTTGCGTGTTGGTGCTGTTTCTAGCGGACCAACAGGGTTGCGAATATGGAAGTAATTCTGGCGAAAGGGCAGAAAATCTGCCCTTTTCAGGCTGGTGTCCCGCAACGAAGCAACCAACCGGACAAGGCCGCAAAGGCCGGCCGTTTCACATCCGGCGTGCGGCAGCAGAAGTTGTAGCCCGATGGCCGAGAGATGAAGCCGTAGGGCGCGACCAGATGCCCGCGCTCGAGATCGTCCTCGATCGAGGCACGTGGGGCAAGTGCGATGCCAAGCCCGGAACGGGCGGCACCCAGCGCCAGCAGCAGATCCGCGAATTCCTGGGTGCGGGAAAAGACGACCGGCGGCGTGCCGCTTTCGGCAAACCATTCGTCCCAGAGCTTCGGAACGCTGCGGCTGATAAGCATCGTCTGCGTGCCCATCGCCGCCGGGTCGCTCGATAGTGTCGCGCCAAGCGAAGGCGTTGCGACCGGACCGAACTCATCCGCCATGAATCGCAGGGCGGTAATGCCTGCGGCCGGCCGGTATTCGCCGCCCATGATCACGGCGTCCAATTCCAGGTGCATCTGCAGCGGTTCGACCGTGGCCATCGGCACGATGTCGACGGTATCGCCGAGGCTCGCCTGCATGTCTGCTGCGCGCGGCATCAGCCACCAGACCGCGAAGGCGGAGGGTACGCCAAGGCGGATGCGGCGCGGCACGGCGCCTTCGAGTTCCGACGCGGCGCGCTGCAGAATGTCGAAAGCCGCGCTCGCGGCGGCCGCAAAAGCGCTGGCCTGCAAGGTCGGGACCAGCCTGCGGCCGTCGCGCAGGAAGAGCTTGCTACCGAAGTGATTCTCCAGCGTGTCGATCTGCTGGCGCACGGCGGCGCGCACCACATTCAGCTCTTCGGCAGCCTTCAGAATGCTGCCATGACGGCAGACGGCCTCGAAGGCGCGGATGGCATTGAGCGGGGGAAGACGCATGGGGACGACATTCACAAAATCATGGTGGATCACTAGATCTCGGCATTGAACGAAAGGCAAGATCACGCCATGTTGTACAGCTGTGCAATGTGACGCATTCGAGACAGGATGCGACGGATTTTCCGAGCCTGTCCGGCCTCGATTTCCCTATGAACGGCGATCAAATCGCGTTTCGAATCGTCCTGCGGCCTTTTGGATTGCGTAAGCTTTCCGTGATATACGTATATGAGTGATTCCTAACGACGACTGCGAAGGTGACCCGACCATTGACTCTTTTCGCCCGACTGGCTTCCGATGTGCAACTGATGTTCCGGCGTCCGCCGCGACAGCAATATGGTGCGCTCTGCTATCGGGTAAAGAAGAAGAGCGGTGAGGTCGAGGTGCTGTTGATGACGAGCCGCGATACCGGCCGCTGGGTCATTCCCAAGGGCTGGCCGATGACGCGCAAATGCGCCCATGAGGTCGCGATGCAGGAAGCCTTCGAGGAAGCCGGCGTCCGCGGCGCGGTCGAAACGGAGACGCTCGGCGCCTACACCTATTCGAAGGCGTTGCGCGACGGGGTGCAGGTGATCTGCAAAGTGCAGGTCTATGCGCTCGAGGTCACCGACATGGCGAAGAACTTCAAGGAAAAAGGCGAGCGCCGCATCGAATGGGTCTCGTTCGACGAGGCGGCGGCGCGCGTGCGCGAACCGGAGCTCCGCCACCTTTTCCTCGCCTTCAAGCAAAAGATGACCGACAGGCTTTCGGCCAAGGCGGCGAAGCAAATTCCAGACGTGAAACAAATTCCGGCGGAATGAATCCTGCCATCTTGCACTGCTAGGAAAGCAGCGTAGAAGCAGATTCATCCTCAGGAAAAAGAATGCCGCCACGTCCCGCAGTCCTCACGAAACGCACGCTCGACAAGGACCTCGACAAGATCACCCATGCCGAGGACGTGGCGAAGCATGTTTTGCGGCGGCTGGTGGCGCCTGGTCTCGGGCTGATCTTCGTCGGTCTGGCCATGCTCTTTGCCGGCGTCTATGTATTCGACCGGCCGGGAGCGATGCTCGTCATCGCGGCCGCCGCCCTTGCCGGCTATATGGCGATGAACATCGGCGCCAACGACGTGACCAACAATGTCGGTGCCGCCGTCGGGGCGCGCGCCATGACGATGGGCCAGGCATTGGTCATCGCTGCGATTTTCGAAGTTCTTGGCGCCACGATCGCCGGCGGCGAGGTCGTCAAGACGATTTCCTCAAACATCGTCGACGCCGTCCAGGTACCGCCGGCGCTGCTCGGCTGGATCATGATGGCGGCGCTGATGGCGGCGGCTCTCTGGATCAACCTCGCAACCTGGATGAACGCGCCGGTTTCCACCACCCATGCTATCGTCGGCGCGGTGATCGGCGCCGGCATCTCAGCCGTCGGGCCGGAACCGGTGAACTGGCAGGTAATGCTGGAGATCACCTCGAGCTGGATCACCTCCCCGCTGATCGGCGGGCTGATCGCCGCCGGGCTGCTTTATCTCGTCAAGACGCTCATTATCTATCGCGATGACAAGGTCGCGGCGGCCCAACGCTGGGTGCCGGTGCTGGTCGCGGTGATGGCCGGCGGCTTCATGGCCTATATGGTGCTGCAGCTGTCGCCCCCGGGCAGGTTCCCGCCGCTGACCGTCCTCCTCATCGGAATCGGCATCGGGCTGGTGAGCTGGCTTGCCGCCCGGCCACTCGTTCTCGCCCAAGCGCGGGAGCTCGAAAACCGCAACAGCTCGCTGCGAACGCTGTTCCGGCTGCCGCTGATCGGCTCTGCGGCGCTGCTGTCCTTCGCGCATGGCGCAAACGACGTTTCGAACGCGGTCGGGCCGCTGTCGGCGATTGTCCATTCGGTCGGCATCGGCGGCGGCGGCGGCATCGGGCATCCGCCGCTCTGGGTGATGCTGATCGGCGCCCTAGGCATCTCCGTCGGTCTGCTGCTCTTCGGGCCGCGCCTGATCCGCCTCGTCGGCGAGGAAATTACCAAGCTCAATCCGATGCGGGCCTATTGCGTGGCGCTGTCGACAGCTTTTACCGTCATCGTCGCCTCCTGGCTCGGTCTGCCGGTCAGCACCACACATATCGCCGTCGGCGCCGTCTTCGGCGTCGGATTCTTCCGCGAATGGTATACGCGCCATTCGAAGCGTCGCATCGCCTATATCAGGCGCAAGGCCGAGAGCTTTGATATCGACGAGCCGGAAGAGCCGAATATCCACGAGACCCGGCGGCGCTATCTCGTGCGCCGTTCGCATTTCATGACGATCGTCGCCGCCTGGATCGTCACCGTGCCGGTTTCGGCAGCGCTTGCGGCAATGATTTATTGGGTTATGTTCGCGCTCTTCGTCTAAAGCACGTCACGATCTTGCAGATCCGTGCTGCGCTTTAGGTCTTTATTTTCTAGCCTGCACAGTTTTGCGAGGCATGCTTCGAGGCCCCGAGTTTTTTAATGCGCGCCAATTTCCGCATGCAACGGCTTTTCGTCGATGCGCCGCTCACGCGCGGTGCCGGCGTGGAGGCGAATGCCGATCAGTTCAACTATCTCGCCAATGTGCTGCGGATGGAGGACGGTGGGGAGATCCTGCTCTTCAACGGCCGCGACGGCGAGTGGAAGGCAACCCTTACCTTCCCCACGCGCAAACGCATCCTTTTGACGGCAACCGAAGAGACGCGGCCGCAGCCGCAGCCTTGCGACCTGCATTATCTCTTTGCGCCGCTCAAGGTCGGCCGCATGGACTATCTCGTGCAGAAGGCGGTCGAAATGGGAGCCGGCCTGCTGCAGCCGGTCATGACCCAGCACGTTCAGGGCAAGGTCACCAATCTCGACAAGCTGCGCGCCAATGTCATCGAGGCGGCGGAGCAATGCGGCATTCTCGGC
The DNA here is from genome assembly GCF_057653715.1 of Rhizobium sp. WSM1328. NCBI lineage: Bacteria > Pseudomonadati > Pseudomonadota > Alphaproteobacteria > Hyphomicrobiales > Rhizobiaceae > Rhizobium > Rhizobium sp. WSM1328. The sequence goes on along the minus strand of NZ_CM172788.1, from coordinate 488,086 downwards.
ATCCCCGACGTGGCCGAGCCGGTGAGGCTTCTCGACCTGCTCGACCGCTGGCCGAGCGAGCGCCGCATCATCTATTGCGACGAGGGCGATGCCGGGCAGAACCCGCTGCCGGTGCTCTCGGCGATCAGGGAAAGACATCTCGCTCTGCTCGTCGGGCCGGAAGGCGGCTTTTCGGAAGAAGAGCGGGCGCGGCTTCGAAGCCTCGATTTCGTCACGGCCATCCCACTCGGACCGCGCATCCTGCGGGCCGATACGGCAGCCGTTGCTGCCTTGGCGGTGGTCCAGGCGGCGATCGGCGACTGGAACTAAGGTCGAAAACGGGTTGACATGGAAATCGCTGTTATTTTTTTGATGCGTCGTTGAAAGAATTTCACTTGCAACATGGGTGGCTTGGGTCCTAATCAGCCTTCCAACCGCCCGGCCCCCTGGGCGCCTTTTTGAATACAGGTATCCCGCATGGCCCGCGACACTACCGACCAGACACCGCTCTCTTCGGTCCAGGATCTGACCGATTATATCGCCGCGGGCAACAAGCCGCGGGAGCACTTCCGGATCGGCACCGAACACGAGAAATTCGCCTTCTTCCGCGCCGACAACAGCCCGGTTCCCTATTTCGGCGATGCCAGCATTTCGGCCCTCTTGACCGGCCTGCAGAAGAAAAGCGGCTGGGAGCCGATCACCGACGGCGGCAACATCATCGGCCTTGCCGAGCAGCATGGCATGGGCGCGATCTCGATCGAGCCCGGCGGCCAGTTCGAACTCTCCGGTGCACCGCTGGAGACGATCCACGAGACCTGCAAGGAATCGAACCAGCATCTGGCGACGCTGCGCGAAATCGCCGAGCCGATGGGCATCCGCTTCCTCGGTATCGGCGGCAGTCCGAAATGGACCTACGCGGAAACGCCGCAGATGCCGAAATCACGCTACGAGATCATGACCCGCTATATGCCGAAGGTCGGTACCCAGGGTCTCGACATGATGTACCGCACCTGCACGATCCAGGTGAACCTCGATTTTTCCTCGGAAGCCGACATGCGCAAGAAAATGCGCGTTTCGATGAAGCTGCAATCGCTGGCGACCGCGCTTTTCGCATCCTCGCCCTTCACCGAGGGCAAGCCGAACGGGCTGCTCTCCTGGCGCGGTGACATCTGGCGCGATGTCGACAATCGGCGCGCCGGCCTGCTCGATTTCAGCTTCCGCGACGATTTCGGCTTCCGCGACTATGCCGAATGGGCCCTCGACGCGCCGATGTATTTCATCGTCCGCGAAGGCCGCTATCACGACTGCACCCATGTCACCTTCCGCCAGTTCATGAACGGCGCATTGAAGGGCGAGGTCGCCGATCCGGCGCCGACGATGGGGGACTGGACGAACCATCTTTCGACACTTTTCCCCGACGTGCGGCTGAAGCGTTTCCTCGAAATGCGCGGCGCCGACGGCGGCCCGTGGCGGCGCATCTGTGCGCTGCCGGCCTTCTGGGTCGGCCTGCTCTACGATGATGCAGCACTCGATGCTGCCGACGAGTTGACGAAGGATTGGACCTTTGCCGAGATCAGCGCCCTGCGCAATGCGGTTCCCGCCGAAGGGTTGAAGGCGCAATTCCGCGGGCACCCGCTCTTCGACATGGCGCGCGAAGTGGTCGGCATATCAAGGGCCGGTCTCAAGGCGCGCGGCAAGCTCAACCGGGAAGGCCAGGACGAGACGATCTTCCTGGCGCCGCTCGACGAGGTGCTCGCCAAGAAGGCGACGCTCGCCGAGGATTTGCTGTCGCTCTATCACGGCCGCTGGCACGGCTCCGTGGAGCCGGTCTTTGAGGACTATCAGTACTGAGTCCGACCCCGGTTCCCCTTTTCCTGGAATCGCTCTGACAGCCGCTGTTTTCGCCTGTTTCCGAGCAGCGGAAGTGAAGGCCGGCGACCTAGCGCATCGTGCTTTCCGAAAATCGGAATCGATTTTCGGAAAGCACGATGCGAGGATCGAAAGAGTTGGAGCGTCCTTTGTGCGTCAGAAAGCACGCACGGCGCTCGCGTGCTCCACCGACCCGCCGCTGGAGCCTCGGCCGCATGCTCTCGCTAAATTCCTCCCTAAGTTCTTATGGCAAAAAGCAGTTTGCTCATTGCCATTTCCGGTTATAGTGGCGTTACAACGCGTCACGACCCGGGGAAAGGGACTTCCATGCTGCCACTCTTCGACATGATGATGCAGGCGCAGAACGGCGCGGCGATGGAGGCGATCGCCCGGCAGTTCAACCTCGCGCAGGAACAAGCGACGAAGGCAATGGCGGCGCTGATGCCGGCCTTTTCCGCCGGGCTGAAGCGCAGCACCAGCAATCCCTATGATTTCGTCGGGCTGATGCAGGCGGTCTCCTCCGGCAACTATGCGCGATATTTCGAGGATATGAACCGGGCGTTCACGCCAGAGGGTATTTCCGACGGCAACAACATCCTTGCCCAGCTCTTCGGCTCGAAGGAGGTTTCGCGCGCGGTCGCCGCCCAGGCGGCACAGATGACCGGTATCGGCCAGGATATTTATAAGCGGATGCTGCCGGTGCTGGCCGATACGCTGATGGGCGGGCTCTTTAAACAGACGACCGGCCAGATGGCCTCGCCGGTCAACCCCTTCGTCAACACGGCGATGGGCGAGACCATGCAGAAATGGCTGGAAAGCACCGGCTTTGCGCCGAAGCCGAAGACGACCCCGGACCCCAGCATCTTCGACAATCCCTTCACCCAGGCGATGCAGCTGATGTTTTCGGTACCGAAGCCGGAAGCGACATCTCAGCCGAACCCCTTCCTCGACAATCCCTTCGCCAAGGCCTTCCAGGAGATGATGGGCGGGCTCGGCCAGCAGCCGGCGGCGCAGACTAAGACCAAGACGCCGGAGGCGCCGAAGGAAGAGGCGAAGCTCAATGCCGACAGCTATACCGAGATGCTGAACGCCATGTTCGACAGCGGACTGGAAGTGCAGAAGAACTACCAGAGGAACCTGGAAGCGATCTTCGAAACCTATCGGCCTAAGCCCTCCTCGGACAAGAGTGAATAGCACTGTAGATTTTTACGCATGTCGCTATCGCCAAACCGCGGCACACTTTGCGCGACATGGTTTAGCGCATAAAAAAACCCGGAGATGGCTTGGGAAAGCCGATCACCGGGTCAAGCGGCAGGGCTATTGGCTATCACCCTGCGGGGAAACTCGCCGCTCCTACTGTTCGTAGGAGCGGAAGAGGGACAGGCGCCAGCGATTGCGCGCCGAGCGCGTCAGATGTTCCGACGGGTCCTCGAAAAAGGTCGATGCCAGGAACGCGGAGGTCAGGTCGGCTCTGTTAAGGCCGATATCCCTCAGCTGAGCGTCGCTCAGATCGTGCAGCGTGTTGATCTCCATGCGATTGCGGAACCCGCGAAAGAGGGAGGTCAACGGTGCGAGGCCTGCTGCCAGACGCTGGGGAAACGTCGGGGTGAGCTTGCCGCAGTCGAGTTCTATTGTTCTGTCTGTCATCCGCATGGGACTCTCCTTTCTTTCGATTTCTTTCAGGCGCGCAACAACCCACCCCCTCCACGCGAGGTCGCACGGGAAGGAGCAAGGCTGAATTGGCTCGGACAGGCAGGGTGTCTGTCCTTCACTTTGCTTGATTTGCATCCCGAAGATGCCAAAGACCTATTGATCAGTCCAACGAATGTTTCTAATGATTATCATCAGCTATCTTTATGGGTGACAACATGTCCGCGCCTCTTGATCTCGACCAATTGCAGACTTTCATCGCCATCGTCGATTCCGGCAGCTTCACCAAGGCCGCCGACAGGGTCTACAAGACCCAATCGGCCGTCTCCATGCAGATGCGCCGTCTCGAGGAACGCATCGGCAAGCAGCTGTTCATCAAGGACGGGCGGGGAAACCGGCTGACGGTCGAGGGCGAAAAGCTGCTCAACTATGCGCGGCGGATCATCCGCCTCAACAATGAGGCTATCGCCGCCTTCGACGACAACAGGCTGGAGGGGACGCTGCGCATCGGCACGCCCGATGATTATGCCGACCGCTACATGCCCGAAATCATCGGCCGCTTCGCCAAGACGCACCCGAATGTCGAGCTCTATATCGTCTGCGAGCCCTCGGTGGATCTTGCCGAACGCATGCATAAGGGCGAGCTCGACATCGCGCTCGTCACCCATAATCCGCGGGAGCGCATGTCCGATGTGGTGAGAACCGAGCCGCTCTGCTGGGTGGGCTCGGCCAACCATCCGATCCGCGACGACGCGCCGGTACCGCTTGCCGTCGGTCGGCGTGACTGCCAGTGGCGCCAGCTCGCCTGCTCGGCGCTCGATGCCGTGGGACGCGAGCACCAGATCCTGTTTACCAGCTGGTCCTGCACCGTCGTTGCCGCCGCCGTGCTGGCCGGCATGGCGGTTTCGGTGATGCCGGAATCGGCGCTGCGGACGGGCATGAAGGTGCTGAGCCAGGCGGACGGTTTTCCAGCGCTGCCGCCGGTGCAGATCGGCATCATGAAGCGGCCGGGCGTTTCGCTTTCGCTGATGAACGCGATCACCGCGCATATCACCGCCTGCCTCGACAATATCACGCCCACTGTCGTCGACGACAGCCTGGAGGCGGACGTTAAATCCGCCCAGGCGCGCCTTTATCCGCGGTTGAAGGCGGCCAATATGGTGCCAAGCTGGTAAGAGTTCTCAGGCAGCAGCCGGCACGGTCACGGTGAAAAGAGAGGCGCGGATGACGCGCTTCCACTCATCGAGCATACGCCGTGCCAAGGCCTCCTCGCTGACGGCGGCAAGTCGGATCACGGCGCCGATCAGGTGGCTGAACAGGTAAGTGCGCGCATACATTTCTTCGTCGCAAAGGTCAGGGGCCAGCTGACGCACGGCGTCACGGAAGATGCCGGCGACGTGACCGCTATGCTCAATATTCAGCTGCAACAGATCCTGATCGGTCTCCGTTCCCATCCAGACACCGAGATAGACGGGATCGTCGTGGTAGGAATCGTAATACCAGTCGATGGTGGCGCAGACCACGTCCAGCGCCTGGTCGAGTGACCGTACGTCGGCAAACATCGCCGCCATCTTCGTCTGGATCGCCGAGGCATGCTGGTCGAACAGGGCTTTGACGATCGCCGCCTTCTCCGGGAAATACTGGTAGACCGAACCGATCGGCACCTTGGCTGCAGCGGCGAGCTCCGTCATCCGCATGGCGCTGACGCCCTTTTCGGCGATGATCTTGGCGGCGGCGGCGAGAATGAGGTCCAGCCTCTGGATGCTGCGCTCCTGCTTCGGCTTCCTGCGCAAGCCGATCCGATCCATGCTTTCCGCGCCCATGTCGTTCCCATTCTTTTTGTTCGCGGCGGAAGGCATGACATGCAGGTCTTCATCGGCCGTAAAGGGAAACACTCGCATTTTAACGACCGGCAAAAGCGTATGAAAAACGGGGCTCTACGGCATTATGCTGCAACTCAAAGTGTTGCAATGTTCTTGCGCGTCTGAAAAGACGCGGGAGCGCTGCAATGCATCTCGTATTTAAATCGGGACGTTTTTAGAATTTCACCGACAGCGTCGCTTTGGCCCCATGCTGCTGCGCGTTGTCGGCAATCTGGCCGGAATAGGCGATGCCGAGGATGGCGCTTTCGGTGAGGTCGAAGTCGAGCCCGGCGTCAAGAACGAAGGCGTTCTCTGCCACCGGCACTCCGGCGACGGTGAACGCGTCGCCTCCGGCAAAAGCATGCGTCGACACCGGAACGATGTCGCCGGCGGCATGCCGCCAGCCTGACATGCCGCGCAGGGTGGCGTTCGTCTCGCCCAAGCGAACCTCCATTTCGGCATGCAGGCCAAGCGTGGTGATGGTGGTGTTGGTCATGCGGCTGGAGCTGTCGAGCGCTGCCGCCCCGCCCCCTTCGGTGAAACCCGCCGTTCGAATGCCGATATGGGCGAGATTGACGAAAGGCTCGAAAGTGGCCGCCGCCGTATCAAACCGATAGCCCAGCTCCGCAAATGCCTGCAGCGTGCCGGCATTATAGCTTGCTTCCAGCCTGTCCTCGAAGCTTCCAATAGCGACGCTGCGGTTGGTCTCGATCTCGTGCCACGTATGAGCGAGACCGGTGCGGAAGGCGAGACCGCCCCATTGCGTGCCCGCGTAAAGGCCGAGGTGATAATCGTCGCTCGATCCCGATGAGCTTCGGTGCCGCGGGTCGAATTGGGAGTTGCTGTAACCGGCCATCAGGCCGAGCCTGACGTCATCGAACATGGCGTCGACGCCAGCGAGAAGCCCGCCGGTCTGGTGGTTGAGGGTGGCGGCATTGCCGTCCGTGCGTGTCTCGCTTGCGCCGCCAAAAGCCGTGCTCCAGAAAACCGGCGCGTCCGAAGGATTGGCAGCGATGAGTTCCGGACCGCCCGGCCAGAAAGCCTGTATCGGGATTACGCCAGCACTGGCGTCGCTAAACGCGGAACGCAGACGTTCGTTGGCGGCCTGGCGGACAACGAGGCTTTGCGTAATCAGCGCCGTTTTGATCGAGCCATGGATTTCACCGGAAAGCGCGTCGTAACTGGCCTGAATCAGCGGCTCGTCATCGGGCAATGTGACGATGGCGTCGTAGATATCGTTGCCAGTTCCGAGATTCTCTGCAGCCTCTGCCGCGGCCATCTGGTTGCGCGTCCGTGCCATGTCGCTGAAACGCACGTTGTTGCGTTCGATCTCCAGATAGACGTTGTTCAGATCATAGGAGAGCTCCGCCGCCAGGAAGGCATAATCGGAGGTGACGGCGCCGAATGTTCCGTTGATCCCGCCAGCGGCGGTAAGGATCGTATAGGTGGAGAAAGGCTGGTAGTCGCCATTCATCCCAACATGGGTAACGCTGGCGCCGTTGAGGAACGCGGTCCCCGTGACCGAGATCAAATCGCTGGCAGTGCCAGCCGGATCGACCTCGACCTCATAGGTGGAACTGGGATCGAGGGTGAGGTTGCCGCCGATGGTCAATGTCCCGATGGAGTTGCCCGGCGCGATGGTGACGCCTGCGCCGGCGGTCACCGTACCGATATGACCCGACCCGGCCAGCGTGCCGCCCGTCATCATCAAGATGCCGCCAAGGCTGCCATTGACGATCAGGCGTCCGTCCGAAACCGTGGTCGTGCCGGCAAAGCCCGAACTGTTGCCGGTCAGGCGCAAGGTGCCGCTGCCCAGCATCGTGAAGTCGCCGCTGCCGGAGAGTATGCCGCCATAGGTGGTGTTGTTCGCCTGATCGAGCGTGAGTTCGGCGCTGCCGATGACGATCTCGCCGCCGCTTCCCGAAAGCTGCGCCATCGTCAGGTCGAAGCCGCCGAGATCGAATATGCCGCCATTGACCGCATAGGCGCCATTCTGCACGAAGGCACCGGCGCTGCCCGCCTGCAACGTGCCGGCCTCGACCGTCGTCACACCGGTAAAACTGCTGGTGCCCGAAAGCGTCAGTGTGCCGCTGCCCTTTTTGGTCAAGCCACCGGCGCCTTGCAAATCCGTGGCAATGCCGACGGCAAAGCCGTTCGTATCGATAAAGGCGCCGCCAGCATCAATCGTTACCTCGCCGGCGTTGAAACCGCGCAGGAAATTCGCCTCGTTGCCCGTTGCGCTGAGAATACCGCCATCGAAAACGAGGTCCGCGTCACCACCGCCTCTCTCGATATAACCGGTCTCCAGGACGCCGCGCCCGTTTGCGGCGCTTCCGGCGATCCGCACAGTTCCCGTGGCGCCCGAATCGTCGGCGATGATAACCTCGGAAGCCGAAACCGTGCCGCCATTCTCGACGCTCATACTGCCTGAACCGAATTCGCCCACGAACAGCGCGCCGGAATTGATCCAGCTCGACCCCGTATCGGTCACGCTCACCACGCCGTTGCCGTTCGAACTATAGCCGACATAACCTTCACTCGCAGTGACCGAGCCGCCATTCGAAATGGTCAGCGTTCCCGCTCCCGCCTCGCCGACCGAGATATAGCTGGAATTGCTCCAGATCGAGTTCGTGCCTGTGACGATGACCTCGCCGATGGCAGTCGTGTCGTTGCTGATAAGCCCGGCAGTGCTGCTGACCGTGCCGCCATTCGAAATGGTCAGAGTGCCGGTGCCGCTGTCGCCGATATAAAGATCCTGGGCGTTGGTCCAGGTCGAGCCGGTGCCGGTGACCGTCACCGTGCCGCTGGCGCCAGAGAAATAGCCGATACGGCCGAATATATTGTCGACAACGCCGCCATCTTCGATATTGAGCACGCCGACACCCCGATGGCCGACGTAGAGGTCGTCGGAATTGGTCCAGGCCGAGCCCGTCCCCGTAACCGTTACCGTTCCTGCAGCGCCGGGATCGACACCGAGCACGCCGATGTCATTGCTGACTATGCCGCCATTCCGGATGACAAGGGCTGCATCGTCACCATTCTGATCGCCCACGATGAGGTTGGTATTGATTGTCCATGGACTCGGTTGCGTGCCCGCGCCGGTACCGCCCGGGTCGTTGCCATCGACGATCTCCGTGTCGTTGCCGGTGATGACCTGCGCCCATCCCGGCCCTACAGCCAGCACCAGCGCCGCAGTGCTCGCCAATCCCGTAAGTCGCAGCATGACCATCCCTTGGATTGCCGCTCCAGATATCCTTTCGCCCATGCTCGCTCGCAAATCGTCCCCACCATCATTCGCTCGCGCAGAAATAGGCCAATCAATTTAAATATTAGTAACCATGTTATTGAAATATTCATCGACAGCGGGAACAACAGCCTTACGCCGCACGCGTTAGGCGCATGTTTTGACTGGTCTTCCAGCCTTTTCACTTTGGTGAAAACAATATCGTTGGGAATGGCTCAACGTCCGGCGGCCATATTGCCGCCGATGCCGGCAACTTGCGTCGTCGGCCTGCAACACTTACGGGCAAATAATAGGGCGGCGGCGCCTGTCGCCTCAGCTCATCAGCATCCATGCGGCAAGCCAGATCCACATGGCGGCAAGCACCAGGTAACCGGCGGCGAAGATCGGGCTGCGATAACGCAGGTCGTTGCTGGTGACGTGGATGGCGGCATGGGCGTAACGCAGGGCGACGAAGGCCCAGGCGAGGCCGAGGGCGACGAGATTGTCTGCCTCGGTGATATAGAGAAGAATGCAGCAGGCGTAGAAGAGCACCGGCAGTTCGAACTGGTTGGCGAGGCAGTTCTTGACGACAAGGCTTTCGGCCGGCTCGCCGCGGTTTTCGCGATAATCCGATTTCACGATGCTGCCGGCGCGGACCATTTTTGCGCGCCGAAGCCCAAGAAGCGCATAAAGACCATAGACCAGGGCCACATGGGCGAGCAGTGGCCAGAAGATTTGATAGCCGGTCATATGTTGGTCGTTTCCTTTCCGCTTCCGCGTTCGACGCGAGCATTAGCCGAAAGGGGAGCTGGATACCAGCATAGGGCAACGCCCCATCGACACCTGCGTCGCTAAGGCACGTCGCCGCAGGTGTCCCGGCTTTTCGACATGGAGCTGGATGGAATAACGGCGCCTCAGTCCGGGCGCGACGAGAGCCAGCGCATGACGGCGAGCCGGGCGATGAGGATGAAGCAGATGGCAAGGCTTGCGAATTTCAGCCGTGTCATCCACGGCAGCAGCTGCGTTGCAAGACCTGCAGACGCACCGTTGCCGAAGGCGATGAGGCTCGAGATGTTCTCGCCGTAGTCGGCGATGCCGTAGATGAACGGCAGCAGGTAGATCGCCTTGCCAACGAGCGGATGCGCCGATCGGCCGAACCATGCACCGCCGGGACCGAGTTTGAGGAAGGCGAGGAACAGCAGCGCCGTCAGCAAGGCCGGAAAGATCAGCTCCGGCCCGAAATACATGGCGCGCAGCAGCCTGGTCGCCGTCTCGTTCTCATCAAGCAGCTTCTGCATGTGGAAGACCGCCGACTCGTCGTAACCGGCGAAATAGGTATCGAGCACCGCCTGGCCAGTTTCATGCTTGAACGGGACGACGAAGCCGAAGGTCGTCCAGGCGAGCACGGCAAGGCAGAGGGCTGCGAGCAGCGCGACGATCCAGAGAGGAATCCCGCTGCCCGCCTTCATGATCAGAGGCCGGCGCCCGGATAGTTCGGGCTCTCGCGGGTGATCGTCACGTCATGGGCGTGGCTTTCGCGAAGACCGGCACCGGAGATGCGCACGAACGTGGCCCGCTCCTGGAAATCCTTGAGATCCTTGCCGCCGACATAACCCATGGCCGCCTTGAGGCCGCCGGCGAGCTGATGGATGACGCCCGAAACCGGCCCCTTGTACGGCACCTGACCTTCGATGCCCTCAGGCACGAGCTTCAGCGTGTCGCGCACCTCGGCCTGGAAGTAACGGTCGGCCGAGCCGCGGGCCATGGCGCCGACGGAGCCCATGCCGCGATAGGCCTTGAAGGAGCGTCCCTGGTAGAGATAGACCTCGCCCGGGCTCTCATCGGTGCCGGCAAGCAGCGAGCCGATCATGACGGCGGAAGCGCCGGCAGCGATCGCCTTGGCAAGATCGCCGGAGAACTTGATACCGCCATCGGCGATGACGGGCACGTCCTGATCATTCGCGGCCTGCACCGCCGACATGATGGCGGCCAACTGCGGCACGCCGACGCCGGCGACGATGCGCGTCGTGCAGATCGAACCCGGACCGATGCCGACCTTGACGGCGTCCGCGCCGGCATCGATCAGCGCCCTGGTGCCGTCATAGGTGGCGACGTTGCCGGCCATGATGCGCACCGAGTTGGAAAGCTTCTTGACGCGGCTGACGGCATCGAGGACGCGCTGCGAGTGGCCATGGGCTGTATCGACGACCAGAAGGTCGACGCCGGCCTCTATCAGACGCTCGGCGCGCTCGAAGCCGTCGTCACCGACGCTGATGGCGGCGGCCGCGCGAAGCCTGCCCTGCGCATCCTTGGAAGCGTTCGGGTTCAGCTGCGACTTCTCGATGTCCTTGACGGTGATGAGACCGACGCAACGGCCTTCGGTATCGACCACCAGCAGCTTCTCGATGCGATGCGAATGCAGCAGGCGCTTGGCCTCCTGCTGATCGACGTTTTCCTTGACGGTGACCAGTTTGTCCTTGGTCATCAGCTCATGGATCTTCTGTTCCTGATCGGTAGCGAAACGGACGTCGCGGTTGGTCAGGATCCCGACGAGGCGGCCGGACTTCTCCACGACAGGGATGCCGGAAATGCTGTAGGACTTCATGAGCCCGAGCGCATCGGCAAGTGTTTCATCCGGGCCGATCGTCACCGGATTGACGACCATGCCGCTTTCAAACTTCTTCACTTGCCGGACCTGCTCGGCCTGCTCGATCGGCGTCAGGTTGCGATGGATGACGCCGAGGCCGCCGGCCTGGGCCATGGCGATCGCCAGGCGGCTCTCAGTGACGGTATCCATGGCGGATGAGATGATCGGGATGTTGAGTTCGAAATCCCGAGCGATACGGGTAGAGATATTCGTCTGGCCGGGCATGACCTCGGAATGTCCCGGCTGCAGCAGCACGTCGTCGAAGGTAAGCGCATCTGCGCCGGTTGCCGTTTCAATGATGCGTGCCATGGCCAAATTCCTTCGTTTAATAAAAATGCGACCCTGTCCGGAAACGAATCGTCCGCCCCGGCGGTCTGCATTAAGTTGCTTGGAAGTTGGCGAGGGCTGGTAACACGTCTATGACAGGAAGGAAATAGCAAAAAGCCCGGCATGTCCGCCAGGCTCGTCATGGGTGCCATGCGCCAGGAGCATTGCGGGAAAAGCGCTCAGCACTTTTCCGTCCGGAATTGCATAAAAACAAGAAGTTAGAGCGGCCCAGCGCTTCCGCGAAAGGCGGAACCGCTCCCGATCAGATGTCGAACTGATAGCTCTTCGGCACGAAGCGATAACCGCCATCCTGCCTTTCGACGAAGCCGACCGCCGGGAAGGGCATGTGGTAGCCAAGGAAGGCGATCTTCTCGCTCGCAATCATCTCGAAGACCTTGCGGCGGGTGGCGGCAGCCTGCGCCTTGTCCATGTCGAAGCGCACCTCCCAATCCGGCCGCAGCAGCGACAGGATATAATGGTTGGCGGTATCGCCGGTGAGCACAAGGCGTTTGCCCTCGGATTCGACGTGGAACACCATATGTCCCGGCGAGTGGCCGGCCGCCAGCACCGCAGTCACACCGGGCGCGACGCTATCACCTTCTTTGATAAAAGTAGTCTTCTCGGCGAACGGTACGACATTGGCGAGCACCGCCTTGTGGCCGCCCTCGGCAGGTGTGCCCTCACGTGCCTTGTCCGACCAGAAATCATATTCCGCCTGGCCGACGACATAGCGAGCATTCTTGAAGGCAGCCGCGCCGTCTTCCATCAGGCCGCCGATATGATCACCGTGCAGATGGGTCAGCGCTACCAGCGTGACGTCGTCGGCCGAATATCCCGCCGCCTTCAAGCCTTCGGTCAGTTGACCGGCGCCACGTGCGCGGCCGGCAGCGCCGAAGCCGGTATCGACGAGGATGACATCCGACCCGGTATCGATGAGAGCCGGCGTATAGCCATTCATGAACTTGTCGGCCGGCAGGAAGTTTGCGGTCAGCAATCCCTTGACGGTTTCGGGGTCCTGATTGGTGCCGAAGGTTTCATAGGGCTTTTCGACAATGCTGGTGCCGTCACGGACGACGGTGAACGTATAGGAACCGAGCTTGAATTGATTGATCTCGGGCAAAAGCGTTCCATCCATATGATTGCGTTCTCCAGTTGCGGCCGCTTCGGCCTTCTCTCGCAAAATGACCGGCGCCCCCAGCAGGCCAAGGCCTGCGGCAAAAAGGGTGCGCCGCTTTATTCCCGACGAAATTGTCATATGTCCATCCTTCATGACGTGCGAAGCGTCGCCGCACGGCCCCCAGTGTCGATTCCGGCCGGATTTCTTGCTCCCGCCAGGTAAACATATGTCAATCTTGACAAGCGACGTTAATGCGCAAGCCGTCTCACGCAGACGTGAAGCAAACGTGTCGTCGACCCGGATTTGGGGATTGGCAGAACCTGCAGCTGGGACTAAACAGCACCGGCCTTTCCAGCTCCATTCCGCGCCCATCAAGGCTCCCGCCTATGAATCGCATCGTCCCGCTGATCCTTGCCGTCGCCCTCTTCATGGAACAGATGGACTCGACTGTCATTGCGACGGCGCTGCCGGCGATCGCGGCGGATCTCAATGTCGGGCCGATCACGCTGAAGCTGGCGTTGACCTCCTACATGGTGGCGCTGGCGGTGTTCATCCCGGTCAGCGGCTGGATGGCCGACAGGTTCGGCGCCAAGAAAATCTTCCGCCTTGCCATCTCGGTCTTCGTCATCGGCTCGATCTTCTGCGCAATTTCGTCCAACCTCGTCGAATTCGTGTTTGCCCGCTTCCTGCAGGGCATGGGCGGCGCGATGATGACGCCGGTCGGCCGCCTCGTGCTGGTGCGCACGACGCAGCGTAGCGATCTTGTCTCGGCCATGGCGCTGCTCACCATACCCGCACTTGTCGGCCCGCTCACCGGACCGCCGCTCGGCGGTTTCATCACCACCTATTTCAGCTGGCACTGGATCTTCCTGATCAACGTGCCAGTCGGCATCATCGGCATCTGGCTTGCGACGATCTTCCTGCCGGAGGTGGAAGCGACGGCGCCGCCGCGGCTCGATTTCACCGGTTTCGTGCTGACTTCGCTATCGGCTGCGGGCGTCGTCTTCGGCCTGTCGGTGGTCAGTCTGCCGGCCCTGCCCCCGATCATCGGCGTCACCGCCACCTTGATCGGCCTCATCTGCGGCGTCCTCTACGTGCGCCATGCCAAGCGTCATCCGGCGCCGATCCTCAATCTCAACCTGTTCAAGAACCCGACGTTTCGGGCCTCCACCTTGGGCGGCATGCTCTTTCGCATTTGCGTCGGCGCCATGCCATTCCTGACGCCGCTGATGCTGCAGCTCGGCTTCGGGCTGACGCCGTTCCAATCCGGCCTCATCACCTTTGCAGGCGCGATCGGGGCGATCACCACCAAGTTCATGGCGAAGCGCGTCTTCGCCGCCGCCGGCTTCCGCACAACGCTTCTCGGCGCCGCCATGGTAACGACCCTGGTGACTGTCGTCACCGGCCTGTTCACGCCGTCGACGCCGCATCTCGTCATCATCGGCGTGCTGCTGCTCGGCGGCTTCTCCCGCTCCTTCATGTTCACCGGGGTGAATGCGCTTGCCTTCGCCGACATCGATGATGCCGAAGCTAGCCAGGCGACATCGATGAGCTCGGTGATGCAGCAGGTCAGCCTGGCGCTCGGTGTTGCGGTCGCCGCCGCGATCCTGGAGAGCTCGATCTATTTCCGCGGCGAAGCGCTGCAGGTGGCCGATTTCCACCTTGCCTTCTACATCATCGCCGGACTGACGGTCATTGCGACCATTCCCTTCATCCGAATGGACCGCAATGCCGGCGCACTCGTTTCCGGCCACCGCTTGAAGACGATGACGGCCGCAACTGTTGAAGCCGAACAGCACGCGGTGAAATAAAGCATGTCGCGCAAAAGTGTGCAGCAGTTTTGCGGGAACGACATGCGTGGAAACAAGACCTAAAGCGCGAGGAGCGAAGGCACCGCTACTGCGGGTTTTCGCAGACCGCAGAGAGCTTGTTACCGTCGAGATCACGCACATAGGCGGCATAGAATTGGGCATGGTAGGAGCGCAGGCCGGGCTCGCCCTCATCCACGGCGCCTGCCGCGATTGCCGCCGCATGGAAGGCATCGACATCAGCCCGCGTTTCGGCTGCAAGCGCCACCATGGCGCCATTGCCTGAGGTTGCCCGGCGGTGATTGAACGGCGTCACCACCCAGAAGCGGCAGCGCGTATCGCCCTCGGCGGAATAGCCGATTTCCTCTTCGGAAGAGCGCTGACGGCGATAGCCGAGGGGAGACAGCACGGCATCATAAAAATGCCCTGCGCGATAAAGGTCGTTGGTTCCGAGCGTGACGTAAAGAAGCATGGGATCAGCGGTTCAAATCCTGACAGCGCGGTGCGCCCTTCAGACACGCAAAGGACGCGGCAACGCTTTCCATTGCTGCATATCTTATCCTTAAATCGATACCGTTTTAAGGAGTTATGCAGTTGATCGCCATCATCCGTCGGGACCGGCCCGAAGATCAAGCTTCCTCTGCGTTGCCTTCGGCCTTGCGTCCCTTGAACCCCTTGGCCAGCAGGAACATCTCGACTGATTCGGCGCGCGACGAGTTCGGTTTGACATGGACGACCTGGCGGAAATTCTGCTTGAGCATGGCGAGCAGCTCACGCTCGGTGCCGCCCTGAAAGGTCTTGGTCAGGAAGTGCCCGCCCTCCCCCAGGACTTCGACGGCGAAATGGGCCGCGACTTCGCACAGATGCATGGTGCGCAGATGGTCGGTGCGGTGGTGGCCGGTGGTGGGCGCCGCCATGTCGGAGATGACGAGATCAGGCGTGCCCCCGACGGCCTCCAACAGCTTTTCCGGCGCTGTCGGATCGAGGAAATCGAGCTGCAGGATCTTGACCCCCGGCAGCTGGGTCATTTCGAGGAAATCGATCGCAGCCACACGAATATCATCATCCGTCGAGCCGGTGACCTTGGCGGCGATCTGCGACCAGCTGCCGGGAGCGGCCCCCAGATCGATGATGCGCCTGGCGCCGCGCAGGATGTGATGTTTCTCGTCGATCTCCAGCAGCTTGAAGGCGGCCCGGGCGCGATAGCCTTCAAGCTGGGCGCGTTGCACATAGGGATCGTTGATGTGGCGCTCCAGCCATTGGCGGGAGGAGGCCTTCATCTTCTTGTTCTTGACGCGCTGGCCGAGCTTGCGGCCGGTGCGGTTTCCCGCGATCGGTGCCTTGGTCATGCCTATTCCTTATCTCACGATCTCACGCGCTGGCCGCGGCGGTTACGATTGCGCCGCCACACGCCGTCATCGGCCATCATGTCGGTGAGCAGACCTTCCCTCAAGCCGCGATCGGCAACCCGCATGCGCGGGCTCGGCCAACGGCGGCGGATCGCCTCGAGAATGGCGCAGCCGGCGAGCACCAGATCGGCCCGATCGGGCCCAATGCAGGGATTGGCGGCGCGGCTTGCGAAATCCCAGGAGAGCAGCTTTGCCTGCATGGCGGAGACCTCGTCGTCGGACAGCCAGATGCCATCGACCTTGCGCCGGTCATAACGCGGCAGGTCGAGATGCACGCCGGCAAGCGTTGTCACCGTGCCCGATGTGCCGATCAGGTGAAAGTCGCCGGTCTGGGCGACCTCGATCTCCGGGCAATCGAAGCTTCCAAGCATGCCTTCGACTTCACGCACCATGCCTTCGAAGGCCTCCGGCGTGACGTCGTGCCCGCCATGGCGCTCCGACAGGGTCACGACGCCGACCGGCAACGAGGTCCAGTGGGTGATGTGATTGGCAAGGCGGCTGAAGCGATTGTCGCCGATGCGGATGACGGCAATCTCCGACGAGCCGCCGCCGATATCGAAGAGCACGACGGAGCGCGTCTCGCGACCGACCAGCGAGGAGCAGCCGGAGACGGCAAGCCGCGCCTCTGTCTCGCGATCGATGATCTCAAGCGCGAGGCCGGTTTCGGCAACGACCCGGCTGAGGAATTCCTCGCCATTGACGGCCTGGCGGCAGGCTTCGGTGGCGATCAGCCGCATGCGGCGGATCTCCCGGTTCCTGAGCTTGGAGGCGCAGATCCTCAGCGCCTCGATCGCCCTCTCCATCGCCTCATCGGACAGACGGCCGCTGGCCGCAAGACCTTCGCCGAGGCGCACGATGCGGGAAAAGGCGTCGACGACGCGAAATTGTCCCGGACGAGTCGGCTGGGCAATGAGGAGACGGCAATTGTTGGTGCCGAGATCGAGGGCAGCATAGAGCTCCTCCGGCCACACATGTTCGCCGGCCTGACGATCCCCCTGATGCCCGGGATGGGCATGGCTTTCCTGGCGACCCCTGCGGTTGGCGCTCGCGCCATTCAGTGTTTCACGCAGTTCGCCACCGAGCGCCGTCTCTTCCGCGCGGCGTTCCTGCTGCGGGGCACCTGATGGTTTTGCCGGTGTTAGCGGCCGGCCCTGCAGACCGCGCTTGCCGCGATGCTTGCGGCGGTTGCGACGGCTCGGCGCCGAATCGCCATCGGAGCGGGCGGCATGATCTGCCGCTCCGGCCTGTTCCATCATATGAGGTTGAGGTGAACCATCCTGCACAGCACCATGGCCGCCACGACGGCGACGCTTGCGCTTGCGGGCCGGATTGCCGGCTGCATCTTCCATCGGGCGCGCAGGCTGTCCGGCACCGCCGGAAGGCTCATGCGAAGCGGGATGAGCACCGTTGCGGGATTGCCCGCCACGTTTGCCCTTGCGGCGCCTGGACTTCTTGCCGTCCTTGCGCCCTGCCGCCGACGCCCCGTCAAATTGCAGCTTTGCGCCGCCTTCGGGGTCTTCCACGTTGTTTTTCCATCGCGCCGCGCAAGTCTTGAGATATGCAGCAGGCGCTCATTCGATTTTTGCGTTGCGGCAAGAATATCAGCGCCCGCCGAAATCGCCAAATTCTTTTTTGGACAGGGGATTTGCAGCGGTTTCACCTTTCCGCGGCAGCACCGATTTTTTTCAAATCGGGTATTTGCAATCCCCCGGCTTTTGGTTATAAGCGCCGCACACCAGCCGACCGCCCGCCGGTTCGCTTATGCTGGGGAATAGTTCAATGGTAGAACGACGGACTCTGACTCCGTTAATCTTGGTTCGAATCCAGGTTCCCCAGCCAATCTTCCGAAGACGAATGTAATTCTTTAACCGACCAGAGGTCGGTGAGTGATTTCGTGCTATATCATTCGCAACCTAATTCGCTTCGAACACGGAGGAATGAGTGGGGACGCGTACGAACGAGCCGACAGTTTGGGCTATCGATTGGCGCATTCTCGGTATTCAGTGGAAAAGATGCCGACCCTTGTTAGGCACCGTGAGTTGCTGGCCGAAGGCCACCGTATTGCGCTGCTTTGTCTTCCGTTCCGAATAGGCTTTCGGTTCTCGCACATCGCCTGCAGCTACGCTCTGCGCTGCGCAGGCTTGCGTACGTCTCGTGACCGCCCGAGCTGATCACCGCTGCCGCCGTCTCATCGATTAACTTCAATTAGGTCTGCAACGTCTGCGACGTACACTTCAATCGCCGCGCATTCCAGCCACCTCGATCGAGCTGGAAGGCGTAAGTTGTGACGTGAGTATCACTTGCCAACACTGCCCCGCGCTGAAACCAAGTAGCTTGGAGATCCGACAATCAGGCGGCAAATCAGCGGATGAGACGAGTTTGAACGTCGCGATCGAGCCATACCGCTGGCCGAGAAGTGTCTTGACGCTAAGTATGATTTTCTATCCAACATGAGGTGTTTGGGACGCCAACACGGACGCGTATGGAAATCGGTTTTGTTGCGGTCGCGGGTATAGCTGGCTTTGTCGTCGGAAGCGGGCAAGGCAGTTTGGTTGACGGGCTCGTCACGGCCGTAGCAGCCATGGCTGTGGTATTCATATTTGTCACCCTCACCTGAAGCCCATCCCACCCTCAGCATGAAGTGACTTTAGTGGCGTTCCACAATATCTCGAGGACGCTGTCGGGGAATGCCGCTGGATGATCCAATCAGTGATATAACGTTCGACTGTGGCCGTGCCCTTGCAAAATCGTTCCGCAGCATTGACGGCTTGGCCTTCATGCACATCTGTCCGATCGACATCTCGGCGCCCAGCCTGAAGCTTCTGCAGCGCGATTCGCGCCAAAACTGAACATCGTCAACGCGCTTTTAACGGCTGAGCACGGGGAGGTGCCGTTCAGGATGCCGAAGCTCTCTCGCTGGGACGCTTCCTCGACTGGGATTGATCGCGATTTTCATAATTCTCGCCGGAACGCCTCATCTATTGGCATCTCACGCCGCTCGTCGGTCTTAAACAAACTGATGCCAGGGTGCTTTGCGGGCAGCTCTCGAGCTTGTTTTTGGTTTTGTTACAACATAATATTGCAGCGAACTGCACTGACAGGAAAACTAGATGCGAAATGTTCGAAAGGTTTGCGTATGAACGCGCAGCCGCATCTAGAATTCGCCTGACGCAGATGTAGAGGATGTCATCGCTACCGCTCACTCACGTTATGCACCACACGGAAATAATATCACTGCACCGGCGCGACTTACGCGCGCTCAGGCGTCAGATCAGGAAAGAGTGTGGAAGCGTAATGGGGACCAGTGCGACAAGTGAAGCGATTTTGCCGTCTTCTAGCAGACCGTACGCCGGAGCGAGGATCCCGATATGCATTGTAAGAGCATTGAGACTTATTTTTGTGGAGTGCTACAGCCAAGATAATTTCGCTACGAAAGATGCCCGCCGCCGATGAAATCCAACCTCGACCACCTGCCCGAACGCAAACAGCGCGAGCTTGCCCGCGTTGTCGATATCCTGCATGAGGAATTTCAGGATGCACTCAAGGACAGCTCAGCGGAGTTCAAGAAAATGGGGCGGATCCTCAAGGTCATCTTGTTTGGATCATATGCTCGCGGTGACTGGGTTGACGAGCCGCACACGCTCAAGGGCTATCGTTCTGATTATGATCTGCTGGTAATCGTCAACAACAGGAAGCTGTCTGACTTCGCCACGTATTGGTATAAGGCGGCGGACCGCTTTCTCCACGATCCCGGCATCAAAACGCCGGTTAGCCTCATTGTTCACTCGCGGCGCGAGGTCAACACGGCGCTTCACGAGGGACAATACTTCTTCTCAGACATCCGCCGCGAGGGGATCGTTCTTTATGAACTCGATGATGAACCGCTGCCCGAACCGAAGCCACGCTCTAAGGCCGAGGAGTACCTAATCGCCAAGGAGCATTTTGAAGAGAGATTTCCATTCTCAACTGACTTGTTGGATGGATTCACGTTATACGTTGAAAGGCGGCGCTACAAACACGCAGCCTTTTTCCTCCATCAAGTTATTGAGCATGCTTACTCGGCTGCACTTTTGACGTTATCCAATTATAGCCCCGCCTCCCATAATCTGACTTTCCTGCGTAAGTTGGCGGAGGGCCGTGATCGTCGCCTCGTGGATGCCTGGCCGCGTGACCAGCAACGCTATCGCGCCTGGTTCAATACGATCAATGAAGCATACGTAAAGGCGCGTTATTCGAATCACTATGAAGTCAGCGAAGAGGCGTTGATCTGGCTCGGAGAACAGACAGCCGAACTGCATGTGCTGGTCAAAATTGTATGCAAGGAACATCTCACGAGACTTCGAACAGACGCTACAGATTATTGAACCTGCCGTTGTATTTCGAAGGTGACGCGCTCGTTTCGCTTCTTCAATGGTTTTAGAGATCGACGCCGCGGTTGGCGGTGCGCTGGCGCCGCTCCGAGATAATCCTGTCGCTGCTTTCAATACGAACGGCCTGCTGCAGGATTTTCAGCCTGTCCTGCATCGCCTCGAAGGCCGTGCGATGTGGCGGTGGAACACGGTTGATGCGATCCTTCGCTTGGCGGAGGATCGCATCACGACCAAAGCGCTCGTCGAGCGCCCTGCTGACAGCGGCAAATTCCTGGCGAATATTTGGATCGAGAAAAAAGGCCGATGCGTTCAGCTTGCGAGCGTTGCTCTTCGACTCGGCAGCTAGCCGCGTGAGTACCTCTTCCGCCGCCTTCGAGAGGCCGGGAATGGCGACTGCCATGCGCCGTCGTTCTTCGGCAATAGCCTGGCGTTCGGCATTGAGCACATTGACGTAGGCCGAACCGAGTGACCGCAGGCGAGCGGCGACTTCAGGCGTGGCCTGCACTGCCGCCTTCCGCTCCCGGCCAGAAGCCAGCATCCGGTCCATGAGGCGATTGGAGCCGCGGAGCGCACCATAGGCGGCCGGATCGTTGGTCACAGCCGCGGCGATGCGCTCGGCAGCAAAACCTTTCTGGAGCAGCTCTTCGATCTTGCCGACGGCGCCGGCCGGATCGCGCCAGATCGCGCTTGCCACGGCCGCCAGCGCTACGCGCTGCTGGCGATACAGCGGCGTGGCGAGAGCGCGCGATCTCGCCTCCTCGTCGATCGGGGTCTTGAATTCGGTGACTGCGGCGAGCATGGGGACATTCTCCCTCTCGGGATCGGCATTGGCGCCGGCAACAATCTTCGAACGATCCCGCCGCTCGACGAGATGCTGCTCGTCGGCAAAATGCTTCACGGCTTCAAACAGCCGGGTCAACTTCTCGCCTCTCATGCCTGTGAGGTCTTCCGGCATACGCTCGACCATGTTGCGTTCGGCAACTGCATCGGCTTTGGATGTGAAGGCGCTCCAGCCGAAGCGTTCCGTCAGCGCCTCGCTGATCGCCTTGACCTCCTGCACGAGCGAGCGGTCTTCGGTGGCAAGCGCAAAGGCGGTCTTGTAGGCGTCGTCACCACCCCTTTCTCGCACTGCTTCGATCTCTACGAGACGCGCCATCACCTGCCTGGAAAGAGCCGGGATCGGCAATGACATGTGAGCGCGGCGCTGTTGCTCACGGACACCAAACCGTTCAGCATTCCTGCGGAACTCCGTCGCATGGGCGCGGGCCAACGGTATCAGTTCCGTCAATGCCGCGGTCGCGATGCTGCGCTCGTCGCGTGCCGCACGGCCGTCGACGATCAGATCGGAACCACGCAGGCGGCCGAGCCGATCCGGCGCTGCGGCAAGATCGTCGGCAAGCCTGCGGGGTTCGATCTTCACATCCGATGCCATGGCGTTCAGGGCGACAAGTGCTGCATCCGGGTCACGATAGATCTTCTCCAACAGCGGCCGCAGGATGGCTTCCCGTTCCTTCCACGCCAGCGAAGAAAGCTGAGCCAGGCGCGCATCTTCCTCCGCGCTTCTGGCGAATTCCGTGGTGGGTGCGATCAGATACCGCACACCGCCAGCATCTGCATCCGAGACAGTTTGCGTTTCAATTCGCGCCTCATTGTACGAAACACGCCGTTCCCGCTCGATCGCAAATCCGAGCGCAACGCTGGCCCGCTCCCAGAGCTCAGCCACCTGCTCGCGCTTCTCGGCAATCCACGCCAACCGGCGGGAGACGCCTTCCTCCATGCCGGCCGCAGTTTGAGAAAGAGTGTCGATCCCACGACGCCGGGCGAAATCGTCGGCATGAGCCTGGTAGCTGGCCTCGCTCTCGAAATCGAGTGTCGTCGTCTTGGCACCGGAGCGCGACAGGCGCAGGACCAACTGCTTGAACACATGCGGCCGATGGCTTTCCTGCTCGATGCGTTCCAGGCGGGCTTCGGCGGTTTCGATGCGTTTGGCGGTCCAGACATTGCGGTCGACCTCACGTTCCTCGTAACGCTTCTGCCCGGTTTGTTCATCGACGACCGGAACCTGAACCTTGACCTTCTCGACACCGTCCTTGCGCAGGGTCACCGAGTCGCCTTCTGAGACACCACCTTCTTCGAGCGCCTTCGGCAAGCTCACACCCCAGAGACGATGGACGGTTCCGTCATCCGTTCTGACGTCGGCATAAGGACTGTCGTCGGCATCCTCGTCATTCGGCCGGAACTTGGCTTGTCCGCTTTCCACGAGCTCACCGGTCACGCCGGCGGCATGATCGGCACGCTGCTTTCGTCCCCATTCCGGCTTCGCTTCAAAGTCTTCCTTCGCGGCATAGAGGTCTGCGCGGCCGCGATGCCGGGTCATCGACACATAGGTCAGGTGCTGGTCCATCATGCCGGTGGCGAGCACGAAGGTTCGCTCGACGGTGGCACCTTGTGATTTGTGGATGGTCGCGGCGTAGCCATGATCGACATTGCGATAGCTGTCCTCACTGATGACGACATCGCGGCCATTGTCGAGACGGACCGACAGCAGTGTGTCGCCACGTTTGTCGCCGGTGGAAACGACCGTGCCGAGCATGCCGTTCTTCACATATTGCGGGCCGAGACGGGGAGCACGTGGCTCAAGGAAACGGGCATTCTCCAGGAAGATGATGCGGTCGCCGGCGGCGAATTCCCGCGCTCCGCGTTCGGTCCGGAAAGAGCGGTTCTCACCCAGCGCGCCCGCGTCCGATATCACCGATCGCAGTGCCTCGTTCAGACGCTTCACGTCTTGATTTGTGTGGGCGAGTACCAGCAGCTCATCGCCGCGAAGACGGCCACCATTGACTTTGAGGACCGACGTCTCGATCGCCTGTCGGCGCGCTTCGCTCCAATCGCCAACAATCCGCCCGATGACTTCGTCCCGTGTCCCAGCCTCGATGAGATGGCCCTGCTGCGCATAGACGTCGAGACCTTTCTCGATCTCGCCACGAGCAAAGAGCCGCGACGCCTCGCGCGCCCATTGCTGGCGCTGCCGTCGTACGCCGGCGAGTTCGGCAAAACCGATCCGCTCGGTGATCGCCCGGAACGCCGCACCCGCCTGGATCGGCTGCAGTTGCATCGCATCGCCGACCAGAACGACTTTGGTGCCTGCATCTTCAGCAATCTTCAACACACGCGCCATCTGCTGCGACGACACCATTCCGGCCTCGTCGACGACAAGCACATCACCACGACGGAGCGTCTCGTGTCCATTGGCCCATATAAGTTCCCAGGCGGCGAGCGTTCGCGACCTGATGCCGGAACTGTCTTCCAGCCCCTCAGCGGCCTTGCCCGCAAGGGCCGCGCCGATCACCCGGCGACCTTCGCCTTCCCAGGCGACACGTGCCGCGGCAAGCAGGGTCGACTTGCCGGCACCGGCAAGGCCGACCACCGCAGCAATGCCGCTGTCACCGGTGATATGACTGATGGCATTGATCTGTTCCGCATCGAGCTTGAAGGGTTTGTCGAGATCGCCAGCTTCGACGCTTTTGACGGCGGCCGCGATATACCGTGACGGAACGGCAAAACCTTTGTGCTCTGACAACACCTGTGCCGACCGCGCCATGTCATACTCGATGCGCAGTATCTCGCGCGTGGTGAAGACAGCGGGTTCCGACGCATTACCCGTTTCAGGATCGACCTCCTGCGGCTTCAACATGACCAGGTCGTCCGACGCCATCAGCCGCGCGCGGATATTAGCGAAGTCCGAAGGATCGTCGACATATCGATGCAGAGCCTTGGCAATATCGCGCTCATCGAAGGTGGAGCGTTCATTCCCGAGCCGCTTCAACAGAAACTCCGGTTCGGAGAGCAGCCGATCGACCACCCCTTGCCGCCGGGCAAGACCGGCCGACGCGTAATAAGGTTGCCTGCCCCTGCGGGAGTGTGCTGCCTTCTCCGGACCGAGATGTCTTTGCGCGATGCCATCGAGACCCTGCTCGGCATAGGAGCGGCCATCGAGCCGGATCTCGTGGCCGGCAAACGCCAGGTGCCGGTTGGCCGTGTCCGCCCAGGCGATCTTCCAGCCCTTCATGGTTTCCTTGTCGCCGGCCCAGGCCTTGCTAACGATCCTGCCCTTCGGCCGGTCGAGCGTGACCACGCGCAGCGGCTTACCGCCTTCGTCGAGCACTTGAACCGTCTTCGCGCCGAAGCCCTCCTCCTTCAAGGGCCTCAATGTCATCATCAAATGGATGTGTGGGTTGTCGTCCTTGTCGTGATAGACCCAGTCCGCAACCATCCCCCTCGAGGTCAGGTTGTCATGGACGAATTCGCGCACCAGCGCGATGTTTTCGGCTTGCGTCAACTCCTCTGGCAGCGCGATGATCAGTTCGCGGGCGAGCTGCGCGTCCGGCCGTTTTTCGAACGCCTCCACGGCATTCCACAGCGCCTCGCTCGCCGCTGCAACGGTGCGGCAATCGATTGCCGTGCGCAGCCATTCCGGTACCTGCGTCGGCAAAGCCAGCTCCTCATGCACCAGTTCGGCCCTCCCGCCTCGGTAGCTGAAGGACGTGCCGGCCTGTTCGTCCATCATCCGGGCGCGATGGCGATAGGCCGCGGCCGGGACAATCCTCCGTCCAGCCCCCCTACTGATCACCCGTGCTTTGACGAACATAATCGCCATTGACGTCTCCAACTCTTGGGGCACAAAGCGACGGCGGCTTGCTTTTCTCCATCAATGGCGTGACGCGGGCCGAATGCCACCTTTCCAGAAGCGACTGCCATCCAGATCGTGAACTGTGAGAACGGAAACGCCGCACCTCGCAAAGAAATTTCCGTTGTCAAGTGCCGCGATAGCTCGCTCTTCGAAGGGCGGGAATACGGCAACGCAGTGGCCCGCCGGAATTCTGAAGGCATAAAACAAAATGTGACTCCCACCGATGGTCCGAATTTTGATGTTTTAAAAAAATCAGTTTAATACATTTTATAAGACTCACATTTACAAAATTGACGCCAGATATCTTTGTTTTTCCTGCGCCTTCTCGTTATTCTATTCGATCGATTCGGTCACCGGATCGCATTATAGAGACTTATACACGATAGTCAAATTGTAGAGCAAACACGATCGAGGTAGTGGTCAGCCACTCGCTCTCTGGACTCATCTCTAAGAAGTTTGACCTTGCGCCGTTGAAATAATCCATTTTGAAGTAAGCTCTGGCCCATTGAGAGGACCAGAGGATGAAGCGCAATCGTTTCACAGACGAACAGATCATCGGCATATTGAAGGAGCACGAGGCAGGCACGCCGGTCTCGGAGCTTTGCCGCAAGCATGGCGTCAGCGATGCTAGCATCTATAAATGGAAGGCCAAATTCGGCGGCATGGAGGTATCCGAAGCCAAGCGACTGAAGACGCTGGAGGACGAGAACACGAAGCTGAAGCGGCTTCTGGCAGATGCCATGCTCGACAATGCCGCTTTGAAAGACCTTTTGGGAAAGAAGTGGTGACGCCCGCGGCCAAGCGGAAAGCTGTCGCGCATCTGATGAGCCATCATGAGATGAGCGAACGGCGGGCGTGTAAAACCATTGGTTTTTGCCGAATGACGGTCCGTTACGAGACCAGGCGCGACGATGATCATGAGCTTCGCGAGCGAATGAAGGCGTTGGCGCATGAACGTCGCCGCTTCGGATATCGACGCATTCATGTGCTGCTCCGGCGGGAGGGTCACCTCGTGAACCACAAGAGGCTCTTCCGGCTCTATCGGGAGGAGAAACTGACGGTGCGCAAGCGCGGTGGTCGCAAGCGAGCGATAGGCACGCGAGCGCCGATGCTGGTGCCGATGGTGGCCAATGATCGTTGGTCGCTGGACTTCGTGTCGGATCAGTTCACCGATGGGCGCAGGTTGCGGATTCTGACCGTCGTCGATGATTGCACGAGGGAGTGCCTGGCGCTCGTCGCCGATACATCGCTTTCCGGTCTTCGCGTCGCACGGGAGCTTGACCGGATTATCGAGGAGCGCGGCAAGCCGAGGATGATCGTCAGTGACAACGGCAGAGTTCACCAGCAACGCGATCCTGCAATGGGCGGACCGGACCAAGGTTGACTGGCATTACATTGCGCCTGGCATGCCTATCCAGAACGCTTTTATCGAAAGTTTCAACGGGCGGCTGCGAGACGAGTTCTTGAATGAAACTCTCTGTTCTCGTCGCTTGCTCACGCCCGGTCTGCGCTTTCAAACTGGCGTAGCGACTACAACGATCAACGCCCGCATTCAGGCCTTGGCTGGCTGACACCGGCCGAATTCGCTCAGACACTCAACCCGCGACGTGATGCGGTGCTGCGCAGCCGAAATGGCTCCGCACCGCAACCCGCCGCGAACCAACAACAGCAACCAAAAACCGCTGGAGCGAACTCAAAACTGGATAAAACTTGGGGGCAAGGTCAAACTGGATAAAACTTGGGGGCAAGGTCACCTAGGGCTAAGCTTCAGTGGCGCCAAGGCTCGCGCAGCGGCACGCTTCCGCTCTCGATTTCAATGGCATGCAGACGTGGATATTTTCGCCACCTTTTCGACGTTGATCTGGTGCTCTGAAGGCCCCATGACTCGATTGCGCGCTGCCATCAATATATTGGCGACGCACGGCGTCTTGCCGTTTTCATCGACCTCCCATGTAGCAGTATTGTCGGGGGACCAGTCCTTGATAATCTCGAGCTTGTCATCCTTAATTCTACGTAGGAAAGTATATTCGACATCGTTGCCGCCGCTGACCGAACCCACGAGCCTTATTGATTGGTTAGGATTGAGTGGTTCGTCTGCGTCGATCGAGAACGTGGCTGATTGAATGGGGCGCGCAAGGTAGGGAACTCCGGGGCGAGATAGCATCCCACCGTATTGCCATGCTGCCGAGTCAGCCACATTCCCGACTATGATGAACTGTTCATAAGGCGAGACCGACGTCGTGCCAGCACGGATGATACGACTCACGACGAAGCTCCGGTCTTTGGGAGCTGTCACGTTTGGAAGATTTGTACGCCCTGCGGTAGCATCGTTGATCAAGGAGAACGTGTTCAGATGGCTTGTTTGCACCGAAGAAACCCGTAGAGGCCCTGTAGCGCCAAGCGGCTTTATTAACAGTGTTGGACGTGCGTACCCAACTAACTGAGGGGAGGAATACTCAACGACAGAGGTTATCTTCGGATCGGCATTTTCAGTGGGTCGCACCATCCCAAGTCCAGTATCTGACTGGAAAATGATAACGCTGTTGTCGTATGCACCTAAGCGCTTAAGTGCCCGCAGGATACCGGCCATCTGCTTAACCGCACACGTAGCTTGCGGCAAATAGTTCGGCCAATCTTCCGTTCTGGCAACACCTATCCGACAGTCCTCGTCAAGAATAAAGGGTTTGTGCGGCGGATAGAAATGCAGAAATTTATACACTGGATTGTCATCTGTAACGGCGATGTCTTCCGTCAATATTTTCGCAAAGTCCATCGACAAGGCGATGTCGTTGGCAGTGCTGCTATCCGCGTTCGCTGGTCCTGTCGCATCAGACCAAAGCAGTTTCCCCTCATTATATACGAGCGGCTTCAGCAAGGTCGGCGCCAGGCGTAACAGCGCGAGATCGACAACAATCAACGGATTTGATTTGCGCTGCTTCCCAAGACGTTGTCCAATTGAATTAGAAAGAAACGGTAGTGTCGAGCAGTAATACTTGGTCCTGAAGCAGAAGGCATTCGATGGCTGGACGGCGCTGACATCCCAGCCCTTGTCGGCGAGGTGAGACATCATGCTGCTCGAGCGAAGCCATTCACCGATTTCTTCTATCGGATCCATACCGTCCTGATGCTGGTCGAAGAACAGCCGCCCAGTCTGAATGGCAGCGATGGAGAGCGTCGTCCAGTTCGCATAGCCCGCGTGGTCCGGATAATAGGCAAAAC
Source organism: Rhizobium sp. WSM1328 (assembly GCF_057653715.1). Classification (NCBI taxonomy): domain Bacteria; kingdom Pseudomonadati; phylum Pseudomonadota; class Alphaproteobacteria; order Hyphomicrobiales; family Rhizobiaceae; genus Rhizobium; species Rhizobium sp. WSM1328. Next base: position 459,916 of record NZ_CM172788.1, on the reverse strand, counting down.
CATCAAATTCAGACAATAGATCCGGCTGTTGCTCAGCAATTTGTTTGAAAGCATCCGATTGAAGGCTATCGAACATAATGTGAATGACGTTGACGTCGCGAGAAAGGGTCATCAGGGGACCGAGAGAAGTCGATATCCGATCGCGGGCCGCCAAGTTGTAGATGGGAATTAATAGGGCTAGGAAAGTCAATCCGGAGAGGATCATCAATGCTTCGCGAAGCCGCAAGATTGCGAAGCCTGCCGTCAATAAGAAAATGACGAAAAGCAGGATGAATTCGACCACGCCCCTCCCGCTACTAACGATATAAGGATGGGTACCGCCATCGATAGGCGGTATAACGCTTGTCGTGACTCCTTGACTCGCTGCTATCACACAAGTAGCAGCCCCGAGCACCACCGACATCCCAACGGGCTTGAAGCCCGTAATGCCAGTGATCACAAAAGCCACACACCCTACAACGATGGATATGAGCACCGGCGGCAGGAGCTGTAAGATGGAGCTTCCAGCGAACTCACTGATGTTTCTGGAATAGACATCTAGCGCGACCGTAAACAGAGTTACAGCTAGAAGCGCTGAGGCAAGAGCGTGGCCTCTCCACGATCCGGTGTGGCCAGCCAAATTAGTCATCCATTTCTGGAATAGGATATCAACGTTCTTCCCGTGCTGGAAACAACGAGATTCTCCAACACACGAGCGCGTCGTCCAATTAGCGAGATAAAGTGATCATAATTGTAGTCAGGGAAAATATCCCTACGCAGCGCCAACATTGTCCGTACTGTGGGATCATCCTTCGGCACGAATTCCACGACCCCGGTGGGGGCGACGGAAATTAACCAGTCAACGACCTGCTCCAACGGGATGTTGTGCGCGATCGCTAAGTGATGCTCGAATGCGAGCGCCAGGGCGGCATCCGCTTTCGCTCTTGACGCGAAACCAGTTCGTTCTTCCTGAAGCCAACCCTGCGAAGGCGACTGATTTCGAGCATCGAGAAATAGCGGGAGGAGATTCAGCGATTTGTTTTTAGCACGATGATAGGCGCTGTCCAGCGCTTGCTGATCGAAATCGAAACCAAAGACGCGTTGAGCACCATTGTGCAAGGCTACCTCAGAATAGTCGCCCGTGTTGCAGCCAAGATCTATGACCGTTGTAGCGCCGCTACGTCTGATGAAATCGCCGACGAACTGTTTTTTTAGTGTTGCTTCCGTATTGCTATAAGTATTTGCCGTGGCGTAGTTGGCCCATGTCGTGGGATCGGTATCGCGAGGTGACAAGCCAGCGATCCAGTTGCGAAGTTGCTGCAGCGTCGCCGTATATGCGTTGCGGGGAAGCTGGCGATGTTGTGCTTTTTCGGCTTGTCCGGCAGAAGCGCTACGCTGAAATTTATCCTGGAGCACCAAATGAGCGAGGACGCGCCACGAAACCTTTTGCCGAAATCTCAGCATTTTTACGAAATCGGCAATCGAGATTCCCTCAAGCGCGCCACGGTACCAGGCGTTGTGAGAAATGCCGAAGAATGATCGAAGCAGTAGCGGAACAAGGAACTGTTCGCAAAACTGCCTGTGCCCTTCCCAATACTCTCCGTCGCGATAGCGACGAACGGAAAGGTGATCTATAAAAACCGGCGTCGGGCCAAGGAATTGCACATTATAGGCAGTAGCATCAGATAGCGTGAAACCTCGGCCAAGCAAATGCAGATGGAAATCTAGGTGTAAAAGAGCCGCATCTTTCAGCATTGAAAACGACCATTCGTACGGATACGAAATTAAGGGTATTCTCGGATGCTCCAGCAAGTAGCTTGCGGTCTTGGACGGTGATGGAGCCGTCGATTCGGTGGTTGAGACAATCATCGGTGATTCGAAAATGCCAGCGTTCCTGGCAGCCTCATAATCAGCAGCGGCCGATGACTCGACCGTCCGATATATATGTTCGGTGCCTTCGTAAACATGGCCTGACGGATCGCGAAATGAGCCCGAAACACGCGATAGCATCATTTCCGCTCGCGGCCGCTTTTCTGTCTCTGGTTGTCTCCGGTGCGACAGAGGAAGCTTTTTACCCTTTGCCAAAACAACGAAATTGAAGCCGCGCCAACGGCGAAAGCTCCAATGACAGATTGGATAATGATGCTCCCCGTGCCTGGATCGAGATATGCATAAGCTGGGGTGACTATGAGAGCAAAAAGCGGAGTTAAAACCAGAAGTCTTGCGACATGCATAGAAGCAACCTTTCAAAGACTAAAAATTGCATAGCACCTGTCACAAAACTGTCAAGATTGGATGGCGTTGCGTGTTTACTGCGTCGTGGTCGTTTCGGACATCATGACGCACGCGAACGGCCCGCCCAAAAAGCTGAGGAAACCTAATTGGTGCGAAAACCCAACGGCTTGCTGAAGATTATCACCTTGGTAGTTCCGTGACGAGTCGTCCCACTTTGCTTCGTGAAGCCGGAAGGCCCATGTTGCTTGAATTCTATTTGTCCACAGCTTCGCGCGTCCCGTTTTCCGCGCCGCTCGATCCAGCGACAAAGTTGTTGTCAGAACTCTTCCGGAGCCGCCGAGGCTCTAACCGCCGCTGGATGAAAGTTCAGTGGCAGCTCAAAACCTCGACACGCAACCAAACGCCCGACCCTGCGGCAACCTCGCCGTCGGCGAGGAAGGTTATGCCGGCAGATTCGAGAGCGCTCTGGATTGCGGTGAGGTTGTTGGAGATAGGCGTGCGCTTGCCCGTCTCAACGTAACCGCCCGATTGGAACCGCCTGCCGCCTAGCGCCCTGATGGCCTAAGACACGTGTTTAACGACGTCGTTAGCGACGTGTCTTAGGCGAGGATTGCGATGCGCGTTGAAATTCTTGGGCAGGAACGTCGACGGCGGTGGCGCGAAGAAGACAAGCTTGCGATTGTCATGTCGGTTGGGGTTTCTGGAGCCACGATCACAGAGATTGCTCATCGTCATGATGTAACGCGGCAGCAGATATACGCCTGGCGTAGCGAGCTCAAGAAGAAGGGGCTGCTCCCGGTGTCTTCGAATGCATTGTTCATTCCCGTCGATCTGAATGCCGTGCAGAACGATGCCCCTAAATTGAGGGAGAGCTGCTCCGGGATGATTGAGCTACGATTGATCTGCGGCCGCACGCTTCGTTTCGAGAGTTCTATGGCTCCCGATGTCCTGACGCAGATTATCCGGGCAGTGGAAGCAGCATGATTGGGCCTGGGACCGGCGTTCGGGTGTATCTTGCGTGCGGGATCACGGATATGCGCAAGGGAGTAGAAGGCCTTGCCGCGCTTGCGCAGGATGTTTTGCGTCAGAAGCCGACTGGCGGCGCGGTCTTCGCCTTTCGCGGCAAGCGTGGCGATCGTTTGAAGCTGCTGTATTTTGATGGCCAGGGCTTCTGCCTGTATTACAAGATCTTGCAGAAGGGGCGGTTTCCTTGGCCTTCGGCATCCGACGGGACTGCCCGGCTGACGTCGGCCCAACTGGCGATGTTGTGGGAAGGGATCGATTGGCGTCGTCCTGATTGGGGTGCGCCACCGGCCCGTGTCGGGTGATTTTATCCCACTGAAACCACTGGTTTTTATGGAAATTTATCCTGTCTCGTGGTAGTCAGGATCATGTCTAGCGCGACGACAAATCTTCCGGACGATCCAGCCTTTCTCAAGGCAATGATTGCCGCTTTGCAGGCGGAAAACGCGAAGATGTCGGCCACATTGCAGGCGCATGATCAGTTAATCCAAACGCTGCGGCTGCGCATTGCCAAGCTGAAGAAACAGGTCTTCGGCAAGTCGTCTGAAAAGATTGAGCGTGAAATCGAGCAGTTGGAACTGGCGCTTGAGGATCTGTTGATCGCCGCCGCTGAAGGCAGTACGGCGCCAATCGATGAACCTGATGAGGCGGCGTCTGTTGTTCCCTTGGCGGATACGTCTGAAAAGATCATGCGCCGGCGCCCACGCGTCTCGGACAAGGCGGTTCGCGAGCGCCGAGAGCTCGATCCTGGCTCCTGCTGCCCGGAATGCGGAGGTGAATTGCGTCTTGTCGGTGAGGACGTCAGCGAAATCCTCGACATGATCGCCGCGCAGATGAAAGTCATCGAAGTTGCTCGACTGAAGAAGTCCTGCCGCTGCTGCGAGAAAATGGTGCAGGTGGCAGCACCCAGCCGCCCGATACCGGGCAGCATGGCCGGCGCTGGCCTCTTGGCGTACATTCTGGTCTCGAAGTTCGACGACCATTTGCCACTGTACCGTCTGAACGAGATCTTCGCCCGCATGGGCGCCGACATTCCCGACAGCACGATGGTTGATTGGTGTGGTCGCGCCATGCAGGTTCTGCAGCCTCTCATCGAGCGGATCGAAACGGCGGTCATGGCAAGTGACCTGCTTCATGCGGACGACACCCCGATCAGGGTGCTGGATCGCTCGCTGCGAGACAAGGGGTTGGGCAAGGGTGTGAAGAAGGGCAGGATCTGGACGTATGTCCGCGATCAGCGTCCATGGGCAGGCAGTTCCCCGCCCGGTGCAGTCTACTATTTTGCTCCTGACTGGAAAGAAGAGCACGTCCACCGCCACCTCAAGCAATCAAGCGGCATCCTTCAGGCTGACGGCTACAAAGGATATGGCAAGCTATACTCGCCTGGAGAAAAGGGAGAATCTCGCTTCAAGGAAGCCGCCTGCTGGGCTCATTGGCGACGAGACTTCCACGATATCTGGACATCAAACAAGTCCGAGATCGCGCGAGAGGCTCTTCATCGCATCGGAGCGCTTTACGACATCGAGCGTGGCATCAATGGGCAGCCTCCTGAGATCCGTCTTGCTGCGCGTCAAAAGCAGAGCAAGCCTAAGGCCGATGCATTCCGCCACTGGGCTGAAGCTCAACTCACGCGCATTCCGGGCAAAAGCGATCTGGCGACAGCTTTCCGCTACGGATTGAGCCGATGGTCTTCGCTCTGTCTGTTCCTCGAAGACGGTCGCGTTGCGATCGACAACAATGCCGCCGAGCGGGCACTGCGTCCGATAGGCCTGGGAAGACGAAACTGGCTCTTCGCGGGAGCCGATACGGGAGCGGAGACCTTGGCACGCGCCATGACGATCATCGAGACGGCAAAGATGAATGGTCTTGATCCGCAGGCCTATCTGGCAGACGTGCTCGATCGCATCCACGATCACAAGATCAATCGGTTAGACGAATTGCTTCCGTGGAACTGGTCGGCGATCACCACAATCGACGCGAAGGCAGCCTGATGGCGACAGTCACCTACGTCCGTACGATCAAATTTGTTGCCGAAATCCTCGAAGAGGACCCGGAGCTTCTTCAGGCAATTGTCTCCAACGATGATAATCTGAGCTACGGCAGCATCATCTCCGTGTACACCGGAGACGACGAATCGGTGACCGCACTGACGGACGACGGCATGGACGAATTGGAGCAGATGCTCAAAGATGCCCGCCGCTCACCCCAAGAATGGAACGACTGTCCTCGACAGCTTTGTTGACGACGAGCTGCTCGTCGCTCGCATCAAAGCAAAATCTCGGCGGTAGCAATCGGGCGGTTACGTCTCAACGTCTCTGATGGTCGACACCGACGTGCCACTTAACGAGGCCAGTTCGGGCTGACGCGGTGATCGCGCCGGCCGGACTGGCGGTATAGGGCATCACCATCTTGCCGACGTTCAATGATGCCGCAGTTGCCGATCTCTCTATTATTTCGCCAGTCGAACTGGCCCTAAGTGCGCTGTTCAACCCGGCGAGCACGACGCCCGGCGCCAGTTCCTGGCCAAGCCGATTCCGATGGGATCACTCATCTTCTTCGGTGCCATGCTCGGCCTTCTGGCGACGCCGCCCTTCAGATGGGCGGGCAAGGGTTCGCGGGTTTCATTGCGGTGGAAGACAGTCATCGGCTGGCTTCTCTTCATGCAAGGCGTGTCTTCATGCAAGGCGGGGCATCCACCACTTCGGCGCGGCGTTTTCCCGTTCGAGATAGGCGTTGAGGATCGCCTCGTCGGTCTCGCCGTTGAGGGTATATTCCTTGGCGTGGATACCGCCGCTGATGTAGAGGAGGTCGAGGCCGTAATTCAAGGCGCCGCGCACATCGGTCGGCATGCCGTCGCCGATCGCCAGCACGCGATCGACGGGGAAATCGCCGCGAAGCTCGCGGGCAGCCGCAAGCGTTGCCTCGTAGATCGGCCGATGCGGCTTGCCGGCGATGCGGGTGCTGCCGCCGAGCTGCTCGTAATAGGCAGCTATGGCGCCGGCGCAGGGGATGATGCGATGGCCGCGCTCGACGATGAGGTCGGGATTGGCGCAGATCATCGGCACGTCTCGGGCTTTGAAATCGAGAAGCATGTCGGTGTAATCTTCCGGCTTCTCCGTCTCGTCGTCGAAAAAGCCGGTGCAGACCAGCGATTGCGCTTCGCCCGCCGGCCGGCGCTCGATGTCGAGGCCGTCGAGGAGCGGGCTATTTCTCTCGTGGCCGAGCAGAAAGACGGTCTTCGGCCCTTCGGCGATCAAGCCGCGCGTGACGTCGCCAGAGGTGACGATCCTGTCATAGGCGCTGTCGGGAACGCCGATCTGGCGCAGCTGCTCGACCACCTGCCAGGAAAGGCGCGGAGAATTGGTGATGAGGACGACGGCGAGGCCGGCCTCGCGTGCCGCTTCAAGGGCTGCGGCCGCCTTCGGGAACGGATCGACGCCGTTGTGAACGACGCCCCAGACATCGCAGAGCACCACATCATAGTGACCTGATATCTCCGAGAAGTTTTCTATCCGCTTGGCCATTCCGATTTCCCGATTTGCTTCAGTCACCGGTGACATTGCAAAGGCGTAAGGCGATGGCAAGGCATTTTCTTCGCTGCCGGGCCAACGCGAAGAGCTCGAAGTGCAATCCGACAGCAGCTTTCGAAGCTGCGAAGTTCGGCCACACTCGTCGCTCGGATACCTGACCCAGGCAGGCTACGCCGGGATCATCGTCGCATGCCGGATGAAACTTCAGTAGCAAGTGATTTAAGAATTTGCTTCACGTTTGGGGGATCAGGTCATCCTGCTTATGTCGGGCGTGCGGCCGAGATGCTTTGTGAAGTATCGCATCATGCTCGAGACATGCCATCGCATGTATTTCGCATCGGCGTGACTCGCGCGGCGAGCGTCGTGAACCACGGAGACTGTTGGCAGCAGAATGACCTTCCAGCCTGCCTTCCATAGCCTAGCACAGATGTCCACATCCTCGTAGTAGAGGAAAAAACCTTCATCAAACCCGCCGACTTCCGCGAATGCTTCGGACCGAAAAAGCATGAACATGCCTGCAGTCCAATCAACCGCTGAAGATCGGTTGGGATCTATCGGAAATCTTCCGTCACTCTTGCCCAACGCCTTCCTGAGAAGACCGAAAGGCGTCGGAAAGTATCGAGCGCTGTCTTCGATGGTTCCCCCGGGATTGACTATCAGAGGGGCCACAAGGCCGACCCTGGGGTCACTCATCGCCGCTTTGAGATGGCCAAACGGATCCGCCTGAAGCCGGATGTCAGGATTTGCGACGCAGAACAAACCACTGTCGCAGCGCCTAAATGCCTGGTTATGGTTTGCTGCGAAGCCCTTGGGAGAAGGGTTCTCGATTTGTAGGAACGGATACCGTCTGTCTCGAATAGGCAATTCTTCCGGAATGTTTTTGGTCAGGACAACATTGAGCCCGGAACAGCGACTGTCTAAATCGTCCAGCAGCAGGTTCGCAATCTCCCCCTGTCCGTGGCTCACGATGGACACGCATATATCGCTCATGCTCGCTTCAACCCTTCCAGGGTTTCCAATGTCAGTTGGGCCGTGCGTTCCCAGGAGAATGATTTTGCCCGCTCGCGGCCTTGGGCGGACAGGGCGCCAAGCAGCTCTGGTTCCGTCAGCAGCCTCACAAGTCCGCCACGGATGTCATCCACATTCGTCGGGTCGACAAGGATCGCCGCGCCTTCGGCGATCTCCGCGGTAGCGCCGGTATTGCTGGTCAACAGCGGTATTCCGCGCGCCATCGCTTCAACCACCGGCAAACCAAACCCCTCGTAGAGTGATGGATAGAGAAGGGCCCTAGCGCCTTGCATCAGTTCTGCTAGAGAAGAATCGCTGACGTGCCCCAGAAAATCTATGGTATCGTTCGTCTTGAGGCTTTGTAGCAAGTCGCTTACCATCCATCCCGTGGCGCCGACGATAACAAGCCGCGTGTTGCCCCGGGTGGCATCATCGAGCATCTGCCAGGCGGCCAGCAATCGTGGAAGATTCTTTCGTGGCTCTAAGGTTCCGACGAAGAGCAGGTAGTCGCCTGAGTTACGTTGGTCGCGGGGAGCCTGCGAATCCGAGCCCAGCTTGCGTGCAGCCAGCAGCGTGACGGTTGTCTTTCCTCTACTCTCTGGAATGATGCGTTTTAGGTCCGTTTCTGTGGTCCGCGACACCGCAAATACAGCCTGCGCCTTTGCCACTGAACGTTGCATAATAGCCGGAAAGTAAAAGCGCTTTAAGCGCTCGTGCACCTCGGGAAACAGTTGGAAGGTTAGGTCATGTATTGTAACGGCCATTGGCCTTTGCGAAGCCACCGGTAATACGAAGGCCGTCCCCCAATGCACATCGATTCCAAGTCGGCGCATATGCCACGGAATCATTAGCTGCTGCCAGATCACTCTGATATGGCGGTTGTTGGGCGCGCGGACGAAACGAAACCGATGGTCCAATCCGGCTTCCGAGCAGAGGGAAACGGCCTTCTCGCTCGCGAAGATCGTGAACTCGTGGTTGATGGACGTATTGCGGCTCCAGCGCGACAAAATCTCTATAAGATAGACTGATGTTCCTGTCTTGGGGCCGCCCAATCCGGTTGCGTCAATACTAATTCTCACGTCGCTCTCCGGTCTGAGGGCGCTCCCATGAGGTCCTCTGCGGGATAGATGAAGGGTGTCCCCGCGATGATGCCGTTGCAAACGATGTCGAGCCCGGGCGACTTGCCGGGTGCAAGGTCGTCCAGACTATCTATATGCACGGCGAATGGCGGCCAGCCCTTTCGCTCCTTAATACAATCCAGCGGGACCATGCGCCGAAAGAAGAAGTGATAAGCATATTTCTGCGCCCGTTCGATCGTGGCGTCATTCAGCCTTTCCCGCAGCGGCAGAGCATCGAGCAAGCGCAGATAATTTTCTTCCGAGGTTGCATCCATCGTAACGCCTTTGCCACGAATCCAGGCCTCACCGGCGACAATGACCGGTATTCCCATCGCCGAAAGCTCAACGCCCATTTTCGTGCCATAGATCAGGACGGCGTTGCAGTGAGACATGGCGACGTAGGTACTTGCTTTGCTTTCGGGCGGAATGATGAAGACATTTGCCGGCAGGTTAGGAAACTGGCGCCGAATTTCGTCGACGGCAGGCTGCCGGGATGGAAGCGTCCCTGTAAGTTCGGCCGGATGAACCCGTATCAGCAACTGCAGGTCGGGCCGCTTTTCGAAGTAGGCAATGGTCTTGATCAACCAGTCAACCATGTTCGGAAAGGCGTTTGCCTTGTAATGCAGCTGCGCGTCCCAAATCACGTTTGTGAGCAACCCGATGGTCGGACGTCGGAAATCAATGCCGATTTCCTCCTCAATCGAGCGGGTATCGAACTCCGGCTGATCGTGAAACTTCACCCAGTCTTGCTGGCCAACCCATCTGCTACGGAGATACTGCGTGATCTGCTGCTGCTGCATACCGTTCCAAGACATATCCTCCCAAGACGATACCGGTTCGGTCATCAAGCCATGATGATAGGTTTCATGGTGATTGAAGATAAAGCATCCCCGTCTGTAGGCTGGATGCCACGTCACCACGCGCACGCCGAGGTGTCGGGCTGTTTCCGATATGATGCCCTGGGGAACATATATCCCGTGATTTAACACCACGGCATCATAGTGACCTTCGGCAAGCAGGCGTCGGGTGCCGTAATAGGTCAGAATCGCCGCTTCCAGGTAACGCCTAAGGATCACGTCGGCTCCAGACACCTTCTCAAGGTCGCCTCTTGAAAAAAAACGGAGAGCGCCCGCCACGGCGTGCTCCCCGATGGGAATGCCGTCCTCTATATACGCCGCGATCTCGCTTTGCGGCATCTGCGTTGAAGTCGTCTTTGCCTTGAAGCGATCGGCGTCAGTGAGTTTCGAGTTGAGTCCGATCGCGTTGAGTCCGGCCCGGTCGAGCATTTCAGCGGATGGTCGATAGCAGGTCAGACAGCGGTCTTTTGGGCCATGCTTAGCCAGCTTGTCGACATCAGAATACCAACTGATCTCGCACATCATGCAGGCAGGCAGCGCCGCATCGCAAATGAGGAAGTCAATACTGGCGTCACGAATCGCCAATGCCATTCCAAGCAGGCTTTCCATCGTCATGGACGGCAGATGTCCGGCAGTGCCTGTTGCAACCAAGACGCGCTTGGCGCCGTCGATCAAAGGTGGGCGTACCGGCTCGAGTCCCGCTTGTGGTTGCCATGCCGCCCAGTCGGGCAGTCCACCATGGCGGGCACGCCATCTTACATATGCGAGATGAAAGCGGCGATACCAACCATGTCGGCTAAGCCTGTCGCGAATGCGAGACAACAGCGGCCTCGTAGGCACGGTTAAGGCAGCAATGGGGTGGCGATATTTCACTTGATCTCCGTTAACTCACCGATCGCCGCGCGGACTGGATGAACGGTTGCCCTGGCCTGCTCGTTTCAGGTGCCGGCGAAGCCGGAGTACTCTTGCGAACTAGCTCTCTCCTTCAAGTGCCTGCGGTAGATAGTAGTCTCTATTCCGTGTCCATTGGTTAGCGCAATCCCCTTCTCAAGTGACTGAACGCCAAAGTTCAGCCATGCATGCAGAATCAGAATGGCGCGCTACCACAGCGAAGTTCAGGCTGCGGCACGATGTTGCCTCACGCCCTCTTGGATGCTCAACAGCAGCCGGGGGAGCAGCTTCAAAACAAGTGTGTCCGGTTTCTACTTTAGAGTAGTTCACCCGGTCCTTCTTTTTTGGACGAGATGATAGTCCCTACCGAAGGTGAGGATTGGGTCCAGAATGCTGATGTACCGAGATGAGAGAATAATAAAACATGTCCGCACTGCTGCGCTGGTTCGGACATAATCGCTTGTCAGATAGCGCTTTGCCCCCGCCTTGACCCTGCGGGCGACCTTTGTCTTCATCCGGTACGAGCCAGACAACTCCTGGGTATTCTGATTGCCGTACCGTTCCTCATACAGCACCTTTGCGGCTTCGTGGCGCTGCTTGAGCCACTGATAGTTTTCGGAGGTCGGATCCTCGCTCCAGTTCCTATAGTGCTGTAGCGCAACCTTGCGGCTGTATACCACCTTGTACCCCGCAAACAGGACCTCTGCTGTCAACGCGTTGTCGATGCCGTAATCGCGAAACTCTTCAGAAAATCCCCCTATTTTCTTCAACAGAGCGGTGGGCAGCAGCCCTTGGTTGACATTCAATATGCCCGTCGAAGAAACGCCGCCAATAAAGGGCGCGTCGACGAAAGGCCCCTGAAGATCTTTGGTCTTAAGAGCCACCATGCCGATCGACGGATCCGTTCGAATGATAGAGACAGCACGGTCCAGGCCATGATCGATGACTTCGTTATCGTCGCTCAGCCAGCATACATAGGGCGTCGTCACAATGTTAAAAACATCGTTATACGCCTTGGCCTGGCCCAGCTTCTTGCCGACCAGCACGGGTATTATGTTTTCTCCAGCAATGCTTTGGAGGTACTCCACTGTGCCATCCGTCGAACCCGCGTCGGTTACGTAAAGACGAAAGACTGTCTTGGTCTGGCTGACGATGCTTTCGACACACCTCTGGAGTTGATCCAGCCGGTTATATGTGCCTAAAACAATCGATAGCTGATGCTCCATTGCGGAAATCTCTCCAGTATTTTCGAAAGGTAACGGTTCGCCAGGCAAACATCGACACGAGGAACCTGGCTTATTTTCGCTAATCTAATGGACGCAGTGCAGCGTTCATCCAAATATGATTTCTGGGAAGTTTTCGATTGATGGTCTTTTCACGTCTGCTCGTTTCAGTAAGCCGGAAGCCGGCTTGTTCCAGCAGATTTGTCGCTGCTGAGATTTCCGACGGGTCATTCGCGTCAAGCTCGACAAGCACGCTTTTTACTTGGTTTAACACGGTACGAGCACCGTCGAGGATGCCCAGTTCAAGCCCGTCGACGTCGATTTTCAGTAACGTCGGTGGCGGAAAATCATGATCAAGCACCATGGAGTCGATGGAGACTTTAACGCAAGGTTGCCGGAAGACTGGCTCGCTCTCTGCCCACGGACTCTTCGCCCCAACATGATGGATCGAGCTTCCCGCTTCTACCTTCGATAGATGAAGCTCATCAAAAGCCAAATTACCTTGGCCGAGAGCCACACTGAAGGGAACAATGTTGGTGAACCCGTTAATCACGATGTTATCGCAGAGGCTCGCATAGTTATGGGCCGCTGGCTCGAACGCAAGTATTTGAGCAGTCGGCTGAAGAATCGCGGCATAAAGTGAAAAGAGCCCCACATTGGCGCCGACATCCCAGAAAACGGTAGCTGGCACCATTTCCGCCTTGAGCCACCGAACCGTTTCAGGTTCCTTACTCAGGAAGGAGGCCGCTCGCCCCCGTTCTACGTCGTTGATGCATCGAACCAGGAATTGCTGGTCATCGACCGCAACTGGATACTCGTGCGAATTTGCTGTCACTTCGTCGCCTCCGGTCAAGATACGTCTTCCAGAAATCCAGCATCGCTTTTGGGCTCGAACTCGTCGGCATCCACACCATCAATATAAAGCACTAGACAGGTATTCCTGATCCTGAACAGCGAACGCTGGAGGCTGAGCTCCTGCAGGTACCCGAATACACCGGGGCTTTTCGGAGCATAATCATGCCATATAATGACACCACCGGGAGCGAGCATCTCCAGAGACTTCTCCGTGTCGTTCTTGACGGCGTCGTAGCTGTGATCCGCGTCGATGAAGATGTAATCCATGCTTTTGGCATAGGGTGTCGTGTCGAATTTTTTGGAGTCCGAAAATATTTGCGTAATTCGGTCGCGATAGGGGCTGTCCTTGATCAGTTTCCCTATGTACGGCCCGTATCGCGTGTCCTCAGCCGGATCGAGGTTCAATGTGGTGACAGTGGCATCCGCATCTATTGACGCAAGCCCTACGGTCGTGCGCCCCATATAAGTTCCGAATTCGAAGATCCGTTTTGCACCGCGATGCTTCGCTGCCGCCACCACGAACATCATGTCCATGTGGTTTTCGTGATGACTGGCCTCGTTGCTGATGCTCAACGGCAGCGAGATACGACTGATGCCGTCGAAGATCTCTTCTGCATACAGTTCCCTTATCTTGCTGATCTGGCGGGTTTTCTCGAAAGCCACAGCTGCCAGATGAGTGTTGAGTGCGATGCCGAATTCCTCTTCCAGCATTCCAGCGGCATGAAGTTCCGCCAGTCGCGCCTTAGGATGAACATCAAGGAGCAGAAGGCACTTGGCCAGAACGGAGTGCATCAGCAAATATGTCGGTATCCGCATCGACTGGAGGATACGTTCGATCCGTCCTATCATGGCACCCGAGGAGAAGAGCACTTCTACGAACTGCTTCAGCAGGATTCGCCCGGCTTTCATGTTCTCAAGGCCCTTCAAGGCCTTTTGGGCATCGAATTTCGCGACCTTGTTGTTGCCGTCGTTCCAATCATCTCGAAGGAGATAATCAAGCAGCCAAAGCTTCGTTCTATCAAAAATCTTGTTCACATTTACACCCGAGGCTCAGCGCCATTCATTGTCGAAACGCACCAGGAGATCACCTTGCTGAACCGGCGGAAGCTTTCCGGAGCCAAAAAAATCCGATTCGGTGACAATCAAGCGCTTGGCGGATACGATCTTGTCTGTTGTCGCACGGTTGATTATGCATCCCAGATCCAAGTCGTAGATGCCCGGAAGCAGCGGAAGGCTTGGGATCTTGACGAGATATTCTCCTGTTTCTGTCAAGCGCGGCGTCTCACCATGCGCAAGCACGTCGCTTGGCAAGCCAAACAGCCGGTGACCTTTATCATTCTTGAAAATGACCACCAAACTCATATCGCGGATATCCCCGATCATTTCCAGTTTAGCGCGATACTCCAGCCCGATGATGAGTTCTTGTCCGGTCGTCACCCGTTCGGAGGGCTGCATCGAAGAGTCATAGAAGGAGATCTTATTGAACATGAAATCGCCGGTGCCTGTCCGGTCGAAGCGGGTTTCGAGCGTCTGCGCCGTTGAAGGCATAGTCGCTTCATAATAGGCCGCGATACCCTCTTCGGTCGGACCAAAATACCGGACGCGCCCCTGATCCAGCCATAGTACCTTTGAACAGATGTTCGAGACGGCGCTAAGGTTGTGGCTGACGAACAGCACGGTTCGGTTGCCGCCCACCATCTCGGAAAAGCGGTTGAGGCATTTCTGCTGGAACGCCATGTCGCCCACGGCGAGCACTTCATCCACGAACAGAAGATCTGGGTCGAGGTGCGCTGCAACGGAGAAGGCCAGCCGGCTGTACATGCCACTCGAGTAGTGCTTGACCGGGGTGTCGATGAATTTGCCGACCCCGGAAAAGTCGACGATCTCGTCGAAACGTGCGGCGACTTCTTCACGTGACAGCCCATGCAACGACGCATTCAAGAAGACGTTTTCACGTCCGGAAAGATTGGCGTTGAAGCCGGTGCCCACTTCAATCAGCGAGCTGACGCGCCCTCGAATGGTCGCACTTCCCGATGTTGGAGTGACAATGCGGGATAATATCTTCAGAAGTGTGCTTTTACCGGCGCCATTCGCGCCGATAATTCCGACAACTTCGCCGCGATCCACAGAAAACGAGACGTCACGCAGCGGCCAGAAATTCTGCCTTTTCCTGTAGAGGGGCGGAACAGACTGGCCACGCATCTTGCGATACGGCCACAATGCTGTCTCACGAGCAAGTTTGCTCATACTCAGGCCTCCGCCTGAACCAATTTCATACTGCTTGGAAATATCGAAAACTTCGATGACCGACTCTGCCATGTTCTTAGATCGCCTCGATCATTTCATGTTCGAACCTGAGATAGAGATAGAGGCCGACAATGAGAGCCAGCACTGCAAAGGAGCAGGAATAAACCCAAGCTCCCCATGGGAATGAGGCCGATCCGAAGAGCGCTTCTCGCCAACCGATCAATGCACCGACCATCGGATTCATATGGTAGACCCAATGGAAGGCTTCGGGAATCATGCTGGGCGAGAAGATGACCGGCGAGATAAACATCGCGAGGTAGAGCGAAAACTCAAATATTTTCTGAAAGTCGCGCAGCCGCAGAGTGATCGTCGCTATAATAAGGCCGGTCCCCATGGCTGTGATCATCACAACCAAGAGCGTTGGAATGATCATCAAGATCTGCCATCCGGGATAGACCCCATAATAGATCATCATCAGGATCAGCGGTATCATGGATATTGCCAGGTCCATCAGATTGGCCAGCAACGGCACCGTGGGCGTGATCATCCGAGGAAGGTATATTTTCGTCACGAGAGCCGCATTGGCCTTGATATTCAACGATACGTCGATGGCGGTTTCGAGGAAGTAGTACCAAAGGATAAGCCCGCTATAAATATAAAGAACATATGGTATTTCCACCCCGGTCCGAGCCTGCGACCAGTGCTTGAAGAGCGAAAATATCATCACGTACAACAGAGGCTTGGCGCAAACCCAGATGAACCAGAAGTACATCTCCCCGAAAGAGGCGCGAATTTTCTTCCAGACCAGCATTGTGAACATGTAGCGCGCGCGCCAATGCTCCTCTAAATCTATTTTGGCGAAGCGCCCTGCGGGTTTGATATACGTTATTTTCTCTTGATTTTTCATTGCGTATCTGCCGGATCTGTTTCGCGCTGAGCTCAATTCACTCGCGATGAGCCTGTCTCATAATTGAAAGAAAGGTCCTCGCATACGCCAAACTGTTGAGGTTTGCCGCCTTGCGTGCGGCATCTTCCTGTTTGAAATCAGGCCCCGCCTCGGCGGTGAGCCAAGCTTTGCCGAGCTTATCCGCAAGATCTTTTTGATCCCCGACAACAAAATAGCTCGCGTTTGGGGGGGCCTGCTCCAGATGAACATCGATGTTCGACAACACGATCGGCCTCCCCAGGGCGCGGGTATCTTCGACTGTCGTGCTCCACCCTTCGAACCGTGATGGCTGAAGAACAACGGCAGCGCGGCGGAAAAGCTGAAGTTGCTCGCTTCGCGGCAGGACGCCCAGACGGTAGATCTGATCCTGAAGGTCATATTCCGTCAGGATTTCTTCGAGTTGGCGAGCGTAGTCATTACTGCGATAATCCTCTGAGCTCCCCGTCAGGACAAGGGGGATGATAACCCCCGCGCGTTTCAGAATGCCCAGCGCACGAAAGGCGGCGTCGAAGCCCTTGTGTTGCCACATCTGATTGGGCAGATACACAAATTTTTCCGGCAAGCCATGTTTAGCACAGACCGCGACTGGATCCAGGGCATACTCCTCGTCATGAAGCGTGCTTGAAAAGTGGAGGATGCGCACCGGTTTTTGGGAATAGGTCGGGAAAAACCGTATGAAGTCGGCTTTCACCGCTTCACTGCTCAGGACAAGAATGCCGCTCTCATCAAACATCTTTCCGTAAAAGGCGTCACGGCTACGTCGCTCGTCTTCGGAGAAAAACTGTGGGAAATGCTTGTACTGAAAATCAGGAACCCAATAGACCTTCTGTGCCAAACCCGGAATGTTTGGACCTTTTGCAGGAAATGCGACGTCACACTCGTCGGAGTGCAGAAGCTTCTGACGTAGATCCTTGCCGGTCGACCTCTTCCATGCGCGCCGCGCGAGATCCAATATTCTTGACCGGATCGCCGAACCCCGCTCAAGTGGCCCATCGATGACCACCCCGGGATAGTGCGAGAATTCCTCCTCGTATCCTTGGCCAGCATTCTTCCGACCTATCTGAAGCACGAGCGCGGGGCGTTCCTGCGCTGGCAGCAGCGAAACAGCGCGCAACAGGTTGCGAGTGTACTGGACACCGCCAATCCAGTGGGTACCGCCGGTGAGATAGATCAATATCTTCATCGCAGTTTCTTGTACCAATCCACGTACTCGGCAACCCCCGCAACGAAATCGATCGTTGGCGAGAAACCGAGCGCCTCAAGCCTACTGACATCGGCGCGCCAGTTCTTGGGATCACCAACGCGGCTTGAGCCGCTGAATCCTAAACGGTCGAATGGAATGCCGTAGGCTGAGAGAACATGATGCGCGAGATCCGATATGGATGTCTCCACGCCGCTGGCGACGTTGTAGACTTCACCGTTGAAGGTGCCTCCGCGGACGACGCATGATATGGCTCGCGCGATGTCTTTCGCGTGAATGAAATCTCTCGTCTCACTCCCGTCGCCGCCGAGTTGAACTGGGCCATCGCTGCGGCACTTCTCACACAAATCCCACAGGATCTGCTTTCGAAGGCCGGCGCCATAGGCGGAAAATATCCGAATGGACGCAACTGAAACTTCGTAAAGCGAGCTATACTCGCGAGAAAGTTGCTCGCACATCCACTTGTGATAGCCATACGGTGATATGGGGGACGGCGCAAGCTCCTCCGTTATGGGCAAAACCTTCGGCTGTCCGTATACCGCAGCACTTGACGTGAAGAGAACCTTTGTTCCGAGCGACACCCGCCTGACCTGATCTAGCACGAGGGAGAAAAGATCGACGGAATTAACGAAGTCGTAGCGAGGGTCTTCAATCGAACGACCGACGTTGGCGTTGCCCGCGACGTGGACAAGGTACGTCGGTTGATGCCTGGCAAGCGCAGTCTCCAGAATCTCTTCCATCCGTTCGGACTGATAAAAATCACTGTAGATGTGCTTGTCCTGTGGCGGAACAACGTCGATACCCATCACCGGAATACCGAGCGACGAGAAATAGGTCGAAATGACTGTGCCCAGAAAACCGGACGCCCCGAGAACCAGCAGCCGTTCTGAAGTGTTCACCATTTCCGCAAGGCGAATCCAACGCCGTAACCAATATCGGCACAGCTCCACGAGGTGAACCGGTTGTCGTTGACGACCAGCTCTTTCCAGACATCTTCCAGATAGCGATGCTTCGGATGGCAGATATCGTCGAATACGACCGCGCCGCCGATCTTGAGACGGGGCAGCACGTCGCACAGGTCCTCGATTGCGCCGTTGCGTGTATGGTCGCCGTCGACGGTGATCATGTCGAAGGCGAGATCGCTATTTTGGCGGAAGAAGGTCTTTAGCGTGGAGTGGGAGTTGCCGTTGGTGAAAACGCGTTTTCCCGTGTGCGAAACCTTGTCCAGTTCGCTGGAGACAAGCGATTCGCCCGGGTTTTCCATGCCCGCATAATTCGCAACCCACATGTCGAACATATAGATGTCGCAAGTGGGTGCCTTCGACGCAACAGTGCAGACGCTGCGCCCGCGGCGCACGCCGATCTCCAGATAACTCTTCGGCTTCAAGTCGACTGCCAGAGCCAGCAAGACCGTGACGATGTCTGCATAGCGCCAATTCGCGCCAAAGCGCCTGATGCCTTCTGCATAATAGGCCGAGAGATATTCGGAGTAGTCATCAGGCTCCAGTTTCCGCAGCACTGCGAGTGCATCCTCCGCTGCGTCGGCACTGATCGCACGCTTCCCCAGGGATTCCGCGGATCTCATTAAGGGAGGGTACCACTGTGTCCGGTTTTCCGGCGCCCTGTAGCAGATCGACTCCACGAATTGATCCATAACCGAATATTGAGGCATCTGTTGAGTTGCTAGCATTTGGCAGACCTTTCCTAACCTTGCTTGTTCAGATCGATAAAAGTTGCCATCGAGGAGACAACCAGGGTGTCTGGTGGCACGTCTTTTGTCACAACACAGCCAGCGGCGACAATAGAACGATCACCGATTGTCACACCTTTCAGCACTGCCGAACCGAATCCCAGCCAGCAATGCTCCCCAATAGACACGGGCGCTGTAGGGATTTCGATACTTCCATCAACAGGTTGCCCCAGGATCCTTTTGAAATGGCGCTCGCGACCTCTCCAATCGATCGGATGAGAGGTATTGTCGAAAATCTGGACGCCATGCGCAATCAGCGTTCCCCGGCCGATGGTGACGGACTCCATGGCGCTGATGATGGCCTCATCGCCCAGATAGACCTCTTTGCCGATATCGACACGTGCGCCGCGCTCGACCCGGATGATCCCTCGGCACACTGTGTTCTCGCCAATACGGGCTGCATCCCTGGTGTGCTTGTTGATCAATCTAGCATTTCCGCCAAGTCTGACGCCCGGTTCCAGCAGCGCCGCCTTCTTCCAGGCAGCCCAGATCCGCCGCATGGAATATTGGCCGTAGAGCCTTTCTCCTACGCGGAAGACAGGATCCAGCAGTTTGGACCAATTGTCCGATTCCTGGTAGACGCCGCCACTTGCGAAGGCGTGATCCCAATGCGGTCTCACTGCGTTCTCCCGATATACTTTTCCGCCGGATACACGAACTCGCTTCCATCAAGAATGCCGTTGCATAGGACATCAAGGCCCGCATCCCTGCCCGGAAGCAGATCCTGCAGGTCGTTGATCCTAATTTCGTAGGGAGCGTCATTGCTCGATGGTTCCATGAACTCGATAGGGATGAAGCGTCGAAAAAAGAAATGGAATGCGTATTTTCTAGCCCGATTGATCGTATCGGCGTCCAACCGCTTGCCGACCGGCAGCCGGTCGAGCAAGTCAAAATAATTCTCCGGCGAGGTCGCATCCATGGTGAGGCCCTTATTACGTATCCACGCCTCACCTGCAACGACCACGGGAATTCCCATGGCGGTCAGCTCCACGCCGGTTTTTGTCCCATAGATAACTACAGTGTCACTGTTCTCACAGAGAACATAGGTACTGACCTGGCTGTCCGGCGGTATGACGTAAACATTGTCCGGCAGGGTCGGATAAACCTTGCGGATTTCATCCACAAGCGGCTGCCGTGAGGGGATGGCGCCACGGACTTCGGCAGGATGGATCCGAATAGCCAGTTGAAGATCGGGACGCCCCTTAAAATACTCAATACTCTGCAGCACCCAGTCGAGCATGTCCCTGAAGGCATTGGCCTTGAAATGGAGTTGCGCATCCCAAAAGACATTGGTCAGGAGACTGATGGTGGGCTTCGAAAAGTCGATGCCGGTCTCCTTGGCGATAAGTTCTGCGTCATGCTTCGGCTGATCATGAAACCATATCCAGTCATTGCTGCCGTACCAGCGGCTCTTGAGATAGGACATGATCTCGTTTTCCGTGGCCTCGCTCCAAGGAACGTCTGTCCAGCAGTCGGTAGACTCGTTTATCAGAGTATGGTGGTAGGTTTCCTTGTGCGAGAAAATGAAGGTCTTCTTGCGATAGCCGACCTGCCAGTTGGCGACTCGGGTGCCATGGGCACGACAGACTTCCCCGATTACCCCCTGAGGGACGTAGATACCATGGTGAAACACGGCGACTTCCGGCGAAAACTGCTCATGGTATCTCTGAATGACCGTCTCCGTGATCAGAGCCGCCTCAAAATAGCGCCGCAATACATCTTCGGCTTCCTGGGTTGCCGGGAGGTTTCCCGAAGCGAAGAAGCGCAAGGTGCCTGCCATCGCGTGCTCGCCCAGATTCATATCTTTCAGCCGAAAGCCGCGAATTTCCGAAACCGGCATCTCGCGGGCTGTCTTGCGCAATGCACGTCTCTCTTCTTCAGAAATGAAGTCGCTGTAGTAGGAGACCGGCAGTCCAAGAGAGCCGTAATGCGATCTACCCCTTCCGATGCAACCTGGACAGATTTCCTTGTTGAGCCTGTACTCTGTGATGACGGCCGGATCCCTGATTTTTCCGGCATGTATGTGAAGACAGGCCGGAAGAACTGCGTCACATAAGAGAAAGCGAACCCGCGCACCGCGCAAGGTAAGAGCGACGCCAAGCATTCCTTCGAGGATCGTCGCGGCCGACAGACCGCCGACGCTCGTCGCGATAAGAACCTCCTGGCCTTTCGAAACAGAGGATAAGGCCCTTTTCCAATCGATGGACGTGCCGAGATGGCGGCGCCAGTCCGAAAACTGCTGAGCCGCCGCGGGCGCAGAACTTTGTTGCAGCGACAGCTTCGAACTCACAACTCTCTTGGCAAATCTGATCGCCCTGCGAATAAAATGCATGCTCATCAGTCACGTGCCTCCGCGGCTAGCTGGCCGGTCGGCGAGCCACGACATGGCAAGACCAACCTGGCCACGACGCTTGCCGTGGCCACCCTCATAGAGAGCCCGTACGCGCGCGACACCCGCATCAACCGATTACCGACGCGACCGTCTCGGCGATCGCCGAGGCATCGAGGCCAACTGCGCCGAGGACTTGGACGTTGGTTCCGCTAGGAGGAACCCCTGTGATCCCGATGTGCTTGACGGGAATTCCGGTTCCGGCTTCGGCAAGCGCACGCGCGATCGTATCGCCTTGACCACCGATGACATAGTGGTTGTCGAGGCAAACAATTGCCTTGCAAGCTGAAACCGTCGATTGCAGCCACTCCGCATCCACGTGATTTAGCCAAGGTAGGTTGATGACCTTGGCACTGATACCGTGCTTCTCAGCGAGCACTTTTGAGGCGGCGATCGCATTGCTCAGGAGCACCGGTCCGTAAGCGATAATGGCGACATCCTCTCCTTCAGCCAAAGTGAGTCCTCGGCCGTTTGTTGGCCGGTAGTCGGCCGGAAGTGAATACGGGATTTCCCAAGGTAGTGAAATCAGCCGAATGTAGCTGCTGCCAGGAGCTTCGTTCACGCACCAATCCAGGAGCAGACCAACTTCCGCATCGCAAGACGGCTCGACCAGCGTCATTCCAGGCATGGCTGCCAGCGCAGAGATGTCTCGAACGGATTGATGCGAGTGGCCCGGGCCGCCGGGAACGACGCCTGCAAGGGAGCCGACATATATAATCTTCGTCTTTTCCGTGGCGTTGTTGTAGATCTGCTCATTTGGCCGCGTCGACAGGAAGCACGCGAATGAGTGGACGATCGGCAGCAGGCCGTTCAGCGCCATGCCGCCGGCTGTAGAAACCATATCCTGTTCTGCGATACCGCACTCGACAAATCGATCGGGAAACTGCTCGCGGAATGGGATGAGGCCGGTATCCAGCACCAGGTCTGCGTCAAGTGCAACGAGGTTCGAATGCTTCTTAGCCTGTGCGATCAGAGCCTTGCTGTAGGCGGCAACCAGGCGCTGAGCCTTTTCCGACGGGGCCGCGGATGCAGGCCGCTCGAGCGTTTCAAACTCCAGCTCGGTGATACCGGCGCTGCTCAGATTGGCTTGCAGACGATCCATGATTTCCTGCGCGGCGGCGCGATAATTACTCGCATCAGGCGCGCCGCTGTGGAAGCGGTACATGGCCACATCGGAATCCAGTGACGTGTGCTCCATGAAGGAGACGCCCTTGCCCTTGACGGTATCGGCAACGATAACCTTCGGACGCGGATCGTCTTGGATGGCGGCCAGGGTGGCGGCAAAAGCAGCGATATCGTTTCCATCACAGCGAGCGACACACCATCCAAACGCCCTGAGCTTTGCCTCAAGGTCACCAAGGTCAGACACGTTCTTCACGAAAGTGTCCGACTGCAGCTTGTTGTGATCGATGATGACCGTAATCTCCTGCAGCCCAGAATTGGCTGCCGAGACCAGGGATTCCCAGAACTGGCCTTCCTGAAGCTCGCCGTCGCCCGTCATCACGAAGATGCGCCCCGGGCGGTTGTTCAGCCTGTTCGCAATCACCATGCCCTTGGCCTTGGAGACGCCCATGCCGAGCGAGCCCGTATTTGTCACCATGCCCGGGGTGCCGACGTCGGGATGGCCGGGCAGACCATCAATCTGGCGAAGTTTGTGGGTAAGCTCGAAATCGAGCTTACCGGCGCCAATCAGTGCCGCGTAATAGCCTGGCGCATCGTGCCCCTTGGAGCTGAAATAGACATCATCGCCCGTCATTCCTTCGAGGAGAAGCCAGCTGACGATATCGAGACTGCTGAAACTGCTGCCGATATGACCGGAGCCGGCCCGACCGATCATGTAGAGCGCGTTCAGGCGACACATGTCAGAAAATAGAGCTGCTCTCTGCTCGCGAGGCGCGTTGATCGCACGTACCCGCTGGAATTCCTTATATGGCAGGTAATAAAGGGTGCCTTCTACCGCTTGTCCTACGAGATCGCCCACGATTTACTCCGGTCTATTCAATAGGTTATAGGGGTTGATTGAGATATTTGGGAGAACCGCCGATTGCGTTGCCAGCAATCGCTCGGCCATCCACCAGTCGTCCGGTTCGTTGATATCGAAGCCTTCATAGCCTTGGCTGACGAAAGGGATGATCGATTCGCCGGCGATGCTGTTGCTTTCGAGCGGGACACGCGACCACGCAATCTCAAGGCTGGCATCCTGCGCATAGACTTCGGGCAGAGCCGCATACTGACTGCTGTGCCATGGCGTCGTGCCGATGCTAAATGGCATTAGCGGGAGCATCCTGTTCTCGCGTATGACCCACATCTTGCCGGGATGCTGCTTGCATTTCTCGATTGCGCGAAGAGAATCTGCTCTTGGTTCGGCCGTGAACTGCTGCCATGCGCGCTGGATCGTCTCTGGAAGACGAAACGGGCTGGTGGGGCGCAGAATGCTGAATATGTCGAACTCGCGCCCTTCGGCACGAAGTTGTTCCAGCATCCAAACCACCCATTCGATATCCGGCGATTTGTCGGTGGAGATCTCCGCGGCGCGCAGAAACGGCACTTCGGCGCCATAGTGGCGGGCGATGTCCGCATAAATCTCGCTGTCCGTTGCACAGATAACCGCGTCAAAAACACCGCTGTCGATGGCGGCGCGGATCGAATAGGCGATCATGGGATGGTCGGCCAGCGGCCGGACATTCTTGTTGGGTACCCGCTTTGAACCAGAGCGTGCGGGAATAAAGGCAACAGAGCGCGGTTTCGTCGTCATGATCAAAGCATCCCCGGGCGGACAAGGAAGGAGATGTTTTTCAGTTCCGAATACACATCGAGCGCCTCGACTCCAGGCTCGCGCGTGCCATTCCCGGACGACCCGAAGCCGCCGAACGGCATGTGCGGCTCGCTGCCATACGTACCCATGTTGACATTGGCGACGCCGGCTTTGACCCTTTGGGCGAACCACATCGCGCGATCGACGTTGCGGGTATGCACAGCAGCGGTCAATCCGTATTCGGTGGCGTTTGCTACATCCAGCGCCTCGGTCATGCTGCCGACGGGATGGAGTGTCGTCACCGGACCGAAGACTTCCTTGCAACTGAGATCCGACGTGGTGGCAAGGCCATCGATAACTGTAGGCTCGACATAATAGCCTCCGGCCAACTCCGGTGCGTCCGGTGTGCGCCCCCCGCAAAGCACCTGGCCGCCTTGTTCTTTTGCGCGTTCGATGGCGGAAAGCACGGACTGCTGTTGGCGGAGGCTGACGAGCGGCCCGAGATCGCATCCGGCGGCAACACCTAGCTTGAGGCTTCTGGCCTTTGCGGTCAGTCGGTCCCGAAACTCCTCGTAGACCGATTTAAACACCAGCATGCGGCTACCTGCGGCGCAGCGCTGGCCGGCATTGCTGAAGGCCGACAGCGCCGCCCAGTGCACCGCCTGATCGAGATCGGCGTCATCACAGACGACGAAGGGGTTCTTGCCGCCCAGTTCGAGAGAAATACGTGCGAGACGCTTTCCAGCGACTTCCGCAATCCTGCGGCCTACTCCGGTCGAGCCCGTGAAGCTGATAATGTCGACCCGCTCGTCTGTGACCAACGTCGAGCCAGCCGGCTCGCCACGCCCATGTACGACGTTGAATACGCCGTCGGGCAATCCCGCCTCCTTGGTCAGCTCGGCAAAGAGTTGGGCTATGCGTGGAGAGTCCTCGGCAGCTTTCAGAACCACCGTGTTGCCGCAAATAAGCGCAGGAAAAGTCTTCCATGCGATATTGGCGATCGGCGTATTTGCCGGCACGATCAGACCGGCTACGCCACGAGGTTGGCGCACTGTGTGGCTGTATTTGCCGGGCGTGCCTGAGGTGAGCGACCGGGCGTATAGGCGCATACCCTCGCCGGCGAAATATTCCGCCTGCATGATCGCTCCGCCCGTCTCGCCTTTGGCGTCCTGGGGAGGTTTGCCGGTTTCAAGCGCAATGCATTCCGCCAGCTCATCGGAACGTCGCTTCATCAGGGCGACGATATCCATCAGAATCTGGCCGCGCTTTACGGGTGTAAGCTCCGCCCAGGCTGGGAACGCCGAACGCGCTGCCGTTATTGCTTGCTCAACATCATCCTGCGAGGAGTCAGCCACGTGATAAAGGAGTTCGCCACTGTGCGGATTGAATTTCTCAAGCCATCCTTCACTCGAGGCGTGGCTGGCCTGGCCGTTGATCCAATTGAGAATGCGAAGCGTCGTCATGTTCAGATTGCCGTCCAGCCGCCGTCGATGATGAGATTAGAGCCCGTCATATATCGGGATGCAGGGCTCGCCAAGAATAACATAGCGCCGTTGTATTCATCGACGCTCGCCATACGACCGATCGGGATCCGGCTGCAGTAGACATCGAGGAAGTCCTGCTCCTGGTTGTTAAAGACGCCCGCGATCGTGAGCGAGTTTACGCGCACGTTGCGCTTCGCCCAATAAGTCGCCAGGTATCGCGTCAGATTCAGGATACCGGATTTCGATGCTGAATAGGCCACGGGTTTGAAGAAGACCTCTCCGCGCTTTCGGCGATATTCGTAGAGGCTCTGGTCGGGAGAAACGAGCCCATAAATGGAAGCGACGTTGATGATTGATCCCTTGCCGGCATTAGCCATCGCGGCGCCGAATACCTGGCATGAGAGATAGACGCCCTTGAGGTTCACGTCGATAACCTTGTCCCAAGACGCTTCCGGGTAGTCTTCAAACGGGCCGTTTTCCTCGGGCGGGGCGGAAGGCGGAGAATCGATAGCGGCATTGTTGATGAGGACGGTGGGCGTACCGAATCTACCGGTCACGTCCTGAAGCGCCTGCTCCAATGACGCCTTCTTGGTTACATCCGCCGAACAAAACATGAAATTGTCGGGGTATTCGTCCTGCATCACGAGGCTGCCGGCAGAGGGACGGAGATCGAGGCCAACAACACGCGCATTGCGCGCAAGAAAAGCCTTGGCGTACTCGCCGCCCAGTTGGCCGGAAACACCGGTTACAAGGACGACGTCGCCACTCACGTCAAAAATTCCATCGACATTCATGATTGCCACCTCGTCTCGATGCAGGCCGGGCAGGCGGGGAGCGACTGGGCGCCGCTCTCCTTACCCGATCTGCCCACCCGTGGGTTCTTCGGGGACGTTCCGTATTGAGGCTCGGTGCGTATCCCCTTGACGCCTCGGAACGGAAGCTCAGCCGAAATCGGAGTATTGAATGGGTTCACCCTTTGCAATATCCCGCTTCACCGTCTTTCCGAGAACCTTATTGCTCTCCCGCACAGGTATGTAATGGGTATTGAAAATGCGACCCGAAAGCTTATCCAGGGTCAGCTCTTCGCCGACGCGGATGTCCGAATATGCGATGATCGACTTGCCCAGCTTCTTGAACACTCTTTCGTTGCCGATCTCGTCCGCCGGCTTCTGAGGCATCATCGCGCGGACGCGCTTGATGTCACGCACGAACTTGCGGAAGCCGTCAGGCTCCAGTGCAAAGCTATGGTCGGTGCCCTTCCAGGCGCGGTTGAGGGTAACGTGCTTTTCGAACACGCGCGCGCCCTTCATGTAGGCAATCGGGCCTGACAAGGTCCCGTTGAAGTGATCGGACGAGCCGATGATACAATCCGGAAACTCCTTGATGAGAACCTCAATATTGTCCAGCCCAAGGCGGTTGTACTCGCACGGATATTCGGAGACGCAGTGCAGGATGGCCAACTGATCGTGATGCCTCAACACCACCTCGACGCTGGACCGGATCTGTTCGATCTTGCCGCCGCCAATGCTCATGACAACGGGCTTACCGAGTTTCGCGATCCGATTGAGGAAGGGAAGGTTGCCAAGATCGAACGAAGCCACTTTCAACAGGTCGACATCAATCTGCTGGAGGATCTCGAGGCTTGGCTCGTCGAAGGGTGTCGACATGAACTTCACGCCGTGCTTTTCGCAATCAGCCTTCAGAATGGGCAGCCATTCCGGTTTTAGCTCGAGCTTCTCTCGATGAGCGCCGTAGGTTTCTGCAAAAGCATTTTCGCTGTCATACCCCGCCGCATAAGCATCCTCCGAAAAAAGGTACCTATTGTTGCGCGTCTGAAACTTGATCGCATCCGCGCCTTCGAATGCATAAATTCGGATATATTCTCGGGCGATATCCAGGTCTCCCTGATGATTTTGGCCCACTTCGGCAATCACGAAGGGCGATTCATCGAGAACATCTTTGCGAAACATTTTAACCTCTGTCGTTGGATTCTTCTGCAGCCAGCAAATTCGTTGGTTTGGGAGGATGCCCAGGCGGCACGCAGCGTCAATTTCCTATGCTTCTCTCGGCCGCCGGGGTGTCAGATGCAACCTGTGTTTTAAGTTTGGCCGCCGAGTAAAGCCGGATAGTCCCTTCTTTCAATCACCCCATTTAGAGCGCCGCTACCGTTCGAAACAGCAACTGCCATCTGAGATCAATGGCTTTGCCGGTCCGACGCGCGGGTAGGAAAGCTGGCAACAAGCCCAGATCAAGCTCGGCATCAGCCAATAGCGGCGGCTCGCAGAAATGACAAGCCGTTTCGTAACGTTTTACTCATGTGATTCTGCGTGTGCGGGATTGGGAAGGCCCGACAGGACAGGAGCAAAAAAATCACCTACCGTGCCGCATTAAAGACGCCGGTGTCGGCCTCAATCGTGTGGCCGTCGAAAACTCAGTGAACAAGCCGTAGTTGCGTCGCAAAGCGCGCAGATGACCAAACAGTAGAACGATCCGCTCGAAAAATAGTCCAGCCCAACCCGTTCGCGCCGCCCGAAGGTTGTTCATTTACAATTCGCAGATGCGCGGATACAACGCCCAGCAATTCGAAAGACAATCTACCTGAGAGACATGTGACATGAAAAGAGCCCTCATCACAGGCATCACGGGCCAGGACGGCTCCTATCTTGCAGAGCTTCTCATCGAGAAGGGATATGAGGTACACGGCATCAAGCGCCGCACGTCCCTCTTCAATACCGACCGCATCGACCACCTCTACCAGGATCCACACGACACCAACCGCAGGCTTGTGCTGCACTACGGGGACATGACGGATTCATCGAGCCTCGTTCGCATCGTCCAGCAGGTCCAGCCCGACGAGATCTATAACCTCGCGGCACAGTCGCATGTCGCCGTCTCATTCGAAGAGCCGGAATATACGGCCAATTCCGACGCGCTCGGCGCGCTGCGCATCCTCGAGGCGATCCGCATTCTCGGCCTTGAGAAGAAGACGCGTTTCTACCAGGCGTCCACCTCCGAACTCTACGGCCTGGTGCAGGAAATCCCGCAACGCGAAACGACCCCTTTCTATCCGCGCTCGCCTTACGCTGTCGCCAAACTCTACGCCTACTGGATCACGGTTAACTATCGGGAAGCCTATGGCATTTATGCCTGCAACGGCATCCTCTTCAACCACGAGAGCCCCGTGCGGGGCGAGACCTTTGTGACGCGCAAGATCACCCGTGCACTGGCGCGCATCAAGCTTGGCCTTCAGGACTGCCTCTATCTCGGCAACCTGGACGCAAAGCGTGACTGGGGGCATGCCAAAGACTATGTCGAGATGCAATGGCTGATGCTGCAGCAGGACGAGCCGGAGGATTTCGTCATCGCCACTGGCGTGCAGTACAGCGTCCGCGAATTCGTCGACGCCGCGGCCCATGAGATTGGGCTTCCAATCTCATGGAAAGGATCAGGCGCCGAGGAAAAAGGCTACGACGAGAACGGCCGCTGCATCGTCGCGGTCGACCCCCGATACTTCCGTCCCACAGAGGTCGAGACCCTGCTGGGCGATCCGTCGAAGGCGAAGGAAAAGCTCGGTTGGGAACCAAGGATAACGTTTAAGCAGCTTGTTGAGGAAATGATGCGCGAGGATCTTAAGTCCGCCGAGCGGGACGAACTCGTGAAACGCCACGGCTTCTCCGCATACGACTATCACGAGTGATCCGATGAACAGAGACGTGAAGATCTATGTTGCAGGCCATCGAGGCATGGTGGGGTCGGCCATTGTCCGGAGGCTGAAGGCTGGCGGCTACACGAACATCGTTACCAGAAGCCACGCCGAGCTGGATCTCGTCAATCAGGCGGCCGTTGCCGAATTCATGAAGGCGGAGCGGCCGGACTACATCTTCATGGCCGCGGCAAGGGTTGGCGGCATCCATGCAAATAACGTTTATCGTGCTGAGTTCCTCTACCAGAATCTGATGATCGAGACGAATGTTGTTCATGCCGCCTGGCAGGCTGGTGTGGAACGCATGCTTTTTCTTGGCTCGAGTTGCATCTACCCACGCGACTGCCCTCAGCCCATTCGCGAGGAGTATTTGCTGACTGGCCCCCTGGAGCAGACGAACGAGGCCTATGCGATCGCCAAGATAGCGGGCGTCAAGCTGTGCGAGAGCTACAATCGGCAATATGGAACCCGCTATGTCTCGGGGATGCCGACTAATCTGTACGGGCCGAATGACAATTATGATTTGGACAGTAGCCATGTGATGCCGGCCTTGATCAGAAAGGTCCATGAGGCCAAAATTCGCGGTGACCGGCAGTTGGTCGTCTGGGGATCCGGTCGGCCAATGCGTGAGTTCCTGTATGTCGACGACATGGCTGACGCCTGCGTTTTTTTGATGGAAAAGGAGGTCAGCGAGGGGCTCATCAACATTGGGACGGGCGAAGACATTACCATCCGCGAACTTGCCGAAACCATCATGAGGGTTGTCGGCTTCACGGGCGAGATTGTTTACGACCAGACGAAGCCGGACGGAACGCCGCGCAAACTGATGAGCGTTGACCGTTTGTCGGCACTTGGATGGAAGGCGACCACATCACTTGGCGATGGTATTGCGCGAGCATATGCCGATTTCGCGTCGTGATATCTTTACTTCCACCGCGACTGAAGCAAATCCTCTACGCCTTCCGGGCCGATTGCGACATAAGCACGAATCGTCCCCTCAACTACCGCCAGCGCCAGGACGGACTCGACGACGTGAACGAATATCATCTCACGCCGCACCCCAGTTGCCGTCTCGCCCTCGCCAACGTATGTGCTCAGCAGGGCAATTGGCTATATCGCATACCCCAATCGCTGTCACAATCCGGCGACCGAGCCTCTTGCAAGGATGTATGCTTTGAAAGTGGAACAACTGGAGATCGGCGACGTTAAGAAGGTCACACCTGCCAGGTTCGGTGACCCGAGGGGCTACTTCAGCGAAGTCTTCAAAGATTTCTGGTTCCGCACGAACGTGGCCGACGTTTCTTTCGTGCAGGATAATGAATCCCTTTCAGCGCAACCGGGGACCGTCCGGGGACTCCATTTCCAATCGCCTCCATTCGCACAAGGCAAACTTGTACGCTGCCTGCGCGGCGCGCTCCTGGATGTGGCGGTCGATATCAGACATGGCTCTCCGACATATGGGAAGTGGGTCTCAGCAGAACTGTCCCCTGAGAACGGCTCGCAACTTTGGGTGCCGGCCGGATTTGCGCATGGGTTCGTAACTTTGGAGCCTGATACGATCATAAGCTACAAGGTCACAGCTCTCTACAGCGCGGAGCATGACTGTGGCGTGCGGTGGAACGACGCCGAAATCGGCATCGAGTGGCCGCAGATGGATGGCTACGTTCTTTCTGATAAGGACAACAAGCAGCCGCGGCTTTCGGAACTCCCCACATATTTTCAATTTTCGTGAAACGGAGGGCCTCATGCGTGTTCTTGTAACGGGTGGCGCGGGCTTCATCGGTTCGGCATTGGTGCGCTATCTCGTCAGCGACATCGGCGCCGAAGTGCTCAATATCGACAAGCTGACCTATGCCGGCAATCTCGCCTCGCTGAAGACAATCGAGAATGCTCCCAACTACAGGTTTCTCAAAGCTGACATTTGCGACAGAAGCGCTGTCTGCAATGCCTTCGAGGAATTTCGCCCCGATTATGTCATGCATCTGGCGGCGGAAAGCCACGCCGACCGGTCGATCACCGGAGCGGCGGATTTTATTGAAACGAATGTAAACGGCACCTTCAGCGTCCTGGAGGCCGCGCGGCAATATTGGGAGTGCCTACCCCCGGATGCAAAGGCAGCGTTCAAGATGCTGCACGTCTCCACCGACGAAGTCTATGGTTCCCTCGGTGAAGACGGGTTCTTTGCCGAGACGACAGCTTACGATCCGTCCTCTCCCTACTCCGCATCCAAGGCAGCGAGCGATCATCTCGCGACGGCGTGGGAAAGGACTTACGGCCTGCCGGTGATCATTTCCAACTGTTCGAATAATTACGGTCCTTTCATTTCCCGGAAAAGCTCATTCCTCTCATCATATTGAACGCGCTGGAACGGAAGCCATTGCCCGTCTATGGAAGCGGCGCAAACATCCGCGATTGGCTCTATGTCGATGACCATGCACGAGCGCTCTGGCTCGTCGTGCAACGCGGTCGTCCGGGCGAAAAATACAATGTTGGCGGGCGCAACGAGCGTCGAAACATCGAGGTTGTCGAGCGCGTGTGCGCGATCATGGATGAAGTCCGGCCTGGCACCGCTCCGCATAGCGATCTCATAAGCTATGTTGCCGATCGGCCGGGCCACGACGCTCGCTATGCTATCGATGCCACCAAGCTCGAGACCGAACTCGGCTGGAGAGCACAGGAGAATTTCGACAGCGGTATTCGCAAGACCGTTGAGTGGTATCTGGAAAACGCTTGGTGGTGGCAGCCGCTGCGTGAGCGTGTGTATTCCGGTGAACGGCTTGGCGTGTTGAAAAAGGTCTGAGAATGCGCATCGCGGTAACAGGCAAGAGCGGCCAGGTCACGTCTGCGCTGCAGGCGCTGAATGTGCCAGGTATCGAGATCATCGCCATCGGCAGGCCCGAGCTGGATTTGCTTGAGCCTTCGATGGTGAGTGAAATCATTGCGAAAATTAAGCCCGACGTCGTCGTCTCATCCGCCGCCTACACGGCCGTTGACAAAGCCGAAAGCGACGAGGCGGCAGCTTTCGCCATCAATCGAGACGGCGCAAAAGCCATCGCCGCAGCAACGGCCGAGCTATCCCTTCCCGTCATCCATCTTTCGACTGATTATGTTTTCGATGGAGACAAGCCCGAATGCTATGTCGAGAGCGACCCGGTCGGACCGGTATCCGTCTATGGCAGATCGAAGCTCGAGGGAGAATATGCGGTCGCCGCGGCGAATGAAAACCATGTCATCCTGCGGACGGCCTGGGTCTACTCCACGTTTGGCCACAACTTCGTGATAACGATGTTGAGGCTCGCAGAGACACGAGAAGAGCTGAGCGTCGTCAGCGATCAACTGGGTTGCCCGACCTCCGCCGGCGACATCGCCGGGGCTATCGTCAAAATAGCAGGCAGGCTATCAAACGATTCCACCCCGGACTTGCGGGGCGTTTGTCACTTGGCCGGCAGCGGCGAAACCAGCTGCGCTGGGTTTGCACGATATATATTGTCAATTCATGAGGAAAAGACCGGCAGGCGCGTCACCGTCAAGGACATTGCGACCGCTGACTATCCCACAGCAGCGAAACGGCCAGCCAATTCCAGACTGTGTTGCGATAAGCTGAAGAGCCTTTATAGCGTGAGCATGCCGGAGTGGCGGATATCAGCGCGCGCTGCTGTGACAAAGCTCTTGGAAGAGCCGAAGGAGGCCGTATGAAAGGTATTGTGCTTGCGGGCGGGAGCGGCAGTCGCCTGCACCCGATGACTCATGCGGTCTCGAAGCAGTTGCTTCCGATCTATGATAAGCCGATGATCTACTACCCGCTGACGACTTTGATGCTGGCTGGCATACGGGAAGTTTTGATCATCTCCACGCCGCACGACATGCCGCTTTTTCAGCGATTGCTGGGTGACGGCAGTGAATGGGGCATGTCTCTGAGCTATGCTGTCCAGCCAAGTCCCGATGGGCTGGCCCAAGCCTACATTATCGGAGCGGACTTCGTGGCGGGCGGACCATCCTGTCTGATCCTCGGAGACAATATCTACTTCGGCCACGGCCTTCCAGAACTGCTTGAAGAGGGTGTATCGAAAGGCGATGGAGCGACGATATTCGCCTATCACGTGCACGATCCCGAACGTTACGGCGTCGTCGAATTCGGCAGCGATATGACTGCAATCTCAATCGAAGAAAAGCCGGCAAAGCCCAAATCGCACTGGGCTGTCACCGGCCTTTATTTTTACGATGCTGATGTCGTTGATATCGCAGCCAATCTAAAGCCGTCGGCGCGCGGCGAATACGAGATCACCGATGTCAACAAGACATATCTGGAGCGGGGGAAGCTGCGTGTCTCGATGATGGGCCGCGGATATGCCTGGCTTGATACCGGCACACCCGAAAGTCTGCTGGAGGCCGGCGGGTTCGTCCGCACGCTTGAAAAACGCCAGGGCTTCAAAATCGCTTGCCCGGAGGAAATTGCGCTGGCGAAAGGCTTCATCACGAAGGAGCGCTTCGCCCAGATTGCCGCCCAAGCGGGCAAAGGCGATTATGGCCAGTACTTGCGTGGTCTGGTGGATTAGATAGCTGCGATTTGGCAGAACATAGAGGTTAGGCTGAAAGCCTGCTCCGGGCGTTCTCCGCCAATTCCTGCACACGGTCTACGGGGATGCGGCCAATCAGCATGAAAGCGTGCGTCGCGTTCGACCAGTAGGCAACATTCATACCTTTGCGGCTTTCGAGGTCCGGCGCCTTCGGTCCCGCGTCAGACCTGACGATGCAGAGCGCCATCGGGCCGGTTTCGGGGTCGAGGTAGGCGATCTGGGCGAGCGGTTTGCCGTCATATTGCAGCAGCAGGGCGCGTTTGAAATCGATCCCCGGGAGCGAGACGGCTTCTGGGGAGAGCGACAGGCCGAGCTTTTCGTCAAGACCGGCGAGCTGGGCGGCCTGGTCCTCCCTGCCAGGGACGGGGCCGGCGAGCGTTTCGGCGGAATAGAGCGAGATATAATCGGCGACCACGGCGCGCCATTCGCTGTTTTCGTCCTTTGCCGAAAAGCGTGCTCCGATGCCGATGACGGCGCGGTCGATGGCGATGCCGGCGACCAGCGAGGCGGCGAGCGCGCCGAGGAAGCGGCGACGAGTGGCGAATGCGGGCGTGGGGCCGGATTTTGCGCTCTGCTGCGGCGGGATGGCGGCAAGCATCGTCTCCAGTTTCTCGCGCGGGGCTTCGGCGAGCAGCGGGGCGAAGGCTTGCTTGAAGGGCAGGCTGGCGCGCGCCAGGAATTCCAGCCGCTCGGCGGTGCTCTCGTCTTCCTTCACAATGGCCTCGATGCGCGCAGCCTCTTCGGCGGTCAGTTCACCGTCAATGAAGGCGGTCAGGTCCTCGTCGGAGGGAATGGTGTGTTTCGTCGTCATTGCCGTCCCCCTTCCGGTCCGGCGCCGGAGAGCTTGGCGCGGGCAGCCGCCAGCCGGCTCATCACGGTTCCGATCGGGATATCCAATATGCCTGCAACCTCGCGATAGGAAAGTCCCTCCACATAGGCGAGGAAAACCACCGTCCTCTGCGCTTCAGGCAGCGCATTCACCTGTTTCAGCACCTGATGGGCCATCACCTGCGTTTCGGTGTCGTGCGCGCCGTCGAAGGTCAGCGTCTCCCCGGCATCGACGAAACCCTGGCCCTGGCGTACCCGGCGAGAGCGGATCTCGTTCAGCCAGATCGAATGCAGGATCGAAAACAGCCAGCGGTCGAGCCGGGTGCCGGGGATGAACTGATCGGCGCGCTCCAGTGCGCGAAGGCAGGTCGCCTGCACAAGGTCGTCGGCGACATCGCGCTGATGCGAGAGAACGAGACCATAACGCCAGAGCCTTGCCAGATTTTCCGTCAGGCCGCTCCTGATATCCGCTTCGCTCGCGATGGCCGCCTCCGCCAATCCTCTATCCCTCGAAACCGCCGGGTGAACCGGCGATTCCATTCTCGCGTGACTATAGGCAGGAAAATGGGTGCGCGCGACCGACATTCTGACGTCCCTTTCGTGCTTCCATTTTCCCGCTTCGTGGCCCACCGATCAGATCTTCGAGGGATCGAGGATAACAGCGTTCAGATCCTGATATTCCTCGCAGCCGGTACCGCAGATCGCCTTGATGGTCTTCAGCTGATCCTTGGCGAGATCGAGCTGACCCTTGATGACATAGGCTTCGCCGAGATATTCGCGGACCTTAGCGTATTGCGGGTCCATCTTCACCGACTGCAGGTAATAGGAGATGCCCTCGTCGGTGCGGCCAAGCTTGCGGGTGGCATAACCGCGGTAATTCAGCACTTCGGCGGTGTTCTGATCCTTGACCGTGTCGAGCACGGCAAGCGCCTCCTCATAACGACCGGCCTTGGCCAGCGAATAGGCATAGTCGGCGCGGTTCTCGTCGGAGACGTTGGCGCTCTGCTGCTTGACGCATTTCTTGGTCTTCTGGTCGTAGATCTCGCCCTTCTTGCAGACCGGTGTCGTGCTGCTATCATCGCCGATCGCAAAGACCGGGCCGGAGACAACAGAGGCGGCGAGGCAGCCGCCGAGAAGGAGGGAAGCGATGCGGGCTGTCATGATCGTCATGGGGAAACTCCTCGAAAGTGAACGTTGCGACGAGAGAACACCGCTGCATCCAGCTTTATTCGGCACTGCTTGCATTTCTTTCTTCACCCTTTCGTGAAGCTTCAGAGCTGAATAATTTGGGCGTCTGCGTGTTTTCCTTCGTTCCGCCGGAGGGACAAGGAGAATTCTGTGACCGACACCGTCAAACTCGTCAGCCTCGCCGTTGCCACACCCGAACATGTCATTTTCCAAAAACAGGCGGTCGAAGCCTCGGCCCGGTTGTTTGCCGACCGCTTCGAGGACTTCCGCCATCTTGCCCGCGTCTTCGATAGCGCCGGTATCGACAAGCGCCATGCGGCGCGGCCGCTTGCCTGGTTCGACGAGCCACATGGCTGGCAAGACCGGATGCAGGCCTTTGCAGAGGTCGCAGGCGGGCTTTTCGTCGAGGCTGCCAGCTCGGCCCTTCGCCAGGCAGGGCTTGAGACCGGCGACGTCGATTGTGTCGTGACGGTCTCCTCCACCGGTTTTACGACGCCGAGCCTCGATGCACAGCTTGCCGGCCGGATGGGTTTCAGACCCGACATCGAACGCGTTCCGGTCTTCGGGCTTGGCTGTGCCGCCGGCGTATCAGGCTTTGCGATCGCCTCGCGGCTGGCGCGAAGCCGGCCGGGCACTGTTGTGCTTTTCGTCTCGATCGAACTTTGCACGCTCGCCTTCCGGCTGGACGAGCTGACGCGGCCGAACATCATCGCGACGGCGCTTTTCGGCGACGGCGCTGCCGCCTGCGTGCTGCGATCAGGCGAAGACGGGCTGGCGGAGGTGGAATCGACCGGCGAGCATCTTTTTCCCGACACGCTCGATATCATGGGCTGGAAGATCGATGACGGCGGCTTCGGTATCGTGCTGGCGCAATCGCTGCCGCCGTTTGCCGAAAAGGAGCTTGGCCCAGCGGTAACGGCCATTCTGGCGCGCAACGGGCTGAGGGTGGAGGATATAGACCGCTTCATCTGCCATCCCGGCGGCATGAAGGTGCTGGCTGCGATGGAGAGCGCGCTTTCGATGGTGCCGGGCACGCTCGATCACGAACGCGCCGTGCTTGCCGAATACGGCAACATGTCCTCGCCGACTATCCTGTTCGTGCTGGAGCGGGCAATCCGCGCCGGGTTGCCGGCGCGCGCCGCGATGATCGCCATGGGTCCGGGCTTTTCGGCGAGCTGCGTGACGCTCAGGAGGGTCGCATGATGTGGCCGTCGATCGCGCTTCTGGCATTCGTGACGCTGCAGCGGCTGGCGGAACTCGTGCTCGCCCGGCGCAACACGGCGGCGCTTCTTTCCAGGGGCGCCAGAGAGGTGGCACCCGAGCATTATCCCACCATGGTGGCGCTGCATGCAGGCTGGATCATCGGCCTTTGGCTGCTTGCACCGGGCAGGCCAGTCGCGTTCTTCTGGTTTCTGGTGTTCATGGGGCTGCAGGCGCTGCGGCTCTGGGTGCTGGCGACGCTGAAAGGCCGCTGGACGACGCGCATCATCGTCCTGCCCGGCGCGCCGCTGGTCAGATCCGGGCCCTATCGCTTCCTCCGCCATCCGAACTATGCGATCGTCGTCGGCGAGATCGCCGTCCTTCCCCTCGCCTTCGGCCTACCGCTTTACGCGATCGTCTTTTCCCTTCTCAACGCGCTTATCCTCCATGTCCGCGTGAAGGCTGAAAATGCCGCACTGAAAAGCGCAATGATTTTGAAATGAATGCGATTTTCCGTTTGCGTCGCGGTATCGGCACGGGCATTTTCACCCCGATAAACAAAGCGGAATGCAAGCGGAAATGACGAAGAACGCAATCGTGCTCGGCGCCGGCATCGTCGGGGTTTCCACGGCCATCCATCTTCAGCGGCGCGGCCGGCAGGTGACGCTGATCGACCGCAAGGATCCGGGCAACGAAACCTCGTTCGGCAATGCCGGCCTGATCCAGCGCGAAGGTGTCGCGCCTTACGGCTTTCCCCAGCAGCTCGGGCTTTTACTGCGTTATGCTGTGAATAACCGCATCGACGCGCATTATCATCTGCGCGCACTGCCGAGCCAGATCGCCTTTCTCGCTCGCTACTGGTGGAATTCCAATGCGCGTCGCCACGCGATCATTACCCGGGCCTATGCACCGCTGATCGAAAATTCGGTTGTCGAACACAAGGATCTGATCGAGGCGTCGCAGGCCGAAGGGCTGATCCGCAAGGACGGCTGGATAAAGATTTTCCGCACTGAAGCCAAGCGCGACGGGGCTCTTGCAGAGGCAGCACTTTGGCAGAATGAATTCGGCGTGGAGTATGACAGCCTGACTCCGGCCGATATCGCCCGCATGGAGCCGTATATGACCGGCGATTTCGCCGGCGGCATCCGCTGGCGCGACCCCTGGTCGGTGCTCGACCCGCATGCGCTGACATCGGCCTATCGCCGCTATTTCGAGAGCCTCGGCGGCCGCTTCGTCACGGGTGACGCCGCCTCGCTCGGTCCGTTCGGCTCCGGCTGGAAAATCATGACGGCGGAAGGTCCGCTCGAAGCCGAGGATGCGGTGATGGCGCTCGGCCCTTGGGCGGCCGTTGCTACGCGCCGGCTCGGCTACTCCTTCCCGCTCGGCGTCAAGCGCGGCTATCACATGCACTATGCCGCCGGAGGCAATGCTGTGCTCAACAACTGGATGCTCGATGCCGAACGCGGCTATCTCCTTGCGCCGATGAACCGAGGCATCCGCCTGACGACAGGGGCGGAGTTTGCAACGCTCGACGCGCCCAAGACGCCGGTCCAGCTCGACCGCGCCGAAGCGGTGGCGCGCACCATCTTCCCGCTCGGAGACAGGCTCGATCCCGAACCCTGGATGGGCGCGCGCCCCTGCACGCCGGATATGATGCCTGTTATCGGCAAGGCGCCGCGCCATCAGGGCCTGTGGTTTGCCTTCGGCCATGCCCATCATGGGCTGACGCTCGGGCCGGTAACCGGCCGCGTGCTTGCCGAACTCATCACCGGCGAGACGCCGTTCATCGATATTTCGGCCTATTCGCCGCAGCGTTTCAACCCGTGACGCCGAGCGCTGCAAGGCTCTTGAGCGCCGTTGCCGCGATGCCGTCGATCGTGTCGTCGATATCCACGGTGACGACACCAGGCTCGCCTGTGGGCACCTCAAGCGTCGCCAGCTGGCTGTCGAGCAGCGAGACCGGCATGAAGTGCCCCTTGCGCTCACCCATCCTTTTCATCAGCAGCGCCCTGGAACCTTCGAGATAAACGAAGAAGAGATTGCCGCCGGCAGCAGCCCTCAGCCTGTCGCGATAGAGGCGCTTCAGCGCCGAGCAGGAAACGATGATGCCCTTGCTCTTCTCCAGCGAGGCTTTCATGTCTTCGCCGATGCGGTCGAGCCACGGCATCCGGTCTTCATCGGTCAGCGCAATGCCCTTCGACATCTTCTCGACATTGGCGGCCGGATGAAGCGCATCACCTTCGACGAAGGCCAGGTGCAGGGCTTCGGCGAGTTTCTCACCGACGGAGGATTTGCCGCAGCCGCTGACTCCCATGACGATGATCGCCTGGGGTTTGTTCATCTGCTCCGGCATAAATCCTCCTCAGGCCATAGAGCATTTTCGTTCTGATCACGAAAATGCTCTATCTCTTTGTTTTCACGCAATCTCGGACGGAAAACCGCTGTGCACTTTTCCTGGAATTGCTCACTCCCGCTCAATCGAGCGGGAAGTGACAGGCATATTGATGTGTGCCTTCTCCACTTAATTCGGGAGAAACCTGACGGCAATGGTCCTGCGCCTTCCAGCAGCGCGGATTGAAGTGGCAGCCCGTCGGCGGCTTCAGCGGCGAAGGCAGTTCACCCTGCAGGCGGATGCGGTTCTTCGCACGGTCGGGATCGGCGATCGGCGTCGCTGACAGCAAGGCTGCCGTGTAGGGATGGCGTGGCCGGGCGAAGACCTCGGCGGCGGGACCGGTTTCCACGGGACGGCCGAGATACATCACCATCACCTCGTCGGCGATATGATGGACGACGGACAGTCCGTGCGAGATGAAGAGATAGGCGAGCCCCATCTCCTTCTGCAGGTCCATCAGCAGGTTCAGCACCTGCGCCTGGATCGACAGGTCAAGCGCCGAGACCGGTTCGTCGAGCACCAGCACCTTTGGCCGCAGCATCAGGGCGCGGGCAATGGCGATACGCTGGCGCTGACCGCCGGAGAACATATGGGGATATCGGCCATAATGCTCCGGACGCAGGCCGACACGAGCCATCATCTCCTCCGCCTTGCGGCGGCGGGCGGCGCCGTCGAGATTGGTGTTGATCTTCAGCGGCTCTTCGAGGATTGAGCCGACCTTCTGGCGCGGATTGAGCGAGCCGTAGGGATTCTGGAAAACGATCTGCACCTGGCTGCGCAGGCTACGATCGCCGACATGGGCGGGCTTGCCGTCGATCAGTAACTGCCCCGATGTCGGGTTCTCGATCATGGTGACCAGGCGGGCGAGCGTCGACTTGCCGCAGCCGGATTCGCCGACGACGGCGAGCGTCTTGCCGGAATGCAGGCTGAAGCTGACGCCGTTCAGCGCCTTGACGGTGGCATCGGCTTTGAACAGACCGCGATTGACGGTGTAGAAGCGGGCGAGATCCCTGCCCTCGAGAACAGCGTCCGTCATACGAGGTCTCCTGCAGTTTCAACGGCCATGATGCCGGGATGTCCGAGCGGCTTACCATCCTTCAAGGGATAGTTGCAGAGCGCCAGGCCGAGCTCCGGCCCCTGGCGGACGACACCGCGATCGCATTCGACCGTGGCGAAGCCGCAGCGCGGCGCAAACAGACAGCCTGTCGGGCGACCATGCTGGCCGGGAACGACACCGGCGATCGAGGGAAGACGCTGGCCGACTTTTGCGCGTTCGGGAAGGGCTGCGAGCAGGGCTGCGGTATAGGGATGATGCGGATCGCGGAACAGCGCCCTCACCGGCTGCTCCTCGACCTTCTGGCCGGCATATTGCACCTGCACGCGTTCGGCGGTTTCGGCAACGACACCCATGTCGTGGGTGATCAGCACCAGCGCCATGCCCTGCTCCTTCTGCAGGCGAACGAGCAGATCGAGGATCTGTGCCTGGATCGTCAC
Organism: Rhizobium sp. WSM1328; assembly: GCF_057653715.1. Classification (NCBI taxonomy): domain Bacteria; kingdom Pseudomonadati; phylum Pseudomonadota; class Alphaproteobacteria; order Hyphomicrobiales; family Rhizobiaceae; genus Rhizobium; species Rhizobium sp. WSM1328. Next base: position 419,043 of record NZ_CM172788.1, on the reverse strand, counting down.
GTCGAGCGCCGTTGTCGGCTCGTCGGCGATCAAGAGCTTCGGATTGCAGGCGAGCGCCATGGCGATCATGACGCGCTGGCTCATGCCGCCGGACATCTGATGCGGAAAGTTCGACAGGCGGTCTTCCGGAGCCGGAATGCCGACGAGGTTCAAGAGCTCGATCGAGCGTTGGCGGCGCTCCTTGCGGTTGAGGCCCATATGGAAGCGCAGGGTCTCGCCGAGCTGGAAACCGACCGTGAAGCACGGATTGAGGCTCGACATCGGCTCCTGGAAGATCATCGCCATATCCTTGCCGACAATCCTGCGGCGCTGGCGGCCGGAGATGCCGCGCAGATCCTTGCCGTCGAACTGCATGCGGTCGGCGGTGATCTTCGCCGTCCAGGGCAGAAGCCCCATCAGGGCCAGCATGGCAACGGATTTACCCGAGCCGGATTCGCCGACGACCGACAGGATCTCGCCCTTGTCGCAGGCAAGCGACACACCGTCGACGGCGCGGAAGAGGCCGGAAGAGGTCTGGAATTCGACCGTCAGATTTTCAATCTCGAGGAGCGGCATCACGACCTCTTCAGTTTGGGATCGAGCGCATCGCGCAGGCCGTCGCCCATCAGGTTGATGGCAAGAACGGTGATGAGGATGGCAAGACCCGGGAATGTCACCACCCACCAGGCGCGCGAGATGAACTCACGGGATTCGGCCAGCATCGTCCCCCATTCGGGCGTCGGCGGCTGGGCGCCCATGCCGAGAAAGCCGAGGGCGGCGGCATCGAGAATCGCCGCCGAGAAGGCGAGCGTCGCCTGAACGATCAGTGGGCCCAGACAGTTCGGCAGGATCGTCTTGAACATCAACCGGAAGGTGCCGGCACCGGCGACACGCGAGGCGATGACATATTCCTTCTCACGCTCAGAAATGACCGAGGCGCGCGTCAGCCGCACGAAATGCGGCTGGTTGACCAGCGAAATCGCGATCATCGCATTGGTCAGACCAGGCCCAAGCACGGCCACCAGAACGAGAGCGAGCAACAGTGACGGGAAGGCCAGGATGATATCCATCAGGCGCATGATCGCCGTATCGACCTTGCCGCGGAAGAATCCGGCGACGAGGCCGATCAGGACGCCTGAAATGACCGAAAGCGTGACGACGACGACGCCGATGAACAGCGAAAACCGCGCGCCATAGATCAGGCGCGAAAGGATATCGCGGCCGACGGCATCCGTTCCGAGCGGGAAGGAGGCGCTGCCACCCTCCATCCAGAACGGCACTGCGAGCAGTACCGCGCGGTTCTGCTCGTTCGGTTCATGTGGCGCAAAGAGCGGCGCGAGGACTGCGACGACCAGGATGATGGTGAAAACCACGAGGCCGATGACGGCGCCCTTGTTGCGGGAGAAATAATGCCAGAACTCCGCAAGAGCGGATGGCTGGCCGGTTTTGACGGTGACCGTGCTCATGGGCCGCTCCTAATGACGAATGCGCGGATTGATGAAGCCGTAGAGAACATCAACAATCAGGTTGACCAGCATGATGACGCCGGCGATCAGCAGAAGACCGCCCTGGACCACGGCGTAATCGCGCTTGAACACCGAATCGACCATCCATTTGCCGATGCCCGGCCAGGAGAAGATCGTCTCGGTGAGGATGGCGCCGGCAAGAAGAACGCCGATCTGCAGACCGATGGTGGTGATGACAGGGATCATTGCATTGCGCAGCGCATGCACGCCGACGACGCGCAGCGGCTTCAGGCCCTTCGAGCGCGCCGTGCGGACATAATCCTCACCCAGAACCTCGAGCATCGCCGAACGCGTCTGGCGGGCGATGACGGCAAGCGGGATGGTCGCCAGCACGATCGTCGGCAGAATGAGGTAGCTGACGGCCGAGGAAAACGCGCCCTTCTGGCCCGACAGCAGGCTGTCGACCAGCATGAATCCGGTGACCGGCTTGAAGAAATACATCAGCGAGATGCGGCCGGAAACGGGCGTCCAGCCGAGATAGCCGGAGAAGAAGATGATCAGCAGCAGCCCCCACCAGAAGATCGGCATGGAATATCCGATAAGGGCAATACCCATCACGCTTTGGTCGAACCACGTGCCTCGCTTGACGGCGGCAAAGATACCGGCGGGCACGCCAAGACAGACGGCGAGGATGATGGCACAGAGCGAAAGCTCGAGCGTTGCCGGAAACAGTGTCAGGAATTCGCCGAGAACGGGCCGCTTGGTGACGATCGAGGTGCCGAGATCGCCATGCAGGATTTTTCCGAGATAATCGAAATACTGCACATACATCGGCCGGTCGAAACCGAGATCATGCATGATCTGGGCGTGCCGCTCCGGCGCCATGACGCGTTCCCCCGACAGGAGCATGACGGGATCGCCGGGAAGCATGCGGATGAACGAGAAGGCAATGAGGGAAACGCCGAGGAATGTCGGGATCAGCACCGCAAGGCGGCCGATAAAAAAACGCAACATGGCAGATGTCCAATAGTTTCCGGCGGTCAGGAGACCCTGACCGCCGGCTGCGCCCAGCTTTGCCGGGCATTCTTACATTATTCTTGTTATTCGGATACGTCGACGCCGTCGAAACGGTGAATGCCGAGCGGGTCCATCTGGAAGCCCGAGACCTTCTTGCTCATCGGAACGAAGACGAGCGAATGGTCGATGGTTGCCCAGGGAGCTTCCTTCTTGAAGATCAGCTGCGCCTGCTCATAGGCCTTGGTGCGCTCGCCGACATCGGCCGTCAGCTTGGCCTTGGTCATCAGGTCGTCATATTCCTTGTTGCACCACTGAGCACGGTTGTTGCCGCCGACGGCATCGCAGCCAAGCAGCGTATCCATGAAGTTGTCCGGGTCGCCGTTGTCGCCGGTCCAGCCGAGGATGACGGCGCCGTCGCGCTTCACGTCGGAGGAGAGCTTCAGATATTCGGCCCATTCATGGGTGACGATCTCGACCTTGACACCGATCTTGGCGAAATCCGCCTGCATCAGTTCGGCGGCGCGGCGCGCGTTCAGCATGTAGGGACGCGACACCGGCATTGCCCAGATCTTCATGCTGAGATCCTTGACGCCAGCATCGGCAAGAGCCTTCTTGGCAGCGTCCGGATCGTACTTGTCGTCCTGAACGGCGTCGTTATAGGACCACATCGTCGGCGGGATCGGGTTCTTGGCAACGGCCGCGGCACCCTGGAAGACGGCGTCGATGATCGCCTGCTTGTTGATCGCCATGTTCAGCGCACGGCGAACTTCCGGCTTGTCGAACGGGGCCATCTGGGTGTTGTAAGCGAGGAAGCCGACATTGAGGCCGGCCTGTTCCAGAACGGTCAGATTTTCATCCTTCTTCAGTTCGGGTACGTCGGCTGCATTCGGATAGGGGATCAGGTGGCATTCGCCGGCCTTCAGCTTCTGGGCGCGCACGGCGGCGTCAGAGGTAATGGCGAAAACCAGATCGTCGATCTTTTCCTTGCCCTTGAAATAGGTTTCGTTCGCCTTGTAGCGGATGACGGCATCCGGCTGGTAGGCGACGAAGGTGTACGGGCCGGTGCCGAGCGGCTGCTGGTTGAGCTGCGCCATCTTGCCGTCGGCGGCAAGCTTGTCGGCATATTCCTTGGAGACGATCGAGGCGAAGTCCATGGCGAGGTCGGCGAGGAACGGCGCTTCGGGGTGGTTGAGCGTGAACTTGACGGTGAGGTCATCGACCTTCTCGACAGACTTGATCAGCTCGGGAAAGCCCATGCCGGCGGCGTATTCGTAAGAGCCGCCCTCGACATACTTGTTCCACGGATTGTCGGATTTCAGCTGGCGCTCGAAGGAGAACACGACGTCGTCGGCGTTGAAATCGCGCGTCGGCGTGAAGAAGTCGGTGGTCTGGTACTTGACGCCAGGATGAAGCTTGAAGGTGTATTCCGTGCCGTCGGCCGAAACGCTCCAGCTGTCGGCCAGGCCCGGTTCGATCTCGGTACCGCCATGCTTGAATTCGACGAGGCGGCTATAGACCGTGCGCGACGACGCGTCGAAGGTCGTGCCTGCCGTATAGAGGCTCGGGTCGAAGCCCTCCGGCGAGCCCTCGGAGCAATAAACAAGGGTCTTGGACCAAGCCGACGTCGCCATGACGGAAATCAAGGCCGTCGCTGCCAGCAGGACAGAGATCTTTTTCATAATATTGTTTCCCGGTTGTTCTTTTTTGATGTTTGGAGACCGTAGATTGGCATCTCGGTCGACGCTCGATGGAACGATATTTATTTACTGAAAGCAACGGGCTACGCAGAAAATTTTTCCACCTGGACAATTTTAGAAATTTTCCGTCAAAAATCAGCCTCATTCGGAAATTTTCGCACAAAAATGACCGAAATTTTGTCGCATTTGGTATAAAAACGCACCCATCGCGACATGCCGACGGCATTTCCCCGTATGCCGGAGACCACCCAGACGCTGCAAAAACAAAAACCGCGGTGGCCAGGGCAACCGCGGTTCAGAAGCAAATTATGATCTTGAATTCAGGCGGCGGGGGCAACGATCGAGGGTTTGCGATAGGCTGGCTCGCCGGTGATTCCGAGAAGGAAATTGATCTGCGGACGCGCCTTAACGAGGTCATCGATGGAATATTCCGACAGCACCGCGAAGAAGGCATTGAGCGCCTTGCGCAGCGCCGAATTCAAACCACAGCTATCGACCAGCGGGCAGTCGACCTCACCGTCATCCTCGAAGCATTCGGCCATGGCGAAGCTGTCTTCCGTCACCCGAACGACGTCGAAAAGACTAATGTCGGCGGCCGGCTTGCCCAAGCGCACGCCGCCATTGCGACCGCGAACGGTTTCGACCAGACCCGCCTTGTTCAGCGGCTGAAGGATCTTGAAAAGAAAGAGCTCGGAAACGCCATAGGCCCTGGCGATTTCGGGAATCCGGCTCAAATGCCCGTCATTGGCAGCACAATACATCAACATGCGAACCGCATAGTTCGTCTGCTTCGTCAACCGCATGCCATTCTCCTGACTCGTCTGTTCAGACCTATATAGGCGGTTTGCTAGTTTTGAACAATTCCAAAATATGAAATTCTCATTCAGCTTATGAGGCCATTTGCCGCGACGTCAATCCCGCTCCGGGACCTCGACGTCATCGAGGATCGCCTGCTTGCGCTCGGGCGTGCCTTGCGCATCAGTTTGACCTCGGCACTGGGGGAATAGGAGATGGTCAGCAGACCGCGTCCGTGTCTCAGAACATCCTCGGCGCCGGACCGATATCGCCGGCAATCAGCATGACGCGGAAAAATTCGGGAGCCAAAAGGCTCCCGAATTACAGATTTCAGATCGGAATGTCGTGACGATCACTTCATCGTCGGCATGACGAATTCCGCGCCGCTTTTGATGCCGGAGGGCCAACGAGCAGTGACGGTCTTGGTCTTCGTCCAGAACTTGATCGAATCCGTGCCGTGCTGGTTGAGGTCGCCGAAGCTCGAGGCCTTCCAGCCGCCGAAGGAGTGGTAGGCGAGCGGAACCGGGATCGGAACGTTGATGCCGATCATGCCGATATTGATGCGCGAGGCAAAATCGCGGGCGGCATCGCCGTCGCGGGTGTAGATCGCAACGCCGTTGCCGTATTCGTGCTTCATCGGCAACGACAGCGCTTCCTCATAGTTGTTGGCGCGAACGACGGAGAGGACAGGTCCGAAGATCTCTGTCTTGTAGATATCCATCTCCGGCGTGACGTGATCGAACAGGCAGCCGCCGACGAAATAGCCGTCTTCATAGCCCTGGAGTTTGAAATCGCGGCCGTCGACGACGAGCTTGGCGCCTTCCTCGATGCCGCGGTCGATCAGGCCGCGAACACGGGTATAGGCTTCCTTGGTGACGAGCGGGCCCATGTCGGCCTTGTCGTCGGTATAGGGGCCGATACGCAGGGATTCGATCTTCGGCGTCAGCTTCTCGACGAGGCGGTTGGCAGTCTCCTCGCCGACCGGAACGGCAACCGAGATCGCCATGCAGCGCTCGCCGGCCGAACCGTAGCCTGCGCCCATCAGCGCGTTGACGGCCTGATCCAGGTCCGCATCCGGCATGATGATCATGTGGTTCTTGGCGCCGCCGAAGCACTGGGCGCGCTTGCCGTTCATCGCCGCGGTGCCGTAGACGTAGCGGGCGATCGGCGTCGAGCCGACGAAGGAGACGGCGCCGATATCGGGATCGGTGAGGATCGCGTCGACAGCACCCTTGTCGCCATTGACGACGTTGAGGATGCCGGCGGGCAGGCCGGCCTCGATCATCAGTTCACCGAGACGGATCGGCAGGGAGGGATCACGCTCGGAGGGCTTCAGGATGAAGGCGTTGCCGCAGGCGATCGCCGGCGCAAACATCCACATCGGGATCATGCCGGGGAAGTTGAAAGGCGTGATGCCGGCGCCGATGCCGACCGGCTGGCGGATCGAATACATGTCGATCGCCGGGCCTGCGCCCTCGGTGAATTCGCCCTTGGCGAGATGCGGGATGCCGCAGACGAATTCGCAGACTTCGAGGCCGCGGATGACGTCGCCCTTGGCATCCTCGATCGTCTTGCCGTGTTCCTTGGAGAGGATTTCGGCAAGCTCGTCCATGTGCTTGTTCAGGAGTTCGACGAATTTGAAGAAGACGCGGGCGCGGCGCTGCGGATTGGTGGCAGCCCATTTCGGCTGCGCAGCCTTGGCGTTTTCGACGGCGGCGCGCAGTTCCTCGACGCTTGCGAGTGCGACCGTCGCCTGCACTTCGCCCGTCGCCGGATTGTAGACATTGCTCACGCGGCCGCTGGTGCCGGCAACATGTTTGCCGCCGATGAAATGACCGATCTCACGCATGGGTGTTCCTCCTGTTTTTCGATGGCCGACAATCGCACTTCAATTTGCACAAATCAATGCGCTGATATAAGCAACCGTTGTGCGTAAATTATAGCCCTGTCGTTGCATTGGGCGCTGCGGCTGCTTCAAACTTGGCACCGCACGCCGACAAGTCAAACTCCGACAAGTCAAACCCTGGGGGAGGTCAAACCGATGAACCGGAAACCCGTCGTCAGAATGGCGGAGTTGGAGATCGAGCCGGACACGCTTGAAACCTATCGCGCATTGCTCACGGAAGAGATCGAAGCATCCATCGCGCTGGAAGACGGCGTCCTTTCCCTGAGCGCCGTTTCCATCAGGAACAACCCAAACCGGATCCGTATCCTTGAAGTCTACGCCGACCAGGAAGCATACGAGGCCCATCTGCGAACACCGCATTTCATTAAATACAAGAACCAGACGGCACACATGGTCACGTCGCTGACTTTTATCGAGGTCGATCCGATCGCAATGCGTGCCAAGCCATGAACTGGGACGATGTTCGTATTTTCCTCGCCGTCGCCCGCACCGGGCAGATCCTTGCCGCTTCGAAGCGGCTGGGGCTCAATCACGCCACGCTCTCGCGTCGACTGACTTCGCTCGAAGAGGCGCTGAAGACGCGGCTTTTCATCCGCCGCACGAATGGCTGCGAACTGACGGCCGAAGGCGAAGTGTTCCTGGCATCCGCGGAGCGGATGGAAACGGAAATGCTCGCAGCACAGGCCAGCCTCGGCCACACCGATACGGCAATCGCCGGGACCGTGCGCGTCGGCGCGCCTGATGGGTTCGGCGTTTCCTTTCTTGCGCCGCGCATGGGCAGATTGATCGAGCGTCATCCGGAGCTGAAGATCCAGCTCGTACCGGTGCCGCGCTCTTTCTCGCTGTCGCAGCGCGAGGCCGATATCGCCATCACGCTGGAGCGGCCCGAACAAGGCCGGCTCGTCTCCTCCAAGCTCACCGACTACACGCTCGGTCTCTATGCCTCACGCGCATACCTCGCCGCCCAGGGCACACCCGCCGATATCGACGCGCTCAAGGCGCATCGCCGCATCGGCTATGTCGAAGACCTGATCTTCACCGCGTCCCTGAATTTTTCCGGCGCAGTCATGCGGAGCTGGGATGCAGGCTTCGAGATTTCGACGGCGATCGGACAGACCGAGGCGGTACGAACAGGTGCCGGCATCGGCATCCTGCACGATTATATCGCCAGGCAATATCCGGAACTCCAGCGCATCCTGCCGGAGGTTTCGATCCGGCGCGCCTACTGGACGACCTATCACGAAACGGCGCGCGACCTGCTACGCGTCCGGAGCGTCGCCGATTTCCTCCAGGAGCTTGTCAGCGCCGAACGGCACATTTTCCTTTAAGTCTCGAAAGTGTGTTTTGCCGGCTCGTCGTTCTCGTCGGGATTTGGAACCGGCGCCTCGTCGGGCAGCCTGTCCGGCTCCGGTTCCTTGATCGGCGGCACCGGCTTCCAGCCGGGCGCGGGCATCGGCGGCTGATCGGGAATGGGTTCGTTGGGCACGGACATGACCGCCTCCCTTTCATGATCTTGGTTCTGCTTCGTGATCTTGATTCTCAGCGATATCAGGACGACTTGTCCGGCTTCAGCGATTCGGCAGCGCGCATCGGCATGCTGTCGATGATGGCGAAGAGCTCGCCATCGGTAATCGGCTCGCTGATCTCGAGCTTGACGGTGCCGTCCTTGCCGAGAAGGAAAGCGGCGAATTCGCCGACCTCCGGTGCCTCGAGATCGCGGCGGATCGCTTCGCCGTCGAGGCCGTCGGCCGCACCGAAGAGCGGCCGAACGCCAGCGCCGGAAATCTTCAGCACCACCAGGTGCCGGTCATCGAGGGCGGAGCGATCAGCCAGTAGCTGGTTCTCCTGCCGGGAGGCGCGGGAATTATCCCTGTCGGCGAAAAGGATGAAGACGCGGTTCTTCCACTGAAACGCAGCAAGACTTTCCATCGGCGCGTAAGCGCTGTTGGTCTCGTCGATCTTCGTCGCACCGTAGAGAAGGGTTTTCGACATGCGTATTCTCCCGTTAACATGGAGAACGATCCGGTGCCGCATGGGTTCCATCGAAACGATAGGACCAGTTTCTCATTCTTGACGTGGGGGAGATGGTACGGTTGGGGGGTCTCGAACCTCCGACCTCAGGTGCCACAAACCTGCGCTCTAACCAACTGAGCTACAACCGCATAAATCGCGCTTGGCGCGACGGGGGTCACATACGAGGACTTGGAGATGAATTCAAGCCCCATTCCTCGTCAATATACAAAAAGGCTGGACACGAGGTCCAGCCTTTATCTCCGATCGGTAAGGACCGATCAGGCAACCTTGAAGGAAGCCATGGCCTTTTCGGCGGCGTCCTTGGAGGGCTTTGCGAGCTTCTCGGCCACCTGCTTGGTGGTTTCCTGGATCGACTTCGCCTGCTCGACGGTGAGTTCGGCCTGCTTGCGGATGAACGAGGTCTGCAGCTCGAAGAATTCGGCCGGGGACTTGACACCGAGCAGCGCTTCGAAGTGCGACAGCGAGTTCTCGGAATTGATGCGCAGGATGTCGATCGCCTTCAGGCCGATCTCGACGCTGCCGGCCTGTGCCGTCTGGACGGTGGCTTCGAGCGTCTTGCCGGCTTCCTCGCCAGCGGTCTTCAGCTTGGCATAGGCATCCTTCGACTGCTGAGCGCCCTTTTCGGCGAATTCACGGAAAGATTCCGTGAACTTGGACGGGTCGAAAGAAGCGATTGAAAAAACGTCGTCGGTCTTTATGGTAGCCATGGGTCGCATCCTTTGGGTTGAGGCAGCCGCTGCCTGCGTTTGTTGGATGATGCTTATATAAGACATTCTATTGTGCATTGCAACAATTATTGTGCGATGCACAAGACGTTAACCTTTCCGGCCGAAAACCCCCTCCTCTTCTGGACCGGCATGCGCCCCGCAGTTATTAATAAGCCGTTAATTTAAGAAGGCCGACAGCGACAAGGTTCGAACATGCCCGCAGTCCAATATCCGTTCATCGATATCGCCGTGCATGCACGGGTACGGGAACGCTTTTCACGCGGCGAGGCCATGGTGCTGTTTTCGGCCGATCTCGCCCGTCTGCTCTGGGCGAACGGTGCGGGTGCCGAGCTTTTCGGCCATTCGGCGGTCTATGATCTGCTCGATCAGGGGGTCGACCGCGCCGACATCACCTTCCGCCAGCTGGAAACCGCCGCGCGCCAGCTGACCGATATCGGCGACAGCCGCAGCCTGATGATCCGCGTCGCCAAGGGCTTTCAGCGTGCGCAGGTGCAGGCGGCTGCCGAACTGATCCGGCTTTCTCAGGGCGAACAGGCCATCCTGTTTTCAGTGCCGGTCTCGGCAAAACCACTCGCGGCCGGCGCATCGGCGGCCCAGATGCTGCAGGGGCTCGATGATCCCGACACGCATATGGCGGTGATCGGCGCCAATGGTGAGGTCATCGCCGCTTCGCCGGGCTTTGCCTCGCTCGGGATCTCCGAGCAGACGGCAAAGACCTTGATCAACCTTGCCGGCGCGCATCCCGACCGGCTGGTGAAGCGACCTGTCGCCACCGGCAGAGGCAATCTCCCGGCCGCGGTCGGCAAGCTCAGCGACGATCCGGCGCTCAATCTGCTCTTTGCTGTCGAGACCGCGGTCGGTCATCTTGACCCGGTCGATGCGCCCGCGCTCGCCCCGGTCGATGCGCCCGCGCTCGATCCAGTCGATGCGCCCGCACAGGAAGAAAGCGCGCCGCCGATGGAGGTGCTTCAGGACGAACCCGTCGCCGCTACAGGCTTCACCGAAATCATCGACGCGGTCTCGGGGATCGAAGAGGTCGAGGAGACGCTCGAGGAGATCACCGGCGAAAACGAGCAGCCGGCTGAGATAGCTGTGGCATCCGCAGACGAGGCGATTGACGGGATGGATCCTGCCGAGGACGCGGAGCCGAAGAGCGACGACGGCGTGACCGATAGCAGCGCGGATGAGCCCGCCGCGGTCATTGAGGACGATGTGACTTCCATTGCGGAGACGGCGGAACCGCCTGTTGAAGCCAGCGAAACGCCTATCGAAGACGCGCCGGAAGCAGTCCACGAAGAGACCGCTATCGCAACGCCTGTGGTCCCCGACGTGCCCCCTGCCCCTCAGCTTGAGGCTGAGTCGGGCTTCGTTTTCAGGCCAAATAGCCGCGCCACGCGCTTCGTTTGGAAGATCGACGCCGAAGGCCGATTCAACGAAGTCAGCCACGAATTTGCCGCGGCCGTCGGTCCGCATGCGTCCGACATCATCGGCTCTGCCTTCGGCGATGTCGCCGCCCTCTTCAATCTCGATCCTGACGGCAAGCTTTCCGAGGCGCTCGCCCGCCGTGACACATGGTCGGGCAAGACGATCCTCTGGCCGGTCGAAGGCACCAGCCTCGTTGTTCCGGTCGATCTGGCGGCGCTGCCGACCTATACCCGCAACCGCGACTTCGATGGCTTCCGCGGCTTCGGCGTCGTCCGGCTTTCCGACGCGCAGGAAGATCCGCTGGCGCTTGGCCTGACACTCGGCCCTGATGGTATCGGCCATGATGCAGCGAGCCTCGGCCCGCCCGCCGAGACCATTGCCGAGGTGGCGCACGAAGCGGAGACAGTGCTTGAAGAGCCCCTGATCGATCCCTCCCCGACGCAGGAGGTCGAGGATCAGGCGCTTACGGCAAGCGAACCACAGGCGGAGCCAGCGCCGGAAGAGATTGCCACCGAGCAGGCGGCCGAGATACCTGCCCAAGAAAGTGCTGCCGAAAAAGCGGAAGGCAGCGCCGATGCCGGCGACATTTCCGCCGCCGAGCCGGTAGCGGAACTTCCGCAAGAGCCGCCGGCGCTTCGGATTTCGGAAACGCCTAATCGCCGTTTCTCCGACAAGATCGTTCAGCTCCACAACACCGGTGCCGGACTGACGGCCGCCGAACAGGCCAATTTCCGCGAGATCGCCAAGCGCCTCGAAGCCTTCGGCGCCAACAAGGACGAGCCCGCCGCCCCGGCGCCGATGGAACCCAACGCCACGGAAACGGCCGCCTTCAACGAGGCCTCCGGACCCGAAGCGTTCGGGGCCGAAACACCCACCGCCGACCAGGCGGACATACCGTCGCTCGAGGAGATCGCGCCGCAGGAGGCGATCTTCGAGAATGCCGTTGAGGCGGAGCGCGAAGACGACGGCGCCACCGAAGAGCCGGCTGTCATAGTCGAGGACGAGGCGACGGAAGGGCTGGAGGAGACGGCCAGCCAGATCGAGGTTCTCACAAGCTTCATCCCGCCGCGCATCAAGATGACGGACGGGCTTTCGGTGGGCACGGTCGACCAACTGCCTGTTGCCGTGCTCATCCATATCGGCGATGCGCTGATCCACGCCAATCCGGAATTCATGCGGCTGACGGGCTACGGTTCGCTCGACGCATTGCGCGAGGTAGGCGGCATCGAAGGTCTGCTGCAGCGCCGCGAACTCGAGGAGAAGGCCGCGGGCTCCGGCACCATGATGCTCGTCAAGGCCGATGATACGCTGGCGCCGGTGACCGCGCGGCTGCAATCGGTGCGCTGGGAAGACGCCAACGCCCTGATGCTGGCGCTGATGCCGGTGGAAGGCAAGGAAGATGGCCGCGGCGACGCAAACCGTTTCGACGGTCGGTCCGAAGACCGCCCCGAGCGGATGGTCGAGAAGGTCGCTAAACTCCAGGTCGAAGTGGAGGAATTGCGCTCGATCCTGGAAACGGCGACCGACGGCGTCGTCGTCATTGGCACCGAGGGCGACATCCGCTCGATGAACCGGTCGGCCAGCGCGCTTTTCAATTACGACGAACAGGAGACGCGCGGCAAACCCTTCGTCATGCTGTTTGCCCATGAGAGCCAGAAGGCAGTCATCGACTATCTGAACGGCCTCTCCGGCCATGGCGTGGCAAGCGTGTTGAACGACGGGCGCGAAGTGATCGGCCGCGAGGCCGCCGGTGGCTTCGTGCCGCTGTTCATGACGATGGGCCAGCTCACCTCCTCCAACGGCTATTGCGCCGTCATCCGCGATATCACCCAGTGGAAGCGCACCGAGGACGAGCTGCGCAACGCCAAGGGCGCTGCCGAAACCGCCAACGCCCACAAGACCGATTTCCTCGCCCGCGTCAGCCATGAGATCCGCACGCCGCTCAACGCCATCATCGGCTTTTCCGATATGATGGCCGGCGAGCGCTTCGGGCCGATCGGCCATCCGCGTTATATCGAATATGCCAACGACATCGGCCGCTCCGGCCGGCACGTCCTCGATATCGTTAACGACCTGCTCGACATCTCGAAGATCGAGGCGGGCGAGATGGATCTCGATTTTGCCGCCGTCGGCCTCAACGAGGCGGTTTCCGAAGCCGTGGCTCTGGTGCAGCCGCAGGCGAACGGCCAGCGCGTCATCATCCGCACGGCGCTGTCGCAGGCAGTACCTGAGGTCGTAGCGGATCTGCGCTCGATCAAGCAGATCGCGCTGAACATCCTGTCGAACGCCATCCGCTTCACCCCGTCAGGCGGGCAGATCGTCGTTTCGACGTCCTATGAGGCGAATGGCAGCGTTGTCCTCAGGGTCCGCGATACCGGCATCGGCATGACGCGCAGCGAACTCGACCAGGCGATGAAGCCGTTCCGGCAGGTCTCCTCGACCCAATCGCGTCATCGCGGCGACGGCACCGGGCTCGGCCTGCCGCTGACCAAGGCGATGGTCGATGCCAACCGGGCGACTTTCACGATCAATTCGGCGCCGAACGAGGGCACGCTCGTCGAGATCACCTTCCCGTCGCAACGCGTGCTGGCCGGTTGATAAAGAAAAGGCAGCCAAGAGGCCGCCTTTGAATTTGGTGCTGTTCAACAAGAGCTCAGTCGATCAACGTCATGTTTCGGAGGCCGGAAGGCCCCAGGCCGCATCGTTCATGTGCGGCCCCCAAGTTAGCTTCACCTTTGACAAACCTTTCTTAACGAAAGGTTTCCATGACAGGAGATTGATAAAGGGTGACAGCTTGTAATGTGCGATCGCTGTCAATCCCTCAGTTCGCTTAGCCCGGCAAAGAGCCCCAGCGCCTCTGGATTGGCAAGCGCTTCCTGGTTCTTCACCGGCCGGCCGTGAACGACCTCGCGCACGGCAAGCTCGACAATCTTGCCGGACTTGGTGCGGGGAATATCGGCAACCGCGATGATCTTCGCCGGCACATGCCGCGGCGAGGCGCCGGTGCGGATGCGGCTCTTGATCGCCTTGACGAGATCCTCGGTCAGCTTCACATCGGGGGCAAGTCGGACGAAAAGGATGACGCGTACGTCGTCGTCCCAGTCCTGGCCGATGCACAGCGCCTCGGCCACCTCCGCCATCTGCTCCACCTGATTGTAGATCTCGGCCGTGCCGATGCGAACACCGCCAGGATTGAGCGTCGCATCCGAACGGCCGTGGATGACCAGGCCGCCATGCTCCGTCCATTCGGCGAAATCGCCGTGGCACCAGACATTGTCGAACCGGTCGAAATAGGCGGCGCGATATTTGGCGCCATCGGGGTCGTTCCAGAACATCACCGGCATCGAGGGGAAGGCCTTGGTGCAGACGAGTTCACCCTTCTCCCCGCGCACCGGCTTGCCGTCATCGTTCCAGACATCGACCGCAAGGCCGAGGCCGGCCCCCTGGATCTCGCCGCGCCAGACCGGCTGCAGCGGATTGCCGAGTACGAAGCAGGAGACGATATCGGTGCCGCCTGATATCGAGGCGAGCTGTACATCTTTCTTGATGCCTTCGTAGACGAAGGTGAACCCTTCCGGCGACAGCGGCGAACCGGTGGAGGTCATCAGCCGCAGGCTGGAGAGATCGTGGCTGACGCGCGGCGTCAGCCCGCCTTTGCGCACCGCATCGATATATTTCGCCGAGGTGCCGAAGATGACGAATTTTTCGGCCTCGGCATAGTCGAACAGCACGTTGCCATCGGGGGCGAAGGGCGAGCCGTCGAACAGGCAGAGCGTCGCCCCGCTGGCAAGACCGCTGACCAGCCAGTTCCACATCATCCAGCCGCAAGTGGTGAAATAGAACAGCTTCTCGCCCGCCTGCAGGCCGCAATGCAGCCGCTGCTCCTTGAGGTGCTGCAGCAGCGTGCCGCCGGCCGAATGCACGATGCATTTCGGTACGCCTGTCGTGCCTGACGAAAAGAGGATGTAAAGCGGATGCGCGAAGGCAAGCCGCGTGAACTCCACCTCCCTTGCCTCATAGGGCGCGACAAAGGCCTCAAGCGTTAAAGCGCCCGGCGTCTTTCGCGCCACGGCCTCCGCATTGCCGGCGTAATGGACGATGACCGTGGGGATAGCCAAAGTCTTTGCGACCGTGGCGACCTTGGCGCCGACATCCTGAAGCTTGCCGGAATACCAATAGGCATCGCAGGCGATGAACAGCCTTGGCTCAATCTGGCCGAAGCGGTCGAGCACACCCTGCTCGCCGAAATCAGGCGAACACGACGACCAGATGGCGCCGATCGAGGCGGCGGCGAGCATGGCGGCGACGGTCTCCGGCATGTTTGGCATCATCGCGGCGACGCGGTCGCCCTTGCCGATGCCGCGTGCTACAAAGGCCTGCTGCAGCTTCGAGACCAGCGCGCGCAGCCGGTCCCACGACCAGCGGTCCTCGGCCTTGTCCTCGCCGCGGAAGATGATCGCATCGCCGTCACCGCGGCCAGACAGCAGGTTTTCGGCGAAGTTCAGCGTCGCATCGGGAAAGAAGCGGGCTTCCAGCATGCGGTCGCCATTGGCAAGCACCTCTGCGCCACGCTCCCCCTGCACGCCGCAAAAATCCCAGACGGCCGACCAGAAGTTCTCCCGCTCGGCCACCGACCATGCATGCAGATCCTCAAAGCCCGAAAGAGAGAGCCCGAAGTCGGCATTGCAGCGCTCCATGAAGGCATGGATCGGGCTTTTTGCAATGGCATCCTCCGAGGGCACCCAAAGTGGTCTGTTATCCTGCATTCAATCCTCCTCCCCAATGCCGTCCTTATATCATGCTGCATTGCATTATAAAGCGTGGAACCGACGCGATCCGACGCTTGGAGTATGATGTCGAAAAGTGTGAGCGGTTTTCGGACGACATCATGCTCCAACTATTTAATTGAAAGTGCTACAGCGTCCTTTGCGCGTCTGAAAAGACGCGCGGCGCTGTCGGGATTTGCATATGCCTGATATTTCCTATATCCGGCGAAATCAGCGCATAACGGGATGACCGGCTGAATTTGCCGGCGGAGATCATGAGCACGTCAAGACATCGCAGGTGGCGCAGGAAGATCGGACCCGTTTCGCGCTGGCTTCCGGCCTTCGCCCGCCTGTCGACGGTATTCCTGCTGATCGCGCTGGCGCTTTTCGTGGCGCTCAGGGTTGCCGCACCCTATCTCATCTCGACCGGCTTCGTGCGCTCCGGCATCGAGGACGCGCTGTCGAAATGGACGGGATACCATGCCGAGATCAAGGGTAGTCCGGTTCTCGAATTCTGGCCGACACCGCGCATTACGCTGAACCAGATCACCATCCGCCAACCGCGCGAAAGTGGCGATAAGCTGCTCGGCAGCATTGAAAGCCTGTCGGCGGATTTCAGCCTCATCGATGCGTTGCGAGGCCGGACGAGCTTCCACGAATTCCACTTGGTGCGCCCCAACCTGGCGCTGACGCGCGACGAAAAAGGGCTGATCGACTGGAGTTATGCCGGCCTGCTCGCACGCGCGATCAGCGGCGTACGCTACGAAAACGGAGCTGAGGTGCTCGATCCCGATCTCGATGCCGAGATCGGCGCGGTGACCGTCGAGGACGGCACGCTTGTGGTCACCGACATCAAGTCCGCCAAGACCTATCATTTCGACAGCGTCACCGCAGATATCGCCTGGCCGAGACTATCCGGCGCAATCTCGTCGGTCGTCATCGCCCGCATCAACGGCCAGGACCTGAAAGTCGATTTCGCCTCGCGCCAGCCGCTGCTCGCCTTTGCCGGCAGGAATGCCGAGACACGGACGTCGCTCACATCAAACCTGTTGACGGCGCACTTCCAAGGCATTGCCAGCATCGCCAACCTTTCGGCCCTTTCCGGCAATGTCACAGCCACCATTCCCGATGTGCCCGCACTTCTGACATGGTCGGGCAAATCGATCCCCGGCATCGCAACGTTGAAGAGCGCCTCGCTGGAATCCGACATCATGTCGTCGGGTAATGGGCTGCGTTTCAACAATCTCAGCCTCTCGTTGAACGAAGCGAGCGCCACCGGGGTAATGGACCTTTTCACCCAACCCGGCAAACGACCGAAAATCGGCGGCACGCTCGCCTTCGACCAGATGAACCTCAAGCCCTTCCTCGACGCCTTCGCGCTCCGCCTCGCGGCCGGCGAGGCGGAGGAAATTTCCGCCGGCATCAGCGGACCATTGCGGCTGCTCGATATCGACGTCAGGCTTTCGGCGCGGCGCGCGCAGATGGGTCTCTTCGAGCTTTCCGACGTTGGCGCCAGCGTGATCGTTGCCGGCGGCGAAGCGAAATTCGATATTGGCGACAGCCAGTTCGAAGGCGGTGAAATGACCGCGCATCTGGAAGCGACGCAGCGCGACTTCGACGGCGGCGGCAAGCTGCGGCTGTCGATCCGCGATGCCGACTTCGCGGCCCTTGCAGAACGCCTGCAGTTGAAAGGTCCGCTGCCGCTTGCGACAGGATCGATCGATCTCGACCTGCAGTCGCCCAAGGCGATCTGGACGACCGGCCTTGCCGACGTCACCGGCAAGCTGCACTTCTGGACCGGGGAAGGCACGATTCCCGGCATCGATGCCACGGCACTTCGGACGCAGGCAGCCGAAAAGCCGTTCTTTCCGCTGAGCGCGGCAGCAGGCGGCGCCTTCGCCTTCAGCCAGTTGAACCTACAGGCCGATTTCGCCAACGGCTCCGCCGAGATCCATGACGCCCATATCGCCGGACCCACACAGACACTGACGCTTTCCGGCATCATCACCTATCATTCGAACGGGCTGGCACTTTCCGGATCACTGGATGCAACCGATCCGGCCAAGGCGGCGGAGCTGCCGCTTCTGCCGTTCTTCATCGGCGGCTCATGGCCGAACCCGGTGATCTCGCCGGTTCCGCTATTCGGCAATACACCCCACGCGCAGTGAAGCATGTCGCGCAAAACTGTGCAGCGGTTTCGCGATAACGACATGCGCAAAATAGAGACATAGAGCGCGAGGAGCACGCGCTTTAGACCTCACGCACCGGCCGCAGCGGCGCGCTCGTCCCTCTGTCGCTGCGTTTCGCGGCGCTTGGTGATGATCGAGGCGCAGATGACGCCGAGGGCGACGATGCCGATCAGGATCGTGCACACCGCATTGATCTCGGGCGTTACGCCGAGGCGGACCTGGCTGTAGATCCTCATCGGCAGCGTGGTGGCGCCAGGCCCCGACGTGAAGCTTGCAATCACCAGATCGTCGAGCGACAGGGTGAAGGCCAGGATCCAGCCGGAGGCGACGGCGGGCGCGATGATCGGCAGGGTGATCTCGAAGAAAGTCCGCACCGGCGGCGCGCCGAGATCCTGAGCCGCTTCCTCGATCGAATGATCGAAACTCAGCAGGCGCGACTGGACGACGACGGCGACGAAGCACATGGTCAACGTCGTATGCGCGAGCGTGATCGTCCAGAAGCCGCGGTCGAGACCGATCGCGACGAAGAGCAGCAGCAATGACAGGCCGGTGATGACCTCCGGCATGACGAGGGGCGCATAGACCATGCCCGAAAACAGCATGCGTCCGCGAAAGCGCGTGTAGCGCACCAATGTCAGCGCCGCCATCGTGCCGAGGATGGTTGCAAACGTTGCCGACAGCAGTCCGACGCGCAGCGTCACCCACGCAGCGTCGAGCAAGGCCTGATTGCTCATCAACGAGACATACCATTTCGTCGAGAAGCCGCCCCAGACGGTCACGAGTTTGGATTCGTTGAAGGAGAAAATGACGAGAAGCACGATCGGCAGATAGAGGAAAGCGAAGCCGAGCGTGACGGAGACGATGTTGAAACGGGTCCATTTCAGCATGGTTTATTTCCCCCGCTCTTCGGCCTTGGCCTGGACATTCTGGAAGAAGACGATCGGGATGACCAGGATCAGCAACAGGATGGTCGCCACCGCCGAGGAGACCGGCCAGTCGCGATTGGAATTGAACTCGTTCCACAGTGTCTTGCCGATCATCAGCGTCTGCGACCCGCCGAGCAGATCGGGAATGACGAATTCACCGACGGCCGGGATGAAGACCAGCATGCAGCCGGCCACCACGCCGGGGATAGACAGCGGGAAGGTGATGCGCCAGAAGGCTGTGATCGGCGGGCAGCCGAGATCCTGCGCAGCCTCGATCAACGTGCCGTCCATCTTCTCGAGCGCCGAATAAAGCGGCAGCACCATGAAGGGCAGATAGGAATAGACGATGCCGATATAGACGGCGGTATTGGTGTTCAGGATGATCAGCGGTGTATCGATCAGGTGCAGCGACAGCAGCAGCTGGTTGAATAGGCCCTCCGGCTTGAGGATGGCGATCCAGGCGTAGACGCGGATCAGGAAGCTCGTCCAGAAGGGCAGGATGACGAGCATCACCAGCGTCGGCCGCAGGCCACGTGGCGCCTGCGCCATGCCGTAGGCGATCGGATAGGCGATCAGCAGCGTCAGGAAGGTGGAGATCCCGGCGATCACCACGCTCGACACATAGGCGTTGAAATAGAGCGGGTCGTCGGTGAGGTAGGTGTAATTGTCGAAAGAGAATTCGCCGATCTTGCTTAAGAGGCCGGCCCAGCCGTCGGCGAAGGAGAAGACAGGCTCATAGGGCGGCATGGCGATCGCCGTCGTCGACAGCGAAATGCGGAAGACGATGAAGAAAGGCGCCAGGAAGAAAAGCAGTAGCCAGGCGTAAGGGATGACGATGACGAGGCGATTGTAGAGGCCGGAAGTGAACTTGCCCATGATGTCAATCCTTCAGCAGGACGCCGGCATTCTCGTCGAAGGAGACCCAGACTTCCTGATCGTAGGTGAAGGGGTCGTCGACGGAGCGCTGCGCGTTGAGGGAGGATGCCTTGACGACGTTGCCGCTCTGCAATTTCACATGGAAGACGGTCATGTCGCCGAGATAGGCGATGTCCCAGAGTTCGCCCCTCGCAGCGTTAACCGACGCGTTGGCGGGAGGCGTGCGCCCGACCCGCATCTTTTCCGGCCGGATGGCAAAGCCGACGGCGCTGCCTGCCGAGGGAGTCTCGGCGGCGGCGACACGCACGCTGAAGCCGCTGTCGACTGATATCTCGACGGTGCCGTTGCCCGATGAGGCGACCTTGCCGTCGAAGATGTTCACGTCGCCGATGAAATCCGCGACGAAACGGCAATTCGGCGCCTCGTAGATCTCGGCCGGCGTCGCCACCTGCACGACCTTGCCGTGGCTCATGACGGCGATACGGTCGGCCATGGTCATCGCCTCTTCCTGATCGTGGGTGACGACGACGAAGGTGAGGCCGAGATTCTGCTGCAGGTCCATCAGCTCGAACTGGGTTTCCTCGCGCAGCTTCTTGTCGAGCGCGCCGAGCGGTTCGTCGAGCAGCAGCACCTTGGGGCGCTTGGCGAGCGAGCGGGCCAGCGCGACGCGCTGGCGCTGGCCGCCGGAAAGCTGGTTCGGCTTGCGGGATGCAAATTGCTCCAGCTTGACGAGCTTCAACATCTGCAAGACGCGGTCGGTCATCTCGTCCTTCGCCATGCCGTCCTGTCTCAGGCCGAAGGCAATGTTCTTCTCGACCGTCATGTGCGGGAAAAGCGCATAGGACTGGAACATCATGTTGACGGGGCGCCTATAGGGCGGCGTGCCGGCCATGTCGGTGCCGTCGAGCACGATTTCGCCCGAGGTCGGCTGCTCGAAGCCGGCGAGCATGCGCAGAAGCGTCGACTTGCCGCAGCCCGAAGCGCCGAGCAGCGCGAAGAACTCACGGTGATAGATGTCGAGCGACAGGTTGTCGACGGCGGTGAAATCGCCAAAACGCTTGGTGACATTCTTGATCGATATGAAGGGCTTGGCGGACGGATCGGTCCAAGGTGCGAAAGAGCGGCGAATATTGCCTAAAGACTTCATATTGTTCCCCGAAAATACATTATTTTCTTTTGTTCTCGGCTTTTGTTCCCGGCTTCACCCGACTGGAATCGTCAAAAAAAGGCCCGGACGTTTCCGTCCGGGCCACGATCAGATCATTGGCCGGTGACCACGGTGGTCCATAGCCGCGTCACGAGCCGCTGCGCCTTCGGATCGAGCGGCGGAACGGTGAAGAGTTTCGCCATGACTTCGGGCGTTGGGTAGATCGCCGTGTCGTCGAGGACTTCCTTGTCGAGGAACTGCTGCGACGCCTTGTTGCCGTTGGCATAGAAGACGACGTTGGATGCCTTGGCGACGACTTCGGGCTTCATCATGTAGTTGATGAATTCATGGGCTTCGGCGACATGCGGCGCATCCTTCGGAATGCCGAAGACGTCAAAGAAGATCTGGGCGCCCTGCGACGGGACCGAATAATCGACCTTCACGCCGACATTGGCTTCCTTAGCACGGTCACGGGCCTGGAACATATCGCCGGAATAACCGAGCGCGATGCAGATATCGCCGTTCGCCAGCGCGCTGATATATTCGGACGAATGGAACTTGCGGACGAAGGGACGAACGGCCGTGAGGACCGCCTGCGCCTTCTTGAGGTCGGCAGCGTCGGTACTGTTCGGATTGAGCCCGAGATAGGCGAGCACCGAGGGCACCACGTCGGTGGGGGAATCCAGCATGTAGATGCCGCAATCCTTGAGCTTTGCTGCTTTCGCCGGGTCGAACAGCGCGTCCCAATTGGGCTTTTCGTCGGTTCCGAGGGCAGCCTTGACCTTGTCGACATTGTAGCCGATGCCCGTCGTGCCCCACATGTAGTCGACGCTGTATTCGTTACCGGGGTCGAAGGACGCCACGCCCTTCATGATGACGTCCCACATGTTGACCAGGTTCGGCAGCTTCGACTTGTCGAGCTTCTGGTAGACGCCGGCGGCGATCTGGCGCTTCATGAAGGATACCGTGGGGACGACCACGTCGTACCCCGAACCACCAGCCAAGAGCTTGGTTTCCAGCGTCTCGTTGGAATCAAAAGTGTCGTAGACGACCTTGATGCCGGTTTCCTTGGTGAAATCCTCGAGGATGGAACTGTCGATATAATCCGACCAGTTGTAGACGTTGACCACGCGCTCCTGCGCAAGGGCCGGCGCGGCAGCAAGGAGTGCGGTAACAGCGGCGGCCGTCACGCATAGGATGGTTGACCTCATGACTTCTCCTGTTTGTTCAAAGATTCCGCACCCCCGGACATCTTTTCCCTCTGGTTTTCCATGCAGACTAGGAAGGAATTTCACAGCCCACAAGCGCAAAATCCTGCGCCCTCAATGATTTCACAATCACTGGAAATCGAAGGCGCTGAGGCCTGCCACCATCTCGTCGAGCCCAAGCGGTCTCGTCACCGGCGGCTCGGCCCGGGAAAGGCAGCCGCGCCGCTCGCAAAGGCGACAGGCCGGACCGACCGCGACCGGCTCGAGCGCCATCGCCTGCCCATAGACCACGCCCTCGCCAAGGGCAGCGTCGCAGCCGATCAGGATCGCCGTGCGCCTGACCCTTTCGCCGAATTCGACGCTCGGTCCCTCCAGGGTGCGGGCGACCGTCAGGAAGGATGCGCCATCAGGCATGACGACCGTTTCGGCGAGGATCTGGCCCGGCTGCAGGAAAGCGGCATGGAGATTGAGCTTCGGACAGCCGCCGCCGAAACGGGCCTGCGGAAAGCCCTGGGCGCCCGCCCTGCGCAGCCGGTGGCCGGCGGCATCGATCTCGATCAGGAAGAAGGGAATGGCGGCCGCCCCGGGGCGCTGCAGCATCGCAAGACGTGCAGCAGCCTGGCCGAAGGAGACGCCGAAGCGCGCACGCAGAATATCGATATCGTAGCGCGTCGCCTTCGCCGCCGAGAGAAAGGCCTCGTAGGGCATTGCAAGCGCCAGCGCGGCGATGCGGGCAAGCTCGAAGCGGGCGATGCGGCGCGCCTCGGCGGAGGAGAGCGAGAGATCGTCGAGCTCGGCATCGATTGCCGGCAGCAGGGCCAGAGTCGCGGCCTCGACCGCAATCTCGTGCGCACGGTCGGCCTGCGAAAGGCGCTCCGAGATGAAAAGCCGCATCGAATGGCGATCGAAACGACGGCGCAGATCCGGCATGACGTGGACGGGCAAGACACGCACCGCGATGCCGCGCTCGGAGCGCAGCCAATCCTTCAGCCCGGCGGCAAGATCGAGGCCGCCGGGGAGCGTTGCGGCAAAAGCTTCCGCCGCCGTCTCGATCCGCGCGAAATAGCCGGACCTGCGCTCCAGCGTCTCGCGCACCTCGTCCAGCGGCAACCGGCCGGCGGCGACCGGTGCATGCCCTTCGGCGGCCATCAGCACCGTCAGATCGGACAGCCTCGCCGCCTGCTCGCGATAGGCGCGGTAGAGCTTGATCATGCCGCTGGCGGCATTGGGTGCGGCCTCGGCCACCTCCACCAATTCCTGATCACCCGGCAGCTCGCCCGATAGCAGCGGATCGGCAAAGACCTCCTTGAGCTGGCCGAGACTGCCGCCGGTCTGTCCGCGCAACTCTTCCAGATCGACCCTGTAGACGCTTGCAAGCTTGAGAAGGAGCTGCACCGTCAGCGGCCGCTGGTTGCGCTCGATCAGGTTCAGATAGGACGGCGATATTTCCAACGCCTCGGCCATGGCGGTCTGCGTCAGCGCCAGCGCATTGCGGATGCGCCTGACTTTCGGGCCTGCGAATATCTTCCGTTCCGCCATGTCACATCCTTTGACAGGCAAGGAGCGCCATATTTACAAAAATTTACAAATTCACAGCGCCACCCTGTCAATCCTCCTCATCTTAACCTCTTTCCAGACAAGAAATCAAAGGTTTTTCTGGTCATAGCGCCTCATATTGTCAATCTTGTCACGCAGTAGCCTTTATCAAGCTTTTAGTCAGGAGAACAGCATGACGGATTTTTACAAGCTTGTCCCAAACGCTTTAGCCGATCGCTTCGACGGCATCGAGAGACCGTACTCGGCCGAAGACGTGCAGCGGCTCAGAGGCTCGGTGGCGCTCAGCCATACGCTGGCCGCAATGGGGGCGGATCGGTTGTGGCAGCTTCTGCATCAGGAGGATTTCGTCAATGCGCTCGGCGCACTTTCCGGCAACCAGGCTATGCAGATGGTGCGCGCCGGGCTGAAGGCGATCTATCTCTCCGGCTGGCAGGTGGCGGCCGACGCCAATACGGCATCTGCGATGTATCCCGACCAGTCCCTCTATCCGGCCAATGCCGGTCCGGAACTGGCCAAACGCATCAACCGCACGCTGCAGCGCGCCGATCAGATCGAGACCGCGGAAGCCCAGGGGCTTTCCGTCGAGACCTGGTTCGCGCCGATCGTTGCCGATGCGGAAGCAGGCTTCGGCGGACCGCTCAACGCCTTCGAAATCATGAAGGCCTATATCGAGGCGGGTGCCGCGGGCGTTCACTTCGAGGACCAGCTCGCTTCGGAGAAGAAATGCGGCCATCTCGGCGGCAAAGTGCTGATCCCGACGGCCGCCCATATCCGCAATCTCGACGCCGCGCGGCTTGCCGCCGACGTCATGGGCGTTGCGACGCTGGTCATCGCCCGCACCGACGCGGAAGCGGCAAAGCTCTTGACGTCGGACATCGACGAACGCGACCAACCCTTCGTCGACTATGATGCCGGCCGTACGGTCGAAGGTTTCTATCAGGTGCGAAACGGCATCGAGCCCTGTATCGCGCGCGCCGTCGCCTATGCGCCGCATTGCGATCTCATCTGGTGCGAGACCTCGAAGCCGGACCTCGATCAGGCGCGCCGCTTTGCCGAAGGCGTGCACAAGGTCCATCCCGGCAAGCTGCTCGCCTATAATTGCTCACCTTCCTTCAACTGGAAGAAGAATCTCGACGAGGCGACGATCGCACGGTTCCAGCGCGAACTCGGAGCGATGGGCTACAAATTCCAGTTCATCACGCTCGCCGGCTTCCACCAGCTGAACTACGGCATGTACGAGCTGGCGCGCGGCTACCGGCAGCGGCAGATGTCGGCCTATTCCGAGCTGCAGCAGGCGGAATTCGCCGCCGAGGTCAATGGCTATACCGCCACCAAACACCAGCGCGAGGTCGGCACCGGCTATTTCGACGCCGTGTCGCTCGCCATCACCGGCGGCCGGTCGTCGACCACGGCGATGCACGGTTCGACCGAGCATGCGCAGTTCAAACCGGCTGCGGAATAAGTCGAAGAGGAGGAGAAGATCATGGCATCCATCACACGCGTCAGAGAACGGGCCGAGGAGCAGGCGACAAGCATGAGCGAGGATCAGCAGACGACGATCCGCATGCTCGCCAATGACCTGCATCGGCTGAACCAATCGGTCATGAAAGCCGTCGAGGCCGGCGTCTCGGTCGAACTGGTGCGCTCGGCCCGTCATCACGGCGGCGACGGCCACTGGGGCGACCTGCTGATTCCGGTCGTCGTCACCAACCGGCATTGACCAAAGCCAGCCGGCGGGTCGATGACATCGGCCCGCTTCTTCAATCGCCGCGCGGCCTATCGGGCGCGCGGCGCTCGACGTCTCTATTGGATGCATGGCGTAATGCCAAAACCGCTGCGCAGTTTTGGGCGACTCGCATCAGCCGCGGCTCGGTCGTTTTCCGGCGAAGAGATCGGCATAACTTTTGATGAGCTTGGTCATGCGGTCGGCGACCATCCGGATCTCCGGGCGGTGGCGGTCCTCGGCATTCATGACGATCCATTGCCGGTGGCGCAATTCCGGCAACTCGCCGCCCTGCCGCTGCAATTCGGGATGGAGATCGCCGACGAAACAGGGAAGAACGGTCTTGCCGGCGCCGGCGCGCACCAGATCCGGCAGCGAACGCGGCCGATTGACGGTAGCGACGATCCCTGTTGCGGCATGGGCGTGCGGCCAGCGCAGATAGGCCGATATCGCCTCTTCCTCAGCAACGGCAATCCAGCGCTCGTCGGTCTCGGCGGCGTTGCGCCTGATATAGACGGCATAGGCCACCTCTCCGAGCAGACGTGCGGCAAGATTGGCCTCCTCAGGCTCGAAGGCGCGAATACCGATATCGCTCTCGCGATAGGCAAGGCTTGCCCGCGCCTCGCCAATGGTGAGCGAAATGGCGAAGGCATCGCCCGGCATGCGGATTGCGGCGAAATTCTCGGTCAGCAGCCAGGCGAGCCAGGTGCCGGCAGCGACCCTGACGGTCGTGCCGCCCTCGCCGGATTGCCGCCACGCCGCCACCTTGCGGGCGGCGGCCTCCATCTCCTGCAGGTGATCGAGCAGGGCCTGGCCATCCTGGGTCAGACGGTATCCGGTCTGGCTGCGCGAAAACAATGCGCGGCCGATTTCCTGCTCGAGATCGAGCATACGTCGGCCGACGGTCGCAGGACTGAGCCCGCTTGCGGTGCTTGCCCCCGTCAGCCCGCCAAGCCGGGCCACCTGCAGGAAAAGCTGATAGGAATCCCAACTTGCGTTTTTCATCAATGAAAAACATAGCGGGATTTTTCCCGTTTATAAAGAGAAATTCGACGCCTAAATCAGGTGATGTCTTATACAGGAAAGGACATCGTCATGATCGACATGCTCACCATCGCGGGCACCATCGGCTATCGGCACTATCCCAAGCGAAGCGGTTGCAAGGCGGAAGAGGACAGATTCTATGCCGAGTTCGGAAACAATAGCCTCATTGGCTTCGCCGCCTGGCTGACGTCGCTCGACCTCGACCTCAGAAGGCACCGCAAGACCGCGGCGCAATCCCGCAGCGGCTGCGGCTGCGCGGTTCAGGCGACTCTTCTTGCTCCGAGATGAGCCGGTGCCGATTCTGCGACGATGCGGAAGCGCTCGATCAGCGCCATCAGCGTATCGGCTTCGCCGGCAAGCAGGCGGCTTGCCTGCGTCGTCTCGGCAACCATCGCCGCGTTCTTCTGGGTCATCTGATCCATGGCGTTGACCGAACCGTTGACTTCCTGCAGCGCGGCCGACTGATCGCGGCTGGCGGTGGCGATGGTCTCGACATGGCCGCTGATCGCGATGATCTCCTGGCTGATCGAGGCAAGGACGCTGCCGGTCTTCTGGACCAGTTCGGAGCCTGCCGTCACTTCGCGGCTCGACGTCTCGATGAGCGACTTGATCTCGCGTGCCGCATCGGCCGAGCGCTGGGCGAGTTCGCGGACTTCCTGGGCGACGACGGCAAAACCCTTGCCCGCCTCGCCGGCGCGCGCCGCCTCGATGCCGGCATTCAGCGCCAGAAGATTGGTCTGGAAGGCGATGTCGTCGATCACCTCGATGATCTGCTCGATACGCTGTGATGCCTGCTCGATGCGATCCATGGCAGCAACGGCATCGCCGACGACGGCGCCGGAACTGTCGGCCGTTTTCTTGGTCGCAGCCACGACATTGTTGGCTTCACGGGCACGCTCGGCGGACGAACGAACGGTCACGGTGATCTCTTCCACCGCGGCCGCAGTCTCCTCGAGGTTCGCCGCCTGCGCCTCGGTGCGTTTCGAAAGCTCGCCGGCAGAGACGGAGACGGCGCCGCTGTTGCGCTGGATCGTCGAAGCGCTGTCACGGATACCGGACAGCGTATCCTGGAGCCGCAAGAGGGAAGCGTTGAAATCGACGCGCAGCTGCTCCAGCCGGCCAACGAAGGGCGTACCGATCGTCTGCGAGACATCGCCCTGCGACAGGCGCCCGAGGCCGGCGGCAAGCTGGTTGACGGCAAAGTCGATCTGGCCGTCGAGCGAGCGCTTGTCGGCATCGTTCCTGGCCCGTTCGGCATCGCTCAATTCGCGCTGTTCGGCAGCCTGGGTTTCCAGGTCGCGCCTTGCGCGGGCACTGTCGCTGAAAAGCGCCAAGGCCCGGCCGATGTCGCCGAACTCGTTCTTCTTTTCGACACAGGGGATCGCCCCTTCGAGATCGCCCGCGGAAATCGAGTGCACGCTCGCTGTCAGCGCCTGCAAGGGCTTCACCGACAGGCGGATCGCATAAAAGGCGAGAACGCCGACGATGAGCATGACGATGGCGCCGACACCGAGAACCAGCATCTGCAGCTCATACATGCGCTGGTAATAGACCTCCATCGGAATGCCGATGAAGAGAATGCCGACATTGGCGTTCGAGGCATTCTTGATGGGGAAATAACCGGTCATGAACTTGCGGCCGAAAAGCTCCGCCGGACCGTAATAAGCCTCACCCCTGGCGAGAACCGGCTGGGCCGGGTGCTCGGCTATCAGCTTGGTGCCGACGGCGCGGTCGCCGTTTTCCTTCTTGACGTTGGTGGATATGCGGACGTAGTCGCCGCCCTGCTTTTGGAAGATGGTCGCGACACCAGCGATCGACTGCGCGGTGCGGTCGACCAGCGAATGATCGGCAAGGGCCGGGATGGCGTCTTCGGTGACGGCGAAGAGCTGATTGTCCTTCAGTTCGATCTTTGCAGCCTGATCAGCCGCGCCGTAGAGGACAGCCATCGCACGGGCGGCGTCATTCGCATCGGAGACGGCCCCGTCCATGACCTGATGGCTCAAATTGTAATAGGTCACGCCAACGATGGCGGCCGTGCTGATCGCCAGCAGAAACAGCGTGATCGCAACGATCTGGCGTACGATCGACGTAGAGAATAGGCGCAGCATCGAGACCCCCGGGAGATAGACCGAGGTTAAATTAGACTAAAAGCGTTAAGGAAGATTCTCCGTAAATCAGGGTTGTCGGAGGTATTCATCGGTCTCGTTTCGGACGGACCGTCTCTGCGTGATGGCCACGCCGCCACTCGCAATCCGACCGGAGCGCGATTTCTGCGAAATAAAGAAAAACGGCCCCGGAAACTCCGGGGCCGCTCGCACGAAGGGCGGGTCGGTCGATGATCAGGCGGCGCGATAGACCGGCGCACTGGTGGCTTCGCCGTCGATCTTGAACTGCTGAATGAGCCGGCGCAGCGAACCGGCCTCGTCGGCCAGTTCGCGGCTGGCGGCAGTCGTTTCCTCCACCATGGCGGCGTTCTGCTGCGTCATCTGGTCCATCTGGTTGACCGTCGCGTTGACGCTCTGCAGCGCGTTGGACTGGTCGTGGCTGGCGCGAGCGATCATCTCGACATGCTGGCTGATCGTGACGATCTGGGCGCTGATCTTGGCGAGCACCGTGCCAGTCTCCTGCACGAATTGCGAGCCGGAATTGACCTCGTTGGTCGATTTGTTGATCAACCCCTTGATCTCCTGCGCCGCGGCTGCGGAGCGCTGGGCCAGTTCGCGGACTTCCATCGCGACCACCGCGAAGCCTTTACCGGCCTCACCGGCGCGCGCCGCCTCGATGCCGGCGTTGAGCGCCAGGAGGTTGGTCTGGAAGGCGATCTCGTCGATGACGCCGATGATCTGCTCGATCTGGCGCGAGGCACCTTCGATGCGGCTCATCGCGTCGATCGCATTGCTGACGACGACGGCGGAATCGTCGGCGCTGCGCTTGGCCTGGCGGACGATCTGGTCGGCATCCTTGGCGCGTTCGGCCGACGAGCGGACGGTGACGGTGATCTGATCGACGGCAGCCGCGGTCTCTTCGAGCGAGGCAGCCTGCTGTTCAGTGCGCTTGGAGAGATCCTCGGCCGACTGGGCCATCTGATTGCCGTTGCCCTGGATCAATTCGACATTGTCGCGGATCTGGCTCATCGTCGCCTGCAGTCGCATCATCGAACCGTTGAAATCCTGGCGCAGCTGTTCGAGGCGGCCGATGAAAGGCGTTTCGATCGTCGTTGAGATATCGCCCTGCGACATGCGTTCGAGGCCGGCGGCGAGCGCGTTGACCGCGAATTCGATCTGGCGATCCATCTCGCGCTTTTCGGCGTCGTTGCGCAGGCGCTCATGTTCGGCGGCGGCGCGTTCCTCGTCGCTCTGCTCCTCGATGCGGATCTTCGAGATGGCATTTTCCTTGAAGATGCCGAGCGCGCGGGCCATGTCGCCGATTTCATCGTGGCGCTGCTCGCCGGAGATGCTGGTGTCCAGCGCCCCTTCGGCGATGCGGCGCATGGCGGCGGTGATATGGCTGATCGGGCGCTGCAGCGTCAGCACCAGGGCAATACCGCCGAGGATCGACAGCAGGATGCCGAGACCGGTGGTCATGACGGAAATGCTGTTTGCCTGAGTGCGCTCGGTGCCGGCCGTCTGCTTCTGCAGTTCGGCGAAATCGGTCAGCTTTTTCCAGATCTGGTCGAGCTCCTGGCGGGCGGCGGCATAGGCCGTGACGCGCTCGCCGATCGTGTCGACGATCTTCGAGCCGCCGCCGGAGATGACGTCGAGCGCCGGCTGGATCGCGCCGGATATACCTTCGGCAAAGCCCATGCCCTTGGCGCTGGTGACCAGCACCTGCATGTCCTTGCCGAGCGTGCCGGCCTGCTGCTGCAGACGCACGAGATTTTCCTTGCTGGAGTCGGCGAGAAAGTCGGAAAGAACGATCTGCAGCGAATAGACGGAATTTTCGAGGCGCCTCGTATCCTGCAGGACCGAGTTGGCCTGGGCGATCCGGCCGTCGAGCGCCGCGAATTCCTGGGTCGCGTCACGCATCTTCTGCGTTGCGGTCAGCTGCGTATAGGTCGAGGTCTGGCGGAAGCGCGAAACAAGGCGGCCGAGTTCGGTGGCGGTCTCGTCGGTCGGATTGGGCGTCTGGACGATCGCCTTGATGCCGTCGATGGTCGCAGCCAGTGCCTCGATGACATTCTTCTGATTGCTCGGAACCGAGATGGCGATCAGACGCTGCGATTTGATGATCTCCGGCATCTGTTCGTTGATGAAGGCGATCTTGTCCTGCGGTGTCTGCGGCTTGCTGAAGCCGCTGGCGACGGTGCCGAGGAAATCGCCGCCCTTCAGCAGGCGGTCGGCCGTGCGAAGGGTGCTGGTGGCGGCGCTCTCGTCGCTCTGGACGGTGCTCTGCAACTGCTCGGCCTGGTAGGACACGGTGAAACGGGTGCTGATCACGCTTTTCTGGGCCGCGTCGATCTGCTCATGCAATGCCTGTTCCTGCTCGTGCAGGGCCCAGAGCTTGTCGACGACGCCCGAAATTTCCTTGGTGCGGCGCGATGCCTCCGCAAGGCTGTCACGGCCAGCGGCTTCGTCACCGACCTGGCTCAGCGTCTGGTCGAGCACGCCTTGCTGGATCTTCAGATCCGCGCTCAGTTTGTCACGCGCCTCAGGGCTGGTGACGCGCAGGAAATCATCCATCGAACCATAGAGATCCTTGAAGCCGCTGAGCGACTGCAGCACGCTGTTGGATATTTCCATGCGGCCCTGCAGTAGTCCCGAAGCGTAGAGGCCGGTCAGGCCCACCGCCGAAATGGTGACGACGAAAGGCAGAACGAAGATCAGAACCTTGGTCTTGATCCTGAAGCGGGAAAGAATCTTGTCAATCAACATGGCGTTCCGGGCCTTTCATACACCACTCCTCCCGCAGGCGGCCACATGGCGCCAGCCGGGTGCACATCGAGCTGTTCTTATTTTACATTGGGGAACCCGGAGGCCAGGCGGCAGTCATTGCCAGTTCACGTCCAAACAACTTGGAGATGCCCAAATATTCGCGAGCAATTGTGTCAGATTAGATATTAATTTTCGGATAAGCAGTGACGGCGGGTTAAGCCAAGGCAGTGAAATAGTTGCAAAATTATGGGCCGCGTCGTCGCGGTGAGGTGATCACCATGCCGGAACGTTTGCTCCAGGCCTGCGGACGGGATCAGATGAAGTGCGAGAGCAGCAGCGCGAGGCTGGCGGCGGTGGCGCCGGCTGCAAGCATCAGATAGCGCAGGGCGACCATTCGAGCGTTGGGCTTTGCCTCGGCAATTGCGATGGCGCGGGCGCGTCGTGCGTTTCTGTTCATGGTCGAAACCTCACTTCTCTCTGACACAACAACAATCCAACAAAACGGCTTGCCGGTAAAGCTTAATTTAGGAACGACCTTACAAACCGCCAATTGAGACAGGATGGCGCACCTCTATTAAAAAGTCTTGAATCGGCATTTCTAAAGCACGTCGCGCTGAATCGGGACCATGCGACGCGCTTTAGGTCTTTGTTTTATGCATGTCGTTATCTCAAAACCGCTGCACACTTTTGGGCGACCTGCATTAGACGCATTCGCCCGCGGCAAAACCGGAAGCCCAGGCCCACTGGAAATTATAGCCGCCGAGCCAGCCGGTGACGTCGACGCATTCGCCGATGAAATAAAGGCCGGGCACGGCTTTTGCTTCCATGCTGCGGGAATCGAGCGCTGCCGTGTCGATGCCGCCAAGCGTCACTTCGGCGGTGCGGTAGCCCTCCGAGCCGGAGGGTTTGACTGCCCAGTTCTGGACGCCGGCGGCAAGACGCAGCAGCGCCTTGTCGGGCAGGTCGGCCATGTTGCCGGAGATTTTCTCGCGCTCGACGAGAAATTGTGCCAGCCGCTTCGGCAGGATATCGCCGAGTGCCGTCTGCGGCGACTGACGGCCATTGAGCTGCTTTGCCACCTTCAGATGGGCGGCAATATCGATATCCGGTTCGATGGCGAGCACGATCTCGTCGCCCTCGCGCCAATAGGAGGAAATCTGCAGGATGGCCGGGCCGCTGAGCCCGCGATGGGTGAACAGCAGCGCTTCGCGGAAGCCGGTCCTGCCGTGGCGGATTTCGGCCGGGGCGGCAATGCCGGCGAGCGGCGCGATGCTTTCCAGCAGGCCGGGATCGAGCGTCAGCGGCACGAGGCCGGGTCGGGTTTCGAGCACGGCCAAGCCGAACTGCTCGGCGAGGCGATAGGCAAAGCCGGTGGCGCCCATCTTCGGGATCGACTTGCCGCCGGTGGCGACGATCAGCGACGATGCTTCACAGTGACCTTCGCTCGTCGATACCCGGAAGCCGGATTCGGTCTTTTCGACGCCTGATATCTCGGTGCCAAGATGCAGCGTTGCACCGGCCGCGCGCATCTCCGCCAACAGCATACGGATGATGTCTTTGGCGCTATCGTCGCAGAAAAGCTGGCCGAGCGTCTTTTCGTGCCATGTAATGCCATGACGGTCGACCATGGCGATGAAATCGGCGGGCGTGAAACGGGCAAGCGCCGACTTGCAGAAATGCGGGTTGGCGGAGAGGAAATTCTTCGGTCCGGCATGGATATTGGTGAAATTGCAGCGGCCGCCGCCTGATATGCGGATCTTCTCGCCAGGCGCCCTGGCATGGTCGAGGATGACGACCGAGCGGCCGCGTTTTCCGGCGCGGATGGCGGCCATCATGCCCGCCGCTCCGGCGCCGATGACGATAACGTCGCTTTTGCGCTGCAAACCCGTTTCCCCGATCAAACCCGCGTCTTCTTTTTCCATCAAAGGGCGAAAGTCAACGTTTGCCACCCCTCGCCAATTGGCAAAGTCTGGTTATGATGGCGCCACGATCAATACAAACCGGTGTGTCATGTCCCCAAAAAAGACGACGCTGAAGCCTGCCAGAAACGTACCCGCCTCGAAGAAAACTCCCCCGGAACCCGGATCCCTGCGTGGCGTTGCGAACTGGAAGGAAGCAGCGCGGTGGCTGAGGGCGAGAGGCATCGAAGACATCGAATGCATCACGCCGGACCTTGCCGGCGTTGCGCGCGGCAAGATGATGCCGAGCTCGAAATTCACCTCCAACACCTCGCTGGCGCTGCCTTCGGCCATCTACCGGCACACGATTTCGGGCGAATATCCCGACG
The DNA here is from genome assembly GCF_057653715.1 of Rhizobium sp. WSM1328. Lineage (NCBI taxonomy): Bacteria > Pseudomonadati > Pseudomonadota > Alphaproteobacteria > Hyphomicrobiales > Rhizobiaceae > Rhizobium > Rhizobium sp. WSM1328. The sequence continues at coordinate 385,402 of NZ_CM172788.1, read as the reverse complement.
AGACGGAGAGCTTCCGCTATGAGCCGCGCGACAGCGACCTGAAGCTGATGCCCGACCTTTCGACGCTGTCCGTCGTGCCCTGGGAGACCGACCCGACGGCGCAGGTGATCTGCGATATCGTCGATTCGGACGGCGGCGAAGTGCCCTATACGCCGCGCAACGTGCTGAAGCGGATCATGAGCCTCTATCATGAGCGCGGCTGGAAACCGATCGTGGCGCCCGAGATCGAATTCTATCTCGTCGCCAAAAACGACGATCCCGACTATCCGCTCCACCCGCCCAAAGGCCGGTCCGGCCGCTCGATCCTCGGCGGCCAGGGCTATTCGATCGCCGGCATCAACGAGTTCGACGAACTGATCGACGACGTCTATCATTTCTCGGAGAAGCAGGGGCTGGAGATCGATACGCTGATCCATGAAGAGGGACCGGCGCAGATGGAGATCAACCTGCGCCACGGCAATCCGATCGAACTTGCCGACCAGGTATTCCTGTTCAAGCGGACGATCCGCGAGGCGGCACTGAAACACGACATCTATGCGACCTTCATGGCCAAGCCGATGCAGGGCCAGCCGGGTTCGGCGATGCATATCCACCAGTCGGTGGTCGATATCGAGACCGGCAAGAACATCTTCTCCAATGCCGATGGCTCGGCTTCGAAGGAATTCTTCCATTTCATCGGCGGCATGCAGAAATTCGTGCCGAGCGCGATGGCGATGCTGGCGCCTTACGTGAATTCCTACCGACGCCTGCAGCCCGATATGTCCTGCCCGGTCAACAATGCCTGGGGTTACGACAACCGGACGACCGCCTTCCGTGTCCCGGTCTCCGATCCGCAGGCGCGGCGCGTGGAAAACCGGCTGCCGAGCTCGGACGCCAACCCCTATCTCGCGCTCGCCGCCTCGCTCGCCTCCGGCCTGCTCGGCATCATGAAGCAGATCGAGCCGACGGCGCCGACCGAGGATTCGGCCAATGAGGGATCGATCGACCTGCCGCGCGGCCTGCTGGAAGCCGTGGCGCTGCTCGAGGACGAACCCGCTTTCGAGGAGATGTTCGGCAAGCAGTTCATCGGCCTTTATGCCGGCGTCAAGCGCGGCGAGTTCGAGACCTTCATGCAGGTGATCAGCCCCTGGGAGCGGGAATTCCTTCTGCTCAACGTGTGAGGCAAGCATCAAATGGCATCGCAGGAGACGTGGCAGAGCCCGATCGCGCCCGGGCTGTCCTGGTATCAGGCAACCGTCGGGGAGCGGCCCACCTACCCCGCTCTCGACGGCTCGAGAACATGTGACGTCGCAATTGTCGGCGGCGGCTATACCGGCCTGCAGGCCGCCTATAATCTTGCCAAGTCAGGCGTTTCGGTGGTCCTTATCGAGGCCTACCGCTTCGGCGACGGGGCGTCCGGGCGCAATGGCGGCCAACTCGGCACCGGTCAGCGATGGTGGCCGGAAGAACTCGAGGAGAAGATCGGCTACGAACGCTCGAAGGCGCTGTTCGATCTTGCCGAAGCGGCCAAGCGCCATCTCATCGATTTCGCCCGCGAGCATCAGATCGAGATCGACTATGTGCCCGGCCAGCTCAACGTCGCACACAAGGCGAGCTACAAACGCGACTATTACGAAAATGCCGAAATCGCCGCCTTACGGTACGGCTATCCGCATCTAAGCTTTATGGACGAGAAGGAAACGCAGGAGAGGCTCGGTTCGAAGCGTTTCCATTGCGGTGTGCGCGATGTCGGCACCGGCCACATCCATCCGCTGAAACTGCTGGTCGGGCTGGCGCGGGTCGCCGCAAATGCCGGCGCTGAAATCTTCGAGATGACCAAGGCAACGGCGATCCGCCAAAGCGGCGGCAAGGTGACGATCGAAACCGAAAGGGGAACGATCACCGCCGAGCGCGCACTGATCGCCTGCAACGGTCATATCGGCGACCTTGAACCGGTAACGGCGAGCCATGTCATGCCGATCCGCTCCTTCATCGGCGCCACGGCGCCGCTCGACGGGCATGCCGGTGTGCTTCCCGGGGGCGAGGCCGTGGCCGATTCGCGCTTCGTCGTGCGCTACTTCCGCAAATTCGGCGATGGCCGCCTGCTGTTCGGCGGACGCGAAGCCTATACCTCGGACAATCCGCGCGACATTTCAGAGCACATCCGCCGGCAGATCGCCGAGATCTATCCAGAGCTGAAGGACATCGAGATCACCCATGCCTGGGGCGGCAGCGTCGGCATCACCCTGCCGCGCCAGCCCTTCGTGCGCGAGGTCATGCCCGGCGTCATCTCGATCGGCGGTTATTCCGGCCATGGCGTCATGCTGTCAAACTACTGTGGCAAGCTCTATGCGGAAACGGTGCTTGGAACATCCGGCGATCTCGATCTCTTCACATCGCTCGATATTCCCGCCTTTCCCGGCGGAGCCCGGATGCGCGCGCCGTTGCTTTTCCTCGCCTTGTCGTGGTTTGCACTTCGCGACAAGTTTTAGTCCGATTGCGGATTTCCTCTTCCGGAAATTCGCTCTAAAACCAGTTCCTGAGAGATTCATTGCACTGCACACTGGCTTTTTTAAATCGATTAGATTAAAAGAGCCGCCAACCAGCCTGATTGAGAGACAAGCTCATGAGCAGCCAAATCATTCCCGTTGAGCCCTTTGATTATGTCGTCTTCGGCGGCAGCGGCGACCTTGCAGAACGCAAGCTTCTGCCCGCGCTGTATCATCGCCAGATCGAAGGCCAGTTCAGCGAACCGACCCGCGTGATCGGCGCCTCGCGCAGCCCGTTGACGCACGAGGAATACCGCAAATTCGCCAAGGACGCGCTGAACGAGCACCTGAAGAAGGGTGAATATGACGAGGCGGAGGTGGAGAAATTCTGTGCCCGCCTCTACTACGTCTCGGTCGACGCCCGCACGGATGCCGGTTGGGATCAGCTGAAGAAGCTGCTCGACGAAGGCAAGGATCGCGTGCGCGCCTTCTACCTCGCCGTCGCTCCGGGCATCTTCGGCGACATTTCGCAGAAGATCCACGACCACAAGCTGATCACCAAGTCGACCCGCATCGTCGTCGAGAAACCGATCGGCCGCGACCTCGCCTCGGCGCTGCAGCTCAACGACACGATCGGCCGCGCCTTTAAGGAAGAGCAGATCTTCCGTATCGACCATTATCTCGGCAAGGAGACGGTGCAGAACCTGATGGCGCTGCGCTTCGCCAACGCGCTCTACGAGCCGCTGTGGAACGCCAACTACATCGACCACGTGCAGATCACGGTGGCTGAATCGGTCGGCCTCGAAGGCCGCGCCGGCTATTACGATACGGCGGGCGCACTGCGCGACATGGTGCAGAACCATATCCTGCAGCTGCTCTGCCTGACGGCGATGGAAGTACCCTCGTCGATGGATTCGGAAGCCGTGCGCGACGAGAAGCTGAAGGTGCTGCGGGCGCTGAAGCCGCTCAATGCCTCCAACGTCGAGCAGGCGACGGTCCGCGGCCAGTATCGCGCCGGCGCATCTGGCAGCGGCCCGGTCAAGGGTTACCTCGAAGAGCTCGAAGGCGGCGTCTCGAACACCGAGACCTTCGTTGCCATCAAGGCCGAGATCAACAACTGGCGCTGGGCGGGCGTTCCCTTCTATATAAGAACCGGCAAGCGCCTGACCGGGCGCATGTCCGAGATCGTCATCACCTTCAAGCCGATCCCGCACGCGATCTTCGACCAGGCGGCCGGGCGCATCAACGCCAACCAGCTGATCATCCGCCTGCAGCCGGATGAGGGCGTCAAGCAGTCGCTGATGATCAAGGATCCGGGTCCGGGCGGCATGCGCCTGCGCAACGTCTCGCTCGACATGAGCTTCGCCCAGGCCTTCAACGTCCGCAATCCCGACGCCTACGAGCGCCTGCTGATGGACGTGATCCGTTCCAACCAGACATTGTTCATGCGCCGCGACGAAGTCGAAGCCGCGTGGAAATGGGTGGATCCGATCCTCAAGGGTTGGGAAACGACCGGCCAGCAAGTGCAGGGCTATACGGCCGGCACCTGGGGGCCGAGCCAGGCCATCGCGCTGATCGAGCGCGACGGCCGCACCTGGCATGACGAAATCTAGGACGAAATCGATGGCATCGACCCTGCATTCCTTCGCCAGCGCCGCAGACCTCGCCGGCAGTCTCGCCGACAAGGTCGCCGATGCGCTTTCGGCGGCGATTGCCGCCCGCGGAACGGCGTCCATCGCCGTTTCCGGCGGCTCCACGCCGAAGGTCTTCTTCCAGACGCTTTCGACGCGCGACGTCGCCTGGGACAAGGTGACGATCACGCTTGTCGACGAACGTTTCGTGCCGGCCGACAATCCGCGCTCGAACCATCTGCTGGTCGATGCCAATCTGCTGCAGAACAAGGCAAAGGCGGCACGCTTCCTGCCGCTCTATCAGGATGCCGCCTCCGCGGAGGAGGCGGCAAGGCTCGCAACCGAGAAGACCAGGGCGATCAGTTCACCCTTCGACATCGTCATCCTCGGCATGGGTGGCGATGGACACACCGCCTCGTTCTTTCCCGGCGGCAGCAATCTTGCCAAGGCGATCGATGCGTCGACGCCGCGCGGCATCATTACCATGGAAGCGGAAGGAGCCGGCGAGCCGCGCCTGACCTTCACCTTCTCCAGTCTTGAGGATGCCGCACTCCTGGTTCTCCATATTGAGGGCGAAGGCAAAAAAGACGTTCTCGCCAAGGCGGAAGGCAGCGGTGACGAGGCAGAAATGCCGATCCGCGCCGTTCTGCGCCGGGCCACTTCCCCGGTCGAGATCTACTGGGCTCCCTGATCCACCGTCATCCGGATTGAGATTCAGGCCAGAGCCGCCGAAACAGATAAAGACAACGAACAAGGCAGGGATTTTCCATGTCCGCTCACGCACGCATTTCTGCGATCACCGATCGCATCGTCGAACGCTCGAAACCAAGCCGCGAGCGCTACCTGGAACGCCTGCGCGCCGCCGCTTCCAAGGGTGTCGCGCGCTCGGTGCTTGGCTGCGCCAACCTTGCCCATGGCTTCGCGGTCTGTTCCCCCGCCGACAAGGATGCGCTCGCCGGCGACCGCATCCCCAATCTCGGCATCATCACCGCCTATAACGACATGCTCTCGGCCCACCAACCATTCGAGACCTATCCGGCGATCATCCGCGAGGCGGCGGCCGAGGCAGGCGGCGTGGCGCAGGTGGCCGGCGGCGTGCCGGCGATGTGCGACGGCGTCACCCAGGGACAGCCGGGCATGGAGCTCTCGCTCTTCTCGCGCGACCTGATCGCCATGTCGGCGGGCGTCGGCCTGTCGCACAACATGTTCGATGCCGCCCTCTTCCTCGGCGTCTGCGACAAGATCGTGCCCGGCCTGGTGATCGCGGCATTGTCCTTCGGACACCTGCCGTCGATCTTCGTTCCGGCCGGTCCGATGACCACAGGCCTGCCGAACGACGAGAAGTCACGCGTGCGCCAGCTCTTCGCCGAGGGCAAGGTCGGACGCGCCGAGCTGCTGGAGGCGGAATCGAAATCCTATCACGGCCCCGGCACCTGCACCTTCTACGGCACCGCCAATTCCAACCAGATGCTGATGGAGATCATGGGCTTCCACATGCCCGGCTCGTCCTTCATCAATCCCGGCACGCCGCTGCGCGAAGCGCTGACGCGCGAAGCCGCCAAGCGGGCGCTGGCGATCACCGCGCTCGGCAACGAATTCACGCCGGCCGGCGAGATGATCGACGAACGCTCGGTCGTCAACGGCGTCGTCGGCTTGCATGCGACCGGCGGCTCGACCAACCATACGCTGCACCTCGTCGCCATGGCGCGGGCGGCCGGCATCCATCTTACCTGGCAGGACATTGCCGAGCTCTCGGAAATCGTCCCACTGCTTGCCCGCGTCTATCCGAACGGGCTCGCCGACGTGAACCATTTCCAGGCGGCCGGCGGCATGGGTTTCCTCATCAAGGAACTCTTGAAACACGGCCTGGTGCATGACGACGTGCGCACCGTCTTCGGCCACGGTCTCCAAGCCTATACGGTCGATGCCCGCCTCGGCGAAAACGGCGCCGTCCTGCGCGAGCCGTCGCCGGAAAAAAGCGTCGATCCCAAAGTGCTTTCCAGCATCGAAACGCCGTTCCAGGCGAATGGCGGGCTGAAGATGCTGCGCGGCAATCTCGGCAAGGCGGTCATCAAAATCTCCGCCGTCAAGCCCGAGCGCCACATCATCGAGGCCCCGGCAATCATCTTTCACAGCCAGCAGGAGCTGCAGGACGCTTTCAAGGAAGGTAAGCTCAACCGCGATTTCATCGCCGTCGTGCGCTTCCAGGGCCCGAAGGCGAACGGAATGCCGGAACTGCACAAGCTGACGCCGCCGCTCGGCGTGCTGCAGGACCGCGGCTTCCGCGTGGCGCTGCTCACCGATGGGCGCATGTCCGGCGCATCCGGCAAGGTGCCGGCGGCGATCCACGTCACGCCGGAAGCGGTCGATGGCGGTCCGATCGCCCGTATTCGCGAGGGCGACATCATCCGCCTCGACGCGATCAAGGGCACGCTCGAGCTGCTCGTCGATGCAGCCGACTTGGCCGAGCGCGACCCTGTCGTCGTCGATCTCTCCGACAATGAATTCGGCATGGGCCGCGAGCTCTTCGCGCCCTTCCGCCGCGCCGTTGGAGCTTCGGACCAGGGTGCGAGCGTGCTCTTCCACCACTGAGCATGGTCACTGGAGACAAACAAAAACCCGCGGAGCGCAAAAGCACCCGCGGGTTTTCTGTATCAGTCCCGTGCTATCCGTCAGGCTCGAATATCGAGAACGTAGTCGCGGTGCGCCGGATGGGTGCTGTAGACGAAGATCTTGTTCAGCTCTTTCTGCGTCAGCAGGCGCAAGAAGCGAACTTCCACTGTGTTGTTGGCGTTGACCTTCATCAGCAGGCATCCGACCTTGGTGATGCGGGCATCCGGAATATCCAGATAGAACTGCTTCGGCAGGCTGAACTGGGTCAGGATCGCGAGCGTCGCGCTGCTCATCGAGATCCGGACAATGTCGCAGCGGCGCGAAGCCGCGTGCATGACGCCCTTTTCCGTATATTCGATGCGCGCGGCGTTCATGGTGTCCTCCATCTTGAACCGCGCCTCGCGGTCATACATGAAGGATTCTTCCTTGCTCAGGAAATGAGATTTTGGCTGTGACGGATTGGAAGCGGCCACCTGCTTATCCCCCTCATAAATTGACAGGGAAAAGGTAGCAGCCGATCTTTAACAGAAAGTGAGAATTCGGCCCGTCCCGCACAATTCTTGGGGCCATCACCCCAAAAATGGCCGCCTCACTTTCGGTAGGTATGGCCGGTTGCGTCAAACAGATGCAACTTCTGCCTGTCGGCGGCAAACCGCATCCTCTGGCCCTTCTTCACATCATAGATGCCGGGCAGCTTGACGACGATCGGCTCGCCCGGGACCAGACCCTCGATATAAAGCAGCGTCACTTCGCCGAGCGCTTCGACGATCGACACTTCCCCTTCGAAAAGGTAGTCGGCGCCATCGGCAACCCGGAGATCCTCCGGCCGAACGCCGAAGCTTGCCTGCTTGCCCATTTCCGACGCGTCGGTCGCCACATCCAGCGTCACCGACATGCCGCCGGTCAGCGTCACCGTCGTCTGGCTTCCAGTCCCGGCGACCGTCGCCGGAATGATGTTCATCGCCGGCGAGCCGATGAATTTCGCGACGAAGAGGTTTGCCGGGCGCTCGTAGAGGTCCAGCGGCGCGCCGACCTGCTCGATATTGCCGGCGGAGAGAACGACGATGCGATCAGCCAGCGTCATCGCCTCGACCTGGTCGTGGGTAACGTAGATCATCGTCGTATCGGCCATCTGTTCGTTCAGGCGGGCGATCTCGATGCGGGTCGCGACGCGCAGCGCGGCATCGAGGTTGGACAGCGGCTCGTCGAACAGGAAGACCTTGGGATCGCGGCAGATGGCGCGGCCGATCGCCACGCGCTGGCGCTGGCCGCCGGAAAGCGCCTTCGGCAGGCGACCGAGATATTGGGTCAGCTGCAGGCTCTCGGCCGCCGCTTTGACGCGGCGATCGATTTCCTGCTTGCTTTCGCCGGCGATCTTCATGCCGAAAGCCATGTTGTCGAACACCGTCATATGCGGGTAGAGCGCATAGGACTGGAAGACCATGGCGATGCCGCGCTTGGAGGGCGGCACGTCATTGACGAGATGGCCATCGATATACATCTCACCGCCGGTGATCGCCTCGAGACCGGCGATCATGCGCAGAAGCGTGGACTTGCCACAGCCGGACGGACCGACGAAGACGATGAATTCGCCCTGCTTGATATCGAGGTCGATACCGTGGAGAACGTCCACGGAACCGTAGGATTTGCGGATATCCTTCAGCGTCAGTCCAGTCATTTCTCTCTCCCTGTGTTCCCTGGGCCTGTGTTTCCTTAGGCCTATGTTCCTTAGGCAAGACGGGCGAAATACGCCCCCCAGGCCGGAATATCGATCTTGTCGCCATAGTTGTTGCTGGTAAAGCCGTGGCCCGTCAATGCCTGCCATTCTCCCGCAGGCAGAATGACGGCGGCCTCGGCCGGGCTCATGTTGAAGATGCAAAGCAGCTTCTCGTTGCCGTATTCACGGGTGAAGACCAGGCTATCGGCCTGTTGTTCCTCGAATTCGATCTCGCCCTTGGCAAAAGCCGGATGCAGCTTGCGGAAAGCGATGAAGCGGCGATAGTGCTCCAGCACGGAAGCCTCGTCGCCCAGCTGGACGCTGACGGCACGCAGGATATGCTCGACCGGCACCGGCAGCCAGGGCTTGACCGTCGAGAAGCCGCCCTGGGCGACCTGGCTGTCCCAGACCATCGGCGTGCGGCAGCCATCGCGGCCCTTGAATTCCGGCCAGAACTGGATGCCATAGGGGTCCTGCAGATCCTGATAGGCGAGATCGGCCTCGGTCAGCGCCAGCTCCTCGCCCTGATAGAGGCAGACGGAGCCGCGCAGCGTCATCAGTAACGAGGCATAAAGCTTGGCAAAGGCGTCGTGATCGGCGACCAGCCCGCCCCAGCGGCTGACATGGCGCATGACGTCGTGATTGGAGAAGGCCCAGCAGGCCCAGCCATCGGGTGCGGCAGCTTCGAAATCCTGCATCACCTCCTCGACGCGCTCCGGCGTCAGCGGATCGGGCGCCAGGAACTCAAAGGCATAGCACATGTGCATCTTGTCATTGCCGGAGGTGTATTCGCCGACGATTTCAAGGCCGCGCTGGCTGTCGCCGACTTCGCCGACGGCGGCGATTGCCGGGAATTCCTCGAGAACGGCGCGGAAGCGCTTCAGGAAGGCAAGGTTCTCCGGGCGGTTCTTGTCGTAGAGATGCTCCTGAAAATTATAGGGATTGACCGCCGGCGCCGTCGAAGCGTTGCGGCGCTCGGGGGCAAGCGCCGGATTGTCGCGCAGCTGCGTGTCATGGAAATAGAAATTGATGGTGTCGAGGCGGAAGCCGTCGACGCCGCGATTGAGCCAGAAGCGCACGACGTCGAGCAGACGGTCCTGCACCTCAGGATTATGCAGGTTCATGTCCGGCTGCGAGGTCAGGAAATTGTGAAGGTAATATTGCATGCGCGTCGGATCCCACGCCCATGCCGAGCCGCCGAAGATCGACAGCCAGTTGTTCGGCGGCGTACCGTCCGGCTTGGCGTCGGCCCAGACATACCAGTCGGCCTTGGCGTTGGTCTTGCTGGAGCGGCTCTGCGCGAACCAGGGATGCTGATCCGAGCTATGGGAGATGACGAGGTCGATCATCACGCGGATGCCGAGGCGATGAGCCTCGGCGATCATCGTGTCGAAATCCACCAGCGTGCCGAAGATCGAATCGACATTCTCGTAGTCGGAAACGTCATAACCGAAATCGCGCATCGGCGAGGTGAAGAAGGGCGAGATCCAGATCGCATCGACGCCAAGGTTTGCCACATGCGGCAGGCGAGCGGTGATGCCCTTCAGGTCGCCGATGCCGTCACCGTTCGAATCCTGGTAGGAGCGCGGGTAGATCTGGTAGATCACCGCGCCGCGCCACCAGTCTTTGTCAGGGGTCGAGATCGATTGGGAAGCCACGTTCATGGAATATCCTGTTTGAAGTCACGTTTGGAATGGTCAGCCTCCCTTGACCGAACCCGCCAGCAGACCGCGCACCAGGTAACGCTGAAGCCCGAAGAAGACGAGCAGCGGCACGATGATAGTGACGAAGGCTGACGCCGTCAAAATCTCCCAATTGCCGCCGCGCGAGCCGAGCAGCGCGTTCAGGCTGCCGGTCAGCACGATGTGGTCCTTGTCGGTGCCGAGGAAGACCATGGCGACGAGCAGGTCGTTCCACACCCACAGGAACTGGAAGATGGCGAAGGAGGCGAGTGCCGGGAAGGACAGAGGCAAAACGATGCGGACGAAGATCTCGAAATCGCTCGCGCCGTCGACGCGGGCGGATTCGATGATCTCCTTCGGCAGGCCGGCGATATAGGCCCGCAAGAGATAGATGGCGAGCGGCATGCCGAAAGCGGTATGAGCCAGCCAGATGCCGGGATAGGTCTTGGACGGCTGGCCGAGCATGTTGCCGATCTCGTTATAGAGGCGCAGCAGCGGGATCAGGGACATCTGCAGCGGCACGACGATGAGGCCGACGACGAGCGCGATCAGCAGCCCGCGGCCGGGAAACTCCATCCAGCTCAGGGCATAGGCGGCGAAAGCGGCAATCAGGATTGGGATGATCGTCGCCGGGATCGTCACGGTCAGCGAGTTGATGAAGGATTGGCCGATGCCCTCGCCGGTCAGAACCGTGTTGTAGTTCTGCATCGTGAATTCCGGCGGCGCCGAGACGGATGCATAGATGCGCTTCGGGCGTTGGTCGGGCGAAAAGGCGGCGTTCTTCACATAGCGGTAGCTGCCGTCGCTGTTGATCTGCAGGGTTTCACCGTCGCCGAGATCGGCGGTCTCACCGGCCTTGAAGGCGGCCGGCTGCTGTATGCGGTTGCCGAAGGCCTTCACCGCGCGGCCGGTCTGGCCTTCCAGCACATTGCCCGAGATGACGTAGGTGGCACCCTCCTGCTTTTGCTGGTCGGGTGTACCAAGGCGGACCGCGGCCGTCTGGGTCGAGCCGACGAAGGCCGTCCACCAGCCGGAGACGACGATCTGGTCCTTGTCGCGCAGCGCGCTGACGAAGATGCCGAGCGTCGGGATCAACCAGATGATGACGATCAACAGAACGGCTGCGTGAACGAAGAGCCGGGCGGGGCCGATCTTGAAGTAGCTTCCGATAGCGGTCATCTCAGTGGCCCTTCAATTCGCGATTGGCGCGGCGCACGTTCCAGACCATGATCGGCGTGACAGCGAGCATGATGATGATGGCGATGACCGCACTTCGGCCGGAATCGCCGCCGCCGCGGAACATCCAGTCGAACATCAGGTTCGCCAGCACCATCGTCTGCCACTGGCCGTTGGTCATGGTCAGCACAATGTCGAAGACCTTGAGGACGAGGATGGTGATCGTCGTCCAGACGACGGCGATGGAACCCCAGACCTGCGGCACCATGATGCGCCAGAAGATCTGCCAGCCATTGGCGCCGTCGATCACGGCGGCTTCGATCGTCTCCTCGGGGATGCCGCGAAGGGCGGCCGACAGGATGACCATGGCGAAACCGGTCTGGATCCAGATCAGAATGATCATCAAGAAGAAGTTGTTCCAGAAGGGAATGGAGATCCACACCTCCGGCGTACCACCGAAGGTCTGGACGATAGCGTTCAGCAGGCCGATCTGGACGTCGTTGCCGCCGCGATATTCATAGATGAATTTCCAGATGACCGAGGCGCCGACGAAGGAGATCGCCATCGGCATGAAGACGATGCTCTTGGCGATATTGCCCCACCAGATGCGATCGGTCATCACGGCGATGACGAGGCCGAAGAAGGTGCAGGCGGCCGGCACGACGGCGAGCCAGAGGATGTTGTTGAAGATCGACTGGCGGAATTCGCGGTCGCCGAGCGCCCATTTGTAGTTGGCGAGGCCGACGAACTGCAGGCCGGCACGGTCGTAGAAGGAGAGGATGAAGGTCGCAACGACGGGATAGACGAGATAGACGACGAGCAGGAAGAGCGCCGGGCCGATGAACAACCACGGCCGGACGAGTGCACGCCGGTTGAGATTGCGCGATGCGGCGCGGATGTCACCATCCTTCACCGGCAGAGCGAGATCCAGGATCTTGTTCGAAAAATAGAAATAGGCCGAGCATGCGATAACGGCTCCGACCACGACGCCCAAAGCGGACACTATCTGCGACAGCATTTCGTCCCTCCCCTGCTTCCCCTGATCTTATTCCGACCGGCTTTTATTCTGACGGGTCAACGCCGGTCACCGTCAATCTATTTGTATAGCCTAATCACAATATATCCTGCGATGGCCGGGCTCTTTGCGAGCCCGGCCAGTCATGCAAGCCCATACCGCCGGCAAGCCGGCGGCATAATTTTGAAAGATTACTTGATGCCGTCCCAGGCGCTCTGGATTTCGCCAGCGGCCTCTTCAGCGGACTTGCCGCCGACGAAATCGACCATGCCAGTCCAGAAGGCGCCGGCGCCGATCTTGCCCGGCATCAGGTCGGAACCGTCGAAGCGGAAGGTGGTGGCCGAGGTCAGGATATCGCCTTCCTTCTTCATCTGCGGGTTGGCATAGGCCTCGGTGCTGACGCCCTTATACGGCGTCAGGAAGCTCGACTGCGCCATCCAGACCTCATGGGCGATCGGGGTCTTCAGGAAGTCGATGAAGGCGCGGGCCGTCTTCGAGTCCTTGGCGATCGAGACGAGCGTGCCGGCGCCGAGAACCGGCTTGCCGAGTTCGGGATGCGACGCAAAGGTCGGCATGTAGAAGAAGTCGGCATCCTGACCGAGCTTCGTGCCTTCAGGGAAGAAGGACGGGATGAACGAGGCCTGATGGTGCATGTAGCACTTCGGCGGAACCGCGAAGAGGCCCTTCGGGCTGTCGCGGAAATCGGTCGAGGCCACGGCTGCGACGCCGCCATCGACGTATTTCGCGTTCTTGGCGAACTTGCCAAACTCGTCGATCGCGGCAACGACCGCCGGATCGGTGAACTTCAGCTCGTTGGTCGTCCACTTGTCGTAGGCTTCCGGCGGCTGCATGCGCAGCATGATGTCCTCGACCCAGTCGGTCGCCGGCCAGCCGGTGGCGCCGCCGGAACCGAGTCCGATGCACCAGGGAACGCCGCCGTCCTTGACGATCTGGTCGGTCAGGGCATGCAGTTCTTCCATGGTCGTCGGGATCTTGTAACCGGCTTCCTCGAAATTCTCCGGCACGTACCAGACCAGCGATTTTACGTCGGCCTTATACGGGAAGGCGTAGAAGGCTTCCTTGCCGTCCTTGCCCTTGTAGGTACCGTAACCGACCCAGCTGTCGCCGGCGCCGTAATTGTCCTTGATCCACTTGGAGTTGTCATCGCCGAGCGGCGTCAGGAAGCCCTTGCTGGCGAGATCGGCCAGGAGGCCGGGCTGCGGCAGAACGGCAATGTTCGGCGGCGAGCCCGCCTGCGTGTCGATAACGATCTGCTGTTCGTAGTTTTCGGAAGACGAGTATTTGGCATCGATGCCGGTGGCTTCGGTGAAATAGGCAAGCACGCTCATGAAGAACGCCTCGTCCTCGCCGCGCCACGGCCCGAAGATCGTCAGCGGCTGACCCTTCAGATCGGCATGCGCAGCCTTGAACTCGTCATAGCTCTTCCAGTTGAACTTGGAATCCTGCCCCGGGGCAAATTTCAAATCGGCCGCGGACGCAGCACCGGCAAAAAGCGCTGCCACGGCAACGCCCATCAAAAATGACTTTTTCATGTGATCAACCTCCCATCACAATCCCAACCGCGCCGAATTCCCTCAATAAAGAAATTTCAAAGCGCTTTGACACCCAACTCATTCCACTTTCGGTGGAATGAAGTCAAGTTAATTCGCGAAAACCCGCTGCAAACACGCCAGATATCGGGGCATATCGCGGCGCAACAGCACCTATCGGGAACTATGGAGCGATTTTTCTTGAGTCAAGCGCGCCAGATGATACATAATTGAAAGCGCTTTGGATGCCACTGGGAGGCGGCAGGCCTTTTCAAGACGGCTGACGGGCGGGCCGGGAGGAAGCATAGCAGGTGAATCTCAAACAGCTATCGGAATTGCTGGGGCTGTCTCAGACGACGGTGAGCCGAGCGCTCAACGGCTATCCCGAGGTCAACGAGGCGACCCGGGAGCGCGTGCTTCAGGCTGTCAAGGAAACCGGGTACCGCCCGAACAAGGCGGCGCAACGGCTTGCGACCGGCAAGGCAGGCTCGATCGGCCTCGTCATGCCGACGGCGCCCGGCCACCAGTCCGACGTTCATTTCGGCGAATTCCTGGCAGGGCTGGGCGAAGAGGCCGTGCGCCACGACTTCCACTTCGTGATCATGCCGGCCGACCCGGATGACGAGGTGGCGGCGCTGCGCCGCCTTGCGATCAGCGGCAATGTCGATGCCCTGTTCGTCGCCTATATGCGCGGCCACGATCCACGGCTCGCCATGTTGAAATCGCTCTCGATGCCCTATGTCGTGCACGGCCGGTCCTTCGGTTCGGAGCCGGACTATCCCTATCTCGACATCGACAATGAAGGCGCCTTCTACGACGCGACGCGGCTCTTGCTACAGCTCGGCCATACGCGCTTTGCGCTGATGAACGGACCGATGCATCTCGATTTCGCCATCCGCAGGAAGAACGGTGTCGTCGCCGCCCTTGCCGAGCGCGGGCTTGCGCTCGAGGAGGGTTGCATGAGCCACGCGCTGATGACGGACGAACAAGGCCTGCTGGCAATGGAACACTTCCTGCAATTGCCGGAGCGACCGACGGCGATCCTCTGCTCCAGCACGGTGCTGGCGCTCGGCGCGATCCGCGCGGTCAACCAGGCCGGATTGCGGCTCGGCGAGGATATCTCGCTGATCGCCCATGACGACGTACTGCCGCTGCTGAAACCGGAAAGCTTTTCCGTGCCGCTGACGACGACCCGCTCTTCACTGCGGGCGGCGGGCGTTCGCATCGCGCAGCGGCTGATCGGCACGGTAAAGCAGGCGGGCCCCTTCCCCGACCAGGAGCTCTGGAAGACCGAGCTGATCGTCAGGGCCTCGACCGGTCCTGTTCCCCAGGCCTAGAACAGGATGTCGTCCGAAAACCGCTCACACTTTTCGGCATCATGCTCTAATCAAAACTGCGGCGGTGTCTGCCCTGCGGTGCGATGGGCGGCAATGACCGTATTGGCCATCAGCATGGCAATGGTCATCGGCCCGACGCCGCCGGGAACCGGGGTTATGGTGCTGGCGACCGCCGAAACCTCCTCGAAGGCGACGTCACCGACGAGCCGGGTCTTGCCCTCGCCTCTTTCGGGGGCTGCCACCCGATTGATGCCGACGTCGATGACCGTCGCACCGGGCTTGACCCAATCGGCCCTGACCATCTCCGGCCGGCCGACGGCGGCCACCAGGATATCGGCGTTGCGGCAGACCTCGGCGAGATTCTTGGTCCTGGAATGAGCGATCGTCACCGTCGCATTGGCGTTGAGCAGCAATTGCGCCATCGGCTTGCCGAACAGGTTGGAGCGACCGATGACGACGGCGTTGAGGCCGGAGAGATCCTCGCCATGGGTGCGGCGGACGAAGACCATGGCGCCGGCCGGGGTGCAGGAGACAAGTCCGGTCTTCAGATCGCCGGTGGCGAGCTTGCCGGCATTGACGACGCTCAGACCGTCGACATCCTTTTCCGGCAGGATCGACTGGATGATCGCCTCGCTGTCGAGCGGCTTCGGCAGGGGCAGCTGCACCAGAATGCCGTGGATCGACGGATCGGCGTTGAGGCTGGCGACGAGGGCTGCCAGATCCTCCTGCTTCGTCTCGGCCGGCAGCGTGTGCTGAACGGACTTGAAGCCGCACTCCTTGGCCATGCGGCCCTTGGAGCCGACATAGGCGTGGCTTGCCGGATCGTCGCCAACGATGACAACCGCAAGACCGGTGGTGACGCCGCTGCTCTTTTCCAGCGCCGCCGTCGCACTCTTGACCGTCTGAATGACCGATGCAGCTACGTTCTTTCCGTCGATTACTGTCGTCACGCGTCTCTCCGCCCTGTTTCGCGTCAATCTATGGATATTCGGCGAGCGTCAATTGCCCGCTAACGCCCTATCCTGTCCGAAAGCGGCAAGGCAATAGCAAGCTTGCAAGGAAATGTTTTCAGCGTAGCGGCTGCCGCGCTTCGAGCGCATGAACACGAAGCCGGTCGCGCAGGCCGGAGATCTCGGAGCGCAGCAGCTCCATCTCGTCGACCGGTGCGGGGGCCTGCGCGGGCATCGACGGCAGTGCGGCCTGCGGCCGAAGTACTGGCATTTTTTCCCTTGCGGGATCGGCGACGGGCCTCCGCAGCCGGAGCAAGAAAGCCGCGGCAAGGCCTATCGCAAGGCCCGCTGCGGCACCGGCCAGCGAGCGGCCGGTCAGGCCATCGCTTCCCGATACTGCGGTTGCCAATGCTGGCTTCAGGAGAACGATACGACCGTCGGCGGCCGTTTCCACCGCTGTGGACGTCGCCTCTTCGAGGCGCGAGCGGGCGGCATTCGCCTTTTCGCTGAGCTCGGTCAGGCGTGACAAATCGACGCCGGTGTCCCGGCTCTGGGCGATCAGCGTGTTGCGGCGATCGTTCAGGCCCTTGCGCGCATCGACGGCGGCTTTGGCGGCGAGGTTGGCAGTCTGGGCAAGACGGGTCAGCTCCTTGCCCATATTCTCCTTCAGACCGTCGGTTTCGGCCTGCTGCTGCAAGAGGCGCGGATGGCGCGGGCCGAGCTCGGCCGAAAGCTGCGCAAGCGTCGTTTTGGCGACGGCATATTTGTCACGCCAGTCCTGCAGCGCCGGCGAAAGCATATCGGAGGGGAGCGAACCGTCGAGCACTTCGGCAAGTTTTGCGGCTTTGAGCCGGTCGGTCTGCGCCTTGGCGGCAAGGATGTTCTGGTCGGCCGCTTTCAGATCGGCATCGAGCTGGTCGATCTGGCGGCGAAGATCGATCGCCACCTTGACGTTGCCCTCGCCGCTCTTCGCCGTGAAGGCGGCAAGCTCCACTTTCACCTCGTCATAGGTTTTGCGCAAGGCGGTATCGGTCTCGACGTTGCCGCCGGGTCCGTCTGCTGCGGACACCGCTTCGGCAAGCTTTGCGGCGATGCGCATGGATTTGCCGCTATTACCGGTCGTCGCCCTGACGAGGATGGTGCCGGCGGCGGCATCGGGCAGTATCTCGACCGCATGTTTCAGCGTCGCCTCGGCGCGCGAGGCCGGATCGGCAGCAGCGCCGGTCGCCGAGAGGAGATCGAGCGCGACGCCGAGCGCATTGGCACTGGCGCCGGCAAATTCGGGGTCGTGATCGAGTTTCAGGGCGGCCACCGTCGAAGCAACCACCCGCGCCGACAGCAGCCCTTTCGCCGCGGCCTGGGTGAAGGCAGCGCGGCTTGCGGCATCGCTCTTCACCGCAAGCGTCGCCTCGGCACGGTAGAGGGCCGGCGAAGCCGGCATCTGCGCCGGCAAGCCCGCGCCGACGATCGTCGCGGCGGCCACCATCATCACAAGACCAATGCCGCCCACGCGGCGGCGCGGTGCGACCGACCGGGCCGCCGCGGGTTCTTCACGGACCGCTGCCAACGGTTCGGGTGAGATCATCGGCTCGTCGGCCGGAACGCTCAGCTCTTCGTCGCCCGCCGGCTGCTGAAGAAGCAGATGGCCGACGTCGTTGGCGGCCCGGAGGCGGTTGCCGAGGATGGTTTCGATGCGGTCGACCAGCGGTGCGGTGCGCGCCGCCCTGGCGCGCTGCTCCTCCAGCACCCGGCCGATGGCGCGCAGCAATTCGGCCTCGGGCGGCGCGATATCAGGCTGGCGAGACCGGGGTGCCCCATAGGAATCGTCATCGTGGCGCGGCCCTGCGGCTACGCGATCCTGGAAGTTGTTTCTGGCCCTGATATCGTACATTTGCGCCACATCTCATGCACATGATGGCCGAGTTCGCTCATCCGCACGGATACAGATGATTAAGCCACTCTAAATATTCATGGCAAAGAAATGGTTAACCGCAGCGGGCAAAAATTGCTAAGCCGCGCGTCTTGTTAGACGCGCGGCGCTATAAGGTCAGCTCGCCTTCTTATGATCCGACCGCGGCTGCAGCGCGCTGCCGTGCTCTTCCGGATGGCTGAGGATCCTTTCGCGCCGGCGGAAGCGGTAGCGCAGGACATGGAAGAGAAACACCGGGATGCCGATGATGTAACGGCGCCAGAGGCGCGTCGGCTCCTGCAGCAGGCGATAGGCCCATTCCAGGCGCATCATCCGCACCGTCCTCGGCGCGCGTGGGACGGCGCCGGAGACAAAGTCGAAGAGAGCGCCCACCGTCAGCACCAGGCGTGCATGATCGGCGCGAATATGATCGTGAACCCATTTTTCCTGCAGCGGCGTCCCCATACCGACGATCAGGATATCGACCTTCTGGCGCTCGAGTTCCTCGATGACATCTGTGGGATCGACCTTGTCGAAGTAACCGTCGGAAACGACGACGAATTCGTGCCAGGGCGTGTGCCTGCGGAAATTTTCCGCCGCTGCCTCGACGACCGAACGCTCACCGCCGATGAGGCCGATGCGGCGCGGGGCCTCCATGAAGGTGAGGAAGGCCGGCACGAAATCGGTGCCGTTCAGATTGGCGGGAAACGGCGAACCATGGGCGATCTGCGATGCGATGTTGAGGCCGATACCATCAGGCAGCACCAGATTGTGCGACATGATCCGGTAATACTCGTCGTCGCGCAGCGCGGTCAGCATGTTGTGGGCGTTGACGAAGCAAACCACGGTCTGGCCGACGGGAATAGAGGCCAGCTCGTTGATGAAAACGAGGGCATCGTCCCAGCCGAGATCGCAGACCGGCAGATCGAAGATCGTCCGCCGCGATGCGAGCACCGCGAAGTTTGCAATCAGATTCATTCCTACCTCCTGCCGAGGGTGCTGCATGCGCCCGACATCCCGGAAAACAAGCCTATATTTCCGCACCGGAGGTCTCGAAAGGACCGGTCGCGTCCCGCCGGGACGGCGTCGCTCCGATCTCGGATAAGCGGCGCATGCCAAGCTGTGACACCTGATATAACAGGACGGTTTCAAACAACCCTTAGGAAAATTCCTTGAATTTCCATGCTCGCATAAGTGGATTATTAACCACGCGCGCCAACGACAAACGGCGCCCTCGGGCGCCGTTTGTCGTCGATGATCAGATGATGTTTAGTGGGCAGCTGGCGCCGGTGCTTCGGCGGCCGGTGCGGTCTCGACGATCTTGACGGGTTTGCCCACCTTCTTCGGCTGACCGGCGGAGCTTTCCTTGACCTCTTCCTTGGAGAGATAGTCGAGCTGCTCCAGCATCACGTCGGCGACGTATTCGCCGCCGAGGCGCTCGTTCATGCCCTTCTTGATCTCCTCGCGGAAGGCCTTCGGATCGAAGGATTTGATGTGGGCGATATCGACCATCTTATTGCCGACGAGCAGACTGAAAAGCTCGTCCGTCGTCATCTCGCTCAGCGGCAACGTCACGCCTTTCAGCATGTCCTTGTTCATCATGAACGAAACGCGGCCGAGGAAGTAACCGGTGATCGCACCGTTGCCGATGATCGGCACCGTGATCGTTTCGCCCTTCACCAGTTCAAGAGCGCTCTGCTTGGAATCCGTTGCTGCGGGCGCCGGCGCGGTCGCCAGGTACACCGAGAAATAGACCGATGCCAAGGTGATGGCGCAAACCCAGACACCGGTGAGGACGAGCTTGATCATCAGTTTCCACGCGCGGCGAATTGTTCCTGGGAATAGGTGCCGTCGGCATCGGCGTCCTGAACCGCGTTCTTCAGGAGGTCGGCGACGGCGCGAACCGCTTCGAGATGCGCCTCGACGCGACGGGCATTGAGAACCAGTTTCTTCTTCAAGCCGTGCAACTGATCGAGATGGGCAGCGGCAAGCTCGGCCGGATCGGTGTCGCGGAAAAGCGTCGACAGCTCGTAGAGGCAGCGGCTCTTATGCGCATTGGAGACCTTGAGATCGAACTGCGGATCGTTGCCGATCCGGGTGTTCTCATTATCGATGATCATTTCGAGGCGTCCGAGAACGGATTTGATCCTGTATTCGTTCGAAACTATTTCCATTGTACCCTCGGTTATGCGTCGCTTAGAGCATGATGCCGAAAAGTGTGCGCGGTTTTCGGACGGCATCACGCTCTAACTCTTTAATTGAGAACAGGATTCAGATTTCAGGCCAACGGGCCTAAAATCATCCTGTTCTATCGGTCTTGGCTTCGGCCGTCGGCGTGCCAAAGGTCTTGCGCTGGAAGTCGTCGATCATGCTGAGCGCGGTGTTGCGGTCATCGTCGTCGGTGGAGGCATTGACGATCTTACCTTCCTGCCGGCGCAGCTGCTCGCTGTACATCTGCTTGGCAATGCCGATGCCGTCTCCCTTGGCCATGACGTTGCCGAGCTGTTCGGCCATCATGCCTTTCCAGATATCGCCGGTCGCACCCTTGCCGTAGACGTCTTCGCTTTCGCTCGGCAGCATGGACTTGACGAAATTCTGCAGGACCATGGCCTCGAACTTCCGGTAGCTTTCCGGAGCTTCCTCGGCCTTGGTGCGGTTCTGAATGTTGTTGAGGCCACTCTTGTGGCCGACTTGATCGAGAACGTCGACCGTATTGGAGAAGCCCTTGCCATTCTCGGCGAGGCTCGTTGCGGCAAAGGCCGCACGATTTGCCTTCAACTTTTCCTGGGCTGCCTGAAGCTCCATGGGGTCGGCAGCTTTGACAACGTCCAGGACCAGATCACTGGGGGGCGAAATAGCCACGTTACAATCCTCTGAATTTAAGATCGTAACGACTATGGTTTTTGAAGCTTGCTGGAGGCTGGCGTTGCGAATTGCTGATCGATGACATCGTAGACGGCGTTGTCATCTGCCTCGCGGCGCTCGGCCTCGAGGGCTTCCTGCATGCCCTCTTCGAGGCGGTCGCCCTTGGCGCGCTCGCGCGTCAGCCGCATCTCGTGGATCTGATGCATGCCGGTCAGCTGCTGGTCCTTGATGGTGAGCCTGCCGAATCGGTCGGCGTAATTCTGCGAGAAGGCGTGGTGGACGGGGTCCATCGAGCCGAGCGCGAGGATGACGTCGTCCATCGCCACATTGACCTCGACACGCTGGCGGCTGGTTTCGGCCAGGTCGTTCTCGGCCATTCTTTCGATATGCCGCTGCACCGAGAGCAGCCGCTTGAGCTTCTGGGAGCGCTTCTTTTCGATCATATCAGCCTCATCGCCCGATATAGATCGAGCCGAAGGACTGGCCGAACTGGCTGACCATCGCCGCAATCGAGAAATAGATCAGGAAGAGCCCGCCCATCAGCAGATAGGGCGTGGAGATGAAGTAGACCGGGATCTGCGGCGCCAGCTTGTTGATGAAACCGATCGAGACGTTGAAGATCAGGCCGTAGATCAAAAACGGGCTCGACAGCCGCAGCATGATGTAGGTGGTCTGCTCCAGCGTGTCGGTAAAGGAGATCAGCGTCGCGCGCATCTGCATCAAGCCGCCGAAGGGCATGGTCGTGTAGGAATCGATCAGCGCGCGGAAGACGATGTGATGGAAATCCATAATGAAGAGAATCATCATGCCGGCAAAGGTAATGAAGCCGGAAAGGCTGGTCTCCGGCGTGTCTTCGAGGATGTCGGCGGAACCCGGCTGGGTGTAGCCGACCATCATGGCGATGATCGTCGCGGCGAACTGCATGCCGAGCGTGTAGATCCTCGCCAGCATGCCATACATCACGCCGATCAGCGATTCGCTGAAGATCAGGCCGATATAGGTTCCGGCACCGGTGTGAACGGCCGGATAGACGGTATCCCAGAGCAACGGCATGACGGCGATCGACAGCGCCCCCGCAATGAAGACGCGCAGCTGATCGGGCACGCGCGCCGAGGAAAAACCCGGAAGAGCCAGCACACAGCCACCGATCCGGCAGAAAACCAGAAACAGCGCGAGAACGGTCCCTTGCGGGTCTGTTATCATGAAATAGAGCCCAAAATCTTTATCTCGATGCCCTTGGCCAGTTCGACATGCGACAGGACCGGGAGCGTGGCGAACAGCCTCTCGATGATCATGCGCACATAGGAGCGTGTTTCCGGCGACGTGACAAGTGCGAATGGCAGGCCGCGATCCATGAACTCACGGATAACTTTGGTGGCCTGCTCGCTGAACTCCTCCAGGCTGCGCGGATCGATGTCGAATTCGATCACCTCGCCCTTGGCGTCGCGCTTCAGCGCCTGGTGGAAAGCGAGATCCCATTTGCTGCCCAGCCGCAGCACGCGCAGCACGCCGTTGTCGGCCAAGTCGCCGCAAAGCTGCTGGGCCATGCGGATGCGGACATGCTCGACAATCTGCTCGGTCTTCCTGACATGCGGGGCGAGCTCGGCCACCGCTTCAAGGATGAGGTGCAGGTTGCGGATCGAGACACGTTCGGCAAGCAGCAGCTTGAGCACCGCCTGCAGGCCGGAATAGGACATGTGCGACGAGCAGATCTCGTCGGCGAGCTTCTTGTATTCGGGATCGAGCCGATCGATCAGCACCTTGACGTCCTTGTAGGACAGCAGCTGCGGCAGGTTGTTGCGGATCACCTCGCTCATATGGGTGAGCACGACGGAGACGTTGTCGATCGGCTGGAAGCCCTCGCGTTTCAGATCGTCGGCGAAGTTTTCGAGGATCGAGACGGCAGGCATGCCGAAAGCGGGTTCGCGGATTTCGTCGCCGGGAATGCTCGGCCGGCGGCCGGCGCCGGTCACGACGAGGACTTCGCCGACGCGCAGTAGGTTGGAGGCGACCGTCGTGCCGTGGATACGGATCTGGTAGGACTTCTCGGCGATGGCGATATCGTCGGTGACCTTGATCTCGGGCACGACGAAGCCGTATTGCGTGGCGAACTTCTTGCGCATCTTGCCGACGCGGAAGGCCAGCTCCTGGTGGGCGCCGAGCAGGCGCGTCGAGACCATCTTGCCGAGTGCGAGCTCGATTTCGGAGGTGCGCAGCACTGCCTTGACCGAATCCTTTTCCAGTTCCTTGCTCTGGACGACCTTTTTTTCTTCCTGCTCGCGGCGAAGCATGTTCTCTGCCTCGACCTGACGTGGGATGAACCAGGCACCGAAGGCCAGAAGACCGCCGAGGGATACGAAGGGGACGAACGGCAGGCCCGGCATCAGGGCCAGGATGAACATCAGCACCGCCGAGACGGAAAGCGCACGGGGATAACCGCTCAGCTGATTGACGACCGCCTGGTCGGTGGAGCCGGTGGTGCCGCCGCGCGAGACGAGAAGGCCGGCCGCGAGCGAGACGATGAGAGCCGGCATCTGTGCGACGAGGCCGTCGCCGACGGAGAGCTTGACGAAAACGTCGGCCGCTTCGCCGATCGGCATGCCGTGGCGGAAATAGCCGATGATGATGCCGCCGAAGATGTTGATGCAGGTGATGATCAGGCCGGCGACGGCATCGCCGCGCACGAATTTCGACGCACCGTCCATCGCCCCGAAGAAGGAGCTTTCCTCCTCGAGCTCCTTGCGCCGGCGCTGGGCTTCCCTCTCGTCGATAATGCCGGCCGATAGATCGGCGTCGATCGACATCTGCTTGCCGGGGATGGCATCCAGGGTGAAACGCGCGCCGACTTCGGCGATACGCGTAGCACCCTTGGTGATGACGATGAAGTTGATGGTGATGAGGATCAGGAAGACGATCAGACCAATGACGAAGTCACCGGACATCACCAGGCTTGCGAAACCCGCGATGACACCGCCCGCCGCATCGTGGCCCTCATGACCATGCGAAAGAATGACGCGGGTCGTCGCGATGTTCAACGCCAGCCGCGTCATCGTCGCGATCAGAAGAATGGTCGGAAAAGACGAGAAATCGAGCGGTTTCTGGATCCACAACGCGACCATCAGGATCAGCACCGAGAGGGCGATCGAGAAGGCCAGTCCCATGTCGATCAAGAATGGCGGGATCGGCAGGAAGAGGATGCAGATGATAACGATGATGCCGAGGGCAAAACCGACATCGCGCAGGTTCGGGGCGACTTTCGGAAGGGGGAGTGCAGGTGGTTGCGCCATGACGATTCCGTCTCTTCATGAGAGGAGGCGGACATGCGGTCCGCCCAATTCGGATCGAGAGTTAAATGGCGAAGCTTGCGCGAAGGTGGCTCAGAGCGGTTCAGATTTTATGGAAGCGTAGAACCGCTCTAACCTTTTGTTTCTACGCAATCCCCCGGCAAAAGCCCTTCGCGCTTTGGCTAGCAAAACCGCTGTGCACTTTTGCTGGAATTGCTCTAGAAGCCGGACTGGATGCGCGAGAAGACCAGATTGGTGAAAATCGAGATCTGCGAACCGACGAACGGCGCGGTGACACCGACCGTGATCAGCACCGCGACGATCTTCGGCACGAAAGTCAGTGTCGCTTCCTGCACCTGGGTCAGCGCCTGGATCAAGGCAATGACGAGACCTACCACCATCGCGGCGATGACGGCGGGACCGGCAGCAATCAACACGGTCCAGATCGCCGCCTGGAACAGATCCAATGCATCAGCTTCATTCATCCGAAGGCAACCTCATATCGCCTTGAAGCAGCCCCGCCGTGGCCGGACCGCCATTGATTGGTATCACCCGAGCTATGCGGCGCACCGGCGCCGTGGGTATCAGGTATCGGTCGACGTCGTCGGCGCCTTGTCGGCAACGGTGATTCCCGCCTGCACGAGTATATTACCGCCATCCGTGGTCGTCGCAATGATTCCGTCGGAATAAACCTTGACGGATTCGATGGTGCCTTTGACGGTGCCGTCGGCGCTTTCCATGTATTTGCCGACGTAGCTGCTGGCCTGGGTGAGGCTCGAACTGGCGAGCAGCGTGTCCAGCTTGGTGTTGGTCTGGATCGTCTGCTCGACCTGCGAGAAGCTCGCCAGCTGCGACATCTGTTCGCTGGCGTCGACCGGATCGGTCGGATCCTGGTTCTTCATCTGCGCGATGAGCAGTTGAAGGAAATTGTCGTAGTTCAGCGTCGCCTTCTGCTGGGCCGTGTTCGTCGTACTCGTCGAACTCGTGTTGGCCACGCTTGATGTTGCATCTACCGCCATGGTGCAATCTCCCTGCGAATCTGCTCGACCATCGTCGGCGGCATTTCGTGGTTGTTGAGGATATTGTCTTCGATCGCGTAGAGGCCGCGGATCGCCTTGAGTGCATCGAAGGCGCGACCAGTCGAGACGAGCGCATCGATGCGCTTCAGTTCGGCGAGGATCTCTTCGTTCTTGAAGCAGGTGAGCAGCATGGTGATCGACTTGCGGAACAACGCCGTCGAGTGGTCCTTGCCCTCTGGATTGATGAGGATCATCTGCGCGATGAAATAGAGCTGACGCAGCGGCGTCGTGGCGCCCTCCGGCTGGAGGACGTGGTTTTCGAGAAGGAACGTCACATCATTCAGGAATTCCAGCGCGACCTTGCGGTCGACGCGCAGGACGGCGCCGTTGATGAAGATTCTTTCTCCGGCTTTCAGAGAAATGCGAAGTGTACTTTTCATTTAAGTCCATCCCTGATGATGGTGGTAACGTCGATGATGCCCTGGTAGTTATTAGACTGACGTTTTCTGATCCTGTCGCATTCCTTCAATATCCAGATCGCGATCGAGATGAGGTTGGCCCTGAGCCCGATCTCCAGCTGGTTGTCGGGATGTTTGAGATCCTCGATGAAGCTGATCCAGACCCGGCGTGTATAAAACAGGGCTTCAATGGCTTCCCGGCCGTATTTTTCCTTTTCGCGCGCCGCCGCCAGCAAGTCTATGGACCGGTCAAGAACCTGCCATTCCCGCTCTTTCGCGTCGGCTACCGAGTCCTGCATGACTTCGGCATATGAGAACTGATACATTCATGCATCCTTCTTTATTGCGCGCCTTTGCTCATCAAAGGTAGTTTACAAGACTCAACTGCTGGATCTTCGAGACGATCGTGTAAGCGGTTTCAAGCTGCGTTTCCAAAGTCTTGACGAGGGTCGAGGCTTCATAGGGATCGACGCCCTGGAGGTCGACGAGCTTGTTCTTGATGATGTTGGACTGGGCGTCGAGGGCGTCGTTGGACTTCTTGACGCGCTCCTGGGAAAGGCCGAGCTGGCTTGCCTGGGTCACGAGGCCGCTGGTCGCCTTGGTCGTATAGCTGATCGCCTGTTTGGACACCGTGCTCATCGCATCGCTGCTGAGGCCCTGGCCCAACAGCGCCGAGGTCATCACCGAGGCGAGCGCGAAGTAACGCATGCCCTCGGAATTGGCATTGGTCGAGGATTCGATCACCTCGGAGTTGCTGATGCGGCTCGTCATGTTCTGGCTCGATGCCTGCGACCAGCCGGTCGTCGGGTCGGTCCAGGCGGCCTGGCTGAACATCGGCTCTACCTTCGTGGTGATGAAGGTGCTCATTTCGGCGCCGGTGAGAGCACTGACCGCCTTCGGCGGGACGAGAGCGGCGGCGTAAGTATTCAACTCCGTGACGATGGCGGCACTGGTCGCGGTCGTCTTGTCGGTCAGCGGCTGCACATCGGTGTTGATGCCCGAGAACAGATATTCGCCGTTTACCATGGTATTGGCCGTGTCCATCATTGTGGACAGGGCGCTGGTCGCCGACTGGATGGCGACGGTGATGCTACCGGGATCATGGCTGCCCTGGAGCGCCGTCAGCTTCGAAACGAGGCCGTCGCCGACATCCTTCATCTTGGAAAGGCCGAGCTGCGAGGATTCCATGCGCGCGGTGACAAGCGAATTGCTTGATTTGATCGAGTCTATCCTGTCGACCTCGCGGCTGAAGTCCACGCTCCTGGCGGCGTTGCCGCCGAGCGAGACACCGATATCCGCATAGACTCCCGTCGTCGCTTCCATCGTCGCCTTCGTCATCTGGTTCTGCGCCTGACGGATCGTCAACCGCATCGCATTCTGAATGGCCGAACTTGAAATAAATGAGCTCTTCATGGCTTAACTCGCAATATCCAGCAATGACTTCAACATTTCGTCAACGGCGTTCAAGATCTTGGTCGCCGCCTTGTAGGACTGCTCTATGTCGAGGAGCAGCGTCAGCTCCTCGTCGAGGTTGACGCCCGTCTCGTTGGAATAGGCTTCGTCAGAGCGTGACAGCGCCGCCGAGGTGTTTTCCGCTGCCGTCGTGGCATTGCTACGGTACTGTTCGAGCCAGCCGAGGGAATTTGTGGCGAATTCCATGATGCTGACGTTTGAATCGATGCCTGTCGTGGCGTCGAACCCGACAGGCGTCCCCGCCGCTGGATCGAAATCGATGTCGGAGCCCAATGCGGTATAGAGACGATCGAGTTCCGTCGTATAACCGCTGGCGCCTGACGTGTTCAGGACGAGGCCGGTGGCGTTGACGCCGCCATCGCGCAAGCGCATCGGATCGCCGCCTTGCGAGGTGATGACGCGGCTGCTGACTGTGATGGTCGCCGCCATGCCGGCAACCGCGGTGGCGCCGGTATCGACCGTGCCGCCGCTCCAGGTGAAGAGGCCGGGCACATAGGCCGGGCCGGCTGCCGTGTTCTGCTCCTTGAAGAGCGAGACCAGGCCGCGGGCGACTTCGTCGAGCTGCTTCTGGAAATTCGGGGCGATCTCGTCGCGGACCTGGAGGAGAGACTGAAGGCTTCCCTGCCCCGTCGTCGTCGATCCGCTGCCGCGTGGAAGTGCCACACCGTCAACATAGACCGAATTGCCGGTGATGGTCGCGGTATAGACATCCTGAGACTTGAACGTCACCTTGCGCGGGATCGTCTCGAAGAGGATCGTCCCGTCAGAGGTGCTCAGCACCATGTCGTTATTGTCGCGCGTCGTCGTGTTGACGCCGACGATCTGCGAAATCTGCTTGAGAGCCTTCTCACGCTCGTCGAGCGCGCCGGATGCATCCGCACCCGAGGCCGTGGCGGTCTTCACCGCGTTGTTGGCCTTCTCGAAGTCGTTGAGAAGCGTATTCAGTTTATCGACGTCGGTGGCGATCTGCTTGTCGGCGGTGGCGCGGACGTTCTGAACGGATTGCGAGGCATTGTTCAGCGAGTTGGCGACGTCCTGCGCGGCGGTGATGGCGCCCTGAGCAGCGACGGTGCTGCCCGGCGTCGTGCGGAAGGCCTGAAGCTTCTGCTGGAAAACACCGAGATAGGTGGATGGCGACGTTTCGTAGTCGTTGCCACCCACGATCGACTTGAGGTCCTCGAGACCGCCGAGCAATGCCTGCTGGGCACTGTCCTGAGAGGATGTCTTCAGGTATTGGCGCAGCAGCGCCTCTTCCTGCGCCCGATCGATCTTGACGACCTGTGCGCCATTCAAGGACGTGGTGAGCATCGCCTGCCGGCGCACGTAATCTTTGTTGCCCGCATTCGAGATATTGTTCGATACGACACTGCTCTGAGTACCCGTATTGTTGAATATGTTCTGCGCGGTATTAAGTGCGGATGTGAGCGACATGGCTTACCCGGTACCTTGCTTATCTCTTGAGGTTGACGAGAACGTCCATAATGTCGGATCCCGTCTGGAACACCTTGGAATTGGCGGTATAGCTGCGCTGCGATTCGATCATCTCGGTCAGCTCGCCGGCGAGGTCGACGTTCGAACCTTCGAGAGCGCCTGATTTGATCGTGCCGAGACCGTTGGTCTGCGGGAAGCCGGTGACGGTGACGCCCGACTGGCCGTTGGCGCTGTAGACGTTGCCGCTCATCAGCGTCAGCTTGTCCGGGCTAGCGACATTGGCCAGCGGAATGCGATAGAGCGGCTTGGTGCTGCCGTCTTCGTATTTCGCGTAGACGATGCCGTCGCCATCAACCGTGACGTCCTTGACCGGGGTCGCTGCCTGACCGTTCGGCGTGCCGGTGCCGGAGAAGTCGGCACCGAGCTGTGTGAAGGCGGAGAAGTCCATGGCAATCGTCTGACCAGTCACTGGGTCGACGATGTTAACGGCGCCGCCCGCGGTCAACTTGCCGTTGGCGTCGAAGCTGAGCGTTCCGGTGCCGACAGAGGCGGTGCTGTAGGGGAAGGAGGTCGTGCCGCCCACCGCAGCATCGGCGTTGCGGAACATCGACACTTCCCAGGTGGCAGCCGTAGCGGGCGTTGCCGGCGGCGGCGTAACAACTGTTTTTTTCGTGAAGTAGAAGTCGTACATCACCTTGTTGCCGAGACGGTCATAGGCGACCATCGAGACCTTCTTGGTGTCGGTCGTCGTCGTGGCGAGGTTGGCGCTCGGCAGCGTCGCAGGAGCGACCGGAGCGATCTTGGCATTGGAGTCGAGGTTGCCCTTGAAGATACCTGAGGTCGAGGCGATGGCGGTCAACCCATCCTGGTTGACGTTGACGGGAACGAGGCCATCGAAGCCGTTGACGACGACAGCAGGAGAGCCGGAGTCGTAGGAATAACCCATCAGCATGAAGCCGGCGGCGTTGACGAGATTGCCTTCGTCGTCCTTGGTGAAGTCGCCGGCGCGGGTCAGAACCGGGGTGCCGTCAGGACCCTGGACGATGAAGAAGCCGTCGCCTGAGATTGCAAGGTCGGTGCTCGACGTGGTGTAGGAAATATCGCCCTGGTCGGAGACGGCTTGGCGGACGGAGGTCTGAACGCCGCCGGAATTGTAGTTGCCGCCCGAGGAGGGCAGAACCAGCGACGAGAAGCTCGTCGACACGGCCTTGTAACCGGTCGTGTTAACGTTGGCGATGTTGTCGGCGACGGTGCTGAGGCGGTTGGCCTGCGCGTTCATCCCCGATACTGCCGTCTTCATGCTGCCGAAAATGCTCATCTGAAAACCTCGCTTTACCTGTTATGCACGAGAGTATTTGTCGGGCCTTGCGTGAAGCTGTCTGTCATGCGAGCTGCGAGGCCGGATAATGCGGTTCAGCCAGGCGCCGCCCGGCCGAGAAAATCAGGCCCAATCGATGCAGTAACCAAGGAAGCGCTTGGAATCGACCGGATCGACGCCGAGCTTTTTGCGCAGCTTCTTGCGCAGCTTCGAGATGTGGCTTTCGACGACGTTCTCCTCGACCTCTTCATCGAAGATGCCGTAGATGGCGTTGAAGATCTGGGTCTTGGTGACGCGGCGACCGCGATTGGCGATCAAATATTCGAGGATGCGGCGCTCGCGCCGGGGAAGTGCGAAGACTTCGCCGTTGATCTCGGGGTCACGGCCATCCGAGAAGACGCGAATCCCGCCGATCTCGGTATAGTTGGTGATCGCCTTCAGCCGGCGCCGGATCGCAGCCGCCCTTGCGAGGATTTCGCGGGGATGCACCGGTTTGCGCACCACGTCGTCGACGCCGCAATCGAACAGCGCAAGGGTGTTTTCGAGCGAGTGCTGATCGCTGACCGCAATCACCGGCGCCATCGACCGATCCCGGATCGCCCGGGGCAGTTCGAAGTTGCGCTGGCCTTGACCGATCAAGAAGGCCTCGACTGCAGCTATATCGGAATCGGCGGCGGTTTGTACCCACTCGCCGAATTCCGCTGGATCAAAGCCGGTGGAGGGAATGCCCTCACGACCGAACAGAGATGTGTATCCATCTTTCACGAGCTCACGCTCATCAACCACTACGATCATTCGTCCGCCTCCGAATCAGTGTGGCACTTCGATGATCTATGGGTACGAATCGCACGAATCGGCGACAACTCGTTAAAGTTAATGGCAGAAACTAATAATTGATTAAGATTTGGGTAGCGATTTGATCTATATCTAGTGGGTAGCCCTAAATATGCCCACCAAAATTTCGTGGAAAAGTTAACAGTCGGTTAAATATGACTTGCGCGGGGGATTCACGCCGGATTCCTGCCACATTGTGACACAGTTTCGTCACAATACGCCTCTTCTATCTTTGGTTGAATCAATTTCGGCAAAAGTTACTCGCATTGAGAGTCCATTTGCCGTAACCCGTGGCGACGAGATTGGAGATGACGCGGCAGACATATTGCTTCTGTGCCGGATTATTGTTCGGTCCGGCATGGTATCTGGCCACCGCCATCGTCCATGTCTCGTGACGGTCATGCAGATTGCGGAGGAATTTTGCCGCATACTCGACGTTGCGATGCGGGTCGAACATCTCCTCGGCGGACCGGAAATTCTCGCCGTGAAAGTAATGGTTGATCTGCATGCAGCCGATGTCGATGAGCTTGGCGCCGCTGTTGCGGGCGACATCGAACTGTCGCATCGCGTCCTGCTCCGAGGGCGGAAAGATCGCCTTGCCTTCGACGTTCATGGCATAGGGATAGAGCGAGCCCTTGCGGCCGGTTTCCGTCAGACCGACCGAATAGAGGATCCCTTCCGGGATGCCGTATTTGGCCGCTGCCGACTGGATCTCGCGTTCGCAGGCGCCGGTGGAGGCGGTCGCCTCAGAGGTAAACGCCGCCAGTACCGCTGCTGCCGCCAGCACGAGCGTCTTCAATACCAGTCTCGCCTGCGCCATTGAAGCCTCCGTCCGTCCGCTGTGCCGTCTGATTGTGGCGCTCGCGCGCCTCGCCGCCCTGCCCCTGCTGGGGGGGCGACTGCTGCTGGGAGGCCTGGCCCTGGTTGCCGGCGTCGGAACGCTCGACCGGCGCCATGCTGATGGTGACGTTTTCGACCGCGTAACCCTGGCTGCGCAGAGCTTCGAGAATCTTGCCGTGATCTTCCTTCATCTGACGATAGGCGGCCCCGGTTTCGACCTTGAGGTCGACGTTCAGGGCGTCGCCGGACAGGCGCATGGTCGCCGTCACCAGACCGAGATCGAGCGGGTTCATCTGGATCTTCAACGTATTGACCACCCTGCCGGTGCTCGTCCATTCCGCCGCGTTGGAGAGCGCCGAGCTCGGCTCCATGGCGCGCGCCCATTCGGAATCGCCGGAGAGAGCGGCGGTAACGGCAGCGGAATTCGAATTCTGCATCAGGCCGATATAGCGGCGCGATTCGAGCACCGAAACGTTTTCGACATCGGCCTTCTTCGAGCCATCTTTCGGACCGACCTGATCGGTGCCGATGTGGACATCCATCGAGACGCCGCGGCCATCGGCGCGGCTGATCCTGAATGTCTTTCCATCGGCGGCTTCGGCAGCCTGCGATCCGGGAACCTTGATATTATCCGCCTTGCCGCTCTCGACGTTGCCGCTGACGGCGGCAAGAGCGTCGGACGCATGGCCGCCCGCCTTGGCTTCGATACCATCGATTTTTTTGTCGGCAGCTCCAGCCTCGTCGACGTTTGCAGAGACGTGATGCGCGGTGGCCGCCGGCAAAGTCACGGTCCCGTCGGCAGGCTCCTGCTTCAGCAGACCCAGAACATCGGAAATGCCGCCGTCATCATCGTCGCTGGCCTTATCCGTATCGGTTTCCAGCGCGTCGGCCTTGGTGTGTTTGCCGCCCTTGGCTGCCGGAGCGACCCCGTTTGCGGAACTGTCCTTCGGATCGAGCTTGCCGAGGCCGAGATCGGTCGGCATTTTGATCTCGGCCTTTACCGGCTTTGCCGCGGCCTTGTCAGCACTGACGATCGTTTCCGGCTGCGCCTCCGCCTGTGCCTTCAGCGCGGCGTCGCTAAGATCGATCAACGGCTTTGCGCCGTTGCGGCCGCGGATCGACTGCGCCGCTTTCTCGGCGCTGCCATCGGCTGCCACGCCCTGATTCGGCTGCGCATCGTCGGCATCGTCATTGGCAGCACTGCCGCTTGCCTTGGCCAGCGCGTCGGAGAAGCCGTTCTTTTGGCCGGCGGCATCGTCTTTTCCGGCCGGTCGCGCAGATTTCGCAGTCGCGGCGGACTCCGCACCGGGGGCTCCGCCCGAGACGCTCATATCCATCATTGTTCGTTGCCTTCCTGCGCCAGAAGACCGTCGATCTCGTCGAGCTTGGATCGATTGGTCGTCACAAATGCGTTGAATGAGGGGTCGGTATCCTGGCTTTGGCCAGTCGATGCCACACCTCCCGGAACAGGCTCGGGAAGCGCGCCTGGCGCTCCCGGTTGCGTGGCTATAGCCGCAGCCTTTTCAGAAGTGATTTCTTGATGGTCAGTGTTAGGATCCGAGGCTTGCGTCAGGCTTGCCGGGTCGGGAGCGCGCAGGATCTGGTCGGCGACGGACCGCGCGGCCTCCTGCAGCGCCTGATCCCGCGGCGACAGCGCGTTGCCGTCGATGCCGCTGACATTCTTCGCCGCCTGATCGATATCCTCTGTGGGAAGGCCGGCCATGCCGCCATAGAAATCTGCAAGCGAACCGAAGGGATTGTCGGTGCCGGCGCCAAGCGACTGCACGCGACCGACCGCCATGCGCGCCAGCTCCGGCTTGCCTGATATCGCGGCAGCGCGGGCGATGCGCAGATAGACCTCGCGTTGGCGCGGGGCGTCCATGAAGGACAGGATGTCGATGACATCCTGCGGTTTCACGTCGTGATCGTGGCCGACGACGAGCGTGACGAAAAGATCGGCGAACTGGCTGGCATAGGGCGAATGCAGGAAGCGTCTGACATAGCGCTGCGAATAGGCCATTCCCCTGTCGAGCATTCCCTTGTCGACGCAGATGGCGACGGAGCGGCGCAACGCCGCCTCCTCGACGATCGTACCCGGAGCGGCAAGACGCGCCTGGTCGTAGAGATCCAGCGCGTCTGTCGGTTTCGTCGCGATCAATACGTTGCCGCCGATCAGGGCAAGGTAGGGGCCGATCTTCTTGTCGCGATATTCTCTGGCCGTCTCCTCCAGTGTCTTGGCGACGAGCAGCCCCTTGCCGCTCAGATATTTGCGCAGCACATCGGTGACGCGGTTGTCGAAATAGCCGTTGACGTCATGGGCGATCAGATATTCGAGTGTCTGGGGATTGCCGCCGCTCATCGCGTAGATCAGCGCTGCGTCGACGTTGCGGTCGTCGTCGAATGTCGAAGGATCGACAGTGCGCAGCCGCTCGTCGATCGTGCCCAGCATGAAGCGTTGCATCTCGCCGGCCGAATGATCGCCGCTGACGACGGAATCCTGCACGAATTGCAACGATCGCAGCATCTTGTAGGGCGCGAGATCGTCCGGATCCTGCGCGTTGCCTCCGGCCGGCGAAAGCATCGCCAGGCCGAGGGCCACAAATCCGACGTAACGGTGCTGCCGACGCGCCATTCGACTATCCTTGATCCGCCTGCACCAGGATCTCGATCCGGCGATTGGTCGCGTTGAACGGGTCAGACGGCAGCTTCAGCCGACGATCGGCAAAGCCGGAGACCTGGGAGATGCGTTTCTCGTCGAGCCCGCCGCGTACGAGCATGTAGTAGGCGCTTTGGGCGCGATCCATCGAAAGCCGCCAGTTCTCATTCTGCGTGCCCTTATACTGGCGACCATCCGTGTGGCCGCGGACGGCAACCGCACCACCCCTCTCCTTCAGGATCGCGCCGATCTTTTCCATGGCCAGCACCATCTCCTGGCGCGGAACCGCAGAACCGATATTGAACATCGAATCGTCGGTCTGATCGGAGATGCTGACCAGCAAACCGCCTTCGGACGCCGTCACGGTCAGACCTTCAGCGAGCTTGCCGGCAACGCCGCCGATCTGCTGGGCGATCTGCGCCTGCAGCTGCTCTGCTTCCTTCTGCTGCTGCTGCTCGGTCTCGGCGGCACTCTTGTCCGCATCCTTCTGATGATCGGCGTCCTTCTGAGCTTCGGCCTTCTTGTCTTCGGGCGACTTGCCACCCGGCGTCTTGCCGTCCTTGGCCTCGACCGCGCCCTTGGTTTCCTTCGTTTCTTTGGTTTCCTGGGCGGCCTTCTGATCGGTAGTCAGCGGTATCGGCTTGGCGTCCTCAAGCTTGGCGATCTCGGTCGTCTCGCTCTCGACCGCCTGGTCGTCGCTCTTGCCGGGCGGCAACGGCTTGCCGGCCGTCGTGACCTCGACCTGCTTCGTCCAGAAATCCGGATCGAAGGGATCACGATAGGCCTCGCCGCCATCGGCGCCGGTGGCCGGGCCGGAATCGGCGGCACCGCCGTCGCCCTTGGCGCTGACATTGGCCTGCTGGCCGACTTCCTGGGCGATCTCGGCCAGAACCGAATAAGGATTTTCGAAGAAATCGGCCTCGGAATAATTGGTTTGGTCGCCTGAGGTCGATGTCTGGTCGTCACCATCCGCCGCGGCCTTGCCGTCGTTCGGATCTTCTTCCTTCTGTTTCGACTTCTCCTGCTTCTCTTCGCCCTCGGCGTTGTCGACGGGCTTCTTCAGGCCCTTCTCGGTCGGCTTTTCGTCGGAGAGTTTGATCGGATTGAAATAGGTCGCGACCGAGGCCTTGGTCTCCTCGTTGGCGGCATTGACCAGCCACATGACCAGGAAGAACGCCATCATCGCCGTCATGAAGTCGGCATAGGCAATTTTCCACGCACCGCCATGGGCGCCATCGTGATCACCGCCGCCATGTCTCTTGACGATGATGATCTCGTTCTTGCCGTGGTGGTGGTTTTCGCCTTCGCTCATTCGAGAACTTTCTTCAAGCTTGCCGCCCAGGCGGACATACGGGTGACGATGACGGCATCACCGATTTCGACGGCAAGATCGATATCGTCGGTCTCAATGTGGCGAACCGCCTCGGCATGTTCGCCGAGCTCGGCCTTCAATATGTCGAAAAGCCGGGTCGGCCCCCTGACGACGACCGCTCCGGCCGCGCCTTCGAGGATCGCGTCACGCAGCAGAGAGGCGAGGCTTTCGGCAGCCTTGGCGGCAAGCGCTTCGGTCATCACAGGCGCGATGGCAACGGCGGCGCCGGCGCTGACCAGTTGAGCGATCTCTTCGGCGATATCGCGGATGCGGGATGCAATGACCGCCGCCGCCTCGACTTCGTAACGCAGCTTCAGCTCTTCGAGTTCACGCGCATGGACCTCCGCCAGCATCCGCACCTCGCGTTCGTATTTCTCAGTCAATTCCACGGTCGCTGCGGCATGACCTTCCGCATAGGCTTCGCGGCGCTCCGCCTCGACGTCGATCGCCGGTTCGCTCGCCATTTCGGGGAAAGCGTCGCTGCCGAAATCGTCCATGTCGAGGATCGGCGCTGACGATTCCGGTTCACCGAAATCCTTCAAATACCGGGAAAGCGCAATGCTCATAAAAAACCATCCAGCATTCGGGAGGCATGCAACATGCCCGCCCCCGCTCAAAGTGACGTTGTGCGTCGGCATCCCCTTCGAAACGGGCAAGAGCCTGACCTTGCGCCGGCACGGATTCGGACGATGCCTTCATGCCGGAAACTAGGCAGTCAAACTTGCGCGAGGATGAATGGCGCCGCTGCCACCCGTGATCGCGCCCGCCCCTATTCCAGCAGGATCAGGATCTTGCTTGCGGCCGTGTTGAGGATCGAGATCGCTTCGACGGCCATCTGCTTCTGGGTTTCGATCGCCTTCTGCCGGATCGAAGCCTCGTCCATGTCGGTATCGACGAGCGCACCGACGCTTTTGTCGATCGAATCGGACAGATTGGCGGTATAGTCGATCTGATCGTCGATGCGCGTCTTCATCACGCCGATGGACGCGGCCGTGGTCGTCAGCGAGGAGAGCAGCGAGTCGGTCACGTCAAGCATGTCGGTGAGTTGTGCATCGGTCGTGTTCTTGCCAATCGCAATTTCCGTACCTGTCGCCGGCGTGGTGGAGTTGGCGTTCAGCAGATAATAGTTCCGCGACGTCGCGCCGCTGTTGTTGATCGCGTTGGCATCGACCGACTTGGTCAGCAGGCCGCCGCTCGCATTGTTCTTGTCGATGAGGATGGTCTGCGAGGATGGGAAATCGATGGTCTGAGCCTGATATTCGCCGGTTGGAGCGCGCACGAAACCAGAGATCACCTGCCATGTCGGCGGCGCGGCGGCATCGCCGTTCAACAGCCAGTTTTCACCCGCAAACGACGTCGATTCGACGACCGTCTGCAACTGCTCCTTGTATTCACTGATCTCGGCGTTGATCTTGTCCTTGTCGGCGCCTGGTTCTCTTGCCGAAACCAGCTTGGCGCGAATCTCACCGATGAGATCGATCGCGGAGTCCATCGCCGTGTAGGTCGCATCCACCTTGGCAGCGCCGAGGCCGAGCGCATCTCCGATCGTTCCGAGATTGGTGCTGTCCGAACGCATGACGGTCGCGACCGACCAGTAGGACGCATCGTCGGCGGCCGTCTCGATACGATATCCCGAGGATACTTGCTGTTGGGTCTGGCTGGCTTCTTTGTTTATGCTGCGCAGCACCGCAAGCGCATTCACCGCGGCCGCGCTGGTAATCTTAACGGTCATCGACAGGTCTCGGAATCGGGGTGAAAGGGCAGGCCGGAGTGCCGGCGGCGACTGGGGTGGCGTCATGCCTCCGGCAGAGTTTCCACCGGTGTGTCGCAAAGCAAATCAACTCAAAGCGAAGTTAACTCGATATCAACCGGTTGGGCAAGAGCCTGGCGCCGAGCCCGGCGCGTCGCCAGAAATTTCGATCAAGCCGTTGATATAAAAGGAAGAACCGCGCCGTTTTGAGGCGCGGTCCGGGAGGCTTCTCGTTTGCGGCCAGACGACGGCGCAAGATTCGGTCCAGCTTCAGCGCCTGACTTAGCTACGGAACAGCGTGAGGATGTTCTGAGCGCTGGAGTTGGCGATCGACAGCGACTGGATGGCCAGCTGTTGCTGGGTCTGCAGAGCGCTGAGCTTGGAGGATTCTTCTTCCATATTGGCGTCGACGAGGCGGCCGACACCGGAGTCAATCGAATCGCTGAGCGCGCTGACGAAGCCTTCTTGCAGCTCAATGCGAGTGGAAATAGAGCCGAGCTGCGATGCAGCCTTGGTCATCGCCTCAAGGCCTGCCTCGATTGACGTCAGGGCCATGGAGATCTCAGGCGAATCGAAGTTGGTGATGTCCATCGAGTAGATCGAGCCGATCGTACCGGATGATGTGCCGATAAGGCCGGAGCTGGTCTCGATCGCGCCGGTCGAGTCCATGCCGAAGAGAACGTTGCCCGTGGAGCTCGTGTCCAGAATGTAGTCCGTCGTCTTGACCGAGACATTGCCGTTGCCATCGCGGACGAACGAGGAAACGACGCTCTTGGTGCCGTCAGCGCCCGCGACCCAGTTTTCACCGGAGAAGGAAGCCGATTGCGCGATGCTCAGGAGCTGCTGCTGCAGCTGGCCGATTTCTTCCTGCACTTTAGCCTTGTCGACACCCTTTTCGGTTGCAGCGACGATCTTCGCCTTGATCTCGCTGATGACATCGATGGCACTGTCCATGGCGGAGTAAGCGGTGTCGACCTTGGCAGCGCCGAGGCCGAGAGCGTCGGAGACAGCCGAGAGAGCCTTGTTGTCGGAACGCATGGTCGTTGCGATCGACCAGTAGGCGGCGTTGTCGGCCGCCTTCTCGACGCGGTAACCCGATGATACGCGGTTCTGCGTATCCTCGAGGCTGTCGTTGATTCCGCGAAGTGTTTGAAGAGCGGCCATTGCCGCAACGTTCGTCAAAATGCTGGTCATGAAATGATTGCCCCTTGTTGGCAGATGGAAAAAAGGGACATTCCGGAAAGCTACCGGGAACGGGGACCAGCCTCATGCCTGTTAACCGGTTCTTAAATTTGGTTAACCCACCGTCTCGTTGACCGCAGAAGACAGCATTATGGTTAATCGATCGTTAACGGACATTAAAAAAGCCGCGCTCCATTGAAGCG
The DNA here is from genome assembly GCF_057653715.1 of Rhizobium sp. WSM1328. Taxonomy (NCBI): domain Bacteria; kingdom Pseudomonadati; phylum Pseudomonadota; class Alphaproteobacteria; order Hyphomicrobiales; family Rhizobiaceae; genus Rhizobium; species Rhizobium sp. WSM1328. The sequence goes on along the minus strand of NZ_CM172788.1, from coordinate 346,669 downwards.
CGGCTCGATTCCGAGATGCCCGCCGGAGACCGGCGGGCTGATGTTTCGGCGGGTTATTAGCCGCGGAACAGCGTGAGGATGGTCTGCGAAGAGGAGTTCGCGATCGACAGCGACTGGACGGCCAGCTGCTGCTGGGTCTGCAGGGCGCTGAGCTTGGAGGACTCTTCTTCCATGTTGGCGTCGACGAGACGGCCGACACCGGAGTCGATCGAGTCGCTGAGAGCGGACACGAAGTTTTCCTGTAGTTCGATGCGCTTGGAGATCGAGCCGAGCTGAGCGCCGGCGCTGGTCATCGCCTTCAGAGCCGATTCAACGTTAGTCAGAGCCGACTGGATTTCGCCGAGGGTGAAGTTGGTGATATCCATTGCGTAGACAGAACCGGTCGCACCATTCGAAGTACCGAGGATACCCGTGGAGGTTTCGACCGAGCCGACGCTCATGCCAAACAGAACGTTGCCCATGGAGGAGCTGTCGAGAACATAGTCGGTCATCACGACCGAAACGGCGTTGGAGCCGTCACGGACGAAGGAGGCAACGACGTTCTTGGTGCCGTCAGCGCCAGCAACCCAGTTTTCACCGGAGAAGGAAGCCGACTGAGCGACGCTCAGGAGCTGCTGCTGCAGCTGGCTGATTTCTTCCTGGACCTTGGCCTTGTCGACGCCGCTTTCAGTGGCGGCAACCAGCTTGGCCTTGATGTCGCCGACGACGTCGATGGCGCTGTCCATAGCAGAGTAAGCGGTGTCGACCTTTGCAGCGCCGAGGCCGAGAGCGTCGGAGACAGCCGAGAGAGCCTTGTTATCAGAACGCATGGTCGTTGCGATCGACCAGTAAGCAGCGTTGTCCGAAGCCTTGCCGACGCGATAGCCGGACGAAACGTGGGCCTGGGTTTCCTGGAGACCCTGGTTGATGCCACGGAGAGTCTGGAGGGCTGCCATTGCAGCGTTATTGGTGTTGATGCTCGTCATAGTTTGCTTGCCCCTTGTTGGCAGATTTTAAACAGGGACATTCCGGATTTTCGGCCGGCCCACAGCGATCAGCATCATGCCTGTTAACCATTTCTGTTAAGGTTAACTCGCCGTTTCGATGGGCCTAGAAAACACCAAGATGGTTAAGGAAAGCTGAATTCGAATTGGAAATTACTTAAAAATATCTGAGGCTTAGAAGGATTTTCATTAACCTTATATTAAAATATTTCGCGGCCGGGGATGACCCGGCCGCGAAACTTGGAAACCTTGTGCCGACCGGTCTTAGCGGAAGAGCGACAGGATGTTCTGCGAAGAGGAGTTCGCGATCGACAGCGACTGGATCGCCAGCTGCTGCTGGGTCTGCAGGGCGCTGAGCTTGGAGGACTCTTCTTCCATGTTGGCATCGACGAGACGGCCGACACCGGAGTCGATCGAGTCGCTCAGAGCCGAGACGAAGTCGTCCTGGGCGTCGATGCGGCTGGAGAGCGAGCCGAGAGCAGCGCCTGCGCTGGTCATGGACTTCAGAGCTGCTTCAACGTTGGTCAGAGCCGACTGGATCTGGCCGGCGGTGAAGCTGGTGATGTCCATCGCGTAGATCGAACCGGTCGCACCGCTCGAAGTACCGAGGATACCCGTGGAGGTTTCGACCGAGCCGCCGCTCATGCCGAACAGAACGTTGCCTGCAGAGCCGCTGTCGAGAACATAGTCGGTCGTGGTGATCGAAACGGCGTTGGAGCCGTCACGGACGAACGAGGAGACGACGCTCTTGGTGCCGTCAGCGCCGGCAACCCAGTTTTCTCCATTGAAGGAAGCCGACTGAGCGATGCTCAGGAGCTGCTGCTGCAGCTGACCGATTTCTTCCTGGACCTTGGCCTTGTCGACGCCGTTTTCAGTGGCGGCAACGAGCTTCGCCTTGATGTCGCCGACGACGTCGATGGCGCTGTCCATGGCGGTGTAAGCAGTGTCGACCTTGGCGGCGCCTACGCCGAGAGCGTCGGAGACGGCCGAGAGAGCCTTGTTATCAGAACGCATGGTCGTTGCGATCGACCAGTAAGCAGCGTTGTCCGAAGCCTTTTCAACACGGTAACCAGAAGAAACGTGGTTCTGCGTGTTGTTCAGGTTCTGGTTGACGCTGCGCAGCGTCTGGAGAGCGGCCTGTGCGGAAGAATTCGTGTTAATGCTTGTCATAAGTCTGTCCCCTGGAAACTAGATACAAAAAGGAGGACATACCGGACTATAGTACCGGCGATGACGGACCAGCTTCATGCTACTCGGCGCCTGTTTTGTTTGGCCCAAACCCGTCATGTCCAGGGCAATCTCGCAGCCAATGCTTGCCAACTCCTTAAAAATACGGACCCTCGGCCGGCTCCTCGCAGGGCATAGTTAATGCCTTCTCACAAGGCTTAGTTAATGCCTGCTGAAGATAATTTTCGGCATCCGAATTCGAGCGACAAAAGAAAACTTTACCGGCGGAAGGGGCGTTTTCCTGGGACAGTCGAGGCTTTCCGGACAAAGCAGGCACTCATCGCGCCACCGGTTTCAAGCAAGCTTCGAATGCCAGTATGGCAGATGCCGGGATAGCATCATCGGACTGACCTCGTTTTTGGGAGGACGGTCCATGCGCGCTTCGGCGATCGACAGCCATGCCAGAACATTTCCTTCACGGAGTTGGGTTTTGAACAGCAAAGTTTCGTTCTCTGCGGCATCCAAGGATTACCAGATGGGCCGCTACACACAGTCCTTGGCGACGCTCAACCAGTTGATGGATATCCAGCAGGACGCCAAGACCTATGCGCTGCTGGCCAAGAACCTCGTGCAGCTCGGCTTCAAGGCCGATGCCGCGAAAGCCTATGGCCTGGCCGGGAATTGCGAAGGACCGAATTCCTACGAATACCAGAAACAGGCTGCCAAGCTGCATTACGAGACCGGCAACGAGGACGATGCTCTGCTGATCGCCATGCGAAACCTCACCAAGGCGCAGGAAGACGCGGAACTCGCCTTCATCATCACCGCGATCTATCTGAAGCGCCAGCAGCGGGATATCATCCGCCCGTTCAAGACGGTGCTGTCGCAGAGTGCCAATCCCGATCATATGCGCCTGGCGGCCCTGCTGCTGAGCGACGATCTGAACGACGCAACCAACCAGAACCTCGCGCGCAACATCTTCAAGCGTTTTCCTGGCAACCTCGCATTTCGCTTCCTTCACCTTGTTTTCGCCCGCGAATTCAATGAGTTCGAAGAGGCGAGCAAGCATCAGGCGGTAATCGACGCGGCCCTTGCAAAGGGCGATATCGAGATCCTGCGCAAGGACAACCCGTTCTATCATCTGCACTGGTGCGGCAACGAAGACTTCAACCGGTATGCGACGATCGGCACCACCCCCCTCAACCAGGAACGGGTGGCCTTCCGCCGCAATCAACCGCACACATGGTCGGACAAGATCCGCATCGGCTACATGTCATCAGACTTCTGGGATCGCCATGCGACGATGAAGCTCTTGCAGCGCATCCTGGAACTGCACGACACGGACCGGTTCGAGGTGACGCTCTTCTGCCATACGGGCCCGGAATACCTCAAGCACAACACGATCGACCGCAGCCGCTGGGGCCGGATCGTCACCGTTCACGGCTTCTCCGATCAAGCGGTGCTGGAAGCGGTGCGCGAGCATAATATCGACATCATGGTCGACCTGAAGGGCCACACTTCGGGCAGTCGCGCGACGGCCTTCAACCTGCCGCTCGCACCGGTGCATGTCGGCTGGCTCGGTTTCCCCGGCAGCACGGTCAATGTCGATCTCGATTACGTCATCGGCGACCATTTCGTCCTGCCCGAGGTGGCCAAGCCCTTCTACCACGAGAAGTTCTGCCGCCTGCCGGAGAGCTACCAGCCGAACGACCCGATGCATCGTCCGAAGCCGCGTCCTGTCACCCGCGAGCAACTCGGCCTGCCTGATGACGCCTTCATCTTCGCGTCCTTCAACGGTAACCGCAAGATCACGCCGGAGACGATCGACAGCTGGTGCCGCATTCTCAAGCGCGCACCGAACAGCGTGCTCTGGCTGATGGCGAATACGCCGCGCAACCAGGCAAACCTCCTGAAGCAATTCCAGACGGCGGGCATTTCCGCCAAGCGGATCATCTTCTGCCCCCGCGCGCCCTATGAACAGCACATCGACCGCCAGCAGGCGGCCGATATCGGCATCGATACCTTCCCCGTCAATGGCCACACGACCACCTCGGAGCAGCTCTGGGGCGGCCTGCCGGTCCTGACCGTCAAGGGCACCAACTTCGCCTCACGCGTCAGCGAGAGCCTGCTCAGGGCCATCGACCTGCCTGAGCTCGTCGCGCCCGACCTGCGGGCCTATGAGGATATGGCTGTCGAACTGGCTGAGAATCCCGGACGGATCGCTGAGTACAAGGCGCATCTCAAGGAGAAGCGCTATACCGCGCCGCTCTTCGACGCAGAACGGTTCTGCGACCATCTGGAGCAGGCCTATCAAATCATGGCCGAGCGCGCCAAGCAGGGTCTTGCCCCCGATCACATGGACATTCCGGCGTTGCCGCCGCGCACGGCGCCGTTCGCGGCCGAATGAGGCTTTTCGACCGCTACAGCGCCGCGCGTCTTTCAGACGCGTAACGGACGCTGTAGCTCTTTGAATTGCTGCATAATGAGAAACCCGCCGGAGCGATCCGGCGGGTTTCTCATTGGCGAATATCCAAGCGGCGGCAGCCGGTCAGCTGAACGAGCGCACCAGGCTGCCGACGAGCAGGTTCCAGCCGTCGATCAGCACGAAGAAGAGAATCTTGAAAGGCAGCGAGATCGAGGTCGGCGGCAGCATCATCATGCCCATCGCCATGGTGATGGTCGCGACGATGAGGTCGATGACGAGGAACGGCAGCACGACGAGGAAGCCGATCTCGAAGCCGCGGCGAATTTCGGAAATCATGAAGGCCGGGATCAGCACGCGGTAGTCGATCGGATCGGTCGTCTGGATATTCTGTCCGCGTTCGCGCGCCAGATCGACGAAGAGCGCCAGATCCTTGTCGCGGGTATTGGCCGCCATGAAGGTGCGGAAGGGTTCGGCGATACGCTGGACCGCTTCGGTCTCGTTGATCTGATTGGCAAGCAGCGGCTGCACGCCGTTCTGCCAGGCCTGATCGAAGGTCGGCGACATGACGTAGAAGGTCATGAACAGCGACAGCGACAAGAGGATCATGTTGGAGGGCGTCGAGGAGAGGCCCATCCCCGAGCGCAGGATCGAGAAGGCGATGATGAAGCGCGGAAAGCTCGTCACCATAATCAGGATGCCCGGAGCGACCGAAAGAATGGTCAGCAGGCCGAATGTGCGGATGATCCAGGCGGCGACGGAGCCATCGACCGGCACGTTCAACAAGTCAGTCGGCAGCTGCTGTGCCACCGCCAGTTCCGGTACCGCCATCATGGCGGCAAGGAAAACTATGAGACGAATCATTCGATGACAAATGTCCTGAACATGACCTTCGATACCCGCCCTTGCGAGCGAAGGTCAACACGTTCCTGTATGTCATCCTTGAGATATTGAAAGCCGCGCGGCCCCTCGATCTGCTGGAGGGAAACGGTCCTGATATAGGCGAGGATATCCTGGTGAATATCCTCGGAAACCTTGACATCCGGCGGCCCGTTGAACAGCAGCGCGACTTCGAGTCGCACCCAGTTTTCTGAGGGGTAGGCGAGGTTCGAGGTGATCGGCTCGAGCTGGACGACGTTGTTGGCCTCGGTCGAGATGCGCGCCAGGCCTTCCTCGGCCTTCTTCTTGGCCTCAGCATCCTTGGCCTGCTCGACCTCCTTGGCGCCCTTGATGTTGGGCGCGACGATCGTGCCGACCGCCCAGCCGCCGCCGGCGCCGAGCAGGGTCAGGACGGCGATGCCGATGATCGTCATCAGCGCGCCGGATTTCTTCTGCGATTGACCTGCGCTTGCGTCTGGCTCTGCCATCGTCGTTCAGCCTCAAAGCGGCGAGAAAAGATCGACGGCCTGCTGGCCGCGCGGAGGCTGCTGCACTTCCATCAGACGGCCGCGGCCGCCGTAGGAGATGCGGGCTTCGGCGATCTTGTCGTAGGAGATCTGGTTTTCGGCATTGACGTCCTGCGGACGAACGATACCGGCAACGTTCAGGATGCGCAGTTCCTGGTTCAGGCGGACTTCCTGCGAGCCTGATATGACAAGGTTTCCGTTTTCGAGAATGCCGGTGACGACGGCGGCGACCAGAAGGGTGAGCTTGTCGGTGCGCTCGATCTTGCCCTTGCCGTCGGTGCTGGTGTCGGAACCATAGGTGAGGTCGGTCTTGGACTCGGGCGTCCAGCCGAAGATCTGGGCGTTGACGTCCCAGTTCATGCCGCTCGAATTCTTCCGGCTGCGGTTGGTCTCGTTGTCGAAGGAGCCCTTGTCGTTGATCTGGATGTCGACGGTCAGGATGTCGCCGACGTTCAGCGCGCGCGCATCCTTGAAGAGGGCGGCCTGCGAATCGCTCCACAGCGAATAGCCCTGCGCCACGGCGCGCGGCTGCTTCGGATAAAGCGCCATCTGCGGCGTCTGCCCGTAGGCAAGGCCGCTGCCGATCGGGCTCATGGCAGGCGCACGGCCGATCTCGCTGACCGCCGTCGGAGACTGGCAACCTGCAAGGAGTGCGAGGGCGGCGATCGCGGCCGGGAAACGCATATTCATGAAGGATCCTTCGACGTATTGGGATCGGACGCACTGGCGATGACGCTGGCGATGACCGCGGCCTTCTCAGGGTCCATCTCGTTGAGGATGAGGCTCGACTGACGCGGCCCGAGCCGCATGATCACGGCGGAGGCCACCTCGATCTTCATGTCCTGCAGCTGGAGTGCGGCCGCATCCGGCTTCATCTTCCTGTAGATTTCGGTGAGGCCGGCCTCCGCCTGCTTCAGGAAATCGTCGCGCCGCTTCAGCCAGTCCTGGTACTCGGCCTTGCGCTTGTCCATTTCCGCCATGCGGGCGTCAATGTCGGCGCGAAGCTTTTCCAGTTCCTGCTTCTGCAGGAGGTAACGCTGGTCGCGGGCGGGCTCGGCGATGTTGGTGCAGAACTGCTTGATCTCGTCCTGGGACGTGATGTCGCCGGCCGGCGCATGTTCCTGCGCGAAGGCACTGGGGATCGACAGAAGGACGAGGCCTGCGGCGGGCAGCGCCAGCCGGCGCAGCAATTGCAAAACCGTCATGTCAGGGTTGATGATATCAATCATTGCAGCACAAGCTCCGCCTGCAGGGCGCCCGCCGACTTGATGCCCTGGAGAATGGCGATGATGCCATCCGGTTTCACGCCGATATTGTTGAGACCGGCGACAAGGGTCCTGAGATCCGGACCATCGATGATGGCGACGCGCCCGCCGGTCTGCTCGGCCGCAATATCGGTCTGCGGCTGGACGGCGGTCCGGCCTTGCGAGAAGGGTTCGGGCTGGATGATCTGCGGCGTCTCGGTGACCTGGACGGTCAAGGTGCCGTAGCTGACGGCGACCGGCGAGACGCGGACGTCGGACCCGATGACGATCGTTCCGGTGCGTTCGTTGATGACCACCTTGGCCGGCGTGTCGGTCTCGACGATGAGATTTTCAATATCGGCCATCAGCCGGGTGAGATCGGCTGTGCGCGGCTTCTGGATCACGACTTCCTGCGAATCCTTGGCTTCGGCGACCGGCCCGCCGAAGCGCGCCGAGGCATAACCGTTGACGATGTCGGCGATGCGGATCGCCGTCGAGAAGTCGGGGTTGCGCAGCTGCAGGACGAGATTGACCGAGTCCTTGAAGCGGGACGGCAGTTCACGTTCGATGATCGCGCCGCCGGGCACGCGGCCGGCGGTGGTGACACCTTCGGTCACGGTCGCCGCCTGGCCCTGCGCCTGAAAACCGGAAACGATGGCGGCACCCTGCGCGACGGCATAGATTTGGCCGTCGGCGCCAGAAAGCGAGGTCATGACGAGCGTGCCGCCGCGCAGCGACGTCGCATCGCCGAGCGAGCTCACCGTCACGTCGATGCGGCTGCCGGGGCTTGCGAAGGGTGGCAGGTTGGCGGTGACCATCACGGCCGCCGTGTTCTTGGCGTTGGACTGGCCGCCCTGCGTCGAGATGCCGAGATTCTGCAGCATCGCGCGCATCGACTGCTCGGTGAAGGGCGAGGACCGGAAGCCGTCGCCGGTCCCCTGGAGGCCGACGATGAGGCCATAACCGATCAGCTGGTTGTCGCGGCCGGCCTGAAGGGAAGCGATGTCCTTGATGCGGGAAGTCAGCGCCCAGGCGGGCACGACATCAGCCAAACTCATGGCGAGAACCGCGACAAGGGTGACGAAGCGGAAGAACAATTTCATTTTGCCCTCACATGGACCGTGCCGTCCGCAAGCACCGTGCCGCTGACGATGACGCCGGAGTCCATATTGCGCGCGCGGACGACCTGCCCGGTCGTGCCGTCTTCGAGCGGCGTGCCGGCGGCGGAAATCGTCAGCGCGCCGAACGACAGAACCAGACGGATCGAAGAGCCGCGCGTCACCGTATAGGCCTCGCGCAGGCCCGAAACCGAAATCGTCCGGCCCGGCAACAGCGTACGCTTGGAGACCATGCCTTCGACCTGGGAAATGGATTTGGCATAGTCGCCGGCGAGGTTGGGGTTGGTAACCTCGACCTCCTGAAGCTGGCTGGACGACAATGTGTCGCCGGGATAGATGATCGTCGTCGGAACGACGGCATAACCCATGCCGGCATCCACGTCCGCGGGCAAGAAAATGCCCGCGACTGCGATCGTGGCTGCTGCCACCCATCCTGAGATGTGTCCTGCCCGGCAAAACATCATGTTTCGGCCCTTCCCTTTACTTCAGATTCTTGCTGACGATGGAGGCCATTTCGTCAGCGGTGGTGATCACCTTGGAATTCATTTCATAAGCGCGCTGGGCCGAGATCAGCTCGGTGATTTCCTTCACCGGGTCGACGTTCGAAGATTCCAGGTAACCCTGCTTCATGTAAGCGAAACCTTCCTCGTCGGGATTGCCGATGACGGCTTCGCCGGAGGCCGGCGTTTCCTGGAAGAGATTGTCGCCGAGCGGCTGGAGACCCGCCTCGTTGACGAAGTCGGCAAGGGTCAACTGGCCGAGCTCGGTTGCCTCCGTCGCACCCGGCAGCTTGGCTGTGACCTGGCCGGAGCGGCTGATCGTCAGTTCGGTCGAGCCCGTCGGAATGGTGATGCCGGGAAGGACCTCGTAGCCGTCGATGGTGACGAGCTGGCCCTGGTCGTTCTTGTTGAAGGCGCCGGCGCGGCTGTAAAGCGTCGTCCCGTCGGTCGACTGGATCTGGAAGAAGCCCTTGCCGATCAGCGCCACGTCGAGATCGTTGCCGGTCTGGGTCAGTTCGCCCTGGAGATGCAGGTTGCGGACCGCTGAGGTCTGGACGCCGAGGCCGATATTGGCACCTTCCGGAACGACGGCCTGGTTGGCGCGGTTGGCGACACCCTTGGCACGTTCGGTCTGGTAGAGAAGATCCGAGAATTCGGCGCGGGCGCGCTTGAAACCGGTCGTATTGATGTTCGCGATGTTGTTCGCGATGACTTCCAGATTGGTCTGCTGGGCATCCATGCCCGTTGCTGCGATGGCGAGCGCTCTCATGTGTTCGTCCTCAAATCAGTTACATCTGCATCTTGGTGACTTCGAGAAAGGCCGAGACGACCTTGTCGCGGATGGCAATCGCGGTCTGCAGCGTCTGCTCGGCCTGGAGCATGGAATCGACGACTTCGCGCGTCGTCGCCGTGCCCTTGATACCGGCAAAGGACATGCTTTCCGCACCCTTCAGGCTGCTGACCGCGTCGCTCGCCATGTTACCCATGACGGAGGCGAAGCTCATGCCGTTGGCCGCACCTGCGGCGCCCGGCATGGTGGCGGCAGACGACGAGGTGGAATTTTCGGTGTCGACGGCGCCGAGCGCACGGGTCATCGAAAGGTTGCTGACGTTCTGGACGCTGCTGATCATTATTATTGGCTCTTCAGGAGGTCGATCGTGGAGGAGATGAGATCGCGGGTCTGTTTGATGGTCTGCAGATTGGCGTCATACGAGCGGTTGGCTTCGCGCATGTCGGCCATCTCAACCAGGATATTGACGTTCGGCAGTTTGACGACGCCCTTCGGGTCCGCAGCCGGATTGCTGGGGTCGAATTCAGTGCTGAAGTCGCCTTCGTCGACGCCGACCTTTTTGACGCCGACAGTCTCGACACCGTTGGTGCGATCCATCTGCTGGCCGAAGGTGATCGTCTTGCGGCGATAGGGATCGGCACCGGGCGTGTCACCCGTCGAGCGGGCATTGGCGATGTTTTCCGAGACGATGCGCAGCCGCGTCGACTGCGCCTCGAGCCCGGAACCGGCGATTTTCATTGCTGCTGAAAGCGGATCCATAACTTTACTTCCTGACGGTCATCAACATCATGCGGTTGAAGGAACTGACCAGCGAGGTGTTCAGATCGTACTGACGCTTGATATCGCCCGACTTGGAGAGCTCCTCGGCCAAACCGACCGTATTGCCGGATTCCTGGACACCGATTTCCTGGTCGAGCGCGGCATCCTTGACGTCGATATCGCCGCTGTCGCTGAAATCGTTGCCGCTGAGATGCGCCGGATTGGTGCGCGCCATGTTGATATTGGAATTGTCGAGCACCGCATCAAAGGGCGTAACGTCCTTGGCGTGGAACTTCGGGGTATTGGCATTCGCGATGTTGCCGGCAACAACCTGCTGACGAATCGTCAGCCATTCCGCCTGCCGCGAAGCCAAGTCGAAAAGTTGGATCGGTTGCATGAGAACTCTCCGTTTTTACTGTCCCGAACCTAGTGCGGTAATCTTGCGTGGGACTTACGGGAATTCAGGCTTCGAGGCGGCTTTCGGCGAAGGCCGCCGCTATGACGGCGCCGCGCGTCTTGCCGATGCGCCAGGACGCTGTAACTCTCTGAATTGCTGCGTCATTTCCCCAAATCGGAATCGATTTAAGGAATGACGCAGTAAAAAACAGGGGCTCCGGCCGGTCACGGCGGAGCCCCTGTTGCCTTCCGCGTTTGCGGACAGGTTCAATTGTTCTGGTAGGTCTCGCCCTTGGAGGTGACGATCACCCATTTGCCGTCGCGCTGCTCGAGTGTCGCAAGGCGGCTTTCATCGGGCAGGATCGAGCCGATGCGCACCACATACATGCCGGAGGGATCCTCGATCAGCGCCCGGCCGTTGGAAACATGCAACAGCCGGAAGGACGATTTGCCGGGGAAGGGCTGATCCTCCTGTATAGCGCGGCCATCGCGCTCCTTGCCGAGATCGGAGACCGTCGCCGTCGTCAGCGGATCGATCGGCGGGGCCTTCTTGTCCGCTTCGTTCTTGTTGACCATGGCAAGCGGCGAGACGCTGAAGACGTTGCGGGCCGGCCAGTCCGGCAGTTCGCGCGAATTGCTGCTGCTGGCGACATTGATGCCGAACTTGTCCGCGTTGAAGAAGACGTACCAGGGAAAGAAGGCGGAGGCGCCGGCAAGCGCCAGGCCGGCGAAGGTCAGAAACCGATCCAGGATGGCGGCTTTCCTGCGCTGCTTCAGGGAAGCAATGCGTTCGTCGTCGAAATCAGCCACGTCTAGCCTCTCCTCTGAATAGGGGCGCCCTGATTGCCCATGCCGGCTGCAGCCTTGAGCGCACCGGCGAGATCGGCGAAAGCGTCGAGCGAGTCGCGGTCGCCCGGAGACTGCTTCAGGACGTCGTAAATGATCGGCACCTGCTTGATCGCCATGTCGAGATCGGGATCAGCACCCTGACGGTAACCGCCGATCATGCGCAGATCGCGCGTCTCTTCGAAACGGTGGATCAGCACCTTCAGCCGCGATACCAGCTTTTCCTGATCCGGCGTCCAGGCCTTGCGGGCAAGACGCGAGATCGAGGCGAGCGGATCGATCGGGGGATAACGCCCTTCTTCGGCGAGACTGCGCTGCAGGACGATATGTCCGTCGAGGATGCCGCGGGTCGAATCGGCGATCGGGTCATTGTGATTGTCGCCGTCGACAAGGATCGAGATGATCGCGGTGATGGTGCCGGCGCCCTCGGGACCGGGACCGGCGCGTTCCAGGAGGCGCGGCAGCTCGGTGAAGACGGAGGCGGGATAACCGCGCGCGATCGGCGGCTCGCCGGAGGCGGTCGCCACCTCGCGGATCGCATGGGCGAAACGCGTGACGCTGTCGATGATGAAGAGGACGTTCTCGCCCTTGTCGCGGAAATGCTCGGCGATAGTGACCGCCGTCAGCGGCGCCATCTTGCGCAGCATCGGGCTCTCGTCGCTGGTGGCGACGACGGCGATCGCCTTCTTCATATTGCTGCCGAGCGTATCCTCGATGAATTCGCGCACCTCGCGGCCGCGTTCGCCGACAAGCGCAATGACAACCTTGTCGAAAGCATCGGCGCGGGCGAGCATGGAAAGAAGCGTTGACTTGCCGACGCCGGAGCCGGCGAAGATGCCGAGGCGCTGGCCGAGGCAGAGCGGCGAGAAGATGTCGATCGCGCGTACGCCGGTCTTGAAGCCGGTCTCGACACGCTTGCGGGTCATCGAGGGCGGCGCGGTATTGGAGATCGAGCGGCGATCGAGGCCCTCGGCGATCGGGCCCAGCCCGTCGATCGGCTCGCAGAGCGAGTTGACGGTGCGCCCGCACCAGCTGTCCGTCGGTGCAATGCGGAAGGCGCCCTTGCGGATGACGGTATCGTGGATGCCGATCGGCTCGCCGGGTTCGATCGGGCAGACATAGATCAGTTCCGGCTCGACGCGCACGACTTCGCCGAGATGGATGCCGGTCGCCGATTTATGGGCCACGAACTCGCCGAGACGAACGTGACGGGAGAGACCGTGAACCGTGTAGTGGCCGGCGGCGATGGTCTGCACGCGACCGCCATGGGCAACCGCAAACTCCGGCGATGCGTATCGGTCGACGAGGCCCGCCAGATGCGCCAGCTTCGGGGAAAGGCCGTCTTCGGACAGTAGCGTGGTGCTCATGCTTTAACTTTCGCCCTAAAATACGTCGCGTGCAGCTTGCTGCATGCGACGTATTTTTGGTCTTTGTTGTTGTGCATGTCGTCCTCCCAAAACCGCCGGACACTTTTGGGCGACATGCATTAGCGGCTGCCCCCAAGTGTCTGGACGGCTTCCTTGAAGGAATCCTCGCTGTCGCGCATCAGCGACGAGACACTTTCGAAGGCGCGGTTGACTTCGATCAGCTGGGTGATCTCGCGCATGGCGTTGACGTTGGAGTTTTCGAGATAACCCTGCTCGACACCGACATTGAAGCGGTCGACGACGGCGCGCGGCTGGTCGGTGGTCATGATGCCGCTGTTTTCGTAACGCAGGTAACCCTTGCTGATATCGGCCTCGAACAGGCCGAGCGAAGCAACCTGGCGGTCGGCCTGATAGATGATGCCGTCCGTACCGACGGCCGGCTCGCCACCCTTCGTGTTGAGCTGAATCGGCGCGCCGCCGGCGTCAAGAACCGGATATCCCCTTATCGAGACGAGTTCGCCGGTATCCTTGATCGTGAAGCGGCCGTCCCTCGTCAGAACGCGGCCGGCCGGCGTATCGAGCGCAAACCAGGCATCGCCCTTGATGGCGAAATCGAGCATGTTGCCGGTGTGCTGCAACTCGCCATTTCCCTCGTTCAGGTAGTCGTTGCCCTGGGAAACGAAGGCCACCTTGGTGTTCAGCTTGTTCTTAGTGGCCGCCACCATCTCATCGAACTTCACCTCGGTGGCGCGAAAACCCGTCGTGTTCACGTTCGCCATGTTGTCTGCGATGGTGTTCAGACGCTTTTCGAGAGCCATCTGCGACGACAGAGAAACATAAAGACCGGATTGCATGTCGGTAAGCTCCAAGCATTGGCGATGAACGGAACGAAAAGCCGGGGGTCGTCTCATGTGGTTCGGCCGGGATTTCGCTGAGGCGGCATCTCAGAAACGGGCGCGGGCACCCATTCGTCTTCTTTAGACTGACGGCAGATGCTTGCGCGAAGCTGGCACGCGGAAATGCCTTGCGATCGGGCCTTTCATCAGCCTCACGCAAGGCAGAAACCCTATCGGTCTAAAAGAAAAGCAACGTTCAGATTGGGCTGACGATGAACATCATTATCGGATTTATAGTGACTTGCGGCTGTATCGTCGGCAGCTTCATGGCGATGGGCGGCGAAGTGGACGCGCTGTTCCAGCCCTTCGAATTCCTCATCATCGGCGGCGCCGGCCTCGGCAGCTTCATCATGGCGAACCCGATGAAGGTGGTGAAGGACTCAGGCAAAGCGCTCAGCGAAGCCTTCCGGCACGCCGTACCGAAGGAACGCAATTATCTCGATACGCTCGGCGTGCTCTATTCGCTGATGCGCGACCTGCGCACCAAGTCGCGAAACGAAATCGAAGCCCATATCGACAATCCGGCCGAATCGACAATCTTCCAGTCGGCTCCGACGGTTCTGAAGAACAAGGAGCTGACGGCGTTCATCTGCGACTACGTGCGCCTGATCATCATCGGCAACGCCCGCAGCCACGAGATCGAGGCGCTGATGGACGAAGAGCTCAACACAATCATGCACGACAAGATGAAGCCCTACCACTCGATCCAGATCATGAGCGATTCCTTCCCGGCGATCGGCATCGTCGCGGCTGTTCTCGGCGTCATCAAGGCGATGGCCCATATCAACGATTCACCCGAAGTGCTCGGTCATCTGATCGGCTCGGCACTCGTCGGCACCTTCCTCGGCATTCTCTTGTCCTACTGCGTCTGCTCGCCGCTGGTCTCCCAGATCAAGGTCGTGCGCAACAAGCAGCACCGCCTCTACGTCATCGTCAAGCAGACGCTGCTTGCCTATATGAACGGCTCGGTGCCGCAGGTCGCTCTCGAATACGGCCGCAAGACGATCTCGGCTTACGAGCGTCCTTCCATCGACGCGGTCGAGCAGGAAATGATGAACCCTGGTGGCGAAAACAAGGCGGCTTAAATGACTATGAGCAATGCTTCGCACGACAAACCGGCAATGGATCCTGCCCTTCTCGCCAAGCTGACAGGCGGGCTCGGCGACAGAGGCGGAGTTGCCAAGATCTGCAGTTCCTTCGGGGAAATCTACAGCGAATTCTTTCCCGACGTCATCAAAAGCGAGACCGGCCTCGACGTGACGGTCAACTATCTCGGCTGCGAGATCGGCTACAAGAACCACCTGATCGAAGATCTGAGCGCGAACGTCACGCTGGTCGATGCGACGCTGCGCAACTGGTCGCAGAACATCACGCTTGCCTGCGGCAACGGCTTCGTCATCACGCTGATGGAGCACCTGCTCGGCGCCACCGCCGATACGATCGAGGAACCGGCCGACCGGCTGCTTTCGATCATCGAGCTCGATCTGGCGGTCATGGTCTTCGACAAGATCGCCAAAGTGCTGCGCTCGGCCGTCAACGCGCCGGGCGGCTTCGAACCGAGCCTTTCGGCCCCGCACGCCCTTGACGCGCGCGCCCGGCCGCCGGAAGATCGTCCGGACGAATTCGCCGCTGCCATCAACATGTCGATCACGCTTGCCGGCATCGTTTCGGAATTCGCCTTGATCGTTCCGCAGACGGCGCTGCTCAAGACCAAGGTGACGCCGCCGAAGCCGAAACGCCAGGCCACCGGCAAGTCACCGGAATGGACTGAGCAGCTCGGCGACCAGGTCCGCCGCTCGCATGTCACGCTCGAGGCGAAGATCAGGCTGCAGGACCTGACGCTTCGCACGATATCGAAGCTGATGGTCGGCGACGTCATTCCGTTCCGCGACCACGGCGACGTGCGGGTCGAGGTCAGCGCCAACAGCAAGGAATTGTATGTGTGCGAGTTCGGGCGTTCAGGCGAAAATTACATGGTCCGCGTCAAGGATACGATGAACTCGGATGACGAACTCATCCGTCATTTAATGAATTAATCGGTTCTCTGGCTTTTGGGCTGCAAAGGCAGTTTGAGGCAAGTTTCAACTGGAATAGTGATTTCATGGCTACGAAGAAAACACAGCAGAACAGCGACCTCTCCCTGGATCTTCCGGGCAGCGAAGCCGATCTCGATCAGGCGATCGACGATCTGCGCGGCGTACTGAAGCAGGATGCCGACGGCGACCTGCCGCAGTTTGGCGACGACCCGCAGAGCGACCCCTTCGCAGCAGGAACGGACCTGGCGGCCTTCGGCGGCGAGGCTTCGGAAAGTCCTTTCGGCGGCGACGATTTCGGCGGCGATTTCGGCGGCAGTGCGAGCTCGGCTGCCGGCATGGATTTCGGCAGCAGCCCCTCCTTCGAGGAGTCACCGGCTCCACTCGGCAGCGCTTTGAATTCGAACTTCGACCTGATCATGGACATCCCGATCGACGTCCAGATCATGCTCGGCACCAGCCGCATGCAGGTCTCCGGCCTGATGAACCTCAATGAAGGGGCGACGATCGCCCTCGACAAGAAAATCGGCGAACCGGTCGAGATTATGGTGAACGGCCGCAGGATTGCACGTGGCGAAATTACGGTGCTTGATAACGACGACACGCGATTCGGTGTGAAGCTGATTGAAGTTTTGAGTACGAAAAAAGCCTGATCCCTGTGTGGGACGGAGAGGTTAGACCATGATGGACTTTGACGATTTCGGCGGCGCATTAGCCGGGAAACCGTTGACCCAGGCTGAAAAGGCGGCGGCTGTTCTTCTCGCTATGGGAAAGGGAGTCGCCGGCCGGCTGTTGAAATATTTCACCCAGGCCGAACTGCAGACCATTATCTCATCCGCCCAGTCGCTGCGCGCCATTCCGCCGGACGAGCTGCTGTTGCTCGTCTCCGAGTTCGAAGACCTCTTCACCGAGGGCGCCGGACTGATGGACAATGCCAAGGCAATCGAAGCCATTCTTGAAGAAGGCCTGACGCCCGACGAGGTCGACAGCCTGCTCGGCCGCCGCACTGCATTCCAGGCCTACGAAACCTCGATCTGGGATCGCCTCAGCGAGGCGGAGCCGACATTCGTCGCGCAGTTCCTGCTGCGCGAGCATCCGCAGACCGTCGCCTATATTCTTTCGATGATGCCCTCCTCCTTCGGCGCCAAGGTGCTGCTGCAGCTTCCCGACAACCGCCGCGCCGACATCATGAACAGAACGGTCAATATGAAGACCGTCAGCCCGAAGGCTGCGCAGATCATCGAGAACCAGGTCATGACGCTGCTTGCCGAAGTCGAGGCAGAGCGCAATGCGGCCGGCTCGACGAAGGTCGCCGATCTCATGAACGAACTCGACAAGCCGCAGGTCGACACGCTGCTCAGCTCGCTCGAATCGATCAGCCGCGAATCGGTCAACAAGGTTCGCCCGAAGATCTTCCTGTTCGAGGACCTCATGTACATGCCGCAGCGCAGCCGCGTCATGCTGCTCAACGACATCTCGACGGATGTGCTCACCGTCGCGCTACGCGGGTCGCCCCCCGAGATCCGCGAATCGGTTCTCTCCGCCATCAGCCCACGCCAGCGCCGCATGATCGAATCGGATCTGCAGAGCGGCATGGGCGGCGTCAATCCGCGCGAGATCGCGATTGCCCGCCGCGCCGTGGCGCAGGAAGCGATTCGCCTGGCCAATTCCGGCCAGATCGAGCTCAAGGAAAAGGAAGGCGACGCTTCGGCGGCCGCCTAAAGTGCGCCGCGATCTTTCAGATTCGCTCCTCGCGCTTTAGGTCCTTGTTTTTACGCATGTCGTTGTCGCAAAACCGCTGCACACTTTTGCGCGACATGCTTTGGCGCTTCGAGACTGTTGACAAATCCGGCATGTCGAACGGCGGCTGTTGATCGCCGTGCCACAGGCGGCTACCCTTCCAGCAACAGACCGTGCTCTAAAGCGCGTCGCATAGAACTCGGTTCCTGCGACGCGCTTTAGGTCTTTGTTCTGATGCATGTCGTCATCCCAAAAGCGCTGCACGTTTTTGGGCGGCATGCATTAGCTGCGGCCTATTTCTTTGAAGAGGGCCGCGACTTGGCAGACGATGACAAGGACAGCAAAACAGAAGCCCCAACCGCGAAAAAGCAAAGCGATGCCGCGGAAAAGGGCAACGTGCCGTCTTCGCGCGAACTTTCGATCTTTGCGACCATCCTCGCGACCTTCATTTACCTCGTATTCTTCCTTCCCGACAGCGTCGGACGCATGAGTGAAACGCTGCGCGACATCTTCGAACAGCCCGACCAATGGAAGATCGAGACGGGGCCGGATGTGCTGGCACTATTCGTGCGGCTCGGCTGGGCAAGTGCGGCGCTGGTGGCGCCCGCCTTCATCCTGTTCATGGTGTTCGGCGTCGCCTCCTCCGTCTTCCAGAATCTGCCGACACTGGTGCTGGAACGCATCCGCCCGCAGGCCTCGCGTATCTCGCCGATCAAAGGCTGGTCACGGCTCTTCAGCGTGCCCGGCCTGGTCGAATTCGGAAAGTCGCTGTTCAAGGTGGTCGTCGTCGGGGTGATCCTGTTCTTTGTGCTCAGGAGCGAATATTTCGGTTCGATCGACGCGATGTTCTCCGATCCGCAGACGATTCTGGTGCGACTGATGGCGGCGATGCGCAAGATCATCATCGTCATGCTGATCGCCACCGCGATCGTGGCAATCGCCGATCTTTTCTGGACGCGCCATCACTGGTTCACCGAGCTGAAGATGACGCGGCACGAGGTGAAGGAAGAAAACAAGCAGGCGCAGGGCGACCCCTTCGTCAAGAGCCGGCAGCGCTCACTGATGCGCGACCGCGCGCGCCGGCGCATGATCGCCGACGTCCACCGCGCGACGCTGGTGATCGCTAACCCGACGCACTATGCGGTGGCGCTGCGTTACGCGCGTGAAGAGAACGATGCGCCGGTGGTGCTGGCCAAGGGTCAGGACCTGATTGCGCTCAAAATCAGGGAGATCGCCGAGAAGAACGGCATACCGGTGTTCGAGGATCCGCCCCTTGCGCGCTCCATGTTTGCGCAAGTCTCGATCGATAGTGTCATCCCGTCAGTCTTCTATAAGGCGGTAGCGGAGCTCATCCACCGGGTCTACGCTGCGGACGCCAAGAACAAACGGGTAAGATAAGCCGAATGAAAAAATGCCCTCACTCTACCCAGCGTGAAAAGATCCTCGCAGACGCGATCAGCCCGGTCGCTACTGAACTGCGCCTTCTGGATGCTTCTGACCTTATTTCACTGCTGCGCTTCGAGTATTACGGCAACCTTTCCGATCTCGTCGCTTCGGCGGCGGAGCTTTTCTTTCATCCGGGCACGGTGAACTTCGGCCTGGGCGGCAATTATACTCTGGAATGGGGCGGCAAGCCCGAAGTCGTTCTCGATCTGGAAATCAAGCCACGCGGTGTCACCGTCTACGCACAGCTCACCCTTGCCGAAGACCACGCCGGCATCGAGATCAATCATATCGCCTTCCAGAACCCCTCGGCGGATCCTGACGAGAACACCATATTCCTCAGAAGAAGCCTTCGGGAATCGCGTTACAGCATCAACCAGCCGCCTCAGACGCTGGCCGGCTGACGTCTTTCAAGACAACCGAGCTTTCGCATTCGCCTTGGACAGCAATTCAAAGCGTTACAGCGTCGCTTGCGCGTCTGGAAAAACGCGCGACGCTGAAAACGACCGCGCGGGTTCAGCTGATATAACCGAGCCGGATCGCCTTGGCGATCGCCTGGATGCGATTGACGGAATCGAGCTTGATGGTCGCCGAGCCGAGATAGGCGTTCACGGTGTGCACGGACAGGCCGAGCTTGTCGGCAATCTCTTCGCTGATGCGGCCGTCGCCGGCCAATTGCAGACAGGCGATCTCGCGTTCGCTGAGCGCCTCGGCAGCCGCCGTGCGGCGCTCGTCGAGCGAGAGCAGATCCATCATGATATGGCAGCATCGACCGTGCAGCTCGACGATGGTATCGCTCGAAGGATCGATCTCATCGCCGGTGAAAAGGATGAAACCGTTGCCGACGGCGCCAAGCCGCACCGGAAAGGCAAGTCCGGAGAAAGGCAGAATACCGTCCTGCAGCCGCGTCATGAACGGCGAGAAGTCCGCCGGACCGGGTGCCGCACGGTCGTAACCGCCTGCCCATGAGAGCGGCAGCAGCGACTTGTCGATATGGTCGAGAAGAATATCGCCGTAGGCATCCGTGAAGGCCTTGCCGAAACCGGCATTGGAAGACCCCCAGTTCTCGAGCTCGCAGACAAGCCGCTGCTTTGCCGGAATGCCCGAGCCGCTGACGCGGAAGATCGCGAAGCCTTGCGCATCGGCGAGCTTCTGCATCGCGATCAGCCGCGGAAAAAGATCGGACCGGCTGGAAATCCTGTTCACACGTACCATTCGCAGCTGCTCGGCGCTGCTCATGGTCCTGCCTGATGGATACCCCATATATCCCCCTATACGAGATTATTGCGGACGGCGAAGGCAATGGCCTCGGACCGGGTCTTGGTCGCCGTCTTGCGCATCACGCTGGTGATGTAGTTGTTGATGGTATTGCGGGATATTCCGAGAATCATCGCGATCTCGTCGCTGGTCTTGCCCTCGGCGATCCAGAACAGGCATTCCAGCTCGCGGTCGGTCAATTCGAAATCGCGATCGACCTTCGTACCGCCGCAGCGAAGGAAGCTCGCGACATAACCTGCAAGCAAGCCTACATCGCGCAGGCGCTCCGGCGAAAGGATGAATCCCTCCCCGAACAGGAACATCAAGGCCAGCCGCGACCGGCCGACATTGAAGGTCACCGAACAATATTGGCGGCTGGCGCCATCCGGGACCTCGGCACTGTCAGGCAGAAGAGCAAAATTCGGCTGGAAGACCTGCATGCATTTTTCCAGCTCGGTCGACCGGGCATAGCCGCGGACCAGATCATTGGCGATGTCCCTGACCAGGTCGAAAGGCCAGTCAGACGAAACGATGAAATCGAGGCCACTTTCCTGGAGGAGATCGCAGCGCGCCAGAAGGTAGTACGAAGCACCCACGTAGTCCGTCAGTGCGCGCAGACCAGACTGCAACCTGCCGGTGCTGGCGACGCCGTGGAGGCGCTGGAGCAGCTCATCACGCGGCAACAGATCCGGCACCGCCGCACTCGCGAAATTCGCCATCTGCCTCTCGCCTTTGCTCGCCTGAATTACATTCATATCCACTGGCAATGTCCTGCGGCTGAGAAACGATCGAACTCGGTGCAACAGCAATTTTTCTGTAAGGGATTCAAGTCAACTTCCGCTCGAATCCCATTTCGAATCACCCAAGGGTAAGCCAGTCGATGCAAATCACCATCTCCGACTTCTAGGGATTTACTTTCGCTGTCGCCAATGCACTGATTCGACCACTCGTTCCAGCCTTCAGATAGAGGGAGGCTAAGGTGATTCTGGCGGTATCGCAACTTGCTTCGCGTTTTACGCGAGTCCATCTCATCAAGTCGCGCTACAGCCGCATTTCAGTTGTCGGGTCTAACGTCTTATTCGAATTCTCGACCCTGATGTCATGCCGGGTCTCTTGCATCTCCAGTCACGGCTTTTCAGCAAACAGCGGTTCGGGAATCAAGCTTCGGTACCGACATGAAAAAAGGCCGGTTGCCCGGCCTTTGTTTTACGCTGCTTCGTCGATCGCCCATTTCCTGAGGATTTTCGCGGCGCGTTCCTCGTTGATCTCGACCATACGGGAAAGCTTGCGTTCCGGGCCTTCCTTGACGCGCCGATTGAAGTTTCCATCGTCGTCGCCGAGGCTGAGCAGGTCCTCGGTACTGTCGAAGCCGAAGTCGGACCCGAAGCCGTCCATGAGAGCGCCTCCGGGTGCTCCCGATGCAGGCGCGAAGTCCGGAAGCTCGAGGCCGGCCGCTTCCGGCGTCGCGTCGCCGAAAGCCGCAGAGCTGCCGTTGCCGCTGACGCTGCGCACCAGTGGCCGCAAGCCCATCCAGACCACCAAGAAGGCGACCGCGACAAAGGCGAGCGAGTTGATGATGCCGGCCAGATTGCGGCTCAGCATATCCATGACGCGGACACCACCGGTGGCGTCTTCGAGCAGCTGATTTTCGAGGAAGTCCATCGCCGTGACGGTGACGACGTCGCCGCGCTTGGCGTCGATGCCGGCCGCCGAGGCGACGATCTTCTGCATTTCGGCGAGATAGGCGTCGACCTTTGTCTGGTCGGCGGGCTCACCGACCATCTTGGCGATGCGGCCCTTGTTGACCACCACGGCGATCGAAAGCTTTTCGACCTTATAGCTGCTGCGGGTCGTCGCCGTCGTCTTGCTGTTGATTTCGTAGTTGGTCTGCTCTTCGCGCTTGTCGGACTTGTCTTGCGATTCGGGCCCGGCGGAGCCGCCGGCCTCGGGAGCCGCCTGCGGAATGTTCTGCTCGACCGTCGTCGCGCTATCGGACTGCTTCTGCTGCGACTGCTGGGCTTCCTTGGTCGAGCGGACCGAACGTTCGACCTTGGATTCGGGATCGTAGGTCGTTTCCTGGATCTGCTGGGCGTCGGTGTTGAGATCGGCGGTGACGCTGGAACGGAAGTTGTCCATGCCGAGGAAGGGTGCCAGCGCCTTGTCGATGTTGGATTCGACTTCCTGCTGAACGTTCTGGACGATGTTGAGCGAGCGGTTCAGCGAGCTGTTGCTCGCCTCGTCGCCGGAAGCGAGGAGCTGGCCGGCGGAATCGAGGATGGTGACGTCATCGACGTCAAGCCCCGGCACGGCCGAGGCGACGAGGTGGCGGATCGAGGTCGCCGCGCTGCGCCCGGTGGTAGCGCTTGCGCGAATCATGACGGATGCGGTCGGTTTCTGCTCCGCCTTCCGGAAGTTTCCAACCTCCGGCATGACGATATGGACGCGCGCGGCTGTTATACCCGAGATCGACTGGATGGTGCGGGCGATTTCGCCTTCCAGCGCTCGAACCCGCGTCACCTCCTGCATGAAGGAGGTCAGGCCGAGGGAGCCGACATTGTCAAAGAGTTCGTAACCGGCATTGGCGCTGTTCGGCAGGCCGCGCTCGGCAAGCATCAGGCGGGCCTTGCCCGTCATCCCAGCGGGAACGCTGATGCTGGTGCCGTCGGTGCCGACCTGGAAATTGATGTTGGCTTCGGCAAGCGCCATGCTGATCTGGTTGAGATCGGGCGAATCCAGACCGACATAGAGTGTTTCCTGTGCCGGCTTGTTGACGAAAAGAGCGGCCGCAAGGACGATTGCAATGGAAACGGCACCGACGCCTCCCAGAATCATCAGGCGTGTTCGGCCAAGGGAACCGAAGTTCTTAAAGATCTGAACTAATTGATTTAACAGATTCATTCTGTTCTCGCACGATTCGTCAAAGACAAAGCAGGCTTATTGCCTCATCAGACGAATAGTCGGCGAAACTTGTGCGAGCGTTTCGTGAGAGCGTGCGGGAGCGAAAAGGCCTAAAGTAATTCCAGCAAAAATGCGCAGCGGTTTTGCGTCCGGGATAGCGCAAGAACAAGGAGAGAGCGTTTCCGTCAGTCGGAGAAAAACGGAGCGTTCTAGAAGAAATCGAAGTCGCCGGCTGCCTTGCTCAATGGCTGGGAATGGCCGTGGCGTGTGGCCCCGCCCAATGCCTTCTGCATCTCTGCCAGTTTGACGAGGCTGAGCGCGGTTGCGACGTCGACTGCCCAGCCGTGCGGGATTTCGCCGGTGATGGTGTCGATGAATTCGGCAAGGCCGCGTGATTTCTGCACGGCCAGATCGATGCCCTGCATGACCTTCATGGCATCCGGCGAGTTCAGGATTTCGGCGCTGCCGAGGTCGAGAAGCTGGGGCTCGATGCGTTCGATGAGGTAGGCGACATCGTGCAGTTCGGACACGATGCGCATCAGGATGACGCTCAGCGCTTCGACAGGCGCGGGCGTTTCCATCATCTGGGTAAATGTCATATGAAAATCCTCGCCATCAAAAAAATTCGATACTGGTTTCGACGGGTTTCTGCGGAGCGGCGGGACGCTGCTCGAGAGCGACGGTTCTCTGCGTTTCGGCGCCGGTCAGAGGGTATTGCCGGGCACGACCGGAGACCGGCCAATATTCAAGCTTGCGTCCATGCTCTCCGCCGGTCGAGGAACCGACCACCGGAATGCCTTCATCCCTCAGGAACTGCACGGCGAAGGCCGCGTTCTGCTCACCGACATTGGAGAATGTCGAGATCGTCTTCGCGCCGCCGAAGATTTTTGCTTCCAGCCGGTCGCGCCGGGCGCCCTGCTTCAAGAGACCGTTGATCAGCAGTTCCATCAGATGCACGCCGTAGCGCGTGGCATCGCCGCCTGATGTCGGCGACGTCGCCGAACCGGGCAGCAGAAAGTGGTTCATGCCGCCGACACCGGCGACAGGATCTCTGAGGCACGCAGCCACGCACGAACCGAGAATGGTCGAGAGGACCGCATTCGGATCGTTCAGAACCTTGTACTCGCCCTGAATGATGTGCACGCGGCGGGCTGCCCCCTCAGTGATCATTTCAGGGCTCCAAACACGGCTTCGATGGCCGCTTTCATCTTCTCGATCGTGAACGGCTTGGCGAGCACGTTGTTGGCGCCGAGCTGGGCCGCCTTCTGCACCAGTGCGCGGTCGCCCTGGGCGGTCAGGATGATGAAGGCCGCCTTCTTGGTGTTCGGGTTGGTGCGCACGGCCTGAAGGAAGCCGATGCCATCCATCTTCGGCATGTTGAAGTCCGAGATCACCAGGTGGTGCGGCTGCTCGGCCATGATCTTCATGCCCTGCTCACCGTCACCGGCCGAGGTGATCTGCTTGAAACCGAGCTGGGTCAGCGCGTCGCTGAGCAGCAACCGGCTCGTTACCTGATCGTCGACGATCAGAACTTTGATTTTCTCCGCGATCGACATTTATTCGGTCCCTTCCTTTCGGGCGGCTGTCATTTTCAATATTTCTTCACCAATGGCAGACAGCGGCAGCTGCTGCTCAACGGCGCCAAGTTCGTGGGCAACCCTTGGCATTCCGTAAACGACACAGGTTTTTTCGTTCTGGCCGAGCGTTCTGGCGCCGGCGTGGCGCATTTTCAACAATCCGGCGGCGCCATCGCGGCCCATTCCGGTCAAAATCACGCCGACGGCATTACGGCCCGCCAGTTCAGCGACCGAATCGAATAGCACGTCCACCGAGGGGCGGTGACCGTTGACCGGTGCCCGGTCAATGAGTCGGCAGCATGGTGCCGAGGCGTTGCTGACCTGGAGGTGACGCTCGCCGCCGGGCGCCAGATAGATCTTGCCGATTTCGAGACGGGCACCGTCGGTCGCTTCCTGCACCACCGGCGCACAGAGGCGGTTCAGCCGTTCGGCGAAGCTCTTGGTGAAGGTCGGCGGCATATGCTGGGTGATGACGGTCGGCGGGCAATTCGCCGGAAACTTTTGCAGCACGGCGATCAGCGCCTCGACGCCGCCGGTGGACGAGCCGATCGCGACGATCTTGCGGCCGACGCGGAAGTCGCCAACCGAGGGCGGTGGCGCGACGGCGGCGACGGGCTGGGAATATTGGCGCTGCGTGCGCGCGGCGGCCTTGACCTTCTCGGCGAGGTCGCCAAACGGCCTGAGTTCGCCCGGCGCCGGCTTGCCGACACAGTCGAACGCGCCGATCTCCAGCGCCGCAAGCGTCGCCTCGGCGCCGCGATGGGTCATTGTGGATACCATGATGACAGGCATCGGCCGCAGCGTCATGATCTTTTCGAGGAAATCGAGACCGTTCATGTTCGGCATCTCGATGTCGAGCGTCAGGACGTCGGGGTTCAGCCGCTTGATTGCCTCCCGCGCTTCCAGCGCGTCGCCGGCCTGGCCGATGACGTTGACCTCGGGGTCGGAACTCAAGACGGCGGTGATCAGCCCCCGCATCGTCGGCGAGTCGTCAACAACGAGAACCCTTGCCGGAGCGCTCATGCCTTCCTCCCGAGACCTTTGGACGTGTAGCGATAGGTCGTGATGCCGATATTGTCGAAGACGTGTTTTGCCTCACCCGAAACACGCTCGGAATGACCGATATAAAGATGACCGCCCTCCGGCAGCAGGCCGGCGAAACGCTGCCAGATCTTCATCTGCGTCGGCTCGTCGAAATAGATGACGACGTTGCGGCAGAAGATGACGTCGAACTTGCCCTTGAACGGCCATTGCGCCATCAGGTTCAGCTCGTTGTAGGTGATCAGCCGCTTGACGCGGTCGTCGACCTGGAACTTCCGGCGGCCCTGTATCTCGACTTCGCTGAACCATTGTTTGCGCATGGCGGGCGATACGGTTTCGAGCGCGCTCTCGTCATAGGCGCCGGCGCGGGCGATCGCGAGGATCTTCGGGTCGATGTCGGTCGCCAGGATCTTGAAGTCGTAATCGGCGACGTTCGGCATCAGCGACAGCACCGTCAGCGCGATCGAATAGGGTTCTTGCCCGTCGGAAGAGGCGGCCGACCAGATGCGTACCCTGCCGCCCGATCTCGCCCGCTGCAGAAGCTCCGGCAGGACATGGTCGCGCAGGTGATCGAAATGATGGTTTTCGCGGAAGAAGCGAGTAAAATTGGTCGTCAGATGCGAAAGCATCTCGCGGCGCGGCGCAGCACCGGCCGGCGAAGCGACGAGGTCGCAATATTCCCGGAAGCCGGACAGGCCGAGATTGCGGATATGCTTCGACAGGCGCGAATAGACGAGCGACGCCTTCGTTTCGTTGAGGAAGATGCCGGCATCCGAATAGATCATTGCGGCGATTTCAGTGAGGTCGCGGCGCGTCAGCGGATATTCTCCGCTCGCCAGGACCTCGTCGGATCCCTGTCTCTGATCTTTTGCGCCCATTACACTCATGCGGCTTCGCTTTCGGTCTCTGGAAAGAGGGATTCGAGTTCGATCAGGCAGATCATGCGCTTCTCGATGGCGAGAATGCCGCGGGCAAATTGACGCTCGAGCTCGGAGGAGATCTCGGGCGTCGGCTGGATGGTTTCGTCGGTCACCGTCAGGATATCGGAAACGGCGTCGACCAGCAGGCCGACGACCTTACGCCGGACCTGGGCGACGATGATGACATGACGGGCAGTCGGATCGGCCGGCTTCATGCCGAGCCGGGCCGCAAGATCGATGATCGGCAGCACCGCGCCGCGCAGGTTGATGACACCCAGCATATAGCCAGGCGAATGCGGCATCGCGGTCGCCGGGGTCCAGCCGCGGATTTCGCGAACCGACATGATGTTCACGCAAAATTCCTGATCCCCGATGCGGAACGCGATCAGCTCGCGATCCCCCTCGTTCAGATTTTTTACAGTGTACGACATTCCCTTATCCCACCGCTGCTAACGACATTTCCGCTTTGAGCGACTGGCCGCGCGAGGCGCCGACGACTGCGTCGACATCGAGGATGAGAGCGACGCGCCCGTCACCGAGGATGGTGGCGGCGGCAATGCCCGGCACATGGGTGTAGTTCGCTTCCAGGCTCTTGATGACCACCTGGCGCTGACCCTGGATGGCATCGACCATCAGGGCGCGCTGGCCGCCGCCTTCGGATTCCACCAGAAGCGCCACGCCCTCGACCGGATTGGCCTGGGTGGCGCGGAAGTTCAGGATGCGGCCGACATCGACCAGCGGGCAGAAGCTGTTGCGGATCGAGATCAGCCGGTGGTTGGCACCGAAGGAGTGGATCGCGGCCGCTTCCGGCTGCAGGGTTTCGACGATCGCCGTCAGCGGCACGACCAGCGTCTGGCCGGCGACAGTGACTACCATGCCGTCGAGGACGGCGAGCGTCAGCGGCAGGCTCATGGTGAAGACCGAGCCGTGACCCGGCTTCGAGGTGATGTTGATGCGGCCGCCGAGCGCCTGGATCGAACGTTTGACGACGTCCATGCCAACGCCGCGGCCGGAGATGTCGGAGATCTTGTCGGCCGTCGAGAAGCCCGGCAGGAAGATCAGGTTGTCGATTTCCTCGTCCGACAGGTTGGAATCGGCCGGGATGAGGTCGTTGTCGATCGCCTTCTGGCGGACCTTCTCGCGGTTGATACCGGCACCGTCGTCGGCAAGCTCGATCAGGATGCGTCCCGAACGATGCTTGGCGGTCAGGCGGACAGTGCCTTCGGTGTTCTTGCCGGCGGCTGCACGCTTTTCGGGCGTTTCGATGCCGTGGTCGACGGCGTTGCGGATCATGTGGGTCAGCGGTTCGGCCAGCTTGTCGATGACCGTCTTGTCGACTTCGGTGTTTTCACCTTCGGTGATCAGGCGGATCGACTTGCCGGTCATGTCGGCGATTTCGCGGACGATACGCGACATGCGCTGGAAGACCGGCTTCACCGGCTGCGCGCGGATCGCCATGACCGAGTCCTGGATCTCGCGGGTGAGCTGCTGCAGCTCCTCGAGGCCCATATTGATCGAGGAGGTGCCGGTCGTGTCGTTCTCGATGACGCTCTGCGACAGCATCGCCTGGTTGATGACCAATTCGCCGACGAGGTTGATGAGGCGGTCGACACGGTCGAGATCGACGCGGATCGTCTGGCCGGCACCGGCGGCATTGTTCTGAGCGGCAGCACTTGCTGCGGCCGCTGCGGCGGCGGCCGATTCCTTCTTCTCTACGCGGGCGGCGACAATCTGCGTGACGTTGGAGGCAGTCTCGGCTGCGGCAACGGCTGCGGCCGTCTCCTCGGCCCGCGCGTCTGAGGCGGAAACCTCTTCGATTGCGCCGGCTTCGTCCAGGATCGACAGGTCGAAAGGAACCGGCACCATCGGCAGTTCGTCGTTGCTGGTCGCCTCGGCCCTTGCTTCTTCGACCGGCTTTACCGTCAGTTCGCAATCCCACTCGGCGAATTCGAAGACGGTGCGGATGGCGTCCTCGCCCTTGTCCGTCTTGATCGTGACATTCCAGAAGAAATAAGCGCCTTCCGGATCGAGCTCCTCGAGGCCCGGGAGGTCATCCGTATTGCAATAGATCGTCATTTCGCCGAGGCGCGAGAGATCGCGCAGCAGCAGGGTGGCGTCATTGCCCTTGGAATAGAGTTCGTAGCGCGGCTTGAAGATGACTTCATAGGCCGGCATGCCGCCGGCATCGCCCTCGCCGCCAAAATCGTCGAAGGAAAAGGGGACCGGCTGGAAGCCGCTGTCGTCCGTCGGCTTGGGGGTCGGCGCCGGAGCGGCCTTTGCGGCTGCCTTCGGCGCAGGCGCCTCGACTGACGCCGAGGGAGACGGCATTTCACCGTTGGCCAGCGCCTCGAGCTCCCTGACGAGGCCGCGGCTGCGGCTTTCATCGACGCTGCCGCCGTCGCGCGCAACGTTCGTCAGGTCAGCGAGCACGTCGGCCGACTTCAGCATCACCTTCAGGACGTCCTGGTTCGGCTCAAGCTTGTTGGATCGAACGCAATCGAGAGTGGTCTCGAAAACATGGGCGAAGGCTACCAGATCGTCAAGGCCGAAGGCGCCGGCGCCGCCCTTGATCGAATGCACGGCACGGAACACCGCATTGACGGTTTCCGGATCGCGATCGCCATCATTCATTTTCAGAAGACCGGATTCCAATTCTGCGAGCTGTTCCTCGCACTCCTGGAAAAAGATCTCTTTGATTTCGTTCATATCCATAGGAGCAAATCCTGGGTTTAAGCGGTTACACGCTCAATGGCATCGATCAGCTTGGCCGGGTCGAAAGGCTTGACTATCCAGCCCGTGGCACCGGCTTGGCGGGCACGGTTCTTCTTTTCCGCGTCGCTTTCCGTGGTCAGGACCAGGATCGGGATCGCCCGATATTTCTCGTTGCGGCGGACACCTTCGATGAAGCCGAAACCGTCGAGGCGCGGCATGTTGATGTCGGTCACGATGACGTCGGGATTGGACTCTTCGAGAACCTCAAGGCCCTCGATGCCGTCTTCCGCCTGGATCGTCTCGAAGCCAGCATTGTTCAGTGTCACGAGAAGCATGTTTCGGATGGTGCGGGAATCATCCACGGTCAGCACTTTTTTCTTCATTGCCGAATCTCCTTGGCAAGCAGGTGGTCAATATTGACGCCAACCAGCTGCATGGTTTTCTGAAATGCGTCGGACACCTTGGAGAAGGTGAACGGCTGCTTGTCCTGCTCCCAGGTCTTCTCGGCGGACATCAGAACCTGGGCGCAAAGCGCGCCGATCCGTTCGACGCCGGAAGCGTCTATCGAAAGACCGCTACCCCGGAGGGAGAGGAGTTTATCGCGCAAGGCGGAAGCCTCGTTGAGGTCGAGCACCGCTGTCAAATCCAGCGTTTTGCCACTCTTCTTTGCTGCCATCAGCTTTTCCTTGTCCCCTTGTCCCCGGCCCGAAAAGACGAGCTGCGGCAATCATCCGATAGGTTAGTAAACATTCCGCCCACCTCCGACGCTTGCGAACGCTTGCGGAAGGCCAAAATCGTCATTTTCGTATTCGTCCACGACCGGTGCCGGGCGGGTAGCGCCCTCAAGGGCCCGCGGCGGTGTCACGCGCACCGGCGCAGGGCGCCCGGCAGTGGCGTTTTCCCGGGCGATGCGGAATTCGCGAATCGTCTGGCCGAGCTCGAGAATGACGCTGTGGAGGTGGTCGGCGCCTTCGGCCGAGCGCTCCGCAAGGCCGGCGCTATCGGCCACCTCGCCACCCAGGCCCTTGACGTCTGATGTCACGCTGTCGAGGCTTGCGGCATGTTCGCCGGTTCGGGTGGCGATGCCTGATATGGCGGCGTTGATGTCGGTGACCTGGCGCACGATGCTGCCGATCGAATCCTGTGTGCGGCCGACCATCTGCACGCCAGCGTCGACCTGCGCCTTGGTCGTCGTCACCAGCGTCTTGATCTCGCGGGCGGCTTCGGCCGAACGCTGGGCAAGGGCGCGGACTTCCTGGGCGACGACGGCAAAACCGCGGCCGGAATCGCCGGCGCGCGCGGCTTCGATGCCGGCATTCAGCGCCAGAAGATTGGTTTGGAAGGCGATCTCGTCGATCGCCCCGATGATCTGGCCGATCTTTTCGGCCGACTGCTCGATATCGGCCATGGCGCTGATCGCGCGGCCGACGACTTCACCGCTTTCCTCGACGGCAGCGCGCGTCGTGGCGGCCGCCTGTTCGGCAGCGCGGCTGTCAGCAGCACCATCGCGCACACTGCCGGCGATGCC
The DNA here is from genome assembly GCF_057653715.1 of Rhizobium sp. WSM1328. Lineage (NCBI taxonomy): Bacteria > Pseudomonadati > Pseudomonadota > Alphaproteobacteria > Hyphomicrobiales > Rhizobiaceae > Rhizobium > Rhizobium sp. WSM1328. The sequence continues at coordinate 315,626 of NZ_CM172788.1, read as the reverse complement.
GGCAAGGGCAGCGGCGGAAAGCTGCAGCCGATCGGCCTGGCCGGACGCCGTGCCGGCGAACTGCCGCGACAGACCGGCAAGCGAACCTGTCGCCGCTTCGGCCTTGACCGTGCGCTCGGTAATAGCGGTGAATTCGGCCTGGAGGCCGTCCAGCGCGCCATTCAGCGCCGCGGCGATCCCGCCATAGGCGCCGTCGCCGTCGACAGGCGCGCGGCGTGTCAGGTCGCGTGCGGACAGGCCTTCGATGACATCGCCGAAGATCCTGATGATCTCGGCCTCGTTGGCGGCGCGCTGATCGGCGAGCGCGCGCTGCTCCCCGGCGCGCAGCGCATTGAAGCGGAGCGAGACGGCAATTTCCACATCGACCATGACGATGCGGATGATCGCCGTCATCAGGTCGGAGATTTCGCGGGTGCGGCGCTTGGCCGACGGCAGCAGCGGACGGCCGGCAATCTGCTCGGCGAGGCCGGAAACGACATGCTCCAGCATGACGCCATGGCCGGCCACGTGCCAGCGCGGGTCAAGACCCATCTTGCTTTCGGTATCGGAGAGAACCTTGACGCGCTCGGCATAGAGGCTGTCGAACCGCGCATCCGTCAGCACGTCCCAATGCGAGGACTGCAGATCGTGCAGACGCTCGACCTGGCGTTCGCTCTCGAAATTGCGCGAGGCGTCGGGGAATGACTGGAATCGGTGGAAGAGATCCCTGAGGCCCGCCTTCAGATGGGCTTCGAGCGCCGGCCGGTTACGGCGCACCAGCTCGCACTGGTCGGTATCGAGACCGGCAAAGCGCAGGCGGTCGCGCAAGCTGCCTGCCTGCGCTCCACGAGCCTGATCTGATGGCATGTCCTGCCTCAACGCCTGTCCCCAACCACTTTCCGGGCGAAGGCCCGGCCAAAAACTTGTGCAGCATCCGATGAACGCGAAGCGTGGAGACGGTCCTCACCACCGGTTACAACCGGCGGATCGAAACCCTCTGATCAGCTATGTTTCGGAGCTGTCTGAAGAGATGGATACCGGATCAACCCGGTACGGCGGGACGGCGTCATGCCTGGTGGGAACGAGTGCATCTTCCCATTCCGACGTGTACATCAATGTTTATGGTTAATTCCTTGCTTGAAGGTTAATAAGCCTTTCGAAGGACAGGCTTTTGAAGCAATTCAAGGCAGTTCGCAGCAAATACTGTTGCGGAGTTGCATGGCTGCTACAAGGCACACGCAAGCTCCGTGTTATATGCCGGTCGATAACCAAGACATGACGTCGACAAGGACAGAGCAATGATTGTTCTCGGATTGGGTGCCTGCTTGATTGCAATGACGCTGCTTGCAGCCGTCGCTCGCCTCGATTCCATCGCCGCAAACCGCGACATCCGCGCCCTTCGGGTGTTCTAAGCGCGTCGCAATCTTTCAGATACCTCCTTGCGCTTTAGCTCTTTGTTTTGCGCATGTCGTTGTCGCAAAACCGCTGCACAGTCTTGCGCGACATGCTTTAGAGCGCCGTGCGTCCTTTCGGACGCACAAAGGACGCTCTAACACTTTGAATCTACGCATCGTGCTTTCCGAAAATCGGAATCGATTTTCGGGCCGATGCGCTAGACCCACCCTTCCCCGTTGGCAGTCCGGCACCTTTGGTGTATCGCACTCGCGCCTTTCATGTCAGCGGAACTATCGGTTCATGTCCCCCAGATCTGGTCTCCTCATCGTTCTTGGCTTCACGCTCTGGCGCGTCGTCATGCTCAATTTCGATACGACGGACCTTTTCGTCGACGAGGCGCAGTACTGGTTCTGGTCGCAAAACCTCGACCTCGGCTATTATTCCAAGCCGCCGATGATTGCGTGGGTGATCCGGGCGATGACCGAGCTTTCCGGCTCCAACGCCATCTATTGGATCAGGCTGCTCGGACCGCTGATCCACATGGCGGCGGCACTGGTGCTGATGAAGACGGCAAAACGTTTCGTCGGGCCGGAGATCGAAGGCTGGACGGGCGCCACCTATATCACCCTCCCGGGCGTCGCGCTGTCTTCGGTGTTCTTCTCGACCGACGTGATCCTGCTGTTCTTCATCGCGATCGCGCTGCTTGCCTATTTCGGCTTGACCCAGCGGCGCTCGGTCGGGCTGGCGCTCGTCATGGGCCTTGGCGTCGGCCTCGCCTTCCTGACGAAATATGCCGTGCTGTTCGTCGTTCCGGGCGGAGCGCTTGCCCTCCTCCTCATTCCGGCGGCGCGCATCGCCATCCGGGATTTCATCATCGCGGTCGCGGTCGCGGCGGTCGTCGCCTTGCCGAACCTCTGGTGGAACCTGCAGCACGACAACACGACGGTGCGGCATACGCAGGATATCGCCCATTGGAGCGAACTCGGCATCAATCTCCGTCGCGGGCTTGAATTCTTCGCCGCCCAGTTCGGCGTGGTCGGGCCGATCATCTTCTTCGCGATGCTCTGGGCGGTCTACCGCATGATCAAGGGCAGGAGTGACGATCGGGAAAAGATGCTGGTCTGGCTGTCGATGCCGGTCGTCGTGCTCATCACGCTGCAGGCGACGGTCGCCAAGGCCTATGCCAACTGGGCGGTGACTGCCTATGTCGCCGGCACCATCCTTGCCGTCTGGCTGCTTTACCTGAAGTGGCCGAAGGGGCTCAGGCTGTCGCTGACCATCAACGGCATCGCCAGCCTGCTCTTTCCGCTGGCGACGATCTTTCCGCATCAGTTGCTGCTGCCGAACGGCGACGCGCTGATGAAGCGCTATCTCGGCCGCGCCGAGGTCAGCCGCGAGACCGCCGCACTCGCAGCTCAGGCCGGCACCGACATCATCGTCACCGACAATCGCGATATGGTCGCCGATCTTTTCTACACGCTGCGCGATGCATCCTACAGGATCTATGCGCGGGCGCCGGCGGGCCTTCCGGAGAGCTATTACGAGCAGGAATTCGCTCTGCCCGCCGACATCACCGGCAAGGTGCTTTTCCTGACGGACGGGGCCTTCACCTGCGCCACCGAGACGCCCGAGGTGCTGAAGAACTGGCAGCCGACGGAGGGCAACTACAAGGGTAAGACACTTTCCATCTACAAGGTCTCTGCCGCCTGCCTGGCACCCTGAGCGTGTTCAGTCTGCCCGATGACAGCACCAAGCCTCTTTTCAGAGGCGCAACGCAGTAACACTTTGAATTGCTGCATCATTTTATGCAGTCGGCAGGTAAACGCCGGTGCCTGCCCCTTGGATCTCCACGAATTTGACGCCGCCTTCCTCGAAGGCGAGGCGCAGTTGCGCTTCCGTCGCGCGGTGGATGTCGTGGTGCCGGCCCTCATAGTCGCGGATGGTGCTGCGCGAGACGGCAGCCCTGTCGGCAAGATCGGTTTGAGTCCAGTCGAGCAGGCCGCGCGCCGCGCGGCAGAGAGCGGGAGTGAGAATTGTTTCTCTTGCGCCTTGACCCATGATTTCAAGTTGCCCATATTGGTCGATATAGACCATATATGTCATATTACAATCGGGATTTCCAGATCGGGAGACAACAATGCCACACGATACGCCCTTGATTTCGACAATCGTCGGCGGCCTCGTGCTGGCTTTCATCTTCGGCGCCTTCGCCCATCGGCTGCGGATGCCGCCGCTCGTCGGTTATCTGATCGCCGGCGTGCTCGTCGGGCCACATACGCCAGGTTATGTGGCAGATCAGAACCTTGCGCCGGAGCTGGCCGAAATCGGCGTCATCCTGCTGATGTTCGGCGTCGGGCTGCATTTTTCCCTGAAAGACCTGCTGTCGGTGCGCGGCATCGCCGTGCCCGGCGCGATCGTGCAGATCGCTTTTGCGACATTGCTCGGCTGGGGGCTCGGCGCCTTCATGGGCTGGCCGACCGGCGGCAGCCTGGTTTTCGGCCTGGCGCTTTCGGTCGCCTCCACCGTCGTGCTCTTGAAGGCGCTGCAGGAGCGGCGCCTGGTCGAGACCGAGCGCGGCAGGATCGCCGTCGGCTGGCTGATCGTCGAGGATCTCGCCATGGTGCTGGCGCTGGTGCTGATCCCGGCCGCAGCCAGCATCGGCGGTGAGGGGCACGCTCCCGTCGAGCCGCTCTCAGCCGCGCTCAGCCGCCTGTTCGGCCTCGATCTCGGCATCGGCGGCATGATCGCCATGACGCTGGTGAAGGTGGCGCTGTTCGTGGCGCTGATGCTGGTCTTCGGCCGCAAGCTCATTCCCTGGACGATGCATCGCATCGCCCATACCGGTTCGCGCGAGCTTTTCCGGCTCGGCGTGCTGGCGATCGCGCTCGGTGTCGCTTTCGGAGCGGCGAAGCTCTTCGGCGTGTCGCTGGCGCTCGGCGCCTTCTTTGCCGGCATGGTGCTTGCCGAAAGCGAGCTCAGCCATCGCGCCGCACAGGAAAGCCTGCCGCTGCGCGACGCCTTCGCCGTGCTGTTCTTCGTCTCGGTCGGCATGCTGTTCGATCCGAACATCCTGATCGACAAGCCGCTGCCGATCCTCGCCACCATCTTCATCATCGTCATCGGCAAGTCCGTCGCCGCGCTCCTGATCGTGCTCGCCTTCAAGAAGCCGCTCAGTACGGCGCTGACGATTTCGGCCAGCCTCGGCCAGATCGGCGAATTCTCCTTCATCCTCGCCGCCCTCGGCGTCGAACTGGGGCTGCTGCCGGAGGAAGGCCGCGATCTGATCCTTGCCGGCGCCATCATCTCGATCATCCTCAATCCGCTACTGTTCTTCCTCTGCGACCGCATGCGGCCGCTGCTGGATGGTGCAAAGCGCGAAGACGTCGCGGCAGACCCTGCTCCCGCTGCAGATGCAATAGCAGCGCCGGAGGAGATACCGCCCGAAGATGACGAGGTGCACCCGACCGCTCTCCGCGGCCACGCCATTCTCGTCGGCTACGGGCGGGTTGGCAGCATCGTCGGACAGAATCTCAAGTCGTCAGCCACACCTTTTCTGGTCATCGAGGATTCTGACAAGCGCATCGGCGAGCTGAAGGCGCAGGGCATCGAAACTCTGGCGGGCAATGCGGTGATGCGGGAAACGCTCGACCTAGCCAATCTTTCCGGCGCCCGCAGCATTGCGATCGCCATCCCCAACGCCTTCGAGGCCTGCCGCATCGCCGAGCAGGCACGCAGCGTCAATCCATCGATCCTCATCGTCGCCCGAGCCCATTCCGACGCCGAAGTCGATGAGCTGAAGCAATATGGCGCCGACACCGTCATCATGGGCGAGCGTGAAATTGCGCTTGGCATGGTTGACCGGCTCGCCCAAGTGCATCATGAGAGTGTGCCCTATGAAGACAGCCATGGGCCTGATACAATTGCCCCGACGGATGACCCTCCGCCGGAAAGAGAATGAGAGATTGGCGCGCTTTTGAGCCGATACGGGAGTGACATCGCCGGGACGGAGAAGATGGAGCTGGAACAGCACCGTCTGACGAGCCGTATCGCCGCTTCCGTCCTCGTCGCCGTCCTTGCCTATCTTGGCCTGCTTTTCGGCGGCAATCTGGTGATCTCGCCGGCGGCGGCCGCCAATACGCTTTCCTCTTCCGGTCGAGATCCTCAGCCGCCGCAGCTGACTGCGCGCGATACCGTGCGTGGGCTGCTTGCCACGGAGCGCAAGCTTGTGCCGAAGCAGACGGCACATGACGGCGGATCGCCTGCCCTTGCCGCCGCTCCGACCCTTAACTTCGCCGGCTGGAATATATCAGCGGCTTTTCCGGCATTTGAAGCTTCGCTTCACGCCGCAGTCTCCAGGACCCATCAGCCGCGCGCACCGCCGGTCGCTGCCTGACGCTCGCGCCGATCGGCGCTTCCGACCATTGACGACATGCCGCCAGCGCCCGAGCGCCGGCCCTCGATATCAAGGAATACAACATGCGTACTTCACGATGGCTGGTGATCACCTATTCGGTGATCATCCTACTCGGCCTATTGATCGCCCTGCCGAACGTCCTGCCGCAATCCGTCCTCCAGCGCGTGCCGGCCTGGCTGCCGCATGAGCAGGTGTCGCTCGGCCTCGACCTTCGCGGCGGTTCGCACCTCGTTCTGGAAGTCGACGAAGCCGACCTGACCAAGGAGCGGCTGCAATCGCTGCTTCAGGACGCGCGCCGTGTGCTGCGCGAAAAGGGCATTCAGCCGAAGGCCGTGGTCCGCAGCCAGAACCAGATCGTCGTGACGCTTGCCGATGCCGCGCAGAGCGATGCTGCCGTCACCGAACTCAAGACGCTTGCCAACCCGATCAGCACCGGCCTCAGCGCCGGCCAGGCCGATCTGGCCGTCACTGCGAACGGCGCCACCATCACCGTCGGCTTCTCGCCGGCCGGCATCTCCGCCAATGTCGACAATGCCGTCCAGCAGAGCCTCGAAGTCATCCGCCAGCGCGTCGACCAGGTCGGCGTCTCCGAGCCGACCATCCAGCGCATCGGCGCCAACCGCGTGCTCGTCCAGCTTCCGGGCGCGCAGGATCCGTCACGCCTGCGCGAACTTCTCGGCTCCACCGCCAAAATGTCGTTCCACATGCTGTCGCCGAACAATGCGCCCGGACCCGGCGTGACCATGCTGAAGGACGACGAAGGCCGGTCCTTTCCGGTCCTCGACCGCGTCGAAATCTCCGGCGACCGCCTTTCGGATGCCCGCGTCAGCTTCGACCCGAACACGCATGAGCCGATCGTCAGCTTCAGATTCGACAGCGCCGGCGCCAGCCGCTTTGCCGAGATCACCCGCCAGAACGTCGGCAATCCCTTCGCCATCGTCCTCGACGACAAGGTGCTGAGCGCGCCTGTTATCCGCGAGCCGATTACCGGCGGTTCCGGTCAGATCTCCGGCAGTTTCTCGGCCGATAGCGCCACGACGCTGGCCGCCATGCTGCGCGCTGGCGCCCTGCCCGCCAAGCTGACGGTCATCGAAGAGCGCACCGTCGGTGCCGACCTCGGAGCCGACGCCATCAAGATGGGCATTTATTCCGGCATCGTCGGCTTTGTGCTCGTCGCCGTCTTCATCTTCGTACTCTATGGCACCTGGGGCTTCCTGGCGAATATCGCGCTGTTGATCCACACGATCCTGACCTTCTCGGCGCTAACGCTGGTTGGTGCGACGCTGACGCTGCCGGGCATTGCCGGTGTCGTTCTCGGCATCGGCCTTGCGGTCGACGCCAACGTTCTCATCAACGAGCGCATCCGCGAAGAAACGCGCAAGGGCAAGAGCGCCTTCGCCGCCATCGATACCGGTTTCCGCCGTGCCTATTCGACCATTATCGACGGCAACATGACGGCCCTGATCGCTGCGGCCATCCTGTTCTTTTTCGGCTCCGGACCGGTTCGCGGCTTTGCCGTGACCATGGCGCTCGGTCTGATCATCTCGATGTTCACATCGGTCGCCTTCGTGCGTGTGGCGATGATCGAGATCACCCGCCGCAGCAAGCTCAAGGTGCTGAACATCCGGCCGCTGATCCCGTTCAGCCCCTATGACAAGCACATCCAGTTCATGAAGGCGCGCTTCTTCGGCATCACCGTTTCAGCGCTGCTTTCGATCGCCTCCATCGTGCTCTTCATTCATCCGGGCCTCAACTACGGCGTCGATTTCCGCGGCGGCATCCAGATGGCCGTCAAGACCACCGGCCCGGCCGACCTCGGGACGTTCCGTGAAGGCCTGAACACGCTTGGTCTCGGCGAAATCTCGCTGCAGTCCTTCGGCGACAAGAACAGCATTCTCGTTCGCGCTCAACGGCAGGAAGGCGGCGAAGAGGCACAGACGGCAGCGGTGACCAAGCTGAAGGCAGAAGTCACCAAGATCGATCCAACCGCCACCATCGAAGGCACCGACGTCATCGGCCCGAAGGTCAGCGGCGAGCTTGCCTGGGCCGGTATCCTGTCGGTGGTGATCGCGAGCTTCGCGATGCTCATCTACATCTGGGTGCGGTTCGAATGGCCGTTTGCCGTCGGCGCCATCGTCACGTTGGTGCTCGACGTCACAAAGGCGATCGGCTTCTTCGCGATCACCGGTCTCGACTTCAATCTGACGGCCATCGCCGCCATTCTGACGCTTGTAGGTTATTCGGTGAACGACAAGGTCGTCGTCTATGACCGCATGCGCGAAAACATGCGGCTCTACAAGTCGATGCCGCTGCGCGAGATTATCGACAAGTCGATCAACGAGACCCTGGCGCGAAGCCTTTACACCAATGCGACGGCCTTCCTCGCGCTGGTGCCGATGGCGATCTGGGGCGGTAGTGCGGTGTCGAGCTTCGCGATCCCGATGGTCTTCGGCATTCTCGTGGCCGGCGCCTCTTCGATCTTCATCGCGGCACCGATCCTGCTCTTCCTTGGCGACTGGCGCCGCCGCCATGCCAAGGCATCGGCAACCGATGCGGCAGTCGAGATCATTCCGCCGGAACAGGGTCGTCCGCGCAAGTCCGCGAGCTAAAATCCCGTTGACGCATCCTTGATAGGGCGCCGGTTGCACAGCTGGCGCCCTCTTTCTATTGTCGGCTACTGCATTATGTGCCAATTCAAGGTGTTACAGCGTCCTTCGTACGTCTGAAAGGACGCGCGCGCTGTAATTGAGATCGGGGAAGCCGCCAGATGTCATCCAACCCGACAAGACCGCCGGAAACCACCGTTGCCGGAGACAGCGAGGAGCGCATCAAGCGTTTTCTCGCGACTGCCTCGCACGACCTGCAATCACCGCTCCGCCATATCGCCATGTATGCCGAGCTGCTGCTCGACGATCTCGAGGAGACGCTCGACGGCGAACAGCTTCAGAGCCTCCGGATGATCATGGAAAAGGCGCAGACGGCGCAGCGCCTCACCAAGGCATTGATGAGCCTTGCCGCTGGCACACCTCAGGTGACGCCTGAAGAGGTCGATCTGCAGGCGCTCGCCGAAAATGTCTGGGGCGAACTGACCGACGAGACGGCGGTCGGCGCAGCGACGCTTGAAAGCGACGGCCTGCCCTCGATCCGTACCGACCCTGCCCTCCTCGGTCTGGTGCTGCGGCACCTTTTGACCAATGCCCTCACCTACCGCGGGGAAGCGCCGCCGCATGTGGCCATTGCCGCGGAGCGCGAGCGGACGGACTGGTTCATCCGGATTTCCGACAATGGGACAGGCATCGATCCGGCTTATCGAGAGCGGATATTCGAGCCGTTCTGGAAATTGCCGAAGGCGGGAGCGGTCCCGGGCGCCGGTCTCGGATTGACCACGGCGCGTGAGTTTCTGGCGGCGCTTGGCGGCGATATCAGCCTCGAACGTTCGGATGAAAGCGGCAGTCGCTTCATCATCCGCCTTCCCATCGCTTGATGGTTAGATACTATAATCGTCCTTCCAGAAATCCGGGACGTCATAGGTCACATATTCGCGGATGATGTGCTGTAGCGTCTGGGCATCGATTTCGTCCTTGCCGATGCGGAAATCGACGCCGTAATCCGGGAATTCCTGGAAATAGCCGCCCGATATATCGGTCGAGACGACGCCGATCGGGCCGGTGTAGCCGATGCCACGCAGCTCCGGCACCGTCTCGCGGAAATCGGCATTGGGCAGAAGGCGATTGTCGAGCAGGATGAGATCGAAGCGCGCCAAGCGGATCTTTTCCAGCGCGTCACCGATCGATGGCGAATATTCAACCTCGACTGCCGGCTCGGAGAGATCGGCGATCTTCTTCTTGAGCGCGCGGAATTCGATAAATTCGTCGTCGACAAAGAGAACCTTTACGGCGTTCCTCCGGCCCGTTTCGGTGATCATCGTCTCATTTCCCCAATCCCGAAACCAACTTCACGAAACCAAACCATTCCTCAAGGCGATCGCCACCATATGAACGCGGTTGACAGCGTCGAGTTTGCGCGCGGCCGCGGTGATGTGCGAATTGACCGTATGTTCGGAGAGACCGAGAATGATGGCGATTTCCGCCGACGTCTTACCTTCGCTCGTCCATTTGACGATTTCCGATTCGCGCTGGGTCAGCCGTCCGGACATTTCCGGCGTCAGGATTTCCTCGTAGAGCTTGTCGAAAATGCGCATGGCGTCGAGAAGTATGTCGGCGATCTCACTCTGATCCGGCTCCTGACGCTCGCCGCTGAGCACGAGGCAATATCGCCGCCCTTCCGGCGTAAACAGCGGGATGAAGAGAAAGACGCCGCTCAGGAATTCGTTGAAAACCAGATCGGACGGATAAACTTCCGGCTGTGCGCTCCTGCCATGGACCGGCGTTGCCAGGAACTGGGCGGTCTTTGCCCGGACGGTGCCCAGCGCTTCCTTCAACGTCGTGATGAAAAGGCCGACACGCCGCTCGGCGACATTGGTGATGACGACATCACGTTCACCGAAAGGGGCCGAAGCCTCGGAAATGCGGGCCAGCGCAAAATTGTCGAAGTTGTAATGCTGCGCCGCCGATTTCAGCAGACGGAAAAAATCGGTGCGGTTGATCGCCCGGCTCAGCTCCGGTCCGGCATGAAAGGGAATTGCCGGGGCATTGTTCATTCCCACTCTTCCTCTCCTCCCGCCAATGCCTCTAATCCCGAAATCTTGGGATATACGTCTTAAACGCGAAGAGCTACAAAAATTGCGAGACGGTTGATGAGAGAAATCGAAAACGGGGACTTTCGATATGTAAGGCGGAAATCATCAATTATCTCAACGACAGGTGATGCACGGGCAGATTTTACTGAGGGGCAGTAGTTCTTACCTGGGTATCGTATTCTTCCTGCATTCAACATCCATGAATGCGAGAAGGCAGTGCCAGACGTAAGCGCGAGAGAGCCGATAGACCCATTCAGCTAAGGGGTTGGCTGATGTTCGTGGCGGCGAACGCGGGTTGATCGGTTCTCTCAGCGCTTATTTCGCGTTCCATATTCTTCGCTTCGGTTGCATCTTGTGATGCGTCCTCGACCTTGTCAATTGCGGTTTGTCAGATGGCTTGGACGAATGAGAGGAAACAGGGCTTGCGGCTTTCGACGTTTTCTACATCTCAAGATTGAGAATGATCTTGGCAAGGTCAAGTGGCTTTTCCAGATAGACATCGGCGCCGGCATCGAGTGAGCGGGCGCGGTCCTCGGCAGCATCCGATCCGCTGCAGATAGCAAGTCGCATCGCCTTGAAACGATCATCCAGGCGCAACCGCGTGATCAGGCCAATGCCGCTATCGAGCGGCATGTAGAGATCGGCGACCAGAAGATCGGGCGAGGTCTTGCCTTCTGCCGCGCGCGTCTCCAGCGCCTCAAGCGCGGTCTCGGCTGTGGAGAAACAGAATAGATCGATGTCTATCTGCTGCTTTCTGCTCATATAGTCGAGATAGAAGAGGTCATCCTTGCTGTCGTCGACATAAAATAGGGTGGTCATCTAGCACCGTAATTTGGATATTGTTCGAATGAACCTCGCTGTCCTTCGACATCACCATATCGCGGTTCCACTAAAATTCGATATACCTCATCGCAAATCATTTCGCAAAAAGCGCGGCACCGCCCTGCCTTGGCTATTGAGTATTCCTCGATTTCGGAAAAGATGGCCGCGCAAACCGAAGGAGGACACAGGGGTGCAGGATCAGGGCAACGTGGACCTGCAGGACCAGCCAAGACAGCACTACCGAGCCTTTGCGATTGCCGTCGGCTGCCTGATGTTGCTTCTCGGCGCGACGGCGCTTACCGGCTGGCTGCTGCAGGCCGAGATTGTCATCTCGCTGGTTCCCGGCTTTCCGTCGATGGCTTTCAACACCGCGCTCTGCTTTGTGCTTTCCGGCGCAGGGCTGGCCGCCTCGACGCTGGCCGCCCGCCGTTTTCGAATAATGGCAGCGATCACGATGGGGCTTGCGGCGGCGATCGCCGCGGCCCGCCTCGTCGAAATCGTCACGATCGGGCGGAGTTTTCACAATGTCGACGTGCTGATCTCGCGCTTTCTGGTTTCGCCGGATTTCCTCGCCGAGATCGGCGGCGGCATGGGGCCGAACACGGCATTGGTCTTCCTGATTGCCAATCTTTCGCTGCTGCTCTCGCTCCAGGTGGAGAAGTCGAGAAGCCAGGTGGTGCAGGAATTGACGAGCTATGTCGTTATCACGCTCGGCATGATCGCGCTGGCCAGCTATGTCACCGATGCCGAACAGGGCTACCGCTGGGGCCCCTATGCGGCGATGGCGCTGCACACGGCGGCCGGCATGGTAATCTTCGGCTCGGGGCTTCTCGCCCGCTCCTGGTGGATGCAGCCGGCAAACCGGGCACAGATCCCGCTCTGGATCCCGGCTGCGGTCTGCTTCACCGGTCTTCTCGTCGATCTCTATACGCCGCTGGGTGTCGCCAACGGCATTCTCTACGTACCGCTGGTGCTGACGGCGCTCTGGTTCGGCAACCGGAACGCGCCGCTTTTCTTCGCCTTTGCCTGCACCGTGCTCCTGATGCTCGGCTTCTTCGCCGTCAAGCACAACGAGGCGGCGTTCTGGCAGGAAATCGCCAACCGTGCCATCACGGCTGCCACGCTTTGGCTGATCGCGATCCTCGTCTTCTATTTCATGCGCAACAACTATAACCTCGAAACCGAGCGCGTCCGCTTCGGCGCGCTGGTGCGCGGCACGCCCGATGCCGTCGTCGTCATCGACGAGCGTGGAACGATCAGGAATTTCAATCCGGCGGCTGAAAGCATGTTCGGTTACTCCCCGCAGGAGACGATCGGCAAGAACATCAAGATGCTGATGCCCGAACCCTACCATTCCGAGCATGACGGCTATCTCGCCCACTACCGGCAGACTGGCGACGAGCGCATCATCGGCACGACGCGCATGGTCTCCGGACGACGCAAGAACGGCATCGTCTTTCCGATCGACGTTTCCATCAGCGCCGTCGTCACCGGCCATACGAAGACCTTCGTCGGTATCGTGCGCGACATCAGCGAGCGCGTCCGGCAGGAAGAACGGATGAAAACGACGCTTTCCCAGCTTGAGGCCTATACGGCCGAACTCGAGCGCAGCAACCACGACCTCGATGAATTCGCCTATATCGCCTCGCATGATCTCAAGGAACCGCTGCGCGGCCTGCACAACCACTCCCGCTTCCTGTTGGAAGATTATGAAGACAAGCTCGATGCGGACGGCGTGCGCCGGCTGAACCGGCTCGTGCGTCTCAGCCAGCGCATGGAGAAACTCGTCAACGAGCTTCTTTATTTCTCCCGGCTCGGACGCCAGCAGCTGGCGGTCAAACGCACCGATATCGGCCTGATCGTCAAGGATGTCGTCGCGACGATGGAGTTGCTACTCGAGGAACGACACGCCAAGGTGATCATCGACGGCCGGCTGCCGGAGGTGGTCTGCGACGCGACGCGGCTGACCGAAGTGTTCCGCAATCTCATTACCAACGCGATCAAATACAATGACAAGCCGGCGCCGCTCGTCTCGATCGGCTATCTTGATCGGTTCGTCGGCAAGGACGGCACGGTTGCCCGCAACGTGTTTTTCGTTAAGGATAACGGCAAGGGCATTCCGCGGGAATTCCACGAGGATATTTTCCGCATTTTCAAACGGCTGGAAAAGTCGCAGGATTCCGACGACGGGACCGGAGCAGGCCTCACCTTCGTTCGCAAGATCATCGCCCGGCACAATGGCGATATCTGGCTGGAATCCGAGGTCGGCACCGGCACGACATTCTACTTCACTCTGGGAAAAAAGCGCGAGGGGCAGAATGCAGCAGCGTGATACGCAACCGATCCTGATCGTCGAGGACAGCGAAGACGATTTCGAAGCGACGATGCGCGCCTTCAAACGCACCAATCTGCGCAACTCGATCCGCTGGGCGGCCTCCGGTCAGGAAGCGCTCGACATGCTCGCCGAGATGGTGCCGAAACCGGGGCTGATCCTGCTTGACCTCAACATGCCGGGTCTTGACGGCCGCAAGACGCTGGAGGCGATCAAGTCGAACGCCGGCTGGCGCAAGATCCCGGTGGTCATCCTCACGACCTCCGACGACGAACGCGATATCGAAGGCTGCTACGCGCTCGGCGCCAATACCTATGTGCAGAAGCCGGTGGATCTCGACGGGCTCTTTGCCGCGATCCAGCGGCTGAAGGAATACTGGTTCGAAATCGCGATCCTGCCACTCGAGGACTGACAGATTGGCGGAACACTGCTCTATTCTCATCATCGACGACAACATCGACGATCTCGAGGTCTATCGCCGCATATTGGGCCGCGTTTCCAGCACTGCCTATACCGTCGTGGAGGCGGAGACGGGCGAAGAGGGCCGTGCGCTGAATGGCCGGAAACGGCCGGACTGCATCCTGCTCGACTATTCGCTGCCTGGGCGCGACGGGCTCGGCGTTCTTGCCGATATCCTGGAGGATGATCCCGCCGCCAACGTCATCATGCTGACCGGCCAGGGCAGTGAGACCGTGGCCGTCGAGGTGATGAAGAGCGGGGCACGCGACTATCTGACAAAGGATTCGCTTTCGCCCGAGACGCTGCATCGTTGCATTCAGAACGCCATCATGCACGGCATGCTGGAGGCGAAACTGGAGCAGAAGCGGCAGTCGCTGGAGATTTTCACCCGCGCCATGGCCCATGATCTGAAGGAGCCGCTCCGGACGATCAAATCCTTCACCCGCATCCTGCACGGTTCTGCGGCGCTGCCGGCCGAAGACCGGGAATTGCTCGATTACGTGCTCAGCGCGGCCGACCATATGGAAGACCTGATCGTCAAGGTCTCGGGCTTCACCAAGCTCGAGGCCTCCGGCGGACTGGAGCTCAGGCCGGTCTCGCTCTCTGATGTGCTCGACCAGGTGGAGGACAATCTGCGCCAGCAGACCGAAAGCCGTGGAGCCGTCATCATCCGCGGGGCGCTGCCCGAGGTCATGGGCGATGCGACGCTGCTGACCCAGCTCCTGCAGAACCTGGTGTCGAACGCCATCCGCTATTGCGAGCAGAAGGTTCCGGAGATCAGCATCACAGGCGAAGCGCAGGGCGATACCTGCCGCCTCACGGTGCGTGACAACGGGCCCGGCATCGACCCCGAGCACCGCGAACTGATCTTCCAGCCGTTCAAGCGTCTCGTCGGCCGTGGCATCGAAGGCACCGGGCTCGGCCTTGCCATCTGCCGCCGCATCGCGCAGATGCATGGCGGCTCGATCTGGTGCGAGGCAGAAAATGGGCCGGGCGCCACCTTCATTCTCGAAGTGCCGCTCGCCGAGGCGAGGCCCGTGCCATCAGCCGCATCGGCCGTGCCGCACAGCACAAGGCCGGCGGAGCAGCAAGCCGAAGGTTCGGGCAGGCTTGCCGAAGTGCTGCTGGTGGAAGACAGCCCGGCCGACATTCAACTTCTGAAGATCAAGCTGATGCGGAGGGAGAAGGTGAACTTCAACCTGCATGTCGCCACCAACGGGCGCGAGGCGATGCGGCTGCTCGAAGAACGCGCCGGCATTGCCGATCTGCCGCAGATCGACCTCATGCTGCTCGACATCAACATGCCGATCATGGACGGCTTCGAGGTGCTGCATGCGCTTTCAGCCGACGTGCGCCTCAAGCAAATTCCCGTCTGCATCCTCAGCACATCAAGCGACGAGAGCGACATGCGGCGGGCCAGAAATCTCGGTGCGCGCGCCTATATGGTCAAGCCGCCGACCCTGCAGCAACTAGAAGAGGCACTCGAAGATGTCGAGAATTTGGAGTTGTTGCAGCGCGGCGATTCGCTTGCGCTTTGTGCGGAACAAAACTAAGCGATCGTCATTGGCAACGGTATGACCTTCGCAGCTCTCATACTCGCGCTCCTGACGACGCCGCTTCAATCAGGACTGCTCTCGATGGTATCAGGTATACATCACGTCACGGCCGTCACCCGAAAGGTGCAGGCGAACGTGGACTTTTACGCGGGATTTCTCGGCATGCGGCTCGTCAAGCAGACAGCCGGTTACGAGGACGCGACGCAGCTTCATCTCTTCTATGGCGATGGAGAGGGGACGCCGGGTTCGCTGCTGACCTTCCTCGCCTGGGAAGATGGTGCGCCCGGCCGGGCCGGCTATGGCCAGATCAGCGAAATATCGCTGTCGATCAACCCCACCAGCATCGGCTACTGGCTGACGCGTGCCATGAGCTTCGGCCTCAGCTCCGAGGGACCGGCCGACGAATTCGGCGAGCCTGTCCTACGGCTGAAGGACCCTGACAACATCATCCTCAAGCTCGCCGGCGCAAAGAGCCTGGTATCGCCGGCCGCCTGGGACGGCGCCTCGATCCCGGTCGAGCATGCCATCCAGCGGGTGCGCGGCGCAACCATGCTGACGGAGAAGCCCACCGAAAGCCGCAGCTTCCTCGAGAGCCATTTCGGTTACCGCTTCCAGGCCAGCCGCGGCACGATCGACAGGCTGGTGTCGCAATCCGGCGACATTATCGACGTGCGCGATGCGCGCGGCTTCTGGTCCGGCGCGCCAGGCACCGGGACGGTCGATCACGTCGCCTTCCGCGCCGCCGACGAGGAGACGCTGCTTGTCGTTCGCAAGGCTCTGGAGGCGACTGACGCATCGCCGACCAACATGCATGACCGTAAATATTTCCGCTCGCTCTATGCCCGCGAGCCCGGCGGTACGCTGGTGGAGCTCGCCACCGACAAGCCCGGCATGACCGTGGACGAAGAGCAGGCCGCCCTCGGGGGGAAGCTGTTCGCACCGCCCGAAGCCATCACCAATCTTCACGACCTGAAGGTGATGCTGCCGCAATTTTCGATGCCCGGCCAGCCGCGTGTCAATTATCGCGAGCTGCCATTCGTCCACCGTTTCTATACGCCCCCCGATCCCGACGGCAGCGTCTTCGTGCTGTTGCACGGCTCCGGCGGCAACGAGACGACGCTGATGCCACTGTTGAACAAAGCGGCGCCGCGGGCGACGCTGCTCGGCGTGCGCGGCCGGGCGACGGAGGAAGGTTTTCCGCGCTGGTACAAGCGCATTACGCCCTTCTCCTTCGACCAGAACGACATCAAGACCGAGGCGGAGGCCTTCGCGGCCTTTATCGAGGGCGCCGTCAAATCCTACGGGCTCGATCCTCAGAAGGTCGTCTATGTCGGTTATTCCAATGGCGCCAACCTTTTAAACTCGCTGCTCTACCTACACCCGCACCTGGTTCACAAGGCCGTGCTGCTGCGTTCCATGCCTGTGCTCAGCGATTATCCGCATGCCGATCTGAAAGGCACGGACCTGCTCGTCATCAGCGGCAAGACGGATGCCTATGGCAAATATGCGAGCGAGTTGGAAGGGAGGCTGAAGAGTTCGGGCGCCACCGTCGATTCCGACGTCATCCCCGGCGGCCACGATCTCGGCGATGCCGACATTCCGATCATCCAGAAATGGCTGCTGCAGGAAAACCGCTGATCTGCCGCGGCTTCACACCTGAACGCGGGATGTCCGGGCAATCATGATGCCGGCCAGCACGACGGCGCCGCCGAGCGCCTGCATCGTTCCGATCGCCTCGTTAAGCAGCGCCCAGGCCAGGATTGCCGCAACGACCGGCTGCAGCAGCAGTGTCAGCGAGGAAAAGGCCGGCGGCAGATAGGCGAGCGCATAGGTGATCGCCACCTGTCCGCCGGCATGGCTGATAAAGGCGAGGCCGAAGACGATCGACCAGCCATAGACGGTCGCGGGCAGCATATGGCCCTCGTAGATCAGGCCGATCGGAAAGATGCAGGCGGCAGCGCAGGTCGTGCTCCACAGCATGATGCGGAGCGTATCGAAGCGGCTGCGCAGCCTGCCGATCGCAAGGATGTAGCAGGCATAGAAGAAGGCGGCGATCATCGCGATGCCGTCGCCGCGAAGGTCGCCATTGCCGATGGCTGCCGGTCCGCCCTTCAGAATGACGACGCCTGAGAGCGCAAGGACAAGCCCGAGCGCGAAGCCGCGGCTGATCCGCGCGCTGAAAAAGACGAAGGCAATCAGCGTGACGAAAACAGGTGCGAGGTTGGCAAGCAGAGTCGCATTGGCGACCGACGTCATGGTGAGCGAAAGATGCCAGGCGGCAAGGTCAAGCGCCAAGATGACGCCTGGGAGAATGAGCATGCCGTAGTCGGAAAGGCTTTGCGGCTTCGGCCCCCTTTCCTTCTTCAGCAGCGAGACGATGACGATCGGGATCAACGCCAGCGCCACACGCCAGAAGGCCGTCGCCATCGGTCCGACTTCGGACAGCCTGACGAAGATCGGCGAGCCGCCGATCGCCGCGCCGCCGAGAAGGAGCGCCGCAAGGGCGAAACGATTGGAAGGCGAGGCTTCGGAAAGGGTGGGGGCGGCCTGCGACATGGTCTCGATATTTCTGGTCGCCCGAATGCCGGGCCGGCGGGATATTACAGCGCCGCGCGTCTTTTCAGACGCGCAAAGGACGCTGTAACACTTTAAATTGCTGCATAATTTTATCCTTAAATCGCCTTCGATTTAAGGAATTATGCAGTGATGGCCGAGGGACTATCAGAAGTCGATCACCGGGGACAGTCGAAGAGCGACATATTGGTGGAAAATCAGGCAGGATGCCTATTCGTCGCGCTGGTCCGCAGCTTTTCGGCAATCTCGCCGGCGACGAAAAAGGCATGCTCGGTCACCTGCGGCAGTCCCATCAGCTCGCCGAATGTACCGCGCGCCAGCGGGCCGGAGATCAGCAGCGAGGGATCTACCTTTCCTGACGGGCCGATCGCCTCCGAGCGCTCGGTGCAGGCAAGGCCGAGGCCGGTCGGGTCGAGCGCCAGGTGACCGTTCGCCGCGAGTGCTGCGAGCCAGGGTTGGGTGTCGAGAATACCGCCATGCGCCGGGCCGGTGGTGACGACGACGGCGTCATAGCGCCGCTCCAACGGCTGGCGCTGATGACGCGGCTGCAGGGAGCAAAGAATGAGCTCGCCCTCGATGCGCGCATCGGCGACCGAGCCGGCCAGGATATCCAGACGGCCCGAGGTAACAGCTGCGTCGAGCACGGCCTCGACCTGCGGGGCGATCCGGAAACGATGCACATCCCAATAGGGACGCAGATGGCGGACGAGACGGCGTCGTTCGGCGACCGGCAGCGCCTGCCAGAGATCGTATCCCTGCGCCCGCACCTGGTCGATCACCCCATGCCAGCTTATGCCCTGCGCCTTCGCCGCACCTATGGCGGTACGGATCCCTCTCAGCAGCGACACGGCGGAATGGGCTGCACTGGAGACGAAATCGCCGAAGAGTTCCTGCGGTACCAGCGGATGGCCGCGAGACCGCAGCCCGCGGCGCGAGATCGCGGTCACCGAACCGTCATGCCCGCGCTGCGCCAGCGAGGCGATGACATCGGCGGCCGTCAGGCCATTGCCAATGACCAGCACCCGGTCATGCGGGCGGATCACGTCGAGCGCGTTCGGCTTGGTGGTATCGGCGACGAAACGGGGATGGGCAGCAAGCCGGCTCCCAAGCCGGCTTGGGGCTGTCGGCGGCGGATGGCTGGTGGCGATCGCGACGATATCGGCCTTCGTCACGCCGCCTCTGTCGTCGCGGATTGACCAGCGGCCGGCACAGCGTTCGACAGCCGTCACTGCAGCGCGGCAATGACGCACGCTACCGTCTTCCAGCAGCGGCTTCAGCAGCGAGGCGACATAATCGCCGAACAGCCGGCGCCGGGGGAAGAGCGAGCCATCGGGCTGCCTGGCCTCAGGGTCGCCGGCGACCGCATCGCGGACTTCGATCCAGGCCAGGAATTCGCCCAGGTCATCGGGCTGCAGGCTCATCTTGGCGGCTGGAACATTGATGCGGTGGGCCGGATCGGCCGTGTCGTAGGCAAGGCCGCGGCCGAGTTCGGCACGCGGCTCGAAAACCACGATGGCAAGGCGCTCGCCGCAGTTGGCTCTCGCGAGATGATAGGCGACGCCGGCGCCGGAGACACCGCCGCCGATGATGGCGACGACGGGCTGTTCAGACGTCGGGAGAGGCTTGGGCTGCATGGTGGCCGGGATCATTGCTTTCGATGCCCGAGCATAGAAGCCGGGCATTGGTCACGCAATCCTCCGCTCTCGATTGTCTATAATTATTATGTAGATTTAGCCTTACCCCCGATATCGTCGTCGAGAACTCGGGATTGCCGCGGATGGTGTTGCTCACGGTGCAGATCTCGTCTTCGGCGGCATGGGCGATTTTCTGCCGGGTTTCCTCGTCGATATCGCCCTTGATCGAAAAGGCGATGTTGAACTTGGCGACGCGCGAAAGGCCTTCCGTCGCTTTCTCGCCGGTGACCTCGGCAGTGATCTCGTTGATCTTGTCGAGAATGCCCATCTGGCTGGCGGCGATGCGGGCGCTAAGCACCAGGCAGGCCGAGAGCGAGGAATAGAGCAAATCGAGCGGATTGAAACCCGGCTGCGACGGCGCGGTGACGATATCTATTTCGCCCTTGGTGGCGGAGGTGACGTGCGGGAAACCGGTACGGCCGAGAACGGCGGTGGCGCCGGTCGGGCGGGGACGAGCTTTGAGATCGGCCATGTTGAAATCCTCTGACGAACATGTTGCAGATAGTAATTTCCGCCTGAGGCGGCAATGGCAAGCGGCGGCCCTTCGGTTTCGGAACCTTTCGATCCGTCATCAGTTGATTACACCTGAACGAAATCAGTGACAAAGGTGGATTGCGATGACTGACGTCCGCAGCATGGATAACCAAGGCCGGCGGATGGATGCTCGCGATCGGCTGATCGTTGCGCTCTATGCGCAGCTGAAAGCCGAGCGGGAAACCCGCGAAACGCTGGAATGGGCGATCCGAAATGGCGCCGTCTCACAGGAAGTGCTGGAAGCCATCGCTGCTGATCCGGTTCCCGTCGTCACCAGCGAGGATATCGCCTCGCTGGAGAAGATCATCGCGCTCGATGAACGGCGCAAAGCAAATCGGAACTAGCCGACGACATCATGCACCCTATTTGAGTGAGAAGAGGAGATCCGAAATGGCCGATATCACCTATCAGGTCGTGCCGCATGACAATGGCTGGGCCTACAAGCTAGGCGACACACTTTCGGAAACCTATGCGACAGCGGATGAAGCGATCATCCATGCCAAGGACGCCGCATCGCGCCAGAAGATCGGCGATGGCGATGCGTTGCTCGCCTATCCCGCGCCCGACGGCCGTGGCTGGGCATTTCAGGAACTCGAAACCGACAAGAGCGGCAGCCGGCTCTGATTGCGACGGAGGATGGAATGGCCGCTCGGGCAAGCTGGAAGGGTCATCTGAAGGTGGGCGACCTTGCCTGCGCCGTCGGGCTCTACACCGCCGTTTCCTCCTCCGACCGCGTCTCCTTCAACATCATCAACCGCAGGACCGGCCACCGGGTGGAACGGCAATTCGTCGACAGCGAGACCGGAAAACCGGTCGAGCGGGGCGACCAGGTCAAGGGCTACCAGATGGAGAATGGCGATTACATCGTCATCGAGGGCGACGAGATCGCCGAAATCATGCCGGAAAGCGACAAGGTCCTCAATATCAAGGCTTTCATCGCCTATGACGATATCGACAAGCTGTATTTCGACCGCCCTTATTATCTCGCGCCCGTCGACGAACATGACGAAGAGGCGCTGTCGCTGATCGCCAGGGGCATGCGTGACGGCAAGGTCGCGGCGCTGGCCGAAGCCGTGCTTTTCCGGCGCAACCGGACACTGCTGATCCGTCCGCATGACGACTACATCGTCGCGACGATGCTGAATTTCGACTACGAGGTGCGCTCGGCCGAGACGGTTTTCGAGGACATTCCCGACATCAAGTTCGACAAGGAAATGATCGCGCTTGCGGGCCATATCATTGGCACCAAACAAGGCAGCTTCGAACCGAGCACATACGAAGATCGCTACGAAGCCGCCCTCGTCGAGTTGGTGAAGGCGAAGATCGAGGGCCGGGCGCCACCGAAGAAGAAACCGGCCCCGGAACGCAAGGTCGTCGACCTGATGGAAGCGCTGCGGCAAAGCGCCAAGATGAGCGGCAACGCTCCAGCAAAGAAGGCCCTGGCGAAGAAGAAGGCACCGGCGCGCAGCGACAGCCGCAGCAAGAAGGCAAGCTGAGATGGCCTCGACCCTGGCGGGCGATGGGCAATCTCAGGCGCATCCGACCTCGCGCGAATGCATCGGTTTGTCGCGCCGGCGAAGCCGCTTGACCTGAAGCGCGTCAAAGTGGATTCCCGCGGCGCGCTTTAAATCTTTGATTTATATATGCAGTTTCCCGAAATCTCTGGCCACTTTTTCATTGGCGCGGCTTCTGGCCGCCTTCGGCCGCCAGGCTCTTCTTCAGCGCATCCATGATATTGATGACGTTGCCGGTCGATTTCACCGGTGCAGGTTTTTGCGCAGGCGCCGCCTTCTTCAGGCTCTTCTGCTTGCCGCGGATCATCGACTTCAGGCGTTTCTGGATCGGATCCTGCACCATGGCCGGGCTCCAATTCTTCGTCTCTTCCTTCACCAGTTGCGTCATCAGCGCAAGCAGCTTGCTGTCGATTTCAGTTTTGTTGTCGAGTTCGGCCACGGGGTCCCGCACTTCGTCGCCATAGCGCAGGGTCCAGAGAACGATGCCTTTGCCCAGCGGTTCCAGCAGCACCGCACGCTCGCGGCGATAGAGGACAAGGCGGGCGATGCCGACGACGTCATTCGCCTTCATCGCCTCGCGGATGACGCAGAAGGCTTCCACTCCGACCTTGTCCTCGGGCGCCAGAAAATGCGGTTTGTCGTACCAGATCCAATCGATCGAGCCGCGCGGCACGAAATTGTCGATCTCGATGGTGCGGGTGCTTTCGAGCCCGACTTCCTCGATCTCCTCGTCTTCGAGAAGAACATAGTCGTCCTCGCCGCGCGGATAACCCTTCACCTGGTCCCTCTCGGCCACCGGTTTGTGGGTGACGCTGTCGACATAGCGGCTTTCGACGCGGTTCTTCGTCTGGCGATTGAGGACGTGGAAACGGACCTTGTTGCTTTCGGTCGTCGCCGGCGTCAGCGAGACGGCGGCGGTGACGAGCGAGAGCTTGAGATAACCTTTCCAGAATGTCTGACGTGCCATGTCTGTCATGTCTCCCGGACACGGTTGGGCATGGCAATCAACGGCGGGTTCGGTCTTTGGTTCCGGCAATTGACGATTTCGTTGATCGGATGCGGTCGGTGCATGTCCATTTCATGGATCGGCTGCCATGCCCGAGCATTGCGGGCGGAGAGACCAGAACCACTCTTTCCTTGCCACCGCCATTTTCCTCTTCAATAATGAAAGCCCCAAGACGTCAGGATATCGGTCATCTGAATGTTGCGACTTTTCGCCAACCTCGTCATCGTCCTCGCATTGAATTTCCTTCTCATCGTCGGCAATGCTGGGCCGTCCTTCGCACAGGAATGCCCTGACCCTGCAAAAGCGACGAATGCCTCGGCCCAGCAAAAGCAGGCAAGCAAGCGACTTAATCGCGCTCTTCCCAGCTATCGCGTCAAATCGGCCCGATACAATCTGGCTCTTGTCGGCGATTCGCTCGTCGAACTCTGGCAGCCCTGGATCAAGGACAGCTTTCCCACCCGCCCGGCGATGAACCTCGCGGTCGCCGGCGACACCACGCAAAATGCATTGTACCGCCTCGATGATCTAGACCTTCCGGATTTCCATCCGACGGATGTCGTCGTGCTTATCGGCACGAATAACCTGGGTGCGAAAACGGCGCCATGCGCCGTGGCGGCGGGTGTCGTGGCTGTTGTCAGCAAGGTTCGCGCTCTTTGGCCAGGCGCCCATATTTATGCGTTGTCCATACCGCCTCGGGGCAAGCGCTACGCCTTCTACGAGGATGTCCGAATTCCGGCCAACCAACTTGTCGCATCGTCATTGGCTGAAATGCCTGGTGTCACCTTCGTTCAAATGAACGATGATATGTTGCGGTGCGGCAAACCAAGCGATAAGGATTGTTCCAACTACAAGCCTGACCATCTTCATTTCAATGAAGGGGCATACAAGCTGATCACGAGCTTCCTCGCCGCAGCGGGTCTGCAGCTTTGATTTTTGCCGCTCAGGTGGTTACCAAAACGTAAGGCGGAATGTCATGAGCACCTCATTTGACAGCTACCAACCGATTGGCCTGCAAAGACATAGACCCAGAGCTCGCGCGCAATATCGCATTCGGCGTGAAACCCTCGTTCGGATCCTCCTCTCGGCAATATTTTATATTTCCCTCTGGAGAGCGACTGGCATGTGGTACGGGCTGCCCGCCGACTTCCAGGAGGGTGTCGGCAAAGATCCCATGCCAATGCGACTGTTGCTGATGTCGCTCGTTCCACTCATCGGCCTCTACTGCTTGCTGGAGCCCAGGCGAGTCGTTGAAATGCTCCGCAGCGCCTCGCCGCTGGTCGGCATAATCTGCTTATGCGTCTTTCTGTCGATTGCTTTTTCCGTCAGC
Organism: Rhizobium sp. WSM1328; assembly: GCF_057653715.1. Lineage (NCBI taxonomy): Bacteria > Pseudomonadati > Pseudomonadota > Alphaproteobacteria > Hyphomicrobiales > Rhizobiaceae > Rhizobium > Rhizobium sp. WSM1328. The sequence goes on along the minus strand of NZ_CM172788.1, from coordinate 291,321 downwards.
GTTACAGCCTCGCTCCGGGCTCTCGTCGCCGTCGCATTGCTGACTGCTGGACCCCTTCTTTACAGAGCCCGTTATGGAGCCGTCGACACATTTGAAAGCTTGGCGAAATTTGCCATTGCCACGGCTTTCATCAATATTCTTTACACGGCAGCCTTTCCCCGGTTTGCGGTGATGAGAGGCAGTTATGCCGGGATGGTGAAAGGGGCGTTCTACCACAAAAATATGCTCGGCCAGTTTTCGGCAACAAACTTCATCCTGCTACTTCCAGCCCTGCCGATGTGGCGCCTGCGCTATTATGATCTCCTGCGATGGGCGGCAATGCTGCTCTACCTCGTGCTCATCGTGCTGGCGAAATCATCGACGGCGATCATCCTGCTTTCGATCGGAATAGCCGTATACTACGGAATGAGCTGGATTCAGCGCTTTCCAGGCCGCATCTTCAGATCCTTCGTCGTTCTTCTTGCATTCGCCCTGCTAGGCTTCGTCGTCTCCGTCGCGTTGATGGGTGTGGCCCAGGCGATTGCCGAGTCATTCGGGAAAGACCTTACGCTCAGCGGACGTACGAATGTCTGGGAACAGTTGCTGCCGCTGATCTACGAGCGGCCGTTTTCAGGCTGGGGATTCGCCTTGTTCCGACAGCCCGATATCATGGAGCAATATGTTCGCCTTACGTGGGACGCTCAATCGACACACAACACCTATATCGAACTTGCGCTGAACATGGGCATACCAGCCACCATCATCTGGACCTCGTTCGTCGTGGTGCGGCTCGTGGGGAAAATGACCTCGTCACCCCTCAATCAAGCGCTCGCCATCACCAAGCGAAAGGAGGTTGTCATTATCCTCCTGATCTTGATCGGCGCGTTCACCGAAGCCGGAATGATGCTGGCCCCCTTCATCTTGTGGCCCCACACCGTGATCGCGCTTACGAGTCTTGGCCCGGAGTTCCTGTCCCGCTTCCGCAAACCGACCCAGGCAGGGGCGCAACATGCATCAGGCTAAAAAGATGACTTCAAATAATCGTAGACTGGTTGGCCTCGATGGGATTCGTGGCTTGGCGGCCATTTGTGTGGCAGTGCATCACACCGAAGGTTTCGTCGGATTTGATGCAGCACCTGCTGCCTATCTCGCCGTCGACCTGTTTTTTTGTCTCAGCGGCTTCGTGATCGGCCACGCCTATGAGAGGAAACTCATTCAAGAGTCTTCACTCTCTGCCAATGATTTTGCCATCAAGCGTCTCATCCGCTTATACCCCCTGTATCTGCTCGGTTTGCTGCTCGGCGTACTCGCATATGCCGGCATGTCGCTCAGCAGAAATCAGCAAATCGATCCGATGCTGTTTGCCACCTCGTTGATTGCCTCGATGTTCTTCCTGCCGGCGATCGGTGGAACATCGCTGAAGGCGCCGAACCTGTTCCCCTTCAACGGTCCGTCATGGTCCCTATTCCTAGAGATCGTGATCAACCTGGCCTACGGCTATGCGGCGAGAATGCTGTCCAGCGGCGTACTCGCACTCATCCTGCTTGCGTCATGGGTTTGGCTGGCGGCGCAAACGCTGGCCCATGGAAGCGCCGACCTGATCCCGCTCGACGGCGCCTTGCTCTCCGGATTTCCCCGCGTTCTCTTTTCTTTCAGCCTCGGCATCTTGATGTACCGCTACCGTCAGCGGCTTTCCCCTTCAGGCATCGGAAAAGCCGCCGCAGTGACAACAATCGTCGTCGCGACCGCTCTTCTCGTCTTCCAGGCGCCGGCCGCCTGGGTTGGCATAAAGGACCTGATTGTCATCACTGCTTTATTTCCTATCGCCGTGCTTGTCCTTTACACAGCCAACTTCGATGGCGTGTTGCGGCAGCCGCTTCTTATTGCGGGAGAGGCGTCTTACGCGCTCTATGCAATTCATGTTCCGCTGCTGGGCTTGCTGTTGGGAGCCTGGAAAGCCGCTGGCCTGGGACAACCGCCGGCCTGGGCGATCTTTGCCATCGTTCTTCCGCTGATCGTCCTATTGGCCATTGTCGTCACCCGCCTCTACGATGAACCGGTTCGCAAAGCGCTCAGCGCTGGAAAGGCCATGAGACTTCGCTGGCGTCGATCCTGATTTTGCGCGATCCGGGCCCCCGTCGCACCGCTTAAATCGAGAGATAGCGCTTCTGCCAAGGCAGCTTGTGTTCCTGCCATGCGCGCGGCGTGAAGTCGTCATAGGCAGTCTCGGCGATCGCCAGCATCCAGTTCTGGTCTTTGCGAGCCAGCAAGACGCATGACAATTCCATGCCAGGCTCCGCGGTGAAGGAGGGCCGATTGGCGCCTGGGATATCGATCCCCTTGTTGCGCCACTGGATGCGGATTTCGTCGGGCTCGGATGTCCATTCGCCGGAGGCAACGGACGCGTTGCCATCGGGCTTCAAGCGAAGCGGCGGCGGGGTGACGTTCAGGAAGCTGCCATCGTTGCGATAGTTGCCATCGATATCACCCGCAGTCGCTTTGCCGTTTCCCTTGAGAACGATGTCCTGCTCGCACCGCAGGAATATGTTGCGCCGAAAGCTGCCGGACCACCGACGGTTGGCGAAGAACGCGATGTCGCATTGGCTAATGACGTTGTCGTGGATATCGATGTCTTTGCGAAATGCCAGTTCCTGATCCGAAAAACCGCTCAGGCTGACGCCACGATTGGTGTTCTCGATCCAGTTGTCATAAATGTGATGGCCGGCGTGATCGGCCTTGTCGCCAACGCCGTAGCCGAAGGAATAATCATTCATCCTGCCATCGCGCATGATGTTGCTGCGCACCACGGCGTCATCGCCGATCGACGAAAAGGAGAAATTCTTGCCGCCGATGAAATTGTACTCGACCAGGTATTGTCGCGTTTTGTCGCAGACCAGCGCGCCCTTGTTCGATGCGCTCGCCGGCGACTGCAGGAAGAGGTTGCCGCGGATCACGATATCGGAGCTGATATTGTCGTCGCTGTTTTGATAGGCGAATTGGCAGCAGTCTGCTCCCTCGCCCGGGGCCGCGCCGATGCGATTATTCTCCAGCAACACGTGCGTCGTCTTCGTCAGGTAGATGCCGTCGCCGTTCACATTCTCCGTTTCACAGCGCCTGACGGTGAGATTCTTGCCATTGTGAAATTTGAAGCCGCGAGGGGAATTCTTGACGATAACGTCTTCGATCACCGTATCGGAAAACACCTGATAGGCGACGCCGACATCGGGCGCACCGTCGATGACCTGTCCGCGTGTAGACGCGCCGTGAACTTTCTTTCGCAGGATGGCGGTCATTGCATTTCCTTCGATACCGGTGCCGCGGGGAATTAAGCAGAGGGCATGTGGCAGATGTTTGAATATTTGGAAATTCAGCTTGTAAACCGCCCATCTTTCAGAAACGACAGGGCTTGGCTCCACATCGTCTTGTTGACGGGCAAGAAAGTGTGGTTTGCCGGAATGACGATATGTGCTGCCGCGCCGCCAAGGCGCGTGCTCTCCACCGAAACCTTCCCATCATTCGGAACCCTGAGGCCAATGATAAGCGAAGAGACCGGATCAATGGTCCGGTTCCCGGCGATGATGCCAAGTTCGTAATCGACCGTGCCGAACAGCTCGGTCATGGCGGTTTGATCGGTAATCAGCTGCTGTCCTGCCGGTCCATAGATCTTCCTGTATAGTGGCCAGCTCTTGAGGAAATCGGCAATCTGACTGCCGTTGTTCGGCGTTCCGACCATGACCACTCTCCCCAGCTTGGCTGGGCGATAGCGCCTGAGAAAAGCGCGGATGACCAGCCCACCCATCGAATAACCGACGAAATGGACCCGGCCATCGCCTGCTTTCTTCACGGCGTCGTCGATCTCCGGTCGGATGATGTCGATGAGGTCGCTGATCGAAAACCTGGTGGAGGGGTAACCGACATTCACAACCCGATAACCGTGGCCGGACAGGAAGCCGGCGAGCTTCGCCATGCTTTTCTTCGTCCGGGCAATGCCGTGAAAAAGAAGAACTGTGTCGTTCATCACTGTCCGCTCAACGTGCTGCTATCGATAGGGTCTATCCTGTAGCTCTCAAGGTGAAGCTTGTCACGACGGCAGACGTTCTCGAATAGCGGCGCGTGCTTGATGCGGCGTCCTGCTAGTGATCTAGTGGAGGATGAAATGAAGGTGAACTTCAGCAGCCCGTCTGATGAATGTTCGACCGCTCCTGTGCTAGCCTCCTATGCGCGTCTGAAAAGACGCGCAGCGCTGTAGAGAAAGAAATGCGAGCACGTGACGACCAGCATCCGACATATCGCTAAACTTGCAGGAACGTCAGTCTCTTCGGTCTCGCGCGTGCTCAACAACAGCGGTTATGCCTCGCCTGAGCTCAGGGAGCGGGTCGAGGCGGCCATCCGAACGCTGAACTACACGCCGAGCAAGGGTGCACGCATGCTGCGCGGTGCACCAAGCCGGATGATCGGACTGATGCTGCCGTCGGTCGACGTGCCCTTCTTCGGCATCCTGGCCCATGCGATCGAACAGGAATTGTTCCAGCACGGCTATCAGACGCTGATCTGCAGCACGGCGGAAAATATGGACCATGAGGTGCGCTATATCTCCATGCTGCTCGCTCAGCGCGTCGATGGCGTCATCGTGGCAAGCGCCTTTGGCAGCATCGAGCATTTCGGCGTGCTGCGGGACGCTGGCATTCCGATCATCGCCATTGACCGCGAGCTGAGCGGCATCGCTGACGACGCTGTCATGGCCGATCACGAGGAAGGCGGACGGCTGATGGCGCGCCATCTGATCGACCTCGGCCACCGGGCAATCGCCATTGTCGGCGCGCCGGCCCACAGCCAGCCGATCCAGCTTCGCCTTCAGGGCATCACGGCAGAAATGGCGAAAGATGGCATCGCGCCCGCCATCGTGGCGATGGCGGAAGAGCACAGCTTTGCAGAGACCTACCGGCTGGCGCGGGAATTGCTGGCGTCTCGACCCGAGGTCACCGCGATCATCGGCACGACCGACGTTTCGGCGATTGCCGCAATCCATGCCATCCAGGATCGCGGATTTTCCGTTCCGGGCGACTATTCGGTCGTGGGCTTCGACGATCTGCCGGAGGCCGCCTACGTCTTTCCACGGCTGACAACGGTCGCACAGCCGATCCGCAATGTCGGACAGCAGGCAGCACGGCTGCTGGAAGCGCTGATCGAGGAGCACCAAACAGGAGACGAATCTCGGCAAGGCGCGATCGTAAAAGTGCCGGTCACCCTGATCGAGCGCGATTCCACCGGTCTCGTCCGCAACTGAGGTGGGACCCCGAAGCTAGGGCCGGACGATGACCTTGATCTCGCCCGGCAATGGCGCGTTGCCCACCACGTCGGCGACCTCCTCGAGACTTATGGTTTTGGTGACCAATGCGTCCAGCTCCAACACTCCGCTCGCGACCATTGCCGCAGCGCGCGAATGGGTGAAGGGGTTGAGGTAGGCCGGCCTGATATCGACTTCGTTTACGAGCAGATCGAAAGGCAGAACCGGCACCTCGACACCCGCCGGTGTGACCCCAAAAAGCACGAAGGTACCACCGCGCCGCGCCATCTTCAGACCGCTTTGAAGCGTGTCGCTGACGCCGGCGCACTCGATGACAACGTCGGCGCCGCCTTTGGTGACCTCTCGAACGGAAGCGATTGTGTCTGAAGAGGTCGGGTCGAAGGCGTGCGTCGCCCCCAGGCGCAGAGCGGTTTGGCGTCTCGATTGCTGCCGCGTAATCAAAATAATCTCGCCTGCCCCAGCCAGGCGGGCCAGTTGCACCATGAGCAGGCCGATCACGCCCCCGCCGAGGATCGCGACGCTGTCGCCCGGACGGATCCTTGCCTTGTCGATGGCGTGAATACAGCAGGCCAGCGGTTCACTGAAGGCGCCGTGAACGGGATCGAGGCCGGCAGGCAGGACGAAGGCCTGGGCCTGCGGCACCGCTACATATTCGGCAAAGCCGCCATCCCGTGTCACACCGATGGCGGTCAAGCTCTCGCACAAGTTCGGCCGCGCCTGCGTGCACGCCCGACAGGTGCCGCAGGCAATATTCGGGTCCACCGTCACAAGCTCACCACCGGTAAAGCGGGTAACGGTATCGCCGATCGCTTCCACTATGCCGCACAATTCGTGGCCCAGCGTGACGGGGATAGCCGTCGGATACTCGCCCTTGTACATGTGGCGATCGGAACCACAGATGCCGGCCACTGCAACCCGGACAAGCAGCTCGCCCGGTCCGGCAACCGGCCTCTCGACGCTGCGCATGGTCAAAGACCCGATCGACTCCAAACGTACAGCTCTCATTCCACTCCTCCAGACATCAAGTTCGATTGCCCATTCCGGCTGATGAAGCCAAGCGCCTCAGCTCATGACATTGCCGCCGTCGACATTGTAGCACTGCGCCACGATGTATGCTGCATCGGGTCCGGCCAGGAAGGCGGCCATGGCAGCTTGTTCTTGGGGGGCGCCAAATCGTCCGGCCGGGACGGCGGCGGCCACGCGGCGCTTGACGTCACCGGGTCTCAAACCTTCCCGGCTGCCGAGTTTTGCATCGACGACGTCCCACATCGGCGTATCGACGACGCCGGGAGCGATGGCGTTGACGTTGATCCCGTAACGGATCAGCTCCAGAGCGCAGCTTTGGGTGATGCTGATGACGGCCGCCTTGGAAGCGCAGTAAGCCACGGCCGGTCCTTCGCCCCGGCGCCCAGCCTGGGACGAGAAGTTGATGATGCGTCCACCTTCCCCTCTTTCCACCATGTGCCGGGCAACGGCCTGCGTCATGAAGATCAGGCCTTCGATATTGACCTGAAATACCCTAGCGGTCCGTTCCCGGGATATTTCCAGGATGGACTCGACGTCGTAAATGCCTGCGGCGTTGACCAGGATGTCGATCTGACCGGCGGTTGATATAGTGAAGCGTACGGCTTCTTCGATGCTGTCCTGGCGGGTCACGTCAAGCGCTGCACCCCAGACATCAGGGCCGATCGCTTCCGCCACCCGTGCGCATCGTTCACCGTCGAGGTCCGCCACGACAACCCTCGCGCCTTCGGCAGCGAAGCGTTGGCATACCGCCTTGCCGATGCCGCTCGCTCCTCCTGTAACCAATGCCACCTTGCCGGAGAGCCGCGCCGTTTCCGTATGGGTCATCGCACTGCCTCCCCGGTCGCGCCTAAATCGGCAAAGGCGCCGTGCGCGGCTGCCATAATGAATAGCTTCATGTTTGCTCTTCCCCTTTTGACTGAACGATAATCGGAGCCGCCCTCCTGAGGCGGCGCCAATGGGCTAAGCGGATTGCGGGTTCGTCTCCTTCGCCTCGCGAATAAGGACAGACATGTCGGGGATGCCATCGGTGGCCGTCGCCCCCTTGAGGCAACGCGCAGCTGCGGCATGGGCGACGGCGCAGATATGCTCGACCGGCCAGTTCTCATGCAGGCCGTAGAGCACGGCGGCGCAGAAAGCGTCTCCTGCGCCGACGGTACTGACGATGTCATCGGGATCGACGGGTCGTGAACGCGTCATGATCGGAGAAGCGCCGGGCGAAAACCAGAAGCAGGTTTCCGGCGCATGGATGATCGCGCCCTTGGAGACGCCGGCCGCAAGAAGGCGCTCCCCCGCTTCCAAAAGCCCCGCCTCGGTCAAATCTCCCTCCGCATCGCGAACGATAACGCCGGTTGCCCGTCCCGCCTCCATCTCGTTGATGATCAGATAATCGCAGAATGGCAGAGCGACGCCGACCTTGGCCGCAAATTCCGGGTCTTCGCTCGATACGAAATCCACGCAGGTCGTCAGGCCGGCGCGCCGCGCCGCTTCCAGCAGGCGCGATGCTCCCGAACGGCCGTCGGGGCCAATGCGGTCGAGACCCGGCAACAGCATGAGATAGCCGAGATAGAACAGCCGATAGCCGGCCTTGGCGAAGGCTGCGGGTGAGACAAGCTCATCCGTGACGGCATCGTTGGCGCCACCATGATAGAAGAAGGTCCGGTTCTGGCCGGGCACATTCATGACATGCGTATGCGCCGTCACCCGGTCGGCAAGCGCGGTGAGCCCCACGACATCGACGCCGGCAACCGCAAGGCGGGCCTTGACGATCTCTCCGTCCTGATCGGCGCCGATGCATCCCGCCGCCGCCAGTTTTCCGGGAAATCCAAGCGAAGCCAGATCGGTGACGACATTGGCCGCCCCGCCCCCCACACCCAGATCCTGGTGCAGGATATGGGCGAGATTGCCCTGTTCGGGCCAATAAGACAGGGTGTGGACGCGATCGACGATGAAGTTTCCGGCGCAAACGATGCCGCCCTGCTTTTGACTGTCGCGATCGTGAACCTCCTCCCCGGCTCGCATCAGCTGACTCCTTCGTTCCACAAGGGTCTCAGCGGCGGCTCGTCTTCCTCGATCGCGGCAAAGCGCGCGATCGGCTCCAGAAAGAAATTGTCGCTGTTGTCGTCGTTGACCTGGCTGACCTCGCCGACAAGGACAGGTCCGCCGCCTTTCCTGCCGTAGAAGCGGTGGTAAAGCCCGGTGCGGATCGTCACGCTCTGGCCGGGCTGGAGAACCAGCGGCTCCCATGCGGCGAGCCGGTGCTGCAGCCCGTCTACCGGCACCGTCACATCCTCCGCCAGCACATTGCCATCGGCATCGGTTGCGGCGAATTCGATGACGAGATCGCCGCCGGCGCGATTGATGATGTCTTCCATCTTCGCCGCATGACGGTGGGTCGGCGTAACCTGCCCTTCCCCAACGAAGAGCAGCTTTTCGGCATAGGTCCGTTCACCCCTGATATCGACGACGCCATTGCGCAGGCTAAACAGCACGAGACCGCATTCGGCGAAGCGGTTCGAGCCGAAATCGGTGACATCCCAACCCAGCTGATGGGCGCGCAAATAGGCTGATGCCTCAGGATGAGCGGCAAAATCGGCCGCCGTCCAGGAGCCCCATGCCGGCAGAGACCAGTGCCAGCGCTCGAGGGTCTCGGTTGCCCGCAGCAACGCGGCGTTGATCTCGGAGCGCTTCATCAGGCTGACGCCCCGTCATACTCGACCGGTATCACGACGTCCTCGAGGCCGGATTTGAGGGCTGCCGTCAGGACCGCATGATGCGCCTGCGCCTCGGCCGGCGTCGCGCAGCCGAAACCGTTGGCATTTCCTCCAACAAGCTCATCGACGAAGGCCGCCCACATCTGCTGTATGGCGTCGGCAAAACCGAATTCGAAGATCTTGCCTGTTATGGCTGGAAACAGCGAGCCATAACCGAGATCCTCGGTGCTCCAAGCCTGGACACCGCCATTATAGTCCATCCACTGCCATTGGCGCGGCGACTTCGTGCTGAAGAACGCGCTCTTCTTCATGCCGAGAACGCGGAGGTACCAGGTGTTGGATTCGCCGGGCGCGATGCGCCAGGTTTTCAGCACCATCGGGAAATCCTGATCGCCGGTGCGCACGCGGCTGCTGATCGTAGCATTGTCCCAGGTGGTGCAGGGCAACATGCCGCCCTTGCCGTCAGGACGTTCGGTGACCTTCTTGACCAATTGCGCATGCAGGGTCGTCGGGCGCCAGCCGAGACGCAGCGGCACGTGCAGCACATGCATGCCGAGATCACCCATGCAGCCATAATCGCCATTGATATCGGCCATGCGCTTCCAGTTGATCGGCTTCTGCCGGTCGATATCCGAAGAGTGCAGGAAACCCGCCTCGACTTCGATTATATCCCCCATCTCGCCACTTTTTGCGAGCGCGATGACCTTCTGCGCGCCGGGGAAGAAAGGCATTTCCGACGAGCAGCGGACCAGGAGTTCGGGATGCTCGGCGAGAACAGCCATGATATCCCGGTTCTGCGCGGCGTCCATGCCGAAGGGCTTTTCGCCGAGAAGATGTTTTCCGGCCTTCAGGACGTCGATGTAGAATTGCTGGTGCAGCACATGCGGGACAGCGCAATAGACCGCATCGACCTCGGGATTGGCCAGAAGCTCCTTATAGTCGGCGGCGAACTGCCGAACGGTCGGCACATGATCCCTGAACCAGTCGAGCAGCGTCGCGTTGGTATCACAGACGGCGACGATTTCCGGTCGCGCCTTCACATCGGCCAGATGCAGCCAGCGCGCCGCAGCACTCGCGAATTCGCGCCCCATCAGACCGCAGCCGATGACGCCGAAGCGGAATATTTTCGTCATGACATGTCCTCCCAGACGCGCGTCAGCCAATATGCAGCAAGGCCTGCTCGACGGAAGCCTTGTCATGGACGATCGCCATCAAGGCCCGCGTCATGCCGGCGGGATTTTGATGCTGGATGACGTTGCGGCCATAGACGATGCCACGGGCGCCCTGCTCCATCAACTGCTTGGTGCGGATCAGGATTTCCTGATCCGAAACGCGGCCGCCGCCGCGCACCAGCACCGGCAGGCCTTGGGCGATCTCGACGACGCGGTGATATTCCTCGACATTGTCGCAGGGGTCGGCCTTGATGATATCAGCGCCGAGTTCGGCCGCCTGGCGCACGAGCGGCAGGATCTTGTCGATCGCGCCGTCGACCATGTAGGCGCCCTTGGAATTGTCCTGCATGACGAGCGGCTCGACCATCAGCGGCATGCCGTAGATCTCGCATTCGCGTTTCAGGCTGTTCACATTGCGCACGCAGGCGCGGTAGACTTCCGGCTGGTCCGGCAGCATCAAGAGATTGACGACGACACAGGCGGCATCCAACGCAACGCCCTGTTCCACCGCCCTGTCGATCATTTCGGAAAACAGCTGAGACGGCAGGGGATTGCCATAGATGTTGGCGATGTCGGTGCGCAGCACCAGCGCCGGACGCTGCTTGCCGGGGATCGCCTGCAGCATGGGTGCGGTTCCCGGCGGCAGCTGAATTGCATCCGGCGCCGCTTGCGCGATCACCTCGATCGCAGTCTTCATGTTCTCGATGCCGGCGAGGAAAGTCCGTTCATTGAACATGCCGTGATCGATAGCAACGTCAAAACAATTTCCAGACACGCCGAAAAGTCGGTTCAATCGCGCGGATTTCATCAAGCTTCCTCCCGATATGGTAACGTTTCCACATTTGGATAAACGCAGCAGGAATGCGAGTCAAGATAATGTGGTAACGTTTCCATGCTGGTTTTTCCGATGCGGACGAGGCGCGCTCGCGCCTCGTCCGGGAAGAACTACCAGCAGGTGAATCCCGCATCGACGTTGACGATCGCCCCGGTCATCAGGCTGGCCGCGCCCGAGGCGAGGAAGAGGACCGCGCTGGCAACCTCTTCCGGCGTTCCCATCCTGCCCATCGGCGTGTCGGCGAGCCAGAGCGGAATACGCTCGCGATTGGCTTCGACGGCCACCACCATCGGTGTCTCGATATAGGTGGGCGCAACGGCATTTACCCTGATACCGTGGTGTGCCCACTCGGCGGCCAACGAGCGCGTGAGGTGATGGACTGCCGCCTTGGAGACGTTATAGGCCGTCTGAGGCTGGGGCCGGTTGCAGATCGTCCCCGACATCGAGCCGAGGTTGACGATGGCGCCGCGTTTCATCGAAATCATCGGACGACCAAAGGCGCGCGAGCACCAGAAGACGCCGTTGAGATTGACGTCCATCATGCGCAGCCAATCGGCGTCGGTGAGATCCTGCGCCGGGATGCCGCTCTGGCCAATTCCGGCATTGTTCACCAGGATGGTCGCCGGCCGCCCGCCGTCGGCGAGTTCAGCCGCGATCGCGTCCATTCGGGCCGCGTCTGTGACGTCGCCGACCCGGACTTCGACGTCGTAGCCTCTGTCGCGCAACGCAAGTGCTTGCACAGCGTCGGCCTCGCTGCGTTCGATGACGACGACGGCGGCGCCCGCCTCCGCCAGCGCCTCGGTGCAGCAGAGACCGATCGCACGCCCTCCGCCTGTGACCACCGCCCGTTCGCCGTCGAGGCGAAATTTCTGCTGGTAGCTCATTTCGCGTCTCCTCAAATGTCAAAGGCGCTTGGAAGCACGACGATATCGCGGATAGTGACGTTGCGCGGACGGGTCAGCATGAAGATGATCGCGTCGGCGACTTCCTTGGGCTCGATCAAGGCTCCGGCCTCCTTGGCCTTGCGAAGGTTTTCCTCCGGCCAGTCCGCAAGCAAAGCGCTGATCACCGGCCCTGGAGAAACCGACCCCACACGAATGCCACTTTTCAGAAGCTGGCGTCGCATCGTCTGGACGAAGCACGTCATCGCCCACTTCGATGACGAATAAACAGGTTCCCATGGAATCGCCGAGTGTCCAGCGACGGAGCTGGTGACGACAATGTCGCCGGTGCCGCGTTCGATCATGTGCGGAATGACGCTTCGAACGTTCTTGATGACGACGTTTACATTGAGATTGAGCATCCGATCGATGGTATCGAGGTCGGTTTCCATCAGGTCGCCGCCGATATAGGTGCCTGCATTGGCATGCAGGATATCGAGCTTGCCGGTCTTCGACAGGATGCCATCGAGCAGTCCCGCACACTCGCCCGGATCCAGCAAGTTGATCTTGAGCGGAATAGCGCGCTCGCCAAGCCGGGCACAAACCGTCTCAAGGGCCTTCTCATCGCGGTCCACCAGCACGACCGTCGCGCCAGCGGCGAGCATTGCCTCCGTCGAAGCGAGTCCAATTCCGGACGCAGCACCCGTGACCGCCGCGATCTTCCCATTCAATTCCGTCATCGATTTTTCCTCCTGTCTTGATCCTGATTGTCAATTCTTCCCGACGCCGCAGGCGGCGTGATAGTCCGAGAGACTCTTCGTCACCCTCCAGATCAAAACCTGTTCCGGATCGAGCGGCGCATCTGCGAATTCCTGTGCGGCCGGCATATGCTGCCAAAACAAGGGCAGCGGTACAATTTGCCCTCGAAGCGCCTCGCACAGGCGCCCGACGGCCTCTTGGGCTTCAGCCGACGCCCAATAATAGCGAATGCGGTCAGACAGCGAGTAATGCCGCAGCCAGCGCATCTCGGCGTTTGTCCCGTGGTAGTGGCGGCTCCAGTTGCCGGGCTGATCGAGCATCAGCGCTTCCATCGCCGCATAGAGCGGACGCTGGCCGTAATCGGGCAAAAGGTGCGACGCGATCGCATCCAGCGCGTAGAGCGCCTCGCGCAGGACGAAGGTCAGTTCGGGACCGACCTTCAGAATGGGAAAGCCATCCTCCACCAGCGCGGCCAAGGGCCGGGTTCCCTGATAATCCGTCGAATGCGCCTCGAAGACAAACTGCGGCTCCTCGGTGAGCACCGATTTCAGCGCGTCTATCTTGCTGCGGTCGTAAAGGATGACATTCTGATTGCCGAACTCGACGCCCGGCTGAACGACCAGCCCGATGGCCCGTTCAAACGCTTGGCCGAGTCCTGCCTCTGCAAAGATCCGGCGGTGGACTTCGATCGTCTTCAGCGCCGCTGCGGCCGCCGTCGGATCGATGGTTGTCAGGGCATGATCGGCCCCGCCTGGCGGCGGCACTTCGGTGCCGATGACATAAACCGGCATTGCGCCGCCTCTCTTCTTCGCCGAGGCCTCGGCGACCGCCGCAAGCCGGGCGGCGCGATGGGCGGTGGTTTCGTCGTCGAGCGCCACCGGCTCGCCCTTGCAGCCCATTGAGGCATCGAGGTGAATCTTGCGAAACCCGGCATCGACATAGGCGGCAACCATCTTCTCCGCCTCGGCCATGGCCTCTTCGGCCGGCCGGTCACGCCAAGGATTGGGGCCGAGATGATCGCCGCCGAGAACGATCAGATTTTCCGGGCACCCTTCCTCGACTGCTATTTTGCGGACGAGGGACGCGAAGTCGCTTGGCGTCATTCCGGTATAGCCGCCGAGGTGATTGACCTGGTTGCAGGTCGCTTCGATCAGGACGGTGCTTGCCTGTTGCCGCCCGTGTCGGAGTGCGGCGCGAAGCACGATGGGATGGGCCGAGCATACGGAGGTCACGCCTCTGGGGTGGCCTTCGATCCTCATCTTGGCCAGTTCGTTGAGATGCACCTGCATCACGGGCGCCTTTCGGTTGAAGCGATGAATGCATCGAGTTCTTGCTGAGTGCCGGCACCTTCCATCGGACCGAGGACCGTCACGTTGCGGGCGCCGGCGGCCGAGGCATAGGTCAGAGCTTGCTGCGGAGACATTCCGAGCCGCCGGCAGGTTAGATAGGCGCCACCAAAGCAGTCGCCGGCGCCGGTGGGGTCGACCTCTTGAACGACAAATGCCGATGCGTCGATGCGGTCTCCTTGCCTGCCGAAATAGGTTGCGCCTTCGGCGCCGCGCTTCAGCACGATCTCCTTGACGCCGATCTCGAACAAGCGGCGGATCGCCTCTGCCTCGCCTTCGACGCCGGCGGCACGCTCAAGCTCCTCTCCGGACGGCAGAAGCAGATCGGCGGCAGCGACAAGCTTGGAAAAGCGGCGCTCGGTATCCTCATTCAGCTTCAATTCCTTGCGAATGTTCGGATCCACTGAGAGGGTTCCGCCCCGCGCCTTGACGATGTCGACCGCCTTGTCGATCACCGCGCGCGCGCTGGGGACCGACAGAGCGGAACCCATCACGTGAAGATGTCCGCTCCGATGGATGAGATCGCCGACCGCTTGAGACCAGCCGAAGCGCGCAGCTGCTGATGTGGCGATGTTATAGACGAAATCCCTGGAGCCATCCTTGCGGTAGCGGACAAAGGCGCTGCCTGTGGGGTAATCCGAATCGATCGAGATCGTCGAAACGTCGACGCCGTCGCGTTTGAGGCGATCGGTATTGACACGACCGAAATCGTCATCGCCGACGGCGCCGACCATTGCGGCCTTGCCGCCCAGGCGCCCGCATTGCGAGATGAAGATCGCCGGCGCTCCGCTCGCGAACGGACCGACGAGCGGCTGGGCTTTGAGAAAACCGTCTCCGACCGTCGTGGCGACGATCTCGACGAGGATCTCCCCTACGCAAACGGTGGGACCAAGCGGGTCCGGAGCCAGTACTGAAGTCATTTGCAATCCTGCTTTCGATCGTTCTTGTCGTCAACTCGTCGCCGACTGGATCGGCGCACCGTCCTCGCCGCCGAACTCCTCGCTCTCCAATGACAGAAAGCGCTGGTGCAACATGCACGCCGCCCCGAAGGCGGAGCCGAACTCCGCATCATCGTCCACGACGATCTCCGGCGTGGGGAAAGGTATACTCTGGCCCTCCGACATGTGGACCGCCACCCGGGCGGCCACCATCGGGTAGAGGGATGCCACAGAGCCACCCAGCACGATCCTGTCGGGGTCGAGCAGCCGACAGGCCTGCAGCAATGCATATGCGAGATGGCGCGACCAGGTTTCGGCGATATTGACCGCGGCCGGGACACGGTCATGAACGTCGCCAAGGAATTCCTGCAGATCGACGTGCTTACGTCCAATAGCCTCGCGATACTGCCTGATCAGCACTTCGCGACCGATCAGTTGCTCAAACTTCTGACCGCCGCTTCCCGGCACCAGGGTGTGACCGATTTCTCCCGCCAGGCCGTGGCCGCCCCGGAACAGCTTGCCATCGATCATGATACCGCCGCCAACGCCGGTTTCCATCAGCAGGAACAGGGTCACGCCTGAGACGCCGTGACGATAGCTGTCGCCGATCGCAAAGGCGTTGGCGTCGTTTTCAACGGCGATCGGGACGGCGGCCGGGAAGGCGGATCGGCCAATCTCCTTCAACGACACCTCCCGCCAGCCGATGATGGGTGCGAGGGTGACAATTCCGTCCGGCCGGATGTGGGCCGGCGCCGATATGCCGAGACCCTTGCAGCGTCCGATCATCCTCTTTTCCATCGCACTGACAATCAGCTCGACGCCCTCGGCCACGGCCTTCTCCACGGTCGAAGACATGGTGTCGAACGCCATTTTCCGACATGCCCGGACGTCGGCGGAGAGATCGATAACTGCGGCCGAAATATGCTCGACACCAATCTCGATCCCGACGAAGAATGCGGCATCGGGGACCAGTTCGAGCATGATACCAGGACGCCCGGCACGGGAATGCTCCAGGCGCTGCTTGCCGCTCTCGTCCGACTCCTGAACGAACCCGCCTTCCGTCAGCTCGGCGACGATCTCTCCCGAGGACGAGCGATTCATCCCGAGCTTCCGGGCGAGATCCGCCCGGCTGAGGCTTCGGTGGGCATAGATCGTCTGCAAGGCGGCGACGATATTGTTCTGTCGGATCCTGCGCGGCGAACTTCCGATGGAGACGGTGTCGTTCATGTTTCAATTCCCTTCAGTCGGCCCAACCCTTACACGACTGGAACAGGCTGTCAGAGGGATAATCAGGGCCGCGCGTTTGTGGCGCGGCGGCGCTTGGCCTCGTCATATTTCAGCTCGATGTAGCGCTTCGCGTGCGCCGCAAGCGGATCATTATCCTCCCAGGTGTCGCGCCAGATCGCACAGGCGAGCGACAGGCCTTCGTCCACGACCGTCGTCGAGAAGCTTTCGAACACGATGTCGCGCTTGTAGTCGATGTCGAGCAGAGCGTCGAAGATCAGATCGAAGTTGATGACACCGTCACCGAGGTAACCGCGATTGCTCTCGCCGATGTGGAAGTAGCCGACCTTGTCGCCGGCCAAGCGGATCGCCGCGGCCGGATTGGCTTCCTCGATGTTCATATGGAATGTGTCGAGGTGGAGACGGACATGCTCCGATCCCGTCTCGGCGACGAACTTCAGCCCCTGCGCTGCCGTATTCAGCAGGTTGGTCTCGAACCGGTTGACAACCTCCAGGACGAGGTCGACGTTCGCTTGTCTGGCGACTTCGGCGGTTGCGGCGATCGCGGCGACGCTATTGTCCCAGCCCTTCTTCGTCGGTTGGCGATTGTACTTGGTGTGCGCGGAATAGAGAATTCCGCCCAGCTTGTTGCCGCCGATGTCACGGACCGCCCGAACGGCGTCGGCCAGCGTCTGCTTGCCGGCGGACACAGCTGAGGTATCCTCGCTCGATACGTCCCTGTCGAGCGGCAGGCCCATCGTCACGCCAATCTCCACGTCAAGCGACTGCGCAAGCTTTGCCAGTCGATCGAGATTGAATTTCTCGGGGCGCAGATAGGCAAATTCGATGGTGCGATATCCGTGTTCGGCCGTCTTGTTGAGGGCCATCTCCAGCCCTTCCTGCGTTTGGCCGCCTGTCCATACAAATGAATGGATACCCAATCGACGCATAGCCTTTTCCTCCAAAAAATGCCTTTGGCTGCGGACAGTGCTATGCCATTTAGTTTGGCAAGACAACAAATAATTTTGGCTTAAAATCTTTTGCTGCTTTGCAAAAATACCTTGCAATGCAACATTTTAAGCTTGCGCCCATTGCATTCAACCCTCCGTCGGAAATTAGTTTCTGCGAAAATCAATAGGATAGATCCTCTATTTGCATGTTTAGACAACAAATGTTGCGCCGGTGGTTTTTTTGGCCTACACAAAGGACCGGCGAAATGATCTCGCTGCACTTTGGGAGGATTGAAAATGAACTATGCTTTGAAGGCTAGCGCGCTTGCGCTGACGCTCAGCCTCGCCGCCACTGCTTCGCCTGCCTGGGCTGATTTCTGGTCCGACGCCGGCGCCAAATTCAAGGGCGTGACACTGCACGGCGTCACCGAAAGCACCCCGCCATCGAACTACATCAGGAATGTGCTTGCTCCGGAATTCGAAAAGAAGACCGGCATCAAGGTCGACATCGAGACGACGTCCTGGGATCAGATGTACGACAAGGCCATCAAGGACATGGAAGCCAAGACTGGTATCTATGACATGGTCTACATCGAGCAGGACATCATCTACTCCTATCTCGCCAGGAATTTCCTCGTCGACATCACCAAGACGCTTAAAGACCAGCCGGATCTGAAGGCGCCGACCTACGACGATGCGAACTTCACCAGCTTTGCCGACTATTTCAAGGACGCGAGCGGCGATCTCTTCGGCGTTCCGATGGAAGCCTTCCTGAAGGCGTATCTCTATCGTAAGGACCTGTTCGAAGATCCGAAGATCAAGGAAGCTTTCAAGAAGGAAACCGGCAAGGACCTGAAGCCGGCGACCACACACGCGGAATACACCGAGATCGCCGAATTCTTCACGAAGTACGGCAAGGACAACGGTATGGAGCTCTGGGGCACCACCGCTCAGGCACATACCGGCCATCCGGCGTCCTGGTATGAATTCTTCGAGTCCATCGCGCCGACCTTCGGCGTCTACAATTGGGGCATCGACGCCAAGAACAATTATGCGGCGACGGTCGAACATGGCGGCGCAATGAACGGCGACAAGGCCAAGGCCGCGTTGAAGTACTGGCTGCACCTGCGCGACATCGCTCCTCCGGAATCGACGCAGTCAACCTGGACGGAAACCGCAACGACCTTCGCCGCGGGCCGCGTCGCCCAGGGCCTGATCTACGGTGAGAACGCCGCGTGGATCGCAAGCGATCCGGCGCAGTCGAAGGTGGTCGGCCAGGTCGGTTTCGCTCTGCCGCCGCTCGAGCCGGGCGTATTGGACGACGCGAAAGCTGGAAAGGGCTATATCGGCTACTACGATGGCGGCGCCTTCGGCGTTCCGGTCACGTCCAAGAACAAGGAAGCATCACTGCTGTTCCTCGAATTCATCGGCCAGAACGAAGTGCAGCCCGATTGGGCGATCGCCGCACCGCGCATCACCAACAAGGCGACGTTCGACGATCCGAAGGTGAAGGAGATGGACGTCAAGCTCGGCGGCTTCTACACGATGCTGAAGGACGACGGCAAGCTCTTCGCCGGCGCTCCCCCCTACCCCTTCCATGCGCAGGTGCGTGAAGCGACCGCTCCTATCTTCTACGACATCCTGACCGGCAAGATCGGGCCCGATGAAGGCCTCGACCAGATGGCGGCCAAGGCCGAAGAAGAGCTCACCTCGCTCGGCTATCGCAAATAAAACATCCTCCCCAACTTGACGGGTCGTTCCGACGACCCGTCATCTTCCGTTCCCAGATGGAGCGGACGTCCACATAACGTTCAATGGGGGATAGGCGATGCATTCGCAGAAGCTCGGGTGGCTGTTGCTGTCACCGACCATAGTGATCCTCGGACTGTTCGGGATCTTTCCTTTCATCTACGTCCTCTGGGTCTCTTTCCATTCATGGAACCCGTTCGCGGCCAATCCGGGCATGATTTTCAACTGGGCTGAGAACTATCGGCGGCTCGTCTTCGACCCGCAGTTCCTGGCATCACTCGGCATCACCCTGACATTCGTCTTCTTCGCGGTCGTGTCGGAGCTGGTCCTTGGCTACATCCTCGCCCAGGCGCTGCTCAAGGACTTTCCCGGAAAAGCGGTGTTTCGCACGATCCATACGCTGCCGCTGATCATGGCGCCGATCATCGTCGGCTCAGTCTGGAAGCTGATGACCACCCCCTCCATCGGCATCATTCCCTATCTTCTGAGGAGCTGGTTCGGCTACGATCTGAATATCGGCCAGAGCGCCGTCGCGGCCTTCACCGTCACTGTCATCATGGACATCTGGCACTGGACGCCGCTCGTCACCCTGTCGCTGATCGCCGCACTCGTCTCACTTCCTTCAGACCCGTTCGAGCAGGCGCAGATCGACGGCGCGGGCAAAAGCCAGATCTTCTGGCACATCACGCTGCCCCTGATCCGTCCGGCCATGCTCGCCACCGTGTTCATCAGGCTGATGGATGCGCTGCGCACCGTTGACGAAGTCCTGATGCTGACCGGCGGCGGTCCGGGTTCATCGACGCGCTACATCGGCGTCCATATCTTCAAGGAAGTCTTTCCCAAGACGAATTACGGCTACGGTTCGGCGATCTCCGTCATCGTCCTCTATCTCACCATCGTCGTCTGCTGGCTGCTCTACGTCGGTTTGATTGCGCCCCGCGTGAAGAGAGGTTGAAGCGATGAAGAAGACCCGTTTTCCCTGGCTTCCGGTCGTCCTGTGGACCTTGATAAGCCTCGCGACCCTTTTCCCGATCTACTGGCTCTTCGTCATATCGGTGAAACAGCCCTTCGACCTGTTCTCGACGCCCGATGTCATTCTCCGGAGCTTCTTCTGGAAGAACTACCAGGACGTGCTGACCAATCCGACCTTGCGCGGATACATGCTCAACTCGATGATCATTTCGTCAGGCAACGCGCTGCTCGTCACCACGCTCGGCTTCCTTGCCTGCTACGCCCTGACGCGCTTCGACCTCGCCGGCAAGGAAAGCATCTTCTTCTGGACGATCACCAACCGCATGGCGCCGCCGGCGGTCTTCCTGCTGCCGCTTTTCCTGCTGCTGACGCAGGTCTACAGGATCGGCGACTTCTCGCTCGCCGATTCCAAGCTGGGCATGATCCTGGTCTATTGCTCCTTCAACCTTCCCTTCGCCATCTGGACGCTGCGTCCGACCGTGGAAGGCATTCCGAAGGAATTGGACGAGGCGGCCTACATGGACGGCGCGAGCCCATGGACCGTCCTCTATGATATCATCTTTCCTTTGGCACGGCCCGGACTTGCGGTGACGCTAATCCTGACCTGGGTGTTTGCGTGGAACGAATACCTGCTGGCAGCGACGCTCACCAATTTCCACGCGCGGACTCTGACCACCGGCTTGTCTGAATATGTGACGACGACGGGAACGGCCTGGGGCATCATGGCCGCGATCTCAATGCTGACATTGGTTCCGGCGCTCATCGTCTTTTCGGTGGTCCAGCGTCACATCGTCGCCGGCCTGACCTTCGGCGCCGTGAAAGGATGAAACTATGACGTCTCAATCAAGAAATAACGAACGCAAGCCGGGATTTCTGCCGATCGAAACGAACTGGTTCGACCGGCTCTTCATCTCGATCGTGATCTGGGTCGCCCTCTCGCTGTTCTGGATGCGGTTCATCGAGCCGTTCGGGCCTTCGGTATGGTTCGCGGCGGCAATCTCGGCGGTCCTTGGCGCCTATGTCGTCTGGAAGGGATGAACCGATGAATTCCGTCAATGACATCAAAACACAAACTGGGCTGCTTTAGGGGGAACGACATTGGCAAACGTACAGGTTAGCGACGTCACCAAGAAGTATGGCTCTCTTCAGGTCATGCATGGCGTGAGCGTCGACATCGAGGACGGGGAATTCGTCGTTCTGGTCGGTCCCTCCGGATGCGGCAAGTCCACCCTGCTCCGGATGATCGCCGGGCTGGAGACGGTCAGCAGCGGAGACATCCGGATCGGCGGCCGTGTCGTCACCGACGCTCCTCCAAAGGAGCGTGACATCGCGATGGTCTTCCAGAGCTACGCGCTCTATCCCCACAAGACGGTCGCCGAGAATATGGGCTTTCCGCTGAAGATGGCCAAACGTCCGAAGGCGGAGATCGACGAGAAGGTCGGCAGGGCGGCCGAGATCCTCGATCTGACGCGTTATCTCGACCGCTATCCGAAGCAACTGTCGGGCGGACAGCGTCAACGCGTGGCGATGGGTCGTGCCATCGTCCGAGACCCGAAGGTCTTCCTATTCGACGAGCCATTGTCGAACCTCGACGCTAAACTCCGCGTCACCATGCGCGTCGAGATCAAGGAGCTTCACCAGCGGCTGAAGACCACCACCGTCTACGTCACGCACGATCAGATCGAGGCGATGACGATGGCCAACAAGATCGTGGTGATGCGTGACGGGAGGGTCGAGCAGATCGGCAAGCCTCTCGATCTCTACGACTTCCCCGTCAACCTCTTCGTCGCCGGCTTCATCGGCAGCCCATCGATGAACTTCCTTGAGGGCCGCATAGCCACCCGCGACGGCAGGAAGATCGTCGTCACCGAACAGGGCATCACCTTGCCCATGGCAGATACAAATGCGGAGGAAGGACGAGCCGTTACCTACGGCATCCGACCGGAGCACATCACGATCGGCGAAGAAGGCGTTCCGGTCGAAGTCTCGGTGTTCGAGCCGACGGGTTCCGAGACGTTGATCTTCGGCCGCACGGGAGGCGTGCCGATCGACGCGCTGATCCGTGAGCGTATCGAGGTCGACCCCGGACGGACGATGTACTTCCACATCGATCCCCGACGTGCGCATATCTTCGATCGGGAAACAGGCCAGAGACTTTAGGAGATCGACCCATGGAGTTCAGAGGAAAGACGGTGATCGTGACCGGCGCCGGCAAAGGTATCGGACGCGAAATTGTAAGGATGCTCGTCGAACGGAGTGCGCAGGTCGTCGCGCTGACGCGTAGTGCTGCCGACGTCGAAGCGTTGCGAGGGGAATTCGGCTGCCGGGCAATCCAGGTCGATCTCGCGGACGCCGATGCAACCAGAGAGGCGGCGATCGCTGCCCTTCCCGCAGATTTCCTTATCAACTGCGCCGGCACGACCGAGCTCCAGCCGTTCCTGGAGACGACCGTCGAAGCGTTCGATCGTCTTGTCGCGGTCAATACGCGCGCTCCGATGATCGTCGCCCAGGAATATGCCCGTTCGCTGATCAAGGAGGGCCGCAAGGGCGCCATCGTCAATGTCTCGTCGGTCGCCTCCTTCGTCGGCATCCCCGACCACGCGGCCTATTGTGCATCGAAGGGTGGATTGGATGGCTTGACGCGGGTCATGGCCAAGGAACTTGCGCCGCACGGCATCCGCGCCAACGGCGTCCATCCAACGGTGACGTTGACGCCAATGGCGGTGAAGGCATGGAGCGATCCCGAGAAAGCCGCGGGGATGATGAAGCGAATTCCCGTCGGTCGCTTCGCCGAGCCGGCAGATATCGCCGAGGTTGTTCTTTTCCTGCTGTCCGATCAGGCTGCCATGGTGAACGGGATATCGATGCCGGTGGACGGTGGTTATATGATTGCTTGAAGTTCAGGACGAACGCGTCGTACGAGGCTGCGATTGCAATCGGGAAAGCGGCGGCGTTGACCGCCGCACCAATCGGCGCAGCTCATCTTGATCGACAAAATGGTCCGTCACTCCGGCCTCTTTATCCGGATGACTGAAGACAAGACCGTCGGAATCCTCAAGCTTGAGAGCTTGCTCGGTATTCATGATCCCCAGTGCCTGGCGCTCGTACTCGGACTCGAGCGCCGCCTCGACGATGGCTTTTCTCTTGCGCATGTCCATATCCTCCGTTCCTCAAAGGGTAACGGACGGCCGGACTCGCGGTTCCGATCGAGGCATCACGATATGAGACCCGTTGAAACGAACGCCCCGCCGATACTCCCCGGTACTGGCGACGCCGCCTAACTCGGCGAGACGTCAGGCCCACCGGCGGCTCTTTGAATTAAGCGGGCAACCACTTCTGTGCGGTTCTGCGCCTGCAACTTGCGCATTATGTGCTGCAAATGCATCTTCACCGTATGCCCCGACAAATTAAGTTTTCCTGCAATGACCTTATTTGAACAGCCGCATTGCAGCTCTGCGAGGACATCCGCTTCCCGGGGAGTGAAATCAGCAATCGCCAAATACTGCGTCCTCTCATCCAAACTCTTTTCGGCCTCATTTCTGACCGGCGTATGATCGTTTGGGACTGCTGTAACAGCTCCCAATAGCTGCGGGAAAAACGTTCCTCCAGCCAGAACGAGACGAAGACCGGCAAGGGCAATGTCAATGGGAAGTGAAGTCGAGAATAAGCCGCGGAGGCCCATCTTGAGTGCCTGACGGGCTATGATGGCGTCATCCGTACCTGAGAGCAACGTGACAGGAGCCTCAGGAAAACGTGCAGCAATCGCCGCGAGATCGTCACGCAGGCTGGTGCTCTCAACACTTCTGCCAGCCAGACCCAATACAATCAAACGCACCTCAGCTCCGAGAGCACTCTCGAGACTCTCGGTCGAGATCAAATCTATAACGTTCCATCCGGCGAGTTCACGCTCAAGAAGCTTCACCACGGTGGTGCGCGCCAATGTAGAATGCTCGATGATGATCACAGTTGGTGCATTGCGCCCGATACGGCGCCTAGTTCCAGTAATGTCGGACACTTGCGTGCTCCCCAAGAATATTTGCAACGCAACAGCTGTTCATA
Source organism: Rhizobium sp. WSM1328 (assembly GCF_057653715.1). Lineage (NCBI taxonomy): Bacteria > Pseudomonadati > Pseudomonadota > Alphaproteobacteria > Hyphomicrobiales > Rhizobiaceae > Rhizobium > Rhizobium sp. WSM1328. The sequence continues at coordinate 267,412 of NZ_CM172788.1, read as the reverse complement.
TTATTCCTGTTCTCACTACATGTCATGAGAAAAAGTGAGTGTATTTCTGATATTAATAGTCTTACCTCTCATGATGATTCTTATAGTTTATAAAATATCAATGATAGATAACTGGGATTGCAGAGCACATTGAAGAGATTTTTCATGAATGCCTGCTGGTTCGACTTGTCGCTGCAGACTTTCCAGCCTTCGCCGAATTCACGTACGGCAAGCGGGTCAACAAAGCTTTCAAAGGCACTGAAAAGGCAACTGATCTGCTACCGATCCATTTCGGAAAGCGCCATTGGATATAACGAGTTGCCGATCGGCTCGGCTTTGTTTTCATATCTCAATTCAAAGCAGTCGCAGACCCGACAACAAAATGACAAACGCGAAAAGCAACAAAAGCTTGAGATCGCTGACTACCCCTTATGATTAGTGAAACTGTGCTCTAATGACGCATTAATACCAGTTAGCATTGTTCTCCCGCAAACAGCACTGCGCCGGCACCGACCGATAGTGGCCGGAGGTCACGGCCCCAGTCGGCCGAAATCGGCGACAATGCGGATGAGGTCATTGTGGAATGTTCGGGATCTCACTGAGCCCGCCGTTCAGTGCCATATCGGCCCAAGGAGCCGAATGCCGGGTGGAGGAAACAATTCAACACATGGCTTGAAAGATCGCACAAAGAACGGTTTCGTGCAGTTGAGCCTCCGCAATGCAAGTGGGGAGGCTATGCGCTAGCGCAATACCAGCAAAAATGCGTAGAGGTTTTGCGTCCGGAATTGCGTGGAAACAAAGAGATAGAGCATTTCCGTGCTTCGAAGAAAAATGGAAAGGCTCTAGCCATGCATGAAGCTCAGAATGTCGTCTACGAGAGCCGAATGGGCGTCTGTGAGGTTACCGTCTCCGCCGTGGCCCGCGATGCCGGCCAACTGGAGCGCATGTTGATCATAGAGAACATGATCGACCTGTTGGGCGTCCGCCGTCCCACCGGCGGGAACGGCAATGTTGATGGGATGGAAATAGCCGAAATTGACATCGACCATGCTGCCGGTTGACGATCCGACCCCGTCACCGCCACCGCCGAGCGCATGGTTGCCGGTGAAAATCGTGTCTGACGACAGGTTGAAGCCACCGCCATTGCCGCCGATGCCTGCGATCTGCACAGCGCCCTGATCGAAAATCACATTGTTTGTCTGATGGGCCTCCGCCGAGCCGCCCGCGGCGCCAATGGCGATATTGATCGGCGAGAAGATGGCGATACTCACGTCGACCATAGTGCCGACGAAATATCCATCGCCGCCATGACCTGCATAAAAGTCGCCGGTCAATGTGAGCGCAGTTCCCGGGCTCATCGACGAGCCGTGGCTCGCGACGTTATGGTCTCCGCCCGAGCCGCCCATGCCGCCGATCTGGGTTGCGCCCTGCAGGAACAGGGCGTTGTTCGATTGCTCGGCGTGAGCCGTCGCGCCGGGGCCTGCAGCCACGGCAGTATTGACGGGGGCAAACAGTGCGACTTCGGTGCTCACGAGTCCGCCGTAGAAAAGCCCATTGCCCCCCGTGCCGGCATGATTGGCGCCATCGCCGCTGCCGATGGCAACATTGCCGCTGCCGCCATTCCCGCCTATCCCGGCCATTTCGGTGGGATGCTGATTGATGAGCGCATCATTGCCCTGGAAAGCGTCGGCACCCGAATGAGGTCCCGCAATAGCGGCATTGGACGGCATGAAAACGGCCAACGCGTTGCTGCTGATCACGCCTTCGCTTATCCCGTCACCACCGCTGCCGGCTGAATTAGAGCTTGGACCGGAAGCGACATCCAATGGAAGCCAAGTCGGCACCAGCGCCAGATGTCCCGCGGCCAGATTGGAGGCGAGGTGTTGATCGGTGCCCGCCTTGGGCAAGTCTTCCACTAAGGAACGAGTTTCCGCCATTGCCGTCTCCATCCGCGGTCAACCGCACGTCCACCGAGCGTGCGGCGCCATGCAGCCTGAATTGTTCAGGCATTGTGCCTCTGAACGGAAGAAAAGCGGAGCCTGCAATTCGTCTACATCCCGTCGGCTAGGACTGTAGCCATTTGGCTGTCATGACCGCAGCGCCCGTTGTGCGAGTTTGCGAGCACCAATCCGCCCTTGGATCAGAGGTCCTGCATCTTTCTCGCGGCGGAACATAAACGTTTTCAGCCCCGAACAGGATCGTCTTTGCCAAGCGCAAACCTGATGAGAACCCCGGATACAGGCGGTTTTCTTCGGGGGGCGCTGCTTCAAAAAGCGGCGCCGCTTCGACGAGGTCGCAGACATGATCGTGGCCATGCCATCCGACGCCAAAGCACAAAGTACCAATTCAAATAACGCTTCGCCGCCTCGAAGTATACATCCGAATGAATGTCACCGAATATCTAGATGGTTCACAGATTAAATCGCAGGCATTATTTGCCTGCGGTTGTATTGGCTGACGGTGACATGCTTGATACTCACGCCGTAAAAGCAACACTGATGAAACGAAGTAGAAGGAGTGACATCAATGCCTATTCCACAGATATCCGACACGATTCATCTCAACAACCCGGATGCGGGTGACGCGAATGCCGGCAACGGCGGCGATGGCCACAACGATGGGAACATCAACTACAACCCGGTTGCATATGTAGACCCAGTGCAAACGGTCTACGGGGCCGATACCCATCTGCACAACGGCGATCACGTTTGGCAGAAGGCAGGTTGGGACGCCGGCAGTGGCGGAGACGGTGGCTTTGCTCAGGCCAAGAACGGCTTCCTGGCGGCGGTCACGAACAGCGGCGACGGCGGCGCGGGGGGAGATTCCCACTCCAACGGCAGCCAAGGAAACTCGAGCGGCGGCGACACGGCTACCGTGAATGCGGCGACGACCGCGACACAATATACGCAGCTTGTGGCCGATCAGCATGCGACCATCCTCGCAGGCGTCGGCGGCAACGGCGGCAACGGAAACAACGCTCTGGGCGGCGATATCTCGTCAGCTCTGGTTCACACGGATCCCGAAACGACGACGGTGAACAATTCTCTCGATCACTTCATAAACGCCTTCGGCCATATCGACGTCGACCATCTCGGCTCCTGAACTCAGACCTCAAGGGCCGCTGGTTTCGGCCGGCGGCCCTCAAGGTAAGCAGCCTCTTCTTGTCAGTATCAAGTGCAGCGAGATCTGATAATGACAACAATTTCCATAAAGCCACCGCGCCCGCCGACACAGCTTGTTGTTGCGCTCCGGGCTTGTGCCGGAGCCTTCGGGCTGGTCTTCCTCTATAGCTGCGGCTACAATCTGTTTCTTCTCGCGCCTTCGATCTATCTCCTGCAGATCTATGACAGGGTCCTGTCGAGCCGAAGCGCTGACACGCTGCTGATGCTGACGATGATCATCGCCATCGGCGTGATGGTCGGATCCACGCTGGATATCGTGCGCAGAGCAGCTCTTTCGCGCATCGGCAGTTGGCTGGACCACCGGCTGCGGCCCATGGTGCTGACGGCATCGTTCGAATATGCCGCTCGCGCCGATACGGGAGCCGCCACGGAATGCTACAGGGACCTGGCCGCACTACGCCAGTTCCTCGATTCACCGGCTAGCTCGCTCTTTTTTGATGTTCCCTGGGCACCGGTATTCCTGTTCCTGCTCTTTCTTGTTCATCCGTTGCTTGGGACCATCGGTCTTCTGAGCGCGCTTGCACTTCTGCTGTTTGCGTTCCTGACGGAACTGGCGACGAGAGAGCCGCTTGCCTACGCCAATCTTGCCCTTTCGAGGAGCTATATCCGGTTTGCGACCGCCCTCAAAAACATCGAGGTGATCCGGGCAATGGGCATGCAGGATGGCGCAGCGCTGATCGTCTATCGCGATGCGGAAATGGCAAGAAGGGCGCAGGACATCGCGATGCATCGGACGGAGATCATTCTTGGTTTCTCCAAATCGATCCGCACCCTCGCGCAGATCCTGATGATGGGATCCGCCACCTGGCTGGTGCTCGCAAACAATGGCAGTGCCGGGATCATCTTCGTTGCGAGCCTGCTGCTCGGACGCGGGCTTGCACCAATCGAGGGCGCAATAGGTGCATGGCGCTCCTTTACGTTTGCGCGCAATGCCTTCAATCGCTTGAACAGAATGCTGATATCAGTTGCATCTGAACACGATGCTCGAATGGTGCCGTTACCGGAACCCAATGGCCTCGTTCTCGATAATGTCAGCTATATCAAGCCATTCGCCGATCGGCCGATATTGACAGGCATCACCTTGCGCCTCGCGCCCGGCGATTGCATAGCGCTCATCGGTCCTTCGGGATCGGGAAAATCGACACTCGGTCGCGTCATAGCAGGCGTTGTGCAAGCAACGAGCGGATGTGCTCTTCTCGGCGGGGTCGATATCTCAGCTCTGCGCCTTTGCGGGGGGACCCGCCACGTCGGATACCTGCCGCAGGACATCGAACTTTTCGGCGGGGCGATCAAGGATGTGATCGGCCGGCTGGACGGAGGAGATCCCGGCAAGGCGATCGACGCCGCAAAGCTGGTTGGCTTGCACGACGCGATCATGCGGCTGCCCCAGGGCTACGAGACCGATATCGGTGAAGGTGGAAACCTGCTCCTTCGAGCGCAACGCCAACAGTTGGGACTGGCACGGGCGGCCTATGGAAATCCGTCCCTGATCGTTCTCGACGATCCGAATTCGAGCCTGGATTATGACGGCGAACGCATGCTGTTCACGGCAATCGAGCGTATGAAATCCAGGGGGATGACCGTCGTTATCATGACTCACCGGATGGGGATCCTGCCGGTCACCAACAAGATTGCCATCATGCGTAACGGGACGGTGGCAGCCTTCGGCGACAGCGAGCGGATTTATGAAACTTATCTTCAGCCACCGTCTCGAACAGGAACATAGGGAGAAACGCTGCCATGGCCCTTGTTCAACTGGACGCAACGCCGGCGAAATTTTCAAATTCGTCAAGGACGAGTCAGCAGTTGGTTCCACGATCGACAGCGACGGCCAGGCAACAGACGGCCTATTTGCCGGTGATCGAGTCGAAACAGCGCGGACCCGCCCCCCCTTCGCCCATGCCCGGGCTCAGAGGTGTTGTCTGGACGGGGAACCTGTTGATCCTGGTCTTCATCGTCGGATTGGGAATCTGGTCGGTCCTGGCGCCGCTGAAAAGCGCTGCGATCGCATCCGGCGTTGTCGAACCGGAGTCCAGCCGCAAGACCATTCAGCATCTGGAAGGCGGGATTGTCCGACGGATACTCGTTAAAAACGGCGATGCGGTCATGGGCGGGCAAATCGTGATAGAGCTCGACGATACGAAGTCCCGCTCGGAGCGCGACAGCATTCAAGGGCAACTTTGGGACGCCGAAGGAAGCCGCGCCCGCCTGCTTGCGGAGCAGACGGGCGGCGACCATATCGCCTATCCTGAGGATCTCAGGGCAGCAATGGACAAATATCCTTCGGTCAGCACAATTCTGATTGGGCAACAGAAAATCTTCGAAGCCCGTCGCCGGGTCATGCAGGCCGAAATTCAGATCGCCAATGAAAAGATCGCGCAGGTGCGGCAGGAAATCGTCGGACTTGGCGCGCAGAAGGCAGCACTGGCCGACAGAGCGACAATCTCGAGCCAAGAACTGGATCAGGTTACGATCCTCAGCGCCAAAGGTCTGGAAAGAAGAAGCAGACTTCTCAACCTCCAGCGGGAAAAAGCAGACCTTGATGGCCAGCAGGGTCAAGTCGAGGCACAGATCTCTCGCGCCTACCAGGTGATCAGCGGGTCACAGGCCGATCTCGCAAAGCTTGAGAGCGACCGGTTGAGCGAAGTCGCCCAGGGCATGCGCGATACGGAGAGCCGGATCATGCAACTGCGCGAGCGTTTGCGGGCGATCGACGACCAACTCTCAAGGACCGATATCCGTGCTCCCGAAGATGGAACAATCATGAACCTGCGCATCCACACATCAGGTGGGGTGATCGGCGCGGGTGAACCGCTCGTCGATCTTCTGCCGCGCTCAGATCGCCTTGTCGTGTCTGCCCACGTCAGACCGGAAGACATCAATCTCGTCCATGCCGGGCTCGAGGCACAGGTCCACCTCCTTCCATATAATCAGCGGCGCGTTCCACTCCTGAAAGGTCGAGTGGAGTATGTATCAGCGGACCGCCTCACCGATCCGCAGAGCGGCCAGCCCTACTTTGCCGCGACGATCCGTGTAACGGACGAGCGGTTGGCGAAAATGAAAGATGTCGAGCTGGTCGCGGGCATGCCCGCACAGATACTGATCGAAACGGGCAAAAGCAGCGTGGCGCTCTATGCCGTCAGACCACTCCTCGACAGTTTCAACAGAGCATTTCGCGAGGACTGAGGCGGTGATGGGCAAGCGAAAATTCGACGACGACCAGATTACGGGTATTCTGAAGGAGCACCAAGCCGGAGTGACAGTGGCAGATGTTTGCCACAAGCACGGTATCAGCGAGCCGACCTTCTATCGGTGGCAATCCCTGCAGTTCGGGAATGTCGGTCTCCATGCCAAAAGGTTGAGAGCACTGGAGGAAGAGAACCAGAAGCTCAAGAAGCTTTTGGCCGAATCCATGCTCTCGGCGGCAACACTGAGCGAGATGCTGGCGAAGACATTGAAAGGGCGACACTAACCTCTAAAGAGAGGGCTTGTTGGCGCCTTCTGGCCCTGTGTATCAGGCGCGCGGCACCATATTTTTGGACGAGGGAGCCTCCCCAAATGGGGCAAAGGGATACGGCTCTAAAAGCAGCAAGCTCGATCACAACATGGCCGCCTTGGGATGCGTATACATCAAGCCACATCGTCAAGGTCGACGTCCAGCGCGCTGGCGATCGACCTGAGTGCGTCCAGGGAGCCCTCCTTCTTTCCGGTCTCGATTTCGGAAAGGTAGGGCTGGGAGAGGCCGGACTTTTCAGCCAGCTCCTTGATACTCATGCCGCGATGCTTACGGAACACCCGGACAGGATCTTCGCCAGCGATCAGCGCCTTGACGACGTCTTCAGGCCAGGTCTCTTCGCCAGCGTCGATACGCGCCTTTGCGGCACGCGCGTCGCTGACGTCGACAAGGTCCTGATAGTCGTCTTCGGAAAGCAGCACGTACCCCTTGCCGTCGATGGTCAGTTTCTGGATTTCACCCATGGTGGTCTCCTATTCGTTATAGATGTCGCCGCGTGGGCCGGCCTTGAAGACGAGGACCTGTATGGTCTGATCGTCGATGATGACGCGGTCCTGTCCGACACGAATTCGAAAAATTCGCTGCCTTGCAGCGTCTTGAGGTCGACCGGCTCGCCGTTGGCGATGATCGCCGCGGCGCGCTTCGGCTGCATCTTGCGGAGTGCCTTCGTGGCGGCCTTGCTGTAGGCGATCCTTTTCATGAGCAAATATAGCTGATAGCTAACTATTTCGCTGCAATAATATTGCCAGTGGCGATACCTGCTAAATTCTGCAGGTTCTTTCAATCGGATGCCCGCGCGCATCGATAATGCGGATAAAAAAATGCAATGAAAACATCGTGGATTGAGTGGTGCCCAGGACCGGAATCGAACCAGTGACACGCGGATTTTCAATCCGCTGCTCTACCAACTGAGCTACCTGGGCTAACCTGCTTCCGATGGTCCCTTTCAGAAAAAGGAACCGCGGGGCCTTGGTTCACCCCGGAAGCGAGCGGGGTTATAGCATCTTGTTCGGCCATGGCAAGCGTCAAATGACTCTTTTTTGACGGTCTTGCCGGCTTTGCGGATTCATGAGGAAAAATAAGAGCTTCGCGGGCGGAAATCTTTAATTTTCTTCATCCGGATAATCAGCCTTCGTCTCATCGTCGGCAACCGGAATGGCATAGGCGCCGGTCAGCCAGCGGGAGAGATCGGCCTCCCGGCAGCGGTTGGAGCAGAAGGGGTAATGTTCGCGGTGGGAGGGTTTGCCGCATTCGGGGCAAGGGCGCGTCTTGCGCAGCGGTTCGACCTTGGCGGCCGCTTTCTTGTCTTCAGGCATATCAGTCCGTCCTAAAGCATGTCGCGTAAAAGTGTGCAGCGGTTTTGCGACAACGACATGCGAGAAAATAAAGCCTTAAAGCGCGACGCTCGGATCTGAAAGATCGTGGCGCGCTTAAAGCATCGGCCGTCGGGCTCAGCCCTCGGGCCACCGGCTATGCACATCGAAGCCTTCGCCGGTCAAAAGCAGAATGGTTTCATAAAGCGGCAGGCCTACGACATTGGTGTAGGAGCCCACCATCTTCTGCACGAAGGTGCCGGCGAGGCCCTGGATGCCGTAGGCGCCTGCCTTGCCGCGCCACTGGCCGGAGGCCAGGTAGTTCTCGATCTCGAAACCGGAGAGACGCTTGAAGCGGACCTTGGTCTCGACGATCTTCTGACGGATCTTGCGATCCGGCGTCACCAGGCAAACGCCGGTGTAGACCATATGGTTGCGTCCCGAGAGGAGATGCAGCGAACTCAGCGCCTCGTCGGCGAACTCAGCCTTGCCGAGAATGCGCCGGCCAACGGCGACCACCGTATCGGCAGACAGGATATAGCTGCCCTTCCAGGTGATATCGCCCTTGATGGCGGCAAGGGCGGCTTCGGCCTTCTCAGCCGAAAGCCTGCGGGCAAGCGAACGCGGATGCTCCGATTTCTTCGGCGCCTCGTCGATATCCATCGGCATCAGGCGCGAGGGCTCGATGCCGGCCTGGTTGAGCAGGTCAACGCGACGGGGCGAGCCCGAGGCCAGAATGAGCTTGTATTTCAGCGCCATGGAACCTCGACCATCGTCAGACGGGAGCAAAAACCCTTGCAGGACCTTCGGGCAAACTTACTTGAAACGGTAGGTGATACGGCCCTTGGTCAGATCGTAGGGCGTCATTTCCACAAGCACCTTGTCGCCGGCGAGAACGCGGATGCGGTTCTTGCGCATGCGGCCCGCGGTGTGGGCGATGATCTCGTGTTCGTTTTCGAGCTTCACGCGGAACGTCGCATTCGGCAGAAGTTCGGTGACGATTCCCGGGAATTCGAGGACTTCTTCTTTAGGCATATAAGTGTTTTCTTCCTGTGGGTTGAATAGGCAGCGCAGCGCGCGCCTTTAAAATTTGGGCGGAAACTACACAATCAACGCAGGTTTGTGAACCTCGTTGATCAGGCTTTCCTTTATTTGTTTTCATGCCGATTGCGCGGCAATGCCATTTCGTTTGAGTAGTCGGCTTTCGATGAGGCCGGCCAGATGATCGCGGACCTCGCGGTAGCTCTCCAGAATCTGCTCGCGTGTTCCGATTGCAACCGTCGGATCCATCGTCGGCCAGTAGACCACATCGACCGCACTCGACCGGGTCAGCTCGAGTGCTGCATGATGGGCCTGCGGTGACAGCGTGATGATCAGATCGAAATAATCATCCTCGAGTTCTTCCAGCGTCTGCGGCTGGCGGCGCCCGAGGGAAAGCCCGATCTCCTCGAGCACGACGTCCACGAAGGGATCGCGCTCGCCGGCGCGTACGCCGGCAGACCTGATATAGGTATTGGCGGGCAGAATGCTACGGGCGATCGCTTCGGCCATCGGCGAGCGGATGGCATTCATACCGCACATGAAGAGGATGGCGCCCGGCCGCTTTCCCTCCTCGACGTCGACGGCGAGCTCCATTGCCGTCATCCGCGCCAGTAGAGCACGCAGACCAGCGTGAAAAGGCGCCGGGCGGTATCGAAATCGACCTCTATCTTGCCGGCCAGCCTATCCTTCAGCGTCTGCGAGCCTTCATTGTGGATGCCGCGCCGGCCCATGTCGATCGCCTCGATGCGGCTCGGCGTCGACGAACGGATCGCTTCGTAATAGCTCTCGCAGATCATGAAGTAATCCTTGACGATCCGCCGGAAGGGCGTGAGCGACAGGATATGGGTGGCGACCCCGCCGCCTTCTTCGGTGGTGATGGCGAATACCAGCTTCGAATCGACCAGCGAGATGTTCAGCCGGTAAGGACCGCCGGCATGGCCGAGCGGCTCGAACCTGTTTTCCTCGATCAGGTCGAAGATGGCGACGGCGCGCTCATGCTCGACATCGGGCGTCGAACGGCCGATCGTATCGTCAAGGACGACGTCGCAAAGCCGGAATTCGCCCTTCGCCATGCCCTCACCTTTCGAGGTTGAGGCGGATCGCGACCGATCGCGCATGGGCATCGAGGCCTTCGGAAACGGCAAGGGCGATCGCCGCCGGGCCGAGGGTGCGGAGCTGCTGCGGGCCGAGGCGCAGGATCGAGGTGCGCTTGACGAAATCGAGCACCGAAAGGCCGGAGGAGAAACGTGCCGAACGCGCCGTCGGCAGCACGTGGTTCGAACCGCCGACATAATCGCCGATCACCTCGGGCGTATGGGCGCCGATGAAGATCGCGCCGGCATTGCGGATGCCGTCGAGCAGCCGGTCCGGATCGGCGACGGCGAGCTCCAGATGCTCGGCAGCGATACGGTTTGCCAAGGGAATGGCCTGTTTCAGATCGGCAACCAGGATGACCGCGCCGAAATCGCGCCAGCTTGCTGCCGCCGTCTCGGCCCGGTTCAGCGTCTTCAGCTGGCGTTCGACCGCCTGCTCCACCGCCTTGCCGAATGCGGCATCGTCGGTGATCAGGATCGCCTGGGAACTGACGTCGTGCTCGGCCTGGGCCAAGAGATCGGCTGCAATCCAATCCGGATTGTTGTCCTTGTCTGCAATGACAAGCACTTCGGAGGGACCGGCGATCATATCGATGCCGACGGTGCCGAAGACATGACGCTTGGCAGCAGCGACATAGGCATTGCCGGGGCCGGTGATCTTGGCGACCGGGGCGATCGTCTCGGTGCCATAAGCAAGAGCCGCGATCGCCTGGGCGCCGCCGACACGGTAAATCTCGGTGACGCCGACAAGCTTGGCGGCGGCAAGCACCGCCGGATTGACGGCGCCGCCTGTGGCAGGAACAGCGATGACGATGCGATCGACGCCGGCGACCTTGGCCGGCACCGCATTCATCAGCACCGAGCTCGGATAACTCGCGGTGCCGCCCGGAACATAGAGCCCGACCGCTTCGATCGCCGTCCAGCGCGAGCCGAGACTGACGCCCATGTCGTCCTCATAGATATCGTCCTTCGGCAGTTGCCGGCGATGATGGGATTCGATGCGCAGCGCCGCGAGCTTCAGCGCCCCCAGCACTTCCGAAGGCACCGCCTCGACGGCGGCGTCGATCTCTTCAGCTGTGACACGCATCGGGACGGTAGCGTAGTCGATGCTGTCGAATTTCAGCGAATATTCGGCAAGCGCCACATCGCCACGGGCGCGCACGTCATCGATGATGGTGCGAACGACCACGTTCACATCCTCGGAGACTTCACGCTTCGTCGTCAGAAAGGCGGCAAAATGCTGCTCGAAACCTTCCGATGCCTGATCCAGCCAGATTGCCAAGGCCGATATTCCTTCTCAACTTGAAACTGCGATGTTCAAACTTTAGGGCGTCAAACACTCATTGTTTTATGCATGTCGTTATCCCGGAACCGCTGCACACTTCCGGGCGACATGCATTAGCGGTGACGAGGCTTGGAGGAAGCCTCCCAGGCGCCGCCGATATCGGCCAGCTGGACCTCGATGCATTCGACATCGAGCGCAATCGAGGCGGTGCCGGACAGGGACAGCTCGATCGTGCCCTCCGGCCCCTCGCCCTTTTGCTCGAAGCGCAGCGCCAGCAGCGACAGCACCTCGTCGCGTTTGCCGCGATCAATGCCGAGCGAACGGACGGCAAGCACGCGCTTGAAAACCAGGGCAGCACGGCGGCGCTCGAAACCCTTGCGCTTGCGCTCGGCACCTTCCCAGACGAAACGATTGGCGGCAAGCGCGAACTGCGCGTCGCGCGGCGACCAATCGATGTCGCCGACCTTGAAGACACTGTCCTGCATATGCGCGGACATGATCGCAAGATCCTCGTTATCGAGCGCAACAAGTTTCAGGTCGGTCATTCAGCCTCATCCCATTACCGGCCTAGACCGGGCACCGCCGGAATGGCGATGCGTCAGACAAGGGAAATAAGGCGCGGCGACCAATTACGCAACCGGGATGAACGGTGCTTACTCGCTGATGCGCTCGACGATGGCGCCGCAACGGGTCAGCTTCTCCTCGAGCCGCTCGAAACCGCGGTCGAGGTGATAGACGCGGGAGACCGTGGTTTCGCCCTCGGCGGCAAGGCCGGCGATGACCAGCGAGACGGAGGCGCGCAGATCGGTTGCCATAACAGGCGCACCGCGCAGGCGTTGGACACCCTCGATCTTCGCCGTCTGGCCGGACAGCGAGATCCTGGCGCCGAGGCGGGCAAGCTCCTGCACATGCATGAAACGGTTTTCGAAGATGGTCTCGGTGACATGCGAGACGCCGGAAGAACGGGTCATCAGCGCCATGAACTGCGCCTGCAGGTCGGTCGGGAAACCCGGGAAAGGATCGGTGACGATATCGACCGGCCTGATGCCGGCGCCATTGCGCTTGATGCGCATGCCATTGTTGGTCGACGAGATTTCCGCGCCGGCGCGGCGCAACGTTTCCACCGCGGTTTCGAGCAGCGCCACATCGGTATTTTCGAGCACGACGTCGCCACCGGCCATGGCGACCGCCATGGCGTAGGTGCCGGTCTCGATGCGATCCGGCAGGACGCGATGGCGGGCGCCGGAGAGCGAGGTGACGCCTTCGATGGTGATCGTCGCCGTACCCGCGCCCGATATCCTGGCGCCCATGGCGTTCAGGCAGTTGGCGAGGTCGACGACCTCAGGCTCGCGGGCGGCATTGCCGATGACAGTCGTGCCGCGGGCAAGCGTTGCCGCCATCATCATCACATGGGTGGCGCCGACGGAGACCTTCGGGAAGGTGTAGCGTGCGCCGATCAGGCCGCCGGCAGGCGCCTTGGCGTTGATATAACCGGCATCGATTTCCATCGTGGCGCCGAGCGCCGTCAGGCCTTCGATGAAGAGATCGACGGGGCGCGTGCCGATGGCACAGCCGCCCGGCAGCGAAACGCGGCAATGGCCTTCGCGCGCCAGCAACGGGCCGATGACCCAGAAGGAGGCGCGCATCTTCGAGACCAGTTCATAAGATGCGGTCGTATCGACGATGGTGCGGCAGGTGAAATGGATCGTGCGCGAATAGGCGTCTTCCTGGCGCTCGCGGCGGCCGTTAACGGCGACGTCGACGCCGTGATTGCCGAGGATGCGCATCAGCAGCTCGACATCGGCCAGATGCGGCACGTTTTCGAGCGTCAGCGTATCGCTGGTCAGAAGCGAGGCGATCATCAGCGGCAGTGCGGCATTCTTGGCGCCGGAAATCGGAATGATGCCATTCAGCTCATTACCGCCGACGATTCTGATACGATCCATGTGCGCTTACGGGCCGAGCCCGCCTTTCCTGAAAGTTCTGCCTTGGAATAAGGAGTGAGGTGTTTAGGGGATTTCTCGACACGCTTCAATTCGTGTCGGACGGAACATTACGATTCGTCCATTTTTGCGGCGGGCAGCCCATTTGTTTCGTCGGCCTGGCCCGAACGGCGGGCGCGGACCTGCTGTTTGCGTCGCCCCAGATTTTCCCTGAGCTTGTCGGCGGCGCGCTCGCGGCGCAGTTTCGCCTGTGCCTCGATCGCCTGTTTGCGGCTCTGCTGGCCGGTTTCGGTCTTTTCGTTCATGCGACAGGATTAGCTGAATTCGCGCCAATCCAAAAGTCCCTTCATCCCAATCGACGCGAAGTTGGAATTTGCGGCTTGCGCTTGCCGCCAAGCTGTGGCAATAGCCCCCCGTCCTCGCGATTGAGCCACACGGCTCGCACGGGTACTGGTCCTGCTGCCGTAGCTCAGTGGTAGAGCACACCCTTGGTAAGGGTGAGGTCGGTGGTTCAATCCCACTCGGCAGCACCAGTTTTCCGGTAAGAATATGACCTCCATTTGCGCCCCTCGGCAAAGCTAGTGACAGCTGGGAAGCAGCACGCTGTTGTTTGCGCAGTCGGGAATCTCGGTTACCTCGAGATAGTAAGATATAAACGGCGAAAACTGCCACAGTTCAATCAGTTCTCTGGTGACCAGCACTTCGTCCTTAATTGGCGCGTGAAGCCACGAAAAAGCTCCATCGAATATACCTTCGACATACCACCGATCAAAAGTCTTAGACAAAACATAGGCAGCAACATCTATCGCCGTGCCTTCATCCTGGGGCGTGAGGGTCGCCCGCAAATATTCCCGCTGGAGTCGTGGCACGGTTTCGATGGAGAGACGCGTCAGCAGAGCGTCTTCAGCAGACACCTCTGCCCCGCGGGCGAGGACCGGCATTGCCAAGGCCCCACAGAGAAAAGCAGCCTGGATCAGATTTCGACCTAAACCCATGTGGAGCCATCAGCTTCGAGAGCATGGTAGCGATGATGCCGCGCCCACGCCATCGGATTTGGTTGCACCCTCCAAAAATTCCCCTCGCATTGGGGCGTCATGATTACAAATTCCAACGAAATTCCTGGCCCGCGAAAGCCGGTCGCTTGGTGAATCTCATCAAGAGGACATTTCGCCTCATCAGCCGCAATGCATTCCACCATTGCTGACGGCAAAAATCACGCTAGAGTATTAACTATCGCAAAGTCTCCCCGGAGGAACTGGGAGATGCTGCGCTTCGTTTCTGTCGAAAATCGTGGAGGAGCGTCGATGGCAACTGAAAGATGGAACAGCCCGGTCAAGGTCGGTTTCGAAGGTGCCGATGCGCGAACGGTCAATGGGCCGTTCGATGCGCTGAAGTGCCTGGCGGATCTGTGGCCGAGTATGCGCGGGCTTCGTTATATCAAGGCCCGCAGCGCCTGCCGGGCGGCGCTCGACGGACGCAAGAGCGTGGAAGAAGCAAGAGCCGAGTTCCTGGCGGCCGCCGAAGAGGCGAAGCTGAAGCTGCATTAGCACTTCAGCAAGGAATTTCGGGCGATTTTCGCCTTCTGGGCGCGCAAGCGTGCCGGAACGGGACAATGCTTTAATTTTGGGCTTTAATTTTGGGCTTTAATTTTGGTTTAACCCTGCAACAAGTGCGTGCCGGGTTTTGGTGCAAAGGGCGTTGCGCCCGATACAGGTGCATCAATAGAAGATGACTAGCCATCATGATGATGGTTAGAGGCTCGTACCCTCTGCGGAAACGCAGGCGAGCCTCGTCCGAGCAGGACCGCCTTTTTTCAGCAATCCGCGCCGCTCTCATTCTCGATCTCGACATAACCGACACCGATGATGGTGCCATCTGCCGCGCGGATGAAGGAGGGGAGATAGTGAGGCTCTACCGGCTGGCAGGCGACGGTCCCGGTATATTCGTTGAGGGCGATCTGGTCCTTCGGCAAAGCGGAATAATTCGTGCCGGTTTCCAGCGAGGCATGGGCGGAGCCGGCAAAGACACCGCAACCCACGATCAAGGTGGTTGCCCAGAGGCGAGGAAGCAACTGCATGAGAGTCTCCAGCGTTTAGGTCCGGCCTTTCAACACGCGAGAGAGCATTTTGGTTCCCTTCATGCATCGCAAAGAGATGAGCGCGAGCCGGCTAGCGTCGCAGCAAGCGAGCACGCACATAGCCCCGGCCGACGACGCCCTCGGCGATCTCGATCGCCCGCTCGACATCGCCCCGCCGGCGCACGAAACCTTCCAGGATGACATAGGAGCCCGATATGCTGACGGTGATTTCGCCGGCTTCGAAATCGGCGGCCGCATGAAGGGCGCTTTCCACCGAGGCGCGCGTCGCGGCATCGCTGTGGCCCTGGCGGCCGGGCTCGCCATGCCCCGTGAATGCTGGAAAGCCGAGCACCGTGAACGTTTCCTAATGTTGGTTGATGTCTGTTAACGCCGCAGGGACGCATTTCGTTGCGTCCCCCGGAAAAGAAGAGCCTGTTCGACAGTGATACCTGCGCGGTGGCATGGACGACCCTTGGCGAAAGGCGCTGCGGCTTCCATATCTGGCGGCAGTCGAAAGAGGGATGATGACGATGAAAGCGCTTCTGCCCGCCTTGTTTGCCGGGGCAATGCTTGCCGGCTGCTCCTCGGCCGATACGCGGGCGCTGGAACCCATTCCCGGCAGCATTACCTATGGCGGCCAGCCGCGAACGAAGCTTGCCAAGTCGCCGGTCGGCAGCGCCGTCTACAACCAGTTCTACAACGGGACGGGCCAGCGCGTGGAGGAAACCTATATTCTTCAGCCGGACCGTAGCCTGAAGCTGGTGCGGCGCGAGATCGGTCCGGATTTCCCCGACTGAGATGTTGCTCGCGCGCCGCAGCGCTTGACAGAGGCCGCAATCGCGAACATTCAAGGAACATCTAATCTTTCCGCAGTGATTCTGCGGGAGCCCGACCGGACGGCTGGATGTATCTCGAAAAGCTCAATCCGCAGCAGCGCATGGCCGTCGAGCACGGCACGCTCATCGACGGCAGCCATATTGCCGGGCCGCTGCTGGTCATTGCCGGCGCCGGCTCCGGCAAGACGAATACCTTGGCGCATCGGGTCGCCCATCTGATCGTCAAGGGCGCCGATCCCCGCCGCATCCTGCTGATGACCTTCTCGCGCCGGGCAGCCGCCGAGATGGCGCGGCGTGTCGAGCGCATCTGCCGCGATGTGCTTGGTGCGAATGCTGGCGTGATGGCGGATGCGCTTTCCTGGTCCGGCACCTTCCACGGCATCGGCGCGCGGCTGTTGCGCGATTATGCGGAGCAGATCGGTCTCGATCCTGGGTTTACCATCCACGACCGCGAAGACAGTGCCGATCTGATGAACCTGATCCGGCACGACCTCGGCTTCTCGAAGACGGAAAGCCGCTTTCCCACAAAGGGCACCTGCCTTGCCATCTATTCCAGGGCGGTGAATTCGGAAACCGCGCTCGACCTCGTGCTGCGCGACGTCTTTCCCTGGTGCGCGACGTGGGAGAAACAGCTGCGCGAACTTTTCGCCAGTTATGTCGAGGCCAAGCAGAGCCAGAACGTGCTCGATTACGACGATCTGCTGCTCTACTGGGCGCAGATGGTCGGCGAAGCGATGATTGCCGAGGATATCGGCAGCCGCTTCGACCATGTGCTGGTCGACGAATATCAGGATACCAACCGGTTGCAGGCCTCGATCCTGCTCGCATTGAAACCCCAAGGCCAAGGGCTGACCGTCGTCGGCGACGATGCGCAGTCGATCTATTCCTTCCGTGCCGCGACGGTGCGCAACATCCTCGATTTTCCCGCCGCCTTCAGCCCGGCGGCCAATATCGTCACGCTCGACCGCAACTACCGCTCGACGCAGCCGATCCTCGCCGCCGCCAACGCCGTCATCGATCTCGCCTCGGAGCGCTTCACCAAGAACCTCTGGACCGAGCGGCAATCGTCCGAGCGGCCGCGCCTGGTCACTGTGCGCGACGAGGCCGAGCAGGCGCGGTATATCACCGACATGGTGCTCGATAACCGCGAGGAAGGCCTCACGCTCAAGCAGCAGGCCGTGCTCTTTCGCGCCTCGCATCACAGCGGGCCGCTGGAGGTCGAGCTGACCCGGCGCAACATTCCTTTCGTCAAGTTCGGCGGGCTGAAGTTTCTCGACAGCGCGCATGTGAAGGACATGCTGGCCGCCCTTCGCTTCGCGCAGAACCCGCGCGACCGGGTGGCGGGCTTCCGGCTGATGCAGATCCTGCCGGGCGTCGGCCCGTCGACGGCACAGAAGACGCTCGACCTGATGGCCGAGGATGCCAGCCCGATTACTGCTCTTGGCGCCATGCCGGCACCGCCGCGCTCCGGCGAGGACTGGACAATGTTCGTTGCGATGCTGCAGGAGCTGAAGACCGGCAAGGCCGGCTGGCCGGCAGAGATCGGCCTGGCACGGCAATGGTACGCGCCGCATCTGGAACGGCTGCACGAGGACGCAGCAACGCGGCAGGCCGACCTGCTGCAGCTCGAGCAGATCGCTAGCGGTTATGCCTCGCGCGAGCGCTTTCTCACCGAGCTCACCCTCGATCCGCCGGATGCGACCAGCGACCAGGCGGGTGTGCCGCTTCTCGACGAAGACTATCTCATCCTGTCGACCATCCATTCCGCCAAGGGCCAGGAATGGACGAAGGTCTTCATGCTGAACGTCGTCGACGGATGCATACCGAGCGATCTCGCCGTCGGCACAACCGCCGAAATCGAAGAGGAACGCCGGCTGCTCTATGTCGCGATGACGCGCGCCCGGGATGGTCTCGACCTCGTCGTTCCGCAACGCTTCTTCACCTATGGGCAGAACTCGCAGGGCGACCGGCATGTCTATGCCTCACGCAGCCGCTTCATTCCGGCAACGCTGCTGCAGTTCTTCGAGGCCTGCAGCTGGCCGCAGGTGAAATCGGAGGCCGCGCAAGCCCACGCGCGGCAAGTGCGCATCGATGTCGGCGCCCGCATGCGCGGCATGTGGCGATAGCCGGATAGCGTTCAGAGCGAAAGCGGCGGTTCGGCCGGTTTCAGGAAATGCTCGACCCTTGCCACTTCCACAGCCTCGACTGATGCGGGCGACCATTTCGGATTGCGGTCCTTGTCGATGACGGCGGCGCGAATACCCTCGAAGAAATCGGGATTATCAAGCATCCGCAGGCAGGCGCCGAGTTCGCGGCCGAGGCATTCGGCAAGCGAGGCGCTGCTGCGGCCGGCTCTGAGCAGCCGCAAAGCGAGCTTCAGACTGGTCGGTGAACGCGTCAGCAGCACCCGGCGCGTCTCGGCGGCGAATTCGCCTTCCTCCTCGGCAAGCGTTGCCAGGATCTCCTCCACGTTGTCGAAACAAAATGCGCGATCGATCATCGCCGCGTTCTGCCTGAGCCGGCTTTCTCCCTGAGGCTCCGGAAGCGCCTGCAGCACGGCATCGACATCGCCGGATGAGCTGGCGCGCGGCAGGGCGGAGAGAGCATCGATCGCTTCGCCGAGCCGCGACGAGGCGATCTGAAGGTCGGCAAGGCGGGCGTGGATCGCATCGGCAGCCCCGATATCAAGCCCTGTCAGACCGAGCCATGTTCCGGCCTCGCCGGGGCCACGCGGCAGCAGCCAGGTGGCGCCGACATCCGGGACATAGCCGATGCCGGTTTCGGGCATGGCAAGGCGGGTGCGCTCGGTGACGATGCGGTGGCGACCATGCGAGGACAGGCCGACGCCGCCGCCCATGGTGATGCCGTCCATCAGCGCGACATAGGGCTTGGGATAGGAGGCAATCATATGGTTGAGGCGGAACTCCTCGCGCCAGAAGCTTGCCGCCAGGCCATCGCCGGCGCGGGCGCTCTCATGCAGGGCGCGGATATCGCCGCCGGCGCAGAAGCCGCGTTCGCCCTCTCCCGTCGCCACGACGCTCGCCACCTCGGGATCACCGGCAAAGTCGTGAAGGGCCGCGGTGATCGTGCGGATCATCGGCAACGTCAGGCTGTTCAGTGCTCGCGGCCGGTTGAGCCGGATGACGCCTGCGGTACCCCGCCGTTCAATGATGACTTCGCCGTCCTGCATGGTTCACCTCATCTGTTGCGACCATGAATAGACGACCCCGCGGCATCGCTCCAGTCGATTTGCGGCGGATCGAGATCGATCGGTCAGGCAGACAGCGAATTGCGGGCGGAGGCTGCGGCCTCGCACCTGGCGGCGTAGTCGATGGCAAGTTCGAGCGGCAGCGGCCGCGAGAAATGATAGCCCTGCGCCAGACGAACGCCCATCGCCTTCAATCCCTCGGCAATCTCTTCGCTTTCGACGCCTTCGGCGACGGAGGCGATGCCGAGGTTCTGGCAGAGATTGGCGACCGAGCGGGTGATGTTCATGCAGCGGGCGTCTCGATCGAAATTCATCACGAACGACTTGTCGATCTTCAGCTTGTCGAAGCCGAGACGATGAATATGGCTGAGGCTCGAATAGCCGGTGCCGAAATCGTCGAGCGCAATCGAGATGCCGGCAGCGCGCAGCATGGATATCACCTGATCGGCGGTGTCGAAATCGGAGAGCAATGCGGTCTCGGTAATCTCGAATTCGATGCGCTTCGGATCGATGCCGGAACGGGTGATCATGGCGAGCAGCGCCATCGAGGTCTCGTGGTCGCAGATATCGCGCGCCGAGAGATTGAAGGACAGCCTGAGATGCCGTGGAATGATCGCCAGCGCTTCGAGCGCCTTGGCGAAGAGGATGCGGGTTATGCGACCGATGACCGCCGTGCGCTCGGCAGCGGGAATGAAGGCGTCTGGGCTGATACGGCCGAAGCGGGCGCTGTCCCAGCGGGCGAGCGCCTCGTAGGCGACGACGCGGCCGCTCCTCAATTCGACGATCGGCTGATAGTCGAGTTTCAATTCCTTGGCGAAATCGTTTGCCTGCAGTTCGAGTTCGATCAGGTGGCGCTGCGTCAGGATCTTCTCGTGCTCGGCCGAGAAGAATTCGACGCCGCTGCTGCGCTTGCTCTTGACCTGGTAGAGGGCAAAATCGGCTTTCTCGTAAAGATCCTCGGCGGTGTATGTGCCAATATCAGGATAGACGATGCCGCAGGAGCCGAAGACGCGGACCGAGCCGTCGGGGATTTCGAAAGGATCGCGGACGGCAGCACAGAGCGCCTGGCCGAGATCGGCGATCGCCTGGCGCGTCATCAAGGAGGGAAAGATGATACCGAACTCATCGCCGCCGAGACGGGAGACGATGCCCTCTTCGCCGACCAGCGCGACGAAGCGGCGGGCCGTCTCCTTCAGCACGAGATCGCCGGCGGCATGGCCGAAGACGTCGTTGACCGGCTTGAAGCCGTCGAGATCGAGAATGCCGAGGACGGGCGGCGTCGACGAATCCTTCTGCAGCCGTTTTTCCAACGAGAGAAAGAAGCTGCGGCGATTGGCAAGGCCGGTCAGCTGGTCATGCAGCGCATTGCGGCTGTTGACGAGGTTCAGCTCTTCGGCTTCCGCCTGCTTCTGCTTCAGCTCTTCGGTCAGTTGCACGAGACCGACGAAATTCTGGAAATAGCTGTTGATCACCCTGAGGAAGGGCAGGATCAGGAAGAGGCCGCTAATGGCCGTCGCGACGAAAACGGGATTGCCCGAGAACAAGAAGGTCGCGACCATGGCCGAGAAGGTGATGACCGTGGTCAGCGCTGCCGCCATCGGCAGGTGCATCAGGCAAAAGATGCAGGATATCCCGGTCACGACGAGGAAATAGGCGATCTGACCCTGCTGGGAAGCATCGCCATATTGGTAGAGCGCGATCGCCCAGCTGCCGAAAGCGACGGCCAGGATGCCGGCCCCTGATATCGTGAGCTTCATCAGCCTGTAGGCCCGCTCGGCGGTGACGTTTTCCTTGCCGCGGATCTCCCACCAGCAGAGACGGAAGACACAGACGACGCTCAAGGCCACGGGAATGTAGAGCGAGAGCCAAAGGGGGGCGGATTTGAGGTGGGTGATCGCCACCGCAAGGGCGTTGATGACCAGAAGGACATAGAGAATGGGAATCTGCGACGACAGGGCCCGGAACTGCGCCAGCAGAAGCGTCGGATTGTCTTTTTGCAGCTGCAATGAGGCCAGAAAGTTCTTCATCTTCTCTTTTCCGTTGGCCCGAGCCAGCCAGAGAAAGCTTGTTTTTTCCTTATTCACGTGACGGCATGCGCCCCCGCAGGCGCGGGGATGGTAAACGGGTTCCCCGATCAGAAGGAAGCGGCGGCCAATGCCCGGTGGATGCTGTGCAGGTCGTCGACGTTCTTGTTCGACAGGAACAGTTCCCAATCGAGCGAACTCTGGACGATGGTTTCCAGCGAATCGTATCTGGGTTTCCAGTCGAGCACCTGCCTTGCGAGCGAAGCGTCTGCGACGACGCTCGCCGAATCGCCGGCGCGGCGCGGCGCCATGTGGATCTTGAAGGAATGTCCGTGCAGGCGGGTGACCATGTTCAGCACATCGAGCACGGAATAGCCGCTGCCGTAACCGCAATTGGCAACGAGCGAGCCCTTGCTTCTGCGCAGATGCTGCAGCGCCTTCAGATGTGCATCCGTGAGATCGCTGACATGGATGTAGTCGCGCACGCCGGTGCCGTCATGGGTGGGATAGTCGACGCCGTAGACATTGACGCTGTCGCGCCTGCCGAGTGCTGCCTCGCAGGCGACCTTGATCAGGTGTGTGGCGCCTGAGGTCGACTGGCCGGCACGGTGGTGCGGGTCGGCGCCGGCGACGTTGAAGTAACGAAGCGCGACATAGTTGAAATCATAGGCGGCGGCGGCATCGCGCAGCATGAATTCGGTCATCAGCTTCGACTGGCCGTAAGGATTTTCCGGATTGAGCGGAGCCGTCTCCTTCACAGGCAGGTCGGTCTTTTGCTGGCCGTAGACAGCCGCCGTCGAAGAGAAGACGAAGTTGCGGATACCGGCCTTGACCGAAGCACTCAACAGCGCCCGGGTCTTGCCGGAATTGTTGTCGTAATAGGAGAGCGGGTCGGCGACCGAGACCGGGACGACGGCGGAGCCGGCGAAATGGATGATCGCCTCGATGTCGTTTTCGATGAAGACCTTTTTCAATATGTCGGGATCGGCAACGTCGCCGAGATAGAAACGCGCCGCCGGCGCCACGGCCCAGCGAAAGCCTGTGGAGAGGCGGTCGAGCACGACCACATCCTCGCCCGCATCGAGCAGCGCCCAAACCATGTGACTGCCGATATATCCGGCGCCGCCCGTCACCAAAACCGCCATGTCCCGCATCCCTGCTTTCGTTTTTTATAAGCAGGGGCATCAGGCGCCGGTTTTTCTTTCCAATTTTCTTATCGAACGGCGTTTGGAAGGCCTTTGAACGGGTATGTTTGGAGTCGTGGTTAGAGGCCGATTTCGGGCTTTGCTAGAGTTTTATCGATCCGGCGATTTCGGCACAAATCGACGCCTCGGTCGCCACGACGCGTCTTGCGGCCAGTGCTTCTCAGAGCTTGAGGATATAGTCGCAGAGGCGCTCGGCGGCGATCGCCACCTGTGTGGGATCGCGCAGGAAACAGGCGCGCAGGAAGAGTTCGCCGCCCGATCCGAAAGCGGTGCCGGGAGCAAGGCCGACGCCTGTCTTGTCGACGATGTCGAGCGCTGCCGTGCGGCTGTCGGCGACGCCGTCGATCTTCAGGAAAGCATAGATCGCGCCATCCGGTTTCAGTGTCTCGACGCGGTTGGTGGCGACAAGCGCATCGCAGAGAGTATCGCGGGAGCGGGCCGCCTTGGCGATATTGGCAGCGACGAAATCGTCGCCTTGATCAAGGGCTGCGACAGCGCCCTTCTGCATGAACTGCGCCACCCCCGATGTCGAATACTGGATGAGGTTTTCGAGCACCTGGCCCATTTCAGGCGGGGCGACGATCCAGCCGACGCGCCAGCCGGTCATCGACCAGTTCTTCGAAAAGGAATTGACGAAGATGATCTTGTCGTCCGGTTCCATCACATCGAGGAAAGAGGGGGCGCGGCCGCCGGCAAAATAGTAGCGGGCGTAGATTTCGTCCGCCATGATCCAGAGGTCGTGCTTGCGGGCAAGCGCCAGGAGATCGCCAAGGTCCTGTTTCGTTGCCGTCCAGCCTGTCGGGTTCGACGGCGTGTTGATGAAGATGCCCTTGGTCTTCGGGGTGATCGCGGTTTCGATGCGGTCAAGATCGACCGCCCATTTGCCGCCTTCGAACTGCAGCTCGACACTGAGCGAGCGCGCACCTGCTATCTCGAGAGCGGCGGCAATGTTCGGCCAGGAAGGTGACAAGTAAACCAGTTCGTCGCCCGGCGAGGTCAGCGCCTGCACGGCGATCTGGATCGCCTGCATGCCGGAACCGGTGACGTAGAAATGCTCGACCGGAAGCCGGATTCCGAAATGTCTGTCGTAATAATCCGAAAGCGCCTGGCGAAGCTCCGGAATGCCGCGCTGCCATGTGTAGAAGGTCTCGCCGCTAGCAAGCGCGTCCATCGCCGCCCTGCTGATGAAATCAGGCGTCGGCAGGTCGCCCTCACCCACCCAGAGCGGCAGCAGGCCTTCGCGGCCACGGGCATAGTTGACGAGTTCGACGATCCCGCTTTCGGGCGCCGCCAGTGCGCGCGGGCTGAGGCTGCTAACGATCGACATGCAAATCTCCGGTTTCCGCCTTCATAGCGGATTTGCGCCGGCAAATCCCATGACATCCAGTGATGGCATATCGATTTTGGTGATGAATGAGCCCGACCGAAGCGGACGGGCTCCAGCCCGGATCAAGCCGTCGGGCGCGTGGCGAGAAGATCGCGAATTTCCGTCAGCAGCTGAACGTCTGCCGGCGGCGCTGGCAGCTCTTCCGGTGCCACCTTTTCCTGGCGCTCGACTTGGGCACGCAGGGTGTTCACGCCCTTGACCATCAGAAAGATGATCCAGGCGAGAATGAGGAAGTTGATGAGCACGGTGAGGAAACTGCCATAGGCAAACACCGCTCCCTGCTCGCGGGCGGCGGCGAGCGACTGTGCGTTGACGGCCGACGACAGTGGGAGGAAGTAATTCGAAAAATCGAAACCGCCGAAAATGGCGCCGACGATCGGCATAATAAGGTCATCCACCAAAGATTTGACGATGCCACCGAAGGCGCCGCCGATGATGACGCCGACTGCAAGATCCATGACATTGCCGCGGGCGATAAAGGCCTTGAACTCATTGAGCATCGGATCCGTCTCCCTTTGATCCATTTCAAAGATATGCGATTGTTTTTATTAGCTACATCTTCATTGCAATTAATCAATCGGCAATCGCAATTATTCGGCGATACCTCCCGGCGGTCTTTGACTTAAGGCCTAGACGGCCAGGAATTTTCAAAGCGTCTGAAATGACTTAAGCTGACCCATGTTGCGGGAGGTCCCGGCGGGTTTTCCGCCGGCGGAGGGTCAATGCTTCCAGGCTGGGTCATATTCGCGTCTGCCTTCGGCTATCTGCTCCTGCTTTTCGCCGTGGCAAGCTATGGCGACCGCAAGAACCGCAGCCCGGGTACGCTCGACCGCGGCCGGGGCACGCTGGAAGGCGGATGGCCGGTGGTCTATGCGCTGAGCCTTGCGATCTATTGTACCTCCTGGACCTATTTCGGCAGCGTCGGGCTTGCGGCGCAGCGCGGCCTGGAATTTGCCGGCATCTATATCGGCCCTATCCTGGTCTTCACGCTCGGCATGCCGCTGCTTCGCCGCATCATCGAGCTTGCCAAGGCGGAGAAGCTCACCTCGGTTGCCGATTTCGTCGCCGCCCGTTACGGCAAGAACCCGACGGTCGCAACGATCGTCGCCCTGATCTCGCTGATCGGCGCCATTCCCTATATCGCGCTGCAGCTCAAGGCGATCTCGAGCACCGTCAGCGCCATGGTCAATCCGTCCGATTACGGCATCGGCAGCGGCAATCTCTATTTTCTCGACCTGCCGCTCGTCGCAACGCTGGTGCTTGCCTGTTTCGCCATCATGTTCGGCACACGGCATACGGATGCGACAGAGCATCAGGATGGCCTCATCCTCGCCGTCTCGATGGAATCCGTCGTCAAGCTCGTCGCTTTCCTGACGGCCGGCGTCTGCGTCATCTGGTTTCTGTTCGACGGTCCGACCGATCTCTGGCGCAGGACCGTCGACAATGAGCTGGTCATGTCGGCGCTCAACTACCATACGCCGATCAGCCGCTGGATCACCCTGATCATCTTGTCGGCCTTTGCGATCATCCTGCTGCCGCGGCAATTCCACGTGACGGTTGTCGAAAACCGAACCCCGAAACAGCTGAAACTCGCAGGCATCCTGTTTCCCAGCTATCTCATCGCCATCAATCTCTTCGTGCTGCCGGTGGCGATCGGCGGGCTGCTGACCTTCGGCGGCAGCGGCAATGCCGATTTCTACATGCTGTCGCTGCCGCTTGCCGGCCAGATGCCCGTCATTTCGCTGATCATCTTCATCGGCGGGTTCTCCGCCGCGACGGCGATGGTCATCGTCGATTCCGTCGCACTGTCGATCATGGTGTCAAACGACATCATCATGCCGATCTTCCTCAGGCGCAAACTCGCCGGCCGCGCCAGCCTGCGCGACAATTTCGCCAAGACGTTGCTCAACATCCGCCGCAGCGCCATTTTCGCCGTGCTGCTGTTCGGCTATGCCTATTACCGTTCGACCGACAGCACGGCAGGCCTTGCCTCGATCGGCCTTCTTTCCTTTGCCGCGATCGCGCAAATCGCCCCAGCACTGTTCGGCGGGCTGATCTGGCGGCGGGCGAACGCGCGCGGCGCAATCCTCGGGCTTTCCTCCGGCTTCATCATCTGGATCTACCTGCTGTTCCTGCCCTCGCTCGGCGGCCCCGACTATTCCTATGTGGCGAGCGCCGTGCTCGGCTTCATCTTTCCCGGGACGACGTTGTTCACCGCGCCCGACGCCGATCCGCTGGTCAATGCGACGGCAATGAGCCTGCTCGTCAACACCGCTTTCTTCGTCGTCGGGTCGCTCACCCGCAACGCCAAGCCGCTGGAGCGCATCCAGGCCGGTATCTTCGTCAAACGGCATTCGCGCTCGCAATTTGCCACGCGCGGCTGGAAGACCCGCATTAGCGTCGGCGATCTCAAGGCGGCGATCTCGCGCTATCTCGGCGAAGAGCGCATGCAGCGCTCGTTGACGACCTACGAACAAAGCTCCGGCCGCAAGCTGGAAGACGAGCAGCCGGCCGACATGGCGCTCATCCATTTTAGCGAACAGCTGCTCGGCAGCGCCATCGGCTCGTCCTCGGCCAGGCTGGTGCTGTCATTGATCCTGCAGAAGATCGAGGATGCCTCTTCCGATACCGCCTGGCTGCTCGACCAGGCGAGCGAGGCGCTGCAATATAACCAGGACATGCTGCAGACGGCGCTTTCGCAGATGGACCAGGGCATTGCGGTCTTCGACAGTTCCAATCGGCTGACGATCTGGAACCGGCGTTTCCGGCAATTGCTGGATCTTCCGGAAAGTGCCGGCCAGGTCGGTTTTCCCTTGTCTGATATCGTCACCACGCTTATCCAGCGCGGCGATATCGCGCCCGGCGATCTCAGCCAGACGGTGCGGCATTTCCTGACGCTCGACAAGCCCTTTTCGCTGGTGCTCGGCGGCGGCGAGCGGATCATCGAGGTGCGCTCCAACGCCATGCCCGACAAGGGCATCGTTGCCACCTTCACCGACATCACCCAGCGCGTCAGCGCCGACCAGGCACTGAAACAGGCGAATGAAACGCTGGAGCAGCGCGTCGCCGAACGCACGGCCGAGCTTACCCGGGTCAACCGCGAACTCGGCGAGGCGCGCGCCGCCGCCGATGAGGCGAATATCGGCAAGACACGCTTTTTCGCCGCCGCCGGCCACGATATCCTGCAGCCGCTCAATGCCGCCAGGCTCTATTCCTCGGCATTGGTCGAGCGCATGGCGCAATCCGAGAACAGCCTGATCGTGCGCAACATCGATTCCGCGCTGGAATCGGTCGAGACCATTCTCGGGGCGGTGCTCGATATATCCAGGCTCGATACCGGCGCCATGCGGCCGCGGCTCGCCTCCGTCGCGCTCTCCGACCTGCTGGAGCGTATCCAGACCGATTTCGCGCCGATCGCCCGTGAAAAACAGCTGAAGCTGGTGATCATGCCGACCTCATTGCGGGTCCGCTCCGACCCCAACCTGCTGCGCCGGCTGGTGCAGAACCTTGTCTCCAACGCCATCAAATACACGATTTCAGGCAAGGTGCTGGTGGGCGCGCGACGGCGCGGCAACCAGGTGATCATCCAGGTCATCGATTCCGGCATCGGCATTCCGCCGTCGAAATTCCGCACCGTGTTCAAGGAATTCGCGCGGCTGGACGAAGGCGCGAAAACCGCCTCCGGCCTCGGGCTCGGCCTGTCGATCGTTGACCGTATCGCCCGCGTGCTCAACCATCCGGTCGAGCTGCAGTCGACGCATGGCAAGGGCACGGAATTCCGTATCGCCATGCCGCTCGACGTCTCGCGCCCGGCCGCGGCCACGGCGGCAATCACGCCTGCCGACCGTCCCGGCCAGCCGCTGAGCGGGTTGAAGATCCTCTGCATCGACAACGAGCCGAAGATCCTCGAAGGCATGCGGCTCTTGATCAGCGGCTGGGGCTGCGAGGTGGAGGCGCTGGATTGCCTCGCCGACGTCATCGCCCTCGACGGCCAGGAGGGACCACCTGATATCGTCATCGCCGATTATCATCTCGGCGACGGCACCGGCATTGCCGCCATCCTGCATCTGCGCCGGCAGTTCGGCGCCGATATCCCCGCTTTGCTGATCACGGCCGACCGCACGCCGGAGGTGCGCAGCGAGGCCGAGCGAGATGGTATCGCCGTCCAGCACAAGCCGGTGCGGCCGGCGGCGCTACGCGCCTATATCACCCAGATTTCCGGCCTCAAGCGCGCCGCCGCGGAGTAACAGAAAACTCAGAGCATTTCCGTTTTTCTCCGAATCACGGAGATGCTCTATCTCTTTGTTTTCACGCAATTCCGGACGCAAAACCGCTACACACTTTTGCTGGAATTGCTCTTAGTCCGTCGCGCTCATGACACGCGCAACCAGATCGCGCACACGCGCTGTCGCCGGCACATCGCCGAACAGGATGCGGTACATGATCGGCGCCACGACCTGGTCCATGACGCGGTCGACATCCGGAAAGGCCTCGCCGCGAGCCTTGGCCCTCTCGGCGATGACGTCGACCTGTTGGCGGGTAAATTCAGCGCATTTACAGGCATTCGCGCCCGCCTGCGCCGCCAGCACGTCGCGGATCATTTCGCGGCCGGGGCCGGAGGACATTTCCTCGGCATATTGCTCGGCCCAGGTTTCGAGATCGGCCTTGCCGCTGCCGGCATCGATCGGCTGCATATCCGGCCGCAGCCGATCGACGGCGACATCGGCGAGAAGCTCCTGCAGGTCGCCCCAGCGGCGATAGATGGTCGACGGCGTTACCCCCGCCTTGCCGGCAATCAGCGGGATCGTCACCTCGGCGCGGCTCATCTCGGCCATCAGCTCACGGACCGCTTTGTGCACCGATGCCTGAACCCGGGCGCTTCTGCCGCCCGGACGGAAGTTCTCTTTTACTGTCATGCGTGCAACCCGACCTTCGCCCTTTGACACCGTTGGTTCAAAATCTTTGATAGAACTATTAACGCAAATAAATTGCTTTTACGAAGTCCCCGCTCTACTTAGGCTAACGCAACAGTTTAGCTTTAAGGGGCTTATATATGTTCGCCGCAGCCAAATCCACCGAGAATTCGCCGCGTCCCTCGATCGGCTTTCATGCGCTGACGCTCGCCACCTTCTTCGGCGCCTCCGCGGCGCCGACGCCGCTCTACCGGATCTATCAGGAAAGTTTTTCCGTCTCGCCGGTGCTGATCACGGTGATCTTCGCGGTCTACGCCTTCGCGCTGCTGGCGGCGCTGCTGATCGCCGGTTCGATCTCGGATCATCTCGGCCGCAAGCCGGTGATCTTTTTCGCCCTCGTGCTCGAAATCGCCGCGATGGGCCTCTTCGTCGTCGCGAGCGGTCCCGCCTGGCTGATCGCGGCGCGGATCGTGCAGGGGCTGGCAACGGGGATCGCCGGCGCCTCGATCGGAGCGGCGCTCGTCGATGTCGACCGGGCAAAGGGACAGATCGTCAATTCGATCGCGCCGCTTTGCGGCATGGCAGTGGGGGCAGTGGGCACCAGCGCCCTGATCCAATACGGGCCCTTCCCGATGCATCTGGTCTATGCGCTGCTGCTCGTCGCCTTCACGCTGCAGGCGGCTGCCATCTGGCTGACAGGCGAGACCGGCGGCACGCGGCCGGGGGCTCTCGGCTCGCTGATACCGCGGGTCACCATTCCCCAGCAGGTGAAGCGGCCGCTCTCACTGGTGACGCCGATCAACATTGCCAATTGGACGCTTGCCGGCTTCTATCTCTCGCTGGTCCCGTCCTTGGTCGCCAGCACGACCGGCAGCCGGGCGCCGCTGACGGGCGGGGCCGTCGTCACCGCGCTGATGGTGAGCGGAGCAATCGCCGTCTATCTCAGGCGCAGCAAGACGGCATCGGCCAATCTGGTTTTTGGCGTGTCGGCCAAGACGCTCGGCATCCTGACCGTCGTTGCCGGCGTGCATCTTGCCAATGTGCCGCTGCTGCTCGTCGGCACGATTTTCACCGGCGTCGGTTTCGGCACCAATTTCCTCGGTTCGATCGGCACCATCATGCCGCTTGCTAAACCGGACGAGCGGGCCGGGCTGCTATCGGCCTTCTACGTCCAGAGCTACCTCGCCTTCAGCCTGCCGGCGATCCTAGCCGGGTTCCTCGCGAAATCGGCCGGCTACGCATTGACGACGGATATCTATGCGACGGCGATCCTGCTTTTGATGGGCGTCGGAATGGTGAGCATTCGCGCCGACCGGCGCAGGGTGGCGGAGAGCGCGGCCTGAGAAAGCAGTTCACGGCTTGAGATCGAGCAGTGCCCGGCCGCTGCCGTCCATGGCGAAGGGCACCGAGGCGTGCTGGTGGGCAACCAGCCAGCGGCCATCCTGCTTGACGAGACCGAGGGTCTGGCGGAACCAGAGATCGACGGCGGTGCCGTCGGTCTTGGTCCCGCTCATGCGCGTGAGGCCGCTCCAGAAAGCGACATCCTCGCCAACGGTCAGTCTGGCATCGCGCACCTCGCCGCCGATCGGGCCTTCCCAGGTATCGAACCAGGCCTGCAGACCCGCTTCGTCCTGGCCGTGGTAGACGAGCGGCGGCGCCAGCGAAAATTCGACGGAATCCTCGGCCTCATAGGAAAGCGCGTCGCTGGCGTTCTTCTCACCCAGCGCCTTGGCGCGCATCATCAGCATGGCGATGATCGCCTCTTCCTCGATCCTGGCATTCGCTTCGTCTTTCACGGTCGTTCTCCTTCTCCGTTATGGACAGAGGACGAAGGGGAGGACGACGATCCGACATCAGCGATAGAACCACTGCGCACTTTTGGAATTGCGTCAGAGATAACTCGTCACCGCCGGTTCGTTCCACCAGGCATCGTGCCTGCCATCGGCATAACGGACAGGCAGTGCTGCCAGTTCCTCAGGGGTGATATCGTCAAGGCAGGCGATGTTGATCGAGACATAGGCGCCGCCGATTTGTTCGACATAACCGTCGCCATAGGCCGGCACACCGCAGGTGCGGCAGAAGCGGTGATGACCGCTCATGGTGTTGAACTGATAGTCGGACGTTTCCGCCTGGTCGCACATCAGCCGGAAATCCTCCGGCTTGACGTTGGCGCCCCAATAGCGCCGCTTGGCGCAGATCGAACAATTGCAGCGGCCGGTGCCCTCCTCGAGGTCCATGTCCACCTGGTAGTGCACTTTGCCGCAATGGCAGCTTCCTCTGTAGGTTTTCTTCATGGCGCTCTCCTGCTTCGGCGTTGCCTTCAGTCTCCAAATATGACAATGTGTTGTCATTATGAATCAGATACAAAATCGACAACATGTTGTCAAACAAAATCGACCGGAGCGGACGATGGAGGGGGATGCCTTTTCCGCTTTTGCGATCACCGCCCTTCGCCTCGCCGGCCATCTGACGGCGGCGGGCGACCAGTTGGCAAAGCCGGCAGGACAAACCAGCGCGCGCTGGCAAGTGCTGGCGGCGGCACGACGCGGCGGCATGTCGGTGGCGCAGATCGCCCGTGCGCTCGGCGTCGCCCGCCAGGGCGTGCAGCGGCTTGCCGATGTGCTGGAGAATGAAGGGCTGATCGCCTATGCCGACAACCCGCGGCACCAGCGCGCCAAGCTGGTACGATTGACGGAAGAAGGGGCGGCGCGGCTCGGCGTCATCGAGATCGCGCAAGCCGGATGGGCCGACGGGCTGGGCGCTGCTTTCACGTCAGCGGAACTCGATGCGGCACGGGTGGTGATGGCGCGGGTTATGGAGATGCTGGAAGGTGGCGAGGCGTAAGGCGGCTAAGGGGAGATGCCCGGCAGGGCAGAGGGGGGTGTCGCGGACGCAATTCTTGGGAAAGGGCACAACATCAACCGGCCGGAAACGAAAAAAGGCCGGGTGAACCCGACCTTCCCTGCTATCTCAACGAACCGCGCCAGTACATCCGTGGTCACGATCCGGAGATGATATTTAGAGCCTTGAAGGCTCAGGCCGCCTGGAGGCGGTCTGCCGACATCTTGCCGGACTTGTTGTCGCGGACGAGCTCGTAAGACAGCTTCTGGCCATCCTTGAGATCGCGCATGCCAGCGCGTTCAACGGCAGAGATGTGGACGAAAACGTCGGCTGCGCCGTCATCCGGCTGAATGAAGCCGAAGCCCTTGGTTGCGTTGAACCACTTTACGGTACCTGTGCTCATGACGATATCCTTTTCGAATCGTTCATAGAAGAATGCAGCCCGGATAAATGCCGAACGGCGATGAAAACCGATTTTGGAGGAAGTTCGCCAGGAACGACACGAGGCCGTTTCAAAGTTCATCTAGCAAGATCGATGCGCGGATATGTAATCGGAAATTGTGTCCGTGACAAGGCCGCAGCCAGGGAAATCGGTGACGTTTCAGACACCGCGGACAGGTCTTTGCCTGCCGCGCGGCGCGGAAAACCGAGGGCGAGATTTTTTTGCAGAAGCTGAAATACCGCCTATTCGGCCTGCGCCAACCTGGTGATCGCCTTGCCGAGGCGGGCAACCCGGACTTCCGGGGTGGTAGCCTTCAGGAGCGGCAGGACGATTGCATATTGGCCGGTCTTGTCGAGCCGCGCAAAGGCAGCATCGGCGGCAGCGTTCTCAGCGAGCGCCGCCGCCAGATCGTCCGGCAGGCCGGCATCGCGCTGCGGAGCGTAGGCGACAGCCCAGCGTCCGTCGGCTTTGGCGGCAGCGACTTCGGCAAGGCCCGCGGGCCGCATGCGCCCGGTTTCTGCGAGTGCTGCGACCCGATCGACATTGAGCTTCGACCACGAACTTTTGGCGCGGCGGGGCGAATAACGCTGCAGGTAGGAATGCGCGTCAAACCCCTTGCGCTGGCTGTCAATCCAGCCGTAACAGAGCGCCACATCCAGCGCCTCGTCGATGGTGATGAGAGTTCGTTTCGGATTTTTCTTACCGATCTTCAGCCAGGCGCCGGTCGATGCCGCGTGATGCAGGCAGAGCCAGGATTCCCACTCCATCGGATCGGCGAAGGCGAGGATGTCGGTTGACGGTTGCATGGGCGGTCCGATCCGGGTGACAGCGAGGCGCGGGTTGCTTACGGTTCAGATTGCCATCGCCACCTGCCCCATTCAACGTTTGAAACCCGACAAGAGCTGCACGACTCAAAGACGGCCTAAGCCGCCTTCCCCACCTTCGCATAGGGGTCGAACCGACCGTAAAACGTCTCGCCCTTGGCGGCCATGTCCTTCAGCAGCGGCGTCGGCTTGAAGTGTTTTCCGTAAGTACCTGCTAACTTTTCCGCCAATTCCACGAAAGCCTTCGCACCCATCCCGTCGATATAGCTCAGCGCCCCGCCGGTATAGGGCGCGAAGCCAAAGCCCAGGATCGAGCCGACATCCGCCTCGCGCGGATCGGTGACGATGCCTTCCTCGACTGTGCGGGCAGCTTCCAGCGCGATGGTGACGAGGAAACGCTGTTTGAGGACGTTGACATCAACCTCATCTGCCTGCTTCTGCGGATAGAAGGACTTGAGGTCGGGCCAGAGGGACTTCTTCGCCGGTTTCGGCGGGTAGTCGTAGAAGCCCTTGGAATTCTTGCGGCCGAAACGACCCTCCTTTTCCACCATACTGGAGATGAGATCCATATGCCTGGGGTCGATGGCTTTTTCGCCGAGATCGGCGACCGTCGCCTTGAGGATCTTCAGCGAGAGGTCGATGGCGACCTCGTCGTTCAGCGCCAAGGGACCGACCGGCATGCCGGCCATCTTGGCGGCGTTCTCGATCATGACAGGCGGCACGCCCTCGATCAGCATATCGTAGCTTTCCGACATGTAACGCAGCACGCAGCGATTGACGAAGAAGCCGCGGGTGTCGTTGACGACGATCGGCGTCTTCCTGATGGCTGCAACATAATCGAGAGCGACGGCCAGCGCTTTGTCGCCGGTGTCGCTTCCGAGGATGACCTCGGTCAGCATCATCTTCTCGACAGGGGAGAAGAAGTGGATGCCGATGAAATCGGCCGGGCGTTTCGAATTCTTGGCGAGACCTGAGATCGGCAGGGTCGAGGTATTGGAGGCGAAGATCGCGCCTTCCGGCAGCACGGCTTCGACCGCCTCGATGACCGCTTTCTTCACCTCGCGATCCTCGAACACCGCCTCGATGACGAGATCGGCATTGGCGAGGTCGGCATAATCTGCCGAGGGGGTGATGCGGGAGAGCAATGCGGCTGCCTCATCTTGCGTAAGACGCCCCTTACCGATAGAATCCTTGACCAGGCCTTCGGAGACGGTCTTGCCCTTGGTCGCCGCTTCGATGTCGCGGTCGATCAACGTCACCGGAATGCCGGCGGCGGCGGTGACATAAGCGATCGAGGCGCCCATGAAGCCGGCGCCGACGACGCCGACATGTTTCAGCTCGGTCTTCGCATGACCCGCCGGGCGGCGGGCGCCTTTTCCGAGCTCCTGCATGGAGATGAACAGCGAACGGATCATCGAGAAGGCTTCGCGGGTCTGCAGCACCTCGGTGAAATAACGCTGCTCGATCTTCAGGCCGGTGTCGAAAGGCACCTGCAGACCTTCATAGACGCATTTCAAAATGGCGAGTGCCGCCGGATAATTGCCCGATGTTTCCCGGCGCAGGATTGCCGGAGCTGCCGGCCAGAGCTGGGCGGAAGCCGGCGTCCAGATGCCGCCGCCGGGCGCCTTGAAGCCCTTCTCGTCCCAGGGGGCGACCGGCTTCAGGCCATCCTTGATCATCTGCTTGGCGGCGGGGATGAGCTGATCCGGCTCGACCACCTGGTGCACGAGGTTCATCGCCTTGGCGCGGGAGCCGGTCAGCGACTGGCCGGTCGTCATCATCTGCAGCGCATCCTGGGCGTTCGCCAGCCGCGGCACACGCTGCGTGCCGCCGGCGCCGGGGAAGATACCGACCTTCACTTCGGGCAGCGCGATCTTGACGCTCTTGGCATTGGAGGCGACGCGGCCGTGGCAGGCGAGCGACAGTTCGAAAGCGCCGCCCATGCAGGTGCCGTTGATGGCGGACACCCAGGGCTTGCCCGATATTTCGAGCTTGCGGAACAGGCCACTCATGCGGCCGACCAGACCGAAGAGGTTCTGCACCGCCGTCTCGGGGCTCTTTGCCTTCTCCTCCTGATAAGAACTGAACATCGACTTGATCATCGACAGATCGGCGCCGCCGGAGAAGGAGGACTTGCCCGAAGTGAAGACGACACCCTTGACGGCGGCATCGGCGGTCGTAGCGTCGATGATGGCGTCGAGTTCGGCCATCACCTCGGCGGTGAAGACGTTCATCGATTTGCCAGGCATGTCCCAGGTGACGAGAGCGATGCCATCGGCGTCGGTTTCGAGCGTGAAATTGGTGTAGGTCATTGGGTTTCCTCCCCGATCAGGCCGGCAAATGGCTGCGCTGCGCGTCTAAGGTCTTCGTCTTTTCGGTGACGACATCGCCGGTGTGCTTGGTCAGCGACGGCTCGAAAAGCACGATCCAGCATTCCTCCTCAGCAACAGGATTATGCTCGACACCCCTTGGCACGACATGAAAATCGCCACTCTTGAGATGCACATGCGGGCGGTCGCGATATTCGATGGTCAGCGCTCCCTTCCAGATGAGGAAAAGCTCGTCTTCGTCGCGGTGGGAATGCCAGGCGAGCTGGCCCCTAACCTTGGCGAGCTTGACGCTCTGGCCGTTGAGATCGGCGATGACGCGGGGCGACCAGTGCTCGCTGACCTCGGCATATTCGGTTTCGATCGTGCCGGTGTTGAAGCCCATCGTCAGACCCTCTCGATAACCGTTGCCGTGCCCATGCCGGCGCCGATGCAGAGGGTCACCAACGCGGTGTTGAGGTCGCGGCGTTCAAGCTCGTCCAGCACCGTGCCGAGGATCATCGCGCCGGTGGCGCCGAGCGGATGGCCCATGGCGATGGCGCCGCCATTGACGTTGATCCTGTCATGGTCGATGTCGAATGCCTGCATGTAGCGCAGCACCACGGCAGCGAAGGCCTCGTTCAGTTCGAAGAGGTCGATGTCGGAAAGGCTCATGCCTGATCGTTTCAACAGCTTCTCTGTGACGTCGACGGGCCCGGTCAGCATCAGGGCCGGATCGGAGCCGATGTTGGCGAAAGCCTTGATGCGGGCGCGCGGCTTCTTGCCCATGCTCTGACCGCCGGCTTTGGAGCCGAGCAGGACGACACTGGCGCCATCGACGATGCCGGAGGAATTGCCGGCATGGTGGACATAGTTGATGCGCTCGATCTCCGGATGGGCCTGGATGCCGACGGCCTCGAAGCCGCCCATCTCGCCGGGCATCTGGAAGGACGGATTGAGGGAGGCGAGCGCCTGCATATCGGTGCCGGGACGCATATGCTCATCCTTTGCCAGGATCGTCAGGCCGTTCTGGTCCTTGACCGGGATGACCGACTTGTCGAACCAGCCCTTTTCCCAGGCATGGGCGGCACGCTTCTGGCTCTCGACCGCATAAGCGTCGACATCGGTTCTGCTGAAGCCGTATTTGGTGGCGATCAGATCGGCCGAGACACCTTGCGGCATGAAATAGGCCGGAAAATTCACAGAAGGGTCCATGAACCAGGCGCCGCCGGACATGCCGAGGCCGACGCGGGACATGCTTTCGACGCCGCCGGCAATGACAATATCGTCGGCGCCTTGGGCGATCTTGCCGGCGCCGAAATTGACGGCATCGAGGCCGGAGGCGCAGAAGCGGGAGATCTGCATGCCGGGTGCCTTGGTGGAGTAACCGGCTTCGAAGGCGGCGGCCTTGGGGATGACGGCGCCGGCATCCATGACCGGATCGACGCAGCCCATGATGATGTCGTCGACCGTGGCCGTGTCGAGCCCGTTGCGGTCGCGGATCGCTTCCAGCGTCTTTGCCGCGAGGCGAACGGAGGGCACCTCATGCAGGGCGCCGTCCTTCTTGCCGCGGCCGCGCGGCGTACGCACGTGGTCGTAAATGAAAACCTCGGTCATTGTCTCATCTCCCTGACGGCGCGGCGGCGCCGGTGAATTTCGTTCTTCCCTCTTCTCCCCAGCGGGCCACCTCTGCCTGGGTCGAGCCACCGGTCTCGACCCGTCCTTCGGACCCCCGCTGGGGAGAAGAGGGACACAATCAAAACGCTTCGGCGGCCAGTTCCATCATCGTGTCGGCGCCGGCTTCGATGCGGGCCTTGCGAAGCGCGGTTTCCGGCATCAGGCGTTCCATGAAGAAGCGGGCGGTGACCAGCTTGTTCTTCAGGTACTCCTCGCGGGCGGCATCGCCGGATGCAAGGCCGTCCTCGGCGGCCTTGGCCATCTTCGCCCACATATAGCCGAGAATGACGAGGCCGAAGAGGTGCATGTAGTCGGTCGAGCCGGCGCCGGCATTGTCGGGTTTGGCCATGGCATTCTGCATGAACCACATGGTCGCGCCCTGGGCATCGTTCAAGCCCTTCTTCAGATGCTTGGTGAAGAAGGAGAGCTTTTCGTTGCCGCGGTTCTCCTCGCAGAAATCGCCGATCTCCTTGAAGAGGGCCATCGCGGCGCGGCCGCCGTTCAGCGCCAGCTTGCGGCCGACAAGATCGAGCGCCTGAATGCCGTTGGCGCCCTCATAGATCATGGCGATGCGGGCATCGCGCACATACTGGCTCATGCCGTGCTCTTCGATATAGCCGTGGCCGCCGAAGACCTGCTGGGCCATGACGGCATGATCGAAGCCCTTGTCGGTCATCACGCCCTTAAGGATCGGGGTGACGAGGCCGAGAATATCGTCGGCCGTCTGGCGCTCCTTCTCGTCGCTGGCGCGGTGAGCGATATCGGACTTCAGCGCGGTCCAGAGCAGGAAGGCGCGGCCGGCCTCGTTGAAGGCGCGGATGGTCATCAGTGTGCGGCGAATGTCCGGATGGACGATGATTGGATCGGCCTTCTTGTCGGGCGCCTTGGGGCCGGACAGCGAGCGGCCCTGGATGCGGTCGCGGGCGTAGCTGGCGGCGTTCTGATAGGCGATCTCGGAAATGGCGATGCCCTGCAGGCCGACCATCAGGCGGGCCTCGTTCATCATCACGAACATGGCGTTGAGGCCGCGGTTTTCGGCGCCGATCAGGAAGCCGGTCGCCTCGTCGTAATTCATCACGCAGGTGGCGTTGGCGTGGATGCCCATCTTGTGCTCGATGGCGCCGCAGGAGACAGCGTTGCGGGCGCCCGGTGCGCCGTCCTTGCCGACGAGAAATTTCGGAACGATGAAGAGCGAAATGCCCTTGGTGCCCTCGGGCGCACCCTCGATGCGGGCCAGCACCAGATGAATGATATTGCCGGTCAGGTCGTGCTCGCCGGCGGAGATGAAGATCTTCTGGCCGGAGATCTTGTAACTGCCGTCAGCCTGCGGCACCGCCTTGGTGCGCAGCATGCCGAGATCGGTGCCGCAATGCGGCTCGGTGAGGTTCATGGTGCCGGACCACGTGCCGTCCACCATCTTCGGCAGATAGGTGGCCTTCTGCTCGTCGGAGCCGTGGACGAGGAGTGCGGCGATCGCGCCCTGTGTCAGGCCTGGATACATCATCAGCGACATGTTGGCGGCGGAGGTATATTCGCCGACGGCGGTATGCAGCGTATAGGGAAGCCCCTGCCCGCCGAATTCCTCCGGCACCGCAAGGCCGATCCAGCCGCCTTCGCGATAGGCTTTATAAGCCTCTTTGAAGCCCTTCGGCGTCGAGACGCTGGCATCGTCGTGGCGCGTGCAGCCTTCCTGATCGCCGGAATAGTTCAACGGAAAGAGAGCTTCCTCGGCAACCCTTCCGGCCTCACCGAGGATTGCTTCGATCATATCGGGGGTCGCATCGGCAAAACCCGGCAGATTGTTGTAGCGTTCGAGACCCAGCACGTCGTTCAAGACGAAGAGCGTATCGTTCACCGGGGCCTTGTAGACTGGCATCTCTCAAATTCCTCCCATTCGACTGACCGGATCGCGCCGGCCTTGGGCACTGTCTTACAAAATATTGACGTTTGCGTAAACGTCAAAGTCCGCACTTGTGCCGTCTTTTCTTGAAAAAATTCGAGAGCATGAATCCGCGGGCCATAAAGCGCCGAAAGGAGCAAACGCCATCTCATCTTGCTTGTCCATCGCAACGGAGTCACCGCCGGGCAGTAGCGCAAGTCGTTCGGACTTCCTAAGTCTTTCGGACGATTCATCGAGGAAGACATCATGACCGACTTTCCCTATGAGAGTGCGCTGATCGTCGGCGCGGGCTCCGGCATCAGCGCATCGCTTGCCCGGCAATTGTCGGCGCAGGGCGTCAAGGTCGGGCTCGCCGCCCGCAATATCGAGAAACTGCAAGGGCTCATCGAAGAGACCGGCGCCAGCGCCTTTACAACAGATGTCTCGCAACCTGCGAGCGTCGCAGCACTCTTCGAAGAGGCTGCCGCCGCAATCGGCGGGCCTGACGTGGTGATCTTCAATGCCAGCGCTCGTCAGCGCGGCCCGCTCGCAGAACTCGATCCCGCCGATGTCGAGAAGGCGATTGCGACCTCCGCTTTCGGCGGTTTCCTGGTGGTGCAGCAGGCAGCGCGGCGGATGATCCCGCGCGGCCGCGGCGCCATTCTGATCACCGGCGCGTCGGCAAGCGTGAAGGGCTTTGCGCAATCAGCCCCCTTCGCGATGGGCAAGTTCGCGTTGCGCGGCCTTGCCCAGAGTGCAGCCCGCGAACTCGGGCCGATGGGCATCCATGTCGCGCATTTCGTCATCGACGGCGCGGTGCGCTCGCAGATCCGGCCGGACCGGGTGGAGAAGCCGGATGGCACGCTGCTGCCGGAGGCCATCGCCCAGACCTATATCGACGTGCTTCGCCAGCACCGCAGCGCATGGTCGCTGGAGGTGGAAGTCCGGCCCTGGACGGAGAGCTTCTGAGCTCTTGCTATAGACGGATACAGCAACTTTCGCGGCGGCTTCAAACAGGCTAGACTTTGCCGTCAATGCTGGCTGGGAGGACACCAATGCCGCGCCTGGACCACGTCACCATCGAAACCCGTGATGCCCCCGTCATGATCGGTTTTCTGGAAACCTTGCTCGGCGTCAGGGAAGGCTATCGGCCACCCTTCGCCTCGCCCGGCCATTGGCTCTATCTCGACGAGTGCCCGGTCATTCATCTCAGCCTGACATCACGCAGCACCGATTTTCCGCCCGGCATCTTCAACCACGTCGCCTTCAGCCTTTACGAATTCGAGCCGGCGCTGGAACGCATCAAGGCGACCGGCTATCGCTACGAATATTACGATATTCCCGACACCGATCTCGGCCAGGTCTTCGTCTATGGCCCCGAAGGCGTGAAAATCGAGCTGCAATATCCCAGGCCCGCCTGAGCGCAGCGTCGCCATTCGATGTGACGCGTCCGGGGGCAATTGCCGCCAAAAACGGCGTTTTGAACACAAACGTTAAAAAATTCCCATCGACATTAACGGCTTGTTTACCACGTTTCGTGAAAGGTGCGGATTGAGCAGTAGCGATCCGCATTCCTTTTCCCAGTCTCGCGTTCCCTTAGGATGCCGCTACATCGTTCAGCTTGAGGAAAGTCTAATTGACTATCGTCTTATGAATGGTGCGCTCAGGTCCGCGTAAAGCGGGCAGCAGACGAAAAGCCAAAGATCGAGCTCTGACGAGGGGTCGAGCAGTCGAAGCGAGCAAGAAGATGAACGGATCGCGATCAAATCCTTCCCGACAGTCCGACAGGACCTCGCTCGATGCGCTGAACCGCACGATCGAAGGGCTGGAGGCGCGCATCGAAGGGCTGATGGGCAGCGGGCGCGAACAGCGGCCACGCACGGCAGCGGCCGAGCGCGATCCTTATGCCGCTTCCCATGCTCCCCGGCCCGCAAAGGCCCCGCCCGAGCCGCGGCCGGATCCGCTCGCCGAAATCCGTCAACGCCAGCGCGCGCTTGAAGCTAGCCGCGAGCGGCCTTATGCACGCGAACAGGCCCCGCAGCTTCGTGAACCTGCGCCTCGCGCCGCTGCCCCAGTGCCGGCGCCGGCCTTGCGCGCCGGCAACGACACGATGACGGAGATCGCCCAGGCGCTCGTCAACCTGCGGCAGGACCTGAAGCGCGACATTTCCGAGGGCGTCACCCGCGAGATGAACGCGTTGCGCGCCGAGCTGCGCGAAATCAAAACAAATGCCGGAGACGGCCGTTTCGCCGACGACATGCGCGCCGATATGGGCCGCCTTGCCCAGAGCATCACCCAACTGACCGGCCGCTCCGTCGCACCGGAGGCCACCGGCCTTCGCGAGGATTTCGAAGAGCTGCGCTCGCTGATGGACGGGCTGGCGCGCGAGGATTCGCTGCGCCATATGGAAAACCGCTGGGACGGTTTCGAAAACCGGCTTGCGGCGCTCGATACCGAGGGGCTGCAGGAAGAGCTCGTTTCGCTCGCCTATCGGCTCGACGACATCAAGCGCCATATCGGCGGCATGGGCGAGAGCCCGGCCGTTCGGGCGCTGGAAGACAAGCTGATCTCGATCGCCACGGCGATGGAGCATTTCGGCAATATGATCCAGCCGCACGACCGGGTGATGTCCGAACAGTTCGCCGCCATGGATATGCGGCTCGACGAGATCAGCCGGGCAATCGCGGCAAGCGGGCGCACGGCCACCACGAATGATCCGGGCCTGATGCAGCGGCTGGAAAATCGGCTGGAGGCGCTGGCCGATCAGATCGACCTGATGAGCCATGATGCGGCCAGCCGCGTGAACCCGGCCGACGAGCTGGCGATGCGGCTGGAGGCGCTGACGGGACGCGTCGAGGAGATGACGAAGGCGGAAGCGACGTCGCGGCTCGACGAACGGCTGGAACATCTCTCCTATCTGCTGGAGCGCACGCAGGAGACGGCGCCGCAGGCCGACCTCACCGGCACGCTTTCCGA
This sequence comes from Rhizobium sp. WSM1328, assembly GCF_057653715.1. Taxonomy (NCBI): domain Bacteria; kingdom Pseudomonadati; phylum Pseudomonadota; class Alphaproteobacteria; order Hyphomicrobiales; family Rhizobiaceae; genus Rhizobium; species Rhizobium sp. WSM1328. The sequence goes on along the minus strand of NZ_CM172788.1, from coordinate 225,466 downwards.
CATTTCCCGCAAGATCGACGCGCTTGAGAACGGCGCCGTCAACGACGTGCTGGCGCAGCGGCTCGACCATCTTGCCCGGCGTATCGACGAGATGGCCCATCAGCAGCAGGCGCCGGCGCCTGCTGCTGTAGCCGACGACAGCGCCTTCCTGCGTCTCGAAGGACGGCTGAGCGACATTGCCGCCCGCCTGGAGGAAAGCACATCGGCAGCGCCGACCGATCCGCGGGCGCTGAAGAACCTCGAAGACCAGATCGCCAATCTGTCGGCGCTGATGAGCGCGCCGCGCGAGAGCGCTGTAATACCCCCCGAATTCGACCAGCGCATGGGCGCGATCGAAGACTATATGGCGACGAGCGACGAATATATCATCGAGGCCGCACGCCAGGCGGCAGAGGCCGTGGTCGAAGCCTATTCGCGTCATGGCGGCCCGCAGGGTGTCATGCCGGCCGCCGACATGTCGGCGCTGACGGCGCTGGCCGAGGATCTGCGCCACCTCGAGGATCTCAGCCGCGACAGCGAGGAACGCACGCACAAGACTTTCCAGGCGCTGCACGAGACGCTGGTGCATATCGCCGATCGGCTCGACGGCATGGAAGATCGCGGCCGGCCGCTCGCCCAGATGCCGGTCGCCGACGTCGATTTCGATGTCGATCCCTATGCCCTGATGGTGGCCGAAGCCGAGCTGAACAGGACGCCGGCCACTGCCCAGACAGCGAAGGCTTCTCCTGTTATTCGCACGGCCGAGGTCGCCGCCGAACCTGCCGCCCCGGCGCAAGCCACCGCCATGAGCGGAACGAGCGCGATCGCCATCGAAGCCGCGACCAGGACGACGGAAGTTGCGACAGCCGCACGGGCACAGGCCCCGGCGAAGGCCAGCCTGCTCGCCAGCCTCGGCAAGCGGCTGCTGCCCGGCAAGAAAGCCGAGAGCAGGGCGACCGAGCGTCCGATGATCGACCCCGCGCCGTCGATCGATCCCACCGACGTGGTGCCGACGGATGCGGCAAACGAACTGCTCGAGCCGGGCTCGGGCGCGCCTGACGTGAAGAAGATCCTTGAACGGGTTCGCGCCAGCCAGAGTGCGGCACGCGGCAAGCCTGCCGGCGAAACCGATCGCGCCGATTACATCGCTGCTGCGCGCCGTGCGGCACAGGCGGCTGCGATGGAGGTGGATGCCAATCCGAAGCAGGCAGCCGTTAAGGCCGAGAAAAAGGGCGCGAACGCCGACAAGGCCGGCAAGACTTCCGACAAGACGGGCAAGACCAGCGCCTTTTCGCGCTACCGGCGGCCGATCCTGCTGGCCGTCGGCGCCGTGCTGCTCGCCATCATGGCCTTTCCGCTCGCCCGAACGCTGACGAGCGGCGAGCGCGCGCCGCAGCCGCCAGCCGAAGTCTCGGCGCTGACGGGTGCTGCGGAAAACCCGGCGCCGCCCTTGCCTGAAGCGACACCTGCCCAGCCGGATGCCGCCGCTCTCGGAACGACCGCTCCGGCAGCGGAAGCTGTACCGCCCGCCGCCGAACAGGCTCAGCCGGAAGCAACCCCACCTGACGCCGGCGAGCATCTGACCGACGTGGCGCCGCTTGACGGCGAAGGGGCTGCGACCCTTGCCCCTCCCGGTCCGTCGGGCGCGGCACAGGAGACATCGGGCTTCGTTCCGAACGCCCCGGCTGCGGCGGCACCCGCACCGGCCATCACCATTCCCGACACCGTCCAGCCGAAATCGCTTGCCGATGCGGCGAGCAGCGGCGATACGCTGGCGCTGTTCGAGATCGGCGCGCGTTATTCGGACGGCCGCAACGGCATGACGGTCGATCAGAAGCAGGCGGCGAGCTGGTACCAGCTTGCGGCGGATAAGGGCTTTGCGCCCGCGCAATACCGGCTCGGCAGCATGTACGAGAAGGGCAACGGCGTCGAACGCGACATCACCAAGGCGAAGGGCTTCTACGAACAGGCGGCCAACCAGGGCAATGCCAGCGCCATGCACAATCTCGCCGTGCTCTACGCCTCCGGCGCGCTTGGCCAGCAGGATTATGCGACGGCCGCCGCGTGGTTCACCAAGGCAGCGAACCTCGGCATCACCGACAGCCAGTTCAACCTGGCCATCCTCTGCGCCCGCGGCAACGGGGTCCCGGCGGATCTCGAAGAGTCCTACAAGTGGTTTGCGATCGCCGCCAAGGGCGGCGACAAGGATGCGGCGCAGAAGCGCGACGAAGTGGCCAAAGCCATGAAACCCGACCAGCTCGAACGGGCGCGCGCCAAGGCCGATCTCTGGAAACCGGAGCCGGTCGACCACCGCACGAACGCCATCGACATCCCCGACGAATGGGCCGGCACCGGCGCGAAGACGGCGAGCGTCGACATGAAGAAGGCGGTCCGCAACATCCAGGCGATCCTCAACAATAACGGCTTCGACGCCGGCGTGCCGGACGGCGAAATGGGCGCGAAGACCGTGACCGCGATCAAGAACTTCCAGAAGTCGGTCGGCCAGGAGCCGGACGGCAAGGTGACCGATGCGACCGTGAAGGCGCTGCTCGAACGCAACAAGCAGGCCGGCAAAGCGATCTGAGGCGCGTCGCATCGACGCGGGATCGTCTCGACCCTTTCTTCCGGGCAATGAAAAACGCCTGGCGGCACTATGCCGCAAGGCTTTTTCCAATTTTGCCGTCGCCTGTCACAAAACCTGAAAAAAGCCGGATTATGCCGGACATATCGATCCGCGCATTCGGCGAATCCTCTGCCACCGATCTCTCCGCCAATCTCTATGGCTAATCATGGGGCCGATCGAAAGCCTCTGGCAACGATTTCACAGTATGGTGCGCATTCGAACGGGGACGTGACAAGAAACCGCCCGGCAGGAGCGGTCATCATTCGGGGTCGGCTGTGACAATCTATCTGCCCATCGCAGAATTGTCGGTGAACATTTTCATCATTCTCGGCATGGGGGCGGCCGTCGGATTCCTGTCTGGAATGTTCGGCGTCGGCGGCGGCTTTCTCATCACCCCGCTGTTGATCTTCTACAACATCCCGCCCGTCGTCGCGGTCGCGACCGGCGCCAACCAGGTTGTGGCGTCGTCGATATCGGGCGCGATCACGCATTTCCGGCGCGGCTCGCTCGACGTCAAGCTCGGCACGGTGCTGCTGGTCGGCGGTCTTACCGGTGCGACGGTCGGCATCTGGATCTTCTCGCTGCTGCGCGCCATCGGCCAGCTCGATCTGATCATCTCGCTGATGTATGTCGTCTTCCTCGGCACCGTCGGCGGACTGATGCTGCTCGAAAGCATCAATGCCATGCGGCGGGCAGCGCGCAACGAGCCGCCCGCACCGCGCAAGCCCGGCCACCAGCACTGGGTGCACAAGCTGCCGCTGAAGGTGCGCTTCAAGAAATCGAAGATCTATCTCAGCGTCATTCCGATCGTCGCACTCGGCTTTGCAATCGGCATCCTCACCTCGATCATGGGTGTCGGCGGCGGCTTCATCATGGTGCCGGCGATGATCTACCTGCTGCGTATCCCGACCAACGTCGTCGTCGGCACCTCGCTGTTCCAGATCATTTTCGTGACCGCCTATACGACGATCGTACAGGCAGCGACGAACTTTTCCGTCGACATCGTGCTTGCCTTCATCCTGATGGTGGCGGGTGTCATTGGGGCGCAATACGGCGTGCGGGTCGGCCAGAAGCTGCGCGGCGAGCAGCTGCGCGCCCTGCTCGGCCTGCTGGTGCTTGCCGTCGGCGTGCGTCTTGCGATCGCCCTGGTGGTGACGCCGGCCGACGTCTATTCGGTGGTGATGGGAGCGGGCAATTGATGCGCCTGGCTGCCGCTTTCATCGCGTTGCTTTGCCTGCTGCCGGCCTCTGCCGGAGCGCAGTGGCTGCCGGGGCAGGCAACGGAAGCGGTGCGTGAAGGGCTGGAGATCGGCACGTCGACCAGCGAAATCGCCATCACCTCGGATTTCCACGGCGCGGATCTGACCATCTTCGGAGCGCTCTCGAACACCGACCAACTGCTGCTCGCTGTCGGCCAATATGACGTGGTCGTAGTGCTGGAAGGCCCGCGCGAGGATGCGACGGTGCGCAAGAAGGAACGCGTCTTCGGCATCTGGGTGAACACCCGCTCGATGACCTTCGAAGCGGTGCCGCACTCCTATTCGATGTCGAGTTCGCGCATGATCGACGACATCGTGACGCCGCTTGACCTGACCGATCAGGGGATCGGCATCGACCACATTCCGCTGACGCCGGTCGGCTTCGTCGGCGACGGCAGCAATCTCGGCGAGTTCCGCGAGGCCTTCCGGCGGCTGCAGCAGGGCGGCGGGCTCTATGACCGCAACCCGAGCGGCGTACGGTTCGTTTCCTCCAACCTCTTCAAGGCCAGCCTGCGCCTGCCGGCAAACATTCCGAACGGGGTGCACAGCGTGCGCGCCTATCTGTTCAAGAGCGGCCTTTTCGTGACCGAGAAATCGCTGCCGCTGCGGGTCATCAAGACCGGCATCGAGCAGACGATCACCGATGCGGCGCATGATCAGCCGATCCTCTACGGCTTTGCGGCCGTGCTGCTCGCCGTGATCACCGGCTGGGGTGCCAGCCTGATCTTCCGCAAGGACTGATCCACAGCCAAGGCGCTCAGGATTTCTTCCCGAAACTAGGCTCGGAAAGACGCTGAGCGCGAAGGCCTGCGGCAGCAGCTGCTTGCCCGAATGTTCTGCTTCAAAAAAACCGCTTGCATTCCGCTATCAGTCGACTTAAATTTCAACCAGTTGTTAAACGCAACCAGTTTTAACGGACGGCGATTCAGAAGGAGGATGGAAATGAGAAAGCTTATCGTCTGGAACCTGATGACGCTCGATGGTTATTTCGAAGGCACGAAGCCGTGGGATATCGACTTCCACAATCTCGCCTGGGGGCCTGAATTGCAGCGCTATGCCGAACAGTTCGGTAGGGAAAGCGATCTGCTGGTCTTCGGCCGCAAGACCTATGAGGGCATGGCCTCCTACTGGCCGACCGCCGAGGGCGAAGGTGAGATCAAAACCTATATGAACGGCATCGCAAAGATCGCCGTGTCGCGGACGATGAGCGAGCCCGGCTGGAACAATGCCCGCGTCGTCAGCGATCCGATCCCCGAATTGACCAGGCTGAAGCAGGAGGATGGCAAGACGATCTTGATCTTCGGCAGCGCCGAGCTTGCCGATAGCCTGCTGAAAGCGGGGCTTATCGACGAAGTCAGGGTTTGCCTGGTGCCGGTGATCCTCGGCGGCGGCAATCCGCTTTTCAAACAGGCAGAGGGCCAGCTGCCGCTGAAGCTCATCGAATCCTCGACAACGGAGGGCGGCGCGGTGATCCTGCGCTACGAGCCCGTCAAGGCGTAGGGATTTTGATGCGATGCCGGCCCGGTGGTCAGGCCAGGGTATCCATCCCTGGCCACACAAGGAGGCAGCCGCGGAAGTTCGCATTCGACTAAAAACCGGTTTTTAACATTTACGAGTTAGTAATCTCTCGGAAACGAGAGGTTTTGTCATGCGTACTCGTATCGTTCTGACGGCCGTGGGTCTCGCGCTGCTTGCCGGCTGCGCGACGGCGCCGAAGCAGACGAGGAACATCTGTGCCGTCTTCGACGAGCGCGACGGGCTTTTCTCCAGCTGGCAGAGTGCCGCCGAGCGGACGGAGAAGAAATACGGCGTGCCCGTGCCGATCCTGATGGCGACGATGTATACCGAATCCGGCTTCCAGCCCTATGCGCGGCCACCACGCACCAAGCTGTTCGGCTTCATTCCCTGGACCCGGCCTTCGACCGCCTACGGTTATTCTCAGGCGCTCGACGGGACTTGGGATCACTATCAGTCGCAGACCGGCAACTGGACCGCGCGGCGGGCGAACTTCGCCGACGCGATCGATTTCATCGGCTGGTATCACTACCAGAACAGCGTGGAGACCGGCATTCCGCTGAACGATGCCTATAATCTCTATCTCGCCTATTATTCCGGGCCGACGGGATACAAACGCGGCGACTGGCGCTCGAACGGGCAGTTGCAGCAGACGGCGCAGAAGTTTGCGCGGATGGCAGGGACGTATCAGCGGCAGCTGCAGGAGTGCGATTGAGTTTAGGTGGTGCCGTCCAAATATGGAGGGCACTACCCCCTCAAGTTCCCATATCTGACCGAATAAATCCGATCCCGCCCCAGCAGATGCGCCACCAGCAAAGCCTTGTCGAACAGGCCCTTCATCGCCTGATGGCCGAGATCCAGACCGCCGCTCATGAGGCCGAAGGCCGGCATCAGCAGGCGGGCGCCGTCGGTGGCAAAGCACGGGCGGCGGACGGATTTCTCGCGGCGGCGGACCGTCGCCGACGGGTGCAGGTGGCCGGCGATCTCGCCGCTTTGCAAGCCGTTCTTCGGCTCGTGCCGAAAGGTCAGGCCGGCATAATGCATCTCGTCGGCAGATGTGCCCGGCAGATCGACGATGCCATCCGGATCATGGTTGCCATTGATCCAGATCCATTCGCGGCCGCGGGCCATATTGACGATCAGCGTGCGGAAATTCTCCGGCAGATGCTTGGAACCGATGCGGTCGTGGAAATTGTCGCCGAGCGAGATGACGAGCTTCGGATCATAACGCGAGATGACGGCGGCAAGGACGGTCAGCGTCGCCAGCGTATCGTAAGGCGGCAGCATCATGCCGCGGCGCGCGAAGGCTGCGCCCTTTTCCAGATGCAGGTCGGAGACGACGAGCAGGCCGGCATCCGGCAGATAGAGGGCGCCGAGCGGATCGCAGACGGCGGCAATGCCGTTCACCGATGTCTCGATGCCTGGTATCGCGGCCAGTCCTGAAATGTCGCGCGCGAGCGCCAGGCGGTTCATCACTCTCTTATTCCCAAATACGTCAGTCAGGGCCAATTCTCATCAAGCGAGCGCCTCGGCGATCAGATCGTCCGCCGCTTCGGCGAGCAGTGCATCATGGGCCTCGCCCGGCACCGCCTCGCGTCCGATTTCCAGCATCACCGGCACGGCGAGCGGGGAAATATGGTCGAGGGCGCGGTGGGTGATGTGGCCCCTGATTCGTCTCAGCATATCGCCAAGACGGCCAATATCCAAAAGTCCCGTCGCTGCATCCTGCCGCGTCGCCTGCAGGAGGATGTGATCCGGTTCGTGGCTGCGCAACACGTCGTAGATCAGATCGGCCGAGACGGTGATCTGGCGGCCGCTCTTTTCCTTGCCCGGATGGCGGCGCTCGATCAAGCCTGCAATCACGGCGCAATTGCGGAAGGTGCGCTTCAACAGGAAGGATTCGTCCAGCCAGGCTTCGAGATCGTCGCCGAGCATGTCCTCGTCGAAGAGGTCGGAGAGGTTGAGCCGGCCATTGCGGATCATCAGGCCCATATCCTCGAGGCCCCAGACGGCAAGGGAATAATCGGTGGCGACGAAACCGAGGGGCTTGGCGCCTATCCGCTCCAGCCGGCGGGTGAGCAGCATGCCGAGCGTCTGGTGGGCGAGACGGCCTTCGAAGGGATAGGCGACCATATAGCCGCGGCTGCCGCGCGGGAAGGTTTCGATCAGGAACTCGTCGCGCTTCGGCAGCATCGACTTGTCGTTCTGCAGCGACAGCCAGTCGCGCACCTGATCCGGCAAGCGGCGCCAGCGGTCGGGATCGGCGATCATCGCCCGCACCTGCTCGGCGAGATAGGTCGACAGCGGAAATTTGCCGCCATTATAGGAGGGGATCTTCGGATCGAGCGAAAAGGCCTGCGACGCCAAGCACTCATTTTCGCGAATACCCTCGAAGCGCAGCACCTTGCCGGAGAAGACGAAGGTATCGCCCGGCGACATCTGCTCGAGGAAATATTCCTCGACCTTCCCCAGTGTCGCGCCGCCGCGGCCGATCCTGCCGCCCTCGCCGCGCTTGACCATGCGGATATTCAGCATCGGGCTTTCGACGATGGTGCCGAGGTTGAGGCGATATTGCTGGGCGACTGCAGGGTTGGAGACGCGCCAGCGGCCCTCCGCAGTCTTGCGGATACGGGCGTAGCGCTCATAGGTGCGGAGCGCATAACCGCCGGTCGCGACGAAATCGATGATGCGCTCGAAGGTCTCCCAGCTCAGATCGGCATAGGGCGAGGCGCTGATGATTTCATCGTAGAGTTCCAGCATGTCGAAAGGTTCGGCGCAGGCCATGCCGAGCACATGCTGGGCGAGCACGTCGAGCGCGCCGCGCCCGACCGGCGGGGTGTCCTGTGCGCCGATATAATTGGCGTCGAGGGCTGCCTGACACTCCATGACCTCGAAACGGTTGGCCGGCACGAGGATCGCCTTCGAGGGCTCGTCCATGCGGTGATTGGCGCGGCCAATGCGCTGGGCAAGGCGCGAGGCGCCCTTCGGCGCGCCGACATGGATGACGAGATCGACATCGCCCCAGTCGATGCCGAGATCGAGGGTAGAGGTGGCGACGACGGCGCGCAGCCGGTTTTCGGCCATCGCCGCCTCGACCTTGCGGCGCTGGGCGACATCGAGCGAGCCGTGGTGGAGGGCGATCGGCAGGTTGTCGTCATTGATCGTCCAGAGCGCCTGGAATAGCATTTCCGCCTGGCTGCGGGTGTTGACGAAGAGCAGCGTCGTGCGATGTTCGACGAGCTTGTTGTAGACATCTGGAATGGCATATCGGGCGGAATGGCCGGCCCAGGGGATGCGCTCTTCGGTCGACAGGATCGAGATATCGGGTTTGGCGCCGCCTTCGACGACGACGAGGCCGGCATGATGTTCGCCACCCTCTTCCTGGCCGACCAGCCATTTCTGCAGGTCCATCGGCTCGGCGACGGTGGCCGACAGACCAATGGTCTTGAGCCCGGGGGCAAGGCGGCGGAGACGCGCAAGGCCGAGCGAAAGCATATGGCCGCGCTTGGAGGTGACCAGCGAATGCAGTTCGTCGAGGACGATATATTTCAGGTCCTTGAAGAAGCGCTCGGCCTCCCGGTTTGCCAGAAGCAGGGCGACTTGTTCCGGCGTCGTCAGCAGAATATCCGGCGGGTTGAGCTTCTGGCGCTGGCGCTTGGCGTTCGGCGTGTCGCCGGTGCGGTTTTCGACGGTGACCGGCAGGCCCATCTCCTCGACCGGCTTCATCAGGTTGCGTTCGATATCGATGGCAAGCGCCTTCAGCGGCGAGACATAGAGCGTGTGGATGCCGGTGAAGGCGGAGCCGGGCGGGATTTTGCCGCGGCGGGTGAGATCGGTGAGCGAGGGCAGGAAACCGGCGAGCGTTTTGCCGGCGCCGGTCGGCGCAATCAGCAGCGTGCTTTCGCCGGCCTCGGCGCGGGCAAGCAGTTCCAACTGATGGGCACGCGGGCGCCAGCCCTTTTCCGCAAACCAGCGGGTAAAGGCGGCAGGAAGCAGTGTGCGGGCTTCGGAATCGATCTGGTCCACGCCTGGAAGGTAGTGAAATGCCAGGGAAAAAGAAGAGCCGCGCGCCTTCACATGGCGATATAGCGGTCCTTGCGGTGGTTGATGGCAATCGTCAGGTTGAGAACGATCGCGCCAAGCACGGAGCAGGCGATGATGAAGGGGCTTGCGACGAAGAAGGAGAGCGCCAGGATGGTGCCGTCGAAGCCGAGCTGGACGAAGCCGGCGCGCCAGCCGAGGCGATCCTGGATATAGAGGGCAAGAATGCCGATGCCGCCGAGGCTGGCGCGGTGGCGGAAGAGCGCCAGCATGCCGGCGCCGATGACGAGGCCGCCGAAGAGCGCGCCGGCGATGGGATCGACATGCGCCATGCTGACAAAGCCCGAGATGAATTCCGACAGGACCGAGGTCAGCGCGATGGCCGCGAAGGTCTTGATGGTGAAGGCGAGGCCCAAGCGGCGGAAGGCGAGATAATAGAAGGGCAAGTTCACGACAAAGAAGCAGAGGCCGAAGCTGAAGCCCGTCGCATAATGGGCGAGGAAGGCAAGGCCCGCCGTGCCGCCGGCAAGCAGCCCGGCGCTGGAGAGAAGCGTTACGCCGAGCACGGCGAGCATGCTGCCGGCAACGATGCCCTGGGCGTCGTCGAAGAGCGAATGACGGTCGGCGCTGGAATTCAGAAGGCCTGCAAAAGCGTTGGATGCCATGGTGTTCCCCTGTCTGCGTTTCCGTCTTCTATCCGCGGTCAGGATAAAGGCAAGTGGCAGCAGAGAGGACACCTCTTGACAGCTGACATAATCATGGATATTTTTTATCTACGAATTGAGGAGGCCAGATGCATGAAGATAGGCGATGGGGTCGAGCAGGCCATTCACAGCGTTGCGATGCTTTCCGGCCTCTCCGAAGGCGGCGTGCTTTCGGCGGCCGCGCTGGCGGAATTCCACGGCGTTTCGACGAGTTATCTGCTGAAGCATCTGCAGGCGCTGTCGGGCGCCGGCATCCTCGATACCGTACCGGGGCCGAAGGGCGGATATCGGCTAGCAAAGGCGCCGAAGGAGATTTCGCTGCTCGACATCGTGCTCGCGGTCGAGGGGTCTGCACCGGCGTTCCGCTGCGCCGAAATCCGCCAGCGCGGACCGAACCCGGTCTCCGATCGCTTGTTCGCCCAGCCCTGCACCATCAACGCGGCGATGCTGAAAGCCGAACGGGTCTATCGCGCCGAACTCGCCAAGACGAGCCTGGCGGATATCGGCATCGAACTTGCCGCCGTCGACGACGGATCGATCGCAGCTAGGGGCTGCGCCTTCCTTGAAATCCATGAACGCAAGACGGCTCGTTGAGCCATAACAAAGGAGAAAGAGCATGCAACCACGTTTCAATTTCGCCAAAGCCGCTCCCGATGCCTACAAGGCAGTCGCCGCGCTCGAGCAATATGTCCAGTCCTCCGGGCTGGAGCGCCGCTTCATCCACCTGATCAAGCTGCGCGCCTCGCAGATCAACGGCTGTGCCTATTGCGTCGACATGCATGTGAAAGAAGCCCGCCATGATGGACTCTCCGAACAATGGATCAACCTGATGTGCGTCTGGCGGGAATCGCCTGTCTATGACGCCCGCGAACGGGCGCTGCTCGGCTGGGTGGATTCCGTGACCAATATCGCCAAAACAGGGGCGCCTGATGCCGACTACGAGACGCTGAAGGCGCATTTTTCCGAGGAAGAGATGACAAAGATCACGGTGGCGATCGGCGCGATCAACATCTGGAACCGGCTTGCCGTCGGCTTCCGCTCGCAGCATCCGCTCGATGCGGCAGCGAAGGCCGCCTGAGATATCTGCTGAGAGGAAAACATCCGTGCAACCGACCCGAAATTTCGGGTCGGTCGAATATCGGGTCACTCGCGATCCCTGGTGGCCCGTACGGCAACGGCGTCAAACCGATTGCCCGAGAGGTCGACGCTGTTGAATAGGTCGCGGACGACTTTCGCAATTTCTTCTGCGGAAGCGCCCTTGGCGTATTCTTCCTGCATACGGCGTCTGACAAGTTTTTCCAAATCTGACATAACTCACCTCATCAAATCCGGCGCGAGATGAGTTTCGCGCCAAGACCGATGACAGGCAAGTTACGTTTTATTTAGAATGGCTTACCGATTGGTAATGTTAGAGCATGTCGCGCAAAAGTGTGCGGCGGTTTTGCTACAACGACAGGCGTAAAACTAAAGCGCGATGTAGCGATCAGCGCGGTGATTGATGGCGACGAAGAGGTTGAGGACGACGGCGCCGAGAACCGAATAAAAGACGACAGGCGGCGTGGTGACGAAGAAGGCGGCGGCGAGCACGCACATATCGATGGCGAGCTGGACGAGGCCGGCGCGGATGCCGAACCGCTCCTGCAGGTAGATACCGAGAATGCCGACACCGCCGAGGCTGGCGCGGTGGCGATAGAGCGCCAGCAGGCCGAAGCCGAGCAGCAGGCCGCCGAGAAGGGCCGCCCAGGCTGGATGGATGCTCGAAATGGACAGGAAGCGCGACTGCACGTCGGCAATCACCGAGGTCAGGCCGATGGCGATGAAGGTCTTGATGGTGAAGGCCGTGCCGAGGCGCTTCCAGGAGAGATAGAAGAACGGCAGGTTGAGCAGGAAGAAGGCAAGCCCGAAATTGACGCCGAAGGCATAATGCAGGAGGAAAGCGACGCCGGCCGTGCTGCCAGTGAGAAGGCCGGCGCTGGCGAGCACGTAGAGGCCGAGAGCGGCAACGAGGCTGCCGGAGAATATGCCCTGCACGTCTTCGATCGGCGTGTGGCGCGTCGCAGTCGTATTCCAGAAGCCAAGGGCATTGATGAGCTGTGTCATGTCGCCAGTCTCCACGGCAGACGAGTTCAAGAACGCGCTTGGGAAAACCCGGGCGCGACGGAATTTTGGATCATGAAAGGAGCACGAGCGCCTCGGCGTAATATTGCCGGGCTCTCTGCCGATGCGGTGCAGTATCGGGTTTTTCGGTCTTCCGATCAAGCGAAATAGGTAAGCAATGCTGACCTATTAAAAAATCGCAAGAAATGTTCGCTCACGCCGGCTTCTGCGTAAGGAACAGAATGCCGGAAACCGGTTTTCCGCCATCTTTGCGAATGACCGACTTGACGGTCTTGAGGATTTGGAAGCCGTGACGGGCAAGCAACATCCTGACATAGCTTTCCGAATGGGCGTAGCGCAGAGAGGGAGCGAGGTGAAAGCCGTCGCCCTCACCTGCATCCTCGACGGAAAAGGCGATGTCGGCGCCTGATGCAGCGAGTTCTCCGACGATGGCAAAGACGCTCTCGAGATTGCCGAGATACATCAGCACATCGGCTGCCGTCACCAGGTCGGCGCGATGGCGCGCGGCATCGGCAAAGACGACGGAGAGATCGGGCGCGAGCGAGAGATCGGCCTGGGCGAGACTGTCATAGACATGTTTCTCGGCGGCCTTCGCCAGCATGTTCTGCGAGAGATCGAAGCCTTCGAGGCGGTCGACATTGGCCCGGATCTCCGGGCCGAGCAGGCCGGTGCCGCAGCCGAGATCGACGGCGCGTTCGTAGCGCCTGCCGGTGGAGGCGATAAGCGCGGCCAGTTTCTGCGGGACGCTGTAGTCGAGCTTTTCGACAAGTGCTGATTCGAAACGGTCGGCATAGTCGTCGAAGAGGCGCTCGACATAGCGGCTCGGCGGCCGGTCAGGCACGGCGCCATCACCGAGAAGGGCGAGCTTGAGGGCGGCGCCGAAAATGTCATCGGGACCGAGAGCAAGCGTCCTGCGATAGGCCTCGATCGCGGCTTCACCCCTGCCCGCCTTTTCCAGGTAGGTGGCGAGGCGATACCAGCCGGCGGCCCAGGCAGGCACGAGCTCGAGGGCCTGCTCCATCAGCTCGGCGGCCGCTTCCGGCTCGCCGCCTTCTTCGAGCATCCGGGCATAATCGGCGCGGCGGTCGGCGATGACATCGCCTGAGGAAAGCTGGTGGGGCTGCATCAATGGGCCTGTAGCTCTTTGTTTTATGCATGTCGTTTTCCCGGAACCGCTGCACACTTCCGGGCGACATCCATTGGCCCGCATTTGGCGGCGGTCACAAAAAAACTCAAGTCCTATTTCAGAGGCGAAGCGGCCAATTCCGGAAAGGGCTTGCGGGCGCCGCGCCGCGACCTTATTCCAAGGGCAAACAGGAGATGGCTTATGTCCGATCAGGCGAACAGGTTCCTCGGTGATTCGATCGGCCGCACATTGATAAAGCTTATCGTGGTGTCGCTGATCGTCGGTTTCGTCATGACCGTCTTCGGCCTGACGCCGTGGGGCATCATCTACGGCATACGCGATTTCATCCAGGAGATCTGGTACCGCGGCTTCTCGGCGCTTGGGCGCGTCGGCGACTATCTCCTCCTCGGTGCGACGATCGTCATCCCGCTCTTCATCATCCTTCGTCTTTTCAGCTACCGCCGGTAACATGACATCCATCGATCTTTCCAGGCGCGGCCTGCTGCGCCTTTCCGGACTTGCGCTCGCCGCCGGCATCGCCGGCTGCACCACGACCCCGCGGATGGCCGGCACGCCGTCGGACGGCGAGGACGAGACGGCGAGCGTGCTGCCGCTCGTCAACCAGCTCAGGGCCAAAAACGGCCTGCCGCCACTTACCGTCGATCCGGCGGCGAGTACTGCCGCCTTGTTCCAGGCAAAACGCATGGCGAGTGCGGGCAAAATGGCCCATCTCATGGGTATGACCGACAGTTTCGGCGCGCGCGTCAAGGCAAGCGGCGTGCGGCTGCCGGCGGCTGAGAACATCGCCTCCGGCCAGCAGAGCGTCGATGCTGTGGTGACGGCCTGGATCAACTCGCCGCATCACCTGGAAAACATGCTCGGACGTTATGGCGGCCTTGGCGTCGCCGTCGCCCATAATACATCTTCCAGGAACCTGCCCTATTGGGCCATGGTGCTTTCCAGCTGAGGTGATTCCGCCGGCAGCAGTTCAAGTGATGCAGCGTCGGTTGCGCGTCTGAAACGACGCGTAGTGCCGTCGCGACGAGGCCGGCATGGATACACGCAGCAATCACAACGCGCTTGCATTCGACGTGACGCACCTGATGGTGCTGTCGATCGCCCTTCCGATGACGCTCGGCTTCATGACGACGCCGCTGCTCGGGCTGACGAACACCGCCGTCGTCGGCCGCATGGGCAATGCGGAAGCGCTGGCCGGGCTGGCGATCGGCGCGATGCTCTTCGATCTGATCCTCGGCAGCTTCAACTTCCTGCGCGCTTCGACAACCGGGCTGACGGCGCAGGCCTATGGCCGTCACGACCAGCACGAGCAGCAGGCGGTCTTTTTTCGGGCGATGATTTCGGCGCTCGGCTGCGGACTGGCGCTGCTCTGTCTTTCGCCACTGCTGATGACGGCGGGGTTAAGGCTGATGGGGGCGGAAGGGGCGATCGCCGAGGCAACCAGCACCTATTTTTCGATCCGCATGCTGGCCGCACCCGCGGCACTGGCGAATTATGCCATCCTCGGCTTCGTGCTCGGGCGCGGACAGGGCAAGATCGGACTTCTGCTGCAGGCGATCATCAACGGCATCAACATCCTGCTTTCCATCTATCTCGGCCTGACGCTCGATTGGGGCGTGGCGGGGGTCGCCTGGGGCACCATGGCCGGCGAAAGCGTCGGCGCGCTCGCCGGGCTTTTCATCGTGCTCAACGGCTTCGGCAAGGCAGCCCGGCCGGCATGGGCGGAGATCTTTTCCCGGCACCGGCTGGCCGAGCTTTTCGCGCTTAACCGCGACATCCTGATCCGCACT
This sequence comes from Rhizobium sp. WSM1328, assembly GCF_057653715.1. Classification (NCBI taxonomy): domain Bacteria; kingdom Pseudomonadati; phylum Pseudomonadota; class Alphaproteobacteria; order Hyphomicrobiales; family Rhizobiaceae; genus Rhizobium; species Rhizobium sp. WSM1328. Next base: position 210,294 of record NZ_CM172788.1, on the reverse strand, counting down.
TTCGTGCTGATCGGAGCCTTCACCATCATGACGCGGATCGGCACCAGCTTCGGCGCGGTGACGCTTGCCGCCAATGCCGTGGTGATGAATTTCTTCCTACTATCAGGCTATTATCTCGACGGGCTTGCCAATGCCGCCGAACAGATCATCGGCCGGGCGATCGGCGCGCATTACCGGCCGGCCTTCGACCGCGGGCTGAAGCTGACGACCTTGTGGTCCTTCGGACTGGCGGCGCTCGGCTCCGCCGTCTTCTTCCTCGCCGGCCCCTGGCTGATCTCGGTGCTGACGACCTCACCCGATGTGCGGCAGGCGGCCGAAACCTATCTGCCCTGGGCGGCGGTCACAGGACTGACCGGCGCGCTCGCCTTCGTGATGGACGGGGTCTTCATCGGCGCCACGTGGTCGGCCGACATGCGCAACCGGATGCTGATCTCTTTTGCCGGTTATCTCATGATGCTCGCGATCTTCGTGCCGCTGTTCGGCAATCATGGCCTGTGGCTGGCGATGAACGCCTTCCTGCTCTTCCGCGGTTTCTTCCTGGCGATGCTGGTGCGGTCGCGGGCCGATCAGACCTTCCGCGCCGCCCAATAATCCAGCCTGACATCACGCAGGTCGCGGATCGAGGCGGCCTTTTCGCGGTCCAGGAGTTTCGACAGGCCGCGGACGATATCGCCGGCCAGACCGGGGCCTTCATAGACCATGCAGGAATAGAGCTGGACGAGATCGGCGCCCGCCCTGATCTTCTCCAGCGCGGTCTCGGCCGAGGAGACGCCACCGACGCCGATGATCGGCAGATCAGGGCCGACGCGCTTGCGCATCCTGGCGAGCACCGCCGTCGACTTTTCGAAAAGCGGCACGCCGGAAAGTCCACCCGCCTCCTTCGCCTGGCGCTGATCCTTGAGGCCGTCGCGCGACAGCGTGGTGTTGGAGACGATCAGCCCGTCGAGCCCATGCGAAAGCGCCTCGGCTGCGATATCGTCCATGCCTTCCTCGGTCAGATCAGGCGCGATCTTCAGAAAGACCGGGATCGTCCGGCCGGATGCCGCTGCCATTTCGTCACGCGCCGCAAGCACGGCTGATAACAGCACCGCAAGGCTTTCGCGCCCCTGCAGGTCGCGCAGGCCGGGGGTGTTCGGCGAGGAGATGTTGGCGGTGAAATAGCGCGCGACGGAATAAAAGCGGCGGATGCCGGCGACATAATCGGCGATGCGGTCCTCGCTATCCTTGTTGGCGCCGATATTGACGCCGATCATGCCCCCGCCCCTCAGCGCGGCGAGGTGCCCGAAGGCGGCATCATGGCCTTCATTGTTGAAGCCGAGGCGGTTGATGACGGCTTCATCCTCGACCAGGCGGAAGATGCGCGGGCGCGGATTGCCGGATTGCGGCTTCGGCGTCACCGTACCGATCTCGGTAAAGCCGAAACCGAGCTTCAGCAGCGCCTCCGGCACCTCGGCATTCTTGTCGTAGCCGGCGGCCATGCCGAGCGGATTTTCGAAGGTAAGGCCGGCAACGGTCTGGCGCAGGCGCGGATCGGGGGTGATCTGGCAGGCGGGCACGAGACCGGATTTCAAGGCGGCGATCGACATGCCGTGCGCCGTTTCCGGATCGAACAGGAAGAGACCCTTGCGGGCGAGACGCTTGAAGGGATCGATCATGGCTGCAGCTCCGGAAAGACATGGGCGCCGGCTTCGTCGAGCGGCAGCGGCGCCTCCCAGAGCACGGCGGCAAGCGGCAGATCGGCGTAGAGGTGCGGGAAGAGATCGCCGCCGCGCGAGGGCTCGAAGACCAGCTTGTCACTGAAGCCGCCACCATCGACGGCAATCAGCAGCAGGCCGGACTGGCCGGCAAAATGCAGGGCGGCGGTCTGCTTTACCTGGTCTGCCGTCGAGAAATGGATGAAGCCGTCCTGGAGATCGATGCCGGCGCCATGAAAAGTGCCGGTTTGTCTGGCTTGCTGCCAGAGCGTTTCCGTCACGATCTTGTAAAGGGTCGGTGTCAGGGTCATCATGGCCTCACGATAGGCTGTTCCTTGGTCACCAGGGCTTTGCCGGAAAGAGGCGGCGATGTCCACGCCCCGGCGCCGAAAAACGGGACCGGCAGAACAGGATTCAGATTTTACGCCGACTCGGAGGATAAGACGATGAAGGCATTCGTTATCACGCTTGGCGTTTTTTTCATGCCGTTGGCGGCCGCGGCGGCCGAAGCCGATGCCGGCCGCTTCCAGCTGGAGAAGAGCGGCGATCATTTCATCCGGCTCGACCGGCAGAGCGGGGCAATGTCGATCTGCCAGGACAAGGACGGCGCCCTCGTCTGCCGGATGGCGGCCGACGAGCGGGCGGCCTATGAGGATGAACTCGACCGGCTGGCAAAGCGGGTGACGGCGCTAGAACAGGGCAATGTCGCCCAGCGCGCGCTGCCGAGCGATGCCGAGGTCGACCGTTCGATCAGCATCATGGAGCGGATGATGAAGAGTTTCATGGGGATGGTGAAGGAGTTCCAGGCCGAGGAAAACACCAATCCCCTTCCGCAGAAGACCTGATCTGATATAGTCGATATGAGCAAGCCGGCATGCAACGCGGAGGGATGGCGTCGCATGCAAGGCATGATCGGGCTCTTGGGAGGGAGTTTTCGATGCACGAACAGACCATCATCATTGCGGACGATCATCCGCTTTTCCGTGACGCACTGCGCCAGGCGGTGATCGGCATGGAAGGCCGGCAATCGATCGTCGAGGCCGGCGATTTCGCTGCCGCGCGCCGGGCCGCCGGCGCCCATGCGGATGCCGATCTGATGCTGCTCGATCTCGCCATGCCCGGCGTCAGCGGCTTTTCCGGCCTGATGGCATTGCGCTCCGAATTTGCCAGCCTGCCGATCGTCATCGTCTCGGCAACCGACGACGCGACGACCATCCGCCGGGCGCTGGAGCTCGGCGCTTCAGGCTTCATTTCGAAATCCTCCGGTATCGACGACATTCGCCGCGGCATCCAGACGGTGCTTGCCGGCGACATCGCCACGCCGGAAAGCTATCGCGACGGGCAGGAGCAGGATCCCGATGTCGCCGACCTGATCCACCGCCTGCATACGCTGACGCCGCAGCAGAGCCGGGTGCTGACCATGCTTGGCGAAGGGCTGCTGAACAAGCAGATCGCCTACGAACTCGGCGTCTCCGAAGCGACGATCAAGGCGCATGTCTCGGCGATCCTGTTGAAACTGGACGTCGACAGCCGGACGCAGGCCGTCATCCAGCTCGGCAAGATCAATATGGCGATGGTCGCCTGAACGATACATTTCCCTTTGGAAACAGGATTTTATTCCTCTTTCATCTTTACTCAGACGGCACGGTCGATTAATATTCGACATGGTTGAAGCGCGGCGTTGAATGCCGCGACGGAATCGCGCGCATGCTGTCACACAACCAGATCTGGGAAGCGCTCGACAGGCTTGCCGAACGGCACGAGCTGACGCCATCCGGACTTGCGCGCCGCGCCGGCCTCGACCCGACCTCCTTCAACAAATCGAAACGGCTTTCCGCCGATGGGCGGCTGCGCTGGCCTTCGACGGAATCGATCGCCAAGGTGCTCGACGCCACAGGGGCGAGCATGGAACAGTTTATGGCTTTCATGCGGCCGGACGCCGGTCTTTCCAAGCAGCCGGCCGGGCAGCAGGAAAACGCGTTTCCGCCGCAAGGCGGCTCCATTCCGCTGCTCGGCTTCGCCCAGGCGGGCGCCGGCGGTTTCTTCGACGATGGCGGCTTTCCGGCCGGCCAGGGCTGGGACGTGGTGGAATTTCCGGCCGCCCCGTCGCAAAAGGCCGGCGTCTATGCGCTGGAGGTGCAGGGCGAGAGCATGATGCCGCTTTATCGCGACGGCGACGTGCTGATCGTCGAGCCGGGGGCGCAGGTGCGCCGCAACGACCGCGTCGTCGTGCGCACAAATGAGGGCGAGGTGATGGCCAAGGTGCTGCTGCGCCAGAGCCCGCGGTCGATCGAGCTGCTGTCTCTCAATCCCGAACATCCCAACCGCACCCTCGAGCTTTCCGACGTCGACTGGATCGCCCGCATCATCTGGGCCAGCCAATAGGAAGATATTCCATGCGCCCTGCCGCCTTCATCACAGGTATCACGGGGATGGTCGTGGTGACCGGCCTGCTGCTGGCAGGCGAAGCAAGGCTTGGCGGCGGCACGGCTGGCGAAGAGACGGCGTCCGCGGAGGAGACGGCAACCGCAGCGGTGGATGCTGCCTCCGACGCCGACGAAGGTGCGGCGATCTCGGACGACCGTGCCGAAATGATCGCTCGCTCAACGGAACCGGCGGCTTCGCCCTCTCCGGCGCCAGGCGACGGGGTGACATCCAAACCGGCCGATCTACCGCAACAAGCCGACACGGCGGCCGGGCAAACAGCGAGTCCGAGCGCGAAAAAGGCGGTGGAGCTGGCGCGGCCGATGGTCGACAATGCCGGCATGCTTTCCTTTGGCGAGCGTCGGCTTCAGCTTGCCGGGATCGTGCCGACGCCGGTCGACAGGATATGCGGGCCGGCGGGCCGGCAATGGCCCTGCGGCATGATGGCGAAGACGGCGCTGCGCCTGTTGTTGCGCAACCGCAGCGTCAGCTGCGATCTCGAGACGGTGGAATGGAAGGACACAGTAACGACTGCCTGCCGGCTCGGCACAGAGGATCTCGGCGCATGGCTCGCCGAAAACGGCTGGGCGGAAGCAGCAGTGGGTTCGCCGCTTACGGCGGCCGCCGAAAAGGCCAGGCAAGCAGGAAAAGGCCTTTACGGCGACGACCCGCGCCGCCATTAAACCGGCAGTCATGACAGCGATCGGACAGTCCCGGATCGGGCCGATCCCTTGTAATGGCTGCCGCCAATTCCTAATCTCGGCTGATCGAAAAAGGAATCAGAGATGAACAAGCCGCTTTCCGCCCATGATGCGCTGATCTACGTGATGGTGATGGCATCCGCCGTCGACAGCACGATGAACGACAGGGAAATGGAAAGGATCGGCCAGTTGATCGGATTCCTGCCAGTTTTCCGGGATTTCGATGACGACAAACTGATTGCGGTGGCGCGCGACTGCGCCTCGCTGCTTGCAGGTCCGGAAGGTCTCGACGTCGTTCTCGAAACCGTGCGCGACACCCTCCCCGCAAAGCTCTACGACACGGCCTATGCGCTGGCCGTCGAGGTGGCATCCGCCGATCTCTCGGTCAAGGCGGAGGAGTTGCGGCTGCTCAGCCTGCTGCGGGACCGGCTCGGCCTCGACAAGCTCACCTGTGCGGCGATCGAGCGCAGCGCGATTGCCCGGTTCCGCAAGGGCTAAAAGCTAAAACGCGTCCCGTGCTTTTAGCGGCTTCAATAAAGCCCGTAGGGAAAGTAGCGCAGATAGATTTCCTGGAGGCGGCCGTTGCGCGACAGCGTGGCGAGTGCGTGGTCGATGGCTGACGTCAGCACGCTGTCCTTCTGCCGCAGCATGATCGTCATGCCCTCGCCGAGGAAATGCTCGGAAAGATAGGGGCCGTCGAACAGCGCGCAGCATTTGGCTGACGCCGGCGAAGAAACCCAGAAGGAAAGCTGCAGCGCATCGGCGAAGGCGGCATCGACCTTGCGGTCTCTGAGCGCCGCCAGCAGGGCGTCCTTTGTGTCGAACGGCTCGGCCTTGAGCGTGGGGAAAAAGGCGGCCAGCATCGCCTCGTGCACCGTCCCCCTGACGACACCGACCGGGTGGCTGGAAAGGGCGGAAGCCGTCTTTCCGTCGAGCGGCACGGCGAGATTGCGCACGAAGCGCGCCGGCAGCATCAGATAGGGTCTGGAGAAGACGAATTGCCGGCGGAGTTCCGGCGTCACAGCAAAACCGGCGATGACGGCATCGCCCTGCGAGGCGGCGAGCGCATCCCTGAGGTCGGCGAAGGGGATCGCCTGGATCTGGCACTTGTCCGATATTTCCAGCTCGCTGCAGATTTCGCGGGCGAGATCGACATTGAAACCGGAGAGCTTGCCGTTCTGATCGGTGAAATTGAAGGGCGGAAAATCGACCGACGTCAGGAAGCGCAATCGCACCAGCGAGGAGAGATCGGGCCTGGCAAGACGTTCGCGCGCATCGAAGAGCAACGGCAGCGAGGGGGACACCTGCTGGGCCGATGCGGCCAAACTTGAGAAAAGCACACCGAAAAACAGGCCGAACGCGAGAAAACCCTTCAGAGTCAGGGATGCCAGCTTGGATTGCATCATCGTGATTGTGATCTCTGGGTTAAGCGCGAAGCATTGTGGCGTTGGCGAGATGTATCAGAGTCATGCTTGGTGGGGAATATGTGTGGGAGTGAGGGAGCGGATGACGGTCACGAACTCATCGGCCTCGTAACAGCGCGCCACCCTCTGACGTCCCTCATCCTGAGGCGCGGAGGCCAAAGGCCGGAGCCTCGAAGGACACGCCGCAACGCTGCTCCTTGCATTATCCGACGCGGAATGCCCGCCTCGACCTTCGAGGCCCCTGCGGGGCACCTCAGGATGAGGCTCTCTTGAATGCCGGCGCTCCGAGGCTTGATCTCGGTGCCCGTCATACGCGCTAGGTGACTGCAACCTCTCAGCCCCAAAAAATCACAGCCATCCCCCGCCTCGTGTTAGCGCGGAATTAAAGAATATCGCCTCTTATTTGTTGCGACGACATCGGACCCCGCCAGCCGATCGCATGATGCAAGCGTCAGCCCAAACGTAATCCCTAAACCGCGATATTGAAGCCGCGTTTTCTGCAACAATTGATTTCAAAAGCACCGGGCGCGACACGCCCCGTCAATCGGGTGACATTTCCATGCTGAAACATCTGAAAATCCGCACAAAAATCATATCGGTCGTGGCGCTCATGGGGCTGATCACGATGGCCGGGCTGATCTATGTCATCTCCGAATTCCGCCGTGCGGATGCGGCCTACAGCGCCTTCATCGATCATGAAGCGCAGGCCTCGATGCTGAGCGCGCGCGCCAGCGCATCGGCGGTGGCCTCGGTGCTGCAGGTCACCCTGATTGCCGACATGAAGCCCGATACGCCGGCATTCCAGACGGCGCTCGCCACACCGAGCAAGCTGCCGCAGGCGCGTGACCGCATGAAGCAGGCGCTGGCGCTGGTGCCCAGCCGCAAGCCGGCGATCGATGAGATTCAGGCCGGCATCGATGAGATCGAAACCCTGGCAAACAAGATCATCGAACAGAGCAAGGCCAAGGACAGCGCCGGCGCGCTTTCGAATGTTGCCCTGATCAATGCCAAGCTCGATGCGCTGACGCCGAAGATGATCGCCAACAATGATGCGATGATGGCAATGCTCAACGATGGCGGCGACGCGCTCTCGGCTTCCGTCAACGGGCGGATCGTCTTCTGTTTCGTGCTGATCGGCATCGCCGTTCTCGCCGCCGTCGGCTTCAGCGTGGTCGTCGCCCAGAAGGGCATCGCCGGCCCGATGACGCAGCTGCGCCTGCGCATGACCCGGCTTGCCGAGGGCGATACGACAAGCGATGTCAGCGGCCTCGACCGCGGCGACGAAGTCGGCCAGATGGCAAAGGCGGTTTCGGTCTTCCGCGACAATGCGATCGAGCGCGCCCGGATCGAGGCGCGCGCCGAAACAGACCGCGACGTCAGCGACAGCGAGCGCCGCGACCGCGAGGCGCAGAAGGCCCGCGAAGCATCGGAACTCGACCGCGCCGTCACCGCACTCGGCGACGGCCTGCGCCGCCTTGCCGCCGGCGATCTCGCCTCGCATATCGCGGAGCCCTTCGTCGCGCATCTCGATGCGCTGCGTGAGGATTTCAACAACTCGGTCGAGAAGCTCAACGAAACCCTGCATACGGTCGGCGCCAATGCCCGGGCGATCGGCGCTGGCGCCAACGAGATTCGTTCCTCCGCGGACCAGCTTTCCCAGCGGACGGAACAGCAGTCAGCCTCCGTCGAAGAGACGGCAGCAGCGCTGGAGGAGATCACCACGACGGTGCGCGACGCCGCCAAGCGGGCCGAGGAAGCAAGCCAACTCGTCGCCCGCGCCCGCCTCGGCGCCGAGAAATCCGGCGAGGTCGTCCGCAAGGCCGTCTCCGCCATGCAGCAGATCGAGAAGTCCTCGGGCGAAATCTCCAACATCATCGGCGTCATCGACGACATCGCCTTCCAGACCAACCTTTTGGCTCTGAACGCCGGCGTCGAAGCCGCCCGCGCCGGCGATGCCGGCAAGGGTTTTGCGGTCGTCGCCCAGGAAGTGCGCGAGCTCGCCCAGCGCTCGGCCAAGGCGGCCAAGGAGATCAAGGCGCTGATCAGCACCTCCGGCTCGCATGTGCAGACCGGCGTCTCGCTGGTCGGCGAAACCGGCAAGGCGCTCGACGCGATCGTCCAAGAGGTGCAGGAGATCAACCAGCACGTCCACGCGATCGCCGAAGCCTCCCGCGAACAATCGATCGGGCTGCAAGAGATCAACACCGCCGTCAACACCATGGACCAGGGCACGCAGCAGAATGCGGCGATGGTCGAAGAATCGACAGCCGCCAGCCATAACTTGGCTACGGAAGCGTCAGCGCTCAACAATCTGCTCGGCCAATTCAGGCTGACCGGCACCGGCGGCTTCACCACGAGTACTCCAATCGCCGCAGCAGCACCTCGCGCTGCCGCCCGCCCGGCAGCCAGGGCAGCCCCGGTCCGCGTCGCTCGCGAAGGCACCGCCCGCCCGGCCGCCTCACCGGCCCGCGCGCTCGGTCAGAAGATCGCCAACGCCTTCGGCGCCGGCAGCACATCGCCGAGCCAGGATCCCGACTGGACGGAATTCTGAGCCGACCTCGGCACGAGGCACTGCTGTCCGGTTCGCGCCGCGGTTGCCCCTCACCCTAACCCTCATATGCGCTAGGTTTAGCCCTGGACATAAGGAATCTGGTTGTGATTCAAGCTTTGGATGAAGATTCGTCCTGAGGTTTTGGATCATTGGCCGGAAGTGCGCGAGCGGCTTCCGGCGGGTTTTGACTTGGAAGCAACGGCGCGGTTGCGCGGTGCTTTTACGCGGGTGCGGGAAATCAAGAATGCCGAGACGCTGTTGCGGCTGGCACTTGCCTATGGCGGCCTTGGCATGTCGCTACGCGAGACCTGTGCATGGGCCGAAGCGGGCGGGATCGCCCGTTTGTCAGACCCATCGCTGCTCGAGCGGCTGTGCAAAGCGGCGCCTTGGCTTGGCGACATCGTGGCCGCGCTGATTGCCGAACAGGCCAAAGTGCCGACGGGGCGCTTTGCGGGATATCGCTTGCGTGTGCTCGATGGAACGTCGATCTGCCATCCGGGCGCTGACCGCACGACATGGCGGTTGCATGTCGGCTACGATCTGGCAACGGCTCAGGTCGATCAGCTTGAGTTGACCGACATCCATGGTGCCGAGAACCTTCAGCGCCTTACCTACGCACCCGGCGATATCGTGCTGGCCGATCGCTACTATGCAAGACCGCGCGACCTGCGGCCGGTGATCGACGCCGGTGCAGACTTCATCGTGCGGACCGGCTGGAACTCGTTGCGCCTGTTGCAGACGAATGGCGAGCCCTTTGATCTGTTTGCCGCACTCGCCGCTCAGCAAGAGCAGGAAGGCGAGGTGCAGGTTCGTGTCCACGAAGGCATGACGGGGACGCCGCCACCACCGCCGCTGGCCCTGCGCCTCATTGTCCGACGCAAGGATCCGCAACAGGCCCAAGCCGAGCAGGAGCGTCTGCTCAAAGCCGCCCGCAAGCACGGCAAAAAACCCGATCCGCGCAGTCTCGAGGCGGCGAAGTACATTCTGCTGCTGACCTCGCTGCCGACCGCCACCTTCCCGCCGGCCGATATCCTCACCCTCTATCGCTTCCGCTGGCAAATCGAGCTGGCGTTCAAACGGTTCAAGAGCCTGGCCGGCCTCGACAGCTTGCCGGCCAAGAAGCCGGAACTGGCCCGGGCATGGCTCTACGCCAGACTGATCGTCGCCATCATTGCCGAACAGATTGCCGGGCAAGTCCCGGACTCTCCCCCCTCTGGATGTGGCAACCCCACTGGCTAGCCCCCCATTGGCAAGCCCATCGCGCTGGCGTCTCATGAAGATCGCCCTGGCCACCATTTGCGCCGCCATCCGCGGACCACTTCTGTGGCAGGCCGTCTGTAATCTCGTCACGCGAAGTCGTCGCCACCTCTGTGAGCCGCCGCGACGACGCCGAAAACAATGCGACGATCTACACGCTCGCTTAACCTAGCGCATATGACCCTAACCCTCTCCCCGTAAACGGGGCGAGGGGACGTGCCCCGCGAGAGGCTGGCGAGGAACGGAGAGGTCGCGGCATATCCCCTTCGCCCCGTTTACGGGGAGAAGGTGGCGGCAGCCGGATGAGGGGCGGACGGCGGCGGCCGCCCTTTCCTTTTGGGTATCGTCTAACCCGGCCGCCAGCCGATCTCGACGAGAATGTTTCCGGGAGCCGTGCAATAAAACAGCCAGCCGCCGCGCATGGCGGCCGGCCGACCGGACAGCGCAGCACCGGCAGCAGCAAGCCCGGCATGGACCGCATCGACATCCGCCCTCTCGGGCAGAATGAAGCCGATGTGATAGGTCTGGCGTCCCATCTCCACCTGATCGGCGGTGCCGAATTTTGCGATTGCGTGGCTGAGGACGATTTCGAGGCCGGTATCGTCTTCGAGGATCGCCAGGCCGTTCTGGCCGCGCATATCCTTAAGCCTCAGACCGAAATGGCGGATGAAGAAATCCGCCGTGGCAGCGATATCGGGAACGTGGAAATCGAGATGGTTCAAGCGCATGACAGTCTCCGTTCGAAAAAATCCCGGGACTGCCTATTTGCCGTCTCCGCACGCCGCCGGGATCCCGCATCTTCATGCGGATCACGTCGCGGGTTCTCGTGCCATGGCACGGAGCAGAGCTTCCGTGAGAGCGCGCTTGACGCTCGAACGGAAGGGACCGGGCTTACCTCAACCGATCCTGCCTTTTTCGACGATGCCGATCTAGCAGACGACACCGGTTTCGGCAATGGAGGGGTCATCGCGCCTGGAGGATCGGGATTTTCACCCTAACATCCATAGGTGGATGTCGTCCCGCCGGCGCTCGATCACGGCGTCCCCGGCGACGCTTCCCGAAGGATTGAAGCGCGGCATGAGCATTCGTGTCGTGAGCCCTATCCGACGAGGTGTAGAGTGATATTATTCAACGCATTGGGAGGGATGGACATGAAACCTGCAATCATCGGCCTCGTCGGCACGCTCGTTCTGGCGGGATGCAACACCGTCAGCTACAGCGGACCGGGCCTCGAACCCATCCCCGGCAGCATCACCTATAGTGGCCAGCCGCGCAGCAAGCTCACCAAATCACCCCCCGGCTCCGCCTTCCCGCATGACTTCATCGACCAGTACGGCCGGGAGGTGGAAGAAACCTACATCATCCAGCCCGACCGGAGCCTGATCATCGCGCATCGGCAATACAAGCCGATCCGCTTTTTCGGGGATTAGGCTTGGTCGGTATGGTTTGCGGGAGATGGAGCGGGTGAAGGGAAATATTCCCTCAATTGCGAACGGAGGCCATGGGTCTGGATCAAGTCTGCGGTGTCTTCGGCAAGCGCGTCGATCGCTGCTTAACGGACTTCGAGTCCGGATTTCAGCCCGAGCCGGATCAACCCGTCAGGGCCAGCCAATCACCGATCGTTTTTTCGTAACGCCGCGTGGAGCGGATGGCCGGAGCCGGCCGCTGTTGGGTTGCCATCGTCCTTCGGATTTCACGCGGGCTCAGCCCGAATTCGTGGATGAAGGCGCGCGTAAAATTGGCGGCGACCTCGAAACCGGCGGCTTCTGCGATTTCTGAAATCGGCCTGTGGTCGGCCGAATTGCTGAGATCCGCATAGGCCTGCAGCAATCGCCGCTTGCGAATATAATTGAGCACGCCTCCGCTCGCCTCAAACAGTTGATAAAGCCGCGTTCGCGAAATCCCCAACGCGCGGCACATCACGTCCGGTGTCAAGTTTTCCGAATGGAGATTGACGTGAATGTAGCGGTGCGCCCGCTCCATCAGTCCCATGTTGGCCTGGTTTTGACCGGTATCAGTCCTTGTGGACGATGCGGCGCCCGCAACGACCATATCGCCGATGGTTTGAATGATCCGGGGCACTTCCTCTATCGTCAGATTCCCGAGGTTCGTTTCGAGGCCCGTGAGATAGCCCGTGAGCAACTCGGCGTGGCTGCCCGAAAGAACCGTGTTGCCGGCGCTCTGGAGAAGGCTCGCATCGCGAGCCAGCATCTCATACGGCAGGAACACGAGCAAAGCTTCGGTATCGGTCGTCCGTCCGCGATAGGGGCTGCCGAGCGACATGAAAAATATCTCGCCGGCACCGGTCTCGGTGACACGACGGTTGACCTCGGTCCAGGCCTGGCCGCTGCGCTGCAGGCCGACGTTCCAATGGTCGATAGGGCTCGATCGAAGCATGGCCTGATCGCGGACATATCTGTGGGCATGCGCGCGCTGCTGGACGATCAGGATATCGCCGAGATGCCAGCCGATCTGCTCCGCGAGGAACCCGTCTTCCGGTGATTTTCCCTCCGGCAGATGAACATCCACGAGCGGCGCCATATGTGCCCGCCAGGCCTGGAATTGTTCTGCCGGTGGTAGGTCCTGCGTCGAGAATCGCAGCGGCACGAGTGCAGGGGAGGCATGGGGCGGGCGTTCCTTGCGCATGGCCGGTTCACGCGGCCAGCGCCGCCGCTCCATATGCGCCGGCCGTTCCTGTTCCGCGGCAGGATCATCGTCGGATTCAGACCCTGTAGCCATCCAATGCCTCCAGCGCATAACCCGACCCGAGCCATGGAAATTGAGAAAAGCAATTGTTTTTGCGGCGGAAATCTCCGCAGAACTCCGTTTGGAAAAACGGAAGTGCCCGAAGAGTCTCCTCCATAAGTTGTTTATCATATTCCTTTTCGCTCTGAAATGTACGGAGCGATAATTTCCAGGACGTGAGGATAACGACAATTGCCTTTCTTAGCTGTATCTAAATAAGCATCGGTTCATTCCAAAAGAAAAACCGGACGAATAAAACATTCGCATGATCGAACGACTTGGTTTCGCGATATGTCGAAGTAAATATCGAATATCCCATAGCAAAATCTGAAAACACGGGAGGTAGTCGTGAACTATCTTGGTAAGATTCGTGCGCGCTCTGTACAAGTTTCTGCTCGTGATGCAAATTGTCCTTCCGGAATACATCGCGCTCCCAAGAGAGTTCTTGTCACCGGCGGTGCAGGTTTCCTCGGATCGCATCTCTGCGAGACGCTTTTGGCCGCCGGACACCAGGTGATCTGCCTCGACAACTTTTCCACCGGCATGCGGCGCAATATCGTCCATCTGAAGCGAGTCGATCGCTTCAATGTCGTCGCCCACGATATCGTCCACCCGCTCGATCTGGAAGTCGACGAGATCTATAACCTCGCCTGCCCGGCATCGCCCCCGCATTATCAGGCCGATCCGATCCATACGACAAAGACCTGCGTGCTGGGCTCCCTCAACCTTCTGGAGCTGGCCGCGCGCACCGGCGCACGTATCCTTCAGGCATCCACCTCCGAAGTCTACGGCGACCCGAACGTCCACCCGCAGGTCGAAAGCTACTGGGGCAACGTCAATTCGTTCGGGCCGCGCTCCTGCTATGACGAGGGCAAGCGCTGCGCCGAGACGCTGTTCTTCGACTTCCACAACACGCACGGCGTCGAGATCAAGATCATCCGCATCTTCAACACCTACGGCCCGCGGATGCGTCCGGACGACGGCCGCGTCGTCTCGAATTTCATCGTCCAGGCCCTGACGGGGCAAGACATCACGATATATGGCGACGGTTCGCAGACCCGCTCGTTCTGTTTCGTCGATGATCTCATCGGCGGCATGGTCCGCATGATGGCCTCACCGTCGTCGCTGACGGGGCCTGTCAATCTCGGCAATCCGGGCGAATTCACGATCCGGGAACTGGCCGAGCAGGTGATCGGATTGACCGGTTCCCGGTCGCAAATCATCCATCGCGCTCTGCCGGTTGACGATCCCCGTCAGCGTCGCCCCGATATTTCGCTTGCCATGCAGGAACTCGACTGGCGGCCGAAGATCGACTTGTCGAGCGGCCTGCGTCAGACGATCGACTATTTCGATGGCGTTCTCACCCGTCCGGCACGCGAGCTGGAGGCGGTCTGATGGATGCGCCCCGGGTCCTGGTCACGGGCGGTGCCGGCTATATCGGCAGCCACACCGCCAAGCTCCTCCGCTCGGAGGGGATTGAGCCTGTCGTCTACGACAATCTCACGACCGGAAACCGTTCGTCCGTGCGCTGGGGGCCTTTCGTCGAAGGTGACGTCCTCGACACGTCATGCCTGATCGAGGTCATCGAGAAATATGCTCCCGATGCCGTCATCCACTTTGCCGCCTCGGCCTACGTCGGCGAGTCCGTGGAAAACCCGGCGAAATATTACAACAACAATGTCTGCGGTGCATTGTCGCTTATCGATGCCTGCCGGCAGACGGGGCTTCAAAACGTCATCTTCTCATCGAGTTGTGCCGTCTACGGCGTCCCGTCCGTGCTGCCGATCGATGAGACGTTGCCGAAGGCTCCGATCAATCCCTACGGCAAGACCAAGCTGATCTTCGAGCATATGCTCGCCGATTATGCGGCGGCCTACGGCCTGCGGTATGTTGCCCTGCGTTATTTCAATGCCTGTGGAGCCGATCCGGACGGCGAGCTTGGCGAATGGCACGTTCCGGAAACCCATCTCATTCCGCGGGCGCTGCTGGCCGCGGCCGGCCGGATTCCGCACCTGGAGATATTCGGCGATGATTACGATACCCCTGACGGGACCTGCATAAGGGACTATATTCACGTCGCAGATCTCGCGCGCGCCCATGTTCAGGCCTTCACCCATCTCGCCAAAGGCGGAGCAAACCTCGCTGTCAACCTCGGCACCGGGCGGGGTTATTCCATCAGGGAAGTCCTGCGCGTGATCCAGGAAACGACCGGCTGCGAAGTCCCGGTCGTCATCCATCCACGCCGTCCGGGCGATCCGCCCAGCCTCTACGCCGACGCCAGCCTGGCCCGCGAGACGCTCTGCTTCCAGCCTCGATATTCCGACCTCGAAACCATCGTGCGGACGGCGGCTCCGTTCTTCGGACTGGAGGTGCGCGCGTGACCGAACTTGCGATTATCCAAGCGACGCACGCTCCGGAACCCTCCCACGAGCCGCTTCTTGTCCCGGTTCTGACCGGACATCGGCGGACCGAATATCTGTTCTCGGCGGCCGTATGGGCCTGCGCCTTCGCCTATTTCTGGATCTGGTGGCTGGAGCCGCGCCATCACGTCGATGCTTTCGGCACAATTACGGTGAGCCTCGTTCTTGCCTGGGTTACCGCGCTGCCGGCCTATTTCATCGTCGTCTTCTATCGGGCGGCAAGACCGAACGGTCCCTTGCGCCTGCCGGCGGGCAGTCGAGTGGCCATGGTCGTGACCAAGGCGCCGGCCGAACCCTTCTCGGTCGTCAGTGAAACCCTGCTGGCAATGCTTGCCCAGGAGGTGGAACACGACACCTGGCTTGCCGACGAAGACCCTTCCCCCGAGACTCTCGACTGGTGCTCCCGTCACGGGGTCCTCGTCTCGACCCGCAAGAGGCGATCCGATTATCATCGGACGTCGTGGCCCCGACGCACGCGGTGCAAGGAAGGCAACCTCGCCTTCTTCTACGACCACTACGGCTACAGCCGCTACGATTTCGTGGCGCAACTCGATGCGGATCATGTTCCCGCGCCCGACTATCTCTTCCACATGCTGCGTCCGTTCGGCGATCCAAAGGTCGGCTATGTCTCGGCCCCCAGCATTTGCGACAAGAACGCTTCCGAAAGCTGGTCGGCACGTGGAAGGCTCTATGCCGAGGCCAGCATGCATGGTTCGCTCCAAGCCGGTTACAATGGCGGCCTGGCGCCGATGTGCATAGGGTCGCATTACGCGGTACGTACCGTCGCCCTCAAACAGATCGGCGGCCTCGGTCCGGAGTTGGCTGAAGACCATTCGACGACATTGATGATGAATGCCGGCGGCTGGCGAGGTGTGCATGCGCTGGATGCCATCGCCCATGGTGACGGCCCCAGAACCTTCAGCGATCTCGTGACGCAGGAATTCCAGTGGTCGCGCAGCCTGGTCATGGTGCTGTTGCGGTACTCGCCGAGCCTCCTCGGCCGGCTGCCGGCCCGGCTCAAGTTCCAGTTCCTCTTTTCGCAACTCTGGTATCCGCTTTTTGCGTTCTTTATGTTGCTCATGTTTGCTTTGCCGATCATCGCGCTCGTGCGCGGCCAGAATTTCGTGACCGTGACCTATCCCGATTTCCTGGCGCATTTCGCACCGCTTTCTATCGCTCTCGTGGTGATGGCTTATCGCTGGCGCGCCAGCAGCTCGTTCCGCCCCTACGACGCCAAGATCCTGAGCTGGGAATGCATGCTCTTTCTCTTCGCCCGCTGGCCCTGGGCGCTCGCCGGCACGCTGGCTGCGGTGCACGATTTTGTGACAGGCTCCTTCGTCGATTTCCGCGTCACGCCGAAAGGCCGGTCCGAAGTCGATCTGCTGCCGGTGCGTGTCCTGGCGCCCTACGCTGTGCTGGCGCTCATGGCGGTATTGCCTGCCCTGGCAATCGCCGATGCCGGCGCCTCCAAGGGCGGTTACTTCTTTACCATCCTGAACGCCGCAATCTACTGCGCGCTGCTGTTGGTCATCGTCGGGCGTCATTCGAAGGAGAATACTGTTGCGGCGGCCCCGCGTTTCTACCGTCCGGCGATGGCGACCGTGCTTCTGGCGCTCGTCGCGTTGCCGGGGGCTGCAACCATCATGCGCGGAAAGGATGCGACCGAGGCACTCGCCTGGGGCAGCGGCCGCCTTCAGCTGTTCGAAGAGCGCTACGCCGCCTCCGGTGCAGGCCGGGGCGGGACCGCCCTGCGCACGATCTTCTTCAAACCACGATGGATTTCCGATCCGGAGGAAATCCAACTGAGAACGGATGCCGCTCACCCGGATGTGCGGCCGAGCGTGGAGGAAGTACACAATGCATAGCCCATCCAAAATAGCCCTGTTGTCGTTAACCGGCCTGTTGCTGTCGGGAGTCGCGGTCCTGCCGACCGCTCTGGGCAGTTCTGCCGAAGGGCAGCCGCTTGCAATGACGACATCGTCCATTGCGCCGCCGACCAAAATGCCGGTCGTCACGAAGGAGTCGATCACGTTCGGCGCCTATGATCCGCACGGAGATTTAGGCGCCTCGCCCGATTCGAAGATCGAACACCTCTTCCTGCCCTGGGAAGATGTCGATCTGCGCACGCTCGCCCTCGCCGACGATTATGCGCAAGCGCGTGGCCGCACCCTGCTGATCTCGGTCGAGCCCTGGACCTGGTCGACCGGTTCGCGCCAAACCTCGCAGGAACTGCTGCACAGCATCCTCAACGGTTCGCGCGATGCGAACATGGCCGCCGTCTGCTCGACTGCTGCCAAGCTGAAAAGTCCGGTCATCATTCGCTGGGGACAGGAAATGGACGAAACCGACAGCCAGTTCTCCTGGTCGCATTGGCAGGGCGACGATTATGCCAAGGCCTATCGCCGGATGGTGGAGGTCTGCAAGGTCCACCTGAAGACGGCCAAATACATGTGGTCACCGAAGGGCAATGAGGGGCTTCAAGCCTTTTATCCCGGCAACGATGTCGTCGATCTCATCGGGCTCTCGGTCTTTGGCCTGGAGCAATACGACAGGGACAAGACTGGCCGCGACCAGACGTTTGCCGAGCACCTTGCGCCCGGATACGCCCGTGTCGCCGGTTACGGCAAGCCCATCATGGTTGCCGAACTCGGATACGAAGGCGGCGATTCCTTCGTGCGAAACTGGGCTGAGAGCGTAACGAAACGCTATCCCCAGTTCCCGGCGCTGAGCGCCGTTGTCTACTTCAACGACCGTGAAGTCTATCCGTGGCCGGACGGCTATGGCCGCCCCGACTGGCGGATCGTCCGCGAAAGCATCAATTGAACAAGAAGGAACCTGAACATGTCCATGCTTCAAAAAATGTTCCTGGCCGTGGTCCTGACCGGCGGTATCGCCACGGCCGCGTCCGCTGCCGGAACCAATGAGCCTGCGGGGATCGAGACCGCAAAACCGATGAGCAGCGCGGAAATCTATCGGCTCTACAACCAGAATTCCTGGATGTGGAAAGCCGGCGCCGGCTACTTCTCCGCAAAGGCGCGTCGCTTTACCGCCTGGTCGCGGGAAAATGGCTCGCCGTCCTTCGGCACGGGCCGCTGGTTCATCACGGAAACGGGTAAACTCTGCTTCAACGCCGACTGGCACGCCAAGACCGGAACGGCGACGGCAATCACCTGCTTCAGCCACCGCAAGAAGGGCGGCCTGATCTATCAGAAACGCGAACCGGACGGTGAATGGTACGTTTTCAAGAGCGCACCGGCACAAGCCACCGACGAATTCGCAAAGCTTCGCCGCGGCGACTACGTGAGGTCTCAATTGGGGGGAATTGAGATGAGCGTCAGTAAGACCAGATAAAGGCGAAGCTAGGGGTTGCGCGCGGCCGAGGCGCCATCTGTGTCCTTGTAGGAGCCGATGCCTGCGCGCAACCCTTTTCATAAAAGATCACGAAGCGCCTTCAAAAGGCGGCGAACGGCCTGAGGGTGAATGGAGCGGGTGAAGGGAATCGAACCCTCGTATTCAGCTTGGGAAGCTGCTGCTCTACCATTGAGCTACACCCGCGATGAAGCGAGATTTCCAACAGATAGGGGCCGCTGTCAAGTCGCGGCCGCCGGGAAGCCTCAGATGCGGAAGTGCTTCGAGAGCTTCAGGCCCTGGGCCTGGTAATTGGAGCCTAGGCCGGAGCCGTAGAGGCTGGCGGGCTTTTCCTGCATGTGTTCGTAGACGAGGCGGCCGACGATCTGGCCGTCTTCGAGGATGAAGGGCACCTCGTGGCTGCGCACTTCGAGCACCGCGCGGCTGCCGCGCCCGCCGGCAGGCGCATGGCCGAAGCCCGGATCGAAGAAGCCGGCATAATGGACGCGGAATTCGCCGACCAGCGGATCGAAGGGGGTCATTTCGGCTGCGTAATCCGGCGGCACGTGCACCGCCTCGCGCGAGACGAGGATATAGAATTCATCGGGATCGAGGATCAGCTCGTTGCGGCCGCGGCTGTGGAGCGGCTCCCAGAAATCGAAGAGGTCGTGCTCGGCCTTCTTGTCGACGTCGACGACGGCGGTGTGATGTTTGCCGCGATAACCGATCAGGCCGTCCTTGTCTCCGGCGAGGTCGATCGACAGGGCGATGCCGCCGCCGGAAACGTTCGGCAGCTTGCTGGCGACCAGCGTCTCGCTCTCATGCAGCTTCAACAGTTCCGGCTCGCCGAGCAGCGCCTGGCCGACGCGGAACCGGATCTGCGACAGCCGCGAGCCGCGGCGCACAACGATCGGGAAGGTGCGCGGGCTGATTTCGAGATAGAGCGGGCCGGAATAGCCTGATGGGATCTTGTCGAATTCCTGGGCGTAGTCGGTAATGACGCGGGTGAAGATATCGAGGCGCCCGGTCGAGCTCTTCGGATTGGCCGAGGCCGACATCTCGGCCGGCAGCGCCAGGCTCTCCATCAGCGGCACGATATAGACGCAGCCCGTTTCGAGCACCGCGCCTTCGGAGAGGTCGATCACGTGCAGGCTCAGCCGGTCAAGCTTGTCGGACACCAGATGCGAGGGGCCTGGCATGAAGCTGGCACGCACCCGAAAAGCCTTGCCGCCCAAGCGCAGGTCGAGGCTTGCCGGCTGGATCTGGTCGCGGTCCAGCTCCCGCTCGGAGATCAGACGCCCCGTTTCGAACAGCGCGGAGATCGCGCGATCCGCCAGAATTCCCGTTTCGCGAGCCATCATGCCTCATCCATCATTTGCCGCCGACAAAACCAAACTCGGGGAATTGACGCAAGCAGCTAACAGCAGTATTGCAGAATTATCCCGTGGTGATTTGGCCGGTCGGCTTGCAGCCACGTTAAACAAGTGGCTAAAAAGACCGGGTTGAAACCGGTCTGCTTTTGCGACCGGTTTTTTTGTTATGTGAAGGTGATGGCATGAGCAAGACCTGGCGCCCGGCAACCCAACTCGTCCACGGTGGCACGCTGCGTTCGCAATATGGCGAGACGTCCGAGGCAATCTATCTCACCCAAGGCTTCGTCTACGAAACGTCCGAGGCGGCCGAAGCCCGCTTCAAGGGCGAGACGGAGGGCTTCATCTACGCCCGCTACGGCAGCCCCACCAACGACATGTTCGAAAAGCGCATGTGCATGCTCGAAGGCGCCGAAGACGCCCGCGCCACCGCTTCCGGCATGGCCGCCGTCACCGCGGCGATCCTCTGCCAGCTGAAATCAGGCGATCATATCGTCGCCGCGCGCGCCCTGTTCGGTTCCTGCCGCTGGGTCGTCGAGACGCTGGCGCCGAAATACGGCATCGACTGCACGCTGATCGACGGCCGGGATCTGGCGAACTGGGAAAAGGCGATCACGCCGAAGACCAAGGTGTTCTTCCTGGAAAGCCCGACCAACCCGACGCTCGAAGTGATCGATATCGCTGGCGTCGCCAAGCTCGCCAACCAGGTCGGCGCCAAGGTCGTCGTCGACAATGTCTTTGCCACGCCACTTTTCCAGAAGCCCCTGGAGCTCGGCGCCCATATCGTCGTTTATTCCGCCACCAAGCATATTGACGGCCAGGGCCGCTGCCTCGGCGGTGTCGTTCTTTCCGACAAGGAATGGATCGACGAGAACCTGCACGACTACTTCCGCCATACTGGGCCGGCCATGTCGCCGTTCAATGCCTGGACACTGTTGAAAGGCATCGAGACGCTGCCGCTGCGCGTGCGCCAGCAGACCGAGAATGCGGCAAAGATCGCCGATTTCCTGGCCGAGCAGGGCAAGGTCGCCAAGGTGATCTATCCCGGCCGCAAGGACCATCCGCAGGCCGATATCATCGCCAAGCAGATGACCGGCGGCTCGACGCTGGTCGCCTTCGAGCTGAAGGGCGGCAAGGATGCGGCCTTTGCGCTGCAGAACGCGCTCGATATCGTCAAGATCTCCAACAATCTCGGCGACAGCAAGAGCCTGATCACCCATCCGGCGACGACGACGCACAAGAACCTGACGGATGAGGCGCGCGCCGAACTCGGCATTTCCCCGGGCACGGTCCGCCTTTCGGCCGGCATCGAGGATACCGACGACCTGATCGAAGATTTCGCCAAGGCGCTTGACAAGGTCTTGGCCTGATCGACAGCCAGAGCGGCCGGACCCCACCCGGGTTCGGCCGGATCTCACTAAAGCGCGTCGCGATCTTTCAGATTCGCTCCTCGCGCTTTAGTTTTTGTTTTTACGCATGTCGTTATCGCAAAACCGCTGCACACTTTTGCGCGACATGCTTGGGGTTCGGCCGTGCCGGACCTCACTGGGTGAGACCGAGGGGGGGGGGAACAAGTTTGCCCGCCGCGGCGTTCCGAAACTGAATTAACACTGACAATTAGGCTTAACGATCGAAAACCCTTCGGATCACAGCCATTTCAGCGATGATAATTGTTCCGTTTCTTGACGGACAGGGCCTCTTATAAGATACGGGTAAGATATCTTGACTAAGGTGCAAGGCATGTATCGCGCCCTCACAAGAGAGATCGAAGTTGTCGTCGAGCCGTTCTATCTGGAGGAGCAATCCGATCCGGACGACGACCGCTATGTCTGGGGTTACCGGATTGTCATCAGCAACAATTCCGGCATAGCCGTTCGACTGGTCAATCGTTACTGGAACATCACCGACCAGAACGGCCAGGTGGACGAGGTGACCGGTCCCGGCGTCGTCGGCGAGCAGCCGCGGCTCAGCCCCGGCGACACCTACGAATATTCCTCCGGCTGTCCGCTCGACACGCCCTCAGGGCTGATGTTCGGCCATTACCAGATGGAAACGGACGACGGCGAGATGTTCGATGTCGACATCCCCGCCTTCTCGCTGGATTCACCTGGGCTGCTGCGCGTGCTTAATTGAGAGCGTAGGTTCGCGGTCGTTTCGTCGGTGCAAGCACGGCGCGTGGATCCGGCCGGCTACAGCCTTCCAGTCAGTACCAGCATGGACGCCGTACCCTCGGTCGTAGATCCTCGGGCTTGCCCAGTCATCAATCTACTAAAGGTCAAAAGGATCCGAGGCCTGGGTGCCTGGCTTTGCTTCGAACGGATCTTTTGATTGTGGCGGCGCCGGATGTTTTGCGACCGCATCGTTTACCGCCTTTTGGCAGGCGAGCAACTCATCCGCTGCACTGGCGGAATCTTTCAAACCGAGAGCCACAATCTGCTTTCCTCCAAAGCTGGCGCGGAAACTCAGTTTACCAGCGAACTCCTCAATCAAGTCGGGATCCTCGAAATCAATCCATAATGATTTGAGGCCATCGAGATCCAGACCTCTCCCATCAGCCGTCCGTTTAGACTGGTCGAACGAGAGTTCGATGGGATAATGCTTACCTTTCTCCAAGGATTTCCAGTTTGGGTTTCCGAGCAGAATGTAAAGAGGGTTGTCCTTTTTGCGGAAATTGAAGCCAAGACGAAAAATGGTGTCGTCATCAAAGGAAGTCAGAACAAAACAGCCATTGTCTAAAGTCGGGTCGACAGCCACGCTCCAGCCCCCGACCTCTTTCCATGGGACTGTCTGGTCATCAGCCAAGCTCACTGGTGGCATCGCAGCTATGAGCGCGAGTACAAAAAACAAAAGTCTCATCAACGCCCCATCCGCTTTCTTAGGCCAGAACCAATGAAACAGAATAGGTGCACAGTGACTACGCGAAGTCGAGTCACCGTGCTGCATCATCGCTAATCTTTTATTGTTCGCTGTGCGTGTCCTTAACCGCGCCTATTCCGCCGGCTGAAGTTCGGCCGGCTCGAAGCGGTAGGTGGTCGAGCAGAATTCGCAGGTCACGGCGATTTCGCCATCTTCCTGGCTGGCCTCGATCTCCTCGGCCGAAAAGCCCTTCAGCACGCCCTTGATCTTGTCGCGCGAGCAGCTGCAGCGGTCGAAAACCGCGCGCGGTTCGTAGACGCGCACGCCGCGCTCGTGGAACAGGCGGAACAGCAGCCGCTCGGTTCCGACCAGCGGATCGGTGAGTTCATCGGCGTCGATGGTCTCGACCAGCGAACGCGCTTCGAGCCAGGCATCGTCCTCGCCGTGCGGGCGGCTGCCGGTGTCGCCGTCGCCGCCGTGGAGATCCGGCTGGCGCATGCGCTCCGGCGCTTCCGGAAGGAACTGGGCGACGAGGCCGCCTGCCCGCCAGCGATGGCGCGGCTTGCCCGCATCGTCACGGTCGAAGAGTTCGGCCGCGGCAAGACGGACGCGCGTCGGGATCTGCTCCGACTGGCGGAAATAGACGCCGGCAATATCTTCCAGCGTGGTGCCGTCGAGCGGAACGATGCCCTGGTAGGGCTGGCTGAACTTGCCCTGGTCAATGGTGAAGGCGAGCACGCCCTTGCCGAGCAGTTGCTCCGGCTCGGTTTCACCTGACTCGATCGCCTTGTTGAGCAGCGCCTGATCGAAACGGGCGTAGGCGCGGACATTTTCCGGCGTCGAGAAATCGGCGACGAGAAGATCGACCGGGCCGTCGCCCTTGGTCTGCACCGTGAACTTGCCGTCGAACTTCAGCGAGGTGCCGAGCAGCACCGTCAGCACGACGACTTCGGCAAGCAGCCGGGCAACGGGTGCGGGATAATGATGACGCTCGAGGATGGCGTCGAGCATCGGGCCGAGCTGGACGGCGCGGCCGCGCACATCCAGCCCTTCCACCTGGAAGGGGACGACATGGTCATCGCCGGCGAAATCAAACTGGCCGAGGGCGGCTGCAGCTTCTGCCATGGCTTTTAACTCCTAGTTTCAGAGCGATGGGCCAGCGTGCCCTTCGCTCACGCGGTCGCGAGTCTGTCTCTCGCGACGTCCGATTATGGTTCAGATCGCGCCCAGGCACCAAGCAAGAATCGACTTCTGCGCATGAAGACGGTTTTCCGCCTCATCGAAGACCACGGATTGCGGACCGTCGATCACTTCGTCCGTCACTTCCTCACCGCGATGAGCGGGCAGGCAATGCATGAACAATGCATCATTGCCGGCTTTCGCCATCAAGGCCGCGTTGACCTGATAAGGCTGGAAGACATTGTGACCCCGGGCCCGATGTTCCTGATTCATGGAGACCCAGGTATCGGTCACCACGCAATCGACGCCGGCGACCGCACGGTCGGCATCATGGCAAAGCATGATTTCGGCGCCCTCATTGCGGGCCCAGTTCAGATAGTGATCCTTGGGCTCCGAGCCAAGGGGCACGGCCATGTTCATGCGGTAGCCGAAGCGGGCGGCACCCTCGACCAGCGAATGCAGCACATTGTTGCCGTCGCCGGTCCAGGCGATGGTCTTGCCCTTGATCGGGCCGCGGTGCTCTTCGAAGGTCATGATATCGGCCATAATCTGGCAGGGATGGGTGTCATCCGTCAGCGCATTGATGACAGGCACGGTCGCATGCTGGGCCAGCTCGACCAGCCGCGAATGCTCGGTGGTGCGGATCATGATCGCATCGACATAACGCGACAGCACCTTGGCGGTGTCGCCGATCGTCTCGGCGCGGCCGAGCTGCATCTCGGTGCCGGACAGGAACAGCGTTTCGCCGCCGAGCTGGCGCATGCCGACGTCGAAGGAGACGCGGGTGCGCGTCGACGGCTTCTCGAAGATCATCGCCAGCATCTTGCCGGCGAGCGGCTTGTCGCCCTGGCCCGCCTTGAAGGCCTGCTTGCGGGCGAGCGCATCGTTCATGATCGTTCTGAGATCGGCTGATGTGACCGCCGAAAGATCGAGGAAGTGTTTAGGGCTCATATCGTCTTCTTACCTGTGCTGCGCCCGAAGGCGGCAATTTCTTCAAGCCGTCTTCTTGACCTTGGAGGCGCGAATGCTCTCGGCGGCGCGCTCGACGCGGGAAAGGCCCTCGCGGGCTTCCTCGGCGGTGACCACGAGCGGCGGAAGAAGGCGGATGACATTGTCGCCGGCAGGCACGCCGAGCAGATGGGCGGCGCGGATCGCCTGCAGCAGTTCGGCTGAGGGAACGGCAGCCTTGATGCCGAGCAAAAGCCCTTCGCCGCGCACGTCCTCGATCACATCGGGATAACGATCCTTCAGCGAGGCGAGGCCCTGGCGGAAGACAAGTGCTACGTCGCGCACCTGCTGGAGGAAGCCATCGGCAAGGATGATGTCGAGCACGGCGCTGCCGACGGCCATGGCAAGCGGATTGCCGCCATAGGTCGAGCCATGCGTACCGGCCTTCATGCCGGAGGCGGCCTCTGATGTGGCAAGGCAGGCGCCGAGCGGGAAACCGCCGCCGATGCCCTTGGCGACAGCCATGATGTCGGGGGTGACGCCCGACCATTCATGGGCGAAGAGCTTGCCGGTGCGGCCGACGCCGGTCTGGACTTCGTCGAGGATCAACAGCAGGCCGTTCTCGTCGCAGAGCTGGCGAAGCGCCTTCATGAACTCAGGCGTGGCAGGACGGACGCCGCCCTCGCCCTGCACCGGCTCGATGAGGATGCCAGCCGTGGCATCGGTGATCGCGGCGCGGACCGCTTCGATGTCGCCGAAAGCCACCTGATCGAAACCCGGCGCCTTGGGGCCGAAACCTTCGAGATATTTTTCCTGGCCACCGGCGGCGATCGTCGCCAGCGTCCGTCCGTGGAAGGCGCCTTCGAAGGTGATGATATGGAAGCGCTCGGGATGGCCCTTGGAAAACTGGTAGCGGCGCGCCGTCTTGATCGCGCATTCGAGCGCCTCGGCGCCCGAATTGGTGAAGAACACCTTGTCGGCGAAGGTAGCGTCCGTCAGCCGTTTTGCCAGACGCTCCTGGCCGGGGATCTCATAGATGTTCGACAGGTGCCAGACCTTGTCTGCCTGCTCCTTCAGTGCGCCGACCACATGCGGATTGCTGTGGCCGACGGAGGTGACGGCGACGCCGGCGCCGAAATCGAGATATCGCTCGCCAGTTTCGGTGATCAGCCATACGCCCTCGCCTCGCTCGAACCGCAGCGGGGCACGAGAATAGGTGTCATAAAGCGGCGCGGCTTCAGCCATGGCGCGATCTCCATCAAAGTTGCCGGGCAATGACTCCGGCTAAGGAAACCAGGCCCGAAAAATCAAAAATGCCGCCTTGCGGCGGCGAGTGGCACTATTTCCTTTTCGCGCTGCAATGTCAACAAAACGGCGCCCTTAGCGTATGCAGCACAGGTGTACAGCGGCATTTTCAGTCTTCAACAGGCATTATTGCAGAAATGCCACGCAGGGACAGCAAGTTGGGGAAAACTACGAATTCGATTCATCCGGATTCATGCGACTCTTGTCACGGAGTCAGGCTCACACTAGGTTAAAGATCAATTACTAGACTGCATGCGGCGGAACTAGTCACCAAAATTGATCAAGCGTTTCTTGTTTCGGAGCTCCCGGGACAACGGTGAGGGATTCTGCCATCACCAACGCAAAAGGTGGAGACAGGGCATGAACTGGACAGACGAGCGGGTCGAGAAACTCAAGAAGCTTTGGGCCGAAGGACTGAGCGCGAGCCAGATCGCGGCACAACTTGGCGGTGTCAGCCGAAACGCGGTCATCGGTAAAGTGCACCGGCTGTGCCTTCCCGGCCGTGCCAAGGCCGGCGGCACCAACACCGCGGCGCGAACGCCGAAGCGCAATACATCGGCGCCGCGCGCGCCGAACTTCGCCTCTCGCATCACCACCCGCACCGTCACCCGCCAGCAGGGCGCGACGATGCTGAAGGAAGAGATCGAGATCGAAACGATCGAGGAAATGGAATACGTGCCGAGAGGCAATGTGGTGGTGCCGATTTCCCGCCGCCTCGGCCTGACGGAACTGACCGAACGCACCTGCAAGTGGCCGGTCGGCGATCCGCTGAAGGATGACTTCCATTTCTGCGGCTGCGAGTCCCCCGACAATTCGCCCTATTGCGGTTATCACCAGAAGCTTGCCTACCAGCCGGTGAATGAACGCCGCCGGGCAGCGGCGCGGGCCAGCTGAACGGGCTGACCATCGTTAGAATGCAGAAAACGGGCCGAGTGGCCCGTTTTTTTATGCGCGGATGGAAGCTCAGGTTTCCCTCCGTCATGCTCGGCCTTGTGCCGAGCATCTGATCACCTCAACTACTTGAGGGAAAAAACTTTATTTTCAAATACTTCATTTGGCGTGCGCAGATCCTCGGCACAAGGCCGAGGATGACGTCGCGGGTTTTGCCAGGGCTCAGCAGGCTCAGATGAAAGCCCTCAGGCTTCCATCGAATAACCGGCGCCGCGGACGGTGCGGATGACGTCCTGCATGTTGGAGAAATTCAGCGCCTTGCGCAGGCGGCCGACATGGACGTCGACGGTGCGCTCGTCGACATAGATATCGTGGCCCCAGACACCATCCAACAGCTGTGAGCGGGAGAAGACCCGGCCCGGCGACGACATCAGGAATTCCAGCAGGCGGAATTCGGTGGGGCCGAGGCGGACTTCGCGGGTCTTGCGATGGACGCGATGGGTCTCACGGTCGAGCTCGATGTCACCGCATTTCAGCACCGTCGACAGCACCTCGGGACGGGCGCGACGCAGCATCGCCTTGACGCGGGCAACGAGTTCGGGGGTCGAAAAGGGCTTGACGACATAATCGTCGGCGCCCGTCGACAATCCGCGGACACGCTCGCTCTCTTCGCCGCGCGCCGTCAGCATGATGATCGGCAGACGCTCGGTCTCCGGCCGCATGCGCAGGCGCCGGCAGAGCTCGATGCCGGAGACGCCGGGCAGCATCCAATCAAGGATGAGAAGATCGGGCGTGCGCTCCTGAAGCCGCATTTCGGCTTCGTCGCCACGAAGGATGGTATCGACCTCGAAGCCTTCCGCTTCGAGATTGTAGCGAAGAAGCACGCTGAGGGCTTCCTCGTCTTCAACAACTGCAACTCTCGGGATCATGCGTGTCGGTCTCCTCGCGCATAATCCTTAAACCAGGGTGATTTAAGCAATGCATCCTGCGCAAATTTAAAAATTGGCTGCGACCTCTTTGCGCGCCCGGACGGGCGCGCACGCAAGCGGCGGGGTGTGGGCAGTTATTCGGTGACCGCGCCGACGGTGTTGGCGCTGTCGTCCTTCGGCCGATCGCCTTCCGGCTGCGCGCCTGTCGTCATGTAATAGATCGTCTCGGCGATGTTGGTGGCGTGGTCGCCGATGCGCTCGATGTTCTTGGCGCAGAAGAGAAGATGCGTGCAGCTGGTGATGTTGCGCGGATCTTCCATCATGTAGGTCAGGAGCTCGCGGAACAGCGAGGTGTACATCGCGTCGATCTCGTTGTCGCGTTCGCGGATCGCATTCGCCTTGTCGGCGGAACGATTGGTGTAGACGTCGAGCACTTCCTTGAGCTGGACGAGCGCCAGCTCGGACAGATGCTCGAGGCCGCGGGCGAGCTTGCGGGGAACGCCGGTGCTTTGGACGGCGATGACGCGCTTGGCAGTGTTCTTGCCGAGGTCGCCGACGCGTTCGAGATCGGCGGCGATGCGGATCGAACCCATGATTTCGCGCAGGTCCGCGGCCATCGGCTGGCGGCGGGCGATGGTGACGATCGCCTTGTCGCCGATTTCGCGTTCGGCGTGATCGAGGATCACATCGTCGGAGATGACCTTCTGCGCCAGCGCGGTATCGCCGTTGACGAGCGCCCGTACGGCTTCGGCGACCATCTGCTCGGCCAGGCCGCCCATTTCGGAAATCCGCCTGGACAGGAACTTCAGATCATCATCATAGGCAGAATAAATATGTGTCGATGCCATGGGGCTTTATCCTCGAATAACGGAAAGGCTTGGTGACGCCAAAATCAGCCGAAGCGACCCATGATATAGTCCTGGGTGCGCGGATCGTCGGGATTGGTGAACATCTTGTCGGTGTCGTTCTCCTCGACGAGATTGCCGAGGTGGAACATGGCGGTGCGCTGCGAAACACGCGCGGCCTGCTGCATGGAATGGGTGACGATGACGATCGTGTAGTTCTCGCGCAGCTCGTGGATCAGCTCCTCGACCTTGGCGGTGGCGATCGGGTCGAGCGCCGAGCAGGGCTCGTCCATCAGGATGACTTCCGGGCTGACGGCGACGGCACGGGCAATGCAGAGGCGCTGCTGCTGACCGCCCGACAGGCCGGTGCCGGATTCGTGCACGCGGTCCTTGACCTCGTTCCAGAGACCGGCGCGCTGCAGGCTGGTCTCGACGATCTGGTCGAGATCGGCCTTCGACTTGGCAAGGCCATGGATGCGCGGGCCATAGGAGACGTTTTCATAGATCGTCTTCGGGAACGGGTTCGGCTTCTGGAAGACCATGCCGACGCGGGCACGAAGTTCGACGACGTCGATATCGGGATCATAGATATCGTCGGTATCCAGCGTGATCTTGCCGGTGACGCGGCAGCCGTCGATCGTGTCGTTCATGCGGTTGAGGCTACGCAGGAAGGTCGACTTGCCGCAGCCGGACGGGCCGATCAGGGCGGTTACGGTGTTTTCGCGGATGTTCAGGTTCACATCGAATAGCGCGCGCTTTTCGCCGTAGTAAACCGAGACATCCTTTCCGATCATCTTATACGGGACGTTGCTCATCTTGTGATCCAGCGCCTTTTCAACTGCAGCTTCCGTCAACATGTTCATGATCTTGTAACTCCGTTTACCAGCGGCGCTCGAAGCGACGACGCAAGAGGATGGCGCCCATGTTCATGACGATCAGGAACAGGAGCAGGACGATGATGGCACCCGAAGTACGCTCAACGAAGGCACGTTCGGCCTCGTTGGCCCACATATAGACCTGTACGGGCAGAGCCGTCGAGGGATCGAGCGGTGTCGTCGGCGCGTTGGCGACGAAGGCGACCATGCCGATCAGAAGCAGCGGCGCGGTTTCGCCGAGCGCATGCGCCAGGCCGATGATCGTGCCGGTGAGGATGCCGGGCATGGCGAGCGGCAGAACATGGTGGAACACCATCTGCATCTTCGAAGCGCCGAGGCCGAGGGCCGCGGCGCGGATCGACGGCGGCACGGCGCGAAGGGCGGCGCGCGTCGCGATGATGATCGTCGGCAGGGTCATCAGCGTCAGCACCAGGCCGCCGACCAGCGAGGCCGAGCGCGGCAGGCCGATGAAGTTGATGAAGACGGAAAGACCGAGCAGACCGTAGACGATCGAGGGGACCGCAGCGAGGTTGTTGATGTTGACCTCGATCAGGTCCGTCAGCTTGTTCTTCGGTGCGAACTCCTCGAGATAGATCGAGGCGGCGACGCCGATCGGCAGAGCAAGCACGAGGACGATCAGCATCAGGTAGAGCGAGCCGATCAGGGCGACGCCCAGGCCCGCGGCCTCCGGACGGCTGGAATTGCCGTTGACGAAGAGGCCGGTATTGAACTGCTTGTGGAGAGCGCCGCTCGCCTTCAACTCGTTCATCCAGCCGACCTGCTTGTCGTTGACCTTGCGGTTCTTCTCATCGACCGACAGATCGATCTGGCCCTTGTTGGCGCTGTCGACATTGGCGTCGGCAAGCACCGTGACATTGACCGTCTTGCCGATGATGGACGGATCGGCGACGACCATGTCGCGCAGCTGGACCGGCGCACCCTTGGAGAGCATGGCGGATGCATCGCGCACATCGGGACGGCTCGCGGCATTGACGTTCAGCTGCTTGACGATCGCGTCGCGCAGGAGAACCGGATAATTGGCGGCGATCAACACCGAAGGGTCGGTCGCACGCTTGTTGTTCGGGTCGATCGTCTTCTCGGAGAATTCGATCGGCAGGGTGATCGCCGTCTGCTGGAAGGCGGTATAGCCCTTGCCGATCACCGTCCACAGCAGGATGAACAGGAAGACGAGACCGAAGGTGATGGCGGCGATGCCATAGGCCTGGAACCGGCGCTCGGCGGCATAGCGGCGCTTGATGCCGATATCGCGGCGCACCGGCGCCTTGGAAACGGTGACGCCTGATGTGGGAGAAACAATATCCGTCATTCGTACTGCTCCCGGTATTTGCGCACGATGTAGAGCGCATAGATATTGAGGCAAAGCGTGATGCAGAACAGGGTGATGCCAAGGGCGAAGGCAACCAGCGTCTGCGGCGAGGTGAACTCAAGGTCGCCGGTCAGCTGGTTGACGATCTTGACGGTCACCGTCGTCATCGGCTCGAAGGGGTTGATCTGGATGCGGGCGGCGACACCGGCGGCCAGCACGACGATCATGGTTTCGCCGATGGCGCGCGAGGCGGTCATCAGCAAGGCGCCGACAATGCCGGGAAGAGCGGCCGGCAAAACCACTTTCTTGATGGTTTCGGAGCGTGTGGCACCAAGACCGAGCGAACCGTCACGCAAGGTCCGCGGCACGGCGGTGATGATGTCGTCCGACAGCGAGGAGACGTAAGGGATCAGCATGATGCCCATGACGATGCCGGCCGTCAGAACGCTCTGCGCCTGGATGAAGTTGCTGTAGTTGCCGGACAGAAGGCCGCTGATCTGGGCAGAGAAATCGCGCAGGAACGGGCCGACGGTGACGAGCGCGAAGAAGCCGTAGACGATCGTCGGAATGCCGGCGAGCACTTCGAGGAGCGGTTTGGCGACGCCGCGCAGCTTCGGCGAGGCGTATTCGGCCATGTAGATGGCGGCAAAGAGGCCGACCGGCACGGCGACCAGCATGGCGACCAGACCGATATAGATCGTGCCGAGCAGCAGCGGGATCAAGCCGAACTGGCCGAAGGACGAGCTGCCGGCGCCGGCAAAGCGTGGATCCCAGACGGTGCCGAAGAAGAAGTCCATGGCGGGAACGGCCGCAAAGAAGCGGGCGGCTTCCGACAGCATGGAGAAGACGATGCCGATCGTCGTCAGGATGGCGATCGAGGAGGCAAGCAGCAGGCCCCAGAGCATGACGCGCTCGACCCGGTTGCGGGCGCGGAAGCGCGGAGCGATGGAACGCAGCGCATAGAAGGCGCCGGCAACGGCGAGAGCGAAGACGATCGCCGTCATGGCGATGCGGCTCGTCATGCTCATCGCGTTGAGCTTTTTGGCGGCGTCGAGCATGTAAGGCAGCGGCTGGCTGGCAAGCGGCACGCCCTTTTCGAGGAGCTTGGCCTGCAGGGCAGCCGGATCGTTGGCGACCGCGGCAGTTTCATCCGAGGTCAGCATCGTCATGCCGCGGGCAACCGTCGCCACCGTCGAATAGCCGAGATCCTGCTCGACTGCGGCTTGCGCTTTGATGTCGTCGGGGAAAGCACCGCGAACCGAGGACTGGATGATGCCGGGGCTGATGGAGAGCCAGAGGCAGAGGACGAGCAGGGCGGGAAGAACTGCCCAGATCGCCGCATAGGCGCCGTAATAGACCGGCCGTGAATGCAATGCGGAGGATCGGCCTCCGGCAAGCGCCGTGGCACGAATGCGCGCGACCAGATAGGCGGCGGCACCGATCACCACAAGGCACAAAAGTATGATGGATGTGCTCATTCGTTACGTCCCCAGGCCCATAGCCCCCAAAAAGCCCGGCAGCTTCATCAGCCTGCCTTCAGCTTCCAATCATGGAGAAGGAATTCCAACCCTGCAGCTCCAGAACCGCTGGCGCGCAGGGACATAAGCAACGCCGGCGCGGGCCAAGAAGGACCGCGCCGGCAAAATGATTACATGGACTTGCCTGCTTCGACGTCCTTGCGGATTGCGTCGCGCTCTGCGTCCGGAGCGGCAACGAGGCCGTATTCGACGAGCGGGCTGTCGGGGCCGATCATCTGGTCGGATACGAAGAAGTTGACGTATTCCTTCAGGCCCGGAACAGCGCCGAGATGTGCCTTCTTGACGTAGAAGAACAGCGGGCGGGAAACCGGGTAGGTGCCGTTGGCGATCGTTTCGGTGGACGGAACGATACCGCTCATGCTCGCAACTTTGAGCTTGTCGGCATTGTTTTCATAGAAGGAAAGGCCGAATACGCCGACGCCGGTCTTATTGGCGGCGATGCGTGCGAGGGTTTCCGGATAGTCGCCGTCGATGTCAACGGCAACGCCGTCCTTGCGGACTGCGACGCAGGCCTTGCCCTGGGCAGCCTTGTCGGCGATTTCCTTGGCGATGACGTCAGTTGCGCCCGAAGCCTTGCAGCCGGCGGCGAGAACGTTCTGTTCGAAAACTTCGCGGGTGCCGTGCTTTTCGCCCGGGATGTAGGCAGCGATATCAACAGCCGGAAGCTTCGGGTTGACTTCCGACCACTTCTTGTAAGGGTTGGCGACGAGCTTGCCGTCGACGACGACCTGGGCTGCGAGGGCCTTGTAGATGTCGGCAGGAACGTAGGCGACGTCAGGGTTGGAAGCGTCGGTTGCGAAGACGATGCCGTCGTAGCCGATCTTGACTTCCTGGATGTCGGTTACGCCGGCAGCCTTGCAGGCTTCGGCTTCGTTCTTGTTGATCGGACGCGAAGCGTTGGCAATGTCGATGGTGTCTTCGCCAACGCCCTTGCAGAATTCCTTCAGACCAGCGCCCGTGCCGCCGGATTCAACGACCGGCGTCTTGAAGTTGGTGAAGGTTTCGCCGAAGGACTCGGCAACGATCTTTGCGTAAGGCAGGACGGTGGACGAACCAGCAACCTGAATCTGGTCGCGGGCGACGGCAGCGCCAGCGAAAGCAGCAGTTGCGGCGAGCG
The DNA here is from genome assembly GCF_057653715.1 of Rhizobium sp. WSM1328. NCBI lineage: Bacteria > Pseudomonadati > Pseudomonadota > Alphaproteobacteria > Hyphomicrobiales > Rhizobiaceae > Rhizobium > Rhizobium sp. WSM1328. The sequence continues at coordinate 176,550 of NZ_CM172788.1, read as the reverse complement.
CGGCAACGGTGAGCTTAAAGGTGTTCATGTAAATCTCCCGGCATTTGGGCTTGTGTGAGTGCGGCCTTAGAGAGGCCCTCGCATTGCCTTTTTTCATCGGCGAGACTCTCTTAGCGCTGTAAGCACCGTCCTTTTATGTCAAAGCCGTGAAACATTTGTGACAGGTTACGTTATTGATTTATAATGATTTATTTTAAATAGGCCAAACGATCGTGCCGGGCGGCCGGCAATGTTTGCCGGTCAATCCACCTCGCGTTGTAAAAATGGCTGCAGATAGGCGAGCGGTTGCGGTCACTTCCCGCTTGCGGCCGCCACCTTCTGCCCGCTCGCGGGGCTAAGGGACATGCCGCAGCGTCTCGACTCCCTCTTCTCCCCTCGGGGAGAAGGTGCCCGTAGGGCGGATGAGGGGGCCAGCGAAGCCGGTCTTTCCTATGACCCGGGCAACGGTGCAGGCGTCGTCTCGACCATCGTCAAGGCCCTTGCGCAGGCATCGCGGAATAGGTTTTACGTGAGGTTTTGCCGTGCGGCCCCCTCATCCGCCTGCCGGCACCTTCTCCCCGAGGGGAGAAGAGATTTGCGGCAGCCTCTCCGTTCCTCACGCGACACATACGTCAGAAACGGACGGTAAAATCAGTGCCCTTGCCGACTTCCGACTTGACGATCAGCCGCGCGCGGTGGCGGGTGAGGATGTGCTTGACGATGGCAAGGCCGAGGCCGGTGCCCTTTTTCGAGCGGCTGTCCTCGATGCTGACTCGGTAGAAGCGTTCGGTCAGGCGCGGTACATGCTCGGCCGGAATGCCCGGCCCCTTGTCGACGATGCTGACCTCGACCGGCTGGCCGGTGCCGTTCTTCAGCCAGACATCGACGATCTCGCCCTCCTGGCCGTATTTACAGGCATTTTCCATCAGGTTCTCGAAGACCTGGACAAGTTCGTCGCGGTCGCCCAGCACCTCGACCTTGCCTTCCGGCAAATGCAGGTTGATGTCGACGCCGACATCCTTTGCCAGCGGCACCAGTGAATCCCGGACATGGCCGAGCAGCGGCACCAGATCGATCTTCTCATCAGGCGCGATGTGCGATTTCAGCTCCAGACGGGAGAGCGACAGCAGGTCGTCGACCAGCCTGCTCATGCGCGTCGCCTGATCGAGCATGATATTGAGGAAACGCGTCTGCGCCTTCAGATCGTTCTTCGCCGGCCCCTGGATGGTCTCGATGAAGCCGCGCAGCGAGGCAAGCGGCGTGCGCAGCTCATGGCTGGCATTGGCGACGAAATCCGAGCGCATGCGGTCGATGCGGCGGACCTCCGATATATCGCGGAAGGAGAGGATGAAATAGCGCTCACGTGGACCGTCCTCAGCGGCGAATTCAATGGGGGCGCTGCGCACGATATAAACGCGCTCGGAGGGCAGCCGCTCGGAATGCTCGATCTGGTTCGGCGCGTTGGTGGCGATGGTTTCGCGCACCATGTCGAGCACGCCGGGCGAACGCATACGGGCCGATATATGGGCGCCGAGCGCCACCTCGCCGAAGGCCTTTTCGGCAGCGCGGTTCTGGAAGAGCACCGAGGCGTCTTCCGACAGCAGCATGACGGGGATATCGAGGCCCGAAAGTGTGGCGGAAACTTCCGGCAGGCGGCTTGGCGGCGCCTCCGGCTTGATTTCCACCGGCAGGGCGGGTTCTGCCTCGATGACGGGCGCCTCATTGAACAGCGCGGTGAGGATCATCACAAGCAGCAGGGCGAGCACAACCCACTTGTTCATGCCGGCGGCAAGCGCCGCGAGCGCGCTGAGGATCGCCGCAAGCAGCACCGGCCGTTCGCGCCTTATGCGCGCCAACAGGCTTTTTCTCCATGGAGTTTCGTCTGGCAAGTGCCCTCGCGGCGTCGATTCGTTTTTCGTTATATTGAACTCTGCCTGATAGCGGCAATTCATGACAGAAGTTTTCGGGTTGCCGCGTCCCAAGCGAAAGGCAGCAGCCGAAACCCATGAAAAATGGCCGGCCGGCCGCGAGAGATTTGATTTTCAACGGTAAATATGTTCGCTTGGAGGACGAGAAGCGATCGGGCTGAGGAGGCTGATATGGACGAGGACATCGAAAACAGGGCCGTGGAGCTGGAGATCCGCGGAAAGAAACGCACCTTCGATGTCGACGACCCCGCCCTGCCGAACTGGGTGGACGAGCACGCGCTGGAATCCGGCGACTTCCCTTACAAGAAGAAGCTCAAGGAAGAGGACTATCTGGAGGAGCTGGAGAAGCTGCAGATCGAACTAGTCAAGGTGCAGTTCTGGCTGCAGGCGACCGGCAAGCGGGTGATGGCGCTGTTCGAGGGCCGCGATGCGGCCGGCAAGGGCGGCGCGATCTCGGCCTCCTCGGCGCATATGAACCCACGCCTTGCGCGCGTCGTGGCGCTGACAAAGCCGACCGAGCGCGAACAGGGGCAATGGTATTTTCAGCGTTATGTGGCGCAGTTTCCGACCGCTGGCGAATTCGTGCTGTTCGATCGCTCCTGGTACAACCGCGCCGGCGTCGAGCCGGTCATGGGTTTCTGCACGCCGCAGCAATATGAGGATTTCCTCAAGCAGACGCCGCAGCTCGAAAAGATCATCGCCCATGAGGGCATCTTCTTCTTCAAATTCTATCTCGATATCGGCCGCGAGATGCAGCTCAAACGTTTCCACGACCGTAGGCACGATCCGCTGAAAGTCTGGAAACTGTCGTCGATGGATATCGCGGCGCTGACCAAATGGGGCGACTACAGCGAAAAGCGCGACCGGATGCTGAAGGAAACCCATACGGATTTCGCGCCCTGGACGGTGATCCGCGCCAATGACAAGCGGCGGGCGCGCCTCGAACTCATCCGCCACATGCTGAACAAGATGGATTATGACGGCAAGGACAAAAAGGCGCTCGGCACGGTCGACGAGGAGATCATCGGCTCAGGGCTAGGCTTCCTGAAATAGGGCTTTCCGAACAGGCTGGCCCGCAATCGTCACCGGCTCCGCCGGGACCGGCCTTACTGCCCCGGCAGGATGCGTATGGCGAAGAGGTTGATGCCGCGCGCCTTGCCGTCGAGATCGCTGTTGATCGTCAGCGTGCCCGGCGAATTCGGCGCCAGCGAGCGGTCGAACTTCACCTGCAGCAGCGCATCCGACTTTTCCCGGGTGACGGTAAAGCGGTGACGGGCGCAATTGCCGAGCGTCTGGAAATTGCATTCGACGGTGATCTGCGTCGGCTCGTCGGTGGTGGACTGCAGCGTCAGCGCGATCGTCGAGGATTTTCCGGCCAGCTGCTGCAGCACCGATGGCGGCACGCTGATCGAGACATTGCCATCGGCCGCACCGCTTTCGGAAATCAGCCGTACGGCAGGACCGTCATTCTCGGCGATTTTTTCGGTGCGCGCCCGCGGGCCGCTCTGGATCTTGTCGGCGTCCTCAGGCTTGAACAGCGGGATCCAATCGGCCGAGAAACTGTTCTGCGGATCGATGGTCACCGGCTCATCGGTGTGAGAAGCGGCATTGCCGGCGCTGTCGTCATTGCCGGTAAAATCCTCCGGTTGCGTGCTTGCCGGCGGATTGGCGACGCTGGTGTCGCGCTCGGCCGCCGTCATCAATAGGCCTGACGTATGCGCCCACCAGGCGCCGATGCCGATGAAGGCCAGCAGGACGCACCAGACGAGCAGCCTCGAAAAGAATTTGCGTGGCTTGCGCCGGCCTGCCGCCCGCTCCGGGCGGAAATCCATATTGGTGGCGCGCTGACCACGGGCAAGGCGCTCCTCGCCGACGGGGGCGGCAGCCAGATGATCTGTATTGCCGGCATGCACGTCGTCGAGGCTGGACTCGTCGCCGCGGTGCATAACCTCAGGCGCGCGGGTCTCGCCTGACACCATCGGGCCGTCGAACTCATCGGCTTCGGCCTGGTGAACCGGCGGCGCCGGCATTTCCACGACCGGCGGCACGGGCACTTCAGGCGGTCTCTGGCGGGGATGAAGGCGGTCGCGCTCCTCGCCTTCGATGGCGTGGATGGTGCTTTCCAGGCGGTGGCGGTGATGGGCGACGACCTCGGTGTCGGTGATATCCTGCTTGCGCAGCCCGGCTTCCAGCGCCTGGCGGGCCGACTGATAGATCCTCGCTCGAACCTCTGGATTATCGCGATCGGAATTCTCGAGCGCCGTTCTGATGGCCGTTTCTAATCCGCTCACATTCAGTCCTTCACCTTGAATTCGGCATCGGACTGCAATCCCCGCCGTTCTCCATCAAAATTCGGTAACGGCAAGTGCGGCAAACCGCAAGCCTTGCAGGCCCGGCCGCCATCGATCGGCGGGGATATCGGCAGGTTTCACCGCTTGTGGGCCTTATTCTATTAGCTTTCTCGGACGTATATATTCGGGCTGAAATCGACGAAGGCATGGCAGCCGCTCTTTTATCGCCTTTTCATCTCTGTTATGAGATTGACGTTTTCGTAAACGTCAATGGAAGCGACGAACCATGGCCCTGCCCCCGATCCTCAAGGACAGATTGAGACTGCCGGTCATCGGTTCGCCGCTGTTCATCATTTCGCATCCAGCGCTGACGCTGGCGCAATGCAAGGCCGGCATCGTCGGAGCGTTTCCGGCGCTGAACGTCCGGCCGGAAAGCCAGCTCGACGAATGGCTGGCGGAGATTACCGAGGAGCTCGCCCGCCACGACGCCGCCCATCCGGAGCGGCCGGCCGCCCCCTTTGCCGTCAACCAGATCGTCCACATGTCGAACAAGCGGCTGGAGCACGACCTCTCGCTCTGCGTCAAATACAAGGTGCCGATCGTCATCTCCTCGCTCGGCGCCGTGCCCGAAGTCAACGCCGCCGTGCACTCCTATGGCGGCATCGTGCTGCACGACATTATCAATAACCGCCACGCCCATTCGGCGATCCGCAAGGGTGCGGACGGGCTGATCGCGGTGGCGGCCGGCGCCGGCGGCCATGCCGGGACGTTGTCGCCCTTTGCGCTCGTCCAGGAAATCCGTGAATGGTTCGACGGGCCGCTGCTGCTGGCAGGCGCCATCGCCACCGGCGGCGCTATTCTCGCCGCAGAAGCGATGGGCGCCGACATGGCCTATATCGGCTCGCCCTTCATCGCCACCGAGGAAGCCCGCGCCGCAGCCGCCTACAAGCAGGCGATCGTCGAAGGGGCCGCCAGCGATATCGTCTATTCCAACTATTTCACCGGCGTGCACGGCAACTATCTCAAGCCCTCGATCCTCGCCGCCGGCATGGACCCCGACAACCTGCCGCTTGCCGATGTCTCGAAGATGGATTTCGAGCAGGCTGTCGGCGGCGCCAAGGCCTGGAAGGACATATGGGGCAGCGGCCAGGGCATTAGCGCCGTCAAGGCCGTCGAGCCGGTGGCAAAACTCGTCGACCGGTTGGAGGCCGAATACAGGGCGGCGCGCACCCGGCTGGCGCTCTGAGCGCGCCTTCTTGGTCCCTCCCCTCTTTTTTGCCAAAGCCATGACAGGGTGCTTGAAATCTTCCAACAATGGCTGTATCAGCGCCATGCAAATCGCAGGCCGCATGCTTGGGCCGTGAAATGCCGCTTTAGCTCAGGTGGTAGAGCACATCATTCGTAATGATGGGGTCGCAGGTTCGAGTCCTGCAAGCGGCACCATTTCTTTATAAGCCTCTTTTAAAATCCTTCGTTTACCTTTAGCTGCCTTTGGCCACTCGGCAGCGAAAATTTCAGTAATTAGAGCCTCTTCACTCATAGCGGCTGGGCTGCCCTTCATCTACATATGCGCGACCGATATCGATCGAACGAGAGCAGGTTTGCGATTAGGAGGTTCTATGAGGACATCGCTTTTAAGTATCGCGCTTTTCACATTTAGCTTGTCCGCTGCGCAGGCAGCAGACTTCCCTCTCGCCTCATGTGCTGGATGGAACGGAACGCTTGTCAGCAGGACCGGCACCGATTCAAGCACCGCAATTATGAAAGGAAAGGTCACTCAAGCCGATTTCCGGGAATACTGCGAGCGAGACCCAGGAGGTGAGACAACAGCACATGGCGGCAAACTTACTGTAAAGCAGTGCGTGGCAACGTATACAAAAGCGAATGGGAAAGACACCTATCGCTCCACCGCCAATTGCATCGAAGGCACCCTGTCCTTCGTTCCTCCTCGTGGAGAACCGCTGCGTGTCACTTTCCCATTACCAGAGGACGCAGATGTGTCGTGCGCCTCAGGCATGCCGCCGCTGATCGAGCAGTTCAAGCTCCTCTGCCCTCAGGCGGCGCGGGAGTTTCATTTGATGGATGACGAATGACAGGAGGGCCGTCTCAGCACTCCGGTCAACAAAAAGTTGACTACTCGCGGGAGGGTGTTAATTATAGTTCACGGAAATACACGGTTCTCCAGACAGCCGAATTCCAGAAATGGCTGCGCAAGCTGAAGGATCGGAATGCAAGAGACCGAATTGTCACGCGCATCGTTCGTGCGGAGGCTGGCAATTTGGGCGACCACAAATTCTTCGATGGCATCGGGGAATTGAGGCTCGACTACGGTCCTGGGTATCGTTTGTATTTTGCAATGCAGGGCAGCGTTGTCGTTATTCTCCTGTGCGGGGGCGACAAGGGCAGCCAGGAGCGGGACATCAAGCGAGCAATCGAAATGTCCAAGGAGATATGAGATGGCGCTTGAAATCATCCCTTTTGACGCAACCGAGTTTCTGGACACCGAAGAATCTCAGGCCCATCTCATTGAAGACGCGTTTGAAAGCGGTGATGCAGGTTATATCGCGCACGCATTGGGCGTTGTTGCGAAAGCTCGTGGCATGTCACAAGTCGCCCGGGATGCCGGCGTTACTCGCGAGGCTCTGTACAAATCGCTCAGTGAAAAAGGCGACCCAAAACTCTCGACGCTCATCGGCGTAGCTGCAGCTCTCGGATACAAGCTGACAGCGACGCGTGTGGGTGATTCAGATACGCGCGAGGACGAGCGCCGATCTGCTTAGCAGGCACGATCCAAACAATTCGGACGCTGCGGCCGATTTGGCTTCAAACAAAATTTCGAGCCTCGACAGCCGCTTTCTCTGCCCATCACGGAGATACAGGTCCAGTAGTCGCCCAAGCCGTTATCTGTCCCAATCAAACGACCGTGAAATCCGCAACTACGACAGGAACAATGCCCCCACCAAGCTGGTTTTCTCCCGTGAGACAACAAGCATGGAGAAAATCATGCCCTGCAAGTTCATCGCAATATCGCTGCTTTCGATCGGTCTGGCCGGCCCGGCGCTGGCGCAGACGGCCGGGGGTGCGGATGCCAATGGGCGGCTTTCGGTGGCACCGATTATAGGCGGATCGGGGAGTTCGGGCGCCGGTTCGGCCGGCGCGGGGTCGGCGGGCACTGGTTCTGTCGGCGGCGGTGCAACGGGCACCGGGTCGGTGGGGACTGGGTCTGTCGGAACCGATTCCGGCACCACCGGCAGCACGACTGGCAATGGCGGCGTCAATCTCAACAGCGGCCGCAGCACGATCAATCCCGGCGGGGTCAATCCCAACCTGCAGCAGACGCCGGGTTGCACCAGCGGCAGCGCGGACACCGGCTCGCGGGGCGAGGCATGCCCGCAATGAGGATGAGGTGGCGGTTCGCCTTCCCTTCTGACAAAACGGAGGCCCGGAGCGGAATGGCGCCGGGCCGTTGCTTTCGGCCGCCGCTTCCCTGACATCACGCGAAAACAACCGGTGCTGTCAGAAACCGGTCGCGGCCTGCTTTACCGGCCGGGCTTGAGGTCGTAAAAGGACGGCATCACTCCGCAAGCGGCGCATCGCCCCACATCTCGCCAGCCTGCCGATATTTCCGGCATCTGCGGAGCACCCGAAGAGGATCGTCATGTCGAATGCAGCGCAACGCTCGAACCGCGTGCTTATCGTCGCCACCATCATGCTCGCGACCTTCATGGTGGCGATCGAGGCGACGATCGTAGCGACCGCGATGCCGCGCATCGTCGGGGAGCTCGGCGGCTTTTCCTATTATAGCTGGGTGTTTTCGGCCTTCCTGCTGGCGCAGTCGACGACGACTGTTATCTACGGCAAGCTTTCCGACATTTTCGGGCGCAAGCCGGTGCTGATCGGCGGCATCCTGATCTTCCTGGTCGGCTCTTTGCTCTGCGGGCTTGCCTGGTCGATGATGTCGCTGGTGCTGTTCCGGCTGCTGCAGGGGCTGGGCGCCGGCGCCATCCAGCCGGTGACGACGACGATCATCGGCGATCTCTTCAAGCTCGAGGAGCGCGGCCGCGTGCAGGGCTTCATGGCGACCGTCTGGGCGACGTCGGCTGTCGTCGGGCCGCTGGCCGGCGGCATCATCGTCGACAACATCTCCTGGGCCTGGATCTTCTGGATCAACCTGCCGATCGGCGTCATCTCGATCATCGCCTTCATGGTCTTCCTCAAGGAGGACGTGGCGCACAAGCAGGCAAAGATCGATTACCTCGGATCAGTGCTGTTTTCGATCTCGATCGTCGCACTTCTCGTCATGCTGACGGAAACCGATGCCAGCGCCTGGATCCTGATTTCGCTTTTCGCCGTCTTCGTGATCGCGGGCATCCTCTTTCTCGCCCAGGAGAAGCGGGCGCCGGAGCCGATCATCTCGATCCCGCTCTGGAGCCGCAGGCTGATTGCGACCAGCAATGCGGCGACGCTGCTGGCCGGCATGGCGCTGATCGGGCTTTCGACGATCCTGCCGCTCTACGTGCAGGGCGTACTTGGCCGCTCGCCTCTTGTCGCGGGGTTCACGCTCACCATGCTCGTTGTCGGCTGGCCCTTGGCGGTGATGCTCTCCGGCCGTTTCTACAGGGCCTTCGGCATCCAGCGTACCTTGCGCGTCGGCAGCCTGATGTTTCCCTTCGGCGCCTGTTTCCTGTTGTTCCTGACACAGGAAAGCTCGCCGATCGTTGCCGGCGCCGGCTCCTTCTTCATGGGCTTCGGCATGGGTCTCATCAGCCTCACCAGCATCGTGCTGGTGCAGGACAGCGTCGAATGGTCGATGCGCGGCAGCGCCACGGCCTCGATCATCTTTTCCCGCAGCCTCGGCAATACGCTCGGCGCCACCGTGCTCGGCGCCATCCTCAATGCCGGCATCAACCATTATGCGAGCGGCGAGGCGGCGGCCGGCCTGCACGAGGCGCTGAACCAGCCGACCGGGCTCTCGGCCCTCGCCGCCGATCCGGCCATCCGCTCGATCTTCAATGCGGCGCTGCACTGGAGCTTCTGGGGCGTGGTCGTCGTCGCGGTGCTGACCTTCTTCACCACCTGGCTGATCCCGGTCGGGCCGAGCCAGAAACGCGAGGGGACGGCTGTCGCCAGCGAGGCGGCATCGCATTAAGCGGTTCAGCTCGTGGAAGCGCAGAAATGCTGTGTTTTCACACCGATGGATTGTGTTGGGAGAGTTGTCGAACGATGAGTGTTTTCGTGTTGCTCTTGGGGTTTCCGGGCGTCGGCAAGCTGACAATCGCCAAAGAACTCGGCTCGCTTATATCAGCAAAGGTCGTCGATAATCACTGGTTCAACAACCCGATCTTGCGCCTCCTCGACGAGGAGGGGACCGCTCCGCTGCCGAAGGGCATATGGGAGTACACCGGCAGGGTCCGGCAGGCCGTCCTGGATGCGATCACCGCCTATAGCGGCCCGTCGGCGAATTTCATTTTCACCCATGCCGGTGTCGAAGGCGATGAGCGGAGCACACGGACCTACGAGCAGTTCGTCGAAGCCGCCAGACAGCGCGCCGCGGTCTTCGTTCCGGTGAGATTGCTGTGTGCCGAAGAAGAATTGGCGCGTCGCGTTTCGGCTCCCGCACGGCGCGACCACTTGAAAACAACCGACGTCGAGACGTCGAGGAGCCGAAGCCAACAGGCCGTGGTTCTCAATATCCCGCACCAACACGCGCTGACGTTGGATGTGACGCTCACGTCGCCCTTGGAAAGTGCTGCGGCATTACGGGATCATGTTGTGACATGCCTGCCGAACGGGCGCTGATTGTGTAATTGCATGCAACGAAAGAGGATATTCCGAAGTGTGGTGTCGTCATCGACGTCACTCTCCCGCTCACGGTCGTCGTCGATGAGATTCTCTTGAAATGCGGAGAGGTGGACCAAGGGGCAAATTAGACTCGGCGTCGCGCGACAAATCGCTACGATTCCGATTCAAGGAATTCTGCAGTTTGGCTATCGCGTGCCTGTGATCACAGTTGCCGTTGAGCGAAGGTAAACCTTGCCATCGCTGACGGATTGTAGCGCCAGTTCCAGAACCTCGCCGCGGATTTTCTCCCGTGTCGCCGCATCTGCCCTGGATAGTCCAGCGACGACAGGCGCGGCGACCTCAGTCATGAAGTCCCAGTAGCGCGCCGGGGTATCGTGCACCATCATCGCCGACACCTCCTCCTCGGCGACATCGAGAAGGCCCGCCTCTTTGAAGGTCTCGACCATCATGCCTTCCCCGGCACAGCGGAACAGGCCCGGAGAGCCGGGTGGTGGCGCTGATATGTCCACGTGGCGGGCGATCGTGCCCATGATCGTGGTCGCCCATGGATTTTTGGCAGGCGCGCTCCAGACGGCTGCGCTGACACGCGCACCGGGTTCTGCCACGCGTGCCATCTCCTTGGCGGCGGCAGCGATGTCAGGGAAGAACATAAACCCAAACCGGCACAGGACGGCGTCGAAACTGGCATCGGCAAAAGGCAACGTTCCCGCATCGCATAGGCGAGTTTCGAAGTTTTTGAGGCCACGTCTGGCCGCATTTTCGGCGGCAGCAGTCAGCATATTTTCCGAGAGATCGGTGACGACGACATGACCCTCGGGGATTGCCGCCGCCGCCGTCAGGCCGGGTTCGCCAGTGCCAGCTGCTATGTCGAGCACGTTAAAGCCGTTGGAGAGATTTGCGCGCCGGAGCATGGCGTCACCAAACGGGGCGAGCCAGCTGAGAACCAGGCTGTCCCATTTCTTCCAGCCGGCAGAAAACTTGTCCCAGGTCTCACGTTGATGGTTACGGATATCGTCGAGATTTGCTGACATGCACCGGCTCCCCCTACGTTCAACCGGCAAAGCCGGGAACGTCGGTACTATGCGCCGCTGATGTCGGGATTCAATGGAAATAAGCGCAATCGGGCCAACCGCCAGGCATGACCAAACCTGTTGGGACAGAGTGATGAATTGACCAAGACTATCGGAGCTTTTATACAATAGCTTTTGCGAAACTCCGGATTGGCCAAAATTAATCCTTTTAAATCAATAGGCTTCTCCTGGATGGTGCAAATCAAGAATGCGGAACCAGCGGATTGCTGAAGCGATGCAGTCCAGCTGTATGCATCAGCCATGGAGAAAGAAAATTATAAAGATCATGGTCTTGCTGCACAGCGCCGATGGCATGGCTTGGCAGTCTCCCCCCAAAGGCACCAGCCTGAAGACACTGAGCGAAGCCGAGGAGCAAGGCTTCATCTTGATCCGCGGGGAATTTCAGAAACGCCAATTCCGTCTGACAGAGCTCGGCTCCAACTATGTCGAGCGCGACAAGCGGCGTCTGGAAGCGCGCAGGCTCTGAACCGATAGTGCCGGCTAAGCGCGAATTGAACGCATAAGCCAGGCTTCCGACGGCCGAAAGGCCAGTCTGACAATCGCGCTTCGCAACAGGAGCGGTCATCCCCGCATGGGAAGTACCAGCTTACAGAGCATGCTGGGCTTACAGCGCATCCCGGATATCGAAGCGAACAATTTTATCGCCCTGCATGCGGAAGATGTGCGTCACGGTCTTGTCCTTCAGGCCATGAGCCCGCCCTTCCAGCGGCCGGCCATCGAGGTCGAAGACCGACTGGATCACCTCGACAGCGATAGCGCCGTCTGGCGTTTCCTCAAAGGCCACCGGCTCGACGTGTGGACTGATGACGGCCCATTGGCGTGTCCAATAATCGCGTACAGCCTCACGACCATGAACATGGCCACCATCCATGCCGTTGGCCCAGGCGACATCATCGGAAAGCACGGCAAGCACAGCGTCGATGTCTCTGGCGTTGAAGCTGGCATAGATGCGCTTGATCATTTCGACGTCATTTTGAGACATATCGTTTCCTCAGTGGAGATTGAAACATTCGCTGTGCGGCATCGAAACGCCATTGCCTCGTGCCGCGCATCAAGTTACATACGTACATATATATCTTACGGTCAAGCGCAGGCAAGGGGTAAGCCGAATGGACGACGACGTGCTTTCAACGCCGGGGCATCTCGTCAGTCTTGCGGCGCGGGGCTTTGCCCGTCTCAGCGAGTCACGCCTTAAACCGCTCGGCTTCGGTGTCGGCCAGTTGCCGGTGCTGGTCGCGCTGCAAGATGGCAAAGCCAGCACTCAACGCGACCTCGCCCGCTTTGCCAGGATCGAGCAACCGCCGATGGCGCAGATGCTCGCACGCATGGAGAGGGATGGCTTGATCAAGCGGACACGCGACCCGGCTGACCGCCGCAGCAGCCGTATCGTGCTGACGAAAACTGCACAGGAACGTATGCCGAAGGCAATTGCGGCCCTATTCCAAGGGAATCGTGAGGCACTGGCCGGGTTCACGGATGCGGAAGCGGGACAACTTGCAGATCTGCTGACGCGGCTGATCGACAATCTGGATCAAATTGCGAGCGCAGAGCCTTCGTCAGGTGTTTGATGGTTTTGTGGCCAAACGGACAGTGTCTATTCGGGGACTGTGCCGCCTTCATTCGCGGTCGTACTGCCTTTCGGCGGGGAGCGCCGCTTCTCCAAAACGCGTGACAGCAAGTTCCGTTTTCTCTTGCGCTTGATCAGGTCGATATCGCTGACAAGCTTTGCGCCGCCCTCGCGCCGCTCGAGCGTGATCTTGCGGCTATGGAAGACTTCCAGCTCAGCGCGATGCGCGACGCTCAGGATGGTGACTTCAGGCAATTCATCGATCACCATCTGCATCATCTTATCCTGGCTCTTCTCATCGAGTGCTGCCGTTGCTTCATCCAGCACGATGATATCGGGTTGGTGCAGCAGCAGACGCGCAAAGGCGAGCCGCTGCTTTTCGCCACCCGACAAGGTCTGGTCCCAGGGCGCATCTTCCTCGATCTTGTCGTTCAGATAATCCAGTCCCACCTTGTCGAGAGCCGCCTTGATCTCGTCCAGCGGCCAGCTATCGGCGGCGCCCGGATAGGCGACCGCACGGCGAAGCGTGCCCGAAGGGATATAGGGCCGTTGCGGCAACATGAATAATCGCCGGTCGGCATGGAAATTGACGCTGCCGCCGCCCCACGGCCAAAGACCCGCGATGGCCCGCACCAGCGTGCTCTTGCCCGACCCGGATTCACCGGACACAAGCACCCGCTCGCCGGGCTCGATTTCGACCCGGGTTTCCGTCACCACGGCGGTGCCATCGTCAAGCGACACGGAGAGATCGTTGAGGCTGAGCATCGCCTCGCCTTCGGTTTCACCATGCTTGATGCGCCCGAGCGAGTCGCTCTGTTCGGCGCGCTCCAGCCCGTCGAGCGACATCATCAGCGAGGCGATGCGCCGTGCACAGGCATTCCAATCGGCAAGACGGGGATAGTTGTCGACCAGCCAGCCGAACGCGCCCTGAACGATGGCAAAAGCAGAGGCGGCCTGCATGACCTGTCCGAGGCTCATGCTGCCTTCGAGAAATTTTGGTGCGCAAAGCAGGACCGGGACGACTGGCGCAATCAGCATCGACCCATGCGACACAAGCGTTGTGCGCATGTGCTGGCGGGCAAGCAGCGCCCATTGCCTTAGCACATTGGCGAAGGTCTTATCGAGGTCGTTACGCTCCTCCTCTTCGCCGCCGAGAAGCGCGATGCTCTCGCCGTTTTCCCTGACATGCGTCAGCGTGTAGCGAAACTCGGCTTCTGCTTGATTTTTGGCCTCGGAGACGTGGACGAAATAGCGGCCGATGACCGCCATCGAAGTAGAGGTGATCGCGGCGTAGAGGACCGCAGTGACGACGAGAAAGCCGGGAATGGTAACGGGGAAACCTGCGATCGGCAGAGTGAGAGCCCCGCCGATCGTCCAGAGCACCACGATGAAGGTCGAGGCCGCCAGAAATGCGGAAATGACACCGGCGATGAAATCGACGGGTGCTTCGGTGGCAATCCGCAAATCCTCGGAAATGCGCGCTTCCGGGTTCTTGTGGTCGCCGCCGATGAGATTCAACTGATAGTAACGGCCGTTTGCAAGCCAGCGCGCGATGACTGATGTTGTCAGCCAGGAACGCCAGCGACGTTGGATCATCATGCGAACGGCGACCTGTATCGTGACAATGGCGACGGTTCCGAGCACAAGCGGCACGAATACGGCGGTCAGGAAATAGACGGTGCCGGCATCGTGTCGCTCTATGGCGTCGAAGATCCCGCGGTTCCACAGATTGATTCCGTACTGGAAGCCGACATTCATGCCGATCAGGGCCAATAGCCCGATCGAGAAGGGCCAAGCGAACTTGTCGCCACCGCGACCCCAGTAACGGCGCGCGCTGATCCAGAAACGTTTGAGCAGATACCGCTTGCGCGCCTGCTCGGCCTCTTCAGGTGTCAACTCCGGATCGGGCTCGATGGCATCTGGTGGCGGCATGACCTCGACAGTCGATGCCGTCTCCTGGGGCGAGTTCCCGGCACCGTGCGGTTCGGTGCCGTCGACCGATTTCGGTTTAAGTTTAGCGTCGGCCATAAGCGCGATAACGGCTTACACATCGAAATGTTTCATGATGGCTGCCATCCGCAGTATCGAAAACATCTGCCCCTCACCCTAACCCTCATATGCGCTAGGTTAAGCGAGCGTGTAGATCGTCGCATTGTTTTCGGCGTCGTCGCGGCGGCTCACAGAGGTGGCGACGACTTCGCGTGACGAGATTACAGACGGCCTGCCACAGAAGTGGTCCGCGGATGGCGGCGCAAATGGTGGCCAGGGCGATCTTCATGAGACGCCAGCGCGATGGGCTTGCCAATGGGGGGCTAGCCAGTGGGGTTGCCACATCCAGAGGGGGGAGAGTCCGGGACTTGCCCGGCAATCTGTTCGGCAATGATGGCGACGATCAGTCTGGCGTAGAGCCATGCCCGGGCCAGTTCCGGCTTCTTGGCCGGCAAGCTGTCGAGGCCGGCCAGGCTCTTGAACCGTTTGAACGCCAGCTCGATTTGCCAGCGGAAGCGATAGAGGGTGAGGATATCGGCCGGCGGGAAGGTGGCGGTCGGCAGCGAGGTCAGCAGCAGAATGTACTTCGCCGCCTCGAGACTGCGCGGATCGGGTTTTTTGCCGCGCTTGCGGGCATCCTTGAGCAGGCGCTCTTGCTCGGCTTGGGCCTGTTGCGGATCCTTGCGCCGGACAATGAGGCGCAGGACCAGCGGCGGTGGTGGCGGCGTCCCCGTCATGCCTTCGTGGACACGAACCTGCACCTCGCCTTCCTGCTCTTGCTGAGCGGCGAGTGCGGCAAACAGATCAAAGGGCTCGCCATTCGTCTGCAACAGGCGCAACGAGTTCCAGCCGGTCCGCACGATGAAGTCTGCACCGGCATCGATCACCGGCCGCAGGTCGCGCGGTCTTGCATAGTAGCGATCGGCCAGCACGATATCGCCGGGTGCGTAGGTAAGGCGCTGAAGGTTCTCGGCACCATGGATGTCGGTCAACTCAAGCTGATCGACCTGAGCCGTTGCCAGATCGTAGCCGACATGCAACCGCCATGTCGTGCGGTCAGCGCCCGGATGGCAGATCGACGTTCCATCGAGCACACGCAAGCGATATCCCGCAAAGCGCCCCGTCGGCACTTTGGCCTGTTCGGCAATCAGCGCGGCCACGATGTCGCCAAGCCAAGGCGCCGCTTTGCACAGCCGCTCGAGCAGCGATGGGTCTGACAAACGGGCGATCCCGCCCGCTTCGGCCCATGCACAGGTCTCGCGTAGCGACATGCCAAGGCCGCCATAGGCAAGTGCCAGCCGCAACAGCGTCTCGGCATTCTTGATTTCCCGCACCCGCGTAAAAGCACCGCGCAACCGCGCCGTTGCTTCCAAGTCAAAACCCGCCGGAAGCCGCTCGCGCACTTCCGGCCAATGATCCAAAACCTCAGGACGAATCTTCATCCAAAGCTTGAATCACAACCAGATTCCTTATGTCCAGGGCTAAACCTAGCGCATATGACCCTAACCCTCTCCCCGTTCTGACGGGGAGAGGGGACGTGCCATACGAGACGCGATAGAGGGACGGAGAGGTCGCGGCATATCCCCTTCGCCCCGCAAACGGGGGTCCGAAGGACGCGTCGAGACCCGTGGCTCGACCCCGGTTGGTGCCGGCAGGCGGATGAGGGGGCTGGCATCGGCGATCTCTGGGCCGAGATGTCCCCCGCTCAGGCGTTCTCTGTGGCGACTTGCGGCAGGGATTGCAGCAGGGTCTGGCGGGCGGAGTGCAGATGGGCGCGGCAGGCGGTTTCGATTGCTGGTTGGTCGCCGGATTCCAGCGCTGCGATATAATCCAGATGTTCGTGGATGGCGCGCTCGTTGCGCTGGCGGGCGGCGGCCTTGTTCCACTGGTAGTGATAGTGGAAGACGATGGCGATCGCGTCGTAGAAATCGGCGATGAAGCGGTTCTTCGAGGCGCGGTGGATCAGCAAGTGGAAGCGTTCGTCGAGGACGGAGAAATCCTTGAAGCGCTGGTTGATGTCGGCAAGCATGGCGTGATGTTCGTCGCGCATAGCGGCAAGATCGGCCCAGCTTTGATTATCCCTGGGAAGCCGGCCGAATTCGGCGGCGGAATGCAGCTCGAACATTTCGCGCACATCGGCAAGCTCGAGGGCGAATTCGCGGGTGAACCCTTTGAGCGTCCAGTGGCTGTTCGGCCGTTTCTCAATGAGGCCGAAGCGGGAGAAGCGGATCAGGAATTCGCGCACGCTGGTGGTGCCGGTGCCGATCTCGCGGGCAAGCTCCAACTCGTTGATCTGCATACCGGGTGCTGCATCATCGGCAAGGATGCGCTGCATGAAGCTGCGCTCGATGATATCATGCAGGGAGTCGGTTTCTTCGGAGGGAAAGAGATCATGGTCAGTCGGCTGGCGCAGCACGATCTTCTGGCGTTTGTTCCAGCGGATGATGCCTTCTTCGCTGAGCCGTGTGAGGATGGCGCGCGCCGTCGAGCGGCTGACGCCGAGTTGGGCGGCGATCTCCGGTTCCGACGGCAGCGCCGTATCCGTGCGCAGGGCTACGGCATACCTGTTATAGGCTTCCTTGAAGACCGTATTCTGCCTTGCCACCAGACCCCGCTTTCCGCCCTCGTATCCACCGCCCGCTCTCCAGCAGGGCAGAAAAATCGGGGCTTGTTCAAACGACCTTTAGCTTATTTCCGGTCGCCTGCGGCTCATTGCCTCCCTCGTCCACAGGATCAATATTCCCGTTGACTTGAAAATGTTTATTGTAGATAAAAAACAAAATCAATGCGCTTTCGCCGATGCAGCGAGCCTTTCCCAGGGAGAATAAATTGGACAAACTGCCTTGGATCATCCTTTCGGCCGGCGACAATGTCGCGGTCGCAACGGCGGCAATCGCGCCGGGTTCGACGGTTGCCGGCATTCAGACCCGTGAGAAGATCGACCCCGGCCACAAGGTGGCGATAGCGGATATTCCGCTCGGGGGACCCGTGGTCAAATACGGACAGGCGATCGGCCGCACGACGGCCGAGGTCAAGGCCGGCGACCATGTGCACAGCCACAACCTGCATTTCGAAAACGACCGGCTGGCGGCAACCGCCAATTCGGCGCCGGAAGCGGCGACAGCCGACGACGTCGGGCGCACCTTCATGGGCTATCGCCGCGCCGACGGGCGGGCGGCAACGCGCAACTATATCGGCATCATCGCCAGCGTGAACTGTTCCACCACGGTCTGCCGGGCAATCGCCGACGAGGCGAACCGGACGATCCTGCCGCATTATGAAGGCATCGACGGTTTTGTGCCGATCGTGCACGACCAGGGCTGCGGCATGAGCTCGACCGGCGACGGCATGAACGTGCTGCACCGGACGCTCGCCGGCTATACAAGGCACGTGAATTTCGGCGGCGTGTTGATGATCGGCCTCGGCTGCGAGGTCAACCAGCTGACGCTCTACGGCCAGAGTGGTGCCGGCGCCTCGAAGCGGCATTTCAACATCCAGGATGCCGGCGGGTCGCGCCGCGCGGTCGAGCGCGCCATGGGCATGCTGCGCGAAATCGCCGCCGATGTCGGCAAAGAAAAGCGCGTGCCGATGTCGATCGGCGAGATCATCATCGGCCTCCAATGCGGCGGCTCGGATGGCTTTTCCGGCATCACCGCCAATCCGGCGCTCGGTGTCGCGGCCGATCTGCTGGCAGCGGCCGGCGGCACGGCGATCCTGTCGGAAACCTCGGAAATCTATGGTGCCGAACATCTGCTGCGCAGCCGCGCCGTCAGCGACGAGGTGGCAAAGAAGCTCGACGACAAGATCGCCTGGTGGGAAGATTACGTCGCCCTGCACGGCGCCTCGCTCGACAACAACCCCTCGCCCGGCAACAAGCGCGGTGGCCTCACAACCATCCTCGAAAAGTCGCTCGGCGCGGTTGCCAAAGGCGGGCGTTCGCCGCTGACGGCGGTCTATGGTTATGCCGAGCGGGTCACGGCCCCCGGCCTCGTCTTCATGGACACGCCCGGCTACGACCCGGTCTCGGCGACCGGCCAGGTGGCCGGCGGGGCGAACATGATCGCCTTTACCACTGGCCGCGGGAGCTGCTTCGGTTGCCGGCCGGCGCCGTCGCTGAAGCTTTCCAGCAATTCGGCGCTCTATGCCTCGATGGAAGAGGATATGGACATCGATTGCGGCACGATCGCCACGGGTGACGCGACGATCAGCGGCAAGGGCCGCGAGATCTTCGACCTCATCGTCGATACGGCATCAGGCAAGAAGACCAAGAGCGAGCTCTTCGGCTACGGCGACAATGAATTCGTGCCGTGGCATCTGGGTGCGACGCTGTAATCTCTGTTTTTACGCAATCCCGGACGGAAAACCGCTTCACACTTTTCCTGGGATTGATTTGAAGTACGCAATCCCGGACGGAAAACCGCTTCACACTTTTCCTGGGATTGCTCCAGATAGTTCAGCTTCTTCGTGAGGAGGAATGATGAAGACGAGACAGATCGGCAAGACCAAGCTGGAGGTGACCGAAATCAGCTTCGGTGCGGCCGCTCTCGGCGGTCTCTACCGCGCATGCCCGCGCGAGGTGGCGATGGACACGCTGCAGGCGGCCTGGGATAGCGGCATCCGCTATTTCGATGTGGCGCCCTGGTATGGGCTCGGCCTTGCCGAACGGCGGGTCGGCGATTTCTTGCGCGACCAGCCGGATGGCAGTTACGTGCTTTCTACCAAGGTCGGCCGGCTGCTTCGGCCGGTGCCGACCGGCACCGTGCCTGATTACAGCTATGTCGATCCGCTCTCCTTCGATGCCGATTACGACTATTCCTATGACGGCATCATGCGCTCGGTCGAATTCAGCTATGCGCGCCTCGGACTCAACCGCATCGATATTCTCTATGTGCACGATCTCGGCGTCTACACGCATGGCGCGGCGAAGAATGCGGTCCACCAGAAGCAGTTTCTCGATTCCGGCGTGAAGGCGCTGGAGGAACTCAAGTCGTCTGGCGCGATCTCCGCCTTCGGCCTCGGCGTCAACGAAGTGCCGGTCTGCCTCGACGTTATGCGCCATTCCGATCTCGACTGCATCCTGATGGCTGGCCGCTACACGCTGCTCGACCGCTCGGCCGTCGCCGAACTGCTGCCGCTTTGCCGGCAGAAGGGCACGTCGCTCGTCGTCGGCGGCGTCTTCAACTCCGGCATCCTCGCCACCGGTCCGGTACCGGGTTCGCATTTCGACTATATGCCGGCTGATGACGATGTGCTTGCCAAAGTCGGCGCGATGGAGGCGATCGCCAAACGCCACGGCGTGCCGCTGGCAGCGCCCGCCCTGCAGTTTCCGCTGCGCGAACCGATCGTCGCATCGGTGCTGATCGGCACGGCGAAGCCGTCGAGCCTGACGCGCAACATGGAGATCGTCGAGCCGCGGCTTGCCGACGCGATCTACGCCGAATTCGAACCCTATACGCTGGTCGCGCCGCCGCTCGGCGCCGAAGCTGTGCGAGTCTGAGGAGAGATTATGCTCAAGGGTATTCATCCGCTGCTTGGCCCCGACCTGCTCCATGCATTGAAGACCATGGGACATGGCGACGATATCGTCATATCGGACGCCAATTTTCCCTCGGGCTCGATGGGCCCGCCGGTCATTCGCGCCGACGGCGTCAGCGCCACTGACATGGCCGCGGCCATCCTGACCCATATGCCGCTCGACACTTTCGTGCCGGAAGCGGCGTGGCGGATGGAGGTGGTCGGCGATCCCGATGCGATGCCGGAGGTCTGCACCGAATTCCAGCAGATCGTTTCCAAGCACGCCGGCGATTTCCGCATCGTGCCGGTGGAGCGTTTTGCGTTTTACGCGATGGCCCGCAAGGCGACCTACATCGTCGCGACGACGGAATTTCGGCTGTACGGCAACCTGATTTTGAAAAAGGGCGTCGTCCATCCGCACGAGGTCGATCAAGCCTGATCCCTATTTTAGTGTATCGTTGTATTGGAATAAAATCAGTTGCTTGGCGGGAGTTTACCGAAGAAAAAAAGCCTGTTTGGCGCTCTTGCAATTTGATTGCGCCTCGGCTAGCTTCACCTGGCAAATGTTTTTTATCGATAAAAATCGTCCGCCTGCGTTCAGCGGTCGATTTATTCGGAGGAGAACGCACCCTGAGAGGAGAACCCTTATGAGTTTCGTGAAATCCCTTCTGTCCCGCCGCGCCTTTACCGCGCTTGCGGGCGCCGCAGTTATCGCCTCGGCGATGCCGGCACCGTCGTTTGCGGCCGACGTGACGATCCCGATCATCGTCAAGGACACGACGTCCTTCTACTGGCAGATCGTTCTGGCCGGCGCCCGCAAGGCCGGCAAGGATCTCGGCGTCAACGTGCCGGAACTCGGCGCTCAGGCCGAATCCGACGTCAACGGCCAGATCAGCATTCTTGAGAACGCCGTTGCCGGCAAGCCGGCGGCCGTCGTCATTTCGCCGACCGAATTCAAGGCGCTCGGCAAGCCGATCGATGAAGCGGCCAAGTCGGTTCCGATCATCGGCATCGACTCGGGCGCCGACTCCAAGGCGTTCAAGTCGTTCCTGACGACCGACAACGTTCAGGGCGGCCGCATCGCCGCTGACGGTCTGGCCGCCGCCATCAAGGGCGCCACCGGCAAGGAAGAGGGCGAAATCGTCATCCTCACCAACCTTCCGGGCGTCGGCTCGCTGGAACAGCGCCGCGAAGGCTTCCTGGATCAGGTGAAGACCAAGTATCCCGGCCTGAAGGTCATTGCCGACAAGTACGGCGACGGCCAGGCAACGACCGGCCTCAACATGATGACCGACCTGATCACGGCAAATCCGAACCTCGTCGGCATCTTCGCCTCGAACCTGATCATGGCGCAGGGCGTTGGCCAGGCGATCGCCGAAAACAAGCTCGGCGAGAAGATCAAGGTCATCGGCTTTGACAGCGACGACAAGACGGTCGGCTTCCTCAAGGATGGTGCGATTGCCGGCCTCGTCGTTCAGGACCCCTACCGCATGGGTTATGACGGCGTGAAGACCGCGCTTGCCGTCTCCAAGGGCGAGAAGGTCGAAGAGAATGTCGACACCGGTGCAAACCTCGTCACCAAGGCGAATATGGCCGACCCGAAGATCGACGCGCTGCTGAACCCGAAGATCAAGTAATAACGACAGACAAGCCGCGCCGGCTTCAAAAACCGGCGCGGCTTTTTCCATCCGTGCTATGTTTTGCGGGGGATGGAGAGCAGACGCGACACAAGGAGGAGAGGTCCCATGATCGGACTGGAAGAGGTCAGTCATCGCCATGATGACAGTGCGACGCTGAAAGAAGCCAATCGAATTCCCGCCGGATCGCCTATCCTCGAACTCAAGGGCCTGCAGAAGAATTACGGTCATGTGCAGGCGCTGAAGCCAGCGACGCTGACCTTTCTCGCCGGCGAAATCCACGCCATCGTCGGTGAAAACGGCGCCGGCAAATCCACCCTCATCAAATTGCTGACCGGCGTCATCACCCGCACCGCCGGCGAAGTGCTGTGGTGCGGCCAGCCGGTGGGGCTGGCGACGCCGAACGAGGCGATCGCCCGCGGCATCAACGCCGTGCACCAGGAAGTCGTGCTCTGCCGGCACCTGACGGTCGCCGCCAATCTCTTCCTCGGCGATGAAGTCAACCGCTTCGGCCTGATGCGCAAGAAGCAGATGGAGAAGATGGCGCAGGCCGTGCTCGACGATCTCGGCTTCGGCCTGCCGGCCGGTGCGCTGTTGAGCTCGCTGACCATCGGCCAGCAGCAGCTGGTGGCCACGGCGCGCGCAGCGATGCGCGGCACGCAATTCCTGATCTTCGACGAACCGACTGCCTATCTCACCCGCCAGGAATCGGCGCAGCTCTTCAAGCTGATCCGCCGGCTGCAGGGCGAAGGCGTCACCATCGTCTATATCAGCCACCGCATGGAGGAAGTCTTCGAGCTTGCCGACCGTGTCTCGGTGCTGCGCGACGGCACGCATGTCGGCACGCGCCTGATCGGCGAGACCAACGATGCCGAACTGATCTCGCTGATGATCAACCGCTCGATCGAACAGATCTACCACAAGGAAAAGATTGCGATCGGCGAGACGATCCTCACGGTCAACGGCCTCTCCGGCCCGGGCTTCGAAGATGTGTCGCTCAGCGTCAAGGCGGGACAGATCGTCGGCCTCTACGGCCTGATCGGCGCCGGGCGCAGCGAATTCGCCCTCGGGCTCTACGGCCGCCAGCCGACGACAGCAGGCGATGTCGAATGGATGGGCAAACGTGTCGACATCCGCAACGAACGCACGGCGATGGAGCTCGGCATTGCGCTGGCGCCGGAAAGCCGGCGCGATCAGGGGCTTTGCCTCAACCTGCCGATCGGCCTCAACATCAACCTGCCGGTGTTCGGGCGGCTGAGCCACGGGCCGGTGATCAATCACACGCGCGAATCGGCCAATGCCGACCAGCAGATCCGCAATCTCAGCATCAAGACGCCGAGCCGGCGCGTTCCGGCCTCCAGCATGTCGGGCGGCAACCAGCAGAAGATCGTCATCGGCAAGTGGCTGAGCCATGGCGCCCGGCTTTTCATCTTCGACGAGCCGACCGTCGGCGTCGACGTCGGCACCAAGGCGGAAATCTACCGGCTGTTCGCCAAGCTTCTGAAGGACGGCGCGGGCATCATCCTGATCTCCTCCTATCTGCCCGAGGTCTACGAACTGGCCGACCGGCTGCACGTCTTCCGCGCCGGCAAAATCGTCGCGAGCCATGATTATCACGCGGCGACGCATGAAGAAGTGCTCAGCGAAGCGATCGGCGTCTGAGCCAAAAGAATAAGAGGGAGAAAATTCATGACTGCCACCCCCACCGAAATCGTCGCACCGCCGCCGCGCCGGAAAATGAACATCCTGTTCGGCCTGACGCTGATCGGCCTGCTGATCTTCCTCTGGATCGTGCTTGGCGTCGTCACCCCGAGCTTCTGGACGCCGCTCAACATCTCCAACCTGCTGCGTCAGGGTGCGATGACGGCGATCCTGGCGCTCGGCCAGACCTTCGTCATCATCACCGCCGGCATCGATCTTTCGGTCGGCGCCATCGTCGGCTTCTGCACCGTGATCATCGCCTGGCTGCTGCAGGCGGGCGTGCCGGTCTGGGGGGCGATCGCGCTGACGCTGCTCATGGGTGTGGCGATCGGCGCCTTCCATGGCTTCGGCATCGTGCATATGGGCCTGCCGCCCTTTATCATCACGCTGGCAACCCTGACATCGCTGCGCGGCATCGGCCTGCTGATCACCAACGGCTCGACGATCAACATCACCAATGAGGGCTTCAGCAATTTCGCCCGCGCCGATCTGCTCAGTATTCCGAGCCTGTTCTGGATGGTCATCCTGGTGGCGGTCCCATCCTTCATCTTCCTGCATCTGAGCCGCTGGGGCCGGTATCTCTTCGCGGTCGGTTCGAACGCCGAGGCGGCGCGCCTTTCCGGCGTCAACGTCAAGGGCATGATCTACCTCGCCTATATCCTGTCTGCCTCCTTCGCCGCCTTCGTCGGCGTGCTGCTCGCCTCGCGCATCGCGATCGGCAATGCGACGCAGGCCGACGGCTGGGAACTGCAGGCGATCGCCTCCTCCGTCATCGGCGGCACCAGCCTGTTCGGCGCGGTCGGCTCGGTGCACGGCCCACTGATCGGCGCCTTCATTCTCGCCACCATCAACAACGGCGCGAACCTTCTGAACGTCAACTCCTTCTGGCAGCGTATCATCACCGGTCTGCTGATCATCGTGATCGTGTTCTTCGACCAGCTGCGCCGCCGCCGGAGCAATTGAGAGGCGAGCAAGAGATCGCTGCCTGCCCCTCATCCGCCTGCCGGCACCTTCTCCCCGTTTTGACGGGGAGAAGGGGATATGCCGCAAACCTCTCCGTCCCCATTGACGTCGTGCAGGGCACGTCCCCTCGCCCCGTTTACGGGGAGAGGGTTAGGGTGAGGGGCAGCTATCCGCACGAACCGAACAGCAGTGGCACGACACAGAGTAAAGAACCAGGAATGCGAGACCCGTCATGAAAGCAGTTCTTTGCCGGGAGCCCGGCGTGCTCGATATCGTCGAGCGTCCTTCGCCTGCGGCTCCCGCCGCCGGCTGGGTGCGGCTTGCCGTCAGCCATGTCGGCATTTGCGGCACCGACTACCACATCTTCGAGGGCAAACATCCCTTCCTCGAATATCCCAGGGTGATGGGGCACGAGATCTCGGCGACGGTGCTGGAAGCGGGCGACGGCGTCACTATCGCAGTCGGCACGCCTGTCATCGTCAATCCCTATCTCTCCTGCGGGCAATGTATCGCCTGCCGGCAGGGCAAGCCGAATTGCTGCACCAATATCAAGGTGCTCGGCGTCCATACCGACGGCGCCTTCTGCGAGGAGATTTCAGTCCCGGCCGAGAACCTCTACGCCGCCAAGGGTGTAAGCCTCGAAGCGGCGGCGACGACCGAGTTCCTGGCGATCGGCGCTCATGCGGTGCGCCGTTCGATGACCGGTGCCGGAGCCCGGGCGCTCGTGATCGGCGCCGGGCCGATCGGCCTCGGGGCGGCGATCTTCTCGCGCATCGCAGGCCATGAGGTGACGCTGCTCGATACCAGCACCGAGCGGCTGCAGATGGCGTCGGAACGCTTCGGCTTCACCTCCGGCATCGTTGCCAACGAGGCGACAGCGGAGACCGTCCGGGAAAAGACCAACGGCGACGGTTTCGACGTGGTCTTCGATGCGACGGGTTACGGCCCTTCGATGGAAAAGGCCTTCTCCTTCGTCGCCCATGGCGGCGCGCTGGTGCTGGTCAGCGTCGTCAAGGACGATATCCGCTTCTCCGATCCCGAATTCCACAAGCGCGAGATGATGGTGATCGGCAGCCGCAACGCCACCCGCGTCGATTTCGAGCATGTCGCGGATTCGATCGCCAAAGGGCTGGTGCCGGTGGACAAACTGATCACCCACCGCACGACGCTTGCCGATGCGCCGCGCGATCTCGCGCGCTGGGCGCATGAGAAGAATGGGCTGATCAAGGCTGTGATCAGTATTGGTGGTTAGGGCGTTTCCAGCGAACGCGTGACGTGGTTTCCGTCCGCTTCGCGCCGGCGGCTGCCCCTCACCCTAACCTTGCCGGGGTCGAGCCACTGGTCTCGACCCGTCCTGTGGACCCCCGTAAAACGGGGCGAGGGGACGTGCCCTGCTGGGCGGGGGACGGAGAGGTCGCGGCATATCCCCTTCGCCCCGCAAGCGGGGAGAAGGTGGCGGCAGCCGGATGAGGGCAAGCCGCGGTCGCTAAACTCCCGCCTCGATCGCCCTGCGCATCTGCCTGACGACGGCGACATCCGTCTTGTTTGTGCTTCTCGCCTCGAAACCAAAAGCGACCGCGCGCGGATCGGCGCTTTCGACCGGTGAACTGCAGGAGCCGTGGACCTCGCGGGCGCCGGTCGCCTTCAATATCTCGCCGACATTGGTGGGGCGGATGCCGCTGCCGGGCATGATGGCGATGCGGCCGGCGGCCTTTGCCGAAATGCGCTTCAGCGTGTCGAGGCCGTCTACCGCCTTCAGCGCGCAGCCTGATGTCAGGATGCGTTCGCAGCCGAGCTCGACCGCCTGCTCCAGCGCCTGGTCGGCATCCGGCACCAGATCAAAAGCGCGATGCAGCGTCGAGCCGAGTCCCGCCGCATGCGCCTTCAAACGGTGGACCAGCGGCATGTCGAGCGTACCATCCGGCCGGTTGGCGCCGATGACGACGCCGGCAAGGCCGGCGGCGCGCACGGCGTCGATATCGATCATCATCGCCTCCTCGTCTGCCCCGTCGAAGATGAAGGGGCCGGCGTGAGGGCGGATCATCGCATAGACCGGAATGGGTGCCCGGGCGGCGATCCGCATCAGGCTCGGCAACGGCGTCAGGCCGCCGAGTTCCAACGCCGAGCAGAGCTCGATGCGCCCGGCGCCACCCTCGATCGCGGCGGCAAGGCCTTCGGCGCTGTCCACGCACACCTCAAGCAAGATCGTCATGTTGCGGTCTCCCTAGCTCCGCCGAGGCTTAAGCCACGGCTGCGGTTCGCACGACCGCTTCAGAGGTAATTCTCGCTGCCGCCTCGATGATCATTGTGCAGGCATCGGCGGCGGCTTTTCGATGGTTGAAGGCGACGTGATAGGACATCGGCAGGTGCTCGTCGAGATCGACGATGCGCACCTTGTCGGCAATCGGCATGGCGCTGACCCGACCGAGGAAGGAGACGTAGCCGTGATTGGCGACGAGGTCGACGATGACAGGCAGCGAATCCGCCGCGGTGATATCTTGGCCGCGCCGGCGCCGGTTGGGCGCGCGCTCGTAGCTGAAGGCCATGGCCGCATGGCCGAGGCCGGTGCGCGGGCTCGGCATGCAGATCGGGTGGCCGGCGACGAGATCAGCAACGCTGGTCTCGGTACTATCCGGCGGCGCGATCACCACCATATCGGTCTGCAGCAGTTCGCGATGCCGAAAGCTTTCGAGGCCGAAGACCGAATCCAGGATTGCGACATCGATGCGGCCGTTCTTCAACGCCTCGCGCAGATCGTCGGCGGTCATCGACACCAGCGAGATCGCATTGTTGTTGCGGCGCGCATTCCATTCGGAGACCAGCGATCCCAGGCAGCGCGCCACCCAGCTTTCCGATCCGGTCGGGATGATCGAACCGATGCGCAGCGACCGGGCAGTGCGCCGATAACGCTCGTCGGCCGACGATTTCAGATCGTTCCACGCCTGGCTGATCGCCATGAAGATCTGGTAGGCGCGCCTGCCCTCCTCCGTCAGCACCGAGCCCTGCGCCTGGCGCTCGAACAGGCGATGGGTCAGAAATTTCTCAAGATTGGCAAGCTGAAGTGAAAGCTGCGGCTGACCGAGGCGAAGGCGGCGCGCTGCCCGGTTGATGCTCCCCTGGTCGGCAACTTCGAGAAACCGCTCCATCGTGACGATCTTGACGGGAATGCGCGATGCCCAGACCTCGTCGATCTCAGCGCCGTCGCCGTCGTGACCGGCCCATTGGCCGAGCTCACCGATCGCAGCCATGATCGGCTTCAGGCCTTCCAGCACCCTGCCGCTCGCAATTAGCATCGCCAGCTCGCCGGAGGCGCGTTCGGTCAGCGTCATCGCCAGTTCGGTCTCGAGATTATGGATTGCCGTCGAGACGGTGGAGGGCGATAGGTGGAAGCGCCGCGCGGTCTCGCGGACCGAACCGGAGGTCAGGACATGGCTGGCGATGAACAGGGCACCAAGATGCAAACGGCCACCTCCGGAAAGTGCTGGAAAAACCGGACGATATGATGTGTTCAGGAAAAAAGATATCCCTGCCTCCGGAGAGCCGGGCTATCGTTCGATCATAGAAAAATCCGGGCGGCGGGAATCCGCAACAGAGCCTGGGAATATCGTGGAAACACGCAAGGGGACAAAAACAAATCGCGCCGGCCTTGGAAAAGGGAATGCGTTTCCGCGCGCGGAGGTGCATTCGCCGCCATAATCGTGGCGCGACCGCAAATACTCGAGGGGGCTTGCATCGATTTTTCGGGCATGAACGCTATTTCCATGACGCACGCAATTCCGGCATGATGGCGACTTGGTCGCCTTCGCCGGCAGATTTCCTATGCGCAGGCCTCCCGCCAGGGGTTTGAGCCTCATTCAACGGTGTTTAACAAGGGGATATTCCATGCTGAAGAAACTCGCACTTGCCGTTTCGCTCTCCGCCTTCGCGGTGGGTGCGGCCCATGCCGCCGACGTCGTCGTCTCGTCGAAGATCGACACGGAAGGCACGCTGCTCGGCAACGTCATCGCGCTCGCTCTCGAAGCCAACGGCATCAAGACGCAGGACCGCATCGCGCTTGGCGCGACACCGGTCGTGCGCAAGGCGATCACCGCAGGCGAAATCGACATCTATCCCGAATATACCGGCAACGCCGGCTTCTTCTTCAACAAGGCCGATGACGCCGCCTGGAAGAACATCGACCAGGGCTATGAGCTGGCGAAGAAGCTCGATTACGATGCCAACAAGATCGTCTGGCTGACGCCGTCGCCTGCCAACAACACCTGGGCGCTCGCCGTGCGCAGCGATGTTGCCGGCCCGAACAAGCTGAAGAGCCTCACCGACTTCGGCAAATGGGTTGCCGGCGGCGGTGCCGCCAAGCTTGCCGCCTCCGCCGAATTCGTCAATTCGGCCGGCGCGCTTCCCGCCTTCCAGACGACCTACGGCTTCCAGCTGAAGCCCGACCAGATGGTCGTTCTTTCCGGCGGCGACACGGCGGCAACGATCAAGGCAGCCGCCGACCAGACGAACGGCGTCAACACCGCCATGGTCTACGGCACCGACGGCGCGATCGAAGCGGCTGAACTCACCGTTCTCGAAGACGACAAGAACGTGCAGCAGGTCTACGCCCCGACGCCGATCATTCGCGAAGAGGTGTTGAAGGCCAATCCGAAAATCGAGGAAGTGCTCTCGCCGATCTTCAAGAGCCTGACCGCCGACGAATTGCGCAAGCTCAACGCCAAGATCCAGGTCGATGGCGAGCCGGCAAAATCCGTCGCCGAAGCCTATCTCAAGGAAAAGGGCTTCCTGAAGTAGTCATTGCCCGCTCCGCCCGATTACGGGCGGAGCTTTCTTTCCTGACAGGATTGGCTTTCCTGACAGGTTGGCCAGACAGGATTGGGATACATGGCAGAAACCTTAGCGGTCCGCAGGCTGGACCGGCTCGGCGTGGTTCTGGTGGCCGGCGGCATCGCGGCGACGGCACTGATGCCCTTCATCTACGTGAAGGCAAATCGCATCGCCGCCGGCAAGCCGATGCTGCTGTTGCAGCTTCTTCCCCAGCCTTCCGTCGTCATCCTGACCGTGCTCCTCCTTCTCACCGCCTTCGCCACGCTGTTCCTACGCCATGCGATCGCGCGGCTTGCGATTGCGACACTCTGTCTTGCGGCGCTGATCGTTGCGATCGGCCTCGTCTCGGCCGCGGCAACGCCGCCCGGCAGCACGGTGGCGCGGATGACGCCCGGCGGCGGCTTCTGGGTGCTGTTTGCCGTGATCGGGCTCGTCATATCCGATGCGCTGGTGAAGATCCGCCTTGCGCCCTGGATGCGGATCGCAGCCCTTGCAGCCTATACGGCGCTGCTCTTCATCTCGCTCTCCTCCGGCCTGCTCGACAGCCTTTCGATCATGAAGGAATTTTCGACACGGGCACCGCAGTTCGAAACCGAAGCGATCTCGCATCTGCTGCTCGCGTTCGGCTCGCTTGCCATCGCCGTTGTTCTCGGCCTGCCGCTCGGCATCCTCTGCTTCTGGGTGCCGAAGCTGCGGGCCATCGTGCTGCAGGGGCTGAGCCTCATCCAGACGATCCCGAGTCTGGCACTCTTCGGCCTGTTGATGCTGCCGCTCGGCTATCTCGCCACCCATGTGCCGCTCGCCGCCGCAATCGGCATTCGCGGCATCGGCACGGCGCCCGCCTTGATTGCGCTGGTGCTCTATTCGCTGCTGCCGATCGTCGCCAACACCGTCGTCGGCCTTCAGGGCGTCGACCCCTCGGTACGCGACGCTGCGGCCGGCATGGGGCTGACACGGTGGCAGATCCTTGTTGGAATCGACATGCCGCTCGCCTTTCCCGTGATCCTCACCGGCATCCGCATCGTGCTGGTGCAGGCGATCGGCATGGTGACGATCGCCGCGCTGATCGGCGGCGGCGGCTTCGGCATCTTCATCTTCCAGGGGCTCGGCCAGACGGCCATGGACCTCGTCCTGCTCGGCGCCGTGCCGACCGTCTTCTTCGCCTTCTCATCGGCCGTCATCCTCGATGCGGTCATCGAAAGCATCCGGGGATCTGCCGCATGACCATGATCGAGATCAGGAACGTCACCAAGCGCTATGGCGCGGCCACCGTCGTCGACGACGTCTCGATGAGTGTCGAGAAGGGCGAGATTACCGTCATCGTCGGCACGTCTGGCTCCGGCAAATCGACGCTGATGCGGATGATCAACCGGCTGGTGCCGATCACCGAAGGCGAGATCTTCGTCGGCGGACAGAATGTGATGGACGTTCCGGTGACCGAGCTTCGCCGCAAGATCGGCTATGCGATCCAGGGGCACGGCCTCTTTCCGCACCGGACCGTGGCGCAGAATATCGCCACCGTGCCGCAGCTTCTCGATTGGGATTCCGCCCGCATCGCCAAACGCGTCGAGGAACTGCTTGGGCTCTTCAACCTCGATCCAGCAACCTTTGCCGACAAATATCCTCACCAGCTCTCCGGCGGCCAGCAGCAGCGCGTCGGTGTCGCCCGGGCGCTGGCGGCCGAGCCGGAACTGCTGTTGATGGACGAGCCGTTCGGCGCGCTCGATCCCGTCATCCGCGGCAAGGCGCAGGACGATCTGCTGGCGATCCAGAAGCAGTTTGGCACGACGGTCATTCTCGTCACCCACGACATGGACGAGGCCTTCCATCTTGGCAACCAGATTGCGGTGATGAGCGAGGGCAGATTGCTGCAATGCTCGACGCCGGAAAAGATCCTCACCGAACCCGCCGATCCCTTCGTGCAGCAATTGACCGGCACCTCCGACCGGGCGCTGAAGCTGATGTCGCTGCTGCCGCTGAAGGAAAGCATGGAGC
Organism: Rhizobium sp. WSM1328; assembly: GCF_057653715.1. Lineage (NCBI taxonomy): Bacteria > Pseudomonadati > Pseudomonadota > Alphaproteobacteria > Hyphomicrobiales > Rhizobiaceae > Rhizobium > Rhizobium sp. WSM1328. The sequence continues at coordinate 145,269 of NZ_CM172788.1, read as the reverse complement.
CGGCCAAGAACGGTCTCGCCTATGCCCTGCCGCAGTCGCTCAGCCTGCGTGATGCGCTGGCCGAGATGATCTGGCAGGGGGTCGATGAGGCGGCCGTGCAGGACGGCGAAAAGGCGCCTGTGGGATCGATCTCGATGACGCGGCTGCTCGAACTGGGCCGTAAGGCATGAAGCTCGTCGTCGCCAATCTCTTCCGCCTGGCGGCGCTGGCTTTGCTGCTCATCCTGCTGTTCAGGACGGAGTGGCTTTCCTTCATGCTGGTGCCGCTGACCAGCAACAATGCGCCTGCCGTCTATAGGCAGAACAGCCTTGCTTCGCTGGCCGCCGGCCATCTGCAGCTGGTGATCGGATCGATCGTCTGCAGCGCCGTGCTCGCCGTTGTCGGCGGCATCTTCGTGACACGGGAAAGCGGGGCTGACTTCCTGCCGCTGTCGCGCGCAATCGCCAATGCGGGGCAGACTTTTCCGCCGGTCGCCGTGCTGGCGCTCGCCGTTCCCGCGACCGGCTTCGGCGCCATGCCGACGCTGATCGCGCTCTTTCTCTACGGGCTGCTGCCGATCTTCGAAAACACTGTTGCCGGCTTGAAGCAGGTTTCGCCGCAGGTTCTCGATGCCGCCGACGGCATGGGCATGAACGGCACGCAGCGGCTGCTGCGGGTCGAGCTCCCGCTTGCCTTGCCGCTGATCCTCGAAGGGCTGAAGGTCGCGACCGTGATCAATATCGGCACGGCGACGATCGGCTCGACGGTTGCGGCCAAGGGCCTCGGCGAGGTCATCATCGCAGGGCTGATTTCCGACAACACCGCCTTCATCCTGCAGGGCGGCCTGATCGTCGGCCTGATGGCGGTGCTGATCTATGACGCCATGGGCTTGATCGAAGGAGCGATTACGCGAAGAATCGGCTTGCGCGCGGCGTAGGAGGACGGGTACCAAGACCGCCGTGATGGATGACAAAGGGAGGCAGAATTGGCGAAGATGATCCACTCCATGATCCGCGTTCTCGATGAGGCGCGCTCCGTCGAATTCTACGAGAGGGCCTTCGGCCTTTCGGTCGCCGACCGCGTCGATTTCGAGACCTTCACGCTGATCTATATTAGCAATGCCGAGACCGGCTTCGAGCTGGAACTGACGGTCAACAAGGGCCGGACCGCGCCCTATGACCTCGGCAATGCCTATGGCCATCTCGCCGTCTCCGTCGAAGAGGTGGCGGTCGAGCGCGAGCGGCTGTCGAAGCTCGGGCTCAAGCCCGGTGAATTGGTAGAGCTCAACCGCGACGGCAAGCTCTTCGGTCTGTTCTTCTTCATCAGCGATCCGGATGGCTACAAGATCGAGGTGCTGCAGCGCCACGGCCGGTTTCTCTGAGGCATCTCATGCCGAACCACCGGCACGTTCCAATCCATAGATAATCCCACAGCTTCAAGCAGCATGCATCAGGAGCCCGCCATGATCGAAAAGACTGCGCTCAATTCCGGCTGGACGCTCTCCTGTAACGATACAGTAAGGCTCGGCCTGCCGGCTGCAATACCCGCGACGGTGCCGGGCTGCGTGCATCTCGACCTTCTCGCCAACCGGCTGATCCCCGATCCCTATATCGACGTCAACGAGATCACCAATGACTGGATCGGCAAGACCGACTGGACCTATCGCTGCAGTTTCGAGGCGATGCCTGACGATGCCAGGGTGCAGGAACTGGTCTTCGACGGGCTCGATACGGTCGCGGTGATATCCCTCAACGGCGAAGAGATCGGCTGCACCTTCAACATGCACCGTACCTATCGTTTCGATGTTTCCCGGCTTCTGAAGGCTGGCCAGAACGAACTCACGGTCACCTTCCGCTCCGCCTACGCCTATGGAGCGGAGATGGAAAAACATTACGGCTACCGTCCCAACAACTACCCGGGACCGGGCAATCTGATGCGCAAGATGGCCTGTAATTTCGGCTGGGACTGGGGGCCGACGCTGGTGACGGCAGGCCTCTGGAAGCCGGTCCGGCTGGAAAGTTGGGATCGGGCGCGGCTTGCCGAAACACGGGTATCGGCAATACTTTCCGGCGGCGACGGCCTGGTGAAGGTCCATGCCCGGCTGGCGCGGCATGGAGATAAGACGCCGTTGAGGCTCGTTGCCGAAATCGGCGGCGTGAGCAAGACGGTGGCGATTGCGCCTGATGAAGACGCGGTTTCCTTCGAGCTTGCCCTCCCCTCGCCGCAGCTCTGGTGGCCGCACCATCTCGGCGCGCAGCCGCTCTATCCAATGACGCTGAGGCTGTTCGACGAGGCCAGCGACGATCTGCTCGACAGCTATCAGCGTGAACTCGGTTTCCGCTCGCTGCGGCTCGATACCGCAGCCGACGACCATGGCTCGGCCTTTACCTTCATCATCAACGACGTGCCGCTCTTCATCTGCGGGGCAAACTGGATTCCGGACGATTGTTTTCCCCCGCGGTTGACGGCCGAGCGTTATGCCGCGCGGATCGAGGAAGCAAAGGCCGCCAATATTCATATGCTGCGCGTCTGGGGCGGCGGCATCTTCGAGGCCGACGAGTTCTATGAGACCTGCGACCGCAAGGGCATGCTGGTCTGGCAGGATTTCCTCTTTGCCTGCGCCGCCTATCCGGAGGAAGAGCCGCTCAGAAGCGAGGTCGAGGCGGAGGTGCGCGACAATGTCGTGCGGCTGATGCCGCATGCTTCGCTCGTCCTCTGGAACGGCAACAACGAGAACATCTGGGGCTTCGACGAATGGGGCTGGCGGCCGATCATCAAGGCGGGCGAAAGCTGGGGGCTCGGCTACTATCTCGACCTGCTGCCGAAACTCTGCGCCGAACTCGATCCGGACCGGCCCTATTATCCCGGCAGTCCCTATTCCGGCTCGATGGAGATCGAACCCAATGCCAACGGTCATGGCTGCAAACATATCTGGGATGTGTGGAACGATGTCGGCTACGAGGTCTACCGCAATTATATCCCGCGCTTCTGCTCCGAATTCGGCTGGCAGGCACCGGCTGCCTGGGCGACGATCGAAGAAAGCGTGCATGATGCGCCGCTGACGCCGCAATCGAACGGCGTCTTCCACCATCAGAAGGCAACGGAGGGCAATGACAAGCTGATCCGCGGCCTGTCCGGCCATCTGCCGGAGCCCAAGACGATGGATGACTGGCATTTCGCCACCCAGCTCAACCAGGCGCGTGCCATCCGTTTCGGCGTCGAGCACATGCGCTCGCATCGCAATATCTGCAAGGGTTCGGTGGTCTGGCAGTTCAACGATTGCTGGCCGGTGACCTCATGGGCAGCCCTCGATTCGGCCGGACGCCGCAAGCCGCTCTGGTATGCGCTGAAGACAGCCTATGATCCGCGCCTGCTGACGATCCAGCCGCGCGGCGGCGGACTTGCGGCGGTGGCCGTCAATGAACGGACGCTGTTCTGGCGGGCGAAGATCAGCGGCAAACGCCTGAAGCTCGACGGCACGGTGCTTGCCGAATTCGAATTCTGGCGCTTGCTCTGCGACCGTTTCGAAGCAAAGGAATTTCCGCTGCCCGAGGAGATCGTCACCCCCGACTTACCGAAGGACGAGGTCATCGTCGTGCAGATGCTGGACAGGCGAGCCTTCCACTATTTCGTCGAGGATATCGAGCTTGCCTTACCAGCACCGCGGCTGACGGTCGATGTCACCAGCATCGAGGGCGGGTACGGGGTCAAGGTGACGGCGCAAAACTTCCTCAAGGATCTCTGCCTGATGGCCGATCGACTGGATCCGGATGCCGTTGTCGATTCGATGCTGGTGACGCTGCTGCCGGGCGAGAGCCATGTGTTTGTGGTCAAGACGACAAAGGCGATCGGGGCAGACGACATTGTCTTCGGCACCGTTCTGCGGTCGGCCAACGATCTCACCGCCGGGCGCTAGGAAAGCCCCTCATCCGGCTGCCGCCACCTTCTCCCCGCTCGCGGGGCGAAGGGGATATGCCGCGGCCTCTCGGTTCCCCGCCAGCCTCTCGCAGGGCACGTCCCCTCTCCCCGTTTTTACGGGGAGAGGGTTAGGGTGAGGGGCGGCGGTCGGCACGAGCCAAACACTAAAAAGGCCCCGCATCCGCGGGGCCCTTCCAGCTCGGCCTATCGGACGACGTTACATCCAGTAGGGCGGCACGCCGTAGTAATCATAGACCCGGCGGCCATTGTCGTTGTACCAGGTGTCGTCATCGTCCGAATAGCTCGGGGCGCCTTCGATCTGCTCCTTGGTCAGGTCGATGCGATAGCCATCCAGCTGGGTGTCGTAGTTCAGCTTTTCCCAAGGAAGCGGATAGTGATCATGACCGATGCCCAGGAAGCCGCCGAAGCTCAGCACCGCATAGGCAACACGGCCGTCGAGCTTTCCGATGATCAGGCGTTCGATCGAGCCGATATGCCTGCCATCTGCCCCATAGACACGGGTGCCTTCCACGCGGTCGCTGGCGATCAGCGAGTGCGTGACCTTAGCATTCGGGTCACGGCGGGTGGCGTCAGTATCCTGGTTCAACATTGTGCACCTCCTTTTGGTGTTTCCTCATGGTGAGTATGCAAGATCAACGTCACGGCGGACTCAAAGTTCCCCATCCTCTCCATGATCGTGTGCTGGCAGAATGTTGACGTTTACGTCAAGGTTAGTATAGCTTCATTCGGCTTGAACCGTTCAGGCAATGGCATAAGCTGCCGACTGGAAGATGGAGGATCCTTCTGGTCGATTGCCGGCTCGGCGCTGGCGGTGGCAGCAAGGGAGAGAGACAGATGAACAGCATTTCCGTCCATCCGAACGGAGCCAAGCCCGACAAGCCCTGGCTTGCCGCTTATCCCGATATCGTTCCGGCAGAGATTCCGCCGCTGGAATATGTCTCGCTTGCCGAACTGCTGGAAAAATCTTGCGCCCGTTATGCCGACCGGACCGCCTTTTCCAGCATGGGCAAGGGGATGCGCTACCGCGAGCTGGAGAGCCAGACGCGCAAACTCGCCGCCTGGCTGCAAAGCACCGGCCTTCAGAAGGGCGACCGCGTCGCCGTGATGATGCCGAACGTGCTGCAGAACCCGATTGCCACCTATGCCATCCTGCGCGCCGGCCTTGTCGTCGTGAACGTCAACCCGCTCTATACGCCGCGCGAGCTCGAACATCAGTTGAAGGATTCCGGCGCCAAGGCGATCTTCGTGCTGGAGAATTTCGCACGCACGGTGGAACAGGTTCTCAACAAGACGGATCTCCGCCATGTCGTCGTCACCTCGCTCGGGGAAATGCTGGGGCCGAAGGGGCTGATCGTCAATTTCGTCGTGCGCAAGGTGAAGAAGCTCGTTCCCTCCTGGTCGATCCCTCAGCACAAGAGCTTCGGCCAGGTGCTTAGCGAAGGTGCGGGAAAAAAGCTCCAGCCGGTCGCGCTGACAGGCAGCGACATCGCCTTCCTGCAATATACCGGCGGCACGACGGGCGTTGCCAAGGGCGCGATGCTGACACATCAGAACCTGCTCGCCAACAAGGCGCAGCTGTCGCTCTGGCTTCGATCGGCCTTCGAGCGCAAGAAAGAGCCGGAGGTGCTGAACTTCCTCTGCGCCCTGCCGCTCTACCACATCTTCGCGCTGACGGTGAATTCGCTGATGGGCATGTCGCTCGGCGCCCACAATATCCTGATCGCCAATCCGCGCGACATTCCCGGTCTCGTCAAGGAATTCGAAAAGTCGAAGGTGCATATCTTCCCCGGCCTCAACACGCTGTTCAATGCGCTGATGAACAATGCCGATTTCGCCAAGCTCGACTTCTCCTCGCTGATCATGTCGCTCGGCGGCGGCATGGCCGTGCAGCGCCCGGTCGCCGACCGCTGGCTGAAGATGACGGGCACGGCGGTGACGGAAGGCTACGGCCTTTCCGAGACATCGCCCGTTGCCACCGCCAACCGCTTCGATTCGCCTGAGTTCACCGGCACGATCGGTCTGCCGCTTCCCTCCACCGAACTCGACATCCGCGACGAAGCTGGCAATTCGCTACCGCTCGGCGACGTCGGCGAGATCTGCATCCGCGGGCCGCAGGTGATGGCCGGCTACTGGCAGAAGCCGGAGGAGACGGCGCGGGTGATGACCGATGACGGCTATTTCCGCTCGGGCGACATGGGCTTCATGGACGACCGCGGCTATACCAAGATCGTCGACCGCAAGAAGGACATGATCCTCGTCTCCGGCTTCAACGTCTATCCGAACGAGATCGAGGAAGTCGCTGCCATGCATGCCGGCATCCTCGAGGCCGCAGCCATCGGCGTGCCGGACGGACATTCGGGCGAGGCGGTAAAACTCTTCGTCGTCAGGAAGGATCCGAACCTGACGGAAGCCGAGGTAAAAGCCCATTGCATCGCCAACCTCACCAACTACAAACGCCCGCGCTTCATCGAATTCCGCACCGAGCTGCCGAAGTCGCCTGTTGGTAAGATCCTGCGCAAGGACCTGCGCGGCTGAATTTGACGATTTGATGAATTAGAGGCTTTCCTCAAGGGGCCATCCGCTTGCCGCGGGTGGCTTTTTTCCATTTCGACAGGCGGCTGAACTTGATTTGCGGGTGAGAAAGCGAATAGTTTCCGCAACCTTTCCGCCTCCAAAGGAGCCTCCCATGAACGCCATCGTCGAACAGCTGAAAAGCACCGCTGATGCCACCAAGGCAACCGATATCCGTGCCGCCTTCGCCACCGATTCGCAGCGCTTTTCGCGCTTTTCCGTCGCGCTTGACGACCTGCTGATGGATTTTTCCAAGACGGCGGTGAATGACGACATCCTCAAGCTCCTGGTGAAGCTTGCCGAAGACGGCGGCGTCGAGACGAAGCGCGAGGAAATGTTCTCCGGCAAGGCGATCAACTTCACCGAGGATCGCGCCGTTCTGCACACAGCGCTGCGCAACCGTTCCAACACGCCGGTGCTGGTCGACGGCAAGGACGTCATGCCCGACGTCAATGCGGTGCTTGCCGCCATGGGCAAGTTTGCCGACGACGTCCGCTCCGGCACGCTGAAGGGCGCGACCGGCAAGGCGATCACCGATGTCATCAATATCGGCATCGGCGGCTCGGATCTCGGGCCTGTCATGGCGACGCTGGCGCTTGCCCCCTTCCATGACGGTCCGCGCGCGCATTTCGTCTCCAACATCGACGGCGCCCATATCGCCGATATCCTGAAGCTGGTGCAGCCGGAAACGACGCTGTTCATCGTCGCCTCGAAGACCTTCACCACCGTCGAGACGATGACCAATGCGCAGACGGCGCGCAATTTCATCGCCAAGGCGCTCGGCGAAGCCGCCGTGCAGCACCACTTCGCTGCCGTCTCGACGGCGCTCGACAAGGTCGCCGCCTTCGGCATCGACAGCGCCCGCGTCTTCGGCTTCTGGGACTGGGTCGGCGGCCGTTACTCGATCTGGTCGGCGATCGGCCTGCCGCTGATGATCGCAGTCGGCCCTGAGAATTTCGGCAAGTTCCTCGACGGAGCCCACGCCGTCGACAATCATTTCCGTAAGGCGCCGATTACCGAAAACCTGCCTGTGCTGCTCGGCCTGATCGGCTTCTACCATCGCAATGTGCTGGGCTACCCCACCCGCGCCATCCTGCCCTACGACCAGCGCCTGTCGCGTTTCCCGGCCTATCTGCAGCAGCTCGACATGGAATCGAACGGCAAGGGCGTCACCATCGACGGCACGCCGGTCGAAGGCAATTCCGGCCCCGTCGTCTGGGGCGAGCCCGGCACCAACGGCCAGCACGCCTTCTACCAGCTCATCCATCAGGGCACGAGCATCATCCCCGCGGAGTTCATGATCGCTGCCAACGCCTTCGAGCCGGAGCTGCGCCACCAGCACCAGCTGCTGATCTCCAACGTTCTCGCCCAATCGGAAGCGCTGATGAAGGGGCGCACCTTCGCAGAAGCCAAGAAGCAGCTGACCGACAAGGGCATGGACGACAAAAAGGCCGATTTCATCGCGCCGCACCGCGTCTTCACCGGCAACCGGCCGTCAATCACCTTCGTCTACGACAAGCTGACGCCCTATGCGCTCGGCCGGCTGATCGCGCTTTACGAACATCGCGTCTTCGTCGAAGGCGTGCTCTTCCGCATCAACTCCTTCGACCAGTGGGGCGTCGAGCTCGGCAAGGAACTGGCAACGGGTCTGCTGCCTGTCGTCGAAGGCAAGGAAAGTGCGGCCGCGCATGACTCTTCGACGCAGGGCCTGGTTGCGGCACTGGCGAAGCTGGCGAAGTAAGCGATCGAGATTGCCCCTCACCCTAACCTTGCCGGGGTCAAGCCACTCGTCTCGACCCGTCCTCCGGACCTCCGTTCTGACGGGAAGAGGGGACGTGCCCTGCGAAAGGCCAGTGGGGAACGGAGAGGTCACGGCATATTTCCTTCTCCCCGTCAGAACGGGGAGAGGGTACCGGCAGGCGCGCTGACGCTGGCTCCAACCTTACAAATCAATCTCACGCGCCGGGGCGGATTGGCGCCAACATCGACATTGCCGCCGCAATGGCGAACTGATAGCGGTCGGCCTGGCACATCCCTTTTGATGGGGCCCACGGTGCGAAACCGGATGAACGTTCTCCTAATCAAAAAATTATAGAATGAATTCTTTCAATTCGTTGGAATCGCCCTAGATTCAAGCAAAATCTGTGCGGAAAATGCGCCGTTCGTTGTTCTTGTTGGCATCTGCACCCGGCGCTCGCGTCCGGGTCGGCTCTGTCGATGTCGGCGCCTTCACTGCATGGGGTCCCTGCCCAAGTTCGGGAGATGCCTCAAGACGCTCGTCACCCAGCGTTTTCATGGCCTATCTTCACCAAAGGAAGCTCATGAGCCGTCTTGTCGTCGTTTCCAATCGTGTTCCCATGCCGGCCAAAGATGGGAGCGCCGCTGCCGGCGGCCTGGCCGTCGCGCTGCAGGCAGCCCTGCAGGAGCGAGGCGGCATCTGGATGGGATGGTCGGGAGAATCGAGCGGGGACAGGGAACCTGGCCCGCTGTCACAGCTGCAGAAGGGCAACATCACCTATGCGCTGACCGATCTCACCGACACCGACGTCGAGGAATATTATCGCGGCTTCGCAAACCGGGTTCTCTGGCCCATCTGCCATTACCGCCTGGACCTCGCCGAATATGGCCGGAAGGAAATGGCCGGCTATTTCCGCGTCAACCGCTTCTTCGCCCACAGGTTGGCGCCGATGATCGAGCCGGACGACATCATCTGGGTTCATGATTACCACCTCATTCCGCTGGCGGCCGAACTGCGCCAAATGGGGCTGAAAAACCGGATCGGCTTCTTCCTGCACATTCCCTGGCCGCCGGCCGACATTCTCGTCACGATGCCCGTCCATGAGGAAATCATGCGCGGGCTCTCGCATTACGATCTCGTCGGCTTCCAGACCGACTACGACCTCCAGAACTTTGCCGGGTATCTCAGAAGGGAGGGAATTGGCGACGACCTCGGAAATGGATTGTTCGATTCCCATGGGCGGATATTCAAGGCCGGCGCCTATCCGATCGGGATCGAAACTGCTGCCTTCGCCGAATTCGCCGAGAGAGCCGCAAACAATATCATGGTACAGAAGACCCGGCGCAGCGTTGAAGGCCGGGACATGATCATCGGGGTCGACCGCCTCGATTATTCGAAGGGCATCATTCAGCGGCTGGAAGCGTTCGAAACCTTCCTCACCAGCAATCCTGCCTACCAGAACAAGGTCACCTATCTGCAGGTCACGCCAAAATCGCGATCGGAAGTTCCCGAATACGAGCATATGCAGGGGATGGTCGCCGAACAGGCCGGCCGTGTCAACGGCGCCATCGGAACGGTCGACTGGGTGCCGATCCGCTATGTCAACCGATCGATCAGCCGCAACGTGCTTGCCGGCCTCTACCGGCTGGCGACGATCGGGCTGGTCACGCCGTTGCGCGACGGCATGAACCTCGTCGCCAAGGAATATGTCGCCGCCCAGGACCCGGATCGCCCGGGCGTATTGGTGCTATCGCGCTTCGCCGGTGCGGCTCGCGAGTTGAAGGGCGCACTGCTGGTCAATCCTTACGATGTCGAAGGCACTGCCAATGCCATCGCCAAGGGCCTTGCCATGTCGCTGGAGGAGCGCCGCGACCGCTGGAGCATGATGATGGAGCATCTGCTAACCCACGACGTCTCGCTTTGGTGCGAAAACTTCTTGGGGGATCTCGTGCTTGCTCCCGAGCTTCGACCGGAGCGTGACTCCCGGATAGGCTCCTGATCGATCGACGTCGACCCGTCCTTCGGACCCGAGGGAAGAAGAGGGAATCGAGACGTAGCGGCAAGGAGGAGGCACTTACGGGCGAGATTCCGCGTGACCTGCTGCGTGATGTGGCGGATGACTGTCGCCCGCCGTTTCAGTTGCGTTGACGCGTCTCAACCCTCGCCTTGGCACGATCGTATGTGGCAGCTTGATCGCCGAAGCCAGACCGAGCCTTGCCAGCAGCCCGATGAAATACCAACCGAGATCCAGCTGCCCCGGCTCGATGCCGAGCCGCGCCGAATCCGGAAAGGCGTGATGATTGCCGTGGAAGCTCTCGCCGAAGGTCACCAGCCCGAAACGCGGGAGGTTATAGCCCTGTACCGCGACATCATCGACACTCCAGCCCTGATGGCCGTCTCGATGCGCGAAATGGCCGACCAGCCAGTGTCCGGTCAGCGACACCGATATCCGCACGGCAATACCCCAGACCACCCATGGCAGTCCGCCGAGCGCAAAGAGCGCGAGTCCCAAGGGAATCTGCTGCGCCATCCATGTCGCCTCCAGAAAACGATAGAAGCGGTCGCGCCGCTCGCGCTCCTCGAGGACGAAACGCGGCGGATGGTCCAGCGCCACGATGCAATGCATCTGCCAGAAGGCATCGATGAAGAAAGACCGCCGATGGGCATAGAGGTCATGGCAGTCTCGCTGCCGTTGCGCCCAGTCGCGAATGTCGTGCGCGTAGATCATACCGAAGGGGCCGGCCATGCCGACCACCGTACCGAGATAGACGAGAAAGTGCTCGATCCAGGTATGAGTGCTGAATGAGCGATGGATCAGCAGCCGGTGCATGCCGACCGAATGACCAAGGCAGATCGTGATGGCGGTCAAGAGGATAAAGACGGCAAAGGCGCTCCAGGTGAAGGTCAGTGGACCACCAATGACGGCAATCAAGGTCATGGCGGTGATCCAGATCGACTTTGCGGGCATCCAGACCACTCTGCCCTTCACCGCATCGCTGCTGTTGTCAATCATTCGTCCAGTGGAAATACTGCTCATGACAAACTCCTTCCCATCGGGCGCATTCTCTACTTGAACATCGCCTACCAATTCATTATTTAAGAAATTACCTAATTACTTTGCACGAACGAAAACAATTAAGCAATGCATTAACTGCTTAATTGATTAACGGATCGATGCGATGATGCAGCAGGCACGGAGACCGGACTTGGACGAAGAGACTTTCGATGACGCTGTAGAAGGCCGCTCCGTCAGCGCCGCCCAGCGGGTATTCCACGCGCTTTCCAGTGCGCCGCGCCGGAAGATCCTCGCCTATCTCTCGGCATCGGGTCTGACCGCTGGCGAGATCGCTGACCGCTTCAGCATGTCCAAGCCAGCCGTTTCGCAGCATCTTTCCATCCTCGAAGCTGCGGGTCTGATCAGACGAGAGAAACAGGGCCAGTTCGTCCACTATTCCCTGATCGAGAACAATCTCGTCAACACGCTCAACGGCTTCGTGCAGGAGGTCTGCCCGGTCGGTCGGCCGATCAAGAAGGAAAGTCAGGCGCGCACCCGGGGCGGATTGGTGCCGGCGAAGCCCGCGAAATAAGCGTTCGAGATTTGCCCCTCACCCTAACCCTCTCCCCGCGAAGAACGGGGAGAGGGGACGTGCCATACCGGACGTCAAGGGGAACGGAGAGGCGGCCGCGGCACATCCCCTTCGCCCCGTGTTTACGGGGAAAGGTGCCGGCAAGAGGATGAGAGGCGGAGGCTTGCTCGAGCCTTAAAGACCGATCTCGCGCGCCCAGGGCGGATTGGCGCCGGCGCGGGAGACGGTGACGGCGGCGGCTTTGGCGCCGAGGGTCAGGGCGTTGCGCAGCGCCTGCTCATCCAGCGAGGCGACTTGGCGCTTGGTCAGCAGATTATCCATCTTCAGCGACGCCAGGATGCCGGCATCGAAGGTATCGCCGGCGCCGACCGTGTCGACGACGGTGACGCGCTCGCTCGGCACTGTTACCTTGCGCTCCTTGGTATAACCGGAAGCGCCTTCCGCGCCCTTGGTGATGACGACGAGCTTGGCGCCGTGGTTCAGCCAATGGGCGGCGAGCGCATCATGGTCGCCCTGCAGACCGAACCATTCGAGATCCTCGTCGGAGAATTTGACGATGTCGGCTTTCGCAGCCATGCGCTTGATGCGGGCCATATGCGACGGCTTGTCCTTGATGAAACCGGGACGGATATTCGGATCGAGCGAGATGACGCGGCGAGCGGCTTCGCGGTCGAGCAGGGCTTCGTAGGTTTCGCCGCAGGGGCTGGGGATCAGGCTGATCGCGCCGAAGTGCAGTGCTTCACAATCGTCGCCGAGATCCGGCAGGTCGGCCGTGGTGATCATCCGGCCGGCCGTGCCCTCATCGTAGAAGGCATAGGTCGCCTGGCCGTTGACCAGCTTGACGAAGGCGATGGTCGAGGGATGCGGCGTGATGGCGCATGGGCTGTAATCGACATTGCTCGCCTTCAGCGTCTCGAGCAGGATTTCGCCCATCATGTCATCGGCAATGCCGGTGAAGAAGGCCGTGGGGATACCGAGGCGACCGAGCGCGATTGCGGTGTTGAAGATTGCGCCGCCGGCATAGGGCGCAAAGCCCTTTTCGCCCAGCGTCGTGTCCCTCGGCAGCATGTCGATCAAGGCTTCGCCGCAGCACAAAATCATCGTATTCCTCCAACAGCACTTATGTGTTCATCAACCGATTAAGCGAGCTTTTGTCAACTAGCTAGAGCGAAAGCTCACTCACCCCGCCATTCCTTCCCGACCAGGCGAGCGGCGCATCGAGGAAGGCCTCGACTTCCGAGAGCGTCTTGTCGTCGAAGAGCTTCTGCTCCTTGGCAACGGCCAGAACATTACGCCAGGTGGCGATGTGATGCAGCCTGACCTTGCCGTCGGCAAAGCGCTGTTCGCCGAATATGCCGTAGAAGAACAGCGCGATGCCGTGATCGACGATGCCGCCAGCGGCACGGACGGCATCGATGAACTTGAACATGCTGCCGCCTGCTGTCGTCAGGTCTTCAATGACGAGCACGCGCGAGCCTTCCGGCATATTGCCTTCGATCTGGGCATTGCGGCCATGGCCCTTCGGCTGCTTGCGGACATAGATCATCGGCAGGCCGAGACGATCGGCAAGCAGGGCGGCGAAGGGAATGCCGGCGGTCTCGCCGCCGGCGATGCAATCGAACTGCTCGAAGCCGGCATCGCGCAACAGGATGCTGGCGGCGAAATCCATCACCGTCGAGCGGATGCGCGGGAAGGAGAGCAGCTTGCGGCAATCGATATAGACCGGGCTCGCCATGCCGGAGGAGAGTTTATAGGGCTGGGCGGCATTGAAATGCACCGCCTTGATTTCCCAGAGCATCTTGGCCAGCAATTCAGCCATCACGGCGCGGTCGGGAAATGTGGTCTGGATCATGCGGCTCTCCTTCGGCTTGGATCCTTGCGGGAATAGCAGCAAGAGCCCGACGTTTCCAGACGAAAGGCGGGGCTATTGCAGCAGACTGCCGATATCAACGATCTGCATCTTCTTGAACAGGGCGATCGCCTGGGCGCCCTCCTCCGCATCCAGCGAAACGGCATAACGCACGGCGGCGGCAAGCAACTGCATCGTCAGCCGGGCGATCACGAGCAACTCCCTGCGGTCGCGATCCGGCCATAGACGGATAAGCACGGCGAGAAATGCCTGGGCATGAAATTCCATGTCCACGGCATCGACCTGTTGCAGCAGCTTGTCGGTATGGGTCGCATGCCAGATGTCGCGCATGACAGGCTCGCGGCGGAAGAAGGCGTAATATTCGTCGACGATATTAGCGAGCGCGCCCTGCAGGGCCGCAGCGTCGGTCACCTTCGCCAGCTCCTCTTCGACACACCGCCTGCCCTCTTCGTTGAAGCGCTCGGCCAATGTGCGGATGATCGAGGTCTTGTCGGGGAAATATTGGTAGAGGGCGCCGAAGGAAAGGCCGGCCTTTTCGACGATCTCGCTCATCTTCAGGCCGTCGCTGCCATGGCTTTCGATCAGCTCGGCGGCCACGGTGAGGATCTTTTCGAAGCGCTCGCGGCCACGCTGCTGGCTGGGGATGCGGCGCAGCTGGCCGGTAGACTCCTGCTGGCGCCTGCGCGTTGCGACCGGCTGTTCCGACATGCTCTTTCCTTTTTCCACGTTGACAAACAAAATAAGAGAGATTATCTCATTTTGCAAATGAGAGAGTTTCTCTTGTTTGAAAGTTTGGGAGGAGTTTTGACATGCAGACTTCCGAAATCGTCCTCGTTGGTGGATCGGGAAAGACCGGCAGCCGCATCATCAAGCGTCTGGAAGCGCGCGGCCTCACCGTTCGTGCGGCATCACGCTCCAGCGCACGGCCCTTCGACTGGGAGGACAGGTCGACCTGGCGCGGCGCGCTTGAGGGCGCATCGAGCGCCTATGTCGCCTTCCAGCCGGACCTTTCCGTCGCCTGGGCGGCGGAAGCGATCGAAGCGCTCGCCAGGGTCGCTGTGGAATGCGGCCTTGAGCATATCGTGCTGCTTTCCGGCCGCGGCGAAGAGGGCGCGCAGCGAAGCGAAGCGGCGCTGAAAGCTTCCGGCATAAACACCACCATCCTGCGCGCCTCCTGGTTCTGCCAGAACTTCAGCGAGGGCGCCTTTGTCGAGCAGATCATTGGCGGCCGGCTGCAATTGCCGGCAGGCGAGATCAGCGAACCTTTCATCGATGCCGACGACATCGCCGATGCCGCCGTCGCCGCCTTGACCGATCCCGGCCATCGCAACAAGACTTACGAACTGACCGGCCCGCGGGCGCTGACATTCCGTCAGGCGGTCGCCGAGATCGCCCAGGCCGCCGGGCGGCCGATCGAATATGAGCAGGTGTCGATGGCGGATTTCACCGGCGGGCTTGCGGATGCCGGCCTGCCGCAGGGCCTGATCGATCTTCTGGAGGAGCTTTTCAGCCAGGTGCTCGATGGGCGCAATTCCGGCACCATGGGCGGTGTCGCCGAAATTCTCGGCCGTCCCGCCACCGATTTCAGCGAATGTGCCCGCCGGACCGCGGCAACCGGACTATGGAGCGCCTGACCATGCAGATCTTTCTCACCCTTTTCCTCGTGGCCGCGGCGATCGGCAGCGGCCTCGTCGCCGGCATCTTCTTTGCCTTCTCGACCTTCATCATGACCGCCTTCTCGCGGATCCCGGCGGAGCAAGGCATTGCGGCGATGAACTCGATCAACGTGACGATCGTCCGCTCGCCCTTCATGGGCCTCTTCGTGCCGACGGCGATCCTCTGCCTCGTCATCGCCGTGCTCGCCCTGATCGACTGGCGCGGCGGGGCATCCTTTCTGATGCTGGCGGGTGCAGCTCTCTACATCTTCGCCTCTTTCCTCTCGACCATCATCTTCAACGTGCCGATGAACGATGCGCTGGCAAAGGTCGGCGGCAATGGGCCGGAAGCGGTTCAGCTCTGGGCCACCTATGTCAGGGACTGGACGCGGTGGAACCATGTGCGGACCATCGCCTCGCTACTCGCCTCGGTCGCCTTCGTGCGGGCGTTGATGATCGTCTGAATGGTTGCTTCCCGGCGATCCAACGCGCCTTTCAGGAATCGGGTGGTTGGCCCCGGGCGGGCATGCGATGTTGGGCAATCGCCGCGAAAGGACCGTCATGTTTACGCTTCACGATTATCTGCCGTCGCAAAATGGCTGGAAGGTCCGGGTTTTGCTCGGCCTGCTCGACATGCCCTATCACAGCCGTATCGTCTCGATCTTCGAGGGCGAGAACCGCACCGAGACGTTCCTGGAACTCAATCCGGTGGGCGCCATCCCGGTTCTCGAACTCGACGATGGTCGTGCGATCGCCGAATCCAATGCGATCCTCACTTTTCTTGCCGAGGGCACGCGCTTCTTGCCGTCAGATCACTATCTGCGCGCCAAGGTCATGCAATGGCTGTTCTTCGAACAGTATCATGTCGAGCCGGTCATCGGCTCGCTGCGCTTCTGGACGTTGACGGGACGGCTGGAGCGTAACCAGAGCATGGTCGCGGGCAAGCGCGAAGCCGCAGCCCGCGCGCTTGCCGCCATCGATCGCAGGCTGACCGACAGCCTGTTTCTTGTCGGCCAGCAGCTGACGATCGCGGATATCGCGGTTTACGCCTATAGCCACCGGGCCGAGGATTGCGGCTTTTCTCTCGCAGCCTATCCTACGTTTTCTGCCTGGTCCGGCCGCGTTCGGGATGCCATCGGCGCCGATCATCCGGTCTATCCCTATAGTATGGACCCACATTCGGCCGGCTAAGACAAAGTCCTACTCGTTCCGGCTATTTGCCAGCATCCCGGGTGCGGAACGCGCGCCAGGCTGAGATCACAGCGAGCAACAAGAACAGCCCTGCCAAACCAGCCCACAGAGAGCCGCCTTGCGTTAGATTGTCACCGTCGGGAGTGAGGCAACTGGATAGGGCTTGCGATATGCAACCTCGGAACTTCCAGTACCTTTCATAGAATAACCATCCGAAAAAAATCGACAGAAACGTTAGGACGAAGACTGGAAGGTATTTCATTTTGCTCCTCTCGGCAGGCATGCCCGCGACCCACGGCGCCGTCCCGCGCCAGCGCCCCGGAGCGCCGGCATTCAAGAGAGCCTCATCCTTGTACGTTGCCGTTGCTGTATAAAGGGGCTGTGCGGCGGGGATGCGTGTCATCCTTGGGTCTTGAACTCGTACCTCAGCAAGCATCTCCGTCGCCATGTCTTCGCTCGAACGGTTGGTTGGGCTTCGAGCCCGCGTTGCAAGGAGGAGCAGTCATGCATATCCAGCAATCTTTCATGGTCGGTATCGATGTCTCGAAGGCCCATCTCGACGTTGCCGTTGAGGGCAAACGCGCCGTTGTCCGCTTCGACAACAATGCGCCAGGCTGTGCCGCACTCACTGCGGCAGTGGCCGGCGCAGAGCTTGTCGTCGTCGAGGCGACCGGCGGTTACGAGATGGCAATCGTCAGAACGCTTATGGCCGCCGGTATTGCCGTCGCCGTCGTCAATCCCCGCCAGGTGCGCGACTTCGCCAGGGCCAGCGGTCGTTTGGCCAAGACCGATCAGGTCGACGCCCGCGTCACGCTCCACTTCGCCAGAGCGATGCGGCCGGCACAGATCCCCCATATCGACGACGGCCGCATCGCGCTTGCTGCGCTTGTCACCCGCCGTCGCCAACTCATCGACATGGCGGTCGCCGAGAAGAACCGCCTCGAGCATGCGCCTGAGGCCGTCGCAGCGCTGATTGGCGAGACCCTCGCCGCCCTCAGGGCTCAGCTCGCCCGCGTCGATGCCGCCATCGCGCTCGCCATCGAGGCCGAGCCCGACATGGCCGCACGCCGCAATCTGCTGCTGACCGTGCCGGGCATTGGCGAGGTCAGTGCCGCCGTGCTCATCGCCGAACTGCCCGAACTCGGCGCCATCGACGACAAGAAGCTCGCAGCCCTCGTCGGCGTCGCCCCCATCGCTCACGACAGCGGCACATGGCGTGGACAACGCCATATCGCCGGCGGCCGCGCCACCGTCCGATGCGCCCTCTATATGGCTACGCTCTCGGCCATCCGTTGCAACCCGGCCATCAAGACCTTCCACAAAAGGCTGCGCGACGCGGGCAAACCGCCCAAGGTCGCCATCGTCGCCGCCATGCGAAAGCTCATCATCATGATCAACACTATTCTTAAAAGACGAACCCCATGGAACCAGCCCCAACAACACGGTTGCTGAGGTGCCCCGCAAGGGGCCTCGAAGGACGAGGCGGGCGTTCCGGCGTCGGATCTATGCAGGAAGCAGTGTTGCCGCATATCCTTCGAGGCTTCGCCCTGCGGGCTGCGCACCTCAGGATGAGGTACGTTGGAGGGTACCGCGGCTCCCTCTTCTCCCCGCCGGGGAGAAGAGACATGTGGCAGCGCCTTGCGTCTCTCCTTAGCCGGAGCGTGACTAAAGACGAGTTGGCCGGCTACTTCTGCTCGCAAAAGGCGATGCGGTTGCTGAAGGGGTCGATGACGGTCATCTCGAGCCCCCACGGCGCTTGCTCGACGCCGGGCTTCATGTAGCGGTAGTCCTTGCCTGAGAGCTCGGCGTGATAGGCCCTGATATTGGCGACGCGGACGAAGGCCTTGGCGCCGGGGCTGGCGTCGCCGGAATGTTCGCTGAGGTGCAGCGCCATGCCGTCGCGCGAGACCTGGCAATAGAGTGGGAAGTTTTCGCCGAAACGGTGCTCCCAATCGAGATGGAAGCCGAGAAAGCCGCAATAGAACTCCATGGCCTTTTCGACAGAGAAGATGCGGAAGATCGGCATCGGCGGCTCGATGCCGATGGCAGAGGGGTTAGCCCCCGCCGCATCGATCTTTGCCGAGAGGATATTCCACTGATCGAGCCCGAACTGCCGGGCGACGATTTCGAGCGTCTCGCTGTGGGTGAGCGAAATGTCGCGGTCGGCAAGGGCCTGCCGCAATGTCTTTGCCATGAGCTTGGCATCGCGAAAATCGCGCATGATGTCATCCTTCCGTTGGCGGCAAACAGGAAGATCAGTGCCCGCGTCTGCTGACCCGTTCGCCATCGATCGCCAAACGGCAAGGGATGTGAAGGATGTTGTCTGGATACATTCACCTTAACGCAGAAGCGTCGCGGGGCGGCTGGCCGCATCCGGCCGAGGGCGATAATATGAGAGGGTCGGTCAGGAATCAAGACGCGGTGCGTGTTGCCTCGACGGGAACCGCCTTGAGGTAGCTGGCAAGCTCGACCCGGTTGCGGCCGGCGCGCTTGGCGACATAGAGCGCCTTGTCGGCGGCACTCAGCATGGTGTCGAAATCCAAGCTCTTCGAACGGCCGGGGGCGACGCCGACGCTGACCGTGCATGTCAGCACCTCGTCGTCGATATGGATCTCGCGCGCCTCGAACGCCCGGCGGATGCGCTCGGCCGTCAGTTCCGCCCGGCCGGGCATGATCTCCTTCAGCACCAGCACGAATTCCTCGCCGCCGAGCCGGGCAGCGGTGTCGCCGGTGCGGCAATGCGCCGAAAGTTCGCCGGAAAAGACATTGAGCACGCGGTCGCCGGCGGCATGGCCGAAGCGATCGTTGACGGATTTGAAATGGTCGATATCGAAGACGATGACGGCCGTCGTCGTTCCCATCGGGCGCGTGCCGTATTGGTCGAAGAGGGCGCGGCGGTTGAGCAGGCCGGTCAGCGGATCGGTGATCGCATCGAGGCGATGGCGGGCAGCGAGCCGCCATTGATGCAGCGCCAGCGACAGCGCGCCGATCCCGGTCATGCCGGCGATGCAGACGGCAAGGCTCAGATCTTCGGCCCAGTTGCTGGGGGCTTTGCCGAGCACCAGCTTGCCGTCTGAAATCAGCACCGCGGCGCAGAGAACGAAGGAGATCGCCGTCAACGTATAGAGCACCGTGATGCCGAGGAGCGGCGCCGGTGCTTCGGCACGGGCGAGCCAGTATTGCCGGGCGGTGGCAAAGAGCAAAAGGGCGATGGCAAGATTGTCGGCGATGAAGGCCAGGCCGTCATAGCCTGACAGCATCGGCACGACGGAGAAGACCATCGCCGCAAGCGCGCGGATCGCGATGGCGGGGAGAGACACCCGGCCGGTGAGGAATTGTTTGCCGGCCCCCCAGATGGTGGCAAAACCGGCATGAAACAGCACGAAATTGGCGACGCCGAGCCATGTCTCCGGCGTATCGACATAGGCGCTATAGACGAAAATGCCGCTGACGACGAGGACAAGGCCGACGGTGGCGGTGAGCAGCACGGTTTCCGAGCGACGGACAAGCCAGCTGCCCATCAGCGTCACCGCAAGGCAGGCCGCGGAGACGCCGAGCGCCAACAGGAGGGAGTTATAGTCAAGCATCATGCTTTTCAGTCTCCGCAGCTATTGTCGCTTCGAATGGCAGCTTATGGGTCCGCGAGGAGGAATGTCTTATGCATCCGTTAACAAATGATGCACCGCACAATACAAATGTTACGCGTTTAACGTCGCGCCGAAGTTTAAGATGAATATTCTATTTAAAATTGAAATCTGAAAGCTTACGCCTGCTGTACCACCTGCCAATGCAGGGGAAACATCGGATCGAACACCGTCACGGGACCGGCGCCGGTTTCAATCCTCGCGGGAAAGACGACCGGGTCGGCCTGCCTCGCCAGGGTGATGCGCTCCTCGTTCGGCTGAAGCCCGTACCAGGCCGGCCCGTTCAGCGACACGAAGGCTTCGAGCCGCTCCAGAGCGCCCTCCTGCTCGAAGACATGGGCGAGGCAGCTCATCGTATTGACCGAGGTATAGATGCCGGCGCAGCCGCAGGCGCATTCCTTCAGCGGATCGACATGCGGGGCGGAATCCGTGCCGAGGAAGAAGCGGGCATCACCGCTGACGGCCGCCGCACGCAAGGCCAGCCGGTGGTTTTCGCGCTTGGCGACGGGCAGGCAGTAATAGTGCGGGCGGATGCCGCCGACGAGGATGGCGTTGCGGTTGATGATCAGATGGTGGGTGGTGATCGAACCGGCGAGATTGCCCTTGGCCGTCTTGATGTAATCGACGCCATCGGATGTCGTCACATGCTCCATCGTCACCTTCAGCTCCGGCAGGCGCTGGCGCAGCGGATCGAGCACGGTTTCGATGAAGACGGCCTCGCGATCGAAGATATCGACCTCCGGCGTCGTCACCTCGCCATGGACGCAGAGCGGCAGGCCGATCTTTGCCATGCGCTCCAACACCGGCATCGCCTTTTCCATATCGCGGACGCCGCCATGCGAATTGGTCGTGGCGCCGGCGGGATAAAGCTTGACGGCGGTGATGAGGCCGCTGTTCTTCCCCTCCTCGACGTCATCGGGGCTGGTATGTTCGGTCAGATAAAGCGTCATCAGCGGCTGGAAGCGATGGCCATCAGGCAAGGCCTTGAGGATACGTTCGCGATAGGCCTTGGCGTCAGCTGACGTGACGACCGGCGGCACGAGATTGGGCATGATGATGGCGCGGGCGAAGGTGCGGCTCGTATCGGCGATCACGCCCTCCAGCATGGCGCCGTCGCGCAGATGCAGGTGCCAGTCATCAGGACGGCGGATGGTGATCGATTGCATGGCAGGCCTCCGAAGCGATGCGTCTGCCGTCTCGATAACACTAAAGCGCGCCGCATTGAAATTGAATCATGCGACGCGCTTTAGCTCTTTTTTCCTGCGTGTCGCGCGGTATTACGCCAGCGCGATCTCCAGCGTCACATCGGCCGGGCGGCGGTTTTCGAGGATCAGCCGGCCGTTCGGCAGGTCGTTGCCGTAGACCTTGGCGTTGGCGGCCTCCTCGGTGAGGTTGTAACCGCGCCAGCGCGCCCAGAGCCGCTCCTCGAGCACCTCGATCGGCGGCGCCAGCATGATCGAAAAGTCGAAGACGCCTTCGAGTTCGGCCCATTTGCCCAGCGAAAAGAGCAGATAATTGCCCTCGACGATGATGAAGCGGTGATCCGGGGAAACGGGGCGAGCCGACGCAATGGCGAGTTCACGCGAGCGGTCGAAGACCGGCACCAGAACCTCCTGATCGGCCAGCCTGACGGCGCGGATGATATCGAGGAAACCGCGGACATCGAAGGTCTCGGGAATCCCCTTGCGCGCCAGCAGGCCGCGTTCGATCAGGATGGCGTTGTCCATGTGGAAGCCATCCATCGGCAGGACTTCGGCACTTTCGCCCTTGGCCTTCAGCGCTTCCGCCAGATTGTCGGCCATGGTCGATTTGCCGGCACCCGGCGGTCCGGCGATGGCGACCAGGAAACGCTTGGAATGGCCGGCGCGGTCAAGCACCTCGCCGGCGATTTCATCGATGCGTGCATTCATGCGGCGACGGGCTCCGTCGGCACCGCCTTGGCGCCGGTCATGAAGGCGACGGCGTCGGACATGGTGTATTCCTTCGGATCGATCACCGTCAGCCGCCGGCCGAGACGGTGGATATGGATCCGGTCGGCCACCTCGAAGACATGCGGCATGTTGTGGGAGATCAGCACGATCGGCAGGCCGCGGGCGCGCACGTCGAGGATCAGCTCCAGCACGCGGCGGCTTTCCTTGACGCCAAGCGCGGCCGTCGGTTCATCCATGATGATGACCTTCGAGCCGAAGGCGGCGGCACGGGCGACCGCAACACCCTGGCGCTGACCGCCGGAGAGCGTTTCCACTGCCTGGTTGATGTTCTGGATGGTCATCAGGCCGAGTTCGGACAGCTTGTTGCGCGCCAGCTTTTCCATGGCCGGCCGGTCGAGCATGCGGAACATCGAGCCGAGCACGCCCGGTTTGCGGATCTCGCGGCCGAGGAACATGTTGTCGGCGATCGACAGCGCCGGCGACAAAGCAAGATTCTGATAGACGGTCTCGATGCCGGCGTCGCGCGCCTCCATCGGCGAGCGGAACTGCACCTGCCGGCCTTCGAGGGTAATCACCCCCTCGTCCGGGGTAACCGCGCCCGATATTGCCTTGATGAGCGAGGATTTGCCGGCGCCGTTATCGCCGATGACGGCGAGGATTTCACCCGGATAGAGGTCGAAATCGGCATTGTCGAGCGCGGTCACGCGTCCATAACGCTTGACGAGACCGCGGGCGGTGAGAAGGGGTTCGCGAGCCATGATTACACCGAAACCTTTCTGATCCACTGATCGATGGCGACGGCGGCGATGATCAGCACGCCTGTCAAAAGGACTTTCCATTGCGGGTCGGCGCCGAGCATGTTGAGGCCCATCGACACGACGCCGACGATCATCGCACCGAAGAGCGTGCCGAGAATGGAGCCGCGGCCGCCGAACAGCGAGATGCCGCCGATCACCGTCGCGGTGATCGCCTGGAGGTTAAAATCGGTGACGGCCGACGACGGCGAGATCGAGCCGTTGCGGCCGATCGAGACCCAGGCGGCCAAGCCGGCAATGACACCCGAGATGGCGTAAACGGTCAGCAGCACCTTCTTGGTCTGAATGCCCGAGAGCTTGGCTGCCTCCGGATCGTCGCCGACGGCATAGACATGCCGGCCCCAGGCGGTGTGATTGAGGACATACCAGAGCACCAGGACGAGCAGCACCATGGCGATGACGCCGAGGGTCAGCACGGCGCTGCCGAGCTTGAAGCTCACGGCGAAAAGATGCAGCAGCGGCGCCTTTTCGTCGACGTCGGTATCGCGGATCGTCTCATTGGCGGAATAGATGAAATTCGTCGCCATGACGATGTTCCAGGTGCCGAGCGTGACGATGAAGGGCGGCAGCTTCATGTAGGCGACGAGGAAGCCGTTCAGCAATCCGCAAAGGCCGCCGACAAGCATGCCGGCTGCGACCGCGATCGGCGTCGGTATGCCGTAGGTGATGGCGACATTGCCCATGATGACCGCCGAGATCACCATGATGACGCCGATCGAAAGATCGATGCCGGCGGTCAGGATGACCAGCGTCTGGGCGGCGCCGAGAATACCGACGATGGCGATCTGCTGCAGGATGAGCGTCAGCGTATAGGACGAGAAGAACCGTCCGCCGATGGTGATCCCGAAGATGACGATCGCCAGCACCAGCACGATCAGCGGCACGGCGGCCGGCGTCGAGTGCAGAAAATGCTGCGCGCGCTTGATCAGCGAGACTTTCTCGTGCTCGAAGGAGGCAACGCTCTTGTCGCTGCCGTCGAGGACACGTTCGAATTCCTGTGTTCCGGTCATGGTTCCTCCTCCGCATCCGCGCGCCGAACTCGCGCGGGGGCCGTCACCGATATCCATCCGGTCTTTGATTAGCCGGTTCGTGAGGCGACGGCACATCGTCCGTCGAAAACGGCCGGGGATCAAGCCCCGGCCGGTCTGCTTTCAACAATCAGGGCTCAGCCCCAGCACTTGTCCGTGCCTTCCTTGGTGTCGATCGACTTGACGCCGGAAACCGGCTTGTCGGTGACGAGCGAGACGCCGGTGTCGTAGAAGGACTTGCCTTCGGTCGGCTTCGGCTTTTCACCGCTGTCGGCGAACTTCTTGATCGCTTCGACGCCAAGGGCTGCCATCATCAGCGGATATTGCTGCGAGGTAGCGCCGATGACGCCTTCCTTGACCGACTTCACGCCCGGGCAACCGCCGTCGACCGAGACGATCAGCACGTTCTTTTCCATGCCGACGGCCTTCAGCGCCTGATAGGCGCCGACAGCGGCCGGCTCGTTAATCGTGTGGATGACGTTGATGCTCGGATCCTTCTGCAGAAGGTTTTCCATGGCCTTGCGGCCGCCTTCTTCATTGCCGTTGGTCACGTCATGACCGACGATACGAGCATCGTCCTCGTCGCCGATCTTGTTCGGGTCCTTCGGATCGATGCCGAAGCCCATCATGAAGCCCTGGTCGCGCAGAACGTCGACCGTCGGCTGTGACGGCGTCAGGTCGAGGAAGCCGACCTTGGCATCCTTGGCCTTGTCGCCCATCGTTTCTTTGGCCCACTGGCCGATCAGCTTGCCGGCGAGCAGGTTGTCGGTGGCGAAGGTGGCGTCGGCGGCATCGGCCGGCTCGAGCGGCGTGTCGAGCGCGATGACCAGCAGGCCGGCATCACGGGCCTTCTTGACCGAAGACACGATGCCCTTGGTGTCGGAAGCAGCAATCAGGATGCCCTTTGCGCCGTCGGCAATGCAGCTTTCGATCGCGGCCACCTGGCTTTCGCTGTCACCGTCGACCTTGCCGGCATAGGACTTCAGCGAGACGCCGAGTTCCTTGGCCTTGGCCGTCGCACCTTCCTTCATCTTGACGAAGAAGGGGTTGGTGTCGGTCTTGGTGATGAGGCAGGCAGCAACGTCAGCCGCCATAACAGGAGCGGAAAAGGTGACACCAAGCGCGAGCGCGCCGAAAGCGAGAACAGATTTCTTCATGGAACTCCTCCCAGAGTTTGCCGGCGCCGCCCCTGCGGGGCCGGAAGCTTAAGATATGACACTTCGCCGTGGATCGCTAATGCCTCCCAGCGGTCCCGTGCCCTTGACGACGGCAATTAAGAGCGAAAAGAAATCGGCTTGTCAATAAATAAATCCAATTGAATTATTAATTCGATGTGGCATGCTCCATCGAATTCGGGCATAGGCCAACGATCGGGAGGAGCGGCCATGTCGACCTTGGATGGACCGGAACACACGCCGGTCCCGCCACCAATTCTGAATCCGGCCGGAGGTGCGAACCAGGTCAGGGTGCGAGCCTATAACGAACGGCTCGTGCTGTCGCTGGTGCGTCTCTACGGCACGCTGTCGAAGGCCGATATCGCGCGTCGCAGCGGACTGTCGGCGCAGACCGTCTCCGTCATCATGCGGGTGCTGGAAAAGGAAGGGCTGCTGTCGCGCGGGGAACCGGTGCGCGGCCGTGTCGGCCAGCCGTCGATCCCGATGCATATCAATCCCGATGCCGTCTATTCCTTCGGCCTGAAGATGGGCCGGCGCAGCGCCGATCTGGTGCTGATGGATTTCGTCGGCCGCATCCGCATGCAGCTGCACCGGACCTATGCCTATCCGCTGCCGGATGAAATCCTCGCCTTCGTCACCTCGGGCATCCGGGAGCTGGAAGACCGGCTCGACGACAAGCAACGTAGCCGCATCGCCGGCCTCGGCATCGCCGCCCCTTTCGAGCTCTGGAACTGGGCCGAAGAGGTGGGCGCCCCGCCGGGCGCCATGGAGGTCTGGCGCGACGTCGACCTGCAGGCCGACATCGCCGCCCGCGTCTCCCATCCGGTCTTCATGCAGAACGATGCGACCAGCGCCTGCGGCGCCGAACTGGTCTTCGGCGTCGGACCGTCCTACCCAGATTTCGTCTATTTCTTCATCGGCTCCTTCATCGGCGGCGGCATCGTGCTCAATTCGGCGATCTTTTCCGGCCGCACCGGCACGGCGGGCGCGATCGGGCCGCTGCCGGTGCGCGGCAAGAACGGCGAGACGATGCAGCTGCTCGAAATCGCCTCGATCTTCGTGCTCGAAAACATGCTGCGCGAGCGCGGCATCGATCCCGAGCCGCTCTGGTATTCGGCCGACGGCTGGGTGGATTTCGGCGAGCCGATGGAAGCCTGGATCCAGGACAGCGCCAAGGCGCTGGCGCAGGCGATCGTTGCCGCCGCCTCGATCGTCGATTTCAGCGCGGCTGTGATCGACGGCGGCTTTCCCGATTGGGTGCGCAGCCGGGTGGTGCAGGCCACGATCGACGAAGCCGCCAAGCTCGACCTGCAGGGCGTCGTCATGCCCGAAATCATCGAGGGCGCGGTCGGCGCGCAGGCGCGCGCCATCGGCGGCGCCAGCCTGCCGATCTTTGCGCGTTACCTCACCGACCAGAACGTACTCTTCAAGGAGGTAGACCATGCTGAAAGGACTTGACCCGCTGCTGAGCCCGGAGCTGCTTTTGACGCTTCGCGCCATGGGTCACGGCGACGAGATCGCCATCGTCGACGGCAATTATCCGGGCGTCGAACATGCCCGCCGGCTGATCCGGCTCGACGGCCACCACCTCATCCCGGTCCTCAATGCCGTGCTCAGCGTGCTGCCGATCGACGACTTCGTGGCGGAAGCGATCTTCCGCTCGACCGTCAAGGCCGAGCGCGACAAGCTCGACCCGGTGCATGAGGAGATGATCGACTGCTGCGCCCGCCACGAGCCGCACCGGCAGGTGGTGCCGCTGATCGGCCAGGATTTCTACGGAAGGGTGAAGACCGCCCATGCGTTGATCCAGACTGGCGAGCCCAGGCTCTATGCGAACATCATCCTGCGCAAGGGCGTGATCTATCCGAAAGAGCCGGGCACCCATGCCGCGGCCGGAGTCGATCCGTTCGTCTATTAGAATAATTCCGGCAAAAGTGCACAGCGGTTTGGTCGTCGGTAAGCTTTGGCTTTCGGTCCTGCTGAAGGTCAGTCTTTCGCCATTCGTTCGATGGATGTTATGGTGCGGCGGTTGCGTTGGTCCGCCGCGCCGGCAAACCGCTCGGCAAGCCAAATGCTGCGAACGGCGCCTCACCACCAGGAGCGGACGTCGCGCGGCTCTATGGACACGTGCGGGATCAGGCCGGTGAAGCGATGAGGAGACGGGTCTCACATGGCACCAGACATGAGCACGGTCCCTCGTCGCAGCACCACTGGTCTGCGCAAGTTTCTGGATCCTGAGCAGCAGCGCGATTGGGTAGAAGGCGAGGCGGATTTGATCGACGCCGAAGAGCGCTCGGAGTCCCTGGAACAGCGGTTCAAATACGTCGCCCGGTACGAGAAGCTGCTTCGTCGCCCGCAGGCGCAAGACGTTCTGGAAATTCTCAGGGTATATGGGCAAACCTGCATCCCCATCCCTCGCAAGACCGAGCGTCACTACTGGTCGGTTTCTTGTCTGCCCTCGACCTCAGACAAGCCGCTCATCCGCGTCAATGCGAGCTGGATGGAGCTTTTCACGCTCTATGCCGACGGCGAGGGCCTGCGTGCACGATTCCTCGTGCATCTTTCGCATTTCACTACGGACCATTCACCCGCGCAGGGCGATGTCGACGAGCCTTTTCTCGAGGACTGCGTCACGACGCCCGAAGACGTCGGTTATTTTTTTCCGCGCGGCGAGGACATTTTCGGCATCACTGTGCGGGGCTCGGCCTCGATCCGCAAATTCCTCGCGGAGCGCCGCATCTTGCGCGCCATTCGGACTTTCAATGTGACGCACATGAACCGAGGTCGGAACGCCTATCAGGCGAGCCACTGCTACAGCCTGGCGGATACCATGCTGGCAGATTGATCGCTCCGGGATGCGCCCGGCACCCATCCGGGGTCTGACGGCGGTCGGTTCGACGCCGATCCTCCGGCGGATTCTTCAGCCGATCGAAAGAATGGCTGTGTGCAGCGACCGATGGACCGGAACCGAATCCTCATCCAATTTGCGGCAAAGATATCCATTGTGCGCAGCGAAACTCCCGTGCCTTCGCAAAGGCAATCCACCATTAACCTACCAGGCGCATAGACGATCTTTGGGATTTGTCGGTGCTGCGCGGCTTCATCAGCCACTGCGATACCGGCCCTCTTAATTCCGCCCGAATGAATTGAGGCGGTCTTCGATCACGGCGTAGGACCGCCGATGCCGTGAAGTTGCGCCATCCGTCATCGGCATTCGGTGATACGAGCGTACCAAACTGGCCATGACGGCTCTTCACACAACAGGAGCCTGTTCATATGCCTCGCAGCCAACCAACCAGACCGCAGATCGAGATCGTTGCCTGGCTCGCGATCTTCCTGCTTCTCTTCTGCCTATCTTGGCTCTTCCAATGGCATGAAGGGCTGGATGAGTTTATCGAGAAGCATCATGACTATCCGCTGGACCACGCGCTCCTCGCCCTGAATATCTCCGGGTTTCTCGGGCTCATCTATTCCGCGCTGAGGATCCGGGATCTTTCGAGGGAGGTTCATCGCAGGCTGCAGGCCGAAAAGAACGTAGACTGGATTGCCTGTCACGACACGCTGACCGAACTGCCTAACCGCAGATTTCTGGATTCTATATGCGCGCAGGCGATGAGCGATCAGAGGGCACAAGAGACCTATGCCGTGTTCAGCATCGATCTCGACGGCTTCAAGAAGGTCAATGATCTCCTGGGGCATGATCACGGTGATGCGGTGCTGAAGACTGTTGCTCAGCGGCTCTCTTCCCTCTTTCCCCGTGAGCGCGTTTTCCGCCTTGGGGGAGACGAGTTCGTTGTTCTGGCGCGGCGCACTGGAAATCCCGATCTTGTTGCGTTGGGGAACCGCATCGTGACCGTGATCGGCAAGCCGTTCACATTCAATGGTGTCGCCGTCGACCTCGGCGCCAGTGTCGGCTTCGCGCTTTTTCCGGAGAACGGCGATGACCTCGGTCAGGTCATTCGACATTCCGACTGTGCGATGTATGTCGCCAAAAAGCAGGGGCGCAATCTGGTGAAGCCCTTCGTGCCTTCGATGCAGGACGAGTTGGCGAAGCGGGTCCGGCTGGAAGCTGATCTGAGAGCAGCCATCAAGAAGGCAGAGATCGTTCCCTACTATCAGCCGCTCGTGGACCTGAAAACGAATAGGATTATCGGCTTCGAGGCCTTGGCACGCTGGAAGACGGCCTCCGGCGAATTCATCCCACCGAACGAATTCATTCCGGTGGCAGAGGAAGCCGGTCTGATCGTCGAATTGACAGACCAGCTGCTTCGCCACGCCTGCGCCGATGCGCTTTCCTGGCCAAATGAGCTCGTCCTGTCATTCAACCTTTCTCCGATCCAACTAAGCGACCGACTGCTGGGGCTTAGAATTCTCAAGATATTGGGCGATGTCGGTCTGCCGGCGCACAGGGTCGAGCTTGAGGTGACGGAGAGCGCCATCATCCAAGACGCCGTCACTGCGCGAATCGTCCTCGACGATCTGGTGAACGCCGGCGTCAGGATTGCTCTCGACGACTTTGGAACAGGTTATTCCAGCCTCTCACAACTATCCAACTACCGGTTCGATAAGATCAAGATCGACAGGAGTTTCGTCTCTTCATTCGAAACCAATGATAAGCAGGACAAGGTGATCAAGGCCATCATCGCTCTCGGTGCGGGACTTGGCGTGACGATAACCGCCGAGGGTATCGAAGAAGAGAGCCAGCTTCAGCGGCTTCAGGATCTGGGTTGCGACATCGGCCAAGGATATCTGCTTGGTAGGCCAGCCCCGGCCGCGGAGCTTGCCACAGATCACGTCAGCACTAGAATTTTGCAACGCGGTTGATGGGCCGCGGCGTGTCGGATTCAGCCGCGAGATGCTCGAGGCTGTCGTCGAACAAGCGCTGTCCACCTGGCCGACCGGCCGTCCATGCTCTCCGAAACATCATCTTAAAGCTTAAGAGAGAAGCACGCCGGCCGTCGTCGCCTCCGTGACATCCTCGGGTCAAGCGGCGCATCCAACGAAGCATCGTGCGGACGCTGACACCTCGCCAGCGCCCGGAGCGGCGGCGTTTAAGAGAGCCTCATCCTGAGGTGCCCCGCAGGGGCCTCGAAGGACGAGGCGGGTATTGCGGCGCCGGATCATGCAAGGAGCGGCGTTGCGGCGTGTCCTTCGAGGCGATCCTGCGGATCGCACCTCAGGATGAGGTATATTGGAGGGTGCCGCGGCTTAGCTCTCTCTTCTCCTCAACGGGGTCCGGGTTGGAGTGAGGGGGTCATCGGGACGAAAAGAGGGACCAACATCTGTCGACCCCCCGTTTTTGCCGACGCAGGCAACAGATCCCGATTCAGGTGTTCAAGCCGCCATCCACTGTGAGGATGGTGCCGGTGATGTGCCTTGCAGCAGGGCTTGCGAGGAAAGCCACAGCAGCCGCCACATCTTCCGGCTCGCCATAACGGCCAAGTGGGATCAGGGCACGCTGGAAATCGGCGAAGTCGCCATCGGCGGGATTCATATCGGTGTCGGTCGAACCCGGCTGAACGAGGTTTACGGTGATATCGCGAGATCCGAGTTCCCGCGCGAGGCCGCGGGTAAACGAGTGGAGCGCGGATTTTGTCATGTAATAGACCGTGCCGGTGTCGCCGACGATGCGTTCGGCGCCGACCGAGCCGATGGTGATGACGCGGCCTCCCGCCTGCAGATAGGGAATGGCGGCCTGCGAAGCGAGCAGAGGCGACCGCACATTGACATCCAGCAGCGCATCGATCTGCTCGACGCTGACGTCGGCGATCGCACCGTAAAGCGCGATTGCGGCATTGTTGACGAGAATGTCGAGACCGCCAAGTGCCTGGGCGGCCTCGTCGACCGAGCGCTTCACGGCCGCCGGATCGGCGCTGTCGGCCTGGATGGCAAGCGCTTTGCGGCCCTTGCCCTCGATCGCTCGGACGACTTCGGCGGCGCGATCGGCCGAACGCTCATAGGTTATGGCGACATCCGCGCCTTTGTCGGCAAGCGCCAATGCGATGGCGGCACCGATGCCACGCGAGCCACCTGTGACCAGGGCACGCTTTCCAGCCAGTTCTGTCATGATCTTCTCTTTCTGTAGTGATAGACACATAAATAGCTAGGCACGTTGCGATGGGGTGTCAATGGGTTTATATAATGATCGATGCAAAAATCGGATGAGACCTCGAACGTCGATGAAACCCCGACCCGCGGGCGCGGACGGCCGCGGGCGTTCGATCGGGAAGCAGCCTTGGCGCAGGCGACCCGCCTGTTCTGGATCAAGGGCTTCGAGGCGACCTCGATCGCCGACCTCACCGAGGCGATGGGGATCGGATCGCCGAGCCTTTACGCGGCATTCGGCTCGAAAGAGGCGCTCTATGCCGAGGCGCTGCGCCACTATCGCGACAACAACGAGGCGCTCGTCTGGGGAGGCTTCTTTTCCGCGGGCACGGCCCGTGAGGCGGTGAGGTCGTTTCTGATGGATTCGGCCGCTGCCCTGACCGGCTGTGTCGTGGATATTCCCCGCGGCTGCATGGTGGCGCTCTCTTCGGTCGGCAGCGAGGGCCATGTGGAACTCGGCGAACTCGTGCGAGCCGCCCGCGCCGTCACGCTCGACCGCCTGAAGCTGCGCCTGAACCAGGCGATATCAGAGGGCGAAATTCCCGTCTCGACCGACGTCCATGCACTCGCCCGTTTCGTCCAGACCGTTCAGAACGGCATGTCGATCCTGGCCCGCGACGGCGCGACCCGCGGCGAACTGGAGGCAGTCGCCGAGTTGGCCATGCTGGGTTGGGACACTCGAACCGGGGACTCTGAGCGCAGGCAGACTTACGCCGATCATGCGTAACCTTTAGGCAGTCGGTCGCGGAAGCTCCGTAGGATCGTTGGAGCGTGCCGCTGCCCCTCATCCGGCTGCCGCCACCTTCTCCCCGCCTGCGGGGAGAAGGGCATATGCCGCGACCTTTCCGTTCCCCATTGGCCTCTTGCATGGCACGTCCCCTCTCCCCGTTTTTACGGGGAGAGGGTTAGGGTCATATGCGCTAGGTTAAGCGAGCGTGTAGATCGTCGCATTGTTTTCGGCGTCGTCGCGGCGGCTCACAGAGGTGGCGACGACTTCGCGTGACGAGATTACAGACGGCCTGCCACAGAAGTGGTCCGCGGATGGCGGCGCAAATGGTGGCCAGGGCGATCTTCATGAGACGCCAGCGCGATGGGCTTGCCAATGGGGGGCTAGCCAGTGGGGTTGCCACATCCAGAGGGGGGAGAGTCCGGGACTTGCCCGGCAATCTGTTCGGCGATGATGGCGACGATCAGTCTGGCGTAGAGCCATGCCCGGGCCAGTTCCGGCTTCTTGGCCGGCAAGCTGTCGAGGCCGGCCAGGCTCTTGAACCGTTTGAACGCCAGCTCGATTTGCCAGCGGAAGCGATAGAGGGTGAGGATATCGGCCGGCGGGAAGGTGGTGGCCGGCAGCGAGGTCAGCAGCAGAATGTACTTCGCCGCCTCGAGACTGCGCGGATCGGGTTTTTTGCCGTGCTTGCGGGCGGCTTTGAGCAGACGCTCCTGCTCGGCTTGGGCCTGTTGCGGATCCTTGCGTCGGACAATGAGGCGCAGGGCCAGCGGCGGTGGTGGCGGCGTCCCCGTCATGCCTTCGTGGACACGAACCTGCACCTCGCCTTCCTGCTCTTGCTGAGCGGCGAGTGCGGCAAACAGATCAAAGGGCTCGCCATTCGTCTGCAACAGGCGCAACGAGTTCCAGCCGGTCCGCACGATGAAGTCTGCACCGGCGTCGATCACCGGCCGCAGGTCGCGCGGTCTTGCATAGTAGCGATCGGCCAGCACGATATCGCCGGGTGCGTAGGTAAGGCGCTGAAGGTTCTCGGCACCATGGATGTCGGTCAACTCAAGCTGATCGACCTGAGCCGTTGCCAGATCGTAGCCGACATGCAACCGCCATGTCGTGCGGTCAGCGCCCGGATGGCAGATCGACGTTCCATCGAGCACACGCAAGCGATATCCCGCAAAGCGCCCCGTCGGCACTTTGGCCTGTTCGGCAATCAGCGCGGCCACGATGTCGCCAAGCCAAGGCGCCGCTTTGCACAGCCGCTCGAGCAGCGATGGGTCTGACAAACGGGCGATCCCGCCCGCTTCGGCCCATGCACAGGTCTCGCGTAGCGACATGCCAAGGCCGCCATAGGCAAGTGCCAGCCGCAACAGCGTCTCGGCATTCTTGATTTCCCGCACCCGCGTAAAAGCACCGCGCAACCGCGCCGTTGCTTCCAAGTCAAAACCCGCCGGAAGCCGCTCGCGCACTTCCGGCCAATGATCCAAAACCTCAGGACGAATCTTCATCCAAAGCTTGAATCACAACCAGATTCCTTATGTCCAGGGCTAAACCTAGCGCATATGAGGGTTAGGGTGAGGGGCAACCATCGGCGCGAACCATGCTCCTCGCAGTCAAATCTCCCCAGCCGATGGCCCCCACACATCCGTCAGCGCAAAACCGTTCGGATGCGGGTCAAAGGGGTCGAGTGCTACCTGGGTCAGGCCGAAGGTGAAGCCGCGGCCGGTGATGGTGGGGATGACGGCGGGGCGGCCGGCCACCTCGGTCACCGCCTGGAGGCCGACTTCGAATTCGGAGCCGATGATCGACTTCGAGGTGAAGGTGTCGCCGACCTTGGCCTTGCCGCGGGCATAAAGGGTGGCGAGATTGGCGGAATTGCCGGTGCCGCAGGGCGAGCGGTCGGCCCGGCCCGGCCACATGGTGGTGCAGGTGCGCACCGTGCCATCGGCTTCCGTGTCGCGGAACATCACATAGGCGACGCCCGAGATCGCCGGGATCTCGGGATGGACGACCTTGATGTCGCGGTTGATCAGCTCCTTGAGGATCATGCCGGCCTGGACGAGGCCGGCGGCATTGGCCTTCTCGATCGTCAGACCGATCTGGCCGACATCGACGAGCGCATAAAAGATGCCGCCATAGCTGATATCGGCCTTGATCCTTCCCCAATGCGGCGTGTCGATCGCGACATCGAGCTCATGCACGAAGGAGGGCACCATGGTGAGCTTGACCTTCTCGCAGCGCCCGTCTCGGCAGGTTGCCGTCGCCTTGACGAGGCCGGCGGCGGTTTCGAGCGTCACGATCGTCTCCGGCTCCTTCATCTCGACGATGCCGGATTCGAGCAGTGCCGTGGTGACGCAGATCGAGTTCGAGCCGGAGCTCGCATGCGCCTGATCGGGCTGCAGGATGATGAAGGCGGCGTCGGCCTCCGGGTGCCGTGCCGGCAGCAGCAGGTTGACCGAGCCGATCGGCGCGCCGCGCGGCTCCAGGCAAAGGAAGCGGCGCAGTTCGTCGCCCTTCGGATCGGTGTTCAGCCAATGCAGCTGGGCGGCGATGGTCTCGCCGGGGATCTTCGGCACGCCGCCGATCGCGACGCGGCCGATCTCACCTTCGGCGTGGACATCCAGCAGCTGGATCGTGCGCTTCCATCTCATATCGAAAACTCCAGATCAGACGTGACGGGTGACGCCGCCATCGACGCGGATATTCTGGCCGGTGATATAACCCGCGCCGTCGGAGAGCAGGAAGGCCGCGGTCTTGGCGATCTCCTCCACATGGCCGATGCGCTTCATCGGCACCTTCTCGGCGGTCTCGGGCTTGTGGTTGAGACTATCGATATAACCCGGCAGGATGCAGTTCATGCGGATATTATCGGCCGCATAACGATCGGAATAGAGCTTGGTGAAGGCGCCGGCAGCGGCGCGGTAGGTGCAGGAAACCGGGAAGACCAGCGTCGGCTCGTAGGCGGCGAAGGTGGTGATGTTGACGAAGGCGCCCTTGCCCTGTTTCAGCATAACCGGTGTGACCAGGCGGGCCATGCGCACCAGCGACAGGATCATCATGTCGGAACCGAGCGTCCAGTTCTCGTCTGAAATATCGAGCAGGTCGCCCT
The DNA here is from genome assembly GCF_057653715.1 of Rhizobium sp. WSM1328. Classification (NCBI taxonomy): domain Bacteria; kingdom Pseudomonadati; phylum Pseudomonadota; class Alphaproteobacteria; order Hyphomicrobiales; family Rhizobiaceae; genus Rhizobium; species Rhizobium sp. WSM1328. The sequence continues at coordinate 110,211 of NZ_CM172788.1, read as the reverse complement.
TCGGCGGATGGCCGCTCAGGTTGACGACGGCATCGATGCGGCCATAGGTCTTCATCGTCAGGTCGAAGATCGCCTTGAGATCCTCGGCCTTTTCGGCCACGCCGCGCGAAGCGACGCCGCCAAGTTCAGCCGCCAGCTTCTCGCAGCTTTCCGAAGGCGACATCAGCGCCAGCCGATAGCCCTGGGCCGAGAGCTCGCGGGCGATCGCCTCGCCCATGCCGCGGCCGCCGCCGGTGATCAGCGCTACGGGTTTGGCGGTATCGGACATCGGGGCCTCCTAATAACGGTCTATGCGGAACGGGGTCATATCGAGGGATGGTTTGAGCCCGGTCACCATATCGGCGATCACCAGCGCTGTCGTTGCCGAAAAGGTCAGGCCGAGATGGCCGTGGCCGGTCGCATAAAAAACGCCGGGCAGTTTCGACGACGGCGAAATGATCGGGATCGTATCGGGCAGCGCCGGACGGTGCCCCATCCATTCCGTCGTCTCCTCGACCTTCAGGCCGGGCAGCGCGCGCTGGGCATGGCGCACCAGCACCCGCGGACGGCGGAAATCGGGCGCGGCATCGAGGCCGGCGAGCTCGACATTGCCGCCAACCCGGATGCCGCCCGCCGTCGGCGTCACCATGAAGGCGCGATGCGGCCAGATCACCGAATAACGCATCGCGATGCCGGGCTTCATGATCTGCGTGTGATAGCCGCGCTCAGTTTCGAGCGGGATCGGCTCGCCGAGCTTTTCGGCGAGGAAACGGGTGTGGACGCCGGCGGCAAGCACGACCGAACCGGCCTCGATCCGCCTGCCATCCTCGAGGAGAACGACGGCCGTGCCATCGCCCCTGCGCTCGATATTCCTGACAGTGCCGGAGACGAAGGTCGTGCCCGCAGCCTTTGCGGCATCGGCGAGTTTGACCACCAGCTTGTAGGGGTCGCGGATCGACTTGTTGTCGGGGAGCAGTACGGCTTTGGCGATCGCCGGTGACAAAGTGGGTTCGTAATGTTGGATGGCGCCGTTGCTCAAAACCTCGAATTCGAGGCCGTAGCGCTGCATCATGGCGAGATGGCCACGGTCGGCGGCAAATTCCGCCTCGGTCTCGTAGATCGCGAGACAACCCTCCTCGGTCATCAACTCGGGTGCGCCAATCGCCTGGAGCATCTGCCTGAAATCGCCGAGCGCCCGGTTCGACAGGCGCATGCCGGCATCCTCGATCTCTCGGAGGCGCGAGGGCCGGCCGGCAGCGAGGAAGCGCAGGAACCAGGGCAGCATCCTGGCGGCATAGGAGGGCCGCAGCCAGACGGGACCTTCCGGATCGAGCAGCCAGCCGGGGATCTTCTTCCAGGTCGAAGGGCCGGAACCGGCGGCAAAATCGAGCGCGATGCTTGCCATATTGCCGAAAGAGGTGCCGCGACCCGGCTCGCCCTTGTCGATCAGCGTCACATCAAACCCGCGCCGCTGCAGCTCGAAAGCGATCGAAGCGCCGATCACGCCTGCGCCGACGACCGCTACCGTCTTCTTCGTCTCATCCGCCATGCCATCAACCCATCGCACGGCAGACAAAATTGCCGTCGTGAATCTGATATATCACATCAAGATGCGATGCCTAGAGAATTTCCGTTTTTTCCGAATCACGGAAATTCTCTATTTCTTTGTTTTTTTCGCAATTCCGAAACGCAAAACCGCTGTGCACTTTTGCTGGAATTGCTCTGTGGAATTTTTACTGGCTTGCCGGCAGGCCGGCGCCGACGCTGTCGCCGACCGAACCGACGGTATTGTTCATCGACTGGCCGAGACGTTTCAGCTGGGCATCGTAGTTGCGCCGGGTGCGCGGATCGAAGATCGCAATCGGCGTGCTGACGGCGACGCTGACGGCACTTCCGGCGGTCTGGGCAGCGCCCATCGCCACGGCGCCGACGGCCTCGCCGAGGCCGACATTGGAATCGGTGATCGTCTGGCCGGCAATCAGCCGGTCGCCGATCAGCTTCACCACTTCGGGGCTTTCGGCGAATTTGCCGTGGTTCAGCCGGTCGCCGCCCTTGAGCTTGGTGAGGTCGAGCACGGTGATGCCGGCCGCTTCGAGCTTGCTGCGATAGGGTTCGACGGAAGGATCGATCTGGCCGAGCCGGTCGACATTGCCGGAGATGCGCCGCGACAGCGCCAAAGCGCGATCGTCCTGCGAGACGAAGATGGTGAAGTGCGGCCTTTCCTTGCCGAGGCTGGCGAACTGGCGGCCGAAAACGTCGACATCGAGATCCGGCGAAGCGAGGATGACATTGTTGATCTTCGAGGCGACATGACCGTTGCGGATCGCCATCTGCCGCAGCGCTTCGACGGTGAGCCAGGTGCCCATCGAATGGGCCATGATGGTGACGTCGCTAACGGCGGGATTGGCGGCGGTGCGGGTCAACAATTCCTCCAGCGCGTCGCGGGAATAGTTGGTGCTTTCCTTGTCGTAATTATAATCGAAGATGCTGCCGCGCGAAGGCCAGGTGAAGACGACGGGCGCAACGTCGGCATGCGAATCGTGGACGATCTGCGCGAAGCGGTAGACGGCATCCTCATAACGATTGTTGAAGCCGTGGACGAAGACCAGTACGCGGCGGCTCTTCGGCATATGGGACTTCAGCCACGTCTCGCCGGCCCGCTCGCCTTCCAGCGGATCGACAGAAACTGTGACGAAATCGCGCAGCGGATCGGCCGGCAGGCGGCTTGGCCATTGCACCTGGCCGACCTTGCGATTGGCTTCCGGCGGAATGGAGACGTCGACGGCATTGACGGCAAGCCCGGTGCCGCGTTCGCCGGAGAAAAGCACGGCGGGATTGTCGTCGGCAGCGCGCGTCGTCGCGACGAGCAGGTCGACCTTGGAGGTGCCGGGGGCCGCGGTGCCGGCCGCCTGCATGACACCGACCGGCCTGCCGCCGCAGCCGGCGAGCGCCATCGTTGCAATCAGAAGACCTGTCAGAGCCGCGGGCAAGCCGCCTCTTTTGCCGATCATGACCAAACTCCAATCGGTTCACGCACCGGACAGGCGGCGCCCGTTCAAATAGTCCGACGAGGCTTGCCGAGTCAAACCGCGGGCGGTGGAAGCCTTTGTTTTGCGCAATCCCTCGTGAAAACGCAGGACTGGCGTTGCGCGGATCGGCAACCGATCGATTTCGATTTAGGGCGGAAGATTTGGGGGGGAAAAGAAAAAAGCCCGACGCGGGAGGAGGTGCGCCGGGCTCTTGATCCTGACTGACAACTGGGAGGAGGAGTGTTGTCAGTCCGATGTAAGAGCACTGGGAGGAGGAGTGCGCTGCTTACGAAGATAGTAATAGCCAATTCTTTTGATTCGGAATAGCGAAAATACCGCAATGCAGCAATGCGCTAGATGCAAAGCTTGCCCTCAAAATAACAGGTATCCGCCTCATTTTGCAGCATGTTTGACCAGATGGTCAAAATTATGCCGAAAATTGTGGCCCTCTCGGATCGCCGATAGACTCGCCCCTCATCCGCCTGCCGGCACCTTCTCCCCGCTCGCGGGGCGAAGGGGATATGCCGCACCCTCTCCGTTCCCCACCACCGATCGCACCATCGCAGGGCACGTCCCCTCGCCCCGTTTTTACGGGGAGAGGGTGAGGGTGAGGGGCTGCCATCGGCACAGACATCTTTCGCCGGTTTGCCCGTCAAGCAGCCTTGAAGACTTTGCTGCCCTCGGCGTCGAGGGCGGAGAATTCCTCGTCTGACAGCGCGATATCAACCGCCGCCACGTTTTCCTCAAGATGCTTGACCTTGGAGGTGCCGGGGATCGGCAGCATGACCGGGCTGCGCTTCAGCACCCAGGCGAGCGCGATCTGGCTGGGTGCGGCATTGTGCTTTTTGGCGATCGTATCGAGCAGCGAGCCGGGCTTGGCGAGATCGCCCGCGGCGAGCGGGTACCAGGGGATGAAGCCGATATTGTGCTTGGTGCAATAATCGAGCACGTCCTCGCTGGTGCGATCGACGAGATTGTAGCGGTTCTGGACGGTCGCGACCTTGAAGTGCTTCGAGGCGGCCTCGATGTCGGCAACGGACACTTCGCTGAGACCCGCATGGCGGATGAGGCCGGTATCGAGCAGCGATTTGATCGCATCGAACTGTTCCTTGGCCGGCACCTTCTGATCGATCCTGTGCAGCTGCCAGAGATCGATCTGCTCGACGCCGAGATTGCGCAGGCTCTTATGCGCCTGCTGGATCAGGTATTCCGGACGTCCCACAGGCAGCCAGATATCGGGTCCGTGGCGGGTCAGGCCGCCCTTGGTGGCGATGACCGACTTGCCGCCATAGGGATGCAGCGCTTCCTTGATCAGCCATTCGGAGACATCGGGGCCGTAGGAATCGGCCGTATCGATAAAGTTCACGCCGAGTTCCGGCAGGCGCTTCAGCGTACGGATGGATTCGGCATGATCGGAAGGCTCGCCCCAGATGCCCTTGCCGGTGACGCGCATGGCGCCGAAACCGAGACGATTGATCTCGATATTGCCGCCGATCTTGAAGGTGCCTGACTTTGCTGCGTTGTAATTGGACATGGTCTTTCCTCTCTTATCAATCAATCATTGAAATTCGGTGGAACGGTCGGAGGCGGTTAAACAGCGGCGGCACGAATGCCGAGGCTTTCGGAGATGCCTTCGAGCGCGAATGTCTGCCCTGATCGAAAGCGATGCCCGGCATGGTGATGATCCGCCTATCGCGGGATCAGCAGAATGTGGCCGCTACGACGCTTGCAGATATAGGACGGCCCAGTCCCGATAACAGGGCCCGATGACAGGGATGAGTGGAAACATCGACATCGAACCGACGCATCGGGCGAGCGCAGTGATCCTCAGGCGGGCTGGGTCAAAGCCTGGTCTTCGCCTCGTCGCCGAATTCCGCCAGCATCTTCCAGAGGTCGGCGAAGATCTCCCGGGCGAAATCCTCAAGCGAGGCGCCCGGCGGGCGCTGCTGCCAGAGTTCCGCCCCGACGCGCAGCGCACCGATGACGACGGCCGCAAGGACGCGCATGCGGGGCCGCTCAAGCGGATCACCTCCCTTGCGCAGCAGCAGCGCCTCGGCGAGCTTCTGTTCGAGCCTGGCGTATTTCAGCTGGTCGCGGGCCTTCAGCGCCGGCGTGCGATGGATGAGTTCGCCAAGCGCCAGGCCAGGCTCGTCGACGGCAGCGATGACGGTTGCCGTGATCGCCGCCTCGACGGCGGCGACCGAGGATTCTGCCGCCGGCCTTGCGGCGACCGCCGCCATCAAGCGATCGGCGAAGGCATCCTGCCAGGCGAAAACCACCTCTTCCTTGGAGGGGAAATAATCGAAGAAACTGCGCTTGGATACATCGGCCGCCTCGGTGATGTCCTCGATCGTCGTGCCCTCAAAGCCGCGCTGCAGAAAGAGGGACATCGCCGCATGCTCAATGCGCTCGCGCGTCTGCCGCCGCTTGCGTTCCCGCCTGCCTTCGGTTGTCTCCGTCCGCTTGTTCTCAGCCATTCCGGCCCGGCATCATCGTTCAGCCGCCGGTTTCGTTGGAAAAGGCGGCGACGTCGTCGATTTCAGTCTCGCTCTGGCGATAGCTGATGCGCTCGCGCGACAGTTCCAGCGGCTTGCGGCGTGAAATCCTGTAGACGGAGGCCGGCGGCAGGTTGCGCACCGTGCCGCCGATGCGCACCGCCTTCAGGCCGAGACGATCGAGGATCGGCCGCGGCACCGGGCAGCGCGGACCATAGGTAAACTGATAAATGGCCCCGCCCGGGCGCATATAGGCGAAGGCGCCGGCCATGATCGAGGCGATCTTGCGGGGCGACATGGAGAGCAGAGGCAGGCCGCTGACGACTGCGCCGACCGGTTCGCCCTCGAAAATATCGGCATGGGCGAGATGGGCGGCATCCATCTGCAACACGCGCGCCGTCGGGAACCGTGCCTGCAGCGAGGTGATGAACTCCGGGCCGTACTCGATCAGGGTCAGATCCGCTTCGCTGACGCCGCGCGCCAGCAGCGCCCGGGTGAAGACGCCGGTTCCCGGGCCGAGTTCGATGATCGGACCGTCGAGTGCGGCAATTTCACTGGTCATGATCCTGGCAAGCGAATCCCCCGACGGCGCGATGGCCGCGACCCGAAGCGGGTTGCTGATCCAGGAGCGGAAAAAATGCAGGAAATCGGAGCATGCGGCCTTTGCAGTCATGACTATCCCACCTGTCTGAAATTCGATTGATTATAAAATGCGACCATCGCGGCGAGCATGGCAATTCCAAGGCAGACGCGTCAATCGCTCTTGGCTGCGGCTTTTCGCAACACCCACTGTCACCAGTTTGCATGATTCTGTACTTATTGCATTTTTGCATTCGATGCAACATTTTCCAAACGGGCGACAATGGACCCAGCGCAACCAGTCACCCCGCATGCGAAAGGGCGACCCTGAGGCCGCCCCTTCAGCCCATTGCGGGCCGCTCACGATCGCGAAAACGCCGAAGCGCCTTGTCAGTAGTTGCAGCTAGAGCTGCTCGTCGGGTTGAAGCCGAGCTTGCAATCCTGGTTGAGCGGCTTCTTCGGGTTCATCATATAATGTGTCGAGCCCGTGGTTTCCGAGGCGCGCTCGCCGATCGAACCGGTGGTGCGCCTGTCGTGCTCAACCTTGGTTTCCTGTTGGGCAACCGGACGCGTCGTCGCACCCTGCTCCGTCGCGCTCGACTGAAGGGGAGCTGCCGTTGCCGAGAAGGCCGAGAGGCCGAGAATTGTGCCGAAGGCAGCGGCCATCAGGCCGTTCTTGAAAGTCGTGGTCATCATCGTCTCCTTGGGAGGATTCGGGGAATTTACGCCCCGGAGTTAGGAAGGCGATCTGTCACATACTACGGTGCGAAAGCAGAGGTCACGGACATGTGAGCGGCGGCCCGATCGAGAAAAAGGCGGCTCATCGCCGCCTTTTTCATTTGCCGGCTCAATAGCCGTTATCGCAAGGCATGCTACCGGGACCGATCGATCCAGAAAACGTAGGGTTGCACATTTCCGGAGCTGCCGGCCTGTTCACCGGCGGGCGGACGATGGAGCCTGTGGTGCCGGCCTCGACGCCGAAAGCAGCAAGCGGATACCAGTAGCCATCGGAATGGCGGCGGGTGCCGGGGCGCTCGGTGCGGAAACCTTGATAGCCATGCCAGGACCCGGGATGTGGTTTATATTGCACCATTTTCACGCCCGAGACAGCAGGCGGCCGAACCGCCTGGGCGGGCGCCGCCTGCGCGGGGATGATCGATGTGAGGGCGAGAAGGGCGCTAAGCGCGACGGTGGAAGGGGCAAGTCTGAGCATTTTCATGATAAACCCTCCTTACTGGATTTATCTCGAGAGAATGCCTTTCCCGCGTGCGGAGTTCCGCCGTTGCCTGCAGCTTCCAAAACTCGTGATTGCAGGCGATCCGGCGTGACTAAATCGCCGAAAAACGTGAAAAGTCGCGATCAGGAAGAGGGCTCAAACGGCGCTGGTGAGGAAAGCTGAATTCTCTGTTCTCAATTCGCGTATAATGTCCGGTAGCCCTGGCCGGAGAGGCAGGCGACATATTGGCGATGGGCGGCGGCGCGCGCTATCGTTTCGGCCTCCAGCTCATCGGCCCCGGCATATCCGGTCAGTTGGGCGCGCAGCTGATACTGCTTCCTTGCCTCGTCATACATGGCGTTGCCGTCGGTCATGCAAATGCCGTGCGCAACAACAGGCGGATTGACCGGCACGCCGACCGCCAGGAGTACGGGATCATTGGCATGGTCGATGCAGCCGCCAAGGGCCGTCATCATCGCCAGGGCAGCCAGAGCCCGAAAAATTCCCACCGTCATGCATTCCTCCGGCTGAAGCGCCTCAAAGATCATCAAACCTGCGGATACATCAGGAAGGTTGCGCGAAACTAGGCTGACGGCTTGCCTCAATTCCGGCCGGACGGCGCCGCCCGTCCCAGAGATGTTTAAAATATTTCTAAAATAGTATATTAATGCTTACTTATAGTCGTAGACGTTAATCTTTCAGGAGGGAAGGATTATGGCTTCGCCGTGGGTAAACGACGCGCTGTCGCACGCACAATCTGCGTTTTCCGGCAACAGCAACACAGATATCCTTGAGGTTGGAGGCGGCTCCCGCACGCATATCCCCTTGAAAGGTGCGAGATATACCGTCGTTGATATCTCCAAGGAGCAGCTGGAGAAGAACAGGGACGCGGCCGAGCGGATCCTCGGCGATGCTCAAACCATCGACTATGGAGATCGTCACTTCGACGCCTGCGTCTTCTGGGACGTTCTCGAGCATTTGGAAAGCCCGCGCTCTGCCTTGTTGAGAGCCCATGACACCCTGTCTCCCGGTGGTCTGGTGTTCGTCAAGGGTCCGATCCTGAACTCAGCCAAGGGGATCTTCACCGATCTGACGCCCTGGTGGACCCACGTCTTGTTTTATCGCTACGTTCTCAGGCAGAAAAACGCCGGAAAGCCGGGCTACGCCCCATTCCGCGTCGAGCACGCCGCAGAGGCATCCCATTCGGAGATTGCCGGGACATTGAAGGACCTCGGCATGGATGTCGTCTTCGTCGGCGAATATGTGTCGACACAGGTGCACGCGCTCAAGGACCGAATTCCCCCACTTTATTGGCTCTATGAAGCTTTCGGCCTTCTGCTTCGCACGACTTCGGCTGGGAAGATCGGGGGGCGGGAGACGGAGTTCCTGATCGTGGCAAAGTGCCTTCGTTAGGGACAGCCCCACCAAGATCTATATAGCACTTCGGAATCCCGAAATTGGTTGCGGCATTGAAATCATTGCCTGTTTCTTCACCTGCGCAGCTCACGAAGCGCGGCGAATTTCGGAATCCCGAAGCGGGGGGATTTCGGGATTCCGAAGTGGGGTTTTTTTCTTCCTGCCGACGCGTCCGCGTTTGTCGGCGGCAATCTTGCGGTCGGTCTCGGACCATTTCCGGCACCTTTCCGCCGTGCATCGCTTCCACTCGTCGGTGGGCGGCGCACCTTCATGGTCACCGACAAAAGTCAGCGTGAACCGGTTGGGATGCGCGACACCGCTGCCCGCCCGGCCGCGGCGAACTTTTATCAGCCCCTTATATTCGAGCTCATCGATCGCATCGGCCACATATTCGCCGGTCACGCCGTAAGACACGAACTGAGGATGGGTCACGACAAGCTTGCCGTTTTCCAAGGCGGCGTGCGACGTGTGCTCGATGACGATGCGGAAGAAGGCGCGGCAGGCATTCGCACTCAATGTCGTGAAGGCCGCAGATTCCAGCAACTGAATGGTGAACCATTGCCAGCGAAGACTGCCGTCATCCATGCCGCTCGGCGGAGCGGTATGCCTGCGCACCATCGCCCGCGTCTTTCCTTGACTGGTTCGGCTTTTGTCGCGAGGGTTGAATTCCGCCATCAGCCCCTCGCCCGTGTTGTCGATCGGTATCCGCCCGCCCTCCGGAGCCTGTTGCGGGAACTCCGTTCATGCCGCGCGTGACGGCCAAAGCTCGTCCACACCATCACCTGACCTCGGAGAAAAAATTTGCTCAACATCTAACAGTCCGTGGTTGCAATTGCGGCAAACCTAGCGCAAGAACGATCCGTGAACTAGGAAAATATTCTTAGTTATGATCTTCTATTATCCAGTCCCTTCTGATAGGATCCCTGCAATGAATCTCGGGGGTAGAAGCGCGATGCGAATAAGCTGTATGGGGGAGAAGAGCGTGGCCGTTTGCGTCCGGCGATTGTTGGCATTGATTTCGATCGTGCTGGGAAGCGCCGTCCAGGCTTTTTCCTGCGATCAGCCGATTGTCATATCCAATTGGTCGTTCTGTGCGCTCGCCAACGTGAGCGAAGAGGGCGGCGACGCTGATTGGAAAGTCGTTCCTGCCTGGACTCGCGAGAAAGCCATAAGCGCGTATTTCGGAAACGATCCGCGGCTCCTAGCAAACCACGGACTTTGCAACGCCAAATTCCATCACGTCGTACTCTGCCAGCCGGGATGGCAAACGGGCAACCCGGATGAGTGCTCATATCTGGTTTGCAGCGGCTATTACTCATCTTTGGTCGGGAAGGAAGAAAGGGAAGACTATTTGAGAGACCACCCGACCGCTCAATAGTTTTTCCCTTCGCTGCCTTGGTGAGACTGGAGCGGCCGACGAGAAGTGCTTATCGTTGATCTCCCGATCTCCATCTTGAAAACCTGAAGCAGTTTCGCGCAAAACGATTATCACAGTGTCGGTACTACCCATCCTCTTCGTCAGCCAATCAGCTCGCGGCCGGCAGCCGGAAGGCGCCGCTGGCGGAACAGTTGAGAGTTCCCGGGGCGAAGATTCTCGTCCGGTTACGCCCATGAGGGCGCCAGCTGTGTAAAGGCGGGCTTCAATCTTTCACTTCAGAAATCAGACGTATCAGAGTTCCATCATTCGCCGCAGCGCTAATTGCCGTTGCGATCTGCCGGAGCGGTCCACGCGCGACGAGCATCTCTGGCGGAGGAGGTTTTCCGGGACCCGGATCGATAAAGGCCGAACACAGGTGATCCGAGTCGCGCATCGCCATGAATGATGTGGCGACAATCGCTTCGCCGCAGGCGGCGCATCGGAGAATGTAGGAACCGCGGTGGACGATCGATTCTGTTTTGTCCAATCCGCAGGACGGGCAGGCCAACATATCGGTCATTGCTTCACCCCAGCCTGAGCACGCAGCTTATGAGGCAGCCGCCAGAACCACTGCGATCGCGAGCAGCAAGGGACCCATCCACTTGAAATGGCGAATCAACGGTGGCCGGCTGGCCGGCTTGCCTGGATATGGCAGATAACCAAAGCCGACTGATGTCATCCACAGGCCGGCGCAAAACATGATGATTTCATCAATATAGGCTGCGATCATGACTTTCCTGCCTTCGGAAGGGCTCGACGATATCTCCGTCTCCGCGCCCGATGCCACTCATCCTACCCATCAGCACGGCCAGACGGAAGAGAAGAGTGGAGCTGAGAGATTAAACTTGGGGTAGCATAATTACTTCGAATCCCCTAGGCATTCGAAACTCGCAACGCGCCAATCCGCGACAGCCACTCTCTCGGGAAAATATTCCATGCACAACGCCAAATTCATTCGCCACGCTGCCGTCTCCGCATGCGTCGCTTTTGCGGCATTTCAGGCCGGGCAGGTTCTGGCCGATTCGGCCAATGACAAATTCTTTGACGCAGCCCTTTGCAAACCACCCTATACGATGACATCGGCAATGAAGGTCTATGATGTCGTGGAAGCTTTGGCCAAGCCGGACACGTCATCCTTGGGCGCGGCGATCTACAAACTCCCGAACCAGATAGGCCGCGACGGCTTTAAATCGACCGAGATTTTCTTTGCTAACAACGCTGTTGGCGTCTTGGTCGAGGGCGAACGCGCCGACGATCTGGCCGTAAAATACGGTTTGAAGCCGGAGACCTCGGATCTACTGGGCACATCCACCAAGGGCTATTCGCGCGAGCTGCCGGCAGATCTGCAGCCGGAACCCGGAATGGCCGGGCCTGGAAAGGTCTCCATCGTTGCCCGCCAAGGCAACGCCTTGCCAGGAAAGACATTGCTGGCGTGTGAATTCGTTCAGGAGTTCTAGGCGTCGCATGCAAATGCGCGGTTATATTCGACTGCGGGTTTCATTGCTTCGAGGGCTCACACAGAGACTGTCGTGGGGGCGGCCATGAGTTTCCGGGCAAGACATGGGTCCTATAAGGCGGGCGACGATGTCCTCGCTGCTGGAGAAACTATCTCGTTCACCCGCTCACCTCGCCACGCTGGATGAACCGCGCTATGTGAGCAGCCTATAGAGAGCACGCAGCGGAGGTGCTGAGATCATGCAAACCATTTGGAAGAAGCCGGTGACGCTTGCCCTTGAAGGGCCGGATCAGTGGGTGGTGATCCAGACGACCCAAGCCGCGACATGGGCGCTGGTCGAAGACTGGCCGACCGAAGAGGGTCCTGCCCTGGATAGAGCCTGTGCGGTTTGCGCCGATGTGATGTCGGGCAAACGAAACCGGGAAGAGGCGCGGCAGGCGTTCATCGACGCTGCGATCGAAGCCGGAATCCCGATTAAGGAATGAGGCCACGACCCGTGCGGCGCCTATCTGGCGCTGGAAGGCGAGCGATCATCTCGGCCCGCCATCCAGCGTGATGATGCAGAGATTATGCGCGATCAGCCATCATAATGGCCCGACAATGCCGCGTCCGCAGACTTGACCACCACGGCCAGATTGACGCCCTTTGTCACGATTGCCCCGGTTGCTCGAAGGTCGGTTACCGCTTTCAGCCCGCCCGACTTGGGAGACGGAAGAGGCACCACCGTGCCGGCGTCCAGATCAGCGACCCAGAGATCATCGTCGCCTTCAACACTAATAACAACAACTCTAGCCATGCTTTTTCCCTCTTCTAATGATTGGTGTTTAAAATCCAGCTTTCTTCAGGCCTTCTCGGTAAAGATCCTTATGCCATTGCTCCTTACTCGGAACCGCAGACAGCCATTTGTCCACGTCGAAGTCCGGATTGACTTCGCGAAACCTCCTGACGAAGATCCGCGCCTTGTCCTGGTGGCCCAACATGGCCCAGCTTGCGGCCGCTAGCCTGTCGGCCAAACTGGCATCGGCCATCTGCCCAATGTAATCCAGCGAAGCTTCGAATTCGCCAAGGGCATAATTTGCGCCGGCAGCGGTCCAGAAATAGGTGTCGGGGCTGAGCGGGTTCAGCTCGATTGCCCGCTCGATCTTTCGCAAGGCGATGGCAGGGAGCGAACAATGAACCAAAGTGTCGGCGTAGTCGGCAATAACATCCGCATAGTGCGGGGCAAGGCTCTCCGCCACTTCCATTGCCTCGGCGCTTTCGTCAAATGCACCCTGCAACAATTTCGCCACGCCGAACTCGCGATATCCATCGGCAAAATCTGGACGCGTTTCGGTGGCCTGCTTTGCCAAGATCTCTGCCGTTTTCAACAGATCGATATCACCCCGCGCGGTCAACAACCATTCCTTGGAGTAAGTCCGCGCCATTGAACTCAGCGCCGGTGCGAAATCGGGGCTGAGGCTGAGCGCGGCTTTCATCTCCTTGCGCGCACGCCGTAGATTCGGAAGTGTCAGCCGCGCCAGATGCCGCCTGCCAACGAGATATCGATGGTAGGCAGCCGGGTTCAAATCCTCGCGCAACGCCTCATGGCGCTCGATTTCGCTGGATATGGAAAGAGCAATCCGTCGAGAGACAGTCCTCCTGTCTTTGACAAGATCCCGATGATCAAGGCTGAACCTCTCTGCCCAGACAATTTGATTCTGGTCAAAAAAGATCAGTTGGGCGAACAGGGTGACGTCATCGCCCGCATTGCTGATCCGAGTGTCGAGAATGTAATTGACGTGATGTCGTTCAAAGAAGGCCTTCTGGGTCTCCATGTGGTGGCCAATTTGCACCGCCGAATATGGGGCTATGACCTGCAGGCTGTTGAAGGCGCAAAATCCAATCGTGATATCCTCCACCAAAGACGCAGCTAAAAAACCGGCTTGGGGATGAATGGATTGATTTCTGGGTGGAAGCAGCACCAGGCGAGGAATTGCAATGCTGACGTCCTCGGGCTCAAGGGAAGCAGCGGTTACGTGTTTTTCCCTTGACGGCACTAACGCCGGGCGAACGGGTTTTGTGTCAGCGCCGTCGGATGCGCCGCGTACCGCGATCCCTCGCGAAATCGAATTACGCCGCTGTTCGAAATAGGTCCGAAGCGATTCAACCTCTTCCTCCGCCTTGAATATCTCTATCAGCAACTGCAGCGTATCCGGATCCTTCGGTTCCGTCCGAAACAGGATAATGGCGGCCTTTCGCAGGAGTTCTGATTCCGCTCTCGACTGCGCTCGTCGCGATACCGTTTTCAATGTATTTGCGAGAAGGTCGATATGGCATTTTTCGCGCTCGGCAAGCCACTGTTGAAACTCGCGGCTGTGGCAGTGAACCGGCCCCAGAAAGGGTTGGTTCAGCAGCTTCACAAGATGTTTAAGCAGAGAGAACGACGCGACCGCTTCGTCGGTCTCGGATAGCAGGAGGTCGGAAGACAAGGACTTTCGGTCGAGAGAGACCATGTTGCCCTGGGATGAGAGAATGTTTATTCCGAGTTCGGCTTGACGGGCCTTCACTCTCGAAATCAGCTTACGCAACGTCGAAAGCGCAACGTCCCTATCGGCATCGCCCCACAGAAAACGCGCCAAGGTCGTTCGATCCGCCGAACCTTCACCGGTCGTCAACAAATAGACGAGAAGCAGCAAACCTTTCTCGGGAAAGGCGACGAGGCTCCCCTCCCCGTCAACGAGCTGCAACCTGCCAAAGGTGTTTAGAACAAAAGCCATTTTGCCTTTACGTCACCACGTACCCGGGTATTCACATGAAAAGTGAAATGCACGCACTGCAATAATAAAGTCGCGAATTCGTTATGCGGCGGGCACTTTGTCCCAATGTCCTACGAAATTCAATATGCGCGAGAGACGCAAAGGTTGCGCTATGCTTGAGATCCTCGCCATTACGAATAGATTTTTCGCAAACCAGCTTATTGCCGGTTAGCTTTAGAATAATTCTATATGTAATATCGTTTTCCGAAACACCTGCGATAGCGGTGTTTAGGCATTTTCCGCGGGGTTGAAGATATCCTTAGGCAAATTACTGCAAAGCCAAAAACCCAAATCAATCAATCGAGCAGCGCTGCTCGCTCTGTTGCTAATGAAACTTCCACCTGATCGCCCGAACGAAGGATAGCGTCGGCAAAGCACCTGGAACGGCAAATTTCTTCCCGCGGTTCAACAGGTCGTGGCAGACTTTCGATGAAAAGAGAAATGGCGCACCCGAAGAGATTCGAACTCCTGACCCCCAGATTCGTAGTCTGGTGCTCTATCCAGCTGAGCTACGGGTGCGTGCAAAATGCGGCGGAGCCGCTTGCGTGGCGATCCTCTAAAACGTCCTTCGGGACAATGCAAGAGCATTTCTGAAAAAATCGCGTCTTTGTCTGCCAGCAGCCGCACCTTGCGAAACCCCGTCACTTTTCAATGTGCGCCCGGCTGCGGTAATCCTCCAGCGAAACCGGGCGATCGGGGATCTCGATGCGGAACTGCGTGCCGACCGTCGGTTTTTCCACCAGCGCGATCGTGCCGCCATGGGCGAGCACCAGCTCGCGGGCGATGGTGAGGCCGAGGCCGGTGCCGCCGGAGCGGGCCGAGCCGCGGAAGGCGGCAAAGAGGTTCTGGCGCGCCTTCAGCGGCATGCCGGGACCGGTATCATCCACGGTGATGCTGACGACGCTGCCGACACGCTGGGCGGAAACGGTGATGCGCCTGACGGAGCCCGGGCCGCCCTCGCCCGGCGAGGTCAGCGCCTGCAGCGCGTTGCGGCAGAGATTGTGGATGACGCGGAAAAGCTGTTCGCCATCGGCATCAACCTCAAGCTCGGCGCCGATCTGCTCGGCGAATTCGATGCCGCTTTGCGGATCGATCGCCAGCATGTCCTTGACGTCCTGGGTCAGTTCCAACAGGCGGATATGGCGGCGGCGCGGTGCGGATTCGCTCGCCTTGCCGTAGGACAGCACCTCGGTGGTGTAGCCGACGGCGCGGTCGATGGTGCGCAAGAGCTTCGGGGCGAAGCTTTTCACCATCGGGTCATCGACATCGACCAGCCGGTCCGACATCAGCTGCGCAGACGCCAGGATATTGCGCATGTCGTGATTGATCTTGGAAACGGCGAGGCCGAGCGCTGCCAGGTTCTTCTGCTGCTTCAGCGTCTTTTGCAGCTCCATCTGCATCGAGGTGAGGTTGCGGCCGGCGACCGCCAGTTCGTCGCGGCCGCCGTCGCCGATATAGATATGGGCCGGGTTGTCGGGATCGGAGGAGAATTGCTGCATGCTGCCGGTCAGCCGGCGGATCGGGCCGATGAGGATGCGGTTAATCGCAAAGAAGATCAGCGTCGCCGTGAACAACGAGATCAGCACCGACAGCAACAGGACATTGCGGGAATAGACGAACATCGCCCTACGCAGCGGCCTGTCCTTCATCACCACCTCGACGCCGGTATTGGTGTCGCCGACGGGACCATAGACGCGGATCATCCTGCCGCCGCCGAAAACCAGCGTGTCGAGCGCATCGCGGATTGCCGTTACCGGCGGCACGTCGGTCAGATCGTAGGCCTCATCGACGGAGGTCGGCATATCGGTCGTCGCCAGCAGCCGCGAGGTGCCGTCCTTGCGCAGTACGATCGCCTTGGTGCCGGTCGCCTCCAGCGTCTCTTTCTGCAGCGCGCGCGGCAGCTCGACCGGCTGCAGGCCATCGATGACGATGGCGGCGGCAGCGGCCGTATTCAGCCTGTCCTGCAGCCAGCGCACGCGCATGCTGGCGACCGAGGGAAAGAAGATCAGGATTTCGGCGAGCATGATGAAGAAGACGGTGAGCCAGAGCAGCTTGCCGGAAAGGCCGCCGAACAGGCCGGCAGACGGGCACGGCGCCCTTGCAGCCTCGCCGGCGGCCGGGCTTTCCGCCGAAGGATTATCGCCCTGATCTTGAATCGGCATTCTGGTCTCGCCCGATCGGCAGCACCCAGGCCGCCCTTACCGTTGAGCTCTATATTAGACCAAGATGCTCCGCTTTCAAATCTTTGCGAGCAGCGTCATGTCGCCACAAGAAAACGCCGCCCGGAGGCGGCGTTTGAAGGCACGTGATCAGGAAAGATCAGAACTCTTCCCAGCTCTGTTCGGCTGCGGCGGCATTGCCGCCGAAGGCGCGTGCGACCTTGGCGATTGCGCGGCGGGCGGGCGAGGCGACCGGCCGATGCGGCTCGTTGCGGACGAGCGCCGCGGGTGCCGGCGCATCATCCGACAGTTTGAAGCGGGCAATGAGGCGCACCAGGCCACCGGCTTCGGCCGAAAGCCTGTGCGTGGCGGCGGAGGTCTCTTCCACCATCGCAGCGTTCTGCTGTGTCACCTGGTCCATCTGGTTGACGGCGGTATTGACTTCCTTGAGGCCGGTCGACTGTTCGGTCGCAGCCGTCGCGATCGAATGGATATGGTCATTGATGGCGATAACGCGGGTGCCGATTTCGGCCAGCGCCTCGCCAGTCGCCTGGACCAGCTTGACGCCGACCTGCACCTCGTTGCCGGATTTGGTGATCAGCGCCTTGATGTCCTTGGCAGCCGTCGCCGAACGCTGGGCGAGTTCGCGCACTTCCTGCGCCACCACCGCAAAACCCTTTCCGGCATCGCCGGCGCGTGCCGCCTCGACACCGGCATTCAGCGCCAGCAAGTTGGTCTGGAAGGCGATCTCATCGATGACGTTGATGATCTGGCTGATTTCGCGCGAGGCCTGCTCGATCCGGCCCATGGCCTCGACGGCATTGCGAACGACGACGCCGGAGCGGCCGGCATTCTCCTTGGCTTCGGATACCATGATGGTGGCTTCATGCGCCCGCTCGGTGGAATTCTGGACGACGGCGGTGATCTCGTCGAGTGCCGCCGAGGTCTCTTCGAGGGCGGCTGCCTGCTGCTCGGTGCGCTTCGACAGGTCGTCGCTGGCATTGCGCAGCTCGGCGGTGTTGCCGTTCATCGCCTCCGTCGTCTCGCGCACTTCGCGCATCGTCGCCTGCAGGGTAACGAAGGTATTGTTGACGTTCTGCTGCAGCTCGGCGAAGGCGCCCTGGAAGTTGCCGCTCATCGTCTGGGTGAGGTCGCCTTCGGCAAGGCTTGCGATGACGCGGCGGGTCTCACCGATGCCGGCATCGACGCTCGATAGCAGCATGTTGATGTTGCCGGCGAACTGATTGAGGTTATCGTCCTCGTAATCCTTGCTGATGCGGTGGCCGAAATCGCCGGCTGCTGCCGCTGCCACGACGACAGACATGCTCGACTGCAGGTCGTCGCTCTTGGCGCGCATCGCCGCCTCCTGGGCGTTCAGGCGCTTGATGGCCAGGCCGTTCGCCTTGAAGACCGCAACCGCTGCGGCCATCTCGCCGATTTCATCCGGACGGCCGGCAAAGGGGACCTCGGCGTCGAAATTGCCGTCGGCAACTTCCTTGATCGCATGGGTGACGCGCTTGATCGGGCGGCTGAGATGGCTGGTGCCGATATAGAAGCCCATGCCGACGCCGACCGCGATGCCGATGCCGGTGATGCTGAGTACAAGCATCAGCACCCAGGAGCGGAAGCTCTCGATCTCGGCGTTGACGGTCTCCAGCGCTGCCTTGTCGGTGGCGACGACCGCATCGATTTCCGCCTGGAACGCCTTGCGGTTGGCGCGGTTGGCGTCATTGTTGCCCTGTTGGCCAGCGGCTTCGGGGCCGACTTCCGTGCCGAGACGGACCGTTTCCGTGCGGAAGGTGCGGAATTCCGCGGCGCGGGCGACGAGCTTGGCAAAGTCGGCCTTCTGGCTCTCGGGAACGAGCGGCGCCCAGCCCGAGATGACCTTGTCGATCTCGTCGAGATCGGCCATCAGGCCCTTGGCGAAGTTCGGCGTATCCTTGATCGTTTTGGCGGCATAGATGCCGCGCGCTTCCATGACCACCGCCGTGACGAAACGGTTGAGGCGTTCGCCCGCATAGGCACGGGCTGCGGCATGCTCGTAAGCCGTCAGGTTGCGACTGTATTCGTGCATGGCGGACAACGCCGTTGCGCCGATCAAAAGCGCCACCGCGCCCATCACGCAAACCAGCAGATTAATTTTGCCCCGGATCTTCAATGCAATGCCTCCTAGCTACGCTACTGCCTGGAAAGCAAATTCCCAGTCGATGCGTTGAATATCGGCGAAATTTATTAAAGTTCGATTTCTAATATTTACGATTGTGGCTTCGGAAATGATCCATGCCGAATACGGTTGTCCGACCTAAGCGCCTGAAAACAGGGGCAATCGATCTGCCACGACGAAAACTACAACCACTCGGGGCATGCCTCATTTCTTAACACCAGAGTGCGAAATTACTTTAGGGGCCGGCAGCGCAGAGCGAAATTATCCGGCATAATTGACTTTTACAGGCTTCATCCTTATAAGCCCGCGCACGTTCGGTCACTTAAGCCTTTCATGGCCCGCCCGTTCGAAAAACAACGCTCCTTGCATTATGCAAATTCAAGAAGGGCCGCACTCCGCGGTGTTTAAAATAAATGAAGCGTACCTACCAACCATCCAAGCTTGTTCGCAAGCGTCGCCACGGTTTCCGTGCGCGCATGTCCACGAAGGGTGGCCGCAAGGTCATCGCAGCCCGCCGCGCGCAGGGCCGCAATCGTCTGTCGGCGTAAGCCGGGCTGCCCGGTAAGAGATGGCGGGCGAATTGACGATCAGTGAGAAAAAACACACTGTCGGGCGGCTGAAGAGCCGCCCGCAGTTTCTTGCCGCGCGCGAGGGCGAAAAACGCCGGGGCGGCCTCTTCCTTCTCGAAGTCCTCGACCGGAAGGAACCCGACAGCCAGGCACGCGTCGGTTTTACAGTCACCAAAAAACATGGCAACGCGGTCGAACGGAACCGCATGCGCCGCCGCCTGAAAGAGGCGGTGCGGCTTCATGCGGGGTTTGCAATGCAGCCCGGACACGACTATGTGGTTGTCGCGCGCAGGGACGTGCTAGACGCGTCCTTCCAGGAATTGGCCGCGGAACTGAAATCCCGCGTGGAAACCAGGCCGAAACACCGGCGCTCCGGAGACGGACGCCCCAGGAACGTATGATGGAAAACAACCGCAATTACTTCATTGCGATCGCTCTCTCGGTGCTGATCGTCCTCGGCTGGCAATTTCTCTATATGAATCCACGCATCGAGGCCCAGCGCAAGGTGCAGGAAGCCCAGAAGGCGCAGCAGCAGACCGAGCAGGTGCAGCAGCCGGCAGCAGGCGGTCAGACGCCGGCCCAGCCGAGCGGTGCGGCACCTACCAGCCAGGCGGCCGCAACGGCGACGCTCGAGCAGGCGCTGGCAAAGAGCCCGCGCGTCGTCATCGACACTGCTGCCCTCTCCGGCTCGATCAATCTTGCCGGCGCCCGCCTCGACGACCTGAAGCTCAAGGGCTACCACGAGACCGTCGACGACTCGAGCCCGATCATCACGCTGTTCAGCCCGGCCGAAACCAAGGACGGTTACTTCACCGAGCTCGGCTATATCGGTAGTGACGCGACAGGCAGCGTTCCCGGTCCCTCGACGCTCTGGACGGCTCCGGAGGGCGCCAAGCTCACCGAAAAGACGCCGGTGACGCTTTCCTACACCAATGACAAGGGTCTGACCTTCACCCGCACCATCTCCGTCGACGAACGCTACATGTTCACCGTCGCCGACAAGATCGAGAATGCCGGCCAGGCTCCCGCCTCGCTCAATTCTTACGGCCGTGTCACGCGTTACAACAAGCCGACGACGCCCTCGGTCTACGTGCTGCATGAAGGCTTCATCGGCGTCATCGGCGACGACGGCCTCGTCGAAACCAAATATACCGCCGCCGAAAAGGAAGCCGTCAAGCCGGCCAAATCCACCGGTGGCTGGCTCGGCATCACCGACAAATACTGGGCCGCGACGATCGTTCCACCGCAGAGCGCTCCCTATGAGGCAAGCTTCTCGCATTTTGCCGACGGTCAGCCGCGCTATCAGGCCGACTACAAGGAAGATGCCTTCACCGTTGCGCCTGGCCAATCGATCGAGCTGAAGAACCTCGTCTTCGCCGGCGCCAAGGAAGTGCCCGTCATCGACGGTTATGAGGCCAGCTACTCGATCCCGAAGTTCGACCGGCTGATCGACTGGGGCTGGTTTTATTTCATCACCAAGCCGATGTTCAAGCTGATGGACTTCTTCTTCCGCTACTTCGGCAATTTCGGCGTGGCGATCCTGTGCACCACCATCGTCGTCAAGCTCCTGTTCTTCCCGCTCGCCAGCAAGCAGTACGCTTCGATGGCGAACATGAAGCGCATGCAGCCGAAGATGGAGGAACTGAAGGCGAAATTCGCAGACGACCGCATGGGGCTGCAGCAAGCGACGATGCAGCTCTACAAGGAAGAGAAGATCAATCCGATCGCCGGCTGCTGGCCGGTGGCGCTGCAGATCCCGATCTTCTTCTCGCTCTATAAGGTGATCTACATCACCATCGAGATGCGGCATGCGCCGTTCTTCGGCTGGATCAAGGACCTTTCGGCGCCCGATCCGACGACGATCGTCAATCTGTTCGGCCTGCTGCCCTTCGAGGCGCCGACCATTCTGCATCTCGGCGTCTGGCCGCTGATCATGGGCGTCACGATGTTCCTGCAGATGCGCATGAACCCGACGCCGCCCGATCCGACGCAGGCGATGATCTTCACTTGGATGCCGCTGGTGTTCATGTTCATGCTGGCAAGCTTCCCGGCCGGCCTGGTCATCTACTGGGCCTGGAACAACACGCTCTCGGTGGCGCAGCAGTCGGTGATCATGAAGCGCCACGGCGTCAAGGTCGAACTCTTCGACAATCTGAAGGGTCTGTTCCGACGAAAAACGGCACCGTCGAAATGATGCCTGCCAAGCCCCGCTCCGGCGGGGCTTTTCTTTTGCGGCAGCGGAAGAAGGAGGCAAAGCCATAGCCTGCAAACGGCCTCGAAGCTTGACATCCGCCTGCAAAACCACGAAGCCCGGTAAAAGACCCAACCCAGAGATTGCAGAGCCCGCATGCCCGAAACCGAAAAGCCGCTCTTCGGCCACCCGTGGATCTTCATCCGCGGCGTACCGTCCCTGAACTTCCTGCCGCCGGAAGGGCCGTTGGAAGTGGCCTTTGCCGGTCGCTCGAATGTCGGCAAATCCTCGCTGATCAATGCGCTGGTCGGTCAGAAGGGCCTGGCGCGCACCTCGAACACGCCGGGACGCACGCAGGAACTGAACTATTTCGTTCCGGACGGTTATTCCGGCGAAGGCCAAGACCTGCCGCCGACGGCGATCGTCGACATGCCGGGCTATGGTTATGCGCAGGCGCCGAAAGAGCAGGTCGACAAATGGACCAAGCTCGTCTTCGATTACCTGCGCGGCCGCGCGACGCTGAAGCGCGTCTATGTGCTGATCGACAGCCGCCACGGCATCAAGAAGAACGACGACGACGTGCTCGATCTGCTCGACAAGGCCGCCGTCTCCTACCAGATCGTGCTGACCAAGACCGACAAGATCAAGGCGGCTGGCGTGCCGAAGCTGCTTGCCGAAACGGCAGAAAAGATCCGCAAGCGCCCGGCCGCCTATCCCGGCGTGCTGTCCACCTCCTCGGAAAAGGGCGATGGACTGGACGAACTGCGCCAGGCGATCGCCGAAACCGTCGGTATCGCCCGCTGGAAGTAGAGGGCATACGCGCGCCGGACGCGGCGACTTGTCTGGTGTAAAGGCCTCAGCGACATCCAACAGTTGAATCTGCTTACAGTTGAAAACTAAAGGTTGACGAAGCAGCTTTGATGAGCTAGATAGCGAGCATCGAATTTTGCTTGCTGGCTTGGTTATCGCGCGATTGGCACCGCGCTCTGAACGAACTTCCTTTCAAAAATCGCTATCACCATCCGCATCGCCTTGGCGTTGCGGTTCTTCAATATTGCTATGAAAGGGTTCATCATCATGGCCACTGGCACAGTTAAATGGTTCAATTCCACCAAAGGCTTCGGCTTCATTCAGCCTGATAATGGCGGCGACGACGCCTTCGTTCACATCTCCGCCGTCGAGCGCGCCGGAATGCGCGAACTCGTCGAAGGCCAGAAGATCGGCTTCGACCTCGAGCGCGACAACAAGTCGGGCAAGATGTCCGCTTGCAATCTCCAGAACGCTTAAATCGGTATCTGCTTCCCTTTGACCACGGATGTACTGGCACTGCCGGAAGCACGTTATCAATCCAAGGCCAGGCGATTTGCCTGGCCTTTTTTGTTTTCGCTCGCGCGTCGAGCCCACCCGTATCGGAGCCAACATGACAGAGACATACAGCAAATCTCGACAGCGGGCGGAGATTGCCTTCGGCAACGTCCAGACCCAGTTCTTCGCGAAGAACCAGGCGGCCGAAGAGCTCGAATCCGACGCCCAGTCGCAACAGGCAAAGACGTTGCGGCTTCGGGAGGCCCGGCTTGCCAGGGAACAGAGTGACCGGGTGTCGGCAACCTCTGCCCTCATTGCAAAACGCGCCAGGGCCCGCTGAGATCACAACCCGATCGCCAAGGCTCGAGACTTAAAACGCGTCTGAAATGACGGGCTTACAGATCGCGCGCTGCACACGACCCAAAGCGTGCTGATATTCACTCGCATCAAGGAAGCATCAATGGCAGAGACTCCGCAGGAACTTCAGTCGATCAATACGGCCTGGCAGATCGCCATTCAGGAAATTCTGCGCATGGTGATCAGAGACATGTATCACGGCGGCGGCGAGGCTTCGTTCAAGACGCATATCAAGCGTATCGAAGAAGCGGCCGTCGACAGTATTTACACGGATTTGCGGCTGCGCGGGACTGATGAATGGACGGAAGTGCTGGTCAAGGAAAGGGCGAGCAATTTCGTCACGACCCTGCTGACGTCATTTACCTATGACCGGGCTTAAATCACCCTGTGGCCGGAAATCGATGGACGCGCCGCCGATCAACGCTTGCGTCCCAGCAGTTTTTAAAGCAACCCTAGTTCTCCTGCTGTGCGGGAAAAGCCGCGTCCAAGAGTAATATTTGATGACCGATAGCAAAGACCAGCCGATTTCGCCCGAAGGCGTCGGCAACTTGCCCCACCTTGCCGAAGCCCTTGACGATGACCGGTTTCGACACTTTCTCGATCATGTGCCATTCGCGGTGGCTGTCTCCGAACTCGGTGGGAACGAGCCGCTGATTTACGTCAACCTCGAATTCGAACGGCTGACGGCGCTTGGGGCAACCGAGGTCCAGGGGAAACCCTGGCCGGACATTGAATTGAATTCCACCGCCGTCTCCGGAGAGGTGCCGCTCACGGCAGCTGTGACCTCTGCTGAGGAATATATTGGTGCCTTCTCGCTGGTGGCCGAACCCGAGAGCACCGTCATTATCGATGTCTGGTCGAATACGATCGTCGACGATGATGACACGCCGCTTTTCCGATTGGTGGCCTTTGCTGCCCGCAGTGAGGCGACAGCCGCCGAGAGCTTCAGCGAACTGCTGACGGAGAAAGATGTCCTTCTGCGGGAACTACAGCATCGCGTGAAGAACAATCTCCAGATGATCACGGCGCTCATCCGAATGGAGGCGCGCAATGCTCAACAGAATGAGGAAAGCGAAAGATTTGCACGGCTTGCCGGGCGGATTGAAGCCTTGGCCCTGCTCTATCGCTCGCTGTCAGACGAAGAGAAAGGCGCCACTGTCGATCTTGGCACCTATGTCAGCCAGATTGCCGCCTCGGTGATGGCGGCCCATGCCGTGGAAGGGATCCGGCTGGACATGAAGGTCGATACCTGGCCGGTTTCGGTCGATGTCGCCATGCCGGCCGGCCTCGTCATCAACGAACTCCTCACCAATACGCTGAAGCATGCCTTCGTGGGGCGTGATGGCGGCGAAATCACACTCCGCTGTGTCGTCAGCGAAACCGGCTGCAGGATCACCGTTGCTGATAACGGGGTCGGTCTTCCCCAGGATGTGACCTGGCCGCAGCCGGGAAAGCTGAGCGCGATGATCGTACAGTCACTGAAACAGAATGCCCGCGCCGAGGTTGAAGTCAGCTCATCCCCTGACACCGGCATGAGTGTCTCCCTCGTCTTCCCGAGAGCTGAAGCGGCCCAATAGAGCGCCGCGCGCCTTTTCAGACGCACTAGGGACGCTCTATCATTTTGAATCTGCGCGTAATCCTTTCCGAAAATCGATTCCGATTTTCGGGGTTATGCGCTAGCCACCTCATCAATTTGTGTTTGGGGGGCCCTTAGAGCGTTCAGCTTTTTATGGAAGCGCAGAACCGCTCTAACCTTTTGTTTTTGCGCAATTCCGGACGGAAAACCGCTCTGCGCTTTTCCTGGAATGGCTCTAGGAGCGCCCCAATGCGTCTGGCGATACGAGCGGGCTTACATCTTCGGCAGCAGCACCTTGTCGACGACATGGATGACGCCGTTCGACTGTTTGACGTCGGCGATCGTCACATGGGAGACACCGCCGTTTTCATCGGTCAGGGTGATCTTGCCCATGTTTTCCTTGGCTTTCAGCACGCAGCCGCCGACGGTCTTGATGTCGTGCTCGCCGCCGTCATCCTTGATCATCTTGGCAACGGTCTTGGCCATCGCATCGGCGGCAACGACGTGGCAGGTCAGAACCTTGGTCAGCGTCGCCTTGTTTTCCGGCTTCAGCAGCGTATCGACGGTGCCCTTCGGCAGCGCGGCAAAAGCTTCGTTGGTCGGCGCAAAGACGGTGAAGGGGCCCTTGCCTTCGAGCGTGCCGACCAGGCCTGCCGCCTTGACGGCTGCGACCAGCGTCGTGTGATCTTTGGAATTCACGGCGTTCTCGATGATGTTCTTGCTATCGAACATCGCAGCGCCGCCGACCACTGGATTCTTGGCGGCGGCAAAGGCGACGGCGGACATGGCTGTGGCGAGCGCGACGCCGCGCAATACGGACTTGATCATGATTTTCTCCTCACCGGACACCATCCGCGGGCTTTATGCCTGAGCGTCGTCCGGACATTTCGAACTACGGAGGGCCGCGCCGAAGAGTTTCAGTGAGGAGACATGATTTATGGCCGAGACGGTTATGGTCGGTGCAGGGGACCGCTTGCGATCACCGGACCGGTCGCCTGGCCGGTCGGCGAACCGCCGAAGGGTTCGAGGCTGACGGCAAGCGTTGCGCCATCGGCGACCTGGCTGCGCAGATCGGCGGGGATGACAAGTTCACCGCTCTCGCCCGGCTGGAAGACGCCGAGCGATCTCGTCATGCCGCTGCCCGGTACCAGCCAGAGTTCCAGCGACTTCTCCTCCGGCTTGCCGGCGGCGACCGGCACGATCTTCAGCCGGCCGCTCTGCAGCTCATAGGAGGCGAGAAGATTGATGGTGCTGTTCTGGCCCGAAAGCGAGGCTACCAGTGGTGCCGGCCCCTGCGGCTCCGGCACCACGCCGGAGGCGAAGATGACAGCGCTGACGGCGACGACGATGCAGGCGAAGCTCAGCGAGCGCCAGAAAACGGCGGAATTCCAGAGCCCCTGCGAAAAGGATGGGGGCTTTTGGCCATCGCCGAACAGCCGTGCCTCGATCTGCTTGAAGGTTTCCCGGTTCGGAGCAACGCCTTCATACTCGTCGTTGAAGGCGGAGAGGTTGGTTTCCCAGCGGCTGACGATCGCAGCGAAGGGGCGGTCGTGGCGCATGCGCTCTTCCACCACCCGGCGATCCTGCAACGACAGGACGCCAAGCACATATTCGCCGGCGAGAACCTCGTCGCGGGAGCGGTCTCCCTTGCTTTTATCGGGCGATGTCATCGTTCCATGCACTCTCTCAGTTTCAAGAGGCTGCGCCTGAGCCAGGTCCGCATCGTGTTCAGCGGAATACCAAACTGATCGGCCAGTTCCTGATAGCTCAGCCCTTCGACATAAGCCCGTTTCACGGCGACCGCACGATCAGCTTCCAACTCTTCCATGCAGGTGTCAATCCGCCTTCCTTCATCCTTGGTCACCGTCTGCATTTCCGGGTCGGCTCCGGCATCGGCCAGATCATAGACCGTGTCCAATTCGTCGGCGACGGGCTTGCGCGCCCGCAGCGCATCGATCGACCGGTTGCGGGCAATTGCAGCCAGCCATGCCGAGGACGAACCCGAGGCGACGGAGAAGCTGCGAGCGCGTTGCCAGATGCTGATATAGGCTTCCTGCAGGGCTTCCTCGGCTTCCGTGCGATCCTTCAAGATACGCAGGCAGATCGAGAAAAGTTTCGGTCCGGTCTGATTGTAGAGGGCCACGAAAGCCCTGCGATCGCCGAGTGCGACGCGGCCGATCAGGTCTGCGATGTCATCGCCTTGCATGCCGTTCCTCATCTCAAGCTTACGTGCGCCAGACGGTAACGGCGTCCGGCTCCGCGCCAGATACGAAAAACTATTGCCCTCTGGATTATTCCCTCGGTCAGAAACTTGCGATAAAAGGCCGCGAACAATTCTGCGGGGTTCCCATGAACGAAACCGAAAGCGAAATGCAGGCACGGCTTCTGGCCAAAGCTCTGCCCTTCATGCAGCGTTACGAGAACAAAACGATTGTCGTGAAATATGGCGGTCACGCCATGGGCAATCCCGAGCTCGGCAAGGCCTTTGCCAGCGACATCGCGCTGTTGAAGCAATCGGGCGTCAACCCGATCGTCGTTCACGGCGGCGGCCCGCAGATCGGCGCCATGCTGAGCAAGATGGGCATCGAATCGAAATTCGAGGGCGGCCTTCGCGTCACCGACCAGAAAACGGTCGAGATCGTCGAAATGGTGCTCGCCGGCTCGATCAACAAGGAAATCGTCGCGCTCATCAATCAGACCGGCGAATGGGCGATCGGCCTTTGCGGCAAGGACGGCAACATGGTCTTCGCCGAAAAGGCGCGCAAGACCATCAAAGATCCGGATTCGAACATCGAGCGCGTGCTCGATCTCGGTTTCGTCGGCGAAGTGGTCGAGGTCGACCGGACGCTGCTCGATCTGCTTGCCCGCTCCGAGATGATCCCGGTCATCGCCCCCGTGGCGCCTGGCCGCGACGGCGCCACCTACAATATCAATGCAGATACCTTCGCCGGCGCCATTGCCGGTGCGCTGAACGCCACCCGGCTGCTGTTCCTGACCGATGTGCCGGGCGTGCTCGACAAGAACGGCCAGCTCATCAAGGAGCTTTCTGTCGCCGAAGCACATGCGCTGATCGCCGATGGCACGATTTCGGGTGGCATGATCCCCAAGGTCGAGACCTGCATCGATGCGATCAAGGCCGGCGTGCAGGGCGTCGTCATCCTGAACGGCAAGACCGCCCATTCCGTGCTGCTCGAGATCTTCACCGAGCACGGCGTCGGAACGCTGATCGTTCCCTGAACCAGGCTGCGCCCTTCACTTGCGAAGGGCGGATCTTCCTGACGCGGAAACAGGGTATCGAGGAAACAAATGCGCCTGACAGACTGCTATAATTTTCACGATTTCCGGCGCATGGCCAAACGGCGTCTTCCCGGACCGATATTCGACTATATTGACGGCGGTGCCGACGACGAGGTGACGTACCGGCGCAATACCGCGGCCTTCGAGGCCTGCGATCTGGTGCCCGACGTTTTGCGCGGTGTGGCCGATGTCGACATGTCGGTAACTGTCATGGGCCAGAAGCTCGCAATGCCGGTCTATTGCTCGCCGACGGCGTTGCAGCGGCTTTTTCACCACCAGGGGGAGCGGGCGGTCGCGGCGGCGGCGGCAAAACATGGCACGATGTTCGGCGTCTCCTCGCTCGGCACGATCAGCCTGGAGGAAGCCAGACAGATCAGCAACGGGCCGCAGGTCTATCAGTTCTATTTCCACAAGGACCGTGGCCTCAACCGCGAGATGATGGCGCGAGCGAAAAATGCCGGCGTGCAGGCGATGATGCTGACGGTCGACAGCATCACCGGCGGCAACCGCGAGCGCGACAAGCGCACGGGCTTTGCCATTCCCTTCAAGCTCAATCTTGCCGGCATGACCCAGTTCGCGATCAAGCCTTCCTGGGCGATCGACTGGCTGACGCATGAGCGCTTCCGGCTGCCGCAGCTCGAAAACCACGTCAAGATGGATGGCGGCGCGCTGTCGATCAGCCGATACTTCACCGAGATGCTGGACCCCTCGATGTCGTGGGACGACGTGGCGGAGATGGTGCGCGAATGGGGCGGGCCATTCTGCCTGAAGGGCATCATGTCGGTCGAAGACGCCAAGCGCGCGGCCGAGATCGGCTGCAGCGGCATCGTGCTTTCCAATCATGGCGGGCGCCAGCTCGACGGCTCGCGCAGCGCTTTCGACCAGTTGGCCGAGATCGTCGACGCCGTGGGCGACCGGGTCGACGTGATGATGGATGGCGGCGTGCAGCGGGGAACGCATGTTCTTAAAGCGCTGTCGCTGGGGGCGAAGGCCGTCGGGCTCGGGCGCTACTATCTCTTCCCGCTTGCCGCGGCCGGACAGCCCGGCGTCGAACGGGCGCTGGAGACGATGCGCACCGAGATCGAGCGCGGCATGAAGCTGATGGGCTGCACCTCGGTCAGCCAGCTCAGCCGGCGGAATCTGCGCTTCCGTTCCTGAGCGGAACGGGATTTCATTGCGGGCCGCAGCTTCGCACCACATCTGCGGCCCTCGGACATTCGACGTCAGAGCGGGCTATAAATCGCCGCCGCCTCCTGTTTCAACTTTTCCATCATCGATCGGTAAGGCCCCGGACCATAACTGATGCGGCCGACGCCGAGCTTGGCGAGCGTCTTCACGTCAGGGGCGCCTGTCCGCATCATGATGTTGACCGGCAGCGGCGATGCGGCGCAGATCTTCTCGATCAAGGCGGGATCAATCAAGCCAGGAACGAAGAAGCCGCTGCCGCCGGCGGCCGCATAGGCCTTGCCCCGCTCGATCGCCTCTTCCACCAGACCGGCATGTTTGGAAAGATCGCTCTCCGCCAGGAAGAGATCGGTGCGAGCGTTGATGAAGAAGGGAATGCCCTCGCCTTCCGCCATGGCGCGAATGGCGCGGATGCGGGCCGCCTGCCTCTCGGCCGGATAAAGCCCGCCACCGCCGACCACCTGATCCTCGAAATTGATGCCGATAGCGCCGACCTCCACCAGCTTGGCGACGTTGGCGGCGGCACCCTCAGGCTCAGCCGAATAAGCGCCTTCGAAATCGACCGAAAGCGGCAGATTGACGACAGCGGTGATGGATTTTGCCGTCTCGACCAGCACCGACATCGGCAGCTTCTCACCGTCGGCATAACCATGGGCAGCGGCGACCGACCAGCTTCCTGTTGCAAGCGCCTTGGCGCCGGCATCGGTCACCGCCTTGGCCGTGCCGGCATCCCAGATATTGTAAAGAACAACCGGGTCGCCCTTGCGGTGCAATGCTCCGAATGCCTTGGCCTTTTCACTCTGGTTCATGCCGTCTCCTCCACGTTAGGTGCTTGTGCTCTGATCTTCTCTTCATGCCGCAACAGCCATTGCTTGCGCCAGAGCCCGCCGCCATAGCCGGTCAGCGAACCATCCGCGCCGAGGATGCGATGGCAGGGCACGATGATGGCAAGCTGGTTGGCGCCATTGGCGCGGCCGACGGCACGCACGACCTCCGGCCTTTCCATCTCCCTTGCAAGATCGCCATAGGCGCGCGTCTGGCCGGCAGTGATGTCCATGAGCTTTGCCCAGACATGTTTTTCGAAGGGCGTGCCGCCAAGCGCCAATGGCGTCTTGAAGACGGTGAGCCGCCCTTCGAAATAATCCCGGATTTCTGCCTCGATCTGGTCGATCGCCGGCGTGCGGCCGATTGCGACCGAAGAGCGGACACGCTTCTGCAGTGCCTCGAGTTCGGTGGGCAGCGCTTTGCGGTCGTGGAATTCGAGAAGGTGCAGATGCGTCCGGTCGGCAACGGCCACCATCGGTCCGAGCGGCGTCTCGAACCAGTCGGCAAACAGAAGTTCACGGTTTTGCGACAGCGCCGGCGCCTTGCCGACGAGCCGCTGAAAAGCCGTCCGGAAACCACTTGGGGAGTCATATCCGGCCTCAAGCTGAGCATCGATAACGCGCGCGCCATCGGCCAGTTGCCGGGCCGCCTCGCCCAGTCGGCGATAGCGGACGATATCGTGGAAGGTCATGCCGAGCCCGCGTTTGAAGGCGCGGCGCACGGTCGAGGGATCGTGGCCCCGGCGCACAAGCTCATCCTCGCTCCAGCGCAACTGCGGCTCGCGGTCGAGCGCGGCAAGCAGCTCGTCGACGATCGGCTCCCTGCCCGGCTGCTCCAGCGGCCTGCAGCGCTGGCACGGGCGGAAGCCGGAATGCATGCAGGCGGCGATCGTATCGAAAAAGAGCGTGTTTTCCCGCTTCGGCTTGCGCGCCGGGCAGGTCAGGCGGCAGAAGATGCCTGTCGTCTTGACGCAGACATAGGCCTGGCCCTCATAATCGGCGCTGCGCGCGATCAGGGCATCATAGAGCGTATCGTCATTGGGGCGTTCGAAAAGCATGAGCGCTTTCTAGCATTCCGTGCCTGCGCCGTCCGCCGAAAATCGGGCGTCTATTCTTTCTTGCCGATTTCCTTGGCGGATAAGCCGTGCCATAAGACCGCCATGACCAAGATCGACCGTACGCCTGATAAAGCCGATTTCGAGCACGTTACAGATTGGGTCTTCGACCTCGACAACACGCTCTATCCGCATCATGTCAATCTCTTCGCGCAGATCGACAAGAACATGACTGCCTATGTCGCGGCACTCTTGCAGATGGAGCGGGAAGAGGCGCGCAAGCTGCAGAAGCAATATTATCTCGAGCATGGCACGACATTGCAGGGCCTGATGATCCATCACGGCATCGACCCGAACGACTTTCTCGAAAAGGCGCATGCGATCGACTACACGGCGCTGACGCCGCAGCCGGAACTCGGCGAGGCGATCAAGGCGCTGCCGGGGCGCAAGTTCATCTTCACCAATGGCAGCGTCAAACATGCAGAGATGACGGCGGAGGCGCTCGGCATTCTCGAGCATTTCGACGACATTTTCGATATCGTCGCCGCCGACTACGTGCCGAAGCCGGCGCAGGCGACCTACGACAAGTTCATGGCGCTGAAGCGGGTCGAAACCACCAAGGCCGCCATGTTCGAAGATCTACCGCGCAACCTGACGGTGCCGAAGGCGCTCGGCATGCAGACTGTGCTGCTGGTGCCGCGCAATCTGGAAGAGACGGTCGTCGAATGGTGGGAAAAGACCAGCGGCGATGAGGATCACATCGATTTTGTCACCGACGACCTTGCCGCTTTTCTCGGCAAGATTACCGGCTGAAGCATTACCAAGTTTTCACTTAGCTTACCGATGTTTAACTGGGTCTTGCGGGCCTGCTGCCATAGCTTCTTTCGTGAGGGGACACCTTACGAAAGGCAAACACGATGTACCGCAACAAGCTGATACTGGCAGCGCTTTCCTCCACCCTCATCTTCGGCGCAGCCGCCGGAGCCGGCTATGCAGCGCCCGGTGACGGGCCGCGTCAACACCCCGGCAGGCACGGTCCCATGCACGGTCCGGGGCCTGCCGCCTTCCGCGAAATCACCTATGTCCGCATGCTCAAGCAGTTCGACACCAACAAGGACGGACAGATCTCCAAGGACGAGGCGACCGCCGGCATCGACAAGATCTTCGCTGCGATCGACACCAACAAGGACGGCTCGCTGACCCCAGGCGAAATCGGCGCATACCAGAAAGCGCAGATGCAGGCGATGAGAGATCAGCGCAAGCAGGATGCCAGCAATAACAAGGATGCGAAGACCGCAGACGCGACGCCTGATAATAACGACCAGGGCCGGCCGCCTCAGGGTGGTCACGAGGGTCGTGACGGACATCGCTGGATGCGCCATGGCGGCAACATCATGCGTGCCTCGATCATGATGCACCGGGTCGACACCGACCAGAACGGCCGGATTTCCAAACAGGAAGCCGAAGCCGGCATGGACAAGCTGTTCACTCGGATGGACCGCAACAAGGACGGCGTCATCTCGATCGATGACATGCCGGACCGGCCGCTTCTGTAAGGCCGGACGAGCCGATGTATCTCCACTCTTTCCCTGCTCCAGCGGGGAAAGAGTGGGAGATTCGTCGAAACGCCGCGTTCTGGCTCCTATTCGCGGTGTTCGTAGAAGTCCTGGACGATCTTCCAAGCAGCTTCAGCCGTATCGACGAAGCTGATCAGCTTGACGTCGTCGGGCGCGATCGTGCCGAATTCGGCCAATGCCTCGAAATTGATAATGCTCCTCCAGAAGGTCTCGCCGAAAAGGATCAGCGGCAGGCGCTCCATGCGGCCGGTCTGGATCAGCGTCAGGCATTCGAAGAATTCGTCGAGCGTGCCGAAGCCGCCGGGAAAGACCGCGATCGCCTTGGCGCGCACCATGAAATGCATCTTGCGGATGGCGAAATAGTGGAAGTTGAAGCTGAGCTCCGGCGTCACATAGGCGTTCGGCGCCTGCTCATGCGGCAGCACGATGTTGAGGCCGATCGAAGGGGCGCCCTCGTCGGCCGCGCCGCGATTGCCGGCCTCCATCACGCCCGGCCCGCCGCCGGTGACGATGACATATTCGTGGAAATTGAAGGTGGCTGAATATTTCGAGCAGAGCCGGGCAAATTTGCGCGCCTCGTCATAATAGACCGAGGCCGCCTCCAGGTTGACGCGCTGGATATCGTTGCGGGCTGCCCAGGCGCTCTGGCCGGGGGCGGGAATGCGGGCGCCGCCGAACATGACGACGGTCGACTTGATGCCGCGTTCGGTCAGCATCATTTCCGTCTTCAACAGCTCCAGCTGCAGACGGATCGGCCGCAACTCCTCGCGGCAGAGGAAATCCTGGTCGACATAGGCCAGGCGGTAGGCAGGCGACATCGTCTGCGGCGTCTTCGGCACGGCTTCGGCGCGCTGCTTGTCGGTCGAACTGCTCTTCAGCGGGTCCCATACGCCATCCTTGCGCCTCGAACCGCCGTTTCGTCCCTTCGCCATGTCGAAATGCCTTTCGGTATTGCCGGCTACGAAGCCGGATATGTCGCTATAACGCCTTGAATCCAGGTATGATCTTGTCGGAAAAATCATTCCGTTCTACGGCTTCATGCTGTAGAGCAGGGTAAACCCCGCCAACCGCAATTCCGGAGACACCCCGTCTCCACGATAAAGATCGAAGTTTAAGGAATTCTCATGAGCGCCACCGACCTCGCATCCCTCGAAAAGATCATCGAATCCGCCTTCGACAATCGCGACAATGTGAACACGTCGACGAAGGGCGAGGTTCGCGATGCGGTCGAAGCAGCGCTCGATCTGCTCGATGCCGGCAAGGCCCGTGTCGCCGAACGCTCCGCCGACGGCGCCTGGACGGTCAATCAGTGGCTGAAGAAGGCCGTGCTCTTGTCCTTCCGCCTCAACGACATGGACGTGGTGGAGGGCGGCTCGGGCAACTCGACCTGGTGGGACAAGGTTCCCTCGAAGTTCGAAAACTGGGGCGAGAACCATTTCCGCGCCGCCGGCTTCCGCGCCGTGCCGAACTGCGTCGTGCGCCGCTCGGCCTATATCGCCCCGAACGCCATCCTGATGCCCTCCTTCGTCAATCTCGGCGCCTATGTCGGCGAAGGCACGATGGTCGATACCTGGGCGACGGTCGGCTCCTGTGCGCAGATCGGCAAGCATGTGCATCTCTCCGGCGGTGTCGGCATCGGCG
Source organism: Rhizobium sp. WSM1328 (assembly GCF_057653715.1). NCBI lineage: Bacteria > Pseudomonadati > Pseudomonadota > Alphaproteobacteria > Hyphomicrobiales > Rhizobiaceae > Rhizobium > Rhizobium sp. WSM1328. The sequence continues at coordinate 75,929 of NZ_CM172788.1, read as the reverse complement.
GCGTGTTGGAACCGATGCAGGCGGGCCCGACGATCATCGAGGACAATTGCTTCATCGGCGCCCGTTCCGAGGTGGTCGAAGGCTGCATCATCCGCGAAGGCTCGGTGCTCGGCATGGGCGTCTTTATCGGCAAGTCGACCAAGATCGTCGACCGCGCCACGGGCGAGGTGAGCTACGGCGAAGTGCCGCCCTATTCCGTCGTCGTCGCCGGCTCGATGCCGTCGGGTAATGCGACGATGGGCAACGGCCAGCCGGCGCCGCATCTCTACTGCGCCGTCATCGTCAAGCGCGTCGATGAAAAGACCCGCTCGAAGACCGGCATCAACGAGCTGCTCAGAGATTGATGACACCGGGACATTGATCCGGTAAACAGACGGCGTCTTTTTACGCGAGGCGGCCCCGCCTTGCCATGTCTTTGCCATTCCCGCCGGATAGTTCGACCGCCATGACCGCTACCGACCCCGTCGCCAATCTCCAGACGCTGATTCGCTGCCCGTCCGTGACGCCCGCCGAAGGCGGCGCGCTCACGGCGCTGGAGGCGATGCTTGCGCCGCTCGGCTTTGCGCTCGACAGGGTGAAGGCGAGCGAAGAGGGAACACCCGAGATCGAAAACCTCTATGCCCGCCTCGGCAAGGACGGCCCGCATCTGATGTTTGCCGGCCATACCGATGTCGTGCCGGTCGGCGACGAAGCTGCCTGGACGCATCCACCGTTTGAGGCCCAGATTTCGAAGGGCGAGCTTTTCGGCCGCGGCGCCGTCGACATGAAGGGCGGCATCGCCTGTTTCGTCGCCGCCGTCGCCCGCCATATCGAGAAAAACGGGCCGCCCAACGGCTCGATTTCCTTTTTGATCACCGGCGACGAAGAGGGCCCGGCGATCAACGGCACGATCAAGCTGCTGCAATGGGCGGCCGAGCGCGGCGAGCGCTGGGATGCCTGCCTTGTCGGCGAGCCGACCAATCCGGACAGGCTCGGCGACATGATCAAGATCGGCCGGCGCGGCTCGCTGTCGGGTAAAATCACCGTGCACGGCGTGCAGGGCCATGCCGCCTATCCGCATCTTGCCGACAATCCGGTGCGCGGCATGCTGCAGCTGACGCAGGCGCTGATGGACCCGCCGTTTGACGCCGGCACCGGCGATTTCCAGCCTTCGAACCTCGAAGTGACCACGGTCGACGTCGGCAACCCGGCGACCAACGTCATTCCGGCCAAGGCATCGGCAAGCTTCAACATCCGCTTCAACGATAGCTGGACCGTCGAAACGCTGCGGGCCGAAATCCTGCGCCGTCTGGAAGCCGCCGCCGGCAACGGCGCATTGCGGCCGGGCCGCGATCCGGTGGCCTATGATATCGTCTGGGCCGACCGGCCGAGCCATGTCTTCCTGACGCGCAACAATGCGCTGATCGCCTCACTGTCTTCAGCCGTCGAAAGTGTTGCCGGCCAGTCGCCGCGGCTTTCGACCACCGGCGGCACATCGGATGCGCGCTTCATCAAGGATTATTGCCCGGTCGTCGAGTTCGGCCTCGTTGGCCAGACCATGCACATGGTCGACGAGCGCGTCGCTGTCGCTGATCTGGAGACGCTGACGGCAATCTACGAAACTTTCATCGCCCGCTGGTTCGCCAATGCCGGGCTTTAGGGAGGTTCAATATTACCTGGCCGGCCTCTGGCTGCTGATCCGGCTGGATCCGCGCGGCTTCCGCTACCTCGATATGTCCGAGCGCGGCGTCAATCGCTCGTTCTGGGCGATGCTCTGGTGCCTGCCGCCGATGGGTATTTCCTGGCTCTGGTGGCGGCAGGCCTTCCTGCGGTCGATGCCGCCGGAAGCCGATGTCGATTTTCCCTTCTATATCAGGCTCGGCCTCGTCGAGGTCGCCAACTGGTTCGTGCCGCTGGTCTTTGCAGGGGTTCTGCTGCTTGCCTTCCGGATGGGCGAGCGTTTCGCGCCCGTCGTCGTCAGCGTCAACTGGCTCGGCGTGCCGCTCTCCTATATCAACGGGCTGCTGCTGGCGCTGGTGTTCTTCCTGCCTGGATCCATCGGCCTCGTCTCGCTGCTGCTGCTCGCCTTCATGCTGGCGCAGGTCTTCGTGCTGGCCCGCATTATCCGGATGATCTGCCACGGTCACGCGCTGATGACCGGGGCGCTGACACTGGTGCTGCTCGTGCCATCGATGATCCTTTCGGAATATCTGCAGCACTTCCTCGGCATCTATCCCGTCTGACCAAGTTTACGAGGGATCGTCAGCATCCCCGTCATTGGCATCGGTATCGGTGACCGGCCTTCGGCGATCGGGGATCACGTCGGGATAATCCACCTGCATGAAATAGAGCCCGTCCGGCGGCGCCACTGGGCCGCAGGCCTTGCGGTCGCGCGCTTCAAGCGCCGCCTCGACATCATCAGGCGTCCATTTGCCTTCGCCGGCGAGCTTCAGCGTGCCGGCGAAGGAGCGGATCTGGTTGTGAAGAAAACTCTGCGCCGTGGCACGGATCTCGATCAGTTCGCCGTTGCGCGTCACATCCAGCCGGTCGAGGGTGCGCACCGGGCTGTTTGCCTGGCAATGGGCGGCGCGGAAGGTGGAGAAATCGTGCTTGCCGACCAGCCTCTGGGCGGCGGCATGCATGACCTCGTGGTCGAGCACCTTCGGCACCCACCAGGCCTTGCCGGCTTCGAGCGCCAGCGGCGCCCGGCGGCTGACGATGCGATAGAGGTAATGGCGCCGCAGCGCCGAAAAACGGGCGTCGAAGAACTCGGGAGCCGCCTCGACCTCGAGAATGGAGACCCGCTCGCCGGCGAGCCTCAGATGCGCGTTCAAGGCATTCTGCAACTGGTAGGGCGACCACTCCTTCGAAAGATCGGCATGGATCACCTGCCCCATGGCGTGGACGCCGGAATCGGTACGGCCCGCGCCGCGCACCAAGACCGTCTCACCGGTCAGCGACAGCACCGCCGCCTCGATCGCGCCCTGCACCGAGTGGCCGTTTTCCTGCCGCTGCCAGCCGACATAGGGGCCGCCGTCATATTCGACGGTCATGCGGAAACGCGGCATCAGGTGAGCCTCGTGCCCGCCGCAAGCGGCGTGCCCCTGAGGAAATCGGCCGCCGCCAGCGGCTTGCCGCCGGCCTTCTGCAGCCTGGTCAGCCGCAGCGCGCCCGAGCCGCAGGCGATCACGAGATCGTCCGTCAGCAATAGCCCGGCAGCACCCTGCCCTTCAGCCAGCTCGGACGCCAGCACCTTGACCCGCTCCGGCTTGCCGCCGATTTCGAGCTCGAACCAGGCACCCGGAAACGGCGCCAGGCCGCGAATGTGATTGTGCACGTCGCCGGCGTTCCTGGAAAAATCGATGCGCGTCTCGGCCTTGTCGATCTTGGCGGCATAGAGCACGCCGTCTTCCGGCTGCGGCGTCAGCGGAAGGTCGTTCATTTCGAGTTTCACCATGGCTTCCGCCATCGCCTTGGCGCCGACCAGCATCAGCCGGTCGTGCAACTCGCCAGCCGTCATGTTCGGGCCGATCTCGACCTCGCGGGTGAGTGCCACGGCGCCGGTATCCAGACCCTTGTCCATCTTCATCACCATCATGCCGGTCTTTGCGTCGCCGGCCATGATCGCCCGCTGGATGGGTGCCGCACCGCGCCAGCGCGGTAGCAGCGAGGCATGACCGTTGTAGCAGCCATCGCGGGTGCCGTTCAAAATCGCCTCCGGCAGCAGCAACCCGTAGGCAACGACGACGCCGACATCGGCATTCAAGCCACGAAACCTCTCGCGCTCCTCGGGGTCCTTAAAATTGACCGGGGTGAAGACCGGCAGGCCGAGCAGTTCGGCGGCCTGATGCACCGGCGATTTCTGCAGATCGAGGCCGCGCCGCCCGCCCGGCCGCGGCGGCTGCGTATAGACCGCAACGATCCTGTGGCCGGCATCGACGAGCAGGCGCAGGGTCGGAACCGAGAACTCCGGCGTTCCCATGAAGATGATGCGAAGAGACATTTTATCTCGCCAATTGAGGATCAACCGTCTTCAAACGGGTTTACGAGCTTGAGATCAAGCCCTTCGAAATCTCTGGTGTTGCGGGTCGCAAGCGTCGCGCCGTTTGCAAGGCAGATGGCGGCAATCATGGCATCCTTGGTTTCCATCGGTCGTCCCGCCTTTCTACGCTCGGCCGCCAGCAGGCCGTAGCGATGCGCTGCACTGAGGGCAAAACCGAGTATGCGGCCGGCAAATTCAGACTCGATCCGGTTGAAGTCGGACACCAGTGCTGTCTTTCGCCTGCCATCATCAAGGAGTTCAAGACCGTAACGCATTTCCGCGACGGCAATCGTCGTCAGGAAAAGCGTCTCGACGTCATAGGCGTCCAGCCAGTTCAATATCCGATCGCTGTGGATCCTCCCCTGCATTTCTGAAATCACATTCGTATCGAGAACGATCATGTGTCGAAACGCGGCGGTTCACGGTCCCGTTCATGGCGGGATGCGGCAATGGCCTCCACCTCATCTTCGCTCAATCTTTCCTCACTCATCAGGGAACGCAGGCGCTGCCCGGCGGAATCCCTCGAGCGCTCCACCGCAATCTGTCGGCGCATGATTTCAATCGCCTCTTCCGAAAGGCTGCGGCCGTTGCGTTGTGCGCTTTCCTGAAGCTGCCGCTTCATCGCATCCGGAACGTCTCGAATAAGCAAGTCGCCCAATTCGGCACCTCCATCATGATATCAGTGATATCATAGTGCGTCGCCGCTGGATTTTCAACGCAGTGTCAGAGCGCCTTCGACTTCGCCGCCTTGGTGAATTTCTTGATCACCATCTCCCGCTTCAGCCGCGAGATGTAATCGATGAACAGCACGCCGTTCAGGTGGTCGATCTCGTGCTGCAGGCAGGTGGCGAGCAGGCCGTCGGCTTCCACGGTCTGTTCCTTGCCGTTCCGGTCGAGATACTTGACCGAGACGACAGCCGGGCGCTCCACCTCGGCATAATAATCCGGAATCGAAAGACAGCCTTCCTCATAGACGGAGCGCTCGTCGGAGGATTTGACGACCTCCGGGTTGATGAAGACCTGCGGCTGCTTTTCCTCGCCCTCGCGAGCGATGTCGATGACGAGCATGCGGCGCGGCACGCCGATCTGGATGGCAGCGAGGCCGATGCCCGGCGCGTCATACATGGTTTCCAGCATATCGTCGGCAAGACGCTGCAGGTCGGAATCCACCCGCTCGATCGGCTTGGACAGCTGGCGGAGAACGGGATCGGGAAGAATGATGAGTGGCTTGATGGTCATGGCGTTCCCATAACCCATCTTTTCCGACTATGGAATTATCCGGCAGCCGGGGAATACGCTTTTTTGCATCCCCGCCTGGAATTTCGCCATATTCGCCTCAGGCCGCCCGGCGGGCAGCACCCGCGGAACGGCCCTCCGGCCGGGCACGGAAGTGCTGCAGCAGCTCGATCAGGGTCTCCACCTCGTCCTTGAGGCGGCGGGTTTCCGCCGAAGAGTGCTCGACCATGTCCGAATTCTGCTGGGTGATCGCACCCATGTTGCGGACGGCGAGGCTGACCTCGTTGACGCCGGTCGCCTGATCACGGGCGGCGGCGGCGATATCGGCGACGAAACGGTTGATGATGTCGATGCGGCTGATCATGTCGTTCAGCGCCTCGCCGGTGCTGGAAACGATGCCGACACCCTGATTGACCTGGGTCGAGCTCTGCGAGATCAGGTTCTTGATCTCCTTGGCTGCTTCCACGGTACGCTGGGCGAGCTGGCGAACTTCCTGGGCGACGACGGCAAAACCCTTGCCGGCATCGCCGGCACGGGCCGCCTCGACACCGGCGTTTAGCGCCAGCAGATTGGTCTGGAAGGCGATCTCATCGATGACGCCGATGATCTTGGAGATCCCGGTCGAGGATTTCTCGATGCCGGCCATCGCCGAGACGGCGCTGGTGACGAGTTCGCCGGAGTTCTTCGCCTTCTGCTGTGTCTCGCGCACGGCATCCGACGCCTTCTCGGCATTGGCGGCCGTCTGGCCGACGCTGACGGACAGCTGCTGCAGCGCGGCCGAGCTCTCCTCGACGCCTGCCGCCTGCTGGGCGGTGCGCAGCGCCAGATCGTTGGTCGCGTTGGAGATGACGTCGGCGCCGGTCTTGATATGGCCGGAGGTCTCGCGCACGGAGGCGAAGGATTGGCGAAGGGCGCTGACGGCGCGATTATAGTCCTCGGCCATCTGCCGGAAATTGCCCGGCAGATCGGACGGTAAAGTGGCTTCGAGATCGCCGTTCGACAGCGCTTCTAGACCGCGGCGCAGCTGCTCCAGCGCGATCGCCTGGTCGGATTGGGCCTCAGCGCGCTGCTCTTCCAAGGCGCGGCGCTTGGCTTCCAGCGTCTCGAGATAGACCGAGATGGAATAATCCATGTCGAGCATGCCCGATTTGACGACCGCCGATAGCTTCTCGGCCAACAGCTTGCCTTGCTGGCGCGCGAAGATCGAAGGCCACTGCTTTTCCATGATGCCCTTGACGAGTTCGGACATGACGATGGCGTAACCGCCGATAGACCAGCGCGGTTCCAGCCCCATGCGCTCATGCATGCGGCCGACGGCGGTCACGCCGTCGACATAGCTCTCGTCGAACGTGCCGCCAGTAAGATTGACCCAATGATCCTGCTGACGCTTCTTGGCATGGCCCAGTTGGGACTTGTCGGCGACAGCGGGGGTCTTGGCGATCTTGGCGTAGAATTTATCGAGGGCGCCGCCGATCAGCTCTGATATGACAGGGCGCAGATCCCGCATCGACTTGCGCGCCGCTTCATCCAGCTCGATGAAATCGAGGCGCTGCCTGAGGGCATTGTCGGTCTGCTGGGCGGTCATGGGGATCTCTGTACTTGGCGCGACGCGCGCGGGAGGGGATTTCAGCGCCGCAGGTTTTGGCCAATATGGTTGAGCAATCGTTAAGCCGCGGCGACATTTCTTTTCGGTGGACGCGGAAGAGCAACGGCTTGCGAAGATATTGAGGATCGTCCATTCTGTTCACGTTTTGATCTATAAATCGCCGCTTCTTCTGTTATGCTTGCGGCATGACCGTCCATTCCGAATCGCTCGCCCTTTCCCTTGCCTCGATCAGCCCGGCCATGCTGGCGCTTGTCGGCGGGGGTCTCGCCGTCCTCGTCCTGCTGGTGATCGTGCTTCTGCTGCGCGGCTCCGGCCTTCGCCGCGAGCAGGCGGAGGAAGCGAACTTTCGCGCTGAGGAAAACGAAGCGCGCATGGGCGAGCTTTTGAAGATTCAGGCAGAGATGCAGGGCCGCATCGCGGCGATGACCGAGGTCTTCGGCGCGCGGCAGAGCGAACTCAACCAGACGATCAGCCAACGCCTCGACGGCATGTCGCAGCGAGTCAGCTCGACGATCACCGAGCAGACCAAATCGACGCATGAGAACCTGCAGCGGCTGCAGGAGCGGCTGGCGGTCATCGATGCCGCGCAGAACAATATCCAGACGCTCGCCAAGGATGTCGTCGGGCTGCAGGCCATTCTGTCCAACAAGCAGACGCGCGGCGCCTTCGGCCAGTCGAGAATGGAAACGATCGTCGCCGACGGTCTGCCGATGGGCGCCTACGCCTTCCAGCAGACGCTGTCCAACGGTTCGCGGCCGGACTGCACGATCCGCATGCCGAACGGCGCGCCGCCGCTGGTGATCGACGCAAAATTTCCGCTCGAAGCCTGGAACGCTATCCGAGACGCCGGCAGCCCCGAGGCCGGCAAGATCGCCGGCCAGCAATTCCGCCGCGACATGGAGGTCCATATAAGGGATATTTCCGAGAAATATCTGATCCAGGGGGAAACCCAGGATACGGCCTTTCTCTTCGTGCCGTCCGAATCGATCTTCGCCGAGATCCATGAGCACTTCGAGCCGGTGGTGCAGAAGGCGCACCGTGCGCGCATCGTCATCGTCTCACCGTCGCTGCTGATGCTGTCGATCCAGGTCATCCAGGCCGTGCTCAAGGATCAGCGCATGCGGGCGCAGGCGCATCTGATCCAGGGCGAAGTGGCGATCCTGATGGACGATCTCAGCCGCCTCGACGAGCGGGTGCGCAAGCTGCAGGGCCATTTCGCCATGGCGCAGAAGGATATCGACATGGTGGTCACATCAGCCGACAAGCTCACCAGGCGCGGCGCCAGGATCGAAGCGCTGGAATTCGAGGCCGGCGGCGATGCCAAGCCTGCCCGCGACAGCGAAGCCGCAGCCAAATCGGTGGAGAGCCGCACTGGTCTTCTGAAGCTGCGGGTGGTTGACGAGGAGTGACCGCTTCGGGCAGTGTCGCGCCCGCATGAAACAGTAGGAGCATGATGTCGTCAGCATGCTCCAGAAGACGGGACACATTCATGATCACAGTTTTCGGGTCCATCAACATGGATCTCATCGCCACGACCGAGCGCCTGCCGAAGCCCGGCGAGACGGTGGCCGGCAACGGCTTTGCCACGGCCGCCGGCGGCAAGGGCGCCAACCAGGCGCTGGCAGCGCGCCGCGCCGGCCGGTACGTGCATATGGCCGGCGCCGTCGGCAAGGATGCTTTTGCTGCGGAAGCGCTGGCCCTGCTCGATGATGCAGGCACCGACCTTTCTCTGATCAAACATGTCGACGGTCCAACAGGCACGGCGCTGATCCTCGTCGGCGGCGACGGAGAAAACATGATCGCCGTCGTTCCCGGCGCCAATGGCCAGGTCACGCCTGCCGATGCCGAGACCGCGATCGGCCGCATGGACGAAGGCGATGTCCTGATGCTGCAGCTCGAAGTGCCGGCTGCTGCCGTCGAAGGCGCGCTGTCGGCCGCCCGCGCCAAGGGCGTCACCAGCATCCTCAACCTTGCGCCGCTGATCCCCGATGCCCCGCGTCTCGGCCGGCTCGCCGATATCGTCATTGCCAACGAGACCGAGTTCGAGCGGCTCGCCGGACAAGAGGGCATGGACGCCCAAGCGCGGGAGGCAGCCCTTGTGCGTCTGCATGCGGAGACGGGGCAGACGCTGATCGTGACGCTCGGCGCCGACGGTGTCATCGCCATTCGCGACGGGTCGATTTCGAGGGCGCAGGGTCTCAAAATCCAACCTGTCGATACGGTCGGTGCGGGAGACACTTTCTGCGGCTATTTCGCCGCCAGCCTCGACGACGGCCTCGATTTTGTCTCGGCGTTGCGCCGTGCGGCAGTCGCCGGTTCGCTCGCCTGCCTCAAGGCCGGAGCGCAACCGTCGATCCCCTTGAGCGAGGAAGTCGCAGACAGGATATAAATCTTGAAGGATAGACGGCGGCAGCCCCCTCATACGCCTGCCGGCACCGTCTTCTCGAGGGGAGAAGAGATTTGCGGCAACGTCTCGATTCCCCCTTCTCCCCAGCGGGGAGACGGTGGCCCGAAGGGTCGATGAGTGGACTTCCAGCACCGAGTTTGCTCAACAAGTTCCGCTCAGGCTCTTCATCGTCGTTGGCTTGAAGAAAATCAACCAGGCCATGATGCAGATGGGCCAGGGGGCACAGCAGAATGCGGCGATGGTGGAGGAAGCGACCGCTGCGAGCGTCGCACTCAACGACGAGGCACAAACGCTGAAGGCGCTGGCCACGCGTTTCAGCGTCTCGGGTTCGGGCAACGCCGTAGTCCTCGCCTCTGTCGCCCGAAAGATGCGGGCACCGGCGACTTCAGCCCCTTCGCCTCGATCTTTCCGCCCCTCATAATGCAGAAGGCGCCTGGGAGATCAGGCGCCTTTTTGCATTTCGGGAAGGAATTAATGCCGCTCAGGCAGCGTTCGACGTCTGCTCTTCGTTGAGGAAGGCGTAGATCGCCGAGGCGGACTCGGTGGCGCGCAGCTTGGCGACCAGATCGTGATCGCGTAGCACGCGGGCGATACGCGACAGAGCCTTGAGATGATCGGCGCCCGCGCCCTCCGGCGCAAGCAGCAGGAACACGAGATCAACAGGCTGGTCGTCCAGCGCCTCGAAATCGACCGGCTGCTCCAGCCGGGCGAAGATGCCGACGATCGAATGGATGTTTCCCAGCTTGCCGTGGGGAATGGCTATGCCGTTGCCGACTCCGGTCGAGCCCAGGCGTTCGCGCTGCAGGATGACGTCGAAGACCTCCCGTTCGGAAAGCCCGGTGATCCTGGAGGCTCTTGCAGCCAATTCCTGAAGCAACTGTTTCTTGGAATTTACTCTGAGGGCGGGAATGATCGCATCCTGATGGAGCAAATCTGCCAATGCCATTTCTTTTTCCTTCTGTCGCCGGGATCAAATGCAAGGAGCGGCGGCAATACCGCCGCTCACCACCCTGATCTCAGCCTTTGATACTGGCTGAATCGATCCAGCCAATATTTCCGTCGTGCCGACGGTAAACGATGTTCAGATGTTCCTTGCCGGGGCTGCGGAACAGGAGAAGCGGCTCGTCGGTCATGTCGAGCGCCATCACTGCGGTGGCGACCGACATGGTCTTCAGCTGCTTCGTGCTTTCAGCGACGATCGCCGGAGCGAAATCGTCAGCGATTTCATCATCGTGATCAGGAACGGAATCCATAACCGTGTAGGAGACCTCTGCAAAACCATTCAGATGGTTTCCGGCGTGATGGTCCTTCAGCTTGCGCTTGTAACGCCGCAGCCGTTTTTCGATCCGCTGGGAGGCGGCGTCGAAAGCCAATTGCGGGTCGGTCGCCTCGCCGGCCGCATGCAGCACCACCCCGCTGTCGAGATGAAGCTTGCAATCCGCCGAGTAACGAGAACTCGCCTTTTCCACGGTCACCTGGCCGGAATATCCCCCGTCGAAGTATTTCGTGATGGCCATACCAATTTGGTCCTCGATCCTTTGACGGAAAGATTCACCAATTTCCATATGTTTCCCGGATACACGCACACTCATGGAGTTTCCCTTCTTATGGTCGTTTGCGGGTATCAGTTTACGCCAAGCCTCAGGTTCATCCAAGCACTTCGCACAATCTCAAGCAAGATCGGCTTAGGCCTGCGGGTCCTTAGTGCCCTTCTGATGCTGGGGATAACTCCAGACGCCGTTCACGGCATCGATTGCGGCGGGCTTCTAGCCAGAGCTTGCCGAAAAGTCAATAGGGCGCCGAATCACCGTCGGCGGCACTCGGTCAACGTGTGGCGGATACCCAGTCGGGCAAGGCATGCCGCCGATCGCCACCCCATACAGTTTAGGCGTTTCGTGCCTGCGTTGTGCCCCTCCTTGCAGGGATCGTCATGGCGGCGACACCTGCTATGACGCAGACGAGCCCGATCCAGGCCGTCGGGCTCAGCCTTTCGCCGAGAAAAACGATGCCGATCGCAACCCCGATCGGCACTCTGAGATAGGCTTGCGCGGTGGTTCCGACCGAACCCAGCGTCTGGACGAGACGGAAATAGATCACAAAGGCGAGCGCCGTCGAAAAGGCGGAGAGGGCCAGCAGCGCCAGCATCGATGCCGGCGAAGGATCGATTTCCCACGGCCGATCGACGACGAGGCTCATCGGCAAGAGAACAACCGCGCCTGAGATCAACGAGCCGGCCGCCGGCACCGCGGGGTCGAGCCCCTTGAAGTTCTTGCTGAAAATCGCGGCACCTGCATAGCAGATGGTCGCCAGGATGATGGCAAGCTGCGCCATCAGGCTTTCGCCGAGACCGCCGAGCGCTTCGACGCCGATGACGAGGCAGATGCCGGCAAGCCCGGCCATGACGCCAAAAAGCCTTCGCAACGTCACCTGCTCATGGCGGGTGATCAGCACGGTCAGCAGGAAGGTGAAGATCGGCGTTGCCGAATTCAGGATCACCGCCAGTCCGGCATCGACGGACTGTTCCGCCCAGGCGATCAGAGTGAAGGGGACGACGCTGTTCAGACAGGCCTGAACGAAAAACCGCCGCCAGGTGGCGAGATCGCGCGGCAGGCGGACACGCCGGTGGCGCAGGACGGCCAGCAGAATGCCGCCGGCAATCAGCGTGCGAGCGGCGATCAACGTTATCGGCGGGATCGTCTCGACGCCGATCTTGATGAAGCTATAGGAGGAACCCCAAAGGGTCGCCAGCACCAGCAGCAGGAAAAGCTCCCTGGCAAGGTTGGAATTTTGCCGCATCATGGTCGGCATTTCGATATTCGTTGAAGACAATTCACAGGGTTTCGGCGCCGTTTGCATGTCTAAGACGCAGGGCGCTGGAGAGGAACAACGGGATTTGCGGGCCGGATGCTTCGATCGAGGCCGAAGCGTTGCCGCGTTAGAAACCGGCGACCTTGGCGAGCGCCCGCTTCTCGCGGCGGCGCTGGACCGAAGAGGCAATGTTCATCGCCTCCCTGTATTTCGCAACCGTGCGGCGGGCGAGATCGACCCCGCCCTTCTTCAGCATGTCGACGATATCGTCGTCGGAAAGCACCGCCTCCGGGCTCTCCTGCAGGATCAGCGCGCGGATCTTGTGACGCACGGCTTCGGCCGAATGGCTGTCGCCGCCTGCGACGGCGCTGATCGAGACGGTGAAGAAATATTTGAGTTCGAAGAGGCCGCGCGGCGTCAGCATATATTTGTTCGACGTGACCCGGCTGACGGTGGATTCATGCATCTTGATCGCTTCGGCGACCGTCTTCAGGTTCAGCGGGCGCAGATAGTCGACGCCGTGCAGCAGGAAGGCGTCCTGCTGGCGGACGATTTCGCTTGCCACCTTCATGATGGTTTTAGCCCGCTGATCGAGGCTGCGCGTCAGCCAGTTGGCGGTCTGCAGGCAATCGGAGAGGAAGGCGTGATCCTCGCCGTTCTTTGTCACCCGGGAAAAATAAGACTGGTTGACCAGCACTCGCGGCAGCGTATCCGGATTGAGCTCGACCAGCCAGCCGCCATCCGAGGAGGCTCTGACGACCACATCGGGCATGATCGCTTCGGAAATACCCGCCTCGAAACCGCTGCCGGGCTTCGGATTGAGCTGGCGGATCTCGCCGAGCATGTCGAGAAGATCTTCCTCGTCGACGCCGCAAAGCCGCTTCAGCGTGGCAAAATCGCGCCGGGCAAGCAGTTCGAGATTTTCGACCAGAGCCTGCATGGCCGGGTCATATCGGTCCTTCTGCTTCAGCTGGATCGCCAGGCATTCGGCGAGGCTGCGGGCGAAAACACCCGGCGGATCGAGGCTCTGGAGGGTGGCGAGCACGCGCTCTGCCTGTGCGAGGCTCGTGCCCAGCCTCTCGCCCGCCTCGACGATATCGGCCTGCAGATAACCGCAGTCGTCGAGCTGGTCGACGAAATTCTGCGCGATCAGCCGGTCGGCCATGTCGGGCAGGACGAAGGGGATCTGCTGGGCGAGATGATCGCGCAGCGACACCTGGCCGGCGACGAAATCGTCGAGATCGTAGTCGGCGCCCTCGCCGCTGCCCGGCATCGACTTCCACTGGCTGACGAGCTCCGGCGCATCGAGGCGCTGCGGGGCACCGTCGTCAGGAAAGACATTGGTGTAATTGGCGTCGAGCTCGTCGTTCAGCCGGCTGGTGCTGGCGCTGCCGCCATTGTCATACCAGTCGCTGGAGAGCGCCTCGGTGCGGTTATCGTAACCGTCGTCCGACCCGGCATCCTCCGGCTGATGAGCATACTCTCCATCTTCGGCTTCGCCGCGTTCGCCGCCCGCCTCGCCGTCATTCGACGGAAATTCGAGCAGCGGGTTCTTCTCCACTTCCAGGGCGATGAACTGGTTGAGTTCGAAATGCGTCATCTGCAGCAACTGGATGGATTGCATCAGTTGCGGCGTCATCACCAAAGACTGAGTCTGGCGCAGGAAAAGATTGGCGGACAGTGCCATGACGGACGCAAAACTCCCCTCGATTCCTCCGGGAAACCGCGTCCGATCAAGGCTTCAGGCCACGGAAATCCAAGTTGGCCCAAAAATTGCTTTTTTATTGTATTTGGTCAAGCGGAACTATGCCGGCATAGTGAATTTCTGCCGATCCGGCCTAAAATCATCCGGATCTGACGTCAGAGGCTGAAATTGTCGCCGAGGTAGAGCCGGCGCACTTCCGGATTGTTGACGATGTCGTTCGCCCGGCCATGGGTCAGTACCTCACCGGCATGGATGATGTAGGCGCGGTCGATGAGACCCAGCGTCTCGCGGACATTGTGGTCGGTGATGAGAACGCCGATGCCGCGTGCCGTCAGGTGGTGAACGAGATTCTGGATGTCGGCGACCGAGATCGGGTCGACGCCGGCGAAGGGTTCGTCGAGCAGCATGAAGGTCGGGTCGGTCGCAAGCGCACGGGCGATTTCGAGGCGGCGGCGCTCACCGCCGGAAAGGGCGACGGCGGCACTCTTGCGCAGCTTCTGGATATGGAATTCCTCCAGCAGCTCGTTCAGCTTCTGCTCGCGCTCGGCCTTGTCCTTGACATGCACTTCGAGGACGGCGCGGATATTCTCTTCCACCGTCAACCCTCGGAAGATCGAGGCTTCCTGCGGCAGGTAACCGACGCCGAGGCGCGATCGGCGGTACATCGGCATGGTCGTGACGTCGTTGCCGTCGATCTCGATCGTGCCTTCATCGACCGGCACCAGGCCGGTGATCATGTAAAAACAGGTGGTCTTGCCGGCGCCGTTCGGGCCGAGCAGGCCGACGGCCTCGCCGCGGCGCACCACCAGCGAGACGCCGTTGACGACGCGCCGCGTCGCATAGGTCTTCGTCAGACCGCGTGCGATCAGCGTTCCCTGATAGCGGCTCTTGTCGGCGGCGCCCGCAGCTTGTGGCCCGGGCTTGCCGAACATGGTGGATAGCGATGTTAATTTCACGTGGGAGGCCGGCTTCTCAGTTCTGCTTCTGCTGCGGTGTATTCGGCTTCGACTTCGGATCGAGCTGAATCTGGACACGCCCGCCGCAGCTTTCAAGCTCCGCCTGGCCGGTCTGCATGTGAACCGTCAGCTTGCAGCCGGTAAAAACATTCGGCCCGTCCGACAGAATAACTTTTTTTCCCTCATCCGCGGTGAGGATGAATGTCTGCGAGGCCATGTCGAAATTGCCGTCATCGGCGGTCGCCGTCTGCGTGCCCGAGGTCAAAAAGACCTTGTCCGTCACCAGGATCTTGTCGATATCGGCACTCCCCGATGCAAGCGAGGCAGACTGCTGCGGCTGCGCTGCGGGTTGGGCCGCCGGTTGCGTCCCGTCAGTGGCCGGCTTTGCCGCCTTGTCCTTGTAATAGACGGTCATCTTGCCGGACTGCATCGTCGTCGCCCCTTGGACGACCTTGACGTTGCCGGTAAAGAGAGCGGTGTGTTCCTGGTCGTGGATCTCCAGCTTGTCGCTTTCGATCTGGATCGGCTGGTCGTTGGACAGCTTCATGCCCGGCATCGTGGCCGTCGCCTGCTGCGCGCCCGCGCCCGAGGCCGTCAGAATAAGGGCAAATGCGCCGGCAATGAATGCCATGCCTGTCTTGCAAGTGGAAAAGCGACAATCTTTTGTCATGGATGACCCGGCTGGTTAAGTGCCCTGTTTATGGATGGTGGATGGATCGACATTCATGCGAACATTCCCCTCGAATGTGATCACCCGCCCCTTATCGGTTATCTGAAGCGTCTTCGCAACAATGGAGGCATTGTCCTTGGTGATGGTGACGGGGTCGTCGCTCCGCATGTTTCCGCCCTTGATGTCGAGCTGTGCCGACTGGAAATTCGCATTGAGGCCGCTGCTCAGCACCAGGGTGAAGGGGGCCGTCATATGCAGATTGTCGGTGGCACGATTGTAATCGGCGGTCGAGGCGACGACACGGGCGATCAGGCCGTCATTCATCGGCACGGCGGCCTTGATGGTCTCGAGCGTGATGAGATCGGGATTGCGGATATCCTGCAGCGCCCTTTCGGCCAGCATCGAATAATTGATGCCGTCGGAATTGCGACCTGATATCGCCGGCTTTTCCATCACGACCTTGCCGTTCTCGATCTTGGCGCCTTCCATCTTGATGTTTTCGGGCAGATAGATGCTGACTAACGCCACCGCGGTGAGGCTCGCCGCGACGATGAGGGCCGCCACCGGCAGCAATATCTTCAGCCGCCGCACGCGGGCGGAATGGAACAACGCATCGCCATAGGCATTCTTGCCGGACCCTGAATAGGCGGCATGTCCGTTGTTCTTCAGGGTATCGAGCATAGGCCTCGTCCATGTGCGGTGATCGCCGCGCCTTCATAACAAAGCCGGCCGCCAATCACAGTTCGTTTCGCATTATTACATTGGCTTGCCAATATGGAATTTTTTCTGCAACAAGCAACAAAACGGAAAAACATTCAAAAGTGGCATTCGTACGGGCCGCTGCCACCCTATTTCACCGGATCGATCGGCGGCATGCCGAAGCTGGTGCCAGCGCTGGAGGTTTCTATGGACAGTTCGATCATCGCCGATCGCCGGCGGCTGCGTCGTAAGCTCGGCTTCTGGCGCGTCATCGCGGTGGCCCTCATCGTGGCACTTGGTTTCGCCTTCTACCGCTTTGCCCTCGGCGATGCCGGGACGGAGCGCCCGCACATCGCCCATGTGACGATATCCGGGCTGATCGTCGATGACGACGAGCTTCTGGAGCGGCTGAAGAAGGTCGAGATCAGCGATCAGGTGAAGGCAGTGGTGATTTCGATCTCCTCGCCCGGCGGCACGACCTATGGCGGCGAAAAAATCTTCAAGGCGATCCGTGCAATCTCTGCCAAGAAGCCTGTCGTCTCCGACGTGCGCACGCTTGCCGCCTCCGCCGGCTACATGATCGCCACCGCCGGCGATACGATCATTGCCGGCGACAGCTCGATCACCGGCTCGATCGGCGTCATCTTCCAGTATCCGCAGATCCAGCCGCTGCTCGACAAGATCGGCGTCTCGCTGCAGGAAATCAAGTCCTCGCCGCTGAAGGCCGAGCCCTCGCCCTTCCACGAGGCAAGCGAGGAAGCCAAGGCGATGATCCGCAACATGGTGGTCGACAGCTATAACTGGTTCGTCGACCTGGTCGCCGACCGGCGCAAGCTGCCGCGCGACGAGGTGCTGAAACTGGCCGACGGCACGATCTATACCGGCCGCCAGGCGCTGAAGGTGAAACTTGTCGATGCAATCGGCGGCGAGGCTGAGATCCGCGCCTATCTGACGTCACGCGGCGTCGACAGTGATCTGCCCATGGTGGACTGGGACAAGAAGAGCAATACGCCCTTTCTGCTCGCTGGGGCTGTTTCTCGGTTGATTACGATCTTCGGTTATGATGATCTCATGAAAACCCAGGATATCAATGGAATCCTGCCCCCAAAGTTGCTTCTTGACGGGCTGCTTTCAGTTTGGCAGGTTGGCCACGATTGATAAGAAATCAATAATTTAAGGGGGCGAAAGTGATCAAGTCTGAATTGGTGCAGATTGTTGCGGCACGCAACCCGCATCTCTATCATCGCGACGTCGAGAATATCGTCAACGCGGTTCTCGACGAGATCACGGATGCACTGGCTGCGGGTAACCGAGTCGAATTGCGCGGGTTTGGCGCCTTTTCGGTCAAGAACCGCCCGTCGCGCTCCGGCCGCAACCCGCGGACCGGCGATACCGTCTTCGTCGAGGAGAAGTGGGTTCCCTTCTTCAAGACCGGCAAGGAGCTGCGCGAGCGGCTCAATCCCGGCCAGGCCGACGAAGAGGATTGAACCGTCGCTGCCTGCGGCGAAACCGCACTTGAACTCGAGGGCCGTTTTCCTATTCTGGTAACGCATCGTGCTTTGCGTGTCCTATCAAGGACACATAGCGCTGCAAGCATGAAACGCGCCCCTCAAAAAGACCGGCGCAATCTGCCGCGTGGAGACCTCAAATGGCCAAGAAGATCGTCAACCTGTTGATTCTGCTGCCGCTCGGCGTCATCCTCATCGTCTTCTGCGTCGCCAACCGGCAGAGCGTCACGCTCGCCTTCAATCCGTTCCGGCCTGATGATCAGGTGCTGGCGGTTTCTGCGCCCTTCTTCGTCTTCCTGGTCGTCGTGCTGATCGCCGGCATGCTGATCGGGGCGGCCGCGACCTGGTTCAGCCAGGGCAAACACCGCAGGCGCGCCCGCACCGAGGCCAAGGAAGCCATCCGCTGGCAAAGCGAGGCCGACCGCCACAAGAACCGCGCCGAGGAAATCGCCGGGCAGCTGCCGGCGCGGTAAAACCGGTCAATATTCGATTGGCTCGGATTCGGCGGCCGGCTTTCGGCGGCTGTCAAGCCGGAAAAAAGCTCAGTTCCTCGTAGTCGCCCTCCGGCGAGGTGCCGTTGCCGGTCACGTGGAAACCGTGGGAAAGGTAGAACGCCTTTGCCCGCCGGTTCTTCACCAGGCATTTCAGCCGGTACCGGTGTTGCGGCCATTCCGGCAGCGCCTGCAGCAGCGCCTTACCGGCACCCTGGCCCTGAAATTCAGGGCTGATATAGAGCATGTGGATGAAATCATCGGCTGGCCAGAGCGACAGGAAGCCGGCAACGCGGCCGTTTTCATGCGCGCAGACGAAGACCGTCTCGCCATTGGTATGGGCAGCGAAATCCTCGCGATGGAATTTGCCGGGATCGACCCAGACGAATGTTTCGCGGCGTACGGAAAGATAAATCTCCGCGAGTATTTCCTGGTCTTCCGCCCGCGGCGGCCTGATGGTCCACGTCATCATGCCGATTTAAACAAACCCTGCGCCCGCGCCAAGCCTAACCCGCTGCCATCTTCGCGACGACCGCGGCATTGAAATCCGAAAAGAACCCTTCGGCGAGCTTTTGCGAGGTCGAATCGAGCAGGCGGGCACCCAGCTGGGCGAGCCTGCCGCCGAGTTCGGCCTTCGACCGGTAGTGCAGGATGGTCTCGGCACCCCTTTCCTCAAGCACGATATCGGCGCTGCCCCTGGCGAAGCCGGCAAGGCCGCCCTTGCCTTCGGCCGACAGCGTATAGCTCTTCGGCGCATCGACGTTGGAAAGCGTCAGCAGCCCGTGGAAGGTGGCGGACAACAGGCTGAACTTGACCTTGATCGTCGCCTCGAAGACATCAGGCGACAGCCGCTCGATGCTCTGGCAACCCGGAATGCAGCCGCGCATGATCTCGGGATCGTTGAGTGCTGCCCAGACGATGTCCCGCGGCGCGGCGATGCGTTCTTCGCCGGTGAAATCCATTCGATGGCCCCATCTTCGATTCGCTCATCTTATCCCAGCGCGAAAGCGCTTTGCCAAGGCAGGACGGAATGTTATCTGCCGGGTTCCGATCTGACACACATCTGACACACAAGGGATGGGCCGATGAACGACGAACTGAAGCCCTGGAGCGTGACGGCAAGCCGGATCACCTATGAGGATCGCTGGATCCGGGTCCGGAGCGACGATTGCGTCACCGCCGATGGAACCGTCGTCGCGCCATTCCATGTGCTCGATTATCCCGACTGGATCAACGTCATCCCTGTGATGCCTGACGGGCGCGTGCTGTTGACGCGGGAATACCGGCACGGCCGCGGCGAGATTGTGCTCGGTCTGGTCGCCGGCAGCCTCGAACCCGGCGACAGCGAGACCGGCGATGCGGCGATGGCGGCGGCCCGGCGCGAGCTCCGGGAGGAGACCGGCTATGAAGCTTCGACCTTCGTCAAGCTGCTCACCTCCTACCCAAATGCCGCCAGCCACAGCAACGTGGTGACGAGCTGGCTGGCGCTGGGTCTCAGCCGGGCCGGCGAACCATCTTTCGACCCCGGAGAGAAGGTCGAGCTGCTGTTTACGGATCTAGCTGCCATCCTTGGCGACCTGCAGTCCGGCGCCGTCATCATGCAGTCGATGCATGTCGCGGCCCTCTATGCGGCGGAAAGCTGGCTTCGCACACAGGCCTCCGAAGGCGTAAAATAGGCGCCGCGCCGGGAGAACCCTCTCCGCTTGCCCGGGCTTGGCCGGCAGCGCAGTTGATCCGCCCGGCTTTTCTGGGCTACTGCATATTCAAAGTGCCGCAATGTGCTTTGCGCGTTTCAAAAGACGCGCGGCGCTGCAGCGGACAAAGCCGATACCACACCCCGACAGAGACGCGGAAGAGCACGTTGAAACAGAGAGAAGGCCGGCCGGGCCAGAAGAAAACATCAGGTCCTTCCGGTGAAAATCGCAGGGACGATCGGGCAGGCCGGCCGCCGAAGCCGGTCGCGCAGCCCGCGGCAACCCGCGAGGCGGTGCGCGAGGCTGCTGTGCCTGCCGCCGTCGTGCGTCCTCTGATGACACGCAGCGGCGAGCGGCCGACTGAGCGCGTGCCCGTCATTCTCGAATCGCTCGGGGCCGGCGACTTCCACCTGATCGACAGCGGCAACGGCGAAAAGCTCGAGCAATACGGCCCCTATCGCATCATCCGTCCGGAAGCCCAGGCGCTGTGGCGGCCTTCGCTGGCGCCCCAAGTCTGGGAAAAGGTCGATGCCGCCTTCACCGGCGATACCGACGAGGAAGGCGCCGGCCGCTGGCGCTTTCCGAAGGAGGCGCTCGGCGAGACCTGGCCGCTCAATCTGCTCGGTGTCGATTTTCTCGGCCGCTTCACCTCCTTCCGTCATGTCGGCGTCTTCCCGGAGCAGATCGTCCACTGGAGCTGGATGAAAGAGCAGGTCGAAAAGGCCGGCCGGCCGCTGAAGGTGCTGAACCTCTTCGGTTATACCGGCGTCGCCTCGCTGGTTGCCGCCGCAGCTGGCGCCGAGGTCACCCATGTCGACGCCTCGAAGAAGGCGATCGGCTGGGCAAGGGAAAACCAGGCGCTCGGGCGCATGGAGAAGTTGCCGATCCGCTGGATCTGCGAGGATGCGATGAAATTCATCCTGCGCGAGGAACGCCGCGGCAGCCAATACGATATCATCCTCACCGATCCGCCGAAATTCGGCCGCGGCCCCAATGGCGAAGTCTGGCATCTCTTCGAGCATCTGCCTCTGATGCTCGACGTCTGCCGCGAGATCCTGTCGCCGAAGGCCGTGGGCCTGGTGCTGACGGCCTATTCGATCCGCGCCAGCTTCTATTCGATCCATGAGCTGATGCGCGAGACGATGCGTGGCGCCGGCGGCGTGGTCGAATCCGGCGAGTTGGTGATCCGCGAGGCCGGCACCGACGGCAAGACGCAGGGCCGCGCGCTCTCCACCTCCCTCTTTTCCCGCTGGGTGCCGAAATGAGCAAGGACTTCCACGATCAGGGACCGCGCAGGGTCGGGCAGGTGAAGGAAGTCACTTCGCTCGCCAATCCGATCATCAAGGACATCAAGGCGCTGACGAACAAGAAGTCGCGCGAGGAAAGCGGTACTTTCCTGGCCGAAGGACTGAAACTCATCATCGATGCGATCGAACTCGGCTGGGCGATCCGCACGCTGGTCTATGCCAAGGCCGCCAAGGGCAAGCCGCTGGTCGAGCAGATGGCGGCAAAGACCGTCGCGTCGGGCGGGCTGGTGCTTGAGGTCAGCGAAAAGGTGATCGCCTCGATCACCCGCCGCGACAACCCGCAGATGGTGGTCGGCATCTTCGAGCAGCGCTGGACGCCGCTCAAAGGTATCCGACTGAGCGACGGCGAGACATGGGTGGCGCTCGACCGGGTGCGCGACCCCGGCAATCTCGGCACCATCATCCGCACGGCCGATGCGGCGGGGGCTTCCGGCATCATACTTCTCGGAGAAACGACTGATCCTTTCTCGCTCGAAACCGTGCGGGCCACCATGGGCTCGGTCTTTGCCGTTCCGGTCGCGCGGGCGACGCCCGAGGAATTCATCGCCTGGCGGAAATCGGCCGGCGTTTCCGTCGTCGCGACGCATCTTGCCGGCGCGGTCGATTACCGGACGATCGACTACCGGAAAAAGCCCGTCGTGCTCCTGATGGGCAACGAACAATCCGGCCTGCCGGAGCAGCTGGCCAGGGAGGCCGACGCGCTTGCCCGCATTCCGCAGCAGGGCCGCGCCGATTCGCTGAACCTCGCCGTCGCCACCGCCGTCATGCTTTTCGAGGCACGCCGCCATCTCCTCTCACTTGCCGAGGGCAAATGACCGAACAGACGCATGCACGCCCGGCGCTGTTTTCGCGCCCGGCGCCGATCCTCTTCTTCATCGTCGTCGCCGTTCTCATCGACCAGGCCGTCAAGATCGCCGTTGATCATTACCTGCCGCTACAGGAGGCCGTACCCGTCGTTCCGATGCTGGCGCTCTACCGCACCTACAATCTCGGCGTCGCCTTTTCGATGCTGTCGGGCATGGACGGCTGGTTCATCGTCGGCATGCGGCTCATCATCGTCGCCTTCGTCATCTGGCTGTGGTACCGCACGGCGAAGGATCGCTGGATCGCCCATCTCGGTTATGCGCTGATCATCGCCGGCGCGATCGGCAATCTCGTCGACCGCTTCGCTTATGGGCATGTGATCGATTACATTCTATTCTACACCGAGAGCTGGTCCTTCGCGGTCTTCAATCTCGCCGACAGTTTCATCACCATCGGGGCCGGCTGCGTCATTCTCGACGAGCTGCTGCTGCCGAAAAAGGCCAGCCGCTAAAATCTTATCGAAATCCTGAAGGCATTCGGAACGGGCCTCATGTTATCCAGATAGCATGCAGAACCTGGGACAGTTGCAGGAAAGATTGTCCGCCGCCTTCGGTGGACCCGCCGCCAAGCCGCATGAGAAGCGGATGGAGGCGGTCTTCGCACGACCGAACGCACCGGCACCCCGGGGCGCCGATGACCGCCAGGACGGACCTGCACCGACACGGCGCCTGCTGTTCTACTGGCTCGGCGGCGCCGGCCTTCTTGCCGCAACGATCCTGATGCTGCTTGCCCATGCCGGCGATCCGCTGCTGCTTTCGGGCGGTCTCGTCGTCCTTGGCCTGGCCGTCATCGCCAGTTATGCCCTGCTGATGGTTCGCTCGCGCAAGGCCGGGCAGCGCCCCGGTCAATCCATGCCGGATGAGAATGGCGGCGCAAAGCTGTTTGCCGACGTGCACGACGTGCTCGGCGACATCACGGTCAGCCGCACCATGGACCGGCGCATCATCTCCGCCAATGACACGTTTCGCCGCCTGACCGGGCGGCTGCGTCCGGAAGGAAAAACCTGCGAGGAGATCGGCCTTGCCTTCCGCCCCGGTCCGATACCGCATTGCTACGATGTCGAGATCTCGACGCCGGAAGGCCAGCGCATCTTCCTCTGGCGTGACGTCGTTACCCGCGACCCGGCGAACGGCCGCCTGCTGCTGCAAAGCGTTGCCCGCGACGTGACCGACGAGCGGCTGATCGCGCAGGGCCGCGAGGAAGCCCGCCAGAAGGCCGAATATAACAGCGCCGCGAAATCGAGGCTGCTTGCCACCGTCAGCCACGAGGTGCGCACGCCGCTTTCGGGCATCCTCGGCATGACGCATCTGATCGCGGAGACGCGGTTGACGCAGGAGCAGCAGAACTATCTCGCGAACATCCGCCAGTCCGGCCATGCATTGACGCAGCTCGTCGAGGATCTGCTCGATTTCTCCACCATCGAAGTCGGCCGCTTCGCGCTGCACCCGCGCTCGGAATCGCTGCGCAAGCTTCTGGAAAGCGTCGTCGAGATGCTCGCCCACCGGGCGCATGAAAAGGGTATCGAGATCGGCGCCACCGTGTCCTCCGACGTGCCCGAAAATATGAGCTTCGACCCGGCGCGGCTGCGCCAGGTTCTGTTCAACGTCATCGGCAATGCCGTGAAGTTCACCCAGGTTGGCGGCGTCTTCATCCGCGTGTCGCTCGACGACGACGACCTCTCGATCACCGTGACCGATAGCGGTCCCGGCATGACGACGGAGGAGCAGGCGCGCGTCTTCGGCGAGTTCGAGCAGGGCGGGAGCGTTGTCGACAAGAGCAGCGGGACCGGCCTCGGCCTTGCCATCTCCGCCCGCATCATGCGCGAATTCAACGGCGCGCTGACGGTTGCCAGCGAAAAGGGCCGAGGCAGCGAATTCACCATCTGCTTCCCTGTCGATATCGACAGCGAGCGCCCCGACCGGCGAAACACGCTGCTTTCAGGCAACAGCGTCGTGCTACTGGCGCCGGCAGGTGCGGCGCGCACCGCCATCGCCGAAACGATCACCACGCTCGGCGGCCTCTGCCATCTCGTCGGCGACGGCGAGACGGCGCGGGCAACGCTGCTCGAGCTGGCAAAGGGCGGGCGGCGGCCGACCGATATCATCATCGACCATCGGATGTCGGCGGAATTTTCCGCCCATCTTGCCGATCGCGCCGAAATCGCCGCCCTTGGCCTGCGCAAGGTCCTGCTCGTCAATCCGGAAGAGCGCAGCGCCCATCCGCTCGACCTCTTCGATGCCTGGCTGATCCGGCCGCTGCGCGAACAGTCGCTGATCGACGTGCTGCGCGGGCGCATGCGCGGCATGGAGAAGCGCGACGCGCTGAACGACAACCAGCCGGGCTTCGGCCTTTCGGTAGCGGAGACGCTGGTTGCCGCCAGCGGGCTCAGCATCCTGCTCGGCGAGGACGATCCGATCAATGCCATGCTGGTGCGCGTCGTCCTGGAAAAGGGCGGGCATAAGGTGCGCCATGTCGAGGATTTCGAGACCCTGCTCGACTACGCGCTCTGCGAGGCCAATGCCCGGCCCGATATCATTATCAGCGACCTCTCGATGCCTGGCGGCAACGGCATCGACATGCTGGGACGCCTGCGCGGCCATGAGCGGCGGCTCGATCTCGCCTCGGTGCCGGTGATCGTGCTGACGGCCGACAAGAGCGACGAATCGCGCCGCCAGGTCTTGCTCAACGGCGCCAACCGCGTCATGGTAAAGCCGGTCGATCCGGTGCGGCTGCTGACCGAAGTTCAAGCGGTTGCCGCCCTTTCCGCCCGCCGGGCAGAGGCGCGGTGAGCGCCTCGGGAACCGGCATGTTTCTTGCGCCTGGAAATTCAGAATGTCACTTTCCTGTCGTAGAGAAGTGTTTTATGGCGTCGATAAGCCGGCAACGGGAGAATCGTCATGTCCGCCATCGACATCCTGAATCGTGACACCACCGCGGAGGCTGCACCGCCCTCGACGGCTGTGCAGAAGGACGGCGATATCCTCGGCCGCATCGGCAATCTGGAGACCCGCCTTGCCCGCACGGCACGCGAGATCGATGCCGCCCAGGCCGTGCGCTACCGCGTCTTCGTCGACGAAATGAAGGCGCAGCTGCCGCTGGATGCGATGCGCCGACAGCGCGACGTCGACGCCTATGACGCTGTCTGCGACCATCTTCTGGTTCTCGACCGCTCGATCGAGGGCGACCCGGAAGACCAGATCGTCGGCACCTACAGGCTGTTGCGTCAAGATGTCGCCATCGCCAATGGCGGTTTTTACTCGGCTTCCGAATTCGAAATCGAGGGCCTCATCGCCAAACACCCGGACAAGCGCTTCATGGAACTCGGCCGCTCCTGCGTGCTGCCGGAATACCGCACCAAGCGCACCGTCGAGCTCCTGTGGCAGGGCAACTGGGCCTATGCGCTGAAACACGGCGTCAGCGCCATGTTCGGCTGCGCCTCGTTCCCCGGCGTCTATCTCGAAAGCCACGCGCTGGCACTGTCCTTCCTCTACCACAATGTGCTGGCGAAGAACGAATGGGCCATCGGGGCGCTGCCGCATCTGGCCCGCAACATGGACCTGATGCCGGTCGAAGCCATCAACCCGAAGCGGGCGCTGATGGCTCTGCCGCCGCTGATCAAGGGCTATCTCCGCCTCGGCGCGATGGTCGGCTCCAGCGCGGTCATCGATCATGCCTTCAACACGACCGACGTGCTGATCGTGCTGCCGATCTCCAGCATCTCGGACCGTTACCTGAATTATTACGGCGCCGATGCCGGCCGCTTCGCGAGCTAATTTAATTTGCGCAGACGATCATCTGCCTGTGAAAAGCCAATTCCAGCCTCTCCGATGGCGTGCCCTTAGAGCCTTTCCTGGTCAGATTGCAGCATTCTGCCGGAGCAGGTTTTCGTCAGGGCAGAGGCGATTGGCGAAGGGCATACGTCTTGGTACGTCCGAGCCGATCGCCTCTGATCCTGGCGGAAAGATGCCCGGCCCTTCGGGTTGGCTGAAACGGGCCGGCTGATCGACCGGCCGGCTTGGCCGTAGAGCTTGGCTACGACGCGCGCCGGCCGGTCGACCATCCGACTCCGTTTGAGCCAACAGAATGCTTCAATCTAACCCGGAAAGGCTCTAGTGATCGGATCGCCTTCTGGTGTCCGACGGGTTCTCTCCATACGCCGCCCGATAGGTTGCCGCAAAGCGGCCAAAGTGAAAGAATCCCCACTTCAAGCAGATGTCCCGCAACGGCTGCCGGTTTGAAGGATCGCGCAGATCCTCCCGGACCGCTTGCAAGCGGATCGTCCTGAGGTAGGCAGCCGGTGTGGTTCCCTTGAAGGCACGAAAACCGCTTTCAAGAGCGCGAATGGAAATGCCTGCCGCCTCCGCGACACTCTGCATCGTCAACGGCTCTGCGATGTTTGCATGCATGAATTCAATTGCCCGACGGACATGCCGGGGTGCGATCAGATGGATTTTCCTGTCGAGAAGATGCGAGAGCCGATGAGGAACCGAGCGCACCAGCAGATCGGCAAACGCCTGGGTCAGGTTCAACATGGCGATTGGCGAGGCAAGGAGCGGCCCGTTGTTGCGCATGCCGATGATGATCGTTTGGGCGAGACTGCCGATCAACCGGCCCGCCGCCGTGGAAAGATCAATGACCGGTGCCAAGTCCATTGCCCCGATCAGGGGGGTCTCCAATACGGAGGCAACGGTCTGAGCGATGATTGTCCAGCTCAGACTCAGTGTGTCTGACCGGTGCGGCGCTGCCCGCACGGAAATCCGTTCCGGCTCAAGATTGTTCGCCAACAGCAGCCGCCCAGGTGTCCCTTCGATCACAGACCGACCAAGCGTTACATCGAGAGCACCAGTGCGTGGAACGATGATTGCCAGAGTTTCCGGCGTTCCATGGGCCGTTCTTGCACCCCAGCCGCCGGAATCCTGGTTGCTGACCAGCGACAAGCTTTCATCACCCCAAAACCCGACCTTCCAGTCGAGCGGTTTGTCTCGACCATCGCGCCATGCGTCGAACGAACCAAACCCCTTGGTCAGAGCCCCGACCATATCGTCGAAAGTTGCCCCCTGAAATCGGGGGGTGAAATTGGCGGATGCATTTTCTGGCATGGGGAACCAACCGGCTGATATTAAACAACTGAGCTGCGAAACCGCATCGATTGCCCGCAGTTTTTTCAATGTCCCTGCGGGCAAATTTATGCCGCCCTATAGGCCTATTGTATCAAAAGTATGACTTATCGGAAGAGCAGCCTTCATCGCGACGGCGCACGAAAACTTATGCCCGGCCGACGGGCAGTCGGCCGGGCACGGAATGCCGTCTCATAATGTGGGCCGGAGGAGTTTACGAACCCGCCCCGTAGGCGGCGATCGCCGCCATGTTGACGATGTCGCTGTCCTTGGCGCCCATCGAGGTGATTTGCACCGGCTTGTCGAGGCCGACGAGGATCGGGCCGATCACCGTGGAGCCGCCGAGCTCCTGCAGCATCTTGGTCGAGATCGAGGCCGAGTGGAAGGCCGGCATGACGAGGACGTTGGCCGGGCCGGAGAGGCGGCAAAAGGGATATTGCTCCATCACCTTGCGGTTCAGGGCGACATCGGCCGCCATCTCGCCGTCATATTCGAAATCGACGCGGCGCTTGTCGAGGATCTTCACCGCCTCGCGCACCCGCTCGGAGCGTTCGCCCGAGGGATGGCCGAAGGTGGAATAAGCCAGCAAGGCGACACGCGGCGGATAACCCATGCGCCGCGCCAGACCCGCGGCCTCTTCGGCGATATCGGCAAGCTCTTCGGCCGTCGGCATGTCGTGCACCGCCGTATCGGCAACGAAGACCGTGCGGCCGCGGCAGAGCGCCAGCGACACGCCGATGACGCGGTGGCCCGGCTTCTCGTCGATGCAGCGGCGCACATCTTCGAGCGCCGTCGAATAGTTTCGGGTAATGCCCGTCACCATGCCGTCGGCATCGCCGAGCGCCACCATGGTGGCGGCGAAGTGGTTGCGGTCGTTATGGATCAGCCGCTGGGCGTCGCGGTGGAGATAACCGTGCCGCTGCAGCCGGGCATAGAGATAGTCGATATAGGCCTCGACCCGGGTCGAAAGCCGGGCATTGACGATTTCGAGGCCCGGCCGGTTGAGATCGATGCCGGCGCGTTCGGCCGTAGCCCGGATCAGGTCCTCGCGGCCGAGCAGGATGGCGGTGCCGAGCTGCTGGTTGGCGTAGGACATCGCCGCACGCAGGACCTGTTCTTCCTCGGCCTCGGCAAAGACGATGCGCTTCGGACGGCGGCGGACGCGCTCATAGAGGCTGGCGAGCGTCGAGGCGATCGGATCGCGGCGCGCCGAAAGCTCGCGGGCATAACCGGCCATGTCGGTGATGACCTTGCGGGCGACGCCGCTTTCGATCGCGGCTTGCGCCACCGCGACCGGGATCGCCGAGATCAGGCGCGGATCGAAGGGAACGGGGATGATGTATTGCGAGCCGAAACGCGGCCGGTTGCCCTGATAGGCGGCAACCACGTCATCGGGCACGTCCTCGCGGGCAAGGTTTGCCAGCGCATTGACGGCGGCGATCTTCATCGCATCGTTGATGGTCGAGGCACGGACGTCGAGAGCGCCGCGGAAGATATAGGGAAAGCCGAGGACGTTGTTGACCTGGTTCGGATAGTCCGAACGGCCCGTCGCCATGATGGCGTCGTCGCGGATGCGAGCCACCTCTTCCGGCGTGATCTCGGGATCGGGATTGGCCATGGCGAAGATGATCGGCCGCTCCGCCATCGAGCGGATCATCTTGGCCGAAAACGCGCCCTGCTGCGACAAGCCGAAAACGACGTCCGCGCCTTTCATCGCCTCTTCCAGCGTGCGCGTGTCGGTCTTTGCCGCATGCGCCGATTTCCATTGGTTCATGCCCTCGGTGCGGCCCTGGTAGATGACACCCTTGGTATCGCAGAGGATGACGTTCTCGGGCGCAAAACCCATCGCCTTGATGAGTTCGACGCAGGCGATCGCCGCAGCACCCGCGCCGTTGCAGACGAGCTTCGTCGTCTTCAGGTCGCGGCCGGTCAGCTCCAGCGCGTTGATCAGGCCGGCGGCGGCGATGATCGCCGTTCCATGCTGGTCGTCATGGAACACCGGAATGTCCATCAGCTCGCGCAGCCGGCTTTCGATGACGAAACAATCCGGTGCCTTGATATCCTCGAGGTTGATGCCGCCGAAGGAAGGACCGAGGAAGCGCACGCAGTTGATGAACTCGTCGACATTTTCGGTATCGATCTCGAGGTCGATGGAATCGACATCGGCGAAGCGCTTGAACAGCACCGCCTTGCCCTCCATGACGGGCTTGGACGCCAGCGCGCCGAGATTGCCGAGGCCGAGGATTGCCGTGCCGTTGGAAATGACGGCGACCATATTGCCGCGCGCCGTGTAATCATAGGCGGTCTGCGGATCGGCGGCGATCGCCTTCACGGGCACGGCAACGCCCGGCGAATAGGCAAGCGAGAGGTCACGCTGCGTCGCCATCGGCTTGGTCGGGTTGATCTCCAGCTTGCCGGGCCGGCCCATTGCGTGAAAATCGAGCGCCTCCTGGTCGGTAACCGAGGTCACCGGCCGGTCCTTCTTATCGATATCGGGCATAAATCCTCCAACGTCCTGTGGGCGACGCTTTGCTCTTCCTCAAATGCTGTTGTCATCTATAGCGGCGCGCGGATAGGGTTGGCACCTGTTTTTTTGGGAAAAACTCCACCTCCGTGAACGCTCGAATAGACACAGGGAATGAAGCCTTTTCGGCTGCCGAGCTCGCCACGGCGGAAAGCCGTGCCTCGGCGACGCCGATGATGGAGCAATTTATCGAGATCAAGGCGAACAATCCGGGTTCGCTGCTGTTCTATCGCATGGGCGATTTCTACGAGCTGTTCTTCGAGGATGCGCTGGAAGCTTCACGCGCGCTCGGTATCACGCTGACGAAGCGCGGCCAGCACATGGGCCAGGATATCCCGATGTGCGGGGTTCCGGTGCATGCGGCCGACGATTATCTGCAGAAGCTGATTTCGCTCGGCTTCCGCGTCGCCGTCTGCGAGCAGATCGAAGATCCGGCCGAAGCAAAAAAACGCGGCGCGAAATCCGTCGTCAAGCGTGACGTCGTCCGCCTCGTCACTCCAGGCACGATCACCGAGGAAAAGCTGCTTTCGCCCTCGGAATCCAACTATCTGATGGCGCTGACCCGCATTCGCGCCAGCGGCGAGGCCTTGCTGGCGCTTGCCTGGATCGATATTTCCACCGGCGTCTTCCGGCTTGCCGAGACCGAAGCCTCGCGCCTGCTTGCCGATATCCTGCGCATCGATCCGCGTGAGCTCATCCTTCCCGACACGATCTTCCACGATCCCGAACTCAAACCGGTCTTCGACGTGCTCGGCCGGACAGCCGTGCCGCAGCCTTCCGTGCTCTTCGACAGCGCCAGCGCCGAAGGCCGGATCGCGCGGTATTTCGGCGTCGCGACGCTCGACGGCTTCGGCACCTTCTCACGCGCCGAGCTGGCAGCGGCCGCGGCCGCCGTCGCCTATGTCGAGAAGACGCAGATTGCCGAGCGGCCGCCGCTTGGAAAACCGGAACGGGAAAGTGCAGCCTCGACGCTGTTCATCGATCCCGCCACCCGCGCCAATCTGGAGCTTGCCCGCACGCTTTCCGGCGATCGCAACGGTTCGCTGTTGAAGGCAATCGACCGCACCGTCACCGGCGGCGGCGCCAGGCTTCTTGCCGAACGGCTGATGTCGCCGCTGACCGACCCGGCCCGCATCAATGCGCGGCTCGATTCGATCGGTTTCCTGATCGACGAACCCCTGCTTTGCGGCAATCTGCGCGACACGCTGAAACATGTTCCCGACATGCCGCGCGCTCTGTCGCGCCTGGCGCTCGACCGCGGCGGCCCGCGCGATCTCTGGGCGATCCGCCAGGGCCTCGAAGCGGCGGGCGGAATTGCGGCGATGCTCGGCAAGGCGATGCTGCCCGAAGAACTCGGCCAGGCGCTATCCGGGCTGCAGGCCCTTCCCGCGGCAGTGGAAAAGCTGCTTGCCGAAACGCTCGCCGACGAATTGCCGCTGTTGAAACGCGATGGCGGCTTCCTTCGCGACGGCGCCAGCGCCGAGCTCGACGAGGTCCGGGCACTGCGCGACCAGTCCCGTCGCGTCATCGCCGGCCTGCAATTGCAATATGCCGAGGAGACCGGCATCCGGTCGCTGAAGATCAAGCACAACAACGTCCTCGGTTATTTCATCGAAGTCACCGCCGGCAATGCCTCGCCGATGACGGAGACGGCGGAGGCGAAGGCCCGCTTCATCCACCGCCAGACGATGGCGAACGCCATGCGCTTCACCACGACCGAACTTGCCGATCTCGAAAGCCGCATCGCCAATGCCGCCGACCAGGCGCTGACGATCGAACTCGAAGCCTTCGACAGGATGACGGCGGCCGTCGTTGCGGAAGCCGAGGCGATCAAGTCGGGCGCCCGGGCGCTTGCCGTCATCGACGTCGCCGCAGGCTTGGCGCTTCTCGCCGAGGAGCAGGCCTATTGCCGCCCGCAGGTCGACGGCTCGAAGATGTTTGCCATCGAGGGCGGGCGCCATCCGGTCGTCGAGCAGGCGCTGCGGCGGCAAGCGGGCGGCCCCTTCGTCGCCAATCATTGCGATCTGTCGCCGAGGACCGGCGACCGGGACGGGGCGATCTGGCTGCTGACCGGCCCGAACATGGGCGGCAAGTCGACCTTCCTGCGCCAGAACGCGCTGATATCAATCCTGGCGCAGATGGGCTCCTTCGTGCCGGCGACATCGGCCCATATCGGCATCGTCGACCGGCTTTTCTCGCGCGTCGGCGCCTCCGACGATCTGGCGCGTGGGCGCTCGACCTTCATGGTCGAGATGGTCGAAACGGCGGCGATCCTCAACCAGGCGAGCGACCGTTCCCTCGTCATCCTCGACGAGATCGGCCGCGGCACCGCCACGTTCGACGGTCTTTCGATCGCCTGGGCCGCCGTCGAGCACCTGCATGAGGCCAATCGCTGCCGCGGCCTCTTCGCCACGCATTTCCACGAACTGACCGTGCTTTCGGAAAAGCTTGGCCGGCTGTCGAACGCGACGATGCGCGTCAAAGAATGGGACGGCGACGTCATCTTCCTGCACGAGGTCGGGCCGGGTGCGGCGGACCGCTCCTACGGCATCCAGGTCGCGCGCCTTGCCGGGCTTCCGGCCTCGGTCGTGGCGCGCGCCCGCGACGTGCTCACCCGGCTGGAAGATGCCGATCGCAAGAACCCGGCGAGCCAGTTGATCGACGACCTGCCGCTCTTCCAGGTGGCGGTGCGCCGCGAGGAAACCGCCCGCGGGACCTCCAAGGTCGAGGAGGCACTGAAGGCGATGAGCCTTGACGACATGACACCGCGCGAGGCAATGGATGCGCTTTACGACCTCAAGAAGAAGTTGAAATAGGAGTAGCGCGCCATGTTCATGGAAAAACTGGTTCGCGAAACCGAGCGCCTCTCGCTCATCTGCTCCATGCTCGATACGATGCGGCGCGCCGATAAGGACCGCAACGCCCGCGGCTGGACGTCGCCGATCGGCATGCTGAAAATCACCCGCTGCTGCGCTGTGATCTCGGAGCTCGGCACCTCGATTGCCAAGGCCGGCTATCGCGAATGCGACAGGCAGGCGCTCGAGGAGATCATGCGCGAGACACGGCAGGTGCTGCATTTGCTGAATGCGCGGGCCGCCGGCTGACGATTCCGGGAAAGCCTGAGGATTCCGGGAAAGCCCGCGCCCTTGCGTCAAAGCGCCGTCGCCTCTTGCGGCGAACCAACACCATTTCGCCAAATTTAAACGTTCTTGCAGTATGAAGGCCCGTGTCAATCGCCGGGCAAAGGGGCTATAGCGCATGCAGACGAAACAAGCGGCAGGCCGTGAACCGGCAGTCCGGCATGAACAGGAAACCGCCCCGGCGATAGCGATGCGCGACCTCGATTTCTCCAATATCCTCGACGTCGAGCTCTTGCAGAAGCAGTGTGACGCCGTTGCCGAGGCCAACCGCAACCGGCCCGACGTCCTGCGCGCCGATCTTCTGGCGGTGCTGAAGAAGGCGAGCACCGAAGGCCGGCAGAAGGCGCGCGAGGCACTGATGGCCGACGGCGGCGGGCTCAATTGCGCCTACCGGATTTCCTGGCTGCAGGACCAGATCACCACCGTCCTCTACAATTTCGCCACCGCCCATATCTTTCCGCAGCAGAAGGACAAGTTCGCGGTCACCGCCGTCGGCGGCTACGGCCGCGACACGCTGGCGCCGGGCTCCGATATCGACCTGCTGTTTCTCTTTCTGCCGAGGCCGGCGGAAGAGACGCACAAAGCGGTCGAATTCATGCTCTACGTGCTCTGGGACATGGGCTTCAAGGTCGGTCACGCCACCCGCACGGTGGAGGAATGCATTGCGCTTTCCAAGTCCGACATGACGATCCGCACCGCCATCCTGGAGATGCGCTACATCTGCGGCCTGCAGCGGCTGGAAACCGAGCTCGAGTCCCGCTTCGACAAGGAGATCGTCACCGGCACCGGGCCGGAATTCATCGCCGCCAAGCTTGCCGAGCGCGACGAGCGCCACCGCAAGGCGGGCGACACGCGTTATCTCGTCGAGCCGAACGTCAAGGAAGGCAAAGGCGGGCTCCGCGACCTGCACACGCTGTTCTGGATCTCGAAATATTATTATCACGTGCGCGACCAGGCGGAACTGATCAAGCTCGGCGTGCTGTCCAAGCACGAGTACCGCCTGCTTGAGAAAGCCGACGACTTTCTCTGGGCGGTGCGCTGCCATATGCATTTCCTGACCGGCAAGGCCGAGGAACGTCTGTCGTTCGATATCCAACGCGAGATCGCCGAAGCCTTCGGCTATCACACCCGCCCGGGCCTTTCGGCCGTCGAGCGCTTCATGAAACACTATTTCCTCGTCGCCAAGGATGTCGGCGATCTCACGCGCATCCTTTGCGCCGCGCTTGAAGACCAGCAGGCGAAGTCGATCCCGGGCCTCACCGGCGTCATCAGCCGCTTCACCCATCGCAACCGCAAGATCGCCGGCAGCGTCGAATTCGTCGAAGACCGCGGCCGCATTGCGCTCGCCGACCCCGAGGTCTTCAAGCGCGATCCGGTCAACATCATCCGGCTCTTCCACGTCGCCGACATCAATGGGCTGGAATTCCATCCGGACGCGCTGAAACGCGTTACCCGCTCACTCGCCCTGATCGACACCAGCCTGCGGGAAAACGACGAGGCCAACCGGCTGTTCATGTCGATCCTGACGTCGAAGCGTGATCCGGCGCTCATCCTGCGCCGGATGAACGAGGCCGGCGTGCTCGGCCGCTTCATCCCCGAATTCGGCAAGATCGTCGCGATGATGCAGTTCAACATGTATCATCACTATACGGTCGACGAACATCTGATCCGCACCGTCGACATTCTCTCCGAGATCGACAAGGGGCGCGCCGAGGATCTGCATCCGCTCGCCAACAAGCTGATGCCCGGCATCGAGGACCGCGAGGCGCTCTATGTCGCCGTTCTCCTCCACGACATCGCCAAGGGCCGCCAGGAGGATCATTCGATTGCCGGCGCCCGCGTCGCCCGCAAGCTCTGCGCCCGCTTCGGCCTGTCGCAGAAGCAGACGGAAATCGTCGTCTGGCTGATCGAAGAACATCTGACCATGTCGATGGTGGCGCAGACCCGCGACCTCACCGACCGCAAGACCATCACCGATTTCGCCGACCGCGTGCAGTCGCTCGACCGGCTGAAGATGCTGTTGATCCTGACGATCTGCGATATCCGCGCCGTCGGTCCCGGTGTGTGGAACGGCTGGAAAGGCCAGCTTCTGCGCACGCTCTATTATGAAACCGAGCTGCTGCTCGCCGGCGGCTTTTCGGAGGTCTCCCGCAAGGAACGCGCCAATGCTGCTGCCGAGGCGCTGCATTCGGCACTCGCCGACTGGAGCCAGAAGGATCGCAATACCTATACCAAGCTGCACTACCAGCCCTATTTGCTCTCCGTGCCGCTGGAAGACCAGATCCGTCACGCCCATTTCATCCGCCAGTCTGATAAAGCGGGTCAGGCGCTCGCCACCACGGTGCGCACCGACAGTTTCCACGCGATCACCGAGATCACCGTACTGTCGCCCGACCATCCGCGACTGCTCGCCGTCATTGCCGGCGCTTGTGCTGCGGCCGGGGCCAACATCGTCGATGCGCAGATCTTCACGACATCGGACGGGCGGGCGCTCGACACGATCCATGTCAGCCGCGAATTTACCGACGATGCCGACGAACTGCGCCGGGCCGCGACGATCGGCCGGATGATCGAAGACGTGCTGTCCGGGCGCAAGCGGCTGCCCGAGGTCATCGCCACGCGCGCGCGCAATCGCAAGAAGAGCAAGGCTTTCGTCATCCCGCCGTCGGTCAACATCACCAACAGCCTGTCGAACAAGTTCACGGTCATCGAGGTCGAATGCCTCGACCGGCCGGGACTGCTGTCGGAGATCACCGCCGTGCTGTCCGACCTGTCGCTCGACATCCAGTCGGCCCGCATCACCACCTTCGGCGAGAAAGTGATCGACACCTTCTACGTCACCGATCTGGTCGGCCAGAAAATATCCGGCGACAGCAAGCGCGCCAACATCACCGCCCGGATGAAGGCCGTCATGGCCGAGGAAGAAGACGAGCTGCGCGAGCGCATGCCCTCCGGCATCATCGCACCCGCCGCCACCGCCCGGACCCCGCCCGCCGCCGAAAAGAAGGCCGGTTCCCCCATATGAGCCTGAACGCATGAGCCCCCACGCATGAGCCCCAACGCATGAGCCTCGTCAAGAAATTCGCGACCGTCGGCGGCGCCACCCTCGGCAGCCGCATTTTCGGCTTCGCCCGTGAAACGTTGATGGCTGCGGCCCTCGGCACCGGACCGATGGCCGACGTCTTCTACGCCGCCTTCCGCTTTCCGAATCTCTTCCGCCGGCTGTTTGCCGAGGGCGCCTTTAACGCCGCCTTCGTGCCGCTCTTTGCCAAGGAGATCGAGGCGAACGGCACGGATGGCGCCAAGCGCTTTTCGGAAGAGGTCTTCGGCGTGCTATTTTCGGTGCTGCTCCTCATCACCATCGTGATGGAGCTTGCCATGCCGCTCTTGGTGCGCTTCGTCATCGCGCCGGGCTTTGCCGACGATCCCGAAAAATTCTCGATCACGATCCGCATGGCGGCGGTGATGTTTCCCTATCTGATGTGCATGTCGCTAACGGCAATGATGAGCGGCATGCTGAATTCGCTGCATCATTTCTTCGCCGCCGCCATCGCGCCCGTCTTCCTCAACGTGGTGATGATCGGGGCGCTGTTTTATGCGCTCTATACCGGCGCCGATCCGCTGGCGACCGCCTGGTATCTCTCCTGGGGCGTTCTTGCCGCCGGCGTGCTGCAGCTTGCCGTCGTCTATGTCGGCGTACTTGCGGCCGGTATGAGCATCGGCTTCCGCTTCCCGAAGATGACGCCCAATGTCAAGCGGCTGCTGATCCTGGCGGTGCCGGCTGCGGTGACCGGCGGCATCACCCAGATCAATCAGCTGATCGGCCAGGCGATTGCGTCGTCCCGCGACGGCGCGATCGCAGCACTGCAATATGCCGACCGTATCTATCAGCTGCCCCTCGGGGTCGTCGGCGTCGCCGTCGGCGTGGTGCTTCTGCCGGAACTGGCCCGGGCGCTGAAGGGCGGCAACCTGCGCGAGGCCGGGAACCTGCAGAACCGCTCGATCGAATTCGTGCTGTTCCTGACGATCCCTGCCGCCTTCGCGCTCTGGATCCTCTCCGACGAGATCATCCGCGTGCTCTACGAGCGCGGCGCCTTCCATCAGGAAAACACCGCGGTCGTCGGCTCGATCCTGGCGATTTACGGCATCGGCCTGCCGGCCTTCGTGCTGATCAAGGCGCTGCAGCCCGGTTTCTATGCCCGCGAGGACACCAAGACGCCGATGCGTTTTTCGGCCATCGCGGTTGCGACCAACTGCGCCACGGCGCTCACCCTCTTTCCCTATATGGGCGCGCCCGGCATCGCGGTTGCCGAAGCCACCGCCGGCTGGATCAGCACCGTGCTGCTGTTCGCCACACTTTTGCGCCGCGGCCACCTGACATGGGAATGGGCGCTGGCAAAGCGCACGGCCCTGCTGATCGTCGCCGCGGCCGTGATGGGCGCGGCCATCGTCTTCCTCAAGCAATATTGGGCGCCATCGCTTGCTTCCGGCGCGCCGCTTCTCACCAAGATCGGCACCCTTGGGCTGCTGATTGCGATCGCCATGCTGATCTATTTCGCCGCCGCCTTCCTGGTTGGCGGGGCAAATCTCGGCATGATCCGACGCAATCTGAACCGCAAGCCGGCGCCGGCAAAGGACGGTTGAGGCCAGTCGTAACTACCGTGACTCTGGCTAGTTGATGGCTGTGGCTTGGGACCAGACCACCATCCATCGTCCGTCATGCCGCTCATAAGTGTCAGTGTGCCAGTAGTCGTTGAGGGCGACTTTGTGGCCGCCGAAGACAACCTCCAGCTGAGCACGATACCGAAGAACAGCGACTCCGTCATAAAGCCGCACGGCAATGTCAGCGGGCTCCCAGATCAAGTAGTTGATCTGCCCGGAGGCGATCGCACCTAGATATTCTTCCTTGGAAAGCGTGGCACCGATCGGCGTTATCAACTGGAAGTCCGGAGCGTGAAGCTGTTGTGCCCGAACAATATCGGCGTTGATCAGGGCACGCAGCCTCGCGTGCTCCGTCTCGCGAAGAAGGTTGGCCTCATTGGCCGGCGAGAATGCGTCGACGGTCGGGATTGTCATGTCCGTTCTCCAATTGAAAGCAAAAGCTATTTGAATCTACGCATCGTGCTAGGCCGGCACCAATCCCAAGTCGATGAGGCTTTGGGCGCTGGCGCGGATGCATTGCTCTTCTGGACGTGAGCGCCACCCGAGGACGCGGTGGGCTTTTGCCGCACTGACACTGAGGTCGCGATTGAGCTCATGAACAATGGTTCGTGCATCGGGGTCGGATTGCGCCATGACCCTGACGATCTCGTCAGAGACTTCGCCGGACGGCAGGCGGGAGGCATGGTCGGGAAAGGAATGGGCAAGAATGGCCACAAGGTCCTTGAGCCAGAAAAACCGTCCACCGATGATGAACCGTTGGCCGCCGGCAGCAGGATCGGTCATCGCTCGAATGTGGGCATCGGCGGTATCACGCACATCCACGACGGAGAAGCCAAAGCGCGGGATACCGTTGAATCGTCCCGTCATCAAATGGTGGATCAATCCAACAGACGTCCCGAAATTCGGCCCGAGCAACGGCCCGAGGATGACGCTTGGATTGATCACGGCCAGATCGAGCGTCTTAGATTTGTAATAGGGCGTCGCCCGCGGGCTTTCCGGGTCGGTCCAATTCTCTTCGGTAAAGGGCGCCCGCCCGTCGCCATGGTTGGTGGCAGCTATGGAGGATGTCAGAACAACACGTTTGACCCGTGCCCGATGCGCCTCGCGAAGCACGCGCAACGCACCATCGCGGGCTGTCTGGATCAGTGCATTCTCATTTTCGGGATATCCCGGAGGGAACGGCGATGCGGTGTGAATGACATAGTCGCATCCTTCGACAGCCGCAGCCCAACCGCTATCGCTGTCAAGATCGGCCTGCACCAAACCGAGATTTTGCAGTTGCCCGTCGGTGTGCGCTCCAAGCTGACCGACCGTCGCAGCGCTTGTACCGATGCTGCGCAGGCTTCCTCTGACCCGATACCCCTGCTTGAGCAACTGCAAGGCAATGTGGCCTGCGAGAAATCCGCCAATGCCGGTCACCAGTACGGTGGCGCCATTAGAATTATCTGACGTGATACTCATGGTTATCTCCTGACCGCGCGCCAATGCGCCTTCATCGATTTAGACAGATATACATTATTTGTCTACTCGTCTTTTGACAGAATGGTCACGAAATGCCAGTCTGTCCAAATGACGCAGAATGATCGAAAAATCGCTCAAATCCTGGATGCTGCCCTGCCTGTGTTCGTGCGCTTCGGCTTTCGCAAGACTTCCATGGCCGACATTGCGCGCGCCGCAGGAATTTCGCGAGCATCGCTCTATCTGAGCTTCAACAGCAAGGAAGAGCTTTTCCGAGCCGGCTCCATGCGAGCGCATACTCTCGCATTGGATGAGGTGGGAGCGGCCCTGGCAGGACAGGGGAACGCGCTTGACCGCATGGAAATGGCCATAGCAGTGTTTCAGCGGGAGTTAATCGCCCCTTTTGGCGGCAGTTCCGATGCAGAAGAACTGTTTGCCGCCAATATGGCCTTGGCTGCGGATATCACGCTCGACGCGCGGACACGGCTATCGACTATGCTGACACAGACGCTGAATGCAGCTGCGGAAACCAAGGAAATCGATCTCGGACCACTGCAGGCCTCGCCTCTTCAACTGGCCAATATCATGATGGCTGCAATGGATGGGATCAAACACGCGCAATGGAATGGTTCCAGCCTCGATGACGATACAAAACTATTCATGCGCCTCTTGCGGGTGGCGGTGACGCCGCGGAGCGGCCAATAGAGGCGGTCGCGGCACGTCCTTTCGCCGCCACTGAATCGGCAATCCTTAAACCAGAATGGGAAAAGGTGGAGCGCATGATTCCTCAGCAATCCACCCATCGTCGCTGCGGTCCGACGTCGACATGAATGATGCCGTTGCAATAGCTGCCGATGCCGCCGATGCCCGGCGCGCTTCTTGCAGCAGCAATGATCGTGCGCTCCGACAGGCCGGGCATCCTGAAATCGGCCGCCAGACATTTTCCGTGCAGGGAGCCATGGCGGCGGGGATGCGGCCTGTGGCCCGAGGTTATCACCGGGCGTCGGCCGGTCTTTGCAGCAATATGCGACAGGACCGCTCGCAGGCGCCCTGGAAAGCAGCCGGCACGAACGCTGACGGTCTGGACCGTGTAGGCGAGACGTGCCTGATGTTTTGCAAGATGAACGGCATGCCTTTTCATATCTTGACCGACGGCACCCGTTGCTGATTGAAAGGCGAAAAGGCCTGCTATGGCGAGCAAAATTGCGTTCTGCATGGTCTCTCCGATCGGCGACCGCGGCAGCCCCATCGGCGCCGGCACCAGGCGCAGGATTTTCGGTTCAAAAAAAGCTTTTTTGTGAAATTTTATACTCAATTATGAGTAAGACAGTTGATCAATTCGGCTTAAAATCCGGGGAATTGCCGCTCACAACTGGAATAAACATCTCAAACGCGAGGCAACCCATGACGATCCAGTCTCTTTTCCTCGTCACTCTCGTGGTCGACGATTACGACCGCGCCAAGGCTTTTTATTGCGATGGCCTCGGTTTCGATTGCCTTCAGGACGAGCTGCAGCCGAAGGGCAAGCGCTGGGTGGTGGTGAAGCCGAGGGGTGGGGATGGAGCCGCCTTTCTGCTGGCGCAGGCGGCAGACGAGACGCAGCGCGCGGCCATCGGCAATCAGACCGGCGGACGTGTCGGCTTCTTTCTGAAGACCGACGATTTCGCCCGCGACCATGCCGCGATGCGGGCAGTCGGCGTTCGCTTTCTGGAAGAGCCGCGTCACGAGGTTTACGGCACGGTGGCGGTTTTTGCGGATCCCTACGGCAACACTTTCGATTTGATCCAGCACACGGCTGCCTGAACCCCTTGATTGCGACCGGTTGCCCGTGCATAAGCCGCGGCGTTAGCAACATGGGCGCAAAGCCCTGCTGCATTCTGCAGCAATTTAAACTGTGACAGCGTGGGCCCTCCACCAGCCTATTGAGGACGACATGAGCGAATTCAAGAAACTCGTATTCTCCGGCGTGCAGCCGACCGGCAATCTGCATCTCGGCAATTATCTCGGCGCGATCCGCCGGTTCGTGGCGCTGCAGGAAGGCAATGACTGCATCTACTGCGTCGTCGACATGCATGCGCTCACCGCCCAGCTCGTGCATGAGGACATGCCGAGCCAGACGCGCTCGATCGCCGCCGCCTTCATCGCTGCCGGCATCGAT
The DNA here is from genome assembly GCF_057653715.1 of Rhizobium sp. WSM1328. Taxonomy (NCBI): domain Bacteria; kingdom Pseudomonadati; phylum Pseudomonadota; class Alphaproteobacteria; order Hyphomicrobiales; family Rhizobiaceae; genus Rhizobium; species Rhizobium sp. WSM1328. The sequence goes on along the minus strand of NZ_CM172788.1, from coordinate 34,898 downwards.
CCGGAAAAGCATATCGTCTTCAATCAGTCGGCCGTGCCGCAGCATGCCGAACTCGCCTGGATCTTCAACTGCGTCGCCCGCATCGGCTGGATGAACCGGATGACGCAGTTCAAGGACAAGGCCGGCAAGGACCGCGAGCAGGCCTCGCTCGGGCTCTACGCCTATCCGAGCCTGATGGCCGCCGACATTCTCGTCTATCGCGCCACCCATGTGCCTGTTGGTGAGGACCAGAAGCAGCATCTGGAGCTTGCCCGCGACATCGCGATGAAGTTCAACCTCGACTATGCCGAGCATATCAGCAGGACCGGTTACGGCGTCGACATCACCGTCGGCAACGAGCCGGTGCATGCCTATTTCCCGATGGTCGAGCCGTTGATCGGCGGGCCGGCGCCGCGCGTCATGTCGCTGCGCGACGGCACCAAGAAAATGTCGAAGTCGGACCCTTCCGATCTCTCGCGCATCAACCTGATGGACGACGAGGACGCTATCTCGAAGAAGATCCGCAAGGCCAAGACCGATCCTGACGGCTTGCCGAGCGAGATCGACGGGCTGCAGGGCCGTCCGGAAGCCGACAATCTGGTGGCGATCTATGCCGCACTCGCCGACAAGTCGAAGGCGGACGTGCTTGCCGAATTCGGCGGCCAGCAATTCTCCGTCTTCAAGCCGGCGCTGGTCGACCTGGCGATCAACGTGCTCGCACCGATCACCGGCGAAATGCGCCGGCTGATGGATGATACCAGCCATATCGACGCGATCCTGCGCAAGGGCGGCGAGCGCGCAAGGGCGCGCGCAGAGGTGACGATGCGCCAAGTGCGCGACGTCATCGGCTTCCTGTATTGAGATAGATCTCCTCTTCTCTCCACCGTGGGAGAAGGGGACCTTCCCCTGGGGAGAAGGGGATTTCTTCTCGGGCATCAGGGCAAAAACTGGACTTGCAAATTTTCCGCTTCGGGTGTCAGAGTCCGCGCCATGGTATCGAAGCGACTCTCACGGCTCGAAGGTCACCGCCGCAAATTCATGGCAGTGATCGACGGCACACCCGAATGCCAACGCGCCGTTCATTATGCCGGCCGGCGCGCGAAGAATTCCAATGGCGGGCTAGTGCTGCTCTACGTGATCCCCGATGGGGATTTCCAGCAATGGCTCGGCGTCGAAGAGATCATGCGGGCCGAAGCGCGCGAGGAAGCCGAGGCGGTGGTTGCCAAGATCGCCCAGATCGTGCGCGAGACCATCGGCATCGAGCCTGAAGTCGTCATCCGCGAGGGCGGTGCTGCCGAACAGATCAATGCCGTGATCGAGGAAGACCGCGATGTAGCGATCCTGGTTCTGGCCGCCGGTTCGGCGAAGGAAGGTCCAGGGCCGCTGGTCTCCTCGGTTGCCGGCCGCGCCGCGGCGTTTCCGATCCCGGTTACCGTGCTGCCGGATACGCTGACCAACGAGGAAATCGACGCCCTCTGTTAGCGAAACGTGCGAGCGGTTTTCGGATGAGATCACGCTCTAACTCTTTAGATTAGAACAGGATTCTGATTTTAGACTGACCGCGCCTAAAAATCATCCTGTTCCAGCATTTCTTGAGTACAAGTCTCTTGATTAGAGGCGTCAATCGGCTTATCTTCTTTTGAAGAATTCTAAAGACGGCCGAGACCATGGGCCGGCCGCATGGAGAATCAGATGTTCATTCAGACCGAAGCCACGCCGAATCCCGCCACGCAGAAGTTCCTGCCGGGCAAGGTGGTGATGGAAAACGGCACGGCCGAGTTCCGCAGCACTGAGGAGGCTCAGGCCTCGCCGCTCGCTGCCCGCCTGTTCGAAATATCAGGCGTCACCGGCGTCTATTTCGGCTATGATTTCATTTCCGTCTCCAAGGATAATGCCGACTGGCAACATCTTAAGCCGGCTATATTAGGCTCGATCATGGAGCACTTCATGTCCGGCAAGCCGGTCATGGGCGATGCCTCCATCCTTTCCGAAGACGCCGATGCCGGCGACGAATTCTTTGACGAAGGCGATGAATCGATCGTGCTGACCATCAAGGAGCTACTGGAAACCCGCGTGCGCCCAGCCGTTGCCCAGGACGGCGGCGACATCACCTTCCGCGGCTTCAAGGACGGCAAGGTCTATCTGAACATGAAGGGTTCCTGCGCCGGCTGCCCGTCTTCGACGGCAACGCTGAAGCACGGCGTGCAGAACCTGCTGCGGCATTTCGTTCCGGAAGTGCAGGAAGTGATTGCCGCTTAAAAATCCTAAATTCGTCCGGCCGTTCATCTCGGGTTCGGCCGAACGGATTTATCGATAGGCGACACTGGTTTATTCGGAAATTGATGGCATGATCATTCTGGCGCTCGACACGGCGGGTGTGGACTGCGCTGCCGCCGTCTTTGACAGCGGTAGGAATACGGTGCTGGGGGAGGCATCGGACATGATCGGCAAGGGGCATGCTGAACATCTGATTGGTATCGTCGATCGCGCACTCGATCAGGCGGGACTGGCCCTTTCGGATGTCGACCGCCTTGCCGTCACCATCGGTCCCGGCTCCTTTACCGGGATCCGTGTCGGCGTTGCCGCAGCCCGCGGTTTTGCGCTCTCTCTGAATGTGCCGGCCGTTGGCATCACCACGCTTGAAGTCATGGCATCAGCCCAGCGCGACAAGACGCCTCATCGCGCCGTGCTGGCGGCGATGGATGCCAAGCGGGACGAAATCTACCTCCAGTCCTTCGCAGCCGACGGTTCGCCCCTCGACGCGCCACGGGCAGTCAGCGTTGCGCAAGCGCAGGCTTTTGCCGCCGGCTTCGACGGCGAGATTACCGGTTCGGCGACGCCCCTCCTCAAGGCCGACGCCGGCGGCGATCATACCAACAGATTCCCGATCTCCATCGTGGCGCGCCTGGGCGCTGCCGCCTCCCCCGATTCCGGAAAGCCGAAGCCCCTTTATCTGCGCGGACCCGATGCCAAGCCGCAGGCCGGGTACGCAATTGCGCGACGAGTATGACGATGCTGGAAGCCTATCTGACGCTGAAACCGGAATTCGAGATCATCGCCATGGAGCGCGAGGATTGCCGCGATGTTGCCATCCTGCACGGCGAGCGCTTCGCCCGCCCCTGGGGCGACGGTGAATTTCACGGCCTGCTGATGCAGGATACCGTGTTCGGCTTCGTCGCGCGCCAGACCAATGCCATCCTGAAAAAGCCGCTTCCGGGGTTCATCCTTGCCCGCCATGTCGCCGGCGAAGCGGAGATCCTGACGATTGCCGTGCAGGCGAAGGTCGCCCGTGCCGGGCTTGGCTGGCGGCTGATGCAGGCGGCGATGCGGGAAGCGCGGTCGCGCGGCGGCGAGAGCATGTTTCTCGAGGTCGATAACGGCAATACGGCAGCGCTTGGCCTCTACCGCAAGCTCGGCTTCGAAAAGGTCGGCGAACGTCAGGGTTATTACAAACAAGAAAACGGCGCCCTCTCCACGGCGCTTGTCATGAAGCGCGTTCTTCGGTAGTTCCCTGGCAGCGAGATAACATGCAGGCTGGCGCAAATGCCGTGCGGCGTTGTCGAAACACGAATATCTCTATAGGCCGGCGATGACTGATGTAGCCAAGACCCTTGAGGAGCTTTGCACCGAACGCGGCATGCGCATGACCGAGCAGCGCCGCGTGATCGCGCGCATCCTGGAAGACTCGGAAGACCATCCCGACGTCGAAGAACTCTACCGCCGCTCGGTGAAGGTCGATGCGAAGATCTCGATCTCGACCGTCTATCGCACCGTGAAACTGTTCGAGGATGCCGGCATCATCGCCCGCCACGACTTCCGCGACGGACGCTCGCGCTATGAAACGGTGCCGGAAGAACATCACGACCATCTTATCGACCTGAAGACCGGCACGGTCATCGAATTCCGCTCGCCGGAGATCGAAGCGCTGCAGGAGCGCATCGCCCGCGAGCACGGCTTCCGGCTGGTCGACCACCGCCTCGAGCTCTACGGCGTTCCGCTGAAGAAAGAAGATCTCTGAAGCAATGGCAGCCCGGGAGACCAGCATTTGATCGCCTGGCTGCGCATCGCCTTCGCCGCGGTCGTTATCCTCGCCGTCAGCATCGTGCTCATGCCGCTGCAGGTACTGGCGCTGCGGTTCGACTGGCGGCTGCGGCGCAGGCTTCCCGGCACCTGGCACCGGATCGTCTGCTATTGCCTCGGCATCCGCGTCCGCGTCACGGGCAAGCTGGAAGATCGCCGGCCGCTGATGCTCTGCTCCAACCATTCCTCCTGGCTGGATATCATGGTGATGTCGGCCGTTGCCGACGTCGTCTTCATCGCCAAGATCGAGGTGCGTGACTGGCCGATCTTCGGCACGCTCGCCAAGCTTCAGAAGAGCGTCTTCGTCGTGCGCGAGGAGCGGCGCAAGACCGGCCATCAGGCAACCGAGATCGCCGGGCGCATGGCCGACGGTGAGATCGTCGTGCTCTTCCCCGAAGGCACGACCTCGGACGGCAACCGGCTGCTGGAGGTCAAGTCCTCGCTGTTTGGCGCCGCCGCGATGGCGGTGCCCACGTCACCGACGGGAACGGTCGTGGTGCAGCCGGTGGCGGTTGCCTATACCAGGGTGCATGGCATCGCCATGGGGCGTTATCACCGGCGGCTCGCCGCCTGGCCGGGGGATCTCGACCTATTGCCGCATCTCATCGACATCGTACGCTGCGGCGCCATCGACGCCGAAGTTTCCTTCGGCGAGGCGGTGGACTACCGCGCCGAGACCAGCCGCAAGGAGGTGAGCGCGACGATCGCCTTGCGCATCCGCAACCTCCTGAACAGCCGCCTGCGCGGGCGGGAAATCTCTTAGAGCCTTTCCTGGTCAGATTGCAGCATTCTGCCGGAGCAGGTTTTCGTCAGGGCAGAGGCGATTGGCGAAGGGCATACCTCTTGGTACGACCAAGCCGATCGCCTCTGATCCTGGCGGAAAGATGCCCGGCCCTTCGGGTTGGCTGAAACGGGCCGCCTGCTCGATCGGCGGGCTTGGCCGTAGAGCTTGGCTACGACGCGCGCCGGCCGGTCGAGCATTCGACTCCGTTTCAGCCAACAGAATGCTGCAATCTGACCAGGAAAGGCTCTAGAAGAAGATTTCGATTTTCTCTGGCGGCAAAAACCACTAAATAGCGCGCCATGACACAGGATAGCGCCCTTCTCCAGGCCCCCGAGGCAATTCCCAGCGACAGCCTCCACGACGGCAGCAACAGCCGCAAGGTCTTCATCAAGACCTATGGCTGTCAGATGAACGTCTACGATTCCATGCGCATGAGCGATGCGCTCGCCCGCGACGGCTACGAGCCGACGGACGATATGGAAGAGGCGGACCTCGTTCTGCTCAACACCTGCCATATCCGCGAGAAGGCGGCCGAGAAGGTCTATTCGGCGCTCGGACGGCTCCGCGATATGAAAAAGAAGAAGGCGGCGGACGGACGGGAGATGATGATCGGCGTTGCCGGCTGCGTCGCCCAGGCCGAAGGCGAGGAGATCCTGCGCCGCGCACCCGCCGTCGACGTCGTCATCGGCCCGCAGACCTACCACCGCCTGCCGGAAGCGCTACGCCTGGCCAAACAGGGCCAGCGCGTCGTCGATACCGAATATGCGATCGAGGACAAGTTCGAGCATCTGCCGATCGCCGAGAGCCGAAGGATCCGCGCCCGCGGCGTCACCGCCTTCCTGACGGTGCAGGAGGGCTGCGACAAATTCTGCACCTTCTGTGTCGTGCCCTATACACGCGGCTCGGAAGTGTCGCGGCCGGTTTCGCAGATCGTCGAGGAGGCCGAAAAGCTCGCCGACAGCGGGGTGCGCGAGATCACCCTGCTCGGGCAGAACGTCAACGCCTGGCACGGCGCCGGGCCGCAAGGTGAGGCATGGAGCCTCGGCGACCTGCTCTACCGGCTGGCCGAGATCCCCGGCCTTGCGCGGCTGCGTTATACCACAAGCCATCCGCGCGACATGGACGACCGGCTGATCAATGCCCATCGCGACCTGAGCGCACTGATGCCCTATCTGCACCTGCCGGTGCAATCGGGCTCGGACCGCATCCTGAAAGCGATGAACCGGCGCCATACGGCCGCCGAATATCTCACGCTGATCGAGCGCATCCGCACGGTGCGGCCCGACATCGCGCTGTCGGGCGATTTCATCACCGGCTTTCCGGGGGAGACAGATGAGGATTTTAAGGATACATTGAGACTTGTGGAGGAGGTCCGTTATGCACAGGCCTTCTCGTTCAAATACTCGACGCGGCCGGGCACGCCCGGCGCGGAGCTGAAGGACCAGGTGCCGGAAGAGATCAAGGCAGAACGGCTGGAACGCCTGCAAATGCTTCTCCTGAAGCAGCAGCAGGAATTTGCCGAATCCTGCATCGGCAAAGAGATCGACCTGTTGCTCGAAAAGCCCGGTCGCATGCCGGAACAACTAATCGGACGTTCTCCCTGGCTTCAATCCGTGAATGTTGATGCAAAAGCATCGCAAATCGGTGACATTATCAAAGTGCGAATCACAGGAACCGGAACAAACAGCCTGTTTGCGGAACGCGCAGAGGCTGCGGTTTAACCCAAGGAGCCCGACCGCTTGAACGGACAAGAATTGGTTTCTTCTTCACCGCGCCACCCCCGCACGCCGAGCGATACCAATCACTTCGTCCTGACGTTCGAGAACAACCGCTTCGCCAGCGAGCTCTTCGGTCAATTCGACCAGAACCTCAAGCTGCTCGAACAACGGCTGAACATCGATGCGCGGGCACGCGGCAATTCGGTCGTCATCACAGGCGATGTTGTGACCACCAACCAGGCGCGGCGCACGCTCGACTATCTCTATGAAAAACTTCAGAAAGGCGGCAGCGTGGAACAATCCGACGTCGAGGGCGCAATCCGCATGGCGGTCGCCGCCGACGATCAGCTCAGCCTGCCGACCATGGAGCGCAAAGCCAAGCTGACGATGGCGCAGGTTTCCACGCGCAAGAAGACGATCATCGCCCGCACGCCGACGCAGGACGCCTATATCAGGGCGCTGGAACGCGCCGAGCTCGTCTTCGGCGTCGGCCCGGCCGGCACTGGCAAGACCTATCTTGCCGTCGCCCATGCCGCCCAGCTCCTGGAGCGCGGCGCGGTCGAAAAGATCATCCTGTCGCGCCCGGCCGTCGAGGCCGGCGAACGCCTCGGCTTCCTGCCCGGGGACATGAAGGAAAAGGTCGACCCCTATCTTCGCCCGCTCTATGACGCACTCTACGACATGATCCCGGCCGACAAGGTCGACCGGGCGATCACTGCCGGCGTCATCGAAATCGCGCCGCTGGCCTTCATGCGCGGCCGCACGCTCGCCAACGCCGCCATCATCCTCGACGAAGCGCAGAACACGACGTCGATGCAGATGAAGATGTTCCTGACGCGTCTCGGCGAGAATGCGCGCATGATCGTCACCGGCGACCCGAGCCAGATCGACCTGCCGCGCGGCGTCAAATCCGGCCTCGTCGAGGCCTTGCAGCTTCTGAACGGCGTCGAGGGAATCTCGATCGTGCGCTTCACGGATACCGACGTCGTCCGCCACCCGCTGGTCGGGCGCATCGTCAGGGCCTATGATTCCACGTATGCCGTCGCCGAAGACGTCAGCCGGCAGGGCTAATGGCCGAACTCGACATCCAGATCAGCGTCGAGGACATCGGCTGGCCCGGCGAGGAGACGCTGCTGTCGTTTTGCGAACGCGTGCTCGGCGCAGCAGTGGTCTATCTCAGCGACAGCGAGAAGCAGCCCTTCCCGACGTTGCCGCCCGAGGTTTCGCTTGTTTTCACCGACGATGCCTCGATCCAGGACATCAATGCGGAATGGCGCGGCAAGGACAAGGCGACCAACGTGCTCTCCTTTCCGGCCTTTCCGGTTCAGCCCGGCAAGATGCCCGGCCCGATGCTCGGCGACATCATCATCGCCCGGGAGACGCTGGAGCGGGAAGCGGCCGAGCTCGAAAAGAGTTTCGACGACCACCTGACCCATCTTCTGGTGCACGGTTTCTTGCATCTTCTCGGCTACGACCATATGAATAGTGCCGAAGCCGAAATTATGGAGGGGCTGGAGACTCGCATTTTGGCCCAGCTCGGCCTATCTGATCCCTACGAGGGTCAAGACCTTAAAATGGAACCATGAGCGACTTTACGACGAAGCCGGCGGCAGACGCCAAGGACTCCGAGCCATCCTCCTCTTCCGACGAGGCGGGCAGTAGTAGTCGGCCATCCGGCCGATCGCAATCCTTCTGGTCGCGCGCCGCGCGTATCCTTCGCCCGCAGCAGGGCTCGCGACTGCGTGAGGATCTCGCCGACGCGCTGATGACCGATGCGGCCGGCGACGACGCCTTTTCGCCCGACGAACGGGCGATGCTCAACAACATCCTGCGTTTTCGCGAGGTCCGCGTCGCCGACGTGATGGTGCCGCGCGCCGATATCGAGGCGGTCGACCAGAACATCACCATCGGCGAGCTGATGATCCTCTTCGAGGAATCCGGCCGCTCGCGCATGCCTGTCTATGCCGATACGCTCGACGATCCGCGCGGCATGGTGCACATTCGCGACCTGCTCTCCTATGTCGCCAAGCAGGCGCGCAACAAGCGCCGCGGCCCGGCGAAGCCGGCCGCTGCCGTGCCGGCGATCGAGGTCGCGCCCGAAAACATCCACAAGGCCACGCGTTCGGCCAAGCCGAATTTCGATCTCGCCCGTGTCGACCTGCAAAAGACGCTGGCCGAGGCCGGCATCGTCCGCAAGATCCTGTTCGTGCCGCCGTCGATGCTGGCGTCCGACCTGTTGCGCCGCATGCAGGTGAACCGCACGCAGATGGCGCTCGTCATCGACGAATATGGCGGCACCGACGGGCTGGCCTCACATGAAGATATCGTCGAAATGGTGGTCGGCGACATCGATGACGAACATGACGACGAAGAGGTGATGTTCAAGCGCGTCGCCGAGGACATGTTCATCGCCGACGCCCGCGTCGAGCTCGAAGAGATCGCCCAAGCGATCGGGCCGGATTTCGACATCAGCGAGCAGGTCGACGAGGTCGATACGCTGGGCGGCCTGATCTTCTCAGCACTTGGCCGCATCCCGGTGCGCGGCGAGGTCGTCCAGGCGCTGCCGGGCTTCGAATTCCACATCCTCGACGCCGATCCCCGCCGCATCAAGCGGCTGCGCATCACCCGCAAGCGCCACGCGATCCGCCGTCGCGCCAAGGCGGATGGTGACGCAGCTCCCGGCGACGACCGGCCGGCGGAATCGACCGCCAACTGACAGAAGGGCGCGATCCCGGATATCGGAAAAGCGCTGGGCCTGCCCGAGGACCTGATCAAGGCTTGTCCTCTGGTCTCTGGGCGTGGTTAGAATCCGGCGGCGAGAAGCCGGTCGAGAAATTGCACGCGGCCGCTTCAGGTCTGGCTTACGGTGAGCCTCAAGCGAAAAGCCCGACTAATTATCGAATATCGAAACCCGTCGGCATCACCGAGATCATCTTGGGGGAGCATTAGGAACGGCCTTGCGATCAGTCACAGACAATGCCGTGGATTTCCCGATATTGTTCCAACTGTTCTTTCGGACCGCCGAACGAGACCTTCTAAGAGCGCTGCGTCGCGATCACCTTGCCGCGGCTGCCCGATGGTGTCGGATCACTTCGTCGATCGTGAAGGTCAGAAATTTCTCGGCAAAGTCAGGGTCTAAACCCGATGTCGACGCGAGTGAGCGCAGTCTTTGGATCTGTGATTGTTCGCGCTCGGGATCAGAGGCGGGGAGTCCTTGCCTAGCCTTGAGCGCCCCAATCGCCTTTGTGCAACGGAAACGTTCTGCCAGCATATGCATCAACGCGGCGTCAATGTTGTCTATCGAGGCACGCAAGGCGAGGAGCTCGTGCGGAAAAGTCGATGTCATCGTGGGTACCCTTTAGTTGTGGTCACGTCTGTTTGTCGCGACACTGTCGCGCAAAATCCAAGACACATTTGGCCAATGGATGCGTTGGCAAAATCTGAACAACCGGCGAGGCTGCTTCAAGCTTTTCCAGAGAGCGTTGAGCGGAACGCCATCCCGATTCGATTCAGAGCGTTCATCAGGGCAATCGCATATGTCAGGTCCGCTAGTTCCTTGTTGTTGAATTCGACAGCAGCAGCCTCATAATCGCTATCAGGAACGCCGGTTTCGGCGACACGTGTTACGGTTTCCGCCCACGCCAGCGCGCTTCGTTCGCGGGCGTTGAATAGGTGACCAGCGTTTCGCCATATGGGCACTTGCCCGAGCTTCTCAACGGTCAGCCCTAACTCCAAGAGACTGCGGGAATGTACGTCGACGTAAAGCGCACTGCGATTCATTTGCGAAACTCGTAGATAAACCAGATCGAACAGTTGCTTGGGAAGGTCGCTCTTCTCAACAGCGGCGCGAACGCCCGCGAAGGCGTTGAAACCGTCAGGGGAAGCACTGGCACAATCAATGCGATCCGCCATGAAGAAATCCATGTTGCGACTGTAGGACGGATCATGTCCAATCTCGCACCAGTCGAGAAGGGCCATGAAGCAACTTGCGCACTGGGCCATGCAATCCTTGATGGACACTACCGGCAAAAGGCGATCGTTTCTTTTTGAAGGAGCTGCCCTTGGAACTGCCGCTGACGGCAAGATTGCGCCCTGCCGCACAAGTTCTGAAAATTCACTATTCACATGAGTTGCAATATCCGCTTTGCGAGGTGCTCCGCCACGCTTTGGCTGCCAATGTTCGTGAAGTTGACGAGCAGGGCCGCCGGCGCTTCCGAAAGCATCGTCCAATCGGCCAAGGCCTCCGCGTAAAGTCCGCTTTCCCGCATACGCGCTGAAAGCAAGCGGTCTGAGTGCTGGTTTTTCAGCTGGAGAATCAAGTGCATCCCACCCGGTTGGGAGGCAATGCTCATGTGCTTTCCAAGGACCGTCTCGAGGCCTATCGCCGTTGCTTTCCTGCGCTGAGCATAAAGTTTTCGCATCCGTTGGATATGACGCGCGAAGTGCCCCTCTTTGATGAACGCGGTGACGATGGCTTGTGTAAGCTCAGGACTCCCTCCCGCTAAAGTTTGGCTGATATGCTCAAACCGCTCGACCAGGTCTTCCGGGACGACAAGATAAGCTAGTCGAAGACCCGGAAAGAGAACCTTGCTGAAGGTGCCGGAATAGAGGACACGCCCATTGCGATCCAAGCTCTTTAGCGCGGGCAGCGGACGACTAACGTAGCGGTACTCGCCGTCATAGTCGTCCTCGATAATCCAAGACTTACTTTTCGCGGCCCAGTCCAGGAGCGCTAATCGCCGCGGCAAAATCAAAGACATGCCCAGTGGACTTTGGTGTGCGGGCGTCACAACGGCTGCAACAGCGCCATGGGCCGCCTTCAAGCCATCGGATATCACCATCCCGTCTTGATCCACTCGCACTGGGACGGTCGTGATTTGCATGTGTCTGAATATCTCTCGCGTTGGCGGATACCCCGGATCCTCAAGCCAGACGTGGTCTCCTGCCTTCAACAAAGTGTCGGCGATCAGTTCTATGGTGTGGCGATAACCTGATGTTATGAATACCTGAGAAGGTGAGCAGCCAATTCCTCGCGAAACCTGCAGGTAAGTTGCGATCTCCGTTCGCAGTGCGGGTAGGCCGTATATTGGAGGATGGACCATATCAGACGGCTGCATAGCGCGGACGCATCCCGCGCCCAGCCGCGCCCAGATCTTCCGAGGAAATGCATCGAGGGCTGGCAAGCCCATCTGAAACGGCAAAATGGAATCCGGACGAAAGCTAACCTCCGCTGCATTGCTTATTTGCTGCAGGGCTGGGACAGGCACAGGCGTGAGCGTACTGAGGCCCGGTGTTACAACGGTACCTGCTTGACCGTGTGATTCGATGTATCCCTCGGCTGCGAGCAAAGAATATGCCGATTCGATCGTACCTCTTGCCAAACCGAGTTCTTTTGTCAGCGCCCGCGCCGAGGGTATCCGGTCCCCGGGCTTCAAAAGGCCCGAGGCAATGGCGGCGCGGAACCGATCGTAGATTTGCCGATAGAAAGGCACGCCTGCGTTCGGATCTAGTGGCGGGAAGTCGTTGCTCTTCGCGACGGTCATGGGCCAGTCGTCATTTCAGCTTCGCTGCAAAGATCTGTACCATATCGTCCAGTGAACCGACAGCACGAAGGTCACCGATCTTGTGACGTGAGTGTCGTAAGCGCCGGTACCGGAAATCGCATTGATGGTCCAGATTCGTTTACCGTTCTTGGACCTTGGGTCTGCTTTGACCGGCCTGTACGCTCATTGATGCGGCCGGTGCTGCGCAAGATCAGGAGTGAATCCAATGAGAGTGCTTCATGTCAGCTGCAGTCCTCGCGGGGAAGCATCCGAGAGCTATCGACTCTCGCAACAGATCATCAGCCAGTTGCGGCAGAGCGATCCCGACACAACGGTAATCGACCGTGTGATTGGCCAAGGCGTCATCCCGCCGATCGACGAGGATTACGCGGTTTCCCAAGGCTCCTCCAAAGACGTGTCTCAACTCGGATCCATGGCCAAGTCTGAGGAGTTGATACTGGAGCTGGAAACTGCGGACGTCGTGGTCATTTCTACGCCAATGCATAATTTGACGCTCCCCGCGACCTTGAAGTTGTGGATCGATCATATCGTTCGAACGCGGAGGACCTTCAATATCAGCAAGTTTGGAAAGGTCGGGACGCTACAGGATCGCCCCGTCTTCGTCGCCATCTCCTCGGGCGGTCGATTCTCCGGTGAGCACCCGCAGCAACCCGACTTTCTCACGCCATACCTGACAGCAATCCTAGGCATGATCGGCCTACATAACGTAGCGATATTCTCGGTCCAAGGAACAGGCTCGCACGTCAATGAGCTTGCTTCGATAAGACGCAACACGGATCAATTGGTCCGAGAACACTTTGCCTCTTTCCATCCCGATCTGATCGCGGTGCCAACTTACTGATCGAGAATGGTGGGTAGGCTTAAAGTCGCAGGGTCAACTTTCAGTGCTGTCGGCTTCGATCGTTATCGCGCCAAGCTTGCTAAATCTGACAACAACGCGTTCGTCAGCGACCTTCAGCAATCTACTTATTTTCAAGGTTGCGGCAGATTGCACTGCTCGGCAACCTGCGCAAAATGCGAACGTCCGTTTGCATGATCCCGATAAGATGTTCTTTGCCGATCCGGCCGGAGGCCAACGCCCAACTTGAACCGCAGCGGTGGCGGCCCATGAGAGGCAATGTCTTCATTTAGAACGACTATCTGAGCCTTCCGCAGCCAGCAGGTGGGTTACGGGACATGCCCTAGCCTGCCGAGGCTGCGTGCGAAAGAGTGCGTGATGGCCCTAGTGTGACGCAACGCACTCATGGACTAATAATGAAGTCTAATCATGGTCCTTCTATCGAAATCTCGATTTCAATAAAACAGAAGCAGATCGTCGCTGCATATGCGGCACGCTCTTTTCGCCAATATGTCAAAGCATCGACGAACCTATCGCGAAATAGACCTCGAATTCGCGGGGATATATTTTTGCGTGTTGCGTTCCTCGTCTCCAAAATGGAAGGAAATTGCCATGAACAGCCGTATCGACTATCGAAAGACTTCAGCTGCGGTTTCCAGAAATTTCAACGGGTTTCAGGAGCCCTTGCAAAAGATCAGCAAGTGGGCTGCGGTTCCTCGCATCCCAGCACACTGCGTAAGGTCAAAATTTGCATGTGCTGCACCTGCAGTTGCGATGTTCCTTGTTGGAAGCGGTGCCTTCGCCGATACCAGTGACGTCAAGGGGCCAAGGCCAGTGATCGTCGCGAAGTCGGGCGAACATTGCAAGGATGATCCAAACTGCTTTAACCGAGTTCACTATGCGGTTAAGCCAGTTGCGCGTGTGAAGCCTGGCCAGAAATTCATTCTCGAGACCCGTGATGGGCTGGATTCCGACCTTGATTTTTCGTCGACCGCGGAGGACGTCGCGGCCGTCGACCTGAACCGCTGCCACCCCCTGACGGGCCCCGTCTATATTGAAGGGGCCAAGAAGGGCGATTCTATTGCCGTGACAGTGGTGGACATCGAGCCTGACGAATTCGGGACGACCACGGTCGTTCCGGGATTCGGTTTCCTGAGAGATCTGTTCACCGATCCATACATTGTTCACTGGGATCTGAACCGCCTGGAAGCACGCTCCAAAGACATGCCCGGCATCTCGGTGCCAAACAACTCCTTCATGGGTACCATTGGTGTGCTTCCAGACAAGGAAGAACTTCAAAAATGGCTTAAGCGCGAGCAGGAGCTTGCCGATGCAGGCGGTGCAGTGCTGACGCCGCAGCCAGTTGAAGCGCTACCAGCAGATCTCTGTGGCGTCGATGGCACAGCAAAGTCCGAATGCCTACGCACCGTTCCGCCGCGTGAGAACGGAGGGAACGTTGACGCCAGGGAAACAATTGTCGGTACGACGATATTGTTGCCATGCTTCATCGACGGTTGTGGTCTGTTTGCCGGTGACGTCCACTTTGCCATGGGCGGCGGCGAGGTGGCCGGAACCGCCATCGAGACGGGTGGTAGGGTGACACTCGAGGCCCAGGTCAGACCTGGTGGTGCCAAGCTTCAGACTACAATGCATTTCGAAGGCGGTTCACAGCTCAAGCAGCTTGCGCCATCGAGTTTCTACGCGATCTCAGGTCTCCCGGTTAAGAGTGAAGGCGAACTGCCTGTTTTTGAGACCTACCTTGGTGGTGAGAAGATTGCTCCGCTCGCAAACCTCTCGGAGGATCTCACGCTAGCAGCGCGAAACGCCACGCTCAACATGATCGATTTTCTGGTCAAGACCAAGGGACTCACCCGCGAGCAGGCTTACGTTCTGACCAGTGTCGCTGTCGACCTCAACATAGCGCAGGTCGTCGACTACCCCAATGTGGGGGTTACGGCGATCTTGAATCGCGACGTGTTCAAGGAGCAATGATCATGCAACGCCGCACCCTATTGACCTTAGGCACAGGCTTAGCCGTTTCAGTGCTTACGGGGTTCCGCCCGGCGGCTACGACCACCGAGACACACCACAGGCCCGCCGGACTTTGGTTCGCCGATATGGAACCCGACGGCTTGACGCGGACCTACCGCCGGTACCGCCTTCTGCTCGTCGGTCAGAGAGACGATGCAGTCGCGAGTGACCTGTCGGAATCGGCAGTAGAGGTGCTGGAACGTTTTCTGCCTGCTTCGCGCGCAAGACTGATCCGCGCCGCTGACACACGGCGCGTCGGGGTCCTCATCGGCACACGCCAGCAGGATATCGCCATCATGACGAGGGAGAGCGCCGAGGCGCTCTTCGCCGCCGGACCGCCCTTCGCCGATATTCGCAATCTGCCATTAAGGCTCATCGTGTCGTTCGACAGCCACGTGCTGGTGAGCCGAACGGATTTTCCGGACAGTCATGCCTATGCCGTCGCGCAAACACTGACCGAGCACAAAAACCTACTGCCGAGACCTGCCGTCGCACCCGATGGGCTGATCCCCGTGCACCGAGGAGCTCACGCTTATTTTACGGGCGAAACCATCTGACAATCGTGACGACGTGAGCATCACACCTCGTGTGACCAGCAATCAGAATTGAGGTTGACAATGACAATCGTAAAGGCCGCCGCGGTCCAGATCAGTCCCTCGCTTTACAGCCGTGAAGAAACGGTCGACAAAGTCGTCACCAAGATCGCCGACCTTGGTGACAAGGGGGTCCAGTTCGCGACCTTTCCCGAAACGGTCGTCCCATATTACCCGTATTTCTCCTTCGTCCAGTCCGCCTATGACTTGCGGACAGGAAAAGAGCATCTGCGATTGCTGGATCAATCGGTCACCATCCCATCTGACACCACACGCACCATCGCTGAAGCCTGTAAGCGAGCGAGGGTGGTCGTTTCCATAGGGGTCAATGAACGCGACGGGGGCACGATCTACAATACCCAGTTGCTGTTTGATGCCGATGGTACTTTGTTGCAGCGACGCCGCAAGATTTCACCGACCTTCCATGAAAGGATGATCTGGGGATATGGAGACGGGTCTGGCCTTCGGGCTGTCGACAGCGCGGTGGGACGTATCGGCCAACTCGCATGCTGGGAGCATTACAATCCGCTTGCGCGCTTCGCGCTCATGGCTGATGGCGAGCAAATTCACTCGGCAATGTATCCCGGCTCGTTTGGGGGGGATCTGTTTTCCGAACAGATGGCTGTCAACATCCGGCAGCACGCGCTGGAATCCGGTTGTTTCGTGGTCAATGCAACAGCCTGGCTCGACCCGCAGCAACAGGCCCAGGTCATGGAAGACACCGGCTGTAGTATCGGTCCGATTTCCAGCGGCTGCTTTACCGCGATTGTCGCACCGGACGGCAGCTTGATCGAGGAACCATTGCGCTCAGGCGAAGGCGTCGTGATTGCTGATCTCGACTTCACCCTGATCGACAAACGCAAACAGCTGATGGATTCACGCGGACACTATAGCCGGCCCGAACTGCTCAGTCTGTTGATCGATCGTACGCCGACAATTCACGTGCATGAGCGCATCACGCCGTCCGTGCCGACGAATACTGCCGAGGTCACTGAAGGAGGTCCTGCGTTGGTCTGATTACCGCATCAGCTTCGCCCTCCGGAACTTGATCGTTGAACTCTCACCGTCGGCTTTTGAAAGGATACAACGATGACCGACAGCAACGGAATAAGCGTGGTTCGCACCCCGGTCTGGATCGAGCATATTCGCATCGTATCCAAAAGATCATTCGACCAGGTCAAGACGAAGATCGAAAAGCTGCCTCACTTTGACAATGGGATCCGGAAAATACTTCGGGATGGCGACTTCGTCAGGGTCAAGAAGGAGTTGGAAAGATTACAGGGCAGCGCCGGGCTGATCATATTTTCCGTGGCAACGCACGGGGACTGGCTGGCGATTCGTGGCGGAAGCCGCCACGCGCTTCAATACGTTATCGGCAATGTGCTGATTTCTAGCGAAATGACGAAGCACCAGCTGCCAGCAGGATTGTACGCGCCATTGAGGATCATGCTCTATGAAAATGAAGAAGGGACTGCGACCTTGGAATACGATCGACCGTCGGATCTATTTGGGCAGTTCAACGATGATAGAGTGACAAGCGTCGCGGAGCATCTCGATCAACAAATCTATGATTGCCTGGTTGCGGCAGCGGCCTGATATCCTCGAGCAATTCCCGCGAGGCAGACAAGCGATCTTACATCCGCTGCCTTTAGGTGAAGTGCGAACCTAGCAGGCAGTCATGCATGCCCTGGAGCTGGGCGATAATGGCGGTCATTGCGCCGATACGAGTTTGAGACCAATCACTCCCGATAAGATCGCCATGATGCAAACGAACCTCATGGGTGTTGGCGGGTCACCAAGAAACATCATCCCGAAAATGGCCGTTCCCGCCGCGCCGATGCCCGTCCAGACGGCGTATCCGGTTCCGACTGGGAGTGTGCGCAGGGAAAGTGAAAGGAGAAATACGCTCGATAATCCAGCCGCGATTGTAATCAGCGTCGGTATTAGCCGCGTGAAACCTTCGGACATCTTCATGCACAAGGCAAATGCGATTTCGAGGATGCCGGCAATACTCAATAATGCCCATGCCATCGGTTAATCCATTCTTTGTTTGCCGGGCTTACCGCCCGCCATGGTGGTCGGTGCCTGTTTTACGAGTTAGGAATTCCTCTTGTGTCTGGGAGCGATGGTTGCGGAGAAAGCACCTTGTTCAGAGGCACATCGGCATTCCAATACGGTGGACGACGATCCGGCTGGGCTGGTTGAAAAGTGACCCTCGGGTCGACGTTCCGAAGTGGCTTCGAATGGGTCACGCCCAATCCCCACATCGCAAGGATTGGAACATGCCTATGCCGTTTAAGAGCAAGCTTGTTTGGATATGCTTCCGGAATGAGGCACGTCGATCGTCAGCTTGCGATCCAACTCTGGGCCTTGAAAGAGCTCAACGGGTCTTTCGAAACCCTTCAATTGGCGATGCCCGATGGGAAGGCGCTCACAACCAATGTGTGCTTCCACAAATGAACGCGACATCAGCAGTTGGCGACTTTCCTCGCTGCAAACATGTTGTATCCGGTTCACCAGATTGACGTCTGGTCCGATCAACGTGAAATCAAGACGGCCGCCGGAGCCGATGTTTCCATAGTTGACGATGCCATAGTGCAGCGCGATGCCAACATCCATCTTGATACCGGTGGCTTCTGCCGTTCGGGTCGAGATTTCTATCGCGGCGTTATAAGCGGAGGCTGCCGCCCATTCGGCACTATACGCCGGGAAGAAAGCCAAAACGGCATCTCCCATGAACTTGGCGACTTCACCACCGTTGCCTGTAATCGAAGGTACGACCTTATCGTAGTAACAATTGACGAATTGCATGACCTCCTGGGGTGGCAGGCGGTTGGAAAGTTTGGTGAAACCCCGCAGGTCGCAAAGCAGCAACGCCGCGTCGATGGACTCAACCTCGCCTTGCCGTATGTGGCCAGCCCGAACACGTTGCGCCGTGTAGGGGCCGATGTACGTATCAAGCATGGTGTTCCCCACTTTTCGAAGCGTCAGTAGTTCACAGACGTTACGAAGCGCGGGCGAAACGCGCTGAATGATTTGGCGCTCAATGTCGGTAAAGCCGGTCGGTTTTCGCGTCGCAAAAGAGGCGGTGCTAACCGGGCCGTCAGAATTGCAGAGAGGTGAGACGATCAATTGCTCGAGGTTGCGATCCGCGAGGGTCCTCAGACACTGCCAGCTTGCTCCGACGCCGCTACGGCCAACCACGACTGTTCTTCTCGTCCGCATTGCGTGAGATATTGCGCTATCCATGAACGCCAGGCTAATGGTCCCGTGTTGGCGGTCCTCGATATCGACGGGTTCTTCCTCCGTCCAGGCAATGCTCCTACCGAAATATTCTGGATGCAGCGTTATAAGGTAGAGTGCCAATCGATCGACTGGTACTCCAATTGCTCGAAGTCGGCGGCCCAGTCCTGAAATGACCCCTGCCTCATCCAGTGCATGGCATTCGTCTCCGGCCAGCCAATCGATAATCGGCGAAGCCGAGGCGACCTCGGCGCCATGCACCAGTTTGTCCGTGCCCCGAGCAGCAACGGTATTATTCTCCACGGGTAGAAGCATGTTACGGTCCTTGTTGTGAAACTGACAGCCTACCGTGCTGCAACTGGCCACAAGCAGAAAGAGCCAAGAACCTTGTCTTCGGTTAGGGCATAAAGGGGCTCTTGCCGGGACTCTCGCCGACGATGCCTCGGCAACGCCTTGGCTCTGGCTCGACAGGTCGGTACCTGAGGAAGAAATCCTGCGGCCCCTCCCGCGGGACGGGCGGCAGAGCGCTCCCTTGCAGCCAATGCTTCTAAAGCGCTTGCGCCAAACGCTTTCGCCAACAGCCTGCGCTCATGCGCGCAATGGCGACCCAACTGACGGGACAAAGAGCCGCTTTTTTGAAAGACTGCGGATGGGTTGATTCGCGGTTTGATGGGAGTGCGCATGGAGCGGCTTGCGGACAGGGTTATCCTCGTCTGGGGTTTCAAACGGTCGCTGCTGGCCATCGCCGCCGGGGCCTTCGCGGTGCTGGCGCTGCCGCCCATCGGCTTTTTCGCGGCGATGTTCGTTTCCTTCACGCTGCTCGTCTGGCTGATCGACGGGGCGGCGGCTTCGCCTGAAAGCGGCCTGATCGGCAGGCTGTGGCCGGCGTTTGCCACCGGCTGGCTGTTCGGTTTCGGCTATTTCGTCGCCGGCCTCTGGTGGGTTGGCCATGCGCTGCTGGTCGATCAGGAAGAATTCGCCTGGGCGCTGCCGCTGGCAATCCTCGGGCTGCCGGCCTGTCTTGCGATCTTCTACGGGCTGGCGGCCGCCCTTGCCCGCATCTTCTGGTCTGATGGCATGGGGCGGATCGCCGCGCTTGCGGCAGGCTTCGGGCTGATGGAATGGCTTCGAAGCGTGATCCTCACCGGCTTTCCCTGGAACGCCATCGGCTACGGCATGATGCCGGTTCCGCTGATGATGCAGTCGGCGCATCTGATCGGGGCGATGGGCGTGACGGCCCTTGCCGTCTTCGTCTTTTCCGCGCCTGCCCTTGCCGGGACGCGGCAAGGGGCGCGGCCGGGCATCGCGCTCGCCGTCCTGCTCTTTGCCGCCCATCTGGGTTATGGCGCTTACGCTCTCCATCTCGCGCCGCGGCCGGACATATTGCCTGAGGACAAGCGGCCGGTGGTGCGGCTGGTGCAGCCGGCGATCGACCAGACAGAGAAAATGGATAACGACGTCGACCGCGCCACGATCTTCGAGACGCATCTGAAGCTCTCGGCCGAAGCGCCGAAGAATGGCGGGCGCAAACCCGACATCATCGTCTGGCCGGAAACCTCGATCCCCTTCATCCTGACCGACAACCAGGATGCGCTGACGCGGATTGCCGATACGCTCGACGACAATCAGATCCTGATTGCCGGCGCCGTACGCGCCGAGGAGATGGGACCGGGTACGCCGCCGCGCTACTATAATTCCATCTACGTGATCGACGGCCGCGGACAGATCATCGCCGCCTCCGACAAGGTGCATCTGGTGCCCTTCGGCGAGTATCTGCCCTTCGAGGACGTGCTCACCGAATTCGGCATCCAGAACGTCGTCGAGGTTCCGGGCGGCTTTTCGGCCGCGGCAAGCCGGCACCTGCTGGCGCTGCCCGGCGGGCTCAATCTCTATCCGCTGATCTGCTACGAGATCATTTTTCCCGGCGAAATGACCGGTGACATTAAAGACGCCAACGCAATCCTCAATATCACCAATGATGCCTGGTTCGGCTTGACGCCCGGCCCCTACCAGCATTTCCAGCAGGCGCGCGTGCGGGCTGTCGAAACCGGCCTGCCGTTGATTCGCGACGCCAATAACGGCATTTCAGCGCTGGTGAATGCCCATGGGGAAATTATTGCGGGCCTCGATCTTGGAGAAACCGGCTTCGTCGATGCAACGCTCGATAGCATCGGTGCGGGACTTGGAACGACAATCCCCCGGCAAACATACTTCTGGTTGACCGAGGCACTGCTGATTTTGATTGCGCTAATTTCTCGCAGAGGTTTTATTTCCGGGTTGAATTGACCAAAAACCCCTAAAATTGCATAGTGATGACAATCGGCGTTCTTAACGTATGTTCGAAGGTGGGTTCCCCACCGCTTGCAACGTGGCGTTTTGGGATGGATCAGGGGCATGCCGGTTAGAAACAGTTGAAATTCTTAGCTAGGGCACGACCATGATTGAAAACAAGAAGAAGCCGAATCCGATCGACATCCATGTTGGCAGCCGTATTCGTCTCCGCCGTACGATGCTGGGCATGAGCCAGGAAAAGCTTGGCGAAAGCCTTGGCATCACCTTCCAGCAGATCCAGAAATACGAAAAGGGCACCAACCGCGTCGGCGCAAGCCGTCTGCAGAACATCTCGAACATCCTCAATGTTCCGGTGTCGTTTTTCTTCGAGGACGCGCCCGGCGAACATTCCAATGCCGGCGGCGGCATGGAAACCTCCAGCTCGAACTACGTCGTCGATTTCCTGTCTTCCTCGGAGGGCCTGCAGCTCAACCGCGCCTTCGTCAAGATTTCCGATCCCAAGGTTCGCCGCAAGGTCGTGGAGCTGGTGAAAGCCTTGGCCGCTGAAGCCGACGCCGACTGAACCAAGACCGGCGCAGAATTCGAAAGGCGGTCGAAAGGCCGCCTTTTTTGCGTTTTTGGGGCAAAATTTGTCACTTTGCCGCAGATATAAAGATATATTTATGTCCTTCTGCGCTTGTCATCAGGCCTCGAACTGAGTACCTACTAGCTGGCTTTTGTTCTTTGAGGGGAATCCCGAAATGCGCGCGAATTATCTCTTTACCAGCGAATCTGTTGCCGAAGGTCATCCGGACAAGGTCTGTGACCGTATCTCCGACGAGATCGTCGATCTGGTCTACCGCGAAGCGGCCAAGACCGGCGTCAACCCATGGGGCGTGCGCATTGCCTGCGAGACGCTGGCGACGACCAACCGCGTCGTCATCGCCGGTGAGGTCCGCCTGCCGCCGAGCCTGATGAAGAAGGACAAGGATGGCAAGGACGTCATCAATCCTTCGAAGTTCAAGGCCGCCGCCCGCCGCGCCATCAAGGATATCGGCTACGAGCAGGACGGCTTCCACTGGAAGAAGGCGAAGATCGACGTGCTCCTGCACTCGCAGTCGGCCGACATCGCGCAGGGCGTCGATAGCGCCGCCGACCAGCAGGGCGACGAGGGCGCCGGCGACCAGGGCATCATGTTCGGTTACGCCTGCCGCGAAACGCCGGACCTGATGCCAGCCCCGATCTATTATTCCCACAAGATCCTGCAGCTGCTCGCAGTTGCCCGCAAGAAGGGCGACGGCGAAGTCGCCAAGCTCGGCCCCGACGCCAAGAGCCAGGTGACCGTGCGTTACGTCGACGGCAAGCCGTCGGAAGCAACCTCGATCGTGCTTTCGACCCAGCATCTCGACGAGAGCTGGGTTTCGAAGAAGGTTCGCGCCGTTGTTGAGCCCTATATCCGCGAAGCGCTCGGCGGACTGAAGATCGCCGACGATTGCAAGTGGTATATCAACCCGACCGGCAAGTTCGTCATCGGCGGACCGGACGGCGATGCGGGCCTCACCGGCCGCAAGATCATCGTCGACACCTACGGCGGTGCCGCTCCGCATGGCGGCGGCGCATTCTCCGGCAAGGACACGACGAAGGTCGACCGTTCGGCCGCCTATGCCGCCCGCTACCTTGCCAAGAACGTCGTCGCCGCCGGCCTTGCCGACCGTTGCACGATCCAGATTTCCTACGCGATCGGCGTCGCCCAGCCGCTGTCGATCTATGTCGACCTGCACGGCACCGGCAAGGTCACCGAGGATCAGATCGAAGCGGCTATCCGCAAGAACATGGACCTTTCGCCGACCGGTATCCGCCGCCATCTCGACCTCAACAAGCCGATCTATGCCAAGACCTCCGCCTATGGCCATTTCGGCCGCAAGGCCGGCCGCGACGGCTCGTTCTCCTGGGAGCGCACCGACCTCGTGAAGGCGCTCAAGGAAAGCGTGAAGACCTGAGATAAAGCATGACGGATATGGAACGCCGCGGCCGGGCGACCGAAGCCTTCTTCGGTCGTCGCAAGGGCAAGGCCCTGCGCGAACAGCAGGCCGAGACGCTAAACAGTCTCCTGCCGGCATTCCTGATCGATCTTACAGCGGCTCCCCCGGAGCCGCTGACATCCCTCTTTCCGGTTCCGGTCGAAAGATTGCGGCTGGAAATCGGTTTCGGCGGCGGCGAGCACCTGATCCACCGCGCGCTGAACACGCCTTCGACCGGCTTCATCGGTGTCGAACCCTTCGTCAATTCCATGCAGAAGCTGCTGTCGCGCATCGGCGAGACCGGTGCCTCCAATATCCGCGTTTATAATGACGACGCGACGCAGCTGCTCGATTGGCTGCCGGACGGCTCACTCGATCAGGTCGATCTGCTCTATCCTGATCCCTGGCCGAAGCGGAAGCACTGGAAGCGACGTTTCGTCTCGAAAACCAATCTCGACCGCTTTCATCGCGTGCTGAAGCCCGGCGGCCTGTTCTGCTTCGCCTCCGACATCGATACCTATGTGAACTGGACGCTAATCAAATGCCGCGACCATGGCGGTTTCGACTGGATGGCCGACAATGCAGCCGATTGGCTGACCCCCTATGAGGGCTGGCCGAGCACACGTTACGAGGCCAAGGCGCGGCGCGAGGGGCGGTCCTCGGCCTATCTGACCTTCAGGAAGATCTGAGGCAGCCGGCAAGTCGGCGAACGCGCCATGATGTTCCTCGGCGCGCGGGACGCTGCCTGACGGATTTCCGTGCCGAAGGATGGGCTAAATCGCGTCGCGATCCTTCAGATTCGCTTGCCACGCTCTAGCTCCTTGGTTTCTCGCATGTCCGTTGCCGCAAAACCGCTGCACACTTTTGCGCGACATGCTCTACCCAATTTTAGCGGTGGTTAGCGCCGATGGGTCTACGGTCAGATAGCTGGTTGGAATGCGATCGCTGGCCACCCCTGGGCCTTCCATCTCTGCTGGGTCATAGAACAGACCGTTTTCCGCGTCGTAAAGCATGAAGTGATCCCGCTGAACGTGGACGATAGCGACCCCCTGGATATCGCTCCATCGACTGGTTTTGATCGGGGCTTCGATAGGCACTCCGATCTCCGCCAACACGCCGCAAAGATCGTTCCAGGTTGTATAATGCGCCGATTTATCGCCCCAATCGATCATGGCTGCCACCTCGTCATAGCTCATGCCGGTGAGCATCTGCAGGACTAACACCCCGCATCCATCGTCTCTCGGACGCTGTGTATGAAATAGAAATCGGTGCGATTGGTTCAATGCAAGCTCCTTTCGTCGCCGACCATGAACAAGCCAACGCGGAATACAGGCACTCGTCTGTAGCATGAAAAGGCACCAGTTTCGAACAGATGGCCGCTAGTGGCGGCGTAAACGAGCCATCACCCCACGGGCAGCTTCTGATGAAGAGGCGCATTCAGATTTCTGGTCGATTCGATCCGAAGTGATCCGGCTTTAAAGCCGACGACGACAACAAACCGAACTGAAGGCGCTGCGTCCTGCCTTGCGGCGCATAGAGTTCCGCCGTTGGACCGGTTGCCATTAACGCTCACGCGACTATTTTCTGTGCTGGCCACCCTCCTCTCAATGGAAGAGACAATGACCGGGAGCAAGTCATGTGCCGAAATATAAAACCCCTGTTCAATTTCGATCCGCCCGCGACGGATGAGGAGATCCACGATGCCGCGCTGCAGTTCGTGCGCAAAGTGAGCGGAGCGACCAAACCGTCGAAGCGCGATGAGCTCGCATTCGAGCACGCGGTCAGTTCGATCGCAGCATGCGCCCGCGAGCTGCTCGATTCGCTGGAAACGTCTCAACCTCCTCGTGATCGTGAGGAGGTAGCGGCAAAGGCGCGCGCGAGAACGGCGGTCCGCTTCGCGTAAGAGATCCTGTCACGCACAGGAGATCTCAATCAAGCGTCAACTGGCCTATCTGAAAGAAGGCGACGCGCACATGTCGCGACATCCGTCCCGACCGCAGCGAAATTCGAATAGAACGACCGCGCACCGCAAGCAGTGAAACGCGACAGACGGTCTTTGACGGTCAGTGCAGGCTGACCGTCTTCAATTCGTCCTCGGCAGCCTTGAAGAAGGTGCTCGAACGGTTGTCCGTCAAAAGGATCGGCGTACCGTCGGCGCCGAAGAGTGCCCAGAGATCGACGGTCGGATCGATATCCGGCGCCTCGGGAAAGCACTTGGCGACCTCATCGGTGCGCATTTTTCTGATATAGGCGACCTCGCCGTTGCCGATGTGGGCAAGCTCGGATTTGGTCAAGTGAGACGTGGCTTCTTTCATCAACATTCCTGTTCCTCCGGGAGAAGGGACCAACGGTTCGACAAACCGTTGTGCTACTGTGAGACCGAAATGTTAATTTTCTTGACCATGCGCGCGGGTTCCGGACGAATTAGATCGACGGAGAGCAGACCGTTCTTCAGGGCCGCACCCAGCACCTGCATGCCGTCGGCAAGAACGAAAGTACGCTGGAACTGACGGGCGGCGATACCGCGATAAAGATAATCCCGCTCGCCCTGTTCGACCTGGCGGCCGCGGATCAGAAGCTGGTTCTCCTCAATGGAGACATCGAGCTCCTCCTCGCTGAAACCGGCCACGGCAAGGGTGATGCGCAGGCGTTCCGGCGCGCCGCTGTCGGCGCCGATGCGTTCGATATTATAAGGCGGATATCCGTCGCTCGCCTTGGAAATGCGCTCCAACGTCTTTTCCATGGCATCGAAGCCCAGAAGCAGCGGGCTGGCGAAAGGGGTAATACGGCTCATCTCTTTTCAAGTCCTTGATGCAAGCGACCATCCCGGACCTTAACGGCAGCATCCGGATGCCGCTAATATGGGGAGAGGAGCCCGGCGCTGCAAGGCATGGGGCGCGACGTGTCGGCGCCACCTTCTCAATTTTAAGCTGACGTCAGGCTCTTTCCTTGACAAAGCGCCTGCTGCCTCGCATCAAAACATGCCCGCGCGGATTGTGCTGATTTGTGACGGGACGTGAAGAAATCGGTGCATGCCCGATATCACGCAGTGCGAGGATGGAACGATCGGAATGGCAAGCGCAAGAAAGATCATCATCGACACGGATCCCGGCCAGGACGACGCGGCCGCCATCATGCTGGCCTTCGGCAGTCCCGATGAGCTGGAGGTGCTGGGGATCACGACGGTCGCCGGCAACGTGCCGCTTTCGCTCACCAGCCGCAATGCGCGCATCGTCTGCGAGCTTTGCGAACGGACGGAGACGAAGGTTTTCGCCGGCGCCGACGCACCGATCGCCCGCAAGCTGGTGACGGCCGAACATGTGCACGGCAAGACCGGCCTCGACGGTCCGGAGCTGAACGAGCCGACGATGGCGCTGCAGCCTGGCCATGCCGTCGACTTCATCATCGAGACGTTGCGCCATGAGCCTGAAGGCACGGTGACGCTGTGCACGCTCGGGCCGCTCACCAATATCGGCATGGCCTTCCAGAAGGCGCCCGACATCATCCCCCGCATCCGCGAACTGGTGATGATGGGCGGCGGCTTCTTCGAGGGCGGCAACATCACGCCGGCGGCCGAATTCAACATCTATGTCGACCCCGAAGCCGCCGATATCGTCTTCCGCTCAGGCGTTCCGATCGTGATGATGCCGCTAGATGTGACGCATCAATTGCTGACCCGCAAGGACCGGGTGAAACGCATGGCCGAGATCGGCACGGCGCCGGCAAAGGCCATGGTCGAGATGCTCGAATTCTTCGAACGCTTCGACATCGAGAAATACGGTTCCGACGGCGGGCCGCTGCACGACCCGACCGTCGTCGCCTACCTGCTGAAGCCGGAGCTTTTCCAGGGCCGGGACTGCAATGTCGAGATCGAGGTCCAGTCCGAACTCACCGTCGGCATGACGGTCGTCGACTGGTGGCATGTGACCGAGCGCAAGCGCAACGCCAAGGTTATGCGCCATGTCGATGCGGATGGCTTTTTCGATCTGCTGATCGAACGCTTCGCCCGCATCTGACTCTTTCGTTCCCCTTCTCCGCCAGAGCGCCGCGCGTCCCATGGGACGCGCTAGGGAAGTGTTCTCAGGCGTCTTTCTCGTCGAAGACGGAGTTGGTTTCGGCTTCCGCCGGCTTCGGGCCGCCCTTGGCGACACCGACCATGGCCGGGCGCAGCACGCGCTCGCCGATGGAGAAGCCTGCCTGCACGACCTGGACGACCGTGTTGTTCGGCACGTCGGGGTTCGGTACCTCGAACATCGCCTGATGGAAATTCGGATCGAACTTCTGGCCAACCGGCTCCAGCTTGCGAACGCCGTGGCGCTCGAGAGCCGACAGCATGGCGCGCTCGGTCATCTCGACACCCTCGATCAGCGTGCTCAGGCCGGCATCGGCCGCAGCCCTGGTCTCCGGAGGGATGGCATCGAGCGCGCGGCGCAGATTGTCCGAGACGGCGAGCATGTCGCGTGCAAAGCCCGCGACGGAATAGGACTTGGCATCCTTCACCTCGCGCTCGGTGCGCCGGCGCAGATTGTCCATCTCGGCAGCAAGGCGCAGATAGCGGTCGCGCAGTTCGCCGTTTTCGGCTTTCAGAAGCTCAAGCGCGTCCGGCTGGGCGGCCTCTTCCTGCGCAGTTTCGTTCTCGACGTAGGCGGTAGCGTCGGCTGCGGCATCCGCCGCAGTTGCGTCAGGTCCGTTTTTCGTCGTGTCATCGGTCATGACGGTCTCCGGTTGGTGTCTTCAGATGCGCCCGATATCGAGGTTTGACCGAAAAAAATCAAGTCTGCGTGACAAAGAAGCGAAAATTCCGCGTGCTTGGCAGTTGCGGCGTCAAAGCTGGTTGCGCGAAAGGCGGGAGACGAGCTGGGCTGTATAGTCCACCATCGGCACGATGCGGGAATAATTGAGCCGCGTCGGGCCGATGACGCCGACAGCGCCGACGATGCGATCGTCATCGTCACGATAGGGCGCGACGATGAGCGACGAGCCGGACAGCGAGAAGAGCTTGTTTTCCGATCCGATGAAGATGCGGACGCCCGAACCGCTTTCGGCGAGATTGAGGATCTCGATCAGGCTGTCCTTCTTCTCGAGATCGTCGAACAGCAGGCGCAGCCGGTCGAGGTCCTCGGCGCCGGCGAGGCCTTCGAGCAGGTTGGCGCGGCCGCGGATGATCAGCTGCGTCGGTTTTCCCTCGTCCGGGCTGCCGGCCCAGACGGCAATGCCGCGCTCGACCAGATCGCGCGACAGGGCATCGAGCTCGTGACGGACGTCGTCCTTCAGCCGGCTTAATTGTTTGCGAAGCTCCGGCAGGGTCTGGCCGGACATATGGGCATTGAGGAAATTCGCCGCCTCGGTCAGCTGTGAGGAGGTGACGCCCGCCGGCAGCTCGATGATGCGGTTTTCCACCTGATCGTGATCGCCGACGAGCACGGCCAGCGCCTTTGTCGGTTCGAGCCGGATGAACTCGACATGTTTCAGCACCGGATCGCTTTTCGAGGTGATGACCAGGCCGGCGCCGCGCGAAATGCCCGACAACATGCGGCTTGCCTCGTTCATCATCGATTCGACGGGATTGCCGCCGCTTTCGGCCCGCACCTGGCGGTCGATGCTGGCGCGTTCCTCGGCCGAGAGGTCGCCGACCTGCATGAAGGCGTCGACGAAGAAGCGCAGGCCGATCTGGGTCGGTAACCGGCCGGCGCTGACATGCGGCGAATAGATCAGGCCGAGTTCTTCGAGATCGCTCATGACATTGCGCACCGAGGCCGGCGACAGCGACATCGGCAGGATACGGGACAGGTTGCGCGAACCGAGCGGCTCGCCGCTTTCCAGATAACCTTCGACGATGCGACGAAAAATTTCCCTGGAGCGCTCGTCCAGCGCAGCTACGGCATCCGAAACCGACGTCGACCTGATGCCCATGAAGCTTTCGAACCCGTGCTGATGATACTTCCCGAAAAGTAAGTCAAACTAAGACCCGTGGCAAAAGGGAATTTGCAAATGAGCGCCGCCAATCGTAGAAGCGGTCAAATAAACTCCAGGAGATAAGAATGCGGCCTTCAGGCAGAAAAATCGACCAGATGCGCAAGGTCTCGTTCGAGCGCAATTTTTCCAAGCATGCGGAAGGCTCCTGCCTGGTGAAGTTCGGCGACACGCATGTGCTCTGCACGGCGAGTCTCGAAGAAAAGACGCCGCCATGGCTGCGCAATACCGGCAAGGGCTGGGTCACGGCCGAATACGGCATGCTGCCGCGGGCAACCGGCGAACGCATGAAGCGCGAGGCTGCCGCCGGCAAGCAGGGCGGCCGCACCCAGGAAATCCAGCGGCTGATCGGCCGGTCGCTGCGCGCCGTCGTCGACCTGCAGGCGCTCGGCGAACGGCAGATCACGCTGGATTGCGACGTCATCCAGGCCGATGGCGGCACGCGGACCGCCTCGATCACCGGCGGCTGGATCGCGCTTTACGACTGCCTGAAATGGATGGAAAGCCGCAACATGATCAAGGTCGAACGGGTCCTGAAGGATCATGTCGCCGCCATCTCCTGCGGCATCTTCGCCAGCCAGCCGGTGATCGATCTCGATTACATCGAAGACTCCTCGGCCGAGACCGATGCGAACTTCGTCATGACGGGCACCGGCGGGATCGTCGAGATCCAGGGCACGGCCGAAGGCACGCCGTTCAGCGAGGGCGAATTCACCTCGCTGATGCAGCTTGCCAGAAACGGCATCGGCGAACTCGTGGCACTGCAGAAGCAAGCCGTCGAAGGATGAACCCCATGCTGGAAGGCATGTTGGAAACGGCGCTCTATGCGCGGGATCTCGACCAGGCCGAGACGTTCTACGAAGACGTTCTCGGACTTGAAAAGATCGCCCGCGCCGCCAACCGGCATGTCTTCTTCCGCTGTGGGCCTGGCGTTCTCCTGATCTTCAATCCCGAGGAAACGGTAAAACCGCCAGCGCCTGAAGCACTGCAGGTACCGCCGCACGGCACGACCGGCCAGGGCCACGCCTGTTTCCGGGTGTCCGGCCGCAATATCGATGCCATGGCCGAGCGGCTGACGGCGGCGGGTGTGGCGATCGAATCCGAAGTGCGCTGGCCGAAGGGCGGCCGCTCGATCTATTTCCGCGATCCGGCCGGTAACAGTCTGGAATGCGCGGAGGCTAAAATCTGGGGCATCGAACAGGACATCTGAATGCGCAAGCTTGAAACGAAGACCATCGTCGTTGCCAGCCACAATGCCGGCAAGATCCGCGAGATCCAGGAATTGATCGGGCCGCTCGGCTTCACCGCCAAATCGGCCGCCGAGCTGAATTTCGTCGAGCCGGATGAGACCGGCACGAGCTTCGAGGAGAATGCGACGATCAAGGCAGTCGCCTCGGCCAATGCCTCAGGCATGCCGGCGCTGTCGGACGATTCCGGGCTGGTGGTCGATGCACTCGGCGGCGATCCCGGTGTCTACACCGCCAATTGGGCGGAGAAGGCCGACGGCACGCGCGATTTCGACATGGCGATGGCCAAGGTGGAAAAGGCGCTGCAGGATGCGGGCGCGACAAAGCCGGAACAGCGCACGGCGCGTTTCATCAGCGTGCTCTGCCTTGCCTGGCCGGACGGGCATACAGAGCTGTTTCGCGGCGAGGTGGAAGGCAGTGTCGTCTGGCCGCCGCGCGGCACCCAGGGCTTCGGTTACGATCCGGTCTTCCAGCCCGAGGGCTACGACATCACCTTCGGCGAAATGAGCGGCGAGGAAAAACACGGCTGGAACGTCGGCAAGCCGCAAGCGCTGTCGCACCGTGCCCGCGCCTTCAAACTCTTTGTTGAAACCTGCCTGGAGGCATAAGGTCTGTTCGTGGACAATTTCGACACGCCAAGCACCTCGCGCGACGCGGCTCTGCTGCCCGATACCGGCGAGCCGGGCTTCGGCGTCTATGTGCACTGGCCCTTCTGCGCGGCGAAGTGTCCCTATTGCGACTTCAACAGCCATGTGCGCCACCAGCCGGTGGATCAGGAGCGCTTTACATCAGCCTTCCTGACGGAGATGGCGGCGGTCCGGGCGATGAGTGGGCCGAAGACGGTGACGAGCATCTTCCTCGGCGGCGGCACGCCCTCGCTGATGAAGCCGGAAGCGGTTTCCGCCATTCTCGACGGCATTGCGCGGCACTGGCATGTGCCAGATGGCATCGAGATCACCATGGAGGCCAATCCTTCGAGCGTCGAGGCCGAACGCTTCCGCGGCTACCGGGCAGCCGGCGTCAATCGCGTCTCGCTCGGCGTGCAGGCGCTGAACGACCGGGATCTGAAATTCCTCGGCCGGCTGCATGATGTCGCCGACGCGCTGAAGGCGATAAGGCTGGCGCGCGATATCTTTCCGCGCATGTCCTTCGACCTGATCTATGCCCGGCCCGACCAGACCGTCGAGGAATGGGAAAAGGAATTGAAGGAGGCGATCTCCTATGCGGTCGACCATCTTTCGCTTTATCAGCTGACCATCGAGGAAGGCACGCCCTTCTACGGCCTGCACAAGGCCGGCAAGCTGATCGTGCCGGATGGCGAGCAATCGGCAGTGCTCTACGAGGCGACGCAAGAGATCACCGCGCGCGAGGGCATGCCGGCCTATGAGGTTTCCAATCATGCCCGGCCGGGGGCTGAAAGCCGGCATAACCTGACCTACTGGCGTTATGGTGATTATGCCGGCATCGGCCCGGGCGCCCATGGCCGGCTGACGCGTGGCCCCGAGAAGCTCGCGACGGCGACCGAGCGCAAGCCGGAAACCTGGCTCGACATGGTCGAGCGTGACGGCCACGGCATTCTCGACGAGGAGCGGCTCGGCTTCGAGGAACAGTCCGACGAGCTGCTGCTGATGGGGCTGCGGCTCAGGGAAGGCGTCGATCTTGCCCGCTGGCAGCAACTTTCCGGCCGCGATCTCGACCCGAAACGCGAGGAATTCCTGCTCGAACACAAATTCATCGAGCGGATCGGCAATTCACGGCTGCGCTGCACGCCATCCGGCATGCTGATCCTCGATTCCGTCGTCGCCGATCTCGCTTGCTGACACCCATACGACGGATTGGTTTTCGGTGCGGCGGCATTGATATTGCCGCCGCACCGAAGGCTGCTTCTTAGCCGTGGCTGGTCGCACCCGCCTTGAAGAGGCTGCCGGTCGGCGTCTTCAAAAACATCTCCAGCGGAATATGCTCCTGGTGCAGGAAGCCGGTCGTCGGCAGCAGGCCGTCGCGGACCATCTCGATGACGGCGACGACGGAGGCTGACGTCGTCCAGGCGATCGCCGTGCGGCGCGCGCCGGCAATCTCGATCGGGTAATAGGCGCGCACGAATTCCTTGCGGCGCAGGCTGCCATTCTCGGTGCCTTCGGCGGCGACATGGACATAGACAACATCGTCTTCAACCGGCGGCTTGGCATTGGTCAGGATCTCGCCGGCGAGCTTGCGCTTGTCGCGCATCAACAGCTCGTGGAAGAAGAAATTCATCAGCTCCATATGGCCGGGATAACGCATGGTCTTGTAATCGAGATTGTCGATCTTGCCGAGCATGGTGTCACACATGGTGCCAAGGCCGCCGGACGTCGTGAAGGCTTCGAGCTTGACGCCGCCGACATAGACGGTCTCGTGCCATTCCATCGGCGAGACAAGCTTGCGCACACCGCCCTCGATGACCTCGCAGTCGTTCAGATATTCGTTGACGACGCCCTCGGGCGACCAGTTGAAGGCGTAGCCGAGCAGTCCGGTCGGATGCTGCGGCAGGGCGCCGACGCGCATGCGGATCGACCGGCAGCGATCGAAGCCGTCGGCCAGGCTTGCACCGATGATGCCGACGAAACCCGGCGCCAGGCCGCATTGCGGCGCCATCAGGCCGCGGGCTGTCTTCGACAGCTCGATGATGAAATTGGTGGTCGGAACGTCTTCGGTCAGATCGAAATAATGAATGCCGGCAAGATGGGCGGCGCGCGCCAGCTCGATATTCAAATGATAGGGCAGGCAGGACAGCACCGCCTCGACATTCGAGAGCAGTTCGCCGATCACTTGAGGATCGGAGATATCGCCGATGCGGCACTTGAAGGGGACGTCGCTCAGCGGCAATTGCGCATCGACGCCGATGACCTCGAAGCCGCCTTCATGCAACAGCGTCGCCGCCAGCCGTCCGACCTTGCCCAGGCCGAGAACGGCGATCTTTTCGAAACTCATTCATTCCTCCCACGCGCCGTTTTGGCGCTTCAGTCTTTGACATGCACGTGATGCGCGGGAGGTATAGAATAAAAAACTTATAAAGCAAAACGGCCGGAATCGCTTCCGGCCGTGGATTTTTCGGAAAAACCTATCGACTATTCGTTGATCAGGCGCTTCAGAAGCTCGACTTCGTGCGAAAGCTTGGTGTCTCCCGAAATTAGTTCCTCGATCTTGCGCACGGCGTGCAGCACGGTCGTGTGATCACGCCCGCCGAAACGGCGGCCGATCTCCGGGAAGGAGCGTGGCGTCAGCGTCTTCGACAGATACATGGCGATCTGGCGCGGCTTGACGATGACGCGGGTGCGGCGGTTCGACACCAGTTCCTGGCGCGAGACATTGTAGTGTCTTGCAACGATGCGCTGGATATCCTCGATGCGCACACGGCGGGGTTCGCCGGAGCCGACCAGATGGGCGAGCAGTTCGTCGACGCGTTCGATCGACAGGTTCGGCTCGAAGGAGCGGCGGAAGACCAGCTGGTTGAAAGCGCCTTCAAGTTCGCGGCCGCTGGCCGTGACGTTGCGAGCGACATGCTGGAGCAACTCGGCCGGAATTTCGAGCGACGGATCTTCGAGCCGGGCGACAGCAAGGCGACGCTTGAGGATTTCGAGACGCATCTCGTAATCCGGCGCGTCGAATTCGATCGCGACGCCGCCCTGGAGGCGCGAGCGAACGCGGGGGTCGAGCGACTCCAGCTCCCAGGGCGCACGGTCGGCGGCAACGACGACCTGCTTGGCGCTGTCGAGAAGCATGTTGAGGAGATGGCAGAATTCATGCTGGATCATCTTGCCCTGCAGGAACTGCATGTCGTCGATGATCAAGAGATCGATGTTGCGCAGCGAATCCTTCAGCGTCAGCGCATCATTGTCGCGGATCGCGGTGGCGAAACGCCACATGAAATATTCGGCCGTCAGATAGACGACGCGCAGAGCCCTGGGGTTCTGCACTGCCGCATTGGCGACAGCCTGCAGCAGGTGGGTCTTGCCGAGGCCGACGGTCGAATGGATGAAGAGCGGGTTGAAGCGCACGGCGCCCTGACCGGCTTCCGCGATCGTCTTTGCAGCCGCAAGTGCTACCCGGTTCGAGCTGCCTTCGACGAAGGTGTCGAAGGTAAAGCGGCTATCGAGCGGCGAACCGAAGAGCGGCGAGCCGAAGCTTGCGGGCCTTGCGGCGGCAACGGCCGAAACCGCCTGCTGGACGGCCTGACCGGCCGGCTGAGCGCTTGCCGGGCGGCGCATCTGCGTAGGGGCGGCTGGTTCCGGCGCGACCGCCTCATCGAGCGCCTTCGTGCCGTGGCGCGTCGCCGTACGCACCAGGACTTCGATTTTCAGAATTTCCGGATCTTCGGCCTGGAACAGACCGGTGATGAGATCGAGATAACGATTGTTGATCCACGACTTCAGGAAGGTCGTGGGGACCGAAAGGCGAACGACGCTCTTCGATACCGAATGCAGCTTCAGCCGGGCGAACCAGCTGGCGTAGACATCCTGACCGACCTGAGCCTTCAAGCGCGCGGTGACGCGCTCAAACAATACGTTCTGCTTCAT